>OZ241853.1:995000-2971370 GCA_965202685.1 Gammaproteobacteria bacterium | reverse complement strand
CGGCATCGCCCACGAGGTGGGCTCCATAGAAACGGGCAAATTGGCGGACATCGTGCTGTGGAAGCCGGCTTTTTTCGGCGTGAAGCCCCAGCTGGTGTTGAAAGGGGGGATGATCGCCGCCGCGCCCATGGGCGACCCCAACGCCTCCATTCCGACGCCGCAACCGGTGCGTTTCCGCCCCATGTTCGCCGCTTATGGCGCGGCCCGGGCCTCCACCTGCCTGACTTTTGTCTCCGGGGCCGCCTTGGCGGCGGGGGTGCCGGACGCGCTGGCGCTGAAAAAACGGCCCAGCGCGGCCCGCGACACGCGGGAGATCAGAAAGCGGGACCTGAAGTTGAATGATCGCCAGCCGGTGATGGAGGTGGATCCCGAGACTTACGAGGTGCGGGCCGACGGCGAGTTGCTGACTTGCGAACCCGCCCAAACCTTGCCCCTGGCGCAGCGTTATTTCCTGTTCTGACCATGCGCAAGATGGTGGAAAAGCTGGAGCGGGCAGGGGGGGCCGACGGCAGTCTGACCTTGCCTTACGAATTGCGCGTCAAAAGCCGTTTTCGCGCCCTGTTGGACAATGGCGAGGAGGCCAGCGTCGTTCTGCCCCGGGGCGGCCTGCTCCAAGACGGCGACCGGCTGCGCTCCGCGGCGGGCTTCGTCGTCAAGGTCAAGGCGGCCCGGGAAACCGTGTCCACCGCTGTCTCCGCCGACCCCCTGCTGTTGGCCCGGGCCTGCTATCACCTGGGCAACCGCCATGTGCCGTTGCAGATCGCCGCCGGCTGGGTGCGCTACCAGCAGGACCCCGTATTGGACGATATGCTCCTGAGCCTGGGCCTGCGGCTGAAGGTGGAAAAAGCGCCTTTTCAGCCGGAAACCGGCGCCTACGGCCCGCGCCACTCCCATGAAGCCCGCTGAAGCCGAGACTAACGCCGCCTTGTTGGCCCGGGTCAGACTCCTGCACCTGGCAAGCCCGGCGACGCCGGTAGGCTCTTACGCCTACTCACAGGGTTTGGAGTGGGCCTGTCACGCGGGCTGGGTGGCGGATGAAAAGGGCTTGCGCGATTGGTTGTCAGGGGCCTTGGAGTATCCCCTGGCCCGGGCCGATCTGCCCCTTCTGCGCCGTCTCTGGCGCGCCTGCGCCGCTGGGGATTGGCAGGCGGTTGAACGCTGGAACGCCTTGCTGTTGGCGTTGCGGGAGACGGCGGAGTTGCGGGCGGAAGAACTGCGCCGGGGGCGCGCCCTGGCGAAATGGTTGGCGGGCCTGGGGATGGACGATGGCAACACCGGCTTGTTCCGCCCCGGGGTCTCCTACGGGGCCCTGTACGCCTACGCGGCCGGCGCCTGGGGGATAACCCTGGCGGACGCGGCCCTGGCGTATGTCTGGAGTTGGCTGGAAAACCAGGCCATCGCCGCCGTCAAGCTGATCCCCTTAGGGCAAACCCAGGGGCAGCGGGCCTTGTACACCGTGGCGGCCCGGCTCCCCGCCGTGGTCGAGGGGGCCATGGCCCGCGAAGACCATGAAATCGGCTTTTCCGCGCCGGCCCTGGCCATTGCCAGCGCCCGGCACGAAAGCCAGTACAGCCGCCTGTTTCGCTCCTGAGGCGCGGCGCATGACCGACAAGCAAACGCCCGTCCTGCGGGTGGGAATAGGCGGGCCGGTGGGGTCTGGCAAGACCGCCCTGGTGGACCTGCTGTGCAAAAAGTTGCGGGATTCCTACCAGGTGGCGGTGGTGACCAATGACATCTACACACAGGAAGACGCCCAATTCCTCTGCAACAGCGGCGCCCTGCCTCCAGAGCGGATTGTCGGCGTGGAGACCGGCGGTTGCCCTCACACGGCCATACGGGAAGACGCATCCATCAACCTGCTCGCCGTGGATGAACTGAGCCGCGCCCACGCCCCGCTGGATCTCATTTTCGTGGAAAGCGGGGGGGACAACCTCAGCGCCACCTTCAGTCCGGAATTGGCGGATCTGACCCTGTATGTCATCGATGTCTCCGCCGGCGACAAGATCCCCCGGAAAGGCGGCCCCGGCATCACGCGCTCAGACCTGTTGATCATCAACAAAACCGACCTGGCCCCCCATGTTGGCGCCTCCCTGGAGGTCATGGAGCGGGACGCCCGAAAAATGCGGGGGGAAAGGCCTTTTGTGTTCGCCTGCCTGAAACAGAAGGAGGGATTGGAGGCGATTGCTGATTTCATCATCCGGGAAGGGCTGTTGCCCGGCGTTGCGTTGCAAGAGGAAGTCAGTTTTGAGGAGTGAGAGGGGGGCGGATTGCCGTTTCTGAAACCCCAGCCCTTTAGCAACCCCCATGGCCTTGCCCTGTTGCTGTTGTTGGCGGCTTTGGCGACCCTGTTCCTGCCTGACCCGGACCGGGGCCTGTTCCACCGGCCCGGTTTGCACAACGACATAACCGCCCATTACCTGATGGTGGCGGCGAATCTGTCTCCGGAGCGCCGCTTGGCGGGCGTCGAACATCTCACCCTGAATGATCAGGGCGCGCCAAGCTATCACCCCTACAATCGTTTCCCGCCGGGGGGCTATCTGCTGATCAAGCTGGCCATGTTGCCTTTCCTGGAGGATCTCGAGGCGCGCATGGACGCCGCGCGCCTGCTGATGTTGTTGTTCTTCGCCGGGACGGCGATAGCGGCGTGGCTGGCCCTGGCCCGGCTCACCGCCAATCCCTGGGCCGCTCTGACCGCCGTTTTCCTGGCCTTTTCTTCCTATTACTGCCTGCGCTACAGCGACCTGGTGGCCACCGAAGCCTGGCCGGCCCTGTTCGGCGTGATGTTGACCTTTCACGGCATGGTGGCGTTCGCCCAGGAGGGCCGCTTTAGGCAGTTGTTGGTCAAGGCTTGCCTCGCGTTGCTGTTGGGCTGGCAGGTGTTGGGCTTGTTGTTGCCTTTCGTGGTTCTGGGCTTGGCGCAGACCCTTATTCCCCCCCCCCCCCCCCCATCGGACGCAATGCCGCGCCCGTTCTCCCCGCTTTGGCGTTTGTCGCGCAACCCTCACTTGGTCTTGGGACTGGCCGCATTGTGTTTCGCCATGGCCGTGCTGAGCTTCAATCTCGCCAATGAGCATGCCTTGCTGAAGGGCGCGAAGAGCTTGACGGAACTGCCTTCTTTCCAATCCATGCGCTATCGCACTGGCTTGAATGAGGAATTCAACGCCGCTCACGCCTCGGTCCTTGCCTGGCCCGGGTTCCTGGAGACGCAGTTCATACACATCGGCCGGTTGTTTCTCTCCGCCGTTTTGCCTGGCGCCGAGGCCGATGTGGCGCCGCGGAACTGGCTTCTGCTTTGGGGAGTCATCGCGTTTTGCGCCTGTTTGTTGGGGCTGGCGTTCACGCGCCACAAGAGCCTGTGGGCGGTCCTCGCGCTGGCCGGTTTCTGCTGGACCTTGCCCATGCGCCGCAGCGTCGCCTTTAACGAACATGAGATCCTGTTCCACATCGGCATTCCGCTGACCTTGTTCTCGTTGCTCTTGCAACGGGCGCGATGGATTGCGAACAATCGCCTTGCGCCTGGTCTGGCCCTGGTGGCGGGCGCGGCGTTTGTTTTTTCAGGGGCCAAGGCCGCCAGGGCGGACCTGGACGCCGCCGAGGCCCGGTTCCAAAGGGAGGTGTTGGCGGACTTTGAGACCATCCGCAAGCTAACGAAAGGAAAGACGATTGTCATTCCTCTGGAGACGCGCTACATGAAGCGCTTAGACGACGACAACAAAAGGTTGACTGCTTGGTGGTTGACCTTGTATGGCTTGACTGACCGCGTTATCCTGATCTCATCTCACTCTGAGAAGCTCAAGTTCGGCGATGTCCTCCTCAGTCCTGTCCGTTTTGACGGCCCGGCCCAGCTGACGCCGGAAAATCGCTGGGCCTTCCTCTACGACCGGAGGGCCTACGATGAGCAATTTGAACAATTTATCCAGGCCTTTGGCGAACCCTTGCTCCGCGTTATTCATGGGGATAAAGGGAAGGAACTATTTTATGAGTTGCGCCGGCGGGACAACCAACTGATGTATGTCGTGAGAGACGCACGGGGCGCCGCTCCGCCGTTTGCGCTCTGCGACCGGCGGCCTGTCTGCGGCCAGGCGCGAAATTCGCGGTTTTTACTGCGCGTCGTCCCTGTTGACGCGAATGACTTGCCCCCGTTCAACAGACGGGGAGACGAGAAACTGGATTTCCTGTTCAAGGATCACACCCTCCGGGATGGGGGCCGGCGCGTCCTTGCCGTGCGCCTGTTGCCCGACTACCCCATCGCCCGCATCCACACTGGCCAGCTTGATTCTGAGGGCGGCGTGTTGTGGAAAGCGGATGTCAGTTTTGAGGAGTGAGAGGGGGGCGGATCGCCGTGTTGCTGAAACCCAGGCCCTTTAAGCCCCATGGCCTTGCCCTGTTGCTGTTGTTGGCGGCTTTGGCGACCCTGTTCCTGCCTAACCCGGAGCGGGGCCTGTTTCACCGGAACAATCTGCACAACGCAATGACCGCCAATTACCTGATGGTGGCGGCGAATCTGTCCCCGGAGCGCCGCTTCGCAGGGGTCTCGCGTCTCACCCTGGATGAACAGGGCGCGCCGAGCTATTACGCCTACAATCGTTTCCCGCCGGGGGGCTACCTGTTGCTCAGGCTGGTCATATCGCCCTTCCTGGAGGATCTGGAGGCGCGCATTTACGCCGCTCGCCTGCTGATGTTGTTGTTTTTCGCCGGAACGGCGATAGCGGCGTGGCTGGCCCTGGCCCGGCTCACCGCCAATCCTTGGATTGCGCTGACCGCCACTTTCCTGACCTTTTCTTCCTATTACTGCCTTTATTACAGCGACGTGGTCGCCACAGAAGCCTGGCCGGACCTGTTCGGCGTGATGTTGACCTTTCACGGCATGGTGGTGTTCGCCCAGGAGGGCCGCTTTCGGCAGTTGTTGATCAAGGCTTGCCTCGCGTTGCTGTTGGGCTGGCATGTGTTGGCCTTGTTGTTGCCTTTTGTGGTTTTGGGTTTGGCGCAGGCTGTTGTCTCCCCTCCAGCGGACGCAACGCCGCGCCCGTTCTCTTCGCTTTGGCGTTTGGCGCGCAACCCTCACCTGGTCTTGGGACTGGCCGCATTGTGTTTCGCCACGGCCGTGCTGTGTTTCAACCTCGCCAATGAACATGCCTTGTTCAAGGGCGCGAAGGGCTTGACGGAACTGCCTTCTTTCCAATCCATGCGCTATCGCACTGGCTTGAATGAGGAATTCAACGCCGATTACGCCTCGGCCCTGGCCTGGCCCGGGTTCCTGGAGGCGCAGTTCATTCACATCGGCAGGTTGTTTCTCTCCGCCGTGTTGCCTGGCGCCGGGGTCGATGTGGCGTCGCGGACCTCGCTCCTGTTTTGGGGGGTCATCGCGTTTTGCGTCTGTCTATTGGGGCTGGCGTTCACGCGCCATAAGAGCCTGTGGGCGGTCCTCGCGCTGTTTGGTTTCTGCTGGAGCTTGCCCATGCGCCACAGCGTCGCCTTCCACGAACATGAGACCCTGTTCTACATCGGCATTCCGCTGACCTTGTTCTCGCTGCTCCTGCAGCGGGCGCGCTGGATTGCGGACCACCGCCTTGCCCTTGGCCTGGCCCTGGTGGCGGGCGGGGCGTTTGTTTTTTCGGGAGCCAGGATCGCCCGGGCGGGTCTGGACGCCGCCGAGGCCCGGCTCCAAAGGGAGGTGTTGGCGGACTTTGAGACCATCCGGCAGCTAACGAAAGGAAAGACGATTGTCATTCCCCCGGCGATGCGCTACATGAAACGCTCAGAGGTGATGGGACGGCTTGCCGATTGGCGGTTGAGCTGGTATGGCTTGACTGACCGCGTTGTTCTGACCTCATCGCATTTTGAGAAGCTCAAGTTCGGCGATGTCCTCCTCGGTCCTGTTCGTTTTGACGGCCCGGCCCAGCTGACGCCGGAAAACCGCTGGGCGTTCCTCTACGACCAGAGCGCCTACGATGAGCAATTTGAACAATTTATCCAGGCCTTTGGCGAACCGCTGGCCCGCATCTTTCATGGGGATAAAGGAAAGGAACTATTTTATGAGTTGCGCCGGCGGGACAACCAACTGATGTATGTCGCGAGGGATGCGCGGGGCGCCGCCCCGCCGTTTGCGCTCTGCCAGCATTACTCTGAGTGCAACAAGCCGCTGCACTCGTGGTTTTTACTGCTCGTCACCCCTGTTGACGCGAATGACTTGCCCCCGTTCAACAGGCGGGGCAACGAGAAACTGGATTTCTTGTTCAGGGACCGCACCCTCCTGGATGGGGGCCGGCGCGTCCTTGCCGTGCGCCCGTTGCCTGACTACCCCATCGCCCACATCCAGACTGGCCTGCTTGATTCTGAGGGCGGCGTGTTGTGGAAAGTTGATGTCAGTTTTAAGGAGTGAGAGGGGGGGAATTGCCGTGTTGCTGAAACTCAGGCCCTTTGGCCCCCGCGGCATTGCCCTGTTGCTGTTGTTGGCGGCTTTGGCTACCCTGTTCCTGCCCAACCCGGACCGGGGCCTGTTTCACCGGCCCGGTCTGCACAACGAACTAACCGCCAATTTCCTGACGGTGGCGGCGAATCTGTCCCTGGAGCGCCGCTTCGCAGGGGTCGAACACCTCACCCTGGATGAACAGGGCGCGCCGAGTTACAAGCCCTACAATCGTTTCCCGCCCGGCGGCTACCTGTTGCTCAGGCTGGTCATATCGCCCTTCCTGGAGGATCTGGAGGCGCGCATGGACGCCGCGCGCCTGCTGATGTTGCTGTTCTTCGCCGGGACAGCGATAGTGGCGTGGCTGGCCCTGGTCCGGCTCACCGCCAACCCCTGGGTTGCTCTGACCGCCGTTTTCCTGGCCTTTTCTTCCTATTACTGCCTGCGCTACAGCGACCTGGTCGCTACCGATGTTTGGCCGTCACTGTTCGGCGTGATGTTGACCTTTCACGGCATGGTGGTTTTCGTCCAGGAGGGCCGTTTTCGGCAGTTGCTGGTCAAGGCTTGCCTCGCGTTGCTGTTGGGCTGGCATGTGTTGAGCTTGTTGTTGCCTTTTGTGGTTCTGGGTTTAGCGCAGACCCTCATTCCCCCCCCCCCCCCCCCCCCTCATCGGCGCAACGCCCGTCTGTTCTCCCCACTTTGGGCTTTAGCGCGCAACCCTCACCTGGTCTTGGGGCTGGTCACACTATGTTTCGCCATGGCCGTGCTGAGCTTCAACCTCGCTAACGAATATGCCTTGTTCAAGGGCGCGAAGGGCTTGACGGAACTGCCTTCTTTCCAATCCATGCGCTATCGCGCCGGTTTGAATGAGGAATTCAACGCCGCTTACGCCTCGGCCCTTGCCTGGCCCGGGTTCCTGGAGGCGCAGTTCACTAACATCGGCAGGTTGTTTCTCTCCGCCGTTTTGCCTGGCGCCGAGGCCGATGTGGCGCCGCGGCATTGGCTTCTGATTTGGGGGGTCATCGCGTTTTGCGCCTGTCTGCTGGGGCTGGCGTTCACGCGCCATAAGAGCCTGTGGGCGGCACTCACGCTGTTCGGATTCTGCTGGACCTTGCCCATGCGCCACAGCGTCGCCATTCACGAACATGAGGCCCTGTTCTACATCGGCATTCCGCTGACCTTGTTCTCGTTGCTCCTGTTGCGGGCGCAATGGATTGCGAACAACCGCCTTGTGCTTGGCTTGGCCCTGGTGGCGGGCGCGGCGTTTGTTGTTTCGGGGGGCCAAGGTCGCCTGGACGCCGCCGAGGCCCGGTTTCAAAGGGAGGTGTTGGCGGACTTTGAGACCATCCGCAAGCTAACGAAAGACAAGACGATTGTTATTCCCCCGGAGATGCGCTACATGAAGCACCCGGACGACAACAAAAGGCTAACCGCCTGGCGGTTGACTTGGCATGCCTTGACAGACCGGGTCATTCTGATCTCAGTTCATTTTGAGAAGCTCAAGTTCGGCGATGTCCTCCTCAGTCCTGTCCGTTTTGACGGCCCGGCCCAGCTGACGCCGGAAAATCGCTGGGCGTTCCTCTACGACCGGAGGGCCTACGATGAGCAATTTGAACAATTTATCCAGGCCTTTGGCGAACCCTTGCTCCGCGTCGTTCATGGGGATAAAGGGAAGGAGCTCCTCTATGAGTTGCGCCGGCGGGACAACCAACTGATGTATGTCGTGAGAGATGCGCGGGGCGCCGCTCCGCCGTTTGCGCTCTGCGACCGGCGGCCTGTCTGCGAGCCGGCGCGAAATTCGCGGTTTTTACTGCGCGTCATCCCTGTTGACGCGAATGACTTGCCCCCGTTCAACAGACGGGGCGACGAGAAACTGGATTTTCTGTTCAAGGACCACACCCTCCTGGATGGAGGCCGGCGCGTCCTTGCCGTGCGTCCGTTGCCTGACTACCCCATCGCCCGCATCCACACTGGCCAGCTTGATTCTGAGGGCGGCGTGTTGTGGCAAGCTGAAATCAGTTTTGAGAAGTGAGAGGGGGGCGGACTGCCCTGGGTGAAAAATTTGCATTGCGCGGACAAAAAGTGATAAAATCAAGAAGACAGAAAGCACGAATTGTGCGGGGGGCGAGAATTCATTGACACAAAATAGGCAAGAAAATAGGCGGAAAGAGATACTCGCCTATGAAACTCTCTGGGCTCTTGAGAATCATAAAGAAAGCTGGATAAAAGAATCCGCTTTAAAAAAATGGTTCAAATCCTGCACTCCGTCTGAAACCTTGGATGAAATGCCCCAACAAAATGGTTTGTTTTCTTCTACAAACAGTGATGAAATTAAATCCGAGGTTGAACAATTTTTAGATCAATCGAACGATGGCAGTTCCACTACTTTCTCAGTTGTTGTGAATAAAGATTCCCGGTATCCAAAGAATTTAAAAAATGAATATCCTATAGGCTTATTCTATTATAAAGGCGATTTGGATATATTGGGAACATCCTGTGTTTCGATAGTTGGAGCAAGGAAAGCTTCACAAGACGGCCTCGAAAACGCCCGGCATCTAGCTAAAGCATTGACAGCTGAAAATTACACCATTGTTTCTGGATTGGCGGCTGGTATAGATACAGCAGCTCATTGGTCTGCTATCGAAAATGAAGGAAAGACCATTGGTGTTATTGGAACTCCCATAGATCAATACTATCCGAAAGAAAATAGAGCTCTGCAAGATAAAATCGCGGAAAAATTTTTACTCATCAGCCAAGTGCCATTTTATAAATTCGCACATGAAAATTTTAATTTCAGACGCTTTCATTTTCTTAGAAGGAACAAGATAATGGCATCGATTTCAAAAGCGACTATTATTGCGGAGGCATCAGGCAGTAGTGGCTCTCTGGATCAAGCTAAGGAATGTCTAAGGCAAAAGAAAAAATTATTTATACTGGATTCATGTTTTAAAAATCCAGAAAACAAATGGCCATTCGACTATGAAAAGAGAGGTGCTATTAGAGTAAGAGAAACTGCGGAAATTTTAGGCAACATACAAGGTGTTAGCGATGAAATGGCATAAGCTTAATCAAGAACAATTAGGTTGTATGAAAGAACATGATTGCTGGGTATATGCAGGGGAGTATATATCTAGAGCAGGTTATCATATGCTTATGAATTCTCCGATTCTTAATTTTAAAAAATCCCCTTTGAAAAAGAATACTGAGGAATGGAAATATCGTGGACTGGCTATCAAACGATTTAAAAAGGATATTGAATCTTTGTTGGGATCATATCCAAAAATAGTTTTAACCGCTGTTCCCAGTTCCAGAAGAAAAGACGATCCAGAATACACGAATCGTTTCGAAGATTTATTTCAAGAGATTTTAAAGTCACACTCTAAATGGATTGTTGAATGGCCTATTGAAATCAAGGAGACTACGGAAGCTAGTCATAACTTTGGACCGAGAGCCCCCGATTTAATAATGGAAAATTATATTTGGAAGGGATTTAAACATGGAGAACCCGCAGTACTGCATATTTTTGACGATGTCATAACTACGGGAGCACACTTGCGGGCAGTGTCTGATTTTCTAAGATCCCATAACTATAAAGGGAAAATTATTGGCGTTTGTTGGGCTAAGACCCGTAGGATGGCGGGCGACTTAACTTAGCGCGGGCCAGCCGCTGAGAGGGCGCAACGCCGGAAGGGCCGGTCGGTCAACGGGCGGGCGGCTTAGCGCGTCGGGGAGAGGGAGCATTGGCCGCGGTCGGGGTTTGGCTCGACCTCGGGGAGCTTGAGGCGCTGTTTTAATTCGTCCGCGCCGCCCACATAGCGGCCATCTATCCATATTTGCGGGACGGTGACGGGGGTCTTGGGGCCGATAATGGGTTTGACCCGCGCCAACATCTCATACAGAGAGCGGGGCTCTTTGACAACATCGTGGTACGCGTGCGCCATCCCCGCCTGTTCCAGGTAGCCTTTGGAGCGGACGCAGTGGGGACAGCCGCTCTTGCCGTAGATGTGGTTGCCTTGGATGGGCGTGTGCGCCGTCGCCTCTTCGATCACCGCTTGGGTCAGGGCGCCGCGGTTCAGCGCCGCGCCTTGGGAGATGAGTTTGCCGTTCACCAACACGATAGGGGCGTGCCAGCCGCCCTTGGGCAGGGGTTTCCACCATTCGCTGAGCCAGTCTCGCAACTCCAACTCCACGGCTATGCCTTCCAGATCCGTGTCTATGCAGTCTTGAATAATGTCCTTGGTCAGCGAACATTCCCCGCAGGGGATTTTGACCGTGAACGGCCCCCAGGCGCCGGCCCAGCGGAACACGGTGATGTTGACTGTTTCTTTCATTGCTTTGTCAGTTCTCCATATCAAGAGTTTTTTTAATCATAGAGTTGCAACATATTCATCATTGAGATCATACAGCCGGGGCGTCATGGTCCGCGCTCTCGCGGTATTGCAGGTCGTCAAAGTCTATGGACTGGAGCAACCCTGACAACTCCCGGCGCATGGCGGCAAAATAATCCGAGCTTTTTTCAATGAGAATGAAGCGGCGTCCCATGGCGGTGGCCACCCGGCCCACCGTGCCAGCGCCGGCAAAAGGATCAAGCACGCTGTCTCCCTCAAAGGAATAGTATTTGATGACGCGGCTGACCAACTCATCAGGGAACACGGCCGGGTGAACCTTATGGCTGGACGGCGTGATCTCCCAGACATTGGTTTTTTCGTATTCTCCCCATATTCGGGAGCGCTCCACCGCCCCCGGATCGGGGTGATTGCGCAGGTTCCAGTCAATCAAGCGGTCGGTTTTCTTGCGATAAACCAACACATATTCCGTTGTCGTCACCGGTTTGTATTGCAGGGGTTGCCGGTCGGCGGCGAAGCGGCGGCCCCGCCCCAAGTGCCAGCCCGCGCCTTCTGGTTTGCGCCAGATAATGTCGTCGATGAATTCAAATCCAATGTCATCCAGGATCGGATGCAAATCAAAGGGAATGGGCAACCGCTTGCTGGCGACGCTGCGGGACGCCCGCCGCACCAGCACGGGGGACACATTCACGATGAGAAAGCGGCCTTCGGCAAGAATGGCGTGGCAAGCGGCAAACGCCTCGCCGAGAAAGTCGCAATATGAGCGGTAATCCACATATTCGGCGTATTCCGGCTTGGCGTTGAAGTAGGGCGGAGAAGTGAAAACCAGCTGGGCGCTGGCGGGCGGAAACTCGGCCAAGGCGACGCGGCAGTCGCCTAATATGGCTTTGTTGGGAATCGGGGGGAAGGCGATCCGCGCCTTTCTCGCCGGTCGCCGGCGTTTGTTTTGCTTGCCTTTGCCCAGGCCCCGCAGGCGCTCCGCCACCATGGTCGGCGCCGGCGCCCGGCGAATCGCGCCGGTGGCGTCAATCTGAATCTCTCCGACTGGGCTGGCGGGATTGTCAGCAGGCACCAAAGCCACCCGCCAAAGGGCTTGGCGGTCGTCCCACTCCGGCAATCCCAGGGACGCGGCAAGCTCAATCTCCCTGGGCATCCACTCCCGCAACCAACCATCGGCGACCTGCCTGGCATCCTCGGTCATCAGTTTGGCGGAAGTCATGGCGGGATTGTCGCTTATTCGCCCCCCATCCTGCAAGTCGTCTCGGCAAGAGGGTTCGCGCCGGGAAGGGCGGGCGCGGGGCGGGGCGCAAGCGGCCCGTTTTTGCCGCTTAAAAGGGTTTTGGCCCGCCGCTGGCCCAATCCAACAGCTCCACCGTGTGCAAAATGGGGATGTCGGTGAATTGCCGCAGGTGCGTCATGCACCCCAGGTTGCCGCTGGCGACCAACTCAGCCCCGGTCTGCGCTATGCATGCCGCTTTTCTCTCCCCTAAGGCCTTGGCCAGCTCCGGTTGCAACAGATTGTAGGTTCCCGCCGAGCCGCAACACATGAATTTCTCCGGCAGTTCCCGCGGGTCGAAACCGGCCTGTTTCAGCAGGGCCATGGGCTGGGCGTCCACTTTTTGCCCGTGTTGCATGGAGCAGGGGCTTTGATAGGCGACCCTGATGCCTTTCGTCGAGGCCTTGTCCAGGCCGCGCAAGGGGCCGGCCAGGGGGCCGGACAAAAACTCAGCGACATCCTGACTCAACGCGCTGACCCGGCCGGCGGCGGCCGCCAACGCGGGGTCCTGGCGCAACAGGTGGCCGTATTCCTTGAGCATGGTGCCGCAACCGGAGGCGTTGACCAGCAGGGCCTTGAGGCTGTGCCGGTCAACCTGTTGGAGCCAGTCCCGGATGTTTTGCCGGAAGCGTCGTTCCGCCAGGGCGGTTTGGCCCAGGTGATGCTCTATGGCGCCGCAACAGCCGGGCCGCCTCAGCAGGCGCGTCGGGCAACCTTGCCGCTCCAACAGGCGGATGGTGGCGGCGTTGATGTCGCGCCCGATGACTTGCTGCGCGCAACCGGCGATGACGCCGACGGCTTTTTCAGCGTCGCGCCCAGCGGCGGGGGGGCCTTGCAAGGCCCGGCGGGGGCGCGTCTGCGGCGCCGCCCGGCGCGTCCCGGCCCGCAAAGCCAGGGCGTTGCGCAACCGCCCCGGCAACAGGGCCCGGAAGGGGGACAGCAACCCGGCCAGAGCCAAAACCGCTCGAAACCGGACCGGATAGGGCAGGACGCGGGCCAAAAACCACCGGAACAGCCGCTCCCCCAGGGGGCGCCGGTGTTTTTTCTCGATGTAGGCGCGTCCGGCGTCCACCAGGCGCATGTAATTCACCCCGGACGGGCAGGTGGTCATGCAGGACAGGCAAGACAGGCAGCGATCCAGGTGCGTGACGGTCTGCGGAGAAGGTTGCTCGTCATGCTCCAACAGGTTTTTCAGCAGGTAGATGCGCCCTCGGGGGCCGTCCAACTCGTCTCCCAGCAACATGAAGGTGGGGCAGGTGGCGTTGCAAAACCCGCAATGCACGCATTTGCGCAGTATGTCGTTGGCCTCCTGCAGGCCGGGATCCGCTAGTTGCGCCGCGCTAAATTCAGTGCGCATGGCGCGTCCGCCGCGCCCCTTCGCCGGCCGTCCCCGTTGGGGGGGCCAGCAGGGTCGAGCGCAGGCGGCCCGGATTGAAAACATGGCGCGGGTCGAAGCTGTTTTTTATCTTCTCGTTGAGGTTTTTGACCGCTTCATCGGGGAAGGCGTAGATGCCGGCGCGTTGTTTCACCGCCTCCGGTGCGCGATACAGCGTGACGGCGCCGCCGGCGGCGGCGACTTCCCGGCGCAGGGCGTCGAGTTGGTCCGCCGGCGCGGCCTGGGGCAGTCCCGCCCACAGCCAGTTTCCCGCCGCGTCCAAGTGCCAGACGCACCCCTCCAGCTGGTCCAAAAGCCCCGCCACAGCCACCGCGGAGGCGGGGGGGATGGCGGCCCGCAGGACAACCGGGCAGCTTTCGGGGGCTTGCAGGGGCGCGAGGTCGCGGATCCAGCTCCAGCACAGCTCGGAAGCGTCCGGGGGGAGAACCTCAGCCGAGCAACCCGCCGGCAATAGTTGCTCCAGGCTCCGCGTCCGTTCCTTGACCGATGATTTCGCGCCTTCCAGCCGCGCTATGGTCAGCGATTCGCCGGCAAAAGTCAGGGCGTCCTGGTGGATGGCGGTCAGCGCCGCGCCCGGCAGGAAGGCCAGGCCGGAGGGTTCGCAAGGCGAGGAGGCGAAGGTCGTCAACAGGCTCACGCCGTCCGCCGTTGACAGGCCCCAGACAGCCAAACTGGCGGAAGCGGGGGGCGCGGGCAGGACCTTGAAGCTCAGCTCCGTCAAGACGGACAGGGTGCCCCAGGAACCTGCCGCCAGCTTGCTCAGATCGTAGCCGCTGACATTTTTGATCACCTTGCCGCCGGATTTGTAGGTCTCGCCGCGCCCGTTGACGGCCCTGACCCCTAAAATGTGGTCTCGCGCGCCGCCAGCCTTGAAACGGCGCGGCCCCGCCAAATTGCCCGCGAAAACGCCGCCGATGGTCCCGCCGGCGCCGCTCCCCCCATCCATCCCGTAGAGTCGGCTCAACAACGGCGGCTCAAACTCCAGGCGTTGCCGGCGCTGGCCCAGGGCCTGTTCTATCTCCGCTAACGAGGTGCCAGGCCGGGCCTGCATGACCAGCTCCTCCGGGTGGTACTCCACGATGCCGGTCAGCCGCTCCAACGCCAGCTCGCAGTCCGCCTCCACCGCCACGCCAAAGCCCTGTTTCGTGTTTGTTCCCCGCAGGGCCAGGGTCTTGTCTTCGCTCAGGGCCCAGCGCACCAGCTCAGCGGCTTGCTGTTCTGATTCGGGGTAAAAACACTCGGTCATTAGTTAATGTGAAACATGAATACACTTACACAACTGATTGTATGCAAAGCTAAAATCTTGGCACATCAGGAAAGGGGATGGCGCCTTTATGCACATGGAGTTTGCCCAGTTCGGCGCAACGGCGCAGGACCGGGAACATCTTGCCGGGGTTCAGCCGCCCCTCCGGGTCGAACACGCATTTGACCCGTTGCTGCTGTTGCAGGTCCTGTTCATCGAACATGGCGGGCATGAGGTCCCGTTTCTCCACGCCGACGCCGTGTTCGCCCGTCAGCGCGCCGCCGACTTCCACGCACAGGCGCAGAATGTCCGCGCCGAATTCCTCGGCCTTGCGCAATTCTTCGGGGTCGTTGGCGTCAAACAGGATCAGGGGATGCAGGTTGCCGTCGCCGGCGTGAAACACATTGGCGACCCGCAGGCCGTATTGCCCGGACAACTCGCTGATGCGGGTCAGCACCTGGGACAGCCGGCGGCGGGGGATGGTGCCGTCCATGCAGTAATAATCCGGCGATATGTCCCCCAAGGCCGGAAAAGCCGCTTTGCGGCCGGCCCAGATGCGGATCCGCTCCTCTTCGGTCTCGCTGACCCGCACCGATTGCACCTGGCGGCTTTGAGCGATGCCTCGCACCTGCTCGATCAGCTCCGCCACCTCGCCTTCCGGCCCATCCAATTCCACGATCACCAGGGCCGGGCATTCCACCGGGTAGCCCGCCTGGCAGTAGTCCTCGGAGGCCTTGATGGCGAACTCGTCCATCATCTCTATCCCGGCGGGGATGATGCCGCTGGCGATGATCTTCGCCACGCAGTCCCCGGCGGCCTCGTTGTCGGGAAAGCCCAACAACATGGCCCGGGCCGTCTGCGGTTGGGGGATGATGCGCACGGTCACCTCCGTGATCACCCCTAACAGGCCCTCGGAGCCGGTGATGACCCCCAACAGGTCGTAGCCGGCGGGGTCCAGGCACTTCCCCCCCAGGCGCAGGATTTCGCCAGCCATGGTGACCAGCTCCAGCCCCATGAGGTTGTTGGTGGTCAACCCGTATTTGAGGCAATGCACGCCCCCTGAGTTTTCGCTGACATTGCCGCCTATGGTGCAGACGATCTGGCTGGAGGGATCCGGCGCGTAGTAAAACCCCCGGTGCCGCACCGCCTCGCTGAGGGCCAGGTTGGTCACGCCGGACTGGGCCGTCACGCAACGGTTGGCGAAGTCCACATCCGTGATTTTATTGAACTTGCCCATCCCCAAGACGATGCCGTCCGCCAGGGGCAGGGCGCCGCCGGACAGGGAAGTGCCAGCGCCCCGAGGCACCACCTTGACATTCAGCCGGTCGCACAATTTCAACACCTCCGCCACCTGCGCCGTCGTCTCCGGCAACACCGCCAACATGGGGGGTTGCCGATAGGCTGTCAGGGCGTCGGTCTCGTAGGCCCGCAGGGACGCTTCATCCACAATCACGCTGGCTTCGGGAAGGATCGCCCGGAGCTGGCGGACCAAGGCGGGCCTGTTCTTCAAGGCGTCCTTGTCAACGGGGGGCATCTTCATGGGGGGAATGATACAGGGAATGAAGGGGAAACTTCACTGGAATGGGGAGAATTTGCGGGTTTTTACATATTCCTAAGCTTTTCCGGGTTCCAGATTTGTTTGCAGAGTTCGCGGTAGAGCGCCTGTCTTTCGTCTAGGTCTTCTTTCTTGAATTCGGTGAGAGGCTGAAACTCCAATCCTGTATTCCTTTTGAATTTGTCATTGAATTCCACAAACGGGTCACGCTGGTAGGCTCTCTCATGCAGGCTTTGAGCGAGCAGGTTTTCCTTTATATAGTACTCGCGCTTCTTAGCATAAGGAAGTTCGCCATATCTGCGATTTTTCGGACCGGGGAGCAACAGCAAACCGCCAATTCGGTTGCGATAGTCGCGGAATTCATGTATATTCTCAAACCCGTTCGAGTCCTCATGACCATGGTCTTTGTACTTATCAGCCCAGATATGTTCCACTTCGTGTGTAATGTATTCGTGAAAGTGCGATGGGCGGTTGGGATCAGAACTAGTCTCGATGTAATCGGTCATGCGCGCCAGCAGATAGCGAACTCTGGGGGTGTTTCTACTATGCAGTCCAAATGTTTTTAGGCTATCATAGGGTTTTTCGCTATCGTAGGGGTCTTCGGAGTCTTCGGTTTTTTCCATATCCTTCAAGCGTCCGAAAAGAATTTCTTTCAATCCTTCAATGGATTCGCGGCGGATTTCCTGGATCAGTGAAAACATAGTGTACTGCATGGTGCTATACGCAGTGGACTGATAGTTCCAAATGCGCCGGGCAATCAGAATATCCAGATATGACGAGACAATCCGCAATTTGCGTAGCACAGTGGGTTTATCATTTAATTCTTCTTTCCTCAATGGAGCAAGCAAGACTGTGCGCTGAAGCGTGAAATTATTGTGGGCGTTGTAGTAAATAGCCTCCACCTTGTTGTCTTTTGCAAAGTTGAAGTCTTTGGCGGCGTCACGGATAAACTTATACCGCTTCCCATAGAAACTAAAATCTTCGCTAATAAAATTGGCGAAATGGTCTTCTTTAGTAAATTGAAGTTCTTTTATTTTTTTGTCTTCTTTTTTTTCTTCTACTTTGTCACTCACCCAACGATGGAATTCGGTTCCAATTCGCTCAAAATCACGCGGTTCTGCGTTTTTCTTGCGCTCACGGGTGTCTTGTGCATGCTGACTCCGCAACCAGGCTTTGATGGCGTCTGCATCTTCTCCGTTGCCGATTGATTTCAACTCATTAATCAATTCTTTCCAAGTCTCATTGAGTGGGCTTCGCCTAATCTCAGGACTGTTGGTAAGCAAATAACCTTTGAGCATCTCTGTGGGAGTCAGGTTCACTCCCCGGTCGTTCATGGTTTCAAAAATTGCATAAGCATCAGCATCTGAATCGGTCGTAATCCGAACTAAATAGACTTTATTGATTAACCAGTCAGCGAAATTTGGCAACGCTTCGGAGGCTAGCTCTAGCTCGTCCGAAGGAGTGCCAGTATCGCCAGCAAGATGACCTCGAAAGTCCTTTTCTATATTCTCATAACACTCTACGATATTAACGATAGACTCGGGTTTCCCGTCTTTATCAAAACTTTTCCCATTGCGTAAAGCGCGCATACATTCATTTCGCGGAGCTACATTGAGATTAAAGCCTTCTTCAGAATAAATCAGTTTATCGATCTCCAGAGCTTTTTGTTGATCTTCAAGAGTGCGGTAAATATAGATGAGCAACAGGGTCAAGGAAGTCAACCGTTGCTGGCCATCAATAATGAACTGCTGTTGCTGGTCTCTTTCGCTAATAATGATGGAACCAAGGAAATAGTGATCCTCCCCGTTAGAATTCAGGAATTTCCCGGTCAGATCTTCGAGAAGGTCGGTAATTTGCTTCTCTTTCCAACGATATTCCCTTTGATAGTCTTCGATGGAATATTCCTGGTTGAGGATGTTGCAGAGATTAAACTCTTTGGCCTCAACTTTGCTCATTTGCCTGCTTCCTCTTGTTAGAAAGGCGCGCCATGACTGCGCCGGGGCGCGATTTCAGGCTATTATAGGGCTTTCACAGCCCATTTTGTCAAGCATTTTTCTATTTTTTCCAAAGGGAAAGTCGTCCCAGGGCCGCCCCTGTTGCGCCTGTTGCGGCATGGGGATAACGGGGCATGGGGCCGCTCATGGATTAGCTCGCCGGTCGCTGTTGATTGACAATCTGTTTTATGCGCTGGCGCGTCAGGCCGTAGATGTCCGCCGTTTCTTGCAGGGTCAGGCCATCCGCCCTGGCCGCGCAAATGAACGCATTGCGGGCCTTGTAGTCGGCCCGGCAGGCAAGCTTCCCATGCGGCGATTGGGCCCAGAGCCGGCGGTGCTTTTCAATCAGCTCGCGCTTCGCCTGGGCCTGGGCTTGCTTTGCCGCCGCTCTCTCTGCCGCCGCCTTAGCTTGCCTTTCGGCGCATTTGCGCTGATATGGACGCTTCGCCTTCGCCTGCTTGGCCCGGTATTCCGGGTCTTGCCATTTGCGCTTAATGGCGGCCGCCAGTTTGCTTTTTCCGCGCCGCCTGGCGTCCGCCTGCTTGGCCCGGTATTCCGGGTCTTGCCATTTGCGCCGCATGGCGACAGACCAGGCAGACGCGCTCACGGGGCCGCTCCCGGCCCGGCGGCCATGCGGCTTATCAGGTATGCGGGGAATGCCAGGCGGTCAGAGTCCCGGTCTTTACTTGGACGCGCTCGGTTTGCCCGGCCGTCAATCAACAGATAGGCATGGCGGCCCTGTGCCGGCTTGACCATCCGCCAGTCGCGCCGTTTGCTTTTCACTTTGGCCCTGGCGTCTATGGCGGCTTTCATGGCGTCAGCTATGGCATAGCATAGGATGGCATGACAATCGCCGCCAGGGGCAAGCCTGGGACGGCAGGGCGTCAATGTCTCATGCCTGGCGGTCATGTTGTCAATCATCTATCAGACTATGAAAAGGTCGCCGTTGACAATCTCAAATTGCAGATTGGCCAAATACGCCCCTTCTATCGTCAGCTGTTCTTCCGCGTCTCCGCTCACTTGCAAAGTAACGCCATTGTCCACTTCGGTGGCTATCCAGCCCATGTCCCATTGAACGCCGGCCCGGATCGCCAGCTGATAAAGGGCTTTATGCCCGGCGGGGTCGAACGTGCCTTCGGTTAGCCTGATCTTGTCCGCGCCACCCTGAAAATCCATTATTTTCACTTTGCCATCAGGGGAAAACACATCAAAAAGATCGTTGCCGGGGCCGCCTATCATCGCAACATGCTCGCCCCCGCTTACCAAGTGGTCATTGCCAGGGCCGCCGTTTAGGATGTTAGACTTCCCGGCACTCTCTAAGTAGTCATTGCCAGGGCCGCCCATTAGGATGTTGACCGCGCGCGCTTCATCTCTGCCCCCATAGACGCTGTCTGACACCTCCAGCACGCCGCCGTACAGATAATCATTGCCAGGGCCGCCGTCCAGGTAGTCATCGCCCTCGCCGCCCACTAACACATCATTGCCATCGCTGCCATAGAGCTGTTCGTCTCCGCCGCTTGTGATTGCATTCCCGTGTTCATCTTCCCTTGCGTTCACTCCGTAGATAGCGAGTAAATTAGGCCGGCCGGCAAAAGAATAAGCCGAATGAATGTGAAGATTAGACGAAGAATCGAGCTTGCCGTCAAAGATGAATTCATCGTCAGTTCCGCCCCTAAACACGCCGCCAGTCGGAACGCTCGCCGGCAGTGTCAAGGCGTCAAGTTTAGCCTTCGTTAGCGGTTCAATCATGCCATCGCCGCCCTGCTGTGGGTTCGGGTCCGGGTTGGGTGCTGGCCCCGGATTGGCATTGGGGGGGTCAGGGTCAGGGTCGGGTTCGGTTTCAATCACTACGGGCCTATCTGGCGTCCCTGGGCTTGTTACTTCATTCCCGTCCTCGTCCGTGTGCGTATGGTCGCCGTGCAAATACTCATCTATGGCCGGATTAGGGTTGTGGAACAGAAAATCAAACTGCAGGCGCGGGGCCTGCTCCATCAGAAGCTGGTAAAGATTGGGTTCGTTCATTGCGATAATCTCCGTTGATTGATTGGCAGGATTGCGCTCAGGCAAGAAGTCTTTTCATTGCGCTTGTGTTCCCGATGTTTTTTCATGCCCCCCGTCCGGGGTCTGTTCTCTCTCGGCCAGCTCCGCCAAGTCGCCCACTGGCGCAGGGTCAGGGCCGCCATGCAACCGGGCAAATACGCCATCGCCGCCCCAGGGCCGCCCTGGGCTTTGCCCCACGACTGCGCCGGGGCGCGGTTTTAGGCTATTATAAGGCTTCCAGCCCATTATTGTCAACAAGGCGGATCATGCAAGCGGCGAGAACACAGCAGACTGAGGCGGCCCGGGCCCTGAGCCAGGCGGCGCCCGCGCCCCCCCGGTTTGTCACGGCCGCCAGCCTGTTTGACGGGCATGATGTGTCCATCAACATCATGCGGCGCATGTTGCAGCATTCCGGGGCCGAGGTGATCCACCTGGGCCACAACCGGTCGGTGTCGGAGGTGGTGCAGGCGGCCCTGCAGGAGGATGTCCAGGGCATCGCCGTCAGTTCCTACCAGGGCGGCCATGTGGAGTATTTCAAGTACATGTTGGACATGTTGCGGGAGCGCGGGGCAGGGGAGATCAAGGTGTTCGGCGGCGGCGGGGGAGTGATCGTCCCGGATGAGATCCGCGCCCTGCAAGACTACGGCGTGGCGCGGGTCTTCTCCCCGGAAGACGGCCACCGATTGGGCTTGCAGGGCATGATCGACATCATGCTGGAGGCCTGCCGGCCTGGCCCTGGAACGGCGGCGGCGACAGACGGGCTGGAGACGCTGAATCAGGGCGACCGCCTGACCCTGTCCCGGGTCATCAGCGCCCTTGAAAGGGGCGAGTTGGACGAGGGGCAGCGGCGGCAGTTGCAAAAAGAGGCCCAGGCCCGGGGCGGCAACACCCCCGTTTTAGGCGTCACCGGCACCGGCGGGGCGGGCAAGTCGTCCCTCACCGATGAGATCATCCGCCGCTTTCGCCTGGACAGCCGCGACGCCCTCAGGATCGCCGTGTTGGCCATAGACCCCACGCGCCGCAAGACCGGCGGGGCCCTGTTGGGGGATCGGCTGCGCATGAACGCCATCTACCATGACAACATCTTCATGCGCTCCCTCGCCACCCGCGGGGCGGGCGCTGAAATCCCCGCGGCCCTGCCGGACATCATCAACGCGGTCAAGGTGTCCGGTTTCGACTTGGCGCTCGTGGAGACCCCCGGCATCGGGCAGGGGGACGCCGGCATCGTTCCCTTTGTGGATGAGGCCCTGTATGTGATGACGCCGGAATTCGGCGCCGCCAGCCAGCTGGAGAAGATCGACATGCTGGATTTCGCCGCTGTGGTGGTCATCAACAAGTTTGACCGCAAGGGCGGGGCGGACGCCCTCAGGGATGTGGCCAAACAGGTGCAACGGAACCGCCAGGCCTTTGGCGAGGCTCCGGAGGCCCTGCCGGTGTTCGGCGCCATCGCCTCGAAATTCAACGACGCCGGCGTGACGGCCCTGTTCCAGCAGGGCCTGTTGCCGTTGCTCAGGGACAAGGGGTTGCCCCGGTGGGAGAGCGTTCTGCCCGCCGTGAGCGGCAAGACCTCCTCAGAGCGGTCGGTCATCGTGCCGCCGGAGCGGCAACGCTACTTGGGGGAGATCGCCGCTGTCGTGCGGGACTACCACCGCCGCGCCGCGGAGCAGGCCGCCTTGGCCCGGCAACGGCAGCAACTGCAGGCCAGCGCCGCCATGTTGCGGGAAGAGGCCGGGGAAGCGGCGGGGGCGGAGGCCTTGTCGGCGTTGGCGCGGGGCAAAGAGGAGCAACTGGACAGCCACAGCAAGCGTTTGTTGGCAGACTGGCCGGCCCTCAAGGCGCGCTACCAGGGGGACGAGTTTGTCACGCGGGTCAGGGGGCGGGAGCTCAGGACGAAGATCGTCTCCACCAGCCTCTCCGGCACCGCCATTCCCAAGGTCATTCCCCCTCCGTACGAGGATCACGGCGAACTGCTGAAATGGCTGTTGCGGGAGAACCTGCCCGGTCATTTCCCCTTCACCGCCGGCGTGTTCGCGTTCAAGCGCGAGGGGGAAGACCCCACCCGCATGTTCGCGGGGGAGGGCGGCCCGGTCAAGACCAATCGGCGCTTCAAGACGCTCTCAGAGCATTCCAGGGCCAAGCGGCTTTCAACGGCCTTCGATTCCGTGACCCTGTACGGCTTTGACCCGGACGAACGGCCGGACATCTACGGCAAAGTGGGCAATTCCGGCGTGTCCATCGCCACCATAGACGACATGAAGGCCCTGTACGCGGGGTTTGACCTGTGCGACCCGGACACTTCGGTCTCCATGACCATCAACGGCCCCGCGCCCACCCTGTTGGCGTACTTTCTGAACGCTGCCATAGACCAGCAGGCGGACAAGTTCCGGCGGGAAAACAGCCGGGAGCCGGACGCGGAGGAATGGGCCCGTCTCACCGCCTACACCCTGGAGAATGTCCGCGGCACCGTGCAGGCCGACATCCTCAAGGAAGACCAGGGGCAAAACACCTGCATTTTCTCCACGGAATTCAGCCTGCGCATGATGGGGGACATACAGCAGTATTTCATAGACAACAAGGTGCGCAATTTCTACTCGGCGTCCATATCCGGCTATCACATCGCGGAGGCCGGCGCCAATCCTATCTCCCAGCTGGCCTTCACCCTGGCCAACGGCTTCACCTTTGTGGAGGCCTATCTCGCCCGGGGCATGGCCATAGACGATTTCGCGCCGAACCTGTCCTTCTTTTTCTCCAATGGCATGGATCCGGAATACACGGTCCTGGGCCGAGTGGCGCGCCGCATCTGGGCCGTCGCCATGCGGGACAACTACGGCGCCAACGAGCGCAGCCAAAAGCTGAAGTACCATGTTCAGACCTCCGGACGCTCCCTGCACGCCCAGGAAATGGCTTTCAATGACATCCGCACCACCTTGCAGGCCCTGATCGCCATCTATGACAACTGCAACAGCCTGCACACCAACGCCTTTGACGAGGCCGTCACCACCCCCACCGAGGAATCCGCCCGGCGCGCCTTGGCCATACAACTGATCATCAACAAGGAATGGGGGCTGGCCCGCAACGAAAACGCGAATCAAGGCTCTTTCATCATCGAGGCGTTGACGGACCTGGTGGAAGAGGCGGTGTTGCTGGAGTTTGAACGCCTTTCCACCCGTGGCGGCGTGTTAGGCGCCATGGAAACGGGCTATCAGCGGGGCAAGATCCAGGATGAATCCCTTTATTACGAAAGCCGCAAGCATGACGGCAGCTATCCGGTCATCGGCGTGAACGCCTTTCTCAATCCCGGCGGGGACAGGGAGCCGGCCGCGGCGCCGGCGCTGAGCCGTTCCTCCGCGGCGGAAAAACAGGAGCAACTGGCTCGGTTGCGGGCCTTCTCGGAAAAACACCGGCAACAGGCGGGCCCGGCCCTGGCGCGTCTGCGGGCCGCCGTTATCAACAACGAGAATGTGTTTGCCGAACTGATGTGCGCCGCCCGACATTGCTCCTTGGGGCAACTGACCGAGGCCTTTTTCGAGACTGGCGGCCAGTACCGGCGCAGCGCCTGACCCGCGCGCGTTTGCCCCCGGTGCCGCGCCCGCCTCCCCCCGCGGGGCGCCTGCCCCCCGCGCCCCGCAAAAAAAAGTTGACGGGCGGTTCCAGGAGCGCTACATTTCGAGACGGTCGTAAGTGCAAGTCCGGAGACCAGGACGAACTCACTGAGGAGAGTTGATTATGTCAGACGCAAACATGGTAGCCACCACAAAGCAGTTGATTATCAGCATCGTTATCGTTGGCGTCATGCTCGCGACAGCCAATCAGATTGGGCAGAACTTCCTGTTAACGAGTATCAATGCCCGAATAGATTCCGTTGAGAGTGGCCTCAATGCCCGAATAGACTCCCTTGAGAAAAACTTTGAGGCCCGGTTTGCTCGCATCGAGGAAGATATTCGAGAATTGAGGCGCGGCCAGGAAGCCCTGAACCAAAGGTTTTCCGCGCTGACTGAGAGGGTCGCCCGCATTGAAGTCTTTTTGTTTGGTCCCGCAGAGAAGACGGCCCATGCGGAACAAGCTCCTTTGAAGTCCGACGCGGGTATGGTTCAAGTCGCCCCCTGAGGGCGATGCCTTAGCCCTTGCCGGTCGCGCCGGCGACGGGCGTGTTGCCCGCGTCAAAAAGGGCGGGGCGCCTGACCCCCCGCGCCGCGCAAAAAAAGTTGACGGGCGGTTCCAGGAGCGCTACACTTCGAGGCGGTCGTAAGTGCAAGTCCGGAGACCAGGACGAACTCACTGAGGAGAGTTGATTATGTCAGACGCAAACATGGTAGCAACCACCAAGCAGTTGATTATCAGCATCGTTATCGTTGGCGTCATGCTCGCGACAGCCAATCAGATTGGGCAGAACTTCCTGTTAACGAGTATCAATGCCCGAATAGACTCCCTTGAGAAAAACTTTGAGGCCCGGTTTGTTCGCATCGAGGAAGATATTCGCGAATTGAGACGCGGCCAGGAAGCCCTGAACCAAAGGTTTTCCGCGCTGACTGAGAGGGTCGCCCGCATTGAAATCTTTTTGTTTGGTCCCACAGAGAAGACGGCCCGTGCGGAGCAAGCTCCTTTGAAGCCCGACGCGGGTAGGGTTCAAATCGCCCCCTGAGGGCAACGCCTTGGCCCTTGCCTGTCCGCCGGCGACAGACGGATTGCGCAACTTAGGACGAGCTCACTTAGGAGAATTGGTTATGTCAGAAGCAAATGGGGTAGTCACCACAAAACAGGTGATTATCAGCCTCGTTATCGTCGGCGTCCTGGTCGCGACGGCCGATCAGATTGGGCGGAATTTCCTGTTAGCGAATATCACTGCCCGACTAGATTCCGTCGAGGCCCGATTAGACTCCTTTGAAAGCAACATCACTGCCCGATTAGACTCCTTTGAAAGCAACATCACTGCCCGATTAGACTCCTTTGAAAGCAACATCACTGCCCGATTAGACTCCTTTGAAAGCAACATCACTGCCCGATTAGACTCCTTTGAAAGTAGCATCATTGCCCGATTAGACTCCTTTGAGAAAAACATTGAGGCCCGGCTCGTTCGCGCCGAAAAGGGCGAGGCCCCTGCCCCGGACCTAGAACTCCGCTAACAACCTGCCAAAACCCGGCATCTGGTCCTGAATGCCGTTGTTGCGCAGGGCGTGCCAGTAGGTGGCGGTGTTGATGGCAAGCACGGGCTTGCCCAAGGCCGCCTCCGCTTCCGCCGCCAGGCGCGCCATGCAGAGATTGGTGCCCACCTGCACCAAGGCGTCGGCGTCATCGCCATCCAGTTCACTCAAGGTCTGGCGCAGCGCGTCTTGGCTCACCTCGGCGATGGCGGTCCAGCTTGGGCATTGCAAGCAGATATCCCGCGCCACTTCAAACCCGCTTTCCTCGAAATACCGCCGCACTTCCCCGTTCGCCACCGGGAAATAGGGGGAGACAAAGGCGATGCGCCGGATCCCGCCGTAGGCCCGCAGGGCCGCGGTCGTGGAGTGCGAGCCGATGCTCAATCCCACGCCGGCGGCGTTCTCGATTTTTTCCTGAAACGCGTCGGCGCCCGCCACGCCGCCGTAAAAGGTGATGGCGGACATGCCCGCCACCAGGTAGTCCGGCGCGCAGGTCATGACGCTGGCCACCGCCTCAAGCATGTTGTCTGAGATCACCGCGGTGCCCGCCATGAAGCTTTCGTTGCTGATGGCTTGGGCATTGGGCGTGTAGATGCGGCTGTAATGATTGGTGACCCCAGGGGGCCTCATCTCGTCGAACTCCGGTTGGACTATGGTGTTGGTGGAAGGCCCCAGCACCCCGAATTTCTTGCGCCACCCTAATGCGTCTGTCATGTTTTCACCCTCGCAAGGTTGTTTTTCAGTGAATCGCCTCCGCGTCCCTGAGGCTCTGAATCATGGATTGTCTCAACAGGAATCGGCGCCGCAACGCCGGATCCCGGTGGGTTCGCTGCAGAGACTGCCACTCTTTCTGAAGATGTTTTTCCCCGCCTTCCTCCATCAGTTTCTTGTTCCGCATGGTCTGGGCCTGGATGAAGTCATGGGTCGCCGCGCGTCGTTGCCGGTCGAACCGCGCCAGTAGCGGGGCCGCGTCCGCGCCGTTTTTCAAGGCCTGGGTCAGTTTCTCGCACAGATTCCAGGCGTCGTGTATGCCGCAGTTCATGCCGAAGCCGCCCAAGGGATTGTTCAGATGGGCCGCGTCTCCCACCAGAATGATCCGGCCGTGGTTGAAACGGGCCGCCACCCGTTGGTGCACGCGGTAAATGGTTCTGTGCCGCGTCTCCACGGCGGCGCCATCCGGCACGATCCCGGCGAAGATGCGGTTTTTTTCCTGGTCCGAAAGCAACTCAGCGTCATCGGCCTCCCGGGCTATGGGCGCCAAGACGCGCCACGCCGACGGGGCCCGCAACAACACCAGCCACTCCTGGGGGTCGGCAAGGTAATTGACATGGCTGAGGCCTGGCAAATGCTCTTCCAGTGGGTAGGTGGTGCTTAAGGTCAGAAACTTTTCCGGGTAGGTGAAACCGGCGAATTCAACGCCTAACCATTTCCGGACGATGCTGTTGGCGCCGTCCGCGGCGATCAAATAATCCGCCCGAAGCTTCTCGATGGCGTAAGGCGTCTCAACGGCGACCGCGACGCCGCTCTCGTCCTGTTCGAAGGCGGTCACCCGGTGGTTGAAACGCAAGTCGGCATGGGGATGCCGCTCCAATGCGACGGCAAGCAATCGCGCCAGCTTGTATTGTTCGCATTGCAGGCGGTAGGGAAAATCCGTCTCTTCTTTGAGTTCGCCCAGGTCAAAGGACAGGGTTTCGCCGGTTTTTCTTATTCGGTATTGATAAACGGGGGCCCGCAGACCCTGTGCTTCCAGTTGCGCCTCGATGCCAAGTTCCGCCAGCATGGTCAGAGTGGGCGCATGCAGGGTGGAGGCCCGCAGATCTTCCTCGCAGGTGGCGGCGGCCTCCATGACGACCACATCCACGCCCATTCGGGCAAGACAATACGCCGCGACAGCGCCCACCGGCCCGGCGCCGGCGATCAAGACCTGGGTCCGTTCCATTTAAGGGCGTTCCCGCATGGCCCCCCGCAGGCGCCAGACTGCAAGGGCGAAACTGCCCTGGGCCAGGACATTCAGGCTCTCTTCCAGCCATTGCGCCGCGGCTGAGGAGCCCGCGACGGGGGCCAAGCCGCTGAGGAGCAGGATCAGCGCGATGCTGAACAGAAAGAGGGACGCCGTCAGCCATTCCCCCTGCCGCCAGGTGAAGCGGATCAACAATCCGCTGATGGCGATGTTGGCCAAGGCCGCCGCGCCTAAGAGGATGAAAAACCAGGTTCTGCCATCTGGATTGGCCCAGGCGCCCGCCAGGGCCGCCGCTGAGACGAGAACGATGAGCGACGCGGCCCGGCGCGCCGGCCGGCCCGGGCCCCGATCCTCCCAGACGCGGAGCGCGGCGCCCACATGAAAGACCAACAGCAACATGCCCGGCGCCATGAGTATGAAAAGCAGGTTGCTGAGCAAGACCAAGTCCGTCTGACTCAGCACCCAAATCAGCTTCCAGGTCGCCTTGCTCAATCCCCCCGCCACCACCAACACGACGGCGGCTTGCAACAGCCGCCGGGATTCGGGCAAGGCCTGGGCCAAGATCCCCGCCAACAACCACAACCCGACCGCCGACAGCGCGACCGGAATGAAATCGAACAGGGCTAAACTCAGGCTGTAGTCTGACAAGGGCTTCTCCCGGAGCGCGGCGTGTTCACAAGGCGTTCAATGATAATGCGCCTGCCAGCCGTGAGCAAACAGACGCGACAGGCCCCGACCGGCTGGAAAAACGCCCTGAAAAATTCTAATGTAGCTCATAATATCGTCCGCCAGTCGGGAATTATCATCATTTCTTGCCATTGAGAATGAAGTTCAACCTGCGAGGTTTTGCGTTGGCGGCGGCGTTGGTTTGCCTGGGTTTCGATGTGCAGGCGCAGGCACCCGCCGCGGACGAGCCGGTTTCGGGAGCGCTCAGTGAATCGCCCGCCGCCCCGTGCCGGCCCGAGAGCGGCGCCGCGAAGGCGCGGGAAATGCGTCTCAAAATCAGCATGGACTGGGATGAGGCGGCATTGGCGATGGTCGCGAAAGCCCCCTGGTTTGTGCGCAAAAGGGCCCTGAGAAATGTGGAAGAGTTCGCCCGGGAAAATGATCACGGTTGCATCACGGTCGAAGTCGTGGAGAAGCAAATGGAAAGCGCGGGCTTAGGCCGCTTCAAACGGGCGCCAGAATCGGATTGACAAGCCTGCGGGCCGGTCAGTCTATGAAGCGGGGGCCTAACACTTCCTCGCCCTGTTCCCAGCGAAGCGCGCCGTGGGTGGTGTATTTGCGTTGCAGCGAATAGACATAGTTCCAGTTCACCACCAAGGTGTTTTCCTCATCCACCAAGGCGTCCCGGGTCTCCAGGCGCAGGGCCTTGCCGTACAGGTGCTGCACGCTGTAGAGATAGCGGCCGTACGCCATGCCGTTGCCGAACAAGTCCGGGCCGTGGAACTGATGATGATTGTGGTCCCGGCTGCGCTCGTAGGCGTAGTCGGTGTCTATCACGCCGCGCGTTTTCACGCGCATGGTGGCCCGGGTCAGGTTGATCGGTGTGTAGTCTATGCTGACCTCGTTTTTGCCGAGCAATTCCTGTTCGTTGTCATACACCTCCAGCTCGCCAGTCCACCGGCCCTGATGTTTGGGGGGCAGGACAAAGGGGCGTTTGCCTTCCCGCCGTTCCCGCTCCAGCCAGTCGCTCACCCGTTGCTGGGCGGCGGGCGTTTCATCGCCCTGCGCGGTCACGATGTACAGGCCGTTGAACACGCAGACCAAGGTGACGCCCTCGTACAACAGCGACGAGTACACCTGCATGTCCAGTTCCGGCACGACATGGTTGACCGTGCGCAGATGGGTGTTCCAGGCCGGTGAAAAATACTCCGAATCCACCAGGGTGCCGTAGGGGCGGCCCGAGCCCACGAAATCAGGCCCGGTGTAGATGCGGTCCTTGTCGGAATCGATCACCCCGAAGTCGAACCGGCCGATCTCGAAACGATTGCGCAGGGGGCCGATGGCGTCGAAATCCGTTTGCATCCAGTAGCGCGTTCTGCCGTCCTGGGACTCGCTGGCCCGGGCCACCTTGTTGAAACCCACATGGGTGCCGTCCGGCTCAAACAGGGAAGGGAGGCCGTGCCAGGTGCCGGTGATCAGTTGCTGCCAGTTGCTGGGCGCTTTAAGGGACATGAGTCGCTCCTGTGCTGTGGTGAATGGTTATTTGCGTTCGGCCAGGGCCGCCAGCGGGCGCTTTTCGTCGCACAGCGCGTCCAATTGCTCCGCGGCGGCGCGATTCCCGCAGGCCCAGGCGCAAAAACTGACGATTGTCTGCGCCAAATACTGACGGATCGCCCTGCCGCTGCCCTGGGCGCGCCAGTCGAGAAAGGGGCGGCCGGTGGCGGGGTCCTGAGGCCAGACTATGGAAAAATGATTGGCGCCTTCCACGATGAGCAAGCGGCTACCCGCAGGGGCGGCCTCGCGAAAGGTGCGGATCACGCTGTCGGTGGCATGGTCGGCGGAGGGGACGGCATCGACCTCGCCGCCGTAGCGATGGCGGCTGGCGGCGATGACCCCGTCCCGGTTCCCCCCCATCATCAACAACGGCGTTCCGAACAGGGGCATGATGGCGCCGTCTTTCCAGCCTAACTGCGCGCTGCCGGCGGTGTGGGCGGCGTAGGAAAAAGCGCCGCGAACCTTGGGGAACCAGTCCCGGTTGGCGTTCAGGAGCGCCATGGAGCCGCCGGCGGAGTGCCCGCCCAAGACGACGTTCTCCAAGTCCAGGAGGTTCGCCAAGAGACCTTCTTGCTGCAGGGCCTCCAGTTCGGAGAACAACACCGGCAGGGCGGGGCAGGAAGGTTGTTTGCCATAGCCTTCTGGGGTCAGCCCTTGCATCCGCAAGCCGGGGCTGAGGCTCACCAGTCCCTTGAACTCCCGGGCCGTCCAGCTGTAGGTCAGGGCGACAAATCCCGCCGCCGCAAGCCGTTGCGCTAGCCAGCCATAGCCCTCGTGCGAGAGATTGATCCCCGGCAAGATGAGAACCACCGGGAAGGGCCCGCGGTCTGCGTCGGCAGGGATGAAGCCCATGTCGCGCTCGGCGAAGCTGTCCCCGTAGGCGGCGGGGTAATAGACCTTGATGTTGAGGGTGTCATAAGGCGCGTCGTGCCCCGGCGCTTTCGCGCACCGGTAGAAGGCCCTGACCTTGACCGCTGTGGTCATTTCGGGCGCGGCAATTTCCTGTTTCCGCCCCAGAGGGCGTTCACCAGCTGCTCCGTCAGCGAGACGCCATAGACCCGCTCCACCATCTTGTTCATGGGATCCCTGAGGGCGATTTCCTTGCGCAAGCGTTCGTCTCGCGCCGCCTGGGCCGGGCGCTCGGACTCCGGCAGAATGGCGGACTTTTCCACATTCGCAAGCCATTGATCCATCACTTTGCCGGTGCTGGCCCGCAGGGTCGCCATGTTTTTAGCCGTGGCCGGCGCGGTGAAGCAGAGGCTTGCCGCGGTTTGGGTCACCCGCATGTACAGGTCGCGGCTGATGAAGGTGGTCAAATCCGGGTCATCGTGGAGGCGCAGATGCTCCTCGTTGAGCTCGGCGTAGTATTTGTCCATGTACCAGGGATTGGCGGGCAGATCGACCCGCGGCGTGTAATCCATGTACCAGAAGAGGTGGGGCGCGGTGCCGAAGGCCAGGCCCAGGTTGGGGGCCTCGTACTTGCTGGCCAAGCTGATGGTCAGGTGCATGTTGGTGAAGCTTTTTTTGGGGTTGCCCACCCAGGAAAAGATCAGCCAGTCTATGTCGGGGCCGGAAAAAGCGCTCAGATGGCCGCCGGCGCCGCTGCCGTCCGGGGCCTGGTAGGGTTGCAGGTCGGCGGTGGAAGGGTCGGGATTGAGTTCAAAGCGCGTCTCGACCTTGTTAAATTGCTCGCCTAAGAGGCCCCATAGGGCATCGAAGGTCTCCCGGTTGTCCACCTCCGGGCGGGCGTCGATTTCATCTATGAGCGAGCGCGTCGTTCTGTTCATCGTGGACCTCTGGCGGCAAGTTTCTCTCGTTTCGCTGTCTTTGGGGCCATCTTGGCGCTTGACAAGCATGTTATATTGATATACGATTATAAGCAATAACCCGCCACATTGCGGAACAGGCAACCGCAGGATGAATCCATGAGCTCCAAGAAGGCGACCGGTCCGTTTGATTCCCTGCGGGATTGCGCCCGCGGGCTGGGGCGAGTTCGCCAGGGCCGGATGACGCCATGAGCGTCGCCGCAAAGCGTTTCATCGGCCTCAACCTGGCGCCAGGCGTTAGCGGCTGGAACGCCTCCTGTTATTTCCTGGCATGTTGCATAGGCATCCTGTTGGCCACCTTCGTGCCGGGGATGCAACCCTACCTGTTGACCGAGTTTCTCAGGATCCCCGAGGCCGAACAGGGGCGCGTCACCGGGCAAATCACCTTCATCGGCGAGCTCACCCTGATCATCGCGGTGGGCTTCTGGGGGCCGCTGTCCGACAAAATCGGCCGCAAACCGGTGCTGGCCGCGGCCTTCGCCTTAGTGGCCGCCGCCTGCTGGTTTTTCCCGCGCTCGGACACCTACGCCGAGCTGGCCTTCGCCCGCGTGCTGTTTGGCGCTGGCTTTGCCGCCTACAGTTGCATCGTGGTGGTTCTGATCGCCGAGTACGCGCAGGCGGACAGCCGCGGCAAGGCCATGGGCATTCACGGCTTCGCCAATGGCATAGGCGCCTTGATTTCAGTCCTGGTGTTGTTGCGAATGCCGAAAAGACTGCAAGACCAAGGCCTGGATGCCTTAGCGGCCGGGACCCAGGTCTATGAGCTGGCGGCGTTGCTCTGCCTGGCCATCATGGCCTTGTTGTTGGTGGGGTTGAAGGAAACCGAAAAGGATCCGGCCAGCCGTTCGGTCCCCATGCTTGAAATCGTCCGCAAGGGCGCGCAGGCGGCGCGAAATCCCATGGTGTTGCTGGCGTACGGCGCCGCGTTCGTGTCCCGGGGCAACCTCACGGTCGTTGGCGGCTTCCTGACGCTGTGGCTGTCGCAACACGGCACATTGACCTTGGGCATGACCACGGCGGACGCCTTCGCGCGGGCCGGCCTGATTTTCGGCGTGGTCAACACCTTCGCCCTGTTCGGCGCGCCGGTCTTCGGCGTCCTCACCGACAAGCTGGATCAATTCAAGTCGCTGATGTTGGCCCTGATCTGCGCGGTGTTGGGCTATGGCGGCGTTTTTTTCATCAGCGACCCCTTCGGGACGCCCATGATTGTCTGCGCGGTGTTCATCGGCCTGGGCGAGGTGGGGTGCGTCATCACCAGCTCGGTGCTGATCGCCCAGCGCGCGCCCAAGGATGTGCGCGGCGCGGTGGTCGGTTTTTTCAACATGTGCGGCGCCTTGGGGATCATAGTCGCGTCCATCGCCGGCGGCTACCTGTTTGACGCCTGGCGCCCCGCCGGGCCCTTCGTGCTGTTCGCCGGCTTCGCCTTGTTGATCCTGTGCTGGGCCGCCGTGTTGAGGAGGTTGGGCGTTGACGCCCGGCAAGTGGTGGAGTGACAATCGACGCTTCTCAAGAGAGGGCGGCGGCCCGCTGAAATTTTTGACGCGAGGGAAAAACGATGTTGATCAATCTATGGTATGTGGCGGAGTGGTCGAAAAACCTCAAGGACCGGCCCCTGCGCGTGAAAATGTTGGGCCAGCGCTTTGTCCTGTATCGGGACAGCGGCGGCCAGGCCCATTGCCTGAGCGATGTTTGCCTGCACCGGGGCGGCTCTCTCGCCGGCGGCTGGGTCAAAGGCGATTGCGTGGCTTGCCCCTACCACGGCTGGCGCTACGACGGGGATGGCAAACTGGTCCTGGTGCCCTCGGAGGGCGAGGACTACAGGCCCCCCGACCGGGCCCGCATCGATTCCTACCCCACCCAGGAGGCCTACGGCATGATCTGGGTGTTTTTGGGCGACGCGCCGGAGGAGGAGCGTTTCCCCCTGCCCGAGTTCGCCGAATACGGCGACCCGGCCTGGAGGATGCTCAACGACGACTGGCGTTGGAAGGCGGACGCGGCGCGGGTGGTGGAAAACGGCATCGATATCGCCCATTCATCCTTCGTGCATCCGGTCTTTGGCATGGAAGCCACCGCCCAGGACAACCACATCGTCTCCATAGAGAGCAATGAATACCAAGGCCATTCGGAAAACCTGCAATACCCCCCCCAGTTCAAGGAAAACTGGTTGCGCAAGCGCATGCGCAAGGAGCGCCAGCCCACCGCGACCCTGCCCGGATGGCATTTGAACGGCATGATCGCGCGCATTCGCATAGACATCAATCCGAAGATGTCCATCATCATGTTCGATGCGAACACGCCGGTGGATGAGAACAACACCCGCACTTTCGCCACCCAGTTGCGCAATTTTTTCAAGCACCCCCTGTTCGACCGGGGCTCCCGCAAGCGTCTGCGCAAGATCTTCGCCGAGGACACGGCGATTGTCGAACAGGCCGCCCCCAATTACCTGCCGGAGCGTCTGGCGAACGAACTCTCGGTGCCGGATGACAAATTTATGAGCGCCTTTCGCTTGGCCCGCCTGCGCCTGATCGAGCAAAAGGGTTGGCGGATCGACTCTCGGCAAGTGGCCGAACAAGGGAACGGCAAGGTCCTGGCCATTCCCTCTCCCTCGCGCCGCCTGCGCCCGGATCTCAAGTGGGTCATGGACACGGTGCCGTTGGTGCCGCCCTCCAGGCCAGCCGCCTCGTGAAGACCATCGTGGTGACCGGCAGCACCCGGGGCATAGGCTTGGGGCTGGCGGAGAATTTCCTCAAACGGGATTGCCGGGTCGTGGTCAGCGGACGCAAACAGGATGATGTGGACCGGGTCGTCAGCCAGCTGGGCGCGCAATTCGGCGCGGAGCGGGTGGCGGGCCAGGCTTGCGACATCACCGACGCCGAGAGCGTTCAAGCCCTGTGGGAGGCCGCCGTCCAGCGCTTCGGCAGCGTGGAGGTCTGGATCAACAACGCCGGCATGACCATCAACCAGGCTCCGCTGTGGGAGCAATCCGCCGCGGACCTCAAACAGCTTGTGGACACCAACCTTACGGGCTTGTTGTTCTCCTGCAAAGTCGCCTTGGCGGGCATGAAAGAGCAGGGGCGCGGCCAGCTCTGGAACATGGAGGGGTTTGGCAGCAACGGCATGACCCGGTCCGGGCTTACGGCTTACGGCGCCACCAAACGGGCGGTGGACTACCTCAACCGGGCCTTGCGCAAGGACGCCGCGGGGACCGGCGTCCAGGTCTGCGCCCTCAGCCCCGGCATGGTGCTTACCGATCTGCTGATCGGAGAATACGACTTCGATTCCGCGGCGGGCCAACGGGCCAAGGGCCTGTTTAACATCCTGGCGGACCGGGTGGAGACGGTGACGCCTTGGCTGGCGGAGCAGGTGCTGAAAACCGACCGGGATGGGGCCAGGGTCGCCTGGCTCACCACTGGCAAGGTCATGGCGCGCTTTCTGACCGCCCGCCTCAGAAAGCGCGACTTGTTCGCGGAGCCAGCGCCAGACAGGGCGGCGAATGGGCGCTGAGCCTGCGCCTTCCACAGCTTGCCAAGGAATTTGCGGGCCTTGGCCCTTGACAAATAGCTTATTGATAATACATTATGCCCGTAACGGGCCTATAGCGCGTCCATGAACAGAAGACATCGATGAGGGGGGAACTTGTCATGCTGAACAAAAAACACAGCGCGATAACGGCGTTGGCGTTGCTCTTCGTTTGCCCTGCGGGACACTCGCAAGGCGCTGGGGAAACGGGACTGACTCTGGAAGAAATCATCGTCACCGCGCGCAAGCGGGAGGAGTCGGTGCAGGAGGTGCCGTTGTCAATCACGCCCTTCCTGGGGGATCAACTCCTGCGCCGGGACATACAGACTGTGGAAGACCTGGCTTCCAACACTGTGGGTTTGAGTTACAACCAGGGCATCAGCGCCGGCACGCAAGGCTCGGCGACGATTCGCGGGCTGGCCACCAATTTCGCCCAGGATCGTTTCCAAAATGTGGGCATCTACCTGAACGGCGTCTATCTTGAGCGCCAGAGTATGATGAACCTCGGCATGGTTGACCTGTCCCGGATCGAGGTGGTGAAAGGCCCCCAGAACTCCCTGTACGGGCGCAACGCCTTTGCCGGGGCGATTAACTACATCACGAGCGAGCCTCATGGCGAGTTTGACGCTTATGTGTCAACGACCCAGGGCAGCGACAATCGCGAGGACTACCGGGGCGCGGTCAATGTGCCGATTGTGAAGGACAAACTCTACGGGCGCATTTCCTACGGGATGAGCGATTACGACGGCGCCAACCCCAACCTGCACCCCTTCAGCGACGCGGATGTGCCTGGCTTCAACAGCAAAGGCAACCTGGGGGGCTGGGATGATGAGACTTACACCGCTTCATTTGTTTTCACGCCGACAGACCGGTTGAAAATCAGCGCCACCTATTATGAAGCGGACATCCGCCGCGAATACCAGTCTGGCTATTTCATCAATGGCCTGCAGGAGATCGCCAGTCTTGGCACCTCGCAGTTTGACGACATGAATTTCAACCGCAAGACTCTTCAGGTGCGGCAAGGTTTTGTGACCAACGGCTTCACCGCGAACACCCTCTACCAGGGGGCCTTGCCGGAAACGCCTGGCAGGGGAACTTATGTTCCCGCTGTGGCGGTGGCGCCTCCGCCTGGGGTTGGCGGCGGTGGCGGGCCTCCGCCTGGGGTCGGCGGCGGCGGCGGGCCTCCGCCTGGAGTTGGGGGCGGCGGCGGGCCTCCGCCTGGGGTTGGCGGCGGCGACGCGGGCGGGCCTCCGCCTGGGGTTGGCGGCGGCGACGCGGGCGGGCCTCCCCCTGGAGTTGGCGGCGGCGACGCGGGCGGACCTCCCCCTGGAGTTGGCGGCGACATGGGCGGGCCTCCCCCTGGAGTTGGCGGCGACATGGGCGGGCCTCCCCCTGGAGTTGGCGGCGACATGGGCGGGCCTCCCCCTGGAGTTGGCGGCGACATGGGCGGGCCTCCCCCTGGAGTTGGCGGCAACGCCGGCGGGCCTCCCCCTGGGGTTGGCGGGCCTCCCCCGCCTCCGCCTACGGATCAGGCCATATTTGGCGCCATTGATCCGCGGGGATTTGGCGCCAAGGCTGACAGCAAGGTTGTCAGCGTCGATGTCGATTGGGGCATTGCCGATGACTGGCGGTTGAACTACCAGTTCGGCTATGTGGAACACCAGTCCCGCACCAATGGGCCGTCCAACCGCGACCCCATGCAGGGCGCTTCTTATGTGGATGCGTTCAACACCATCTACGCCTCCACTTTCTCCGCTCGCCCTAACACCAATATGGACAGCGCCTCCCACGAGTTGCGCCTGGAATGGAGCGGCCACGACAGGCTGACCGCCACCGGCGGCGTTTATTACGCGGAAACGGAAGATGAGGCGTATGAACTCACGGTCTTCTCTCCCGTTTGCGGCAATCGCGATGTCAACAACAGCGGCAGCGCGGACGACGAGATGGCCAACTGCAACCTTCGCATCGCCCCCGGCATCCCCTCGCCGCTGGACAATGCGCAATTTTTGGGCGTGTTGGACTTCTTCAATCGTTATTGGAACGGCAATCCCACCAACCACACCCTCTACGACGATGAAGTTTTAGCCCTGTTCCTGGAGACGAACTTCCGCGTCACCGACGACCTGACTCTGCGCCTGGAAGCCCGCTACACGGAAGAAGACCGGAAAGTCGTCCGGGCCACCGACATTTTCGGCTTGGCGCCGGGACAGGTGGGGGTGGGCAACGGCCTGTTCGGCCCGGCTCAGTTCGAGTCCGCCATCATCGTGCCTGAGGACAGCGCCACCTTCAAATACTTCACTCCCCGCGTCAGCCTGGACTGGGCCTGGCGCGAGGGCAGCCTGCTCTACGCCTACGGGGCCAAGGGGGTGAAATCCGGGGGCTTCAACAACGCCACCGCGGTGGAGGACCTGACCTACGATGAAGAAGAGAACTGGACTTTTGAAATCGGCAGCAAAAACCTCCTGTTTGACAACCGCCTGACCCTGAACGCCGCGCTGTTCTATGTGGACTGGTCTGACATTCAGGGGGGACTGAGCCCGGTGATACAGAGCCAGAACTCCAATGTGGTCATCGGCAACATCGGCGATGCCGGCAATTTCGGGATCGAACTGGAAGGCGCCTTGCGTTTCAACAACCAATGGAGCGTGGATTTCGGCTACATGTGGATAGACCCGGAATACGACAACGCCCACTACGACGCCGCCCAGCGCTATTACTACTACAACTGCCCGCAAGATGTGATTCCGGCGGAAGACCCCGCCAACCCGGGGTTCCCCTTCCTCTGCGGCGAGACCAATGTTGACGGCAATCAACTGGCCAGGACCTCGAAGCACATGGCGGTGGCGGGGCTCAACTACACGGACAAGTGGTTGAACTGGACCGTGAGGGCGCGGCTCGACGGGAATTACCAGTCCAAGCGGTATGTGAGTCCCCTCAATGTGGCGTATATCGATAATCGCGCGTTGATGAACGGCTCCCTCAGCTTCCTCAGTCCCGACGGACACTGGGATCTCACCCTCTGGGGCAAGAATCTGACGGACGAGTCCTATGTGCAAAGCGTCTTTAACATCGCGCTGTTCAACAATATGTTAGTGGCCACCGGACAGGGCCTGTCCTGGGGCGTCACCCTGAAGTTGCAACACTGACACCGCCGCCTGCCGTGAGAGTGGCGGTCGCGCAATACGCCGTCGGGTCGGAGCTGGATGCCAACCTGGCGGCTTCCCTGCGCATGGTGGGACAAGTTGCCGCCGCTTGCCGGCCCGATCTAATCGTCCTGCCTGAGTTTTGCAACCATGTCTCCTGGTACGAAGACCCGGCGCATTGCTGGGCCGTCGCCCTGGACCTGGAAGGAGACTGGCTGTCCGCCGTTGCCAAAAAGGCGGTCGAAAGCGGGGCTTATGTGGTGGTCAACTGCACGTTGCGCCGCGGCAAATTCGAGCAGGGGGGAGTCTGCACAGGCTCCAGCCTGCTCTACAGCCCGGACGGGGAGTTGGTGGCGAGCAATGACAAACAGGTGTTGATCGGCCATGAGAATGATTTTCTGGCCCAGGCCTGGCAAGCGGGACCGGTCATCACCACGAAATTTGGCCGCTTGGGACTCTATGCCTGCATGGACGGGGTGATCAACGAGACGCCCCGTTGCCTAGCCCTGCGCGGCGCCCAGTTGCTGTGCAACAGCCTGAACTCCTTTGCCTCTGACGAAGCGGGGCTTCATGTTCCGGTGCGGGCGGCGGAAAACAAGGTTTTTGTCGCCGCCGCCAACAAGACAGGCCCCCTGATTCCCGAAGCCCTGCTTGAGCCGGTGTCCCAGCAGACGGGGATCCCCGAGAAGTTCCTCATGGGGGCGGGGGAAAGCCAGGTGGTGGCCCCTGATGGCGCGGTGTTGGCGCGGGCCTCGCGGGACCGGGAAGAGGCGGTCTGGGCCGACATAGACTTGGCTGAGGCGGATGACAAGCGGCGGCCGGACGGCAGCGACATATTCCAGTCCCGACGGCCGGCCTTGTACGCGGCCCTGGGCGAGGATCCGGCGCGCCAGCCGTTGCGGTTTGAGGGGGAGGACGCGGCGGCGGCGGCGCTGATCCAGCTGTCGGGCGTCGGCCCTGGGGCCTTGGCGGAGGCCAGCGAGAAGCTGGAAGAGGCCTTTGCGGGCGGCGCCCGGCTGGCGGCGTTGCCGCCGTTGTTCTTCCTGCCGAACCAGCAGGTGGCGGATCCGGGTGCGGCGGCGGCGCAAGCCGCTGCGGTGATCCGGACCATAGCCGCTTCCTGCAGGCCGGGCCAGTACGCCGCCACCAGCTTGGTGTTAGGCGAGCCATTGCGCCTGGCGACGGCGCTGATTGGCCCTCAGGGGGTGGCGTTAGAGCAGGGACAGTTGCATCGCAGCGAGCGGTTTGCCTGGTCGGGCCTGTGTGATGAGGTCAGCACCGCCAACCTGGGGTTTTCCCGGGTGGCGTTGTTGAGCTCGGATGATTCCTGCTTCCCGGAGTCCTTTCGCCTTGCGGCCCTGGCCAGCGCGGACACCGTCATCGTGCCGGTCCTGCCCCAGGAGGCCTGGGAATTGCGCACTGGCCTGTTGGAGCGCGCCGCCGAGAACCGGGTGAACCTGTTGGCGGCCATGCAGCCCGGCCCCCTGGGGCGCAGTTTCGGCGCCTCCCTGCCCAAGGATTTCACTCTGTTGACCCCTTGGGAGGAACGGGAATTTGACGGCGTGTTGAGCCAGCCGCCGGTGACCACCGCCGGCCCCGGTCCCGGTCTCGCCCGGTTTCAGATCTACCCGCGCCAAGCGGAAAACAAGGTGGTGTCTCGCGGCACCGACCTGTTGGCGGGCCGGCCCTGGCGCCTGTTGGAGCCGCTATGCGGGCCGGCGTGAACCATGACTGAGCAAACCCTCTCTCCCCCCCAGGCCCTGTGGCGAAAAACCTTAGACCGGATCATTGCCCGCTTCGGCCTTGAAGAAGCTCCTGGCGCGGATGGCGGCCCCTGGTTGCCTTTGGAGTGCCAGGCCCCTATGTTCCAGGGGTCTATCGGGCAAGCGCGGGTGTTCCGAGGCCCGCCTCTGTTTCAAGTGGTCACTTCCACCATCGTTGTGCCGCCGATTCAGCTGGATTCCCACATGCTGTTCGCCTTCACGCCCGCGACAAGTCCGGTGCCGCATTTCACCCTAGATTCGGTCAAGGCCGGCGCGAACCACGCCTTTCATTTGGACCTGATCCCCCGGGTGGATCTGGGCGCGCAACTTGCCTACATGGACGAGTGTTTCGCGCCCTTGACCCAAGCCTATGAGCAAGGCGAGGCCATGGCCGGCCTGTCCAAGGCCCAGCTGAGCCCGCGCCAGCGCGCCATCATGTCCCCCTGGATGTTGGCCAAGCGGGCCACCGCAGAGGCTTTTGCGGGGATTGACGAGCTGGTTAACGCCTACCTGGAGCATTGGTTCCAGCTGGTGGAGCAGGGCGTCTCCGCAGAGGCCCTGGGAGGGCTCCGCCCGGAGGAACTGGCGGCCCGGGACCGCCTTAACAAGGCGATTATTTTCAACCGGGAAGTGGACAAGGTTTGGGACCAAATCACCCCCCTGGTGGGCGAGAAGGCCGCCAACGCGCAGATTGAGATGTTGCGCCGCTCCAGTTGACAACCGCCACTCCCCACAGACCGAGGCGAAGACCATGAAAAAACTGACCTCCGAATGGCTGATTGAAGACTACGGGCCGAAAGAGAAGGCCATCATGCAGCGCGTGGAGGATGTCCTCCCCGCGCTGGCGAAACGCGCCGCCGCCATGGACGCCGAGAGTTATCTGAACGAGGAAAATGTCAAGACCTTGGGGGACGCGGGCTTGTTGGGCCTGGTGGTCCCGGAAAAATACGGCGGCCTGGGGGGCGGCCTGCGGGTCTGGGCCGGGGCCTGCTTCGCCATAGGCACGGTCTGTCCTTCCACCGCGCTGGCGTATTTCTTTCATCTGACCTCAGCGTCCCGGGGCAATCTGTCCTTGAAAGCCCTGGAGGCCGGCCTGTTCAATGAGGAAGAAGCGCCGGTGGTCAGGGCCTTTGCGGAAAAAGTCCTGCGCACCATGGGGCGCGACGGCAAGTGGTTGGCCAATTTCGCCAGTGAATCCGTCAAATCCGAGGCGGCGGCCATCACCATCACCACCCGGGCCGCCAAAACAGAAGGCGGCTGGTTGCTTAACGGCGTCAAGTCGTTCGGTTGCGCCACCGGCATCGCGCATCAATACCTGGTGACCGCCAGCCTTGAGGGGTTTGAAGACGCCAGCGGCTTATGCACCTTCTTTGTTGACCGGGACGCCCCCGGAACCCGCGGGCGCATAGAGTGGAACGCCTTGGGGATGCGCGGCACAGCCACCGAGGGCCTGGTGCTTGAAGATGTGTTCGTGGCGGAGGAAAACGCGCTGGCCCTGCCCGGTTCCTTCGCCAAAATGTGTTCCCAAAGCCGCTCCGGTTATGTGGGCAACCAGGTGGCGGCCTCCAGCATCTACCTGGGGGGGGCTTATTCGGCCTACCAGGCGGCCATGAAAAGCATGCGGGAGCGCAAATTCGCCGACACCGGCAAGCCCCAAGGCACCGGCCCCTTTCAGCAGCAATTGATTGGCGAGATGTACGCCGACCTGCACACGGCCTTGCTCTGGGCGCGCCGCATGATTCAGATTGAAACCGCCGACCCTCCCATCGTGCCGCAAGAAGAGGTCATTCCCTTCTGGCGCACCTGCAAGGGGCAGGTGGCGGAGCACAGTTTCAAAGTGACCCAGTCCGCCCTCAAACTGGCCGGCACCTCCGGCACCCTGTTTGGCACTCCCTTCTCACGGGCCCTGCGGGATGTGGCCATGGGGCTGGTGCAGGCCTTCCCCGCGGAACGGGGACGCTTGCAGACCGCGCAAATGCTGATCGAAGGCGAGGAGCAACTGGCCTTAGGCGCAATGAAGACATAGCGGCTCGCGCCGGATGAACGAGTTGCGCAACCTGGTGGATGGCGCCTGGGTCGAGCCCGGCGCGCCGTTGCCGGGCCTGTTGCGGGACGCCAACACCGGCGCGGAACTGGGCCCGCAGGCGGGATCCGACGCAAAACAAGTTGAAATGGCGTTGGCAGCGGCTCAGCGAGTTCACGAATCCGGCGTCTGGGGGCGTCTGCCGGCGGCCCGCCGGGCCGACAAGCTGGAGCAGGCGGCGGCCAAACTGGAAGGGCGCGTCGAGGCCATTGCCCGGATGGATGCCTTGCAGACCGGCGTGGTGATTTCCCTGACGCGGAAAATCGCGGCGGTATGCGTGATGGCGTTCCGCCAAGCCGCGGCGCTGTTGCGCGAACCCGCCGCCCCGCCTTTGGCGGGCCCTTATGGCGACCTCCTGTTGGAGCGCTTGCCCTTGGGCGCCGCCGCGGTCATCAGCCCCTGGAACGCGCCCTCCGGCATCGCCTGCCACAAGCTGGCGAGCGCCTTGGCCGCGGGTTGCCCCGCCATATTGAAACCCTCCGAATGGGCCCCGGGTTCGGCTCAGATCATCGCCGAAGCGGTGGCGGAAGCGGATCTGCCCCAGGGGGCCTTCCAGTTGCTGCACGGCGCCGGGGACACCGGCGCGCGACTGGCGAGGGATGAGCGGGTGGCGGCGGTGAGTCTCACCGGCGGCCTGGAGGCGGGCAGGGCGGCGGCCCGCGCCTGCGCCGAGGGCGTCAAACCCGCGCAGTTGGAGCTGGGCGGCAACAACCCCTTGTTGGTCCTTCAGGACGCCGACCTGGAGCAGGCGGCAGAGGGAGTGACGACGGCGCTGACCACCCTTAACGGGCAATGGTGCCGCGCCTTGGGGCGCCTGTTGGCGCACCGGGCCATCGCCGAGCCGCTGTTGGAGCGGGTGGAAGCCAAGTTGCAGGCCCTGCGGATAGGCAGTTCCATGGAGGCCGCTTCCCAGATGGGGCCCCTGGCCCACGAAGCGCACCGGGAGCGCGTCGCCGGCGCGGTTGAGCGCTATCTTGCTTTGGGGGCCGGACTCGTGCGGGGCGGCGAGTTGCCGGCCTTGGGGGGGTGGTTTTTTCAGCCCACCATAGTCACCGGCCTGGCCCCGGAACACACCCTGGAGGAGGTCTTCGGCCCGGTGGGGGCGGCCCATGTTTTCGCCGACGACGAGGAGGCGGTGAGCTTGGCCAATCAGTCCCCTTATGGGCTTGCCGCGTACATATTCGGCGCGGAGGAGCGCAGTTGGAGCGTGGCGCGCCAGCTCCGCGCCGGGCTAGTCAAGATCAACGGCGCCGGGTTGCTGGGCCTGAACCCCATGGCGCCGCGGCCCGCTTGGGGGCTCAGTGGCTTGGGCGATGAGGGAACCCGAGAGACTTTTGAATTTTTTCGCGGCTCCCGCCTTATCGGCGTGGCGGGGAAATGAGCGGGTCGGCTACCAGCGATAGCCGCCCTGCAGATACCAGGAGCCGCCCTCGTAATTGGCGGCGGCGCGCCGGGGGTAGGGCATGCCTTGGCTCCAGCGGTTAGCGCAGGCCGCGCCGTTTTCGCAGATGTCGTCCGGACGGATTTTATTTACAAATTCATCAAACAGGTTGGTCGCGCCCAAGGCGAAACTCAGGTTGTCGTTGAAGTCGTAGCGCAGTTCCGCATCCAGGAAGACCACCGCGTTCACGCGCGCCGAAGCGCTGCCAGGCTGTGGATTGCCGGCGGCGTCCACTGTGCCGCCAATCACGCCGCGCTGGTCGTAATGCGGGCCGTAATAGCTGGCGCGCAACATGAGATTCAGCTTGTCGCCCAATTGGGTGTTGGCGGTGAGGGAAAAGCGCTCATTGGGGTAGCTGTTTTCTATGTCTTCCACATCTTCCGCCGACACGGGCAGAACGCCATTGATCTCGCTTTGGCCCGTTATCTTGAGCTCGTTGTAGCTGAAGGCGAAGTTGAGGTCGGTGCGGGCGGCGGCGCTCCAGTCAAACCCCGAGGTCAACACCACTTCAACCCCTTGGGAGCGCAGATCCAAGGCGTTGGTGAAGAAAGAGATGTTGGAGCAGAGGGCGCGGGGATCGGTGCAGTCCGTCGTGATGCTTTCAGGAAGCGGAGCGGGGAAGCTGCCGCTGGTCTTGTAGATGCGGTCGTCTATCTCTATGCGGTAGAAGTCCACCGTCAACAGCGTGTCGACGCCGCGCAACATGTCGGTCAGATCGGCGGTGAAACCCACGCCCATGTTGACGGACTCTTCTTCCTTCAGCGGGGAGCCGCCCGCCGCCAACACCAAGGGATGATCCGGGGGCAGGGTGCCTTCCTCCACCGAGACATTGAGATTGGCGGAAAAGGTGGTGGTGACCTTCTGAGTGTTGGATTGCCCTGGGGTGGGCGCATGGAAGCCGGTGGACACGGAACCGCGCAGGGTGAAGGAGTCCGACAAGCCGTAGCTGGCGGCGATCTTGCCGTTGAGGGTGTCGCCAAAATCGGAAAAATCCTCGTAGCGCGCCGCGTATTGCATCAGCAGGTTGTCGGTCAGCTCCGCCTCCAGTTCGCCGTACACCGCGTAGTTGTCCCGGGACCAGGAGCCGGAGTTTTCCGGGGGGAAGCCCTTGAAGCCGCTGGCGCCGGCCCCGGAATAGGAACTCGGCTCGCCAGCGATCTGCACGAAGGTCTCTTCCCGCCATTCGCCGCCGATGGCCAGGTGCAAGCGCTCCGTCAATTGTTTGCCCAGGTCCAGGTTGAGGTTGATTTCCTGTTGTTCCCAGGCCCCCAAATCGAAGTCCCGCTGACCGGGGCTGCCGTCGGCGTTCCGCGCCAGGGCCGGATCCCTGCTGATGGTGTTGTTCAGGAGAAAATCCAGCTTGTCCTCGCCATAGCCGGCACTAAGGTCGTAGGCCACGCCGTTGGGCAGTTCGCCCCGGAGTCCGCCGACGACGCTGAAATCGGTGTGGTCGCCATCCAGGAAGGGGGTGAAGCCCGCCGGCAGACCCTGGAGGCCCGCCGCCCGCAAGGGCCTGAGGTGGGAATGGGGCTCCACGATGCAGGGGTCGCCGTCAACGCCGCAACCTAATGGAAATTCGGGATTGCGAAAGAAGAAGCGGTAACGGCCATCGGTTTCCGCGTAGTTGCCGTGCAAGTAGAGTTCGGCGTCCGCGCTGAGGGCCAGGCCGGCGTTGATGAACAGCAGGATGTTTTCGGTTTCCGGACGGCCCCAGGTCTGCGCAAGGGGCTCATCGTCAAACGGCGTGTCCGCTCCTATTCCTTGCGCGCCGTTGTCAATCAGCGTTTGGGCGTTGGGACGCTGATGCCCCCGGGAAAGGGCCTCGTGGTTGGAGTATTCGAAGCTCAGGTTGGCAAAGCCATCGCCGCCCAAAGGGAGGCCCAGGTTGCCTTCCGCCTTGTAAGTTTGCTCATCCTGGTAGAACTGCCCGTACTCCGCCCGAACCTCGCCGCCTTCGGCGGCGTCTTTCATCTGAAAGTTGACCACCCCGGCAATGGCGTCGGCGCCGTACTGGGCGGCGGCGCCGTCGCGCAGCACTTCCACATTTTTCAGGGCGATGCCGGGGATCATGCCGATGTCGGCCCCGTGGGAGCCTTTGCCGGCGCCGGGGACAAACTCGGCGATCAGCGCGGCCCGGTGCCGGCGTTTGCCGTTGATCAGCACCAGGGTCTGGTCAGGGGCCAGCCCGCGCAGGGAGGTGTGGCGAACGAAGGCGTCCTGATCGCCGCCGGGCGTGGTGGCGTTGTAGGAAGGCACCAGGGTTTTCATGCTGTCGGTAAGGTTGGCGGCGTTGCCGATGCGGGTGAAATCCTCCGCGGAAAACACATCGATGGGCGCGGTCGAATCCGCGGCTGAGCGCGGTTTCGCGCTGCGTGAACCGATGGTGATGATTTCCACTACGGCCCCGTCCTCCTGGGCCGCGGGTTGCTCCACGGTGGCGGCCAAGGCGAACAAGGCCAAACAGGCGGCAAGTTTTTCAGTGGCGGCGCCGCTATTGAAGCTATGGCGATCCTTTGGCGACCCGTTTAAGAAGCGCGCAAAACTCGCCTTCGCGCTGGCGCAGGCGGTTTGCAAGCGCCTCCGGTTTTCCGCCGTGGAACCGAATGCTTGCGGGGCGGCTACCAGCGATAACCGCCCTGCAGATACCAGGAGCCGCCCTCGTAATTGGCGGCGGCGCGGCGGGCGTAGGGCATGCCCTGGCTCCAGCGATTGGCGCAGGTCGCGCCGTTTTCGCAGATGTCGTCCGAGCGGATTTTATCCACGAATTCGTCAAACAGGTTGGTGGCGCCCAAGGCGAAACTCAGCTTGTCGTTGAAGTCGTAGCGCAGTTCCGCATCCACGAAGACCACCGCGCCCAAACGGGCAGAGGCGCTGCCGGAATTGGGATTGCCAGCGGCGTCCACTGTGCCGCCAATCACGCCGCGCTGGTCGTAATGCGGGCCGTAATAGCTGGCGCGCAGCATGAGGTTCAGCTTGTCGCCAAAACTGGTGTTGGTGGTGAGGGAAAAGCGCTCATTGGGGTAGCTGTTTTCTATGTCTTCCACATCCGCCGCCGACACGGGCAGAACGCCATTGATCTCGCTCTGGCCCGTCATCTTGATCTCGTTGTAGCTGAAGGCGAAGTTGAGGTCGGTGCGGGCGGCGGCACTCCAGTCAAACCCCGAGGTCAACACCACTTCAACCCCTTGGGAGCGCAGGTCCAAGGCGTTGGTGAAGAAGGAGATGTTGGAGCAGAGGGCGCGGGGGTCGGTGCAGTCCATCGTGATGCTTTCGGGAAGCGGAGCGGGGAAGCTGCCGCTGGTCTTGTAGATGCGGTCGTCTATCTCTATGCGGTAGAAGTCCACCGTCAACAGCGTGTCGACGCCGCACAACATGCTCAGATCGGCGGTGAAGCCCACGCCCATGTTGACAGACTCTTCTTCCTTCAGCGGGGAGCCGCCCGCCGCCAACACCAGAGGATGGTCCGGGGGCAGGGTGCCTTCTTCCACCGAGACATTGAGATTGGCGTCAAAGGTGGTGGTGACCTTCTGGGCGTTGGACTGCCCTGGGGTGGGCGCATGGAAGCCGGTGGAGACGGAGCCGCGCAGGGTGAAGAAGTCCGACAAGCCGAGACTGGCGGCGATCTTGCCGTTGAGGGTGTCGCCAAAATCGGAAAAATCCTCGTAGCGCGCCGCGTATTGCATCAGCAGGTTGTCGGTCAGCTCCACCTCCAGTTCGCCGTACACCGCGTAGTTGTCCCGGGACCAGGAGCCGGAGTTTTCCGGGGTGAAGCCCTTGAAGCCGCTGGCGCCGGCCCCGGAATAGGAAGTCGGCTCGCCGGCGATCTGCAAGAAGGTCTCTTCCCGCCATTCGCCGCCAATGGCCAGGTGCAAGCGCTCCGTCAATTGTTTGCCCAGGTCCAGGTTGAGGTTGATCTCCTGTTGCTCCCAGGCCCCCACATCGAAGTCCCGCTGACCGGGGCTGCCGTCGGCGTTCCGCGCCAGGGCCGGATCCCTGCTGATGGTGTTGTTCAGGAGAAAATCCAGATTGTCCTCGCCATAGCCGGCGCTGAGGTCGTAGGTCACGCCGTTGGGCAGTTCGCCCTGGAGCCCGCCGACGACGCTGAAATCGGTGTGGTCGCCGTCAAAGAACGGGGTGAAACCCGCTGGCAGACCCTGCAGGCCCGCCGCCCGCAGGGGCCTGAGGTGAGAATGGGGCTCCACAATGCAGGAGGCGCCGCCAACGCTGCAACCTAACGGATATTCGGGGTTGCGAAAGAAGAAGCGGTAACGGCCGTCAGTTTCCGCGTAGTTGCCGTGCAAATAGAGCTCGGCGTCCGCGCTGAGGGCCACGCCGGCGTTGATGAACAGCAGGATGTTTTCGGTTTCCGGACGGCCCCAGGTCTGGGCAAAAGGCTCATCGTCAAAAGGGGTGTCCGCGCCTATTCCTTGCACGCCGTTGTCAATGAGCGTTTGGGCGTTGGGACGCTGATGTCCCCGGGAAAGAGCCTCGTGGTTGGAGTATTCGAAGCTCAGATTGGCAAAGCCATCGTTGCCTAAAGGCAGGCCCAGGTTGCCTTCCACCTTGTAACTTTCCTCATCCTGGTAGAACTGCCCGTACTGCGCCCGAATCTCGCCGCCTTCGGCGGCGTCTTTCATCTGAAAGTTGACCACCCCGGCAATGGCGTCAGAGCCGTACTGGGCGGCCGCGCCGTCGCGCAGCACTTCCACATTTTTCAGGGCGATGCCGGGAATCATGCCGATATTGGCCCCGTGGGCGCCTTTGCCGGCGCCGGGGACAAACTCGGCGATCAGCGCGGCCCGGTGCCGGCGTTTGCCGTTGATCAACACCAGGGTCTGGTCAGGGGCCAGCCCCCGCAGGGAGGTGGGGCGAACGAAAGTGTCCTGATCGCCTGAAGGCGTGGTGGCGTTGTAGGAAGGCACCAAGGTTTTCATGCTGTCGGTAAGGTCGGCGGCGTTGCCGATGCGGGTGAAATCCTCCGCGGAAAGCACATCGATGGGCGCGGTTGAATCCGCGGCCGAGCGCGGTTTCGCGCTGCGTGAACCGATGGTGATGATTTCCTCTAGGACCTCATCCTCCTGGGCCGCGGGTTGTTCCACGGTGGCGGCCAAAGCGAACAAGGTCAAACAGGCGACAAATTTTTCAGTGGAGCGCATTCTGAATCCCCCCCCTCTTATGTTTGTTAAATAATATAACAATAATACAAGTTGCAGGTTTTTTCTCAAAGCGGCAACTGGCGCGGCTCGCGCCGGTTTTCAGGCAAGTTAGCGGGATGTCAAACCAGCCCAGATAGCGTAGAATAACGCGATTGCACGCCGACCGCCCCAATTTTGGACAAGAATAACATAATTGGCTTGTGTTTGCTCGCATTTTTGGCGACAGGCTTCCTGACCCTGCAAACTCAGGGCGCGCCGGCGCAGCCGATCTATGGCGATGAGCGGCAACGCCCCCCCAATATCGTCCTGGTGCTTTTCGACTGGGCGCGCCGAGACGCGGTGGGCGCTTATGGGGAAAAGCCTGTCATAACGCCCAATATAGACCGGCTGGCCCGCCGGGGCGTCAGGTTCGACAATGCCTACACGACAGCCACCTTGTGCAGTCCGGCCCGCGCCTCGCTCCTTACCGGCCTCTATCCCCATGCCCATGGCGTGCGGAAAACCATGTACCCGCCCGGCATCCAGGGCCGCCTGCCCACCATGTACCTGCGCCCCATTGCCAACGCCTTTGCGGATGAACGCTTCAACTTGGCGATCAACTTCCCTAAATACCTCGTCAATTCAGGCTTCGCCGCCGCCCATATCGGGAAATGGCATTTAGGCGTCAGCAATCCAGGCTTTTTCGACCTGTTCAAATCCTACAATTCCCTTATGCCCCATTGGGTCGGCGCGCCTAATCAGTCGGCTTACCGCGAGGATATTCAAACCAATGAAGGCATCCGTTTCATACAGGAAAACGCTGACCGGCCTTTTTTTCTCCACCAGTCCTATTACACCCCCCACGCGCCCTTTCAGCCGCCGGACAAATACGCGGCGCTTTACAAGGACCTGGACCTTGAGCGCAAAAGTTACTACGCGTCCGTGACCAGCCTGGATCACAATGTGGGGCGCATCGCGCAGGCCCTGGAAGAGCAGGGGGTCTTGGATGACACGCTGATTATCATCACCGCGGACCATGGCGGTTCGTTTCAGGCGCGTCCTGGGTCTTACCGCGGCATGGGCATCGCATACGATGAAGCGGCCAAAGTGCCGCTGATCATGCACTGGCCCAAGGGCTTGCCCAGCGGCGTGGCGTGGCGGTCAGGGGTCAGCCTGGTGGATATTGCCCCGACCATCCTGTCCGCCGCCAATATCGAGACCAAAAGCCGGATCATGGAAATCATCACCGGCCGCGAGGGGTCTCCTTTCCATGGCCGGGACCTGATCGCCGAGGTCGCCTCAGGACGGGATGACTGGCCAAGGCCGGTGTTCATGCAGAACTTGCCGGAGGCCGCCATTGACAACTCCTGGTTCGATGAGCGCGCCATGCGCTCTGAAAAATGGAAATTGATCCTGCGGGATTTCACAGCAGACCCCAGGGCCAGCGGCAACGCCTTGTTTGACCTGCTTAAGGACCCGGGGGAAACTGCCAACCTCTACCACCAGGCTGAACACCGCGAAACGCTGCAGGAGCAACTTCGGCTAATGGCGGGGCAGGCGGCTGAGTTGCAGGACCCGCTGGCGCTCAAATTGGCGGAGGAGGCCTTGGCGCGCCTCGACGCGCCGGGGCCTGTCAAGCTCTATTGAAGAGCCAGGGCTGGCTATGGATTGAACCCTCTGGTCTCCGCCGCAGGGCTATGCCAGGGCGGTCAAGCTGGCGTTGCGCTTGATTTGTCGCCTGCGAACTGAAACCAAGGCGGGCAGTTTGGCAAATTTGCGTTTTTTATTAGAATATCTATTAAAAATTTATTGCAACACATTGAAATACAATGGATTTACACAAACATGAAATAGTCATAGAGCAAGTAATCCTGCTTGCCGCATCCATTTATTATTTAACATAATACATATTATGCGAAGCAAGAAATTTGTCTCAAAAGTGACTTTTCTCACATTTCGCCGCAAATTTATTGATTTGCCTGTTTCGCTTTGCCACTCAGTCAAGTACGCTGACGCTGTATTGCATGCCATTCTTTAACATGCTATCCTTTTAACAAGCTATTCTCTCAACTTGAAATATGGAGTCATTCTCATGTCGCCGGAAATGTTGACGATCCTGTTCGCGATTATAGGGGTCGGGGTCGCCTTGGGCGGCCTTATTCAAACGCGCCTAAAAGGTGTTGATGCACGCCTAAGCCGCCTTGAAGAAGCTGTTGCTGATTTGCGTGAACGCATGGCCAAACTGGAGGGGTTTGTGAAAGGCCTCGGCACCAACATCCAGGGCAAGCCCTCTTAAGGGCGAGAGCCTCTCGCGCTAGAGGACCGCAACCCCCGCTTTTTTCTCATCAGTCCTGTCGAGTTCACCCTCGCGGAACAGTCGGATCTTGCCGTATTCGCCATCGTAGCCCGCCTCGCGGGTCACCGCGCCGGCTCGCAGACGGGCCATGGCCTCCGCAAGCAAGGGGGAACCCGCCTGGCGCAACGCATCTATAGGAATATCCTTCAATATCGCCAGTTCCGCCCCTAACTTGCCTAACACTCGTTCGTATTCCCTTGCGACCTTTTTGCTGTTGGGGCCGACGCCCTCGATCTCGGCGAGGGCCTCCTTCAGGGGCACCAGGCTGACAAACGGGTCGGCGCCCCCAGGAGCCTCCCCTTCCGCCCTGTCAGCCAGTTCCTGCACGCGGCCCATCACGCCCCGGGTGGCGGGTTTGCCGCACACGGGGCAGTTTCCGTTCAATTCGCGGCTTTCTTCTGGGGACAGACGCGCGCCGCACTTGCGATGCCCATCCCAGTAATATTTGCCTTCTTCGGGAAAAAATTCCACCGTGCCAGCGTAACCCGCGCCGGTCTCCAGGGCCTGGCGCATGGAAAAATAATCCAGCTCGGCGTCAAACAGGCAGGCTTCCCGCCCCAGCCGGGCCGGGGAATGGGCGTCCGAGTTGGACACAAGGCGATAAGCATCCAGGCTGGAGACGCGGCGGTTCATCACCGGGTCGGACGAAAGGCCGGTTTCCACGGCGAAAACGCTCTCCGCCAGGTCGCCGTAACATTCCCGTATGGAATCAAACCCGGACCTAGCCCCTAACACGGCGAACCAGGGGGTCCAAATATGGGCCGGCACCAGGTAACAATCCGCGCCAGCCTCCAGGGTGATCTCCAGCAAATGGCGGGAATCCAGCCCCAAAATGGGGCGGCCATCGGCTTCGATGTTGCCTATGCGGCCCAGCTTCCCGCCGATCCATTGCGCTTGGCGCAAGGTGGGAACATAAATCAGATGGTGGATCTTGCGCGTCTTGCCCCCTTTTTGGTAAATGGTGGAGACCTCCACAGACAGCATGAAACGGATTGGGTTGTCGCGGCAACTGAGAGGCAACATCGCCCTCACCGTTTTGTCCAGGTCTTCTCGCAGGCGAAACAGGCCCGGTTCCGCCGGCGCCAGCTTCTCCTGGAGCTCGGCGAACCAGGCCGGATGGGTGAAGTCGCCGGTGGCCACAACGCTTAGGCCCTTCTTGCGGCCCCAGAGACTCAGGCGCTCCAGGTCGCAATCCTTGCTGGTGGCATAGGAGTGTTTGGAGTGGATGTGCAGATCGGCGTAAAAACCCATTTCCGCGCCTCATCAAGGGGTCGCCGCCCTTGCAAGGCCTGCCAGGAGGCCCCTCAGGTCGCGGTCTGGCGTTGGTACAGGGCGATCTTGCTCTTGGCGGCTTCCGGATCCTCGAACCAGGGAAAAAAGTTCCCCGGCGCGTGGAAATTGCCTATGAAGGCCGTGTCGGCGAACACCCGGTCTCGGGCCGCGTAGTCCAGGATCATGCCGCCAGCCTCGGTCAGAGGCTCTAACAGGATGTTGTTGAAGGTCCAGGAAGCCCAACCGTGCTTCACCCAGAAGTCTTCCCATTGCTCCTTGGCCCAGGCCTCCGTGAAGGGCTCCGCGCCGCGGGCGACGATGGCCTGGGCCCAATGCCAAGTGTTTTTCTGGGCGCAGTTGCCGCCCTGCCCTCCTATGGGGTCGAAGGTCATGGCGGTGTCGCCTATAGGCACCACCAGCCCGCCAGCCGCCGTCCGGCCGCAGGCCTGGCGCACCGTGGGGGGAAAGCGCCCTTTCAGCCAGCAGTAGGGGTCGTCCGCCACCGGTTCCATGTCCTTGATGAAGGGGTATTCATAAGGCGCGAACTCCTTGATCACCGAGCGGCTCACATCCCAGGCCTCTTCAGCGCTGGACACCTCGCCGAAACGGTCCAAATACTGCCCCGGTTTGGGTTCCCAAAGCACGCACCAGGTGTGTTTTCCTGACTTGTGCGTGTACGGCACCCAGAAGTACTCGCCGGCGTCGGCAAAGAAATTGAACTTCACCGGGATGTAATCACAGCGATCCCCCGCCACATTCTCCACGCCGTCGACGATGACCATGCACAGGTTGCGTTGCGGCTTGTCATAGACGCTGCGCGCCGCGTCCCGCGGCACCACCTGCCCCACCTCGCCCTTCCCCACCGCCAATAAGGTCAGATCATTGGCCTCGCTGATCTGGTTCAGTCCCTCCAGGTCAACCGTGCCGATCTCGATCTTGCCGCCAGCCGCTTCAAAATCCTTCATCCAGCGATGCACCCTCATGCGAATGTCGATGGCCGCCCCTAAAGAGCTCTGAAACAGCCCTTTCATTAACAGGGGTTCCGCGCCGGCCGTGGGCATGAAATCAAGGAACACGCCGTCGCCGTGAAACGCGCTGTCTTGCCAGTGATCTATGCCCAAGACCCTTTCGATCTGTATGGTGGAATCGTAAAGATAGGCCGTGCCGGTGGGGGCCGAGCGGCGCAACCAGTCTTCCGCGTTGCGCTCCGAATAGACCACCACCTCATAATGTTGCTGTTGCAGGGCCAGGGCGCAAAGCATGCCAGAAGTGCCGCTGCCTATGATCGCCACTTTTCTCATCGTAGGTGCCTCTCATCGTTGCGAGTAACAAGGGGGGCTGAACATCATGTTGCGTTCAGGGCCAGGCATGGCATTATAATATGAATAAACGACTTATTCACAGGGGGCTGACATGACGCAAAACACCCAAAAAACCGCGATTGTTTCAGGCGGCGCCACCTTGATCGGGCAAAAATCGGCGTTGGCTCTGCGCCGGGACGGGCACCAAGTGATCATCGCCGACATCAACGAGACGGATGGCGCGGCCTTTGCCGACGAATTGGGGAAAGACGCCCTATTCGTCAAGACCGATGTCACCGTGGACGCGGACCTGGACAACTGCATAGACTTGGCCCAGCGGCGCTTCGGCGGCCTCGATTGCCTGGTCAATGTCGCGGTCACCTATTTGGACAACGGCGTCGCTTCAACGCGGGAAGAATGGCTGGCGGCGCTGAACGCCAATGTGGTCGGCGCGGCCCTGTTCACGGGAAAAGCCGTCCCCTCCCTGCAGGCCCGGGGCGGCGGCTCGGTGGTGTTCTTCGGCAGCATCAGCGGCAAGATCGCCCAGCCCGGGCGCATGTTGTATTCGGTCTCCAAGGCGGCGCTGTTAGGCATGACCCGCAACATGGCCCTGAATTTGGCGCCCATGAAGATCCGCGTGAATTCGGTCTCCCCGGGGTGGACCTGGTCCAATGTGATCCGCGATCTCAGCGGCGATGACCGGGGAAAAGCGGACGCCGTGGCCGCTCCCCTGCACCTTCATGAGCGATTGGTGGAAGCGGAAGAAGTGGCCAACGCCGTCGCCTTTCTCTGCTCGGATGCCGCTTCCGGGATCACCGGGGCTGACCTTGCCGTGGATGGCGGCTACACGGCCATAGGGCCGGAGCAGAAACTGGACCAGGTCGCCAAGCTGACGGGATGACAGGCCCCAGGGGCGGCGACCGCACGACTGCCAGGCGCGGCGGCCGGCCGCGGCTCAGGGAAGCAATACCGGCGAGCCCTGCTGGCTCCGATCCTCTAGGTGGCGATGCGCGGCGGCTAGCCGCGGCTCAGGGAAGCAACACCGGCGAGCCCTGCTGGCTCCGATCCTCTAGGTGGCGGTGCGCGGCGGCGCTGTCTTTCAGGGCGAACGGCGCCCCGGTTTCCACGCTTAGCAAGCCCTCTGCAACCGCCTTGAAATAGCGTTCGGCGGCGCGGCGCAACTGGTCCCGGCCCGCTGTGTAGGCGTAGAGGGTGGGTCGGGTCAAAAACAGGGAGCCGCGCTTCGCCAGCTCCAGCACATCCAACAGCGGCGGCTTGCCTGAGGCGTTGCCGAAACTGACCATCAGCCCCCTGGGCCTCAGACAGGCCAAGGACTTGGCGAAAGTGGATTTGCCTATGGAGTCATAGACCACATCCACCCCTCGTCCGCCAGTCAACTCCTTGACCGAGGGGGCGAAATCCTCTCCGTGCAACAGCGCCTCCGCGCAACCGTTTTCCTTGGCGATCTCCAGCTTGTTGGCCGCGCCGACGGAGCCAATCACCTTGGCCCCCAGCTTGTCGGCCCACTGGCACAGGATTTTCCCCGTGCCGCCGGCCGCGGCGTGAACCAGGATGGTTTCCCCGGCCTTGAGGGGGTGAAGCTGATGGATTAGGTATTCCGCCGTCAGGCCTCGGGTCAGGCTGCCGCCAGCGAGCTCGTCGGAAATCCCCTCAGGCAGTGGCACCAGCGCATCGGAGTCCACCAGCCGCTCTTCCGCGTAGGCCCCAAGAGGCACGGAAGCGCATGCCGCCCGGTCGCCGGGTTTGAACTCTCTGACCTCCGCGCCCACGGCTTCCACCACGCCCGCCGCCGTGTCCCCTGGCACCAGCGGCAATTCAGCGGGGTACAGGCCGGAGCGGTAATAGGTGTCTATGTAATTGACGGCTATGGCGGTGTGTCGCAACAACACCTGTCTGGGCCCGGGGGCGCCGACCGGGGAGTCCTCGTAGGACAGGACCTCGGCCCCGCCGTGTTTCCTGACGAAGACCGCCTTGCCCACTGCCCTGCCCTGTTGCCGCCCGGCGGCTTAGCCCCCGCCGAAAGACTTCTTCAGGCTCACGCCGAAGGTCCGGGGGCGGTTGCCTATGATCCCTAAGGGATCCTGCACCGTGCTGATGGCGTCGAACTGGGCCCTCTCGTCGGTGGCGTTGCGCACATAGGCGGACAGCAACCAGCTCTTGTATTCGTAGAAGGCGGCCAGGTTCAACAGCGTGTAAGACTTCATCCTGCGGTTGAGGGGGCTGTCCTTGTTGAACTTGATGTCCACGCTGTCCCGGTAATTGACATCGGCGCGGGCGGAAAACTCGCCGCCGTTGGCTAGAGGCTGGCGAAAAGACAGCATGGCGTAGCCCTGCAGGGTGGGGATGTTGGGGATGTTATCGCCTTTCTTGCCATTGTTGTTGAAGGCGTCCGGGATTTGATCCTCGCTCAACTCGGCGTCAAGCACTGAGCCGCCTAGGCCGAACTCCCACTGCTCCGACAGAGAGGCGTTGAGGTTGAATTCCAGGCCCAATATCTCGGAATCGCCGACATTGGTCAGAAACGGAATGGACCCAGAGGCGTCAAACTGGTCCAACGCCATGTCTGACCAGTCTATGAAATACACGGCGCTGCTCAGACGGGCGCGGTTGCCCAGAAAATTGGCCTTGTAGCCCAGCTCGTAGTTGATCAGATCATCGGAATCGAAGGACTCCGGGATGCCCGGGGCAAAAGGCAGGTTGGCCCGGTTCAGGCCGCCGATGCGAAAACCGGAAGAGACCGTGCCATACACCAGGTTGTCATCATTGATGTCGTAGGAGAGGCTCACCTTGAAGGTCAGCGCATCGTCCTCGCCAGTGCTGTCTCCCACAGGCCCCGGCGCGGGGCTGAAGGAGTGCGTTTCTGCCGCCGTGGCGCGCAGGTCCGATTGGAAATACCGCAGTCCCGCCGTCACTTCCAGGCGGTCGCTCAGATCAAAGTAGAGTTCGCCGAAAATCGCCTCTTGCTCCAGGTCGGCGGTGTCTTCCACCCCAAAAAAGGTGTTCCCGGAGCCGAAGGTCGCGTTGGTGGCAGGCGTGGTGAAATTGCCCGGCTGAAAGACGCCATTGGGGCCTCCGTCGTCCACTATGGTCAAAACCTCCACATCGAACAGGAACTCTTCCCGTTGCACATAGACGCCCGTCACGAAATTGAAGCGCCCGTCCAGGTCCGAGGAGAACCGCACCTCCGATGACCACACATCCCGCGACTGCGGTTGCATGGTGATCCCCGGAATGGGGACTCCGAAGTTGACCAAAATGGGCGTCGAGTCAAAGGAGAAAAACAGGTCCCGCTCAAACAGGTTGGTGGTGGCCAGCAAGTTGCCGAAATCGAAGCGATAGTTCAAAGTCGCGCTCTTGATGGAAAACTCGTCCTCCCAGAGATTATCGGTGATGTCCGTGTTGGTCAGGTCGTCGCTCACCACATAGCCAGGCACGGCCCGGGCCTGAGGAAAGACGCCCCGGAGCGCCGCTATGTCAAAGGCGTCCGTGCTCCAGGGGGTGAACCCCACCGGGGTGTATCTTGCCGTGCCGCCCACTTTCGTCTGTTGCCCCAGGAAGGAGACATCCAGGGTCAACCTGTCGTTGGGCTGGATACGCAACATGACGCGCCCGCCCTCGGTGTTCTCATCGTTGATGTTCGAACGGGGGCCGGCGAACACCCGCGGCTGGTCTATGTAGCCGCTGTTGTCAAACCCCCATCCCACGAGGCGCAAACCGACGCCGCCCCCCAAGGGGATGTTGACCATGCCGTTCACTCCCCAGTTCTCGCCGCCCTCCTCTGTGGTGGAAATCTCGGTCTCCATGAAACTGCTGAAATTCTCGAGGTCGGGCTTGTTCGGCACGAACTTGATGGTGCCGGCCATGGAGTTGGCGCCGTAGAGGGTGCCCTGAGGGCCGTTCAACACCTCGATGCGCTCCATGTCTATGAGTTTGATATCGACATTGCGCCCGCCCCCGTCTTCCTGATTGGACGCGGTGATCACCGCCTCGTCGTAATAGACCCCCACTGTGGAAGGGCCCTTCGCGTTCACGCCGCGAATGATGTACTCCTTGTCCCCCGGCCCCAAGTCCTGGAACTGCAACCCCGGCACGGCGCCGGCGAAATCGACAAAATCCCGGGCCCGCAACCGCTCCAGTTGCTCGTTGCCCAGGGCCGTGATGTTGATGGGTATGTCAAAGGAGCTCTCATCCTTTTTGCGCGCGGTGACGACCACTTCTTCCAGGATTTGCGCGTTGCTCGGGATGCCGGAGGCGGCGATGGCAAGACTGGCGACGGCCAGGACGATTCGTTTAAGCATGGCGTTCCCCCCTCTTCTGGGTGGCGGTAAAGGTTGCATTATAACGGATTTTTCCCGCGGCGCAAGCTGGGGGAGACCTGTCTGTGAATAAAAGCCGTGGGCGCTTGACTGAACACGGAAGCGCCAGACAGGACGGCGGAAAATTGCAAACTTTTGGCGACGGAAGTTTCTCGTCAGGCAAGCGGCGTGAGGAGCATTTAGCGACGGAAATTTTTCATTAGACAACTGGCGCGACAAGCATTTAGCGACGGAAATTTTTCGTCAGGCAACTGGCGTGAGGAGCGAGGAAGGGAGTGTGCAAATAGCACATGACCGAGCGAGCGAGGAAACGCCAGGACGCATGGCGGAAAATTAACAAGCTAAAAAGGAAGGAGTGTGCATGAAATACATGACTGACTGAACGCGGAAGCGCCAGGCAGGATAATGGAAAATTAACAAGCTAAAACTGACCGAGCGAGGAAACGCCGCGTCCCATGGCGGAAAACTAACAAGCTAAAATGGAAGACGGGGCGGAGCGGGCCTAGCTTGGGGTCGGACTTTTTGCGACACGCTGTGAATCCATCCTTGGACGCTCGCGGCGCGGCCATCCGGGCCGCACAGGGTCTTAAAAGCCCTGCCCCAAGCTATGCCCTCGTTTGTCGCGCCGCTTGCCTGGCGCGGGTTGCTTACAGCAAGAGTTTGGCAATCACGGGGATGAGCAGACCGACCAAAACCAGCGTTTGGAGCAACATCATTCTCATCATCCGCGTCTCAAGATTCGCAATCTCGGTCTTGGTGGCCACGTTTTTATCGATGTTCTCCTTGATGCCCTCGACAGTTTTTTCCAGGGTCTCAATCTTGGCGGCCATAACTTCAAGATCGGACTTGGTGGCCATGTCCTTAATATCGTCCTTGGTGGCCAGGGCCTTAAGCTCATCCTTGGTGGCCATCTTGGCGGCCAGGGACCCAAGCTCTTCCTTGGTGGCCAAGAGCGCAAGATCGGACTTGGTGGCCACCGTCTCATTGACCGCTTTGTCTATGGTTTCCACGACCGTCTCAGCTTGCTTTTCGTCAAATCCCGAGCTTTTCAAGGCTTTTACCGCCTTGTGAGTGTTGAAAGTCACATTAGCTTGATTAGCTTGCATTGTTCTGCACCTCTAAACAAAGGCAAGTTTCCAGGCCGGTTTCGGCGCGGAATTCCTTGCCATCCGCTTAAATGCCCCTAATTAGGGACAACCCGTGGTCCCAATCAGCAGGCCAGAAGCCGAGCTGTTCGGGACGCAACGGGGAGTGTAGGACGCCCATTTAGCCCTGTCAAATTTTTTTAGCTTGTTTTTAGCTTGTTAGTTTTTCGTCAGGCAAGCGGCACATTGACCACTTTTTGGCGACGGAAATTTTTCGTTAGGCAACTGGCGCATTGACCACTGTTTTAGCGACGGAAGTTTTTCGTCAGGCAACTGGCGTGATGAGCGAGGAAGGGAGTGTGCAAATAGCACATGACCGACCGAGCAAAGAAACGCCAGGACGCATGGCGGAAAACTAACAAGCTAAAACTTTAGGCCAACAAGTCCCGGCGCCGCTCCAGGGCCTGAAACAGGGCCTCCACATCATCTAAGTTGTTGTAGAAATGCGGCGACACCCTGAGATTGCCGGCGCGGCAAGAGACGACGACCCCCTGCCCCGCCAGCGCCGCCACCAACTGATGCATGTCGGCGCTCCGCAGGGTGACCAAGGGACCATGGGCGGCGTCCTCGCCCGCCATGCCCAGGGTGAAGCCCCGCTCCCGCGCCCGCTCCTTGATGGCGGAGGTCAGCGTCTTCACATGCCGCTCCACTTCCGCCACGCCCACCTGGCCTAAGAGTTCCAGTCCGGCGAGGGCGGCGTAGATATTGGGGACATTGGGGGTCCCGCTTTCGAAGCGTCGCGCGGCGCCGGCCGGCGCGTTTCGGCGGCTGTCCATGGCGTTGACATCCGCCTGGCTGAACCAGCCGCTGGTGGTGGGGCGCAGGGCGTCAATCAACTCGGCCTTCACATACAGAAACGCCGCGCCTGAGGAGGAAATCAGGTATTTCAGCAGGCCGCCGGCGGCGAAATCCACATCCAGGGCCTGGACATCGATGAGCATGGCGCCGACGGACTGGTAGCAGTCCAGGAACACCCGCGCCCCCTTCTCCCGCGCCAATTTGACGATGGCCGCCACATCCAATTTGGCCCCGTTGCGGTAGCAGACCTGCGGCAGGGACAGGATTAGGGTGGACTCGTCCAGGCACTCGGCAAACCGCTCCGTCGGGATGGTCAATTCGCCCTTAAAGCAAGGCACGCTCTCGATCACCGCCCCCCTACTCTCCTGGGCGCGCCAGATCTGGGTCGTGGTGGGAAAATCAAAGTCAGTCACCAGCACCTTGTTGCGGGGGCCGCTGAAGTCCAGGGCGCTAGCCAAGGCGTTGAGCCCGTTGCTTAGACACGAAACCAGGGCCAGCTCGCCGGGCGCGGCGTTGAGCAACCGCGCCAAGGCCCCTCTCAAGACCTCCTGTTTCCCCACCCAATCTTCCCAATCGGCCCCGCGCCGGTCGCGGTCTTCCAAGTAGCTCAGGTAAGCCGCCCTCACCTCTTTTGACAAGGCGCCGTGGGAACAGCTGTTAAGATAGGTTTTGGTCTGAAAGATCGGAAAATGATCGCGCAATGGCACGGGCGCCGGTCTCCTCTGCGTTGCCTGCCCCCAGTATGCCGCCATAATAGAATTTATAAAAGCCCGGCAAGCGGCGGGGCCCCTGCAGCGGAGGAATTTGTTGGACCACGCTCTCATTCGCGCTGAATTTCCCCAGGCGCCAGGGTTGATCTACCTGAATCACGCGGCGGTGGCCCCTTGGCCCCGACGCGCCCAGGAGGCGGTGGCGGCCTTCGCATCGGAAAACGTCGTCCACGGCTCCAGCCGCCATCAGCGGTTTATCGAACAGGAAGAGCGACTGCGCCGGCAACTTCAGCAACTCATCAACGCCCCCTCTACGGATGACATCGCCCTGCTTAAAAACACCTCAGAGGCCATTTCCGTCGTGGCGTCAGGAGTGCGCTGGAAACAGGGGGACAATGTGGTGACCACGGCTGAGGAATTCCCCTCCACCTGGATCCCATGGGACGCCCAGCCCGGCGTCTCCCTGAGGCAGGTCAACATCAGGGGCCCGGCCCCGGAAGAGGCTCTGATGGCGGCCTGCGACAAGCGCACTCGGGTTCTGGCGGTCAGTTCCGTGCAATTCAGCAGCGGCATCCGGCTGGAGTTGGCGGCCCTGGGGGATTTTTGCTCCTCGCGCAATATCCTGTTCTGCGTTGACGCCATTCAAAGTTTAGGGGCCTGCCAGCTGGACGCCCAGACCATAAAGGCCCATTTCGTTATGGCCGACGGCCACAAGTGGTTGCTGGGGCCCGAGGGCTTGGCCCTGTTTTACGCCCATGAAGCGGTCCGGGACGAATTGCGCCTGCATCAGCACGGCTGGCGCATGGTGGAAGGCCCAGGAGACTACGACGCCAAGTCTTGGCGGCCGGCCCGCAGCGCGCGGCGCTTCGAGCCGGGTTCTCCCAATATGTTGGGGATTCACGGGCTTTCCGCCAGCCTGAGCCTGTTCGAGGAGCTGGGTTGCAAGGAGATCGAGGCGGCGTTGAGGGCCAAGGTCTCTCGTCTCATGGCGGGGCTGGCGAACATCGACCGGGTCCGCCTGGTCACCCCGCTGGCGCCCCAGCGCCGGGCCGGGATAGTGAGCTTTCAGATTGAGGGCGCAGACCACCAGGCCCTGCATCGGCGGTTGTTGGAAAAGCAGGTGCTGTGCGCCTGCCGGGGCGGGGGCCTGCGCTTCTCCCCGCACTTTTACACCCCGGATCAAGATATTGACAAAGCGCTTGATATTTTAGCTTTATCTATTTGATAAATAAAGATAATAATGCGCTTTTTCAACATCCTACCAATGGCATCCTGATTCAGCGGCTCAGCATTCCGCTCCGCAACTTGCCGCCCCTAGGCCGGCGTCTGCGGCTCGCCGCCGAACAGCGTTGCGTAGTTGCGGCAGACAGCGGTCGCCACCTGCGCCAGTTCAACCTGATGCAGTTCAGCGATTTTCTCGGCGACGAAACGCACATAGGCGGGTTCGTTCTGCTTGCCGCGATGGGGCGCGGGCGCCAGGAACGGCGCGTCGGTTTCCACCAACAGGCGCTCTAAAGGCACTTGCCGGGCCACCTCTCGCAATTCCGGCGCGTTTTTGAAGGTGACGATGCCCGAAAAGGAAATGTAGAAATTGAGGTCCATGGCCCGTTGCGCCGTGTCCAGGTCATCCACAAAGCAGTGCATGACCCCGCCGACGGTCTCCGCCTTCTCCTCCGCCAAAATCCTGATGGTGTCGCCTCGGGCCTCGCGGCTGTGAATGATCAGGGGCTTGCCAATCGCCTTGGCGGCGCGCGCATGGCGGCGAAAACGCTGTCTCTGCCACTCCAGGTCGCCTTCGCTGCGGTAATAATCCAGCCCGGTCTCGCCTATGGCCACCACCTGGGGATCGTTCGCCAAGTCCGCGAGGGTCTCCACGCTGAGTTCCGGTTCCCCCTGGGTGTTCGGATGCACGCCCACCGAGGCGGAAACGCATTCAAAATCACGGGCGACCTGCAGGACCTGGGGAAAAGTGGCGCTGTCCACCGCAACGCACAACATGCGCTCCACCCCGGCGGCCCGGGCCGCGTCGATCACGGCGGCAGGGCCCCCTTCGGCTTCTATCATGGGAAGGTGGCAGTGGGAATCGATAAGCTTGGGCTGGATCATCAGGGGGGCCTCAGTGGCGGCGGGGCGCCGCCTTCAGGTTCTGCCAGCGGGCCACCAGCTCTTCCAGCAGGGTTTGCCGGTTCAGATTGCCCGTCTTGGCAAGCAGATAGTGGTTTTTCAGGGCCAGGTCATGGCATGCCAGCAACTGACGCAAGTCCAGACCTTCCGCCAACTTGTCCAAGGCCCGCGCCTGGGCGCCGTCCCCTGGCGCGCAGCGCGTTTTCGCCATGTCGCCGAAAATGGCGCTCAACCAAGGCAAGACTTCGTCAAATTCCTGCCATTTTTTCGCGATCTCGACGGGATTGGCGCGTCTGGCTCGCAAGTCATGCAGGTCTTTCATCACGGCTTGGCGTTGTTGCAGGATGTCTGTTTCACTCAGTTCCAGGGCCTTGAGAGGGGCCCCGGCGGCGAGTTCGAGCAAGGCCCCCCCCTTGTCGGGCGCCGCCAGACGCTTCTGTAGCCAGTTCAGGGCCTCCTGCCGCTCCACCGGGTCAAACGCCATCCGTTGGCAGCGACTGCGGATGGTGACCGGCAGGCGCGCGGGCTGGCATGAGACCAGGATCAACAGCGACAGCGGCGGCGGCTCTTCCAGGGTCTTCAGCAAGCCGTCGGCGGCGTGTCGGTTCATCCCTTCCGCCGGCTCTATGATCGCTATCTGGCGTCTGCCGTATTGCGCGCTGAGATGAAAATAGCCAATCAAGGCCCTCACGGCCTCCACCTTAATGGGCGCGCCGGCCTTGTCAGGGGTCAAGGTTCGAATGTCGGGGTGGTTGCCGGCCTTGAACAGAACGCAGGCGCGGCACTCCCCGCCGCAGGGCCCTGAGGGCGTCGGGGCCTCGCACAACAAGGTCTGGGCCAACGCGGCGGCGAACTCTCCCAGGCCCGTGCCGTCCGGCCCCGCCAACAGCAGGGCGTGGGGCAGCCTGTCTCCCGCCACGGCGTCCATGAGTTGCCGCCATTGCTTCTCTTGCCAAGGGAGAACCATGTCAGCCCACCCCCGCGGCCAACAAGGCGCCGCGCACTTCCCGCTCCACTTCGGCGGCGGGCCTGGCGGCATCGATGACCTGGATCCGCTCGGGAAAACGGGCCGCCTGCTCCAAATAGGCCTCCCGGACGCGCCTGAAAAAGGGCCGGGTTTCCGTCTCGAAGCGGTCTTTGGGATTCTCGCGCGAGCGGAGCCGCGCCAACCCCAGCTCTTCCGGCAGATCCAACAGCAGGGTCAAATCCGGCCTGAGCCCCCCCAGGGCCAGGTCTTGCAACCGCTCCAGCAAGTGCCGGTCCAGGCCGCGCCCGCCGCCCTGATAAGCGAAAGTGGCGTCCGTGAAGCGGTCGCACAAGACGATCTTGCCGGCCTTGAGGGCCGGCGCCAATACTTCCTGAACATGCTGCCGGCGCGCCGCGAACAACAACAGGGCCTCGGTGAGGCCATCCATTCTGAGGCGGGCGTCGCGCAGCAACAGCGCCCGGACAGCCTCCCCGGTCTTGGTGCCGCCGGGTTCCCTGGTGAGCACCGCCTGGCCGGGCGCTTTCGTCTCCAGCCAGTCCCGGGCCTGGTGCGCCTGAGTGCTTTTTCCCGCCCCCTCCAAGCCCTCGAAGGTGATGAATTTCCCGCTCATGGCTGCGTCTCTCGCTGGGCCCGCAGATAGCGCGCCACCGCGCGGTTATGCTCCGCCAAGGTGTCCGAAAAGTAGTGGCCGCCATCGCCCGTGGCGACGAAATACAGGGCTGTCCCCCACTCCGGCTGCAGGGCCGCGCGTATGGAGGCGCGGCCAGGCGCCGCGATAGGCGTCGGCGGCAGGCCCCGGCGGCGGTAGGTGTTGAAAGGCGAATCCAGGGACAAATCCTTGCGCCGGATGTCGCCATCGTAACGCTCCCCCAAGGCGTAGATCACCGTCGGGTCCGCCTGCAAGCGCATGTTTTTCTCCAGGCGGCGCACAAAGACGCCGGCGATCTTCCCCCGCTCTTCATCCATCGCCGTTTCCTTTTCCACCAGGGAAGCCATGATCAGGGCCTGGTAGGGCGACTGATACGGCAGGCCCCCGGCCCGCCGCTCCCATTCTTCCGCCAACACGGTCTCCATGCGTCGGTAGGCCCGACGCAGCAACTCCACATCCGTCTCGCCCGCGGTGAAATAATAGGTGTCCGGAAAAAACCGCCCTTCGGCGGCGTGTCCGGGGTAGCCTGTCTCCGCCATTACGCGCCGCGGATCGTCTGAATCAAGGGTTTTCTCCACCTGTGGGCGCTCGCGCAACGCCGCCATGATCTGCCTGAAGGTCCAGCCCTCCAACAGGGTCAGGGAGTGTTGCATCACCTTGCCCGCCACGATGGTCTCAAGCAGGGACGCGGCGGTGGCGCCGGGCGCCACCCGGTACTCGCCGGGCTTGAGGGAGCCGGCGACATTGCGTAGCCGTCCCTCTATGGTCAGATAAACCGGGTACTCGAACCAGCCCCGCTCCTTCAGCTCCGCCGCCACGCTGAACAGGGAGGCGCCGGGATTGATGGCGATGATGGCGGGTTCCCTCAGGGCCAGGGGGCGGTTCAACTCTTCCCGCACCTCTCCATAAAACCATCCCCCGGCCACGGCAAGCAACAGGACGAGCAACCCCGAAAACAGCGCGAATCGCTTCATGGCGGGGCGACGATGCGGTCGGCGGCTTGCAATTGCCCGCTCAGGGCCAAGGTCATGTCGCTGTGGTCATACTTCGCGTCATCGATGCTTCTCACCGGCCAGACGCCGATCAGGCTGTTGCAAAAAAACACCTCGTCCGCTTCGAACAATTCCTCCAGCCGCACATCCCGGACTGAAGTCTCCAGGCCGACGGCCTGGCCCAGGGCCAGCGCCAGCCGCCTGATCACCCCCTCCACCCCGCACCGGGACAGGTCCGGGGCGATCAGCGCGCCATCCTTAATCAGCAACAGATTGCTCATTGTCCCCTCGATCACGCGCCCGGACAAGTCCAGGGCCACCCCCTCCGGGCACTCCGTGGCGGCCAATTCCTGGCGCAACAGCACCTGCTCCAGCCGGTTCAGGTGCTTGATGCCGGCCAGGGCTGGATTAGGCGCCAGGCGATGGCGGCAGACGCAGGCGCGGATCCCGTCCTGGGCCCGCGCCGCCGGGTAGTCCGGCCAGTCGTACAGGGCCAGGACCCGGTTGGCGGCGGCCCGAGCCGGCGGCCCGTAGCCGCGCCCCTCGCCGCCCCGGGTGACGGTGATCTTGAGGGTCGCCAAGGCCGCGGACGCGCTGAGCTCCAGGGCCTCGGCGTGCAACAGGCCCTGGTCGGGACAAGGAATGGATAAGCACTTGCAACCCGCCTCAAGGCGCTCGAAATGCTCGTCCCAGCACAGCAACCCTCCGTCCCGCGCGGCGATGGTCTCAAACACCCCGTCGCCGAACTGCGCCCCCCGGTCATGGATGGAGATGAGGTCGCCGGGTTCGCCATTCACCAAGGCCCTCATGGTTTCAGCTCAGAGGCGTTTCAAGACCACGCAGCCGTTGGTGCCGCCGAAACCGAAGGAATTGGACAGCACGCAGTCGATTTTCAGGTCCCGGGCCTCGTGGGGGATGTAATCCAGGTCGCAGGCGGGATCGGGATTGTCCAGGTTGATGGTGGGCGGCGCCGCCTGGTCCCGCAGGGCCAGGACGCAGTAAATGGCCTCCACGCTGCCGGCGGCTCCTAACATGTGTCCCACCATGGACTTGGTGGAACTGACGGGCAGACGGCGCGCATGGTCGCCGAAAACCCGCTTCAAGGCGTCGCTTTCGATGACATCCCCCGCCGGGGTGGAGGTGCCGTGGGCGTTCACATAATCAACCTGCTCCGGGGCGACCCCCGCGTCGTTGAGGGCCTTCATCATGCAACGCGCGGCCCCCTCGCCGTCTTCCGAGGGCGCCGTGATGTGCCAGGCGTCCCCGTTCATGCCGTAACCGGCAAGCTCCGCGTAGATCCTGGCCCCCCGGCCCCGGGCATGTTCCAGCTCTTCCAACACCAAGACCCCGGCGCCGTCGCTGAGCACGAAGCCGTCCCGGTCTTGATCCCAGGGGCGGCTGGCGGCTTCCGGCGCCTCGTTGCGGAACGACAGGGCCCGGGCGTTGGCGAACCCCGCCATGCCCGTGGGCGTCGATGACATCTCGGCGCCGCCGGCCACCATGACTTCGGCTTCTCCATGGGCGATCAGGCGGGCCGCGCTGCCGATGTTGTGGGTGCCGGTGGCGCAAGCCGTCACGATGGCGAAATTGGGGCCTTTGAAACCACAGCGAATCGACAGGTGGCCGGAAATCATGTTGATGATGTTGCTCGGCACATAGAAGGGCGAAATCCGGCGGGGGCCATGGTTCAACAGGGTCATGGTCCCCTTCTCTATGCCTGGCAAGCCGCCTATGCCGGAGCCTATGGCGACTCCCACATCGTGAGGGTTGACCCCCCCTTGCTCAACATCCAGGCCGGCATCCCGCACCGCCTGCAGGCCCGCCGCCAAGCCGTAATGGATGAAGGGATCCATCTTCTTTTGCTCTTTTTTAGGCACCCACTGGTCCAGGTCAAGGTCCTTGATGGCCCCGCAAAACCGCACCGGCAGGTCGCTCGCGTCGAAATGCGAGATGGGCGCAATGCCGCTCTTCCCCGCCAGGATGTTCCGCCAGGATTCCTCCACGGCGTTTCCCACCGGCGTGACCAGCCCCAGGCCGGTGATGACCACCCGCCTCCTGGTCATGGGAGCCGGCCCCGGGCCGCCTGTGGCCGCCCCGCTCCGGCGTCAACGCTCACCCTTAGCCTTTTGCTCACAGGTTTAGCCCCATCATTCAATAAAAAAGGCCGAATCTTCAAACAGGGAGTTGCCCCCGGCGATTCGGCCTTGTGGGATTGGCTATTGCTATTTGGCGAGGTTCTGTCCGATGTAGTCGATAGCTTGCTGAACGGTTGTGATCTTTTCTGCTTCTTCATCAGGTATTTCAATCTTGAATTCCTGCTCCAAAGCCATGACCAATTCGACTGTGTCAAGGGAATCAGCCCCCAGATCATCGACAAAAGACGCTTCACTGGTGACCTCCTCATCTTTGACGCCCAACTCCTCAACAACGATTTTCTTAACTCGTTCTTCAACGCTGCTCATAATGGATATAACCTCCCTCAATGGTGCGAAAACCAAAAAGTGCGATAAGCAATTTTAGTGAAATGCGCCAGTTTTTCAAGCAATTTAAGTGTGTTTTTTTACAGTAGAATAAACACTGCGTTACAGAAAACACTTAATGTCAACTATGCGCTTTCACGCCATATACATGCCGCCATTGACATTGATCACCTCGCCGGTGATGTAGCCAGCGGCGGCGGAAACCACAAATTCGACGACCCCCGCCACTTCCTCAGCCAGCCCGAACCGGCCCAAGGGCACCTGCTCCAGCAATTTCCGGCACTGCTCTTCCCCCAGGGCCTCCGTCATGTCCGTTTGAATGAAGCCGGGGGCCACGCAGTTGACTGTGACTCCGCGGCTGCCGACCTCCTTGGCCAGGGCCCGGGTGAAGCCGATCATGCCAGCCTTGGCGGCGGCGTAGTTGGCTTGCCCCGGATTGCCGGACAGGGCCACGACGGAGCCGATGTTGACGATGCGCCCATGACGGGCCTTGATCATGCCCCGCAGGCACACCTTGCTGAGGCGATAGACCGCGCTTAAATTGGTGTTGATCACCGCGTCCCATTCCTGTTGCTTCATTCTCAGCATCAAGTTGTCCCGCGCAATGCCGGCGTTGTTCACCAGGATCGAAGGCGGGCAATCGCTGTCTTGCAGAAACGCCTGCAAGCGCGCCACGGATTCATCGTCGCCCACATCCAGCTCAAAGCCCTCGCCGCGCACTCCCGCCGCGGCGAAATCCTCGCCGATCCGCCGGGCGCCCTCGGTGGTGGTGGCCGTGCCGACAACCCGGGCGCCAGCCTGCCCCAGGCGCCTAGCTATGGCCTGCCCCAGGCCCCGGCTGGCGCCGGTGACCAGGGCGATTTGCTCGTTCAGAGGGGCCTCCATGGCGGCATTATGCCAGTGTTGACAGGGCCGCGCCCAAGGAATCCGCCGTGGCCCCGCTGGCGCAGATCACAGTCTTGTCTATGCGCCGGATCAAACCGCTCAACACCTTGCCGGGGCCGCACTCGAGGATCTTGACGACGCCCTGCTGGCGCAAGGCCTGCACGCACTGAACCCATTGCACCGGCTGGCTTAGCTGGACGATCAGGGCCTGTTTTATCTCCTCCGGGTCGACGCGGATCCGGGCGTCCGCGTTGCTGACGACGGGAATGCTCGCCGGCGCGAAGGGGATGGTGTCCAAGCGCCGCGCCAGGCGCTCCGCCGCCGGCGCCATCAAGGGGCAGTGCGATGGCGCGCTCACCGGCAACCGGGCCGTCCGCCGCGCGCCGGCTTCCTGGGCCAGCTCCAAGGCCCGGGCCACGGCCGGCGACTTGCCGGCAATGACCACCTGGCCGGGGCAGTTGAAGTTTGAGGGCCAGACGCCCCCTTCCGGCGCCGCCTGGGTGCAGATCGCCGCCGCTTGCTCATCCTCCAGGCCCGCGATGGCCGCCATGGCGCCGGCCCCCGCCGGCACCGCGTCCTGCATGAAACGCCCCCGGGCCGCCACCAGCTGAGCGGCCACGGGCAACGCCAACGCGCCGGCGCAGACCAAGGCCGTGTACTCGCCCAAGCTGTGGCCGGCCAACAGGGCCGGCTTCGCTCCCCCCTGTTGCTCCCAGACCCGCCACACGGCCACCCCCGCCGTCAACAGGGCCGGCTGGGTGTTTTCCGTCTGGTTCAAAGTCGCCTCCGGGCCCTCAAGGCACAAGGGCCAGAGCTGGAAGCCCAGGCCCTCGGAGGCCTCCACAAAGGTCTCCTCCACCGCCGGAAACCGCTCCGCCAAGTCCGCCAACATCCCCACAGACTGGGAGCCCTGCCCCGGAAACACGCACGCCAGATGGTCGCTCATGTCGTTGTTTTGCTTGCGCGGCGCGGGACGCGACGTCAGAGCCGCGCCAGGGCCGCCCCCCAGGTGAACCCGCCGCCGACGGCCTCCAACAACACCAGATCGCCCTGCTGGATGCGGCCGTCCCGCAGGCCCGCGTCCAGGGCCAGAGGAATGGAGGCCGCCGAGGTGTTGCCGTGTTCCGCCACGGTCATTATCACCCGCTCCATGTCCAGCCCCAATTGCCGCGCCGTCGCCTCGATGATCCGTCGATTCGCCTGGTGCGGCACCAACCAGTCTATGTCGTCCCGCGCCAGTCCGGTGGCGGCCAGGATCTCATCCACCATCTGCGCCATGACCTTGACCGCGAACTTGAACACCTCGCCGCCCTGCATGCGGATAAAGGGATCGGCGGTGGGCCTGGACACCCCCGAAGGCACTTGCAGGCAGTCGCTGTAAGCGCCGTCGGCGTGGATTAGCGTGTGATAGACGCCCGGCGCGTCTCCTTGCTCCAGGACCACGGCGCCGGCGCCGTCCCCGAACAGCACACAGGTGCTGCGGTCTTTCCAGTCCAGGATGCGGGAATTCATGTCCGCGCCGACCACCAGGGCCCGCCGCGCCGCGCCGTTGCTGAGGTACTGGTCGGCGACGCTCAGGGCGTAAACAAAGCCGGAACACACTGCCTGGATGTCAAAGGCCGCCGCGCCATTGCGCAAATTGAGCTTTTTTTGCAACAGGCAGGCGACGCTGGGATAGATCAGATCGGGGGTCGAAGTGGCGACAATGACGAGATCCAGGCTGTCCCCCGGCGCTTGCGCCGCCTCCAGGGCCCTGGTCGCCGCCTTCCACGCCATCTCGGAAGTGGTCTCATCGGCGCGAGCGACATGGCGTTGCCGTATCCCCGTGCGGCTGTAAATCCACTGGTCCGAGGTGTCCACCAGCCCCTCCAGTTCGGCGTTGGGCATGATCCGCTCCGGCAGGTAGCCGCCACAGCCAATGATGCGCGAGTGCGGCAAGGCTCAGTGCTTTCCCAGGTGTTGGGCCAGCTGGGCGGTGATGCGCTCCGGGACATTCTGTTTGACTTCCCGGACAGCCTCCTCAATGGCGTGGGCGAAGGAGAGCCGATCCGCGCTGCCGTGGCTTTTGATGACGATGCCGCGCAAACCCAACAGGCTGGCGCCGTTGTGGCGCCGGGGATCGGTCTGTTTTTGCAGGCTTTTCAGCACCGGCATGGAGATGGCGGCGGCCAGCTTTCCATACAGGGTTTTGCCGAACTCGGCCCGGGCGTGATGGGTGAGAAACTCCGCCACCCCCTCGCTGGCCTTCAGCACGATGTTGCCGACAAACCCGTCGCAGATGATGACATCCACCCGCCCCGAATAAATGTCGTTGCCCTCGACGAAGCCTAAGTAATTGAGACGGCTGCCGGACAGTAGCGAAGCGGCTTTTTTCACCCGGTCGTTGCCCTTGTTTTCCTCGGCTCCCACATTCAGCAATCCCACCTTGGGGGCGGCTATGCCTTCCACCGCGTTGCTCAACGCCGAGCCTATCACGGCGAACTGGAACAGCTGTTCGGGAGCGGAGTCCACATTGGCACCTAGATCCAGTATGTAGGTGTGCCCTTCAATCCCCGGCAGGGCGGAGCAGATCGCCGGCCGGTCTATGCCCGGCAGCGTTTTCAGCAGGTACCGAGAGATGGCCATCAGCGCGCCGGTGTTGCCCGCGCTGACGCAGGCCTGGGCCCGGCCCTCTTTCACCTGGTTGAGGGCGACGCGCATGGACGACTGCTTCTTCCGGCGCAGGGCCGCAGAAGGCGCTTCTCCCATCTCCACCACCTCCGGGGCGTGAAGCACCCGGGTCCGGGCGCGAAGCGCGGCGGGTTCTCGAGCGCAAAGGGCCTTCAGCGCGTCTTCTCGTCCCGCCAGGAGCAACTGGAGCCCCTCATGGCGCTCCAGGGCGCGAAACGCCGCGGGAATGATCTCCCGGGGGCCGTGATCGCCCCCCATGGCGTCCAAGGCGAGGGTGTAAGCCATTTCAGCTTAGGGTTTGAACGGCGCTGCCGGGCCCTGGACGCCGCGGCCGGCGCGGCGGGGCGGGGGAAAATCCGGGGAGCTGAAAGTGCCGTGCGTCCTCGATATAGATAACCGCCCCGGCATGGTGATACCGGACTTGGCATTATAGTCAGGAGCCCCAAGCAAGTATTTGAAGTCGGCGTTCATGGCGCGTTAGCCATCTAAGCACTGGTACTCCCGGGTGACTCTCCAATACTCCGACCCAGAAGGATCAACCATCTTAACCGTCTGGGGCGCAAAGCCTTCGACGGCCTGATACCCCCAATTTTGGCAACGCCTCAACGCCTCAGCGCGGCCGGCGGCCTCGTCTACCTCAGGGACTTCAAAGACAGTGTAGTCATAGGCCATGGTGACCCTTCCATCAGCCTTACTGCCGCCCACAGCGACGTATTCTTTATGCGTTGCGCAACCGGCCAATGCCACAGCTAGTGCAATCGTTACTGCTCTTTTCATTGCGACTCTTCTCTTGCTTTACAGGTTGATAGTGAACTCTTATAGGGCGAGCAAGTTAGCCTGCTCGGGATGTTTCCGGCTGACCATATCGTCCAGTCCCTCGGACTGGCGATTTGACAGTGGTACCGCGTAGGCAATCAGTGCCCCGCCAGTCTCGCGTACCTCCGTGATCGCCCGCCACGCCCCGCGGGTGTGGATCTCGTTCACCTTGGCCAAGGCGGGCAGGTTTTTCTCCCGCGTCGAGATAAAGCGGGGCGAGGCTATTCTTCGGCGTTTTCATCGGCGTCGACCACCTTTTGCCCGCGGTAATAGCCGCTGGGGCTGACATGGTGGCGCCGGTGCGTCTCCCCGGTGGTTGGCTCCACCGACAGACAAGCCGGCTTCAGCGCGTCGTGCGCGCGCCGGGAGTCGCGCCTTGAATTGGATTTCTTTCGTTGTTGCACAGCCATGGGCAATCCCCTTGAGTGTCGTGTGATTCGTGATTGTTCGCGGTCTTAGCGTTGGTTTCCGCCCCGCCGCCGGCCTGGCGATTTGTCCCGCAAGGCCTGCAGCGCGTGAAACGGGTTTTCTCTGTCCAGGACGGGGTCGCCATCCGCCACGGCGACAGCGCAAGCCGCCGGCGGATGCAGGGGCGCGATAGGCAACCCTAACAGGATCTCGTCTTCAATAAATTCTGACAACGCGATGGTTTCCTGTTCAAGCAACAGGGGCTCCAGGGCCCCTGGCAGTTCATTTATCTCCGCGCTGTCGAAAACCACGCCAACGCGGATCTCACAAGCCTGTTTCACGGCAAAGGCCCCCAGGCAACGCTGGCAAACCAGCTCCAGTTCCGCCTCGTAACCGCCGATCACGCGGGCAAAGCCTTGCTCGTCCCGGTCAAAAGCCAGCCTCAGGCTCACCTCGCCGCTGGCGTCCCCCAACACTTCGCGCAACCGGGTCATGTCGCGCAACGGCAGTCTCCCTTCCAACCGGCTCCGCGCCTCGGCAAGACGGGCGGGCGCGATCAATCGGGGCAACGCTGGGGCCATCAGGGGCGCAAGTTTAGCCGCCATCGGCGCGTCTGTCAAAATTCCGCCTAGTCCCGGCGGGCGGCCGGGGGGCTGGCCCGAGGGCGCCCCGGCGGACCAGGCGGCAAAGCGGTGGCGCGACGGGCCTCAAAGTAGTAGGCTGGGGACATGAAGCCCGGAAAGTCGGCTGGCTTGCTTTGCCCGGCATGAATGACGCGCCGGCGCTCATTTTAGCCTCCTCGTCGCCCTACCGCCGCCTGTTGCTGGAGCGGCTTCGGTTGCCCTTCCGTTGCCACGCGCCAAACATAGACGAGAGCCAGCGGGAGGGCGAGTCCCCCCAGGCTCTGGTGGAGAGGTTGGCGCGGGAAAAGGCCCTCACCGTGGCCCAGGAACATCCGAACGCCCTGATCATCGGCGCCGACGAGGTGGCGGTCATCGCCGATCGCGTCATGAGCAAGCCAGGCAACCGCGAGCGCGCGCGCCGACAACTCCGCTTGGCGTCAGGCCGGGTGGCGCGGTTTTTGACCTGTCTGTGCCTGTTCAACAGCGGCGCGGGGCGGCAGCAACAGGACACGGTGAGCGTTGAGGTGGCCTTCCGGACCCTGACAGACGCGGAAATTGAGCGTTACCTGGACCTGGACGCGCCTTATCAGTGCGCCGGCAGTTTCAAGGCGGAGGCTGGCGGCATCACCCTGGTGGAGCGGATCAGCGGCTACGACGACACGGCCCTGTTGGGGTTGCCCTTGATCTCCTTGCAAAAAATGTTGCGAAACGAAGGTTACACAATACCTTAAATTATTATTGCAACTACTTATAAATACTGCAAATATCTAAGCTTATTCTTCATGTTCCCTGAGGCTAAGGCCCCCCAGTTCCCGAAGAACTCGTCTAGCCAGGAATCCCGTTGCGTGAAGTCAACCACCGCCGCGGCGCCGATCACCTCCCGGGCCACATAGCCGACGCCGCCCAGCTCGTCCACCAAGCCCAGTTCAACGGATTGCTCCCCGGTCCACACCAGCCCGGAGAAGATCCGCTCATCGTCAGCCAGGCGGTCTCCCCGTCCCGTCTTCACGGTCTCCACGAATTGCTGGTAGATGCTGTCCAACAGGCCATCCAGGTGCTTGAGCTCGTCTTCCCGCTCCGGCGCGAAGGGATCCAGGAAAGCCTTGCTTTCGCCGGCATGGCGCACCCGCCGCTCCACCCCCAGCTTGTCGAGGGCGTCCACAAAGCCGAAACCGGAGGAAATGACCCCTATGGAACCTACTATGCTGGCCTTGTCGGCGTAGATCTTGTCCGCCGCCACCGCGATGTAATAGCCGCCGGAGGCGCACAGATCGCCAATCACCGCATAGACGGGGAGGTCCGGGCGTTCGCCCTTTAAGCGGTTGATCTCGTCATTGATGCGACCGGCTTGCACCGCGCTGCCCCCAGGGCTGTCGATGCGGATGACGATGCCGGCGGTTCCCTCGTCCGCGTAGGCGGCCCGCAGGCCCTCCGCCACATAGTCCGCCGAGACATAGTCGAGGCCCCCACTCTGGCCGCCGCTGAGGATGATTCCCTGCACATCGATGAGGGCGGTGTGCCGGCCGTCGCCCACGGTGACCGACGGCAGGTCGTCCTTGGATAAATAAATGAACAACAAGGTGGTTAAAAACGCCATGATGAACAGCCTGAAAACCAGGTTCCAACGCCGGGCGCGGCGTTGTTCCGCCAAAAACTCCCGGGCCAGCCGGTTCACCAAGGCCTGGTCAAACTGCGCGTTGGCCTGATTGCCCTCTGAATCGCTCATGTTCGCTATTTTAACGCCCTCTCACGGAGGCGTCAAATTTCGGCCCCGCCCCTTTAAAAACAGGAACTTCCGCCCCGGCAAGGGGTCTAATCCTCAGAGTTGCGGCTCGGTTGGAGAATTCCCTTGCCACAAGCCGGCAAAGTTGTTATAGTGGCGCCGCACGACGATTTGGCGGCGCGTTCGCAAGGGCCTGCGAAGGCGGAAAATGGCGCAGTCGCCCTGTTTTACAAGCTTAGACCGCCCAAGGAGGGGCAGGTTGGCCGGATTCCCGCCCCTTGGCGGCCTCGCTCGCCCCGAACTGGCGGGAAAAACGCATTGGCTCAGGATGAGATTATTGACGCCCCGCGACTGCTCCGCAAAAGCGGAACCGACGCGGGAAGACCTTGTTGCGGAATTGCGACAAGGCGCGAAACTAACGCGGCTCCCACAGAGCCTCGGCGCGTCGGCGAACGCCGCGCGCCGGGTTTCTGATGGTTGAGCCATAGACACAGGATCTTAACAATGAAGAGAATGTTGATAAACGCCACTCAACCTGAAGAGTTGAGGGTGGCGCTGGTTGATGGCCAGCGTTTGTACGACCTGGATATTGAAGCAAAAGGACGGGAGCAGAAGAAAGCGAACATCTACAAGTGCCGCGTGGTCAGGATTGAACCCAGCCTGGAGGCGGCCTTTGTCGATTTCGGCGCCGAGCGGCACGGGTTTCTTCCCTTCAAGGAAATAGCCCGCTCCCTGTTCAAAACCCCCAAGAGCGGCGACGGCCGCGGCCGCGTCAACATCAAGGAGGAACTGGAGGTGGGGCAGGAATACATCGTCCAGGTGGAAAAAGAGGAACGGGGCAACAAAGGCGCGGCCCTGACCACCTTCATCAGCCTTGCGGGACGCTACCTGGTGCTGATGCCCAACAACCCCAGGGCCGGCGGCGTGTCCCGGCAAATCGAAGGCAGCAACCGCGCCGAGGCGCGGGAGGCCATGAGCGCCCTGGAAATCCCCCAGGGCATGGGCTTGATCATCCGCACCGCCGGCGTCGGCAAGAGCCCCGAGGAACTGCAATGGGACCTGGATTACCTGCAGATGTTGTGGAGCGCCATCCAGTCGGCGGCCAAGGAAAAAACCGCTCCGCTCCTGATCTACCAGGAAAGCGAAGTCATCATTCGGGCGATCCGGGACTACCTGCGCAACGACATCGCGGAGATCTGGATAGACGACAACGAGTTGTTTCATCGGGCGCGGGACATCATGGAGCAGGTCATGCCCCACAACCTGCCCAAGCTGAATCTCTACTCGGAGAACGACCCGCTCTTCAACCGCTACCAGATCGAAGGCCAGATAGAGACGGCCTTTGCCCGGGAGGTGCAACTTCCTTCCGGGGGGGTGCTGATCATCGACCACGCGGAGGCCCTGACCTCCATAGACATTAACTCGGCCAAGGCCACCAAGGGCGAAGACATCGAGGAGACGGCCTTCAACACCAACCTGGAGGCCGCCGATGAAATCGCCCGGCAGTTGCGCCTGCGGGACCTGGGGGGGCTGTTCGTCATCGATTTCATCGACATGGCCAGCGGCAGAAACCAGCGGGAGGTGGAAAACCGGTTGCGGGAGGGCCTGCGGGTTGACCGCGCCCGGGTGCAGACCGGGCGGCTCTCGCGCTTCGGTCTGCTGGAGATGTCCCGGCAACGGCTACGGCCCTCCCTGGGGGAATCGAGCCACATACCCTGCCCCCGTTGCGACGGCCAGGGAACCATCCGGGGGGTCAAGTCCCTGTCCTTGGCGGTGTTGCGGATCATCCAGGAAGAGGCCATGAAAGAGCTGACCGCCAAGGTGGTCGCCCAGTTGCCGGTGGAGGCCGCCACTTTTCTGCTGAATGAAAAGCGGCAGTCCTTGCACGAGATAGAAGACCGGCTGGATGTGGAAGTCATCATCAGCCCCAACCCGGCCATGGAGACGCCGCACTACCAGGTGCAGAGGATCAATGTGTCTGAATCCGGAAGCGCCCCGGCGCAGAAGGAGAGCTACAAATTCGCCGACCCCCCGCCGGAAGTCCATCCCGATGTGACCCGCGGCGAGCCGAAAAGCCCAGAAGTGCCAGTCTTGACCCAGGTGATGCCGGACAAACCCGTGCCCAGGGCGACAGCCAAGCCGGGCAAGGGCCTAATCGCCCGCTTGTTCGGCAACCTGTTCGGGGTGGCGGACGCTGAGGAAAAGCAGAAGACCGCCGCCGCCGAAGAACCCTACCGCCCCCGCTCTCCCCGGGGCGGCCGCGGTCGCGGGCGGCGTCCAGGCGGCGTTGCTTCCGAACGGCAACAGCAACAGCGCCGGACGCGCCGGAACGGCTCAGGCGACAACAACAGGCGCCGCCAGGGGCGGGAACAGCGCGGCGGCAACAGGTCATCCTCGGCGCGGGGATGGCGCGGCAGCGGGCGGGATGAACGCGAGAAAGGCTCAACGGAGGCGGAGGAAAGGAAGCCTGCAACGCCCTCCCAAGCCGTGGCGGAACCCCGGGCTGACTACGCCGCCGAGGAGCGCAAGCCCCCGAACCCCGCGCCGGCTGAGACCCCGTAACCCTGCCGCGGGGCGGCCCTGAGGGAGGCGGCTACCCCTGTTGCCGCGGCGGAAGCCCCCGGGCCGCGTCCATGAGGGTTCTCATCTCCCTGACAGCCTGGGCCATGCCAGTGAACAGGGCCCTGGCGATGATGGCGTGGCCTATGTTCAACTCGGCGACCGGCGGCAAGGCGGCGACGGGCTTGACATTTTCGTAGCACAGGCCATGCCCGGCGTTGATCTGCAACGCCGTCCCTGTCGCATGGGCGACGGCATGTTTTATCTTGTTCAGTTCCGCCAGCCTCGCCGCGGGGTCGGCGCAATCCGCGTAATGCCCCGTGTGGATCTCCACCATGTCCGCGCCGGCCCTCGCCGCCGCGTCGATCTGTTCTGGATCCGCGGCGATGAACAGCGACACCCGCGCGCCGCTGGCCTTAAGCCGGGCGCAGGCCTCCCCCACCCTCTCAATCTGCCCCGCCACTTCCAATCCGCCTTCGGTGGTCAGCTCTTCCCGGCGTTCCGGGACTAAACAGCAATAATCCGGACGCAGACGGGAGGCGAACGCCAACATCCCCTCTGTCATCGCCATCTCCAGGTTCAAAGGCGCGTCCAGAACCGCCTTCATGGCCTCCACATCATGCTCCTGAATGTGCCGGCGGTCTTCCCGCAGGTGCACCGTGATGGAATCGGCCCCGGACTCCAGGGCTATCGAGGCGGCCCGCGCCGGCTCGGGATACGGGGTCAGCCGCGCCTGCCGCAGGGTCGCCACATGGTCAACATTGACGCCAAGTTTCAGGGGAGCCACGGCGCCGCCCTCAGCCGCGTTCGAGATGGAACCGGTGCAATTCCCGACTGGCCAAGGGTCTGCCCGCCAGCAACTTGCCTATGACCAGCCTCATCAGTTGCTTCGCCTCGGCCAACGCGGCGCCTTTTTCCAGGTCTTCCGCCGCCAGGGCCAACAGGGTGCGCCCGGAGACCTTCGCGCCTTCTGACGCCCCTTCCCCGCATAACACCGGGCCGCGCTCCGGCAGGTAGTGATAACTTTCCTCGCCCCGGATGCGGTTGCCGTCCGCGTCCGCGTTTAGAGCCAACCCGTAGCCCAGGGCCTCAAGCAACCGCTTTTCAAACACCCTGAGGAGGGTTTGCTCAGGCAAGTCCTGGGACAAACCGCGCAGGGTCTTGTCGTAGGCGTCGAAAAGCTCCGGGTGGGGTTCATGCCGATGCAACAGCTTCACCAGGAGTTCATTGATGTAGAAAACGCTCAACAACCGCCGCCCAGCTGGCAGGGCGTGGTCAGGGCCCGGTTCCGCCAGGGTCAGAAGCCCCAAATCCCGCCGCTCCATCCACGCCAGGTCCACCCGGCGTCCCGGCTGCAACAGGGCCCGCTTGTGGTTTTTCTGCGTTCTGCCCCCCTTGGCCATCAGGCTGGCCCGCCCCTGCTCTCGCGAAAACACCTCCAGCAACAGGCTCGTCTCGCGATAGGGGCGTTGATGCAACACATAGCACGGATGCAGTTCGATCCTCATGACGCGGCCTCAACTCTCTTCCGGCGCTATGGATCGCGGGCCGGGTTTGCTCATTTTCACCCAGGTTTGCAGATAGACTTTCTTGGCGAAGAACCCCTCCAGGTCCTTGCGCGCGGCCTCTCCGATGGCCTTCAGGGTTTTCCCGTTTTCGCCTATGACCATGGCGATGTGGGAGCGGCGCTCCACCTGCAAAACGGCGAAAATAGACACCAAGCCCCCCTCGTCTTTGAATTTCTCGATGACCACGGACAACTTGTAGGGCAACTCGTCCCCCAACCTGAGCAGGGCCTTTTCCCTGATGTACTCAGCGGCGATGAACCGTTCGCTTCGGTCGGTGATTTGCTCGTTGGGGAACAAGGGTTCGCCTTCTGGCAACAGGGCCGCCACCCGGCGCTCCAACAAATCAACATCCCGCTGTTTTTTCGCGCTGATGGGGATCGCCTCCGTGAAGGGCGCCTGCTGTTTCAGGCCGTCTATGTAGGGCAGCAACCGGGCGTGGTCTTTCAACAAGTCCCGCTTGTTGACCACCAATATCACGGGGGCCTTGAGCCCCTTCAACAAACCGGCGACCCGCTGGTCCTCCCGGCCCCACTTTGCCGCCTCCACCATGAACAGCGCCAAGTCTATGTGGACCAGGGAGTTGACCACTTCCCGATTCATGCGCCGGTGAGCCAGCTTGCCGAACCGGGTCTGATAGCCGGGGGTGTCCGCAAAGACGATCTGGTACTCCGAGGTTGACTTAATGCCCTGCACTCGCCACCGGGTGGTCTGCGGTTTGCGGGAGACAATGCTGATCTTCTCTCCCACCAAGCGGTTCAGCAGGGTTGACTTCCCCACATTGGGGCGGCCCACGATGGCGACGCAACCCGCCTTGAAGCCAGTTTCCGCTCTCATAGTCTTCGCGTCACTTTCGGAAGGGCCCGCCCGCATTCGGGAGGGATTAGTATAGCAAATCAGCCCGCGGCAGGCGCCAACACGCGAGAAACGCCCCCGCTATTCCGGCGCCCCGCGCAAGCCGAACTGGGACAGGGCCAGCTTGGCCGCGTTCTGCTCGGCGATCTTCTTGCTCTTGCCAGTGGCGGAGACGGGTTCGTCCAAGCCCTCCACCTGGCACGCCACCGTGAACAACCGGTCGTGAGCCTCGCCTGCTGTGGCGATGACCTGATAGCAGGGCAAGGGCTTCCCCTGGGCCTGCATGCGCTCTTGCAGTTCGGTTTTGGGGTCTTTTTCAACGGTCTCCAAGGTCAAACCGTCAAGCAGGGGGCCGTAGAGTTTCAACAGCGCCCGATGGCAGGTTAAAAGGTCAGAATCCAAATAAACGGCCCCCAACAGGGCCTCCATGGCGTCGGCCAGCAACGATTCTTTTTCCTGCCCGCCGCTCTTGCGCTCGCCCTTGCCTAAGCGGATGTGACTGCCCAGGTCTAGCTCCCGCGCCAGCCGGGCCAGGGCCTCCCGGTTGACCAGGGAGGCCCGCAGACGGGTCAGCTCGCTTTCGGCGGCCTGGGGAAACTTGCGGAACAGTTGCTCAGCGATGAACAGCCCCAACACGGCGTCCCCTAAATACTCCAGTCTTTCGTTGTTCGTTGCGCTGAAACTCCGGTGGGTCAACGCTGTCAGCAACAGGCCCGGGGCGCGGAAGTCGTAGCCCAGGACTTCCCTCAGGCGCAGGGGCAAGTCGTTCACCGGTTCCCCTAAATGATGACGGAACCGATCCGCCCCCAGTCCATGTTCCAGCTTTTCAGGTTGAAAAAGCCGTCGTTGCTCCAGTTCATCCAAATGTAGAAGGCCCGCCCCACAAGGTTCTCGTCCGGGACCAATCCCCAATAGCGGCTGTCCCGACTGTTGTCGCGGTTGTCCCCCAACACGAAGTAGTGGCCTTCGGGGATGGCGCGGTCGATCTCCACCTGGGGGGGGCGCAAGGGGTTGATGAGGATGTCATGAGTCTTGTCGCCCAGTTTTTCCCGCAGCCAGCGCGCGCCATTCTCCGTTCGGCCCGAGCCGCTGTTGTAATAGACGCCCCGGGACGACAATTCCACCTCCCGGCCGTTGATGGTCAAGCGCTTGTTCTTGTACCGCACATGGTCGCCGGGGGTCGCCACCACCCGCTTGATGAAAGGCACCGCGGGGTCTTCCGGGTAGCGGAACACGATGATGTCCCCGCGCTGGGGGGCGCTGTTGGCGATGACGCGGGTGTTCAGCACTGGCAGGCGGACGCCGTATTCGTATTTGTTGACCAGGATGAAGTCTCCCCGCAACAGGGTGGGCATCATGGAGGCGGAAGGAATGCGAAACGGCTCGACGATGAAGGAGCGCAGGATCAACACCGCTAAAAAGATGGGGAAAAAAGACCGCGCGTAATTCACCAAGACGGGCTCCGGGGGGCGTTCCGAGCCGGCGCCAGCGGCGGCGCGGCGGCGCGGCGCGAACAACAGGGCGTCTCCCCCCCAGATCAGGCCGCTGCCTAAAGTGAGCAGGACCAACAGGGCCGAAAAATCGAAAATCACGGCTCCCGTCCCACATGCAACGCGGCCATAAACGCCGCTTGCGGAATTTCCACCGACCCCAGCTGTTTCATTCGCTTCTTCCCCGCTTTTTGTTTTTCCAGCAATTTTCTCTTGCGCGTCACATCCCCGCCGTAACACTTGGCCGTGACATTCTTGCGCAGGGCCTTCACCACTTGGCGCGCGATGATTTTAGAGCCTATGGCGGCCTGCAGGACCACCTCGTACATCTGCCGGGGGATCAATTCCTTCATTTTCTCCGCCAGCTCCCGCCCGCGCCGCTGCGCCAGGTCCCGATGAACGATGCAGGACAGGGCATCGATCCGCTCGCCGTTTATCAACAGGTCCAATTTCACCAAAGGCGCCTCGCTGTAGCGCGCAAACTGGTAATCGAACGAGGCGTAACCCTTGCTGACGGATTTCAGCCGGTCGAAAAAATCCAGCGCCACTTCACTGAGGGGCAGGTCAAAAGCAAGGGAAACCTGCCCGCCGACATACTGCATCTTTCTCTGCTGTCCCCGTTTCTCAATGCACAAGCCGATGACATTGCCCAGGCACTCCTGCGGCGTCAATATGTCCGCCGAGATGATGGGTTCCCGCAACGCGGCCAATTGATCCGGCGGGGGCAAGTCGGCGGGGTTGTGCAGGTAAGACACGGCGCCGGAGTGGGTTTCCACCTCATAGACCACCGTGGGGGCCGTGGTGATCAACTCCAGCCCGTACTCCCGCGCCAGACGCTCCCGGACGATCTCGCTGTGCAACATCCCTAAAAAACCGCAACGGAAGCCGAAACCCAGGGCCCGGGAGGTCTCCGGTTCAAAATGCAGGGCGGCGTCGTTCAGTTTCAGCTTCGCCAAGGCCTCGCGGAAGTTCTCGAAATCCCCCGAATCCACGGGAAACAAGCCGGCGAACACCCGGGGTTGCGCGGTGCGAAAGCCCGGCAACGGCGCCGCCGCCGGCGTTTTTTCGGCGGTGAGGGTGTCCCCCACCGGCGCACCCAAAATGGCCTTGATGCCCGCCACCACATAGCCCACCTCCCCCGCCAACAAGCGCGGTTTAGGGGCGCGCTTGGGACTGAACACGCCCACTTCGTCCACCAGATGGGTCTGCCCGGTGGAAAAAATCTTGATCTTCCGCCCCGTCTCCAGCCTGCCGTCGACTACCCGCACCAAGGACACCACCCCCAGGTAGTTATCGAACCAGGAATCGATGATCAAGGCCTTCAGGGGGGCCTCCGGGTCGCCGGCGGGGGCCGGGATGCGCTCGACGATGCCCGTCAACAGGCCTTCCAGGCCCGCGCCGGTCTTGGCGCTGACCTTCAAGGCGTCCTGGGCCTCTATGCCTATGATCTCCTCGATCTCCCGCGCCACTCGCGCCGGCTCGGCGGAGGGCAGATCGATCTTGTTCAGCACCGGCACCACCTCCAGGCCGCTGTCGATGGCGGAAAAGCAGTTGGCCACGGTCTGGGCCTCCACCCCCTGGGAGCAGTCCACCACCAACAGGGCCCCCTCGCAAGCCGCCAGGGAGCGCGACACCTCGTAACTGAAATCGACATGCCCAGGGGTGTCGATGATGTTGAACTGGTAGTCCTGGCCGTCGCCGTGCCGGTAATTCAGGCAGACGCTCTGGGATTTGATGGTGATCCCCCGCTCCCGCTCAAGCTCCATGGAATCCAGCACTTGGGCGGACATCTCCCGTTCGCTCAGGCCGCCGCAAAGTTGAATGAACCGGTCCGCCAGCGTTGATTTGCCGTGATCGATGTGCGCGATGATGGAAAAGTTTCGGGTCCGCTCCATGCCTCGCAACCGCTACTCGTCCTCGCTTAGTTTGAACGCCAAAAAAGTCGGCGACCCGCGCCGCTGTATCAAGAGCGGCAAGGAGCGATTCCGTGGCAAAGCCCCTAACAGGCGGTTGAAATGCTCCAGGTCTTTCACGCGCGCGTTGTCTATGATGAGGATCACATCCCCGGGGCGAACGCCCGCCTCTTTGCCCGGCCCCGGCAGGACTTTCTCCACCAGCACGCCGTCTTCGGACAGGTCCAAGCGCTTTCTCTGCGCCTCCGTCAGGTCCCGCGCCACAATGTTCATCGCGTTGGGAGGGGGCTGCTCCGGTCCTGCGTCTCCTTCAGCGTCGGCGCCCTCCCGCTCTTCGGGCAACTCCGCGATCAACACCTTGAGGGAGCGGCGTTTGCCCTGGCGGATGATCTTCAAGGACGCCTTGTCATCAACCTTGCTGCTCCCCACCAAGGGCGGCAAATCGGCGGAGAAACCCACTTCCCTCCCGTTGAATTCGACGATGATGTCGCCCACTTCAACGCCCGCGGCCGCGGCCGGGCTGTCCGGCAAGACTTTCGCCACCAAGGCGCCGTGGGGTTTGTCCATGCCAAAGGATTCCGCCAGCTCCCGGGTCACATCCTGGATAAGCACCCCTAACCAGCCGCGCACGACGCGGCCGTTCTCCCGCAACTGCCCATAGACATTGACCACCACATCGATAGGCACGGCGAAAGACATGCCCATGAAGCCCCCGGTGCGGCTGTAAATCTGCGAGTTGACCCCTATGACCTCGCCCTTGAGGTTGAACAGGGGGCCGCCGGAGTTGCCTGGATTGATGGCGACGTCGGTCTGAATGAAGGGAACATAGTTTTCATTGGGCAGGCTCCTGCCAATGGCGCTGACAATCCCCTGGGTGACCGAGTAGTCAAAGCCAAAGGGGGAGCCTATGGCCAACACCCACTCCCCCACTTTCAAACCGGCTGATTCGCCCAACTTGACGGTGGGCAGGCCCTTTCCCGCTATCTTCAGCACGGCGATGTCGCTGCGCTTGTCGGTGCCGACGAGGGAGGCGGGAAACTCCCGGCGGTCGCTCAATCTGACGATGATCTCATCGGCGTTCGCCACGACATGGTTGTTGGTGATGACATAGCCGTCGGCGGAAATGAGAAAGCCTGACCCTAAAGAGACCTTTTTCCGGGCCGGCCCGTGGCTGTGGGGCCCCTGCTCAAAAAACTTCTTGAAAAAATCGTAAAAGGGGCTGTCTTCCGGCACCTCCGGCACCGTGAACTCCCGGGGCCGGCCCTGGCGCCCCTTCTTGGGGGTGGCGCTGATGTTGACGACCGCCCCTGAGTAGCGCTCCACCAAAGGAGTGAAATCCGGCAGCGTGCGCGCGTTCGCCGTCGAAAAGCAAAAAACCGCCACGAACAGGAGCAGGCCCTGCGCCCCCCGCATCCAGGCGGGTTTTTTCCGCCGCGCCGCGGCGAACGCCAGGAAGCCGCCCCTCAGCGCTGGGCCGGCGCGTTCCACTCCCTGCCCTCCATAGATGAAATCACGGAATGGGCCACTTGCTGCACGGCCGTCTGGGGCGCCTCGCCGACCACGATGACATGGCGGCCGGCGGTGTAGAGGGAAAAGGCGTTGACCCTTCCCTGGCTGACGCGCGCCATCTTGGCGGCGGGGGGCCGCTCCGTCCTTTCAATGAAAACGGCAACCACAGGCAGGCCCTCCGAAATCCTGGCCCCGCTCCGCCGGGCCCGGTAATCGTTGATGTAGCGGCTCAGAGGCGGGGGTTCCCCGCGCCTGGCTACAGGCCGCCGCTCCGCCGGGTTGCCGGCGCTGACGGGCCTGACCGGCGTCGGCGCAACGCCCCCGGCGCCAGCGTCAGGCGCGACCGTCGCCAAGGACGCCGGGCCTGAGTCGTTCACCCCCTCAGGCTTTTGCAACGCGACCAAAACGGCAAGGGTGGCGACAGAAGCGGCGATGGCGAACCCGGCAACGGGTTTGGCGAAGCCGCGCCACGCCCTGGTGGGGGCGAGAATGGCGGGTTCGTTGCGCAGGGACTCGGCGACCCGATCCGCCAAAGTCCGATCCAGGCGGCGCGGCAGGCGTCCATTCATGCAGTCCGATGCCAAGTGGTAGCGGGCCCAGGCGCCCCGGGTCTCTGGGTCTTCCAACAGCGCGTCCAGGACCTGCCGGTCTTCCCGCTCGTCTCGGGTTTCGCCGTCCATGAAGGCGGACAGCCGTTCTTTTTGCGTTTCGCTCATGGTTTCATTCATTCCAGCAGTGGTTTCAGCTGTTTGTCTATCGCCTCCCTGGCCCGGAAGATGCGCGAACGCACCGTGCCGATGGGACAGGCCATGGCCGTGGCGATCTCCTCGTAACTCAGCCCCTCCAACTCGCGCAGGGTGATGGCGGCCCGCAGTTCCCCCGGCAACGCCTCTATGGCCGCCGCCACCGTGCGCTGTATTTCGTCCGTCAGCAACAGGCGTTCCGGCGTGGCTTGCTCTTTTAGAGTGTCATCTTCCCCCATTTGTTCCATTTCCGCCAAATCCAGCCCGGTTTCGCCGGATTTTCGTCCCTGGGTCGCCAAGTGATTCTTGGCCGTGTTGACCGTGATCCGGTACAACCAGGTGTAAAACGCGCTGTCGCCGCGAAACTCAGGCAAAGCGCGGTAGGCCTTGATAAAGGCCTCCTGGGCCACATCGTTGGCGTCGCTGGGGTCCCGCGTGAAACGGGACGCCAAACCGACGATTTTGCCCTGGTATTTCAACACCAGCGCGTCAAACGCCTTTTTATCGCCTCGTTTTACCCTTTGAACGAGTATTTGATCCGATTTGTCGCTGCCCATGATAACCGATTGCTGGAAAACGCGAAGCCGGCGCCTGCGTTTCTTCAATAGCTCGTTCAGAGGTCCGAAACGATGTGCGGGATTATTATATGATCTCCGGCCATGGCAGGCAATCAGCGCGAATGCGAGGTGTTGATCATAGGCAGCGGCGCCTCCGGGCTGAGCCTGGCCCTGCAACTGGCGGAATGGGTCCCTGTGGTCGTGGCCTCCAAAGCCGCCCTGAAAGAAGGGGCCACCTTGTACGCCCAGGGCGGCGTGTCGGCGGTCATGGACACCGCGGATTCCATCGAGTCCCACATCGCGGACACCATGGAAACGGGCGGCGGCCTGTGCCGGGAGGAAGTCGTCAAGTTCGTGGTGGAAAACGGCAGGGAAAGCGTCCAGTGGCTCATCGATTTGGGGGTCAATTTCACCCGCCTGCCGGCGGCCGTGGAGGGCGATTTGCAGGACGCCGGGTACCACCTGCACCGCGAGGGGGGCCACAGCCACAGGCGCATCCTGCACGCGGCAGATTCCACCGGGCGGGCGATTGAATCGACCTTGGAACACCGCGCCCGCGCCCATCGCAACATCGAGCTGTTCGAGTTTCACACGGCCTTGGACCTGGTGGTTCAGGAGGGCCGTTGCGCCGGCGCTTACATCTATGACCAGAACAACGACCGGGTGCGGGTCTTTTCGGCCCGGTTCACGGTGTTGGCCACCGGCGGGGCCGGCAAGGTCTATCTCTACACCAGCAACCCGGACATCAGCACCGGCGACGGCATCGGCATGGCGTGGCGGGTCGGTTGCCAGGTGGCCAACATGGAGTTTGTGCAGTTTCACCCCACTTGCCTGTACCATCCGGACGCGAAATCGTTTTTGCTCTCCGAGACCCTGCGGGGGGAGGGGGCGCGGCTGCTTCTGCCCAACGGCGAGCCGTTCATGGAGAAATTCGACTCGCGGGGGGAGCTGGCCCCCCGCAGCGTTGTGGCCCGGGCCATAGACCACGAAATGAAGCGCCTGGGCAGCGACTGCGTGTACCTGGACATCAGCCACCGGGAAAAGGAGTTCGTCATAGACTGCTTCCCCGCCATCTACGCCCGCTGTCTGCAATACGGCTTTGACATCACCGAACAGCCCGTGCCGGTGGTCCCCGCCGCTCACTACAGTTGCGGCGGCATCGTCATCGACCGGCGGGGGCGCACTGACATCGAGGCCCTTTACGCCCTTGGGGAGGCGTCCTGCTCCGGCCTGCACGGGGCCAACCGCATGGCGAGCAACTCCCTGCTGGAATGCGTGGTCTTCGCCCACGCCGTCTATAAGGACATACGGAATGAACTGGGCCGGGCCCCCGCGCCCCCCGCCATTCCCGAATGGGACGAGAGCCGGGTGACGGACTCAGACGAGGAAGTGGTGGTCTCCCACAACTGGGACGAGATCCGCCGTTTCATGTGGGATTATGTGGGCATCGTGCGCACCGACAAGCGCCTGCAACGGGCCCAGCGCCGCATCAAGCTGTTGCAGGATGAAATCCATGAGTACTACGGCAACTTCCGCATCACCAACGATCTGATCGAGTTGCGCAACCTGGCGTTGGCGGCCCGGCTCATCATCGAATCCGCCCTGCGGCGCAAGGAAAGCCGCGGCCTGCACTACACGCGAGACTATCCCGAACCGGCCCCGGGACGGGCCCGGGACACCATCCTGCAACGATCTTAGGGGGTCTGCAGACCCTTGCTTAGCTGGCGGGGTTCCTGCCGGCGGCAAGAGGGCAACCAGCGGGAGCCGTCCTGCCGGGGTTATTTCTTGTTGAGCCCCGCCAAGTCTTCCGGCTTCAGACGGTAGCGAATGACATTGCCTTCGTGCAGGCCGTGAAACTCTTTGCCGATGTAGTCAAGAACCTGCTCGCGGTCCGCTTCCGGAATGTCAGCCGCGGCGAGCATTTCTCTTATGGCGTCCGGGCGGAAGTCCTTATGCTCCAACACGCAACGACGCACGGCCTTGCGAACGAAATCCCGATAGACGAGCGCGGCCTTGTGCGGCGCATCCAGTTCGGTTTGCAACGCCTTGTAATTTTCCGCCGAAGCGAGATAGGCGTCGATGTAAGCTTCCCGCAAGAGGGACGCATTGTTCAGTTCATAGACGCCAAGCATCCCAGCGACATAAGCCCTGTCGTCCATGGCGAGAAAGGACATGGGCGCCAAGCCGGCTTTAAGAAGGGGGATGTTGGCGGCAATGCGCGAGGTTCGCTTGTTGACATCATGGAAGGCTTGCAAATAAGGAATGTGAACAAGAACAAAGAAGGATTGCTCGAATGGATCCGCAATCGCCGCCGCCTTGTGGAGAAGAATGTCGAATTCTTCCTCAATCACAAAAGGATTGTCCAAGGGCCGGTAGCTGGAAACCGCGATGCCCACCGGCCCGCGGCGCAACCGCCCGCCCATGATGGGATCAACAAGCAGTCCATCCGCCAACAAAGCATGGATGTTGAGGGCCTCTGAGCGGCTTATGACGATGTCTTCGAGATGCTCGACAAGGTACTGGATCGCCTCCTTGTGATTGAGGAGCATCACTGTTTCCTTGCGATTTTTGCCTGAGGCCTCCTCGCCAAAACGGATCAGCCGTTCAGTCTCCAAGATGTCATAGGTGTTGCCCTCCAGACGAGACGAGGCCCAGGACAGGTCTATCAAAAGCCGTTCCAGGACGAGGCGCGAATAAGTCCCCAAGGGTGGCGCCGGCGCAAATCGTCCCGCTTCGTGGAGTCGTTGCCGGTCAGTTTCACTCAGATAAGGCGTCTTGTTTGGAACATAGCGGTCGATAAATTCCCGGTTGTGGCCGACGGGCCGGCGGCGGTTATAAGGCGTCCGCAAGTGAAGCCGCACTGCCATTGCGCCCGCTAGGCTGTAGCGGGTGGCGCGGCCCTTTCCTGAAACTTCAAGCTCTCCTTCATCCGCCAGCCGCTTCAAGGCGCGCCAAACAGTCGCTTGGCTCGCTGTCGGCGCGACCTGCTTTCTGATGTCTTCCCGGCTGACGCCGGAATGGGCGCCGATATAGTCAAGAAGGGCTTGATCAGCAATGGCCATGAAATGATTTTACCTGATGATGAAACGATTATGTTACTAATATATAAGGATTTTATTGAAAATCAAGCTTTTCGTTTCATCTATTTTGAAATGATTATTTTGCTGATATATAAGGATTTTATTGAAAATCAAGTTTTTCATTTCATATACTTTGAAATGATTATGTTGCTGATATATAAGGATTTTATTGAAAATCAAGCTTTTCATTTCATATACTTTGAAAGGGGATTATATACATAACTTGACAAGGGAATTTAGGGCAGATTAGCGAAAAGAGCTTGACAAGTCAGTTACGGTGTGTTACAGTAACTGGCATGATAAAACAAAGTGAGAGAAGAAACAAGCCCAGGGGCGCCCCTGGGAAGGCTTTTTGCGCTGGCGCTGGCAGGTCAGGCAAGTCCCTGCCTTGTGCCGTTCTGATTGGGCGTCGCAGTGGCTAAGGCTAATTTCAAGAATCGCACCCTATACCATGGGGACAATTTAGAGTTCCTTAGGGGCATGAATTCTAATACCGTGCATCTGGTTGCGACTGACCCGCCGTTTAACAAGAGTAGGGATTTTCATGCCACCCCTGACAGCTTGGCGGCCGGCGCTAAGTTCACTGATCGGTGGTCATGGGAGAAGGATGTTCATGAGGGGTGGGTTGACAGCATTAAGGATGATTGGCCTGGAGTATGGAAAGTTATCGAGGCGGCTCGCATCGCATCAGGAAAAGATGTGGCGGCATTCTTATGCTAGTTGGCGTGCGCCTAATGGCGATGCGCCGAGTGCTACAACCTGATGGCGGTATTTACCTGCATTGCGACCCTACAGCAAACAGTTGCTTGCGGCTATTGATGGACGCTATCTTTGGGAAAAGGAATTTCAGGAATGAAATTGTGTGGCATTACAACAGTGGCGCCAGGGGTAATAATTTCGGCAAACGGCATGATGTGATTCTCTGGTATTCCAAGTCGGCCAGTTATATCTTTAACAAAGACTCTGTGCGAACCCCTTATAATAGTCCAGATATTAACATTCCCAAGTCAAAGCAACATTATTATCATCCTGACGGGAAGGTTATGGGCGATGTATGGCAAATGAATATCATTGCGCAAAATAATAAAACTGAGCGCACAGGCTATCCTACACAAAAACCTTTGGCTTTGTATGAGCGTATAATCAAAGCTTCCAGCAATGAAGGCGGCATGGCATTTATTTCATTCCAACATTTAGACTCCAGCAGAGAGATGCGGCGCAACCGAGGCGCATGGCGAGGGTCTATCCGAATATGCAAAGTCTTAGTGACCTTAGCTAAATCAGACCTCCCGCCCAGAAAGAATTCCCCGCAATCATTCATGGGAGATACAGCACCGTGCTTATGCTTTTTCAACTTCTTCATGCCTCCGATCATAAGACATTTTCAAAGGCTTGTCAAGATTTTTCTTCCTAAAACGCCGGGATTCCCCGGCAACGCCGGCATCGTTGTCAGGGCTTACAGCACATCGTAGTATTCCAATGTCAATGGATGTTGCCCTGTAAAGAATGCTACCCCTCCAGGCAAGCCTACAAATGCTCCCCAATCTGTATTTATGACCGTGCCAGTGCATTGATCATAAGTGTGCAATTGCGCTTCCTCTATGTACACCTCCACAAATGGAAATGTGAATATCGGCAAAGGGTTAAGCTCATATCGGGACGGCAGTAGCACTTTGTCACCTTCCCTATGATCAAAGTCTATAATAATGTTTTCACTGCCAACGGACTCCCTCAAGTCAAATGTGTCTGCTCCGTCACCGCCATGCAGAAAGTTAAATCCCTCGCCTGGCACAAGAGTGTCATCTCCATCGCCTCCGACCAGTACATCATCCCCAGGGCCTCCCTGAATATGATCATTGCCACCCCCCCCGTGCATGCGGTCATTCCCAGGGCCGCCATACAACTCGTCTGCGCCAGTGTTAGAATTCACTTGGCTAATATAGAGTTTGTCCTGGCTCCAATCAAACGCCGATTGATAACCTGAATCAGCAACATTGATAGCATCCCCTGCCACGAGGTCATCCCCTGCGCCGGCGAACACTGTATCATCACCGTCTCCTGCTAAGATAACATCATCCCCTGCCCCTCCCGCCAGCCGGGACTCTCCCCCGCCAACGCCATAAACTACAGGATCGGCTTGCCTGAACTCAGGGGCGATATTGAATTCTACTGAATTGCCGTCCACGATGAAGTCATTTCCCTGATAACCTTTTACAGAGCCGCCCTGTATCAGTACAAGGTCACGCCCTGCAGTGCCATTTGGCGACGGTCTCAAGCCAAGCCATTGATCGTAGTCAAGATCAACGCGCAACTCATTATAGCATTTATATCTGCTCATTTTTCAATCTCATCAGGTGTTTTTTTAGCCCCCACGATTAGAAGGCGGGGACACTGTAACACACCATAAGGAAATTGTCAAGCTCTTTTTTCCTGCTCTCTACTGATTGCCCATGTCAAGCTAGTGTAAATGCCTCATGCATCTGATCTGCTTCTTCTTCTGTGTAAGGTGGCTCAGTTATAGCCCCGCTATCAGGAGGCAATTCATGGCTTGCTTCTTGCCCAACTTGATGCTCCAGCTTCTGAATGAAATCTTCCTTCAGAAGGGTGCCATCTATTAGGCAACTACACATTTCCTCATAATGGTGTTGTTGCACTCCACCGAAGAATATTATTCCACTCAGATCAGTGGGACGATCTGTGCCGAGTGCTATTTGAGTTACAAAATCCCAATCAACAATGTGACGACTGCTCTGGACTCCTTTCATATTGGCGTTATTGAGAACAGTGCCTTGTAACTGCGCACGCCAAAGGTTGGCCGCTTGCAATTTGGCGTCTAACAGAAACACTCCATGCATCTGTGCGTCTTCAAGATTCGCTCCTTGCAAGTTAGCCCCATGAAAGATCGCTCCCTGCAAATGGATTTGAGTCATGTAAGCCCCTTGCAAATTTGCGTCAGGAAGAATAGCCCCTCGCAAATGAGTTCCCGCAAGAAAAGCGTTTTTCAACCGTGCGTTAGCAAAAGCTATCCCATTCAGATGGCTATGACTCAAGTTGATGCGGCAAACATCGAAAACATCATTGCTTTCCTCTGCGAAGATTAAAACCAACATCTCCTGAATTTCAGCAGAGGGATGTTCCTTATACTTCACCTTGTATTCAGGGTCACTCGTCGTTACACGAATGTAATAACAAAGGCTGTCCATCACATCTTGCCGCAGGCTTTTATCATCTCTTGCCAATTGCAAGAGTTGCCGGATGGCATTCATCCTTGAATACGGATTGTTGTTTCCCAAGTCCGTGTTTAGTTGTCTCATTTGAAACAACTTCCACTTTTTCCAACCAAACCAAGTGGCCACTGCGGCTACGACAGTGGCCAAAAACTTCAAGAACACTATAAACTCATTCACTGGATTTCTCCAAGTTATTTATAACAATCGCACTATAACACACTTGGAGTTGATTGTCAATCTCTTTTCATGCTAATTTCCCATTTTCCCTTCCAGACTTCCTTGTCCCCTTGCCGCAAATAGGCGATTAGAGTGCCTAGGGCGCATTCTACGGCGTTTTCTTGACGCACCCTATGAAGCATGGGCATAGGCTTGCCAACCCCAGTGGCGTAGAAGGCTATCTGCGCCTGGGGCTTCGCCGCTCCCGCCGGGGCTTGGCTTCCCTCTCAGCCCGCATGGCTTGTCTAATAGGCTTTTCCTCATTCAGCCGCTCTTGCCGCTCTGACTCCCTAGCCTGCTCGAGGGCTTTGCGCCAGTCAGCATGGCTTCCGTGCAACCGCTCCCATTCCACTAACAGCCAATGGCTTCCCAGCCAGTTAGGGAATTTCTCTAACAGCGTGTCTATATCTTCCCTAGCGCCCTCCTTATCTTCCCGCCCAAGCCGCATATACGCTCTCTCCTGATAGCCTACTTCATTGTCAGGCAAGGCTTTCACAAAGCGGTTTATGGCTTCATAAGAAGCGTCAGCATCGCGCCCGTCTTCAAACAAGTCAGCCAGCCACAAGTAGATTAATTCGTCAGCGCCCAGGCGCACGGCTTTGTCAGCGATGCGGAGGGCTTTGTCAGCATTGCCTTCCAAACTGAAATGCCTAGCGTACACAGCCCAGTCTTCTGCAGTCCAGTCAGCCTTAGGCTTGTCTTCAAGCTCTTCCATTAGATAGCCTACTTGATCAGGGTATATAGTATTGCGATTGCCCATAGTCAATCACCTCATTAGTTAGGTTTCAAGAATGGCTAAGTGTTAGTTAGTGTGGTAGCTTCCTCCTATCAGCCATGCGCTCTGCCAACTGAGCTACCGGGGATAAGAGGCAAGCGGACAGATTCGAACCGCCATTTCCAGCGGGACCTAGGATGACATACCCACTGACTGCACTGCCGGCAGGGCCGCAGGGCCCATGTGCCGCTAAGCGCGGGGCCTATAATGATTATGTTGCTGATATATAAGGATTTTATTGAAAATCAATCTTTTCGTTTCATCCATTTTGAAACGATTTTGCCCGGCTTTGCCAGCGCTTGCAACCGCCCATTAGTTCTTGTAGGATGTGAATTGCCAAACAGCCGCGGGACGAGCCCTGTTGGGCCTCCTGCTGAATACAAGACCGATCCCTCGGAACCTGCATATTCGTATCTGCGGTTGTTTGGCGACAAGGCCCGACGCCTTGTACCGGGCCAATATCACTCTGCAACCAACAACGGGGGAATGACGATGACAAGAGTTTGGGTGTTGAAAACGACAGATAAAAAGACTGGGCAACCGGTCGCTGGCGTTTTTGAGGAACTAAAAGCCGGTCAGGCCCGGATGGGTTGGTCTTGGACTGACAAACTTGACTTGCGCATAATTTGGGAGAAACTCAAAAAGGGAAAACCCTTGGATGAAGAGCAAAAGAAGGCCAAACGATGCTTGAACTTCCTTAGATATGTCAACCAAGAAGACTACATCATTTATCCACATCAGCCCAAGAGAGGGCAATTCTCTGTCGTCAAGATCACGGGGGAATATGATTACTCTGCCGCAACTGATGGTTTGGGAGGAAGCGATTTCCGGTCCTTCAGGCCCTGTTCACTAGAGACGCCCTCTCCTGTGAATATGCGCGACAAAATCGTTCTCCCTACGCTCTACTATCGTCTCGGCAGACCTGGCCGATTCTCACAAGTACATGATAGCGAACCGTTTTTTAGCTTTTTGAAAGCTCTTCCTGAAGCAGGGCAACAACAAGATGGTTCGATTTCAGCAAATATAAAGAGAATATACAGAGATCTAAGAGAACCCCTCCCTAGAATGCTCAAACAAGAATTCGCCCGGCAAGATCTTTCCAGGAAACTCTGTCCCAAGCTCTTTGAGCGCATGGGTTACGCCTGTGTTGTTCAGGAAGGTCCCTATGAAGCCGGTTCGGATCTTATTGTCACAGTGCACTCTCCCCTCTTGCCAGGCAATGGATTCACAGTGGGGGTGCAAACCTTTGCTTTTGAAGGCGATGTTACAGAAGCCTCTCTCAAGACAAAACTGGAGCAATTGCTTGATGGTTGGGAGACCAATTCGCTTGATTCCGGCGTTTTGCTTACAACGGGAAAATGCCTCGATGAGGCCAGAGTGCTTATAGACAAACACAACGAGGATAACCCAGACCGGCCAGTGCATCTGATTGAGGGCGATGAACTCGCCGAGCTCTTTCTACAGCACTTCCCGCCTGAATCGCAATAAGGTCTTATCTTTTGCCGTCGCTGGCAATTTGAATGACATTGCCAGGGACGGCAACGGGGCCCGCGTCAACCAATTTTTTATTGCGGAGGTCCGCCTTCAGATTCAGGCCTTCCAAGGTTCGGGAACCTAAGCGCTGAAAATCGCTTTTTTGAGCGAAAACCACCTCATCAGTGGTGATTCCCTTGCCGACGCAAATAACGGCGAAACCGATGGAGCGGATGATTTCCCTGCCATCGGCTGTTATGAGGCGCAGTTTCTTCTCTTCAGGCTCAACACCGATCTTTTCCAGGTGTTTCTCTCTGATCCAGGTCAGTTCGCTGCCCGTGTCCACCATGACCTTAGGCACCCGCGCCGAGCGGGTTCGGTCCTGGTGGTTTGCGATTAAGCAACCTACATTCATTCTTTTCCCCCTATCTGCTTCTTCCAAATCTCACGACACTGTAACTATTATATGTAATTGCCATAAAAAACAGGAAAAAGGAATTGCTTTTTTAGCTGGTCTTTAGAGGCAGGTGGGCGTCTATTTCTTTCATGATTTTTTCTGTTTCCACCAGGGAGACGATGATCTTCTGGTAGTGGCGGATTTCATCCGGCGCGAGTTTCCTGTCCTTGCGGTCCTTGAGGTATTTCTGCGCCGGCTGGTAGCCGCCGATGTGAAAGCGCCAAGCGGCCTCCGGGACCCGGGCGAAATGCTGCGTGTTATTGATATGCACCTTGTCTTTTTCTCTCTTGATCTGTCTGACAATGTTGTCGCCTGTTTGAGGGTAGGCGGTGGTCAGCTTGTTTAGTTTTTCACTCTTCATTAAATGCAGGGCCCGCAACTCAGCCCCAAGCTTGACGAGAGCCAGGAATTGTTTTTTGTCTTGGGGAAAAGGCGCGCGGGGGAAGCCGGTTTTGAGAAATTCCCGGTAAGTTTTACGGTAGCCGGGACTGTGAAGCACAGCATAAATGTAATCTAACAGGTCTTCAGGGGAGAAGGCGTCGTTGCGTCTCTGTTCATTCTCATAAGCAAACTTCATTTTGAGATTGGCGGCAATTTCCTTCACGAGGGCCATGTTCAAGTTGGGTTTGCGACTGGAGCGATCCCCAAGATTCTGTTGCCCGCTGTCGGTGTCGGGATAGAGGTACAAAGGGAAAACATAGTTAATGTCAACACGAAAATGCCCCTCATTCATCTTATTGGTAATGAAGACATTATTGTAACTTCCCGGAGAAGATTGTCTTTTAGCCGCTACTAATCCAACATTCTCACCAGAGAGAAAATGCCGCATGACTTTTCCACGAGGGTTGCAGTGAAAACCTTTGGACCGCCCCGTGTAGTAAGTGTGTCGTCGGTCGAAAGGCCGATACATGATGGGGACGATGCGTTGATAATCCGGGCCGTCGGCCTCCAGGTCTTTTCTCGCCAGGCTGACTTTCCAATCCCGAACATCGGTCCCTAAATTAAAACGCTCGCGGGCGTCTTGGTCGCTCAGCCTAAGGAAAGTCTCAATGGCGTCCCGGACCTCAGCGGCTGAATGGTGAATGGTGAAGCGATCCCTTGCCGTAACCACGCCGCTGGTGGCGATAGGCATTAAGTCCGCAACGCTAAAGCCTTTTTGGTATTCGCTATCCAGGCTGTAATCTCTGGGCACGAAGAAATAGTGCGGGGCGGCTGGTTTCAAGCTTTTGAATTCCACCTGGTTCAGGCTGTGGTGCTCTAGAAAATCGTATTTGCTTTTGCGCGCGCCGAACAGGTCAAAGTGAAAAACCTTGCCTAAGGCGTCCTTAGGTTTCTCTCCGGTTTTCACAAACAGGTTGATGGAAACGCCTAGCTGGATGTCGAACACATTTCTGTCCGGCGACCCATCGGGGGCTTTTTCCCCTATTTGGCTGTTGCCGTGCAAGTCCAGGATGTAAATCTTGTCGAAACTGCGCAACAAATGCCAGCGCATTCCTCTAAAAGTCGGGTTGTCTAAAAAACCATTGTTGTTGATGTAGGCAAGGAGGCCTTCGCCGTTGCGGTCGATAAAATGTTGTCCATAGCGGATGAACTTCACATAATCATCGTTAAGCCACTTGGTTTCCTCCCGCAACTTGCCGCCCCCGGGTTCCTGTTTGTAGTCCCGCATCAACTTCACTATCCAGGCCCCCTTGTTTTTGGATTCGCCTTGGTAAGGGGGATTCCCCAACACCACCATGACGGGCGTATCTTTTTTAATCCGATTCGCCTCTTTTGATTCATCGGCAAGCCACCAGTCCGTAGATAGGGCCCCGTGTTCGAACTCGTGTTCTTCCAGGGAATTGGTCAGAAAAATCCGCAGGCGTTCACCGTTCAGCTCGCATCCGGTCTGTTGCAAGATCATTTCCAGTTTCAGGTGCGCCATGGTGTACGGCGCCATCAAGACCTCAAACCCGTTCAGGCGCGGCAATAGCTCTTGTTTCACATAGTCAGGCCACATCCCTTCTTGCTCGGCGTCCTTCTCATAATCATGTATCTGCTCCACCACCGAGGCCAAGAAGGTGCCAGTGCCGGCGGCGGGGTCCAAAATCTGCACCTTATGCACTTCTTTGCTTATTTGTTTGCCCACCTCTTCAGTGTTGACTTTCACCGTGGTTTTAGTCGTGTCCGCCAAGCCCCTGGCCAGCTGAAATTCCTCTTTCAAAATGTCATCCACGGCGCTAACGATGAAATCCACCACCGGCTTCGGCGTGTAATACACCCCGCGCCTCTCGCGCAAATCCGGGTCGTATTCCCTCAGAAAGGTCTCATAAAAGTGGATGAACGGGTCGGCGCGCCAGTTCGGCTTGACAAAGTCCGTCATCAACTCCGCCACATTGGTCGCCCGAAAAATAGCCACCAGGTCATCCACGATCCATTGAATGCGACTGTCGATATCGTAACCCGCGATATGGTGAAAAAACTTCCTGAGCAGAGGATTGGACTGGGGAACCAACTCGGCGGCCTTGCGGCGGGAAAAATCCCCCCCGCTCGCCGCGGTTTGATCATGCAGGCGCGCGGCGAACATCCCATAAGCGATGGTCTGCGCATAGACATCGGCAAACTCTTCATGAGTAATGTCTCTGAGCAGAATTTTTTTAACAGCTGCCATCAATCCCTCTAAATCTTGGCTTTCGCTAATTTGATTGTCTTCACCCGTCAATGCCCGTTCTGCTACATGGGCCAACAACCGGGCCTTGTCCGCCATGCGCCGGGCCAGGTCCTGGGAAGAAGAAATGGGCTGGGCGTCAGGGGACTCGAAGCTCGTGATCAGCTCGGCGAACTGGTCGAAATTGTTGGGCAAGTGCCGGATTTTATTTCCCTGAAGCGCGGCGAGCTCCACTCTTTTCAGCTCCTTGTCCCCTCGCCATAGCTGAAACGCCAAATAGTTCGTGAAAATTATGTTCCCCAGGGCCCCGCGATAGCGGTCAAACTGCTCCTTGTGCTTGTCGTCATCCAATCGCGCGACGAGGTCCTTGGCCTCGACATAGCCCAGGGTCAATCCATTGCGGAGCATCAGGACATAATCGGGCGCCCCGCAAGCTACGCGCTTAGGTTCGTGGGTTACCGTGACATTGGGCAACAGAGCCTTAAGCAATGCCGACAAGTGTTCTCGGTAGCTATGCTCAGTGGCATTGCCTTCGTCGTGGGTCTTGGCGACCTCGCGGAGATAGATGGCGATGAGTTTGGATGACATGGACGACGCGCTTGATATTTGGGGGTTCCGCGCCCGTATCTTGCAACACTGCGGGGGCGGTTGTCAATTTTGCCCGGCTCTTGTGTGTAATTCCCCAATTTTGACGCCTAAGCGCGAGAGGCAAAGCAAAGAAAAACCTGGGGTCAGCCCCCGGTGTTGTCCAACAGCGCCAACAATTCCGCTTCGTCTATGATCTTGACCCCTAAGGTCTGGGCCTTGTCGAACTTGCTACCGGGATTGTCCCCGGCGACGACGCAATGCGTCTGGGCGGACACGCTGCCGCTCACCTTGGCGCCCGCGGCGAGCAATCTGTCTTTGGCATCGGCGCGGCTCAACGAAGGCAGGGTCCCTGTGATGACAAAAGTCTGTCCTTGCAAGCCGCCGGCAGGTTTGTCTCCGCTCCCCTCATGCTCCGGCCAGTTGACCCCGGCCCGGATGATCTCGTCCATGATGGCGGTGTTTTGTGGCTCCGAGAAGAAACCCGCGACATTTTTCGCCACCACCGGCCCCACATCATGGATCTCGCATAATTCGTCCTCGCTCGCAGTCCTGAGCTTTTCAATCCCGCCGAAGTGGGCGGCCAAGGCCCGGGCCGTGGTCTCGCCAACCTCCCGGATGCCCAGGGCGTATAAAAACCGCGCCAGCTGGGTGTTCTTGCTGTTTTCTATGGCCTGGAGCAGGTTTTCCGTGGATTTCCCCCCCATCCTCTCCAAAGCCGCCACTTCTTCCTGTTTCAGTTTGTACAGGTCCGCCACATTTTGCGCCTGCCCTGTTTCAACCAGTTGCTCCACCAGCTTCTCGCCCAAACCTTCTATGTCCATGGCCCGGCGGGAGGCAAAGTGCAGGATGGATTGAACCAGCTGGGCGCGGCAACGCAGGCCGCTGACGCACCGAAACGCGGCTTCGTCTTCCACCCTCTCGACCGCCGCGCCGCACACTGGGCAGACCTTCGGCATCGTGAAGGGCGTCGTTGCCGGGGGGCGTTTGTCTTTCAGCGCCCGGGCCACCTCCGGGATGACATCGCCGGCCCGCCTGACCACCACTGTGTCGCCGACGCGAACATCCTTGCGCTCCACCTCGTCCATGTTGTGCAAGGTGGCGTTGGTCACCGTCACCCCGCCAACGAACACGGGCTTTAACCGGGCAACGGGGGTGAGCGCGCCGGTGCGCCCCACCTGCGCCTCGATGGCCAACACTTCCGTGAGTTTCTCCTCTGGGGGAAATTTGCAGGCGATGGCCCAACGAGGGGCCCTGGAAACAAAGCCTAATTCATCCTGCAACCGCAAGTCATCCACCTTGAACACGATGCCGTCTATCTCATAAGGCAAGCTGTCCCGTTTTTTCAGCATCTTTTTATAAAACTTCAAACAGGCTTGCAGGCCCGGCGCGCGCTCCGTTTCCGCCGCCACGGGAAGCCCCCATTCTTTCAGTTGCCGCAAAACCTCGATATGGGAAGCAGGCATGGCCCCGCCTTCCACGGTGCCGATGCCATGGGCGAAAAACCGCAGGGGCCGCTTGGCGGTGATCTTAGGCTCCAACTGGCGCAGGCTCCCCGCGGCGGCGTTCCGGGGATTGGCAAACACCTTCTCAGCGGCGGCTTGCTGGCTTTCATTCAGCTTCCGAAAGCCGTCCTTCGTCATAAACACCTCGCCTCTTACCTCCATGCGGGCGGGGTGTCCGGTGGCGCGCAAGGCCAAGGGGATGCTTCTCAGGGTCTTGATGTTGGAGCTCACATCCTCGCCGGTGAACCCATCCCCGCGGGTGGCGCCTCTTATCAGCTTGCCATTCTCAAACAACAAACTGACGGCGACGCCATCCAGCTTGGTTTCCGCGGCGTAGAGAATCTCATACTCCCGCTTCAGACGCTCCCTGAGCCGTTTGTCAAAGGCGGCCAGCTCCTCCTCGTTGAAGGCGTTGTCCAAGGACAACATCGGCGCGTCGTGTTTGACTTCGGCAAAACCATCGGCAGGCGCCTCGCCGACGCGCGAGGTGGGCGAGTCCGTCCGCCTGAGTTTGGGATGGGCTTCTTCCAACTCAACCAGCTCTTGATACAGGCGGTCATAGTCCTCATCGGAAACCACCGGGTCGTTCAAGACATGGTAACGGTAGCTATGCTCGTTCAGCTGTTCACTGAGGGCTGTGATGCGCTTTTTAATGGAACTCATGGGAAAGGGACCGGCTGTTTAATCCCCCATGGCAACGGCGCCATGAAGGAGAAGGAAAATCAGGCCGACTCCGCCATTTCAACCGCTTCATCGATGTCAACGGAGACCAACCGAGACACGCCGGCCTCGTGCATGGTCACCCCAAGCAACTGTTTAGTGAGCTCCATGGTGATTTTATTGTGCGTGACGATGATGAACTGCACTTCCTGGGACATCCTCTTGACCAGTTCAATAAACCGACCCACATTGTTGTCGTCCAGGGGCGCGTCCACCTCGTCAAGAATGCAGAATGGCGCGGGGTTCAACTGGAATATGGAAAACACCAACGCCACGGCCGTCAGGGCCTTTTCGCCGCCGGACAGCAGATGGATGTTGCTGTTTTTCTTGCCCGGCGGCCGGGCCATGACAGTGACGCCGGTCTCCAGCAGATCCTGCTCAGTCATCTCCAGGCAAGCATGGCCGCCGCCGAACAACAGGGGAAAGTTTTCCTTCAGGTTGTCGTTCAGCTTGTCAAAGGTCTCCTTGAACCGGGCCCGGGTTTCCTTGTCGATCTTGCGCATGGCCCCTTCCAGGGTCTCCAGGGCCGTGGTTAAATCCTCGTGCTGGCTGTCCAGGTAAGCCTTTCTCTCGGAGAGTTGCTCATATTCGCTGATAGCCGCCAGATTGATGGCGCCCAGGCGTTGAATCTTGCGTTCGAGGCTGTCGATGCTCTCCTGCCACAGGGTCTCTGTGGCGGCCTCGTCCAGGTCTTCCAGCAGGGCCTGCGGGGACTGCCCCCCATCTTCCAGTTGCTCCTTGACCAGTTGCAATTTCACCTGGGTGTCCCGGCTGTCAACCTTGACCTCTTCCAGCTGGGCGCGCCGCTCCTGCGCCGCCTGATCGCCCTCGTTGCGCTCCTGCTCCTTCTCTCTGAGCCGCGTTGCTTGCCCTTGAAGATGGTCCCGCGCCGCTGAGAGTTCGCTCTCCGCGCTCAATTTGTCCTCCAATTTAGCCTCCAGGGCCTGTTGCAATTCCCGCAAGGGCGCCGCTTGGGAGGCCACCCTGGCTTCCAGTTCACGGCCCCGCTCCCGGAAACCGGAAACCTGCGTTTCACTGCGTTCTATCGCCTGCTCCAGAGCCGCTCTTTGCGAACGGGAGGCCTCCAGGCGCAAGGCGATCTCATGGCTGCGCTTATGGGCCCTCTGCCACTGCTCGCGGGCCTCGTCCAAAACCTGCTGACGCTCCGCCCTCAATCCCTCCAGCGCCTGGCGTTGCCGGTGCAATTGCTCGCGCTCATCCCGGTCCCGCTCCAGCCGGCCCTTCAGGGTTTTCGTTTCCTCTCGGTGCGCCTGCTCTTGCGACTCCAGCTCTTGCAATTCTTTCGCGACTTGGCCGCTCCTGCCCTCAGCTTGCTCGAAACGGGTTTTGAATTCCGTGTGCCGCGCCTGAGTGGAGGTGGAAAGCTCCTGCCGCTCATTCAGTTGGCCCTGCAAGCCTCGCAATTTCTGCTCGGCGCCGCCAATCAGCCCGTTCTTTTCCGCCGCGGAGTCTTCCAGGGCCTTGATGTCCTCCCCCAGCTTCACCTGCTGCCGCTTCAGGCGGGACAGTTCCTGCTCACGGGACAACATGCCGGCGCTCTCCTCGCCGGGACGGTCAATGCTTATCCAGTAGTTGTTCATCCAGATGCCGTCCCGGGTCGCCACGGACTCATTCTCGTCCAGTTCCTTGCAAATCTCCCTAGCCTGCGCCAGGTTCTCCGCCACATAGACCCGGCCCAAGGCCGCTTCCAAGGAAAACGAGGCCCTCACCTTGTCAACAAGCCGAGGATAAGGTTTAGGGGCGTCCTTCAGGGCGCCGGCGTTGTCCAGCAACGCCCCCGCCCGGCCCGCCTCCAGGCTGGCGGCGGCGTCCCCCACTTTGGCGAGATCGCTGACGCTTATGTTTTGCAAGTGCCGCCCCGCCACCATCTCGAAGGCGGCCTCCCAGCCTTCCTCCACCTCCACGCTTTCAATCAAGCGCGGCGCCTGCTCCAAACCCAAGGCGGCCAGCCACTGGCGCAAGGCCTCCTGGCAGTGAGCCGCATCCCCGTATTGCAAGGCCTCCAGGGAGGCGATTTTGTTCTCGTTCTTCTGGTAATCCGCCCGCAGTTCCCCCACTTGGGAATTGATGAGCGCCAATTCGCCCCGAAATTGTTGCAGGCTCTCTTGAGTGCGGCGTTGCTCATCCCGTCCTTCCCGCAGAATGTTTGCGATCTCGGACTCGGAAGCGGTCAGTTGGTCTAACTGGCTTTTCAATCCCTTCAGGTCCAGCGCGTTCGCCTCCTGGCGCAGTTTGCGGCGGCGCTGTTCAAGGTCATTCAGTCCGGTCTCGATGGCCTCCAGGCGCGCGCCGTCCACCTCGATGCGCTTGTCCACATCGGCCAGGGCCTGGTTCAAGGCGTCCCATTCATGTTGCCACCCCTGCATGGCCTCCTCGGCCTGGCCCAGGGCCTCGTGCGCCGCGTTGCTCCGCGCCTCAGAGTCTTTTAGCTTGGGTTCCAACAATCGCGCTTCGTCAAAGAGGCCCGCCAATTCCTTCTTGTCGCCCTCCAGTTGCCGCTGACTCTCCCGCTCTGTTTCCCGCCCCTGGTCGATTTCCGCCCTCAGATCCTTCGCGCGCTCCTCGTTGTGCGAGATGCGTTGCTCCAGCTGGGAAATCTCGCCGCCGATTTGATAGAACTTCGATTGCGCCTGGTTCAAGGACTCGGTGGCGGAAGCGTGCTCATCCCGCAGTGTTTCCATCTCCGTCTCAATGCGGCGCAAGACCGCCACGGCCTCTTCCACCCGGTTTTCCTGGTCCCTCACCTGGCCGGCTTCCACTTGCGCCTGGGCCGAGAGGCCCTGCCAGTTCAGGGCCAAGAGTTCCGCCTTTAGCCGGCGCTCTTCCCCCTTGAGCTTCTGATACCGCTCCGCCGCCCGGGCCTGCCGTTGCAAATGCTCCAGTTGCCTTCCCAGCTCGTCCCGCAGGTCCGTCACCCGGGCCATGTTGTCTCGTGCGTGCTTAATGCGCCTTTCGGTTTCCCGGCGGCGCTCCCTGAATTTGGATATGCCGGCGGCTTCTTCCAGGAAGGCCCGCAGTTCTTCGGGTTTGGCCTCTATCAGCCGCGAGATCACCCCCTGCTCGATGATGGAGTAGCTGCGGGGCCCCAGGCCCGTGCCTAAAAAAATGTCCTGGATGTCTTTGCGGCGACAACGGGCGCCGTTCAGGTAATAGACGGAATCCGCCTCCCGGTCTATCTGCCTCTTGATGGCGATCTCGCTGTAGCTGGCGTATTGCCCGCCGAGTTTGCCGTCGGCGTTGTCGAAGATCAGCTCCACGCTGGCCTGCCCCACGGGTTGCCGAGCGGCGGAGCCATTGAAAATGACATCGGTCAAGGCGTCCCCGCGCAGGCGTTTGGCGGAGCTCTCGCCCATCACCCAGGTCACCGCGTCTATGATGTTGGACTTGCCGCAACCGTTGGGGCCGACGATTCCCACCAGGCTGTCAGAGACAAGAATAGCGGCGGGGTCGGCGAAGGATTTGAAGCCGGCGAGTTTGATTTTGCGCAACCGCATGACCGCTAATATATAAACTTCACGGCGGTGACACAAGCAATTAAAAATATAATGTTATTTATTAGAAATATATTATATACTATTGTTTATAAATAGATTATTCTATCTAAAATAAAGTGAATTATTAGGTTGCGCGGAAAAAAAATTTCTCCGGGACAGGCCTTATTTTCGCCCGCTTGGGAGGAACGCGACAACGCGCAAGGGGCCGCCGCTGCCGCCTTTTATTTTCATGGGCAGGGCGATAACCGTGAAGCCCTTGAGGGGCAACCGGTCAAGGTTGGCCACATTTTCCATGCCGGGGATGTTCCTCTCGAATAAGATCTGGTGGGATTCGAACAACTTGGAACCGCCAAAATCAATGCTGGGGGAATCCAGTCCCACCGCTTTCACCTTCCTCTTGGTCGCTAAAAATTCGGCCGCCTCGGGGTGAATGCCAGGGAACTTCAATTGGGCGAGGGCCCCTGGGCCTCGTTCACTTGTTCCCAGGTATTTCTCCAGATCCGGCCATAATTTGCTTGAACCCGTGTCAACAAGCAGGATGCTGTCTTCCGCTATCTCCCCATTGTCCTTTTCCCAGCGCAAAACATCCTCAACGGAAAGCTGATAGTTGCGGTTTTCCTTCACTTTTTCCGCAATTCTGATGAGCGCGCCCGGGCCGATCAGCTGCTCCACCGGCACTTGCTCCAAGGTGTGGCGGTTTTCAGCGAAGTGAATCGGCGCGTCCAGGTGCGTGCCGCCATGCTCAGCGGCGCTGAAACTATGCGCCTCGTAGTAAAAACCCGCCTCAGCGCGCCCTTGAAAAACCGTCTCCATCTTGAATGGCTCCGCAGTCGGCCAGTAAATGGTCTCTTCGGAAAACTCGTGCGTCAAATCAATCCATTCGCCGTCGAAGAGCTTGTCCGCCTGGGCGGGACAGGACAGAGCCAAAATCAGCAGCCATTTTCTCATTTTTCGCCTCGTTCATGGTGTTGCGCAATTCCCCAAACAACCCGAAACCGGCTTCTTATCCGGATTCCTTCAGGGTATCATGGACTCCCCCCACAAGGCGGATGAAAACATGGCGGCAAAGCCCTCAGACCATTTGCAGACCTTTGACAACCCGGAGCCGGGGCGGGACTACACCATAGACATGACCCTGCCGGAGTTCACCTGCTTGTGCCCCATGACCGGGCAACCGGATTTCGCCACCCTGCGCCTTCAGTATGTCCCGGACCGGCTCTGCGTTGAATTGAAATCGCTTAAACTCTATATTTGGTCCTACCGCGACCAAGGCGCGTTCCATGAAGCGGTGACCAACAAAATCCTGACGGATCTGATGGCGGCCCTCTCTCCCCGCTACATCAAACTGACGGCGGAGTTCAATGTGCGCGGCGGGATCCACACTTCGGTCACCGTGGAGCATCAGCAGGAAGGGTGGCGTCCCCCCCAGGCCATGCCTTGACAGCGGGCGGACGCAGGGTTGCAATGCTGACAAATGTTGTAAAATAAGAGCGACTTGATTGACGGAGTGCTGTCCGGCCCTGAAACGCTCATAGGCGCCGGCCAAGGGGGCGCAAGGGGCCCCGTTCAGGGCTTTTCGCATCATGCGGACTGCCGGCGTGGAGTGATGAAAATGGTTGCCAAGACGAAAAATGCAACGACGCGAAAGAAGCCTGTCGCGTCCAAAAAACGAGTGGCAAAGACCACCGCCGTTGAAAAGAAAAAAACGGCGGCGCTAAAGCCCCCTGCCCCTGCTGAAAAGAAGCAAACGGCGGCGCCAAAGGAGCCTGCCGGCGCCGAGAAAAAGCCCATTGCGCCGAAGAAGCCCGCTGTCGCCAAGAAAAAGCCCGCCGCGCCGAAGAAACCCGCCGTCGCCAAGAAGGAAAAGTCCGCCGCGCCGAAGAAACCCGCCGTCGCCAAGAAGGAAAAGTCCGCGACGCCGGAGAAACCCGTCATCGCCAAGAAAAAGCCCGCCGCGCCGAAGAAACCCGCCAGCGCCAAGAAAAAGCCCGCCGCGCCGAAGACGCCGGTGGTGGAAACAACCGATGCGCCCAAGAAGGCGATCTCTCCCTACCAAGAGAAACAGGGGGAGGAATACATGAATGCAAAACAGAGCCAGCACTTCCGCAAGCTGTTGATAAACTGGAAACAAACCCTCATGGAAGAAGTGGAAAGAACCGTCCATCACATGCAGGATGAGGCTTCCAACTTCCCCGACCCCAACGACCGAGCCACCCAGGAAGAGGAGTTCGCCTTGGAGTTGAGGACGCGGGACCGCGAGCGTAAACTCATTAAGAAGATCAACGAATCGTTGATCACTTTGGAAACGGGAGATTACGGTTATTGCGAAGTCTGCGGCGTGGAGATCGGCGTTAAACGCCTTGAGGCCAGGCCCACGGCGACGCTCTGCATAGATTGCAAGACCATAGACGAGATCAAGGAACGCCAGCGCGCCTGAGGCGACAAGGCTCGCCTACTTGACCGACAGCCCCAGGAGCAAGGTGGTGGTGCAGTGGTACACATTGTTGGACGACCCCATGCACCAGTTGATGTCGTTGCTCTTAGGCGGAAAATAATTGGGCAGGTCCCCCTCGTTGCGGTTGCACATGCAACGGTTGCAGGTGCTTTTGCCGCAACAGTCGTTATAGGCGATGATGTAATCGCGCCCATCCGCCGGATTTTTGCAAACGCCTATCCAGGTCATGGGAGCCATTTCGGTGCCTGGGGGGCAACTAACATGGGTGCCCCCGCAACAACCGCATAGAAAACCATCCATGCCGCAGTTGCGCCAGTAATCGCATTTGCCGGGGTCCCCCGCGGCGCCGGCAATGGCGCTGTCATCCGGCGCTTCTTCCGGCGCCGCGTTCGCCCGCGCCACCGGCAACAGGGGCATGGCCCCTGAGGCGCCGACTAACAAGAGGCCGGTTTTCCGCAAAAAGCCCCTGCGGGAGGCAAGACGGGCCAAGGAACGGGCCTTCCCCTGAAACCACCGGTCGAAATTCACACTCATCATCTGTTCGCTCCCCCTGCCGCCTGCAACGGCGGCACCTGAATCAAGGCCGTCATGATCCCAAGCTCGGGGACTGAGCGGAGATGTCGCCCGGCGCTGTCGTAAATATCCAGCTGATTCAGGCTCTCAGTAATGGCGTAAAGCAAGGGGGCTTCATCCTGGCTCACGGCGATGGACAAGCTGGGCTGGCGGGTCTTTATTTTTCTGAGCTGTTTCCGCGTCTTCAGGTCATACACCCAGATCTCAGGCCCCGGGCTTTCATAACTGAAAAAATCTCCTTGGCGCATCAGCAAATACAAGCGCTGGTTGGCCTCGTGCAAGGCAATGGGCTGCAAGCCGCCGGCGCGCCAGTTGGCTTTTTGCTCCGCCGCGGTCAAATAGGACCAGGGTTCGGGAAACGCCGGCTGTTCGCCGGCGAGGTCCACAATATGGATTTTCCCCAACACCGAGACAAAGAGCCAGGCGTCGCCCAGGCGCGCCCCGGTCTCCAGAATCGGATCCTTGTGCGCGTCAAAGAAAGGAGCGCTCTTTTCAATGGCGGCCTGTTCACCGGCATCGGTGAGGGTCACCATCATCAATGAGCCATCGCCGCACAGCGCGAAGAAGCGCCGGTCTCCCGCCGCGTAAGCCATGGCGCACCCCGGCGTCATGATCTCCGCGGTGAATTTCCTTTCCACCACATCCACGATGCTCAGGGAGGCCGCCGGGGTCAAATTGAACACCGACAGGAACCGGTCATCATCAGTCAACGCCGAGTCCGCCAGCCGCGGGATGGTGGAGGCGCGCTTGGGGGGAATTTCCACTTCCGCGACCGGTGACAACTTAAAGGGGTCATACACGCTGACAACATCTGTGCGTTGCCCCCGGGTCGTCCGCGAATAGTAGGTTTCAGCGGAATACACTTCCCGGTAATGCTTGGGCATGTTCAAGGCGTTAAAGGAGTAACCCGTGTTCAACATGCCCAACATGCGGCCAGTGTCCCCGTCATACAAATAGGCGCGCCCGTCCGGCATGGCGCTACCAGCGAAATCGGTCACCCACACCCAGTGGGGATGCAAGCGCTCCGGCAGGGCCTCAACCTTGCCATAGACATCCTTGGTCAAGGCCTCTTTGCTCACATCTCGAAAGCCAGTCGCCTCAGCCGTCTCGCCGGACCCGGCAGGCAATGCCCCCGTCGCCGGCGGCCCCTCGGCCTCGCAACCCCACAGGAACAGCAAAACAAGCAACGAACCGGCGCGCTTAAAGGTCATCCACCTCACTATAGCCGAAATCCACCGGGACGCTCAAGGTGATGGCCCCTCGGTCCGGGGTTTCGAAACAGGAAGCAAACGCCGCGATCTTGTCACGGCTTCCCGCTATCGCAACCGGATCCGCCTGCTCCACTATGTCTGCCAGGCTGCGCTTGCCTATGAAGAGATCCACCAGCTGTTGACGAACAAGCCGGATTGTCTCAACGGCATCGTCCGGCAACTCAGGGTGAAACTCGGCAATCCCCCGCCTCAGTTCGAGGGCAAAAGCCTCCCCAGTGTCGGCAATGACCATCCCCACGAGTTGCCGGACTTCCCCGCATTGCTCCGCCTTCAACCGGGTGGACAACAGCTCCGCCATTCTGCCGCTTGGAATGGCGTTGGCGATGTCGGGGGAGCTCTTCATAATGCCCGCCCCAGCGGGCAAGTCGCCTTCCAGCTCTTTCGCCGCGGTGAGGGCCCAGTTTCTCCAGGTGGAAGTGATTTGCTCATAGCCCCATTCTCGCAAGGCCCGGGCCTTGAGGAGGCGCGCCTCCTGGTCTTCGGCGTCCATGCGCAGCAAATAAGTGAGGATTTCAGCGGCCCAGGTGGGTTCGCCTTTATCAATGGCCTGTTTGGCCTCGTCAAGCACCGCGTCTCGCCCCCCCATGGCCCTGACATAGCGCGCCGCGCGGCGCAAAGGGGGCAATCTGTCCACTTCCCAAGGGTCGCCCTGGTACCAGCCTATGTAGCCCGAATAAAACTGCCGCACTGAATTTTTCACCGAACCATAGAACTCGCCCAACCACGGGTGATTGGCCAAGTGGGGAGGCAACTTGACCAACGCCGCCAGATCTTCCGGGAGCGCGCCCTTGTTCATCAGGCGAATGGACTGATCATGGACATACTGAATGGCGTCGCGGTAATTCGTCAGCACTGCTTGGATATTGTCGTAGCCATGGACAGGTCTGCCGTGGGAGGGCGCCATGTGTTGCGCGGGGAAGGTCCGCAACACATCGACCGCCTTGTACCATTTCACGGGATCCCGATACTTCGTGCCGCGCATGGTGTGCAGATTGGGAAACGCCTCGCCCTGCAAGACCTCCGCCGTTTGCAAGACCTTCAAACCCGGAAACCAGACCACGATCTCATCGTCGGTTTCGCTTGGCACATGGACAATGCGCATCTCAACGCCCGCGATGGTCAACTCCAGGCTGTCGTCAAAAGTCAGATTCGGCGGCAACAAGGTCGGCTGTCCGGTGAATATGCGCGGGCCTATGCCCATGTTCACCCAGCCTTCCGGCCCCCGCTCCAGAAAAGAGCCGGCGAAATAAGATGAACGCCGCCCCAGGATGGGGGCCACCGTGCCGGCCCAGTTCACAACGGCGTCCATCAGCGAGGAGTGCGCGATGACTTTCACCTTGCCGGAAGCGACCTCTTCCGGGCTGGCAAAGGCCCGCGCGCCGCCGACATGGTCGATATGGTTGTGCGAATAGACGATGGCCTTCACCGGCTTGTCGGTGATCTTACGAAACTCGCCCAACACCTCTTGGCCGCGCTCCAGATCTTCCATGACATCGATGATGATGACGCCGTCGTCGCCTACGATCATCGCGCTGTTCGCCAGGCCGTAGCCGTAGGCGATATATACATTGTCCCGGACGCGGTAAATCTTCTTCGCCATGATCTGCGAGTGCGCGGTTAAGCGGGGATGAATCTTGGGAGATGGCTTGTCATAGGCGATGTTCTCGCCAACAGCGGGCGTTGAGATCAGGGTCGCCACCGCCAGGGGCCAGAAAAAAGAGTTGCGCCAGGTCAGCACAAGTCTATCTCTGCCCCGTGTTCGCTTCAGTGAATGGGGGTTTCAGCTCCGCTTTCGTGGTCCAGCCTTCCCCGTAAATCCGGCGAAACATCTCCGGCCTGACGACGGAGCCTTTCGCCGTACCCCCCCGCCACAAGTCATATTGCTTGTCGGAATAGCGGTTGAAAAAACGGGTCAGCTTCCGGTCCAGCTCGGCGGCGATAGCGGCGTACTCGGGGTGGCCGTGAACATTGGCGTGTTGCCCCGGGTCCTTAGCCATGTCGTAGAGTTCCGGCTCGCCGGTGGTTTCCAGTCGCTTCCAGTAGGAAAACCGCGCCGTTCTCACTCCCCGGGTCTCCTCCTGCTCGAAGAACACCGCTTTATTTCCCTCTGCTGGCTCGCCCCGCAGGATAGCGCTGAAGCTCTTGCCGGGAGTGTTGGCGAAAGCCGCATCCCTGATCCCAAGATAATCCAGCAGGGTCACCGGCACGTCGTATTGCCCTATCAACTCATCGCTGACCTGCCCCGGCTGGATCTTGTCCGGATGCCGCGCGATCAACGGAATGTTCATGGCGGTCTCGTGCAGATTGGACGGAGTGGTGACCACCGTGTGCATCCACAGGCCATGTTGCCCGTAAAAGTTGCCCTGGTCCGATGAATAGACGACTATGGTGCTGTCCTCCAGCCCGGCTTCCTTGAGGGCCGCCAACACCTTGCCGACGCCGTCATCCACCAGGGTGTTCTGCGAGGCCACATTGGCCATAGTCGCCGGATCGTTGTGCATGGCGATGCCCTGCCGTATTTTTTCCGTCATAAAGGGATTCTTCTTGTCCTCGTCGATCAGCTGGTCAACCATGTTCTGATTGAAGGCGACCCGCGGGAATGACTTGAATTCCCGCCCCGCGTAGTCCTGGTAAAAGCGGTTGCGCGCCGGCCCCATATTGGTGGGAGGGTTGACATAAGGGCCGTCATAGTTAAGTTGCAGATAAAACGGCTTCTCGCCGTCATGCTGCTTGATGTATTCCACAGCCTTGTCGGTGAAAAAATCCACGATGTGCCGGCCGGCGACCTGGTATTGCTTGCCGTTGTCGATCACCGTGTTGTCCCAGAAATCCACCGTGTGCCCGTCCGTGAAGGTGACCCAGTGATCGTAGCCTATGGACGGCCGCCAAGGCTGTCCCAGGTGCCATTTCCCCACCAGGGCCGTGTCATACCCCCGGTTTTTCAGCGTCAGCGGCAAGGTGCGAAACTCCGCCACCGCCGACCAGTTCCGGGGCCACTGATCCAACATCTCGTCGTCTAACCAGTTATGCACACCGTGTTGAGACGGCATCAGGCCCGTCATCAAGGTGGCGCGGGTGGGAGAACACATGCCGTTGACCGCGTAGGCGCGATTGAACTTGATTCCCTCCCGGGCCAGCCGGTCCACATGGGGCGTCCTGACTTCGGGATTGCCGTAGGCGCCTAACAGGCTGGCCGCCTGATTGTCGGTGAGGATGAACAGGACATTCGGCGGCTTGTCAGGCGCAGCCAGGCAAAGGTTGGCGCAAGCCCCCCCGGCGAGGCACAAACAAAGCAACCACAAGCGGCCCATGGAGCGATTTTACATTGAAACCCGGGCCTGCACCCCCACCGATCGCGGCGGGTCGATAAAACCGAAATAAGCGCCCCGGAAGACAGGCACATCGTTCACCCAGGTCGTGGTCTTCTCATCGGTGAGATTCTTGCCCACCACCGCCACGCTCCAGCGGCCATCGCCTCCCGCCAGCTCCGCCCTGAGGTTGAGTTTCGCGAACCCGTCCTGCCGGGCCAGGGGGTCTAGATCCAGCGCCGTGTGGTAGCTGCTGGTGAAGTTGACATCCCCCTGCAGGGTCAGCTGATAATCACCCATGACCGGCATCGAATACGCCGCGTTCACATTGCCGGCGAGCTCCGGCGAGAATTGCAAGTCGGCGCCGGACAAGTCCTGAACGCAACGGCCGGGAGGCATCCCGGTGGCGGCGGCGAAGGCCGTTTGTTGCGGCGCGGTGCAAGTCGCGTTGAGGAAGCGGTCGTATTCCGCGTCCAACCAGGCCAAGGCTCCCCCTAAAACAAAGTTGTCCGTCACCTGCCATTGGCCATCAAGCTCCACCCCCTGGGAAGTCGCGGAGGCCGCGTTCTGCACCGTGAAAACCAGCCCGTTCCAGGCGGCGACCTGCAAATCGACATACTCGTTGTGAAAGTACGCGATGTTCAGCTTGGCCGCGCCGCCGCCGAAAGTCAACTTGCCGCCGATCTCGTACGCCTTCGCTTCTTCCGGCTCAAACGCCGCCAGATCCAGGGCGCCGCCCACATTTTGGGCATCGAACCCGCCCGCCTTGAAGCCCTCGGAATAGGTGGCGTAGAGCATGGAGCCATCGCTCACTTCGAATTGAATCCCCACAGACGGGGACAGATCAGTGTCGGTCCGCTCCAGGCTGTAGGCATGGGGAACGCGGCCGATAATGCGGGCCAGCGGCTCTTGTCCGGGGGCCCGGGTCTGCGTTCCCAGGGCGGCCACAAGGAGCTCCTTGTCCACCTCTTTTTCATCATGGGTGTAGCGCAAGCCCACGGACAAGGTCAGCCGGTCGAGAATGTCGTAGCTACCCTCGCCAAAGGCTGCGAAGCTTTCCGTGTCCTGGTCATAGAAGGTGATGATGGTGGAGTTCAGGGGGAACAGATTCACGCCCTCATCAATCAGTTTGGACAGATTGAAATGGAAGGATTCCTCTATGCCCAATTTCTCGGACTGGTAATAAAGTCCCCCCAGGAATTCGAACCGGGCGTCCGGAGAGACGAAATGCAGGCGCAATTCTTCTGAAAATTGCTCATGCTCCTGCAGGTTCGCCTGTTCGGCGTAATCCACCACAGGAGCGAACTCGGCGGGTATGTTGTTGTTGAAATCGTATTCAACATACGAGGTGACCGAAGTCAGCGTCAAATCATCGGTCAAGTCATAATCTATGGACAGGGTGCCGTTGCCCGTGTCCGTGTTGTCAAAGTCGTCGCCGGGCGTGGAGCTGTTGAAATCCAGGTTCGATTCAAACTCAGGGTCAAAGCCGGCGTACAAGCCCGCCAGCGGGCCTGCCGCCACATTCTGCGCCGTCCTGCCCTTGACATCATAAGAAGAAAACTCGCCCTTCAAGACCGCTTGCAGTTTGTCGGTCTCCCACACCAGAGTCCCCCTGATCACATACTCATCCCGGTCGGCCTCATCGCCGCCAGTGAACGAGTTGCTGACATAGCCTCCTTCAGACTTGTAATTGGCCGCCAACCGCCCGAAGAAATTGTCCGCGAGAGGGCCGGAAACCACGCCTGTCACCCCCCATTGATCCGTTTCGGAAAAGTACTCGCCTTCCAGGTAGCCCTCAGTCTCTTCCGTCGGCTTGCGGGTCGTGACATTGATGGCCCCCGCAATGGTGTTTTTGCCAAAGAGTATGCCTTGAGGCCCTTTTAGAATTTCCACCCGCTCCACATCGAAAAACGGGTTCCGGGCCGAGCGGCCACGGCCGAAATACACCCCGTCTATGTAGGTGCCGACTGACTGTTCAAAGGCCTGATTCGCGCCGGAGCCTATCCCCCGGATCGTCACCGTCTGCTGGGTCGCGTTTTCATTGACCTGCAAGTTCGGCGTGAAGCCGGAAAGCTCCTCTAGGCCCCGCAGGGACATCTGTTCGAGCTTCTCGCCGGCGGTCACCGAAATCGAAATCGGCACATCGGCAAGGGATTCAGCCCTTTTCCGGGCGGTTACGGTCACTTCCTCCAGAACGGCTTGGGCGACGCCCTGGCCGGCCAGGAGCAGAAGCGAGGCGGGAACGAGCAAAAAACGAGTTTTCATTTGCGTGCCTCCATAAAGCCAATCAGACCTATTTATGTTTTCACAACCCCCCGAATCTAATTTAATATATCGCGCTACTCTATTTATTTAATGCGCCAACCTGATGAACAAAGTCGCCGATTTGCATCTTGGGACTTCCATTAGCGGCTGGGGCCGCGCCGTCCTGCTGGCGTTGCAGGCCTTAGGGATTGACGGCAGGCAGGTGTTTCTTGACTGCGGGTTGAATCCTGACGACCAGGGGAAATCACACATTCGCAATCCCGTGGCGAAAATGCAGCATGTTTGGCAAATCGCCGAAAGCAGCGTCGCCGACAGCGCCATCCTGGCGGAAAAAATCACCCAATATCTCAACGCGAGTTCATTCCACGCCTTGGGCTTTGGGCTGTACGCCAGTCATTCCATTGAAGACTTGCTCAACCGCCTTTGCGCCTACCGCGAGGTCATCAGCTCATCGGTAATGATGTCAACCCTGAAAACGAAAAATGAATTCATCTTCGCCATAGAAGATTTGCGCCCGGTCAAGAGTCACATCACCAGCGACGTCCTGACGCTGTTCATATTGAAAATCTGCCGGGAACTATGCGGGCCGGAATTCTCCCCGACGGCCGTGGAAGTCCCCTGGAGCGAGGGCCAATACACGGCGTCGTTCAAAAAGTTGACGCAGGCGCCCCTGCTCTGCGAGGCTGAAAACTACGCCTTGCGTTTTTCCCGCGCCGCCGTTGAAATCCCGTTGCCCAGCGCCAACGCCCAACTGGCGAACTACCAGGACAAATTGTGCAACGACTACCTGCATTCCCTTAGTGAAAATCAGCACCTGTCGTTGCGGGTGAAACTGAGGGTGTTGCAAACCCTGGGCAGCGGCGATTTCTCCATTGACCACATCGCCTCGAGCCTGAACATGAGCGCCCGAACCTTGCAAAGAAAACTGCAAGAAGAGCAAACAAGTTTCCATCGTTTGCGCGAAGAGGCGAGAAAGGAACTGGTTCTGGAGTACCTTCAAAATCCCGAACTCAGCGCAACGCAAATCACCTACATGCTTGGCTTCTCCAACCTGCCCAGTTTTTCATCCGCCTTCAAGTCGTGGTTCGGGCGGACTTTCACCGAATGTCGTCCGCGCTTCTGATATTATAAAATCCTTCAACCCCTTGCGCCGGTTCAGTTCGGACCATGAAATTCAACCGCCGATTTTTCGCCATCCTAGGCCCCGGCCTGCTCTTGGCCGCCGTTTGCATCGGGGTCTCCCACCTGGTGCAGTCAACCCGGGCCGGCGCCTTGTTCGGCATGGACTTGCTGTTGTTCGTTGTCTTGGCGTTCGTCATGAAATATCCGACCTTCCGCTTCGGACATGAGTACGCCCACGCCACAGGCCAACATCTGCTGGAGGGTTTCAAGAAAGAGGGAAACTGGGCCCTGGCGTTGTGCGGCTTCATCATGCTCGGCGTCATGTTCACCGGCTTCGCCGCCATTGCGCTGATCACCTCCGGGCTGGCGAAGATCAGTTTTGGACTGGACTTGTCCATTGGCGTCATCGCCGCCGCCCTGGTGGCCTTCACGGGCGCCTGTCTCATCCTGGGGCGCTACCGATGGCTGGATCGGATGGTGAAAGTCTTGGTGATCGTCCTCTTCGTTTCCACGCTCATCGCGACGGCGGCGTCTCTGCCCCTGATCGACTGGCGGGCCGCCGATGTGTTCACCCCGGAGGTGCTGAACAGGCCGGCGCTGTTGTTTTTAGCGGCCCTGGTGGGGTGGATGCCAGCGCCTTTTGAGACTTGTCTCTGGCAGTCATTATGGGTGCTGGAAAAGAAAAAAAGCCAGTCCCTGACCATCCGTGAAATCCGGCAGGACTACCATGTCGGCTACTTCTCAACCCTGGCCTTGGCCCTGTGTTTCATGGCCTTAGGAGCCGCCGTGATGCACGGCTCAGGCAAGGAATTCGCCGCCGGCGCCGCGGCGTTTTCCTCCCAGCTGATCGACATCTACGCAACCACTTTGGGAGACTGGGCCAGACCCGTTGTCGCGTTGGCGGCCTTCGCCGCCATGCTGTCAACCGTCATCGTCGTGCATGACGGCTTCCCCCGCGGCTTCGCCGCCCTGTTGGCCTGCTATCGTCCTCAGCTCGGCTCGGACACCGCCCAATTCAGGATTTACGCCGGCTTTGTGGTCGCCATGGGCCTGGGGGCCATAGCCATCCTGTTGTTTTTCATCGGCTCCTTCAAAACCCTGATCGATTTCGCCACCACTTTGGCATTCGTGGCCGCGCCGGTGTTCGCCTGGCTGATCCACCGGGCCATGCACGCGCCAGCCGTGCCGGCAACCGCCAGACCCAGCGCGGCCCTGACGCGGTACAGCCTCGCCTGCCTCTGGGCCTTGTCGCTGTTCGCCGTTTTCTATCTGGGTCTGCGCCTGTTTTTCCATCCCTAAAGCCCGCCGGTCCGGGATGAGCAACACCGTCGCGAACATCATCCTCGACAACGCCCGGCGCATTCCGGAGCGCGCGGCCCTGGTGGAGCCGGGGGGCAAAACCTGGACCTTCGGCCAACACGCCCGGCGCGTTTTTCAGCTGGCGGACGCCCTAAGGAGGCGCGGTTGCCGGCGCGGCGACCGGGTCGCCATCCTGTCCCGAAATTGCGCGGAACACCTGGAAATCTACGGCGCTTGCGAGGTGGCGGGGTTCATCGCGGCGCCGATTAACCACCGGCTGACCGCGCCTGAGATCATCGAGATCAGCAACAACGCCGGGCCCGCCTTCCTGTTCCACGCCAACGAGTTCGCAGACACCGTGGCAACGGCGCGGGCGGCCCTGACCAGCGCGCCCCATCGGGTTCAAATAGGCGGAGACAGCGCCCCTGCCGGGACCGCGCCCTACGAGGATTTCATCGCCAACGGCGCCGTCGCTCCCCCTGCCGAGCCGCCGCCGGCCGAGGCCCCTGTCTATATCGTGCACACCAGCGGCACAACCGGCAAACCTCGGGGCGCCGTGCTTGACCAAGGCTCGCAATACGGCACGGCCCAGGCCATCAGCAACGCGGCGGGCATCGCCGCCACGGACCGTTTCCTGTTATCGCAGCCCCTGTTTCATGTCGGCGCCAAGTTTCTGCAACTGGCCCACCACCTGCAGGGCGCCGCCATTCATCTGCGGCAGGAGTTCGACCCCGCTGGGGTCTGGGAGGCTTTGCGAACAGAAGGCATCACCACCCTGCAATTGGTGCCTGCCATGATTGAAATGCTGCTCGCCGATGAAGGCGCCAAGCGCCGCGCCCCTTCGCAAGTGAAGACCATTTTTTACTCCACCGCCCCCATTCGCGAGGCCCTGCTGAGAAAGGCGTTGCAGGTGTTCGGCCCGGTGTTCATCCAGCAGTACGGCTCCACCGAGGGCGGCGCCATTTCAAACCTTGCCAAACGCCAGCACCAACCCGGCGGGAGCGCGGAACAGCAACGCCGCCTGCTGTCCGCCGGTCAGGTCGATGCCGGCGTGGAACTGAAGATCCTTACCTCCGCTGGCGATCCCGCCGGCGTCGGCGAGGCTGGCGAGATCCTTGTCCGCCATCCGAACCTCATGCAGGGCTACTGGAACGACCCCCAAGGAACCGCCGAGACGCTGAGGGATGGCTGGCTGGCCATGGGCGACATAGGCTATTTGGATGGGCAGGGCTTCCTGTTCATCATAGACCGGAAAAAAGACCTGATCATCTCCGGCGGGGAAAACATCCACCCCCGCGAAGTCGAGAGAGCCCTGGAACGGCATGAGGCTGTCAAGCAATGCGCCGTCATCGGCATCCCGGATGAACGCTGGGGCGAGGCGGTTTGCGCTTGCGTGGTGTTAAACGAAGGCCACGGGGTCCAGGCGGATGAGTTGGTGGAACACTGCCGCCAGCTGATAGCGAGCTATAAAAAACCGAAAAAAATCGTGTTCATGGAAAAACTGCCCCGCTTGGCCATGGGCAAAGTGGACAAGCCTCGCCTGCGGGCCCCCTACTGGCGGGGGCAAGGCCGGCAGGTCTGAAACAGGCAAACGCCGCGGGGCTGCCTGCAAGCCCGGCGGCGCGCCGGCGCCGGGTCTTACAGAGCCAATGAGCCCAGGCTGGCACCGCCGCAGACATACCAGGTCTGCCCCGTGATGAAGCCGCTTTCCTCCTCGCACAGGAACTTGACGACCCGGCCCACATCCTCAGGAGTCCCCAGGCGCTTGACTGGCACGCTTTGGGCGATCCGGGTCTTCTGTTCGCTGTCCTCCGGCACCAGGTCGTGGAACATGTCCGTCACGATGGGGCCGGGGGCGACGCAGTTCACCGTGATCCCGGCCGCCGCCAGTTCCAAGGCCCAGGTGCGGGTCAGTCCTATCTGGCCCGCCTTGGTGGCCGCGTAATTGGTGCGGGTGACCAGGCCCAGGACGCCCCGGGACGAAATCAGGACGATGCGTCCGAACCCCGCGTCCCGCATGGCCGGCGTGAAACACTGCGCCAGAACAATGGCGCTGCCTATGTGCAACTCCGTCAAATAGTCCAGGTCCTCCAGCTTCACATCCTCCAGCAGGTCGGGCCGGATCACCCCCGCGTTATGCACAAAATACGTCGCCTTGCGCTCCGCCGCGATGGCGGCGCCAACCCTTGCCGCCGCGGACCGGTCCGCGAGGTCCGCCTCGTAATTGCTCAGGCGTTCGTGGGAAAAGTCCGGCGCCTTCCGCGAGATGTTGACCACCTGGAAGCCGTCGTCCAAAAACCGCCGGGTGAGATCCGCGCCTATGCCCCGGTTGCCGCCGGTGATCACAACCGTCTTGCCATTCTCTGTCATGTCAATTCTCCAAGGAAGTTTATAGGGTAATCATGCTTGCAACAGCGCGGCGAATTCAGCCAACGAGTCATCTTCCGGCGGCGTGGCGAAAAAGACGACTTGCCCCGAGGGATCCGGGCGGCCCGTCACCCGCGCCCTGCTCCCCGCCTTCGAGCAGGCCGCCGACAGGTGCGCCAACAACACCGGCCCGCAGTCCAATTTCACGCTGCCGACGCGCAACGGCAACCGGGCCTTGAAGAAGGGATTGAGGCTGGCGTGGCTCACTGTCCAGGACAGCACCGTGCCAGTGTCGCTCACCGCTTCCCAGGCCCAGTCATCCCCCAGGCAGGCGCGGCAAAACTCCTGCGGCGGATAGTGGACTCGTCCACAGGCCCTGCAGACCGGCAATTTGAACCGGCCCTCCGCCGCCGCCTGATTGACCTCACGCCACAAGGCCGAGCGTTTGACCGGCGGCCCCGCCTTAGCCTTCATGGCGACCCGCGCCCCAGGATCACCACGCTGGCGCACAAACAGCGGTCGTAATCCACCATGCCGTAACCGCTCGCCATCCCCGTTTTCGCGCCCGCCACCTGATTGGGCAAGTCCTGGCTGGTCAGCTGGCGGATAGCCTCCACCGTGCCTAAAAACCCGCCGGCGGCCCCCGCCTGCCCGGCGGAGAGTTGCCCGCCGCAGGTGTTGTGAGGCAATCCCCCGCCGTTCCAGGTCAAGGGCGCGTTGCGAACGAAGGCCGGGGCCTGCCCTTTTTCGCAAAAGCCCAGGTCTTCCAGTTGCAACATGACAACCACCGGGTAGTCATCATAAGTTTGCAGGAAATCGATGTCGCCGGGCCCTAAGCCCGCCGCCTCGTACAGCTCATCGCGGCACAGCCCCCAGCCGCCGCGAAAATGCACATCGTCGTCAAACCAGGCGTTGTGCCTCTCCCCCGCCGCCAACATGACGGCGTACGGCAACCCCAGGGCCTCGGCCCGCTCCACGCTCATCACCAAAAAGCCCTCGGCCCCGGCAACGGGCATCACGCAATCAAACAGGCGCAGGGGTTCGCTGATGGGGCGGGCCTGCAGATAATCCTCCATGGACAGGGGCTTGTCGAAGATGGCCGCGCCAGCCGCCAGGGCGTTTTCCCGCTGAGCCACGCAGATCCTGCCAAAATCCTCAGGCTGGGCGCCGTACTTTTCCATGTAATGGCGGGTGATCAAGGCAAAGACCACATTGGGCCCGCCGGCCCCGTAGGGATAGACCGCATCCATGGAAAAGCGGCTGAAATTTTCGATCAAATTCGAGAAGCTGTCCGCATTGGCGGTGTCCGCGCCTATGCATGCCACCACCTCGGCGTCCCCCGCCTGCACCGCCCGCGCCGCCCGCCGCGCCGCCACCGGGCCGCTGGCGCCTCCCAGCGGAAACTGCTCCAACCACCGGGGCGCGATCCCCAGCTGTCCCGCCAGGCTGACGACGCTGTCCGGCGCCATGGTGAAGCTGGCGAGAGCCAAGCCGTCTATCTCCTCTTTGCGCAGGCCCGCCGCCGCCGTCAACGCGGCAAAGGTCTTGCCGGCAAACCATGCCGCGCCCCGTTCGCTGCGGCGCGCGTAGGGCAATCGGGCCGGCGCCGTCAGAGCCACGCCCTCATAAGATTGGGTTCGCATATTGTTCTTGGGCTTGCGCGCCGCTCGACCCCGCCCCTCAGCGGGCCTGGGGGCCGTTAGGGTCGCGCCGTTGTTGGCGCTTGGCCTCCCGCAGATCCACGCAGTCGCCGGCCTCCACCATGCGGGCCGCGAGGGCCTTGACCTCGCCGCGCCGGATTTTTTGCGAGGCGGTCATGGGCAACTCGGAACAGAACATGTAATAAGCAGGCGCCTTGTAATAAGCCAGTTTTTCCCAGCAAAAATGGAGCAATTCCCGGGCCGTGTCCGCGCCGGGCGAGGCGCTGTCCCCTAAAATGAGGCAAACCCCCACTTCCTCCCCCCGCAACTCGTCATACACCGGCGCGACAACGCACTGGGCCACGGCGGGATGCTGAAACAGCGCGTTCTCCACTTCCACCGCGGCGATGTTCTCGCCGCTGCGGCGGATGATGTTCTTGCGCCGGTCAACAAAGTGAAAAGAGCCGTCCGCGCTGACGCGCATGACATCGCCGGTGTGAAAATACCCGCCTTCCCAGGCCCGCTCCGTCGCCTCCCGATCCTTGTAGTAACCGGAGAAGAAACCTCGGCGCGGGTTGTCGCCTTGCGCGCGCACCAACAATTCGCCGGGCTGCCCCGGCGGAACATCCTGTCCCTGCTCATCCACCAGGCGCCATTGCGCGCCCTCAGGGGGCCGTCCTAGGCAGCGCGTTCCGATATGCCGCGGCTCCTTGTTGGCGGTGATGCACACATAAACGCCGGTCTCCGTCATGGCCCAGCCCTCCACCAGCGGGAAACCGAAGCGTTGCTCGAAACGCTGCAGGTGCTTGGGATCCACCCCCGCGCCGAAACCGAACTTGATCTGCCCCCCCAGGTCATCCTCCGGGGACTCTGGCAGGTTCAAAAGTATAGCGGGGATCACCCCCAAATAATGCAGACAGGTGGCTCTCGAGGCGCGCACCGTCTCCCACCAGGTGGAGGCGTGGAAACGATCCAGCTGGATGATGCAACCACCGCTCATGATCATGGCCATCATGGAGCACAAGGCGTTCATGTGCGTCAAAGGCAAGGGCGTCAACATCCTTTCCGCGCCGTAGCTCAGGGCGCAATAGCCGTCTATCTCGGCGTACCACTGGCCCATGCAGGTGAAGTACTCGTTGCTGAGCATGCAGCCCTTGGGCGCGCCTGTGGTGCCGGAGGTGTACAGCACGGCGGCCTCCCGCTCCTGGCTCGGCTGGGGGGATGACGCGGCCTCAGGAGGGGGCGCGGCGCAAGGAGAGGGCAAGGCGTCAAGGGAAGCGGAATCTATGACCGGCGCCTGCGTCTCCGCGCCCGCCAGGGCCTGTCGCGTCCGCTCCAGGTATTCGGGCAGGCACAGCACCAGGCAAGAGTCGCTGTGGGCGATCACATACGCCATCTCATTAGCGGAGAACCCGGAATTGACCGGCACGATGCTGGCCCCCAAGCTGTTCAGCGCCAAAAAGTGCAGAAAAAACTCGGCCCGGTTGTCCAACATCAGGGCGACCCGCCGGCCCGGGCCGTAGCCGGCAACGGCGTATCCCTCCCTCAGCGCCTGCGCCGCCTCCAGGGCCTCCCCGTAGGCGTAATCAATGGGGCCGTCGTGATAGCCCGCTGTGGCCTGATGCGGGATGTGCAGAAACGCCTGAGCCGAAACCTGCGCTTCGGTCTTCAGGAATTCATCGAACACCGCGTTCATGCCGCCCTCATGGGATCGTGTGATTGAACCTTGCCCCGGCCGGGCCGCTACAGATAAATCAGGATGTTCTCCAAGGGCGCGTCGCAGTTGATCAAATCCACCCGTTTGGAGGCGATCCTGAACCCGTCCCGCTCCACCCGCAACCGGTGCGTGTAGGCCCCCGCAAACACATCCTGCTTCTCCCGGCGGTATTGCAACATGATGAAGCGCGAGTTGACGACCCACGCCGCGCCATCCCACTGGTCCAACATCACATTGCCCACCAGGTGCGCGCTGCGGGGCTTGGGTTGAAGGGAAAAGGCGTTCGGGTGTTGATACCGTTTCACCCGCACGGCGCGGAGCAACCCCGTCTCGTAGATCAAGGAGATGTGGTTTTGGGGGTCCGGCTGCTCTGGCGCGGCGGGCACCCAGTACTCGGCGTCGTCCAAATACAAGGCGCTCCACTCTTCCCAGCGTTGCTCGTCCAACAGGCGCGCCTCATGGAACAAAAACCGCTCCACCTCCCTGAGCGCAGGCGCGCTGACTTCAGCGCCAGGCTGTTCAACCATGGCGGCGACGCTCATCCGCCGGCCCCGGCGCCCGACCCGACCATGTAGTCTTTCCAGGTCTGAAACTGGTGGCGAAACACCATGTCAGAGGTGCCGGCGGCGTGTTTGACGCCATCCTCATCCACCCGGTCCTGACCGGAATAACGATGCTGACTCACCCACTCGTTGCTGTCATCGGTCTGCAAGCCCTGTTGCAGGCGATGATAGGCCTCGTAGTCATCAGGGCCCACCAAATTGGCGTGAGAATTGATCAGGTTGCAGTAGGTGATGGAGCGCTGAAACAACTCCTCCGGCGCTCCCACCTGCCGGAACACCCAGGACTCGATCACGGTGCGGTTCACGGCGACGGGCTTGACGATGCGAATGGAGGTGATCACGCCCTTCAAGGTGAAGCTGGGATAGACCACGGTGTTGTGGCGGTTGACCGCGAGGATCTCCTTGGCGCGCTGTTCGCCATGCTTTGCCGTCAGGGCCTCCATGTAACCGGGGATGGGGGAATAGGCGGAATGGATGCTGTACTCGCCGCCGGTGACGCTGTGCCCGTAGTCCCAGGCGGTCAGACCCATCTGGTCGAAGAAGTCATAGTTATTGGTGAACGGCGCCAACATCTCCAGTTCAAAAGGCACGGCGTCCCCTTCCTGCAGGTTTTCATCGAACACGCGCTTGGCGGTGCCGCTGGAAGACTGATGCACCACCATGGGGTGCATGGCGTCGTTCAGGTTTTCCACAAACATCTTCCAGTTGGAATCGTGCAGGTAGCGGAAACAGCCGCCGGCGATCTCTATGCGGCCCTCAGGCGAGCGCTCCACCAGGTTGTCTATGGAGGCCGCCGCGCCGCTCAGCCAGGTCTTCAAATCAGGGCCTTCCGACTCCAGGCTGGCGAAGATCAGGCCGTGGTAGCTATCGACCCGGGGAACTTGGCGCAGGTTGAACTCCGGCTTGCCCTTGCCGAAGCCGGTGGCGGCGTAGCCTTCTTCCTTGGGGATGTGGATCAGTTCGCCAGCGGTGTCAAACACATAGCCGTGGTAGCTGCACCGCAACTTTGGCGCGGAGCCGCAACCCTCTCCCAGCACTTGCGCGCCCTTGTGGCTGCAACGGTTGAACAGCACGCGGACTTTGCCGTCCGTGTGCCGGATGAGAATGACTGGTTGCCTGCCTATGTGAGTGGCTAAATAATCGCCTGGCGCCTTGATCTGGCTTTCATGCCCCAGGTAGATCCAGGCTCGGCCCCAGATCCGCTCCATCTCCAGGTCAAAAATCGCTGGATCGGTGTAGAGTTTTCTATGCACCCGGTCTGCCTGCACCAGGTCCGCCAGTTGGTCATTGGTGTAGTCGTGGTGGTGTCTCATCTGCATCTTCACCCTCCGTCGCTAATGCGCTTGCCGGGCATTATAGCAGACAATTTTAGTGCCGGAATTTAGCGACGGAACATTCGCCAGACAACTGGCGCGGCAAACGAGGGAGTGTGCAAATAGCACATGACCGAGCAAGCGAGGAAACGCCAGGACGCATGGCGGAAAACTACAAGCATTTAGCGACGGAAATTTTTCGTCAGGCTACTGGCGTGACGAGCATTTAGCGACGGAAATTTTTCGTTAGACAACTGGCGCGACAAGTGAAGGAAGGAGTGTGCATAAAGCACATGACTGACTGAACGCGGAAGCGCCAGGCAGGATAACGGAAAATTAACAAGCTAAATCAGGTCGAAGATGAAATGATCGATGTCCAATCCAGTCCTGTCAAGCAAATGGATTTCGCCGCCGCCAGGCAGGGAGATCAGCGTGTCATCCTTGGCCTCGTCGCCGTCAAGATCCGTCACAGAGACGGAAAAGCCCTCATTCCTTTCAGTGAGTTGCGCTAACGTAGTCACGCCCTCCCTATTGAAGTTGAAGGCCCTGACATCGATGCGGTCTTCTCCCCTGGATGAGGTGGAGGTTGCATCAAAGTACTTGATAACATCCCTGCCGTCGCCGGGCGCGAAAATGAACACATCGCCAAATTCGCCTCTCGAGCCAGTGTTAATAGCGTTCGCGCCATTGCCATCCATAATGTCATCGCCTTTGCCGCCAGTAATGGCGTTGCCTCCCCCATTGCCCGTGAGGGTGTCATTGTGGTCAGAACCGATGAGGTTTTCGATTGTGCCCTGAACTGTATCGCCTGCGGCATGCCCCCCTTCTGCTGGCTGAGGAGTAAAAGATTGCGGCCAGTACTCGTCCCCGGTATAGTAGCCTCCGTCCGGGCCCTCAAAATTTATCACCACACCTGCAAGCGTCACATCGACGCCCCTGTTTGAACCCGCGTAGGAGAGCGTGTCGCCATCATAGCCACGGGCCGGGTCGGTGACATTGGCGACGCCAGGAGACGCCTGAATAAAGGCGATAATCATATCCTCGTGAGCTTGGTTTGGGCGGCGACCCCGGCCATCAATTACATGAACATGATCGCCGCCATTTATGGTGTCCGCGCCGCCGCCGCCGATAATTAGGTCGTTGCCAGACCCGCCATTCAGGGTGTCAACGCCGGCTCCCCCTATCAGGGTGTCAGCGCCACCCATGCCGCCCAGGGAGTCCGCGCCGGCGCCGCCCTCTAGTCTGTTAGAGCCGCCCTCTCCCGTCAGGATGTCATCGCCGCTGCCCCCAATGGCGTTTTCGAGGCGCACATAATTCGCTGTGCCCAGAACCAAGCTGACACTCTCCTCCAGGTTGGCGTAGGAGACGGTGTCGCTGTCTATGCGTTCATCAACATCACGCGTCATGGGGTCGTCCATGGTCGCGTTCGCGCCGCCATCAAATAGCTGGCTCGTGTTGCTGGCGATGAAAGTGTCATCGTGCGCCGTGCCTACCACATGCTCGATGTTCAGCAACCGATCCCCCTCAGCATCGCCGCCCGAACCCGCGCCAATGGCAACATCCTCATTGTTGAGCCTTCTCTCGGAAAAGGTGATGACAACGCCCGCAGTGGAACCGGCGTAGGAGACGGTGTCCTGGTCAGGCATCGTCCCATCGTCGTCCGTCCCCAGCTGGCCATCCGCGCCGGCGGTTGCAAAAAGCGCGCCGCCATCCAACCGGTCCGCCCCCGGGCCGCCAATCAGGATGTTGTTCCAGCCATCCCCAGTCAGCCGGTCGTTGCCCATGCCGCCCGTGACATTCTCAAAGCCCCGGAACTTGTCCCCAACCGCATCGCCCCCTGAGCCAGTGGCGTAATGGGCCCGCTGTTGCGAAGCCGACGCGTTCGCCGCCGCCTGCTGACCGGACAGGTCTATGGTCACAGCACCGGCGGAACTCGCGTAAGACAAGGTGTCCGACGCCACGGTGGTCGTCGGATACGCATCCAGGTCGCCATCCATGGTGTCCGCCCCCGCGCCGCCCTCCACCGTGTCATCGCCTGCGTTCGCCACTATCCTGTCATCGCCGGCGCCGCCGGACAGCTTGTTATTTCCGCTATCGCCGAACAGCCGGTCGGAGTAGTCAGAGCCGCGAAGATTCTCAACCCTGCTGAGCCGGTCGCCCTCGGCCTCGCCGCCCTCGTTGCCGGTGGCCGCGTTGACTGTGACCCGAACGCCCGCGTCCGAATTCTCGTAGGTCACGGTGTCCTCGCCAACGCCGCCATTTATAGAGTCCCCGCCAGGGCCGCCATCTATGGCGTCATTGCCAGCAAAGGCAGTCAGCGTGTCCGCGCCCGCGCCGCCCCACAGCTTGTTGGGGCCGTCATCGCCAGTGATCGCGTCGCCCCGTGGACTGCCTATGACATTCTCCACACCGTGGCCGGTGGGAAAGTAATCGCCGTCTGAATGACTGGGATTGTTCGGGTCTGCTGGCGCGGCGCTTGCAGTCTGCGAGAGATTCACGGTGACCTTCTCGTCTCGCGCCGTGGCGTAGGAGACGGTGTCCTCGCCGGCGCCGCCGGTGAAGCTGTCAGCGCCCGGCCCGCCTATCAGCGTGTCGTCCCCCGCGCCGCCATTCAGGGTATCGCCGCCCGCGCCGCCGTGCAGCGTGTCGTCTCCCCCATCGCCGTTCAACGCATCGTCGCCGCTGCCGCCGTAAATCTCGTCATCGCCGCCGCCGCCGCTCAGGGTGTTGTCGCCGCCCGTCGAGGCGCCTGCGGGCCTGTTGTCGCCAGCCAGCCGGTCGTTGTGGTCAGAGCCAGTGACATGTTCAACATCGCTATAGTCATCGCCCTCGGCGTGGCCGCCGGACGCATGGCCGGTGCTGAGGCGAATGTCCACCGCCCCATCCGAACCCGCGTAAGAGATAGTGTCCCCGCCCGGGCCGCCGGTGATCGTGTCAGCCCCTGCCCCGCCATTTAGCGTGTCGTCTCCCTCGCCACCGTTCAGGGTGTCCTCGCCCTCCCCGCCGGTCAGCGCATCGTTGCCGCCGCCCCCTATGAGTGTGTCATCCCCCGTCCCGCCGGTCAGCGCGTTGTCGTTAGCGTCGCCCCGCAACCAGTCATCCCCCGCGGAACCGATGATGTTCTCGATATTCATGATCACATCGCCCTCGGCATCGCCCCCCGTGGCCTCGGCCGTGACGAGATTCACCCGCACAGCTTCAGCGGAACCGGCGTAGGTGATGGTGTCCCCGGCGACGCCGTTGGCGCCGCCATCCAGGGTGTCCCGGCCCGGGCCGCCCTCCAGGGTGTCATCCCCCGCCTCGCCCTCCAAAGTGTCATTCTCGCCGCCGCCGCTCAAGAAGTCGTCGCCCGCGCCGCCTTTGATATTGTCCTCGCCCCCCGCGCCCACGAGCTTGTCGGCTCCCGCCGTGCCGGTCAGCGCCATGTCCCGGTTCGGGTCTAATGGCGTCATCTGGGTGAGTTCAAGCGAGTAGCCGCCGGAATTGTCGGTGGCGGCAACCCCGGCGAAACTGCTGACGCTGAGGTAATAGACGCCAGCCGTCTCCGGCTCAAACATCACTATCGGGTGCTTGGCGTCGGCTCCGGGGTATCGGGCCTCATCGGCAACGGTCAAATCGTCCTTCCTCGCAACGCGGTCGCCATCGGCGTTGAAAATCTCCAGCGCCGTGTCTGCCGCCGCCCCCTGCGGACCAGAGCCGTCAGGATCCCGTGGCTCGACCCTGATCATGTAGGAAGCGCCCGCCGCCAGCTCCACCCGAATCCAGTCGTGGTCGTCGGAGCCGTCGAGGTGGCCGTTGAAGATCTCGCCAACGACCAATGCGGCACTTGTTTCGGTGGTTGCCGCCGCGTCCGTCCCGCCTTCGTTCACGATGTGGTCTGACATGAAAACCTTCCCCTGCGCTTGCTATCTATGGCAATTATAACAGCATTTTTTCGTTTTAGCTTGTTACATCCGCCATCCTGCTTGGCGCGACACCTGAGGGCCTAGCTTGGGGCAGGGCTTTTTGCGACACGCTGTCCATCCATCCTTGGACGCTCTCGTGCGGCCATCCGGGCCGCACAGGGTCTTAAAAGCCCTGCCCCCAAGCTACGCCCCTTTTAGCTTGTTAGTTTTCCGCCATACGTCCTGGCGTTTCCTCGCTTGCTCGGTCATGTATTTGACATACACTCCCTCGCTCGCTCGTCACGCCAGTTGCCTGACGAAAAACTTCCGTCGCTAAAATAGTTGCAGTTTTCCGCCATCCTGCCTGGCGCGGGTTGCTTACAGCAACTTGACAACCGCAACGAAGAGCGTGCCGAGCGTGCCGACCAAAACCAGCGTTTGGAGCAATATCATTCTCAGCATCCGCGTCTCAAGATTCGCAATCTCGGTTTTGACGGTCTTTCTCAGGGCCCGAAGCTCTTCCTTGGTGGCCAGGGCCTTAAGGTCGTCCTTGGTGGCCATGTTTTTGCCGATGTTCTCCTGGATGCCCTCGACGGTCTCTCTCAGGGCATCAATCTTGGCCCCCTGCAACGCGAGATCGGTCTTGGTGGCCACCGTCTCGTTGACCGCTTTGTCTATGGTTTCCACGACGCTCTCGGCCTGCTTCTCGTCAAACCCCGAGTTTTTCAAGGCTTTTACCGCCTTGTGAGTGTTGAAAGTCACATTAGGTTGCATATTCTTCACCTTCAAAACAAAGGCAAGTTCCCAGGCCGGTTTCGGCGCGGAATTCCTTGCCATCCGCTTAAATGCCCCTAACTTACAGGGACAACCCGTGGTCCCAATCAGCAGGCCATAGGCGCGAGCTGTTCGGGACGCAATGGGAAGTATGAGGCATCCCTTCAGCCCTGTCAATTTTTTTGGCCTGTTAATTTTCCGCCAGGCAACTGGCGCGACAAACGAGGGCCTAGCTTGGGGGTAAGGACTTTTAAGACCCTGTGCGGCCCGGATGGCCGCACCGAGAGCGTCCAAGGATGGATTTACAGGATGTCGTAAAAAGCCCTGCCCCCAAGTTTTAGCTTGTTAATTTTCCGTTATCCTGCCTGGCGCTTCCGCGTTCAGTCAGTCATGTGCTGTTTGCACACTCCTTCCTTCACTTGTCGCGCCAGTTGTCTAACGAAAAACTTCCGTCGCTAAAATAGTTGCGAGATGGCGGAAAACTAACAAGCTAAAAGGGTAGCTCCGGCCTACTTGCTGTACCCTGCCGGTTGGGTTTATACTGCCGCCATGTCTCGCCACAATATCGATCATGGAAGTCATCGCCCCTGAACTCATCTGGACCCTGCTGGGCCTCGCGCTCATCCTAGTGGAGTTCGCGTTGCCCACCTTCTTCATCCTGTTTTTTGGCATTGGCGCGCTGACGACGGGCCTGTTGCTTTGGGCCGGCATGGCCAACGAGGGCGGGTTGCCTTTCATCGTGTTCTCAGTGGTTTCAGTGGGGTCCTTGTTGCTGTTGCGCAACCGGTTCAAGTCCTGGTTCGCGGGCCGCTCCGTGACCACCCAGGCCACGGACAGGGACGATGACTTCATCGGCTACCGGGCCGAAGTGGTGTCCGGGTTCGATGAGGCTTCGGCGGGCGTCGGCCGGGTGTCCTACCGGGGCGCCCAGTGGGACGCCCGCTCAGGGGGAGGCGAGCAGTTTGAAAGCGGCGCCTCGGTGAAGATCGTCGGCCGCGAGGGCGCCATTCTAATCATCGAAAGGGGGTGAAAAAATGAGTTTGTTGCTTGCCATCGGCTTATCCATATTAGTCATTGTCGCGCTCGTGAAAACGGCGCGCATCGTGCCGCAAAGGGTGCAGTTCGTCATTGAGCGGTTGGGCAAGTATTCCCGCACCCTGGACGCCGGTTTCCACATCCTGATCCCGTTCCTGGACAAGGTGGCGTATCGCCATTCCATGAAGGAAAAGGCGGTGGATGTGACCTCTCAGACCTGCATCACTAAGGACAACATCGCGGTGTCCGTTGACGGCATCCTGTACATGCAGGTGGTGGACGCCCGCAAGGCCAGCTACGGCATAGAAGACTACACCAACGCCACCACTCAGCTGGCGCAGACGGCCCTGCGCTCCGAGATCGGCAAGATCGACCTGGACCGCACCTTCGAGGAGCGCGAAACCATCAACTCCCAGGTCGTGGAGGTGCTGGATCGGGCCTCGGAACCCTGGGGCGTGAAGGTGCTTCGCTATGAGATCAAGGACATCGTGCCTCCCGCCTCCGTCCAAGACGCCCTGGAAAAACAGATGCGGGCGGAGCGGGAGCGGCGCGCCGTGGTGGCCCAGTCCGAGGGCGAGCGCCAAGCCAAGATCAATGTGTCGGAAGGCGAGCAACAGGAGATCGTCAACCTGTCGGAAGCGCAGAAGCAAAAGCAGATCAACGAGGCGGAAGGCAAGGCCCAGGAAATCACCTTGATCGCCCAGGCCACGGCGGACGGTCTGAAAAAAATCGCCGAGGCCATCAGCCAACCCGGCGGCGCGGACGCGGTCAACCTGCGGGTCGCCGAGCAATATGTCAAGGAATTCGGCGAACTGGCCCGCACCAACAACACTTTGATTCTGCCCTCCAACCTGGGGGACATCGGCGCCATGGTCGCCACAGTGATGAAAACCTTGGACACCGTCAAAAGCGGAGACGGGGAACGGCAAGGCCTTGGATGAAGCCCTATTTCGAGAACATGAGGCCCCTGGGCAAGGCCCTGAAGCCGGCGCGGGCGCGCCGCGCCGCCGCCAGCATGGCGCAACTGAAACAGGTGGAGGCGCGGCTCGAGCAACTGAAGCAGGACATCGAGGACGCCGGCTTTTCCACTGAGCAGATGAACCAGCGGGGGGTAATGACGGTCTGGCAACGGTTGGACTATCTCATCGACCCCGGCACTTGGCGGCCCCTGCGCAGCCTCTACAATCCCCAAGGCAACAAAAACGGCGCAACCAATGTGGTGGATGGCATGGCCAAAGTCTCCGGGCGCTGGGCGGTGGTGATCGGCTTCGACAACAAGGTCATGGCGGGGGCCTGGTTGCCGGGTCAGTCCGAGAACATCTTGCGGGCGACCCATTTGGCCAAGCGCCTCAACATCCCGCTGATCTGGCTGGTGCATTGCAGCGGGGCGAAATTGGACGAGCAGGAAAAGTTTTACGCCGACCGGCGCGGCGCCGGCGCGCCTTTCTTCCGCAACGCCGAGCTGAACCAGCTGGGCATTCCGGTGTTGGCGGGGATCTACGGCACCAACCCCGCCGGCGGCGGCTACCACGGCATCAGCCCCACCCTGCTCCTGGCCCACAAAGACGCCAACATCGCCGTCGGCGGCGCCGGCATCGTCTCCGGCATGACGCCCAAAGGCGGGTTTGACGCCGCCATGTTAGAGGAGCTGGTGGAGCAGGCCCGCGCCTTCAGCGCCAAGCCGCCGGGCAGGGTGGAGACCCACTATCACGAAACCGGCTTTTTCTCTGAGGTCTATGAGGAAGAGACCGGCGTCCTGGACGGCCTCAAGGAGTATATGGAAGCCATTCCCGCCTATCAGCCCCGTTTCTTTCGGGTGGCGGCGCCAGCGGCGCCCGCCTACCCGCCGGAGGATCTGTACAGCCTGCTGCCTTGCAACGCCAAAGAGGTGTACGACTTCGAGCAGGTGCTGGCGCGCCTGGTTGACGCCAGCGAACATGCGGAATTCCGCCCGGACTACGGGCCTGAGGTCTATGCCGGGCTGTGCCGCCTGGACGGCCAGCTGGTGGGCTGCATAGGCAACCGCTCCGGCTACCTGGGCAAGGGCTACCCGGAATACGCCGACTATCCGGGCATGGGGGGCAAACTCTATCGCCAGGGCCTGATCAAGATGAACGAGTTTGTCACCCACTGCGGCCGCGACCGCGTTCCCCTGGTCTGGTTTCAGGACACCTCTGGCATCGATGTGGGCGACTTGGCGGAAAAGGCCGAGCTGTTGGGACTGGGCCAGGCCCTGATCTACTCCATACAGCAAACGGACCTGCCCATGATGTTGGTGGTCTTGAGGAAAGGCACCGCCGCCGCCCACTACCTCATGGGAGGGCCGACGGCGAATCGCCACAACGCCTTCACACTTGGCACGCCCGCCACCGAGATCGCGGTCATGCACGGCGAAACCGCCGCGGTGGCCATGTACGCCCGGCGCGCGGTCAAGGAAAAAGAGGCGGGCCGGCCCCTGGACGCGGTGGCGGAAAAGATGAACGCATTGGCGGAGCAATACCGGGCCCATTCCAGCCCGGAACACTGCGCGCGCCACGGCCTGGTGGATGAGGTCGCTTCCTTGGCGGGGTTGCGGGACTATCTCACGGCCTTCGCCGGGGCGGCCTACCAAAATCCGCGCTCCGTCTGTCCCAAACATCAGTTGCTCCTGCCCCGTCTCATCAAGGGATGAGCAGGCTGTGAGCGCGGCCCTGGAAGTCTTTCTCAACGGCATCGCCGGCGTGTTCGCCGGCATGGGCGCATTGTATCTCGCGCTGAAACTCTTGGCGCGCCTGCCTGAGGCCAAAGAGCCGGCCGCGGCAGACGGCGACAGGACGGAGTGATGGCGTTTATTGAGGGCATGGGGATCTTCGCCGTCACCCCCGGCATGGTCCTGATGTGGGCCATAGGATTGACGCTGATCTATCTCGCCATCACCAAGAAATACGAACCCCTGTTGCTGTTGCCTATCGGCTTTGGCATCCTGCTCGCCAACCTGCCCCTGACTCAGCTGATGGCCCCCGGGGAAGGCTTGATCTGGCGCTTCTACCACTATGGGGTGGAATGGCGCATCATCCCGCCCTTGATCTTTCTGGGCCTGGGGGCCTTGACCGACTTCGGCCCCCTGCTCTCGCAACCGCGCCTGATTTTCTTGGGGGCCGGGGCGCAAGTGGGCGTCTATCTGACCTTCTTTCTCGCCTGCGGCATGGGTTTCAGCCTGGAAGAGGCTGCCACCATAGGCATCATCGGCGGCGCCGACGGCCCCACCACCATCTTCATAGCGGCCGAGTTGGCGCCCCATCTGTTAGGGCCCTGCGCCGTGGCCGCCTACTCCTACATGGCCCTGGTGCCGCTCCTGCAACCGCCTGTCATGCGCCTGCTGACCACGGAAAACGAGCGCAAGATCAAAATGAAGAAGGGCCGCAAGGTGGGCCCTCGAGAGAAGCTGTTGTTTCCCATCATCGCGGCTCTGGCGATCATGCTCATGGTGCCAGCCTCGGCGCCGTTGATAGCCATGTTCATGTTGGGCAACCTGTTCCGCGAGTCCGGGGTGGTGGAGCGCCTGACCGACGCCGCGCAAAACTCCCTGCTGAACATCGTCACCCTCTTTTTAGGCGTCAGCGTGGGCGCGACCATGAGCGCGGACAGCTTCCTGCGCCGGGACGCCATCTTGATTTTTTGCCTGGGCCTGCTGGCGTTCATCATCAGCACGGCAAGCGGCATCCTGTTGGCGAAATTGATGAATCTCTTCACCACTGCTAAAATCAACCCCTTGGTGGGGGCCGCCGGCGTGTCGGCGGTGCCTATGGCGGCCCGGGTGGCGCAGAAAATCGGCGCGCAGGCCGACAAGAAAAACTACCTGCTCATGTTCGCCATGGGGCCGAACATCGCCGGCGTGATTGGCACCGTCATCGCGGCGGGCATATTCTTAACCCTGTTGAAATAAAGCGAGAACAACCATGGCGGAAGAAGTCCTGGCGCCCTTGTCCGGCGCCATCTGGAAGATCACCGTGGCGCCAGGCGACGCGGTGGAAGAAGACGATGAAGTGTTGGTCATCGAAGCCCTGAAGATGGAGACGCCCGTGTACGCCCCCTGCGACGGGAAGGTGCAAGCCATCTATGTGAAGGAAGGCGACAGCGTGGAAGAAGACCAGCGGCTCCTGTCCATAGAGTGAGCGCGCCGCAACAGCGTCAAGCCGCCGCGCCCCAACATGACTTTGCCGCCTATAGCCAACCCTATGCGCCGCCCTGGAGCCGCCTGAGGCGCGATAACGGAGACACATCATGTTTTTTGAATTGACCGAGGAACAGCGACTGGTTCAGGAGACCGCCCAGCGGTTTGCCCTGGAAGACATCGCGCCCACCTTGGAAGAAGAGGAGAAAAACCACGAGTTCAAACTGGAGCGCGTGGCGAAAATGGGGGAGCTGGGATTTTTCTCCTGCGCCTTGCCGGAAGAGCTGGGAGGCAACGGCATGGGTTTTCTGGAATCCGCCCTCATGGCGGAGCAAATCGCTCAGGTGTCCGCTTCCTGGCGCTTGCCCTTCAACATGCAGAACCTTGGCGCCCCCTTGTCGGTGGCCCGCTTCGGCACAGACGAGCAAAAAGAAAAATACCTCTCAGGCTGGATCAACGGAACGAAAATGGGCTTCTTCGCCATGACCGAGCCGGACACCGGCTCCGATGTGGCTTCCATGAAAACTCACGCCATAGACCGGGGCGATCACTACGAACTGCATGGCAGCAAGATCTGGATCTCCAACGCCCAGGTGGGCGACGCTGGCCTGCTGTACGCCTACACAGATCGGGACAAAGGCAACAAGGGCATCAGCTGTTTCATCATCGAACCCAAAAATCTGGAAGGTTGTTCAAGCCGGCCCATAGACACCAAGCTGGGCCTGCATTGCTCCCCCACCGGCGAGTTCGTCTTCGAGGGCGCCCGCCTGCCCAAAGAGGCCCTGTTAGGCGAATTGAACAACGGCTTCAAGATGTGCATGTGGCAACTTGGCAACACCCGCATAGGTTGCGCGGCGGGCGCTTTGGGCGTTGCCGGCGGTGCCTTGCAACTGGCTGTTGATTACGCCAACGAGCGCAAGCAGTTTGGCAAGCCTCTCTCCCATCATCAGATGATACAGGCCCAGATCGCCGACCTAGTGGTGGAGCACCAAGCCGCGCAACTCCTGGTCTATAAAGCCGCCTGGCTTAAAGACCAAGGCAAACCCAATCAGTTCGAAACCTCCGTGGCCAAGCTGGCCGCCTCTGAGGCCGCGGCCCATGCCGCCAACGAGTGCATGAAGATCTTTGGCTCCTACGGCTATTCCACGGAATACCCGGCGGAGCGGTTCTACCGCGACGCCAAGTCGCTGCAAGTGGTGGAAGGGGCGTCCAACATCCAAAAGATGATCATTGCCGGCATGGCCTGCGGCCACACCCCCAACCGCTAAAATCGACCCAGAGACGCCAGTGGGACAAGGCGCGGCGGCCCTGCCCTGTTCAAAAGCCGATTTCTATTTGCCAGTGCGGGATGTGAGCGGGACTGCCGGCGGTCAGTCCCAACAACCAGATCAGGTTGAGCTCCACCTCCATCCCACCGATATGCAGGGTGTGGTAGTAGGCCGGCCCTAACCTGTGGTCCTGCTCGGACAGCGCTTCTAAGGCCTTGAGCTCCCCCACCGAGCCGAAACCCTGAAACCCCACGGCCACATCCTCGCTCAGAAACCTTTTTGTGCGCCAGATGTATTCCAGTTCGACGCCTTCGTCGGCGCCGTTTCCTAGGGCCTGTTCAAAATTCAGGTTCAGGATATGCTCAAACGCGCCGCTGGCCCGGCGAAACAACAGGCGCGCCTCGAGATTGTGCGGCTCGTCTCCTTCATCGTTAAGCTCCATCTCAAAATGAACGCCAAGGTCTAACCAGCGCCGCCCCTCCTCGGTCAGTTGCAAGGTGTTCTCCCAGCCAAGAATGTCGTACTTGAGGGACTGCCCCGCCGGCTTGATCAGGCTGGCGGTGATGGAAGTGGCCCAAAAATCCGTAACCCCGTATTCAAACTCAAACTCGTGGTGTTGAAAGTCATCTTGCCCCGCATCGCCATCCAGGGTCTTGTTGCCAATGATCTCCAACTGGGCCTCGCCCTTCTCGACGATGGGCGAATAGACCTTCATGTCGGAGAGATCGGCCGCGGCCTGCGTGGATAAAAGGGCGGCGAATAAAATCGGCGATTTTTTCATCATGGCGGGAGGGGTATAATACATCCCTACTCCAACTCGTGTGTAAATGATTGACGCAACCGAACGCCAACTGCGCGGCCTGCTGAAAGAACGCATCCTGCTATTGGATGGCGCCATGGGCACCATGATTCAGTCCTGCGAGCTGGGAGAAAGCGACTTTCGCGGCGCCCGGTTCGCCGACCACGGTTGCGAACTGAGGGGAAACAACGACCTGTTGTCCCTGACCCAGCCCGACCTCATTCGGGACATCCATGGGACCTTCCTTGAGGCCGGCGCCGACATCATCGAGACCAACACCTTCAACTCCACGGCCATCGCCATGGCCGATTACCAGTTGCAGGATTTGGCGCGGGAACTGAACCGCGCCGGGGCGGCCCTGGCTCGGGCCGCGGCGGATGACTACGCCACGCCGGAGGCCCCGCGGTTCGTCGCCGGCGTCCTGGGCCCCACCAACCGCACCGCCTCCATCTCGCCGGATGTCAACCGGCCCGGTTTTCGCAATATCAGCTTCGCCGAATTGGTCGCGGCCTACGACGACGCCGTGGCGGGGCTGGTGGCGGGCGGCGCCGACATCCTGCTGGTGGAGACCATCTTCGACACCCTGAACGCCAAGGCCGCCCTGTTCGCCATCGACCGCTTTTTCGAGAACAGCGGCAAGCGCCTGCCCCTCATGATCTCCGGCACCATCACCGACGCCTCGGGCCGCACCCTCACCGGCCAGACCAACGCCGCCTTCTGGCATTCCGTCCGGCATGCGTCGCCCCTGTCCATAGGGTTGAATTGCGCCTTAGGCGCCAAGGAGTTGCGCGGCCATGTTCAGGAGCTTTCCAACATTGCCGACACCCATGTCAGCGTCCATCCCAACGCCGGCTTGCCCAATGAATTCGGCGCGTACGACGAGACGCCGGAATACATGGCCGGGATCCTGGAAGAGTTTGCTCAGAGCGGCTTTCTCAACATCGTCGGCGGGTGTTGCGGCACGACCCCTGAGCATATCCGCCAGCTGAGAGAGCGAGTGCGGGCCCTGCCCCCCCGGGCCGTTCCCGAGCTGCCCGCCCATTGCCGGCTCAGCGGCCTGGAGACGCTGACCCTCACCCCCGCCGCCAACTTCGTCAACATCGGCGAGCGCACCAATGTGGCGGGTTCGCCCCGCTTCCTGAAACTCATCAAGGACGGCCAGCTGGACCAGGCCCTGGAGGTCGCCCGGCAACAGGTGGAAAACGGCGCCCAGATGATCGATGTGTGCATGGACGAGGCCCTGCTGGATTCCGAGGAGTTGATGCGGGACTTTCTTCTGTTGATCGCCAGCGAGCCGGACATCAGCCGCGTGCCGATCATGGTGGACTCGTCCCGCTGGCCGGTCATCGAGGCCGGGTTGCGCTGCCTGCAAGGAAAAGGCGTGGTGAACTCCATCAGCCTGAAGGAAGGCGCGGAGCCATTCCGGGAGCAGGCGCGGCTGATCAAACGCTACGGGGCGGCCGTGGTGGTGATGTGCTTCGATGAGCGGGGCCAGGCGGACACCACGGAACGGCGCTTCGAGGTGGCGCGGCGGGCTTACCGCATCCTGGTGGACGAGGTGGGCTTCCCCCCGGAGGACATCATCTTCGACCCCAACATCCTGACGGTGGCCACCGGCATGGAGGAGCACAACAACTACGCCGTGTCGTTTTTCGAGGCCAGCCGCCTGATCAAGGAGCGCCTGCCCCACGCTCTGGTCAGCGGCGGGCTGAGCAATGTGTCCTTCTCTTTTCGCGGCAACAACCCGGTGCGGGAGGCCATGCACTCAGCCTTTCTTTACCACGGGACGCAGGCGGGAATGGACATGGCCATCGTCAACGCCGGACAACTGGGGATTTACGACGAGATCCCCTCGGAACTATTGGAGCGGGTTGAAGATGCCTTGCTGAACCGCCGCGCCGACGCCACCGACCGCCTGGTGGCGTTTGCCGAAACCGTGAAGGCCACCGGCGAGCGGAAACAACAAGAGGAGACGCAGCAATGGCGGGAAGGCAGCGTGCAAGAGCGCCTGTCCCACGCCCTGGTGAAGGGGATAGACACCTGGATCGAAGCCGACGCGGAAGAGGCGCGGCAACGCTACGACAAGCCCATACAGGTCATCGAAGGCCCGTTGATGGACGGCATGAACACCGTCGGCGACTTGTTCGGCGCCGGCAAGATGTTTCTGCCCCAGGTGGTGAAAAGCGCGCGGGTGATGAAAAAAGCGGTGGCCTGGTTGACGCCGTTTATCGAGGCGGAAAAACAGGAAGGCGGGCGGACCCAAGGCAAGATCGTCATGGCCACGGTGAAGGGGGATGTGCATGACATCGGCAAGAACATCGTGGGGGTGGTCCTGCAATGCAACAACTTTGAGGTGATCGATCTGGGCGTCATGGCGCCGGCGGATCTCATCCTGAACACGGCGCAGGAGGAACAAGCCGATCTCATCGGCTTGAGCGGCCTCATCACCCCCTCATTGGAGGAGATGGCCCAGGTGGCGGGAGAAATGCAGCGCCGGGGGTTTGACACGCCCCTGCTCATCGGCGGCGCCACCACCTCCCGCGCCCACACCGCCGTGAAAATAGAGCCGCGCTACTCGCCGCCGGTGGTCCATGTGAAAGACGCCTCCCGCGCCGTCGGCACGGCGCAGAGTTTGCTCAGCCCGGACTTGCGCCCCGGTTTCGTCTCGCAGATCAAAGAAGACTACGCGGCCCTGCGGGAGCGCCACCAAAGCCGGCAAGCCGGTCTGAAGTGGCTGACCTTGGAGCAGGCCCGCGCCAACCGCCTGGCCCTGGACTGGCGCGCCTACGCGCCGCCCGCGCCGCGGCAGCCGGGGGTCAAGAAGTTCGCCGACTATCCCCTGGAGGAACTGCGGGACTGCATAGACTGGACGCCCTTCTTCGCCGCCTGGGAGCTGGCGGGCAAATTCCCGCGCATCCTGGAGGACGAGGTGGTGGGCGCGGAAGCGCGAAAGTTGCACCGGGACGCCTGCGCCATGTTGGATGACATCATCGCCGAGCGGTGGTTTTCCTTGCGCGGCGTCATCGGCCTGTTTCCCGCCAACGCCATAGGCCATGACGACATCGAGATCTACGCGGACGAGCGGCGGCAGGGTTTGTTGGCGGAACTGCGCACCCTCAGGCAGCAAACGCAACGGCCCCCCGGACAGCCCAACCTGGCCCTGGCGGATTTTGTCGCGCCCAAGGAAACGGGTCTGAAGGATTACATCGGCGCCTTCGCCGTGGCCGCCGGATTCGGGATGGAAGAGCGGCTGGCCCGCTTCGAGCAAGACCACGACGACTACCAAGCCATCATGCTGAAGGCCCTGGCGGACCGGCTGGCGGAGGCCCTGGCGGAGCGTCTGCACCAGCGGGTCAGGAAGGAATTCTGGGGCTATCACGCGGCGGAAACCCTGGACAACGCCGCCCTCATCGCCGAGAAATACCAAGGCATACGCCCCGCCCCCGGCTATCCCGCCTGCCCGGACCACACCGAAAAACCCACGCTCTGGAAACTCCTCGCCGTTGAAGCCAACACCGGCATTGCCCTGACGGACAACTACGCCATGCGCCCCGCCGCCGCCGTGTGCGGCCTGTATTTCTCCCACCCCGACGCCCGCTACTTCGGCTTGGGCAAGCTCAACCGCGACCAAGTGGCGGACTACGCCCGGAGAAAAGGCATGGAGTTGCGCCAAATGGAGAAATGGCTGGCGCCAAACCTGGGCTACGACCCCGACGCGGCTGAAAAATAGTCAGGGCCGCGCCAGGGGCCGCTTGGCCGCTACCTCAGCGAGTCTCGCCTCACCAGTTCTCTATGGAAGTGCGCAGGTCAACCTCAAAAGTCCAGGCGCTTTTAGGTTGCTTGTAGAGGAACTCAAAGGCATCGACGATGCCATCTATGCCGATCATGCCCTGCTCGCCCAATTTTTCCGCATATTCGGGCCAGCGGGTCTTGATCTTCTCGCCATTGATGGCGCCATCCACCACGACATGGCCCACATGGATGTTTTCAGGGCCTCCTTCCTTGGCCGCGGCCTGGGCCAAAATGCGCAACGCGGCCTTGGACGAGTTGAAGGCGCCAAAGCCGGCGCGCCCCCGCAACGAGGCGCTGGCGCCGGTGAACAACAACGCGCCGCCGCTGCCCCGCATTCGCCTGAGGGCCTCCCGCGCAAACAGGAAGCCGCCGAAGCAACACACCCTCCAGCTGTCCTCAAAATAAGAGGCCTCCATGTCCGCGAGCTGGCCCGGCGTGGCGTTGCCGGCGTTGTAGATCGCCGCGGACAAGGGGCCCGTCTGGAGTGCCGCCTCGAACAAGGCTGTCACTTGCGCCTCGTCCGTGGCGTCGGCGACCTGGGTGGTGGCACTGCCGCCGGCCCCTTCAATCAGGGCAACGATGGCGTCCAATTTGTCTTGCGAGCGCCCCGCGACAAACACATGGAGGCCCAGCTCGGCAAAACGCTTGCACAACTGCGCGCCTAACCCCTGGGCCGGCCCCACCCCTATCACTATGGCTGTTTGCATGATTATGGTTCCTCTGTTGGCTATGGTTGATGATGAAATCGTTTAACGCAACAAGCCGCCGATCATTGCGGCGTGAAAAACGCCAAGGCCCGCAACTCAACGCTCTCCCGCGGCGGCGCCTCCGGCGGGGTGTCAGGATCGTTGAAGGCGCCATGGGCGGTGAAGCGGGCCCGGCCATCGGCGGCGGAATCATACACCTTGAAAACCAAGGCCTCGTCGCGGCGCATCCGGGGAAAGTAATACCAGCGGTGGGCGGGACTGTAGGCAATGGCGTAGGTCTCGCCAACGCGGTTCGGGTGCCGGCGCTCCATCTTGATCAAGTCGGCCTCAGCGAGGCTTTGCGCGTCGCAGATCGCCAGAGGCTCGCTCACGATGTCCGGGCCTATGGGACGCCAGACCTGGGCGATCATGAAGCGGGTCTGCAACAAGCGCTCCGCCTCCTCCGGCAACAGGTCCCGGACACGCTGGGGGCCGGACCAGTCCGTGTAATCGTTGTGAACCTGTTTCAATGGCTCGCGCACGCCCCGCGCCTGTTGAACGGCATCGCCGGAACGGGTGGTGTGGTCAAAAACATGGACCCGAGCCGCCCCGGACACTTGCTTGATCAACGCCGCCGCCTCGGGGTAATAAACGGCTTTCACCTCGTCCGGGTCGTAAAAATCAGCCACCGAGGTGGCATGGTTCACAAACACAAAGCCGTGCCGATCGAAATCCAAGTCATCAATCTCCTTGCGCCCATTATGGATTTTGACCCTGCGCTTATCGAACACGCAATTCAGGTGTTCAATGGGGCCGCCCAGGGTGAAAGACGCGCTCACGGGTTTCACCCCCGTGTCAAGGGTGTAGCAAATAGAAGTCTCTACGCCATCGCTCATGCGGGTCGCCCCATTATCGCCACTTTTTCATCTTCAACGCCACTGGAAAAAACGCTCCGGCTCGCGGATAATGCGCTGACCATCGCCCCTTTCTGGCAAGCCGTTACGCAGAGTATATCTCATTCAGATGAAACCCACCCAAGACGACAGCGACCTGTTCCGCAACGCCGTCGGCCCGGTGACGCCGGTCAAACAGGACCGGGTTCGCTATCAAGGGCCCAAGCCGAAACCCAAGAGGCTGGCCCGGGAACCCGAGGGTTTATCTATTGGCGAGCTCCCGGAGACGGCGACAGGCTTTGTGGACGCCGAGGAAGCGCAAATGGAGGGACAAACGGAAGGGCAAATGGAAGAGCGGCTCTCATACCAGGGGCCGGGGGTGCAACACCGGATCTTTCAAAAACTGCGGCGCGGCCAATGCCCGGTGGAAGCGGAACTAGACCTGCATGGCATGAGGGTGGAAGACGCCAAAGAAAGCCTCGCCCTCTTCCTGGCGCAATGCGCAAGGCAAAACCGGCGCAGCGTCAGGATCATCCATGGCAAGGGCAAGCGCTCGGCCCAGGGCCGGCCAACCATCAAAAGCCTGATAGGGGGCTGGTTGCGCCAAAGACGGGAAGTGTTGGCCTACTGCTCCGCCCGCCCGCAAGACGGCGGCGCGGGAGCCCTCTATGTGTTGCTGAAAAGCCCGCAATACTGACTGCGTTCAGCCAGGCGGCATTGCCCATCCCCTCTGTCAACCGCGGCAAGGTTGCCATCCGCCCATATCGGTGCGCGCTGCCGCAAAATGCAAATATTCGTGGGTGCCCTCTATCGAAGGCCGAGCTGGTTTGCCTGAATGTTGCACCGTCTTGACCTCGAAGGAAATCCCACCAGTTGTCAAAGGCAGTTAGACGATGAACAGATCGCCGCCCACATACTCAAACGCTAGGTCAGCAGGGTCAGCGCCAAGAATCGTAAGGATGCCCCTCTCTTCTAAGGGAATGAAAACCCCGTCCTCCAGCTCAGTGGCGAACCAATCCCAATCCCATTGCATATTCGCCTGGGTTACCATGTGGTAAAGCTCTACAATGGCAAAGTCAGGGTCAATATGGATTTGATCATAGCCATCCTGAAAATCCATGATCTTCACAACGGGGTAGTATTCATCATCCACATCAAAGGTGTCGCGGCCAGGTCCTCCTATCAAGACGTCAGAATAGCCTCGGCTAACCAGGGTGTCATTGCCAGGTCCGCCGTTGAGGATGTTCACGCCACCCCCACTATGCAGGTAGTCATTGCCTGAGCCGCCTATCAGGACATCATTCCCATAGCCTGAAACATACGCTGGCTCGGTTGATAGACCAGAACCACTGATCTCACGCAAACTTAGGACATCGCCGATCAGGTAGTCATTGCCTGAACCTCCATCCAACAGATCATTCCCACGACCGCCTACCAAGACATCATTTCCCTCGCCGCCACCGAGTCTATCGTCTCCAGGGTCAGTGTCTTCGTACCAAGAATCTCCATCGGTTATCCTCTCGTACTCCCCGTAATGAGTTTCGGAAACAGTAGGGTCCACGCCATCATCACTTATAGAGTCAACCACGGCACTGCCGGCATAGATAAAGTCATTCCCGTTACCGCCATGCCATACATCGCTGTCCCCACTTACCTCGATCCGGGAATTTGGCCCCAACAAGGCGTCAAGTTTTTCTTCCGTTAGCGGTTCAATCATCATTTTCTCGCACCCCGTTTAATCGCTTATTTAGTGGTTTCGCGAATACTGTGCCACCTCAGCAACTTCCTGTCAAGCACTTTTCACACCTGCCAACCGCTTCATGGCCTGCCGATGCTCGCGCCCGCAAGATGGCGGCGCGGGCACCCTCTATGTCTTGCTGAAAAGCCCGCAATACTGACCCTATCCGGAGCTGGCATTCAGCCAGGCGTCATTGCCCATCCCCTCTGTCAACCACGGCAAGGTTGCCATCCGCTCAGATCGGCGCGCATTGGCATAAAATGCAGACCTGATTAGGGGGATTAAGACAAATAACATATATTTGCGCTACTTGCGCCTTAGGATGGCGGAGACGCACATCTCCGCTTGATCTCAGCAATAGCGTCCTTACGGCCATCGAGATTAAACTCAGCGGTCACTGAACCCTTCCTGTCGCGTTGCCATCGCACATACATGCGACCTGATGACTGCATTCCAGATTCTAACCAGAGTTGATCAGAATCTCTGAAAGGATGCCAAGTGTTGTCGTCGAGTCTTAGAGCTCGTACTTTAAAAGTGCGAGGTGTGCCTCCTTTAAAAACGACTTCGATAGGAACTTTAATCCATCTTCCCCATCCTCCGGGGTCGTTGTTAAAGTTATAGGAACGTGCCCTGAAGACAGTGAGCAACTTATCAGGATTATCTCGAGAACACTGCGAGTGTAGCGCAAAATTCCCAGAGATCTCGCTGTTAGGCATTGCCAACACAACCGCAGTCGCGTGATAGCTTTCCGGATCGAACGGGTCCCTTTCATCAACAACAAGCCAGTTTCCAAACTTGACATCCTCAGCGATAACGCTGCCAACGCTCATTGTCAGTAACATGATGATTGCCAAAATGCGATTCTGGAAATTCAAACTATCTTTGTCTTTGTTTTTCATTTTGTCACCTTCGCGCACCTGCTACTTGTTTATTGCAACTTTCCTCTGATGGCCACTCATCTAATGTCAGTCTATTAGCGCCACCGCATGGACAGCTATGCCCTGTTTTTGGCCAACGGCATCCATTTTTTCATTGGTGGTGGCCTTGATGCTGACAGCCCCTTGGTGAACGCCCAGGTCCGCCGAGAGATTAGTTCGCATGGCGTCTATGTGCGGGGCCAACTTGGGCCCTTCGGCGATGATGGTGATGTCAGCGTTGACGAGTTTCCAGCCCTTGTCCGCCAACAGCGTCTGCGTTTTTCTTAACAGGTTGCGGCTATCGATGTCCTTGAAGTCCGAGTCGTCGTCCGGGAAATGCGTTCCCAAATCCCCCAAAGCGGCGGCCCCCAACAAGGCGTCGCACAGGGCGTGTATGACCACATCGCCATCGGAGTGCGCCAACAAGCCCTGGTCGTGCGGGATGGCGACGCCGCCCAATATGAGCGGACGCCCAGCGGCGAACCGGTGCGTGTCATAGCCGTGCCCTATTCTCATTGTCCCCTCTTGACGCCACAGATACGCTTAGGTCCCCGGCCGCGCTTTGAACAATACATAGGCGACAAAGTCGCGCCGGTGTTGAACATCGATCTGTTCGAACTGCTTGATCGCGATAGTGGCAGAGTCGATTAACACGATAACATCTGACTCGCAATAGAGTTCGGGATTGTCGTCAAGCGCGTAGTCTGCCCGCTGGCGCATCTTCTGCAACTCCACAAACATTTTAGCAAAGTCATGAATTTCCGGGGGAAATCCAAATTCCGCCATTGCTTTCTTGTTCTCGCAGGCTACTCTGATCTTGCCATGCTCCAGGGCGCGATGCACCCGATGCCAAGCTGGACTGCGTTTTCCACCGACGAACAGATTGGCCGCATTGTTAGAAAGACAATGGAACATCGCGTAATACGCGGTGCTGATTGCGCGGCGAAAGTTTGCCTCTGCATAGCCAGCCCGTCGCGGGGTTAGAGTCGCCAAGCCACGGGCGGTCTCTATTAAGTCAAGTGAATTCAGCTCTCGTCTCCTCAGAGCAGGCACGGCGCTGGAAATCTGCCCGCAAGCGCGGCCAAGCGCGGGCCGCGCCAGTTGAATGCTCTTTAGATGCTCGCCGGGTCGCGCTTCCCAATGTCGGACTTGGCAATAAAATGCAGAAGAGGCCAGCCAGGGGGCTTCCCAAAATCGGCACCAAACTTCGTATTCACTTCACTCTTCATACGCAGAACGCCCTCACTATTCAACTGCTCAACCTTGCCATCGTAGATGATATTGATGTCAACCACATGGTCGCCCTCGTAATCAACACTAGGCTTGACATTGATGCAGACGAGTTCAACATCGCCGAAACGGGCCTTGAAGGCCGCCTCGACTATCTTGCGCATTTCTTGTTCGGTCATCTCAGTGTCTCCTCCCGGCTGTCACCTGAGGGAAATTCAGGCGCAGTTAAAACCCGTGACATCTGAATTTTAGCAAAATCGCGCCGCTTTAGCGCAAAATCGTCATCCTGCGACTTTGCCAAGGGGCTCCGCCTAGGGAACTCCATAGCGGGCGGCGGCCCCCAACAAAGCGTCGCACAGGGAGTGTATGACCACATCGCCATCGGAGTGCGCCAACAAGCCCCGGTCGTGCGGAATGGCGACGCCGCCCAATATGAGCGGACGCCCCGCGGCGAACCGGTGCGTGTCATAGCCGTGCCCTATTCTCATTGTCCCCTCTTGACGCCACAGATACGCTTAGGTCCCCGGCCGTGCTTTGAACAACACATAGGCGACAAAGTTGCGCCGGTGTTGAACATCGGCCTGTACGAAGTGCTTGATCGCGGATTCGGCAGAGGTGATTAACACGAGAACTTCTGTCTCGTAATAGGGATCTTCGGGATTATCGTCAAGCGCGTAGTCCGCCCGCTGGCGTATCTCCTGCAACTCCACAAACTTTTTCGTAAAGGAATAAATTTCCGGGGGAAATTCCGCCATCGCTTCCTTGTTCTTCCAAGCTGTTCTGACCATGCCATGCTCCAAGGCGCGATGCACCCGATGCCAATATGAACTGCGTTTTTTACCAATGGCCAGATTGGCCACATCGACAGCAAGGCAATGAAACATCGCGTTATACGCGGTGCCGAGTGCGCGGCGAAAGTTTGCTTCTGCCTGACCAAGCCGTCGCGGGGTTAGAGTCGCCAAGCCACGGGCGGTCTCTATTAAGTCAAGTGAATTCAGCTCTCGTCTCCTCGGGGCAGGCACGGCGCTGGCAACCTGCCCGCAAGCGCGGCCAAGCGCGGGCCGCGCCAGTTAAATGCCATTTAGATGCTCGCCGGGTCGCGATTCCCAATGTCGGACTTGGCAATATAACGCAGGAAAGGCAAGCCAGGGGGCTTCTCAAAATCGCCATCAATCTTCGTATGCACTTCATGATCCACACGCAGAAGGCCATCGCCATCCAACTGCTCAACCTTGCCATCGTAGATGATCTTGATGTTAACCACATGGTCGCCATCGTAATCAACCCCAGGCTTGATATTGATGCAGACGAGTTCAACATCGCCGAAGCGGGCCTTGAAGGCCGCCTCGACTATCTTGCGCATTTCTTGTTCGGTCATCTCAGTGCCTCCTCCCGGCTCTCGCCTGACGGAAAGTTAGGCGCAATTAAAACTTGTGAAATCTGAATTTTAGCAAAATCGCGCCGCTTCAGCACAAAAATTGTCATCCTACTCCCTGGCTTTCTCGTCCAGAGCCCGCAGGCGCGCCAATTTCTCGGCGATTTTAATCTCCAGCCCGCGGTCCGCAGGGTGGTAATAGCGCCGTTCCGGAGTCCCGTCGGGGAAATAGCGCTCGTTGGGCGCGTAGCCCTCCGGCTCGTCATGGGCGTAGCGGTAGTCCTTGCTGTGGCCCAGTTGCTTCATCAAGGCGGTGGGGGCGTTGCGCAAATGAAGCGGCACTGGGGCCGAGTGGGAAGCCTTGACATCCTCCATGGCGGCGTTGTGCGCCTTATAGACGGCGTTGCTCTTGGGGGCGCAAGCCAGGAAGAGAATGGCCTGGGCCAGGGCCAATTCGCCTTCCGGGGAGCCTAACCGCTCCTGGGTTTCCCAGGCGTCCAGGGCCAGGCGCAGACCGCGGGGGTCGGCGTTGCCGATGTCTTCCGACGCCATGCGCGTCACGCGCCGGGCCACATACAAGGGGTCGCAACCGCCATCCATCAGGCGGGCGAACCAGTACAGGGCGGCGTCCGGCGCTGAGCCGCGCAAGGACTTGTGCAGGGCGGAGATTTGATCGTAGAAAGCGTCTCCCCCCTTGTCGAAACGGCGGTAGCCGGCCCCTCCTATCACCTCCTTGACCAGGGCCTCTTCCAGCCGCCCCTCCGCCGTTAAATCGGCGGCGATCTCCAGCAGGTTCAGGGCGCGCCGGGCGTCCCCGTCGGCGGCGTTGGCTATCAGCTCCAGCAACTCATCCTCAGCCTCTAGCGCTTTGCCGCCCAAGCCTCGCTCCCGGTCCTCCAGGCTGTTGCGCAACGCGGTTTTCAGCGCCGCGATGGGCAGAGGCTTCAACACATAGACCCGCAACCGGGACAGCAAGGCGTTGTTGAGCTCAAAAGACGGATTTTCGGTGGTGGCGCCGATGAAGGTGACCAGGCCACTCTCCACATGGGGCAGAAAGGCGTCCTGTTGCGCCTTGTTGAACCGGTGCGCCTCATCAACGAACAGCACGGTGCCCCTGCCCTGGGCCGCCTCCCGGTGTTGACGCGCCTGCGCCACGGCCTCCCTGATGTCCTTCACGCCCCCCAACACGGCGGACAGCGACAGGAATTGGGCCTGGCAGGATGCGGCGATGATCCGAGCCAAGGTGGTTTTGCCTGTCCCCGGCGCGCCCCAAAACACCATGGAATGGAGCTGGCCGGCCTCGATGGCGGCCCGCAGGGGCTTGCCCGGGCCGAGGATGTGTTCCTGACCGATGAACTCCGCCAGGGTCGCGGGGCGCATTCGATCCGCCAACGGGCGGTAGGCGTCCTGGTCCGGGACCTTCATGGCTCCCCGGCGCCTTGCGCCTCGGCGTCCCGTTGCTCCGCGCCCGGCCCAGTGCCTTGCGGCCCGGCGCCCTGTTGCTTCGCGCCCGGCCCAGCGCCTTGCGCCCCGGCGCCCTGTTGTTCCGCGCCCGGCCCGGCGCCCTGTTGCTTCGCGCCCGGCCCGGCGCCTTGCGCCCCGGCACCCTGTTGCGCCGCGCCTGGCCCGCTCCCAGCCTGCCTTGCTCCGGCCGCCCCGCGCCTGAGGTCAATCAAATCCACGCCCTCAGGGGGAGAAAGCCGGAACAGCTCCGGGGCCAGCGGGGGATTTCTTTCCGTGTTATGCAACAGGATCAAGGTGGTCTGCCCCAAGCTGTCGGACAAGGTCAGGCCCCGCAACGCGCCCTCAGAGAAGGCCAGGCGCAACCTGGCGTATTGCGCCTCGGGGTCCTTGGGAGTCAGCTCCAGCCAGCGCAGGCCGCCATCCCCTTGCCGTTCAACCATTTCGTAGTGTTCCGCCAAGTCTGCATCGCCGCTGAACAGCAGGGCCGGCGCGTCCGCGACAGAATCCGGCGCGTCCTTGATGATGAGCTGGTCCAGGTCTTCATCGTAAATCCACAGGGTCGCGCCATCGCTGACGATGGTTTGCGCGTAGGGTTCGCGGTAAGACCAGAAAAACATGGCGGGGCGGCGCAGTCGCAAGTTCCCGCGGCTGATCTCCAGCTCCGCGCCGGACTCGTCTGTCAGGCGTTGCTCAAAATCAGCGGCGAAGGTCTCCAGCCCCTCCAGAAAGGCCTCCAGCGGATTCGGGGCCGCCGCCGGCCCGGCGGCGCGGGCGAGAAGCGGAAAGGCCAACAGGAGACAAACCAGACCAGCGAAGAGTCGTCCCAGGCGCATGGCGAGCATGGCGAGCCGCGCCGGGTCAATCCACGGGGGGCGGGGGGCCGGCGAGGATTTCCCGGTTGCCGTTGGCCTCCAGAGGCCCCACCAAGCCGGCGCTTTCCATTTCCTCCACCAAGTTGGCGGCGCGGTTATAGCCTATCTTGAGACGGCGCTGCAGGTGGGAAATGGAGGTCTTGCGCGTCTCGGTGACGATGCGCGCCGCCTCATCGTAGAGCGGATCCGTTTTGTCATCGTCATCAGGCTCCAGGCCCGGCACCACCGGCTCGGCCCCCGGCTCAGCCCCCTTGATGACCTCATCCAAATACTCAGGCTCGCCGCGACTCTTGATGTCATCCACCACCTTGCGCACCTCATGCTCATCCACAAACGCGCCATGCACCCGCTCCAGGGCGCTGGCGCCGGGGGGCAGAAACAGCATGTCCCCCTGTCCCAACAGGCTCTCCGCTCCCCCTTGATCGAGAATGGTCTTGGAGTCGTACTGCGAAGAGACCCGGAAGGCGACGCGGCCGGGAATGTTGGCCTTGATCAACCCCGTGATCACATCCACGGAGGGGCGTTGCGTGGCCAAAATCAAGTGGATGTTCGCGGCCCGGGCCTTTTGCGCCAACCTCGCGATCAACTCCTCCACCGGCTTGCGAACGCTCATCATCAGATCCGCCAGCTCATCGATGATGATCACGATGGCGGGCAGTTTGTCCAGGGCCGGCGCGGGCGTTGCCTCCTCCGCGCCATGGGGCGAGCGCAGGGGGTCTGGCAGGGGCTGGCCGGCCGCGGCGGCCTCCTCCACCTTGTCATTGTAGCCCCTCAGGTTTTTCACCCCCAGGGCCGCCATCAGCCGGTAGCGGCGCTCCATTTCCGCCAAACACCAGCGCAGGGCGTTGGCGGCCTCTTTCATGTCCGTCACCACCGGGGCCAACAGATGGGGGATCCCCTCAAACGCGGACAATTCCACGATTTTCGGGTCGATCATGATCAGGCGAATGTCCCGGGCCGTGGACTTGTACAACAGGCTCATGATGATGGCGTTGATGGCCACGGATTTCCCCGACCCCGTGGTGCCGGCCATCAGCAAGTGCGGCATCTTGCTCAGATCCGTCACCACGGGCTGGCCGCTGATGTCCTTGCCCAGGGCCAAAGCCGTGCTGACCCGCATCTTTTCGTAGGCCTCCGAGCTCAACAGCTCCCCCAGGGAGACCCGCTCGCGGAATTCATTGGGGATTTCAAGCCCGATGACGGATTTCCCCGGGATCACATCCACCACCCGGACGCTGACCACCGACAGAGAGCGCGCCAGATCCACCGCCAAGTTGTTGATCTGCTTGCCCTTCACTCCCGGCGCCAGCTCCAGCTCCAGCCGGGTGATCACCGGGCCGGGGTTGACGGCGACCACCTTCACCTCGATGTTGAATTCCCTTAGCTTGGCCTCCACTTGGCGCGACATGGCCTCCAAGGCCTCGCGGGAATAGTTGCCGGCGGCTGGTTTGGGCGGATCCAGCAGGCTGAGGGCCGGCAACACGGGGGCCGCTGGCGGCGGCTCCGGGGCCTCCGGTGCCGGCTCCGGGGCCTCCGGCGGCGACGCGGGGGCCTCCGACAGCGATTCTGGGGCTTCCAGCGGCGACGCCGGGGCCTCCGATGGCGGCTCTGGGGCCTCTGGCGGCGACGCCGGGACCTCCTCCGGCGATGAAAACAGAGCAGGCTCTCCCCGCTCCGCTTCCGCCGGTTCATCGCTTTCCAACGGGTCCATGCTGGGGCCTATGTGCGGCGTCTGCTCCGCAACGCCTTCCCATTCTTGCTCCAGCGGGGGTTCCTGCTCCTCGCGCTTGCGAGTGATGGCTCGCCCGGAGAAGCCGATGACAGCGGCGCCCGCCGCGACTATGCCTAAGGCCGCCCGGCCCGTGCTTTCCAGCAACCACAGCCAGGACAGCCCCGTGTAGAGCGTGACGCCAATCAGGAAGATCGCCAGCCCCAACAGGACGCTCCCCGGATAGCCGAAGGCCTGCAACAGAAACTCGCTCAGGGCCGCCCCCAAGATGCCGCCAGCGCCGGCGCCGCTGGTCTGCTCCAGTAACGGGGCGCCGTCCTCCAAGCGCAACCCCGCCAACGCGCAACCGCCGGCGAACAGCAAGGCAAAACCCAGCACCCTGACAGCCGGCAGGAAGCGGCTCAACAGGGTGTCGTCCCGTTCCGACCTGAAAATGCGCCAGCCGTCGAAGGCGAAAACCACGGGGAACAAATAGCTGAACCAGCCAAAAACAGACAACAGGACATCCGCGATGTAGGCGCCCACGATGCCCCCGCCGTTGCGCACCTCATCCCCGGAAACCGACTGAGACCAGCCCGGATCCGCCGGGTCATAGGTGAACAGGGCCAACGCTGTGAACAGGGCCACCAACGCCAGGATGATCACGGCGACGTCCCTGGCGTTGCGCAACAATCCCCTGCCGGAAAGCCGGCCGATTTTGTTTTTCCTGTACGCCTGCGCCATAGTTAAACCTTTTTAGTCAAAATATCATATATCTAAATGTTTATAAAGAAAATATGATTGTTTTTGATTGTTGCTCCCCCGGCTCACTCCCGCCAGCGGGCATTATAGTATGTTAGGATTGCTCTCGTCATGCCTAAAGAGCCTCGCCACCTCGTTTGCCGCAAACAGGGCCAAGTCCGTGAGGGGCAGGCCAGCCCCTTGGAACAGCGGGCCTTGGCAAGGCGAACGGGCGGTGCAGAACCCCGTTGAAAAGGCGCTGGCTCCCCGCGCTTCCCGGGGAGGCTGACCAGGGCCGGTGAGCGGCGCGCCCCCCGACATGAAGCTCGCCATCCGCCCGGTGAGAGGCCTCAGCGCGGTGAACCGGCAACAATGGCAGCGTCTGAACATCGCCGGCAACCCCTTTCTGCACTACGATTTTCTCAACGGCCTGGAACGCTTCAAGTGCCTGGAGGGACACGGCTGGGAGCCCTGCCACCTCATCGCCACCGCCGGAAAAAAGCTGTTAGGCGCCCTGCCCTTGTACATTAGGGACAATTCCCACGGGGAATTCGTGTTCGACTGGGCCTGGGCGGATGCGTATGAGCGGGCGGGGGGCCAGTACTACCCCAAATTGGTGTCCGCCATCCCCTTCACGCCGGTCTGCGGCCCCCGTCTGCTGGTCAACCCCGACTTGGACAACGCCGGCGAGGTGAAACAGCGCCTGATCCATGCCGCCATCGCCTTGGCGGAGCAGGCCCAGCTGTCCTCTTTTCATTGTTTGTTCACCGCGGCTGAGGAGCGCGCGCCGCTGGAAAAAAGCGGCATGTTGCTGCGCCAGACCTGCCAGTTTCACTGGCGCAACCGCGGCTACCGCGATTTTGACGATTTTCTGTCCGGCATGACCTCCAAACGGCGCAAACAGATCAAGCGGGAGCGCAAAAAAGTGCGCGAGAACGGCGTGGAGATCCTGCGCTTGCCGGGGGCGGAGATCTCTGAGGAGCAATGGAGCGTGTTTTACGGATTTTACTGCTCCACCTTCTACAAAAGGTGGGGGAGCCCGCGTCTGACCCTGGATTTCTTCCTGCATTTAAGCGAGGCCTTGCCGGACAACACCTTGCTGATATTGGCCCGGCAGGACAAGGAATACATCGCCGGCGCCTTCGCCATGCTCAGCCGCTCCGCCCTGCACGGCCGGCACTGGGGTTGCAGCCGCCACATGGACAACCTGCATTTTGAACTCTGCTACTACCAGACCATAGAGCATTGCCTGGAGCGCCAGCTGGAATTCGTCGACGCCGGCGTGCAGGGCGAGCACAAGATCAACCGGGGGTTCGACCCCGTGGCGAGGGTGTCCGGCCACTGGATACGGCACGATGGCTTCCGGGCGGCCGTAGGGCGGCATTTGGAGCAGGAAACCGCGGCGATGGACGCCTACCTGGCCCACCTGAGGGCCCATTCGCCCTACAAGCAAGCCGCGCCATGAAATCCCGCCCGCCCCCGCTCTACTGGGTGGACGACAAGGGCCTCCACCACGATTTTCCCGACCCGGTCAAAGCCGGCCCCGAGGGGCTGGTGGCCCTGGGGGGCGACCTTTCGCCCGAACGACTGTTGGCGGCGTACCGGCGGGGCATTTTCCCCTGGTACAGCGTGGGAGACCCCATTCTGTGGTGGTCGCCGGACCCCCGTTGCGCCTTGCTGCCCGGCGACCTGAAGATCAGCAAAAGCCTGGCGAAAACCCTGAAAAAACAGGTTTTTTCCGTCACTTTCAACCGCGCCTTCGCCGCCGTGGTCAAGGCCTGCGCCGCCCCCCGGGCCGGGGATTCGTCCTCCCGCGCCCAGACCTGGATCACCCCAGAGATGGAGGCGGCGTACATCCGGATGCGCGAGCTAGGCTATGGCGTCTCCGTGGAATGTTGGCGCGACGGCCGCTTGGCGGGCGGGCTTTACGGCCTGGCCATAGGCCGGGTCTTTTTCGGGGAATCCATGTTCAGCCGCGTCAGGGACGCCTCCAAGGTGGCGCTGGCCCACCTGGTGGAGAAGCTGGAAGCGCACCGCTACCGCCTCATAGACTGCCAGATCCATTCTGAGCACCTGCGCCGCCTGGGGGCCAGATCCCTGCCCCGGGAGGCCTTCCTCGCGCTCTTGCGCCGCCATTGCGGCCCCCAGATCCAGGCGGACTGGCCGAAAACCGCCCCTGCCGCCTGAGGGCGGAGGATTCTTCCCGCCACGGAGCGGCTTTTGGGGGTATAATGCTCTTTTTTCCATTGTTGAGGGCCTATGCCGAAAGAAGACCAGATTGAGATAGAGGGGACCATCACCGAGACCCTGCCCAACACCATGTTCAGGGTCAAACTGGACAACGGACACCTTGTCACCGCCCATATTTCAGGGAAGATGCGAAAAAACTACATACGCATACTCACCGGGGACCGGGTCACTTTAGAAATGACCCCCTACGACCTGTCCAAGGGCAGGATCATCTACCGCAACCGTTAGCGCCGGCGACCGCCGGCAAGGGGCCCGCAGGCGCGGGGCTTCAGACGCTGGTTGGCGCGGGCGCAAAGCCCAAGGCGCCGGCCCGCTCCAGGTCTTCAGGCGTGTTGATCTCAAGGCCGGCGCGCTCCCGGGCCGGCTGGACATGGATCCGGAAGCCGTAATGCAGGGCCCGCAACTGCTCTAGCCGCTCCATCCGCTCCAGCTCGGTGGGGGGCAAGCTGGCGTAGGTCTTCAGAAACCCGCAAGTGTAAGCGTAAATGCCGATGTGCCGGTAGTGGCGGAGGCGGTTGCCATCGCCGCGGGGGGCGGCGGGCGGCGGCGCGTCGGGGGCCTGCCAGGGAATGGGGGAGCGGCTGAAAAACAGCGCCTGGCCCCGGTGGTCGAACACCACCTTGACTGTGTTCGGATCCCGCAACTCGGCCGCGGAGCGGATTGGCTCGCACAGGGTGGCCATGGCCGCCTCGCTGTTCGCCGCCAGGTTGGCGGCGGCCTGGTTGATGAGGGCCGGGGGCAACCCCACCTCATCCCCCTGCACATTGACGACCAGGCGCGCCTCAGGCCACCCGGCCAGCGTGGCGACTTCGGCGATGCGCTCAGTGCCTGAGCGGTGAGCGGGAGAAGTCATCGCCACCGTGGCCCCAAACCCCTTGGCGGCCTGCTCAATCCTCTCATCGTCTGTGGCGATGATGACTTCTTCGGCATCGCTCCCCATGGCGGCCTGGTGCGCGTGCCGCAACAAGGGCATCCCCCCCACCTCCACCAGCGGTTTCCCCGGCAGACGCTTGGCGCCGAACCGAGCGGGGATCACCACGACGAACGGGGTCACTTCGAGTGGCGTTCTAGCTCTTCCTGCGTCAAGGGCCGGGCCTCGCTTTCCAACATGACCGGAATGTCATCGCGGATGGGATACGCCAGCCGCGCCGCCAACGAGATCAACTCCGAGTTTTCCGGGTCGTGGATCAAAGCCCCCTTGGTCACGGGACACGCCAAAATGTCTAACAATTTTTTATCCATGCTTCAGTTTCTCCGGCAACGCTTTGAATGGGATTCCGCCGCCAGGCGGGTCTGAGGGGCCTTCATGGCCGGGCCGCCGGGCGTCCGACTCCGGCTTGCTCCAACAAACGCTCCAAGGCCCGTTCGAAGTCCTCGGACAGCCTCGCCTCCACGGGGACCTGCCAGGCGTTTTCAAGTCGGAAACCCTTGCATTTTACCGCATCTTTTTCGGTCATTAGCAAGGTTGAAGGGCCGCCGGCCTCCGCAAACGCCAAGTCGGCAGGCCGAAAAGAGTGATGATCCGGGAAAGCATGCCGTTCAAGCGCTATGCCGCAAGCTTCCAACATGGAAAAAAACCGCTCGGGATGGCCTATGCCCGCCACCGCGTGAACCTTCTCCCCGCGAAAATCCGCCAAGGCCCGTTCGCGCCCGTCGCCCAGGGAACGGGCCGGCAACGGGACATATTCCATGAGAAAATGAGGGGGAGAAGACGGGGCGGACAGCGCGGAAAACCGCCCCTCAGCCCCCCCTTGCCCCGCGGCCCCGGCGTTGACCACCACCAGGTCCACCGTGTTCAGCCGGCTCAGCGGCTCGCGCAGGGGGCCGGCGGGCAGAAAAAAGCCGTTGCCGAAACGCCGCTCGCCATCGACCACGACGATTTCCAGATCCCGGGCCAGGGCCGCGTGCTGCAGGCCGTCGTCGCACAACAGGATGTCGCACTCCCCGCCGCGCAACAAGGTCTCGGCGGCCTTCACCCGGCTGGAGCAGACCGCGACGGGACAACCAGTCCGGCGCGCCAGCAACGCCGGCTCATCGCCCACCAGGGCCGGGTCGTCCCCCGGCTCCACTCGACGCGCCGTACCGGGAGCCAGGGCGCCGCCATAGCCCCGGCTCAGCGCGCCGGGCCGGTGGCCGCGGGCCTTCAGTCGCTGAGCCAGCCAGATAACCAAGGGGGTCTTGCCAGCGCCGCCAGCTGTCAGATTCCCCACCACGATGACCGGCGCGCCAACCCGGCGCGTCGGCAACAAACCCTTTGAATACAGGAACTTGCGGGCCAAAACGAGCAACAGGTAAAGCCAGCTCAGGGGGAGCAGCAACAGGGCCAGCGGATGTTTGCCGCGCCACAGATGCGTGTCAAACCTGGCCATCAGGCCCCCGGCGCGCGCCTTGGCTCAGTCCTCCACGACCTGGGTGGCGAAGGTGATCTTGACCAGGCCCGATTGGCGGGCCGCATCCATCACCCGGACGACGGCCTCGTGGCTGACCCCGGCGTCCGCCTTGATCACCACCGCAGGGTCCTCCAGGGCCTGGCCGCTGGCGGCTATGGCGGCGCGGATCGTGGCCGGGCGGACGTTCTCCAGGGGGCGCTCATCGATGTAGATGCGCTCGTTGGCGTCTATGGCCACATGCACGGCCTGGGACTGGGTTTCTCCTCCCTCTTGCGAGACCTTGGGCAGGGTGATTTTTATCTCCGATTCGCGCTCAAAGGTGGTGGAAACCATGAAAAAGATCAGCAACAGGAACACCACGTCGATCAACGGCGTGATGTTAAGCTCCAGCTCCTCCTTGGGTTGCGGGCGCAGGTTCACCCCTGTTCCCCGTGCGTCGCCTCGATCAGCTTCAAGGCCTCCCGCTCCATGGTCACCACCAAGGCCTCCACGCGCCCGCGAAAATAGCGATAGAACATCAGCGAGGGGATGGCGATGGTCAGGCCCGTCGCCGTGGTGATCAGCGCCTCGGAAATGCCCTCCGCCAGCACGCCGGGGTCGCCTATGCCCAGGGCCGTGATCACCTCGAAGACCTTGATCATGCCGATGACGGTGCCCAAGAGGCCCAGCAATGGCGTAATCACGGCAATGGTGCCTAAGGCGTTCAGGAAGCGCTCCAGGTCATGGACCTCGTGGCGGCCCACTTCCTCTATGCTCTCCTTCATCACCTCCCGATCCTGGTGCCGGTTGGCCAGGCCCGCCGCCAGGATCCGGCCCAGGGGGGAGCCCGCCCGCAGTTTGTTCAGGATGTTGGCGTCCAAGGCGCCCGCCTCGTCCCAGGCCCGCACCCGCGCCACCAGCTGGGTGGGAATGATGCGCCGCGTTTGCAGAAACCAGAGTCGCTCCAGAATGATCGCCAGGGAGAGGATGGAGCAGATGAGCAACGGCCACATCAGCAAACCACCGGCTTTGATTAATTCAAACAAGGTCTTGCTCCTCGCGCAAGGTTAGGGGGAGCGCCGCAGACGGCTATTCGCCAACATGCCAGAAGCGTCGGCGCTGTTTGCGATATTCGGCGATTTCAATCTCCGCGCCCCCGATTTTCAGCTGAATGGCGCCGCTTCCCGCCGTGGTCAACAATTTCGCGCCCTGTTCCCGGTAGCGGTCGATTATAGCCTGATTTGGCAAGTTGAAGCGATTTCGGTATCCCACCGGAAACACCGCCAGCTCCGGCGCGACGGCCCGGACAAAGGCGGGGGTAGAAGAAGTCTTGCTGCCGTGGTGGGGCGCGACCACGGCGGCGGACTGCAAACCCGCGCCATGCCGCTCCACCAATCTGCGTTCGGCGTTAGCCTCGATGTCGCCGGTCAGCAACAGGCTGGCGGCTCCGGCGGTGATCTTCAGGACGCAGGAGCGGTCGTTGCCCCCTAGGGGCGAGTCGGGGGCCGGATGCAACATCTCGAAGCGTACGCCATCCCAGTCCCAGGACTGGCCGTCTTGGCAAGCCTGGGCGCGGCTTGGGAAAAAGCCCCTCCGGGAAGCCCGCCCCGCCAAGGAGTCCAGCGCGGGGATCGCCTCCGGCGCGCTGGTGAGGACGCGAGCGATGGGGATGTCGCCAATCAGCCCCGCCAAACCGCCGCTATGGTCATTGTCCCCATGGCTCTGAACTAACACATCGATGCGCTGGATGCCGGTTTTTCTCAAAAAAGGCAACACAACCGCCTCGCCCGCGTTGAAACCAGGGCCGTAGGCGGGGCCGGCATCGTAGAGCAGGCTGTGGCGCCGCGTCTGCAGGACCACGGCCAGCCCCTGCCCCACATCCAGGACCGTCGTCGCAACCCGGCCCGGGGCCGGCCCCGACGAGGACGGGAAAAACAGGGGCAACAGCCAGAACAAGCCCAACCAACGGGCCGTGACCCCCGCCGGGAGCAACAGAACGACAGTGCCGACCACCGCCAAAGCCAGGATCGGCGCAGTGGGCTGGGCCACCGGCAACAAGTGCCAGGGCGCGGCGGTGATCCCCTCCAGGACGCGCCACAGGGCCTCCAGGGACCACAATCCCAAGCGCAACAGCAGGCCCCCGGCGCTCTCGTGAATGAACGCGGCGCCGGCGCCCGCCAGGAGCAGCGGCAAGGCGATGAAGCTGACCCAGGGCACCGCCACCAAGTTCGCTGGCAGGCTCAAAAGCGGGATTTGCTGATAGTGAAACGCCAACGCGGGCAACAGGCCCAGGCAGGCGACATATTGCACCCGCCCCCATTGCCGCCACCGGCCCGGCGGGTCAACCCGGTGGCCCAGGCCGTAGAGCAAGGCCGCCACGGCGGCAAAGGACAGCCAGAAACTGACAGACAGGGGCGCGCAAGGGTCAAACAGCAACACGGCGATGAGGGCCAGGCCCAGGGCGTCCCAGGAGAGCGCGGCCCGGCCCAACAGTTTCATGCCCAAACCGGCGCACAACATGACCAGGGCCCGTTGCGTGGGCAGGGAAAAGCCCGCCAACAACGCATAGAACAGGGCCGCCGCAAGGGCCCCCGCGGCGGCGGCCCGGTGGCCGGGCGCCTGCGTCAGGGGAGCCAGGGTGAAATTCCACGCTTTCAGGATGAACAGGTAGGCAAACGCGGCGATGAGGCCGATATGCAGGCCGGAAATGGCGATCAGATGATTGGTGCCGGTGCCCGTCAGCGTCCGCCAGTGGGCGTCCTCAATCCCGCTGCGATCCCCCAAAGTCAGGGCGGGGATGAAACCCGCCAGGTCATGCTCCCCCGCCGCTGCCTGGAGCCGATTTTTCAGGGCGAACCTGAGGGCGTTCACATCGAAGGAGCCGGCGTCCGCCAATTTCGCGTTGCCCGGGCCTGCCGCCACATAGCCGGTGGCCCTGATCCGGTTCTGAAACAGCCAGGCCTCGTAGTCAAACCCGCCGGGATTCCTGAAGCCATAGGGCCGTTTCAGCCTCACCCTCAGCCGCCATCTCTCCCCAGGTTTGACCAGCGGCGGCTGGCGGTACCAGCTCAGCCTGACCAGGCCCGGATTGGACGCCGCCGTCCGCCCCTTGCGCGTGAGGCTCTCCACCTTGAAATTGAAGCGGATTGACCGGCCCCGATCCTCAGGCAAGGAGGCGATCACCCCCTCCGCCAGCAAGGTCTTCCCCTCCTCCGCAGGGGACAATTCCCGTTGCAGGAGCCATTGAGCGTTCAGGAGGGCCCAGAGAAAACCGCCGAGCAACCACGCCGCGCCGCCTAAGGGGAACCGCCTCCAGGAGAGATAAGCAAGCCCTGACAGGACCAGGGAACACCCGGCCGCGAACGCGGCGCCAGGCAAGTCCGGCAGGCGGGCGCAAATCAGCGCGCCGGACAGAAACAGCAATCCTTTCAACAACATGGCGGCTCCTTTTTGTCCTGAACATCCCCTCTCGTATTTTGCTCAGGCCGCCATTATGCCATAAAAATCCGCCTCAGCCCCACACAGCAAGGCAACCCCGCCGCGTGGAGCGGGATCAGACCAGACCGCCGCCGGGGTCTCGCCCCGGCTTACGAGTCCTAACTTGAAGATGAACGGCGACTTCTCACGATCGGCGCCAGGGCCCGCAGAACCTCGTTGACTGCCTCGCTATCAGGAAACACATCGAGGACTTCCGGAGCAATGAAGACCAGATTCGCGCCTTGCTCATATCTTTTGGCTGTCGCGCCACGCTTTCCCCCGGAGAAATCATATTCCGGACGCATGGCGTCATCATCCGCAGGTTGTTTATCACATCGTTTGTTCATATTGCCTTCTCTCTAATCACAATTGTGTCATTGGCGACGCAGGCGGCCCTCGCTGAGCGCATAGACCTGATCAAAGCGATCCAGCAACCGGGTGTTGTGGGTGACCATCACCAAGCTGACATTGAACGCCCTGTTCAGCTCCATGATGACGGAAAACACCCGGGCCGCGGTCTGCTCGTCCAGGTTGCCGGTGGGTTCATCCGCCAGGACGCAGCGCGGCCGGGCCACCAGGGCGCGGGCGATGGCGGCCCGCTGGCGCTCCCCGCCGGACAACTCCCCCGGTTTGTGCCGCGCGCGCTCCTTGAGCCCCACTTCCGCCAGGAGCTCCAAAGCGGCGCCCCGGGCCGCCGCCGGCGCCGCGCCGCGGATCAGCAGGGGCATGGCCACATTCTCCAGGGCGGTGAACTCCGGCAACAGATGGTGAAACTGATACACAAACCCCAATTTTTCGTTGCGCCAGCGACTGAGCTCCAGTTCGGAGAGGCCCGCCAGGGGCCTCCCCGACACCGTGACCTCGCCTGAGGTGGGCCGATCCAGCCCTCCCAATAAATGCAACAAGGTGCTTTTGCCGGAACCGGACGAACCGACAATGCCGATGCGAGCGCCAGCTGGCGCTTCCAGGTTCACGCCTTTCAGCACCTCCACCCGCAGATTTCCCTCGCTGAAGGTCTTGGTCAGCCGGGAACAGGCGATGACGGCGTTTGTGGAGGATTCGTTCATGGGGAGCGAGTGTGCCGCTTATTCATATCTGAGAACCTCGGCGGGTCGCGTCCGGGCGGCCCGCCAGGCCGGGTAGAGGGTGGCCGCCACAGTGAGCAGGAAGGCCGTCGCCGCCGTCGCCGCCAAGTCCCGCCAACGCAACTCAGCAGGCAACTCGCTGACATAATAGACCTCCGGCGGCATGAACCGCACCTGCAACCAGGCCTCCAGAGCCGGCACGATGACCCCTATGTTCCCCGCCAGCCACGCCCCGCCAACCGCCCCCAACAGAATGCCCGCCCCGCCTATGGCCAGGCCCTGGATGATGAAAATTTTCATCACGCCGCCGGGGGTGGCCCCCATGGCGCGCAACACCGCGATGTCCGCCTGCTTGTCCGTCACCGCCATCACCAAGGTGGAAACGATGTTGAAGGCCGCCACCGCGACGATCAGAGCCAACACCACGAACATCATTCTTTTCGTCATTTTCAGAGAGCGAAAATAATTCACATAGCGTTGCGTCCAGTCGATCACGCCGTAGCGGCCGGGGATCCCCGCCAGGGCCTCCCGGCTGATCCGGGGCGCCTGCGCCGCGTCCGTGGTCTTCAGGCGCAGGCCGGTGGGACGCGCCGCCCGAAAGAAGCGGCTGGCGTCTTGCAGGTGGATGAACGCCACGCTGCTGTCAAACTCGTACATGTCAGTGTCATAGATCCCGACAACGGTGAAACGCTTGAGCCGCGGCAAAAGTCCAGCCGGGGTGACATTGGCGGCGGGCAACACCAAGGAGATCGGGTCCCCCACGCCGGCCTGCAACAACTTCGCCAGGTCGTCGCCAAGGACCGCGCCAAAACGCCCCGGCGCCAGGGCGTCCAGCCGCCCCGCCGTCATTTTCTCCGCCAGGGGGGACACCTGCCGTTCCTCCTGCGGCAGAATGCCCCTGAGCAGGGCCCCTTTCACCGCCTCGCCCCGGGTCGCCAGCGCCTCCGATTGCAGATAAGGGGCCGCCCCGACCACCTCGGGATGTTGCCGCAGTTGCGCGGCGACCCGACGCCAGCCGGCCGGCCCAGGGCCTTCGGGAACGCCCCCCAACTCGCCTAAGGAATCGCCATAGGCGATGATGGTGGCCTCAGTCTCCATGCCGATCAGGTGGCCGGTGAGGGCCCGCTCAAAGCCGTTGACCACCGACAAGACCGTCGTCAGCGCGATGACGCCTATGGCGATGCTTAACACGGACGCCAAAGCGATGAATGAGATGAACCGATTGCGCCCCTCGGCCCTCACATAGCGCAAACCGACAAAGGCTTCGTAGGGCCTGCCCATGTTCAAGGCGCCGCCTTATTCATGCCTGAGGGCCTGGGCGGGTTGCGCCTGCGCCGCCCGCCAGGCCGGATAGAGGGTGGCGGCCACGGTGAACAGAAACGCCAGGCCCCCCGTCGCCGCCACATCGCGCCAGCGCAACTCGGAGGGCAATTCGCTGATGTAATAGACCTCCGGCGGCATGAACTTCACCTGCAGCCAGGCTTCCAGGGCCGGCACGATGACATCGATGTTCGCCGCTAGCCACACCCCGCCGCCCACTCCCGCCGCCAGGCCCGCCAGGCCGATGACCAGGCCCTGGACGATAAAGATCTTCATAACGCTGTAGGAAGTGGCCCCCATGGCGCGCAACACGGCGATGTCCGCCCGTTTGTCCCGCACCGCCAACACCAGGGTGGAGACGATGTTGAAAGCCGCCACGGCAACGGTCAGGGTCAAAATGATGAACATCGCCGCTTTTTCCGTCTTCAGGGCTTTGAACAGATTGGCGTGCCGCTGGGTCCAGTCCATGACCTGGCAGGTTGGGCAGGCCTCGGGAAAGTCGCCTAAGGCCTCCCGGCTGATCCGGGGCGCCTCCATGACATCGGCGGTTTTCAATCTCAGCCCGGCGGGGCGGTCTTTTTTGAACAGCGCCAAGGCGTCTTCCAGGCGCATCAGGGCCAATCCGCTGTCGAATTCGCTCATGCCCGCCGCGAAGACGCCGACCACGGTAAAACGCTTCAACCCCGGCAACAGGCTCGCCGGGGCGGCCCCAGCAAGATCGTAGGGCTGAGGCGTGATCACGGCAAGCCGATCTCCCACGGCGACCCCCAAGCTGCGAGCCAACTCAGCGCCTAAAATGATGCCGTTCGCGCCGGGTTGCAACGCCGCCAGCTGGCCGTCGCGCATCTTCTCCCCCACCGAAGAGACCTGCGGCTCGTATTCCGGCAATACCCCGCGCACCCTGGCGCCCTGCGCCTTCCGGCCCCGCGCCAACATGGCCTCGGCCCGAAAGTACGGCGCGGCGCCGATGACTTCTTCATGGCGCAACAGGGCCTGGGCCAGGGGACGCCAAGGGGCGGGGGAGTCCCCGACGGGCGCCACATCGGCGTGGGAAGCCATGCCCAAGACGCGACTGGTCAGTTCCTTTTCAAATCCATTCATCACGGACATCACCGTGATCAGCGCGACAATCCCCAAGGCAATGCCCGCCATGGCGATCAGGGAGATGAACGAAATGAAATAGTTGCGGCGCTTCGCCCGTACATAACGCAGGCCGACAAACGCCTCAAAGGGGACGCCCATAGTTTCATTATACATGGGCGGGGTCTGACCGGGGCCGGCCCCCGCTCCCCCGCCTGTGCTATCATGGAATTTCAGAGAACCGAGCAGGCATGAGAAAAACCATTCTGGAAATCTACGCGCTGGCGGTGTGCTTTCTCGCCCTGGCTTGTCTTGTCGTCCTGTTAGGCTTCGCCATCTGGAACTTCATCGGATTGACCGCGCCATCCTTCACTATCAATCAGCAACAATACGAGTGTCATCTGTCGGAGCAGGCCTACGAGGACTGCATCTCCGTGGAATACCTCTACAGCAGGCAGTTCAATCCCAAGCCGGTGCCCCAGGGCGCGGCCCTGAGCGCCGCCCGGCAGGCGTCTTACGCGGATCTACTCAGGTCCGAGCAAAGACAGTCCCTGCAGGGCCTGACGATGCAACTGGCGATGTTAGCCATCGTCTCCCTGGCGTTCCTGGCGCATTGGCGCCTGGCCCGGCGTTGCCGCAACAGCGCCGCCGGCCCTGCCAAAGACCCGGAAACCGGCGCGCTCCCACTGTGAGGTTGCTGGCTTTTGACACCTCCACGGAGGCCTGTTCCGCGGCCCTGGGCCTGGGAGACGCCATTCTTGAGCGGGAGGAACTCGCGCCCCGCCGCCACGCCGAGCTCATCCTGCCCATGGTGGACAGCCTGTTGCAGGAAGCCGGACTGCGCCTTAGGGACCTGGATGCCTTGGCCTTTGGCAGGGGGCCGGGGGCCTTCACCGGCGTCCGTTTGGCGGCGGGCATCGCCCAGGGTCTGGCCTTGGGCGCGGGGTTGCCGGTTGCGCCAGTATCCTCCCTGGCCGCTTTGGCCCAAGGCGCGACGGAGCAAGCCGACGCCCTGTTGGCGACCATGGACGCCCGCATGGGCGAGATTTACTGGGGCCTGTTCGAGCCTGCAAACGGCGGCGTGGCGCGCCTGGCGGCGGGGGAGCGGGTGTCAGACCCGGCCGCGGTGGCCCTGCCCGCCGGCCGCTCCTTCTTCGCCATAGGCGGCGGCTGGGAAACCTACGGCGCATTGCTGGCAGAGCGGTTCAAGGGGCGGGTCACAGGCGCCGCGCCGGCGCGCCGACCCCGGGCCAGGGACCTGTTGCCCCTGGCCCAGGCGGAACTGGAGCGGGGCCAGGGACTCCCCCCGGAACAGGCCCTGCCGGTCTATTTGCGCAACGAGGTGGCGCAGAAACCGCGCAACGGCGACACTCAGGCCGCCCATTGAGGCACCGCTGGGCTGTCGCCGCCCCGCGTCACATAGGCAAGCATCGCCCCAGGGGCCGCGTTGGCAATGTCAGGCCGCCCATTGAGGCGCCGCCGGGCTGTCGCCGCCCCGCGTCACATAGGCAAGCATCGCCCCAGGGCCCGCGTTGCCAAGGCGCCGTTGCAAGCCCTTGGGCAGGGTCAACACATCGCCCTCACCCAAGGTCAGGCCGCCATCCCGCCACGCCACCGCCAGCTCCCCTTGCTGTATGTAGATGACTTCCTCTTCCAGCCGGCTGTGGCTGTCAACAGCGCTCCCCGGCGCCATTTTCAGGCGGCGCAGGTGAAATCCGTGGGGCCAGCTCATCTTGCCCGCCGCCATCTCCTCAGCAGGGTTGGCGGGCCCGATGACAGGCGCTTCTTCCACCCCCGGGTTGCGGGCCGCCAGGATGGACGGCGCCGGCGCGGAAGCCGGCGCGCGCCACACGCATCCCTCCATGTCTTCCTGGCTGAGCTTGCGCATGGACTCGATCTCGGCCTGGGTGGTGGGAGGCATCACGGGAATGTCATGAGGGACCTGCTCCCCTTTGGCCGTGTCCACCAGCTGCCCGTTCGCCATCAACACTAGGCCGTGTTCCCGGGCCAGGTCAAACACGCCCGGAGCCCAGGTCACCCGGCCGGGGTCGTCGCCCCCCAACACCGCGCACATGTAACCGGTTTCCGCCCCCACATTTTCAAACCCGCGAAACACCTGGGTGGGAATGGAGATCACATCGCCGGGCCCTAGCCTGACCTCCCCTTCCTCGGCCTCCACGCCCCAGCGAAAGGCCCAGCGGCTGTTGCGGACGATGAACACCTCCGCCGTCTCGTGGCTGTGTTGCGAGTTCACGCAATGGGGCGTCTGCCGCACGCCGCCGATGTTGAACCCGTGGGGGATGTCGATATGCACATGTTGCTCCGGGCTTTCCGCCACCCCGGGGCCGATGATGGTGAAGTTCTCTTTCTGGTTGCCCGGCGTGCGGGCGTCGATAAACGCCGTGGCGCAAGGCGCTAGGTCCTGATAGCGCACCAGGCGGCGCTCCATGTCTTTTTGAGAGCAGGCGGGGGTCATGGCGTCCAGCTTGGAAAACAGGCGAACTAAAGTGGGGAGAAAACTACCTCAAATGAAAATATAATGCAATCATGCCGAGTCGTCGCCGCATCATTGGAGCGCGCCATGAATGACGCCGTCTCCCCGAAAGACAAACAGCGCGTCAAGACGCTGCTGGACGCCCTCGCCAACGCCGCCCCCGACGCCCTTAGGCGGCGTCTGGAAGCGGTCTATCACCCCGATGCCCATTGGCGCGGCGCCCATCCCCTCAACGAGTTGCGCGGGGTGGACGCCATCGAGGAAAAGGTGTGGCGCCCCTTGCTGACAGCCATGCCGGACCTGGAAAGGCGGGATGATCTCCTCATCGGCGGACGCTACCAGGGCCGGAGCTATGTGGGCATGGTGGGGCATTACGCCGGCGCCTTCGAGAGAGACTGGTTGGACATTCCCGCCACCGGCCAGCCGGCCTATTTGCGCTATGGCGAGTTTCACCAGCTGGAAGACGGCAAGATCATTCAAAGCACCATGCTGTTGGACCTGCTTGACCTCATGCGCCAAGCGGGTTTTTGGCCCCTGCCCCCCAGCCTGGGGCTGGAAGCGATGTGGCCCGGCCCTATTTCCGGCGATGGCGTGAGCTTGAACGGGCGGGACAACGAGGCGGCGGCAAGCCTTGAACTGTGTTTGGCCATGCAAAAATCCCTGGACAACGAGTTGGTGGAACGGGCCGACCTGTTGAACATGGCGCAAATAAAATACTGGCATCCCAAGATGATGTGGCACGGCCCCAGCGGCATAGGCGCCTGCCGAGGGTTGAAGGGCTTTGTCGATGGCCACCAGCGGCCCTTCAGATTGGCCTTTCCCGTCCGCAACTACGGCAACAGCCATTATGTCCGCATAGGCGATGGGCGATTCGCCGCCACCGCCGGCTGGCCCAGCGTGACGGCGCGCCACGAGGGCCAGTGGTTGGGGGCCGCGCCCACTGGCCGCGAGATCAAGATGCGGGTCATGGACTTCTACCTGTGCGACGAGGGGCGCGTCAGGGAAAACTGGGTGCCTATAGATGTCATCGACATTCAGCGGCAAATGGGAGTGGACCTCATGGCCAAGCTCCGTCAATGGCGGACCGAAACGGCAGAGCAATGGCGGGCGTGAACCTGCCAGACGCCATCATCGATGCCCACCACCACCTCTGGGACCTGCAGGCCTGCCACTACCCCTGGCTGATGGCCAAAGGGGTGAGACGGTTTTTCGGCGACCCAACGCCCATACAGAAGAATTATTTAGTCGAGGATTTTCTGGCGGACATCGGCGAATTGCCGGTGACGGCCTCGGTTCATGTGCAGGTGGGCGTCGAGGAAACCCAAGCCGTGGCGGAGACCCGCTGGCTGCAGTCCGTCGCCGAGTCCGGCAAGGGCTTCCCCCAAGGCATCGTGGCGTTTTGCGACTTGGCGGCCCCTGAGGCCCAGGCAACGCTGGAGGCGCATCGCGGGGCTCCCAACCTGCGGGGGATCCGCCAGATCGTGGGGCGCTCCCCGGAAGAAGACGCCGCCACCGGCAGCCACCTCCTGCTGGAAAACCCCGTCTGGATGAAAAACCTGGCGGGGCTGGCGGAGCAGGGCCTGTCCTTCGACCTGCAACTGATCCCCTCCCAGTTGCCGGCGGCGCGAGCCCTGTTGGCCAAGATCCCGTCTCTGCGGACAGCCCTGTGTCACTGCGGCTCCCCTTTCCAGCAAGACCAAGAGGGCCTGGCGCGCTGGAAAACCCAGCTGAGGGCCTTGGCGGAACTGCCCAATGTCTATTGCAAGCTCTCCGGCTTCGGCATGTTCGACCCCGCCTGGAGCGCCGCCTCCATCCGGCCCATAGTCCTCGAGGCCATAGAAGCCTTCACCCCCGAACGATGCATGTTCGGCTCAAATTTTCCGGTGGAAAAGCTCTGCGCCGATTACCGCAAGGTGTGGGCCGCTTATGGCGCGCTCACCCAAGACTTCACCGCCGCTGAGCGGCGGCAACTCTTCCACGCCACGGCCCGGGATTTTTACGCCCTTTAATTCCCCTTGAACAAAGCCGCTCGCGGCCTTCACCCCGCCCTTCCCCACAGCCGCTCGCTGGCGAGGCCGGCGCCTTCGGCCAGGGCCGCCAATTTCGCATAGACGATATCCTCATCCACGACGCCGAAACCGGCAAAAGTGGAAAACCCGCAGTCCGTGCCGGCGATGACCCGCTCCCGCCCTACGATGTTGGCGAAACGCAGGATCCGCTCCGCCACCAGACGGGGATGCTCGATGAAGTTCGTGGTGGAATCGATCACCCCTGGCGCCAGGATCTTGTCGTCGGGGATCTGGGCCTGCTTGAAGGCCTCCCATTCATGGGCGTGGCGGGGATTGGCGGATTCGAACAACAAGGCCTGAGGTTTGGCCCGCAACGCGACCGGCAACACCAGGTCCATGGGCGCGTCGTGGTGATGGGGGCCTTCGTAGTTGCCCCAGCACACATGGAGCCGCATGCGCGCCGCCGGAATGTTCCGCAGGGCGTGGTTCAGGGCCTCCACATGCAGATTGGCCAGCTTCAGGTATTCCGCGTCGCCCTTGTCCTTGAACAGCGTGTGCCGCCCCAGCCCCAGGTCGGGGGAATCCAGTTGCAACAGCCAGCCGGCCTCCACGATGGCTTCGTATTCGACGCGCATGGCCTCCGCCAGGGCCTCCAGGTAATTGGCGTGATCCGGGTAATAGTCGTTGGGCTGGAACAGGGCGATGACGCCAGGGGCGGCGGCGTTCAGAAAGCCCTCCACCGGTTGGCCCGCGGCGCCGGCGGCATGAAAATTGGCCAGATCCTCCTTCAATGGCCCCCTGTCCTTCACCTCGATGGGGCCGACGCAACGGGGCCGCTTGTAGGAAGGAGTCCCCTTGGTCTGCGCCTGCCGTTCGAGAAACCGGGGAAAGTCCTCCAGATCCTTGGGAGGCGTTCGGGGGCTGTCCCCGGCGAATCCCGTGAGACGATCCTTGATGTAGGTGGCGTAGCTGATCTTGCTCATCTCCCCGTCGCTGACCACATCCACCCCGGCCTCCACCTGCCGCCGCACCACCTCCTTGACGGCCGCGGCGATAACAGCCTGCAAGGCTTGCGCATCCTCCAGTTCGCCCCTGTCGCGGGCAAACACGCCCTGGGCCACCGCCTCGGAACGGGGCAAACTGCCCACATGGGTGGTCAGAATCCTTTCTTGGCTGGTTTTCATTCCCCCTGCCTCAGGCCGCCGGCGCGTCCGCGGCCGGCGTAGCGTCTGACCCGTATGTCCGCCTGCTCCTTGTGGCCCATGAAGCCTTCCAGTTCGCACAGGCGGGAGCAGTAGGGGCCGATCTGCGCGGAGGCCTCAGGGGTGATCTTCTGATAAGTGCAGGTCTTGATGAACTTGCCCACCCACAGGCCGCCGGTGTAGCGGGCCGCCTGGCGCGTCGGCAAGGTGTGGTTGGTGCCTATGACCTTGTCGCCATAAGACACATTGGTCTCCGGCCCCAGGAACAAGGCGCCGTAGTTGGTCATGTTGCGCAGAAAATAGTCGGGCTCTCTGGTCATCACCTGCACATGCTCAGAGGCGATGTCATCCGCCACAGCCGCCATTTCCTCATAAGAAGCGCAGACGATCACCTGGCCATAGTCATTCCAGGCGCGGCCCGCCACATCGCCGGTGGGCAGGAGCGCCAGTTGCCGCTCCACTTCCCTCATGGTCTCCCGGGCCAGGGCCTCCGAGTTGGTCAGGAGGATCGCGGGAGAGCTGGGCCCATGCTCCGCCTGTCCCAGCAAATCGGCGGCGCAGAGTTCGCCATCCACGGATTCATCGGCGATCACCAGGGTTTCCGTCGGCCCCGCCAACAGGTCTATCCCCACCCGTCCGAACAGCTGACGCTTGGCCTCCGCCACGAAGGCGTTGCCCGGCCCCACCAACATGTCCACCGGCGCCACCGATTCCGTGCCTAAGGCCATGGCGCCCAGAGCCTGAACGCCCCCCACGCAGTAGATCTCATCAGCGCCCCCCAGATCCATGGCGACGACAATGGCGGGATGGGGCCGCCCCTGGTTGGGCGGCGCCGTGGCGATGATCCGCGCCACGCCCGCCACCTTGGCGGTCACCACGCTCATGTGCGCCGATGCCACCATGGGATAGCGCCCCCCCGGCACATAGCAACCCACGCTGTTGACGGGGATGTTTTTATGCCCCAGGACGACGCCCGGGAGCGTCTCCACCTCCACTTCCCGCAAGGCCTCCAGCTGATGTTGGGCAAAACCGCGAATCTGCGCCTGGGCGAAACGGATGTCATCCTTAATCCGTTTCGGCACTTCCTCATGGCAGCGTTGAATGTCCTCCGCGCTGAGCCTGAAGCGCTCCGGATTCCAGCTATCGAGTCTTTCCGAGTGCTCCCTCAGGGCCGCGTCTCCCCGGCTGGCGATGGCGGCGAGGATGTCTTCGACGGTCTTTCTGATCTCGGCATCCCCAGCGGAGATTTCAGTTTGGGATTTGCCTTTTTTCAAATAGTTAGCCATGTTTCTTAACCTTTTTTATAAATATGCTTGTTGTCGGTTGACGCCCATCTCTGGCACCAACGCCATGAAGAAAAGAGGGACTCGGAAAACGAAATCAGCCGCCGCGACAATGAGGTCAATTCGCCAGGAACAGCGTGATCATAATGACCACGAGGGTCGCCCCCACCCCTAACAGATACCGGTACAAGGTGGCAAAACGCTTCTCGTTGGCGGCATCGGATTGAATGATTGCCTTTTCTATGCCAGACCGCAACTCCCCCCTGGCGGCGTTGGCATCGGCAAAGCCCTTCTCTATGGTCGAGCGCAACCTGTCAGTGGCGGCGTTGGCTTCAGCAAAGCCCTTCTCTATGGTCGAGCGCAACCTGTCAGTGGCGGCCTTGACATCGGCAAAGCCCTTCTCTTTCAAGTCCGTCTTGGCGCCTAAATTCTCGTTCACGGCTTAATCCATGGTGTTCACTAATGAGGTCAATTCGCCAGGAACAGCGTGATCATAATGACCACGAGGGTCGCCCCCACCCCTAACAGATACCGGTACAAGGTGGCAAAACGCTTCTCGTTGGCGGCCTCCGATTTGGTAAAGGCCTTCTCCGTAGCGGCATTGGCTTCGGCAAAGCCCTTCTCTATGGTCGAGCGCAACTTGTCAGTGGTGGCCTCCGATTTGGTGAAGCCCTGCTTCGTGTCAGACCGCAACTTCTCCGTAGCGGCGTTGGCCTCGGTGAAACCCTGCTTGGCGGCGGCATTGGCCTCGGTGAAGCCCTGATTCGTGTCAGACCGCAACTTGTCAGTGGCGGCTTTAGCCTCGGTGGTGGCTTTCTCCGTGGCGGCGTTGGCATCGGTGAAGCCCTGCTTCACATCAGAGCGCAACAGATTCAAGTCCGTCTTGGTGCTTAAATTCTCGTTGACAGCCTGATCCAAGGTGTTCACCACAGTCTCAGCCTGGGTCTGGTCAAAGCCGCCCCGCTTGAGGGTCTTGGCGGCGCGCAAAGTGTCGAATTGGGGAGTGGTCATTGTCACAGCCTCCGTCGTATATCCGGCAAGGTTGATAGAAAAAAGTCATAGCCAAAAGGTCATTCATAAAAAGCAGTTTCCACTTGGCATAGGACAAGAATAGCAGTGCAAACCGGCCTGTCAAGCAATAATTTCAAAAAATCTCAAAAAACGCGCTGAATCAGGACAGCGATTTGCTGGCGCATAGTATAATCGGCATCGCGCTGAGGCCCGGGTCAAGCCAGCCGGTTTGACCCTGGGCCCGCTAACTTGAATCCCACGCTCGATTTACGCCAATGAACGCGCCCGCCAACGCCGCCGCGACCGAGTTGCAGGGCCAAACCGCCCTGGTCACCGGCGCGGGCCGGGGCATAGGCCGCGCCTGCTCGGAGGCCTTGGCCGACGCCGGCGCCCAGGTCATCGCCGTGGCGCGCTCCGCGGCGGATCTGGATTCCCTCAGGGAGGCGCGTCCCGGCTTGGTGGAAACCTGGCGCGAGGATGTCACCGCCACGGCCTTTCACGACCGGGTGGAGGCTCTGTCCCGCTTGGACATCCTGGTCAACAACGCCGGCGCCAATACCCCGCAACCCATGGCGGAAGTGGATGACGCCATCCTGCAAAGCGTGTTGAAACTCAATGTGGAAGCGGCTTTTCGCACGGCCCGGGCCGCCGTCAGGGTGATGCTCAGGCAAAAAACCGGCGGGGCGATCATCAACATGTCCTCGCAAATGGGCCATGTGGGTTGCGCCAACCGCACCGTCTATTGCATGACCAAGCACGCCCTGGAGGGACTGACCCGGGCCATGGCCGTGGAGCTCGCCCCTCACGGCATCCGGGTCAACGCCGTCGCCCCCACCTTTACCGAGACCTCCCTGACCCGCCCCATGTTGAAAAAACCGGAATTCAACGAATTCGTCATGGAGCGAATCCCCATGGGCAAACTTCCGCAGGTGGAGGACATCGCCGCCGCCGTGCTGTTCCTAGCCTCTTCTCGAGCCAGGATGATCACTGGGGACAGCCTGAGGGTGGATGGCGGCTGGACAGCGCAATGACCTCTCCCCGGCCTAGCCGTGCGCCAAACCAAACCGCGCCCCCAAAAGCGGGAGCAGACCCCGGCTCCGTCCCGCGTCAAACCCCGCCGTTGTTGTAAAAACACGACATCCCCCCGCAACAAGCGATATTTGTTGCATTTTCATCAATATGCTTTTATGTTGCCCCTAAGCTGGGGAATCGAGCCGAAGATTTTGGACCATTGCCCCTGAAACAACCCCAAAACGAGGGAAAAATCATGTCTCGACTGAGCAGAACCGCCTTTTTCATCTCGATGTTCGCCGCCCTGGCGACGCTGTCTTCCGGCCTGGCCGCGCAGATGATCATCGAGGAAGTCGTCGTCACCGCACAAAAACGCACCCAGAACCTGCAAGAAGTGTCCGTGGCCGTGACCGCCGTAAGCGGAGAAGAACTGGTTGATTTGGGCATCACCGACGCCTTCAGATTGGATGTCCTGGCCCCGGGCCTGCAACTGGGCCTGTCAGGCAACGACCCCCGGCCCGCGTTGCGCGGCGCCCGAACCCAGCAGGTGGAGGCCAACGATGTCGCCATTTCCTTCTACAGCGACGGCTTGTACCGCCCCCGCCATGGCCAGGCCCTGGCCGGATTCGTGGATGTCAACCGGGTTGAGGTGCTGAGGGGGCCGCAAGGCACTCTGTTCGGCAGAAACTCCTTCGGCGGCCTGATCCATGTGGTCAGCAACCAGCCGGACTTCGATGAAATGGACATGGGCGCCGCCGTGACCGCCGGTGATTACTCCCGCATCCGCGGCGAGGGCTTCATCAATGTTCCCCTGGGCCCATTCGCCGCCCTGCGGCTGGCGGGCGTCCGGGAACACCGGGACCCCTATGTGAAAAACATCACCGTCGGGGATGATGGCGGCCTCAAGGACGCGGACTCCACCTATGTGCGCGCCTTGTTCGCCCTCGCCCCCAGCGACCGGGTGGACATCAACCTGCGGGCCGAGTTCTGGAACGATGGCTCCAACGGCAACGGCAGTTTCGGCTACTTCGTTGAGGGCATTCCGGTCAACCTTGCCACCGGCAGAACCAATGGCGTCACCGGCTCCCTGCGGCCCCGCATCGGGCGTTCCGATGAGTGCGTCGGCACCTGCGGGCGCTACGGCGCGGGGTTTGACAACGCCGCCACCCCCGGCCTGGACACAGCGGCCCCCACCTTGGGGAATCCCTACCGGTTGTCAGACGACGTCATTCCGGAGCGCGACCTGGAGGAAGTGACCTTCGCGGGCGACTTCACCATAGACATGGGCTTCGCCGATCTCAAGGTGACCTTGGCCTACATGGATTACGAGGAGTACCGCTGGGCGGACTGCGACCTGTCGCCCTACCCCACCTTGGCGTGCGGCAACGACATCACCTCCGAGACCACTCAGCAGGAAGTGCAGTTGACTTCCAACTCCACCGGCAGGGTGGAATGGGTGGCGGGCATGTTTTTCCTGCAGGAGGACATGACCAACGCCTTCCTGTGGCAAGACATCCACACAGACCTGACGGACAACCGCCCCACCCCGGGCGCCGCGCCGGTCAACGCCTACGCTTCCTGGGCCAATCAGATCCGGGTGGACACCAAGTCCATGGCCGCCTACGGCCAGGCCACCATCTCGCTCACGGATTCCATGCGGGTGCTGGGAGGGTTGCGCTGGACGGATGACGAGCGCGACTGGAACATCTACGGCCAAAACCCGGACGATCTCTCGACCATTGACTTCAGCGTGCTGGAGGTCGCCGACGCCAAGGGTTCCTGGGACAAGGTCACCTGGAAGGCGGGGGCGGAGCTGGATGTCAACGACAACTCCATGCTGTATGTCACCGTCTCCACGGGCTTCCTGGCGGGCAACCAGCAAGGCGCTTTTGCAGGCGACAGCGCTTATGACGAGCAACTGGTGACGGCTTACGAGATCGGCAGCAAAAACCTGTTCGCCGGCGGCCGCCTGTTGCTCAACGCCTCGCTGTATTACAACGAGTTCGAAGACCTGCTGTCCACCCGGTTCATGGACGCGGGCGCGACGACCTTGGCCTTCAGCGACAACGCCGGTGAAATTGACGCCATGGGCGTGGAGCTGGAGCTGGACTTCGCCGCCACGGAGCAGTTGCAATTAGGGGTGCGGGTGGCGGTGCAGGATGTGGAATACGGCGATTTCGTCACCCCCAATGTGTTTCAGGAAGGCGGCTCCACCATCAACACCGTCTCCAACCTCTTTCAGCTGGACGGGATGCAGGTGCAGAACTCTCCGGATTTCACCGCCACCTTCATCGGCAGCTACACCATCCCCCTGGGCGACATGGGCAGCTTGAGGCCGGCTTTCACCGTGTATTACTCCGATGATTACCGCGCCGACGACGCGCCCTTCTTTTTCGCCAACCAAAGCTCCTTCACCAAGACGGATCTTAGCCTGAGCTGGAATTCAGCCGACGAGAAGTGGGGCGCTCGAGCCTTCGTGAACAACATCGAGGACGAGGCCGTGTTGCTGAAGGCCACCCGTTTCGGCGGCGATGTGGCGATCACCGATTACGGTCCGCCGCGCACCTGGGGAGTGACGCTGAGCTACAACTACTAAGAGGAAACAGGCGTTCGGGGTCTGACCGCCAAACGGGTCAGACCCCGGCCCGCCTTAAACAACCAACAGCCTGAACAGCCCCAGGCCCGCCAAACACAGGCAGAAGTAGAAGAGCAGCCACCAGGAGGCGCGATCCACTTTGCCGGGCAATGTGTGCCAGCCATCCTGCATCGTCGCCCTGCCCTCCCGCTCAAACAGGGCCTTCTGCCCCGTCACCGTGTAGGGATGGTGGTCGCTCTGAAAGCCATCCAGGAGAACGCTGGCCGTCCACCCCACGATAACGCTCACCGCGCCCCCCAAGGCGCAATACCAGGGCCAGGCGATGTCCAAGCGGAGTTCCACCTGCCAGAGGCACAAGAAACCCGCCACAAGGCCGACAAGCAGGCCCCTTTGAGTGGTGTGCCGGGAATAAAAGCCCAGAAAATAGGCGCTCAATTTGGCCCCCACGAAGAATGACCCCACCTTGCTCAGGACTTCCAACACCGAGCCTTCGCTCTTGGTGAACACGATGGCTGGCACGACGATCAACACCGCCCAGGCCACGGTGAACAGGCGCGAAGCCAACAGGTAGTGTTCAGGAGAGCCGTCCTTCTTGACGAACTTCTGATAGAAATCGATGGTGGTCACGGTCGCCATGGAATTCAGGCTGGAGTCCAGGCTGGACATGGCGGCGGCGACAATGGCCGCCGTGACCAGCCCCATCAGCCCCGGCACGCCGATCTTGGCGACGAAATCAAGCACGATGGTGTTGTCGTTGTCGAACTGCCGCCCGCCGTAGTAGCCGTAGAACAACAATCCTATGAAAAAGAACAGCGCGAAAATGACAAACGCGCCATACCCCATCATGATGTAGGCCTTCTTGGCGTCCCCAAGGGAACGGGCCGCTAAAGTGCGCTGCACCATCATCTGATTCACGCCATAGACCACCACATGGTAAATGGACATGGCGACCACGCCGGTCCACACGGTGGCGACCAGGGACGGGTCCAGGGAGAAGTTAAAGGGGTCCGTGCGGCCCGTCTCGTTCAGGGCGGCCAGAGTCGCCGGCAGGCCCTCAGGCAACTTCGCCAACAGCATGAAGAGGATGATCAACACGCCGATGAACAGGATCACGGACTGGATCACATCGGTCCAGATGACGGCGGCGATGCCGCCCAACATGGTGTAGGTCAGGGCCACCAGGGCGACGATGAGAATGGCGCTGTTGACATCCATGCCAGTGATGAATTGCAGCACCAGGGCCACGGTGTAGAGCATGATGCCGGAATAGGCGATGTTGCCGAACAGGAAGATGCCGGACATGACCGTGCGGGTGGCGAGGCCGAAACGCCGCTCCAGGTATTCATAGATGGACGCCACGCCGCTGTTGTAGAAAAACGGCAAAAACAGGGTGATGACCACAGCCACGGCGATGGGGTAGTTGATGTGGATGAAGATCACCGCGAACCCGTCCTTGTAGGCCCAGGCCGGCGCCCCTAAAAACGACAAGGCGCCGACGTAGGTGGCGATGACGGAAACGCCTATGGCCTGCCAGGACAGGTTGCGATTGCCTAAATAGTAATGCTCCGCGGTCTTCACGCGGCGCCCCAAAATGGCGCCCAGGGCCAGGGTGCCGACTATGTAGGCGCCGACGATGGACCAGTTGAGCAGGCCGAAGTCGCCCATGGCCTTCAGAGCAGCCGCTCGTATTTGCCGGGACGCAGGGTCCGGGCCCGCTTCAGGACATCGAGGCCCTGCTGGGCCAGGAAATAGAGCAAATCGATGAAAATCCAGTTCTCCGCCAATTTGCCGCCCTCTCTGCGGTAGATGTCAACCACCCGCATGTCCGCCCGCTTGTCGACGGCCGGCATCCCCAGGAAGCCGCCCCGGGGCGTCATGCTGAGGTTGGGCCAGCCGAAAAACCCGCCGTAGCGACCCTCGGCGAAACGGCAGAGATGGCCGTTGAAGACGATGTCCGCCAGCCCGTCGGCGAAGGGCCCCTGGTGTTGCTTCTGGTAACGCTCCTGCGTGTAGCTGGCCCCTATGGCCGCCGGGCCGAACCAGATCATGTCGTCATGCCAAGTGTCCGCCAGCTCCTCCGTGGGGGATTCGAGGCTCGATGCCACCAAGTCGTCAATCATCCGGTTGATCAGGGCCATGGTCTTGGCGCTCTCCGCCGGGTCTTGAGGCTCAAACAGCAACCCGTCATGGGTGCGGGGGCCGGGAGTGATGAAAAAGGCGCCGGTGGGCGGCGGCAAGGCCTCCACGCCGGCCTGCTTCATCACGCTGATGATGTCGCAAAACAGGGCCGTTTCCCCGATTTTGCCATCCGTAATGCGATTGAATTCCACATAGCGCAGAAACGCCATCTTGCCGGTGGGGGGAATGCCCAACCAGTCCCGGTCAAACAGGCCCATCAGGTGGCCCATGCTGCACACCCACTCCGTCTTCCCTCCATCCACATCGTTGCCGCCCGCCATGAACACATCCTGGCGCCGTTGCAACGGCGCGAAGGCGCGGCGGAATGGCGTCCAGAAGACTTCCGCCACCGCGCCGGCCCCCCGTTGCTCGTTGAAAGGGTGCATCCCGCGCCACAGGTAGTCGTCCGCTGTGTAGCGTTTCAGGGTCGCGGCGACAGCCGCGCCCCGGGCCTTGTCGAGCTCGGCGTAATACTCGCTTATCAAGGCCTTGTTGGCCTGAAAATCACTCATGGTTGCGTCTCCCGTTGTCTATTCGCAATCTGGTCAACCCCCCGCGGCCGCCAATTGCATCATCAGATCCAGCTCGTTGAACAGCAACCACTCGTTGACGATGCGCCCGTTGACGATTCGTTGCTGGGTGATTCCCCAGATCTGCGCCTCGCAACCGGTGGGCGGGCCGTAAATCCCCTCGCCGAGGTGGTGCCCGCCGCCGCTCCAGCGCGAGGCGCTCAGGTAGCCGTCCCGGTCGTTTCCCATCCAATAGATCTCGTCCATTTGCAGTTCCAGATCAGGGAAGGCGGCGGTCAACGAGTCGAGAAACCCGCGGTAGGCCTCGCCCCCGGAAAAGGCGCGGTCGGTGGGGCCCTGGAAGGCGAAGCCGGGGGCGTAGCGCTCGGCCAGGGCCTGGTGGTCGCGGCGGTTCCACAGCCGCTCAAAAGTCTCTCTCGCGAAGGCGTCCACATCAAAACCCGCCACCGGCGCGCTCGTGGACAGGGGCCGGGCGGGGCTGGCGGCATGCCTGAGGGCCTGCCAGGTCCCTGGGTCCCGGGGCCAGCCAGCCGGCGGCGCGGCCGCCAATTCACGGGCCGCCCGCTCCAGGTTCAGGCCCAGCTGGGACAACAGGCTTGAGGTGTTGTAGAGGACATGCTCCAGAAAAATCTCGTTTTCCAAGGCCACGCAGTTGGCGATCAACCACACATCCACTTCCCGGTTGGTCGCCGGGCCGTATTTGCTGGAGCCGTCGTTGCGGCCGCGGATCAAGGTGCGATGGGAGGTGTGATAGCCCGCCTGGTCATCGCCGGCCCAGACGATCTCATCGGCGATCAGCTGAATGTTGGAGAAGGCCCCAGTGGTGTGGAGGGTGTCGGCGATGATCTTCCCGCTGCCCAGTTGCAGGCCGTAGTCGTCGTACACGCGGGAATCATCGGCGTAGGTCCGCGCGATGTAGTCAACATCGCGCTCATCCCAGATCTTGTGGGTGATGCGGACGATGTAATCGATGATGTTCCGGTAGGTTTCCTCAAAACCGGCCATGGATTGCGGCGGCCCGAAATCCTCCGGAACGCGCCGCTCGCCGGGGATGAAACCGCCCCCCAGGCCGGCGCGGCCTAGGTAGGCGTCCAGGGAAATCCGGTAGTCCGCGGGCATGTGCTCACGCCCCAAGGGTCGGGCCAACCTTGCCTCGCTCACGCGGCCTCTCCACTTGCCGGCCCTGAGGGCGCGGGGGCCAGTCCCCGCTCATGGGCCATGATTTGTTTCCAGATAGCGGTCTCGTCGATGAGCATCCACTCCATGGCGGTCTTGCCATCCACTAGGTTGGCATGGGTCAGCCCCATGACATGCACCGGCGCGCCAGTGGGGGGGCCGAAACGCCCCCAGCCCTCGTGCCGGCCCCGCAGTCGCCAACGCATGGCGAGCCGCAACACTGGCTCGCGGTTGACGATTAGATGCTCCACCTCGAAGGCCGCGCCGGGGAAGGCCGCCAAATAGCCTATGATGAAGCGGCCCGCCTCGTCGTGGCCGTTGAGAGTCGCGCCCCCCGGCGCGAACACGCAGGCCCCCTCGTGATAGCACCGGCTGAGGGCCGCCAGGGCCTGCTCGCCCCAGAGAGCCTGCCAATCGCGGATGTAGGCCCTAGCCTCCTCGCCGTCGTCCACCACATTCGTGTACTCGCCCGGCAAGTCCGTCTCCGGGGTGAAAAACTCCACCTTGCCGCCCCGTCTCAGCTCGTGTTCCACCAGGCGCCGCGCCTGCTCTTCCGCGGTCAGCCCCAAACAGGAGGCGACGGCCCCCTCGTCCCGCGCCAGCCACTCTTCCACCACCTGGCCGTCGCGGACGACGCACTCAGCGATGGCGCGGGCGCGCACGGGCTTGCCGGTGGCCTTGCCGTGGACGCCGTCCCCCTTGTGGGTCATCACCGACATGACGCGGTGGGAAGAGAAGAAGCCATCCTCCCCCGCCCCTTGCCAGATCACATCCTCCCCCAATAAACGGCGATCCGGGAACTCGTGCAAGGTTTGCAAGGTGGCGGCAAGCACCGCCTCGTTGCCGACAAGAACGCCGCCGGGGTGGCGCAACAGGACCTGCTCGGCGTAGTGGCGCCGCAGGGACGGCCCCAGTCCCCGGTCTTCCCAGATCTCCCGGGTGATGCCCAAAATGTAATCGACCGCGGCGGCCCGGTCAGGATTCTGTTTCACAGGTCTTTGATGAACTCCTGGTAAGCCTCCTCGTCCATGAGCTCGTCCAGATCGTCGGCGTCGTCCGGCAAGAGTTTGAAAAACCAGCCATCGCCCATAGGGTCGGAATTGACGCGGCCAGGCTCCTCCGGCAAGGCTTCATTCACCGCCACCACCTCGCCGCCTATGGGAGACTTGATCTCGCTGGCGGCCTTCACGGATTCGATGGCGGCCGCCTCGCTGCCCGCCATTAGGTTGTCGCCGACATTGGGCAATTCAATAAAAACGACGTCCCCCAGCTGCTCCTGGGCGTAATCGGTGATGCCCATGATGACCACGCCATCCTCTTGCGGCCACAGCCATTCGTGTTCTTCGGTGAATTTAAGTCCGCTCATCGCAAACCGCCCCCCAGCAAACAATTTCGGGTATATTTTGTAATAGCGTTGTAAAAAATCAAGCCTGATTTGCATCCGCGAAAAACGGGCGGCGAACCCCCCCTCGTTTTCCACCGCCAGCGGCGCGCCCCCGCTTGCGCCAGGCGGCTTAGATGTTAGAATGACAAGCCACGCTATAGGTGACTCGCAACCATGGGAAGCAATCGGCGGCAATCCTCCATAGCCAGCGCCAGCGTCGGCCCCGACGCCAGCCCTAAGGTGGGCGACAATGTGGCGGCCGGGAACGCGCGCTGGGCCTTTTCCGGCGCAGTGGCTGGGGCCTTCTCCCGCCACGCCCGGCGCTCCATCCCCCTCTACGACGAAGGCCAGGAGCTCATTTGCCGGGTGTCCGATTATTTCGTGCATGACGGCTCGGTGATTTACGACCTGGGTACCGGCACGGCGACCCTGTTGGGCAAATTGGCGGCCCGCCACAGGGACGGCAAGCCCAAGGCCCGCTTCATAGGCATAGACGAGCAGGCTTCCATGCTGGAGCAGGCGCGGCGCGAACTAGGAGCGGAGGCCAGGGTGGAGCTGGAGCATGGCGACATCAACCTGTTCGACTACGAGCAATCGGACCTGATCATCGCCCACTACACCATGCAGTTCGTGCCGCCGCGCATCCGCCAGGCCCTGTTCGATCGCATCCACCAAGCCCTGAACTGGGGCGGCGCGTTCATCCTGTTCGAGAAGACCCGCGGGCCGGACGCGCGCTTCCAGGACATCATCAGCGGCCTCTACACGGACTTCAAACTGGACAACGGCTTCACGCCGGATGAAATCGTCAACAAGACCCGCAGCCTCAAGGGGGTGTTGGAGCCCTTCTCCACCCAGGGCAACCTGGATCTGTTGACCCGGGCGGGCTTCGTGGATATGATGACGATCATGAAATTGGCCCCGTTCGAGGGCTTCCTCGCAATCAAATAGGCGGCATCCCGTGTCTCGAAAATCCATCACGCTGACGGACCAGTTGCGCCAGTACATGCTCTCGGACGCCCTGCGGGAGAGCGCGACGGCCCGGCGTTGCCGGGAAGAAACAACGGGGCATGAATGGGCCAGCATGCAGATTTCCCCTGAGCTGGGCCAGCTGTTGGCGTTGCTGGTCAGGATGCTGAACGCGCGACAAATCCTCGAATTGGGGGTGTTCACCGGCTACAGCAGTCTGTGCATGGCGGAGGCCCTGCCCGCCGATGGGAGACTCATCGCCTGCGATGTCAAGGAGGAATACACCGCCAAGGCGGAGCAATACTGGCGGGCCGGCGGCGTGGCGGAGAAGGTGACGCTGCGCCTGGCGCCGGCCTTGGAGACGCTGAAGGCGCTGACGGAGGCCGGCGAATCGGGCCGCTTCGACCTGATCTTCGTGGATGCGGTCAAGGAAGAATACCCCGCCTACTACCCGCTGGCTTACGGGCTGTTGCGCCCCGGCGGCCTCATGGTCATGGACAACACCCTGTGGGGCGGCAGCGTGGCGGATCCGGAAAAACAGGGCGCCGAGACTGTGGCCATCCGCGAGTTCAACCGGCTGGCGCAAGCCGATGAGCGGGTCGATGCCTGCCTGCTCCCCGTTGGAGACGGGGTGAGCCTGATCAGAAAACGCGCCGCCGATTAGGCCCGGCGTTTGCGTCAGGACGCGGGGTCGGCCCCTGCCTCGCCCTCTCCCGGCTCGTGGCGGCGCCAAAACGCCTCCACATCCGCCAGGCTGGTGGTGCGGGGTATTTTCGGCAGGCTGCGCAGGAACACTTGGCCGTATTTCATGCTTTTCAGGCGCGGATCGCCGATCATCAAGATCCCGTAATCGTTCTTGTCTCTGAGCAACCGCCCCGCGCCCTGTTTCAGGGTCAGGCACGCCTCCGGCAACTGGTGTTCCCAGAAGCGGTTTTCGCCCCGCTCTTCCATCCTTCTGAGCCGGGCCTCAAGCACCGGCTCCTTGGGCGCGGCGAAGGGCAATTTGTCGATGATGACGCAGGACAGCGCCGGCCCCTTGACATCAACCCCCTCCCAAAAACTGGCGGCGCCTAACAACACCGCGTTGCCTTGGCTCTTGAACTCCTCCAACAACTGGTGGCGCGGCGCGTCCCCCTGAATCAAAAGGGGGTAATCGATGACGCCACTGAGCAGATTGGCGGCCTCCTCCAGGGCCCGGTGGCTGGTGAACAGAATAAAGGCGCGGCCCTCGGTCAGCTTCAGCACCGGCGTCGCCAGCTCTATCAGGCGCCGCGTGTAGCTGGGGTCATAGCTGTCGGGCATCTCCTTGGGCAGGTACAACAGGGATTGATTCTGGAAATCAAAGGGGCTGTCCGCGGCCCAGGTCTCCACATCCTCCTCCAGCCCCAGTTGCTTCTGGAAGTGGACAAACTTCTTGCCCGCCCTCAGGGTGGCGGAAGTGAAGATGCTCAGGCTCTCGCGCCCGTCCAGGCCCTCCCGGAAGAAGTCGGACACATCCAGGGGGGTTCGATGCAGCGTAAAGGTCTTCTTGTGGATTTCCACCCAGCGCACCCAGTCCTCCTCCTCAGGCTGGTTGAAAATTTCCACCATCTCCAGGGCCTGCTCCATGCGCGAGCAGCAATTCTCCATCTTCGAGCCTCGTTCGGCGTTGTCGCTGAGGACCTGATGCACGGCCCGGGCCTGTTGCAACAGGGTCGCCATCGCCAGGATGACGCGCTTGCTGTTCTTGATGTCCTCCCAGGCCCGGCGCTGCTCCTCTTGCTTCGCCCTGGGAAAACTCAGGCGCAGGTCCGCCACGGCCTGGTCATACTCGTCCAACAGGGCGGGAAAACCACGCAGATCCGGGGCCTCCTCCAAATGGGCCGCGAGGGCGTCTTCGCTCAGTGTCAACAACCCCTTGCTGCTCAGCAGGGGGCGACCAAAATACCGAAAGGCCAGTCCGGGCAACTGGTGCGCCTCGTCGAACACTATCACTTCCGGATCGTCGGGCAGAAATCCCCCATGGTCGGCCCTCAACCTCATATCCATCATCAACAAGTGATGATTGATCACCGCCAGCTCCGCCGCGGCGGCCCGGCGGCGGGCCTTGAACACGAAGCAATCCTCGTAAAATTCGCAATCCTGGGCCAGGCAGTTTTCATAGGTGGAGACGCAGGTGCTCAAAACGGGGGCGTCCTCCGGGATGTCGTCCAGCTCCGCGAAGTCGCCGGTCTCAGTTTGTTGGGACCAGGCGCGGATCTTAGGCAAAAACTGCCCGCTCCTGCTGTCCACCAGGCGGGCCCCGGTTTCCGCCTGCTTCAGGTGGAGCAGACACAGGTAATTGGCCCGCCCCTTGAGCCGCGCCGCGCGGACCGGCCGCCCCAGGGCCTTTTCCACTAACGGCAGATCCTTGGAAAAGATCTGATCCTGCAAATGCCGGGTGCCGGTGGAGATCAGCGCCTTGCGTCCGGACAGCAACACCGGCACCAGGTAGGCAAGGGTTTTGCCCGTGCCGGCGCCCGCCTCGCAGACAATGGATTCCCCCCGCTCCAGGGCCGCCGCTATGGCCTCCGCCATTTCGACCTGCTCGGTCCTAGGGGAATAATCCGGCTCCGATTTGGCCAAGGGGCCGTCTTCGCTGAAAATGTCTTTAATGGTTTGCATAAGAATGGAATGGTAGCGCAAAACGGCGCTTGACCGCAACCGCAATCTGCTCCCGCCCGGTGGGGCTAAGAGTCTGACCCCGCTTCCGAGGGCGCCAGCGGGTTGACTTCGGCGATGGAGGCCGCGCCGGTCAGCGCCATCAGCAGGCGCTCCACCCCCAAGGCGACGCCGGCGCAGTCCGGCATGCCGCGCTCCAGGGCCGCAAGCAGAGCCTCGTCCACCGGCATGAGGGCTTGGCCCCGGGCCTGCCGGAGGCGATTTTCCTCTTCAAAACGCCGGCGTTGCTCCTTCGCGTCCGTCAGTTCATGGAACCCATTGGCGATCTCCAGGCCCGCGATGAACAGCTCGAAGCGTTCCGCCACGGGGTAGCCGCGCCCGTCCCCGGCGGGTCGGAGCCGGGCCAGGGCCGCCTGACAGGCCGGGTAGTCATAGACGAACAGGGGCTGCTCCAGCCCCAGGTTCGGGCCGGGGCCGTGGCTGAAGAGAAAATCTAATAATTGGTCCGCCTCAGCCGCCGCGCCGCCAGCGAAACCGGCCGCCCGGGCCGCCGCCAACAATCGCTCAGGCCCGGCCTCGTGGGGGTTGAAGCCAAAATTGGCCTCGAAACACTCCCGGTAGCTGCGCCGCTCCGTTGTCCGCCAGCGCAGACGGTTCAACAGCGCCGCCACCTCGTCCATCAGCGCGTGGTGGTCGAAGCCGACGCGATACCATTCCAACAGGGTGAATTCCAGCTGGTGCCGCCGCCCCTGCTCCCCGTTGCGGAACGCCTTGCAGATTTGATAGATGGAGCCGCTGCCATCCGCCAACAAGCGCTTCATGGCGAATTCCGGCGAGGCGCTCAGATACCAGGTGGCGGGCTCCGGCGCGCCGGGCAGACTCAAGGAGACCGGCGGACTTTCCACCTGCGGGTCCGTATTGGCGCAAGGGCTCAGGGCAGGGGTGTCCACCTCCAGGACCCGGTTCGCCGCCATGAAGGCGCGGAGTTGCGCCAACAGCCCGGCCCGGGCCTGGAGCATGACATTGGGGCCGGCGGCAAGCGGGTCCCTATCTTTCACAGCGCTGCGCGGGCCAGCCCCCCCGAGTCGCAAGGGGGCCGCCTACTCCTTGACGCGGCCAACATATTCCGCCGTGCGAGTGTCAACCCTGATGACCTCGTCCGGTTCGATGAACAATGGCACCTTGACCACGGCGCCGGTCTCCAGGGTGGCGGGCTTGCTGCCGCCGGAGGCCGTGTCCCCCCTCAGCCCCGGGTCCGTTTCGATGATTCTGAGTTCGGCGAAGTTAGGCGGCAAAACGCTCAGGGGCGCGCCGTTCCACAGGGTGACCTCGCACAGCTCCGCGCCGGTCAGCCATTGGCCGGCGCCGGCCATGGCCATCTCGTCCGCCGCCACCTGCTCGTAGCTGTCAGTGTCCATGAAATGCCACAACTCGCCATCGCTGTACAGATACTGCATCTTCGTCTCCACCACATCGGCGGCCTCCACGCTCTCGCCGGAGCGCCAGGTCTTCTCCAGCACCCGGCCCGTTTTCAGGTTGCGAACCTTCACCCGGTTAAAGGCCTGCCCCTTGCCCGGCTTGACAAACTCGTTCTCGATGATGGAGCAGGGGTCGCCGTCTATCATCAATTTCAAACCGGCCCGAAATTCATTGGTGTTGTAGCTTGCCATTGCGCTGTCGTCTTGGGAGCTCGCCGCTATTTCTCCTGGGGCCGCCGGATCTCGATCCGGGACACTTGGCGCCACCCCCGCGGCAACAAGACGCCGCGCCGGCCCCGCTCGCCGTGGTAAGCCCTCAAGTCCGCCGGTTTCAATGTCAGGTTGCGCTTGCCGCATGCCAGCGCGAGGGAATCCCCCTCGCTGAACACCGCCAACGCCGCCACATAGTCCTCCCGCGCCTGCAATCGCGCCGTGGGGATCTGCAGGATCTTCACCCCCTTGCCCCGAGGCAGCTGGGGAAATTCCGCCAGGGCCGCCGCCAACAGGCGGCCCTCGAAACTGACGGCCGCCACGAAATCCCGCTGCGGGTCGAACACCAGGGCCGGCGGCAACACCAAGGCCCCAGGCGGCGCTTTCAACACCGCCTTGCCGCTACGGGTTCGCACCCGCAAGTCCCCCAATCGGGCCATGAACCCATAGCCGGCGTCGCTGGCGAGAAAATAGCGATCATCGTCCTCCCCCAACATGACCCCCGCAAAGGTCGCGCCATCCGGCGGCGTCACCCAGCTGGAGGCCGGCTCGCCGTGGCTGCGGGCTGAGGGGAGGTTGCGAACGGGGATGGAGTAACAGCGGCCGGTGGAATCCAGGAGCGCGGCGGACTGGTTGCTGCGCCCCAAGGCCGCGTGCAGAAAGCCGTCGCCGGCGCGGTAATTTAATGCCTGCGCTTCTATGTCATGCCCTTTGGCGGCCCGAATCCAGCCCTTCTGGGACAGCGCCACCGTCACCGGCTCCGTCGGCGCCAGCTCGGTCTCGTCCAGAACCCGGGCCTCCTCGCGCTCCACCAACGGCGAGCGCCGTTCATCGCCAAACTTTTCCGCGTCCGCCATGAGCTCTTTTTTCACCAGGGTTTTCAGGCGGGCGGCGGAACCCAGGGTCTGCCGCAGAGACTTTCTCTCCTCCCCCAGGGCCTCCAGCTCGCCCCGAATCTTGATCTCTTCCAGCCGCGCCAGCTTGCGCAACCTGAGATCCAGGATGGCGTCCGCCTGCAGGTCGGACAGCGCGAAACGCTCTATTAACGCCTGTTTCGGATCGTCCTCCTCGCGCACGATTTTGATCACCTCGTCGATGTTCAGGTAGGCGATCATCAGCCCCTCCAGCGCGTGGAGGGCCCGCTCCACCTCGTCCAGCCGGTGCTGCAAGCGGCGCCGCACCGTCTCGGCGCGGTGTTTCAGCCATTCCTGCAGGATGGCCTTCAGGTTCTTGACCTGGGGGCGGCCATTGACGCCGATCATGTTCAGGTTCACCCGGTAGTTGCGCTCCAGGTCGGTGGTGGCGAACAGGTGCGACATCAGTTCGGACAGATTGACCCGGTTGGAGCGGGGGATGAGCAGGATCCGGGTGGGGTTTTCATGGTCGGATTCATCCCGCAGATCGTCCACCAGGGGCAGTTTCTTGGCGTTCATCTGCGCCGCCACCTGCTCCAGGATGCGATTGCCGGAAGTCTGGTGGGGCAACGCGGTGATCACCACATTGCCGTTCTCATTCTCCCAGCGGGCCCGCAGGCGCACGCTTCCCGCGCCGGTCTCATACATGGCCAAAAGCTCGTCTCGCGGCGTGATGATCTCCGCCTCAGTGGGGAAATCCGGGGCGAGGATGTGTTCGCACAAGTCGCTGACCGCGCTTTTCGGCGCCTCCAGCAACAGGACGCAGGCCCGGGCCACTTCCCGCAGATTGTGGGGGGGGATGTCCGTCGCCATGCCCACGGCAATGCCCGTCGCCCCGTTCAACAGCACATTGGGCAGGCGCGCGGGCAGCAACTCAGGCTCTTTCAGGGTGCCGTCGAAATTGGGGGCCCAGTTGACCGTGCCTTGGGCCAGCTCCGCCAACAGGGTCTGGGCGTAAGGCTTGAGCTTGGCTTCCGTGTAGCGCATGGCGGCGAAGGACTTGGGATCGTCCATGGACCCCCAGTTGCCCTGCCCGTCAACCAGCGGGTAGCGGTAACTGAAATCCTGCGCCATCAGGGCCATGGCCTCGTAACAGGCGGAGTCGCCATGGGGGTGGAACTTGCCGATGACATCCCCCACGGTGCGGGCGGATTTCTTGAACTTGGCGGCGGCGCTCAGGCCCAGCTCGGACATGGCGTAGACAATGCGCCGTTGCACCGGCTTCAGGCCGTCGCCGATATGGGGCAAGGCCCGGTCCAGGATGACATACATGGAATAATCCAGGTAGGCCTGTTCCGTGAACTCTTGCAGGGGCCGGGCTTCCGGCTCGGTTTGCGAAAAATCAAAGGTGAGAGCGTCTGCCATGCTTTCCAATCTTAACATAGCGGCGCGGCGTCTCTATTGATGAGGGATGGAAACGCCAGCAGGCGACCGGGCTGAGTCGCCCCGAATGACGCTCAAGCCGAACCTCGCCCCGGCGCTTTGGCGCGGGCCAGGCGCCTGGATGACCATTTCTTACAAATATAAAGTTATATGTAAATCAATTGCATTTTGCCGGGAGTTGGCATAGCGTAGCGCCTATTGTTGATGTAACCTGCTAAAAACGGGGTAGAGAAATGCAACCAGCTGGCGTAGGATTGCCAGAACGATTCTCTCAGACCTGCCACGCTCTTAGAGGGCGCGGTCGCGTCCGTGTAAGTTCCCCCCCCCCCCCCCCCCCCCCACCTGCTGAATATTTAAGCATATCAAGAAGTTACGGGGATGCCTCGGCATCCTTCGTAGCCGCGCCCGCGAAAGACGGGTTGCGCATTCACACGGCTAGCGCGAAACGCCGGGGTTTTCTCATCCGGCGGCTGGGTTTGCGTCTGTTGGCTCTGCTGGCGGCATGACGGCTTGGCGTTCAGTGATAAAATGGAATGCGCTGTTACTGACCCTGGGCGCGTCCGTTTTTTTCATTGACTGGGGCGACTGGATTCACTTGCCTGCGCCGACCCCGCGTGTTGCGCCGGGGGAGGACGCATGGGTGCGCTATGTTCCCCCCCGTTACCGGCCAACCCGTTTTGTGCCGGGCGTGGGAGAGCTCAATCAACCCGGCGCTGAAGTGCGCTGGTCTATGTATGGCGAATTTTCCGTTACGCAACGGGCCAACAGCTGGGGTTTTCTTGACCGCGAGCCCTTGCCCCCGCAACAGGCGGCGCGGACTTGCCACATCGCCTTTTTTGGCGATTCTTTTGTGGAAGCGGCGGAAGTGCCGGTTGCGGACAAATTCCATGTGCGACTTGAAGAGCTTGCGGGCCGGGACTTGGCGCATTTGAACATCACCACATCGGCCTATGGCCGCCGGGCCACGGGGCAGATAAATCAATTGCCCTTTTATGACGAGTACGCCCGGCGGTTGCGCCCCCAGCTGGTGGTGCTGGTGTTTGTGCGAAATGACATTATGGACAATCACAAGCTGGGGGCGGCCATATACCACAATTGGGATACGGAACATGCGCCGTATGTTTTTGCGGAAAAGACCGCCGGCGGGGCGATGGCGTTGCGCCCGCTGGCCCCGGCCCCCTGGCGTCTGTTGACGCCCCCTGCGGAAGACCCCTTTTCCGACCAGGCCTTGCGGGATAGGATAGAGCTGTTAGCTAAGGATGAGCGTTATCAATCCGTGTTGGCCCCTTATCTAAGCGCAAAATCGGCGACCGCAAACTTGCGCCCGCAGTTGATTGATCCCACTTTGCCCCTGTTCCGGGAAGCTGTGGAATTCACGGCGTACGCCTTAGATGAATTCCGGCGGCGCGTGGACGCGGACGGGGGCCAGCTGTGGGTGCTTATGGCCGCAAGCCCAAGATACCGGGCCAATGACGCCCTTGGTGTCATTATGGCGGACTTGGCAAAGGCCAGGGCGATCCCCGTCCTGAGTCAGGAAGCTTACATCGTCCGCCAAGGGCGCGAGCCTGGCGATGCGATTTTCCCCCGCGATGGCCACTGGAATTCAACCGGTCATCTATGGGCCGCCGAGACCATGTTAGAGCGGTTGCGGGAACTGCCGCCGTCCGAGGGGCCATGCAAGGGAACATAAGGCCCTGCCGTCCCAGGGCGGCCCCCTGGCGCGTATTCCACTTTGCCCTATGCCGTAGCATAGCTGAGGGCGGGAAAGCGGCCCAGGGACGTCCCCAGGCGTTCAATCTGTTCACTGCAACCGACCTGCCCCAGTGGGACGGCGCAATTGACGCTGTGGCAAGCGCAAAGGGAAAGCGGCGCGCCTGGCGCATGAGACAACCGGCCCCAGGGCCTTGCGCCTATCTGCTGATAGACAATCTGATGCCTGGCGCGGCGCATGAGATAACCCTGACAATCACCGCCGGCAACACCGGCAAGCCCGGCAAATCCGCAACCACGGCGGGGAAGTTTCCCCCGCCGGCCCCTGGGGCTGAGGGGAGGCGGCAAGCTGAAATCAGTCCCGTCGCAACCGGTCTGAGGGGGCGCTGGGCGTCCGATAGCGCAACACCACCAGGCCGGACGAAACGCAAAATGTTATCAGGGTCGCCAGCTGGATCAGGTAGGAAGTGTTTAGCCTGATGAAACTCGCCTCCACCGCCAGCACGGCGATGAGAAAGGAAAACTCGCTCATCTGCCCCAGTCTTAAGCCGACTTCGCGGGCGATGGCGCGTTTCTCCTTGGCCTGGGCGAACAGCTTTGCGAACACCAGGGGTTTGAGGGTCAGGGCGCAAGCCGCCAACAGGCTGGCGGGAAGCAGGATTTCTCCGATGACATCCATGTTGAAGGAGGCCCCCAAGGAGAAAAAGAAGGTGATCAGAAAAAAATCGCGCAAGGGCTTCAAACGCTCCGTGATGAACAGCGCGATGGGGCTGGACGCCAACACCACCCCGGCGATGAACGCGCCGATCTCATAAGACAAGCCCAGGGTTTCCGCCAGTTGCGCGATGGCCAGGCACCAGGCTATGGCCAGCAGAAAGATGTATTCGTGAATGGAGTCGAAGCGCTGGATCAGCTTGACGATGATCCAGCGCTCCAACACCCAGCAAATCAGGATCAGCGCCGGCAGGGCCAGCAACTGCGCCATGATGTCCGCCGCCAGATCCACGCCTTTCCCATAGCCCTGCAACAGCAACAGCGCGATGATGGCGAGCAAATCCTGCAGCAACAGCACGCTGATGATGATCTCGCCGGTGTGGCGGTGGTGCAAGGCGGTGGTGGGCAGGAGTTTCACCCCGATGATGGTGCTGGAGAACATCATCACCGCCCCGATGAGCAAGGCCTCGGGGGTGGGATAGCCGAACCCGTAGGCGATGAGCCAGCCTAAAAAGAAAAAGATCGCCGAACTCAGCAGGACGGTCCACAGGGCCTCGCCCAGCATCGTCAACAGACGCTGGGGCAACAGGTCCAAGCCCAGCAGGTACAGCAGGAAAACAATGCCGATGTTGGAGATGTCGGCGATCAGCTCGGCGTCGTCAATCAGGGCCAGGCCCCAGGGCCCCAGAATGATCCCCAACAGGATGTACGCCACGATCAGCGCCTGGCGGGCGTACAGGGCCACGGTCGCCAGGAGCGCCGCGCCGGTGAAGATCAGAAAAATCGAGTGTTCCACGCCGGCGCCTCAGGCCGCGCCGGGGCGCGGGGGGGACGCGGCGCCGGCCGGCGCGGCGGCTTGCCGCTCCCGCCCTGTCAAATACAGGATCAGCAACACCGCCGGCAGGCCCAGGGCGCCGGCGTAGAGGAAAAACCAGGCGTAGCCCACCGCCTCCACCACGATCCCGGAAAAGCCGCCGATGATCTTCGCCGGCAGGGTCATCAGCGATGAGAACAAGGCGTATTGGGTGGCGGTGTAAGCGGTGTTGGTCAGGCTGGACAGGTAGGCGATGAACACCGAGGTGGCGAAGCCGCCGCTCAGGTTGTCGGCGCTGATGACCAACGCCAGCCGGGTCAGGTCCGGCTCGCTGACGGCCAGCCAGACGAAGAACAAATTCGCCACCGGGACCAACAGGGCCCCCGCCAACAGGGGTCTGAGCAAACCATAGCGCAACACCACTATCCCGCCTAAGCCAGCGCCGAGGATCGTCATGAAAAAGCCGTAAATTTTCGTGATGTTGGCGATCTCGGTCTTGCTGAACCCCAGATCCAGGTAAAACGGGTTGGCCATGACGCCCATGGTGATGTCGCTGATCCTGAAGGTCGCTATGAGCGACAGGATGACCAAAGCCAGCAACCCGTTGCGGTTGAAAAACTCCACAAAGGGGCTGACGGCGGCGCTGATGAACCAGGAGGCGGCGCGGGCCGGGAGGCTCCGGCTCTCGCCCACTCCCGCCCGGCGGCTCAGGTCCCGCTCTATGCGCTCGGCGTCCGTCACCGGGGGGCGCGCCGGCTCGGCGACGATCAGGGTCGTGACGATCCCCACCCCCATCAAACCCGCCATGACCACATAGGCGGTCTGCCAGGTTTGGGACGCCGCGATGTAAAACGCCCCCGCCCCCGCCGCCAACAGCGCCACCCGGTAGCCGAACACATAGCTGGCCGCCAGGGCCCCTTGCAACAGCTTGTCCGCCGCCTCGATGCGGTAAGCGTCTATGGCGATGTCCTGGGTGGCGGAGCCGAAGGCCACCAACAGCGCGAAAACGGCGATCTGCCGCAGTTGCGCCTGGGGGTCGCACAGGGCCATGCCCAACAGGCCCAGGGCGATGAGCACCTGGGCCGAGAGCATCCAGGAGCGCCGCTTGCCCAGGCGCCGGGTCAGAATGAACAAGGGCGTGCGATCCACCACCGGGGCCCAGAACACCTTGATGGAATAGGTGATGCCGATCCAGCTGAAAAACCCTATGGTGGCGAGGCTCAGGCCCTCGTCCCGCAACCATGCCGACAAGGTGGAAAACACCAACAGAAAAGGCAGACCGGCGGAAAATCCAAGAAAAGCCAGCGCGACAACGCGGGGGCGGCAATAGACGGCCGCCGCCTCGCGCCAGTTTTTTTCCGTTGTCCCCGCCATTGCCGTTGCCGCCTCTGTGTCGCCTCGCAAAAGGCGTTATAGTAGCGCAGATAAGGCAGGCAGGGAGAAAGTTCCCCGCCAAGCGGGGTGGTGCCCCCCTCAGGCCGGGGGCCCTCAGGGGCGATAGCGCAACCGCCCGCGCTGGCGGTTAGGCGGGTTGCCCGTCCAAACCGGGGGGCTCAGGGGCGACAGCGCAACCATCCTCGCCGGCGGTTAGGCGGGTTGCCCCCAAGCTGGAGCTTGCTCAGGGGCTACCCGGTCAGTCTCTCTGACGAAGCGGAAACGCCGCCGCTTCAGAAGTCCGTCCCTAACCGCTAAGCGAAGTCGGTTAATGTCTTATTCTTCCTTCCTGAGGCCCTTTGTTTTCGTTAGCGGTGCGGGTGGACTAGTCTTTTAATTTTGGGCGGCAGGGTAATTTTGGGCGGCAGGGGTTTTCGCTTCTGCCAATTTCTTTTTTACTTTTTTTACGGCCTCTCCGATTTTTTCATTATCAAAATCCAAAGGCGTGATTATCTGGTCAGTGATAATCGCAACAATTGATTTCTTGTCTGGCTTGGCGTTTTGCTCCAGTTTTTTCAACTCTCTGGCGATGATTTTGTGGACTTCGTCGGACATCATCAGCGCCGCCGCAATCGTATACTTGTTGACCACTTGCTGACGCTCATAAAGTTCTTCAAACAGGGCTTTGTTGACACCTCGCTTACACAGCATGAAAAGTGTTTCCTGATGTTGCGGGTTTTTGGCTTTCATGTCCCTAAAATCGAAGTCGCAAATCTGTTCACGGGTCAGCTTCTTGTTCGGGCCTCTGCCCTTTTGCCAAACCCGGTAAACCTGCCAACGAATTCCATTGGTTAACACCACCCATTGAATTCCTTCCCTGAAGCCATAGGCTTCTACTTGGCTAATGTGTTTCCCCGCAAGCTTTACGACGCTAATAGCTTTGATCTCGACAAGGTATCGAACCTTGCGATCGATCTTCACAGCCACATCGCACTTATACCTTTCTTCTCCGATTTCATATTCCTTATCGAGGTCTTTGAACTCATCGAAACCGAAGACTTCGCTGAGCATGTTGACAACGATTTTTCCTGTATTGCCCTCCCCATCGCCCCTTTCTTTCGCCTCATTGAGCACTCTTTGATAGCGCGGGACTTGCTCTATTAGGCGCTTCTTTACTGCTTCAGGAACTTTGACATTAGCCATGGTGATTTCTCCTCATCAGTGGTTGCAGGTTCATGGACTTGAAGGATGCCCCCGCCGCTTTCGCGTCGACGGGGACGGAATAAAACCGTTGGGAATCGAATGGCGTGGCATGGCGAACCATGCCGCCGGAGGCGCCGTGCAACGCCTTCAGAATATACAGGCTATTGCCTGTAATTATTTGATTTTCAAGTAATTTCGGGGGGGGGGGGGGGGGGGGGGGCAACAATTCGCAGGCAACGCCAGCTGGCGCTTGCTTAGGCGTCTTTAACCTTATGAAGGGGCTATGCCGGTGCTTGCTCACGGGAACATTCTGACAAACGGAAATTTTTTAGTCAAGCCCTTTTGCCATATTTTTGCAATAGCCTTTTATGAAGCCACAGCAAAGGTGGAAAACACCAAAAAAAGCGGGTTGCCCCCAAGCCGGGGGTTGCTCAGGGGCGACCCTTCTTAGGGTTTAGACCAAATTGTGAGCAAGATTGCCACCACAACGCCGAATATGCCACCCAAGAATAGCCTGATGTCCTCAAGCAGGGGAACTATCTCAGCTTCCATTGTCGGCCTCCCGTCTTGTTTTTTTCAACTCCAGACCAGCGAGCCGACCGTTAATTTTCCATCCCCCCCAAACAAGACTAAAACGGCGGCAAGCAGTAGCGCCATTGCCAACAGCGACAAGAACACCGTGAGTGCCGCTAACAACACTACTTACTACGCCTATCTTCACGCCAAGCAACGCTAACCCCGCAAAGGTCAACTCAAGAAAAGTCTCAATCATTTCCCACCTCTCTGACGAAACGGAGGCGCAACCGCCTCGGAAGTCCGTCCCCAATCGCTAAAGCGAAGCCAGTTTTTTATTCTGCTTCCTGAGGCCCTTTATTTTCGCGAGCTACGCGGGTGGACTGGTCCTTTAATTTTGTTAATTTCCTTTGCACTTTTTTTATTATTTTTTTGTCTTCATCGCCCTCGATCAACTCGCGCTTGATTACCTGTTCATTGATAATCGCGGCAATTTTGTCCTTGTCTGGCTTGATGTTTTTATCCAGCTTTTTCAACTCTCTGACGATGACTTTGTGGACTTCGTCGGACATTATCAGCGCCGCAATCGTATGCTTGTTGACCACTTGCTGATGATCATAAATTTCCTCAATCACGGCTTTGGGTTTGTTGACGCCTCGCTTACACAGCATGAAAAGCGTTTCCTGATCTTTCTTGGCTCGAGGATTCACTTTCAGAAAATCGAAGTCGCAAATCAGCTCATGGGCCACCTTGTCCTTTCGTAGCACCCGGAAAACCAGCCAACGAATTCCATTGGTCAACACCACCCAGTCAATCCCTTCCCTGGCCCCATAGTTGACTGCCTGCCTGATATGATTATCCTTAAGGGTGATGCCAATAGCCTTGACCTCGACAAGATATTGAATATCGTCGCCGAGTTTCACTGCCACATCGCAAAAAGTCTTGCTGATTTGATATTCCTTTGTGATTTCGCTGTACTTCTCGAAACCAAAGACCTCGTTAAGCATGTCCACAACGAGGGTCCCTGTATCGGCCTCGCTAACATCTCCAGCTTTCTTGAGCAGTTTTTGATAGCGCGGGACTTGCTTTATCAGGCGCTCCACTACTATTTTAGGAACTTTGACATTAGCCATGGTGGTTTCTCCTCATCGGTTTATGCCAGCGACTGCTCATGGAAGCATTTTGACAAACGGAAAACTTGAGTCAAGCCCTTTTCCGCGGCGGCGCGGCGGGTCAGCCCTGTTTGAGTTCCTCCTCGGTCATGTGGTGCTTGGCGTCCACCGGGCGCATGAAGGCGTTGCTGATCAGCGCCAGGGCCAGCAACAAGGCCATGAGGTACATGGTGGCGTTGTAGAGGTTGGGGGTGGGATCAACCGTGCCAGGGGGGGCGATTTCCATGAGCTTGGCGATGGTGACGGTCTTGGCCTCCACCAGGGACGGCAACTGGTCCAGACCGGCGCCAAAGGCCTCTCGGAAGCGGGCGGGGTCGGTCTTCGCCGCCAGATCGGCTATGGCCCGGGCGACGGCGTTCTCCCGCAGGGAGGTGATCGCCAATGGCCCTAACACGCCGGCGGTGCTCCAGGCGGTCAACAAGCGGCCGTGTATGCCCCCCACATAGCGGGTGCCGAAGATGTCCGCCAAATACGCCGGGATGGTGGCGAAGCCGCCGCCGTACATGGTGAAGATGATCATGGTGGCGGCGTAAAAAAACACCAGCCAGAACACTACTGGATTAACGCTGACCTGCTGGGCCGTGTAGGGAATGGAGCAATAGAGCAGGATCCCCAGGGCGAAGAAGATCCAGTAGGTGTTGCGCCGCCCCAGGTAGTCTGAGGCGCTGGCCCAGATGAAGCGCCCCACCATGTTGAACACGCTGATCATGATCACATAGGTGGCGGCAAAGGCGCCATCCACGATGTTCGGCAGGGTGGTGCCGAAGATCTCGGTCATCATGGTCTTGGCCACGCCCAACACGCCGATGCCCGCGGTGACATTGAAGCACAGCACAATCCACAGCTGGTAGAACTGGCGCGTCTTCAGGGCCTGGTCGATGTCCACATGGCCGCGGGTCATCATCTTGCGCTCCGCATGGGCGGGGTCCGGGGGCGTCCAGCCGGCCGGTTGCCACCCCGGGGCCGGCAGGCGATAGGAAAAGGCGGCGATCATCATAATGACGAAATAGATCGCGCCCATGGTGAAAAAGGTCTGAGCGATGCCTGCCGAGCCGCCGCCTAAGAGGTACACGCCCTCCGGCCCCGGCAAGACCATGTTGGCGGTCTCATTGGCGCCCACCACGACCACTTCGCGCAACTCGCCAGCGACCGTGGCGAAGCGCCGCCCCGCCTGGGTAATCAGCTCCACCTCCGCCACCGCGCCTAAATACTCCGGGGCCTGGTAGTAAAACCTGATGAAAAACTCTTTCAAGGGCGCGCCGATCATGGCGCCGCCGCCAAAGCCCATGATGGCCATGCCGGTCGCCATGCCGCGCCGATCCGGAAACCAGCGGATGAGGGTGCCGACGGGGGAGACATAGCCCAACCCCAGGCCGCAACCGCCCAAGACGCCGTAGCCTAAATACAACAGCCACAGCTGGTGGGTCACAATGCCCACGCCGCCTAAAACAAAGCCGCCGCCCCAGCAACATGCCGACACCACCCCCACCATGCGCGGCCCCACCTGCTCCAGCCAGCGGCCGGCGATGGCTGCCGCCAGCCCCAGGCAGACGATGGCCACGGTGAACACCCACACGACATCTTTTAGTGTCCAGTCATCGGCGGCGCTGGCCACCACGCCGATGTGCTTCACCAGGGCGGGATTGAAGATGCTCCAGGCATAGACCGAGCCTATGCAGAGGTGTATGCCCAAGGCCGCCGGGACAATCAGCCAGCGGTTGAAATCGGGCCGGGCGATGATGCGTTGTTTGGACAGCAGAGAGAGCATGGCGTCTCCTTGTTGTTTGTTTTTGCGGACGCTTCCAAAGTTTTCCTTATCTTAACCGCCTGCGGTATAATAATAAAGTGGCGCAACAGAGCGGGGCAACGAGAAAGCAATCCATGCGGGCGGCAGAGCCAAACACTCCAGACGGCGACCTCCTGATCGATAACTTCGGGCGGCGGGTCAGCTACCTGCGCGTCTCCGTCACGGACCGGTGCGACTTTCGCTGCGTCTATTGCATGGACGAGGAAATGCGCTTCGTTCCTCGCGCCAAGTTGTTGACTTTAGAGGAAATTTACACCATAGGCAGGGCCTTTTCCGAGCTGGGCGTGAGCAAGATCCGCATCACCGGCGGCGAGCCTCTGGTGCGGCGCAATGTGATCAAGCTGTTCCGCGACCTGGGGCGGCTGGAGACCATAAACGAGCTGGTTTTGACCACCAACGGCTCTCAGTTGCCGCGCCTGGCGGGGGAATTGAAGGCCGCCGGGGTGCGGCGCGTCAACATCAGCCTGGATTCCCTGGACCCGGTCAAATTCAAACGGCTGACACGGACCGGCGAGCTGGCCCAGGCCTTGGCCGGCATCGATGCGGCCCTGGCGGCGGGGTTCGAAAAGGTGAAAATCAACGCCGTCATCCTGAAAAACCGCAACCACGACGAGGTGACCGACCTAGTGGCCTTCGCCGGGGCGCGGGGCATGGACATCAGCTTCATCGAGGAAATGCCCTTGGGAGTGGTGGGGGAGCGGGACCGCCTGGAGGCCTATTACTCCAGCGACTCCATCAAGGCCGACCTGGAGGCGCGCTACACGCTGACGCCTTCCACCGAAGGCACCGGCGGGCCGTCGCGCTACTTCAAGATCGCGGAAACCGGCGCGCGGGTGGGCTTCATCTCCCCCCACAGCCACAATTTCTGCGACGACTGCAACCGGGTGCGGTTGACCTGCGAGGGCCGCCTGCTCCTGTGCCTGGGTCAAGAGCATTCCGTTGACCTGCGCCGGGTGATCCGGGCCCATCCCGGCGACATGGCTCGGTTGAAACAAGCCATTCGCGGGTCCATGGCCATCAAGCCCAAGGGGCATGAATTCGATCTCTCCGCCAAACCGGTCATCTTTCGCCACATGAACATGACCGGGGGCTGAGATGCCGGCCCCGTCCCGCCGGCCCGCCATGACCGACGCCGGCCTCGAACCCACCGCCGCCGTTGCAGCCGTTGACGAGTTTCAGCAGGTTCGGGAACTGCGCGTCGCCGACGAGCGGCCCCTCACCATCTATGTGGACAGCTACGAGATCGTCACCCTGATGACCCTGGGGCGAACCCCCGAATTGTTGGCCCTGGGCTATCTGAAAAACCAGGGCCTCATCGCGGACATCGGCGAGGTCCGCGCCGTGCAGGTGGACTGGGAGGTGAACGCCGCCGCCGTGACCACCCACTCGAAACGGGAAGACTGGCGGGAGCGACTCGGCCCTCGGATAGTGACCACGGGGTGCGGCCAAGGGACGGTGTACGGGAACATCATGGAAGAATTGGACAAGATCGCGCTAAGGGCCTCCCGGCTCAGGCAATCAGACCTCTACGCCTTGCTGAAAAACCTGGGGCGTTGCAACGATGTGTACAAAAGCGCGGGGGCCGTCCACGGCTGCGCGCTGTGCGCGGGGACGGAAGTGGCCATCTTCCGGGAAGATGTGGGTCGGCACAACGCCGTGGACGCCATCGCCGGCGAGATGTGGCTGGAGGGGCTGTCCGGCCATGACAAGCTGTTCTACACCACGGGGCGGCTGACCTCGGAGATGGTGATAAAGGTGGCGCAAATGGGCATTTCCGCCCTGCTCTCCCGTTCCGGCGTCACGCAAATGGGGTTGCGCTTGGCGCGGGATTTCGGGATCACCCTGTTCTCCCGGGCCGCCGGGCGGCACTTTCTCATCTACAACGGCGCGGAGCGGGTGGAGTTCGACGCCCCGCCCCCGCCCAAACGGGATGTGGCCAATCTGCGGAGCGCCGAGGGCGCCGCGCGCTGAGGAGGCCCCGCGCCCCTGGCGGCCCTGCCCCTTGCGGTTGGCATGAACAACAGCGCGAACGGCGGCATCACCGGCCTCATCCTGGCGGGTGGCGCGGCGCGACGCATGGGCGGCGGCGACAAGGGCCTGACGGAGTTGGCGGGCAAGCCCCTGATCGAGTACGCGCTGGCGCGCCTCGCGCCCCAGGTGGACGCCCTCATCATCAACGCCAATCGCAATGTGGCCCGCTACGCCGACTATGGCCACCCGGTGGTGACGGACCAGCGGCAGGGCTTCCAAGGTCCCCTGGCGGGCATGGCCAGCGGCCTCAAGGCGGCGGAGACGGAGTTCATGGTCTGCGCGCCCTGCGATTCGCCCCTTTTGCCGGAGGACCTGGTGGAAAGGCTGTTCCAGCAACTGCGGGAGCAGGACGCGGAGCTCAGCGTCGCTCACAACGGAGAGCGGCTCCAGCCCGTGTTCACCCTGATGCGCGCCGCGCTGGCAGACTCGCTGCTGGCCTTCCTGGATGGCGGCGGGCGCAAGATAGACCAGTGGTTCCAGCGACACCAGCTGGCGGTGGCGGACTTTTCCGACCAGCCGGCGGCCTTCAGCAATGTCAACAGCCCGGAGGAACTGGACGCCATGGCGGGGTCGCTCCATGCCTGAGGACGGCCTCAAAACCCCGGTGATGGGCTTCGCCGCCTACAGCGGCACTGGCAAGACCACCCTGTTGGTCAGCTTGTTGGGCATCTTCACCGCCCAGGGGCTACGGGTTGGCGTGGTCAAACACGCGCACCACACTTTTGAAATCGACCACCCCGGCAAGGACAGCTTTGAACTGAGAAAAGCCGGGGCCAGCCAGGTGCTGATCGGCTCCAAACAGCGCTGGGCCCTGCTGGTGGAGAACCGGGAGCCCCGGGACGCCTCCTTGGAGCTGCACCTCAAGCGCCTGGACCTGGAAAACCTGGACCTGGTGCTGGTGGAAGGCTTCAAACCCGAATCCATCCCGAAAATCGAGTTGCACCGCCCCAGTTTGGGCCATGATTTTCTGCACCCGGACGATGAGAGCGTGGTCGCCATCGCCGCCGACGCCGCGTTGCCCATAGAGACGAGTTTGCCAGTGCTGGATTTGAACGACCCGGAGCAGATCGCCCGGTTCATCATGGACCGCTACGCGCTGGTTCGCCATTGAGACGCCATCATCCGCGCCCCCAGAGGAGACAGCAATGAACACCCGCGCCATTCAGAAAGACCCCAGTTGCAGGGATGATTTCGACCCCCGCTCCCTGCCCCCCCAGGCCGCCCTGGAACGAGTGCAAGCCGGCGTCCGGCGGATTGAAGGGACAGAAAGAGTCGCCCTGCGCTCAGCCCTGGATCGCGTGTTGGCAGAGGACATCCATTCCGGCATCAATGTGCCTGCGGGCGTCAACTCGGCCATGGACGGCTACGCGGTCAACAGCGCGGACCTTCCCGCCGCCGACGCCACCTCCCGGCTGGAGGTGTTAGGCACGGCATGGGCCGGCAAGCCTTTCCAGGGCGACATGAAACCTGGCGGCTGCGTGCGGATCATGACCGGCGCCTTGTTGCCGGAGGGCGCCGACGCCGTCGTCATTCAGGAAGATGCGCAACGGGAGGGCGACATCATCGTTATCGATGGCAAGACCCGCAAGGGCGACAATGTGCGCCAAGCCGGCGAGGATCTGGCCCGGGGGGATCTGGTCCTGGCCAAGGGCCGGCGGCTGAGCCCCGCCGACCTGGGCCTGATCGCCTCCCTGGGCCGGGCCGAAGTCAGCGTGACCCGCCCCTTGCGGGTGGCGTTTTTCTCGACGGGGGATGAACTGCGCTCCATCGGCGAGCCATTGGACGGCGGCGGCGTGTACGACAGCAACCGCTACACATTGCATGCCATGTTGAGCCGCATGGGGGCGGACATCATGGACTTGGGCGTGGTCAGGGACGACCGGGAGGCCCTGGAGGAGGCCTTCGCCCTAGCCGCCGGCAACGCCGACGCGCTGATCACCTCCGGCGGCGTGTCCGTGGGGGAAGCGGACTATGTGCGGGAGATCATCGCCAAATTGGGCCAGGTGGAGTTCTGGAAGGTCGCCATCAAACCGGGGCGGCCCTTGGCCTTCGGACAGGTGGGCGGCGCGGTTTTTTTCGGGTTGCCAGGCAACCCCGTGTCCGTGATGGTGACTTTCTACGAGTTCGTGTTGCCGGCCTTGAGAAAGATGGCGGGCGAGGACGACCCCGGCCCCTTGCTGTTGCAGGCCCGGTGCGAATCAACCCTGAAAAAGCGGCCGGGGCGAGTGGAATACCAGCGCGGCATCCTGCGGCAGGACGCCGACGGCGCCCTGAGGGTGGTCAAGACCGGCGCCCAGGGTTCCGGCATCCTGCGCTCCATGTCCCAGGCAAACTGCTTCATCATCCTGCCCCTGGAGTCCGAGGGGGCCAAGCCCGGCGACCTGGTGGCGGCCCAACCTTTTTCCAGCTTGGCGTGAGCCGGGGCCGCTGGCGCGGGCGGCTACAACTCAATCGCCATGCCGTCGTAGGAGACCTCCCAGCCGGCGGCCTCCACCGCCTTGCGCTCCCGGCTGTTGGCGAACAGGATGGGATTGGTGGTGTTGATGTGTATGAAAATCTTTCGCTTAATTTCTAAATCCCGCAGGGCCGCCAGGGCGCCGTCGTCCCCGGAAACGCTGACATGACCCATGCGCTGGCCGGTTTTCACGCCGACGCCATCGCGGATCATCTCATCGTCAGTCCACAGGGTGCCGTCGAAGAAGATCAGGTCGCTGCCCCGGATTCGGGCGCCTAAGGCCTCCGTCACCCGGGCGCAGGCCGGCATGTAGTGGAAGGCCTTGCCTGTGGCGATCTCCTCCACATGCAAGGCGATGGTGTCCTCCTCCACCGAGCCGAAGTCGCTGCCCTTGCTTTCATCCTCAAGCCACAGGGCCACCTTGCCCGGCACGGCGAAAGGCGTGATCCGCAGGCCCGTGGCGGCGCCGTTCGGCTTCATCAGCTCCAGCGGCTGGTCCAACAACATGGATTCCCGGCTGACGAAGGCCGGATTCAGCACATTGAAGATGGGATTGGATTCCAGCACCCCCAACACCCGTTGCGTGGCGTAGAGTTGCAAAGGCTGGGATTCCCGCAGGTTCAACAGGCCCGCCACATGGTCAACATCGGCGTTGGTCAGCACGGCGCCGGCGATGGGGCTGTGGCGCAAGCCTTTTTTGGGATGCAATATGGCGTTGTCGTTGATCTGCTGGCGCAAGTCCGGGGAGGCGTTGAACAGGAACCAGTCTTCCCCGTCGGCGCTGACGGCGATGGATGACTGGGTGCGCGGCGGGGCCGCCGAGTCCCCTTTCCGGGCCCGCCGGCTGTTGGGATGATTGCAATTCCACTGCGGATAGCCGCCGCCCGCCGCGGCGCCTAAGACTTTGATGCGCATGGTTTTTTCGCTCCGGTCATGGGAAAAACAGGGCTTAGCATGTTTAGGGCGTTGCCGCCGCTTTACTTCACCGCTCCGCGCCGCTTCAAGCCGCGTAACCTGAGGTGTTGCGCTCCACCCACTGCGCCCCGTCCGCGCCCGCCTCTTTTTTCCAGAATGGCGCCTCGCGCTTCAGATCCTCCAGGATGAACCGGGCCGCGTCCATGGCGTCGCCCCGGTGGGCCGCCCAAACGCCCACCAGCACGATGTCCTCGCCGGGTTCCACCCGTCCGGTGCGATGCAACACCAATATGTCCAACACGCTCCACCGCTGCTCCGCCATGTGGCAGAGCTTGGCCAAGTGTTTTTCGGTCATCCCCGGGTAATGCTCCAGGTACAGCTCGCGCACCTCCCGGTCCTCGTTGAAGTCCCGCATCTTGCCCACAAACAGGGAGAGGGCCCCAGCTTTGCCCTCAAGGGCCAGCGCCGCCTGCCGGTGCCCCGCCTCCCCCAGGGCGTCAAAGGGCTCAGGCCGCAATTCAACCTGCGGGGCCATCAGCCCCCTGTGACCGGCGGAAAAAACGCCACCTCGTCCCCGTCCCGCAATTCAGGGTCGCCCCTGACATGCTCCATGTTGACCGCCACCAACAACGCCTCCGGCATGGGCTTGCCGCCGGACAGATCGCGCCAGACATCGGACACCTTCAGACCCGGCGCGTGGTCCATTTGGTCTTCGGCGCGTCCGAATTCCTCGCGCATTCGGGCGAAAAACTTGACTTTCACAGGCATGGCTCAACTCTCATGGGGTTTGCGCTTCTATGGCGCATTATACAGCTGAAATCAGCAAGTCGTTGAGTCTGTCGGTGCGTGGATGGTCAGCAGAAATTCCGCAAAATTGACAACCGCCCCTGCAGTGTTGCAGGATTCAGGCGCGGAACCCCCAATATCAAGCGCGCCCCCATGTCCTCCAAGCTCATCTCTGACTATCTCAACGAGGTCGAAACTGAGCTCCGTTCCACCCGCGGAGCCACTGAGCTTAGCTACCGGGGGGCCTTGCAGACCTTGCTTAAGTCTCTGTTGCCCGATGTCACGGTAACCCACGAACCTAAGCGCGTAGCTTGCGGGGCGCCCGATTATGTCCTGACGCGCCGCAATGGGTTGCCCCTGGGCTATGTGGAGGCCAAGGATCTCAGTGCGCGATTGGATGACGACCGGCACAAGGAGCAGTTTGATCGCTATCGCAGGGCCCTGGAGAACATGGTGTTCACGAACTATTTGGAGTTTCAGCTATGGCGGGGGGACAAGGAGCTGATGAGAGTGGAGATCGCCGCGCTGCAGGGAAATAAAATCCGGCGCTTGCGCGATAATTTCGACCAGTTCAATGAGCTGATCAAGAGCCTCGAGTCCCATGACGCCCAGACCATTTCTTCTTCCCATGACCTGGCCCGGCGCATGGCGGACAAGGCGCGGTTGTTGGCGCTGGTGGTGGAGCGGGCCTTGGCGGGCGCGGGGCCGCAACGCGCTTCGACGCAGGATTTGGGGGGGCAGTTAGCGGTGTTTCGCGAGTATCTGATCAGCGATCTCTCACCCAGGGAGTTTGCCGATGTCTATGCGCAGACCATCGCTTATGGGATGTTCGCCGCGCGCCTGCATGACCAAACCGCGGGGGGCGGGGGGGATTTTTCCCGCCGCAAGGCCGCCGAACTGGTCCCCCAGTCCAACCCCCTGCTCAGGAAGTTTTTTCACCATATCGCGGGCTACGACCTGGACAGCCGCATTCAATGGATCGTGGATGACCTGGCGGACATTTTTCGGGCGACCAATGTGGCGGAGTTGATGACGGATTTTGTCAAGACGAACGGGCGCGCCGACCCGTTCATCCATTTTTATGAGACCTTTCTGGGAGAATACGACCCGCGGTTGCGCAAGGGTCGGGGGGTGTATTACACGCCGGAGCCGGTGGTGGATTTCATCGTCCGCGCCGTGGATGACATTTTGAAAGCGGAGTTTCGGCTGGCGGATGGCTTGGCGGACGCGGCAAAAACCACTGTGAAAGTCAACACTGAGGAACCGGACAACCATTCCCGGAGCGGTTTCAAACAAATAAGCAAAGAAGCGCATAAAGTGCAGGTTTTGGACCCTGCGACCGGCACTGGCACTTTTTTGGGCCAGGTGGTGGCGCGGATTTATGAGAAGTTCGCCGGGCAAAAAGGGGTGTGGCTTGACTATGTGAAACAGGACTTGCTCCCGCGCCTGAACGGGTTTGAGATGTTGATGGCGCCGTACGCCATGGCGCACCTGAAACTGGAAATGATCTTGCAACAGACCGGTTGCGAGCTGAACAGCGAACGCCTGCGGATTTTTCTGACCAATTCCTTAGAAGAATATCACATCGATAACGGGGCTTTGCTGGCTTCCTGGCTTTCCGCCGAATCAACGGAAGCGAATCTGATTAAAAAAGACGCGCCGGTCATGGTGGTGTTGGGAAATCCTCCCTACAAGGGCGAATCCAAAAACAAGGGATCATGGATGGCGAAGTTGATGGGGGACTACAAACAGGAACCCGGGGGCGGCAAGTTGCGGGAGAAAAATCTCAAATGGCTGAACGACGACTATGTGAAGTTCATCCGCTATGGCCAATATCTTATCGACCGCAATGACGAGGGCATCCTTGCCTACATTAACAACAATGGTTTTTTGGACAACCCGACTTTTAGAGGCATGCGCTGGCAGCTGTTGCGCAGTTTCGACAAGATTTACATCCTGGACTTGCATGGCAACAGCAGGAAGAAGGAAACATCACCCGACGGTTCTCCAGACGAGAATGTGTTCGACATCCAGACGGGCGTTTCCATCAACCTGTTTGTGAAAACCGGCCAAAAGAAGCCTGACGCCTTAGGCAAGGTGTTTCATTGCGACTTGTTTGGCGCGCGCGAAAGCAAATACGAGTTTCTATGGAACCACAGCCTGAACAAGGTGAAATTCAACAGGTTGAAGCCCGCCGCCCCGCACTATTTCTTTACGCCAAGGGATTACAGCCTGGAAAGCGAATACCAAAAAGGCTTTAGCGTTGCGGACTTGATGCCTGTCGCCACCAGCGGCGTGGTTACGGCAAGGGATCGCTTCACCATTCATCATTCAGCCGCTGAGGTCCGGGACGCCATTGAGACTTTCCTTAGGCTGAGCGATCAGGATGCCCGCGAGCGTTTTAATTTAGGGGCCGATGCCCGGGATTGGAAGGTCAGCCTGGCGAGAAAAGACCTGGAGAACGACGGGCCGGATTATCAACGCATCGTCCCCATTATGTATCGGCCCTTCGACCGGCGACACACTTACTACACGGGGCGGGACAAAGGCTTTCACTGCCGCCCGCGGGAAAAAGTCATGCGGCATTTTCTTGCCGGTGAAAATGTTGGATTAGTAGCAGCTAAAAGACAATCTTCTCCGGGAAGTTACAATAATGTGTTCATTACCAATAAGATGAATGAGGGGCATTTTCGTGTTGACATTAACTATGTTTTCCCTTTATACATTTATCCTGGCAACAAGCCGCGAAGCAAAGAACAAGGCATCGGGGAGCCCCCCGTTCGCAAACCCAACCTGAACATGGACATCGTGAAGGAGATTGCCGCCAATCTCAAAATGGAATTTGCTTATGAGGATGAACAGAAACGCAACGCCTTCTTCCCTGAAAACCTGTTAGATTACATTTACGCCGTGCTTCACAGTCCCGGCTACCGCGAGACTTACCGGGAATTGCTTAAAACCGACTTCCCCCGCGCGCCTTTTCCCGCGGACAAAAAGCAGTTTCAGTCCCTCGTTAAGCTTGGGGCTGAGTTGCGGGCCCTGCATTTGATGGAAAGTGAAAAACTGAACCGCCTAATCACCAAGTATCCTAAAAGCGGGGACAACATTGTCAGGCAGGTCAAGAGAGAAAAAGACGAGGTGCGCATCAATGACACGCAGCACTTCGCCCGGGTCCCTGAGGTCGCTTGGCGCTTTCACATCGGCGGCTTTCAGCCAGCGCAAAAATACCTCAAGGACCGCAGGGACAGGAAACTCACGCCGGATGAAATCCGCCACTATCAAAAGATCATCGTCGCCTTGGTGGAAACGGCGAAAATCATGCAAAAAATAGACGCCCGCCTGCCCCTAAAGGCCAGCTGAAAAGCCAGTCCTTTTTGCATATATTTAAGTCCCTTATTCTATGTCTAAACTGACACATTTTGACGACCAGGGGGAGGCGCGGATGGTGGATGTGGCGGGGAAAGCCGTCACCCATCGCTCGGCCCTGGCGGAAGGCATGATCAAGATGCAAGCCGAAACCCTTGCCCTCATCACGGCGGGGGGGCATAAAAAAGGCGATGTGTTAGGCGTGGCCCGGGTGGCGGGCATCATGGCGGCGAAAAAAACGGCGGAATTGGTGCCGCTTTGTCATCCCCTGACCCTCACTCGCATCGAGATTGAACTGGAACCCCTTGCCGAAGAGCCGGGGGTGCGGTGCCGGGCGCGGGTGGAAACGGAAGGTCAAACCGGCGTGGAGATGGAGGCCCTGAACGCCGTGCAAGTCGCCCTGCTGACGATCTACGACATGTGCAAGGCGGTTGACCGGGGCATGAGCATGGAGTCGGTGCGCCTGTTGGAGAAGTCCGGGGGGCGCTCGGGCCACTGGACCCGATAGCGGCCCCGGCTTCTGGCCGCGCCCTTGGCCGGGCCGCGCCGGAAAACGCCCCCCGCCACCGGGGGCGGCCCTAAGGTGGCGAATTAACGGCGGCTTGCCGCTAATCGTACTTGATGTACTTGAACCGCTGATCGTCCGGGGTGCCGTCCAAGGCGCTCTGCTGGTCCGCGCCCGGTTGCCACTGCACCATTTCCTCGATTTTTTTAGCCAACTCGAAGTCTTTGTCGGTGATTCCCTTGGCGGCGTGGTTCATCAGCTTGACGATGACGAAGGCGTAGCTGGCGGTGAGATCGGGGTGGTGCCACGCCGCCTCCGCCAGGTGGCCCACCGCGTTGATCACCATCAGCGTGCCTTTCCAGCCGCTGGTCTTGTAGCGGCGGCGGATCCAGCCATCTTCATAATGCCAGAGCGGGAGTTCATCCTTGAGCCGTTGTTCGATTTCTTCCACCGCGTACACGGCGTCTTTCTCTTTTTTGCGCCATTGCGCCATAGCAACCTCCTCAACAGGATGATGGTTGTTGGGCCCCGGTCTCTTGCAAGGCCCGAGCCGTTCGAATGGGGGGGATGAGTTTCCGCAACGCCGCGACTCTGGCGGCGGTCAGGCAAGCCTCGCGCCGACCCTGCTCGCACAAGGCGCCGCGAAAGCCTAAATAATCCGGCGCCAGAGGCAACAAGGGGGCAATGTCCTCAGGCCCCAAGGAGCCCGCCAGGCCCGCGATGAGGCCCGCGCCTTGACTTGAAGCCACGAAGCGCGCCAGGACGCCAGGGGCCAGCTTGCGCCTCAGGTTGCCGTTTCCCTTCTCGCGGGTGTCCAACATGACGCCCTTGACCCCCGCCTCCGCCAGCCGATGAAAATCCACGGCGCCAGGGTAGGACTCGGCGTAAAACACCAAAATCACAGGGATGTTTTTGTCCGCCAGCCGGGCCAGGGCCTTCAGGGTGAACCGGGACAGGGCCGGGTCGGCGACGCCCACCTTGATGAGGGCCGGCCCCAGCGCGTGCATGCGGGCAATGGCGGCCTCCAGCTCGGCGGCATAGACCGGCAAGTCGCCGGTGGCGGCGCTAAGGACGGGCGCGCTAGGGCTGTCCTCAGCGGCGCCCTCCTGCGGCGCCAGCGCGGCGGCAACCATGCGCGCCACCGCCGGTTCCACCGCGCCCAAGGCCCCCCGGGCGGGGTTCTTCAGGTCAATTACATCGACGCCGGCGGCATGGACTATCCGGGCCTCTTCGAGAGAAGAAACGCTTGCCAAAAATCCCGTCATAAGACCGATTATAGGAAATTTCGCTCCACCTTCGCCATCAGCCACTCCCAAGCGGTCTTTTCCTCCTCGCCGGCGGTTTTCTCGATGGCGATGCTCAGGTAAGCCAGTTCCTGGCGCACCTTCTCCTCCGGCAACAGATGCAGGCGGCTCACCAGGATGGCGGCCTCGACCACGGCGGCCTGGGCGCGATTGAAGCCCCGAAACGGGGCATGGGTGGCGGCGTGGACCGGGCGGCAGGTGAACACGGGCCGTAGCGCATCCTCTTCACAGCGCTCCACCCGCACCTCCACATGGGCCAGGGCCGCCGCCAGCCGCGGGCAGTCGATCCGCTCCGCCGCCACCGTGGGCCAGCGCTCCCGGCCCGTCAGGCAACCCGCGAAAATCAGCGCCTGATCCGTCGCGTTGAGCGCCGCCACGCCCGCCCGCGCCAGGTTGTCCAGGGTGCGGGAGGGCTTGAAGGGAGCGACGAGGTAGTTGTCCTCCGCCATGCGAACGCCCATGGGGGCGATATGCGCGCTGCCGTCCGCGTTCGGGGTGGTGACCACCGTCTCGTAAATGGCTGTCGCGCCGCTCACGGGGTCTGTTTAACCGCGTTTTCAGGCGGGGAGGGCTTAGCGGGCCCCCTCTTGCCGCCGGCGTTGCGGGCGCCACGGCCCCGCGGTTTTCTCTTGGCACCGGCCTGGGTGGGGCCGGCGGGCCTGTGATGAGACCGGCTCGCGGGATCGTCAACGGCCTGAGGGGGCGTCGCCGCCCCCCAGTTCAGAGCCTCATCCTGCGCGTAGCGTTTGCCCAATTGCCAGGCCAGCTGGGCCTTGGCCAGCTCCACCCCCATGTAAAAGGCGTGGGACGGGTCGTCTTGCAACTCCTTGAGCTGGGGAAACAGGGCAAAAGGATCCTGCCCCGTCGTCATGCCGTCCCGGTTGAACACATGGACGCCCTCCTCCGTCACCTCCACCCGGTAGCTGGGATCCCGGATCTGCGCGGCCAATTCAGCGATCTCGGCGAAGTCGTAGGGGAAAGGCTTGCGGTCATGGATGGTCAACAACGAGCCATCTATGCCCTTGGGCAGATCCCCTTCCCGTTTCGCCGCATGCATGATGCGCCGGGCCCGGTCCGCCTCCCGTAGAGCTGAGCGGGCGTGGGGGCTCACTTCCGTCGCCAACACATGATTGATGTCCAATTCCGAAATGACGCCGAACAGCGCGGCGTTGACGCCGCTGGTGTCCGCCTCCGTCAACTCGGTCAGGTTGCCGATGCCCATCATGATGTCCTGGTCGGGAAACGCCCGCCTCAAGGCGCGATAGCGCATGAGGGAATCGGTGAAGCCGAAGTGTATGGGATCCAGGATGCTGTCGGCGATGCAGGGCCGGCCCGCCGCGCCAAAGCGCTCGATCAGGCGGCGCAAGGACGCTGTCTCGCCGCGCCGCTCCGGCACCAGCACCGGCACGGCGGGGGTTTCTTCAGCGATCCAGGCGCTGCTCTCCTTCAGGCTCAACAGATAATCGGCGCCGGCTCGCCCGCCCCGCAGCAACTCCTTTTCTTCCATGGAATCGACGCTGACCGCGAAGCCCGCCTCCCGCAAGGCCGTCACGGCCTCCTCCAGGTGCGGAAAAGGGGTGTCCGGCAGGCACCCCAGATCGATCACATCGGCGCCGTCGGCTTGGTGGCGGGCGGCCCGGGCCAAGATCGCGTCAACGCCGATCCGGGGCGCATCGACGATCTCGGCGAAAATCGTGACCGAATGCTCGTCCAAGCTAATGGGTTTTGCCTCGCGCCCGAAAAAAACAGGCAGGTCCTTCACATCCACCGGGCCGCGGGCCACCGGCACGCCCAAGGCCCCTCCCAGGGCGTCCAGATCCCCCAGGCACAGACCCGGCACGACGATCCGGCTCACCCCGTCCAGGGCCCGCAGGCGGCGCTGGATCATCCCCGCGGTCATCAACGCCGCCACGCTGACGCCGATGTTCCGGGTTTCATGGGTGAACGCCGCCGGCTCCATGGCCTCCAGCACGCGCCGGAGGCGGTTCTCCGCCAGCTTTCCCGTGAGAAAAAGAATGCGCTCGCTCACATTGCAGGGCCGCTTTGGATTACAATGTTTCAATGTACCACAAACGCCCCGCGCCGACGGCTGGCATATTTCTTGCTGGCCTGCCGTTTTAGCGCGAAGTCCGAAACCAGCGCAGGCCAAACAGAGAAGACGCGACAGCGGCAATGAGTTCCCCAAAGACTGAGGCCCCGCCCCCGTGGACGCGGGAGGAATTTGAACAGCGGCTGCGGGCCAAGGAGAAGCACTATCACATTCACCATCCTTTTCACTTGCTGATGAACTCCGGGCAACTGGAGCAGCCGGCGGTGCGCGGCTGGGTGGCGAACCGGTTTTATTATCAGACCAACATCCCCGTCAAGGACGCCGCCATCATGGCCAACTGCCGCGACCGGGAGGTCCGGCGCCAGTGGGTGCAACGCATCATCGATCATGACGGGCAAGCGGGCGCCGACGGGGGGATCGAGGCCTGGCTTCAGCTGGGGGAGGCGGTGGGATTGACCCGCGCCGAGTTGCTCTCTGAGGAGCATGTGTTGCCGGGGGTGCGCTTCGCCATAGACGCCTACTACAACTTCGCCCGCAACGCCACCTGGCAAGAAGCGGCGTGTTCATCCCTGACGGAACTCTTCGCGCCCAAAATACACCAAAAGCGGCTGGACAACTGGCCGCAACACTACCCTTGGATAGAGGCCCAGGGCTACAACTATTTCCGCAAACGGCTGAAAGAGGCCCGGCGGGATGTGGAACACGGCCTGGAGGTCACCCTGGAGCACTTCAGAACCCGCGCCGAGCAGGAGCGGGCCTTGGACATCCTGCAACTGAAATTGGACATACTCTGGACCATGTTGGACGCCATGTGGATGGCGTACATTGAAAACAGACCGCCTTATCACTGCGTGAAATGACGAAACAGGCCCCGGAAATCGCCCCGACCTTCCGCCTGCAGTGGGAAGAGGCCCAGGATTGCTATGTGATCCTGTATCCGGAAGGCATGGTGAAACTCAGCCAAAGCGCCGGGGAGATCATGAGGCGGTGCGATGGCGAGAAAGACGCGGCGCAGATCATCGCCGAACTGGAGGCGGACTTCCCTGGCGCCGACCTGCGGAAAGATGTAGCCAACTTCCTGGAGCATGCGAAAAACAATGGCTGGATCAGATTCAAAGCAAAATAAGCCGCCGCTCTGGCTGTTGGCGGAGCTGACCTACCGCTGCCCCTTGCAGTGTCCCTACTGCTCCAATCCGGTGGAGATCGCCAAATACAAGGATGAACTCAGCACCGAAGACTGGATCCGGGTCATGCGCCAGGCGCGCAAGATGGGGGCGGCCCAGCTGGGCTTCTCCGGCGGCGAACCCCTGGCGCGCCGGGACCTGGAAGAGCTCATCGGCGAGGCCCGGAGCCTGGGCTACTACACCAATCTGATCACCTCCGGCGTGGGCATGGACGAGAAGCGGGTCAAGACCTTCAAGGAAGCGGGGCTGGATCACATACAGATCAGCTTTCAGGCCAGCGACGAGGAGCTGAACAACTACCTGGGCGGCACCCGCAGCTTCCAGCACAAACAGGAGATGGCCCGGGTCGTCAAGGAACACGAATACCCCATGGTGCTGAACATCGTGCTGCATCGCAAGAACGTGGATCAGATACGGGACATCCTGGATATGACCGTGGCCCTGAAGGCCGATTATGTCGAACTGGCCAGCACCCAGTATTACGGCTGGTCGCGGGTCAACATAGAGCAGTTGCTGCCCACCCGCGAACAGCTGGCGCGGGCGGAAAAAACGGCGCGGGAATACCAGGAAAAGATGCGGGACAAGATGAAAATCATCTATGTGATCCCCGATTATTTTGAAAATCGCCCCAAGGCGTGCATGAACGGCTGGGGCTCCATCTTTCTCACCATCGCCCCGGACGGCAGCGCCCTGCCCTGTCACGCCGCCGCCCAGTTGCCGGGCCTGGAATTCCCCAATGTGCGGGACCACAGCGTCGCGCAGATCTGGAACGACTCCGACGCCTTCAACCGGTTTCGCGGCTTCGACTGGATGAAGGAGCCGTGCCGGAGCTGTCCGGAGAAGGAAAAAGACTTCGGCGGCTGTCGTTGCCAGGCCTACATGCTCACCGGCGACGCCGCCAACGCCGACCCGGTGTGCGACAAATCCCCCCACCACTCGCAGTTGCACGAGGAGGTCAACCGCATAGACGGCTTGGCTGGCGCGCCGGAATTCGAGGCCAAACCCTTGGTCTTCCGCAACATGAAGAACTCCAAGGCCCTCAGCGGGGAAACCGCCGCCGCCTGAACCACCGCGCCGGCCCTGCCGCTATCAGTCAGTGTCAGCGGCGCCGCGGACGGCCCACGCCACATCCAGGGCCTGGCGGTTTTCCTTCACATCGTGGACGCGGAAAATGCTAACCCCCGCCAACGCGCCCAAGGCGGTGGTGGCGCAGGTGGCGCCAACCAGTTCGCGGTAATGTTCCACCGCGCATATCGCCCCCATGAAGCGTTTGCGGCTGGCGCCTAACAGGACCGGATAGCCCGAGTCCGTGAACCGGCCCAGCCCGGCGACAAGGGCCAGGTTGTCTTGCCGGGTCTTGCCAAACCCGATGCCTGGGTCTATGACTATGCGCCCCGCCTCTATCCCCGCGTCCTGGGCGGCCCTGGCGCGCGCCAACAGAAACGCCCTGATGTCTTCCACCACATCGTCATAGCGCGGCTGCTCCTGCATGGTGGCGGGGGCCCCCTGCATGTGCATGAGGACGCAAGGCACCTTCGCCGCGGCGATCAGCTTGAACATGGCGGGGTCGTCCCGGCCGGCGGAGATGTCGTTGATCATGGCCGCGCCGCGCTCCAGGGCCTCCGCCGCCACCCGCGCCGAGGTGGTGTCGATGCTGAGGAGCGGCTTCAGGGCCGCTTCCCGCAACCCGTCAAGCGCCGGAAGGACGCGCCTTAGTTGCTCTTCCGCCGGCGTCCGCCCCGCCCCCGGACGGGTGGATTCGCCGCCTATGTCTATGATGTCCGCCCCCTCCGCCGCCATTTTTCGGGCCTGGGCCAGGGCCGCCTCCGGCGCGCGGTGCAAGCCGCCGTCGGAAAAGCTGTCCGGCGTCACATTCAGCACGCCCATGAGCAGGGGCTTGTTCAGCGGGGACAGGTTCACGCCAGCTGTTTCGCCATGGCGTCGGTGGCCCCCACCAAGGCGTCCACCATGACGACCTCGCCAGCCAGATGCCCCCCCGTCTCCACAATGGTGAGCTCGGCCGACGGCAGGGCCTGGCGCAGGGCCCAGGAGGCCTCCAACGCGCAGGTCAGGTCCCGGCGTCCATGGATGATCTTGATGGGCGCGTCGGGAAGTTTGTCAACATCGTCCAGGATCTGGTTCTCGGCGATGAAGTAGCTGTGTTTGGCGTAGTGGGTCTCGATGAGGACTTCCCGCATGACTTTCTCCATGTCGCCCGGTTGGTAACTATGGGGGTCAACAGAGGACAGCAGATAGGTGACCACCCGGCCGGTCCATTTCGCCCAGGCCAGGGCCGCTTCCCGTCTGAGGGCCGGGTCAGGGCCATGGACGCGGCGGTGGAAAGCGGACACCAGATCGTCCCGCTCCGGGGCGGGGATGACCCCGATGAATTCCTGCCAGAAGTCAGGGAAGATGCGGTTGACGCCCTGTTCGACAAACCAGGTCAAATCCCGGCGCCGGGCCAAAAAGACGCCCCGCAACACCATGCCGGCCACGCGCTCAGGGTGCGCCTGGGCGTACAACAAGCCCAAGGCCGCCCCCCAGGAGCCGCCGAACACCAGCCATTTGTCTATGCCCAAATGAGTTCGGATCCGCTCCAGATCCGCCACCAGCCCTTGGGTGGAGTTGTTTTCGGTGGCCCCCGCCGGGTGCGAACGATGGCAACCGCGCTGATCCAACAGGACGATGCGGTATTTTTTCGGGTTGAAATAACGGCGATGGTTCTCGTTGCAACCGGAACCAGGGCCGCCGTGCAGGAACACCACCGGCAAGCCCCGGGGGTTCCCCGCCTCCTCCACATAGAGGGTGTGAATGGAGTCCACCGCCAAGCGGTGGCTGCGCAGGGCCTTGATTTCAGGATAAAGCGCGCGCATGACCTGGCGCCGCCGCTTTAGAGTTCGCCCAGGATGCGCTGTCTTTTCTGCTGATACTCCTCGTCGGTGATGAGCTCCTTGTCCTTGAGGGACTTCAGGGTGGCCAATCTCTGCTCCGGCGTCCGCTGGTCGCCGGCCCCTTTCATCTCCTTGCGCATCCGGGCCATTTCCAGGCGCATTTGCCGCCGCTCCTGCGCCAACCGGGCCGCCTCCTCCTGCAGGGCCCCGTCGGCGACCAGCTCCGACGGCGCCTGTTGCGCTTTTTCGGCCAAATAGTCCGCGGCCGCCTGCTCCAGGTCAACCACCAGCCAGTCGCGGCGCGGCCGGCCCCCCTCCTCATAGCTCCGCACCCCGGCCCGGCCGACGACGGAGGCCTTGAAACTCGAGGGCTTGGCGCGCCGGCCATGTTTGAAGTACTGTTTCAGGTCGGTCACGCCGTGGCTTCGATACGCCGTTTCCTTGAACCGGTCTCCCGTGGCGTCGTAGTCGCCGATGATGACATGCAACTTGTCATCCAGATAAAAGGCCCGCCCGCCGGTGTAACCGGTGTTCTGGATGATGTAGTATTTTTTCTCGGAGCGAGCCAGCACGAATGCGAGGTCCTGGTCGGGCCGGGCCTTGGACAGGCCGGCGCTGAGATACTGCCCTAACAGACGCGCCTGTTGCAGGGAAAACAGGCGTTTGAGACGCTTTCGTTTGAACATGCCGCCCGCGCCCCAGACCTCGATGCCCTCCAGGGCGTTGGCGATCTGGTTGGCGTTCAAGCGGGCCGGATGCTGGTTCAACGGGGTGGTTTCCCGCTTGGACTGGTCCTGTTTCACCAGCTTGATGTAGAGGTTCGGGCCCGACCGCCACAGGATTTCATCGGCCTGGGACGGGCCGGCGAACAGCAACAGGCAAAGCCAGCCGGTGGCGGCTTTCAGGGGTTTTGTCATCATGGCGCAAGCATAGCATAAGCGAGGTTTTTCAGAGCAATGCGACACGGAAAAATCGTTTCCAGCCAGTTCCGGCCCGCCTGGTGGCTCCCCGGGGGACACCTGCAAACCCTGTGGCCGTTTTTTTTCCGCCGCCCCCCGCGCCTGGCCCTGAGCGCCGAGCGGCTGGAACTGCCCGATGGCGATTTTGTCGATCTGCGCCTGACTCCGCCCGCCTCCGGCCCGGTGGTGGCGGTTTTTCACGGTCTGGAAGGTTGCGTGGACTCCCACTATGTCCGCCCCGTCCTCGCCGCCATCCATCGGGCCGGCTGGCGCGGGGTGTTCATGCACTTTCGCGGATGCGGCGGGGAGCCTAACCGCCTGGCGCGCAGCTACCATTCGGGGGACACGGGAGACATCGCGTTTTTGTTAGAGCGCCTGGGCCAGCGGTTTCCCGGCGTCCCCCTTGCCGCCGTAGGCTATTCACTGGGGGGCAACGCGTTGCTGAAATACCTGGGGGAGGCGGAGCGCCGGGGGCGGCTCCACGCGGCGGCGGCCGTTTCCGTCCCCTATCTCCTGGAGGTGGGGGCGGAGCGGCTCAACCGCGGCTTCTCCAAGGTCTATCAGCGCCATCTGATTGGCTTGTTGCGGGGCAAGGTCAGTGGAAAATTCACCAACATGGAGTGTCCTATTGACATTAGCGACATCGCGCAACTCAATGATTTCTTTAAGTTTGATGAAAAGATCACCGCGCCCTTGCACGGCTTTGACAGCGCGCGGGATTACTACGCGCAGAGCAGTTCCCGGCAATACCTGAAGTCCATCGATGTGCCGGCCTTGCTGGTGCACGCCCGGGACGACCCTTTTATGACGGAAGCGGTCTTGCCTGCCGAAACGGAGCTGTCTCCATCGGTCCAGCTGGAGTTGACCCAGACCGGCGGCCACATCGGGTTTGTCGGCGGCGCCCTGCCGGGGCGGGCGGCGTACTGGCTGGAGGGGCGCATCATGGCGTTCCTGCGCCAACACCTCCGCTAAAAGAACTTGCCCGCGCCGGATTTGTCCCCGCGCCGGGCTTAGCGCGGCGCAGGGATCATTTTTTCTTGCATTCCGCCATCGACGGTGTGACAATGGCGTTGCGAAGGATATGGCGAAGCCATTCTCGGATATTGAAGGGCATGATGATGACCGCAAGAAAGCAGAACTCACCGGAAGGGGGAGGGACGGAAAGGGCCATGGACCCGCGGGACTTGATAAAGACCGCCCGTGGCATGGCGGTTTTGGGCCCGCAACAACCCACCCAGACGGATCTGCGGCGCGCAATCAGCACTGCCTACTACGCGCTGTTTCACTGTTTGGCCTTGTCCGGGGCTGATTTGCTCATCGGCGCTGAGCGCGATTCGGCTTGGCATCAGGTGTACCGCGCCTTGGAGCATGGGAAGACCGTGCGAATCTGCGACGACGACCAGAGAATGGCGGAATTTCCGGAGAGCATTCGCGAGTTCGCCTCGGCTTTCGTCATCTTGCAACGGGAGCGACAACAAGCGGACTATGCGCTCGAAGTGCGGTATAATGAAACATTTGTTCTTGAGGAGATTGACCGGGCAGAAAAGGCCATCAACCACTATGAGCGGGCAGGCGTCCAGGATCGCCGCCGCTTCGTCGCCCTGGCGCTATTCAGGCAACGACCCTTGTAAGAGGCAAACAATGACCGAACAACATCTACGCGAGATTGCCATAGTCGCTTTCAGACGTTACTTCCTCGATGTCGACATCATCAAGGTTGATGTGAAACCGGGATTTCACCACTTTGACGAGGACCGGCGCGTCGTTGATGTGACCATCAGCTTCGACGGCAGCAAATACGAGAAGAGCTACTCCGAGGGCCTGGCAAAAGTGAACTCTGAGATCCTTGACAAGGCATGGCGGAAAAAGAAGCAGGAATTCGGCTATCCCTATGTATATTTTCAACCTGTGGTCGACTCGGACAGCGCAAATCCTTAGTGAGAGGAGGAGAACAACCATGAACGCACACGCAGAGAAAACCGGTTCCCAAGGCTCAGACAAGGCAGTGGCGGTGAAGGAAACCGGCTGGTTCGGCGTCGCCCAGTCGGACATGGCGGCGTCAGCGCGTTTTTTCGGCGAGCTGTTGGAGCTGGACCAGCGCGACCGGACGGACGCGCCGGCCCAGGTGAGCTACCAGTTGCCCTCGGGTCAGCGGTTCGCAATCATGTCGCAAACGTCGCCGGACGCCGAACTGCACGGGCGCCCCCTGGTGGGGCTGGCCGTGGAGGATGCGGCGGCAACGAAACAGATCATGGAGGCCCGGGGATTGGCGTTCTCGTCTGAACTGCAACGAGGAGCGGAGGCGTCTTGGGCCTTTTTCCAGGATCCGGACGGCCACACCCACAAAATCATCTCGCAACCGCCGCCGCGGGTTTTCGACCAAACCGGCAAACAACTGAAAATCAAGGGCGTCGGCACAGTGGAAGTGCCGGTCAAGGACCGCGCCGCCAGCGTGGCGTTTTTCCAGAAACACTTGGACTTGACGATCCAGGAACTGCCGGGAGAACAGCCCTTCACCCTTTTCAGGCTCGAATCGGGCAATGTTTTCGAGGTGATCGATGCGGACAAGGCGCGGGCCCCCTACCCCATAGTGGCCTTCGAGGTGGATGACATCGAGGCCTCGCGGGCGGTGATCTCGGAACGGGGCATCGGCGTTTCAGAAATGTTTAGCGCGCCGGCGGCGCAGTGGTTTTACCTAGACGGGCCGGATGGCATCACCTACGAAATCATAAACATAGACCGGGCAATGCTTTAAGAGCCGCCATGCCAATCCAGGGCCGCGCCGCCCAAGAGGCAACATGATGAAACACCGCAAGTTGCTGAATTTGCCGCGTTTTCCCCGGCGCGCCCAGTGGATGCCGCCGCTCCCCTTGCCGCTTAAGGGGCTTGGGCCCCGCGCCGCGCCCCCGTGAACCGGCTGTTTTACGCCTCCGTGGCCTTGGTCTGCGGAGCCTTGTTGGCCTTTGGCTACTACCTGGAGCTGGTCAAGGGACTCGCGCCCTGCCCCTTGTGCGTCCTGCAAAGAGCGGCGTACATGGGGACAGGCCTGGCATGTTTCATCGGTTTTTTGCACGGCCCGGGGCCCGGCGGCGCCCGCGTCTACAGCACCGTGGCCCTGGTCAGCGCCCTGGCCGGCGCCGGGGTGGCGGCGCGCCACGCCTGGTTGCAACACCTGCCCCCCGAATTGGCGCCTGAATGCGGCCCGGGCCTGGATTTCATGTTCGCGGCCTTCCCTTTCCTCGACGCCCTCAAGATGACCCTGTCAGGCTCTGGGGAGTGCGCGGCGACGGCGTGGACCTTTCTCTCCCTCAGCATCGCCGAGTGGAGCCTGTTTTGGCTTGCCGCCCTGGCGGTGTTGCTGGCGCGCCACCTGTTCAAGCCCGGGCCAGCCGAACCCTGGAGATAGCCAGCCCCCCTCCAGTGCCGTAAAAAGTTGCATTCGCCGCCCCTTCAGGCGGACAATGCCCGTTCCATTTCAACCTGAGGCAAACCCTTCCGTGGATGGCGTCTCCCTATACCTGCTGTCAAGCCTGCTTATCCTGATGCTCATCATCGCCGCGTTCTTTTCCGCTTCGGAAACCGGCATGATGGCCCTGAACCGCTATCGCATGCGGCATCTCGCCAACAATGGACACCGGGGCGCCATTTTGGCGTCCACCCTGTTGCAACGCCCCGACCGGCTGTTGGGCCTGATCCTGTTTGGCAACAACATCGTCAATTTCTATGGGGCCTCCATCGGGGTGATCATCGCCGTGCGGCTGATGGGGGAGCTGGGCTATGTGCTGGGCCCTGTCGCCCTCACCTTTCTCTTCCTGATTTTCGCGGAAGCCGCCCCCAAGACCTACGCCGCCCTGCGTCCGGAGTGGGTGGCGTTTCCCGCCTCCCATGTGCTGAAGCCGCTGTCTGTGGTTTGTCAGCCTTTCGTCTGGACCATCAACAAGATCGCCAACAGCCTGCTGGCGCCGTTTCATTTGAGCCAGGACGCGCAACAGCAAACGCGGCTGTCGCGGGAAGAACTGCGCACCGTGGTGACGGAAGCGACCCAGCAACTCTCCACCCACCACCGGGACATGCTGTTGGGCATTTTGGACCTGGAGCGCGCCACGGTGGAGGACATCATGGTGCCGCGCAACGAGATCGTCGGCATAGACCTCAACGAAGATCTGCCGGAAATCATTGATTCCCTGGGGCAAAGCGCCCATGCCCGCCTGCCGCTGTACCGGGAGAACCTGGACAACCTGGCGGGGGTCATGCGCGCTCGACGCCTGCCCCGCCTGTTGCGAGACGGAGACGAGCTGACCGTGGAGGCCCTGGAAGCCGTTGCCGAGGAGCCTTACTTCATCCCCGCCAGCACGCCTCTTAGCGCGCAGTTGCTGAATTTTCAACGGGCCAGAAAACACCGCATGGCCATGGTGGTGGACGAGTACGGCACCCTGCAGGGCCTGGTGACCGTGGAAGACATTCTGGAAGAGATAGTCGGCGAATTCACCACAGACGCGCAGACCTACAATCTGGACATCCTCAAACAGAGCGACGGCTCGTTTATGATAGACGGAAGCGCCACGCTCCGGGAGATCAACCGCCAGTTGCGCTGGACCTTGCCCACCGCCGGCCCGAAAACCCTGAACGGCCTCATCCTCGAGCGGCTTGAGAGCATTCCGGAACCCGGCACCAGCCTGCGCATCGACAATGTCACCCTGGAGATCATCCAGGTGCTGGACAACGCGGTCAAATCCGTCCGCGTGAAGCTGCTGAGCCCTGCGGAGGACGACGATGAGTAAAAGCAAAATCGCGTTGCTCGCCATCTTCGCCGCCCTCACGGCCCTGTTTTTCATTTTCGACCTGGGGCAGTATCTGAACCTGGCGTATCTTAAGGAAAAACAACACGCCATAGACGCCTTCTACCAGCGCCGACCCGCCACCACCCTGTTCTCCTACCTGGGCTTGTATGTGGCGGTCACCGCCCTGTCCTTGCCTGGGGCCGCGGCGCTGACCCTGGCCGGGGGCGCCGTGTTCGGCCTGCTGGCGGGCACCCTGCTGGTTTTCATCGCCGCCCCCATCGGCGCGACCATAGCCTTTTTGGTTTCCCGCTACCTCTTCAGGGACTATGTGCAACGGCGCTTCGCCGACAAGCTGACGGTCATCAACAAGGGGATAGACGAGGAAGGCGCATTTTACCTGTTCACCCTGCGCTTGGTGCCGCTGTTTCCCTTCTTTGTCATCAACATAGTCATGGGCCTGACCACCATCAAGGCCCTGACCTTTTTCCTCGTGAGCCAGATCGGGATGTTGGCGGGCACCATCGTGTATGTCAACGCCGGCACCCAGCTGGCGAAAATCGAGGCCTTGAAGGACATCCTCTCGCCGGGGTTGCTCCTGTCGTTCGTCTTGCTGGGGCTGTTTCCCCTGGCGGCGAAGAAAGTGGTGGATTACCTGAAGCGGCAGCGCGAAAGCTCCCCCCATGGCTGAGCGGGACTACGACCTGTTCGTGCTTGGCGCCGGTTCCGGCGGCGTGCGGGCGGCCCGCGTGGCGGCGGCCCTGGGGGCCAAGGTCGCCATTGCCGAAGAACGCTACCTGGGCGGCACCTGCGTCAATGTGGGTTGCGTGCCGAAAAAGTTGTTCGTCTATGCCTCGCATTTCGCCGATGAATTCCGGGAGGCCGCCGGTTTCGGCTGGCAAGTGGGGGAGCGGGCCTTTGACTGGTCCGTGTTGTTAGCCAATAAAAATCGTGAAATTCAGCGATTGAACGGCATTTACGCCGATCTCCTGGAAAAAAGCGGCGCGGAACGATTCGATGGCCGGGCGGTGGTCACGGGAAAAAATGAGGTGGCGATCAACGGCAAGCGGATAACGGCGGAGCGGCTCCTGGTGGCGACGGGCGGCTGGCCCCACATTCCTGAGATCCCGGGCCGGGACCATGTGATCTCCTCCAATGAGGCCTTTTTCCTGGAGCGGTTGCCGGCCCGGGCCGTGGTGGTGGGCGGCGGCTACATCGCGGTGGAATTCGCCTGCATTTTCAACGGCTTAGGGGTGGACACCACCCTGATTTACCGCGGCGAGCTGTTCCTCAGGGGGTTCGATCGCGAGTGCCGGGCCTTCCTGGCCCGGGAAATGGAGAAAAAGGGCGTGACCCTGCGGTTCAACACCCAAGTGAGCCGGATTGAGAAACGCAACGGCCGGTTGGCGGCGGATTTGGGGCCGGCCGGCCCCTTGGAGACGGACTTGATCCTGTACGCCACGGGGCGCCGGCCCAACACCCAGGGCCTGGGGCTGGAAGCGGCCGGCGTTCGTCTCAACGACAAGGGCGCCATCCTGGTCAATGAGCAGTGGCAGAGCTCCGCCCCGTCCATTTACGCCATCGGCGATGTCACCGACCGGATGAACCTGACGCCGGTGGCCACGGCCGAGGGGACGGCCCTGGCGCGCAATCTCTACAACGGCGAGGCCCGGCGCGTTGACTACCGCGACATTCCCACCTGCATCTTCAGCCAGCCCCAGCTGGGTTCGGTGGGATTGACCGAGGAGCAGGCGCGGGCGGAGTTCCAGCAGGTGGAAGTCTATAAATCCGGCTTCACCCACCTGAAGCACACCTTGTCCGGGAGCGACGAGAAGACCCTGATGAAGCTCATCGTCGACAAGGGAACGGACCGGGTGGTGGGGGCGCACCTGGTGGGCGCGGACGCGGGGGAGATCGCCCAAGGCTTAGGGATCGCCCTCAAGGCCGGCGCCACCAAGGCGGTGTTCGACGCCACCATAGGGATCCATCCGACGGCGGCGGAAGAGCTGGTGACCATGCGGGAACCTGCCGTTGAGACAAGAGCCTAAAAAATTCCCTTGCTACTGTAATTTTTCATAAGGGAATTATATACAATAGTTACAATGCCGGTGGTTTTTTCAAAAGATTTTAGAAAAACGCTTGACAATGGCAAAATTTCAGGTTACTGATGATTCAAAAGTGCTTTTATGGGGGTCAAGCTTATGAAACAGTCCGGAACCGCGCTTTTCAAAGCGCTTGCCCTTTTTTCATTGCTGATTCCATTCAACGCCGGTGCGCAGACGGTGCCGACGTTGCCGCCTGGCGATGGAAACGAGGCCTGGGAGTTCAACTCGGGTGCGCAGGTGCTGGAAGAAGTGGTCGTCGCCGTTCAGAAGCGGGGGCAGAACATACAAGATGTGGGCATCGCCATCATGACTTTCAGCACTGAACAACCAGATTACTCCGTTGTTGAGGGGGCAGAACGAAATACTGGGCGAATTCGTTCGAAGTGGCAAAATGATGGCATGTTCAGCTGGCCCAGCATCGGAGAACTGTCATTCACCCCGGCCCCAGGTTGTCCAGTGTGTCCGCCACCACCGTATTGCCCTTTGCCAGTATGTCCGAAACCATGTCCGGCTCCACCACCGCCAGCTTGTTGGAAGTGCCCGACACCTTGGGTCGGGATGCAAGGGTTGCTGGGATTTCAACATCCCGACCCGGGATGGCGTGAACCTTCTCAAGAGGCTAAATCCGCTATCGAGGAAATGATTTTATTTTCGGGCGGCCCGGCATGGGCACAACCTGCGCCTTGGCTCCAGGGACCAAATTCACTGCTTCAGGGGCCAAATTACCTATTTAGGTAAGGCACTGATTTCGCCCTTCAGGGGCTGTGCCGCCTTGCAGGGGAGCTCCGCCTCACCTGCGGGGCGCGAAGGCCGGCGCGCAATCCTGGAAAAATTGTCGCAAGGGGCTCGGCTCGCGCCCGGTGGCTTGGCGATAGACATCATTGACCAAGGCCCCCTGATCCTGCGCGATCAGAGCGAAGAGTTGCGCCACGGCCTCCACCTGCCAGTCATCCGGCATCCACTGCGACAAAACCCGCCGAAAAGCCTCCGGCGCGATGTCGATGTAGCGAATGGTCCGGCCCGTGGCCGCGGACAGCTGGCGGGCGATGTCATGGAACGAGACTAGCTCCGGCCCGGTGATCTCATAGGTTTTGTTCTCATGCCCGGGCTGGGTCAGCACGGTCAGGACAAACCGCGCCACATCGCGCACATCGATGATCCCCACCCGCCCCTTGCCCATAGGCATGGAAAAGCTGTCCCGCGCCGCGATCTCCGCCGCCATCCACAGCAGATTCTGCATGAAAAAATTGGGGCGAATCACCGTGTAGGGCAATCCCGAAGTACGGAGACGCTCCTCAGCGTCGCCGTGAAAGCGTTTCAGCGCCGCCGCAGAGGCGGAATCAGCCCCATTGGCGGACATTTTCACCAGGCGACCGAGACCAGCTCCCTGGGCCGCCTTGATAAACCCCAGTTCCAGCTCCAGTTGCCGGGGGCCGTTGGCCATGAGCAAAAAGGCCTTTTCGCACCCTTCCAGGGCGGCGCCAACGGCGGCGGCGTCCCCCAGATCCCCCACCGCGACCTCGACGCCGGCGGCTTCCAGGGCTGCCGCTTTGCCTCGGTCCCTGACCAGCCCCCGCGCCTGAACGCCGAATTCCGGCAACAATTCGACGATGGCGGTGCCGACTTTGCCTGTGAGACCTGTGAATAAGATCATTTTTGTTGTTTTTTCTAATTTTTTTATTATTATACGCTTTCCAGACGCAAGCATTCAGAGGATGCGCGTCGTCAACATAGAAGAGGTGCAAATAATAATGAGACTATCTGGGACTGCCTTTTTCAAGGCCCTTGCGCTCCTGCCGTTGCTGGTCCCATTCAACGGGGCAACGCAGGTGCTGGAAGAAATCGTCGTCACCGCGCAAAAGCGGGAGCAGAACATACAAGATGTGGGCATCGCGGTCACGGCCTTCAGCGGCGAACAGCTGGAGCAACTCGGGGTGACGAACACCACCGAGATCACCCAGCAGGCGCCGGGCTTGCAACTCTTCACCTACACGCCGTCCCTGGTCGTCTTCAACATCCGCGGCGTCTCGCAAAACAACTTCATTGACACCCTGGAAGCCCCCGTCGCCGTCTATATGGACGAGGCCTATGTGGCCTCGCTGAACGGCCTGGGCCAGCAACTATTCGACATGGAGCGGGTGGAGGTTCTGCGGGGGCCCCAAGGCACCCTGTTTGGCCGCAACGCCACCGGCGGCGTGATACATTACCTGACCAACGCCCCGGATGAAAATGAACTCAACGGCTACATCAAGGGGGGCATAGGCGAATACAGCAACTACATCGCTGAAGGGGCGGTGGGCGGCGCCATCGCGCCGAATTTCCGCGCCCGGGTGGCCGGCCGCTTTGAAAAAGCAGATGGCTACACGAAATCCATCACTGAAGGGGTGCGCGACACCAACGGCAAAGACGGATTCGCCATCCGCGCCTCCGCGCAATTTGATGTGAGTGGAGATGTGCGGGTGGACGCCAAGGTCTATTACTCGGAGGACAACGACGCGCCCACTGGCGGCTATGTGGCGTACGCCTCCAAGGCGAGCCGGGAGACTGGCTACGGCTCGACCCCGGAATCGACCCCCATCGCCGGGAGCGTTCACAAACACGCCAATGGCCTGGAAGGCAGTCTGGACCGGGATGTCACCTCCGTCACCGGCAAAATCACCTGGGATGTCAATGACAGCCTGCAATTCATCTCCATCACCAGCTACATGGACATCCACAAGGACTATTTCGAGGACGCTGGCGGGGGCTTTATCCCGAATTTTCCGTACAACCCCGTCGCGGACACCTCGCAGTTCTCGCAGGAGTTGCGCCTTAGCGGCTCGCAAGACCGGTTTCGCTGGCAAGTGGGCGGGTATTACCTCGATCTGGAGATCATCGGCAGTGATTATGTCAGCGGGGAGTTTGTCACCCTGTTGCCCGAAGGGCGGATAGACGCCGACTGGAACCTGGATTCCAAGAACTGGTCGATTTTCGGCCAGGCCGAGTTCGATCTGACCGAACAACTGACCTTCACCGGCGGGTTGCGTTATTCACAGGATGACAAGACCTATGCGCTGAGCAACACCTCCCGGGGCGAGGGCCTGGTTGACGCCCTCAGCGGCGAGTTCGTGCCGCCGGATGTCGAGCTGTTCAATTCGGCGTGGTTTCCCAGTGATTTGACCGAAATCGACTACGGCGATTTCGCTGTCCGGGCCCAACTGGATTGGCGGCCCAATGACGATCTGCTGGTGTTCGCAGCATTCAACCGGGGCATCAAAGGCGGCAACTTCACCACCTTTTTCTCAACGCCCCAAGATCTCGCCCACGACGAAGAGGTGTTGCACTCCTACGAGATCGGGTTCAAGAAAACCTATCCAGGCCTGGGCATGCGCCTGAACGCCACCGGGTTTTACTACGATTACGATGACTACCAGGCCTTTGGGCTGATCGCCGCCTTTCCGGAAATTCGCAACACCGACGCCGAGGTCTATGGGGGCGAGGTGGAAGTGGCGTGGTCGCCCGTAGATCGCCTGGACCTGCTGGCTGGCGTGTCCTTCCTCGAATCCGAGATTGACCGGGTGCCCACCGTGCAGAGTTTCTTCGGCATCATCCTGCCCAGTCAACAGATCGAGGGCAACGAACTGCCCACCTCGCCAGCGGTCAGCATCAACTTTCTGGCGCGTTACGCCATCCCCATGGCGAGCGCCGGCGGCGAGTTCGCGCTCCAGATCGACGGCAATTACAACAGCGACCAGTACCTGGATGTGTTCAATTCGGCGGCCTCCAAAGAACAGGCGTATTTTGTGGGCAACCTGCGTTTCAGCTACACCACGGCGGATGAGAAATGGACTGCGACGGCATTCATCAAGAACTTCACGGACACCAAGCACCGCCTGTATCTGCTGGATCTCGCGGCAGGCGACCTGTTCGCCCCGCCGGACACGCCGCCCGATGGCTTCGGCATCATCGAGCAAGTCTATGCGCCCCCGCGCTGGATAGGCGCCTCCGTCTCATATCGCTTTTAAGCCGGCGCCCAGGCGCAAGCTTTCGCAGGGGCTGGCCCGTGAGGGGGCCGCCCCTTTTTTTTTTGGCCCCGCCTCCGTTTTCATCCCCGTTCTTGGGGACAAGCCAGGCTGAAACCCCTGAAAATCGGGCCTCGCCGCCGGAATAAAAATTACGAATCGGTAAAAAAAACGCCTGAACCGGCCCTATGACCCCCCTTTTTTACGAATCGGTAAAAAAAGTGTTGCAATCTCCCCGGGAAGCCCATAAACTTGACAATTATTAAGATATACATAAACTTGTGGTGTATTCCTAACAACATACATGACAATATGTCATGGGTGGGGCCGCGGCGGCGTTAGCTCAACCGGGGAGAAAATGATGACTTCAGAATGTGAACAGCAGGGCAACCCCCTCCCCGCTTATGGGCGGGTCCGCTCTCCGCAGACCATCGGACAGCTGGCGCGGGAGGAGCGCAAACGACAGGGGCTGACCCTGGAGGCAATCTACTCGGCATCGGATTTGACCACCCGTTTTCTCTCCGAATTTGAACGGGGGAAGCCCAATGTCTCCCTAGCACGGGTCATGGATGCCCTGCAAATCCTGGGGCTGGAACTGTTGGCCTTGCCGCGGGGCGAGGCGGAGCGGCTCCTGGCCCTGAGAAACAGGGAACAGGCCCGCCGCCCCGCGAACGGAGAGTCTCCATGACCCTTCGGCAAGGCGTGGCGTGGCACGGCGACCAGGTCATCGGCGCGGTGCGGGAGACCGAAAACCACGAGTTTCGCTTCGCCTACGATGACAGCTGGCTGGATCAGGGCGGATTTCCCCTCTCCATCCTTCTGCCCCTGTCCAATGGGAGCCAGGAGATGGAGGCCAGCGCCTTTTTCACGGGCCTGCTCCCTGAGGGCGCGGCGCGGCGGCGCATTTGCCAGCAACGGGGGCTGCCCTTCAACGACGATGCGGGCCTGCTCTTGGCCATCGGCGAGGATTGCGCCGGGGCCCTGAGCGTCCTGCCCCCCGGAAAACCGCCCCAGGCGGAAAGAATCACCCCCAAGACCCTGCCGGACATCGCGTTGGAACAGTTGGCGCGCTCGGCGGGCGCCGATGGCTCTTACGCAAGGATGGAACAGCGTTTCTCCCTGGCGGGGACGCAGGAAAAACAATCCGTCGTCTATGACGGCCACGCCTACGCGCTGCCTGACCGCTCCTCGCCCTCCAGCCACATCCTGAAATTTGAGACCGCGCCGGGGGCCTGTTTCGCGGAATACATCGCCCATGACATGGCGCGCCGCTTGGACTTGCCGGTGGCCCCCGCCGAGTACCTGCGGGCCGGCTCCCAAGGGGAAGGCGTCCCCTACCTGCGCATCGAACGCTATGATCGGAAGCGAAACGGCGGCGGACAATGCGCCAAGCTGCACCAGGAAGACCTGCTCCAGGCCCTGGGGGAGCCGCTCCTGGCCAAGTACCAGCGCGGCGGCGGCCCGTCCCTCCGGCGGTTGGCGCGGGTCTTGCGCGAAAACACGGCGCGGCCTGTGGAAGCCATCTCCAAGGTCCGCGATTGGCAAATTTGCAACTATCTGATGGGCAACTGGGATGGCCACGCGAAAAATCTCGCTCTGCTCTACGGACCGAACCAGGCCGCGCCCGTCCTGGCACCGTTCTACGATCTCGCCGCCACCGACTTTCTCAACCTCACGCAACCCGGCGCTCGGCCGCGGGAGCTGGCCTTCTCAATCGGCGCAGAACACGCGCCGGAGCGGGTCACGCGAGCGGACTGGGAGCGTCTTGCCGGGGATCTGGGCCTGCGCCCGCCGCGCCTGTTGGCCCGGCTTGAGGAGCTGGCCCTGCGCCTGCCGGACATCGCCGGCCAGGCCCTGCAGGCGTTTATGGAGCAGCACGGCGACAAGTCCCTACACCACAGATTGGGGGAATTGATCGGCGACCGGTGTCGCGGCATCCTGAACTCGGCGCTGACAACAGGGCCGAGACCCTTGTTAGGAGGCGCAATTCCATGAGGGCCCGCCGCGCCGTTGGCTGGGAGGGCGACCGCGGGCAACATTGCGCGGCGTCCCCCGGATCGGAGGCCCGCTGAACCATGGCGAACCGCTGGGACTGCATCATCGTGGGCAGCGGCGTCAACGCCTTGGTGTGCGCCGCGCTGTTAGGCAAAAACGGGAAAAAAGTCCTGGTTTTGGAGCGCAACGACCGGCCCGGCGGCTGCATTCGCAGCGATGAGCTCACCGCGCCGGGGTTCACCCACGATGTGCTGTCCTGCTGGCACCCCTTGTTCGTCACCTCGCCGGGCTACGCGGCGCTGAAAGAAGACCTTGCGCGACAAGGGGTTGAATACTGCAACACCGACAGCCCCACCGCCGTGGTCCTGCCGGACGGCGCTCATTTCGTGTTCAGGAACTCCCGAGAGGAAAACCGCAGGAACATGAACGCCCTGTTGCCGGGGGATGGCGACCGCTACGCCCAAGCCATGGCGGAGCTGGAAGGCTCCCTGGACCTCACCTTCACCCTGTTGGGCAGTGAATTGTGGCGTTGCTCCACCCTGAAGGTGTTTGCATCGGCCCTGCTCAAGCGAGGCCCCTTCAAATTGGCGCAATACGCGGGCTACAGCCTGGAGACGGCCCGGGACTGGTTGGACGCCACCCTCAACGCCGCCGCGGCCCGCGCCTGCTTGGCGCCCTGGCCGTCCCACGCCGGCCTCGGCCCGGACGCGCCCGGCTCAGGCCAGCTGGCGCGGGTCATCGCCTTCACCCTGGAGGCGGCGGGCTGTCCCGTGGTCAAGGGCGGCAGCGGCCAGCTGGCGCAGGCGTTTCAGCGGCTGATAGAGGGCCATGGCGGCGAGGTGCGAGTCAACGCGGATGTGGAACGGGTGTTGACCGAAAACAACCGCGCTCGCGGTGTCCGAACCCGCGCTGGCGCGGAGTTCGCGGCGGACACGGTGATCTGCAGCGTCACGCCGAATCAGCTGTATGAACAGCTGTTAGAGCCGGCCGCGGTGCCGGAAGCGGTGGCCAGGCAGACCCGGGCCTACCGCTACGGGAACGGCGACATGCAGATCCACTTGGCCCTGTCGGAACCGCCGCAATGGCGAGAGCCGGCGCTGTCAGAGGTGGCGATCACCCATGTCACGGCCGGGGCGGACGCGGTCTCCCGCGCCATCAGCGAGGCCAACGGGGGCCTGTTGCCCAAGGACGCGACCATCGTGGTTGGCCAGCCCGCCGCCTTGGACCCCAGCCGCGTCCCCGCTGGCAAGGGCATGTTGTGGCTGCAACTGCAAGAATGCCCGCGCCAGGTGCGAGGCGATGCCGCCGGGGAAATCGCCGCGCCCGCGGATGGCGCCTGGACCGAGGCGGTGCGAGAGGCTTACGCCGACCGCATCATCGACCGGCTGACGCGCCACATCCCGAACCTGAAAGACAGCATCATCGGGCGGGCGGTTCTGTCGCCAGCAGACCTGGAGGCCCTCAACATCAACCTGGTGGGGGGCGACCCCTACGGCGGGGCCTGCACCTTAGATCAGTTTTTCCTGTGGCGCCCCCTGCGGGCCCTGAAAAATCACGACACGCCGGTCAAAAACCTGTACCACATCGGCGCTTCCACCCATCCCGGGCCGGGCTTGGGCGGTGGTTCCGGCTATTTGGTGGCGCAGAGTCTGCTGTAGCCCTTCTGCTTGTGCTGACGGCGCGTCCGGCGCGGCTCGGGTGCAGTCGCGGACGCCAACTCGCAGGCGCGGCTTCGGACGCGGGGCGGGGACAGGCTCACGGCGCGCTCAACGCAACCCGGGGGCAACCCAGAGCCTGCCCCTCAGGCCAAACACCAGCCGCCGGCCTCTTGTTTGCTGAAGCCGTCCTCCTCCAGCTTGATCAAATTGGCCAACAGGGAGCGGGCGGCAATGGGCCGGGTGGCCTCAGGCAACTCGGGATAGACCCGCGGCACCAGTTCATCCAAGGCCTGGGGTTCATCGCCCAGGGCCCGCTTGACGGCGTTTTCCCGCTTTTCCCGGTGCTTGAGGAAACGGCGCACCAGGGCGTGGCCATCCCGGCTGACGGGGCCGTGAGCCGGAAACAGGGTCTTCATGGGCGTGTCCAATAGGCGGTTCAAACTGCGCAGATAGGTGCCCAAATGTCCCTCCGGGGGATTGATGATGATGGTGGAAACAGTGGATAGCATGTCGCCCACAATCGCGGCTTGGTAGCGGCTGTCTATGAAGCACAGATGATCCACGGCGTGGCCGGGGGTGTGCATGACGGCGAAATGCCAGCCTTCCGTCCCGTCCGGGGCCGTGCCGAGGGGCAGGCGGTCGCCATCCCGCAGGGGCCGTCCCGGCAGATAGCCGGGGGGGATCCGTTCGTAGGCGGCTTCATGGGCCCGCACCGGCAACTGGTAGCGCTGGCTGACGGCGTTGAGGGCGCCAATATGGTCGACGTGATGATGAGTGAGCAACACGGCTTCAAAGGTCTTGCCCTCACCGATCAACTCATCCATCTTGTCAAACAGCCGTTGCTGTTGCGCCTTGTCCGGGGTCGCCGGATCAATGATGTAGAGCTGGTTCGCGCCGGCGATCAAGGTGTTGGTGGTGGTCGCGGGGGGCAAGGTGGGCGTGGGCAGGGACGCCATGAAGATGCCCGGCGAGAAATAGACCGAATGCAATGCCCCTTGTTGCAGACGGGCCGTGGCGGCCTCGGCCTGGACGAAAAAGGCCTCCAGGTCGGCGCTGTCCGCCATGAGCCGCAGGAGAAACAGCACCGGCGGGGCGATGTCCAGCTCCCCCCTCTCCCAGGCGTCAACGGCGTGCCGGGGCTTGATGAACCGCCCCTCCACCAGCTCGTAGTTGTCAACGGCAGGGGCCTCGCTGTCGCAGGCCCGGGCGTGCATGAACTGGGTGTCGAAGCGAACGGGAATGAACGACGGCGTCGTGATCCGAAACACCGGCCTGAGCAAATCCAGCTCGAAGCCCCCTAAAAAACTCTGCCATTGCGACGGCGTCTCCTGGATCTGCTTTTTCAGCGCCTGCTTGCGCTCCGGCGTGTAGGCCCCGCCCAAGGTGGCGGACAGCACATCCGTCTCCTCCAGGGCCTCCCGAACGGCGCAACGCTTCAGAACCAGGGCCTCCGGGTCGTCCTGCTGGTGATAATCCACCTCGCTCAGATTGCCGCCAGGAAACACCCAGTAGCCGCCGAAGAACTTCAGGGCCTCCGCCCGCTTCACTAAATAGACCTCCGGCGCCGCGTCGGGGCCGCGGGTCAGGATGAGGGTGGCGGCGCGTTTGATGGTGGACATGAGGGGCATTATACACAGCGCGTCTGTTACAGCGCTGTGACGCCCTGTTCCTGCCTGCTCGCGGACCGGGCGGACATTGCGCAGCCTGCCACTCCGCGAGACCCGCGCCGCCATGGACAACAAAGCGTTCCGCTTTGATGATAGAATATGGGACGCCCACTACCCGCCCAACGGCTTCAACTGCCGTTGCATGGTCAAGGCTCTGACGGAAGAGGATCTTAAAGAACAAAAACTGCAGCTCAGCAAGAGCGACGGCAACCGCATGAAGCGTCGCAGGAAGTCGGAACGGACAAAAGCACCGGCGAAGTGACCCATCAGCATAGGGATCCGCTACGACTTCAGCGACGTTGCCGGCCAGCCTTAGACCATGACCCCCGACTGGAACCACAAACCCGGCAAAGCCCAATCCCTGTCCGACCTCGCCGGCAAACAATTCCAGTCGCCAGTGCCAGGCGGCAAGAACTACAGAGACTTCAACCTGCCGGACGCTGACAAAACCCCGGCAAGTTTGCTCCCGCCGGCGCCGCCCCGTCTGCCCCCTGTCAAGGGCCGGGACGCGCAACTGCAAGTCATCAAAACCGCCATTGACCTGCCCGACAATGGCGTCCGCAGGGTGCGCCCCCCCGGCCGCCTGGATGATGTGGTGATCAGAAAAGAACACCTGCCCCACCTGGTGGAAAAGCAACACCGCGAGCAGTGGGCCAACTACATACTGCCCACCCTGGAAGACCCCCTGGAAGTGTGGTTGTCGCCTGTCAAGATTAAGCCCTCAGGCAAAATCGTCTATCGGCGCCACTTCATCACCCTGTTTGACGATGCCTGCAAAACCCGCGGCGCCCTGGCGATAGATCAGGAAAACAAAGACGGCTCACTGCTGTGGACCTTCTTTCCGCAAAACAAAATGAGACAAATAGATAAGCGACGGAAGGGCTTTCTGCTCTATAGCAAGCAGGCAGGCCGGTAATGGAAGAGTGGCCTGGTCTCATCCAGCGCGGGGGCAGTATCTTTACACCAGGAAAGTTCGACCCCGCCACCGCGTCTCCAGCCTGCCCTGAGGACAATCATACGCCATGAATCCCCGCTGTCAAGCTTTTTTCGACCCGCGAGACAACATCAAACGACTGCATAGAAAAAACGGGGGGGCCTGCTCTATAGGAAACAGGCAGGCCGGTAATGGAATGGTGGCCTGGTCTCATCCAGCGCGTTGGAGTATGTCTTTACACCAGGAAAGTTAGAGCACCTCCAACGCATCTCCAGCCTGCCCTGAGGACAAGCATACGCCATGAATCCCAGCTGTAAAGCATTTTTCGACCCGCGAGGCAACATCAAACGACTGCATAGACAAAACGGGAGGGGCCTGCTCTATAGGAAACAGGCAGGCCGGTAATGGAATGGTGGCCTGGTCTCATCCAGCGCGTTGGAAGGACTCTTTACACCAGGAAAGTTCGGGCCCGCCAACGCGTCTCCAGCCTGCCCAAAGGCAATCATAACCCCATGAACCCGCGCCATCAAGCGCTTTCCGGCTCGTGATCTAAGGCGCCGCGTCGGGGCCGCGGATGAGGATGAGGGTGGCGGCTCGTCTGCTCGTGGACGGGGCGGACATTGCGCAACCTGTTCAGCGCCGCGCCGCGAGATCCGCGCCGCCATGGACAACAAAGTGTTCCCCTGTGATGATAGAATATGAGACGCCCACTATCCACCCAACGGCTTCAACTGCCGTTGCATGGTCAAGGCCCCGACGGAAGAGGATCTTAAAGAACAAAAACTGCATCTCAGCGAGAGCGACGGCAAACCGCATGAAGCGTCGCAGGAAGTCAGAACGGACAACAGCGCCGGCGAAGTGATCCATCAGCATAGGGATTCGCTACGACTTCATCGACGCCGCCGGCCAGCCTCAGACCATGACCCCCGACTGGAACCACAACCCCGGCAAAGCCGAACCCCTCCGGGACCTCTCCGGCAAACAATTCCAGTCGCCAGCACCGGGCGGCAAGAACTACAGAGACTTCGGCCTGCCGGACGCTGACAAAACCCCGGCGAGTCTGATCCCGCCGGCACCGCCCCGTCTGCCCCGCGCCAAGGGCCAGAACGAGCAACTGCAAGTCATCAAAACCGCCATTGACATGCCCGACAATGGCATCCGCAGGGTGCAACCCCCCAGCCCCCTGGAGGATGTGGTGATCAGAAAAAAACAGCTGCCCCACCTGTTGGAAAAGCAACACCGTGAGGAATGGGCCAACTACATACTGCCCACCCTGGAAGACCCCTTGGAAGTGTGGCTATCGCCCGTCAAGCTCAAGCCCTCAGGCAAAATCGTCTATCGGCGCCACTTCATCACCCTGTTTGACGATGCCGGCAAAACCCGCGCTACGCTAGCGGCGGCCCAGGAAAACAAGGACAGCTCACTGCTGTGGACCTTTTTCCAAGGTAGAAACTTCAAATACCTGGACAGAAAACGGAAGGGAGTCCTGCTTTATCGGAAACAGGCAGGCCGGTAATGGAATGGTTGCCTGGTCTCATCCAGAGCGTCGGACGGTCTTTACACCAGGAAAGTTCGAGCCTTCCAACGCCTCTCCAGCCTGCCATGAGGACAATCATACGCCATGAAACCACACTGTCAAGCTTTTTCGACCCGCGAGACAACATGAAACGACTGCATAGACAAAACACGGGAGCGTGGCCTGCTCTATCGGAAACAGGCAGGCCGGTAATAGAAGAGTGGCCTGGTCTCATCCAGCGCGTTGGCAGTATCTTTACACCAGGAAAGTTCGTCCCCGCCAACGCGTCTCCAGCCTGCCCTGAGGACAATCATAACCCCATGAACCCCGCGCCATCAAGCGTTTTCCGGCCCGTGATCTAAGGCGCCGCGTCGGGGCCGCGGGTGAGGATGAGGATGGCGGCTCGTCTGATCGCGGACAAGGCGGACATTGCACAGCCGGTTCAGCGTCGCCCCGCGAGACCCACGCCGCCATGGACAACAAAGCGTTTCGCTTCGGTGATAAAATATGGGACGCCCACTATCCACCCAACGGCTTCAACTGCCGTTGCATGGTCAAGGCTCTGACGGAAGAGGATCTCAAAGAACAAAAACTGCAGCTCAGCAAGAGCGACGGAAAACTGCATGAGGCGTCGCAGGAAGTCAGAACGGACAAAAGCGCCGGCGAAGTGACCCATAAGCGTAGGGACCCGTTGCGATTTCATCGACGCCTCAGGGAAACCCCAGACCATGATCCCCGACTGGAACCACAACCTCGGCAAAGCCGAAACCCTCCGGGACCTCGCTGGCAAACAATTCCAGTCGCCAGTGCCGGGCGGCAAGAACTACAGAGACTTCAACCTGCCGGACGCGGACAAAACCCCGGCGAGTTTGCTCCCGCCGGCACCGCCCCGTCTGCCCCACGGCAAAGACCAAGACGCGCAATTGAAAATCATCGAAGACGCCGTGGGCATGAAGGAAAATGACATCCGCGTAGTGCGAACCCCTGGCCGCCTGGATGATGTGGTGATCAGAAAAAAACAGCTGCCCCACCTGGTGGGAAAGCAACACCGCGAGCAATGGGCCAACTACATTCTGCCCACCCTGGAAGACCCCCTGGAAGTGTGGCTGTCGCCTGTCAAGCTCAAGGCCTCAGGCAAAATCGTCTATCGGCGCCACTTCATCGCCCTGTTTGACGATGCTGGCAAAAACCGCGGCACCCTGGCGGTAGCTCAGGAAAACAAAGATGGCTCACTGCTGTGGACCTTCTTTCCGAAAAACAAAATGAGACAGATAGATAAGCAACGGCAGGGCTTCCTGCTCTATAGCAAGCAGGCAGGCCGGTAATGGAATGGTGGCCTGGTCTCATCCAGCGCGTTGGAGTATGTCTTTACACCAGGAAAGTTAGAGCACCTCCAACGCATCTCCAGCCTGCCCTGAGGGCAAGCATACTCCATGAATTCCAGCTGTCAAGCATTTTTCGACCCGCGAGGCAACATCAAACGACTGCATAGAAAAAACGAGAGGGGTTAGATAGATCTGCTTATGAGAAGTGCCCCATCAGCATAGGGAGCCGCTACGACTTCAGCGACGTTGCCGGCCAGCCTTAGACCATGATCCCCGACTGGAACCACAACCTCGGCAAAGCCGAAACCCTCCGGGACCTCGCTGGCAAACAATTCCAGTCGCCAGTGCCGGGCGGCAAGAACTACAGAGACTTCAACCTGCCGGACGCGGACAAAACCCCGGCGAGTTTGATCCCGCCGGCGCCGCCCCATCTGCCCCCCGGCAAAGACCAAGACGCGCAACTGCAAGTCATCAAAACCGCCGTGGGCATGCCCGACAATGGCATCCGCAGGGTGCAACCCCCCAGCCCCCTGGATGATGTGGTGATCAGAAAAAAACAGCTACCCCACCTGGTGGAAAAGCAACACCGCGAGGAATGGGCCAACTACATCCTGCCCACCCTGGAAGACCCCCTGGAAGTGTGGCTGTCGCCTGTCAAGCTCAAGCCCTCAGGCAAAATCGTCTATCGGCGCCGGTTCATCGCCTTGTTTGACGATGCCGGCAAAACCCGCGGCGCCTTGGCGGTAGCTCAGGAAAACAAAGACAGCTCACTGCTGTGGACCTTCTTTCCGCGAGGCGATATGAGACGAATAGATAAGCAACGGCGGGGCTTCCTGCTCTATAGCAAACAGGCAGGCCGGTAATGGAATAGTGGCCTGGTCTCATCCAGCGCGTTGGAGTAGTCTTTACACCAGGAAAGTTCGTACCCGCCAGCGCGTCTCCAGCCTGCCCTGAGGACAAGCATACGCCATGAATCCCCGCTGTCAAGCATTTTGCGACCCGCGAGACAACATCAAAGACTGCATAGACAAAACACGGGAGAGGAGCCTGCTCTATAGCAAACAGGCAGGCCGGTAATGGAATGGTGGCCTGGTCTCATCCAGCGCATTGGAGGGTCTTTACACCAGGAAAGTTCGTGTCCGCCAACGCGTCTCCAGCCTGCCCTGAGGACAATCATAACCCCATGAACCCGCGCCATCAAGCGCTTTCCGGCCCGTGATCTAAGGCGCCGCGTCAGGGCCGCGGGTCAGGATGAGGGTGGCGGCGCGTCTGATGGTGGACATGGGGGGCATGGCGGACACATTCAGCCTGTTCAGCGCCGCGCCGCGAGACCCGCGCCGCCATGGACAACAAAGCGTTCCGCTTTGATGATAGAATATGGGACGCTCACTACCCGCCCAACGGCTTCAACTGCCGTTGCATGGTCAAGGCCCTGACGGAAGAGGATCTCAAAGAACAAAAACTGCAACTCAGCAAGAGCGACAGCAAACTGCATGAAGCGTCGCAGGAAGTCGGAACGGACAAAAGCGCCAGCGAAGTGACCCATCAGCATAGGGACCCGCTACGACTTCATCGACGCCGCAGGGAAACCCCAGACCATGATCCCCGACTGGAACCACAACCTCGGTAAAGCCGAAACCCTCCGGGCCCTCGCCGGCAAACTTAACCGGGCCTCGCCAGCGCGGGCGCGAGAAGCAATCAAAGACACCGTGAACAGCCTCGGTTTCGAGGCCGCGTTCCAATCAGGCAATGTCCGCGACTGGCCGATAGCGGTGTTGCCAAACGAAGTCGCCCAAGCCCTGCGCAAACACGGCGTGGAGCTGCCCGGTCAGATCGTCGTCGACGGAATCGCGCCTCGCAAACTGCAGAGAAAACATCCCAAGGTGTCAGTGGAGCAATACCAAACCCTGCAACGGGCCTTGGACCGGGGCGGAGTCTATTTGCAAGCACCGGGGAAGTGGAGAAAAGGCCCATCATTATTGGCGGAATACCAGGATGACAAGGGCCAGTGGTGGTTCTACGCCATCAACCTGAACAACCTGCGCACAAGAACCATCTTTGACACCAACGCGAAATACAGGTTCAGAAAATTCAACCAAAAAGATATTGAGATCATCAGAAAATGGGATCAGCGTCGGTGGGAAAAATGAAGGTGGAGCCTGGTGGGGCGGCTCTCCCACGCGCTCACCGACGAATCAGCCGCCGGGCGACAAGCCATGGCTCAGGCTCCACAACCGCAATCATTACCCCATGAACCCGCACTGTCAAGCATTTTCCACTCCCCAAGCCAACATAAACAGGCAGGCCGGCAAGGGTGGGATCGGGACCAGTGGGGAAAATGAACGCGGAGCCTGGTGGGGCGGCTGTCCCACACGTTACCGACGAATCAATCGCCAGCCGACAAACCTGGCTCAGGCTCCACAACCGCAATCATAACCCCAGGAACCCGCGCCGCCAAACGCTTTCCGGCCCGCGCACAGGCACATGAATGTTTCGCATCAATCTACGCCAGCGCGCCGGTCTTGTCCCCCTGCTCTGTCTGCTCCTCCAGCTCCTTCAATAGCCGGGGCAACAGGTCAATCATGTAAAACGGCAGGTTCAACAAGCGGAAGTCCCGTTGACGCTCCCCGCGCTTGGCTCGCAGCGTCTCCAGGCCGGGCCTGCCTGAGTGAATGCGGACCGCCAGGCTTGCGTTCTTTTTCAGGACATACGAGTGCAGAGACCGCAACCTCCCGGAGGCGCCGGCCTTGACTTCAACCGGATAAACCCGCCCCTCCTGTTGCAACAGAAAATCCACCTCCGCCTGGGCCTCGGTCCGGGGCGGATGCCAATAGTGGAGCTCTGGCGGCTTGTAGCTCGGGCCGCTGTGGAGCATAAGTTGACCCGCAAATTGTTCGGCAAGCGCGCCGCCGCCAGCCAGCTCCAGGGGCCGGCTCATCACAGACTGCGCCGGCAACCCTTGCGCCGCCAACAACAATCCCACATCGACAAAGAGATACTTGCAGATCCGAGTCTGAGGCGCGGCGCCCAAGGGGACGCCATCCGCGTTGGAATGCGACACTCGGTGGAACAGTTGCGCTTCCCTGAATTGCTCCAACGCGCTGTTAAGCAGGCGGTTGTCCCCGTCTGTCTCGTTGACAATCCGGTGCGCTAGCTTGTGGGAAAACTGCTTCCCGACCTGGGCCAAAACCCCCTCAAAGAAGCCTTGCAACCTTAAACCATCAAGCCGGCTCTGGTATTTGCTGAAATCCGCCTTGTAAGCCGAGATAATGTCAGACTGGCGTTGACTGATGGCGCGGTGGTCAAAGTCAGTGTCAATGGCTAATTGCACGGCGTCGGGCATTCCGCCCACTAAGATATATTGCCGCGCCCGCTCCATCAGTTTCTCGTGGATTTCATCGGGGATGAAATCAAGGGTTTGCGCCGTTGTCATGTCCAAGGCATTCAGCAACCGCGCCTCGCCAAGGGCCCGCAAAAACTCGCTAAAGCCGACAGGCCCCATGAAGTAATGTTGAACCCGGCCAACAGGCGCGGACAAAGGGTAATTGTCCAGGACCTGGCCCAACAAGGAGCCGGTCAACACAACCGCAAGACGCGGCGCGTTCTCGTAAAAATACCGCAAGCAGGCGTAAGCCGAGGGGGTGGCTTGGGCCTCATCCAGGAACAGGATGCCCTTGGACTCTGGCGTGATGGGTTCGCCCAAGATGGCGGAGAGAGAAAACAGCGCCCTATCCACATCAAAACTCGCAAATTGCCGCTCCAGGGTGGGGTGTTGCTCCAGATTAACCGCGTACAGGGGAACGCCCAGGGCCTGGGCCGCCAGAGCCACGGCGGTGCTTTTGCCCACCTGCCTGGCACCGCGCACCACCAAGGGCTGGCGGCGCTGGCTGTTGTACCAGGCCTTGATGTCATGCACAGCTTGCCGGTCGAACATGGGATTCCACCTTCAGAAAGTGATATATGATGCCACTTTAGCGCAAATTATGATATAAAAGGTGATAATTTAAAACTAAATATGCATTAAATATAAATATAATAATAAATTTTTGCGCTAAATACAAATATAAAGATGTGAATTTGCGCTAAAGTCGCATATTAAAACACACTCAGCAAGGGATAAGATACAGGGAAGTCGGGGGACAGAAGCTTGCCGGGCGCGGCGGGCGGCGGGACAGACCCCGCGAGAAGCGGGGGCGGTCCCGTTCTCTGGGGGGGCAGAAGCTCGCCGGGCCTGGTGTCAGACCCCACGAGAAGTGGGGATGATCCGATCCCGTTTCGTGAGGGGATCAGCAGACTTTACTGCTTTTTAGCAGGGCATCTTGACAAGCTTGCAAAGCGCACCTGCGCTGTCGCGGGTAGTGCCTTTTCCTATTGGGCGCTGGTGGCTGGCTATCCCCTTCCTGCAGTCCAGCTTTTAATCGTCGAAGTTGAGGATGATGTCCTTGCCGAACTCCAATCCCGCCACCCTCGTCGCGAGCTTGATGATATCTTTCTTGCTCGGCCACCGATTATAGTCTGTTGAGATAACCCAGTCTTCGTCAATTGGCTCGTGAGGCCGATAATTCTCCACATTATCGCCAAAAAGTTCTTGTTTATTCCGGCCAAGATACCGGTGACGACCCATAAAGTTTTTATTCTGGGGAAGTTCGTAAAAGCGTCGTAAAAAATCCGGTTTTTCTTCTTGTAGTTTCTTGAACACAATAGCCATTGCCTCACTCTGGCTTCCATAAGGATAGGACCGCCCGAGAATAATAAGCTCTCTGCTACCACTGGCTCCTGACGGTTGCGGAGCAGAAGCTTGCCTCCCTGATTCAGGTTGCGGCACAGCAGATGTTTTTGTCTTCGGCGCTGGCATTGGCGGAGCAGAAGCTTGCCTCTCTAATTCAGGTTGCGGCGCGGCAGATGTTTCTGTCTCCGGCGCTGGCATTGGCGAGGCAGAATCTTGCCCCCCTGATTCAGGTTGCGGCGCGGCAGATGTTTTTGTCTTCGGCGCTGGCATTGGTGGGGCAGAAGCTTGCCTCTCTGATTCAGGTTGCGGCGCGGCAGATGTTTTTGTCTCCGGCGCTGGCATTGGCGGGGCAGAAGCTTGCTTCTCTGATTCAGGTTGCGGCACGGCAGATGTTTTTGTCATCGGCACCGGCATCGGCGTGGCAGAAGCTTGCTTCTCTGATTCAGGTTGCGGCACGGCAGATGTTTTTGTCTCCGGCGCTGGCATTGGCGGGGCAGAAGCTTGCCTCTCTGATTCAGGTTTCGGCGCGGCAGATGTTTTTGTCTCCGGCGCTGGCATTGGCGGGGCAGAAGCTTGCTTCTCTGATTCAGGTTGCGGCGCGGCAGATGTTTTTGTCTCCGGCGCTGGCATTGGCGGGGCAGAAGCTTGCTTCTCTGATTCAGGTTGCGGCACGGCAGATGTTTTTATCATCGGCACCGGCATCGGCGGGGCAGGAACTTGCCTCTCTCGTCTTTGCAATGAACGGAGGAAATCGATAATATCGTCATCGTCGGGGGGGGCTCCCACATCATCCTTGACCTCATTTGCTAACTCTTCAATCAACTGTTTAAGCACAGGATGGTTTTTCTTCCTCTGAAGGATTCTTGTCCATGCGTCTGGAATCGTTCTACGGGCCTCCTTTCTAGTTTTCTTTTCAAGGAGAACTCCCTCAGCGGCGTTAACTGCCTTTCCTGTAATAACATTGCTTCGAGCAAGATATTCACTCAGAATGCGGCACGATTCTTGGGGCGAACTTTCCGAGAGATCGAGTTTGTAAAAGCATCGATCTTCGTAGCTACCCTCTTCCGCCAGCAAATAGAAGCTCCATGTTTTTCCGTCAGTCACCACAACGAGAGGGATGCTTTCCGCTACAGCATAATCCCAAGCTTGTTTTTTTGCCTTTTCAGTGTCACCACTACCAAGCTTTTTCACCTCGATAACAACCTTTGAATCACCGTTATTATCGCAGAGTGCAAGATCAACCCTGCCACGATCTTTGGTGCTTTTCTCACGCTGGACAACCTTAACCTTATGCCCTTCCCAAGACAATTGAGCAAGGACAGGCACAATGATGTGGTTTTTGACCCTATTTTCTATTCTAAATGACTTCTTATTATCCTCGATCTCTTGTTGGATGTCTGACAGCAACCTTTCAAATTCCCATGTCATGGTAGCCTCCTAAGCGTCGAAGTTGATGATGATGTCCCTGCCGAACTTCAATCCTGCCATCTTCGTTACGCGCTCGATGATCTTTTCAATGGTCTCCCGGCTATGATTCGTTGAGACAACCCAGTTGTTATTAATTGCCTTGTAATATCTCCTCAAATGGGGATGAGCGGGATATAGTTCCTCTGGACTCGGGGCAATACGCCGTCGCGTCCTAGTTTTGCCCCAATTCCAATCAGACTCATAAATGAGTTCATATAAGTCTGATTTGCGTTTTTGTAGTTCCTGTAACACAGTGACCATTGCATCCACACCGCTCTTATTTTCAAAAGGAAATTTCTTTCCGGAAATGACAAGCTCTCCGCCACGACCGCCACCACTGGCTCCTGACGGTGGTGAGGCAGAAACCTGCCTAACGCGGCGATGGATGGGTTGCTTTCGATCACTGGTTCCTAACAATGGCTGGGTAGGAACTCGCTCCTCTGATTCATGTTGCGTCCGCTGTGCGGTTGTACCGATTGGTGATTGAGAAAATTTTTCTCTTAGTAACGAATGGAAATAATCAGCGATGTCATGATCAGTATTGTCTTCGGCAGATTTGATCCCTATTTCGAATTGCCTTGCGTTAACACGGAGTGCATATATGGCAACCACGAAGTCATTGATTTTTTTGTTAACTATTGTTTTGTCAACTATCGGCTCAGCCGGGTTGCCTTTAAGGTGCATCTTCAAAAAGAAATTCACACGAGCGGTTTTAAGCGCTTCGCCCTCAACAACCCTGTCTCTCTCAAGATAGCGTTGTAGAACTTCAGACGATTCTTGGGGGGTATTTATCAAAACATCTATCTCATCGACCCGTTTCACTGCGTATCCACTGTCCCCCCCTTGCTCCAGCAAACAGAAGCTCCAGGTTCCCCCATCAGTCGACACAACGATAGGGGCTGGGGAGTGGGTTCTACGAGCATATTTTAAGCCTTGTTCCTCCGCATCTTCCGTCCCGCTACCAAGCTTCTTCACCTCGATAATCACCTTCGGATTACCTCCATCACCGCAAAGAGCAAAATCAGCTCTGCCCTTGACAACAGAATGCTCAGGCCGGACAACCTTTGTGTCGTCCGTATCCCAGTTTAGTTCGCGAAGGATGGGGAGAACAATCCCTTGTGAGATAGAGCTCTCGTTGGGGAAATTTTTATTATCCTTGAGCTTCTCTCGGATAACTTTCAATTTCGCTTCAAGTGTCATAAATCAGTACCTTACCACAGATAAAGCAGGCAAGCAACATTAGGCGGGGGCACGTTTCAGAGCTTTTTCAGCAACGGCTCGACCTGCTTCAACAGGGCGTCCTGATGGGGTTGCAAGGGGTGGCCTCCCAGGCCCGCCAGGAACGGCTGAAAGGGATCTTCAACGCTCGTGCGGATGCCGGACAACTGCTCCAACACCGCAAGGCCAAAGAACGGCACCGTGTGTCCGCTGTAGCCCCCCTCGTGGCACAGAACTAGGCGGCCCTCGCAGACCTCGTCCGCCGCTTCCATGAGCTTTTTGGTCAGGGCGCGGTAGCACTCGCTGGTCATCATCTGCCGCCCCAGGGGGTCTTGCGCCCCCGCGTCAAATCCGGACGGGACGATGATGAATTCCGGTCTGAACTTCAGCAAGGCCGGCCCGACGATGCGGTCAAAGGCCGCCTCGTAAGCGCCCGTGCCGGAACCCGGCGGCAGAGGGATGTTGATGTTGTACCCTTCCCCCGCGCCCTCGCCTGTTTCGCTGACCGCGCCGGAATCCGGCGGAAAACAGTTGTCCTGGTGGATGGAAATGGTCAGCGCTTTGGGGTTTTCCCAGAAGGCCGTTTGCGTGCCGTTGCCGTGATGCACATCCCAGTCGACTATGGCGATGCGCTCCAGCCCCCGGGCCTCCAGCAGGTGCAGGCCGGCGATGGCGGCGTTGCCGAAGATGCAAAAACCCATGCCGGCGTCAGGCAGGGCGTGGTGACCCGGCGGGCGCACCAAGGCGTAGGCGTTGTCGAGCTTGCCGTCCAGCACCGCATCCACCGCGACCAACACCCCGCCCGCCGCCAGTTTCGCGATCTCAAAACTGCCGCGCCCCATGGCGGTGAGATAGCCCGTCTCCGACAAGTACGCCTCGTTTTGGGCTTCGATGCGGCGGTAGTGCGCCTCGGTGTGGTAGCGGCAGATTTCCTCCTTGCTCGCCTCGCGGGGTTCGAGTTGCGCCAGGTCTTTCAGCAGGCCGCTGACATCCAACAGGTTGCGTATGCGCCTCTTGGTCTCCTGGTGTTCCGCGTGCAGGTAGGGTTGCACCGGGTTTCCATACGGCATGAAGGCGGCGAAGTTGCCGTTTTCATGCCACATATACAGCTCGTGATAAACAAACCCCGTCTTCATTGATCTATCCTCCTCGCCTCGCTACGCGCCGTTCCCGCACAATATCATCCATCAATCCGAATGGACTCTCAACGATGGGCGGCTCCAACGGCCATGTCACCGGGAGGCTTGTAGCTAACAGATGTTGCCGCTGATACTCGCTGTACTTCCGATAGCGGGATCGCGGAAGGTCGTCGTTGCGAACGAACCCGAAGCGCCATTGCTGGCCGAACTCGAATAGGTTGATCGCCAGCAGGTCGAACCGGCCCGCTAAAATGCACGTCGTCTCTAATGATGACCCGTCCGGGAGCGTCACCCGCCGGCGGTCGCTGGCGTCAACTGTGCAACGACCGACATAACCGCCATTTGTCCGCCGGACGGATGCTGTCTGGAGTGATTTCACTTCAACCGTGATTGTCTCTCCTTGGTAATCAAAACTAAAATCAGCAGGCCGGCTCCGGTCGTGATCATCATAGCGACGCAGGCGATGGATTCGAGCGTCAGAGAAAATCCCTTGTTGAAGCCTGTATTCCGCTACAAATCCAATCAAGATCCCGCGCACACTGGGACGCTCTGACAAAACAAAGTTCAACTCATCAGGCGTTAGCCCCCAGTCCTCAATTATTCCCATGGGCGCTTCCTCACAAACACGAGGAAATACGAGTGATTCTTTCGCGCGTGGCGTTGCGTGAGAATTCGGCTCACCGCGGGTTTGTTGGGGCGAACCACCACAAACAGGTCCCGCGTGTAGAACCCGCCTTTTTCATAAGCGTTGATGATCTCGACATGGGTCAGCCACTGCCGGCCGGCGCTGACCTCATCCTGACACTTGACTATCAAAATTCCGCCCTTGCGCAACACTCGAGACGCTTCCCTGCCAGCCTGAATATACATATCTAACACGGCCGCGTGGTAGCGATTCGCGTTCGCGGCTTGCTCCGGGGAGCCTGTCGAGTAAGTGTCGCGAAAAGTCTGATAGCTGCCAGAACCGGCAAGAGACCGGGCGCGGTAAAACCCCTCCATGTAAGGGGGATCCAGGATGACGCAATCGATGCTGCCGTCGCTGTAAGGCAAATCGCGGCAATCCACGCCAGTTGCGATGTCCGACGCCAGGACGCGGTAGGCGTCCGGGTCAACATTCCGCCAGAACACGCCCTTGCCATGGGTCACATCCGCCACCGTTGAGCCTTCAGGGACATGGAGGAACAGAATGCGAGGAAACACATCCGCGTTCCCGCACACGCTTGCGCTATGCACAAGATCGCTGGTGGTTACCCCGGAGGGAGACCGGCGCGGCATTAGGCGGCCTCCGGTAAGAGTGAGAAAACGGAAGCCTTGCGCGGGAGCTGGCCGGGCCGGCGGCGCGTAATAACAGGGCGCTTGTCAGCGGAAGCGGGCGCGGCGGCGGCAAGGCTGGTCATCACGACTGCATTGTGCCATAGATCGCAGGGAAAATGGGGCAAAAGCCCGCGCCAGGCGGGCCGGCGGGCAACACGGCGAAAGCCCCCGCCAGACGAGTCGGCGAACGGCGCGACGAAAGCCCCCGCCAGACGAGTCGGCGAACGGCGCGACGAAAGCCCGCGCCAGGCGAGCTGGCGGGCAACACGGCAAAAGTCCCCGCCAAGCGGCGGCGAACGGCGCGGCGAAAGCCCGCGCCAGGCGAGCCGGCGGGCGGCGCGGCGCAAAGGCAACCCCCGATTTTTTCGGCACCCCCGCCTCGATTGGGGTAAAATAGCCGCCACGAGAAACACACTGAGGCCCGCGACCGCGATGTTCAGACTGCTAATCCGATTGTTGCCGCCATTGGCCCTGCTTGTGGGCATGGCTTTCCCCGCCGCGGCGGAACTGCCCCAAGACAAGCTGGGCAAGGTCGCCACCCTGCCCGTCCCCTACCCGGATGACTGGGTCATCGTCCACGATGTCTCCTTCGACCACATGAGCATGGGGCGGTTCATGGTGATGGACACCAACGGGAAAAAGGTCACGGAGTTTTACAAGGGCAGTTTCGACGGCGCTTTCATTCCGGCCTTCGCCCGCGCCACCACCCGCCCCGAGATGTATGTGGTGGAGCATTACTACGACCGCGGCAACCGCGGCAACCGCGTCAATGTGGTGACCATCTACGACATGGCCACCTTAACCCCCGTGGATGAAATCATCCTGACCGGCCCCAAACGGGCGGAAATGTTGGTCAGCAAATTTGTTGTCTCGCTCATAGACAACGAGCGGTTTCTGTTGATCTACGATTTCACCCCCGGCACCTTCATCACGGTGGTGGATCTGGAACAACGCAAAGTGGTCAACGATGTGCAACTGCCCACCTGCGCCGGCATCTATCCCACTGGCCAACGCGGGTTCAGCTCGCTTTGCAACAACGGCTCCATGATCAGCTTTCAGCTGGATGAAATGGGCGCGGTGGCAAAGCAATCCAAGCTCCCCCCCTTCTTCGATATTGACCAAGACGCCCTGTTTGAAAGGCCCGCCATCATTGACGGCGTGGGCTACTTCCCCAGTTTCGCTGGCAAGGTGCAGGAAATCGACCTGCGGGGCGAGGCGGCCCAGCTGGGGGAGAAGTGGAGCCTGTTGAACGCCGACGACAAAGCCGGCAACTGGCGGCCCGGCGGCGCTTGGCTGGCCGCCACCGACAACACCGGCCGCCTCTACGCGCTAATGCATGAAAACGGCGGCGAGGGTTCTCACGACAATCCTGGCTCGGAGATCTGGGTGTTCGATGTTCAGCAACGGGAGCGGGTGAAGCGTCTGCCCCTGACCTTGCCGGCCTTGGCCTTTGACATCACCGCCGGCGACGCGCCGCGCATCGTCGCCACCAACATCGAGATGAGCTTGGACATCTACGACGCCGTGTCCGGCGCCCACATCAACACCATTGACGGCGGCTCGTTCTATCACAACTGGCCCTTGTTGGTGTATGCTTCGCCTTGAAACGCCTGCCGCGCCTGAACCGCGCCTCAAACCCCGTTCCTGAGCATCGCCGCGGCCGCGCCAACAGGAGAAAGACATGAACTGGTTAGACAAACTGACGGAAAATGTGTCAAGAAACATCGCTCGGACCTCCTCGCGCCGGGGCTTTCTCGGCGGACTGGGGGGGCTGGCGACGGGAGGGTCATTGCTTCCGCTGTTGCCAGTGGCCCGCGCCGGCGCCGCCGAAGCCGCGCAACAGCCCGCGCCGCCAGCAGAGGACCCAGGAGATCCGGCAACCTGCGAGTACTGGCGCAACTGCGCCATCGACGGCTATCTGTGCGCCTGTTGCGGCGGCAGCGTCAACACCTGCCCCCCTGGCACGGAGATGTCCGCCATCACTTGGATAGGCACCTGCAAGAATCCGGCGGACGGCAAGAACTACATCATCTCCTACAACGACTGTTGCGGCAAAGCCCCTTGCGGCAACTGTTTCTGCAACCGCAACGAAGGCGACCGCCCCACCTATCGCCCGCACACCTCCAATGACTACAACTGGTGCATAGGCACAAAAAGCCAAGCCTACAACTGCACCGTGAACCTCATCCTGGGGGTGGCGATAAAATAATGGGGCCGCGCCGGACGCTGACCGGCGGGCGCCTGCGCGGCGGGGGCCTGTTGCTTGCGCTTCTACTCTCACTCCCGGCCGCCCCGGCCCAAGAAGTCGCCGGCGCCGGCGCGGACGAGCGGGGCAAGCGTTTGGCCCGGCAAAACTACATGCTGAACTGTCAGGGGTGTCATTTGCCCGACGGTTCCGGCTCGCCGGGCAATGTGCCGAAACTGAATGATTTTGTGGGCTATTTCCTCCATGTGCCGGGGGGCAGGGAGTTCATCGCCCAGGTGCCGGGGGTGGCCAACGCGCCCATCAGCAATGAAGAGCTGGCGGGGGTGATGAACTGGATGTTGCTGAATTTCAGCGCCAAAGAATTGCCGACCCCGTTCAAACCCTATTCAGCGGACGAGGTTGGCGAGTTGCGCAAGGCCCCGCTGGTGGAGGTGGACCGGCGGCGCGGCGAGTTGCTGACCCGCATCCAGGACAAGCTGGGTGTAACGGAAGAGTATTGAGAAGGTTCGCGCCTGGCCCGGCGCCCCGAGCGACACCTTAAGCGGCACCCGACCCCGCCCGCACCGCCCCGCGCTTAGCGCGCCACCGCCGCCAACGCCCTTTGGGGCCTGACCCGCCCCCGGTCCGGGCGGCCCAGGCCGCCTACCCCCGCTTATCAATAACGCGCTTGGCCTTGCCTTCCGAGCGCGGCACGCCGCCCGCGGCAAGGGCCTCGACCCTGGCGGACACGCCGATGATGTCCTTGACATGCTTTTGCAGTTCAGCCGCCGCCGTTGCGGGGGCCGCGCTGGCTCCAGGGGCCAGTTCCACCTTGATGGTCATCTCGTCCAGGTTGCCTTCGCGGGCGACCTCGATCTGGTAATGGGGCGCCAGGCCGGCGACCTTGAGGATCTGCTCCTCCACCTGAGAGGGAAACACATTCACCCCGCGAATGATCAGCATGTCGTCGCTGCGGCCGGTGATCTTGTCCATGCGCCGCATCACGCGGGCCGTCCCCGGCAACAGGCGCGTCAAATCCCGCGTCCGGTAGCGAATAACGGGCATGGCCTCCTTGGTGAGGCTGGTGAACACTAGCTCCCCCCGCTCTCCATCCGGCAGGCTCGCGCCCGTTTCCGGGTCGATGATCTCCGGGTAGAAGTGATCCTCCCAAATGGTGGGGCCGTCCTTGGTCTCCACGCATTCCTGGGCGACTCCCGGCCCGATCACCTCCGACAAGCCGTAGATGTCAACGGCGTCTATGGCCAACCGGCGCTCCAGGTTCTCGCGCATGGCGTCAGTCCAGGGTTCGGCGCCGAAGATCCCCACCCGCAACCTCAGCCGGCGGCAATCCACCTCCTGCCGCTCCAATTCATCGGCGATGCTCAGCATGTAAGAAGGCGTCACCATGATGATGTCCGGGTCAAAATCCGCGATGAGTTGAGCCTGCCGCTCCGTCTGCCCCCCGGACATGGGGATCACGGCGCAACCCAGACGCTCGCCGCCATAGTGGGCTCCCAGGCCGCCGGTGAACAGGCCGTAGCCGTAAGCCACATGAATCTTGTCCCCCGAGCCCCCGCCGGCGGCGCGAATGGACCGCGCCATGACCTGGCTCCAGGTGTCTATGTCTTTGCGGGTGTAGCCCGCCACCACAGGCTTGCCCGTGGTGCCGCTGGAAGCGTGGATTCGGACTATCTCCTCCATCGGGACAGCGAACATCCCGAAGGGGTAGCGCTCCCGCAGATCATGCTTGTCCGTCAGCGGAAACAGGGCGAGATCGGCAAGGGTTTTCAGGTCGGCGGGATGAACCCCGGCTTGGTCAAACTTGCGCCGGTAACACTCAACCTTGTCGTAGGCCCGTTGCAGGCTCCACTTGAGACGCCGCAACTGCAAATCCTGCAATTCATCCCGGCTGGCGGTCTCTATAGATTCCAGGGGGTTGCGTGTTGCGGCTTCCGGCATGGGCGCATTATAACCCGAAACGAGCCGGCTACAGGCTTGGCGCCGGGCCTTGGCGCCGGGCCTTGGCGCCGGGCCTTGGCGCCGGGCCTTGGCGCCGGGCCTTGGCGCCGGGCCTTGGCGCCGGGCCTTGGCGCCGGGCCTTGGCGCCGGGCCTTGGCACCGGGCGGTTGCGCCCCGCCAATCGCGCCGGACCCGCCGCCAGGGGCCGGGGGGCCGGCCGGGTTGCGGGTCTGCCCCCCGTTGCTGATGTATCATGCCGCCGTGACTTTTGCCTGAGGGACACACCAGTGAACATACAAAGCTACATGAACGGCACCTGGGTCGGCGGCTCCGGGGACGGAACGGAGTTGCTCAACGCGGTCAACGGCGAGCCTATAGGGAGCGTGTCAAGCGCGGGGCTGGACCTTGCCGGCGCCTTGAACTACGCCCGGGAGACCGGCGGTCCGGCCCTGCGCCAGCTGACCTTCCATGAGCGGGGCCGGCGCCTGAAGGCCCTGGCGCAGCGATTGTTGGAACACAAGGAGGCGTTTTACCAGGCGTCCAGCTGGACCGGGGCGACCCGCGCCGACAGCTGGTTGGACATAGAAGGGGGCATCAGCGTCTTGTTCAGCTACAGCAGTCTGGCGCGGCGCGAATTCCCCGACGAGGCGTTTTTGGTGGAAGGCCCTCAGGAGCGCCTGTCCAAAAACGGCGCCTTCACCGGGCGGCACCTGTTGGTCCCCAAGGAAGGCGTCTCCGTCCACATCAACGCCTTTAATTTCCCCTGCTGGGGCATGTTGGAGAAGATCGCCCCCAGTTTGTGCGCGGGCCTGCCGGTGATCGTCAAACCCGCCACCGTGTCCTGTTATCTGACTGAGCGCATGGCGCGGGAAATCATCGCTTCCGGGCTGTTGCCGGAGGGCGCTTTTCAGTTGCTCTGCGGCGGCGCCGGCGACCTGTTGGACCACCTGGAGGAGCAGGATGTGGTGACCTTCACGGGCTCCGCCGCCACCGGCAAGAAGCTGAAGGCCCACCCCAACATCATTGACCGCGCCATCCCCTTCAACATGGAGGCGGATTCCCTGAACCTGTCGCTGTTAGGGGAGTCCGTGGACCCCGGCGCTGAGGAGTTTGACCTGTTTGTCAATGAAGTGGCGCGGGAGATGACGGTGAAGGCGGGGCAAAAGTGCACCGCCATCCGCCGCGTCTTGACGCCTGCCGACCGGGTAGAAGCCGTCGCCGCGGCCCTGAAGCAAAAATTGGCCGCCATTCCCTTGGGGGATCCGGCCCTGGAGGGGGTGAAAATGGGGCCGCTGGTGGGGCACTCGCAAAGACAGGATGTGTGGGACAGCGTGCAGGCCTTGCGCCGCTCCTGCGAGGTGTTAAGCGGCGGGGAGCAAGAGTTTGAGATCCGGGGCGGCGACCGGGAAAAAGGCGCCTTCTTCCCCGCCACCCTGTTGCATTGTGAAAATCCCCTGGACGCCGCCGAACCCCACGAGGTGGAGGCCTTTGGCCCCGTCAGCGCCCTCATGCCCTACCGGGACCTGGACGAGGCCCTGCTGTTGGCGAAAAAAGGCCGGGGCAGCCTGGTGGGGTCGGTGTTCACCGCGGACGACGCCGAGGCGCGGCGCCTGATCCTTGGCGCGGCCCCCTGGCACGGACGCCTGTTGATCATCAACCGGGACTGCGCGGCGGAATCCACCGGCCACGGCTCCCCCCTGCCATCCCTGATGCACGGCGGCCCGGGGCGGGCTGGCGGCGGCGAGGAATTGGGCGGCGCCCGGGCCGTCAAGCACTACATGCAACGGGTGGCTCTGCAAGGCTCCCCCACCACCTTGACCCGCATCACCGCCGAACACCACCAGGGCGCCGCGCCCATCACCGACTCCATTCATCCGTTTCGCAAACACTTCGAGGACTTGCAAATCGGGGAAACCCACCTGACCCACCGCCGCACCGTGACCGAGGCGGACATCGTGAATTTCGGCTGTTTGACCGGCGATCACTTCTACGCCCATTTCGATGAGCTGGCGGCCACGGAGTCCCTGTTCGGCAAGCGCGTGGCCCATGGCTATTTTTTGGTCTCCGTCGCCGCGGGCCTGTTTGTGGATCCCGCTCCCGGCCCGGTGCTGGCCAACTATGGCTTGGAAAACCTGCGCTTCATCGAGCCAGTGGGCATAGGCGACACGGTGCGGGCCAAGCTCATCGTCAAGCAGAAGACCCGCAAGGAGCGGCGCCCCGATGAGCGCCGCGCCACCGGCGTGGTGCGCTGGGCGGTGGAGCTCGCCAATCAGGACGACGCCGTCGTGACGCTGTACGACATTCTGACCCTGGTGGCGCGCCGCGATGACTGAGGACGCCGGCGCCGCTCTGGCTCGGGCCTGCGCCGCGGCGATGTGGGCGCGGGACCCCGCCACCCGCGCGCTGGGGATCCGCCTGGAGGAGACGCGGGAGGAGTACGCCCGCCTCAGCATGAGCGTTGAGGACACCATGTTGAACGGCCACGAGATCTGTCACGGCGGCTTCATCTTCTTCCTGGCGGATTCCGCCTTCGCCTACGCCTGCAACAGCCGCAACCAGGTGAATTTAGGCCAAAAATGCCAGATCCAGTATCTGCGGCCGGGGCGGCGCGGCGACCGCCTGACCGCTGTCGCCGAACAGGTGTCCCGGGACGGGCGGGACAGCCACTACCGGGTTGAGGTGACGGACCAGGATGGCGAGGTCATCGCCCGTTTTGAGGGCCAATCCCGCCAGGTTCGCGGGAAAGTCCTTCCCGAAAGCGCTTAAAAAAGCTTGACTCCGCCCCTTGCGCCCCTGTAACATAGTTAGTTAGATGACTAACTCGGCGCGATTACGCCTGGGAAGATGTCCAGAAAAAGTGATAAACGCGAACGGCTGATTAGCGCGGCGGACGCCCTGATAAGCAGACAGGGCTTCCACCGCACGACCCTGGCGCACATCGCCGAGGAGTCCGGCGTGCCGTTAGGCAATGTCTATTACTATTTCAAAACCAAGGAGGAGATCTGCAAGGCGGTCATCAAGAACAGGAAAGACGAGTTGTCGCGGATGTTGGGAGGTTGCTGTCGGCAAAGCGACCCGAAACAGGCCCTGATCAACATGGTGGAGGCCATGATCAGCCACAGCGAGGAGCTGGCGAAGGCGGGGTGTCCCTTGGGCAACCTGTGCCAGGAGTTGGACGAGGAATTTGCGGAATTGATGAATTCCGCCGACAGTTGCATGAAATTCTTGCTGGAATGGTCAACGGAGCAGTTTCAGCGCCTGGGCCTGAAGCAGGCGGAGGACCTGGGATTTCAGTTTGTCGCCCGCGTGCAGGGCGTGGCGCTGATGGGCAATGTGTTGGGCGACGCCGGCAAGCTGGCGACCCAGCTGGAGGCGGTGGTGGAGTGGATAGAAGGCATTGAGCCGGCGCGTCAGGCGACCCAGGCGAGCCAGCGGAAGGCCGCCTGACCCCGCGAGAAGGGGGTGCCAGGGACGGGCGAAAAAAATTGCGCCGGGCGGGCCGGCGGGAGGCCGCCTGACCCCGCGAGAGGGGGTTGCCAGGGACGGGTGAAAAAATTTTAAGGAAATTTTTAGTTAGATAACTAACATTTTTTTATGTTACACTTGACAAATAATTTTTTGCCCATATTTTAGCAGTCTGACTTAAAAATAGATCGAGACCTAATGCAGGAAGGCTCGGGCCAAACAACTGACAAACGAAATGGTGAATGAAATGAAAATGTTGAACAGCAGAACCATAGCCGCCGCCTTGATTGCGGCCTTGTTGACCCTTGCCGCCGCGGAGAATCACGCCCAGGAGGCGGGTCTGAACCTGAACCAGATGAATGACGCCATGCGCCTGCAGGTCATGGTTGAACTGAAGGGCAATGTCCAGCAACTCTATGAAGACGACTGGATGAATGGAGCCGCCAGAGACGACGCCATGCGCCTGCGGGTCATGTCTGAGCTGGAGAGCAATCTCCAGTGGCTCCATGAAAACGCCTGGACCCGCGCCGCTGTCAGAGAGAGCGCCGTCATCCGCGCCACCAACGCCGGGTTGCCGCCCAGGGCCGGCGCGGCGCGACTGTTGCCTGCTCAGTAACCGATTTGGAAGTCTCTTCCGTGCTTGGCCGCCGCCCGCCCCCTCCCCCCTCTCCCCCTTTGGGCGGCGGCCTTTTTTTTCATGCCCTATTGTCCCTATAATGGCGACCCACTCCCCGCCAGGGCGTAGCGAATGACGGAAAAAGTCCATGACACAGACCCGCAGGAGACCCGGGAGTGGTTGGAAGCGCTGGATTCAGTCATGGCGGAGGAAGGGGTGGAGCGGGCCCACTACCTCTTGGAGCAACTGATCGCCAAGGCGAGAAGATCCGGGGCCTACCTGCCCTATTCCGCCAACACCGCCTACCTGAACACCATCCCGCCGGCCCGGGAGAAGCGCACCCCCGGAGACGCCGGCATGGAGTGGCGCATCCGCTCCCTGATTCGCTGGAACGCCTTGGCCATGGTCGTCAGAGCCAACCGCGCCAATGCCGAACTGGGGGGGCATATCGCCAGTTTCGCGTCTTCCGCCACCCTCTACGATGTGGGCTTCAACCACTTTTTCCGGGCCCCCACCGAGGCCCACGGCGGCGATCTGGTGTTCATACAGGGGCACTCGGCGCCGGGGATCTACGCCCGGGCCTATCTGTACGGACAAATCACGGAAGCGCAGATGGACAACTTTCGCCAGGAGGCCGCGGGCGACGGCCTGTCGTCCTACCCGCACCCCTGGCTGATGCCCGATTTCTGGCAGTTTCCCACCGTCTCCATGGGCCTAGGCCCCCTCATGGCCATTTATCAGGCCCGGTTCATGCGCTACCTGGAGCATCGGGGGCTGATCCCCCCCAATGACCGGAAGATTTGGGCCTTCATGGGAGACGGCGAGATGGATGAACCCGAATCCTTAGGCTCCATCGGCTTGGCGGCGCGGGAGAAGCTGGACAACCTGATCTTCGTGGTGAACTGCAACTTGCAACGGCTGGACGGCCCGGTGCGCGGCAACGGCAAGATCATCCAGGAGCTGGAAGCCGATTTTCGCGGCGCCGGCTGGAATGTGATCAAGGTCATCTGGGGGTCTTACTGGGACCCGCTGATCACCCGGGACACGGAAGGCAAACTGCTGAAGGTCATGGAAGAGACCGTGGACGGGGAATACCAGGCCTACAAAGCCAACGACGGGGCTTATGTCCGGGAAAAGTTTTTCGGCAAACACCCGGAGTTGAAGGCCCTGGTGGCGAACATGTCCGATGAGGACATCTGGCGGCTGAACCGCGGCGGCCACGATCCCCACAAGGTCTATGCCGCTTACGCCGCGGCGGTCAAACACCAGGGCCAGCCCACCGTCATCCTGGCGAAGACGGTGAAAGGCTACGGCATGGGCGAGGCCGGCGAGGGGCAGAACATCACCCACCAGCAGAAGAAGATGGGGGAAGACGCCCTCAAGGCCTTCCGGGAGCGTTTCAACATTCCGGTTTCCGATGAGGAGGTGGCGAACGCCGCCTTCTACAAGCCCGCCACGGACAGCCCCGAACTCGCCTACATGCGCGAGCGGCGCGAACAGCTGGGGGGCTTCCTGTTGCGCCCCGCCCCGCCGGCGGCGCAACACGCCGTCCCTCCTGTCGGCATCCATGAAAAATTGCTGGCTGGCACTGGCGAGCGGGAAATCTCCACCACCATGGCCTTCGTGCGCCTGCTCTCCACCCTGGTCAAGGACGAGCGCATAGGCAAACACATCGTTCCCATCGTGCCGGACGAGGCCCGCACCTTCGGCATGGAAGGAATGTTCAGGCAGTTGGGCATCTACTCCTCCGCCGGCCAGCTCTACGAACCCGTGGACAGCAACCAGGTCATGTACTACCGCGAGGACAAACGGGGGCAGATCCTCGAGGAAGGCATCAACGAGGCGGGGGCCTTTTCATCCTGGATGGCGGCCGCCACCGCCTACAAGCACCACGGCGTGCAAATGATCCCCTTCTACATCTACTACTCCATGTTCGGCTTTCAGCGAGTGGGCGATCTGGCTTGGGCGGCGGGGGACATGCGCGCCCGCGGCTTCCTCTTGGGCGGCACGGCGGGCCGAACCACCCTGGCGGGCGAGGGCTTGCAACACCAGGACGGCCACAGCCACCTGCTGTCTTCCACCATCCCCAACTGCCTCTCTTACGACCCCGCCTACGCCTACGAGCTGGCGGTCATCATCCACGCGGGCCTCAAGCGCATGTGCGAGGACAACGAGGATGTCTATTACTACATCACGGTGATGAACGAGAACTACCCGCACCCGCCCCTGCCGGAGGGCGCGGCGGAGGGCTTGCTGAAAGGCATGTACCGGTTGCGGGAGGGCGCGCCGGGCCGGCTCCGGGCGCGGCTACTAGGCTCAGGCGCGATCCTGCGGGAAGTGCTGGCGGCCGGGGAGTTGCTGGAAGAGGATTTCGGCGTCGGCGCTGAGGTTTGGAGCGCCACCAGCTTCAACGAGTTGCGCCGCGACGGCTTGGCGGCGGAGCGCTGGAACCGGTTGCACCCGGAGGCTCCCTCCCGGCAATCTTATGTGGAGCAATGCCTGCCCCGGGGCGCCGGCCCGGTGGTGGCGGCCACGGACTACATGAAGACTTACGCCGATCAGATCCGCGCCTTCGTGCCAGACCGCTACACGGCCCTCGGCACAGACGGGTTCGGCAGAAGCGACACCCGCGCCCGCCTGCGGCGGTTTTTTGAGGTGGATCGGCAACACATCGCCGTGGCCGCCCTCAAGGCCTTGGCGGACGAGGGCGCCATCCCGCCGAGCCAGGTGGTTGCGGCGATGAAGCGCTACGACATCAATCCGGACCAGCCCGATCCGGCCCGGCAATGAGCGAGGGAGGCGCGGGAGCGCGATGACATGGGCCGCGTGACAGACCTTGCCGTTCCCGACATCGGCGACTTCGAGGCGGTGGAAGTCATCGAGGTGGCGGTGCGGCCCGGCGCGGAGGTGAAGCCGGAAGACACCCTGATCGTGCTGGAATCAGACAAGGCCTCCATGGACATCCCCGCCCCCGCCGGGGGCGTCGTCAGGGAGGTGTTCGTGAAGGTGGGCGACTTCGTGTCCCAGGGCAGCCCCATGCTGAAACTGGAGGAAGGGGCGGAGGGCGCGGCGGCTCCTCCCCCTCAGGACAGCGCTGAAGCAGGCCCGCCAACGGATGCGCCGGAGGCGTCCATCCCCGATGGCCCTGGGGCGCCCCGGGAAACCGCGCCAGTTGCGCCCCCCGCCACAGCCGCGCCTGCCGCGCCTGCCGCGCCTCCCGCGCCCCCCGCCGCAACGGACAAGACCGCCGCCGAAGACGCCGCTCCCCTGGCGAGCCCGGCGCCGCGGCCCGCGCCGACGCCCCCCCGCGGGGCCCAGCTCACCGGCGCCAGCGCCTCATCCCGGGCCCATGCCAGCCCGGCGGTGCGCAAGTTCGCCCGCGAGTTGGGCGTGGATCTGGGCATCGTGCGCGGCAGCGGCAAGAAAGGGCGCATCTTGAAAGAGGATGTCAAGGCCTTCACCAAGGCCATCCTGTCCGGCAACCATGTGTTCAACCGCGGCGGCGGGTTCGCGCCGCCGGAGACCCCGCCGGTGGACTTCTCCAAATTCGGCCCCGTGGAAACCCGTCCGCTGACGCGGCTGAAACGCCTGGGGGGACAAAACCTTCACCGCACCTGGATCAGCGCGCCCCAGGTCACCCAGCACGACGAGGCGGACATCACCGAGCTGGAGGCCTTGCGCAAATCAAAACAAGCCGACGCCCAGGGGCGCGGCGGCAAGCTCACCCTGCTCAGCTTCCTGATCAAGGCCGCGGTGGCGGCGCTGAAGCGGCACCCCGAATTCAACGCCTCCCTAAGCGCGGATGGCGAGTCGCTGACCTTCAAGCGGTATTTTCACATCGGCGTGGCGGTCAACACCGAACAGGGCTTGATGGTCCCTGTGGTGAAAGACGCAGACCAGAAAGACCTGTTTGAGCTGGCGGGGGAACTGACGGAGCTGGCGCAAAAGGCCCGGGACCGCAAGCTCCGCCCGGCGGAGATGCAGGGCGGGTGCTTCACCATATCCAGCCTGGGCCATGTCGGCGGCACCGGCTTCACTCCCATCATCAACGCGCCGGAAGTCGCCATTTTGGGCGTGTCTCGGGCCGCCATCAAACCGACGCACCGGGACGGCAAGTTCGAACCCCGCCTGATCCTGCCCTACTCGCTCTCCTACGACCACCGGGTCATCGATGGCGTGGCGGCGGCGGAGTTCACCCGCTCCTTGCGGGAGCTCCTGACGGACCTCCGCGACATCTCGCTGTAAGCCCGCATAAGACCGCTACAAGCCAGGGGCCGGCCCGCAAAGCCTTTCACGGCGGGCCGCCATGCTACAATGCGCCATGGCTGACAAACAGGTCAAAAAGGTGGCGCTGGCGTATTCCGGCGGCTTGGACACTTCCGTAATCCTCAAATGGCTGCAAGAAGCCTATGGGTGCGAGGTCGTCACTTTCACCGCCGACATAGGACAAGGCGAGGAAGTCTCTCAGGCCCGGGCCAAGGCGCAAGACTTGGGCGTGAAGGAGATCTTTATCGAAGACTTGGTGGAGGAGTTCGTCCGCGATTTTGTCTTCCCCATGTTTCGGGCGAACGCCTTGTACGAAGGCGAATACCTGTTAGGCACCGCCATCGCGCGCCCCTTGGTGGCGAAGCGATTGGTGGAAATCGCCCGGGAAACCGGCGCCGACGCCATCGCCCACGGCGCCACCGGCAAGGGCAACGACCAGGTGCGGTTTGAATTGGGCGCTTACGCCCTTGAGCCGGGCATCCGGGTCATCGCCCCCTGGCGCGAGTGGGAGCTGGATTCCCGGGAGAAACTCCTGGCGTACGCCGCGGCCCGGGGCATTCCCATAGAAGCCAAACGGGCGGGGGCCTCCCCCTACTCCATGGACGCCAACCTGTTGCACATCTCCTACGAAGGCGGCGACCTGGAAGACCCCTGGCAGGCGCCGGAGGAATCCGTTTGGCGCTGGTCTGTCTCCCCGGAGCAGGCGCCGGACCAGGCTGAGACCGTGGAGCTGGACTTCAATGGCGGCGACCCCTGCGCCCTGAACGGCGCGGCGCTGTCCCCCGGCCAGCTGTTGAAGACCCTGAACGAACTGGGGGGGCGGCACGGCATTGGCAGAACCGACATCGTTGAGAACCGCTATGTGGGCATGAAATCCCGCGGTTGCTACGAAACCCCTGGCGGAACCATACTGCTCAAGGCCCGCCGGGCCATGGAGTCCATCACCTTAGACCGCGAAACGGCGCACCTCAAGGATGAACTCATGCCGCGCTACGCGAAGCTGATCTACAACGGCTACTGGTGGAGTCCTGAACGGTTGGCCCTGCAACAGCTCATAGACAGCACCCAGGGGCCGGTCACTGGCCGCGTGCGGCTGAAGCTCTACAAAGGGGGCGTCGCCGTGACGGGGCGCAAGTCCGACGCTCACAGCCTGTTCAATCAGAACATCGCCACCTTCGAGAGCGACGCGGGCAGCTACGACCAGAAAGACGCCGAGGGGTTCATCAAGCTGAACGCCTTGCGCCTGCGTCTGCGGGCGCAAAAGCTGGCGCGATAAACGGCGGGAGGCGGGGGCCGCCCGGCGGCGGTGGTTTGCCAGGCGCGCCCCGTTGCAAGCTCTCTTGCCCTTAGAATGCGCCTGGCGCGGCACCGCCAGAGCCGTATTTGCGCTTGATCCAGTAATCCAGGCTGATGACCCTGCCGCCGCCCAGGAACATCAGGGCCATCAACATGATGAAGTAAGTGGCGGCCCACTCGATGCCGTTGTTGGACACCACAAAGTTGCCATGCTCCGTCAGCCAGTCGTAATGGCCGTGTTCCTGCAACAGGCTCCTGGCGCGCCCCAATCGTTGCGCCGCCTCGTCAACCTCGGCGGCGGCGAAGGGACTCATGGGGTCATGCACGGCCTGCCAGCCGTTATCGATATGCACCGTCGCCATGGCGACCACCATGGTGATCATCAGCGGAATGCACACCCAGCGGGTCGCCAGCCCCAGAGCCAGCAGGATCGCGCCCAGGTATTCCGCGCCCCAGGCCAGGTAGGCGTTCAGCGCCGGAAACGGCATGCCCAACCCGGAACCGAACCAATGAATGATGTGGTCTATGGAGCTGTCCGCGTCCAGGGGATTCCACTTGTTGTTGCCCGCTGTCCAAAACACCGGCACCAGATACAGCCTGAGCAACGCGGGCGCGATGAAGTCCAGCCATCCCCGAATGATGTCGAACAAGCTTTGAAGCTTGCTCGCCAAAATGATGATGATGTTCATGATTTTCTCTCCCCCTTTCGGCAAGTTGCGGCGGCGTCGGAGCGGGTCGGTCAGCCGGGTTGGCGTCAGCCCGCTATTTCAACGCCTAAAACGATGTCTTTCTCGCGCATGGACTCGAGAATGTCGCGCCCCCCGTTGACCACCACCTCAGGGTCAGGATGGGCGAGTTCCGCGGCGATGTCCAGCAGGACGGCCCGGCCGGTTTTGCCCTGCTCGCTCTTGAGGCAATCAATCAGGCGGGCGGAGACGGGGTTCAACTCCATGAAGCCCACAGCGTCTTGCCGGTCCCGATAGACCAACAGGTAGGTGGGTTGCTCCGGCGGCGCCGCGGGCAAATAATCGGGGCCGATGCGATGCACCGGATAGGCGCACGCCAGAGGCCAGATCAGTTCATTCAGGGCCGGCGCCCCCGCCAACAGGTCGCCCTCCTTGTCCACGCCCTCAAGCCTGAGTGTGCGGCTGTCTATGGTCAGGGCCGTCTCAACCCACTCGTAATGCGCCAGTTCGCGGATGAAGGGATGGGGCAACTCGTCTTCCTCCCGCTCGTCCTGCAAGTAGCGCAGAAACTCCTGGGGCATCTTGGGAAACAGGGGGGTGCGGGCCCGGTGGCGCTTGAAATAATCCCGCATGAGCGGATGCCATTCCTCATCCGCGAGGATCCTTCGCAACACCGGAAAACTATTCGCCAAAAAACCTTCCACGCTGCGGTAAATCAGATCGCGGTAGATCGCCATGCGCCGCTCTTCAAGGCCGGGGGGCGCCGGCGCGTGGTCCGGATCCCTGATGTGCCGGGTGAACTGGCGTTGCAGGTCGGTGAAAGAAACAGCGGTGGATGGCATGGCGGCTCAGGCGGGCGCGGCGGCTCAGGCGCGGTTCAGGCGCGGCGGCTCAGGCTCCCTTGCCGAGAAACCCGCGAGGACGGGACAACGGCGTCCCCGGCGCCGCCGGGCGCGCCCTCTGCCTCCCACTTGGCTTGGAGGGTTCGGATCACAGCCACCTCGTCTAACAATTCAGGCAACGGGGGGATGTTGAAGTCCCGCTCCAGCAAGGTGGGAAAAACGCCAAAATGCTGATACGCCGCGTCCAACAACCGCCACACAGGGTCGATCACGGCGGCCCCGTGGGTGTCCACCCGCAAGTCCTCCGCCTCCACATAATGTCCGGCGACATGGGCGTAAGCCACCCGCTCCGCCGGCAACGATTTCAGCCAGGCTTCGGCGTCGTAACGATGATTGATGCTGTTGACATAGATGTTGTTGACATCCAACAGCAGATCGCAGTCCGCCTCCTCCAAGACCTGGCGGATGAAGTCAATCTCCGCCATTTCCTGTCCCGGCGCCGCGTAGTAAGACACATTCTCTATGGCCATGCGCCGGCCGATGATCTCTTGGGTTCGCCGGATCCTGCCGGCGGCGTGGCGGACCGCCTCCTCCGTGAAGGGGATGGGCATCAAATCGTAGAGGTGGCCGTCGTCCGCGCAATAACTCAGGTGTTCGCTGTAACAGCGCACATCATGGGCGTCCAGGAATTGTTTGACCTTGCGCAAAAACGCCTCGTCCAGGGGGGCCGTCCCCCCCAGGTTCAGCGACAACCCATGGCAAACCAGGGGCGCGCGCTCCACAACGGCGCGGAATTGGCGTCCCAGGCGCCCCCCCACATCGATCCAGTTCTCCGGCGCCACTTCCATGAAATCAATCCCGGCGGGAAAGGAGTCCGCCAGCGGGCCGATGAAGGCCCGCCGCAGACCCAACCCTGCGCCATGAACAGGGTGTTTTTCAGGCATGGCGTTCAGCGGACGCTTAGTGGTCGCCGCACTTGCCCTCGCCACACTTGCCTTCGCTCTCCTTCATGCCCTCGCCGCATTTCCCTTCGCCGCACTTGCCCTCGCCGCCCTTCATCGCCTTCATCTTGGCTTTCATCTTCTTCATCTTGGCCTTGCACTCATCCAAGGTCATGTCCTTCATGCCCTCGCCGCACTTCCCTTCGCCGCATTTGCCCTCGCCCTCCTTCATGCCCTCTCCGCATTTCCCTTCGCCGCACTTGCCCTCGCCGCCCTTCATCTTCTTCATCTTGGCTTTCATCTTCTTCATCTTGGCCTTGCACTCATCCAGAGTCATGGCCTTGCCCTCGCCGCACTTCCCTTCGCCGCATTTGCCCTCGCTCTCCTTCATGCCTTCGCCGCACTTGCCCTCGCCACAACCGCCTTCGCCGTGGCCGGCGGCAATCATGTAGCCGCCTTTGGACAGCTCGGTCATTCCGAACGGGTTGTCCGCCGCGTTAGCGGCCGGGCTGACAGCGAGCGAAACGGCAAAGGTGGCGCCTAGGGCCGCCGCTATGGGTTTTAGGTTGCTCTTCTTCGACATTGGGTCATTCCTCCCAAAAATAGTTGCAAAAAACCTGGCCCGCAGGACCAGACAAGATTAGTTATCGTGTTGAAATAACTGCGGCGGAGTCTATCACAATCCTGCAAACAAGGGGCGACGCCCCGCCAAGGGCCTGAACCCCGTCTTTTCAGGGCCAGACCGCAGGTTAGATTGAACGAAACGGAAGAAAGTTCCTGTTCCCCGCCGGCCGTTGTTCGGGGGGAGGAATGGCGGGAGGCCGGGCCGGGGGGCAGAGTCAGGCGGTGGAACCGGCGGTCAAGTCGCGGATTGCCTTAACCTGTGTTAGTTTCCGAATCAGCGCCTCTTGAGCGTGGGATCGAGTTCAACGGCCCGGTCATAGTCCGCTTTAGCACCGTCGTGGTCACCCAGATTGGACTTGGCCTCCCCCCGGCGAAAGTAGGCTTTCGCATAATCGGACTTGAGCTTAATGGCCCGGTCATAATCCGCTATGACTTCACGCCACGCCAAATTCGGCGGCCAAAACTGCGAGGGCTCAAGGTCGCCCAGCTTGGACCTGGAAACCCCTCGGTAGTAGTAGGCATCCGCATAGTCACGATCGAGCTCAATGGCCCGCTTGTAGTCCGCTATGGCACCCTTGTAGTAGTCCTGCCAATACTTGGCCATCCCCCGATTGTAGTAGGCATCCGCATAGTCAGGATCGAGCTCAATGGCCCGCTTGTAGTCCGCTATGGCACCCTCGTAGTCCTCCTGCCAATACTTGGCCATCCCCCGATTGTTGTAGGCTTCCGCTTCCGCTTCCGCATCCGCATTGTCAGGCTTGAGCTTAATAACCCGGCTGTAGTCCGCTATGGCACCCTCGTAGTCCTCCTGCCAATACTTGGCCATCCCCCGATTGTTGTAGGCTTCCGCATCCGCATTGTCAGGCTTGAGCTTAATAACCCGGCTGTAGTCCGCTATGGCACCCTCGTAGTCCTCCAGCTCGTACTTGGCATTTCCCCGGTCGGTGTAGGCTTTTGCATAGTCAGGATTGATCTCAATGGCCCGGTCACAGTCCGCTATGGCACCCTCGTAGTCCTCCAGCTCGTACTTGGCGCACCCCCGGTTGGTGTAGGCTCTCGCATGCTCAGGGTTAAGCTCAATGGCCCGAATGGCCCGGTCATAGTCCGCTATGGCACCCTCGTAGTCACCCAGCTCGTACTTGGCATTTCCCCGGTCGGTGTAGGCTTTTGGATCATCAGGTAAGTTGCTATTTTTCGACATCAGGTCATTCTCCCAAAGATAGTTTCAATATAGTACCACATCAGTCAAAACAGGAAGCGACCCGTTTCACACATAGACAAGCCATTCCATGCCTGCACTTGGATTAGTCTCCGAATCAGCGTCGCCCGAGCGCGGGATTGAGTTCAATGGCTCGCTTGCGGTCCGCCGCGGCGCCGGCGTGGTCGCCCAGCTTGGACTTGGCAACCCCCCGGTACAGGTAGTTGGCCGCAAAGTCAGGCGTAAGCGCGATGGCCCGCGTGGCGTCCGCCACCGCGCCGTCATAGTCGCCCAATTTGTACTTGGCGCGCCCGCGGCAACCGTAGGCGGCCGCATTCTTAGGCGTGAGCGCGATGGCCCGGCCACTGTCCGCCACAGCGCCCTCGTAGTCCTCCAGCTCGTACTTGGCAAGCCCCCGGTACAAGTAGTTGAGCATAAAGTCAGGCGTGAGCGCAATGGCCCGGCTGTAGTCCGCCACCGCGCCGCCATAGTCGCCCAATTTGTACTTGGCGCGCCCCCGGCTGCCGTAGTTGCCCGCATTCTCAGGCTCGAGCTCGATGGCCTGGCCGTAGTCCGCTATGGCGCCCTCGCAGTCCCCCAGCTCGTACTTGGCAAACCCCCGGTACAAGTAGTTGACCGCAAAGTCAGGCGTGAGCGCGATGGCCCGCGTGGTGTCCGCCACAGCGCCGTCATAGTCGCCCAATCTGTACTTGGCGCGTCCCCGGCTGCCGTAGGCGGCCGCATTCTCAGGCTCAAGCTCGATGGCCCGGCCGTAGTCCGCTATGGCGCCGCGATAGTCGCGCAGATTAAGCTTGGCAAACCCCCGGTCGGTGTAGGTTTTCGCATCGTCAGGCAGGTTGCTCTTCTTAGACATCAGGTCATCCTCTCAAAGATAGTTTCATAATAGCACCGCATAGATAAAAACAGGAAGCGCCTCGTTTTACATATGGACAAGCCATTCCTTGCTCGCGCTTGGATCAGACTCTGAATCAGCGATCCTCGATCTCAGGATCGAGTTCAATGGCTCGCTTGCGGTCCGCCTCGGCGCCCTCATGGTCGCCCAGCTCGGACTTGGCGCGCCCCCGGCTGCCGTAGGCGGCCGCATTCTTAGGATTGAGCTTAATGACCCGGCTGTAGTCCGCTATGGCACCCTTGTAGTCGCCCAGCTCGTACTTGGCAAGCCCCCGGTACAAGTAGTTGACCGCAAAGTCAGGCTTGAGCTCAATGGCCCGCGTGGAGTCCACCACAGCGCCGTCATAGTCGCTCAATTTGTACTTGGCGTACCCCCGGCGGCCGTAGGCGGCCGCATACTTAGAATTGAGCTCAATGACCCGGCTGTAGTCTGCTATGGCGCCCTCGTAGTCGCCCAGCTCGGACTTGGCGCGCCCCCGGTAGAAGTAGTTGGACTCGAAGTCAGGCGTGAGCGCAATAGCCCGGCTGTAGTCCGCCACAGCACCGTCATAGTCGCCCAATTCGTACTTGGCCCGCGCCCGGCTACCGTAGGCGGCCGCACTCTTAGGATTGAGCTCAATGGCCCGGTCATAGTCCGCTATGGGTTTCAAGTTGCTCTTCTTGGACATCAAATCATCCTTAAGCTTAAGATCAAGCTCAAGCTTAAACTTAATCGCCCGGACACGGTCCGCTATGGCACCAAGAGCTACCGCTATGAGTTTCAACTTGCTCTTCTTGAACATTTGGGCATCCTCTCAAAGATAGTTTCAATATAACGCCAGATAGATCAAAACAGGAGGCGACCCGTTTTACTCATGGACAAGCCATTCCCTGGGGACTTATCTACATCAGTTACAAACTCATGCGATGCTTTCCATGTCGCACTGTTCTACGCGCTCGCCGTCAACAACCCGACTCTCAACAACCATGCTCCGCGCGTGCCGGGATTTAAGTCCCGCCCAGTCTTCCATAGAAGCATGCGAACACTGTATCATAAAACTCTCCGCTTGTAGTCCAACTATTGTATGTAATTCCCTTCCATTATGTTGCCTAGCGTTTCCGCGTTCAGTCAGTCGTGTGCTACTTGCACACTCCCGACCTCGCTCATCATGCCGCTTGCCTGACGAAAAACCTCCGTCGCTAAATGGTTGTGGTTTTCCGCCATGTGGCGCGGCGTTTCTTTGCATTAAATAATCCAAGCTTTTCATATGAAAAAAGGGGGCCCTGCAGGCAAGGTCCCCTTTGGATTGTTCCGGCGCGGTCAGCACCGGGATGGGTTAGGTTGTTACATCAAAACAAGTCAAAGGATGAAGTTGTCCATGGCAAGCGCCGCGTTGCCGACATCAAGCAGGGTGATAGTGCCATTATCAGGCAGGGTGATTTCCCTGTCGTCCGTTGCGCCATCCCCATCCGCATCCATCAAATCGGAGATTGTCAGTTCCTGAGACTCGAGGTCCGTCAGCGTGGTGGCGATGGAGTCATCCGCATTGCGTGCGAGGTCGAAGTCGAAGGCCCTGAGGTCGATAGCATCCCTGTCCGTGCCGGTAACCCTGAAGTCCGTGATGACATCACCGCTGCCCAAGCTGTGGTTCGGCGAGAACGCGAAGGCGTCCGAGCCGGCGCCGCCAGTCAGCTGGTCTTCGCCCGCCCCGCCGGAGAGCGTGTCGTCCCCCGTGCCGCCATCCAGCTGGTCATCCCCCGGACCGCCGTAGAGCCGGTCGTTCCCCGCGCCGCCGTTAAGCTCGTCGTCCCCCGCGCCGCCGTAGAACTGATCGTTCCCCGCGCCGCCATTAAGCTCGTCGTTCCCCGCGCCGCCGGAGAGCCGGTCATCCCCTCTGTCACCGTACAGATAGTCGTCCCCCGTGCCGCCGTAGAGCCAGTCGTCTCCATCGCCACCGGTGAGCCGGTCGTTGCCGCCGCCGCGGCCGCCGTAGAGCCGGTCGTCCCCCGCGCCGCCAGTTAACTCGTTGTCGTTGGCGTCGCCAGCCAGCCGGTCATTGTGGGCGGAACCGATGATGTTCTCCACCCCGCTAAATGTATCGCCCTCGGCGTGGCCGCCGGAGGCATGGCCGGCGCTGAGGCGAATGTCCACCGTCGCATCCGAACCCGCGTAAGAGATAGTGTCCGCCCCCGGCCCGCCGATGAGCGTGTCGGCCCCCGCGCCGCCATCCAGCCGGTTGTCATTGTCGTCACCTTCTAGCCGGTCATTGTGGGCGGAACCGGCGATGCGCTCCACCCCGCTAAATGTATCGCCCTCGGCGTGGCCGCCGGACGCATGACCGGTCCTGAGGCTAATATTCACCGCCGCATTCGAACCCGCGTAAGAGATAGTGTCCCGCCCCGCCCCGCCGATGAGCGTGTCGGCTCCCGCGCCACCGGTCAGCTCGTTATCGTTGGCGTCGCCTTCTAGCCGGTCGTTGTGGGCAGAACCGACGATGTTCTCCACATCGAAATTATCGCCCTCGGCGTGGCCGCCGGACGCATGGCCGGTCCTGAGGCTAATGTCCACCGCCGCATTCGAACCCGCGTAAGAGATAGTGTCATTCCCCGCGCCGCCGGTGAGCGTGTCGTCCCCCGCGCCGCCGGTGAGCGTGTCGTCCCCCGCGCCGCCTTGGAGCCGATTGTCGTTGGCGTCGCCGGCCAGCCGGTCGTTGAAGGTGGAACCGTTGATGTTCTCCACCCCGCTAAATGTATCGCCCTCGGCGTGGCCACCGGACGCATGGCCGGTGCTGAGGCGAATGTCCACCGCTGCATCCGAACCCGCGTAAGAGATAGTGTCCCCCCGCCACCAGTCATCCGGTCCGCCGGTGAGCGTGTCGGCCCCCGCGCCGCCCTCCAGCCAGTCGTTGCCGAAGCCGCCGATGAGCGTGTCGTCCCCCGCGCCGCCGAACAGATCGTCGTCCCCGTCGCCACCGTAGAGCCGGTCATGCCCCGCGTTGCCGATGAGCCTGTCGGCCCCCTCGCCGCCATTCAGCCGGTCGTCTCCCTCCAAACCGACGAGCCAGTCATGCCCCGCGCCGCCATCCAGTTGGTCGTTGCCAGTGCCGCCCTCGAGATAGTCCGATTCGTCCGTGCCAGTCAATATGATGCGGCCGGTCCATATAATGTGGTGGTCTGCCATAGTCATTTTTCCTGCTTATTGACAAAAAGCGGATGCGGCGTGTCTAAAATCAAAGGTTAAGGGACTTAGCTACATCAGTTACAAACTCATGCGATGCTTTCCATGTCGCACTGTTCTACGCGCTCGCTATCAACAACCCGACTCTCAACAACCATGCTCCGCGCGTGCCGGGATTTAAGTCCCGCCCGGTCTTCCATAGAAGCATGCGAACACTGTATCATAAAACTCTCCGCTTGTAGTGTAACTATTGCATGTAATTCCCATTTCTTGCCCGCGCTCGGGTCAGGCTCCGAATCAGCGATCCTTGAGCGCGGACTTGAGTTCAATGGCCCGGTCATAGTCCGCCTCGGCACTGTCGTGGTCGTCCAGCTTGGACTTGGCATCCCCCCGGCTGTAGTAGGCTCCCGCAAATTCAGGGTTGAGTTCAATGACTCGGCTGTAGTCCGCTATGGCACCGTCATGGTCGCCCAGGGCCCCCTTGGCAACCCCCCGGTTGTAGTACGCCCCCATATTGTCAGGCTTGATCCCAATGGCCCGGTCATAGTCCGCTATGGCTCCGCGATAGTCGCCTAGCCCCCCCTTGGCAACCCCTCGGTTATAGTAGGCGTCCGCATCGTCATGGTTGAGTTCAATGGCCAAATCAAAGTCCGCTATAGCACTCTCGTGGTCGCCTAGCTTGGACTTGGCATTCCCTCGGTTGGTGTAGGTTTTTGCATCGCCAGGTAAGTTGTGCTTCTTGGACATCAGGTCATTCTCTCAAAGATAGTTTCAACATAGCACCACTTAGATCAAAACAGGAAACGCCCGTTTTACATATAGACAAGCTATTCTATGCCCGCACTTGGATCTGGTTCCGAATCAGCGACCATTGAGTGCAGAATCGAGTTCAATGGACCTGGTATAGTCTTCTCTGGCCCCCCGTTTATCACCCAGAAGAGATTTGGCAGTCCCCCGTTTCCTGTAGGCGGCCGCAGAATCAGGATAAAGCTCAATGACCTTGTCATAGTCTGCTATAGCACTGTCATAGTCGCGCAGAAAAATTTGGGCATCCCCTCGGTTGTTGTAGGCTTCCGCATAGTCAGGCTTGATCTCAATGGCAAGGTTGAGCTCAATGGCCCGGTCATAGTCTGCTATGGTGCCGTCATGGTCGTCCAGCTCAGACTTGACTCTCCCCCGGTAGTAGTAGGCGGACGCAGAGTCAGGGCTGAGCTCAATGGCTCGGTCAAAGTCCGCTATGGCACCGTGGTAGTCGCCCTGAATGAACTTGGCTTTTCCCAACTTAATGTGGGTTTCCGCGTCCTGTTCATGCTTCGCTATGCCGGCGGCGATCATATAGCCGCCTTTTGACAACTCGGTAATTCCAAACGGGTTATCCGCCGCGTTGGCACCTGGGCTGACAGTGAGCGAAACGATAAAGGTGGCGCCAAGAGTTGCCGCTATGGGTTTCAAGTTGCTCTTCTTCGACATTGGGTCATCCTCCCAAAAATGGTTGCAAAAACCTGCCCGTGCAGGACTAGACAAGACCAGCTATTCAACCATGTTGAAATGACTGAGGCGAAGTCTATCACATCCGGCAAACAAGGGGCGACGCCCCTCCAAGGGCCTGAAGCCTGTCCTTTCAGGGCCAGACCGGGCGCCCCCCCCAAGTCTCCCCGTTAGACAAGCGGCCCTAGTCTGTTTCCGTCGAGGGACACCCCTCTGTCTTGCCCGCGGACAAGTTACGGATTGCCCTAACCTAGATCAGGCGCCGAATCAGCGATCCTTGAGCGCGGACTTGAGTTCATTGGCTCGCTTGCGGTCCGCCTCGGCGCCCTCGTGGTCTCCCAGCTCGGACTTGGCTCTCCCCCGGACGGAGTAGGTGCCCGCAAGATCAGGATAGAGCTCAATGACCCTGCTGTAGTCCACTATGGCGCCATGGTAGTCGTCCATCTCATGCTTGGCACCCCCCCGGGATAAGTAGGCACTCGCATAGTTGGGATTAAGTTCAATGGCTCGGTCATAGTCCGCTATGGCACTGCGATAGTCGCCTAGATTGGACTTGGCATCCCCCCGGTAGTAGTAGGCATTCGCATAGTCAGGCTTAAGCTCAATGGTCCGGCCATAGTCTGCTATGGCACCGTCTGGGTCGCCCAGCTCGGACTTGGCTCTCCCCCGGTAGTAGTAGGCGTCCGCATAGCTAGGATTGATCTCAATGGCCCGGCTATAGTCCGCTATGGAGCCGTAATAGTCATCCAGCTCACCCTTGGCATCCCCCCGGGAGAAGTAGGCTTCCGCATAATCAGGTTTGAGCTCAATGGCCCGGCCATAATCCGCTATGGCGCCGCGATAATCGCCCAGCTGGAACTTGACAAGCCCCCGAATGTAGTAAGCCTCCTTCTGCTCAGGATTGAGCATAATGGCCCGATTACAGTCCGCTATAGCACCGCGTAGGTCGCCCAGGATAGATTTGGCATTCCCTCGGTTGGTGTAGGCGGCCGCATACCCAGGATTGAGCTCAATGGTCCGGTCATAATCCGCTATGGCGTTCTCGTAATCGTCCAGCTTCTGCTTGGAAACCCCCCGATTGTAGTAGGCGGATGCATTGTCAGGATCGAGCTCAATGGCTCGGTCATAGTCCGCTATGGAGCCGTAGTAATCGCTCAGCCACCCCTTGGTAGCCCCTCGGAGAAAGTAGGCGTCCGTATGGTTGGGATTAAGTTTAATGGCTCGATCAAAGTCCACTATGGCACCGTCGAGGTCGAACTGAAGAAACTTGGCTTCCCCCCGACTATAGTAAGCATCCGCATCGTCAGGATTGAGCTCAATGGCCCGACTGTAGTCCGCTTTAGGGGCCTGATCATCCAGCTCAGACTCGATATTCTCCCGGTCGTAACCAAATTCTTTTACGATGAAAGAAACGATAAAGATGGCACCAAGAGCTACTATGGGCTTCAAGTTGCGTTTCTTGAACATCAGGTCACCCTCTCAAAGATAGTTTCAACATGGCACCGCATAGATCAAAACAGAAAGCTACCCGTTTTACATATAGACAAGCCATTCCTTGCCCGCATTTGGATCAGGCCCCAAATCAGCGATCCTCGATCTCAGGATCGAGTTCAATGGCTCGCTTGCGGTCCGCCTCGGCACCGCGTTTATTGCCCAGCTTGGACTTGGCACGCCCCCGGTACAAGTAGGCACTCGCATTCTCAGGATCGAGCTCAATGGCCCGGCCATAATCCGCTATGGCACCGAAGTGGTCGCCCAGCTTAGACTTGACAACCCCCCGGTTGTTGTAAGCACCCGCGTTGTTAGGCTCAAGCTTAATGGCTTGGTCACAGTCCGCTATGGCACCGCGATAGTCCCCCAGGCCCATCTTGGCACCCCCCCTGTTGTTGTAGGCACCCGCATCTTCAGGGTTGAGTTCAATGGCCCGGTCAAAGTCCGCTATGGCACCCTCGTGGTCGCCCAGCTTGGACTTGGCAACCCCCCGGTTGTAGTAGGCACCCCCCTCGTCGTCAAGATTGATCTCAATGGCCCGATCAATATTCGCTATAGCACCGCGATAGTCACCCAGGCCCCCCTTGGCAACCCCCCGATTGTAGTAGGCTTTCGCATAGTCAGGGTTGAGCTCAATGGCCCGGTCAAAATCCGCTATGGCACCGCGCTCGTCGCCCAGACCAGATTTAGCAATCCCCCGATTGTAGTAGGCCCTCTCGTCGTCAGGGTCGAGCTCAATGGCCCGGTCACAATCCGCTATGGCACCGCGATAGTCCCCCAGGCTCCTCTTGGCACCCCCCCGGTTATTGTAGGCACCCGCATCCTCAGGATTGAGTTCAATGGCCCGGTCGTAGTCCGCCATGGCACCCTCGTAGTCGCCCAGCCCGGACTTGGCATACCCCCGGTTGTCGTAGGCTTCCGCATCATCAGGCTTGAGCTCAATGGCCCGATCATAATCCGCTTTGGCACCGTCGTGGTCGCCCAGCCCGGACTTGGCACCCCCCCGGAGAAAGTAGGCTTCCGCATAGTCAGGGTTGAGCTCAATGGCCCGGTCATAGTCCGCTATGGCACCCTCGTGGTCACCCAGATTGGACTTGGCATTCCCCCGATAGTAATAGGCGTTCGCATCCTCAGGGTTGAGCTCAATGGCCCGGCCATAGTCCGCTATGGCGCCCTCGTAGTCGCCCAGCCCCCCCTTGACACCCCCCCGATTGTAGTAAGCTTCCGCCTCCTCAGGCTTGATCTCAATGGCCCGGTCATAATCCGCTATGGCACCGTCACGATCGCCCAGGCCCCTCTTGGCAACCCCCCGGAAAAAATAGGCTTCCGCATAGTCAGGTTTGAGCGCAATGGCCCGACCACAATCCGCTATGGCACCGTCATGGTCGCCTAACATGACCTTGGCAACTCCCCGGAGAAAGTAGGCTTCCGCATAGTTGGGATTAAGTTCAATGGCACGATCATAATCCGCTATGGCGCCGCGTAGGTTGCCCTGCCCGAACTTAGCATTCCCCCACTTAAAGTGGGTTTCCGCGTCCCGTTCATGTTTTTTCAGGTGGGGAAACAGAATGACATCCCGTATGGAGGCGGAATCCGTCAGCAACATGGCAAGCCGGTCTATGCCTATGCCCTCGCCCGCGGTCGGCGGCATGCCGTATTCCAGCGCCGTGATGTAGTCCTCGTCGTAACGCATGGCTTCCTCATCGTCCAGCTTGACCTGCTCGCGGAGACGCCGGGCCTGTTCCTCAGGGTCGTTCAGCTCGGAAAACCCGTTGGCGATCTCGCGGCCGCCGATAAAGAGTTCAAAGCGATCAGTCAGGTGCGGTTCCGCATCGTTGCGCCGGGCCAGGGGAGACACCTCCACGGGGTAGCCGGTGATGAAGGTGGGTTGCCTCAGCTTGTCTTCCGCGGTCTTCTCGAACAGTTCCAGTTGCAACTTGCCGACGCCGTAGCTTTTCTTAACCTCCACGCCCTTCTCTTTGGCGATCCGGCGCAGGGCGTCAAGGTCTTTCAGCTCAACTTCAGACAACTCCGGATTGTGCTGAAGGGTCGCCTCCATCAGGGTCATGCGCTGAAACGGCTTGCCGAGATCGATGCGCTCCCCCTGCCACTCCACGGCACCGCCGCCCCTCACTTCCTCCGCCAAAGAGCGCAACAGATCTTCCGTCAGGGTCATCAGGTCCTCGTAGTCCGCGTAGGCCCAGTAGAACTCAAGCATGGTGAACTCAGGGTTGTGTTGCGGCGACAGGCCCTCGTTGCGAAAGCTTCGATTGATTTCAAACACCTTTTCCATGCCGCCCACCACCAAGCGCTTCAAATACAGCTCCGGCGCGACGCGCAGGAACAAGTCCATGCCCAGGGTCTTGTGGTGGGTTTCGAAGGGATTGGCCCCCGCGCCCCCCGGAATGACCTGCATCATGGGGGTTTCCACCTCCACAAAGCCGCGTCCGGCAAGATAGGCCCGCAGACAATCCACCATGCGGAAGCGAATCTGAAAAGTCCGCCGGGCGGTCTCGTTCGTTATCAGGTCCAGGTAGCGTTGACGGTAGCGGGTCTCTTGATCCGCCAAGCCGTGAAATTTCTCCGGCAGGGGGCGCAGGGACTTCGCCAACAGCCTGATGGAGTCCACTTGCACGGACAGCTCCCCGGTCTTGGTCTTGAACACGCCGCCGGTGACGCCGATGAGATCGCCGAGGTCCCATTTCTTGAACGCTCCGTAGGGCTCCTCGCCCAGCTTGTCGCGCTTGAGGAACAGCTGGATGGGCCCGCTGGAGTCTTGCAGATGAGCGAAGGAGGCCTTGCCCATGATTCGGCGGCTCATCATCCGGCCCGCCAGGCTGAAGCGCGCCTCCACCTGTTCCAGGGCCTCCTGGTCCAGCTCCCCGTAACGGGCCCGCAAGTCGGCCGCCAAGGCGTCGCGCCGAAAGTCATTGGGATAGGCGTCGCCCTGCTCGCGCAACGCGCTCAACTGCTCCCGGCGGCGGCGGACGATCTCGTTGTCTTTGTTGTCTTTGTTGTCGTTTTCTTTGCTCATGGTTGTTCCCCGGCCCCGCCGATCGCGCAGCCTTACACCCCCGCCTTGAGGCTCGCCTCCATGAACGGATCCAGCCCCCCGTCCAACACCGCTTGGGTGTTGCCTGTCTCCACGCCGGTGCGCAAGTCCTTGATGCGGGACTGATCCAGCACATAGGAGCGTATCTGGCTGCCCCAGCCTATGTCCGCCTTGGCGTCCTCCAGGGCGCGCCGCTCGGACAGCCGCTTTTGCAACTCCAGCTCATACAGCTTGGCCCGCAGTTGCTTCATGGCCTGGCTCTTGTTCTTGTGCTGGGAGCGGTCGCTTTGACACTGCGCCACAATGCCCGTCGGCTCATGGGTCAGCCGCACGGCGGAATCCGTTTTGTTGACATGCTGCCCGCCGGCCCCGCTGGCCCGGTAGGTGTCCACGCGCAAGTCGCCGGGGTCTATGTCCACCTCGATGTTGTCGTCTATCTCCGGCGCGACGAACACCGAGGCGAACGAAGTGTGGCGGCGGTTGCCGGAGTCGAAGGGGGATTTTCTCACCAGCCGATGCACGCCGGTTTCCGTGCGCAACCAGCCGTAGGCGTAATCGCCCGCGTATTTGACGGTGGCGCTTTTCACCCCCGCCACTTCCCCGGGGGAGGCCTCGATCAGTTCCGTCTTGAATTGGCGCTGCTCGCCCCAGCGCAGATACATGCGCAACAACATCTCCGCCCAATCCTGGGCCTCGGTGCCGCCGGAACCGGCCTGGATCTCCAGGAAGGCGTTGTTCGGGTCCATCTCGCCGGAAAACATGCGGCGAAACTCCAGGGCTTCTATCTTGGCGGCGCAGTCGTCCAGCTCGGCGACCAGGGACTCGACGGCCTCGGCGTCGTCTTCCTGTTTGGCGAGGGCCAACAACTCGTCCAGGTCCCTCAGACCGCCAGCTAAGGACTCAAGGGCGTTCACGGTCTTCTCCAGCGCGGCCCGCTCCTTGCCCAGGGCCTGGGCCCGCTCCTGCTCGCTCCATACGCCGGGATCTTCCAGGGCCTTGCGGACTTCCTTCAGGCGCTCAACCTTCGCCTCGAAGTCAAAGATACCTCCTCAGGGCCTGGAGCCGCTCCTGGCAGTCTTTAACCCTGGCGAAAGTTTGCGTGAGTTCTAACATGGCTTAGTTTGAAAGCAGTGATGGCGCCCGTGAGCCATGTTGCGGCGGCGCGGGCGCGGGGCGTTCGTTTTCCATGGCGCGATAGTGGCACAGGGGCGGCGCGTCTGTCAACACGGGCCCCCTGATGCAAGCTGCTTAAACAGCGGCGCGGGCCCCTGGCGCAGGGGAAGCTTCCCCGCCCCCGCAACGGGAAGCCGCCCTGGTCACAGCCGCTCCAGGATGACCTTCTTGACCTCCTCCAGCTCCGCCGCCACCTGGATGACCGGGGCGGCGCTCTGGCGAATGGCGAGGTCCGGGTCCTTGAGGCCATGGCCCGTCAGGGTGCAAACCACCGTGCTGCCCGGCGGGATCTTGCCCGCGCCGATGTCGCGCAAGGCGCCGGCCACGGACACGGCGGAAGCGGGTTCGCAGAAAATCCCCTCTAGCTCCGCCAACAGCCTCTGGGTCGCCAGGATTTCCTCATCGCTGAATTCGCCAAACCAGCCTTGGGACTCCCGGCTTGCCGCCCACGCCAGCTCCCAAGACTGGGGCGCGCCTATCCGTATGGCGCTGGCGACCGTTTCCGGCTCGGCGACCGGCGCGCCCCGCAGGAACGGCGCGGCGCCGGCGGCTTGGTAGCCCAACATCTTAGGCAATGGCGGGGACGGGGAGTCGCTTGAGGACGCCCCGCCAACCGGCTCAGAGAGATAGGGACACCGGCCATCGCAGAAGTTGCAGGAGCTGCTGGCCAGCCCCGCGCACTCGCGGTAGCCGGTCCAGTAGGCGGAGATGTTGCCGGCGTTGCCCACAGGCAGGCAGTGGAAGTCCGGCGCCCGCCCTAAGGCATCCACGATCTCAAACGCGGCGGTCTTCTGCCCCTGCAAGCGATAGGGATTGACCGAGTTGACCAAGGTGATCGGCGCGTCGGCGGCGAGCTCCTTCACCAACCTCATGCCGTCGTCGAAGTTGCCCGCAATGCGGATGACCACGGCGCCGTGCATCATGGCCTGCGCTAGTTTCCCTAGGGCGATTTTGCCATCCGGAATCAGCACATAGCAGGCCATGCCGGCCCGGGCGGCGTAGGCGGCGGCGGACGCGGAGGTGTTGCCGGTGGACGCGCACAGGACGGCCCGTGAGCCTTCGCTAAGGGCCTGGGTGAGGGCCATGGTCATGCCCCGATCCTTGAAAGAGCCGGTGGGGTTCAGCCCCTCGCACTTGGCGTACACCGCCACATCCCGGTCGGCCCCGGGCAGCTTTTCCAGGCGCGCCAACGGGGTGCCGCCCTCCCCCAGGGAGACGATGGAGGCCCCCGCCGCCACCGGCAGGCGGGCGCGGTAGCGTTCAATCAGGCCCGTGGACGCCACCATGGTCCCGTCAATCCAAGGATTCCACCCGGATCCGGCTCACCTCCCCGGCGATGGCGTCCAGGGCTTCAATCTGCTTGATGGCGCGATTCATCTCCCGCTCCACCACGCGCTGGGTCAGGATGATGACCGGCACGCGGCGCGCGCCCGCCGCCGGCTCTTTCTGTCGGATGGCCTCGATGCTGATCCCCGCCGCGCCCAGGATGGATGCGACCTCGGACAGGGCCCCGGGCCGATCATCGGCCTCCAGGCGCAGGTAATAGGCGGTTTGAACATCCTCCATGTCCAGCACCGCCAACTCATCGGACATGGCGTCCGGCTGAAAGCCCAACTGCGGCACCCGGTTTTCCGGCGCGGCGAACCGCGCCCGCGCCACATCAATCACATCCGCCAACACGGAGGAGGCGGTGGGCAGCGAACCGGCGCCCGCGCCGTAATACAAGGTGGGCCCCACCGCGTTTCCCTGCACCAGCACCGCGTTCATCACGCCCTCCACATTGGCCAACAGGCGTTTGGCGGGGATCAGGGTGGGATGGACCCGCAACTCGACCCCCGCCTCGACGCGGCGGGCGATCCCCAGGTGTTTGATGCGGTAGCCCAGTTCATCGGCGTACGCCACATCCTCTTGCCGCACCTTGCCGATCCCTTCAACATAAGTCTTGTCAAACCGCAAGGGAATGCCGAAGGCGATGGACCCCATGATGGTCAGCTTGTGCGCCGCGTCTATGCCTTCCACATCGAAGGTGGGATCCGCCTCCGCGTAGCCTAAGCGCTGGGCCTCTTGCAACACCGCGGCGAAGTCCCTGCCCTTGTCGCGCATCTCCGTCAGTATGTAGTTTCCCGTGCCGTTGATGATGCCCGCCGCCCATTGAATCCTGTTGGCGGCCAGCCCTTCCCGGAGGGCCTTGATCACCGGCACGCCTCCGGCGACGGCGGCCTCGTATGCCACCGCCACGCCCGCCTCCCGGGCGGCGGCGAAGATCTCGTTGCCGTGGGCCGCGATCAGCGCCTTGTTGGCGGTGACCAGATGTTTTTTGTTCGCGATGGCCCGCAACGCCAGTTCCTTGGCCGGCGAGTAGCCGCCGATCAGCTCGATGACGATCTCGACTTCCGGATCATCCACCACCGCGAAGCCGTCGTCTGTGATCTTGCCGATGCGATCCAAACCCTCTATGGCGTCGGCGTCGTACTCTTTGGCGGCGGCATGACAGATGGTCAGCGCCTGGCCGGCGCGCCGGGCGATCTCGTCGGCGTTGCGGGACAGCACTGTCGCCACGCCGCCGCCGACCGTGCCAAGTCCGAGCAAGCCCAATTTCACGGGAGCCATAGGGTGTGTCTCTGCCAATCGATAAGGGGATAGTCTCGCGCGAGATTATACGGCGTTTGGCGGGGAATGGGAAACGGCGGCGCGATGGCTTATACTGACCTCATGCTCAAGGCCGCCACCATTCAAATGGTTTCCACAGACGATGTGGACGCCAACCTCAGCCAAGCCGCCGAGTTGATCGCCGCGGCGGCGGGCCAGGGGGCGGGGTTCGCCCTGTTGCCGGAATACTTTCCCCTTATGAGCGACGACGAGGAGGCCAAGCTCCGCATCGGCGAGGCCCAGGGACAGGGACCGATCCAGGAGTTCTTGTCCGGACAGGCCAAGCAACATCAGCTGTGGCTGATGGCTGGCACTTTGTCCCTGCTCAGCGCCGCGGCCGGGCGCGTTCACAACAGCTGCCTGTTGTTCAACCCTGAAGGCGGCTGCGCCCAGCGGTACGACAAGATCCATCTGTTCGATGTCCAGGTGGGAAGCCGGGCGGAAGACAAAGAGGTCTATAACGAATCCGCCACCATCGCGCCGGGCAAGGATGTCGCGGTGGCGGAAACCCCATTGGGCCGCTTCGGCATGACGGTGTGTTACGACCTCCGGTTTCCCGAGCTCTACCGCGCCTTGTCTCAGCGGGGAGCGGAACTGATCACCGTGCCGTCGGCGTTCACCTACGCCACCGGCAAGCGCCACTGGGAAGTGTTGTTGCGGGCCAGGGCGGTGGAAAACCTGTGCTATGTGATCGCCGCCAATCAGGGCGGGCAGAACACGGCGAAACGGCGCACCTGGGGGCATAGCATGATTGTGGACCCTTGGGGGGATGTGCTGTGCGGCCTGGAAGACGGGCCGGGCGTGGCGTGCGCCGAACTGGACCTGGCCCGAGTGCGGGACCTGAGACACTCCTTTCCGGCCTTGAGGCACCGCGTGTTGTGAGTCAACAGAAGCCACCGCTGGAAGCCGCCGCGCAACAGTTGTTAGCGCCGGCGGGCCTGGACAACCGGGATCTGGCCAACACCCTGGACCGGATCATCGTTCACGACATCGATTACGCCGACCTCTATTTCGAGTTTTCCCAGGCGGAGTCCTGGAGCATGGAGGAAGGCATCATCCGGGAAGGGAGCCACAGCATAGATCAGGGCGTCGGCGTGCGGGCGGTGCAACAGGACAAGAGCGGCTTCGCCTACGCCGATGAAATCCTCCTGCCGGCCCTGACGGACGCGGCGACGGCCGCCCGCGCCATCGCCCGCAGCGGCGGCGGGCAACAAGCGCAGACCTGGAAAAACCGCAATGTGGTTCCGCTCTATCCGGCCCTGAACCCCCTGGACTCCGCCACCGCCCAAGACAAGATGGATCTGTTGAAGCGGGTGGACGCCCAGGCCCGCCGCAAGGATCCGCGGGTGAAACAGGTGCTGGCGGGGTTGAGCGGCTCCTGCTCCACCGTGTTGGTCGCCGGCAGCGACGGCGTCATCGCCGGCGACATCCGGCCCCTGACCCGGCTCAATGTCACCGTCATCGTGGAAGAGGGGGGCCGGCGGGAAAAAGGCGGCGCCGGCGGGGGCGGGCGCTACGGCTATGACTATCTGTTGGACAATGAGGAGCTGGCGGCCGGCTACATCGATGAGGCGGTTTCCCAGGCGCTGATGGCCCTGGACGCGGCGCCGGCGCCGGCGGGCGCGATGACGGTGGTGTTAGGCCCCGGCTGGCCCGGCATTCTGTTGCACGAGGCCATCGGCCATGGCCTGGAAGGGGACTTCAACCGCAAGGGCTCATCCGCCTTCAGCGGGCGCCTGGGGCAGCGGGTGGCTTCCGATCTGGTCACCGTGGTGGACGACGGCACCCTTGCGAACCGTCGGGGGTCCCTGACCGTCGACGATGAGGGAACGCCCACCGAGTCCACCACTCTGATCGAGCAGGGCGTCCTCAGGAACTACATGCAGGACAAAATGAACGCGCGCCTGATGGGCATGCGGCCCACCGGCAACGGGCGCCGGGAGTCCTACGCCTGCCTGCCCATGCCCCGCATGACCAACACCTACATGCTGAACGGCCCCCACGATCCCGAGGAGATCATCCGCTCCGTGAACAAGGGGGTGTACGCCGCCCAGTTTGGCGGCGGCCAGGTGGACATCACTAACGGCAAGTTTGTGTTCAGCGCCAGCCAGGCCTGGCTGATCGAAAAAGGCAAGCTCACCGCGCCCCTCAAAGGGGCCACCCTGATCGGCAACGGCCCGGAGGCGCTGACCCGCGTCTCCATGGTGGGCAACGACATGCGCCTGGACTCCGGCATCGGCGTGTGCGGCAAGGATGGCCAGTCCGTGCCTGTGGGCGTGGGGCAGCCCACCTTGAAAATAGACGAGCTCACTGTAGGCGGCACCGCGACGGCTTGAGGAAGCGCGTTGCCGGGCGGCCCCCGCCGCGTATTGACTGACTCGGGCGCAACGGGTCAAAATGGGGAACGCACCCGCCGATGGAGGAGATTGAAATGCATGCTATGACAATGGCGTCCCGCGTCAAAACAACGCGCAAGGTCGGCCCCTGGCTCTTTGCGCTGGCGTTGTCAGCAACGCCCGCCCCAGGAGTGGCCGAGCCCTCATTGCCGCGCTTGCCAGCCAGCGCCGCCTATGGCGACTACGCCGTGGGAACCGCCACCGGCTTCGCCGTTGACAACCAGTTGCGCTTCGACCCCTGGAACAGCCGCTACGCCGGCCCCGAATACCGCGCCATGTTGCGCCGGGTGGAGGCCGCCGGGCAGACCCGCACGGTGCCGTTCGCCTTGTGGTATCCGGCCGAGCCGGCCCCGGCCCAAGGGCGGCTTGCCGGCCCCCGCTCCCCCTTTCCGGCCGCCAACGGCCGCCGCGCCAACTACTGGGATTTCTACTTCCGCGCCAGCGACCTGGGGCGCCAGATCGGCGTGGCGGCGCAGACAGGCTTGCCGCAATTCATCCGCCTGCAAGCCGGCGGCGTCTTGGCGGACGCCGACGCTGAGACCCAGCAAGCCGTCCGCGAGGAAATGAGCGCGAGGATCCTGGACGCCTCTCGCGGCGCCTGGCAGGACGCCCGCCCCGCCCGAGGAACCTTCCCGGTGATCATCCTCGCTCACGGCTTAAGCGATGACTATGGCGCCTGGAGCTCCTTTGGGGAGTTTCTGGCTTCCCACGGCTATGTGGTGGCGGCCCCCACCTTTATTTCCGATGGCGGAGCGCCCTTGGTGTTCCACGACGAGGACTCCCCCTACGCCCGGCAAGCCGCGCCGCCGGAGGTGAAAAAAGCCTACGAGTTGATCCTGGGCAACATCAAGGTCTTGCCCTACTTCTACCGCATGGTGTACGGACAGGAGAGCCAGGGTTTCGCCCCGCCGGAGAACTTCGATCCGGCCACGGCGGAGCTGGCGCCAGGGGGCGTGGCGCGGTTCACCGCCATGATGCGCAATCTGTTCCGCCAGCGCGTCGCCGATGTGGGAGTGCTTCTGCGCGCGGTGGACCTGCTGGGGGCGGAGGCCGAGACCTGTCGCCAGGGCCTGGCGGCACTGGGGGGCGCCAGCGCGGCGCGGGACCTGTGCGGCTTGTTGGCGGGGCGCGTGGACAGCCAGCGGGCAGGCATCGCCGGTCATTCCCTGGGGTCCATGACGGCGCAATTGGCAGTCCAGCACCTGCCGGGCCTAAGGGCCGCCATGGGCCTCAACAACGGCCCACCTTCTAGCTGGACTCCCCCGGAGATGATCGGAGCCGGCCAAACCCCAGAGGGCCTGCCAGTGGGCAACCGCAAGCCGGTGTTGCTGATGATCGGCGATGAGGACGCATTCGTGCAAAGGGTTTTTGTGACGGTGATGCAAGCGCAACTAGCTCGGGCCGGCGGCGACCCCGCCCAGGCCTTTTACCTGGCCCCGGAACGGGTCGCGCCAGCGCGCGAGACGAACCCGCAACCGGTGGCGCTAAGCGCATGGCGCCGCGCCATTTCCGAGCGCGTTTTGGTCACCGTGCGCGACGCCGACCATTCCCTCCTGGTGCAGGACTTGGAGCGGCTGTTCCCCTGGCCCAAGTTCCAACGGGGCGAATCGCCCTACGGCTTTAGCTCGGAGCGCCGGCGCAAGCCCGAGGGCCAGCGGGCCTTTGAGTTGCCGCCAGCGCCGGGCGGGGCCTACACGCAGTTAGGCTGGGCCGAGATCCCCGGCGCCGGCGAGGTCTATCTGCCCCATCTAGTGCGGGACTGGCACGCCCGGGCCTGGTTCGACTGGCATCTCAAAGGCGACCAGGAGGCCCGGCGGCGGTCGCAAAACCCAGATCCCTTTGGCGCGCTGACCTTCGTGAGGCGGGCCTTTCCCTGAGGGCCTGTTGAGAGCCGTCCGCAACGGCTATCCTCAAAGCGTCCTGGCCCGCTCCAGGAAAATGTCGGGATTCGCCCGCCAGTCCGCGTAGTCCAGGCGGCCGTCGTCCGTCAGCAGGTTGATCTTCTCATCCAGGCAGGTCGCCAAGGCGGCGTCCGCCACATCCAACGCGAACCCCCCGCGCTCCACCCGCTCCGGGTCCCGCGCCGCAACCACCAACGCGCCCTCGGACTCGGCGGCGACATCGCTGTTGCCGATGTTGCCCCGGGCCACCGCGTCTATTTCGAAGGCCCTCAGGGCCTCCAACATGGCGGCCTCCTGCTCAAAGTAGATGACCTGGGGCATGGAGGGGCCGGCCGGGGCCAGGCTCACCCGCCCCACAAGATTGGCGGATTCCCCGGCGGCGGTAATGAAAAACCGGTCGCTGCCGTCGGCGGTCACGGTTTCGCCGCTCGCCAGCCTGACTTGGACGCCAGCCGCCAGGACGCCGCCTTCGCCGGTAAGCCCCGTCAACTGCAACAAACGCTCCTCCCCCGTTGTCTCCGGCACCGCGCCGACGCGGTCGGCGCTGCCCAGCTTGTCGTGAGAGTCAAGCCGCTCCCCGTCTTCCGAGCGCGTCAACAGGGTCTGAACAAAGGAGATATGCCCTGAGGTGAACACAATCGCCGTCTCGCCGGCGGCGTTGAGAGTGCGGTCCTCCCGGATGGTGATCCCGCCCCCGACGATGTCGAATTCCGGCAGGGCGGCCTTCAACCAGATGCCGGCGAAGGGGTCGCCGATGCCACGACGGTTAAAGGTCAAGCCCGCGCCTTCCAGGGACTCCAGGGCTGTCAACAAATCCGCTTCATAGCCCAAATGGGTGTCAAACCCGCTGGAATTCGGAAACCGGTCCTGGCTGTAGCTGACGGGTCTGAAGTCTGAATAAAACCCCACCTTGAGAACGCGAGACGCCGCGCAGGATGTTGTTGCGCGGCCGGGGTCATTCGAACCCGAACCGCAGGCGGCAAGAGCCAACGCCGCCGCGCACACCGCCAGCGCCCGGCCCGCCGCTTTCAGCCTCGTTCTTAGCTCGCCCATCATGTCTTTGCTCCCCCTCAGGTCAAACTGACCTGAATGATACACTACCGCTTATGCCATCCCGCGCCGAAACAGCAGGCAAGACCCGCTCCCGGCCCTTGGCGATGCTCTTGCTGTTGGCGGCGACCGCCCCGGCGCTGGCCGCCGCGCCCTCATTGCCGCGCTTGCCGGACAGCGCGGCTTATGGCGACTACGCCGTGGGCGCCGCCACCGGCTTCGCCGTGGACAAGAGCCTGCGCTTCGACCCCTGGAACAGCCGCTACGCAGGGCCTGAGTACCGAGCCATGTTGCGCCGCGTGGAGGCCGCCGGCCAGACCCGCACGGTGGCGTTCGCCTTGTGGTATCCGGCAGAGCCGGCCCCGGGCCAGGGGCGGTTTGCCGGCCCCCGCTCCCCCTTTCCGGCCGCTAACGGACGCCGCGCGAACTACTGGGATTTCTACTTTCGGGCTGGCGACATGTTGCGCCAGATTGGCGCGGGGACGCAGATAATTTTGCCCCAGTTTCTCCGCCTGCAAGCCGGCGGCGTCTTGGCGGACGCCGACGCCGAGACCCAGCAAGCTGTCCGCGAGGAAATGGGCGCGAGGATCCTGGACGCCTTTCGCGGCGCCTGGCAGGACGCCCGCCCCGCCCAAGGAACCTTCCCGGTGATCATCCTCGCCCACGGCTTAGGCGATGATTACGGCGCCTGGAGCTCCTTTGGGGAGTTTCTCGCTTCCCATGGCTATGTGGTGGCGGCCCCCACCTTCATCTCCGACGGCGGACTGCCCTTGGTGTTCCACGACGAGAACTCCCCCTACGCCCGGCAAGCCGCGCCGCAGGAACTGCGAAAGACCTACGAGTTGATCTTGGGCAATGTCAAGGTGTTGCCCTACTTCTACCGCATGATGTACGGGCAGGAGAGCCGGGGGTTCGGGCCGCCGGAGAACTTCGATGCCGCCACGGCGAAACTGGCGCCGGGGGGCGCGGCCCGCTCCACCGCCATGATGCGCAACTTGTTCCGCCAGCGCGTCGCCGACGTGGGGGCGCTTCTGCGCACGGTGGTTCTGTTAGGCGCGGAGACCTCGACTTGTCGCCGGACCCTGGCGAGCCTGGGCGCAACCAGCGCGGCGCGGGACCTGTGCGGTCTGTTGGCGGGGCGCGTGGATGGCGAGCGGGCGGCCATCGCCGGCCATTCCCTGGGGTCCATGACGGCCCAATTGGCGGTGGAGCACCTGCCCGGCCTGCGGGCCGCCCTGGGCTTCAACATGGGCGCGCCCCTCAGCTGGACTCCCCCGGAGATGATCGGGGCGGGCCAAACCCCGGAGGGCATGCCGGTGGGCAACCGCAAGCCGGTGTTGCTGATGATCGGCGATGAGGACGCCGTGATGCAGGATTTTTTCAGCAAGATGTTTCAATCGGAGCTGGCCCGGGCCGGCGGCGACCCGACCCTGGTCTTTCCCCTGGCCCCGGAACGGGCCGCGCCAGAGCGCGAGACGAACCCGCAACCGGTGGCGCTGAGCGCCTGGCGCCGCGCCGTTGCCGAGCGCGTTTTGGTCACCGTGCGAGACGCCGACCATTTCATCCTGGTGCAGGACTTGGGGCGGCTGTTCCCCTGGCCCAAGTTCCAGCGAGGCCAGTTGCCCTACGCCCCTGGCCCGGAGCGCCGGCGCAAGCCGGTGGGACAGCGGGCCTTTGAGTTGCCGCCGACGCCCGGCGGGGCGTACGCGCAGTTAGGCTGGGCGGAGATCGCCGGCGCCGGCGAGGTCTATCTGCCCCATCTGGTGCGGGATTGGCACGCCATAGCCTGGTTCGACTGGCATCTCAAAGAGGACCCGGAGGCACGGCGCCGGTTGCAAAACCCGGATCCCTTCGGCGCGATGACCTTCGTCAGACGGGCCTTTCCCTGAGGCGACCTGGCGGCAACGGGGGCTGACGGGCCCGCCGCGGCCTCTCTCACAAGCCCCTATTTTTCCCCTGGAGCATAGACTTCCCCGTCCTTGATGATCCAGACGATCTTATGCTCCAACAGGCTGAGGTCCTGCAAGGGGTCGCCGTCCACCACCACCATGTCGGCGAATTTCCCCGCCGTGACCGTGCCTAAGTCTTTTTCCACTCCCTGCATTTGCGCCGCCCTCAGGGTGGCGCTCTGAATGACCTCCATGGGCGTTAGGCCCGCCGCCAACAAATGCCGCAACTCCTTAGCCAAGGGGCTGTGCAGGTTGAAGGGGGAGCCGGCGTCCGTCCCCGCCACCAGCTGTTCGCGTCCGCCGGCCTCCACGAAGAGCCGCAGTTTTCGCTTGGCGGCCTTGATGCGTTGTTGCGCCCCGATCCCCCAGGGAACGGCCGGCGGGTTGCTCCAGGAGCCGCGCAAATGGGCATAGACATCCGCCGGGTATTGCTCCGCGAATTTGGGATGATCCAGCAGTTCAGGAAACGCCAGCACGCGGTTGTAGGCGTTGCGCATTTCAATGGTGGCGATGATGTAAGGCCCCCGCAGGATGTTCGCCAGCGGCCCCGTCGCGGGGGGCTTGACCCCGCGAACCAGCAGGCGAAAGTCCGCGGCGCTGTAGTCCGACAAGGCGTCGGCGGTGAAGACATGGTGCAAACGGTCAACCCCGGCTTCAATGGCGGTGCGGTACGCGGCGATATGGCGCACGTCGGCATCCACGCCGAGGCCGGCCTCGTGGGCGGCGGCGGTGACCGCCTGCAACAGGTCCCGATCCCAAAATCCATACACCTTGATCTGGTCAACCCCCAGGGCGATGACCCGCTGGGTCGTCTCCCGCGCCTCCTGGGGCGAATCCACAAGATAGTCATCGGCCCGGTCCGGCTGGTGGGGTTTGCGCTGGAACAGGTAGGGGCCTGCCAGGAACAACCGGGGGCCAGGGAGGCGTCCCGCTTCGATGTCCGCCTTCAGCGCCAGTTGCTCTTCGATGGGGCCGCCGGTGTCGCGAAACGAGGTGATCCCCGCCAACAGGCTGGTCTTGGCGACGGCCGCCATGACGGCCTTCGCCCGGGCCGCGAACTTGCCCGGAAAGTCCGCCGGATCCCCCTCGCCGATGTGAAAAAGGTGGCCGTGGGATTCCCACAGGCCCGGCAGGATGGTCATGCCGTTCACATCCAGGACCTTCACGCCGGGCGGCACGGCGGTGGCGTTCGCGGCGCCGGTCTGAAGGATGCGGTCGCCCGCCACCAGCACCACCGCGTTCGGCACGGGCCGGCCGCCGTAGCCATCGATGAGCCGCCCTCCCACCAAGGCCAAGGTGGGCGCGGACGCGCCCTCCGTTTCCGCCGCGGCGGGCGCCGCCGGGCCGCAACACAACAAGAGGATGAGCCAGAGCGCGGGTCGCATAGTCATTTCCCTCAACATGGTTGCGCCATAGTATGCCCCCCTGCTTCCGCCCATGCAAACCGCCCCCCTGCCAGCGCAAACCGCCTGCTGGCGCCAGCGGGCCGAGGCTTGAGCGGCGGCCCCGCCTGTCTCAACCGCCCCCCTCCCCGCGCAAACCGCCTGCTGGCGCCAGCGGGCCGAGGCTTGAGCGGCGGCCCCGCCTGCCTCACCCGCCCCCTGCCAGCGCAAACCGCCTGCTGGCGCCAGCGGGCCGAGGCTTGGACGGCGGCCCCGCCTGCCTCACCGCCTCCCTGCCAGCGCAAACCGCCTGCTGGCGCAAACGGGCCGAGGCTTGGGCGGCGGCCCCGCCTGTCTCAACCGCCCGCCTCCGCCCATGCAAACCGTCCCCCTGCCAGCGCAAAAAAAGCTGTTTTCAATGGGCGTTGATAAAACGGGTTGTTATTTGCGATATTTTGTTGCATACTGCGTGGTGGTTTGCATATTTTCTCTGGTTAATTCAGTAATTCCGTTTGGTTTTTCCTGTATTGCCTTATGAATTTGCAACTGCACACACTCACTAACAACCATGAGGTGATACATGGCAACTGGCACAGTTAAATGGTTCAACGAGGCTAAGGGATATGGCTTCATCACGCCGGACAACGGCAGCCCCGATGTTTTCGTCCACTTTTCCGCGATAAAAGCCGAGGGCTTCAAGACCCTGAGCGAGGGCCAACAGGTCTCGTTTGACACCCAAACCAGCGAAAAAGGCCCACAAGCCGCCAATGTTCGCTTAGCCTGAGACAGGCCGCGCCCCCGCTCCGGCGGGGGCGCGTTGTTTCAACCACATCCCGGTGGTCCGGGATAAGGATCCAACATTGAAAAGAATGTTTGTCCGGAGCTTGCCTTCTGACACCAATGAAGCCGCCCTGACCCAGCTCTTCTCGGAGTTTGGCACGGTGCGCGGCGTGCAACTTGTCACCGATGTGTTTTCCGGCCAATGCAAGGGCTTCGGCTTTGTGGATATGGAAGGCCATGAGGCCCGGGCCGCCATACAGGGCCTGAACGGCAAGATGTTCAACGGCAAACTCCTGAGCGTCAGTTTCCAGGAGCCGCGGGGGAAGAAGGGCAAGCGAAGGCGCCGTTAGCCCGTCTGAGGCCAGTAGCAACCGCCGCAACCTGGCAAGGGCGCGATAGGGGAAGAAGCAACATGTCCAATGCCATTCCAGACATCGAGCTGATCAGCTTCGACCTCTGCCCCTTTGTGCAACGCTCGGTGATCACGCTGCTGGAGAAGGGCATCCCCTTCAGGCGCGTCAACATCGATTTGGCGGACAAACCCGACTGGTTCCTGCGCCTCTCGCCCTTGGGCAAGGTGCCGGTGCTGAAAATCCACGGACAAGTCCTGTTTGAGTCCGCCGTCATCAATGAATACCTGGACGAGATCACTCCCCCGTCCATGCATCCCGCCGACCCCTTGCAAAAGGCTCTCAACCGGGCCTGGATAGAATACAGCGCGGAATTGTCCAACCTGTCCTTCAACATGGCGACCACGGACGATGCAGAGGCCCTGGCGCGCTCCCTGGCGTCCCTGAGGGAGCGGTTTCGACACCTGGAGAAAAACCTGGGGGAAGGCCCCTTTTTCAACGGGGCGTCCTTCTCCCTGATCGACGCGGCGTACGCCCCCGTTTTCATCCGCATAGCGCGTCTATTGGAGCTGGCGACCCCCGCTGTGATCCCGCCGGAGTGCCGCAAGACCCTAAGCTGGCGCGATGCGATCCTCGCCCGGGAGTCCGTGCGGGGCAGCATCATCGAGGATTTCACCCGGCTGGCCATCCAGCGGTTTCAGCGCCGGGGCAGCGTCTTGCTGAAAGACCTGTAGGAGACGGGCCACAGGGGGCGCCCGTTCGAGCCTCTGGCCCCCGCCTCAACCGCCCCCCGCGCCCAAAGCAAAATATATTGACAAGTGATTGACTTTTTCCGATGATTCGGTTGAAAATGACGGTGGCCGGAGATGTCACACCTCGGCAAGATCGCCAACCGCTGGGTTTGGAGCGCGGATTTTGGTCATGTCCAACGCGGCGGCGGCAAGAACACAACCATAAGAGTATGGAGGATTTGAGCATGAAAAACACACGCTACGCATTTGGCGTTGTGGTGGCGGGACTGTTGCTGTCGCCGCCCACCGCGCCAGTAGCCCTGGCCCAGGACGCGGACGCTTCCGGGCTGGAAGAGATCGTGGTGCTGGGTTCCCGCCGCCAGGACAGTTCGGTGGAGGATTTGCCAGTGCCGGTGAGCGTGATCGGCGGCGACGATTTTCTCAACCAGGGGACGACGGATATAGTGGATCAATTGGCCCGGCTGGTCCCGTCCTACAATGTCAATCAGCAACCCATCAGCGACGCCGCGACCCTTATTCGCCCCGCCAACCTGCGAGGCTTGCCGCCAGACTCCACCTTGGTGCTGGTCAATGGCAAGCGCCGTCATCGGGCGGCTGTCATCACCTTTTTGGGGGGCGGCGTGAACGATGGCTCCCAGGGGCCTGACATATCCACGATCCCGTCCATCGCCCTGGAGCGGGTGGAAGTGTTGCACGACGGCGCGTCGGCGCAATATGGCTCTGACGCCATCGCGGGCGTGATCAACTTCGTGCTGAAGGACGCGCCTGAGGGCGGCTCGGTGGAGGCCCGCTGGGGGCAGTTCTACGAGGGCGACGGCGACACCTTCAATGTGGCGGCCAATGTGGGGCTCCCCTTGACTGATGCCGGCTTCGCCAACTTCAGCTTCGAATACAAGGAAGCCGACCCCACCATTCGCAGCGTGCAACGCGGCGACGCCATAGGCCTGATAGCCGCCGGCAACACAGATGTGCGCACGCCTTACGCGCAAATCTGGGGCGCGCCGGAGTTTCGCTACGATTACAAGTTCTTCGGCAATGTGGGCATCGAATTAGGCAACGGCTCAGAGGCCTACGCCTTCGGCAACTACGCCGAGCGCGAGGTGGAGGGCGGCTTCTTCTTCCGCAACCCCAACACCCGTCCCGGCATCTTCGATGGCCCCGTGTTGAGGGACGGAACGCACACCATCAAGGTGGCGGATCTCAGCGCGGACGGCATGTCCGGCAACTGTCCCGTTGTCAGGATCGTCGACAACGCGCCTGACGCGGCGGCGTTGGCGGCAGTGGCGGCGGACCCCAATTGCTTCGCCTTCAACGAGCGTTTCCCGGGCGGTTTCACGCCGCAGTTCGGCGGGGTGATGACTGATTACAGCTTTGCCTTGGGAACTCGCGGCGAGACGGCTGGCGGCTGGTTTTACGACCTGAGCGCGGTGTTTGGGGAAAGCAGCGCGGCTTTCTTCATGAAAAACACCATCAATCCGCAACTGGCGCGACTGGGGACGAACATCCCCACCGAGTACCGGCCCGGCACTTACACAGAGCAGGACCACACCTTTAACCTGGACATCTCTCGCCCCCTTGACATGGGCGCTTTCTCCTCTCCGGTGAATGTCGCCTTCGGCGCGGAATACCGGGAGGAAGAGTTCAAAATCGAGGCGGGCGATGTCAATTCCTGGTTTCTGGATGAAAGGCTGGCGCTCCAGGGCTTTGGCGTCGGTTCCAACGGCTTTTCCGGTTTCAATCCCCGGGCCGCGGGCAAGAACAGCCGGCACAGCTGGGCGGCGTATCTTGATCTGGAGACCAACATAACGGACAACTTCTTGCTCAACGGCGCGGTGCGCTACGAGGACTATGAAAACTTCGGGGACACCATAGACGGCAAGGTCTCTGCCCGCTTGCAGGTGACGGACGCCCTCGCCTTGCGCGGCTCCGCCAGCACTGGCTTCCGGGTGCCGACAACGGGACAAGCCAATGTGCGCAATGTCACCACCGCCTTCACCGACGGCGAGTTGCGCGACGAGGCGACCCTGCCGCCCACCAATCCCATTTCCGCGCAGAAAGGCGGCGTGCCGCTGACTCCGGAAGAATCCGTGAACTTCACCGGCGGCGTCGTGCTTAGCATGGGGGAACTTAGCGTCACCTTGGACTACTTTCATATCGAGGTCGAAGACCGCATCTCCCTCACCTCCACGCTGCCCCTGTCGCCAGCGGACATACAGGCCTTGTTGGCCCAGGGGGTGACGGACGCCACCAGCTACTCCGGCGTGCGCTTCTTCACCAACGATTTCGACACCACCACCCAGGGGATAGACATCGCGGCGACTTACCCGGTGGCCATGTTGGGCGGCGAGACCTTGTTCAGCTTCACGGGCAACTGGACCGACACCTCGGTTGACGATTTCAACCCCGACATCATCGGCGCGACGCGGGTGCGCCAGCTTGAAGAGGCCATCCCCGATGTCCGCTTCTCGCTGTCGGCAAGCCACCAGCGAGGCCCCTGGCGCTTCCTGGCGCGGGGGTATCATTACGGCGGTTTCTACGAGGCCCATGTCAACGCGGGAAGCCTGCCGATCAACGCTAAGTCCCGCTGGTTCATGGATTTGGAGGGGGCGTACACCTTCAACGATGCCGTCACCATCGTGGCGGGGGCTCAGAACCTGTTTGACGAGTATCCCACCGCCAACCCCTGGGAAGGGGTAGTGGGGGCGAAATACCCCGAGTCCTCGCCCTACGGCTTCAACGGCGGGTTTTACTACATGAGGGCGATCTGGAAGTTCAACTAAGCCGCGGACAGCGGTGAGACGGGGGCGGACCCTAACGGGCCGCCCCCTTTTTTTATCGCCGGCTCAGGCCGGGTGTTTTTGCAACACCAGGCGGTAGCACTGCAAGGTGTTGCGCAGGAAGCAATGAGCCGCCCCCCACAGGTACAAGCGAAAGCGCCGATAGTCCGCTTCGCCAAACTTCTCGATGACGAACTCCCTGTTGGAATCGAAACGCTCCGCCCAATGGACAAAGGTGCGGTGATAGCTGTCCCGGTCGTCCCACACGCCCTTGAGATCAAACGGGGCGGAGGCCAAGGCCGTGAGAAAATCGTGCAACACGAAAAAGGAATGGTTGCCGGGATAGATATGCTCCGTGATAAAGGACGAGAGCTTGTACTTTTTGGTGATGGCGCTGGCGTCCAGGAAGACATGGCCTGCCGGCTTCAGCAAGCGGTCAAAACACCGCAAGATCGCGGGGTAATTGGGCAGATGCTCCATGATCCCCAACAACACCACGGCGTCGAATTGCTTGTCGGACTTGAACTCCAGCACATCGGACATGATGGTGGTGATGGGCAACTTCTCCTTGGCCGCCAGGTCGTTCATAAACTTGAGGGACTGCTCGGAAATCGTGACGCCGGTGACCTTGATCCCCTGGCGGGCCGCGTACTGGGCGAAAGAGCCCCAGCCCGGCCCCACCTCCAGCACCTCGCTGCCGGGGGCCAGCTGGCACCGCTCCACGATGAAATCCATCTTGCGGCGAATCGCCACGGCGAAGTCCTCGTCCGGCGTTTTAAACACGCCCTGTGTGTAGCAACGAAAGTCCGGGTCCAAAAACGCAAGGTAAAAGGACGGATCCCGCTCGTAGTGGCGGCTGATGGCGGACTTGTTGACCGCCACTTGCCCTAACAGTGCGGGCGCGATGAACCGCCACAGCCACTGCAACAGGTGGCGGTCTTGCAGGCTCTCCCGCAGGTCGTAGATCTCGATCAGGTCGCCCCGCACATCGAACCAGCCATCTATGTAGGCATTGGCGATGATCCCCTCGTCCAGGGAGGCCAGGGCCTTCAACCCATGGGGGTGGGCGATCTCCAGCCTGAAACGGGATTCGCCGGCGCCGAACCGGCGCACGCCGCCGTCGAAGAGTCTGATCTCGAAGCAGACGGCGCTGTCTTTCAGCCGCCGCCGGATGAAGTCAAGCAGACGCTCTTCCCGGCGCGATTGAACCGCCGCCGGCGCCGCGCCTGCTTCCGTTGCGTTTGCTGTGGTCATTGCAGGCCTCCGGTTGAAACGGGGAGATTATCCCCCATGCGGCGGCGTTAGGCAATGCCGGTTGAAACCAAAGTCGGGGGCCGGCCCGCCAGGAGTGGGATTAAGCGACAAGCGGCGGCGTTTTGCGCTATCCTTGCCGCAGTGAGCGAGACCCCCCCCAATGTCAATCCCGATGAGGTCGAGAAATTCGACCGGCTGGCCCAGGAGTGGTGGGACCCCAACGGCAAGTTGCGCACCCTGCACGACCTCAACCCGGCGCGCCTGGCCTGGCTGGAATCGAGGGTTCCCCTGGCCGGGAAACATATTTTGGACCTGGGTTGCGGCGGCGGCATCCTGACCGAGTCCTTGGCGCGCCGGGGCGCCCGCGTCCTGGGCCTGGACGCCAGCGAGACCGCCATCGCGGCCGCCTCCCGCCACGCCCGCGCCAACGACCTGGAGATTGAGTATGGCGTTGGCAAGGCGGAGGATTTCGCGCCGAACAATGAAAACCGCTTCGATGTGGTGACCTGCATGGAGCTGGTTGAGCATGTCCCCGACCCCCAGGCCCTGTTGCGGGACTGCGCCCGGCTGTTGCGGCCCGGCGGCCACTTGGCGTTGGCCACCCTCAACCGCAACCTCAAGGCCTATCTGGCCGCCATCATCGGCGCCGAATACCTCTTAGGCCTGTTGCCCAAAGGCACCCACTCCTACGCCCAGTTCGCGCGCCCCTCGGAACTGGACCGCTGGTTGCGCCAGGCGGGCTTCAAGACCCTGGATGTGCGCGGGATGCGCTATCTGCCATTGGCGCGGCATTGCGCCCTGACGGACGACCCCAGCGTCAACTACCTGCTCCATGCGCGGCTGGACTGGGCCCATTGACCCCAGGGCGGGCTTCCCGCTCCGCGCTTCGATGGCCAACGGCGGCCCGGCGTCCTAAGGCATGGGAGCCAAGTGCGCGCTGTTCGACCTGGATGGCACCCTGGTGGACACCGCGCCCGACTTGGCGGACGCGCTGAACCGGACCCGCGCCAACCACGACCTGCCGCCGTTGCCTTTCGAGGCCATTCGCCCCACCGTGTCCCTGGGGGCCGCGGCCATGCTACGGGCTGGATTCGGCGTCGCCGAAGCCGACGGGGGCTTCATCCCCCTGCGAGACGAGTTCCTGGCGCTTTACCGGGACGGCGTCGCCCGGCGCAGCCGGCTGTTTCCAGGCATGGAGCAGGTCTTGGCCCGGCTGGAGGAAAACGGCGTCCCCTGGGGCATCGTCACCAACAAGTCCGGCTGGCTGACAGACCCGCTGGCCCAGGCCCTGGGCTTGGACGCGCGGGCCCGTTGCATCGTGTCCGGCGATGCGGTGGAACAGCCCAAACCCCACCCCGCCTCGTTGCTCCACGCCTGCAAGCTGCTGGAATGCGCGCCCCAGGAGGCCCTGTATGTGGGAGACGCGAAACGGGACATGGAAGCGGGCAGAAAGGCGGGGATGACAACCCTAGTGGCGGCTTATGGCTACATCGAGGCCGGTGAAAACCCGGCGGACTGGCGGGCGGACGGGCTGGTGCGCCATCCCGTGGAGATCCTGGACTGGATAGACTGGGACGAAGAGGAGATGGCGGGGGGCTGAACCCACTTCCCGCCTGGCTCAGAACCGGGCGCGGCGCAAGGGGAAGCGCAAGCGCACTCGCAAGCGGCGCAAGCTGGGCGCATCCATGTTGTCGGCGCGCAAGGCCTGGGAATAAACGCGCCCATGCTCGTCCTTGAAGCGCAAGACCACTAGCCAGGGATGGACAAAACTCCCCGGCAACCGCCTCAGCCTGAGGGCCTTGCCGTCTTCCCGCAACAGCCACCAGCGGTCTTGCCCGTCGAGGCGGAAGGACAGCTTGTCCTGGGCCAGGCGGCTTTTCAGAGAGCGGACGCCGCGCCACGCGATGACGACCCCCGCCAACGCCTTCCACCCTAACCCGAAATCCGCCAGGAACAGACCGAGGAGGGCCCCCAAGTGAACCAGGATGTCCACGGCCATTAGCCGCGGGGAGGGCCGCCCCGGAACCACAATGGGGGCTTCCAGGGGCCGATAAGGGGCTGGCCGGGGCCAGTGGTTTCCGCCGCGAAACGAACGGGGGGGCCGACGGGGGGCCGGTTGCGCCGGGGGCGGGTCGTTTTTCCTCGCTCTTGGCCGCCGCCCCTTGGGAAGGGCAAACCGGTTCACTGCCTGCTTGTCCATTGCGCAAAACGGGCCAAGCTCGCAAGGTCTGACCCCTGTTTCGCCGGCCCCTCTCCTGCATTTGAGATTATGGATGGATTGAGCGATAATAACGCAATGCCGCCGGACCGGAAAGCAAAACAATGACCCCCCCCCAGGCCCCGCTTTCGCCTTTTCTGCAATACCGGCCGCAACTGACTTCAGTACTCTCCATCACCCATCGAATTACGGGGGTGTTCCTCAGCCTTGGGGCGGTGTTGCTCAGCGTCTGGTTGGCGGCCCTTGCCGGGAGCGGGGAGGCCTACCAAGCGCTCAATGAGCGCCTCGCCGCCTGGTACGGACAAGGCTTGTTGGCATGTCTGCTGTTCTCGCTTTACTACCACCTCTGCAACGGCGTCCGGCATTTGTTCTGGGACCTGGGGCTGGGGCTGGAACTCAAGACCGCCTACCGCAGCGGTTACGCCGTGGTCATCGCTTCCGTCCTGCTGACAGCGGCGACGGCATGGGTCGGGCAGCTCCTATGAGCCTGCAAACGCCCCTGGCCCGGGTCAAGGGCTTAGGCTCGGCCCGGCGCGGCGCGCTGCACTGGTGGCGGCAACGGCTGTCCGCCGCCGCCCTGCTCCCCCTGTCGCTGTGGTTTATCTACGAGCTGACCACCCTGAACAGCCTGGATTACGGCGCGGCGCGGGCCTGGGCGGCGGCCCCCGCCACCGCCGTGCTGTTGGCCCTGTTCATTCCGACGCTGTTCTACCACGCCCAGGCCGGCCTGCAGGTGGTGGTGGAAGACTATGTGAAATCAGAATGGCTGAAGCTCGCCGCCCTCGTGTTGGTGAAGTTCATAGCCGCCGTCGGCGCGGTGGTCGCCCTGTTGGCCGTCGCCAAAATCCACCTGGAGGCGTAGGCGTGGGAAAAGCCTACGACATCATCGAGCGCCAATTTGATGTGGTGGTTGTGGGCGCCGGCGGCGCCGGACTGCGCGCCGCCTTCGGCATGGCGCAAAAGGGCCTGAAAACGGCATGCATCACCAAGGTCTTCCCCACCCGCAGCCACACCGTCGCGGCGCAGGGGGGCATGAGCGCGGCCCTGGGCAACATGGGCGAGGACGACTGGCGCTGGCACATGTACGACACCGTCAAAGGCTCGGACTGGCTGGGAGACCAGGACGCCATCGAGTACATGTGCCGAGAGGCCGCGCCGGCGGTCATCGAGCTGGAGCATTACGGGGTGCCGTTCTCCAGGACGGACGACGGGCGGATCTATCAGCGCCCTTTTGGCGGCATGACCACCAACTACGGCGATGGCACGGCGCAACGCACCTGCGCCGCCGCGGACCGCACCGGCCACGCCATACTGCACGCCTTGTATCAGCAGTCCCTCAGGCACGACGCGGAGTTTTTCATCGAGTTCTTCGCCCTGGATCTGCTCATGGACGACGACGGCGTCTGCCGCGGGGTGTTGGCGTGGGATCTGGAAAAAGGCGCCCTGCACCGCTTCCGGGCCCACGCCGTGGCCTTGGCGACGGGGGGGTACGGGCGCGCCTATTTCTCCTGCACCTCGGCCCACACCTGCACGGGCGACGGCAACGCCATGGCCCTGCGGGCCGGCCTGCCCCTGCAAGACATGGAGTTCATTCAATTTCACCCCACCGGCATTTACAAGGTCGGCGTGCTGATCACCGAGGGGGTGCGCGGCGAAGGCGGCTACCTGACCAACTCGGAGGGGGAAAGATTCATGGAGCGCTACGCCCCCACGGCCAAGGATCTGGCCTCCCGGGATGTGGTCAGCCGCTCCATGACCGTGGAAATCAGAGAAGGCCGCGGCCTGGGGCCGGACCGAGACCATCTGCACTTGCACCTGGAGCATCTTGGCCCGGAGGTGATTAACGAACGGTTGCCGGGCATCGCCGAGTCGGCCCGAATCTTCGCCGGCGTCGATGTGGCCAAGGCCCCTATCCCGGTGTTGCCCACAGTGCATTACAACATGGGGGGCATTCCCACCAACCACCATGGGCAAGTGGTGACCATGAAGGACGCCGACCCAGACGGCATTGCGCCGGGCCTCATGGCCATAGGCGAAACGGCTTGCGTGTCGGTGCATGGCGCCAACCGCCTGGGGTCCAACAGCCTGCTGGATCTCATCGTGTTTGGCCGCGCCGCCGCCCAGGCCGCCGCCCGGGAGATCCGCCCCGGGGCGCCCCATAAACCCCTGGGGGCCAGGGCCGCCGAACCGGCCTTGGCAAGGTTCGACAAGTTGCGCCACGCCAAGGGGAGCCTGCGCCCTGCCGCCATCCGGGACCGGATGCAACGGGCCATGCAGACCAACGCCGCCGTGTTCCGGGATGGCGAGGTGTTGGCGGAAGGGATGGAAAAAATGAATGACATCTACCAGTCCTTCAAGGAGGTCAACATCACCGACCGCTCCCTGATATGGAACACCGATCTGGTGGAGACCTTAGAGCTGGAAAACCTGTTGCAGTGCGCCCAGGTCAGCATACAATCGGCGGCGAATCGCAAGGAAAGCCGCGGGGCCCACGCCCGGGAGGACTTCCCGGAACGGGACGACGACAACTGGATGAAACACACCCTGGCCTGGCTGGAGCCCGTCAGCGGCGAGGTCAGTTACGATTATCGGCCGGTCCATCTTCACACCCTGACGGACGAGGTGGCAACCATTCCGCCGAAAAAAAGGGTATATTGAGCCTATGATGCAAGCGGCGTCAGCCCAGCGCTCCAAGGTGAAAACCGGCAAGAAGATCCCGCTGAATGGAGGGGCGGCGCGGAAAAAAACCTTTCGCGTCTATCGCTGGGACCCGGAGCGGAACGAGGAACCTCGGTTGGACGAGTACGAGGTCGATCTGGACCGGTGCGGCCCCATGGTCCTGGACGCGCTGCTCCACATCAAGGACGAGATCGACCCCACTCTGACCTTCCGGCGTTCGTGCCGGGAGGGGATCTGCGGCTCTTGCTCCATGAACATCGACGGCGTCAACACCTTGGCCTGCCTGCAGAACATCGCCGACATCAAAAACGCGGTGAAGGTCTATCCGTTGCCTCATCTGCAGGTGGTCAAGGACCTGGTGCCGGACCTGTCCCATTTCTACGCGCAATACGCCTCTGTCAAACCCTGGATGCAAACCCGGTCGCCCCCGCCGCCGGACCGGGAGCGTTTGCAGTCCAAGGAAGACCGGGAAAAATTGGACGGCCTGTACGAATGCATCCTCTGCGCCTGTTGCTCCACCGCCTGCCCTAGCTATTGGTGGAACAGCGACCGTTACCTGGGACCGGCCGTTCTGCTGACAGCCTACCGCTGGCTCATAGACAGCCGCGATGAGAACGCCGGCGAGCGTTTGGACGATCTGGAAGACCCGTTCCGCTTGTACCGTTGCCACACCATTATGAACTGCGCCAACACCTGTCCTAAGGGGCTGAACCCCGCCAAGGCCATCGCCGAAATCAAGAAACTGCTTGTGTCCCGAATGATGTAATGGAGGCGAGCCGCCATTCCGCCGCGCGCCTGCGCTGGCGTTGCCGCCGAGGCATTAAGGAAATGGATGTGTTGTTGGAGCGTTTCCTGACGCGCTCCTACCCAAGCCTGGACGCCGATGAACAGGGGCTGTTTGAAAAACTGCTGGAGGAGGCCGACCTGGACCTTTACGGCTGGATCATGGAGCGGGCGGAACCAGGCAATCCCGACTACCTGCCTCTGGTGGAGGGCCTGCGCAGGGCCGCTCGCGAGGAACAGCGATGAAGGGGCGATTCATTCCCAGCTTGTCCAACCTGACGCTGATTGAAGCCAGCGGCGCGGACGCCCCCGAATTCCTGCATGGGCAATTCACCAATGATGTCCTGGGGCTGGAGGATGGCGCGGCGACCCTTAGCGCCTGGTGCAACCCCAAGGGCAGGGTCATCGCCACCTTTCTGCTGTGCCGTTCCGGCGACCGCTACTGGCTGGCCTTGCCCCAGGCCCTGAAAACCGCCTTCCTGCGGCGACTGAAGCTGTATGTGTTGCGGGCCTCGGTTCACATCGCCGTGGCGGACGAGGGGCTGACCTTGGCCGGCATGATCGGGGCGCCGGCGGGGCAGAGTTGCGCCGCTGGGGTCTTCCCGGTGGTTTCCCCGGCGGCCGGATTGAATAATGACCTGGCTATCGTCATCGCCGGGCCGGAGACCCTGCGAGAGTTGCGAACCGACCCCGAGGGGAACGAACAGGCATGGGACGCCGCCAATGTCAGACGGGGCATCCCCTGGTTGGGAGAGCAGACCAGCGAGCGGTTCCTGCCTCAGGAGTTAAACCTGGACGCCTTGGGTGCCCTGAGCTACGACAAGGGCTGTTACCCCGGCCAGGAAATCATCGCCCGCCTGCGCTATCGCGGCGAAGTCAAGCGCTTCCTGCGCCGCGCCACGGCGGAGGGACCCCTGGCGCCGCGCCCCGGCGCCCCGCTGACCTTGCCCGGCGAGACGAAGACCATAGGCGCGGTCATCAGCGCCGTCTCCGGCCCTGACGGGAGCGAACTTTTGGTGGTGGTGGAGCGCGCTTTTACCAAACCCGGACAAATCCTTGCCCACGCCGATGGAACCGGCGCGCGCGTAAGGGTAAGCAAAGAAGAAAAAGAGCCCGGAGTCGCTTTCAGGCGGCCCGCCGGCTAGTCAGGAATTCCCTGAGGCCCTCCTCCCTCCAGCAGGCCCTCCACCCTGCCCAAGCGCCCGGCAACCTGTTCCCGAAAATCAGCCTGTTCCTTGCGCATGTCGAGCATCTCTTGGCGGATGTCTCTCATCTCTTGGCGCATCTCGAGCATCTCTTGGCGCATGTCTCTCATCTCCTGGCGCAGGTCATCCAGCAGTTTGTACATCATTTTTTGGACCGCCAAAATGAGGCCCGCCAAGGACACGCCAACCAACAGGATTGTCAGGATAATGCTCACTATAGAAATATCAGAGATCATGTTGAATTCTCCGTTTTGTTTCCTCGTTTCAGAAAAAAGACCTTGCAAGGTCCCTGTTTAACTTCGGTTTTTCAAGTGAAAAAGGCGCGCAAGAATTATTCCGCGCGCCTTTTTCGTCAAGCTTCCTCAAACAGCAAAACTCCGTTGATTCTTTCCCTTGCCTGTCTCCTGCCTACCAGAGCAGGAAACCGCCTATGGAGAAGGTGTCAACATCCTTTTGGTTCAGCAGGGTGCTTTCATAGTTGCCGTACTCGGCGATGACCTTCAGCCAGGAATTGACATCGTGATAGACGCCCACGGTCCACAACTCGGTTTGAACACGGGCGATGTTGTAGGTCGCGTTCGCATCCTGGCGAGACTCGCCGTAGCCGCCGCCGATCTTGGTGGTGCCGTTGAAGGTGTAACCGGCCTGGATGTAGAAGCCATCGTTGTCGGCTTCTTTGCAAGCGGTGGCGTTGCAACCAAAACCGCCCAAGGCGCCGGTGTTGAACAACAAGGTGTCCAAGGCGTCGCCATCGTAATAGTGGCCGCCCACATTGAACCCGGAAGCCGTGACCTCGGCGCCGATGTTCCAGCCTACTGATTCAACATCGCCAGTGCCGCCTGCTGGCGAACCGGTGATTTCCTGTTCTTGCCAGAGGAAACCGGCCCAGCCGCTGAAGCTGCCGCCCTCGAAAGAGGAGTTATAGGTGGCTTCGGCCTGAAACTGCGGCGTGTCGGTTTCAGAACCGTAAGGCGAAGCGGGGCCTAAGGGCTCCTGAGGGTCGAAGATGCCCACGGTCAACTGAAATCCCCCCATGTCCGGGGTGGCGTAGGCAAACCGGGTGCGAAAGTCCGGATAGACATAGCCGTAGCCGATGCGGCCCAGGCCCGTGCCGCCGCCATCGGGGCCCGCCAAAGCCCCCATGCCGAACAGCGTGTAGTCCTTCAGAATGGCTTGGCGCATGTACAGGGCCAAGGTGCGACCCGCGCTGATGGTGCCGAAGTCGCCGGACACATTGAAGAAGACCTCGCGCATGTCGATGTTGGAACCGGTTCCGAACACGCCAGACTTGTTCAGGCGGCTGCCTTTCTCGCTGGAACTGTCCACCGCGAAGGTAATCTGGCCGGTGCCTCTGAGGCCGTTGACCTCGGGGGTCTTGACCGTCATGGTGTGGAAGGAAGGCAACAGACCCTCGTTCAGGTGCGCGCTGTCTTCGCTGGTGCCATCGTTGCGCTCGAAGTCGCTCTGCGTGTAGAACAGGTTGATGAAGCCGCCGTAGCTGACTTCCCAACCGTCCGCCCCGCCCAGGACAACCGCCGCATTGGCCGGCGCGCTCAAAAACGCCAGAACCCCTAAGGTGGCCGCGAGCTTGGTGATATGTGTTTTCATTGTTTCCTCCTCGTAAAATAAAAGTGCAAATCTGAAAAACTGAGACCCTCCGCGAGGCGTCCCCTGCGGATGTCTCTCAAAAATCTTTCGCCAGTGTTTTCCCCCATCTGCAAGCAGGCCGGAGGGCCGTTTCAGCCATTTTTAGCCAGCCTTGAGACAAAATACTAAACACTCAGGGCAATTGCAACACACTAAATGCAATTATGCAACAATTTTTTTTATCCTGCAAATAAACAGGGAATTTTGTCTCTTTTTCGCAACAAATCAGAAAATCGGGCTCATTGATTCAATATCAGGCCCGCCACGACCACGGCCGCGGCGATAATGGCGATCAATTCAGGCGTCATCAGGCGGACCGGTTGCAGGTTAAGGCTTCCCGCAGGCCCTCTAAGCTTGCCTGTTGCTTCTCCACTATCTGCGTCATGCGCCCTTCCAGGTTCTTAAACCGTCCAATCAGCTTGTCAAACCGCGCATCCAGCCTGTCGAACCGCTCATCCAGCTTGTCAAACCGCTCATCCAGCCTGTCGAACCGCTCATCCAGCTTGTCGAACCGCGCATTCATCTCTTTTCTCAGTGCGTTAGTCTGGCGTAACATCAGACCCGCCAAGATCACGCCCACGGCGATAATGGCGATCAATTCAGGCGTCATCAGGCGGCCCGGTTGCAGGTTGCGGCTTCCTGCAGACCCTCTAAGCTTGCCTGTTGCTTCTCCACTATCTGCGTCATGCGCCCTTCCAGGTTCTTAAACCGTCCAATCAGCTTGTCAAACCGCGCATCCAGCCTGTCGAACCGCTCATCCAGCCTCTCGAACCTTTTGTCGAACCGGGTTCCTTGGCGCAATATCAGGGCCGCCAAGATCGCGCCCACTGCGATAACGGCGATCAATTCAGGCGTCATCAGGCGGCCCGGTTGTAGGTTAAGGCTTCCCGCAGACCCTCTAACAGCCCTTCCAGCTTGGCTTGTTGCTTCTCTATCTGCGTCATGCGATCTTCCAGGCTCTTAAACCGCTCATTCATTTCTCTTCTCAGTGCGTTATTCTGGCGCAATATCAGGCCCGCCAAGGCCACTCCCACTGCGATAATGGCGATCAAGTCAGGTGTCATCGGGTTTCTCCACGCTGTTTTCACCAGTGTAGCCCCTAATTTCGTCTATGGCAACTTTTTTGAACTGAACACGGAAAAATCAGACGCAAACCGGCCGCCTTACCCCCCGCGTTTCTGAAAGGCCAGATCAAAACGGGCCAGGAAGGCGCGGCGGGCGGCGGCGGTAAAGCCGATGAATTCCATGGTGACCTCGGTCTCCGCGAGTTCCAACATGCCCAATTTTCTTGGCGACTCCGCCCCCAAGGCAATCGCCACCCGACCCTGGTCCGTTTCCACCACCACCTGGCCCCCCTGCTGGGCAACCGGCGCGCTTTGAACCGCCTTGGGCAACAGCCGAAAAAACTCCCCATGGGAGACGCCCATTCTGCGGGTCAGTCGAAAAGGCGGCTCGGCCTCAGGCGCCTGTTGGCGGCTCTCGCCAGGAGGGAAAACGGGCCGCCGCATCTTCTCGGCGGCTTCAGCCGGTTGCCTCAGCCACCGGCCACCGGGGGCCAAATCGCCAGGGTGTCCCCGTCGCTGAACACAGCCCGGTTGCGATCTTCCGGCTTGACATAGACGCCATTCAAAAGCACGAGGTGGGCCATCTCCCGGGGCACCTTGCACCGGTCCATGACCTCGTTGGCGGTGTGACCGGCGGCGATTTCCACGATTAACTGGTTGTCCCGGGCCTCCGCAGGAAGGTATTGAGACAAACTGGCGTAGAGCTTGAGCGTGAGCTTCACAGGGTCCCGGCGTTGTGGCCTATAGCTTGCGTGGCCCCCAGGTAGGCTTCCATGATGCGGGTCGGGTCATGCAACAGGTGTTTCTTCCATTTGCCCAGTTTCAGCCGGGTCTGTATCAGCCCCCGCAAAACCCCCACATGGTTGGTCAGACCCAGGGCCTGGGCCCCCACAAGGACATCGTCCTGAAATTGCAGGCTGAGATAGCGATACCGTTCCGGGTTGACGAGGGACGCCGTTTCGCCCCCATCGACGCCCATCCACAGGCCATACGAGGTGGAAACCAGGCCCATGGTGTCCAACACATTCATGTTGACGCTGCCCTGGTGGCGCATGGCCCGGCCCGCCATGTTCAGGGCGGCTATGCGGCCATGGTCGGCGGCGGTCGGTTGAATGGCCTGGACGCTGAACTCCGCCGTGGAAAAGTCCTTGCCTTGGCACGCATCGCCCGCCGCGTACACATCCTCGCAGTTGCTTTGCAACCGGTCGTTCACCAACACGCCGAAATCCGTTTCCACGCCGCTGCCTTCCAGGAAGCCGACATTGGCGGCGACGCCTGTGGCCGCGACCACCAGCCCGGCCCTCAGCGCCTCGCCATTGTCCAGTTTGACCGCCAACCCGCCGCCATTGTCCCCTTCGATGGCCTCCACCCGGGTGGAGGTCAGCACGGCGACGCCCTTGGCCTCGCACCACTTCTTGATCAGGTTTCCCGCGGTCTGGTCCATCATGCGCGGCACCATGCGGTCTCCCATTTCAATCACCGTCAGCTTGACCCCGCGCAGAGCCAGGGCCTCCAGGATGATGCTGCCGATGAAACCCGCCCCCATCAGAACCACATCAGTCCCCGCCACCGCCTTTTGCGCGATGTTGCGGCCATCTTCCAGGGTCCAGCAGGCATGGACGCCGGGCAGGTCCAGGCCCGGGACAGGCGGACGCAGGGGATGAGAGCCCGTCGCGATCAACAACTTGTCAAACGCCAGGTCGCCGCCCTCCTCCAGAGTCAGGGAGTGGGCGGCGGCATCCACCTTCGCCACCCGGCCCTGGACCAGCTCTATGTCGCGGGCGGCGTAATGCGAGGCGGATTTCCTTAGATAAGTCCCCTCCTCGGCGATGTCGCCGGTGAGGTAGTAAGGCAACGCCATGCGGGAATACGGCGGCTCTGACTCCCCGCTGATGAGCTTGATGGAACAGGAAGCGTCGTTCCGCCTGAGGGTCTCCGCGGCGATGACGCCGGCCGGGCCGGCGCCGATGACGACATGTTTCATCGCCGGGTCAGGCGGTCGCCAAGCCCAGGCGCTGGCGCGTGGCCTCCTTGGGAACGCCCTGCCGATCCCAGCCGCGGACCTCATAGTACTCGGGCAACATCTCGTCCAATTTGTTCACCAGGCCCTTGGCGGGGCCGGTCTTGGCCGCTTCTTTCAACAACCGCGGCGGCAAGGTGTCGTCCGCGCCCACCAGCCCGGCGGCCAAATTGAACTCGCGCTCCAGGTTCCAGATGCGCTCGCCGGCCTCCAACATGGCCTCGGAGGTCCAGTCCTCGCCGCATGCCGCCGCCACCTGGGGAGCGATGTCGTCCAGGCTCCAAGCAAAGGTGGTGAAAACGCACAGGCCGGTGGAATCGACGATGGCGGTGGCGTCCTGAAAGGCCTTGACCAGTTCCGCCTTGCCATCGGTGGCGTGGGGGTCGATCTTCTCCGGCACGCCCATGACCTCGGCGGACACCGTGTAGCCGCGCAGGTGGCAGGCGCCGCGGTTCGAGGTGGCGTAAGCCAGCCCCATTCCCTGTATGGCGCGGGGGTCGTAGGCGGGAAACTCCTGCCCCTTGACCGTCATGGACAAGTCCGGATGGCCGTATTTTTCGCACAGGCGCTTGGAACCCAGCCCCAGGTCCTTGCCAAAGCCCTCGCCCTTGCAGGTGGCCTCGGCGGCCCAGGTCAGGGCCTCGGGGGAGCCGAACTTCAATTCGACGCCGCCGGTCTGCTCCGTGGTGATGGCCCCCAGATCGAACAGCTCCATGGCCGCGGCCACGGTGGCGCCGAAGGAGATGGGGTCTATGCCGTCTTCATTGCACAGAAAGTTCACATAGGTCAACGCGTCGATGTCGTCTATGCCGGTGTCCGACCCCAGGGCCCAAGCCGCCTCGTACTCCAGGCCGCCGGAAGAGCCCCAGTATTGCGGCTTGTTTTCTATGGAGAAATGGCCCCGATCTATGGTGGAGATGCGCCCGCAGGCGATGGTGCAACCGCAACAGCCCGCATTGGTCACCAGGTTGGGCTTGCCGTCGCTGGCCCGCGGCTCGTGCATGGCCTCGCCGGAGATTTTGGAGGCGCCTTCGAACTGCACCTCGCGCATGTTGCGGGTGGGCATGCCCCCCACCTCGTTGATGACATTCATCAGGACATTGGTGCCGTAGGTGGGCAGACCCTGGCCGGTGACGGCGTTGTCCGCCAGGACTTTCTTGCCCTCGTTGACGGCGCGCATGAACTTGCCCATGTCTTTAATGGTCTTGCCCACGCCTTTGGTGCCGCGCACCGCCACCGCCTTGAGGTTTTTGGACGCCATGACCGTGCCAACCCCGGAACGGCCAGCGGCGCGATGCAGGTCGTTCACGATAGACGCATACAGGCAACCGGCCTCGGCGCTGCGGCCTACAGCGGCGATTTTCAGCAGTGAATCCTGGTGCTTCTTGTGCAACCACTCGTCCGCGGCCCACACCGATTTGCCCCAGATCTCAGCGGCGGAAAGCAGTTCCGCCTTGTCGTTTTCAAGATGCAAATAGACCGGTTCGGGGGACTTGCCCTCGAAGATGATCATGTCCCAGCCCGCCATTTTGATCTCGGTGCCGATGAAACCGCCGGAATTGGAGCAAGCCACCGCGCCGGTCAGCGGGCTCTTGGTCACCACTGAGTAGCGGCCGCCGGTGGACGCCATGGTGCCGGTCAGGGGACCGGTGGTCATGATCAGCTTGTTGTCCGGCCCCAGGGCGTCGCACTTGGGGTCGATCTCCTCCATCAGGTACTTGGTGGCGAGGCCGCGCTGCCCCAGGTATTGCCCGGCCCAGTCCATGTTCAGGGGTTCGTTGGTGATGGAACCGTCGGTCAGGTTCACTCTTAACACATTGTTGGCCCAAGCCATTTTTTCGACCTCCAGTTATTGAGGGTAAAGTGGATTCAGGACGACGAGCCGCCGACGCCCGCGCTCTGCGCCGCGTGGGCGCGCATGCGCTCCAGCCCGGTGTGATCGGCATCGACATAAGTGATGGCGGCGGTCGGACAGGCCTTGGCGCACTCGGGGTCGCCGCCGCACAAATCGCATTTATAGACCACCTTGCTATCTTGGTCATAGTTCACGGTCCCGAAGGGACAGGCGATGGTGCACACCTTGCAACCCACGCAAACATCGGCCAACACATCCTTGGAGCCCGTGTCCTCGTTGAGGACGATGGCCTCCACCGGGCAGGCATGGAGGCACCAGGCCTCGCTGCACTGCGTGCAGGTGTAGGGAACAAAGCGGCCTTCCTCATGGAAGGTGAAGATCTTGATGCGAGATTTCGAGGGGTTGAACACTCCCTCCGCCTGAAAGGAACAGGCCAGTTCGCATTGCAGGCAACCGGTGCATTTCTCCGGTTCGATTTGCAGCGCTTTCAGCATCGTTTCCTCCCCAATCTGCAAGTGGCATCGCCAGACGCGCTTATTATAAGCCGGAAAGGAATCTTCCGCCAACTGGGTGAAGAATCCCCGCGCCCCGCCCTCTTTTTGCTATGATGGCCGGGCTTTCTGAATCAGTGTAACACAACAGATTGGGACGCAACAATAGTGAAAACATTTTTGGCAACGGCTCTGACGCTCCCGCTTTTCCTGGGGACCGCCGGCGCCGGCGCGGAGACGGCCCTCAGGCTGGCGTTCATAGGCGCTGAGGCCGACAGCGCCTACAACGGCGTCTTGCAGGGGGTGAAGGAAGCGAACCTGCAAGGGCGGTTTTTGGGGTGGAATTACTCACTGAGCCGGTTCGCCGCCGCCGACCTTGAGGGCTTGGATCCCAGCCCCTTCATGGCCTTCATCATTGCCTCTAGCGCGGAAACCCTGGGCCGGGCGGGGCGCCGTTTCCCGGGGCGCGCCGTGCTGAATGTGGGCGCGGGCGATGACGCCCTGAGGCAGGCCTGCAGCCAAAATCTCCTCCATGTCATCCCCAGCGACAGGATGTTGGAAGACGCCAAGGGGCAGTGGCGGCAAAAGTCGCCTGGCGCGGAGATAAGGGCCTCAGGCTGGCATCCGGATTTTGTGAAATTCGCCGCCCGGGACCTGAACAAACGGTTCAGGAAGGCCTTTTCCCAGCCTATGGATCAGCGCGCCTGGGCCGGCTGGGCCGCGGTCAAAATGATCTCGGATTCCATCGTCCGAAAAAACCTCAGGGACCCGGCGGCGTTGTTGCGGCATCTTAAGACCGACCTGTCTTTCGACGGCCAGAAAGGCCTGGACCTGAACTTCCGCGACACCGGCCAGTTGCGTCAGCTGATCCTGATCGCTTCCGCCAACGGGGAACTTTTAGGGGAAGCGCCAGTCAGAGGCGTAGCGCGGCCCGACGATGTTGACAGCCTGGGCCGCCCTTCCTGCAAACCATAAAAAAAACTGGAGTACGCGATGAAACACCTTGTCAGCGCGGCCCTGTTGCTCTGGGGCTGTTTGCAACTGGCCCACGGGGCCAGCAACCGCATCTTCGTCACCAATGAGCGCAGCAACGACATATCCATCATCAACGGCGCCTCCCTGGAGGTCGAAAAGACCATAGCGGTGGGGAACCGGCCCAGGGGAATAGGCATCTCGCCGGACGGCGCGGAGCTGTATGTGGCGGTCAGCGAGGATAACGCCATCGCGGTCGTCAGCCTGGAAACCCTGGAATTGCTGAGGACCTTCGAGGCCGGTTCAGACCCGGAAGCCTTTGCCGTCCACCCCAATGGCGACATCTACATCTCCAACGAGGACGATGCCAAGGCCTCGGTCTTCGACCCTGTCACGGGGCGGCAACTGGCGGAGATTCCGGTGGGCCTGGAGCCAGAGGGCGTGGCCATTTCCCCCGATGGCAAGCAGGTCATCATCACCAGCGAGTCCACCAACATGCTCCATGTGATAAGGGTGCCGGAACACGACATCATCGCCAACATCCTGGTGGGGGCAAGGCCGCGGGCGGCCGTGTTCAACAACAGCGGCGCATTGGCCTACGCCACCTCCGAGATCAGCGGCGAGGTCAAGAAAATCGACATGGAAAAGCATGCGATCATCGCCACCAGGAAGATCGCCGACGAGAAGGCCAAGCCCAAAGATGTGCTCCTGAGCAAGGATGAGAGCAAGCTCTATGTGGCGGGCGGGCGCGCCAACCAGATCATCGTCCTCAGGGCCGACAACCTGGAGTTGCTCAAGAAAGTGCCGGTGGGCAAACGGGTCTGGGGCCTGGCCATGTCCAAAGACGGCAAGCGGGTGTTCACCACCAACGGGGTCAGCGGCACCGTCTCCGTCATCGCCACCGAAAACGACCAGGTCATCAAGACCATCAAAGTGGGCAAATTTCCCTGGGGCGTCGTCATCGACGATTAGAATCCCGCCCGGCGCGATGAAAACGGGCCTGCGGCTTTCAGGCTTGCACGATGTTGTGGCGTATGGCGAGGCGCACCAGCTCGGCGGCGGTGCGAACCTGCAACTTGTTTTTTATCTGCGCGCTGTAATTCGCCGCCGTTTTGTATCCTATGGACAGCCGCTGGGCGATTTCCGCCGCGTTCAGCCCCTCCGCCAGCAGGCAGAAGATCTCAAACTCCCGGGTTGACAGGCCCGAAAAAGGCCCGGCCTCGTCCCGCGCCTTCTGAAAGGCCAGGCGCTGGGCGATGTCGCGGTCCAGGTGCGTTCCCCCCGCGGCGACCTCCTCGATGGCCGTGAGCAGAAGTTCCGGGGCGCTGTTCTTGGTCAGATACCCCCTGGCGCCGGCGCGCACCGCCTGATCAACAAAAACGGGATCCTCGTACATGCTGAAGACCAACACCTTGGCGGCGGCGTCCCGGCGCGTGATGCGGCGGATCGCCTCCAGGCCGCCCATGCCAGGCAGCGAAATGTCCATTAGGGCCAAATCCGGGTTCAGCTCCGCGAACAACTTGCAGGCCTGTTCCCCGGTTTCGGCCTCGGCGACGATCTCGATGCGCTCCGATTGCCTCAGCAACAGTCGGTAACCGGCCCGCACCACAGCATGGTCATCCACTAATAAGATTCGGATCTTGCCTGCCATGGGCTAATCCCGCGAAACCGGCAGGGTGATGGCGATCTTCACGCCTTGGTTCGGCCCCGTCTCAAGTTTGAACTCCCCCCCCATGACTTCCACCCGTTCCCGGATCCCCCGCAGGCCCAAGCCCTTCCCGGCCTGGTCCGGGTCAAAGCCCTTGCCATCATCTGAGATTTGCAACAGCAGTCCGGCGTCCCCCTTGTTCTTCACCAAGGCCTGGACATTCTTCGCGCCGCCATGTTTGGCCGCATTGGTCAGGCCTTCCTGGATGATCCGGTACACATTGATGTTGACCTCGTCCGCCAACCCCGCGCAGTCGCCCTGCAGGTCCAAATGGCAAAAGGTCTCGCCGTGGGCGGCGTTCCAGTCATCCACCAGCTCTTGCAGGGTCGGCGCCAGGCCCAGCTGGTCCAACGCGGCCGGGCGCAAGCGGCGCATCAGCCCCCGGGCCACGCCGTACATCTCCTCAGCGGTCTTCTTGATGACTCTGGCGGCATCCACCGTCGCCGCGCCGCCGGCCGCGCCGGCCTGTTCCATGGAGGTCGCCACCGCTTTGATGGCGCTCAGGGACTGCCCCAGCTCATCGTGCAGTTCCCGGGCTAAATAGCGGCGCTCTTGCTCCTGTATCTCCAGGGAGCGCCGGGTCAGGGCCTTGTTCTCTTCCCGGCTTTTCAACAGCACGGCGGCCATGTGGTTGAAACGGTCGGAGATGCGGGATAATTCCGTGGTGCTGAAGGCGGGCAACCGCAACCTGTAGTCGCCCTGCTCTATGCGCTCCAGCCCGGCGAGGATCGCCTCTATGGGTGCCAGGTCCCGGCCTAGGATGAAATAGATCGCCAGGTTCGCCAGGGCCGTGAACAGCACCAGCAACAACAGGAAGTTGCGAGTCTCTCGCCAGGCCTCGGCGATTTCGGCGGAAGGGTCGGCGAAGATGGTGATCGCCGCCCCCAGGGCCTCCTCATTGGCGATGACCCGCCTGAAATAGGTGGCGGGGGGCTTGACCAAGCCGACAAACCAGGCCGGGGCGTCCGCGTCCATGGGCGGCGGAAGCGGATTGGCGCTTAGGTCGCCGTCGACATTGATCACGATCCGCTGATGCCGCATGGGTTCCAGGCGCGCCAATTCCCGCAACAATTTTTCCGACAGCCCTGAGGCCCCCGACTCCTGCGCCGCGGCGATGTTGGCCTCCACCAGGATGGAGGTGAGCCGGGCCGCCGATTGCGTCTCCTCCCTGACCACCTTGCGGGCCCCCTGGATCGCATAGACGCTCCCGGTCGCCAGAACGAAGACAAACAGGACGATAAGCAGCAGATTAAGCCGGACCCGCAGACTCATGGCCCTGGTGACAAGACGCGGCGACAACGCGCTCGCGATGCTGTGTTACACTTTGTCCCCAACATTCAACGCCGGATTAGCTCAGCCGGTAGAGCGCCCGCCTTGTAAGCGGATTGTCGGGAGTTCGAATCTCTCATCCGGCACCAGTCCTCGCCTCAGCGCCGCGGGACCGAATGGCGCCGGCGCCAGCGGTGCCGCAACAGAAAAAACGGGAACCCGGCGAAGTACAGCCACGCCCCGGGACTGGCCAGGGCCCTGACCAGGGCCGTCGCCACATCGTCGGGGCTGACCTGCACCCGGGTCGGCATGGACTGCTCTGGCGCGCTGTGGATAATCAGGTGATCCTTTTTGCGCTCGAACGCGCCGAACCGAAATTCAACATCCGCCAGCTTGCTGCGCACTCTCACTTTCAGCTTCCCTTCAGGCGCCCCGTCTCCTGGGCGTACTTTATCCGCTCCTCCAGCAACCGGGAGATGTCCTCCGGCCCGTACCCCGCTGGCGGCGTGAACTGGCCGCTGGCGTAAAGCCCATCGAACACCTCCTTGCAGACAGACACCTTCTCGGACAGGCTGCGGGGCGGTTTGCCCGGCGGGAAGCGATTGGGCGGATAAATCGGCTTCTCGTAAATCTGGCGAAATCCCTCGGCGCGAACATCAACCCAGCAATTATGGATGGCCTTGGTCCGATGCCGCCGCAGGGCCTCTATGTCCATGGAAACCGCCAACACCTGCTCCTCCGGGTAAGGGACATGGCGCATGACCATGCCGGTGTAATCGATGGCGAAAGAGCCGCCGGGGCAAAAGGCCCTGGGGTAGTAATCGTAATTGACCTTGCCCCAGTTGGCGCCTAACAGATAGCACATGTTGTCGTGGGCGCGGGTACGGCGGGTGAACATCCAGAAGTCCCAGGGTTCCGACACCCCTTCCACCTCCTGGATGGCGCCAGGGTGGCAGATGACTTCCACGCCGTTGTAGCCCAGGGCGCGGGACACCTCCGGGGTGCAACCATCATGGCAAGTCATGGTGCCGAGCTTGCCTATGGGGGTGTCGATGACGGGGAACAGGTCCTTGATGTCGCCGCCGATCTTCTCGCGGTAGGCATCGAAGAGATCATGGGGGCTGGTGCCTAAGCCGATGTAGGCGGGAATATGCCACTTGTGGTATTTGAGCGCGATCTCCCCTTCCGGGCCGATGATGAAGTTGGTGTTGAACCAGCGATCCGGAAACTCCGGCAGTTCCTCGCAAACGCCGCCGGCGACGATGTACAAGCCGTATTGCTTCGCCAGCTCCCCCAGCTGTTCCGTTTCCGGGCCGGGAATGACCACCACCTTGTCCATTTGATCTTTGAGCTGGCTCTCGCCCCGGCCCGGCGTCCCGACGCCTTGCAGGAAGTATTCGGGCAACACCACCAGGCGCACTGGCTCTTCCCAGAAATAACCCACGCCGAAGTGGATCAGATTGCAAACCCGGTCCAGGTTCTTGCTGATGTCTTCCCGTTTTTTCACCACGGTCACTTCTGGCTGCACGACCAACGCGGTGTAGGGGGCGACTCCTTTGGTTTTTTCAGACATGACGCGCCTCGCTAAAATTCAAGATCATCATCCTCTTTCCGCAACCCTAAATCCAGCAGAATCTCATTGGCGGCGATGCTCCCCATGCCGCAGATGCCGCCGCCCGGATGGCAGGAGGGGCCGGTCATGTAGAGTTTTTTGACCGGGCCGCGGTAATGGGCGTAGCCCGGGAAAGGCCGGAAGGCGCCGGTCTGCGCCAGGGTGCGCTCGCCCCCGGTGGTGGAGCCTTGGTGAAAACACAGGTTGGCCCGGGCCAAGCTGGGGCCTGTCTCCACATACTGGGCCAGGATGTTGTCATCGTCCATGTTGGTCGCGTAGGCCCGCAACTGCCTCAGCAAGACCTGGTTCACATAATCGGGGCCAAGCTGCTCCCAGTCCGCGCCGGAAGCCAGTTCGATGGGAACGAAGGTGTCCATGATCAGGGTGTGTTTCCCCGCTGGCGCGCGGGTGGGATCCATAGTGGTCCAGCATGCCGTCCACAGAAACGGGTCGGTGGGGGCCAGGCCCCCGGCGATCTCCTGGTACTGCTTGTCGATGTCGGCCAAGGAACCGAAGATGCGCTGAAACGGGGTCTGGTCCATTTCCGCGCCGTTGCGGAAGCGGGGCGCCTCGTTCAGCGCGTAATGAACGCGGACTATGGTCACATTGCCGAATTGAAAATTGCGCGCCAGGCGGAGAAAATCCTCCGGCAACACGCCTTCTTCAAAACCGCGCAGGTAGGTCTGATAAGGATCCAGGGCGGAAACAACCGCCTGCCCCGCCGTGATCTCGGCGCCATCCGCTAGGCGAAACCCTCGGCAAGCGCCATCCTCCACGATGAACTTGCCCACGGTGGCGCCGGTCAGGATCGCGCCGCCGTTCGCTTCCACATAGCGCCTCAGGGCCTCCGACAGCATCCCGCTGCCTCCTTCGGGGATGGCCTGCCCGTAGTAGTGAATGCTGGGGATCATCACATAGAAGCCCGCGGCCGTGCCGGGCTGATCTGGCAGGATCTGCGGGGCCATGGCCCAGCCCAGGATAAACGCGCGCACATGGTCGTTCTCGAAATTCTCCAGGGTGAACTGGCGCGCGCTCAACTGGTAGTCGCGCAAACGGCGCAGGCCCTCGGGGTTGTTTTCCAAGGTCTGATACAGGTAGCTGGGGGGCGCCGGGGGAGAAAACATGCCCTTTATCACCCCCTCGCGGATCTCGCCAAACTCCTCGTAGATCTCCCGGTAGCGGCGGGCGTCGGCGGGAGAGTATTCCGCAATGGAGGCGCAGGTCTTGTCCACATCCTTATAGACGATGATCCCCGGCCCCGCGCGCTTGTTGGGATGGCCGGTGATGTGGTCTTCCGACCATAGGTATTTCAGGCCGTGCCGCTCCAGCTCGGGCTGCAGTTCCCTGAAATCGGGGTTCAGGTGGATCCAGACATGGGAGGAGCCAAACAGATCGTGTTTGAAGCCCGGCAGGGTGACCTCGCGGGTGAGGACGCCGCCCCCCACCCAGTCGTTGCGCTCGGCAACCAGGACCTTCAGGCCCTTTTTGGCCAACAGCGCGGCGCAGATCAGGGCGTTGTGCCCGCCGCCGGCAATGGCTACATCGCAGTCCGGCATGGCCGCCCTCCCTGCCCTACCAATGCCACAGGGTGCCGTCTTCCAGGCGGTTGACCGGCAGATAGGCCCGTTGATAAGGAAACTTCGCCGCCAGCTTCTCGTCTATGGCGACGCCGTGGCCCGGGGCCTCGCCTGGGTGGAAGAAGCCGTCCTCGAAGACATAATCGTGGGGAAACACCTCGTCGGTTTCCGGCGTGTGGCGCATGTATTCCTGGATGCCGAAGTTCGGCACCCACAGGTCAAAATGCAGAGCCGCCCCCAGGCAGACCGGCGAGAGATCGGTGGCGCCGTGGCAACCGGTGCGAACATGGTGCAGGGCCGCGAGATCGGCGATGCGGCGCAGATGAGTGATCCCGCCGGCGTGGGCCACAGAGGCGCGGACATAGTCGATGAGTTGCTCCTCTATGAGGGCCTTGCAGTCCCAGATGGTGTTGAACACCTCGCCGACGGCCAGGGGCGTCACGGTGTGTTGCCGAATCAGGCGAAATCCCGCCTGGTTTTCCGCCGGCACTGCGTCTTCCAACCAGAACAGGCGGCAGTCTTCCAGATCCTTGCCTAACCGGGCCGCTTCCGCCGGGGTCAGGCGGTGATGGACATCGTGAAGCAAATGGACTTCAAACCCGTAACGCTCCCGGAGCTTCTCGAACAAGGCCGGGATGTGGCGCAGATATTTTTCCGTTGACCAGGTTTCTTCCACTGGCAGACCCGTCGTGGCGGGTTCGTAAAACAGCTTGTCCCGGCCCACTCCGTAGGTGGAGGCCAGGCCCGGAATTCCCGTCTGCGCCCGCACGGCCTTGTAGCCCAGGTCCATGTACCGGCCCACTTCGTCCACGGTCTGGGCGATGTCCTCCCCATTGGCGTGGCCATACGCCATCACCCCGCGGCGGCTCTTGCCGCCTAACAACTGGTACAGCGGCATGTTCGCCAGTTTCGCCTTGAGGTCCCACAGCGCCGTGTCCACCGCGCTGATGGCCGTCATGGTCACTGGCCCGCCCCGCCAGTAAGCGCCCCGGTAGAGAAACTGCCAGATGTCCTCCGATTGCCGGGGGTCGCGCCCCAACAGGCAGGGGATGACATGATCCTCAAGATAAGACGCCACCGCCAGCTCCCGCCCGTTCAGGGTGGCGTCCCCCAGGCCTTCCACCCCGGCGTCGGTGGCGATCTTCAAGGTGACGAAATTGCGCCCTGGACAGGTGACGATGACTTTCCCGCTGGTGATTTTCATGTTAAAAAGAAGCGCCAGCCGTGCGTGCGGCTTGCGGGATTATCCCACAAACAGACCGGGGATTGGCGTCTCCATCCATGAGCTCCTTTGAAGAAAGATATTGCCTGAGCAATCCGACCTGGGGGCAACGCCTGCGGCGAGACCTCGCCCTGCTAATGGACAGCCTGAGCTTTTTCGGCGTCTGGCTAACCCGGGGCCGGCGCCTGAGACGCGCCTATCAGCAGGCGCAAAAAGACCAGACCCAGATCATCCTTGAAGACATGAGGGGGGAGAAACAATGAGCCGCGCCCCTTGGCCCGCGCCAGTCTATGCCTTCAGATACCGCGCCGCGCCCAAGTCCGGCAACGACATCAACGGACTGGGGGAGACCGCCTGGCGCCGGCCCGTGCAAATTTTCCATAGCTCGGGCTTCCGCAAAGTGGAATGGGAGGCCCTGGAATGGTTCTTTCTTATGACCATGCCCTTCAGATTGTTCATCAAGGGCATGAGCTCAAGGTGGTTGTTGCGCAATGCCGACGGCGCCATCGCGCCGCGGCGCGTCGAAGTCACTGACCCGGACGCCATGGCCAGGGAGATCAAGCAACTTGCCCGCCGTTTAGGCGCGGGCGCTGCAGGCGTCGCTGCGCTGACCTCGGAGGCCTTGTACGAGGGCATCGAAAAAACCCACAAATACGCCATCTCAATCGCTTATCCCATGAATTTCGAGTTGCTGGACTCTCAGGTCGCCCAACCCAAAGGCGGGCTTGAGGCCTTGCGGGCCTACACCGAAATCACCCGCATCGCGATCAAATTGGCGGCCCGCATCCGCAAATCAGGCTGGCCAGCCCGCGCCTATTGCGAAAGCGCCGATCTGTTGCACATCCCCATCGCCATCCAGGCGGGTTTGGGCCAGCTGGGCAAGCACGGTTCCCTCATCAACCGGGAGTTAGGCTCGAACTTTCGCTTGGCGACGGTGCTGACGGACCTGCCCATGACCACCGACCAGCCCGTTGACATCGCGGTGGACGATCTTTGCCTGCGTTGCCAGCGTTGCGCGGTGGACTGCCCCGCCGACGCCATTGCGAACTCCAAACAATGGGTGCGCGGCGTCGAAAAATGGTATGTGGATTTTGACAAGTGCGTCCCCTACTTCGCCAAGACTTACGGGTGCGGGATCTGCATACAGGTCTGCCCCTGGAGCAAGCCGGGCCAGGGGCCAGGCTTGGCGGAGCGGCTGTTGGCGTTGCGTTGATAGGCCCGGCTGTTCCTGCGGCACCAGCGGGGGCGCGGCACCCCGGCCCCCGCCATTCCTGCGCGGCCCCGGCCTCCGCCGCTCCTGTGCGGCCCCTGCCCCGCCGCCCCTGCGTAGCCCCGGCCCCCGCCATCCTTGCCCCCGCCATCTTGCCGTCCCGGCCCCGCTATCGCCGCCCCTTTGTTTCCCCCTCCGTTTTTTGGTACACTTTAGCCCGGCACCGGCGCCTGCGGGGCTTTGCCCCTCCGCCAACTTCAAAGCATGGGAATGACAGACTTCAATCCTTCATAGAGGGTCTTGGTTATGGCAAACAATTCGTCCACCACCAAGAAAAACATCGACAGGTTGAAGGCGCTGTTGCTGGAGATGTTTCAGCTGGACCGCGGCGATCTGGATTTTGGTCTGTACCGAATCATGAACATGAAATCCGCCGAGGTCACGGCGTTCCTCGACAAGGATTTATTGCCGCAGGTAAAGGAAAGCTTGAATCTTGCCAGTGAGGAAGATATCACCCACTTGGAGTCAGAAATGCGGGAGGCTGTTAAAGCAGCCCGCAAACTGGGGGTCAATCCCGAAGAGGCGCCTCAGATCCAGGAGTTTAAGGCGCGCCTGAGGGAGATGAGAAAAGACCTGGCCGCCGAAGCCGATGTGTACAACCATCTAAGCAACTTCTTTGCTCGTTATTACGCCGAGGGCGATTTCTTGTCGCAGCGCCGCTACGCCAGCGGCGGCCGTTCGTCCTATCTGGTCCCCTACGATGGCGAGGAAGTAAAACTGCATTGGGCCAACGCCGATTCGTATTACATCAAGACAACGGAGAATTACGCCTCTTATGCGTTCACAGTGGGAAGCGGCGCAACGGCGCGGCGCGCGCGCTTCGAGATGGCGGCGGCGGACAACGAGAAAGACAACATCAAGGAAGCCAATGGGAGACAGCGCCGCTTCTTGCTTGCTAAGAACGATGGCGCTGTCGCCGTGAAGGACGGGGATTTGGTCGCGCAATTCGAGCACCGACCGCTGACAAGAGACGAAGAGAAAACATGGCAGGGCAACGGCGCTAAACAACAGGGCCGGATCAATGAGAAAACGGTGGAGCGCATCTTAAACGCAACCGCGGTGGATGCGGAGTGGCGGACTTTGCTGACCGCGCCAGCGCCGACCGATGCCAACGGCGAGCGCGTGTTGTTGGCGAAGCACATTGAGCAATACACAGCCAAGAATAGTTTTGACTACTTTATCCACAAAGACCTGAAAGGTTTTCTGCGCCTCGAGTTGGACCTGTATCTGAACACCGAAGTGTTGAACCTGGACGACCTGGAGCAAGGCGACGCCTTGCGCTTAGACCGAGCCTTAGCGCGGGTGCGCGCGATTCGGCATGTCGGCGGCAAAATCATCGATTTCCTGGCGCAACTGGAGGATTTTCAAAAGCAACTTTGGCTCAAGAAAAAGTTTGTGTTAGAGACAAACTGGTGCGTGACGCTCGACCGGGTGCCAGAGAAGTTTTACCCAGAGATCGCCGCCAACCGGGCCCAGTGCGAGGAATGGGAGAAGCTGTTTGCCCTGGATGAGATCGTGGGCGACCTGGGGAACGGCAACGAGACCTGGAACATTCCGCCTTCCGTGGATTTCCTGAAGACCAATCCGCACTTGGTGTTGGATACGCGCCATTTCTCGCGCGACTTCGTTGACAAATTGTTGGCGGCGTTGTCCGCGGCCGGGTCCTTGGATGAGCAGACCGATGGGGTGCTGATACACGGCGAAAACTTTCAGGCGCTCAACCTGTTGCAGACACGGTATCGGGAACAGGTGCAGTGCGTGTACATCGACCCGCCGTACAACACCGATGCTTCCGCCATTCTGTACAAAAATGGATACAAAGATTCATCCTGGCTATCGCTTATGGAAAACCGCTTGTCGCTTGCGCAATCAGCGCTAAAAGAGGATGGCGTTATATGCGTTGCGATTGACGATGAAGAAGTCTCTAAATTGCGCGCAATTATGGCGCAGAATTTCCACACGGAATTAGGCGTGGTCGCAGTTCGCTCAAACCCGGCTGGCAGAAAAACAAAAAGGCGATTCGCGCCCGCTCATGAGTATGCGTTGTTCTATGGAAAGACTGAACAAACCACTCCGGCCCCCCTTGACAAGACCGATAGTCAGAAGCGCAGTTATCCCCAAGAAGATGATAAGGGACGCTTCATGTGGACGAATCTCATTCGCTCCGGCACCAACGCCAGACGCGAAGATGCCCCTCGACTGTTTTTCCCGATTTTCGTTAACGAGCAAGACGAAATCCGCATCCCGGACATGGAGTGGAATGAAGACGCCCGAAGCTGGACTTTGCTCGAGTCTGCAACCCCCGATGAGACAACTGTCTATCCGCGCCGAACGCTCGCTGGCAACGAGGGCGAAGGAAACTGGCACCGAGGGCATACGCGAATACTAAACGAGCCAAGCGAGTATCGCGTTCGACGTTCTTCATCCGGCGCAATTTCCATTGATTTCAAAAAACGCATGGACGAAGAGGCCTTGCCCAAGACCTGGTGGGACAATAGTCAATATGCCTCTGCTAACGGGACCAGGCAATTGCTGGGGATGCTTGGCGATAGGGACTTTGATTTTCCCAAGTCCATCGAGTTGGTCAAAGACTGTTTGACTGCTTCCATGAATGGCTTTGCTAACCGAATCGTCCTGGACTACTTTGCAGGTTCTGGCACAACAGGCCACGCCGTCATTAACTTGAACCGGGAAGACAACGGCGAGCGCAAATACATCCTCGTGGAAATGGGACAACACTTTGACGCCGTCCTGTTGCCGCGCATCAAGAAAGTCATCTATTCCAAAGACTGGAAAGACGGCAAACCCGTTTCGCGAGAGGGCAGCGCGCAACTGATCAAGCGCATCCGCCTGGAATCCTACGAGGACACCATGGATAGCTTGGAACTGAAACAGCCGGATGACGGCGCGCTGGCGGGGAATGACAAACTCGCCGAAGACTACAGGTTGCGCTACGCCCTGGGCGCGGAAACCGCTGGCAGCGCCTCTTTATTGGGCAAAACATTCACGAATCCTTTCACCTACACGCTGTCCGTGGTGCGAGACGGCGCGCGCCGGGAAGTTCCGGTGGATCTGCCAGAGACTTTTAACTATTTGCTTGGGTTGCGCGTGGAATCCCGCCAGCAGATAGACGGCGCGCTCGTCATTACTGGCACGGATGCCAGAGGGCAAAATTGCCTGATAATTTGGCGCGATGTTGAAAAGATGGATTACTCCGCCTTGGATAAGTGGTTTGCCCGCCATCGCCGACAATTTTCCGAAGCTCTGGATGCGATATACGCTAACGGCGATCACACATTGGACGCCATGAGGCAAAACAAAGAAACCTGGGTCGCCAAGACTATTGAGCCGGTGTTCCATGAACTGATGTTTGAGAAGACCTTGCAGTGAACAACAATAGTTTGCTCCGCCAATGCGCCTCTTAAACCGCCTGGCTCTGCATCGTTTTATCTGCGCCGAGTTCGGCTATGACGACATGGACGCCATGCTCAAGCAATTAGGCGCCGCCAACGAACTTGAGCCTGCTATTGAAGCCAACGGCGAAAGCGCTTACGCCCAAGCCCTGCGCCTTTACCGAAACGCCAAAGTCACCCATGACGAGCTCGCGCAATACGACGATCATATCACCTCTCACAGCCGGCGCCTGCGCATGACCGCCGAGCGCAACCGAACCTGGAAGCCCCACCAGTATCTTGCCCTGCTGTTCACGGAACGCTACCTGCACCGTTACTTCGCCGACCCCGAGGAACTGCGTGCCGACCTGAACGACATCAAGAGAAAAAGGGGCCTGACTGCGTTGCCGGCTTACACGCCGGACGACCTGCGCACCCTTGCCTTCCAGAGTGCGACCGGCTCGGGCAAGACGCTCTTAATGCACGCGCACATTTTGCAATATCAGCATTATCTGAAAGAAGCTGGCGAGCGGCTGAACAACATCGTGCTGGTTACGCCCAACGAACAGATGTCGGCGCAACACGAGCGCGAGTTGCGCGAAAGCAACCTGGCGGCGCGGTTGTTTTCAAGCGCGGCGCGGGCGGAATTGTCTATGCAGATCGAGATCATAGATCTGAACAAGCTGGCGGAAAAAAAAGGCGTCAAGCGCGTCGCCGTGGCCGACTTCGGCGACAACAACCTGGTGTTGGTGGACGAGGGGCATCTGGGCGCCACTGGCAAGGCGTGGCGGGAACGGCGCAAGGAGCTGTCCCGCGGCGGTTTCACATTCGAGTACTCAGCCACCTTTAACCAGATAACAAGCAGACCCGACAATGCCGACCTGCTGGACGCCTACGGCAAGTGCCTGCTGTTCGACTATTCCTACCGCCGCTTTCACAACGACGGTTACGGCAAGGACTACGCCATCCTCAATCTGCCGAGCGGGGTTCAAGACGACAACAGCAACATGTATCTACTCGGTTGCCTGCTGACCTTCTACCAACAATGCCGCATCTGGCGCGACAAGGCGGCGCGCTGGCAGGAGTTCAACCTGACAAAGCCGCTCTGGGTGTTTCTCGGCAAGACGGTGACTGGAACGAGCCGAGCGGACCATCAAACCCGTTCCGATGTCATCAACATCCTGCAATTTTTGGCTTGGATATTGGCTCATGGCGCTGAGGCGCGAGCGATGTTGGCGCGCCTGCTGGCTGGCAAATCAGGACTGCGCGATGAAGCCGACAACGATTATTTTGCTGGCCGCTTTTCCCAGTTGCCGCAGGATGACGAAGACCTCTACGCTGATTTGTGCGAAACCTTGTTTCACGGCGTCGGGCAGTTGCATGTCGTCTATCTGACCACCGGCGAGGGCGAACTGCATCTGCGCGTCGCCGACAAGGCCCCCTTCGGCGTGGTCAATGTCGGCGACTCGGCGAAGCTTTACAAACTGCTCTCTGAGACGCCCAACCCGGACTGGAAGATTGAGCGGGAGCGAGGCTTCGCGGCGCGGCTTTTCGCTGAAGTTGACCGGGTGAACTCGCCGGTGAATGTCGTCATCGGCGCGCGCCGTTTCATCGCCGGGTGGAATTCCTGGCGCGTAAGCACCATGGGATTGATGCATGTGGGCGTTGGCGAGGGGCCGGAAATCATTCAGATGTTCGGACGCGGCGTGCGCCTGAAAGGTTGGAACATGAGCCTGAAGCGACATAAGGAAAGCGGCGCCGAACTCCCTAATGAAAGCGCCGCGTTGGCGGAATTGGAGAAGTTGCACATCTTCGGCTTGCGCGCTAACTACATGCAAACTTTCCGCGAGATGTTACAAGCGGAAGGGATACAAACCGAAAAGGAGATGTCCGAGTTGCCGGTAACCTGGAACTTTGGAAAAGGAAAGGATCTGAAATTGATTCGACTTAAGGAAGGCAGCAAATACGATCTTTCCGAGGAGCGTCCCGCGTTGCCAGAGCCTGCCGCCAAGGGCCGTCCTTCCGTGAGTCTGGATTTGTACTCGCAATTGCAATCCGTCTCGTCGGATGGCGTCGCGACTGACGACGGCGAGATGCGGAACACTTGCAGTCTCAAGCCTTTCACTGCTCTTTTCGATGTTAACCGCGTGTATCACCAGCTATTGTTGCGCAAGCAACGAAAAGGCTGGCGCAACCTGGCGCTCGAGCAACGGACCGTTGAGGCGCTGTTGCAAAACGATGAGTGGTACGAACTCTACCTGCCACCAGCGCGGCGCAATCCTGAGACGGTGGCGCAAGTAGGCGAGCTGGAAGAAGTGGCTGTTGAGCTGATTGCGGAATACGCTGAGCAATTCTGGCGCAAGCAACGGCGGCAATGGGAACACAAGGAAATCGAGGTCACCACGCTGGAGCAAAATGACGCAAACATCATCAAGCAATACGAAATGTTTGTGGAGGCGTCCGAGAAACAGTTAGTCAAAGACGCTCGAGAACTGGCGAAATGCGTCAGAGAAGGCCAGTTGGATGGCTTGAACCCTTGGTACAGTAGTAACCTGAATATCGGCGTCGTTCAGACAAACAATCGCCATGCCTACCAGCCGTTGCTTTACACCGAAGGCGCGCGCGTGGTAATGGTGCAACCCATTCCGCTGAATGTGGATGAGAAAAGAGTCGTCGAGAAATTAGCGGATCTTGCCGATGGCGATGATTGCCTGCAAGGCAAGGACTTGTTTCTGATTCGCAATCTGACCCGCGGCCGGGGCGTGTCGTTTTTCGACGACTACGGTTATTACCCGGATTTCATCGTTTGGCTGAAGGACGCCACCTTACAGCACTTGTTGTTTCTCGATCCGAAAGGGCTGAGCCGATTCGGGAGAAGGGAGCAGAAGAAGGTGCAGTTGCACCATGAAATCAAAAAAGTCGAACAGCAAGTTCGCAAGGAGGATCCGGATTTGCGTTTGCGCGCCTATGTGCTGTCTGTCACGCCGCAGTCGAAAATTGACGACCCCGAACAACGCACCCTAAGCGAGTGGAAACAAGATGGCGTGTATTTTTTGAACGACCCTAATTGCCTAAAGGAAGTGATTGAAAACGCACTGGAATAAGCGCCTTATTCCGTCTTGAGCAAAAACTGAGGAGAACTAGTGGTCCAGCAGAGCTTGTTTGAGGAAAAAGGCTCGCTCATCGACCTGAGGCAAGCGGCGGAGTGGGCCTCCCGGCACACCAGGCGCAACATCTCCTCTTCCAACATTTCCTATCTTCTTCAATACGGCAAGCTTAAGAAACACGGCAAGCGCGGCAACGCCCTGGTTGACCGGGAAGAGTTGCAGTCCTACTACGATTCCTTCAACAAGGAAAAAGAGTGGAAGGAAACCTTAGGCGACGATCTTAACTGGCGTCTGTCTTTTGCGGAGTGTCAGGAGAAGGAAAGAACAAAACATGTACACAGGCTGCACCCCTACAAGGGGAAATTCATCCCGCAACTGGCGGAGTACTTTTTGGACCAGCGCACGGACGAATTCAAACGAGAGGCGTTCTTCCAGCAGGGCGACGTTGTTTTAGAGCCATTTTGCGGCAGCGGGACGACCTTGGTTCAGGCCAACGAGCTAGGCCTCCACGCCATTAGCGTAGATGTGTCCCTGTTCAACAGCATGATCGCTAATGTCAAGGTTCAAGATCATGATCTCGACCGAGTCGCTGAGGCGGCTCGGGAATTGACGATAAAGTTGGAGGCTTTTCAGGCTGACAGAAACAATGGGACCTTTGAGGAACGCCTCTCGGCGGCATTGGCGGAATTTAACGCCAAACATTTTCCATCGCCTGAGTACAAGAGAAAGATCAACCAGGGGCTCATCGAGGAAATGGAATACGCAAAAGAGAAAGAAGCAGAGTTTTTACCTGTTTATTTTGCCTTGGCGGAGCAATGCAAAATCAGGATCAGACAGGATAAAAATGACAGCTTTTTAGACAAATGGTTTTTGTCTCCTGTCAGGGAAGAAATAGACTTCATGCTTCAGGAATTCGAACGGCTCGATGATCAAGGCCTCAGAAAGATGCTCGCCGTTATTCTCAGCAGGACGGCTCGCTCTTGCCGGGCGACCACGCATGCGGATTTAGGGACCCTGAAGGAACCTGTCTCCTCCGCTTACTACTGCAAAAAGCACGGCAAGCTGTGCAGGCCAGTGTTTTCCATTGCCGGCTGGTGGAAGAGATACGCCGTGGACACCCTGAACCGGCTGGGCGAATTCAAGAAGTTGCGAACCGAGACTTTTCAGATTTGCCTGCAAGGCGACAGCAGGAGTATCGATATTGTTGAGGCGGCGAAAAAAGCCGGTTTCCCGGAAACGCTGACAAGGCAAAAAATCAAAGGGATCTTTTCAAGCCCGCCCTATGTGGGTTTAATCGATTATCACGAGCAACATGCCTACGCCTATGAGATGTTTGGCTTAGCGCGGGCTGATGAATTGGAAGTGGGGCCTTTGTGCAAAGGCCAGGGAAAAACAGCGCGAGATTCTTACACCCAGGGCATAGCGGAGGTCTTGAAAAACTGCAAAAGGTGCCTCAGGGAAGACTACGATGTCTTGTTAGTGGCGAATGACAAATACGACCTTTACCCCGAGATCGCCGAGTTAGCCAGCATGGAGATTGTCAACCGCTTCAAACGCCCGGTGCTGAACCGGGTTGAAAAGGACAGATCCAACGCCTATGCTGAAACCATCTTCCACCTAAAGGAAAAATAACGGCATAGCTTAACTACTTAGGGGGCCTTTCTATTGCAGAGTTGAATATGACCAGTTTTTTCCAGTCAATTTCTCCATTGTCTTTGCAATATGTGTCTGCAAACGCTTTGATGAACCGATTTATCATCTGCGAATACGATGCCATGAAGACATCATTCTTTTCTTTGGCTTTATATCCAAGTGGGTCAATAATTTCAGTAAATAACTCGCTGTCGCCGGATATGAATTCCCAAAAGCGTTGACCACAATACTTGTAATACTCCCCTTTGTCCGTTTTATTGTTTCTCCCGTAACAGCAACCATTGATAGCAGTTATGTTTAGCTTTGAATTGCTTGTTCTCAGTGCTAGCTTAGCTGTTTTAAAATCCTCAATCATTTTAGCTATTTGTGAAGCGTTGCCCCAATTGGGCCCTGATTTAATCGTTACAATGTATCTTATTCCATCTTTGTTAAATTCGAGATCAATGCCTGTAATGCCCGACTTATACCCGCCATAAACTTTACTATTGACAAAAATAGCTAAACCTTTCAGCCAGTTGTTAAAAATGGTCTCTTCATTTGAAGAAATATGCGCATCTGTTAAACCGCTTACAATCTCGCCAGTAGTCAGCAAGTATTTCGCTTTGAGAAGATAGGGATTCTTCCTTGCGATGACTTCCAATAACTTCAAGTTATTAAGACTATCAATGCGTTGCTGATGAAAAGTTGCGATGTTTTCTTCAACATACTTTAGCACTTCTTGTCGGTTTATCTTTTTCATACCAAACGCAATCCAACTGCTTTAATTGCTCCTCGCTGTCTCCAAGACGCGCTTAGGCACCAACAGGGCCCTAAGCCGCCAAGCCGAAGATCAACACGCTGCCCACCCCGACAGGCGCTAGCCAGCGAACGAGAAAACGCCAAGTTTGGAAGACGCGGTCCCCCCTCAGGCCCATTTCCTCCCTCAGCAAGGCGGAGGACATCACCCAGCCGGCAAACAACGCCACCAACAGCGCGGTCAGCGGCAACATGATGTTGGACACGGTGAACTCGATGATGCTGAACAGGTCCCGGCCCTGGTACAGGGGGATGAAGGACAGGGGCTTGAACTGGCTGAGGATGTTGAAAGACAACACGCAGGAAAAACCCGCCAACCAGATGAACGCGCCAGCGATGGCGGCGGTGCGGAACCGTTTGCGGCCCCGGTCTTCCATAAATGAGACTATCGGCTCCAACATGGCTAAGGAGGAGGTGAAGGCGGCGAAGAACACCAGAGTGAAAAACACCACGCTGAAGAAATGTCCGCCCGGCATGGCGCCCAGGGCCACCGGCAGGGTGACGAACATCAAACCCATTCCCCCCGCCGGGTCTAATCCGGAGGCGAACACGATGGGGAAAATCGCCAGTCCGGCCAGCAGGGCCGCCATGGTGTCGCTGATGGCGATCAACCAGGAAGACCCCGGCAGGCGCGAGTCCCGGGACAGATAGGCGCCGTAGGTCAACAAGGCCCCGGTGCCGACAGTAACGGAAAACAGGGCCTGCCCCAGAGCCAACAACAGGCTCCTCCAGGTCAGACTGGAGAAATCGGGATTGAACATGAACCGCCAAGCCGCGCCTGGGGCCCCTTCCAAATGGCCGTACGCCGCCAACAGGAGCAACATGATGAACAGGGCCGGCAACATGAACGAAGTCACCCTCTCGATGCCGCGCCGCAGGCCCAGACCCACCACAAAAACGGTCGCCGCCATGTATAGGGAGTGCCACAGGATCAGCCGGCCGGGCGACGCCAACAGAGCATCAAATTGCGCCGTCGCCGCGCCCGGCGTGATGGAGACAAAGGCACCCCGCAGGGCCTGAATCGCGTAATCCATGGACCAACCGGCGACCACCGTGTAAAAACACAGGGCGAAAACGGGCGAGATGACGCTCAGCCAGCCTATGGCCTTCCAAAAACCGGCGTGGCCGCCCTCCTTGCAGAGGCGGATCATCGTCCCCACCGGACTTTTGCCTCCGCGCCGGCCCAGGGCCAGTTCCGCCATGACCAAGGGAACGCACAGCAACAAGATGATCGCCAAATAGACCAGAACGAAGGCCCCGCCGCCGTTTTCTCCCGCCACATAGGGGAACCGCCACAGGTTGCCCAGGCCCACCGAGGCGCCAATGGTGGCGCACAGGAACGCCAACCTGGAGGACCAGGTTTTGACGGGCGGGCTTGCCGGGCCGGTGGACATTACCCCGGCGCAAGCAGGCTTGCGGGCTGGGCCGGCGCGGGCTCTTCCCGGGGGATGATGGCGCCGGGGAATTGCACGACGCGACGGGCCAGGGCCTGGCCGGCGGCCACCGCCGCGGGCGCACTCCGCCCAGAGAGTCGCGCCGCCAAATAGCCGGCGTTGAAGGAATCCCCGGCCGCCGTGGTGTCCACCGCTGATGCCGGCCGGCCCACGGGATGGCGGGAGACGCGCCCACCGGCCAGAAGCGCAGCGGGCGACGACCCATTCTTCACGACGATTTCCCGCGGGCCCAGGGTCGCCAGGCGCCGGCAAGCCGCCGCCGGCGAGCCATCGCCAAACAGGGCCTGTTCATCGGCGAAACCGGTCAGAGCCGCGTCAACCTCGCCATAGACCCGGCAGGTCCAGCGCCGGGCTTCCTCCGCGGAGGCCCACAGGGCCGGCCGGTAATTGGAATCATAGACGGCGATGACCCCCGCCGTGCGCAACGAGCGCAACAACGCCAACATCTTTTCCCGGTCGGCGGGGGACAGTATGGCCAAGGAAATGCCGGACAGATAGAACAAATGAAAATCCTTCAGGGCCTCCCGCAAGGCGGCAAGGCAGTCGCCCGTCAACACCTCTCGGGCCGCCGACTGCTCGCGGTCGTAGCTGAAGGTCCGTTCGCCGTTGCGGTCGGTTGCGATCACATAGCGTCCGGGCCTTTTCCCTGGGCGGCGGCGCACCAGCTCCACGCGGATGTTTTCCGCGCGCCAAGCCGCCAACATCCGCTCGCTGAGGGCGTCATCCCCTAGGGCGGTGAGGTAAAACACCTGGGCCTCCGGCAACAATCTCGCCAAATAGGTGGCAAAATTCAAGGTGTCTCCCGAAAACCCTGAATGACCTGCGGGAGGGTCGTCGTCCCGTTGCTCAACCAGGCACTCGCCTATGGCGGCGATGAGCAAGGGCGGGGCTTTGGGCCAGTCAATCATCGACGGGCATTGTAACCGAAGGCGGGCGCAAACTGGCTCGCGGCATGCCATAATCCCCTTGGCAAACACACACTCCAAGGGGGGCGACATGACAGCGAAAAATCATCCCGCCGCGGTCAGCCGGCGGTCTTTTCTGAAAAACGCGGCGACCGGCGGCGCGCTGATCGCCGGCGCCGGGACTCTGCCGGCCGCGGCGGCCGGGAGCGCAACCGGCCCGATGGCGCGGCCCAAGGCGGCTACAGAGCCAGCGGCGGCGGTGTTGCGGGCCTGCGGCAGCGAATTGGGCGCGCTCAGGCAAACAGACTGACTATCACGGGAGGAAACAACCATGGCTATTTTTGAGGTGGAAAGCTGGTTGGTGGCGGAGGGCAAAAACAAGGAACACGATGCGGCGATGCGCCGTTGGTTCCAGTGGGTGAAGGACCACCGAGAGCTGTTCCCGGAATGGAAAAGCGTGCGCTACTTTGACAAACACGCGGCGGGCGATGATTCCGGGCGGCGCATGTTGATGTGGGAGTACGAGAGCTTCACCGACTACGAGAATTACAAGACCCGGCGCAAGGACTACGAAGGCCCCTACAAGGAATACAAGGAAAACGACCCTTACTACATGGGCCTCTTCATCCACAGCCGGATGCGGGTGGAGTTCTGGAAAGACCTGGAACGGGATCTCTGGATCGAGTAGAGACGCCGCGCTCGCGGCGTCTCTGACTCACAGGGACCGGTTGCAACCGCCCAAAGGCGCAAACCGGGGCGAACCCCGGAACGGCGCCCCTTAGATCCCGCCGTAGCTATAGCTGATGGCGCCGCCGAAGGTGCGGGGATTGGGCCGCAAGCGGATGCCGCTAACGCCGAAGTTCTCCTGGGTGCCGGTGTAGTATTCCTCATCCGTCAGGTTCTGCACGAAGCCGGTCACGCTCCAAGACCCCCACTCCACTCCGGCCCGCAGATTCAGCAGGTCATGGTCCGGGGTCCGGTACGGGAACTCATTGGGGCCTGAAGTGTGGGTAAGCATGGCGTTGTTCGGCGTCGGCCCGTTTAGTTGCCGGTTAGCCACGCCCTCGATGTCGGCATACTGCCCGTCCCGGTGTATGTACTCCAAGCGCACCCAGGCCTCGGCGTTCGCACCCACGACCCAGCGGTACTCGCCCGCCAAGTTGGCGGTCACTTCTGGCGCCTTGGGCAGATCCAAACCCAAGAGAGACGGCTTCCAGCCGCCGGACAACTCCACCGTGGTGTCGCTGGTGACCTTAGTGTCCAGGTAGCCGAAACCGCCGGAGAGGGTCAACCCCTCCGTCGCCACCGCCAAAAATTCCACCTCGAAGCCGCTGGCCTCGGCGTCTTCTATGCTGATGATCTGGTCAACATTGGATGAGAGCTCGCCAGGGGTGAGAAAAAAGAAGGATTCGAATTGCAGGTTTTCCCATTCCAGGTGAAAGGCCGCGGCGTTCAGGCGCAGACGGTTGTCGAACAGCTCCGACTTCAGCCCTATTTCATAATTCCACAGGGTCTCCTTGGCGTATTCGCTAGTGAACGCGGGATGGCCATCGACATTGGTGTTGTTGCCCACGCTGTTGCCCCCGGGCTTGTAGCCCTTGGACACTATGGCGTACAGGCCCATCTCATCCGTGACTTGGAAGCGAGCGCCGAAGCGCGGGGCAAAGTCTGTGTAGCTCGAACTGCCCTCCGCCACAGGCCGCGCGAAATTGACCCAGCTCCCGAAAAAGCCCAGCTCCGCAATGCGCTCCGGCGACCCCGGCCGGATGCCGTTGGCCGCCAAGCCGCGGTCAACATCGCTGTGAGTGAAACGACCGCCGGCGATTATATCCAGGGTGTCCGACAGATGCAGGGTCAAATCGCCAAACACCGCCTGCTCTTCCACCTCATAGTTTTTGGTGTTAAACGCCAGGCCCAAGCCCTGCGGGAAAGGCGGCAACCAGCCCACTCCGTCTAGGGTATGGGTCGGGTTGGTGGAGATGGCCACCTTGTTGTTTTGCTCCTGGTCATCCTTGGAATACATCAGGCCCGCCGTCCAGTCCATCATGTCGCCGGAAAAATCCAGGCGCAACTCGCTGCTCCAGGAAAAGCCATCGTAGCGGTTGGTGCGGTCTATGCTGTCCACGCCGCCCACCAGGTCCTGGTCGAACAGGCGCCGGTTTTCCGCATCGATCACGCCGGTGATGGAGGTGAGCTTCAGGTTGTCCCTCAGATCATGCTCGATGCTGACAATGGCGATGAGGGCCTCGTTCTTGTTGTATTCCTGCAAGTCGTGGCTGAGGTAACTGCGGTTGGCGGGCCAGAAGCCCGTCCCGGGGTCTATGGCCTGGCTGATGCCTAAGGTGTCCACCGTGTCCACATCCAGGATGCCTGAAGGCACATTCTCGTCATGGCCCTGGTCGATGTCGGAATAACTCAGGTGAACGCTGGCCCGGGTGTCGTCCGACACATCCCACACCGCCTTGATGCGTCCGTAGAATTCGTCGTGGCCGCTGTTCTTGCGCCCGTTGGGGGTGAAGTTGTTTTCGTTAAAGGCCGCGGGACACGATGCCGCCGTCGCGCCCGTGGCGCAGGCGTTCTTGACCCGGCCGCCGCTGTTCTCGTACATGAACGCGCCGCGCAAGCCGAAGTTCTCCGCCACCGGCGCGTTGACAACGGCGGTGACATTGCCCATCTCATTGGCGTCTTCATAGCTCTCGCCGCCCAAGGTGATCTTGTAGCCGAATTCGTCAGTGGGGTCGGCGGTTCTGAGGTTCAAGGCCCCCCCTACGGAGTTGCGCCCGAAAAAAGTCCCCTGGGGGCCCCGCAGGACTTCCAGGCTCTGCATGTCCGGCAAGGCGGGGTTGACCACGCCCGTAGGCACGGAGGCGATGCTGAAACCATCCATGTACACGCCGACGGAATTGACCGCCGTGTTTTCCGCCGCGCCGGAGACCATGTTGCTGACGCCGCGAATGGCCACCCCTATGCCTTTGCTGCCCACCTGTCCGTCATCGGTGAACGCCACATTGGGCGTCAACGCAAGGTAGTCCCGGGCCGCCCGGATATTGCCCTGTTCGACTGCCGCGCCAGTGAAGGCGGTCACGCTCACAGGCACATCCTGGAGGTTTTGCTCCCGGCGTTGCGCTGTTACAACAACTTCTTCCAACACCTCTTGCGGATAGGCGGGAAAAGCAATGGTCGCAATCAAGGTCGCTGTCAGAAAAAATGTCGCTGTCTTCATATTCATGTTATTGTCCCCTCCTCAGCGGGTGTCATGCCTCCAGAAAATCGGCCGGCGTTTTTTCAGCAAAAAATCAATAGAACTCAGCATCGGTGCATATTTAAGAGCTTGCCGGTGGGTTTGTCAACAGAAAAAAAGCATGCCCCTCGCAAGGGAGGAGCCGGAGGCGGAAAACCGGGGACGGAGGCCTGACCCTGTTTTGACGCCTTCTCATCTCGACGCGCGCCAGAAGCCGGGATAGTTGCATAAAAACAACATTCACCCTGACAAAATGCGCCGCCGCCTGCTCATCGCCGCCCTGTTGGCCTGGACGCCGAGCCTGGCGCCGGCGGCAGAGCAGATCCTCAAACTCGTTGCCTGGAACCTTGAACATTTAGCGGCGCAAGACCACCAGGGTTGCCGACCTCGGGACTCCTCGGCGTACGCCGCCATTGGCCGTTATCTGGAGCGATTGGGGGCCGATGTGGTGGCGTTTCAGGAGGTGGAAAACCGCGCCGCGGCGCGCCGGGCCTTCCCAGTGGCGGACTATGACATTCACATCTCCAACCGGCCGCCCCTGGAATTCAAGTCCTGCCGCGGCAACGACAACCGGGGACTGATGCAACGGGCGGGTTTCGCGGTGCGCAAGGATCTGGGCCGGCGCCTGGGGTTGCAGGCCCTCCGCCAGCAAGATTTCAGGGCCCTGGGAGGCCCCCGGGACACGCTTCCCTGGGGCGTCCATCTCATCCTGGCGCCCGTCTCCAAAGCCAGGGCCGGCGCGGCGCGGCCCCTGCATCTGCTTGCCGTTCATCTGAAGGCGGGATGCGCTTACCAACCCCTTGATAGCGACACTCACCCTTGCCGAACCCTCAACAGGCAGGCCTGGGCCTTGTCCGCCTGGGTCGGCGCCCGGGCCGGTCAGGATTTCGTCATGTTAGGAGATTTCAATCGGCAACTGGACCAGCTGGGGGACCCGCTATGGCGGCGCCTTGAGGCGGGCGCCCCGCCCCGGCCTTATGTTGACCTGGAAAAGGCCCTGCAGGGCCGGGCTCATCCTAGGCCCCAGAAGAAGAAATACCCCTACGCCATTGACCATATCGTCTATAACCAGGCCCTGGACGCAACGGCCCTGGAGCAACAAGCGTTTTTTGACCTGCGGGCGAAAGGGCTGTCAGACCACCTGCCCGTGGTCGCCGCCTTTGACCTGTCCCGCAGAGAATAGCCGGCCCCGCGCCGACCGGTTGCGGCACCGCGGCCAGCCGCGGCGCGCCCTCACTGCTTGGAAAACAAACCCGATGGCAACTTCCGGTGCGGGTGCCGCTGGATTAAACGCTGGTGCGAGGCGACCACCCGTTGAAACGGCGCGATGGCCCACAGGCCGCTCATCCGGGCGTCAAATTTCTCGCCCGGGTCCCGGGTGATGTTGTAGAACTCGAAATTGGCGAGACCCCCCTGAGAGCCAGTGGTGATGTGCAGTTTATGGGGCCCTATGCGCACCGCCTTCAAGTCGTTGCCGCTGTAATGAAACAGATATTCCCGGCGCCCCTGCCCCTCGCCCTCAAGCAACAGCGGCAACTGGTCAATGCCATCTATCACCCGATCCGAGGGCAGGGTCTCCGCCACGCCCGCCACGCGCGCCACCGTGACCAGCCAGTCAGTCACCGACACCTTGTCCAACACCGCTTGCCCCGGCTCAATCATCCCAGGCCAGCGGGCAAACCCCGGCGTGCGCACCCCGCCTTCATACACCTGGCCCTTCGCCCCCCGCAACCAGGAATAACCGGCGCTGGGCCAGAAGGTGTACATCGGCCCGTTGTCGCTCACCCACACCACCAGGGTGTTCTCCTCAATCCCCTCCTGCTTCAGCGTGTCCAGCAATTGTTGAATGTAATCATCATGTTGCGCCAGTTGCGCCGACTGGTTGTTGCGGTAATCCAGCCCCTCGCCAAACCGATATTCCCGCGGCGAGGCCGCCATTTGTTGCGCGTAACTGGCCCAATACACGAAAAACGGCCGCTGGTCCTGGGCCTTGTCTCGAATGAACGCCTTGATCTTCGCAATGGACTGCGCCTCCATTTCCACCATGGACTCGCTGTGCATCTTCTCCACCTCCCGGCGCCCCTGCCCCTTCTTGCCTTCCAAGGCCCCCAAAATCTCTATGCCGTATTCTCGCCGGTAATCCTCCAGGGAGCCGGGAAAATCGTAAGAGTAGCCAGGGCCGTCCAGGGTCTGCGTCTGGTAGAACTCATCCTGGTTCGCCCAGGAGTAAATCGCGCCGTTGTACAAACCGTAATAAGCGTAGTCAAAACCCTGGTTCTCCGGCGCGTGCGGCTCCAGCTCGCCAACATGCCACTTGCCGAACATGGCGGTGTGGTAGCCGGCCGCGGACAACACCTCGGCGATGGTCAGCTCCTCCGGGGCCAGGCCTTGCGTCTGCCCCGGCCACAGCACCACATCCACTCCCGTGCGCACCGGATATCGCCCCGTCAGCAAAGCCAAACGGGTGGGCGTGCAGGACGGCTCGGAGTAGTGGGACAGAAACTTGATGCCCGACGCCGCCAGCCGGTCCAAATTCGGCGTCGGCGTGCCGCGCAACTTGCCCCCAAAATAGGACCCCAACTCTCCCCAGCCCACATCATCGCCCAACACGAACACGATGTTGGGCCGTTTGCCAAAGCGTTGCTCCAGGGCCGCCAAACGCCGGTCTATGGCTTGATCCTGCCGCGCCCAAGCCTCGCCGCTCTTGCTCAGCGCCTGGGCGAAAGGCGCGTCGGGTTCATAAGCCCATGACTGGGCGCAAACCGCCGCCAACAGCAATGGCAGGGAGCGCCGAAACAGCGACCCAAACAGGCCGCTTTCCACGGGACTCTTCAACATGGTTTTGCCCTCCTCACAGGCAAAGGGCCGCAAGCCTGAAAAAACGGCCCTGGCGAAACGAGGCCGCCCCGCGGCGCAGGCGTTCCCCAATGGAGCGAAGCATGAAGCGCGCCTCCCCTCGCCCTCAGCGATGGTAGGCGAAGTATTTGCGCGGATAGACCCTGCCCTTGTGGATGATCATGTGTATCCGGCGGATGTTTTCTATGTCTTCCAAAGGATTCGCGTCCAGGAGCAGGAGATCCGCTAATTTGTCCTCTTCCACCGTCCCCAGCTGGTCTTCAATGCCGATCACCCGAGCGCCGTTGCGGGTGGCGGCCACCAGGGCCTCCATGGGACTCAACCCCGCCTGCGTGAGGAGCTTGACTTCCCAGGGGGTGTTGTAGCCCTGAAAATTGTAGCCCACCGGCCCGCCGGCGTCCGTGCCAGTCGCCAGCAGAACGCCAGCCTGATGCGCCTTCAGGATGTTCTCCCGAAAAATCGGGAGCTTCTCCTCGACCCATTGGTAAACCGGCATCCGGGCCACTTCTTGAAACCGCCGGGTCTCTTCGGCCCGGTAGTCCGGATCCCTCATGTGTTTCAGCAGGAAGCGGGGGACGCTGGCGCGCAGGACGCGGTCTTTCAGGTTGGCGGCCGCGTCATCGTGCCGCAAAAAGGCCTCCCAAAGGCTCTGGGTAGGCACCAACGCGACGTCCTTAGCCACCATGTCCTGCAACAGCGTGTCTCCCGGGGGGATGGGATCCTCCAAGCCATGGACAATCGCCTTGGAACCTAAGGCCACCGCCGAGTGAAATTCATCCAGGTTGATGGCATGGGTGTAGATGGGAACCCCGTTTGCGTGGGCGAACTCAGCGATGGCCTGTTGCATTGCATCATCCATGCGGACATAGGTCCCGGAGGCGCCTAATCCGTCCTCGATGACCACCTTGAAACCGTCTGCGCCACGGTTCAGATAATCCCGGGCCCGCGCCAGGGCCGCGTTGGTGTCCGCCAACGCGCCGCCATGCCGACTGCCCCAGCCGCCCTCCGGCGTGAAGGAGCGGCCCGTGGCGTAAATGCGCGGGGATATCAGGCTGCCCTTCCGCTCAGCGAGCCGTTGCTCGAAGATCCAATCCGCTTCCGAGGAAACATCCAGGATGGTGGTGACGCCATTGTAGAGAAAGGCCTTGGGGGTGTGCGCCACGATCTCCGCCTTCTCCTCGGGGGTGAGCTGAAACGCCATGGGAGCGCCCAAGTGGACATGGGCGTCGATCAACCCCGGAATGGCGAATTTGCCGGTGCCGTCCATGATCTCCGCGCCAGCGGGGGGCAACAGATTCGGGCTGATATGGGTGAAGATCCCCTTGGAGACGCGGATGTGGACGCCGGGGCGAGGCGGGGCGCCGGTGCCGTCTATCAATGTGACATTCATAATGAAGAACACATCGGACTCAGGCAGTCCCGGACGGGAGCAACCTGTCATCCAGAGGGGCAGCAACAGCGTGAACCAGATAAGCGCCTTTTTCATGGAAAGCCTCCTAAAACGATCAAGTCTGACAAGCAACTTTGGCTATGATAGCATTGACGGCGCTGAAACGCCACCCGCGGGGGCGGACCCCCGGCTTGTTGCCAGGCCCAGCCCCTTGCGGCAAAAAGCCTGTGGCCAAATGGGTTGACAGGCGCGCCGTTATAGGGCATTCTACGGGAAATTGAGGACGGAATGACAATGAAACGACTTCTGAAGATCCTGCTGGTGGCCATTGCATGCCAGTTTAGCCCAGCGGCCTTGGCGGACGAGCGCGGGACGGACGCCAATGTGTTGGAGCGCATGTTCGCCTGGTGGAATGGCGCGTATAAAGACCCCGACGGGTTCACCGGGCGAGCTTTTCGCCGCTATTACACCGAGGACGCCGCCATTTTCATCAATGGCGACGAACGGGCCCGCGGGATCGAGCCCATGGTGGAGCATTTCAGGCGCATCCAGAAGAACACCGAATCCGTCGAGATCGTCCTGCCCTTCGAGGAGGGCTTTGCAAGCGGCGACCGCATCTTCACCCACCACCTTATCCGCGCCCGCGCCGAGGGCGCGGACCGGCTCTCCCAGGTCATGGGTTACGCTGTTGTGGAAGGGGGAAAAATTTCACTGATCAACTTTCTGAGCCATCAACAAGAGGGGGAAAAATGAAAGACAGCAACATGGCTAACTACGGCGGCGCGCAGAGCGGTTTTGGCGCGCCGAAAAGGCTTGCGGGAATGCTAAGCGCCGGTTTCTTGGCCCTTGGGGCCGGATTGCCTGGCGCTGTCGCGGCGCAGGACGGCGCCGGCATCGAAGAAGTGGTGGTGACCGCCCAGCGGCGCGAGCAGAACCTGCAAGATGTGCCTATCAGCATCTCCGCGTTCAACGCCGAGTCGGTCGAAGCCTTCATGTTTCAGGATGTGAGCGATTACATCATCCGCACCCCGAACGCCAGCTGGGCGTCCACGGGCTCCAGGTCCCGCCGGGAGCTGAGCATCCGGGGAACCACCAACTTCCTGAATGTCAACTCCACCCTCAGGTCTTCCACTTTCGCGTTTTATGTGGATGATTTCAGCGTCAACGGCAGCACCGGCAACCCTCCCATCATGGATATTGAGCGCATCGAGGTGTTGCGCGGCCCCCAAGCCACCTATTTCGGCAGAAACGCCTTGGGCGGCGGCATCAGCCTGACCACGAAAAAACCCCATAACGACCTGGCGGGGTCCATCATGGTGGATTATTCCCGCTTCGACACCAAGGATGTGGAAGCCGTTGTGAACCTGCCGGTGGTCAAGGACCTGTTGGCCCTGCGCGGCAACATCAAGTACGCGGACTCAGACGGCAACATCAAAAACGTCCACCCCGTCGGCGGCGGCAACGACTCGAAATACAAGTACGCCAAGGCGGCGATTCGCTTCACCCCCACCGACGGCCTGACGGTGGATGTGATCGGCACTCTTGCCTCCGAGAAGGCGGGCATGCGGGAAGGCGTGCCTTCAGGCGCGTTTTCCTTCTTCGCGGAACGGCTCTATGGCAGAGACTTCCGGCGCTTCCCGGACGCCGATGGCAACGGCTTGACCGAGCCGACCCCGGATGGCATCGGTTTCTGGCCGGACAACACGAACCGGGTCAACTTCGATTTCCCCCAAAAGGTAGGCACCAATTATCGGATGATAACCGGCCGGGTGGATTACGAAGTCGCCGACTTGTTGTTCACCAGCATCACGGGCTACATAGAATCCGATTTTTACCTTAGCGGCGATGTGGATGGTTCCAGCCTCGATGCCTGGAATGAGTTTCGGAACATCGAGCGCGACAGCTTTAGCCAGGAGTTTCGCGTGCAGAACACCGTCGAGACGGCCCGCTTTCGCTGGAGCCTCGGCGGCCTGTACGCCGATGACAACGGGCATTTTCTGAGCGACACTTACTCCGGCCCCGACAATGGCTTCGGTTTGCCAGCCTGGCTTCGCATCGGCGGCGGCGACGACCGGGACGGCATCGAAGGCTGGGCCCTGTTTGGCCAGTTCGACGCGGACTTCACAAAGCAGTTGACCCTCTCCTTAGGCGGACGCTACAGCGAGGAAACCCGGACGGTGTCGGAGAACTTTACCTCGGTGGGCGGCGATGTGATAGCGGTTTCGGTGAAGGAAAAATTCACCAGTTTCTCCCCCCGGTTCGCGGCGAACTACGCGCTCAGCGATGGCGTCAACCTCTACGGCACCATTTCAAAAGGCTTCAAGTCAGGCGGCGTGACCCGGTTCGGCGAGGTGGGCGTGCCTTTCGATCCGGAGGTCCTGTGGAACTACGAGCTGGGCGTGAAGGCGGATTTTTTCGACAACAGGTTGAGAATCAATGGGGCGCTGTTCTACATGGACTGGACCGATATGCAGGTGGAATTTTTAGTGCCGCAACTGGAAGGAACAGCCGGCGGCAGCATCATCAGCAACGCGGAATCCGCCTCTTCGAAAGGCGTGGAGCTGTCTCTCTCCGCCCTGCCTGTGGACAATCTCAGGGTGAATTTCAATGTCGGCTATCTGCGGGCGAAACTTGACGAGGCCACTATCTTCATCCGCAACAATGTCTGCAACCACAGGCCTCCTTCCACCGAGTGCAACCATGTGTTGGATGGCAAGACCACGCCTCTGTCCCCCAAGTGGACCCTGTCGGCGGACGCCGAATACGCTTTCCCCATCCGCGCCAATTACGAGGGGTTTGGGCGGCTGGAGTGGACTTTCCGGGACACGGTGGAGACGACCCTGGTGGAAGGTCTGATACAGGAGAAGGGTTTTCCCTGGAAGGTGCCCAGTTACGATTTCTTCAACCTGCGGGCCGGCGTTCGGCACAAAGACTTTTCCGTTGTGGCTTACGCCGAGAACCTGTTTAACAGCAACTATTACGCCAACGCCTATGTCAAGGCCTGGGCCGGCGGCGTCGCCTTGGAGCCGTCGTTCCGCACCTACGGCGTTCGCGTGCAGTACAAGTATGGTGAATAGCCATGAATAGCGCGCTGGCGCGACTCAGGGCTGGCCTGTGGCTTGCGCTGTGCCTGGCGTTGCCGGGCGCGGCGGCGGCAGGGACCACCGCCATTGTCGGCGGCGCGGTGGTGAACCTTGAAGGCAAGGCCCCGCTGAAGGGCGCCGTGATCCTCGTGGAGGACGAGCGCATTGTCGCCATAGGCAAGGCCGGCAGCGTGGCGGTGCCTGAAGACGCGGACATCATAGACGCTGGAGGCGCCTGGCTGATCCCCGGCCTGATGAACATGCATGTCCACCTGGGGCTGATCTTGCCGGGCAAGATGATGGCGGAACTGGCAAATGAAAGCGAGGCGGCCCTGGCCCTGCGCATGGCGGTGGTGGCGCGGGAAAGCCTGCAAGCCGGCGTGACCACCATCCGTCTGACTGGCGACTCGCGGCATGCCGACCTGGCCCTGATGAGGGCCATCAACAAGGGACAAGCCGACGGCCCGCGCATCTTCAGCGCCGGAGAGACGCTGACCATCACCGGCGGGCATGGCTCGAAGAAACCGGGCAAGATCAACTATGACGGCCCCTACGAACTGGTCAAGGCGGCGCGGACGCAAATCAGCGCCGGCGCCTCCTGGATCAAGATCCTCATCTCGGGGGGCATAGCCACCGACGGGGGCGGCTTGGCCGCCGCCTTGATGACGCCTGAAGAAATCAGCGCGGTGATCGACGCCGCCCACCGGTTCGGGGCGAAGGTGACGGCCCACTCCGGTTCGCCGACAGCGACTCAGGTCGCCATAGAGGCCGGGATAGACTGCATCGAGCATGGCTATTTCCTCGACCGGGAAACCCTGCAAAAAATGAAGGAAAGCGGGACTTGGTTAGTGCCCACCATTGTCGTGAGTCAGCCGGCGACGCAACCCTTCTTCGAAAGGATCGGTTCGCCGCCCTGGTATCTGAAGCGCCGCGAGTCCGCCGGCAAGGCGCACTGGCGGGCCCTGGAAATGGCCATAGAGGAAGGGGTCAACATCGCCTTAGGCACAGACCAGCACCCGGCGGAACCCAATGACGGGACGACGGCCACCGCCCGCGAGGCGCAATACTATGTGGAAGCCGGCATGACGCCGTTGCAGGCGTTGCGCTCCGCCACCACGGAAACCGCTCGATTGTTAGGCGCGGAACAGGACATTGGCTCTCTGGAACCGGGCAAGTACGCCGACATTGTCGCCGTGGGCGGCAACCCTGCCGAGGACATCAAGGCCTTGCGCCAGATCCTGTTCGTGATGAAAGGCGGCAAGACCTACCGCAACGACTTGGCGAAGCGAGCCGCGTCCTCCGAATAGCCGGGCCTGGCGCGCCCTCAGAAGTAGCGGATCAGGCGCGCCGCCACTGTGACCTCATCGCCTTCCAGGGCCGAGGGGATGACCACTTCCCCCTCCCCCCCGCTCCACAGCCTGTTCCAGCTCTTGCGCAGGTAATCGGTGTAACGGGCCTCCAGTTGCAACGCGAGATTCGCCCCCACGGCCCGTTCCAAACCCGCGCCAATGGTCCACGCGGTCAGGGTCCGGTCGCTCGCCACGGTGCCGGAGAACAAGGGATCAGGCGGACAGACAAAGGGGTCAGGACAACCGGTTTCCGTGACGGTGAAGTCCGTGTCGACGCCCCGGACGCCCGCCAACAAGTGCCACCCCACTCCCCCGGGACCTGGAGCCCTGCCTAACCTCGCGGTCAGTCCGTAACTGTAATTCCGGTCTATGCTCCAATTCGTAGGCCACACATCCTCTTGGCGTTGCCCGGTGCCCGCCAACGCGCCCCGCGCCACCCCGCCGTGATAAGCCACATCCAGCTCGCCGCTCAGGTAAAACTCCCGGCCGGGCAAAGACCAACGATAGCCCGCCAACAGGGCCGCGCCATAGCCGGTCTTGTCGCTGGCGTCGGAATCGTCAAACCCCGGTCCTTCGGGATAATTCTCTGCCCGATAAACGCTTTTGTCGTAGCGGAGGTTCTGAAAATCCGCGCTCACCCCCGCGCCTAGGTAAAACCGCCCGTCCCCCGCCGCGCCTTGGGCGCTCACAACCGTTGTCAGGCTTGTCAGCAAACACCCGACCAGCAGACCTGGCAGAATTTGCGCAACACGGCGCTTCATGTCATTCATGTCAGATGACCCCGCTCAGATCTCAGATTGCCGCGGCGGAATAGTAGCACAGGACGCCGGGGTTGCCCCCGGCACCCTGGACAGCGCGGCTCGGGGCTGGCCTGTGGCTCATGCTGCCCCTGGCGTTGCCGGGCGCGCCCTCAGAAATAGCGGAGCAGGCGCACCGCCACTGTGACTTCATCGCCCTCCAGGGCCGAGGGGATGACCACTTCTCCCTCGTTCCACAGCCTGTTCCAGCTCTTGCGCAGGTAATCGGTGTAACGGGCCTCCAGTTGCAACGCGACATTCGCTCCCACGGCCCGTTCCAAACCCGCGCCAATGGTCCACGCGGTCAGGGTCCGGTCGCGCTTCACGGTGCCGGAGACCAAGGGATCAGGCGGACAGACAAAGGGGTCAGGGCAACCGATTTCCGTGATGGTGAAGTCCGTGTCGACGCCCCGGACGCCCGCCAACAGGTGCCACCCCACCCCCCCGGGACCCGGCCCCCTGCCTAACCTCGCGGTCAGTCCGTAACTGTAATTCCGGTCCAGGCTCCAATTCTCAGGCCACACATCCCCTTGGCGCTGCCCGGTGCCCGCCAACGCGCCCCGCAACACCCCGCCGTGATAAGCCACATCCAGTTCGCCGCTCAGGTAAAACCCCTGGCCGGGCAAAGACCAACGATAGCCCGCCAACAGGGCCGCGCCATAGCCGGTCTTGTCGCTGGCGCCGGAATCGTCAAACCCCGGCCCCCCAGGATAATCCTCCCCCCGATAAACGCTTTTGTCGTAGCGGAGATCCTGAAAATCCGCGCTCACCCCCGCGCCTAGGTAAAACCGCCCGTCCCCCGCCGCGCCTTGGGCGCTCACAACCGTTGCCAGGCTTGTCAGCAAGCACCCGGCCAGCAGGCCCGGCAGAATTTGCGCAACACGGCGCTTCATGTCATTCATGTCAGATGACCCCGCTCAGATTGTCTCGGCGAAATGATAGCACAGGAAACCGGGGCAGCCCCCGGCGCCCCGGCCGCGAGGGCCGGGGCGTGGGGCGCAAGCAGATTGCGGTTAGTCAGAGGCGCGGGCGGCGGGGGCCATGATGGCGGCTTCGCCTTCCGACTCCCGTTCCGCGCCGCCTTCCTGAATGGGCTTTTCGTCCTCCAAGAGCTCTTCGTCCTCCATGGCCTCCTCGTCCAAACCGGCCTCAACCGGGGCGTTCGCAAAGGCGTGTTCTTCAAAAATTTCCTGTTGCAGGGCCTCCTGTTTCGAAACCGCCTCTTCCGCCAAATCCTCGCCTTCCGATTTGTCCCGGCGCTCGATATGGTAGGCCAAGCCAGTGCCGGCGGGTATCAGCCGCCCCACAATGACATTCTCCTTCAGCCCCCGCAGTTCATCGCTCTTGCCGTTGACGCTGGCCTCGGTCAGCACCCGCGTGGTTTCCTGGAAGGAGGCGGCGGAGATGAAGGACTCGGTGGACAGGGAGGCCTTGGTGATGCCTAACAACACATCTTTGAACTGCGCCGGCGCTTTGTTTTCCTTTTCCAGCTCCTTGTTTTTCTCCACCGCCAAAGCCCGCTCCACTTGCTCGTTCAGGGTAAAACCGGAGTCGCCCGGTTCCGTGATCTCCACTTTCCGCAACATTTGCCGGACGATGACCTCGATGTGCTTGTCGTTTATCTTGACTCCTTGCAACCGGTACACTTCCTGGATCTCGTTCACGATGTAATTAGCCAGCTCATGCACCCCCATCAACCTGAGAATGTCATGGGGCGCGGGGGCGCCCTCGGCCACAACCTCGCCTTCCCTCACATGCTCCCCCTCGAACACGGTCACATGGCGCCATTTGGGTATGAGCTGTTCGTGGGTTTCCCCGTTCGAGTCGGCAATCACCAGGCGTTGCTTGCCCTTGGTCTCCTTGCCAAAACTCACGATGCCGCTCTTTTCCGCCAGCACCGCCGGCTCCTTGGGCTTTCTCGCCTCGAACAAGTCCGCCACCCGGGGCAAACCGCCAGTGATGTCGCGGGTCTTCAGCGATTCCTGGGGCAATTTGGCGATGATGTCTCCCACTTTCACCTCGGCGCCGTCGTTGACGGTGATGACCGCCTTGGAGGGCAACGGGTAATGGGCCGGGATGTCCGTTCCCGGTATCTTCAACTCCTCCCCGCTGTCGTTCACCAGCTTGATCACGGGGCGCATTTCCTTGGCGTTGCCGCTTCGCGTCTTCGGGTCCATGATCTCGATGTTGATCAAGCCGGTTATCTCGTCCACCCGCTTGTTCACCGTCGCGCCTTCCACCACATCCACAAGCTGAACGCGGCCCGTCACCTCGGATATCATAGGGTGCGCATGGGGGTCCCAGCTGGCGATCCGGGCGCCTGGTTCAACCTTGTCGCCTTCGTCGACTGTTAAAATCGCGCCATAAGGGATCTTGTAACGCTCCCGCTCCCGTCCCACTTCATCAAGCAGGGACACTTCGCCGGAACGGGAAACCACCACCTTGTTGCCGCTTTCCTGCGGCAACCAGTTGACGCCTTCCGTCTTCACAGCGCCGCCGTATTTCACTTCGATGCTGCTCACGGCCGCTTCCCGGGAAGCGGCGCCGCCGATGTGAAAGGTGCGCATGGTCAGCTGGGTGCCAGGCTCGCCGATGGACTGGGCGGCCACCACGCCGACGGCCTCGCCGATGTTGACAAGATCCCCGCGCCCCAGGTCCCTGCCGTAGCATTGGGCGCAGATCCCGTGGCGGGCCTTGCAGGTGATGGCGGAGCGCACCCACACCTCGTCGATGCCGTTGTCATCCATCTTTTGCACAGAAGCCTCGTCCAACAAGGCGCCAGCCTCGATAATTATCTTCTCAGTGCCCGGCTTGACCGCGTCTTGCGCCAGCACCCGTCCCAACACCCTTTCACGCAGGGCTTCCACGATGTCGCCGCCCTCGATGAGCGAAGTCAACCTGATGCCTTTCTTATCGTCTTCCTGCTCCTCTTTCGCAACGCCGCAATCCTCTTCCGTCACGACCACATCCTGGGCCACATCCACCAGGCGCCGGGTCAGGTAGCCGGAGTTGGCGGTCTTCAAGGCCGTGTCGGCCAGACCCTTGCGGGCGCCGTGGGTGGAAATGAAGTACTGAGCCACATCCAGCCCTTCGCGGAAGTTCGCCGTGATGGGCGTCTCGATGATGGAACCATCCGGCTTGGCCATCAAGCCGCGCATCCCAGCCAGTTGCCTGATCTGCGCCGCGGAGCCGCGGGCGCCGGAATCGGCCATCATAAAGACGGAATTGAAGGAGGGTTGCTCCACTTTTTCACCCTGCGCCTCCCCCGCCTGCTGGCGGTAGGCGTCCGGGTTGACCAGGAACAAGGCATCGTCCTCCGGGGCGGCTTCGTCGAGCCCCAGCGTCTTCATCCGGGCCTGCACTTGGTCATAAGCAACCTGCGCATCGGCAACCGTTTCGACCCCTAGCTTCTCCATCATGGCCTTGGCCACCTGCTCATTGGCGTGGGACCAGATATCGATCACCTTGTTGTAACGCTCGCCGTCGGTGATCAGCCCCGAGGTGTATTGTTGCTCAAAGTGCTTCACCTGGGCTTCGGTCTGCTCGTTAATCTCGCTTTTCACCTCCGGCACCACCATGTCTTCCACGCCGAAAGACACGCCGGCGCGGGTGGAATAGTGAAACCCCGCGTACATCAGCCGGTCCGAAAAAATGACCGTGGTTTTCAAACCCAGGCGCCGATAGCAGTCGTTGACCAGGCGGGAGATGGATTTTTTATTCAAGGGCTGGTTGACCAAGGAAAACGGCATGCCCTCGGGCAGGATGCGGGACAACAAGGCCCGCCCCACCGTCGTTTTGACCCGTTGCAGAGTCGCCTCCCCGGCGTCATCGCCAGCTTGCGGCTCCTGCCTGATGCGCACGCTGATGCGCGCATGCAAGTCAACGGCGCCGCACTCATAAGCGCGGTGGACTTCGTCCAGGTCCGCAAACGCCTTGCCGGCGCCCTTCGCCGCCGCCGATTCGCGCGTCAGGTAATACAGGCCCAGGACCACATCCTGGGTAGGCACGATGATAGGTTCGCCATTGGCGGGCGACAGAATGTTGTTGGTGGACATCATCAAGGTGCGGGCCTCTAGTTGGGCCTCTATGGAAAGCGGCACATGGACCGCCATCTGGTCGCCGTCGAAGTCCGCGTTAAACGCCGTGCAAACCAAGGGGTGCAACTGTATGGCCTTGCCTTCAACCAACACCGGCTCGAAGGCTTGTATGCCCAGGCGGTGCAGCGTGGGCGCCCGGTTCAGCAACACCGGGTGTTCCCGGATCACCTCTTCCAGGATGTCCCACACCTCCGGCCCTTCCCGCTCCACGAGTTTCCTCGAGGCCTTGATGGAGGTTGACAACCCGCGCCGCTCCAGTTTGCTGAAAATGAAGGGTTTGAACAGTTCCAGCGCCATCTTCTTGGGCAACCCGCACTGGTGCAACTTCAGGGTCGGCCCCACCACAATGACGGAACGCCCGGAATAGTCCACTCGCTTGCCGAGCAGGTTCTGGCGAAAACGGCCTTGCTTGCCCTTGATGATGTCCGCCAACGATTTCAGCGGCAACTTGTTGCTCCCGGTGATGGCCCGGCCGCGGCGCCCGTTGTCCAATAGCGCATCCACCGCCTCTTGCAACATGCGCTTCTCGTTGCGGACGATGATCTCCGGCGCGCTCAGGTCCAACAGGCGTTTCAGGCGGTTGTTTCGGTTGATCACCCGGCGGTACAGGTCGTTCAGGTCCGAGGTGGCGAACCGACCTCCATCCAGCGGCACCAAGGGGCGCAAATCCGGAGGCAACACAGGCAAGGCCTTCATCACCATCCATTCAGGCTTGTTGCCGGAGCGTTTAAGGGCCTTCAACAACTTTTTGCGCTTGGCAAGCTTCTCCCGCTTCGCCTTAGAGCGGGTCTTGGGAGTCTCCTCCTCCAACTCTTCAAGCGCCTGCTTGAGGTCTATGCCGCTGAGCAGCTTATGGATGGCCTCGGCGCCCATCTGCGCCTCAAACTCGTCCAAATACTGTTCCCGGTGCTCGTTGTACTCTTTCTCCGTCAGCAACTGCATGGGTTTCAGATCGGTCATGCCAGGGTCGATCACCACATAGGCCTCGAAATACAGCACCCGCTCTATCTCGCGCAAGGTCATGTCCAACAGCAGGCCCATGCGCGACGGGAGCGATTTCAGATACCAGATGTGCGCCACCGGGCTGGCCAACTCGATATGACCCATGCGCTTGCGGCGTTCTTTGGACAGGGTGACTTCCACCCCGCATTTTTCGCATTTGACCCCGCGGTGCTTCAGACGCTTGTACTTGCCGCACAGGCACTCGTAATCCTTGGTGGGGCCGAAAATCTTCGCGCAAAACAGGCCGTCCCGCTCCGGCTTGAAAGTGCGGTAGTTGATGGTTTCCGGCTTCTTGACCTCGCCCATGGACCAAGCGCGAATCTTCTCGGGAGACACCAGCCCGATGGAGATGTTGTCAAATTCGCCAACCTGGTCCTGTTGCTTAAGCAGTTTCAATAAGTCTTTCAAGATTCGCTACCTCCCGCGCAAGATGGCGTTGCTATTCCAGCTCTATGTTGATGCCCATGGACCTGATCTCCTTGAGCAGGACATTGAAGGATTCCGGTATGCCCGCTTCCATGTGATAGTTGCCATAGACGATGTTCTTGTACATCTTGGTGCGGCCGTCCACATCGTCGGACTTGACCGTCAACATTTCTTGCAGCGTGTAGGCCGCCCCGTAAGACTCCAGGGCCCAGACCTCCATCTCGCCGAAACGCTGCCCGCCGTCTTGCGCCTTGCCCCCCAGGGGCTGCTGGGTGACCAGACTGTAGGGGCCGGTGGCGCGAGCATGCATTTTGTCGTCGGCCAAATGGTTCAATTTCATCATGTACATGTGGCCCACGGTGACCCGGCGATCAAAGGCATCCCCGGTTCTGCCATCGTACAAAACGCTTTGGCCATCTCGCTGCAGTCCGGCCAGCTCCAGCATGGACTTGATCTCCTCTTCGCTGGCGCCGTCAAAAACCGGGGTGGCCATAGGCACGCCTTGTTCGAGATTGCCGGCAAGTTCTCGGATCTCCTCATCGTTCAGGGACTCCAAATCTTCCCCGCTGCCGCTGAGGTTATAGACCTTATCCAAAAACTCCCGCAACGGCGGCGTTTTCCCGGCGGCAAGCAACGCGCCGATGGCGCGTCCCAGCCCCTTGGCCGCCCAGCCCAAGTGGGTCTCCAGCACCTGCCCCACATTCATCCGCGACGGCACGCCCAATGGATTCAGCACCATGTCAACCGCCGTGCCATCTTCCAAATAGGGCATGTCTTCAACGGGAATGATGGTGGAAATAACGCCCTTGTTGCCGTGCCTCCCCGCCATCTTGTCGCCTGGCTGGATGTGCCGTTTGACAGCCAGATAGACCTTCACCATTTTCAGCACGCCGGGGGCCAGGTCGTCGCCAGAAGTCAGCTTCTTGCGCTTTTCCTCGAACTGCTGATCGAATTCTTCCTTCAGCTGCTTCAGCTGGTCGCCGGTCTCTTTCAAGGCCCGGGTGGCCTCTTTGCTGCGAAACCGTATCTCTAGCCATTTCTCCTGCGGGACGGAAGCCAGATAGTCCTCGGTGACCTTGGCGCCAGAAGTCAGGTCGCCGGGGCCGCCGGCGGCGGTCTTGTCGAGCAATTTCCGCTTCAATCTTTGATAAACCCCGTCTTCCATGATGCGCAACTGGTCATTCAAATCCTTTCTCACCCGGTTCATTTCGGTTTCTTCGATCTCCATGGCCCGGGTGTCTTTTTCCACCCCGTCGCGGGTGAAAACCTGCACATCTATGACTGTGCCGTTCATCCCCGTCGGCACCCGCAAGGAGGTGTCTTTCACATCCGAGGCCTTCTCCCCGAAAATGGCGCGCAGCAACTTTTCTTCCGGAGTGAGCTGGGTCTCCCCCTTGGGGGTGACCTTTCCCACCAGGATGTCTCCCGCGTTCACTTCCGCGCCGATATAAACGATGCCGGAAGCATCCAGCTTGTTGAGCGCGTTTTCGCTGACATTGGGGATGTCCGCCGAGATCTCCTCGGGCCCCAGCTTGATGTCCCGGGCCACGCAGTTGAGCTCCTCGATATGAATGCTGGTGTAGCGGGATTCCTGCACTAAGCGCTCGGAGATGAGTATGGAATCCTCGAAGTTGTGCCCGTTCCAAGGCATGAAGGCCACCATGAGGTTCTGCCCCAAGGCCAGTTCCCCCAGGTCCGTGGCCGGCCCGTCGGCCAGGATGTCTTCCTTGGCGACCTTGTCGCCGGGCTTGACCAGGGGCTGTTGATTGATGCAGGTGTTCTGATTCGACCGCGTGTATTTGATCAGGTTGTAGATGTCCACCCCTGGCTCTCCGGGGGACACCTCCTCGTCGTCGACCCGGACCACGAGGCGGCTCGCATCGACGGAGTCGACAACGCCGCCTCGCCTGGAGACCACCGTGACGCCGGAATCCTTGGCCACGGTGCGTTCTATGCCGGTGCCCACCAGAGGCTTCTCGGTCTGTATCACAGGCACGGCCTGGCGTTGCATGTTGGAGCCCATCAAGGCCCTGTTGGCATCGTCATGCTCTAGAAAGGGGATCAGCGCGGCGGCCACCGACACGATCTGCCGCGGCGACACATCCATGTACTCCACCCGCTCCGGCGCGGCCATGGTGGATTCATTCTGGGTGCGGCACGAGACGAGTTCGTCAACCAGCCGCTCCTGCTCATCCAAGTTGGAATTGGCTTGGGCGATGACGAAATCGGCTTCCTCAATCGCTGAAAGATACTCTATGTCAGCGGTCGCCTTGCCGTCTATCACCTTGCGGTAGGGGGTCTCCAGGAACCCGTATTCATTGGTGCGCGCGTAAACAGCCAAGGAGCTGATCAAGCCGATGTTGGGCCCTTCTGGCGTCTCAATGGGGCAGACCCTGCCGTAGTGCGTGGGATGAACATCCCGCACCTCGAAACCGGCCCGCTCCCGCGTCAGCCCCCCCGGCCCCAGCGCGGAAATTCTGCGTTTGTGCGTGACTTCTGACAGGGGGTTGTTCTGATCCATGAACTGGGACAGCTGGCTTGAGCCGAAAAACTCCTTGATCACCGCCGAGACGAGCTTGGCGTTGATGATCTCCTGGGGCATCAAGCCCTCGGACCCCGCCAAACCCAGCCGCTCCTTGACGGCCCGCTCCAACCTGACCAATCCGATCCGGAATTGATTCTCCACCATCTCGCCGACGCTTCTCACCCGACGGTTGCCAAGATGGTCGATGTCGTCAACGACGCCCTTGCCGTTGCGTATGTCTAACAGCGTTCTCATCACATCCAGCAGGTCTGAGGAATCGCCCCGCTCGGCGCAGGCCCGTTTGGACGCCTCATCGTTGCGTCCGCTGAAGTACTTGCTGTCGTACAACACCCCCAGGCCCGTGGTCTCCTCCCGGTTCACCCGCCGGTTGAATTTCATGCGTCCGACGGCGGACAAGTCATATCTTTCCGGCGTGAAAAACAGATTTCTGAACAGATTTTCCGCCGCTTCTTTCGTGGGCGGCTCGCCGGGGCGCATCATGCGGTAAATTTCAATCTGCGCCTCCAACTGGGTGGCGGCGGCGTCGATGCGCAAGGTGTCGGAAATGTAGGGGCCCCGATCCAGATCGTTGGTGTACAGGGTCTCAAACCCCAGGCCCGGCAACGCGGCAAGCTTCTTAATCAGGCTGCCTTCCTCTTCAGCGTTGGTCTCGGCCGGCTCCGACCCGCCGCCGGGGGCCTCCAGCTGGTCGTTAGCTGACGCCAATACCTCGCCGGTCTCTTTGTCTATGAGATCGCGGGCGATCACCTTTCCGTGCAGGTAGTCTTCGGGCACTTCCAGCTCTTTCAATTTGGCCTTCTCAAGCTCGCGAATGTGCCGGGCGGTGATGCGTTGCTCCTTTTTCACCAACACATTCCCTTGCTTGTCCTTGACATCGAAGGACAGCGTTTCGCCGCGCAGGCGCTCGGGGATCAACGCCAAGAAGAAGCGGCGGTTTCTCTTGACCTTGAAGCGGTTGTTTTCAAAGAACAAGCCCAATATCTCCTCGGTGTCGTAGCCCAAGGCTCGCAACAAGGTGGTCGCCGTGATTTTCCGGCGCCGGTCGATCCGGCAATGCAACAGGTCCTTGTGGTCAAATTCGAAATCCAGCCAGGAACCGCGGTAGGGGATGACCCGGGCCGAGTACAGCGCCTTGCCTGAGGAATGAGTCTTGCCTTTGTCGCTTTCGAAAAACACGCCGGGGGAGCGGTGCAACTGAAAGACGATCACCCGTTCCGTTCCGTTGATGACGAAAGTGCCGGTGTCGGTCATCAACGGCAGTTCCCCCATATAGACCTCCTGCTCCCGGATCTCCTCGACCTCCTTGTCACTAGAGAGGATCGTAAGGCGCATCTTGACATGCAATGGCGCTGAATAGGTCAGGCCCCGCAAACGGCACTCCTTCACATCGAATATCGGCGTCCCCAGGCTGTAGCTGTCGTATTCCAGAACAGCCTTGCCGGAATAGCTCTTCACCGGGAACACGGAGTGGAAGGCGCCCTCCAGGCCAATGCGCTCCCGGTCTTTCGGGGCGCGCTGGGATTGCAAAAACTCCTCGTAAGAGTTCACCTGGGTCGCCAGAAGATAAGGCACATCCAGGATGCTTTGCCTCTTGCCGAAGTTTTTGCGTATGCGCTTCTTTTCAGTGTAGGAGTAGGTCATTGCACATCCCCGCGGTCGCTGTCTCAATCGATGAAAGTTTTCCCCCGCCCACAAGGGCGGGGGCAAGGCTTGCCGCTACGGCGCTGGAGGCAAACAACAGGCCGGAGCTACTTGATTTCAACCGTGGCGCCGGCTTCTTCAAGTTTCTTTTTCATTTCTTCGGCCTCATCCTTGCCCAAGGCCTCCTTGATGGTGGAGGGGACCCCTTCAACCAGCTCTTTGGCCTCTTTAAGCCCCAGGCTCGTAATGGCGCGCACCACCTTGATCACAGACACCTTGGTCTCGCCGAAACTGCTCAGCACCACATCAAACTCGGTCTGCTCCTCGCCGGCAGGGGCGCCGTCAGCGGCGGCAGGGGCAGCGACGGCCGCCACGGGCGCGGCGGCGGAAACGCCCCATTGCTCTTCCAGCTCCGAAATCAACTCAACCAGTTCCATGACCGGCATCTTGTTCAACGCTTCTTTTAGTTCATCTTTGGAAACAGCCATTTTTCATCTCCTCGTTCAAATCTCGTTGATGGAACATCCGGGAGCGGCAAAGACGCCCCCGGGTTTCGTTTCAGGAAGACTCCCCAGTGGCTTGCCGTTGGTCGCGGCTAGCGCTGAGAACCCGGGCAAACTTGGCCTCCGGCTCTGAAAGAACGCGAAGGAGTTTGCCCAGTGGGGCCTGCAGCGCGCCTAACAACATGGAACGCGCCTGGTCCAACGATGGCAAGTTGGCCATGCGCTCCAGGGCGGCGGGCTCCAGCAAGCGGCCGTCGACCGCAATCAGCCTGACCGCCAACCTGTCGTCGTGGGCGCGAGCAAAATCGCGGATGACCCGCGCGGCGGAGCCCGGCTCCTCGTTGGAAAAAGCGAGCAACAGAGGGCCGGTGAGACCCTCCTTCATGCACTCGAACTCCGTCCCTTCCAAAGCGCGCCGGGCCAGGGTGTTGCGCACCACCTTGAGATAGATGCCAGCCTCGCGGGCCGAGTTTCTCAACACGGTCATCTCAGCGACATTCAAGCCGGCGTATTCCGCGGCGATGGCGGCCGGCGCGCCGGCCGCCACCTCCGCCACTTTCGCCACAATGGCTTGCTTTTGCTCCATGGTAAGACTCACAAGCGTGTCCTCCTGTTGCCGTGAAAACACGGCCCGGCATCCGTCCGGGCGTGTCTCGTCAAGATCACGGCGGCCCCCGCGCCAGGCAAGCCTGGCGCGGGCATCACCGTCTGTGCAGGCGGCCTGAATCGCTGTTCAAGCGCATTAAGCGGCATGTTGCTCACAGCGCGCCGCACCTGCGGTCTTTGACGGCCGGCGCTCCTTGTCGCGGCCCAAAGTTCTGTCATTGCCGGGATCGCCGCCATTCAAAGGGTGCCCTGGTCAACGATCAGGCCCGGCCCCATAGTGGTGGACAGGCTGATCTTCTTCAAATAGACCCCCTTGGCGGAACTGGGTTTCGCCTTGTTCAAGTCCCCCAACAAGCTGTTCAGGTTTTCTTTCAGATCTTCCGGGGAGAACGAGGCCTTGCCTATGCCGCAATGAATGATGCCGTTTTTATCGGTGCGGTAGCGCACCTGGCCAGCCTTCGCGTTCCGCACCGCCTGGGCGATGTCCTGGGTCACAGTGCCGACCTTGGGGTTGGGCATGAGGCCCCGGGGGCCCAGCAGTTTGCCCAACTTGCCGACTGCGGACATCGCGTCCGGAGCGGCTATCACCACGTCGAAGTCCATCAAACCACCCTGGATCTGCTCCGCCAGGTCCGCCATGCCCACATATTCGGCGTTGGCGGCCCGGGCCTCGTCGGCCTGAGCGCCTTGGGCGAAAACCGCCACCTTGACGGTCTTGCCAGAGCCTTTGGGCAGGACTGTTGAACCCCGCACTATCTGGTCGGATTTTCTCGGATCCACCCCCAGGTTGATGGCCGCCTCGACCGTCTCGTCAAACTTTGTCGTGGCGCACTCCTTGAGCAGTCCCAGGGCCTCCATCAAATCGTAACGCTTTTGCGGCTCGATCTTTTCCTTGAAGGCGCGGGCGCGCTTGGACAGGCCGGCCATGCTCAGGCTTCCTCCGTCTCGATGCCCATGCTGCGGGCTGTTCCGGCTATGGTGCGCGCGGCGGCCGCCAGGTCCGCCGCGGTCAAATCGGGGTCCTTGGCGCGGGCGATATCCTCCAGTTGCGCCTGGCTGACCCGTCCCTTCTTGTCCATATTGGGCGCGCCGCTGCCCTTGTCGATATTGGCGGCCTTTTTCAGCAGATAAGAGGCGGGGGTCGTCTTGGTGACAAAGGTGAAACTCTTGTCGGCATAGACGGTGATCACCACCGGCACCGGCAGGCCCTCTTCCTGCCCCTGGGTTTGCGCATTGAAGGACTTGCAAAACTCCATGATGTTCAGGCCGTGTTGCCCGAGAGCCGGTCCGACAGGAGGGCTGGGGCTGGCCTGCCCCGCCGGGATTTGCAACTTGATGGTCGTTAGAATTCTTTTTATCGCTTTTTTGGCCACTTGCTCGCTCCGCTTGCCGTCACTCTTTTTCCACCTGCGTGAACTCCAGCTCCACTGGCGTGGAACGCCCGAAAATCAACACGGAAACCTGCAACCGGTTTTTGTCATAATTCACTTCCTCAACCACGCCGTTGAAATCCGTGAAGGGCCCGTCTGTGACCCGCACCACCTCGCCGGGTTCAAACAGCACCTTAGGCTTGGCCGCATCCTCCCCGTCCGCTATGCGTTGCAAGATGGAATCGGCCTCCGCGTCGGAAATCGGCACTGGCTTGTCCATGGTGCCGCCGATGAAACCTAACACTCGAGGCAAGTCCTTGACCAGGTGCCAGGTGTCGTCATTCATTTCCATCTGCACCAACACATAGCCGGGAAAGAACTTGCGGTCGCTGTTGCGCTTCTTGCCCTCGCGCATCTCCACCACTTTTTCGGTAGGCACGAGGATCTCGCCAAACTGGTCTTTGAGATGGCTCTGCTCGACTCGATCCCGCAGGCTCCTCATCACGCTCTGCTCATAGCCGGAATAGGCTTGCACCACATACCACTTCTTGTTGGGATCCAGAGCGGCCTTGTCCTCCGCAAGCGTTGCGGCGTCCACAGACTCTTCCGGCATCGCGGAAGCATCGGCGGCCTTAAGATCCATTAGCCTCAGCTCCCCCCGCCTATCAGCTTTTTGACGGCCCAACCCAGGACCGAATCCAGTCCCCAGAGGATCAAAGCGGCCAAAATGACCACCCCTATCACCAACAAGGTGGTTTGCACTGTTTCTTGCCGCGTCGGCCAGACAACCTTGCGGACTTCGATTTGCGCCTCAAGGATGAAGTTCCACAAGGTCCGGCCCGGCTCCGTCTGCAAGCCTATCCACGCGGCCACGCCCACGGCGGCCAACAGCCCGGCGACCCGCAACGGAGTCGATTGGTCGGCGTAGATGTAGAAGCCCACCACGGCCGCCGCCACGATAAGCGCCGCGACAACCATTTTGATCAGGTCAAGCCTGACGATTGCCGTCTTTGTGTCTGAATTCATCACTTAGTCTGTTATTTGGCAGGCCAGGAGGGAATCGAACCCCCAACCTGCGGTTTTGGAGACCGCCGCTCTGCCAATTGAGCTACTGGCCTTGAAATAAACTCGTCAATCGGAAATGACTACTCGACGATTTTGGACACGACGCCGGCGCCCACGGTGCGCCCCCCTTCACGGATCGCAAAACGCAACCCCTCCTCCATCGCGATCGGCGAGATCAACGACACCCCCAACTGGATGTTGTCCCCCGGCATCACCATCTCCACCCCCTCCGGCAACGACACCGCCCCCGTCACATCCGTCGTCCGAAAATAAAACTGCGGCCGATAATTGCTGAAAAACGGCGTGTGGCGACCTCCCTCCTCCTTGCTCAACACATACACCTCGCACTCAAACCCCGTGTGCGGCGTAATGCTCCCCGGCACGCACAACACCTGCCCTCGCTCCACCTCATCGCGCTTCGTTCCGCGCAACAACACCCCCAAATTGTCTCCCGCACGACCCTCGTCCAACAACTTCCGAAACATCTCAACCCCCGTGCATGTCGTCCGCGCCGTCTCCCGGATCCCCACTATCTCAACCTCGTCTCCCACTCGAACCACCCCGCGCTCCACCCGGCCCGTCACCACCGTCCCACGACCACTGATCGAGAACACATCCTCTATCGGCAACAAAAACGGCTGCTCCACCGGCCGCTCCGGCACCGGTATGTACGCATCCATCGCCGCCATCAATCGCTCCACCGAACCCGTCCCCAACTCCCCTTCCTCTCCCTCCAACGCCCGCAACGCGCTTCCCACCACCACCGGCGTCTCCTCACCCGGAAACTCATACGCCTCCAGCAACTCCCGAACCTCCAACTCCACCAACTCCAACAACTCCCCGTCGTCAACCTGGTCCGCCTTGTTCAAATACACCACGATCCGCGGCACCCCAACCTGACGCGCCAACAAAATGTGCTCCCGCGTCTGCGGCATCGGCCCGTCCGCCGCGCTCACCACCAACACCGCACCATCCATCTGCGCCGCCCCCGTGATCATGTTCTTCACATAGTCCGCATGACCCGGACAATCCACATGCGCGTAATGACGCCCCTCGCTCTCATACTCCACATGCGCCGTCGCTATCGTGATCCCGCGCTCACGCTCCTCCGGCGCATTGTCAATCTGCGCGTACTCCTTCACCTCCCCCCCATACCGCGCCGACATCGCCTTCGTGATCGCCGCCGTCAGCGTCGTCTTCCCATGATCCACATGACCTATCGTGCCGACATTCACATGCGGCTTCGTACGCTCGAATTTCTCCTTGGACATGAGATATTCTCCTCAAGTGTTGGTTACAATCGGTTTCTCAAAAAACTCTATCTACGCCACTGGAGCCCATAACCGGATTTGAACCGGTGACCTCTTCCTTACCAAGAAAGCGCTCTACCGACTGAGCTATATGGGCGCTGGTCATCACTCCCGGCGGCCCGGCCCGCCATCTGGAGCGGGTGATGGGAATCGAACCCACGCCATCAGCTTGGAAGGCTGAGATTCTACCATTGAACTACACCCGCCGCCTCGCATTTCGCCACCTGCCCCGCGCCGCCGCATTCCGCCCCCGCGCCATGGTGGAGGGGGTAGGATTCGAACCTACGAAGGCATTGCCAGCAGATTTACAGTCTGCCCCCGTTGACCGCTTGGGTACCCCTCCGAGTGGGTAAGCAGGCCATTATTACGCGCTAAAATCCCCTTGTCAAGGGTTTTTCACTCAAAAATTCAGCCGGGAGCAACGATTCGAGATTTCGGGGGCCTCCCCCCGCTTCCGGGCGCGGGAAACCACAACCAACGGCGTTTACCATGGTCTATTTTACAACATATTGGGCAAAAGTGAGAAAAATCGGGGGGCCTGTGTTATTTTTCCGGCCCGACTACCCCGCCGCCACCGGTGCGCCCGTCGCCGGGGTTGCCCCGCGCCGCGGGCCCGGTTCTCCAGCCTCACGCCCCATCTCCCGCCGGGCCGCCTCAACTGCCGTCGGGCCCGCCCCGCGCCGCGGGCACCGGTTCTCCAGCCTCACTCCCCGCCTCCTGCTAGGTCCGCCTCAACCGCCGCCGGACCTGCTCTGCGCTGCGAGCCCGGTTCTCCAGCCTCACTCCCCGCCTCCCGCCAGGTCCGCCTCAACCGCCGCCGGACCTGCCCTGCGTTGCGAGCCCGGTTCTCCAGCCTCACTCTCCACCTCCCGCCAGGTCCGCCTCAACCGCCGCCGGGCCGCCGGAAGGGTATGTAACACGCGCATTTTGTAGTATCATTAACTTCTGGGCAGTGGAACAAAGACCAACGGGAAAATGACAGAACAGAACCAAAACTCTGACCGCGTGGAAAACAACCTGCATACGACTCAGCTCGATTTATACGGAGAAGAATCCGGGCCTGAAATCAGCGCGCAGAGAATCAACGGGCATCGCTTCCCGCCACAAGAATGCCTAAGTAGTGGGCGCTTTCGCCTCCATAACAGACGGTACCTGGGCAACAAGCGCAAATTGCTAGGTTTCATCGAGGATGTGGTGTCAGAAAAGTGCGGCCCCATAAATTCCTTTTGCGACATCTTTGCTGGAACTGGCGTTGTCGGAGAAAGGTTTAACAACCAAGCCATTAAAATCATCTCCAATGATTTGCTTTTTGCGAATTACGCCTGCCTGAAAGCCTTTTTAGGGGTTCGTCGCGACCTGCAAAAAAGCTTAATTCAAAAAATCGGCTATCTCAATGCTTTGGAGAGCAGTCAAGAAAATTATTTCTCAGAACACTTTGGCGGGACCTATTTCACAGAAGCGAATGCAAAAAAGATCGGGGCAATGCGCGAGGAGATTAACGAAATTGCAAATGGCGAAGATGAAAAGAACATCCTGATTTGTTCCTTGCTTTACGCAACGGACAAGGTTGCCAATACCGTTGGCCATTACGATGCTTTTCGGAGGAAATTAGACACGATCCAACCTGTCCGGCTTTTAATTCCCGCTATTGACTACGCGAATAACGAAAACAATGAAATCCACAAAGAAGACGCAAACGCGCTAATCAAAAGAATCTCTTGTGATGTTCTATACATTGACCCGCCCTACAACTCGCGCCAGTACTCAGATGCGTATCATCTTCTGGAAAATGTCGCAGAATGGAAAAAACCCGAAGTAGTCGGCGTAGGCAAAAAAATGAACCGCTCGCATATAAAAAGCAATTATTGTCTCAAAAGCGCAAAACGCGCGCTTTCAGACTTGATTGGAAACGCGCAATGCAGGCATATTTTACTTTCTTACAACAACACAGGCAATTCAAAAGACGGGCGCTCAAACGCAAGAATAAGCGATAACGAAATCGTGCGAATTCTGAGTGGCAGAGGCAACGTTGAGATATTTGAAAAAAATTACAAGGCCTTTACAACAGGAAAAAGCGCCAGCGAGAGCAATGCGGAACGGATTTTCTATTGCCATGTTGAACGGCCATGAAAAAACCTTGGTCAATCACCACAACGTTGCGAAATCCTGAAAGGCTGAGGGATTTTTTGATAATCCTTCGTCAACTCGAAAATTCGGAATGGAATTCAGAAAGCCAAAAAGCTTTTCAAACTTTACTTATCCAAAATAGAAAATATGGATATGGAAGTCCCCAGTTCTATAATGGGCTTCCCCGAGAATCAGTTAGCTTGATTGATGATCTATCAAGAGAAATATCTTTTGCTCAAGCGGAAGAGATTTTCAACATCAAAAATTATGAAGATCCGCCAATGCGCGGAAGACAGTCAATAAACCCCCTCAAAAAAATAGGGCTCGTCGCTATCAAAAACAATAGGATATTCATCACTGACCTAGGGAAGCTTTTTATGAAAGATGACTTTGATATTGGAGAAGTGTTTTTCAGAAGTTTCTTGAAATGGCAAATACCAAACCCCGATAGCCGTGATTATCCTGAAGACGGAAATTACGATATTAAGCCCTTCATTGGCGCACTTCATCTGATCAATAAGGTGAATCAAAAAGACATTTCTCGCGGCAACAAACCTAAAGGCATTAGCAAACAGGAATTTTCCCTTTTCGTTCCCACTTTGATTCATCATAAAAACATAAATGATTATGCGGAGAGAATTATCGCTTTAAGAGAAGAACTAATAAGCAAGCCACAGAAGGAACGAAGGGAATGCTTTGAAAATTACAAATGGCAATTTGCCATTGGGTTTTTAGAATCTAATGACAAAAACAAGATAAGCAGCCTCCTGAACAATTTGCAAGACTACGGCGATAACGCAATTCGTTATTTTCGCTTGACTCGATATATACGCATCCGTGGCGGTGGCTTTTATATTGATTTAGAACCAAGCAGGTCAATTGAAATCAATGCTCTATTAGCTTATGACAGTGCAAAAGCTAAATCCTTTGTCTCAAAAAAAGCTTATCTTGAATATGTGTCAGACATTTCCCAGCCTTATCTTCCTTGGGAAACCTCAGAAAAGCACATTGAAATTATAGAACGGCTTGTTCAAGAAGTGCGCGAACATGAAGCTTCTTTGAGGAAAGAGAACATTGCCCTGGAAAACTACCGAAAAATGCAAAATGACGAGTTAAGAATCTATATCGCTGAATTGCGAGAATACAGGAGGTCGCTACAAAATGATCTGGATTACGAGAGTTCCCAAACAAAAGAGCAAATTGAAAACTGCATTCATAAGCTTAAAACTATCTTTGAGCATGATGACCGTTCTATATTGCTTGAAAAATTGTCTGCACTGAGTTTGCAAGCGCTTAACGATGCGCTTAGAATACAACCCAGTTATCCTGTCGGCGATGATAATGAACCAACTTTCACCGCTCCTGCAAACACTCCAGATATTGAGTGCTTTTATGATAGCTTCAATGCAATTTGCGAAGTTACAATGCTCAGAAACCGCGAGCAGTGGTACAACGAAGGACAACCAGTGATGAGGCATTTAAGAGATTTTGAAAAAAAGCATCCCAGCAAGCCATCATATTGTCTATTCATTGCCCCATCACTGCACAGGGATACCGTAAACACTTTTTGGGCGGCGATAAAATACGAATTTGAGGGGAGTCCTCAGAAAATCATCCCGTTATCAATTAGCCATTTCATATTGATTTTGGAAACTCTTCTTCAGATGAAAGCAGAACTGCGGTTCTTAAGACACACGCAACTCTCGCTTTTGTACGACAAAATATTGAATGCCACCAATTCTTTCAACAACTCCATTGAATGGCTGCAAAGCATTCCGGAAACTATTTCTTCATGGCGGGAAAGCATCCTTTCCTGAGTATAAACATGAAAACAAATGTTATTTACAATGGTGACTGCATTTCAATACTGAACAAACAGTTCGATGAAGAAACTGTTGCTTTGATTTTTGCTGATCCGCCCTACAATCTGTCCGGAAATCACTTAAAATGGGAGGGAAATAAAACTGGAGGCGACTGGCACATGATAGACGAGGCCTGGGATAAAATGACCTCCTCAGAATACATGGAATTTACAAAAGAATGGATCGGCTCTTGCTTCAGGGTGTTGAAAAATGGTGGAGCAATTTACATTTCATGCAGCTATCACAACATCGGCGAAGTGCTGGTAACATTAAAACAGTTCAGTTTCAAAATTAACAATGTTATCACTTGGTATAAAACAAACGCAATGCCTAATATGACAAAACGAGTTTATACACACTCAACTGAGTTTGTTGTTTGGGCGGTAAAAGGAAGCGGCTGGATTTTCAATTATGAAAAAACAAAAGAAATAAATCCCCATAGAAAGAAGGATGGGAGTCCAAAACAAATGCGCGATCTTTGGGAATTGCCACTTGTTCAAGGAAAAGAGAGACTGCGCAACAAAAGTGGACGCGCATTGCACCCCACGCAAAAACCAGAAGAAATACTCAAAAGAATTATTTTGACAAGTTCAAACGAAGGCGACATTGTTCTTGATCCATTTTTAGGAAGCGGAACAACCGCCGTCGTTGCCGAAACATTAAACAGAAAGTGGTTAGGCATTGAGAAAGACAAGAAGTACGCAACCTTCGCTAAAAAGAGGATAAGAAGCGTTATTGAGAGAAAGAAGAGTGGCTAAAAAGCGTTAGTTCCGCATTGTTAATCAATCCCATGAAATCCCTCAGCGTCATCATTCCCAGCCATAATCGGGCCCGTCTTTTGCCGCGTTGTCTGGACTCGGTCCTGGCGCAGACCCGGCCCCCGGATGAGATCATCGTCGTCGATGACGGCTCCACCGATGGCACCGCCGCGTTAGTCGCGGAGCGCTACCCCGACATCAGGCTGATGGCCCAACCCAACCGGGGGGTCAGCGCCGCCCGGAACGCCGGGGTGCGCGCGGCCCGCGGCGACTGGCTGGCGTTTTTGGACTCGGACGACGCCTGGCTTCCCGCCAAGCTGGAGCGACAATGCCAAGCAATTGAAAAAGATCCAGAACAGCAGGCGCTCCACACCAACGAGGTGTGGATCCGCAATGGCGTCCGCGTCAATCAGAAACGCAAGCACAAAAAACGCGGCGGGTTCATATTCCAGCGTTGCCTGCCTCTATGCGTCATTTCCCCGTCATCCGTGATGCTCCACCGGCGCGTCTTTGCCCAAGTGGGCCTGTTCGATGAGACCCTGCCGGTCTGCGAAGACTACGATCTATGGTTGCGGATCTGCGCGCGCATGCCCGTGTCATTCATCGATGAGCCCTTGGTCGTGAAATACGGCGGCCACGAGGACCAGCTGTCAAAAAGGCACTGGGGCATGGACCGGTTTCGCATCAGGGCCCTGGACAAGATCCTCAACGACGAGGCCTTAGCGGCGCCCGACCGCCAAGCGGCCCTGGCCATGTTGGTTGAAAAAGCTCGCATCTACTTGCGCGGCGCGAAAAAACACGGCAACCCGGTCTTCGTGGACGAGTGTGAACGGGTGTTGGCCCGGCGCGCCCTGTCATGATTCACCTCATCACCGCCCTCAAGCCCGAGGCCCGACCCCTGTTGGAGCATTTCGACCTGCGGCCACTGCCGGGGAGCAGAGCCTTTCCCGTCTATCAAAATCGGAACGGGGACATCACGCTCACCCGTTCCGGGCCGGGCAAAGCCGCCGCCGCGGCCGCGACGGAGTTGACCCGCGCCTTGTTCAAAGCGGACAAATCCCACGCCTGGCTCAACATAGGGGTGGCGGGACACGCCTCCCTGCCTCTGGGCCAGGCCGCTTTAGTCGCAAAGATCACGGACGCCGCCTCCGGGCAGACCTGGTTTCCCTCCCCCGTCTTCAGCGCGGCCCTTCCTGTCTGCGAACTGCTTACCATAGAGGAGCCTTGCGCGGACCACCAGGAGGTCTTGTTTGATATGGAAGGCGCGGGGTTTTTCAGCGCCGTCTCGGGTTGCGCGACCACAGAGCTGGCGCAGACGGTCAAGGTGGTCTCGGACAACGCCGAACACCCGCCGGAGGATCTCACCTCGACCCGCGTCAGCCGCTTGCTGGAAGACAATCTCGCCGTCATAGACGCGCTGGCGCGGCAACTGCTGTCGCTTGCCGAGGAGGAGCGGCGACGCCTTCATCCCGGCGACGATTACGAGGCGCTGGTGCGGGGGCGGCGCTTCACCGCCACCCAGCGCGAGCAACTGAAAACGCTACTCAGGAAATGGCAGGCGTTGCGTCCGGGAGGACGGGGGGCCGCCGAACTTTTGATCCAAGGAGCAACCGGCCCCGCCAACGCCGCCCAAATCATAGAACGGTTGCGCGTCGAGGTCGAGAACGCGCCCATCCGCCTGACCCCTCAAGAGCCGGCATGATCGAGCAGATTTACCTTGAAGCGGCTGTGGCGGACCACCCCCGGGCCCGGGCCATCAGGGAGCGTTTCCCTGCCGCCGCCGTCGCCGAATGCGACCGCTACACCGAGATATTCAACCGCAAGGCGCAAAATTTCCGTTTGCAGAAGCGCAAACCGGCGTTGATTTTGGCGCGAAAATTTAAAAACCACCTGCTTCCTTCCCCGCCGGAATACGCCATCGGGGGCGAGCGAAACTATTATTTCTCCCACATGTTGAATTGCCTCTACGACTGCCGTTATTGCTTCCTGCAAGGCATGCACCGGTCGGCGCACTATGTGGTTTTCGTCAATTACGAGGATTTCATCGCCGCCATCGAGGAGAAGATCAAGGCGGCGGGGCGGCAGACCGCGCATTTCTTTTCCGGGTATGACTGCGACAGCCTGGCCTTGGAGCCGGTGACCCACTTCGTCCGGGAGTTTCTGCCGGTGTTCGAGGGGCGCCCCCGCGCCCTGTTGGAGTTGCGCACCAAGAGCGCGCAAATCCGTTCCCTGTTGGCGCGCGAGCCGTTGCCGAACTGCGTCGTCGCCTATAGTTTCACGCCCGCCGAAATCGCCTCGGCCCTGGAGCGCAAGGCGCCCCCGGTCGCTAAGCGGATAGCGGCTCTGCAACGACTTCAGGCCCGCGGCTGGCCGGTGGGCTTGCGTTTCGACCCGCTCATCCATCAAGAAGGGGCGCGCTCGCAATACCAGGCCCTGTTCGCCCAGGTGTTCGCGCGCATCGACGCCGCAACGCTGCACTCGGTGAGTCTGGGAAGCTTCCGTCTGCCCAAGCCCTATTACAAACCCCTGTCGCGGCTACACCCGGAAGAGGCGCTGTTCGCTTCCCCCCTGGAGGAGACCGACAAGGGAGTGATGACCTACCGGAAGCCTTTGCGCGATGAGTTGCTGTCTTTTTGCCGGGACGCCTTGCTGTCCTACATCCCGGAAGACAAATTTTTCCCTTGCGAGGAGATCCCTTGAGCCGACCCGAGGGACCGCCGCAAAGAGGGCGTCTTGACCCAAGCGGACTCCTGGGAAAACTGAGGCGCTGGTGGCGGCGGGACCGGCGGGTGGCGGAGCTGGAGCGCGAACTTGCCGCGGCCAAAAAAACCCAGGAAAGACTGCAGCGGGAAAAAGACGAGGCCCAGGGCCTGGCGGCGAAACTCTTGGCCTTGTCGACGCAAGACAGCCTGACGGAGATCGCGAACCGCCGCCGCTTCGACGAGTTTTTGGATAAGGAATGGCGGCGCTCGGCCCGGGCCGGCGGCGCCGTCGCCCTGATCCTGTGCGACATAGACGGCTTCAAACCCTTCAACGACCGCTACGGACACCAGCAGGGAGACGACTGCCTGCGCCGCGTCGCCCGAGTGATCGACGACCACGCGAAACGCGGGGGCGACCTGGCGGCGCGCTACGGAGGCGATGAGTTCGCGCTCATCCTGCCGGACACGAACCTGAGGAACGCGCTCCAGCTGGCGGACCGGATGCGGCGAGCCATAGAGCAATTAGCCATCCGGCACGAGGCCGCTGGCGCAAAAGGCATCGTCACCGCGAGCGTAGGCGTCGCCGCCATGGCGCCGCCCCGAACCCTGGCGCCAAGGGTCTTGATCGCGCAAGCGGACGCCGCCTTGTACCAAGCCAAACTCTCAGGAGGGAACCAGGCCCTGGCGCGCCCGGCGCCCGACTCGGACGGGGTCAGTCCTCCACCGGCGGCAGGTGCCGGTTGAACTCGGCCCGGATCCGGCCCGTGGCCGCCATGAAGTCAGCCATGAACGCCTCCTCAGCGCCGTCTTCATAGCCCATGCCCCGGGACAGCACGACGTTCTGCCCGGCGTCCTTGGGAATGGCGCTGGCGGCCTTCAGGTCAATCAAACGGATGCAGGCCTCCATGCGCTTGAGAAAATCATAATCCGCCAGCAGGGCTTGGGCCGTCTCCGCGCTCAGGCAATTCGCCTCGGCCAGGCGCCGCAACGCTGTCCGCGTGCTGGCGGTTTGCAGTTCGGGGCGCTCCCGCCCGCGGCTCAGTTGCATGAAGTGGGTGAGAAAATCGATGTCCATGAGTCCGCCGCGGCCCCTTTTTATCTCGTGTTTCCTGTGGGGTTGCCCCAGAGTTTCCTCGATCAGGTGGCGCATCTTGGCGATCTCGTCTCGCAATTCCTCCACTTCATGGGCGGCGTAAATGGCGCCGGAGACGACTTGCAGGGCCTCGGCGCCGATCTTGTCCGGATCGTAGATGGGGCGGCAACGCGTCATCATCTGCCTTTCCCACACCGCCCGGTCCGAACAGTGGTATTCCGTAAAGGAGTCCACCGAGGTGACTAACGAACCTGAGTTGCCGTGGGGCCTGAGGCGCGTATCGACCTCGTAGAGCAAACCGGCGGGGGACACCGTGGACAGATGGCGCAACAGCCCCTGAACTTGCTTTGAGATCTGAGTCGTGTCATCCCCGGTCTTGGATTTGTAGAGGAATATCAAATCCAGGTCGGAGCCAAAGATCATCTCGCTCCCCGCCATCCGGCCCATGCCCAACACCGCCATGTTCCTGAACACCGACTCGTTTATCTTGACCAGCTCCCTGATTACGGCGACGAAAACGCATTCCGCCAAGGTCGTCAGGTTCTCTTCCAGCTCCGGCAGGGTGGTCTCCCCCTGCAAAAACTGGATGAGTATGCACAGCATCCATTGATTCTTGACCGAAGAAAGCACATACAGGCTATGCTCAAGGTCATCTTCGTCCGCATCCACATACAGGCTGTCCGAGATGCTCTGCGCGTTGATGACGCGCTCTGAGTAGTGGTCGATCAGCTCCGTGATTTCATAGCCGCGAAAGAAAATGTAGCGAGTGAAATACCAACTGGCGCCAAAGATGTTGATCAACAGATTCTTGTTCTCCGGCCGGTCGCCCCATTTCTCCTTCTCGCACAACTCCACCCAGCGGGCGAAGCTGGTCTCCGCCTGCGTCTTGTTCCAGGCCGCGGCGAAAGTGACCGGGGGCTTTTTGGCCGCCTCCGCTTCCCGCCCCGCGCCCGCCAGGACTTTTTCAAAGTACCGCCCGGCGATGGCGCGATTGGCGCTAAGCAAGCTATCGAAATTCGCCAGGATCTCGGCGTCGGAAGCGCCCGGCACGGACAGGGAGCGGGCCACCCTGATCCGGCCATCCTCGTCGTCCGGCAACGCGTGAACCTGCTTCTCGTCCGCCATTTGCAACCTGTTCTCCAGGCGCCGCAGGAACAGATAGGCCTTCTTGATCTCCTGCTCCTCCTCAGGGCTCACGAAGTCCAGTTCCCGCAACTCCCCCAACACCGTCAAGGTGTTCGTCTTTTGCAGAACGGGATGCTTGCCGGCGTTCAGCAACTGGAGGATCTGTATGAAAAACTCGATGTCCCGGATGCCGCCGGTGCCTAACTTGACATGCCACTGGCCGCTGGTCTCCCTGACTTTGGCCATCTCTTCCTTGATGGAAACAAACCGCTCCAGATCGGAGAGGCTCAAAGAGCGCCGGAAGGTGAATGGACGCATGCGCTCCAGGAACTCCTTCCCCATGGTCTCGGCACCCGCCACGCAACGGGCCCGCAACCAGGCCATGCGCTCCCAAGCCTCGGTGCTGGCCTCGTAGTAGTTTTCAGTCTCGTCCACGGACAGGAACAGCGGGCCGCTCTTGCCCCAAGGGCGCAACTTGAGGTCAACCCGGTACAAGAAGCCGGTGTAGGTGATCTCTTCCAGACTGCGGGTGAAGCGCCTGATGTTCTTCACCAGCCGCGCTTGCAGTTCGTGGGCGTCCATGCCGGCCTCGTCGTAGTTGCTGCCGACGAGTATCAGATCCACATCGGAGCTGTAATTCAGTTCGCTGGCCCCCAGCTTGCCCAGGCCGAAAACGCTGATGAAGTCAGCCAGGTCTCCCTGCTGGTCGGCGGCAAAGGAAAGGCGCAAGGCCTTGGCCACGATGACATCCGCCAACTGGCTCAAACGGTTCAGCACCACCTCGTAGGGGTAGGCGCCAGAGACATCCATCCAAGTGATTTTCAACAGTTGCTCGTATTTGTAATGGCGCAGGGCCTCGTGGTCCTGGGCCCCGTCCAGATCTTCCGGGTCAAACTCGCAGGGTTCGCCCAACAGGCGCAAGGCCTGGGGATTGCGGCAGAGATAGTTGAACAGGAAGGTGGAATAGCCGGCAATGGCGACGAAGTCGGCGGCAATGTTCTCGTTCTCCGCCAGGGTGTCCAGCTCAGCGCGCAAGGCCGCGTCCTCGCGCATCCGTTCAAACCGCAGGGCCGCGAGCTCGGGGTCCGGCGCGGCGGCGATGAGTGGGTCGAAATCAGCCATTGCCAAGGGGCCTCACGCTTTGGTGTAGAGCTCGCCGCCTTGGCGCTTGAACTCGATGGCCATGTCGTCCAGCCCTCGGGCCAGCGCCTCGTCCAGGTTCTCCAAGCCCTGTTGTTTGGCGTAGTCGCGAACATCCTGGGTGATCTTCATGGAGCAGAAATTCGGGCCGCACATGGAGCAGAAATGGGCCGCCTTGTGGGCCTCCTTGGGCAGGGTCTCATCGTGAAATTCCCGGGCCTTGTCCGGGTCCAGGGACAGGTTGAACTGGTCTTCCCAGCGAAACTCGAAGCGCGCCTTGGACAAGGCGTTGTCCCGCAACTGGGCCGCCGGATGCCCCTTGGCCAGGTCGGCGGCGTGAGCGGCGATCTTGTAGGCGATGATGCCGTCTTTCACATCGTCCTTGCCAGGCAGCCCCAGGTGTTCCTTGGGGGTGACATAGCACAGCATGGCCGTGCCGTACCAGCCAATCATGGCCGCGCCTATGGCCGAGGTGATGTGATCATAGCCAGGGGCGATGTCCGTCGTCAGCGGCCCCAGGGTGTAAAACGGCGCCTCAGCGCAACTCTCCAGCTCCTTCTCCATGTTCTCCTTGATCAACTGCATAGGCACATGGCCGGGGCCTTCTATCATCACCTGCACATCGTGCTTCCAAGCCACGCGGGTCAGCTCCCCCAGGGTCTCCAGTTCCGCGAACTGCGCCGCGTCGTTGGCGTCGGCGATGGAACCGGGGCGCAAGCCGTCGCCCAGGGAAAACGATACATCGTAGGCCCCCATGATCTCGCAGATCTCCTCAAAATGAGTGTAGAGAAAGTTTTCCCGATGATGGGCCAAACACCACTTCGCCAGGATGGAGCCGCCGCGGGAGACGATGCCGGTGGTCCGCTTCGCCGTCAGCGGGATGTACGCCAGCCGCGCTCCAGCGTGAATGGTGAAATAGTCCACTCCCTGCTCGGCCTGCTCGATCAAGGTGTCCCGGTAAAGTTCCCAGCTCAGCTCTTCCGCCTTGCCGTCGACCTTCTCCAGGGCCTGGTAGATAGGCACCGTGCCGATAGGCACGGGGGAGTTCCTGATGATCCATTCCCGGGTCTCATGGATGTTCTTGCCGGTGGACAAGTCCATGACCGTGTCCGCGCCCCAGCGTATGGCCCAGGTCATCTTTTCCACTTCGTCGGCGATGGAAGAGGCCACGGCCGAGTTGCCGATGTTGGCGTTGACCTTGACCAGGAAATTCCGCCCTATGATCATCGGCTCCGTCTCCGGATGATTGATGTTGGCGGGGATGATGGCCCGGCCCGCCGCCACCTCGGCCCGAACGAACTCCGGGGTGACCGCATCAGGGAGGCGGGCCCCGAAAGCCACCCCCGGGTGCCGTTTCAGCAGGCCCTGGTCCCTGCTCTGCTCCAGGCGCTGGTTTTCACGGATGGCGATAAACTCCATTTCGGGCGTGACCAGGCCCTGCCGGGCGTAGCGCATTTGCGTCGCGTTGCCGCCGTTCTTCGCCCGGCGCGGGGCGCGCCGGCAGGCAAAACGCAGGCCGTCCAGGCGCTGGTCCTGCAAGCGCCCGCGGCCGTAGGCCGAGCTGGGGGCATCGAGCCGCTCCGTGTCGCCCCGCTCCCGTATCCAGTCCTCCCTGAGGCCCGCCAGACCCGCATGGATATCCACTGGCGTTGCGGGGTCCGTGTAGGGGCCGGAGGTGTCATACACGGTGAGCGGAGGGTTCTTTTCAGGCCTGAGGGAAGACGGCGTGTCGGAGCAGGCGATCTCCCGCATCGGCACCCGGAGGTCGGGGCGGGAACCCTGGGCGTAGATCTTCCGGGAACGGGGAAAAGGCTGGACCACCCGGTCATCGACCCGGACTTCATCGCCGCTGAGTGTGTCAAGGACTGCGCTCATAGCTCGTCTCCTGTTTGGCCAAGGGCCGGCGTAGCGGCGCGCCTCTCTGCGTTGTTTCAGAGGAGAGCGCCTGCGCGCCTGTGAATTAGCGCGCCCCCGGCCGCGCTGGGAGACCATGATAGCAAATAACGGGGGTTGAGGGAATAACGGCGCGGCGGTACACTGCGTCCATGATCGTCGAGCAAATTTGGACCGGCAACGACTGGCGCAATTTCAACTATCTCATCGCCTGTCCGGAGACTGGCGAGGCCCTGGCTGTCGATCCCCTGGCGCACGAAAAATGCCTGGAACACGCCAAGGAGCGGGGCTGGGAGATCACCCAGGTGTTGAACACCCATGAACACTGGGACCACATCGGCGGCAACGCCGCGGTGGTCGCCGCCACCGGCGCCCGTTTGTTGGCCCACGCCAAGGCCAAGATCCCCGGCCTGGACGCGCCGCTGTCCGCCGGTGCTGTGGTCAGAGTGGGCAAGACCGTGGAACTGGAGACCTTGGACACCCCCGGACACACCCTGAGTCATGTCTGCCTGCTGTCCCGCACTGACCAGCCGGCCCTGTTTTGCGGGGACACTCTGTTCAACGCGGGCGCGGGAAACTGCCACAACGGCGGCCACCCCAACGCGCTGTACCTGACCTTCGCCAGCCAGCTGGCGCGCTTGCCGGACCGCACTTTGATTTATCCGGGCCATGATTACATGGTCAACAACCTGCGTTTCACCCTGAACCGGGAGCCGGGCAACGCCGCCGCCAAGGCGCTGTTAGAGGAGCTGGAAAACCAGGATCCGAACGCCGCCCTGGTCTCCACCATGGCGATGGAAAAAGACATCAACACCTTCTTTCGCCTGCGCAACCCGGAGGTCATAGCGAAACTTCGCGAGGCCTTTCCCGACCTGCCCGGCGAACCTGACGAAAAAACGGTGTTCCTGAAACTGCGGGAACTCAGAAACAGCTGGTAAGGCGGGGCCGGGCCGCCTTCATCACACATACATCATGATGCTGTCCAGGGGCAGATCCGCGTTCAGCAAGTCGACGCGCTTGGATTTAATCCTGAGGCCCGCCTCTGTTTGAACCAGGCGCCAGGTCACGGCGCCGGCGAAACAATCCTGCCGCCGGTGCCGGATCACGGCGATGACCCGCGCCTTGACAGTGAGCTCGCCAGCAGGCTCTTCCGGCCCTAGGTCCAACGCCGAGAGGACGCGCACGGAACGCGCCGCGCATTGCAGGGAAGGCGCCAGGGGGTTGGCCAGGTTGAGCCGGCGCATTTCCATCAAGGCGCGGTTGTCGTAGATCAGGGAGTCATGCTCCGCTGGATTTGTTTGCGCCGGTTCCAAGGGCATCCAGTAATAGCCGTCTTCCGTGAACAAGGCGCTCCAGGCAGCCAAATCTCCCTCATCGAGGCAGCGCGTCTCCTCCCGGATAAGCGCCTTGACGGCCTTGCGCAGGCCCTTTCCTGTTTTTCGCGGCATTGCCTTACGCGCCGGCGGTCATGTACTCAAGCCAGGCGGCGTGCTGGTTGCGCAGGGCCAGGTCGCTGGTGCCTGTGGCGGTGACCCGGTCCCCGTCCCGAACTTCCCGCCCCAGGTGCCGGCGCAGGTCTATCCAGGTCACGGCGCCGGTGGCGGCGCTCTGTTGCACGCGCTCATAGCAATTCAGATCGTCCGCCCCGACCATGGAGGCGGGGGAATTGATCAGGCGGGAGTAGCGCAAGGTGCGCTCCAACATGGCGGCGGGCGCGCCCTTGAGCCTGAAAGTCCAAGACTCGATGATGGTCTCGTCCACCGCCACCGGCACGACGACGCGGATGGACTGGATATTGTCCCGCACCGCGCAGGACGGATAGACCAGGGTGTTGTGCCGGTTAAACGCGAGGATGGCCTGGGCGCGGGTCTTGCCGTAGGCCCGTTCCATTTTTTCAAGGTAATCGGCGTACACCTCGTAGTGGCTGAAGATGCTCGTCTCCCCGCCCATGTAGCCATGGCCCCGGGGCAGCCCCACGAAACCCATGTCGTCGAAAAAATCGTAGGAACCGCCGAAGGGGGCGATCACCTCCGCTTCCGGCGGCGGCTCGGCCCCTGGCGGCAACTGTTCCAGATAGCGCCGCACCGCCGTGGTGGTGCCGGCATGGGCCACCATGGGATGCATGGCGTCGTGCAGGTTTTCGGTGAACAGCTTCCAGTTGGCGCGATGGCGGAAACGATGGCAGGTCTTGCCGGTGACTTCCACCTCGCCCTCAGGCGAGCGGTCAATCATGTTGTCTATGGTGGCGCGGGCCTCCCCGAGAAAGGTCTCCAGGTCAGGCCCGGTCGCGACCAGGGAGGCGAAGACAAACCCCCGGTAGCTTTGCGCCCTGGGGACTGGAGTCATGCCGAAGGACGGGTCGCTCTTGTCGAACCCCACCCCCTCATAGCCGGCGGGGCTGGGCTGGGCCCGCAAAGAGCCATCCGTCTTGTAGGTCCAGCCGTGATAGGGGCACCTGAACAGGCCCCGGGCCGCCACGCCGGCCCGGGCCTGGCAGACCATGGCTCCCCGGTGCCCGCAACGGTTCAACAACACCGCCACGCCGCCGCTATCGACATCCCGAACCATGACCACAGGGGTCAACCCCAGGGTAGTCGTGATGTACTCACCCGGCGCTTTGACCTGGCTCTCATGGCCCGCGTAAAGCCAAGCCTGTCCCCAGATCCGCTCCATCTCCAAGGCGAAAATCTCCTTGCTTACATAGAGGTCCCGGTGCGCGCGGCCAGGTTCAATCAACGCTTCAATCGTCTGCATAACCCACTGTCACAAATAAGCGAAAAATTTCCGCGAACTTGCTCTCTGAGCAAGAAGAGGTCTAATCTCTTCATGTTCTATGGAATTCCGCCTTAAAAGCTCAATTTCAAACTCCAAGGGCCTGGTGGGATACTTTCTAATTACAATGATGTCCCCTTCATCACCGGCCCGCTTAATGGCTTCGCACTTCAAACGGAACTCGCTTTTTTTCTCGTAGTAATACATCCGGATATGTTGATCTTTCAGCGCCTTGCCATCCATCCGGACTTCTGCAACCGCATACAGCTGAGGATAGCCTGTTTCCGAATAAGTGTAAAAGGCAGGGAAATTCCAGAATCCCGGCCTCGTCCTCAACGCGGCAATAGGGATCAGCAGAACAGGGTCCAGGCTCCTCTCGCTTACATCAAAGCTCGAAAGCGTCATTGCAAATTTCCCTCTTAACGCTGGAACTTCCGTTCGCAACTCCACAGCAGGCGGCGCTGTCCTTAATTCCCTGGCTTTGAAAGGGGAACCGGTTGACATTTTCTCAATGATTTCCTTGAACGGTTTTTGCGCGCGCTCATCGGCTATGGAACCGTTTTCCAAAAGTTTGTTGAGCAATGCCGGAGCGCACCTTTTCGTATTCTTGTCATTCAGCAAATCGCTCCAATAATCCGAAATCTGCCGGCGAAAGCGTTTTGCTTTTTCCGAACTTCCAAGCTTAACGCTGATATTTGCTTCGTAATTCAAATAAAAACCACCAGCGGTAAAATTGGACGATCCCAGTATCACCTTTTCAACCTGGCTGTTGCCAAACAGGTAAATCTTGGGATGGAATGTAATATCAAAATTTCTATCGTGGTGGATAAACAAGTTGTCCTTGGCAAAAGTTTTCAGATTGACTAAAGCCTGATATGAAGTATTGCCTTGATCTATGCCTGCGATTATGGATGCTTTGCCTCCGTTCCCGGCAAAATCAGCCAGTTCGCTGTGGATCCTGCTTAGGCCCGAATTTCGCACATAAGCGACAGCCGCTTTGAAATTGGAATACCTTCCGTTTTTCAGAGCCTTAGCGATTTCTTCGCCTACCGGATTTTCATGCGTCAAAAGTGTGAGTTTCATGTCATTTCCTCTGCAAGACCAAAATGGATTCCTTACTAATGGAATTTTTAGAATGAATCATATAAGGCTGTTGAACGGTCATGTTGATTTTCTCAACAAGCCTTAAACCATTTTCTTGCGCAATCAAGCTGATAAAATCGCCCGTCGGAATGTGGACATTTTCGCCGCCTGCTGTGGTTCTGTTGTTGCCCACGACAAAAAAAGCCAGTTTGTTTTGCTTCAGGATCTTGGAAACCTGGTTGAGGCTCAGTTGCATGTCCGAAAAGTACTTGTAGAGCAATGCCGCCGTGTTCTTGCGCCTGAAGCCGACATCTGAATTTTTATTGAGCAGGTAAATTTTTCTCAGTAGCCGAGTGATTTTTTTAGGCAAGACAGACTGGGCGAAGTTGCTCTCAAGTTCTTTATCCAGTTGCACCCTCTCTGACTTGGCAATCTCGCGATTGCCAATTAAGGTTCGTTCCAATTCCCGGAAATTGCCCTTCCTGGTGAAGCCGAAAACAAACAATGAAAGCCTGTCAGTATCGACATAAGGCAACGCGGTCGCATAAGGCGGCGAAGTAATGACGGCATCAACCGAGCGACTTCTCAGCCCGGCGCTTTTCATCAATGTTCTGACATCACCTAAATGATTCTCAACTTGGGAAGTAAGATCAAAACGATTTAACAAACGAAATTTTTCCAGGTTTTCAATCTGATCAACAAGATTTTTCTTAAATGTTTCAATCAGATTCTGCGGCGGCGCATCCAGCCGCCTTCTCATTCTCAGCTGATTTGGCTCTTGATAGGAAAACTTTCGCAACAGGTTGCTAAGAATCACTTTTGCAAAGAGTCGGGTTGTTTCATTCGGCAAACGCCCTATGGTCTGTTGAATGAAAATGATTTTTTTCAGGTTTTTTTCAGGAAACCAGTTTTTCAAGTATTCCACATCCAAAGCGCTGTCGCAACTCTCTAATCGAATCTTTTTCCAGTCTGAACCGAACTTGGAGTCTGCAAAAGTTTCTCGAACAACCCCCAGCTCTTTTTCTTTCAATAAAAGGCTTTGCACCTTTGCCTTGGCCAAAAGATAAGCTATTGGGTTTATGTCAATGCCGATGGCGTTTGCGCCAAACAGCAAGCTTTCAACTAATGTCGTTCCGCTACCGCAGAACGGATCTAAAATAGTGTCGCCTCTTTTGAGACCGGCGTAATTCATAAACGCTTTCGCAAGTTGCGGATAAAACCTGCCTTTATACTCGTGAAACGAATGCGTCAAATAGCGAATTTCCCGGGATTTAGCAGGATGAATGGACTCAAACAAATCAGGAGAAGACTTTTGGAAACTCTCGATAATCGCCTGGTCTGTCAGGATGCTTGATTGTTCCGATCTCATATTTTGAAAACGAATCTCGCTGTAAAAAGCCAACTTTTCAAGTTTGGAGGCGTTAAGACGCCGGCTTGTCGTAAATGATATTCCCTGGTCGGTGACTGATTTTTCCTTCACGGAAGGAAATTGATTCTCGAATTCCCCTATCGCAAGTTGCTTCTCGTAATCCCGAAGCTTGTATCTTGAAAAATTGGCCAGGTACCTATACATGGCTCATTTCCGATTCTCAAAAACCACAATCTTTTCCGTCTTTATATTGCCGATCTTCGGGTTAAATGATTTCTTGTTTAACTTCAGATTCCTTGTGAACTCCGCAACATAACTGAAAGGCGTCATCTGAGCGGCTTGCTTCAGAACTTCGTTATTCCGAATGTTCCTGCCTTTCAAAATTGAATCGCCAATGACAAGAGCAAAACAAGCGCCAGGCTTGAGGATTTTGCTCGTGTTCAAAAAACACTTTTTCATGTCCTTCAAAAAGTCAAATTCATCCGCCCCGTTTTTCTTTGAGTAGTCAGCATGCGCCCCAATTTCACTTTGCCGCAAACGCGCTGGATCCATTCCCAACCAAAAGAGACGGTATTTATGATACAGGTGGTAATCATAAGCATTAGGGTAAGGAGGGGATGTAACAGCCAAATCAGCCGAGTCTTCAGCAAAAACATCTTCCATTCTCGTGTCGGCGACTTTAAAGACAGATTTGCCCTTGCTAATCAGCTCTCTCGACTCCCGCATAATTTTTCTCAATTTGCGCAACTGTTTTGAAAACTTGTCGAAAGTATCCAATGGCTTGATGTTCTTGGGAACTCGCACATATCGGGTGTCGCTGTCTTGTCTCGAAACGGCAATGATGATCCCCGAAAACGCCACAAGGCAAAAATCAATCAGATCCTGGTCGCCAAGTTTCATAATTTCTTCTTTGGTGAGCGCCAGCTCTTTGATCACAAAATCTTCAAACCATCGATCAAGGTTGACGATGTTGGGTCTTGCAATTTTATCTTCCCTGCTGGAATGCAACTGATCTATCCGGTTGTAGATTTTATTCAGCAAGCCGTCAAGAGAGGCGAGTTTTCTGTTCGCAATAGGAGTTGTTTTGACTTTGGAAATAAGCACCGCCAGCTCATTCACGTCGTTGCCAATGGAATTTCTTCCGAGTATGTTGGCCTCTACAGCAGTCGTGCCACTGCCCAAAAACGGTTCATACACCGTTTCCCCCTCATTTGAAAACCGCCTTATGAAACGATTTGGAATCTGCGGGATGAATTTAGCTGGATAGGGATGTATTGTGTTTGTCGAGGTGCCCGTCAAAGCATCCGCAAAGTCCCAATCCACTGTCTCCAGCGTTTCTATTTCAGTCATTTCCTTGCACTCTTGCAACTTTCCCATTGCCCCGGGTCTGGTCAAAAAAATCAAGATGAAAAAAGCATCAACAACTTGCCACGCCAACCCCGCGCCAACAGACGGACGGGGCAAAGCGGTTGCAAATATACCATTTCAGCCAGAACCGGTCAAAGAGAAATCGGCCCAACCCGTTGCCTCGCTTTTGGCCTGGGGGCACTCCCCGAAAAACAGGCAATCCCAAAGTGGCGGAAAAATCGCAACCGGCCCTGCGGGAGAGCCGGCTCAGCCGGTCCAGCCTAGGCCCGCGCTGGCGCAGTTGATGGAAAGCAACAAGGCGATCAGGTCCTCCTGCCGGCCCTGATCGCGAAACCGTTTAACCAATTCCACCTGAGCCAGGCCCGTCTGCTTGAGGATGGCGTCGCGGCGGCCCAGCTTGCGGGTGAAGCGGGCGAAACGCCCGCGCAAGGCGGCTGTCCCCGTGATCTTGAGGAGGCTTTGCCTGGACAGCTCGTATTCCCGCATGACTTTCCCGTAGATCCGCTCCCGCGTCTCTTCATCTTTCACCAGGTCGGCGTAGGCGCGCATGACCTCCACATCCACAAAGGCCAGGGACTTCTCCACCTCGTCAATCACCAGCCGGAACAGGCGCCAGCGCCGGTGCATCGTCTTCAACAGCTTTTCCCCTTCCTTCCCCCGCACCCTGACAAATCCGTCCACGGCGCTACCCAGGCCGTACCAGGCCGGGATGTAATGCCGGTTCTGCGTCCAGGCGAACACCCAGGGGATGGCGCGCAAGTCCTCCAGGGAACGCGCGCCGAAACGCCGGTCCGGACGCGAGCCTATGCGCAACTTGCCCAATTCCTCCACCGGGCTGGCCGCGTTGTAATAATCCACCAGGCCCGGCTCTTCCAGCAGTTGCCGGTAGGCCGTGTAAGCCAGACTGGACAGGGCGTCCATAGCCTGATCAAACTCCGGCACCGGCTTCAAGGCCTCCTCCGTCATGGACTTCAAGGTGTGTTCCATCACGCTGGCGGCCAACAGCTCCATGTGGTACTGGGCGGTGCCGTGGTTGGCGTAGCGGGAGGACACCACCTCTCCCTGCTCCGTGAGCCGCAACTTGCCGTTGACGGAACCAGCGGGTTGCGCGGCGATGGCGCGCCCGGTGGGGCCGCCGCCGCGGCTGACCGACCCCCCTCTGCCATGAAAAAACACGATGGGAATCTTGCACTCCACGCCGACCTTGGCCAGTTTGGCCTGGGCGCGGCTCAATTCATAATTGGCGGTGAGGAAACCGCCATCTTTGTTGGAATCGGAGTAGCCGAGCATGACCTCCTGCGTCCCCCCCTGCTCCCTGACGCTACGGCGCGCCACCGGCGTCTTCAACAGGGCCCGCATGATCCCCGGCGCGGCCCGCAGGTCCTCTATGGTTTCAAACAGCGGCACCACCGGCAGGGCGGAGCTTTCCACCCCCTGGCTGTCGGTAAAGGCGCCGGCGTACTTGGCTAACAGATACACGCCCAGGATGTCCGCCACCGACCGGGTCATGCTCAGCACGAACCCGCCTAAAGCCTCCCGGTCCAGGGTCCTGCGCGCCTCCGCCACCAGGCGGAATAAATTGAAGGTCGCGGCGCATTGCCGCTCCTCGAAGACCAGGCTTGGCAACGCCTCCAAGGGGTTGGACAATTCCGCCTGTATCCACGCCAACCAGGCTTTGGACTCCGGCGCTGGCGGCGCGGCGTCTGCTCCCTGCTGGCGTTGCCGCCAGCAGGCCCTCAGGGTGGCGCGGATGACCAAAGAGTTCTCCCTGAGATCCAGGCGCGCCGTGCAAAACCGGAAGGCCTCCGCCTGGCGGCGCAGGGGCCGGGCCAGGGATTGCGCCAAGTGTCGGCAACCGGCCTCTTCCAGGCCCTGCTCAAGGGTTTTCAGGTCCTGAATGAAGGAGTCGGCGTTGTCGCACCTGAAGGCGGCGCGCCCCGCCCGACCGGGCGCGGCCCGTTTTTCCGTGTTCTCCATCTGCTCCAACAAGCAAACGGCGAATTGCCGGAAGATCTCCCCGGGGTTGCGCTTCGCTATGCCCTCGCTCCTGCCGCTGGCCTCCAGCAGGGCCTGCAGGCGTTTGAGAAATCCGGCGGGATGGCGCACCGCGTGCGCCGAGACGCTGAGGCGCGCCCCTAGCTCCTTCAAGCGGCGCTGATAATGTCGCAGGATGGCGCGCCGGTTCAGCAACAGGGCCTTGCGGGTCGCGGCGTTGCTCACAAAGGGATTGCCGTCCCGGTCGCCGCCTATCCAGGACCCGAAGCGGAAAAACGGCGGCACCCTGAAGCTCTCGCCAGGATAGTGTTCCGCCAGGGCCTGGTCCAGCCGGGCCAGGGTCTCCGGCACCCGTTCATACAGAGTCTGCTCGAAGAAATGCAGCCCCCAGTTCACCTCCTGGACGACCGTGGGCTTTTCCAGGCGCAGTTCGCCAGTGAGCCATAGCAGGTCAATTTCATCCCGCAGCCGCGCCTCCAGCTCGACCCGCTCCCGCTGGGTCCAGCGCGTCGATTCCAGCTCATGCAGAAGCAGGTAGATGCGCCGGTGGATCTGCAACACCGTCACCCGTTTCGCCTCGGTGGGGTGAGCGGTAAGAGTGGGCGCGACCGCCAAGTTGTCCAGCAGGGCCTGCAACGATTTCGGCGACGCCCCCATCTTGCGGGCCTGCCCCAGGACATTGGCGAAGGAGCCCGGCACTCGCGCCAGGCCCCGGGCCTTTTCGGCCACGCGGCGGCGGCGCATGGCGGTGTTTTCCTCGGCGATGTTGAGCAACTGAAACCAGATCCCCCAGGCCTCCAGGGCCGCCAACAACAGCTGGGCGTCGTCCCGGGGCAATGGCGCTTTGCCGGCGAATATGGGCAGGATTTCCGGTTTTCTCAGGGCGATGACTTCCTGCAACCGGGCGGACAACAGCTCAATGAGGCCGCCGGCGTAACTCGCCGCCGCCGAATCCAGCCCGGCAACAGAGGTCTCCTCAGGAAAACTGAAAGCGAACCGGGTCACGCCACGCGGTCGCGGGGAGGCTGGCCGGCGAAAAAGGCCTCCAGATTCTCCACCACCCGCAAACCCATGGCCACCCGGGTCTCCTTGGAGGCGCTCCCCAGGTGCGGCAACAACACGACATTCTCCATGGACAGCAAGGCCTCAGGCACCGCTGGCTCCCCCTCGTACACATCCAGGCCGGCGCCGGCGATGGCGCCGTTTCGCAGGGCCTCCATCAGGGCCTCCTGATCAACCACGTCGCCCCGCGCGCTGTTGATGAGAAAGGCCTGAGGGCCCATCAGCGCCAGACGCTCCCGGTTCAGCAAATGGTAGTTCTCCTTGCCGCCCGGGCAATGCAGGGAAACAAAGTCCGCCTCTCGCAACACCTCCTCTATGGAGTCCCGGGCCTCGGCCCGCAGGGACTTCACCAGGTCCTCCGGCGGCGGATAGGGGTCGGTGAAGAGGATCTTCATGCCAAAACCGTGGTAGGCCCGGCGGGCCATCGCCCGGGCGATCCGGCCCATGCCCACCAGGCCCAGGGTCTTGCCCGTCACTTTCGCGCCCATCATGTGAGTGGGGCGCCAGCCGGACCAGGCCTTGCCGCGCAACTGCCGCTCCCCTTCTCCGACGCGCCGGGCCACCGTCAACAACAGGGTCATAGCCAGGTCCGCCGTGCAATCGGTTAGCACATCAGGCGTGTTGGTCACCACCAGCCCCCGAGCCTTGGCGGCCTCGAGGTCGATGTGATTGAACCCGACGCCGTAGCTGCCGATGATCCCGGCCTTAAGGTTTTCAACCCCCAGTATCTGCGCGTTCACATCGTCGGAGACGGTGGGACAGAAGGCGTCGGCGGTCTGCAACGCCGCGCGCATCTGCCCGGCGCTCATGGGGGCGTCCGTCTCGTTCAACTGAACATCAAAAAGGGTTTTGAGCTTCGCTTCAACGGCCTCAGGCCACCTGCGGCTGACTATGATTTTGGGTTTGCTCATTGCGGTTTCCCCCTTCCGGTCGCGGTTAAGACGCCTTGGACAGCGCGAGCGAACTCCGAGGGACTAGGCACCACGGCGACGCCGCATTCTTGCAAGATCTCCACCTTTTCCGCGGCGGACTCGCCGAAGGCGGAAATAATGGCGCCGGCGTGCCCCATGCGCTTGCCCTTGGGCGCGGTGAGGCCGGCAATGTAGCCCACCACCGGCTTTTTCATGTTGTCGCGGTAGAACTCCGCGGCTTCCGCCTCTTGGGGGCCGCCTATTTCGCCGATCATGACCACGGCATCGGTGTCCGGATCCTCCTCAAAACGCGCCAAATGGTCCTTGAAAGAACTGCCGTTGATGGGGTCGCCGCCGATGCCGACGCTGGTGGACACCCCCAGGCCCGCCGCCTTCATCTGCGAGGCCGCCTCGTAGCCCAGGGTGCCAGAACGGCTGATGACGCCCACCCTGCCCGGCTGGTAGATATGCCCCGGCATAATGCCCAACATGGCCTTGCCGGGGCTGATGGTGCCGGCGCAGTTGGGGCCCGTCAGGATCATCTTGTCTTTTTCCTTGTAGCGGCGCATGTAGCGCTTGACGCGGATCATGTCGTGGGCGGGGACGCCGTCGGTGATGCAGACGCAGAATTTGATGCCGGCGTCCGCCGCCTCCATGATGCCGTCGGCGGCAAACGGGGGAGGAATGAAAATGATGCTGCTGTCAGCCCCGGTGCGCTCCACGGCCTCCTTGACCGTATCGAAGACGGGCTGGTCCAGGTGGGTGGCGCCGCCCTTGCCTGGGGTGACGCCGCCGACTATCCGGGTGCCGTAGCTGAGCATGTCCGAGGAGTGGAAGCTCCCTATCTGCCCAGTGAAGCCCTGCACTATGGCTTTCGAGTTTTCATCTATCAATATGGACATTGTTCGTTGTCCTCGGTGAATGCGGTCGTTGTCAGGATGCGTTGGCTTGCCAGGCCGCCACCGCCTTTTCCGCGGCCTCTTGCAGGGTGGCGGCCATGATGATGGGCAAACCGCTGTCCTCCAGGATTTGCCGCCCCTCATCCACATTGGTGCCGGACAGCCTGACCACGCAGGGCAGGCCCAGCTCTAGCTTGCTCAGGGCCTGCACGATGCCTTTCGCGACCCAGTCGCAACGGTTGATGCCGGCGAAGATGTTGACCAACAGCGCCTTGACATTCTTGTCTCCCAGCACCAGGTTGATGGCCTTGGCAACCCGCTCCGGCGAGGCCCCGCCGCCTATGTCCAGGAAATTGGCCGGTTCGCCGCCGGCGTGCTTGATCATGTCCATGGTGGCCATGGCCAAGCCGGCGCCGTTGATGATGCAACCTATTTGGCCTTGCAACCCCACATAGCTGAGCCCCCGGTCTGCCGCCTTCATCTCGCGGGGATCTTCCTGGGACTTGTCCCGCAACTCGGAAATGTTCGGGCGCCGAAACAAGGCGTTGTCGTCAAACCCCATCTTGGCGTCCAAGGCCAACAGGTGGCCGTCGTGAGTCACCGCCAGCGGGTTGATCTCCACCATGGTGGCGTCCAAGTCGCGAAAGGCGCGGTAACAACCCAATAACGCGGTAATGGCTTGGCTAATCAGAGTCTTGTCTATGCCGAGTTTGAAGGCGATCTCCCGGGCCTGGAAGGGTTGCATGCCCACCGCCGGTTCGACGGCCACGCGGATGATTGAGTCCGGCTTCTGCGCGGCGATCTCCTCGATCTCCATGCCTCCCTCCGCCGCGGCGACGACGGAGATCCTTTCCTGCTGCCGGTCCAACACAAAGCCCACATAGTATTCTTTTTCGATGTCGCTGGCGGCCTCCACATACAGCCGGTGGATGATCTTGCCCGCGTCGCCCGTCTGAATGGTGGTCAGCCGCCGGCCCAACAACTCGTCGGCGGCGGCCCACAGCTCCTCATCGTCCCGGCAGAACCTGATGCCCCCGGCCCGGCCGCGGGCGCCGGAATGAATTTGCGCCTTGACCACCCAGGCGTTCCCCCCGATCTCATGGGAGCGATAAACCGCCTGCTCCGGGCTGTAGGCCAAACCGCCACGGGGGATCGGCACGCCGAAGTCGGCAAGGATTTCTTTGGCTTGGTACTCGTGAATGTCCATGACAGCTGGCCCTCTCAGTGGGATTTCGCGGCGATGAGTTCCGCCTGGCGCGCGATGTTTCGGGCCATGCGCTCGGAGGCGGCATCGATCATCTTGCCCTCCAGTTGCGCCGCGCCCCGGCCCTGCTCCGCCGCCTCCCGCAGGGCCTCCAACACGCGCTGGGCCCGGGTCACCTCGGCCTCTGGCGGCGACATGATCTCGTTGGCCAAGTCAATCTGATTAGGGTGAATCGCCCACTTGCCCTCGTAGCCCAGGGCGGCGGCGCGGCGGGCCGCGGCGCGGTAGCCCTCGGGATCGTTGAAATCCCCGTAGGGGCCGTCTATGGGGCGCAACCCGAAGGCGCGACAAGCGGTGGCGACATTCACCAAGGCGGCGTGCCACGGGTCCCCCAAGGCGCCGTCGCACTGGTAATCGGGGTTCAGGCCGCCGATGTTCACGGTGCGGGCGCGCATGCTGGCGGCGTAGTCCGCCACCCCGAAATGCAGAGCCTCCAGGCGCGGCGAAGACTGCGCGATGGCCATGACATTGGCGCCCCCCAGGGCGGTCTCTATCAGGCACTCTATGCCGATGCGCCGTTGCAGGCCGGTGGCGGCCTCGATTTGCGTCAACAGACAATCCACCATATAGACATCCGCCGCCGCGCCCACCTTGGGAATCAGCACGGTGTCCAGCTTGGCCCCGGCCTGCTCCACGATGTCCACCACATCGCGGTACATGTAATGGGTGTCTAGGCCGTTGATGCGCGCCGACAGAGTTTTGCCCCGCCAATCCACCTCGTTCAGCGCCGCTATGATGTTCTTGCGAGCCTGGGGCTTGTCAGCGGGGGTCACCGCGTCCTCGCAGTCCAGAAAGATGACATCCGCGGCGGACGCGGCGGCCTTCTCAAACAAGCTGGGATTGGAACCCGGCACCGCCAACTCGCTCCGTTGCAGGCGCGCCGGCGCGGCTTCGAACTGGGTGAAGCTCATGCCCCTCAGCGCTCCGGCGGCGCGGACTGGCGCAGGAACTCCTGGGCCGCGACCACGCCGCTGCCGGGCGCGATGTCCAGGCCCAGGTCCCGCATGGACATCTCGGCGCTGATGATGGGGGTCATGATCATCATCTCATTCAGGTCCCCCAGGTGACCGATGCGAAAAGCCTGTCCGGCGATCTTGCCCAGGCTGATGGACAGGGACACGTTGTAACGCCTGTAGCTGTGGCGCGCCACCTCGTTGCCGTCAAACCCCTCCGGCACCCGCACGGCGGTGACCGTGTCGGAATGCCATTTCTCTTCCTTGGCCACTAAGGACAGGCCCCAGCCCTGGGCCGCCGCCCGCGCCGCGCCCCCCAGGCGGGCGTGGCGGGCGAAGACCTGATCCAGTCCCTCCTCCAGGAGCATGTTGACGGACTCCCGCAACCCGCGCAGGTAGATCGTGTTGGGGGTGTAGGGAAAAAAGCCGTTGTCGTTGACCGCCATCATGTCGTCGAAGGAGAAAAAAACGCGGGGCAGGGTCGCGCTTTTACGGGCCTCCAGGGCCTTCTCGCTGACGCCGAGTATGGCCAGCCCGGTGGGCAGCATGAAGCCTTTTTGCGAGCCCCCGACGCACACATCCACGCCCCACTGGTCCATGCGAAAGTCTATGCTGGCCAGGGAACTGACGGCATCGACGAACAATAGGGCCGGATGCCCGGCGTCGTCCAGGGCCCGGCGCGCCGCCGCCACATCGCTGACCACGCCCGTCGCCGTCTCGTTGTGGGTGACGAACACGCCCTTGATCTCGTGGCCGACGTCGGCCCGCAGGATCTCAGCGTAGCGCTCCACCGGGACGCCCTCCCCCCAGTCCACCTCCAAGGCGTTGACATCCAGTCCGTGACGCTGGCACATATCCACCCAGAGCCAACTGAAATGGCCGAAGTGCGACATCAGCACCTTGTCCCCCGGCGAGAGGGTGTTGGTGATCCCCGCTTCCCAGCCCCCCGTGCCGGAGGCGGGAAACAGAAAAATCCTGCCCGTCTCCGTCTTGAAGATCTTTTTCAGATCCTCGAACAGAGGCAGGGTGAACTCCGGAAAATCCGCCGCCCGCATGTCCTCCTGCTCGATGGCCATGGCGTTGCGAATGCGTTGCGGCACCATCGTCGGGCCGGGTATGTGTAAAAAGTTTCGACCTGGCATGTCGATCTCCTCTATCACTTCAAAAAAATCCGAATGGCGCCATCCCTGAAACGCTCGCATCGGAAAGCAAAAAAAGCCCCGGGCCGGATCTCAGCCGGGACGCATGGATTCTTAGGGCTGCCCCCTCAAAAAGACATGACCTCAACAGGACGCGGGCCTGCGGCTTTCCTCATCAGCCCGCCGCGAATGAGTCGCGAGATGATTAGTGTAAGGCTAACTCGACGCCCCTGTCAAGGCCCATTTCAGATCCTGCTTGAGATCGGCGACATCCTCGTGTCCCGCGGAAATGCGCACTAGGCCGGGAACGATGCCGGCGCTCTTTCGCTCCGCCGCCGTCAGCTTGCCGTGGGTCGTGGTGGCGGGGTGGGTGATGGTGCTTTTGCTGTCCCCCAGGTTGGCGGTGATAGAGAACAGACTCACGCGGTCTATAAGCCGCCAAGCCGCTTGCCGCCCGCCCTTGACCACGAAACTGACGATGCCGCCGAAGTCCTCCTGCTGCCTCGCCGCCAGTTCGCGCTGAGGATGCCCGGCCAAGCCGGGATAATGCACCTTTTTCACCTGGGGCTGACCCACTAACCAGTCCGCCAGCACGGCGGCGTTGCGGCTATGGGCCCGCATCCTCAGACTCAGAGTCTCCAGCCCCTTGAGAAAGACCCAGGCGTTAAACGGGCTCATGGAGGGGCCGGCGTTCTTCAAAACGGCGAACACATCCTCCCCCAACAGGGCCTCGCTGCCCAACACGGCCCCGCCGACGCAACGCCCTTGGCCATCCAGGTATTTGGTCGCCGAATGGATGACCAGATCGGCGCCGAATTCCAAGGGCCGTTGCAGGGCCGGCGTGCAAAAGCAGTTATCCACCACCAACAGGCAACCGCGTTTGCGGGCCAGCTCCGCCAGACGCTGAATGTCGGCGACCTCCATCAGGGGATTGGAGGGCGTCTCCAGGAACAGCAGGCGCGTCTTGCGGGTGAGCGCCGCCTTCCAGGCCCCGTAGTCGCTGAGAGGAACGAAGCTGGTCTTGACGCCGAACCGGGCCAAAATGGCGCCAAAGAGGTTCACGGTGGTGCCGAAAATGCTGCGAGAGGAGACGATATGGTCGCCGGTTTTCAACAACCCCAGGCAGACGCTCAGGATGGCGCTCATGCCCGAGGAAGTGGCGATCCCCCGCTCCGCCCCCTCCAGGGCCGCCAAGCGCTCCTCGAAGACGCGCACCGTGGGATTGGTGAAGCGCGAATAGATGTTGCCCGGCTCGTCGCCAGCGAACCGGGCCGCCGCCTGCGCCGCGTTCTTGAACACGAAGCTGGAAGTCAGAAACAACGGCTCGCTGTTCTCGCCGTGTTCGGTGCGCCGCTGGCCGGCCCGCACGGCCAGGGTGTTCCACCCGCGGCGCCCATTTTCTGCGTCGGGAGCCTTTGCCCCGCGTTGCTTGGAATCGATGTCGCTCATCTTGCCTGTCCCCCTGCTCGTTTGTCGTCGTTTGGAGCAAGGCGACCGGGCGGCGCGGGCGCAAAAAAACCCGCTTCAGTCCGCGACGGCTAAAGCAGGTTGGCTCTCTTTAGCCGTATTTATAACGCGCCCGCAAGCTGAATGATCAAATCGGCGCCTTGCTCTCGGCAAGGATAATAGCGAAGTCAAAAAGGCTTGTCAACATTGGCGGCTCGTGAAAAACCAGGGAGGCGCAGCCCCCCGTCCCTGAGGCCCGCGAAGAGAAGGGGCCAGACCCGCCTGGGGTTTGGCCCCGCCGCTTCCGCCGCCGCCTTAGAAGTAGTTGTAGCGCAACCGGGCCCCGTACATGCGGGGATAGCCGAAGGACTGCTCATCGCAACCGCAGACGGCGGCCAGCTCGTAGCCAATGGTCATGTTGCGGGCGTCCGAGAAGTTGTCCACAAACCCGGTGATCTCCCAATGCTCATCGGCGCTGACCCAGGTCAGACTGGCGTTGCCGCGCCAATAGCTCCCCATCCTGTGGGTGTCGAAATTGTTGATGTTGTGGAAGGACGACGAGGCGTAGTTGCCATCGACTTGCAGGGTCACGGCGCCGCCCATGAGGCTGTTGGGCCAGGTGTAACGGCCCAGGCCGCTGAACTGCGTTTCCGGGGTGAACGAGGGCTCCACATTGCGCAAAACGCCCTGCGCCACCGCCAGATCCTTGACCTTGGGGTCGATGTAGCCGATGCCTAACAGCACCTCCAAATTGTCCACCGGGGTGGCGATCATCTCGACCTCGAACCCCTTGTACTCCGCATCGACGTTATAGACCGCGCCCGAAGTGCCGATGAACTGGAACACCTGGTAGTCCGAATAATCATAGTAGTAGGCGGCGGCGTTGATGCGGGCCTTGCCCTCCATGAGGGTGGACTTGAACCCCACCTCGTAAGCCAACAGGATTTCCTCGTCGTAGCAATACTCTTCCGGCGTCAGGAAGGTCAGCAAGGGCGCGTTGCAACTGCCCGCCTTCACGCCGCGGTTGAAGGTGGCGTAGAGCAACAGCTCGTCGTGGGGGGTGAATTGCAAGCCCGCCTTGCCAGACCAGAGAAAGTCGCTCAGCTTCTCGTTGTGGGGAGGGAAAAACGGGGCGATGGGCGTGGCGCCGCTCCTCAGGCTTTCCACCGTGGCGTCGCGGGTGTTGATGAAAAGGTTGCTCTGAAAATCGTAATCCTTTTCCTCCTGTATGCCGCGCAGACCCAGGGAAACCATCAGCCGGTCGGTGGCGTCGTAATCGATCTGGCCGAAGATGGAGTAGGAATCCGTGTCCATGAGGGCGTCCACCGACCCGTCCAGGTACAGGTTGGACACGCCGGCGCCATTGGGCGGCGGGCTGGCGCCAAACACATTGATGCCGCCTATGGTGTCTGACAGATTCTGGGAGAAACCGCCATCTATGGTCAGATAATAGAGCCCGGCGATCCAGCGCATCCGGTCCATCTCGCCTTCCAGACGCAACTCCTGGGTGAACCAGTCAATTTTCGAGTTGTTGGTCACGATGAACTGCGGCCCCGGCCCTGAATCCACATCCAGGGAAGCGATCTTGGTCTGGTCCGAATAGTGGGACACCGCCACCAGGGTGGCGAAGTCCAGGTCCCAGCTGATCTTGCCGGTGAAGGCATGCACCTTGTAGGTGTCGTAGTCGGACAAGGCGTGGTCTGTGGAGATAGTCAGGCCATCGGTGCCATCGGGGTCCGTGTAGCCGAAATAGTCCGTGTTCGGGGCCGGCCGGGTCATGTCAAAATCCAGGTCCAAAGGCGAGCCATTGGGGCCTAGGCCGAAGGAGGAGCCGCACTGGGTGGTGCCAACCACCAATTGCTCGCAGGAATTGGGATTGGTCTGGGCATTGGAGTACAAGGTGTTGACCACGCGCCCCTGAGGGTCGACCTCGCTGATGGTGGCCACATTCTGATAAGGCCCTGAGGCGGCGTTGCGATGCGCGTACTGCCCCTTCAGCTCGATCTCCACATCCTCGTTAGGCTCCAACAACAGCTGGCCCCGGAAGGCGTACTGGTCATCGTTCCACATGTCGGCCTGCCCGTCTCGGGAGCCGTTCAGGGGGCCGCGGGGGGCGCCGCCATTGGGGGTGAAGGGCGCGGCCACATAAGCCGGGGTGGCGGGCAGATCCTCCGGCGTATAGACGTTTTTCAGGATGGCGTCGTGGCGGCGATAGAAACCAGCGACGCGGAACTTGACGCCATCGCTCAGGGGGCCGCCGGCCGCGCCTTCAAAGCGCACGCTGTCATAGCGCCCGTAGGAGACATCGCCGTAGGCATCGAACTTGTCCCCGGGCTTCCGAGTGACATAATGCACCAAGCCGCCGGTGGCGTTGCGGCCAAACAGGGTGCCTTGGGGGCCCTTCAGGATCTCCACCCGCTCCATGTCGAACTGCGAGAACAGCTGGGCCTGGCCGGCGGCCTGATAAGCCTCGTCCACATAGACGGCGTTAGGCGCTTCCGCCAGGTCAAAGAAATCATTCTGAGTGGCGCCGCGGATGGTGAACTGCTGGGTGTGGCCGGCGTTGTTGCCGGAGATGTGAACCCCAGGAGTCACGGCGGCGATGTTGGTGCTTTCGGTGATCCGCAAGGCGTCCAATTGCTCGCCGGAGAAAGCGGTGATGGCGATGGCCACATCCTGTATGGATTCCTCGCGTTTCTGCGCTGTGACGATCACCTCTTCCAGGGCGCCGCCCTGGGCCAGGACCGGCGCCGCAGGGACGAACAGCAACGCTGTCAAAGAAAATTTCACTGTCCAATCAACGAACTGCCTGAAAATCATGGTTTCTCCTCCTTAGTCTCAGGGTGGTTTTGATTGTTATTAGATTTTCACCAGCGGGGCATTGTACACGGAACGCCGCCTGCAAGCAAGCTCCGCTCCGGGTCATTTCCGGGGACGCCAGAGATTGACGATGTTGCAGAACAATTCCGCCGTGCGCTCGGCGTCGTACCGGGCCGAGTGCGCCTCGTCTTCATCCCAGCGCAACCCGGCGGCCTGCGCCGCGCGGGACAAGACAGTCTGGCCGTAGATCAACCCCCCCAGGGTCGCCGTGTCGAAGGTGCTGAAGGAATGAAAGGGATTGTTTTTCAGCCCGGTCCGCGCCGCCGCGGCCTTGATGAAGCTCAAATCAAATGAGGGGTTGTGTCCCACCAATATGGCGCGGTTGCACCCGTGCCGCTTGACATCGCGCCGGGCGGCCTTGAAAAGATCCTCCAAGGCCTGTTTCTCCGACACGGCGATCTCCTTTCTGAAGGGATTGCCGGGGTCTATGCCGGTGAACTCCAGCGCCGCCTGGTCCAGGTTGGCGCCGGGGAAAGGCTCGATGTGCCGGGACAGCGTTTCCCGCAACCGCCACTGATTTTCGGCGTCCACCTCGAGGAACACGGCGGCCATTTCCAACAGCGCGTCCCGGTCGGGGTTGAAGCCAGCGGTTTCCACATCCACCACCACTGGGCAATAGCCCCGGAAACGCTCGGCGATGAACCCTTTTCCTTCATTGCTCATGGACTAATTTCCACGGGCAGGTCTCCCCCGCCATGAAGGGGACCAGTTCGCCATCCCCAAAGGGGAGCCTATGGGGGATGCGCCAGGCCTCCCGGCGCAGCGTGACCCGCTCCGCGTTCAACGGCAACCGGTAGAAGCGGGCCCCGTGTTGGCTCGCGAAGGCCTCCAGGGCCTCCAGGCGGCCCTCCTGTTCGAACAGAGTGGCGTAGATCTCCAGGGCTCCGTGGGCGTTGTAGATGCCGGCGCAGCCACAGGCGCTCTCTTTGTCGCCGATGGCGTGGGGCGCGCTGTCGGTGCCGGCGAAAAACCGCGGGTTGCCGCCAGTGGCGGCCCGCAACAAGGCCTGGCGATGGCGTTCCCGCTTCAGCACCGGCAGGCAATAATGGTGCGGATTGATGCCGCCTCGAAACATGGCGTTGCGGTTAAGCCGCAAATGGTGCGGGGTGATGGTGGCGGCGACTCCCTCCCTGGCCCCGGCGACGAACTGCGCGGCCTCAAGGGTGGTGACATGCTCAAGCACGATGCGCAGGGAGTCCAGTCTTTCCGCCAGGGGCGCGAGGGCGCGGTCTATGAACACCTGTTCCCGGTCGAACACATCCACCTCCGGGTCCGTCGCCTCGCCATGGACCAATAACGGGATGTCTTTTTCCGCCATGCGCTCCAACACGGGCATGACCTTGCCCAAGTCGGCCACCCCGGCCGCCGAGTGCGTGGTGGCCCCCGCCGGGTAGTATTTGAAGGCATGGACTTCGGCGCTGTCGGCCACCCGGTCCACCTCGTCCCGGCTGGCGTCCTCAGTGAGATACAGGGTCATCAGCGGCTCAAAGGCGGCGCCTTCTGGCAGGCTCTCCCGGATCCGCCGGCGGTAGGCCTCGGCCTGGGCCACGGAAACCACCGGCGCGGCCAGGTTCGGCATGACGATGGCCCTAGCGAAGCGCCGGGCGCTGGCGCCCACCACAGCGGCCAAGGCCGCGCCATCGCGCAAGTGCAGGTGGAAATCATCGGGTTTGATGAGCGTGATCTGGTCCATTGGGGGAAGCGTCGCCTTGCCGGTCGCGGAATTATACACGGGGCGGGCGCGGGAAACGGAACCAGCCCCGTTTTTTTGCTATCATGCCGTTTCCGCTTTCCGCCAGATTGAATCCATGCAATACCGACAACTGGGACACACCGACGTCGAAGTCAGCCTGTTATGCCTGGGCAGCATGACCTGGGGGGAGCAGAACACCGAGGCCGAGGCCCATCGACAACTGGATTTCGCCGTGGCGGAAGGCGTCAACTTCATCGACACCGCGGAACTCTACCCCAGCCCCATGCGCCCCGAGACCCAGGGCAAAACGGAAGCGCACTTAGGCGCCTGGCTGCGGCGGCGGCCCGACCGGGAGCGGCTGGTTGTCGCCACCAAAATGTGCCCCGCCGCGCCCCACATCAGCTATCTGCGGGGCGGCGCCAACCGCCTGGACAAGCGCAACATGACGCTGGCCGTGGAGGCCAGCCTCAAACGCCTGCAAACCGATTACATAGACCTCTACCAGTTGCACTGGCCCGAGCGGGACGCCAACTACTTCGGGCGGCTGAACTACCACCACGCCCCCGACAAGGACGGGGTGCCGCTGGGGGAAACCCTGGAGGCCCTGGGTGACCTGGTCCAGGCCGGCAAGATCCGCTACGCCGGCCTCTCCAATGAGACCCCTTGGGGCGTCAAGGAGTGTCTCAGGTTGGCCGCCGAGCGAAACCTGCCCCGGGTGGTTTCCATCCAAAATCCCTACAACCTGTTGAACCGGACCTTTGAGATCGGCTTGGCGGAGTTCGCGCACCGGGAAAAAGTGGGCTTGTTGGCGTACTCGCCCCTGGGGTTCGGCGTGTTGTCCGGCAAGTACCTGAACGGCGCCCGGCCCGCTGGCGCGCGCCTGACCCTGTACGCCGACCGCTACAAGCGCTACGCCACCGAGACCTCGATGCAATGCGCCGAGTTGTATGTTCAGGCCGCCCAGGAGCAGGGCCTGGACCCGGCGCAGATGGCCCTGGCCTTTGTCAGCTCGCGCCCCTTTGTCACCAGCGTCATTATCGGCGCCACCACCATGGAGCAACTGCAGACCAACATCGCCAGCGCGGACCTGAAATTGGACAAGACCTTGCTCAAACGCCTGGAGGCGCTCCACAGGATGCGCCCCAACCCCTGCCCGTGAGCCGCTCTTCGCAACCTCCCCTGACCAACCTCACGGCCCTCTCCCCGATGGATGGCCGCTACGGGGCCAAGACCGCGGACTTGCGCGAGACCTTCAGCGAGTGCGCCCTGATGCGTTGCCGGATGCGGGTGGAGAGCCGCTGGCTCCAAGCCTTGTCCCGGCATCCCGGCATCCCCGAGTTGCCTGAATTCAGCCGCCGCGGCCAACAGACCCTGGAGGCCTTGGCAACGGACTTCTCCCTGGAGGACGCCCAGCGCATCAAGGAGATCGAGCAGACCACCAACCACGATGTCAAGGCGGTGGAGTGTTTCATCCGGGAGAAAATCAGGGACGACGAAGAATTGCGCGTCGCCTCGCCGTTCATCCATTTCGCCTGCACCTCGGAGGACATCAACAATTTGGCTTGGGGGTTGATGTTGAAGAAAGCCCGGGAACAGCATCTTAGCCCGGCCCTGGCCGCGCTTTGCGCCGCGCTCTGCGACCTGGCGGAACGCTTCGCCGACCAAGCCATGCTGTCTCGCACCCACGGCCAGCCGGCCTCCCCCACCACCCTGGGGAAAGAGCTGGCGGTGTTCGCCCACCGCCTGCGCCGGCAACTGGACGGGTTCAACGAGATCGCCCTCTTAGGCAAGATGAACGGCGCTGTGGGCAACTTCAACGCGCACCTTGCCGCCTATCCCGAGCTGGACTGGCCGACCCTGGCGCGGGACTTCGTCGAGTCCCTGGGGCTGGAGTTCAACCCCCACACCACCCAGATCGAGCCGCGGGATTACATGGCTGAGTGCTTTCACGCGCTTTGCCGCGTCAACACGATTTTGATCGACCTCTGCCGCGACCTTTGGGGTTACATCGCCCTAGGCTATTTCCGGCAAAAGCCCGCCGCGGGGGAAACCGGCTCATCCACCATGCCGCACAAGGTCAACCCCATAGACTTCGAGAACGCCGAGGGCAACCTGGGCCTCGCCAACGCCTTGTTGGGCTTTTTGGCGGAGAAACTGCCCGTGTCCCGGTGGCAACGGGATCTCAGCGATTCCACTTGCCTCAGGCACGTAGGCGTCGCCATGGCCCACTGCCTGCTCGCCTGCCAGTCCTGCCTGAAGGGCCTGGGGCGATTGGAAGCGGAGCCGGAGGCCCTCAAGCGCGATCTGGAGGCCCATGTGGAGGTCTTGGCGGAGGCGGCGCAAACGGTCATGCGCCGCCACGGCATCGAGGACGCCTACGAGCAACTGCGCGCGCTGACCCAGGGACGGCCCCTAAGCCGCGACTCCCTGCGCGCCTTCATCGCCGGGCTGGCCCTGCCTGAGGAGGTCAAAGACCGGCTGGCCCGACTGACTCCTGGGGACTACACCGGCGACGCCGCCGCGCAGGCCCTGCAGATCGTCTCAAAGGAGCGGGCTTAGCCGTAGCGGATGAGGATCCTGCGCGGAGGGGAGGCCTTTTCCCCGTTTCGGCTGGAGAAGAAACTGGCTGAGGTGGCGCGGGTCGCCCCGGCGGCGCGGGGCTTGCGGGCCTGGTTCGCGTATTTTTTAGACCTGACCGGCCCCCTCACGGCCGCGGTGGAGGCGCGCCTGCAGGGGTTGCTCAACGACGGAGCGCCGCCCACCGACGGGGCGCCGCCTGATTGCATCGTCATCCCGCGCCCGGGGACGATCTCCCCCTGGTCCAGCAAGGCGACGGACATCGCGCGCCGATGCGGCCTGGCCGCTGTCAAACGCCTGGAGCGCGGGGTCTGCTGGCGGCTCGAAGGGCAATCCGAGGGCCCGGCTCGGCCTCCGTTGCCGGCCCCTCAGCTCGTGGCGTTCAAGCGTTGCCTGCACGACCGGATGACGCAGATCGTCATCGAGGAGGAGGCTGACGCGGCCTGCCTTTTTTCCCCCGGCGAGACAGCGGCGCTAAAGACCATTCCCCTGGGGCGGGACGGCCGGGAGCGGTTGCGCCAAGCCAATCTCTCCCTGGGGCTGGCCCTGTCAGAAGCCGAAATCGCCTATTTGGCCGAGGCCTTTGAACAAGCGGGCCGGGACCCCACGGATGTGGAGCTGATGATGTTCGCCCAGGCGAATTCGGAGCATTGCCGCCACAAGATTTTCAACGCCCGCTGGCGCATAGACGGCGTGGATAAGGCGGACAGCCTGTTTGACATGATCAAGTCCACCTGCCCCGCGGCGGGCCCGGCCGCCGGCCGCGCGCTGTCCGCTTACACGGACAACGCCGCGGTCCTGCGGGGGTGCCGCGCCGCGCGCTTCTTCCCCAGCTCCGCCGACCGCCAATACCGCCACGCCTCGGAAGAAACGCGCATCGTGCTGAAAGTCGAGACCCACAACCACCCCACCGCCATCTCGCCCTTTCCCGGCGCCGCCACCGGCGCGGGCGGCGAGTTGCGAGACGAAGCCGCCACCGGCACTGGCGCGAAGCCCAAGGCGGGCCTCACGGGTTTCGCCGTGTCCAATCTGCGCATCCCGACCCTGCCCCAGCCCTGGGAAGAGGAAGGAGAAGCCGGACGGCCCCGGCAATTGGCCTCGGCCCTGGACATCATGCTCGAGGGTCCCATAGGCGCGGCCTCCTACAACAACGAATTCGGGCGCCCGGCCCTGGGGGGCTATTTCCGCGCCTTTGAACAGCGAGATCCGGTCGGGGGCCGGGTCAGGGGCTACCACAAACCCATCATGCTGGCCGGCGGTTGCGGCGTCGCGCGCCCGGCCCATGTCTTCAAGCGCGCCATCCCGCCGGGCAGCAAGATTGTCGTGTTAGGGGGCCCCGCCATGCTGATCGGCTTGGGGGGCGGCGCGGCCTCATCACAAGGGGCCGGCGCGGGGGACTCGGAACTGGACTTCGCCTCGGTGCAGAGAGACAACGCGGAAATGCAACGCCGTTGCCAGGAAGTCATAGACCAATGCTGGGCCCTGGATGGGGACAACCCCATCCTGTCCATCCATGATGTCGGCGCCGGCGGCTTGTCCAACGCCTTGCCGGAACTGGTCCACGACGGCAAGCATGGCGCGGAATTCGAGTTGCGGGACATTCCCAGCGACGCTTCGGGCCTCTCGCCGCTGGCGCTGTGGTGCAATGAGGCTCAGGAACGGTATGTCCTTGCCTTAGCGCCGGCGCGGCTGGAGGACTTCGTCAAACTCTGCCGCCGGGAACGGGCCCCCTGGGCCGTCCTCGGCGCCACCAACGACACCGGTCGGCTGGTGGTCACGGATCAGCTAGAGCGGACCAAACCCATAGACCTGCCCTTGCGGATGCTTCTCGGTCAACCCCCAGGCCTGGCCTTGCGCGCCGCGTCGGCAAGGAGCGAACCGGGGGCCTCAGACCTGGGCTCAGTGGAACTGGACGAGGCCATCGCCCGGACGCTGCAACTGCCTGCCGTCGCCGACAAGCGCTTCCTGGTGACCATCGCCGACCGCAGCGTGTCCGGACTCGTGGCGCAGGACCAGATGGTGGGCCCCTGGCAAACCCCGGTGGCGGATTGCGCGGTGGTGGCCGCCTCTTTCGAGGGCTTCGCGGGCGAGGCCCTGGCCCTGGGGGAACGCCCGCCCGTGGCCGTCGTGGATGCGCCGGCCTCCGCGCGCCTGGCCATCGCGGAAGCCGTTGCGAACATCAGCGCGGCGCGGATCCTGCGGCTGGAGGACCTGGCCCTGTCCGCCAACTGGATGGCGGCGGCCGGGGAGCCAGGAGAAGGGGCGGCCCTGTTTGCCGCCGTGGAGGCCGCCACTGAGCTGGCGCGGGCCTTGCGCATCCCCATTCCCGTGGGCAAGGACTCCCTGTCCATGAGCGCCGTCTGGACGGAGGGCGGCTCGGAACGCAAGGTGGTCGCGCCAGTTTCACTGAATGTGACCGCCTGCGCCCCCGTCGCGGACCTCCGCAAGACTCTCACCCCCCAGTTGCGCCGGGAGGAGGACACCCTGCTGTTGTTGATAGACCTGGGCTTGGGGGAAAACCGCCTGGGGGGTTCGGCCCTGGCCCAAGCCATGAACCGGCGCGGCGGCCCCCCGGCCGACCTGGAGGCCCCCGAGCTGTTGCGGGCCTATTTCAACGCCGTGCAGTTGTTGAACGAGACCGGCCACATCCTGGCCTATCACGACCGCTCTGATGGCGGCGCCCTGGCGGCCCTGTGCGAAATGGCCTTTGCCGGACGCTGCGGGTTGAATGTGGAGGTGGGGGCCGACGACTTGATCCCCTTCCTGTTCAACGAGGAGCCGGGGGGGATCATTCAAATCAGGGCCGAGCGCCTGCCAACGGCGCGCGCCGCCATGGCGCGGTGTGGACTGCCTGAGACCTGTCTGGCGCGGATCGCCGCCCCCAATGGCGACTACGCCTTCAGGATCAGCCACCGGGGCCGACTGGTCTATTCGGCCGCGGTCAACCAGTTGCACCGGCTCTGGTCGCTGACCTCCAGCCACATGCAGGCCCTGCGGGACAATCCTCAGTGCGCGGCGGAAGAGCTGGCGGCCTTGCAGGATCCGGCGGACCCGGGGCTGTCCGCCACGCCCGCCGCCGGCCCCAAGCCCGCCGCGGCAGTGCTGACGCGCCGGCCCAAGCTGGGGGTGTTGCGGGAACAGGGAGTCAATGGCCATGTGGAGATGGCGGCGGCTTTTGACCGCGCCGGTTTCGACTGCGTGGACCTCCATGTCAATGATCTCCTGGACCAGAGCGCTTCCTTGAAGACCATGGACGGCATCGCCGCCTGCGGCGGCTTTTCCTACGGCGATGTGTTAGGGGCCGGCGGCGGCTGGGCCAAGTCCATCCTGTGCAACGAGCGTCTGCGGGACGAATTCCAGGACTTTTTCCACCGCCCCGGGAGTTTCGGCTTGGGGGTCTGCAACGGTTGCCAGATGATGGCGCGGCTACAGGCCCTGATCCCTGGGGCCGGGCATTGGCCGGCCTTCGTACGCAACCGCTCCGAGCAATTCGAGTCCCGGGTGGTCATGGTGGAAGTCCTGCCCTCCCCTTCCTTGTTTTTTCAGGACCTGGCCGGATGGAAACTGCCTGTGGTCGCGGCCCATGGCGAGGGCCGCGTCCACTGGACCGGCGACCCCAAACCGGCGGCCCGTCCCGTCCTGCGCTTCATCGACAACCGCGGCGCGGCGGCAGGAACCTACCCGGCCAACCCCAACGGCTCCCCCGGAGGCTTGACGGGCTTCACCAACGCCGACGGGCGCTTCACCATCCTGATGCCCCATCCGGAGCGGGTTTTTCTCAGCAAACAACTCCCTTGGCTGCCCCAGACTTGGCCCGGCGAAGAGAGCCCCTGGATGAGCCTGTTCCACAACGCCAGAAAGTTCCTCGTATAATTCCCTCATGCAGGTCGCATTGACAGCATTGGGTTGCAGGCTGAACGAGGCGGAGCTGGAACGCTGGGCCGCCGGTTTTCAGGCGGCGGGCCACCGGCTGGCTCAGACGATGGAGGAGGCCGATCTCGTGGTCGTCAACACCTGCGCCGTCACCGGCGAGGCGGTGAAGAAGTCCCGGCAACTGCTGCGCCGCGCGCGCCGCCGCAACGCGCAGGCGAAATTAGTGGTCAGCGGCTGTTACGCCACGCTCCAGCCCGAAATCGAACAGGACGAGGACATCGACTTGTTGGTGAGCAACGCCGACAAGGAGCGCCTAGTGGACATCGTCAGGCAAAAGCTGGCCCTGGAGGCCGCGCCGGACGCGGCGGCCCGGGCGCCGGCGGCGGCCCTGTTCGCCCGCGGCCGCAACCGGGCCTTCGTGAAGGCGCAGGATGGCTGTCGACACCAATGCGCCTTCTGCATAGTCACCATCGCCCGCGGGGCGGAGCGGAGCCGCCCCATCGAGGACATCGTGGCGGAAATCAAAGGCTTGCGCCATCAGGGGATCAGGGAGGCGGTGCTGACTGGCGTTCATCTGGGAGGCTACGGCCGCGACCTGAAGACCGACCTGCCCGCCTTGATCGAGAGGGTTCTGGCGGAGACGACCCTGCCCCGGTTGCGCCTGGGCTCAGTGGAACCCTGGGACCTGAACGAGCGTTTTTTCAGCCTGTTCGACAACCCCCGCTTCATGCCCCATCTGCACCTTCCCCTGCAAAGCGGCAGCGACGCCGTGTTGCGGCGGATGGGACGGCGTTGCAAGAGCGCCGCCTTCGCCGCGTTGGCGCAGGCGGCAAGGGAGCGGGTCCCCGCCATGAACCTGACTACGGATGTGATTGCCGGCTTCCCAGGCGAGACCGACGAGGAATGGCGACAGACCATGGCCTTTTGCCGCCGCCTGGGGTTCTCCCATATTCATGTCTTCCCCTATTCCCCCCGGGCCGGCACCCGGGCGGCGGGACTGCCGAACCAAACGCTGGCGGAGGTGAAACAGCGCCGTTGCCGGCAACTGCAGGCCCTGGCGCGGCAGTTGCGGCGCGACTTCGCCCGGCGCTGGGTGGGGCGGTCTTTTCCGGTCCTGGTGGAAGACGCCACGGGCGAGATCAACGGCGCGGCCATGCGCTTTGGCTACTCGCCAAACTACCTGAGGGTGGCCTTGCCCGCCACCGGCGCCAAGGCCCCGCGACCCAATGAGATCGCCACCGCGCGCGTGGTGGATTACAACGAGGCCGCTGGCGTCCTGGTGGCCGCAAGAGGCTGACCGGGACGCGGGCGCCTCAAGGAGGCGGCAGGGCGGCAGCCTCCAGCTCCCGCAACTTGCCCGCCACGCTGTTCACCTTGGCGGTCTCCCGCCGCATCGCCTCCACATTCCGAAAAGCGCCTAACAAAGGGGGATCCTTCAACAAGGCGTGACCGGCGCGCATCTGCTTGGTCAGGGCCCGGGCCTGGGCGGCAGGCAGGCGCGCCTTCCAGAGCCGGGCCTTAAGCTTGCCTAATTGCCGGCGCAGGGCCGAGCGGGCCTGCTCCAGTTCGGCATACTCGGCCTGCAAGGCCGCCAGGCGTTTTTCCTCCCGCGCCAGGGCCTCAGCGGAAGTAGCGGGCCGCAATGGCGCGGAAGCCGGCGCTGGGGAGGGCGCCAAGGCGGGGGCCGGGGCGTTTTTTTTCGGTTCGCCCGGCTCCTCAGGGGTGAAATTCAGCCAAAACAGACCCGCCGCCAAGGCAGCGCCCAACAACAAAAAATAGCTAAATTTATCTTTCATATCAAATAGTTATGTAAATTATACAGATTCTTTATTTGAAAATCAACATTATATATATTAGTTAAATTACAGATTTTTATAAAATTTCTCTTGCATTTCGTTTGACAAGGGTGTAAAAACCTCTGCGAACCTTTGATTAAAACCCGTGAGGATGCCTCGCGTCTGAAGGACGGGGGCCTCCCTGATTTTTGCGAAGCGACCATGTTGAAAAGCGCGCAACCATCCGGTTCAGACCGGCCATCCCCCCGTCCCGGGGGTTCTGCGAGGACCCAATCCATGCCTCTTCAATCCACTAATGACAACAAGCGTTTTCTGGATTACTTCGCGACGCTGTTTCGTGGCAACGCCGTGAAAGAACCCATCACCGACATCCAAACAGGTTTCATCCATCATCCCCAAGGCTACCCTTTGCGGTGGAAACGGGTGTGGTTCGCCGACAGGAGCAAACCGGAGGATGAGCGAAGCAACATTGGCTTCATGTTCCAGACAAACAAATACCTGAAGCCGGGGGCCACAGTCGAGATCGCCATTCCCCTGAAAAACGAACTGGAGAAATTTCGCGGCAAGGTGGTCATGGTGCGGCACCGGGGCGAACACTTCGATATCGGCCTGTGGCTGAAGCACCGAAGCGACGCCACCCGGGCGCGGTTGCTGGAGCAACTGTGCCACATAGAGGCGTATTTCAAGGAAAAGAAATTCCGCGACGGGCCTTACATCCTCAACCGGGAGCGGGTCGCGGAGGAATGGATCGCCAAACACGCCAGCAGCGTGCCAAACTTGTAGCGGTTTCGCCGCGGGGGCGGCCCCAAACCCAGAGGCCGGCCCCCGCTTCAGGCGCAGGCGATGCCGGTGCCGCCCAAGCCGCAGTAGCCGCCGGGGTTTTTCGCCAGGTATTGCTGGTGGTGGGACTCGGCGTAATAGAACACCGGGGCGTCCGCGACTTCCGTCGTGATCTCGCCGCAACCCCCGGCCCTCAGGGCCTGTTGATAGTTTTTCAGCGACTTCAGGGCCAGTTGTCTCTGCGCCTCGTCAAAAACATAGATGGCTGAGCGGTATTGCGTGCCCACATCGTTCCCTTGGCGCATCCCCTGGGTGGGGTCGTGGGCCTCCCAAAACACCTTCAACAAATCCCGGTATGACAGGACGCCGGGGTCGAACACCACCAAAGCGACCTCGTTATGCCCCGTCATGCCTGTGCAAACTTCCTGGTAGGTGGGGTTGGGCGTGTGGCCGCCGGCGTAACCCACCGCCGTGGCATGGACGCCCTCAAGCTCCCAGAACTTCCGCTCCGCCCCCCAGAAACACCCCAGGCCAAACAGAGCCTGGGCCAGTCCCTCCGGGAACGGCGGCTTGATCCGGTTGCCGTTGACAAAGTGCCGCTCCGGCGCGGGCAGAGGCGTTTCGCGCCCAGGCAGGGCCTGCTCAGCGGAAGGCATCTCGGTTTTTTTGCGAGCAAAAAACATTGGCGGGACTCCACAAGGCATTTATCAAAGCGTTACAGGATATTCTCATTAAACTGAATTTAAAAATCTCTCTATTTGCTTGTTTTTAGTCATAGAAAACAATAGTCCTTTTATAATCAAAAGGTTACATTAAAAACTGACATTCGTTACACAGTCTCGGCTTGCTAAAAGCCCTTTTCTTTGCTATCGTCCCCGCCCATAAGAGCGCAAAAACAGACCAGACCGCATAATAAAAACACCATAGCGGCTGTAAATCAAGGTCACTCTGCTTCAATGATTTTGATGCGCTGGGGGCGTCAATCGCCGCCATCCCGGACTGCGCCTAATTTCGATGATGCGAGGAGAGAAGTATTGAGCTACGCCGCCTATTTAAGACACCCTGCCCTCCCTGAGGAAAAATTCAGGGTCTATACGCAGGTGGGTCAGATCCGCGAACTGGACAACCTGCCCAAGCAGTTGAGCTTCGACATACAGGTGGTCGCCAAGGTCCTGCCCTTTCGCGTGAATCAATATGTTCTGGATGAACTCATAGACTGGGACAACGCCGAGACCGATCCCATGTTCATCCTCACTTTCCCGCAAAAGGACATGTTGGAACCAAAGGCCTTCAACCGCATGGCGCAACTGGTGAAATCCGGCGCGCCCCCGGGGGAGGTGCAGACCCTGGCGAAACAGCTTCGCCGGCGGCTCAACCCGCACCCGGCCGGGCAAATGGAGTTGAATGTGCCTGAGTTGGAGGGGCAAAAACTGCCCGGAATGCAACACAAATATCGTCACACAGTGCTGTTTTTTCCGTCCCAAGGGCAGGTCTGTCACTCCTATTGCACCTTCTGCTTTCGCTGGGCGCAGTTCATCGGAGACAAATCCCTGCGTTTCGCCTCCAGTGAAACCGATACGCTCTGCGCCTACTTGAAACAACACCGGGAAGTCTCCGATCTGTTGCTCACAGGCGGCGACCCCATGGTGATGAAAACCCGCCACTTGGAAAAATACCTGGAGCCCCTGACTTCGCCCTCCCTGCAACATGTGCAGACCCTGCGCATCGGAAGCAAGGCCCTGACCTACTGGCCGCACCGCTTCGTCACAGACCCCGACGCCGATGAGTTGTTGCGCCTGCTGGAAAAGCTGGTCAAGGCGGGCAAGCATGTGGCTTTCATGGCCCACCTCAATCATTGGCGCGAACTGGAGCCTGAGATGACCCGGCGCGCCATACGGCGCCTCCGCGGCACTGGCGCGGAAATTCGTTGCCAAGGCCCCCTGCTCGCCAACATCAACGACGACCCGGCCGTCTGGGCGCGGCTGTGGAGCGAACAGGTGCGTCTGGGTTTAATCCCCTACTACATGTTTGTCGAACGGGACACCGGCGCCCGCCGTTATTTCGAGGTGCCGCTGGCAAGAGCCTGGAAGATCTACTCGCAGGCCCAGCAGTCCGTGTCGGGACTGGCCCGCGCCGCCCGCGGCCCCATAATGAGCGCGACGCCAGGCAAGGTGCAGGTGCAAGCCGTGACAGACATTTGCGGGGAAAAAATGTTCGCCCTGAGTTTCTTGCAGGCCCGGGACGAGAACTGGACGCAACAATTTTTCTGCGCCGAATTCGACGCCAACGCCACTTGGCTTGATCAACTCAAACCGGCGTTTGGCGCCAAGCGCTTCTTCTACGAGGACCAGGAAGCTGGCGAGCGCGGCGCGGCGAACAACCCAACTGGACAGCGCCTCTTAGTCAACTAACCGCGGCGTCCCCGCCGGTCAACGAGCAAATAGAATGAGCAAGGGCCTGATCTTAGTCGTCTCGCTGGCTTTGCTCGCGTTGTTGTTAGCGATCGCTCTGGAAAAGTTCCCCCCCCCCCCCCCCCCCCGCTTAATGTCGTTCTGATCATAACGGATGACCAAGGGGCCCATTTATCGGCCCTGGGAACAAAGGGCCTCTCAACCCCCAACATGGATGAACTGGCAAGAGAGGGAACTTTGTTCACCAATGCCTTTGCGGTGGCGGCCTCTTGTTCGCCAAGCCGGGCCGCAATGCTGACGGGCATGTACCCACATGCCAATGGACTTTGGAGAAATGTCCATACGCCGACCTTAGGGGATGACGAGGCGCAATTCACAACATCATCGACAGAAGTGGACGCAGTGGGCGTGCACGAGTACCTGAGGACCTTGCCTGAGATTTTGCGGGCGAACGGGTATTTCTCGGCAATCACTCAAAAATTAGGCGTGGGGCCGCCTTGGAAGTTTCCGTACGACAGCCGCAACCCCGTATGGAAGAGTCCGGAAAGCTTTAAAAAAATCATCGCTCAATTCATCGATGAAGCAGGCGACCGCCCCTTTTTCATTCAGGCAAACATCAGTCCGCCCCATCGGAACTTTGACTACTTCACCTTCCCTCAATCCTGGCAACGCTACGCAGTCTGGCAGCGTCTGCCTGATCCAGACGCCATAGAGGTCCCCGGCTACCTGGTGGACAATCCCCTGATGCGGGAAGACCTGCGTGAATACCACAGATCGATTCAGGTGGCGGACGCCTGCGTCGGCGCGGTGTTGGAGGCGTTGCGGAAAAAGGGCGCGCTCGACAGGACGCTGATCATTTTCACCAGCGACAATGGCGAACCTTACCATCGAGCAAAGGCCTCGCCTTACTACGCCGGACTGCATGTGCCTTTCATCATAAAAGGGCCGTCAGCGCCAAAGAATCGAACCTCGGAGGCCTTGATCTCGCATATCGACATCATGCCGACGATATTGGATTACCTCGGGTTAGACATCCCCGAGAGCGTTCAGGGACATTCCTTGAAACCCCTGCTTTCGGGAAAAACCGTCGCAGGCCGCTCCTTTGTGTTTGGAGAACACCACGCCCATGGTTGGCCGCGGGAGCAACACTACCCCAGTCGCGCTGTTTTTGACGGTCGCTTCTACTACATTCAAAATCTGATGCCCGACAAAGGCTATACATTGCCATTGGACCTGCGGCAAGAGGAGGTGTGGGGGAACAGAAGTTACCAAGCGACCCTCCAGGCTGAGGGGACCATCCAATACCGGCTTCTGAAGCAGTTGGAGTCAGGCCGGCCCTCGGAGGAATTGTATGACATGGAAAACGATCCTTGGCAACTGGTGAATTTGGCCGACTCGGAGCAACACAGGGAAAAGCTGGAGGAACTAAAACTCACGCTAAAGGAATGGCGGAACGCGACCGGAGACGAGGCCGATGATCCTTTGGAAATCAAAACTCGACAGACGCAAAAGCGACTGACCCATCCCTCCTGAACGCAAGACAATTCACGCCTGCGGAACCGCGACCCGGCGTTGACCGACGGCGGTTCCGCCCAACGCTCCCGAGTCAGACCCTCATTCCCCCGCGAGGGAGGAACGAAGGTCTGTCTAAACCAGGACGGGAGTTAGCCGGAAATGGTGGCCAGGGCTTGTTGCCAAGGTTCGGAGGCCAATATCTGGCCTGACCAGCGCGCGATCTCGTCGTGTCCTTCCAGCGGATACGAGGCGCCCTCCGCGTGGACCAACCAGGAAGCGATGGCGTGGTCGGCGGCGGTCATGGAGTCTCCCACTAAGGCGTCGCGTCCCTTGAGATGCTCATTCAACACGGCGGCGAAACGGGTGAAATCCTCAGCGCCTTTCTCCAGTTGCGCCGGATCCGGATCACCCATGTTAAAAATCTTCTTGACCAAGCGTTCGAAGACGAAAACGCCGCAGGCCGGCCCCCAATGGGCCCCGTTCCAGTGCACCCACTGCGCCACCTTGGCGCGGCCCTGGGGGTCTGCTGGCGTCAACGCATTGCCGGGCTTCTTTTCAGCCAGGTACGCCATGATGGCGCCGGACTCCCAGAGCGAAAAATCGCCATCCACCAAAGTGGGGATCTTGTGGTTGGGGTTCAACGCGAGAAATTCGGGGCTGTTCTGCGCGCCTTTGCCGAGATCAAGGGGGATCAGTTCCAGTTCAATGCCCAACTGATTGGCCACCGCCTGGCAACGCAGGGAATTGGGCGACGGGGGAAAAACATATAATTGCATTCTGTCACGCCTCCTTCATAGCAAGTTTCAATGTGAATGTTTGACTCGTTTGTTTGATGCGCTTCCCGCGCCTCGTCGACGACGCAGGGGTCGCCGCTCACTATACATGATCGCCGACGAAAGGATTGGTTTTTCTTTCATGGCCGAAGGTCGAGGCAGGGCCGTGTCCCGGAAAAAACCGCACCTCTGGCCCCAGGGGCCACAGACGGGTCTTGATGGAGCGAATCAGGGCGTCGTAATCACCGCGGGGGAAATCCGTGCGGCCTATGGACCCCAGGAACAGCACATCCCCCACCAAGGCGATCTTCGCCAGATCGTTGTAGAAAATGACATGGCCCGGGGTGTGGCCAGGACAGTGCCGCGTCTCCAGGCGTAGATTGCCCACCGTCACCACATCCCCATCTTCCAGCCAGCGGTCGGGGGTGAAGGGACGCGAGGCGGGCAAACCGAACATGTCCCCCTGCTCTTCCAACAGGTCGATCCAGAACCCGTCGTCCCGGTGCGGCCCCTCAACAGGCAGGCCCGTCTGCTCCGCCAAGTCGGCGACGGCGCCGGCGTGGTCCAGGTGCCCGTGGGTCACCAGGATTTTTTCCAGCCTGACGCCCAGAGCATCCGCTTGCGCCAAAATGCGCTCCTGCTCCCCGCCCGGATCCACCAACGCCGCCCGGTTGGTCTCCTCGCATTGCAGTATGGAGGCGTTTTGCCGAAACGGGGTAACGGGAACAATAGTGATCTTCATGGCGACCGCACATTCTACAAGGAAGGCTTTCCCTGCGCACGGTTCCTTATCCATCTGAAGCTATTATCCGCGTCAACTCGGCATCGAATCGAATCGCCTCAGCCTCAGTGGGGAAAGTCCCGCAACCCCTCGAATCTGCTACTGTTAAGCGCCATGCAGTTCAAGCAAACCCTCATTCCAGGCCGGCTAATCCGGCGCTACAAGCGGTTCTTGGCCGACATCCGCTTGGACAACGGAGCCCTTGTCACGGCGCACACCCCCAATACCGGCGCCATGACCGGTTGCGCCGCGCCGGGCAGCCGGGTCTGGCTGTCGGATTCCGGCAACCCCAAGCGCAAACACCCCCTAAGCTGGGAATTAGTGGAAACGGCGACCGGCGCCTTAGTGGGCGTCAACACAGCCTTGGCAAACAGCCTAGTGGCGGAAGCCGTGACAATGGGCCTCATCCAATCCCTGCGAGGATACGGCGCCATGCGTCGGGAAGCGCCTTATGGCAAGGAAAACAGCCGCATAGACTTGTTGCTGGAAGAAGGCCGGGAGCCGCCATGCTATATCGAGGTCAAAAGCGTGACCCTGGCGGCGGACGGGATCGGGTATTTCCCCGACGCTGTCAGCGAGCGGGGCAGCAAGCACCTGCGGGAATTAGGCGCGGTGGCGGCGCAGGGACAGCGGGGCGTGATCTGCTTTTGCGCGCAACGGGAAGACCTGCGGGAAGTCCGGCCCGCCGACGACATAGACCCGCGCTACGGCGCGGCGCTGAGACAGGCACTGGCCCAGGGCGTGGAGGCGGTGGCATGCCAGGCCCAAGTCTCCACTGCCGAAATCCGGGTGGTCAGAACCCTGCCCGTCGTTTGCCCCTGAGGAAAAACCGTTAATCTCCTGATTGTCTCCGCTGGTTCGCACTCGCGGATATCTCAGCACAGCTACAGGTCCTCGCAAGCGGCGTTGATGCTCGACTCGTTGACCTCGATAGCAGACATCGCAAACTAATCTTGTCGTGATGGCAAATTTTGTCGAACCAGTTTTTGCAGGCCCGTCACCAAGTGATTAAAACTCTTTGAAGTGTTGTTTTCTATATTCATGTGTCGAGCCACTTCTCTTGCCGCGTTGCCCTTATGGAAACCCTTGAAGATGGACTGGAGCTTCTTGCTTGGACGCATAATGTCGTCAGGATTTCGATACTTTGCTTTCTTCCGATGTTGCGCCGCCTTAAACTTGGGAAACGCCTTCTCCACCGCCTCAAGGTCGCCGAAATACCACGCTTCCAATTCCCGGCAAACTATGCGAATCAAAGGCGAATGTCTGCTTTGTTGCGCGCATATATCTTGCAATTCCTGCTTGAGTTTCCTGCAATCATGGGTATCTTGATCGTGCAAAATGACAAAAAAGGTTCTCGGCTTAAGCCAACTCCTGAGCTTGATGGGAATGGACTTTCGCAGGTCGCCTCTGCCTTGATGAGGGATGCACATGTATTCCACAGAAGGGAATTCGGACAATATCTTGGGCAATAACTCTTCAAGCAAATGTTTAGCAGATTCTTCTTCCAACATGAAGACCAGATTTATGGAGGCATCGTAATTCATTGCGCCCGTTATTCAATCTCTAGCAAGTCTTGATTCCACAGCCAGCCTAATTTATCGCCTTCCTCGACCAGCTTCTTGATTTGTTGATTTGCCGCGAGAGGATGGAGCGTCGTTACACCTCGTTTTTTCTTCAGCAAAAACGCCTCCTCGATTTCCACATGATTCAGGACTTCAGGTGAATGAGTGGAGACAAAGACTTGTCCGCCTCGCAGTGCGTACTCGCGCAACTCTTCCACCAGCGCGCCGAACAGCCGCGGATACAGCTGATTCTCAGGTTCTTCAATGCACAAAAATGGGTGCGGCTTAGGGTCATGCAGAAGCACCAGATAGGCAAACATTTTAATCGTGCCATCAGAAACAAAGCGGGAGATGAACGGATCCTTGAATGAGCCGTCCGCAAAGCGCAACAACACATGCCCATCCTCCGTTATTGTCGCTTTCACCCCGGATATGCCGGGAATTCTTCTCCTGAATTTTTTCAATATCCGGTCGAATGTTTTCCTGTCATTTTGATATAAATACTGCGCAACAAGCGGCAAGTTGTCGCCAGTTTCCGATAGATGCGACGCCACTCCAGCTTCCACCTGCTGACGAGCCGCCATGATATGAAAGTCAGACACATGCCAATTCTCAATTAAATTGCGAAAAGCGCTTGCCGCCTTGAAACGCTGGAACTGTCCTAACCCCTTAATAGCAAGCGCACTGGGCGAATCCAATTCCTGCCACTCCTTGGTTAATTCCTCATCTGTTTTATCGAAATCTTCCTCATTGTTGATGGCATAGCCTCCCCCTTTTTTAAAATCCAGAAAATGCAAGGGCGAGCCATAAGAGCCTCTCTTATAGCGCAAGATTTCCCGTTGCACGATATAGGCGCCGTTCCTATCTCTGATGATCTTCAAGTGATACGTAACTAGTCGCTTCTTTCCGGTAATCTCCATGCGGAACTGAATTTCAATGCAAATAGGCTCGTCAGCATGGTTCCGAGTCGCCACTTCCCTATAGCCGCCTAACTTTTGCATCGCTATGCTGACATTATGCGTCAAGGCGTTTTTTAGAAAATAGAAAACCTGAAACAGCGTGGATTTCCCACTGCCGTTCTCGCCGACAAACACCGCGAGCGGCGGAATGTCCTTCAATTCCACATCATGCAAAACGCGGAAATTCTGCAGACGAAGTCGTTCAATTTTCATCGTGGTTAACTCTTAGTCATTTGAGGCAACGTCCTTCCATTTTCAACCCGCCGAACTGGTTTCTTTCTTCCCTTCAATGAAATTTTAGCGCTTCTCAAGCGCGGACGCTGACTAGGTTTGAACTTGAAAATCCACACGGGCATAAAATCGAATGGTTGCGCATCGGTGGCCGAATCACCATCCAAAAAAGCTTCAATAAAATCCGCCCCGCCTTGCAATTGCTTTATTACCTCTTTTATGTTTTGACTATTGGTTTTTCTCTCTATCAGGTATAGGCCGGTCTCGTTCTGGCTTAAATCGAAAAAGACGAACTCATCACAACGCTTACCTCCCCTATTGGGATAATATTGGAAAAGGCAGTCCACGGAATAGGCTTCGGGTCTTGTTATGTTTTCCAATTTGTATTCTTTCGGATGTTTAGATTTGGGAATCAAACACTTGCCATGCTCGTCATGGAATATGGCCTTAATCACCGACATTGTCTCCCCGTTCCATGAGGGAGACAGTCTCATCGTAAAGCTTATAGGAAACATCCAAGTGATCTTTGGTTAAAAAGCCGAGGTCTGGATCCCAAGGCTTCTCTTTGACTCTTGTTTTTCTCGTTCCAAGCTTATTGAACCAATAAACTGAGCATTCTTCTTCTTTCAGCACGAAGCATTCTTCCTCTTCTTTCAGTTTAGCTTTTCCGCTTTTCGGCTTCTTTGCGGCATAAACAAAGTTGCCAATCTGCTCTATGATGATATCGCTGTGCGTGGTAATCAAAACCTTGACGCCAGCATTGGCCAACTGGGCAAGCACCCCCGCAATCTGTTGCTGGGCCTCAGGGTGCAGATGGGCCTCGGGTTCTTCGACAATAAACAAATTGCCAACATCCAAATAATGGCGGATAAACAGGGAGATCGGGGCCAATTCTGACACCGATGACGAGGCGCTCATCAACGGCAAATCGCACTCTTTGCCGTTAGCCTTAAACCTATAGCGAAAATCAGGATATTGCGTCTCCGTTGTCTGTACATGCACCTTTCCGGACAAGATGCGAGCTTCCATATCACCGCCAATTTTTTTGATTCGTTTTCTTTTGACGGAATCTTGACCATGCAACAGTCCTCTTCTCATTGTTTTGCCCCATTTACTTCCGAGGTCTATCAGGTTCCGCATAAAATCGGAGAAAACGCCGTTAAAAAGAGGGATGGATGGAGTCTCGACAAGTCCAGCCTGGGACGCCCGTTTAATCAGGGCGCTTACCAAGGTGCGATGACTTTGTATAATCCCGCCGCGAACAGCGGGCAGGTAGTGCGGAATTGTCGTTGCTTCACCTAACAAAGCAACATGAAGCTGGTAAAATAACTTGGAAACAGCTTCCTCACTCTGGTCAAGAACCCAGATTTCTCTTCTTTCCGGCGCATCGCTAATTCTGTTTTTGTATTCTTGCTTTTCTGTCGCTGAGAGCGCTTCTTTTATCTGCTGATATAGTTCCTCTTTTTTGCGCAGGGATAACTCGCTTTTTTTCGGTTCTGTCAAATCTAAAACCAGTAGTTCCTCAGGGGTAGTTATTTTTACAGAAAAATTTTCGTCGCTCTGCGGCGCGTCGATAATTTCTTTTCCTTCCTCTCCAAAACAATCAACAAAACTGCTCTTCCAGGCTTCACAAACCAGATCAGCCCAGACAAGAAAATGCTTTTCTATTTCCGAAAATGCGGCCTGTCGTGATTTCTTCAGGTTATTAACCAAGTTTCGTTTTTCTGATTCTTCAAGATAATGAACATACGCGCGCGCATAAACCGATAGACCACGAGAAGAATAATTATCCCTTGTAAATGTTTTGAAAATGGAATAAATCAACATGGCAAGGTAGGATTTTCCCGTGTTGCTATGGCCGACAAAGATGGTCATCGGGCTGACTTCGATGTTTTCCGCCTCAGCAATAGGTCCGAAATTTTTCACGGTGATCTTCATTCAGGTTCTCCGGGGTTTGCCCGCGGCCACTATAGGGTTTTGCCCCGCTCCAAGCCCAAGCCCAAGCCCTTTTGCGTTTTGATTTCCATGGGAGCCATGATAACCCACTGAATCGGTTTTGTCAACTGTTTTTGGCAATTCCCATTTCAGCGCCCGGATGGGTTTTTTCCGCAGGAAGGCTATTTCTGCTTCGCATAGCTACCGGGGGCGTCTTCGATGAAGCTCTGCTTCTTGTCCCCAGGGCGGCCCGCGGGGATTTTCTCGGCGGCGTGTTGCTCCAGCCAGGCCTGCCAATCGAGCCACCAGGAACCGGCCTGGACCTGAGCCTGTTCGCGCCATTGAGCGGCGGGGATGTTTGGCGCCGGCCCGGCGCGGTAGCCGTATTTGTTCGCCGCCGGCGGGTTGATGACGCCGGCGATATGCCCGGACTGCCCCAGGACGAATTTCACCGGCCCCGACAGGAGCCCCGCGCTTAAATAGACGCCTTCCCAAGGAGCGATGTGGTCCTCTTCCGTGGCGATGAAATAGGCTGGCGTCTCCACGGCGCTGAGGTCCAGGGGAACGCCGTCAACCCGCAGTCCCCCCGGCTCCTTGAAACGGTTTTCCAAATACATGGCGCGCAAATATGTGCTGTGCATCTTTGCCGGCAGGCGCGTGGAATCGGCGTTCCAGTACAGCAGGTCGAAAGGGGCCGGGGCCTGGCCCAATAGGTAATTGCGCACATAGAAAGACCAGATCAGATCGTTGGCCCGCAACATGTTGAAGGTCAGCGCCATGTCCTTTCCGTCGTGATAGCCCCGCTCGCTCATGCGCCGCTCCAGGTTGTCTAGCTGTTTCTCGTCTATGAACGCCCCCAGATCGCCGGGGATGGAGAAATCCAGCAGCGTGACGAAAAACGTCGCCGACGCCGCCCGCAGGTCTTGCTTCTCCCGCATCCACGCCAGGGTCGCCGCCAACAAGGTGCCGCCTATGCAATAGCCCACCAAGTTGATGCGGTCCTCCCCCGTGTTCCTCTCCACCGCGTCTATGGCCGCCAGGGCCCCGTCGGTCACATAGCGCTCGAAATCCAGCTCCGCCAGGGTCTCGTCCGGGTTCACCCAGGACGCCACGAACACCGTGTGTCCCTGCTCCGTCAACCACTTGATCATGGAGTTCTCGGGCCGCAGATCCAACACATAGTACTTGTTGATCCAGGGCGGCAGGATGAGCAACGGCCGCCGGAACACCTGTTTGGTGGCAGGGGCGTAGCGGAGCAGTTGCAACAGGGCGTTCTGAAACACCACCTTGCCGGGGGTGGCGGCGATGTTCCGGCCCAGCTCGAAAGCCTGGGGGTCGGTCATGGCGATCCGCAAACTGCCATTCTCAGCGTCGAAGTCATCCATGAAATTTCGCAGGCCCTTGAGCAGGTTCTCGCCGCCGGACTCTATGGTCGCTTGCGCCACTTCCGGGTTGGTCAGCAAGAAGTTAGTCGGCGACAAGGCGTCAATATGCTGTTGGGCGTAAAACCGCGCCTTCCTCGCGGCCTGTTGGTCCAGGTCCCTCGCGCTGGCCACGGTGGACTGAACGGCGTCTGCCGCGATCAAATAGGATTGCTTGACGAAACTGAAAAACGGGTTGTCGTCCCAGGCCTCGTGCCGAAACCGCCGATCGCTTCGCTCCGGTGCCGCCACCGGCGCGCTGTCTCCACCCAAGAGCTTGTTGGCGGTGTTGAACCAAAGCGCCGCGTAGCCGCTCCAGGCCCGGGTCTGCGCCTCTAACAACCCCTGCGGATTCTTGGCCAGGGCGGCGGTCAGGTCCAAAAACGCCTGCCCGGCCCCTACGGGGTCCAAGTCCGGGGGCAGGGTCGCGCCCGTCTCCTGCCCCTGGCGCACAAGAAAATCCGCCCCTAAGCGCTGATAGCGCGAGGCGATGTCGCCCATCACCTCGGCTAATCGTTCCGGGTTGAAATCATCCGGTTCGCCCTGCGCGTTCATTCAAAGACCGGCAAACAACCAGGGGCGTTCCTCGAGCCGGCGCCGTTCGTAGTCCCGTATGGCGTCGCTGTCCTCCAGGGTAATGGCGATGTCGTCCAGGCCCTTGAGCAATCTTTCCTTGAGTTCAGGGGCTATGTCAAAGGAAAAGGTCCGGCCAGCAGGGGTCTGAATACTCTGCTGTCGCAGATCAACCGTCAGTCGATAGCCTTCATTCGCCTCCACTTCCGCGAACAGCTGATCCACTTCCTGCGCGTCCAGGACCACGGTCAACAGGCCGTTCTTGCCCGCATTGGTGAAAAAGATGTCGCCGAAACTGGGGGCGATGACGCAACGGAAGCCGTATTCGCACAGGGCCCAGACCGCGTGTTCCCGGGACGAGCCGCAACCGAAGTTCTTCCGCGCCAACAGCGTCTCCGCGCCTTGGTAGCGAGGCAGGTTAAGGACAAAATCGCGCCGCAGGGGGCGCGAACCGCAATCCTGCTCCGGTTCCCCCTCGTCTTGGTAGCGCCAAGCATCGAACAGGTTGGGGCCGAAACCGGTCCTGTGAATGGACTTCAGAAACTGTTTGGGGATGATGGCGTCTGTATCGACATTGGGCCTGTCCAGGGGCGCGACCAAACCGTTAATGGTGGTGAAGGGACGCACCTTACTCTGGCTCCCGCCCTTGCAACAACTCCTGGACATCGACAAAGCGGCCGGCGATGCCCGCCGCCGCGGCCATGGCCGGGCTGACCAAATGGGTGCGTCCACCGGTACCTTGCCGCCCCTCGAAATTGCGATTGGAGGTGGAGGCGCAACGCTCGCCAGCGCTCAGGCGGTCCTCGTTCATGCCTAAACACATGGAGCAACCCGGTTCGCGCCAGTCAAACCCCGCCGCGGCGAAGATCTGGTCCAACCCCTCGGCCTCCGCCTGTCGCTTCACCAGGCCGGACCCTGGCACCACCAGGGCCTGTTTGATATTGGCGGCGACCTTTCGGCCCCGGGCCACCCGCGCCGCCTCCCGCAGGTCTTCAATGCGCGAATTGGTGCAGGAGCCGATAAACACCTTGTCTAGCCGGATGTCGGCGATGGCGGCGCCTGCCTGCAAGTCCATGTAGGCCAGGGCCTTCGCCATGCCCTCCCGCTTGACGGGGTCCGGCTCATCCGCTGGGTTCGGCACCTTGCCGTGGACCGGCGCCACCATTTCCGGCGAGGTGCCCCAGGTCACGCAGGGCTTGACCATGGCGGCATCGATCTCGATGGTTCTGACGAAAACGGCGTCGGCGTCGCTGCGCAGGTCGCGCCACACGGCGACGGCGCGGGCCCAGTCTGCGCCGACAGGGGCCAACGGACGGCCCTTGACATAGGCGATGGTTTTCTCATCCACAGCCACCAATCCCGAACGAGCGCCCGCTTCTATGGCCATGTTGCACAGGGTCATGCGCCCTTCCATGGACAGGGCCTCAACCCCCTCCCCGGCGAATTCCAGCACGAATCCGACGCCCCCGGCCGCGCCGATCACGCCGATGATGTGCAGGATCAAATCCTTCGCCACCACGCCGGCGGGCAACTTGCCAGCAACCTTGACCAACATGTTCTCCGATTTCTTCGCCACGATGGTCTGGGTCGCCAACACATGCTCCACCTCGGAGGTGCCTATGCCGAAGGCCAAGGCCCCCAAGGCGCCGTTGGTGGTGGTGTGGGAATCCCCGCACACCACGGTCATGCCTGGCAAGCAGGCCCCCTGCTCCGGGCCCACCACATGGACGATGCCCTGGCGCTCGTCAAACAGTTCGATGTAAGGGATCTGCCATTCCCGGGCGTTGCGGTCCAGGGTGTCCAGCTGTTTCTTCGACACGGGATCGCTGATGACGCTGCGGTTTTGGGTAGGCACATTGTGATCAGGCACGGCCAGACTGGCGGATTGACGCCACGGGCGGCGCCCCGCCAACCTAAGCCCTTCAAAGGCCTGGGGCGAGGTCACTTCATGCACCAGGTGCCGGTCTATGTAGAGCAAGCAGGCGCCGTTGCCGTAGTCCTTGACGACATGCTCCTCCCACAACTTGTCGTAGAGCGTTTTCGCGGTCATGGCGGCATTGATTATACAGCAAACGGCGGGGCGCCGGGGCCGGCCCCGGCTTTGCTGTATGATCTCCGGCGCGGACACCGCAAACAATCGGGAAGAGTCGGATGACAGAAATCGCCGCCTGCGTGGTGGGGGACGAGCCCCTTGAACTCTGGGGGTTGACGCCCCGCGAGCGTCTGCGCCGCCAGTTCAAAGCGCTGAAAAACCTGACCGTGGTCGAGACCTCGGACGCCCTGCCCGAGGCCGCCGCGGCCCTGGTCGCGCGGGGCGCCTATGTGGTCGAGACCCGGGCCTTGGAGCAGTTGCTGGCCCGGCCCGGGGTCGCGTTGCGTTGTCCTTCGGACGGCCGAGCCGCCATTATCTTCGCCCGGCCCGGGCAGGCCCGGCAAGCCCTGGCCCTGCTGAGTCAAGACGCTGAGGAAGCGGTTGCCGGAGCCGCCGCCGCGGGGCTCCAGCTGGTGGAACCAGCGGCTCTGGCGGGGTATGATCCGGCCTTGCGCCGGGCCGCGCCGCCGTTGTTGGAGCCGGTTTCCGAAGACCGGCGGCAGGCCCTGGAAGACCGGCTCTACGACAGCGCCTACAAGGGCGTCACGGATTTGGTCACCAAGTGGCTGTGGCCGCGCCCCGCCAAGGCCGGCGCGCGTTTCTGCGCCGCCGCCGGGATCACGCCAAACCAGGTGACCCTGTTGGGCCTGGCCCTGATGTTGGCGGCCTGCGGCCTGTTCCACCAAGGACAGTTTGCGGCCGGCCTCGCCGCTGGCTGGTTTATGACCTACCTGGACACCGTGGATGGCAAGCTGGCCCGGGTCACCGCGCAATCCAGCAAGTTGGGCCATGTCCTGGACCACGGCATGGACATCATCCACCCTCCTTTCTGGTACGCGCTCTGGGGTATGGCCCTGGCCCCGTCCGCCCTCCCCTGGGGCCTGGACCTGGCGGATGCATGCTGGGTGTTGGTCGCCGGCTATGTGGCGGGCCGGCTGGCGGAGCAAATCTTTCTCGTCTTGGGAGGTTGCGCCATGTTCACCTGGCGGCCTTTCGACTCCTGGTTTCGCCTGGTGACCGCGCGCCGCAACCCCTGCCTGATCATCCTCACCGCCGCTTGCTTAGCGGGGCGGCCCGACTGGGGGTTCATCGGCGTGACGCTGTGGACGGTGGCCACCACCGCGGTCCTGACGGCGCGGCTGGCGCAAGGTCTGGCGATGCGGGTTCGCCATGGCCCCCTGCGCTCCTGGCTGGCGGACCGGGAAGCCGCCGCGCGCCACCCGCTGAGCTTGCGCGTGTTTGCCGGCCCCGGCGGCTGAGGCTCGCCGGGGAAACGGGGCCGGCGCCCGCCGGGCCGGTTTTGTATTACACTACGCGCAGAGACTTAAACGAAAGACAACATGACGACAACTCGACATCGCGCCTTTGTTTTGGCGGCCACCCTGGCCCTCAGCCCGGGCCTGCCTGCCCAGGCCCAGGACGACCCGGCCGCGGCGGCGGACGGGGCCCCGGCCCAACCCTTCCGGGCCAATCCCGAGGAGTTCGAGGCCGGGCTGGCGGCACTGAAGGAACAGGACTACGATGCCGCCCACACGACGTTTCTCGTCCTGGCGGCCCAGGGCGATGCCGAGGCGCAATACCAGCTGGCCTCCCTCTATCACCGGGGCTTGGGAGATGACACCGACCCCTGGAACAGGCGGGGCGGGGCAGCCTCCGACTCCCTTGGCCAAGGCGCTGACCTAGCCGCGGCGGCGCGCTGGTATGAAGAAGCCGCGAGCCAAGGGCACGCCGCGGCGCAATACGCATTGGGCAACATGCATCTGATGGGAGAAGGCGTCGAGCAGGACGACGGGAAAGCGGCGGGCTGGCATGAAAAAGCGGCGGCCCAAGGGCACGCCGCGGCCCGGCTCAACCTGGCCAAGTTGCAACAAATCGGCAAGCGCAAGACCGCGGCCGAACTTCGGGAAGAGGCCCGGCAGGCGGCGTTGGAAGAAACCCCCGACGCGCCAGCGCTGACCGCCGCCGAGCAAGCCGCCGCCCAGCCGGAACCTCAGCAGGCCATTGCCGCAACGACTGGGAAAGCCAAGAAAAAAAGAGGATTCTTCAAACGACTGTTAGGCCGGGACAAGCCGGAGGCCATCCCGGCCCCGGCCCCATCCGCCACCACCGTGGCGGCGGCTCCAGCGCCGGCCCCCGCTCCGGCGCCAAAACCGGCCAGCGGGCAAGCCGGCGCCGTGTCGAACCACGCCCTGGGCCTGGCCTACGCCTTGGGCGACGGGGTGGAGCAAGACTCTGCCAAGGCCTTTGAGCATTTTGTCAAGGCGGCGCAGGCGGGTTACGCGCCGGCCCAATATCGGGCGGGCCTGGCCCTGGCCTATGGCGAGGGCGTCGACAAAGACCTGGCGCGGGCCGTGGAATGGTATGAAAAAGCCGCCTTGCAGGGACACGCCATCGCCCGCAGGAACCTGGGACTGATATACCAGAACGGCGGTCCGGGGGTCGCCCAGGACGCCTCCTTGGCCCTGGCCTGGTTCGAGTTGTTGGCCAGCGCCGACGCGAACCAGATAGACATCCACCGGCGCGATTCGTTGCGCCAAAGCATGGCCCCCGACGCCATCGAGGAAGCGGAACGGCTCAAGGCGCAGTTGCAGGAGCGACTGGCGGACGCGACGGCGGCCACGCCTCCCAGTTAGGCAACGCCGCGGACCGGCGCGGCCCAGGCCCGGCGGCGGGGGCCGACCAAAAAAATTCGAGTCGTCCCGCAGGGAGGAAACCGCTCTCTCCCGCGCCCGCCTTGTTGTCCGCACCCCTTTGAAATTCCTGCATTTTCACCTCACGCCCGCCGACCGACATCCCCAGCTTATCCACATGAAACGCAACGCCGAATCACAGCAACAACACAAGATATTGTGGCAAAGAAAAAAAATTACACAAAATGATGTAAAAAAATGCTTGAGTGGTGTAATATAGTCCTCACGCAACGAATTTCATCTGTGAAAATTGGAGGACTCTCGCTATGAACAAACATCCCGCTTATCCGGCCCTGGCCGCTTGGCTGATCTGCGCAGTTGCCCTGAACGAGCGCGGCGCCCCGGTCGCGTAACCCATTCCCCGTCCCCTCTCCGGCGCGCGCCGGAAGGAGGCGGCAACCGCTGTTTTCAAACGCCACTAAGGGCCTGGGAGACAGCAACGACAAGCGGTGCGGATAAAAATGCAACAAGAAAAAACTGCCTCGGCGGAATTTGCCATCGATAGCGAACCGGTCCATCCGGCGGCCAGTTCCGCTCAGCGAGACGCCTTGAAACGCAACCCTGCGACTAACGACCTGAGCGCCTACCAGCCAGGCGAGTACAAGGTCATCCGGCGCAACGGCAAAGTCACCGGTTTTGACGCCACCAAGATCAATTTGGCCGTCACCAAGTCCTTCATAGATGTGGAAGGCGGCACCGCGGCGGCCTCCACCCGCGTGCATGAAAAAGTGAGGGCCCTCACCGAACAGGTGGTCGAGGCCCTGACGCGGCGCATGCCCAGCGGCGGCACCGTGCATATAGAGGACATTCAGGACCAAGTGGAATTGGCCCTGATGCGCAACGGCGAGCAGAAGGTGGCTCGCGCCTATGTCATCTACCGGGAGGAACGGGCCCGCGAACGCGACAAGAAGAACAAGCAACAAAAACCCGGCAAGACCGCGGCGGCGGACGCCCTCAGGGTGAAGACCCGCCAAGGCGAGTTGAAAAAGCTGGACCAAGGGCGGCTCGTCGCCCTGGTCCAGGAGGCCTGCGCCGACCTGGATCATGTTGAGCCCCGTCTCATCACAGACGACGCCCTGCGCAATCTGTTCGACGGAGTCAAGGAGGCCGATGTCAACCCGGCGCTGGTGATGAGCGCGCGGGCGTTGATTGAAAAAGAGCCAAACCACACCTATGTCGCCGCTCGCCTGCTGTTGGACGACCTGCGCCGGGAGGCCCTGAGCTACCTGGAGCGTGGCGCCGCGGAGGCGACCCAGGCGCAAATGGCGGAGCGCTACCCGTCCTGCTTCGAGACCTACATAAAAACGGCGGTGGAACTGGAACTGCTGGATGAAGAACTGACCAAGTACGACCTGGCCCGGCTGGGCCAGGCCTTGAAGCCAGAGCGGGACCAGACCTTCACCTACCTGGCCCTGCAAACCCTCTACGACCGGTATTTCATCCACACCGAGGACCAGGCGCGCATCGAGTTGCCGCAATGCTTTTTCATGCGGGTCGCCATGGGCTTGGCCATCAACGAGCTGGAGCGCGAGAGCCGCGCCATCGAGTTCTACGAGTTGCTGTCCTCTTTTGACTTTATGAGCTCCACGCCCACCCTGTTCAATTCCGGCACCTGCCGCCCGCAACTTTCAAGTTGCTACCTAAGCACGGTGCCAGACAACCTGGACGGCATTTTCGGCGCCATCAAGGACGACGCCCTGCTGTCGAAGTTCGCCGGCGGCCTGGGCAACGACTGGAGCCGAGTGCGCGCCATGGGGGCGCACATCAAAGGCACCAACGGCAAGTCCCAAGGCGTGGTGCCATTCCTCAAGGTCGCCAACGACACCGCTGTCGCGGTGAACCAGGGCGGCAAGCGCAAGGGGGCCATGTGCGCCTATCTGGAAACCTGGCACTTGGACATCGAGGAGTTCCTGGACCTGCGCAAGAACACTGGCGACGACCGCCGCCGCACCCACGACATGAACACCGCCAACTGGATCCCGGACCTGTTCATGCGGCGCGTCAGCGAGGAAGGCGACTGGACCCTGTTCTCCCCCGACGACACTGGCGACCTGCACGAGCTCCACGGACAAGCCTTCGCCAAGCGCTATGTCGAATACGAGCAACAGGCGGCCCGGGGCGAGCTGACCCACTTCAAGACCGTCAAGGCCCTGGATCTGTGGCGCAAAATGCTGTCCATGCTCTATGAAACGGGCCACCCGTGGCTGACCTTCAAGGATCCCTGCAACCTGCGCTCCCCTCAGCAACATGTGGGCGTGGTGCATTCTTCCAATCTATGCACCGAGATCACCCTAAACACCTCAGACGATGAGATCGCGGTCTGCAACCTCGGTTCCGTCAACCTCGCGCGGCACCTGAACGAGGAGGGGCTGGACCTGCCCAAGCTGGAGAAGACCATCGCCACCGCCATGCGCATGTTGGACAATGTGATCGATTACAACTACTACAGCGTGCCGCAGGCGCGCCGCTCCAACCTGCGCCACCGCCCGGTGGGGCTGGGGATCATGGGCTTCCAGGACGCCCTGTATCGGTTGCGTTTGCCTTACTCCTCCGAGGAGGCGGTGGCCTTCGCCGACGCCAGCATGGAGGCTGTCAGCTACTACGCCATCCGGGCCTCCACCGACTTGGCGGAAGAGCGCGGCCCCTACTCCAGCTTCAAAGAATCCCTATGGAGCCAGGGCCTGTTGCCCATTGATTCCATCGCCCTCCTGAAACAGCACCGGGACGGCTATTTGGACATGAACGACAGTTGCTCCATGGACTGGGAGAGCCTGCGCCGCCGCGTGAAAAAAGTCGGCATGCGCAACTCCAACTGCATGGCCATCGCCCCAACCGCGACCATTTCCAACATCTGCGGCGTGTGCCAGTCCATAGAGCCCACCTATCAAAACCTGTTCGTGAAATCCAACCTGTCCGGCGAGTTCACCGTGGTCAACCCCTTCCTGGTCAAGGACCTCAAGGAACAGGGGATCTGGGACGAGGTCATGGTCAGCGATCTCAAATACTTCGACGGCAGCGCGCAACAAATCGACCGCATCCCGGCAGACCTCAAGGCCCTCTACGCCACCGCTTTCGAGATCGACCCGCGCTGGCTGGTGGAGTGCGCCTCGCGCCGGCAAAAATGGTTGGACCAGGCCCAGTCTCTGAACCTGTACATGGCGGCGCCGGATGGCAAGAAGATGGACAACCTGTACAAATTGGCGTGGGTGCGGGGCCTCAAGACCACTTATTACCTGCGCAGTTTAGGGGCCACCCATGTGGAGAAAAGCACCGACAGCAGCGAACGCGAGAATCCCCTGGCCGGGGTGGAGCGGGGGCGGCCGGCGAGTGGCGCGTCCAGTGCGGACGGGAGCAACTGCGCGGTGGATGATCCGGAGTGCGAGGCCTGCCAGTGACCATGTTTTTAATCAGAACCAACAACAACCTTGAAAATGATTGAGGGGGGAACAAAACCGTGATAACGAGTTGGGACGATCCTATCGCCAGCCTCAGGCAGGCGCAAACTGAAGAGGCCGCCGCCGCGCCGCCGCCGGTTGTCGAGGGGGCCCTGCAGGGCCTGGCGAAAACCGGAGAAGAAGACGGAGCCGCGAGCAAGACGCCCGGCGAGGTCCAACAGACCGAGCAGTCCGGCGTCACCGGCCTGGAAGAGGTCGAGTTCGGCGCGGGGCGCATCAGCGTTGACGACAAGCAGATGATCAACTGCCGGGCCGACCTGAACCAATTAGTGCCTTTCAAGTATCAGTGGGCCTGGCAGAAATACCTGGACGCCTGCGCCAATCACTGGATGCCCCAGGAAGTCAACATGACCGCCGACATCGCGCTGTGGAAGAGCGCCGACGGCCTGACCGAGGACGAGCGCGTCATCATAAAGCGCAACTTGGGCTTCTTCGCCTCCGCCGATTCGTTAGTGGCGAACAACTTGGTGTTGGCGGTCTATAGGCACATCACCAACCCGGAGTGTCGCCAATACCTGTTGCGCCAGGCCTTCGAGGAAGCCCTGCACACTCACGCCTACCAATACTGCGTGGAATCCCTGGGGCTGGATCAGGCCGAGGTCTTCAACATGTACCGGGAGGTCCCCTCCATACACGACAAGGCCGCCTGGGCCATGCGCTTCACCCAAAGCCTGGGAGACTCGACCTTTCGCACCGGAACGCCAGCCGCGGACCAGCGTCTGTTGCGGGATCTCATCGCCTTCTACATAGTATTCGAGGGCATCTTCTTCTATGTGGGCTTTGTGCAGGTGCTGTCCATGGGGCGGCGCAACAAGATGACGGGATGCGCCGAGCAGTTCCAATACATCCTGCGCGACGAGTCCATGCACATGAACTTCGGCATCGATGTCATCAACCAGATAAAAATTGAGAACCCGGCCCTGTGGACTCCGGAGTTCCAGGAGGAGATCATCGCCATGTTGCGCGAGGCGGTGGCGTTGGAGACCCGCTACGCCTGCGACACCATGCCGCGGGGGGTGTTGGGTCTCAACGCCAACATCTTCGAGTCCTACCTGCAATTCATCGCCAACCGGCGTTGCGCCCAGATCGGCTTGCCTGAGCAATATCCGGGCGCGAGCAACCCGTTCCCCTGGATGAGCGAACTCATGGATTTGAAGAAGGAAAAGAACTTCTTTGAAACCCGGGTGACCGAATACCAGACCGGGGGCGCGCTGAACTGGGATTAGGGGAAGTCCAAAGTCGTGGGCTTCCCGATGTTTGTCATGACCGCCATTGCGGAAAGCCGAGAAACGCGGCTAATGAGCCTGGCGTCTCCCGCCTCCTTTAGGCGCCAGGCTTTTTTTTCCGGGGCCCTCAAGACAAGTTTGCGCCAACCATCAATTGACACTGGCAACCTTATTCTGATTGCCGAACAGGCTCAGCTAAGTTCGTGAAGACAAGCGCTCTTGAAATTTTTGACGCCGCGCCAGCGAAAACAGGCGAATTTTCCCCTAAACAAAACTTCACAGTGGGGGAATTGTTCGCTGGCGCTGGCGGCTTGGCGTTAGGGGCGTCCCAGGCCAAGCATAACGGGAAGTCGTTTTTTCATGCGTGGGCAACCGACATCGATCAACATGCGTGCGCGACCTTCCAGCGCAATTTCCCTAAGACGAAAGTCCTTTGTTGCCCAGTGGAAAAACTGGATTTCTCGAAATTAGACCGGCCTGATGGTCTGGCGTTTGGCTTTCCATGCAACGATTTTTCAATTGTCGGAGACCGACGCGGAACCAAAGGAAAATACGGCAAATTGTATTTGCAGGCGGTAACAGCGCTGGAAGCCTTGCGTCCCGTGTTTTTTGTGGCGGAGAATGTTGTGGGCATCAGAAACAGCAATGGAAGCGCGGACTTTAAGAAAATACTCGACGCTTTTGAACAGGCAGGCTATAGTTTGAAAATCAAGGAATTGCGCTTTGACGAGTATGGCGTGCCGCAGTCAAGGCGTCGGGTGATCATAGTCGGATTTTTAAGGTCGTCTGGTCTGGCTGAGTCGTTTCTATGGCCAAAAAAAACCAGCAAGAAGAAGACCGCCAGGGAGGCCCTGGAATCCCCCCCAATTGCCGGCGACGCGGCCAACCACGAGCTGACCAAACAGAGCCCGCATGTCATCGAACGCCTTGAATACATTAAACCAGGCGAGAATGTGTTCACCGCCAAAATGCCGAAAAGAATGCGCCTGCAACTGAACTGCAACGCGAAAATAAGCCAAATATACCGCCGGCTGGAACCTGACAAGCCATCCTACACCGTGACAGGGTCAGGGGGAGGAGGGACTCATGTTTATCATTGGAAAGAAAACCGGGCGTTGACCAACCGAGAGCGCGCCAGGTTGCAAACATTTCCAGACGACTTCGTGTTTTGCGGCGGCAAGGAAGCGGTCAGGAAACAAATAGGCATGGCAGTGCCGCCGCGGGCCGCAAAACTGATTTTCAAGGAGGCGCTAAGGTCCCTAAGCGCGAAATGAATCCAGCGTTGCAAAACCACTTCGAGGACCGGGGCGGCGCGGAGGCGAACCCCAATCCAGGGCCCATAGCCACCTTCGCCGACTTGTTTTGCGGAATCGGCGGTTTCCATCTTGCCGCCACCTCCCTGGGCCTGAAGTGCGTCTATGCCTGCGATATTGACGGCGCCGCCCGCGACGCTTACGAGGCCAACTTCGGCCTCAGACCCGACGGCGACATCCGGCGCGCAAGGCCTTCGGACCTGCCCCGGTTCGACCTGCTGTGCGCCGGGTTTCCGTGCCAGCCCTTCAGCATAATCGGAGACCGCAAGGGCCTGTCAGACCCTCGCGGCGCCTTGTTTTTCGAGATCGTCAGGATTGCCAAGGCAAAACGGCCGGCGGCGATTGTGCTGGAGAATGTCAAGCAACTGGTCACCCATTGCGCCGGACAGGTTGTCAGGCGCATAGCGGGCGACTTGCAGGCTCTCGGCTATCATGTTGATTACCGCGTGCTGAACGCGCTGGACTTCGGCCTGCCGCAAAAACGGGAGCGCGTCCTGATTGTGGCGACAAGAAAGCGTTTCGATGGCTTCCCATGGCCGACGCGCAAGACGCCCATGGAGCCCCTCGTGAAAGTGCTGGAAAAGAAACCGGATGCCCGCCATTTCGCGTCGGACAAGGTGCGGCGCGCCCGCCGCGCCGCGCACAAGTCCTTATGCAGGCCTGGCGTTTGGCATGAGAACAAGGGCGGCAATGTCAGCAGCCATCCGTTTTCCTGCGCCTTGCGCGCCGGCGCCTCCCACAACTATTTGTTGGTGAACGGCGAACGGCGCTTGACGCCTCGAGAAATGTTGCGTTTGCAAGGCTTTCCTGAGCAGTTCAAAATCGTCTGCGCCGACAGCCAGACCCGCAAGCAGGCAGGCAACGCCGTTCCGGTCCCGCTGGCCCGCGCCGCGCTAAGCGGGGTGGTCCAGATCTACGCCAAGACTGACACTGAGGGGCGGCGCAAAACAGCGTAGCGGCCCTGGCCCCCGCGGCGCGGCGCCGCGAAGAGTCGCGAGCGCGGCAGGCCGCAACAGGCCGGGAGTCAGGGCGCCTGCAACAAGGCGGAGACAGGCAGGCACCGGGACCGCAGGGCCTGTTCCAAGGGGCCCAGCTCGTCTATGCAGAAACAGGCCAAGCGCTTAAGCCGGGTCTTGCGCGCCAGCTCGGGGAAGTGGCTGTCCACATAGCCTGAGGCGGCGAGTTCATCCACCTCCGTCCCCTCCTTAGGGGCGGCCTTGATCAGAATCAGGGCCTCCGCGCCGATGTAATCGGCAAACCACAGGGCCAGGCTGTCCGCGGTCGTCTGCCAGCCCACCGGCAACTCGGCCTGCTCCCGCAGGAGTTTGCCGGGCAACCACAGGGGAAGGCGCCCCGAGGCCCACGCCGCGGCCATGGAGTCCACATCGGCCACAGGCCGCAGGGCCTGGTTCATGGCGCGCAAGGCCTCCGCGTACTGCTCCATGGCTCCTATGGCCAGCCAGTGGGCGGCGTCCTCGTCCAGCCCCAGGGCCGCCTGCCGGGCCCTAACCTCATCAGCGAACCGTCCACCGCCAGGGACGATGACCAAGGGCCGCCCCTGTTTCGCCAACAGCCTCAACAACGGGCCCAACAGGGCCGCTCTCTCCAGGCTGCCGCCTAATTTAAGCACCCAGGCAGGCATCGGCCTGTTGCGCCATCTCCCCTTCAAACAGCCGCATGATCGCCGCCGCCTTTTCAAAGCACTCCTGGTATTCGCTATCCAGCTCGGAGTCCGCCACGATGCCGCCGCCGGCCCAGAAACAGACGCGGCCGTCCTGGTGCGCCAGGGTGCGTATGGCGATGTTGACATCCATGTTGCCGTCGAAGCCCACATAGCCTATGGAGCCGCAATAGACCGAACGGCGAAAGGCCTCCAGTTCCTCGATGATCTCCATGGCCCGAAGTTTCGGCGCGCCGGTGATGGAACCGCCGGGAAAGGCCCCCCGCAACAGGTCCAGGGCGTGCTTGTCCCGCGCCAGGCGGCCTGTCACGGTGCTGACCAGGTGATGGACGGTGGCGAAACTCTCCAAGGCGAACAACTCCGGCACGGCCACGCTGCCCACCTCGCAATTCTTGCCAATGTCGTTGCGCAACAGATCCACGATCATCAGGTTCTCGGCCCGGTCCTTGCCGCTCTCCAGGAGCTGGGCGGCCAGGGCCTTGTCCTCGTAGGCGTACGCGGAGCGCCGGGCCGTGCCTTTGATGGGCCGGGTCTCCACCTGCCCGTGGTCAACGGCGATAAACCGCTCCGGCGAAGAACTCAGAACGCTCCCCTGCTCCAGCCGGAAGAAACAGGAGAAGGGCGCGGGATTGCTCCTTCTCAGTTGCTGATAGACCGACCAAGGATCTCCTTCCACCTCAACGCTGAAACGCTGGGCCAGGTTGACCTGGTAACAATCGCCATCGCGTATGTAACGCTTTATCCGGTCGAAGGCGGCGGCGTATTCCTCGCGGCTGGTGTGGCGGGTCAGCGGGGAGCGCACGGCGTACCGGGGCAGGGAGACGCTGTTGGCATCGGCGAACAGGGCCTGCAAGGCCTCCCAGTCCGCCGCGGCGCGGTCGTCCGCCATGACCAACCAGGTCCTGCGTCTGTGGTGGTCAACAATCACCGCCCAGTCATAGAGGCCCACCGCCATGTCCGGCATGTCGAGGTCGTCCCGGGCCAGCTGGGGCAACTGTTCGGCGCGGCGACCCAGGTCGTAGGAAAAATAGCCCAGGGCCCCGCCGAAAAAGGGGAACCCTGGCAGGTTCACCCGGCGCTCCCCCAGGCGTTGCTTGAGCAGGAAAAACGGATCCTCCGGGGCATGCCGCGCCCCCTCAGTCGTGGCGATGACGGTGTCCTCCCCGCGGGTGATCAGGGTCTCGTAGGGACGGGCTGACATGATGTCATAGCGGCCCCGGTCTATGAAGGGATAGCCGCTGTCCAGGAAGATGCTCCAAGGCTCAGCGGCGATGCGGTCGAACAGGACCGCGGAGTTGCGAGAATAGCCTAGCTCCGCCAATTTCATCGCCGCTCGCCTCGCCTAAGTCCCTGAGGCCAGGGCCGCCCGCAACAGCCACGCCGCCGCCACTGCGGTCGCGCAGTTTGCCGCCCGGCCCGCCGCGCCCTTGCCCCCAGGCAACAACGCCTCAAAAGCAAGCGTCTCGCAATCATGTTTTCTCGCCAACTTCTCAATCACAAATCGTCCGGCCCCGGCCGCGACGATCCTGTTCGCGCCGGCCGCCCCGGCCTTCACGCTGGCAAAGGCCCGGTCTAGCTTCTCAAACTGCTTGGCGGCGATGTGGCGCGCCAACGCCACCCAGGGGCCAGTCGGGCCGCCATCGCCATCAGCACCCAACATCCGGGCCAAACGCCTGAGGCTATCGTAGCGGGTTTTGCCCCCCCCGTCAGCCGCTGGAAACTGGTCCAGGGCCTCGTCCAGCTCGCCGGTGAGCCGGTACACATCGGCCATGGTGGCGAAACGCTCCGCGGCGACAGACTGCCACAGGCCCTCCCAAGGAACCCGCTCCACCACCGCCATGACGGGCGTCCTCACCACGCCCGTCCACACCAGTTCGCCGGTCCGCAGACGCTCCTGGTCCGAATAACCCCGCTGGCAAACCCGTCCGTCTCTGAAAGGAATGATGTCGGTGGTGGTGGTGCCTATATCCACCAGGATCCCTGAGCCCGCGCCCGCCGCCGCGACGGCCGCCGCGCCGTGCCAGTTGGCGGAGGCGACCTCCGCAAAACACGCCTCTGCCTGTTCCGCCCCGATCATCCCCCGAGGGCCGGCATAGACATAAACCTCCCCGCCCAGCCGGGCCGCCATGCGCTCAACGATCCGCCGCACGCCCTGCTGGCGCCCCGGAAAGCAGTCAACCAGCTCCCCCGTCATGGTCAGCCCATGGACGCCGGCGCCGGCTGGCGCCAGGGCCAACAAGCGCGGCACCGCCTCCTCCAGGGCCTCCAGCCCCTCCCACAGGGGCGTCGCCAGCTGGCCGGCCCCAGCTAACCCTCCCTGCCCATCCACCCAGGCGGCCTTCAGGTGCGCCCCGCCGATGTCCCAGCCTGTATAATGTTTTGAATCGCTTGCCGCCATGTTTGATCTGTTTTCAGCGCGGGGCCGGGCCCCCATTTCCCCATGCGCATCATTCCGGTCATAGACCTGAAGGGCGGCGTCGCCACGCTGGCCGGGCCGGGGGGGAGAGAATCCTACCGCCCCCTCCGTACCGCGCTTTGCCCGGAGCCAGACATTCTCGCTGTGGCTCGCGCCTACTTGTCTGTCTTTCCCTTCCGCGCGTTCTACATCGCCGACCTCGACGCCATCGAAAATCAAGGCGGCAACCGCCGCGCCATAGAGCGGCTATTGGCGGCCTTCCCCGACCTCAGTCTATGGGTGGACGCCGGCCTTGGCCCCTTCCTCAACGCTACGCCCTGGCCGGGCCGGGTCAACAAGGTTTTAGGCTCAGAGACCCAGGCCTCCCCCGAACAGCTACGGGCCTGGACCGACCAGGCCGGGTCGGACAAGCTCATTCTATCACTGGATTTCAACGCGGGGGGATTCATCGGCGCTGAGGCCCTGTTGGCGAACCCCGCCCTGTGGCCGCGGCGGGTCATCGTCATGTCCCTGGCCCGCGTGGGCGGCCGGGCTGGCCCTGACCTGGAACTGATAGGCGAGGTCGCGGCCCGGCTTCGCGCCGCCCCGGGGCCGGAGCGGCAACTCTACGCCGCCGGCGGGGCCCGGGACCGGGCCGACCTTGAAGCCCTGAGCCAGCTGGGGGTTCACGGCGTCCTAGTAGCCTCCAGTCTGCACCAGCAGACCCTCACCGCCGCCGAGCTGGAGGCGGCGGGGGCCTGTCCCTGAGGCGGGCCATTGCGCTCCTGACGGACCACAGCAGAAAGCCCGCCGCCTGTGTTTCTGCTATGATAAAGCCATGAACGCGAGCGCAGATCTGGCGCGCCAGGAGCGCATCCTCCAAGGAGTTTCCCGCACTTTCGCGCTGACCATACCCCAGTTGCCGCCGGCCCTGGTCCGGGTGACGGGCAACGCCTACCTGCTGTGCCGCATCGCCGACACCATAGAGGACGACCGGGACCTCCCCCTGCCCCGGAAACGGGAGTTTGCCGAGAGCTTCATCCGCGTCGTCGCCGGCGCCCAGGACGCGGCGCCCTTCGCCCAGGCCCTGGGCCCGCTGTTGTCCAGCGCCAGCGCGGCGGAGCGGGAGCTGGTGCGGAACGCGCCCGCTGTCCTCAGAGTGACCAAGAGTTTCAACCCGCGGCAAAGGGCGGCCCTGGAACGGTGCATCAGGATCATGGCCGCCGGCATGGCTCAATACCAGGAGGCCAATGTGCGCGGCGGCTTGCAGGACCAGCAGGACATGGATCGCTATTGCTATTTCGTGGCGGGGGTGGTGGGCGAGTTGCTGACCGAGCTGTTTTGCGACTATTCCGCCGCCGTGAATCGGCGCCGGGACGAACTAATGAAGCTGGCGCCGTCCTTCGGCCAGGGACTGCAAATGACCAACATCCTCAAGGACATCTGGGACGACCAAAAGCGCAACATGTGCTGGCTGCCCCAATCCGTGTTAAAGCGGCACGGAGTGGCGTGGAAGGCCGGGACCCCGTTGCGCAACGATCAAGCCTTTCAACAGGCCCTGATTCAGCTGGCGGGCGTGGCCCGGGGGCACCTGGAAAACGCGCTGGACTACACCTTGTTGGTGCCTAAAAACGAAACCGGCATCCGCCGTTTCTGCCTCTGGGGCCTGGGCATGGCGGCGCTCACTCTGCGCAAGATCAACGCCAATCCCGGCTTCACCTCAGGCGCGCAAGTCAAGATCTCGCGCCGCAGCGTCAAGGCCACCATCATCTCAACGAACCTGTGCGCCCGCCGCGACCTGTTGCTAAGGTGGCTGTTCAACGCCGCCGCCAGGCCCTTGCCTGTCGGGCCAAGCCAGCCCGACCCCGTCCGGCGGCCCCGACCCGCTGTGTCAACGCCAGGCCCCGCCCGGTCCGCGCCCCCCTTGTCCCCGGACGGCGTCAACCAATCTTGAAGCGGCTCGGCATCATCTGCGCCTTGCACCCGGAAGCCGCCTGCCTGACGAAGCGCAAGCCCTTGCCGCAAGATCCTGTGGCCCTGGAGGGGGGGGTGTTGTTAGTGGTGTCCGGCACTGGCCGCCACTCGGCGCAACGGGCCGCGAGCCGACTGGCGGAGGAAAAAGTGGACTGCCTGCTCAGTTTCGGTTGCGCCGGGGGCCTGGCACCGGCCCTCAAGGCGGGGGATCTGGCGCAACCGGGCGAGGCCCTCAGCGACGGCACCAGCCACAAGGCGACAGCCTGCCTGCCGGCGGCGGCCCTGGGGCGACTGGCCCGACGCCGCATCGCCATCCACCATGGCCCCATGGCGACGGTGGACCAGGCCGTGGCGACGCCGTTGGACAAACAGGCCTTGTTGCGGCGCACTGGCGCGGTTTGCGTCGACATGGAAAGCGCCGCCATTCTCGAGACGGCGGCAAAGCGCGGCATCCCCGCCTTTGTTCTGCGGGCCATTTTGGACACCGCGGACATGACCCTGCCCCAGGCCGCCCTGCGCCGCGCCGATGAATTCGGCCAGCTGAACGGGCTGGCCCTGTTGGCCGACCTGGCGCGGGCGCCGGGGCAGATCGGGCCGCTGTTGCGCCTGATTGGAGCCTGGGGCCGGGCCCGCAAGACTCTTCGCGGCGCGTTCCGGGAATTGCGGCGAGCCTGTAGAGACGGACAATGGCCAGCGTCCCCTGTCGCCTCCGGCGCGTCATAACGCCGGGCCAGGACTATGTGTTCCGGGTCTGAAGCCCCGCCTCCCCGCGCCGGCGGGGAGCCGGCATGATCAAGGCGGCCCTGGAGCGATGGACCGAGCTGGTCCGGAGGGCCGGCCTCTGGGTCCTGTTGGCGGTGGTCGCGTTGGCGGCCCTAGCCCTGAATTACACGGCGGACAACCTGGGGATGAACGCCAGCACCAAGGAGATGCTCTCGCCCGAGTTGCCCTGGCGACAGTTGGACCTGGAGTACGAGCGGCATTTCCCCCACCACCTGGACAACATCGTCGCGGTGGTGGAAGCCGCCACCCCGGATCAGGCCCTGGACGCCGCCGGCCTCCTCCACCAGCGACTGCGGGAAGAGCAGGCCCTGTTTGTCAGCGTCTATTATCCCCCGGCCCTGCCGCTCTTCAGGGAATCGGGCCTGCTGTTCTCGGAGGTGGAGACCCTGCAAGACCTCTCGGACCAGCTGGCGGCCATGCAACCCTTCATAGCGGGGCTGGCGCGGGATCCATCCCTGCGGGGATTGTTTGACTTGTTGAGCGCCGCCATGGAGGCGGTGGAAAACGGCGCGGACATCGAGCTGGAGCCGGTGTTGGCGCAACTCGACGACGCCGCGGCGGCCCTGCAGGCGAACCGGCCCTTCCGCGTCTCCTGGCAGACCCTGATGACCGGGGGAGCGGCGCCAACAGCCGCCGACCCGGCCCAGCGGCAATTCATCCTGTTGCGTCCCCGGCTGGAGCAAGGCGCGCCGTTGCCGGCGACGGCGGCCATAGAAAAGATCCGCTCGATCTGGGAGGAACTGCGCCAAACCGATGCCTCCGGCGCCACCCTCAGCTTGACCGGCACGGTGGTCCTGGCCCATGAGGAACTGCTGAGCGTGATGCGAGGGGCCCGCCAGGCCCTGTTTTTAGCCCTGGCCCTGGTGACCATCATCATGTTGGCGGGCTTAGGCTCAGTCAGGCTGGTGTTGGCGGCTCTCTTCTGTCTGCTCACCGGGTTGATTTTCACCGCGGCCTTCGCCGCCCTCGCCGTGGGCGAGCTGAACCTGATTTCCGTGGCCTTCGCCGTGCTGTACCTGGGCCTGGGGGTGGATTTCGCGATCCACTACTGCCTGCGCTACCGGGAAGGCCGCGCCAGCGGCGAGGACAACGGGATGGCCTTGCGCAACGCCTCCGTGAAGGTGGGCGGCGCCCTGTTTCTATGCGCCGCCAGCACCGCCACCGGTTTCTTCGCTTTCATCCCCACCGCCTACACCGGCGTGGCGGAATTAGGCTTGATCTCCGGCGTCGGGATGTTCATCAGCCTGGCGGTGACCCTGACGGTCTTGCCGGCCCTGCTGGGCCTGTTCCCCCTCAGGATCGGGGGGGCCGGCCCCGCCCGGGACGCCGGCGCCGGCGCGGCGTCCCGGGTCGCGGTGGTCTTGGCGCGCCTGCCCACAGCCCACCCCGGCAAGATCATCGGCGGCTTGTTCGTCTTGGCGGCGTGTTCCGCCGCCTTGCTGACCCAGGCGCGCTTCGACCACAACACGCTGAACTTGCAGGATCAGGACAACGAGTCGGTCGCCACCTTCCGCAGGCTGTTGGCGGACCCTGAGGTCGCGCCCTGGACTGGCGTCTTCATCGCCGCCGATGGGAGCGAGGCGGACCGCCACCGGGAGGCCTTTGCCCGCCTGGAGGAGGTGGAGCGGGTCCTGTGGCTGCCGGACTTCATCCCGGCCCGTCAGGATGAGAAGCTGGCCGTCATTGACGAGATGGCCCTGCTGTTGGGGGACTTGCCGGAGGCAATGGAATTAACCGACATCGGCGTTGCCGAGCGAGCCGCCGCCTTGACCCGCTTTCGGGAGGCCCTGAGCCGGAGCCGGTTGACAGACCCGGTCATCCGCGGGTTGCATGACAAGTTGGCCCGGCTGGAACAGTCCCTGCCGGCCGCCCCAGAAGGCGGGGCCCAGACCCTGGCGCAACAACTGGAGCAGTCTTTGTTAGCCTCCCTGCCGGGCCGCCTCCAGGCCCTGCAAGCCTCGTTGCAGGCCCGCCCCATCGCGCCGGAGAGCCTGCCGGAATCGCTGAAGCGGCGCTGGCTGAGCGCGGAGGGCCGCTACCGCCTGGAGATCTACCCCAAGGCGGACATGCAGGACAACCAGGCCCTGAGAGCCTTCGTCCAGGCCCTGCAATCCGTCTCCGGGAGGGTCATCGGCTCGCCCGTGATCAATTTGGAGGCCAGCGACGCCGTGGCGGCCGCCTTCGGACAGGCCTTCCTGGGGGCCTTCGTCGTGATCACGCTCATGTTGCTCTTGCTGTTCCGGCGCAAACGGGACGCGCCCTTGGCCCTGTTGCCGCTGTTGACGGCGGCCCTCCTCACCGGCGGCGCCAGCGTCCTGGCCGGCATCCCGCTGAACTTCGCCAATGTGATCGCCCTGCCCCTGTTGTTGGGCATGGGGGTGGACAGCGCCATCCACATCATCCACCGCCATCGCGTCGAGTCGTCGGCCGGCCGGCCCCTGCTCGCCACCAGCGCCGCCCGCGGGGTCCTGGTGAGTTCCTTGACCACCATGGGGGGCATAGGCAACCTGGCCCTCTCGCCCCATGATGGCACGGCCAGCCTGGGAGCCCTGCTGACCATAGGCATAGGCGCCACCATGGTCTGCGCGTTGCTCCTCCTGCCGGCCCTGCTGACGCTGTTGGAGAAACATGACCGCGCCTGAACGCAAACCCCTAGACGCACGCCTGGCGCGCCGGCTGGTTCGTCCCCTGCGCCACACCTGGGTCACCCCCAACCACCTGACCACCTTGCGGCTCTTGCTCGGGCTCTGCGCCTGCGCCTGTTTGGGCCGGGGCGGCTACGGCTGGGCCAACGCCGGCGCGCTGTGCTTCGCCATCTCGCACTTTCTCGACCACGCCGACGGGGAACTGGCCCGGCTGACGGGCAACATGAGCAAGGCGGGACACCGCTACGACCTGGCCAGCGACGCCCTGGTCAATGTGTTGTTGTTCGCGAGCCTGGGCCTGGGGCTGAGGCATGGCGGCCTGGGCGCGGCGGCCCTGCCCCTGGGCCTGCTGGCCGGCCTCGCGGTGGCGGCCGTGTTTCACATGCGCATGGTCATCGAGGAGGCCCTGGGCCGAGACGGGGCCAGACAGCCCAACATCGGGATGGTGGAAATCGAGGATGTGCTGTACCTGTTGCCCGTCGTGGCGTTTTTTGACCAGCTGACGCCGTTCCTGCTCGCCGCGTCCATTGGCGCGCCGCTGTTCGCCCTCTGGGTGTTGCGCGACTATCTTGCCTTGAAGCGGGCGGCGCGGCGATGACCACCCTGGTCACGGGGGCCAGCGGCTTCGTCGGCTCCGCGGTGGCGCGGCAACTCGTGGCCCAGGGCCATGAGGTCAGGGCCCTGGTGCGGCCTGGCGGCGACCGGCGCAACCTGCAAGGGCTGGCCCTGAGCCTGGTGGAAGGGGATCTGGGGGACCCCGACTCCCTGCGGCGGGCGGTGGCGGGTTGCGAATGGCTGTTCCATGTGGCGGCGGACTACCGCTTGTGGGTGCCTGACCCCTCGGCCATGCTCCGCGTCAATGTGGCCGGCACGGAGACCCTGTTGAAACGGGCCGGGGATGCGGGCGTGAAGCGGATCATCTACACCAGCAGCGTGGCGGCTTTGGGCGTCAACCGGGACCGGTCGCCAGCCGACGAGGAGACCCCTGTACGCCTCGAGGACATGATCGGCCACTACAAGCGTTCGAAATTCCTCGCCGAGCAGGCGGTGCGAAAGCTGGTCGCCACCCAGGGACTGCCGGTGGTCATCGTGAACCCGGCCGCGCCCCTAGGCCCCCGGGATGTCAAGCCCACCCCCACCGGCCGGATCGTCCTGGACACCCTGCGAGGGAAAATGCCCGCCTATGTGGACACGGGGCTGAATGTGGTCCATGTGGATGACGCGGCCCGGGGACACCTGTTGGCCTTCGAGAAAGGCGAGCCGGGCGAGCGCTACATATTGGGGGGCGAAAACATGACGCTGAAGGCCATTCTCGACGCGGTCTGCGCCTGCGCCGGGTTGGCGCCGCCCCGGATCAGGCTCCCCCGCGCCCCGCTCTACCCAGTCGCCTGGCTTGCTGAGGGCTGGGCCAAACTCAGCGGAACGACTCCGCCAGTCACGGTGGACGGCCTGAGAATGGCGGGGAAATTCATGCACTTCTCCTCCGCCAAGGCGCGCCAGGCCCTGGGCTACCAGCCCCGCCCGGCGCGGCATGCCATCGAGGACGCCGTGGCCTGGTTCAAAGACAACGGGTATTGCTAAGGGCGAACGCGGCGGCAAGGGCGAACGAGGCGGTCCGGTTTGACCCCCGGCCCGCCCGCGCTCCTAATCGGGTTCCACCGAATCCTTGTAATCGCGCTTGAGGGAGGGGTCTTGCTCTTCCTTGCGCAGGAAGAAGTCGCCTATGGCGAGGCAGTCCAATTCCGTGCCCATGAAACAGCGAAAGGCCTCCGCCGGCGAGCAGACTATGGGTTCGCCGCGGACATTGAAGCTGGTGTTGACCAGGACCGGGCAACCGGTTTTGGCCTTGAAGGCCTCCAGCAGGGCATGGTAACGCGGGTTGGTCTCGCGCCGGACGGTCTGCACCCGGGCGGAGTAGTCCACATGGGTCACCGCGGGGATGTCCGAACGCGGCAGGTTCAGGCGCGCCGGGTCAAACCCGGCCCCCGCCGGCGCGGCGCCCTCCGCGTCTGAGGGCCGGCGACGCTCCGGTTTGATCCCCGCCGTCAACAACATGTAGGGGCTGTCGCCATCCAGCTCGAACCAGTCCGCCACATCCTCCCGCAACACGCTGGGGGCGAAGGGACGAAAGGACTCGCGGTATTTGACCTTGAGGTTGAGGGTCTTCTGCATGGCGGGGGAACGGGCGTCCGCCAGAATGGAGCGGTTGCCCAAGGCGCGGGGGCCGAACTCCATGCGCCCCTGGAACCAGCCCAGGGCCTTGCCCTCGGCCAGGGCCTCCGCGGCGGTCTGGGTCAGCGCCGACTCCGACAAGGCCTGGTAACGGGCCCCGGCCTGATCCAGGGCCTGGCGGATCTCGTCCGGCCCGAAGGCAGGGCCCAGGCAGGCCCCGTCCATGGCATCGACCCCGTCTCCATTGGCGCCGGCGGCGACGTCCGGGCCGGATTGCGCCAGGGCCGGGCGCGGCTCGCCGAACAAGCGGTGGCTGGCGGCCAAGGCGGCGCCTAGGGCCCCGCCGGCGTCCCCCGCCGCGGGTTGGGTCCAGATCTGGTCGAAGCGGCCGTCCCGCAGGACCTTGCCGTTGGCGACGCAGTTGAGGGCCACGCCGCCCGCCAGGCACAGCTGGGCGATGCCAGTCTCGGCGCGCAAGGAGCGAGTCAGGCGCAACACGGCTTCCTCGGTCACGGCCTGCGCCGAAGCCGCCAGATCCGCGTCCCGTTGCCGCAACGGCGCCTCCGGCGACCGCGGCGGCCCGCCGAAACAGGCGTCGAAGCGGCGGTTGGTCATGGTCAGGCCGGTGCAGTAATCGAAATAATCCAGGTTGAGGCGAAAAGTGCCATCGGGCTTCAAGTCGATGAGATTGTCGAGAATGGCCTGGGCGTAACGAGGCTCGCCGTAGGGCGCCAGCCCCATGAGCTTGTACTCGCCGGAGTTGACCTTGAAGCCCGTGTAATAAGTGAACGCCGAATAAAGCAAGCCCAAGGAGTGCGGAAAGTGGAGCTCCCGGACGATCTCCAGCTCGTTGCCCCGGCCTATGCCAGCGGAGGTGGTGGCCCACTCGCCGACTCCATCCATGGTAAGGACCAACGCCTCGCGGAAGGGCGAGGGATAGAACGCGCTGGCCGCGTGGGACTGGTGGTGCTCGGCAAACAGCAACTTGGCGCTCCAGTCCACCTCCGGGGCCTGGTCTTCCAACTTGCCGCGCAACAAGTCTTTCTGAAACAGCTTCTCCCGCACCCAAACCGGCAGAGCCGTCGAGAAGGAGCGGAAGCCCCGGGGCGCGAAGGCCACATAGGTCTCCAACAGCCGTTCAAACTTGAGGAAGGGCTTGTCGTAGAAGACCACCCGGTCCAGCTGGTCCGGCGCGATGCCGGCCGCCTCCAGGCACCAAGCGACGGCGTGGCGGGGGTAGCTCTCGTCGTGCCGCTTGCGCGTGAAGCGCTCCTCTTGGGCGGCGGCGGCAATGCGCCCTCCTTCCACCAGGACCGCCGCGCTGTCATGATAGAAAGCCGACAGGCCCAGTATGCGCATGGATTAAAAGATGGTGTAGACCATGGGGGCGACGGCGCTGGTCTGACTCAGCACGATCAAGCCGCCCAGCACCAAGGCCATGACGATGACGGGAAACAGCCAGTACTTCTTGCGCACCCGCATGAAGGCCCAGAGTTCCGCCAAAAAAGTCAACGCGCGCCTCAAAACTGCTGCTCCATGGAATCGGCGGGGGGCCCTGGCGGGTCGCGGTGGAGCCAGTAGCTGCTCGCCTGCCGGTCGTAGCGCAGGCGCAACAGGTCTTTCCCCAGCCCCCGCATGATCAGGCCTGTGGGAGTCACCACCCCGTAGAATAAAATGCCCATGGCCAACATGCTGACGCAGTGTTGCAAAACCAAAGCCACCCGGAACCAGGCCCGGTTCAAGGGAGCCAGCAACGCCGGCTTGACCAGGGCCAAGGCCAGCAAGACGCCGGCAATGGTCAGGGCCCAGGCCCGGGGCGCCCCGTCGCCGAGCAGGGGAAACAGGCCGATGACCGTGAACACAACGGCGAAAGCCACGCCAAAGGTTCGTTCGGAAGCCCTTTTCATGGGCGGCCCGTCCCCGTCGTGGGCGGGTCGGACTTCCGGTTGAGCGGGTTTTTGCGACATTGGCAAACTCTTGCAAGCAACTTGTCAAAAGGCAAGCATAACACGCAAAGTCAATGCGTTCAAGCGCGCGACGCCCCGTCCCAAGGGATTCCGCCACCCACGCCCGGGGCGGATGCGACAAGCGAAAAAGCGTTTTGACCTGGGCGCCAACAGGTGATATGATCGCAACATGGCCGCCGAAGCCGCTCAAGTCCAACGCATTCGCACCAACTGCCGGGCCTGCGGCCACGCGGGTTGCGGCGTCTATGTCACCGTGGCGGATGGCAAAGCCACCAAGATCGAGGCGGACAAGGAACACCCCATCAGCAAAGGCTATCTGTGCCGCAAGGCCCGGGGCTTCATGGACGATCTGCAATACCACCCTGACCGCCTATTGCATCCCTTGCGCCGCGCCGGCGAACGGGGCGCGGGCAAGTGGGAAAGGATCAGCTGGGACGAGGCCTTAGGCACCATCGCAGACAAGCTGAACGCGATCAAACAGGAATCCGGCCCGGAGGCGGTGGTCTTCGGACACGGCACAGGGCGCAGCCACCACCGCTTCATCTACCGTCTCGCTAACCGGTTCGGCACCCCCAATGTCCTTGCCAATGGCCACATCTGCTACCTGCCCCGCCTGGCGGTGTCCAAGCAACTGGGCATACCCGTTCCCATCGTCGATTACGACAACCACCCCCAGTGCATCATGAGCTGGGGCAGCAACACCATCAACTCCAACCCGGACGAGTACATAGGCGTGAATTTGGGCCTCAACCTGAAGCGCAAACCCAGCTACATCGTGGTGGATCCGCAACGCACCCGGCTGGCGGAGAAGGCGGACATCTGGTTGCAACTGCGGCCCGGCACTGATGTGGCCCTGGCCCTGTCCATGATGCAAGTCATGGTGAAGGAAGATCTCTACGACCGCGACTTCGTGGAAAACCACAGCTTAGGTTTCGAGCGGTTTGTGGAGCGACTGGATCAATACCCCCCTGAGGTCGCCGAGAAGATCACCTGGGTGCCTAAGGAAAAAATCATCGCGGCGGCGCGCCTGTTCGCCCGCACCAAGCCGGCGGCCATCCAATGGGGCGTGGGCATAGAGCACAATGTCAACTGCGCCAACTCGGACCGTGTGTTGATTTACATGTCCGCCTTGACGGGCAATTTGGACGCGCCGGGCGGCAATGTGTTGTTCGGGCCGCCGCCGGGACTGCCGCGCATGGAGTTTTGCGGACAGAACTTCCACGACAATGTGGACAAGATGTTAGGCGGCAATCGCTACCGCCTGTCGGCCTCCATCAACCGCATATCGCCCCATGTGGTGTGGGACGCCATAGAGCATGGCGAGCCCTACCAGGCTCGGGCCCTGATGATCATGGGCAGCAACCCCCTGGTGGCGCGGGAGAATGTGGATCGCGTGCGGCGCTGTTTCGAGAAAGTGGAGTTCCTGGTCATGGCGGACATCTTCCCCACGCCCTCCACCGAATACGCGGACATCCTGTTGCCGGCCGCCACCTGGCTGGAACACAACAACATCGCGGATTACTGGAAGTCCCACGGCTACATCTTCCCCCGCGTCAAGGTGGTGGAGCCCCCCGGCGAGGCCCGGGGCGATGTGGAGATCCTGAACGCCCTAGGCAAGCGCATGGGGTTCGAAGAGGACTTCTGGGATGAGTACGAAGAATCGTTAGATTACATCCTGAAACCGGCGGGCGTGACCTGGGAACAGTTCAAGGACATGCCCCACTTGCGCAACGAGCCAGAATACTGGAAATACAAAAAAGAGGGGTTCAAGTCGCCCTCGGGCAAGTTCGAGTTCTACATACAGCAAAACGCGGACTGGGGCTACGACCCTCTGCCCGAGCACCTGGAGCCGCCGGAAAGCCCGGCCCGGGAGCCGGCCTTCACCGACAAATACCCCTTGGTGCTGACCACCGGCACCAGGGTGCAGGAGTATTTTGGCTCCGAGGGTCGGCAAAGCCAGCTGTTGCGCAAGATGCACCCCCACCCCCTGTTGCGCATCCACCCGGACGCCGCCAAAGAGCGGGGCATAGAGGATGGCGACTGGGTCTATATCGAAGGCGAGCGGGGCCGGGTCAAGCACAAAGCCAAGTTGTTCGACGGCATAGACCCGCGGGTGGTCGCCGCCGAGTTCGGCTGGTGGTATCCGGAACGCCCGGCGCCGGAATACGGCTACCGGGAGTGCAACATCAACCTGCTCATCGACGATCTCAATGTGGGTCCCGAATCCGGCGCCACCAACCTGAAGGGCCTGATGTGCCAGGTCAGCAAAGCGGAGGCGAGCCTGTTTTCCTGATCCCTCTGTCGCCGTTCACGCCGCCCCCTCAGCCGGCCAAGGCTGGCGAGGAGAACGGGCCGGTGTAGAATCTGAAGCAACGCGATCCGCCATGTCTCAAAGCCAACAATTTGCAAAGGTCCATTTGGAACCGAACAACCTGCTGTTTTCCGGGGTAATGTCAAACAGAAAAAGGTACATCATCCCCCGGTTTCAGCGGGATTATTCATGGGAATCCGAGCACTGGGGGGAGTTGTGGAAGGATATTAAGCAAATGCGCAAAAACAAGACGCAACATTTTATGGGCTATTTGGTTCTTCAGACCCAGGATGGAAAAACCTTCCAGGTCATAGACGGCCAACAACGGCTAATCACCCTCTCCATTGTCATCTTGACGGCAATCAAAAGATTGAAGGAATTAGTCGCCGCCGGGAACGAGCCTGGAGCCAACGAACAACGGATAAAAATCTATCAGGACGCTTATATAGGCGTTTCTGACCCGGTGACTTTAAGGATTAAGCCCAAACTGGTCCTCAACCGACATAATGAGTGGCATTTCCGTTCCCTCGCGCAAAACACGGCAACAACCTGGCAACGCAATCTCACCCCAACGAACCGGCAATTAGACCGAGCCTTCAGGTTCTTTGATTTCCGGTTTCAATCTTGCCAGTCCGGGGAAGCCGTGGCCACAATCCTTGATGATATTGAATACGGCCTGCTGTTCACCACCATCACGGTGCAGGACGACCTGAACGCCTACACGGTGTTTGAAACCCTGAACGCCAGAGGACTGCATTCATCCACGCCCGATCTGTTGAAAAACTATTTGCTCTCCGTCCTGGCGAATGACCCGGCGTATTCAGAAGGGTATTTTGATGATTTTGAAGAACAATGGGCAGGCATCATAGAACAGCTGGGCGAGCTCGAATTCATCAATTTTCTGCGCAGCCACCGGGGGATGAAAGAAAGGCTGGTGAATAAAAGAAACCTGTTCCGCATCTTGAAGAAAGATGTCAACACCCCCGCGGGGGTGTTTCCCTACCTGGATGATGTGAAAAAACACGTCGCCGTTTATGTTGCGTTGCAAGACCACAATGACAAATTTTGGATCGGGGAAGGAGGCGAATACGGGGAGGCGCGGCAACACTTGGAAGTCCTAAATCTATTTGGAATCAAGACTCCGCTAAGTCTGATGATGGCGGGTTTTGAAAAACTGCGGCCGCCAAGGGATTTTATTAGGCTGTTGCAACAGCTTGCCGTTGTTTCCATCCGTTACAATGTCATTTGCAACAAAGGCGTGAAAGAACAAGAAAGCCTCTACAACGAGATGGCCAATGAATTGATGAGCGAATATCCCAATCTAAGGCATGAAAATTTAACGGACAGCTTGCAAGCCGTGTATCCTAACGATGCAAGTTTTTCTGCCGCGTTCGCCGCAAAGACCATGCCCAGCGCTCGCGACTCTAAAAGAATCCTGTTCTTGCTAAGGAAAATAGAGCAACAGCTGAGCGGGAATGAACCGCCGCTTACACTGACCCTGGAGCATGTCTTGCCGGCGTCTCCGGATGACGCCTGGCAGGAGCGCTTTGGCAGAAACAACTATGAGGATGCGATAAACAGGCTGGGCAACATAGCCTTGCTGTCCCGTAAGCAAAACCGAAATCTGGGGCAGAAAGACTTTGCGAAAAAAAGGGAAGCCCTTGGCGATAGTCCTTACAAGATCAATCAGCATATAGCGAAATATGAAGAGTGGAACATGGACAACTTGCAAGACCACCAAAAGTGGCTGGCCAGGCAAGCCAAAACCGTGTGGAAAATCACTTAGTTGCAGTAATATCCCCCAAGAGTGGCGCAATGCAGGGTAAAACATTGAACGGCGAGTCCCTTAACATCACCGAAGAAAAACTGGCCCGGTTGCGGGAGTTGCTTCCCGAGGCCTTTAGCGAGGGCAAGGTCGATTGGGAGAAGTTGCGCATCGCCTTGGGGGAGGAAGGGGAATTCTCGGATGAGCGTTACCACCTGAACTGGGCCGGCAAAACCGACGCCTTCCGTTCCCTGCAAGCGCCCACCACGGCAACCTTGGCGCCCTGCCCTGAGGAATCGGTGGACTTTGACGGCAACGACAATGTGTTCATCGAGGGCGAAAACCTGGAGGCACTGAAAATCTTGCAGAAGTCTTATTTCGGCAAGGTCAAGATGATTTACATCGATCCGCCCTACAACACCGGCAACGATCACTTCATCTACCCCGACCGCTTCGCCGAGAGCAAAGACGCCTATTTGAGGCGGGTCGGCGACCGGGATGAACAAGGATTTATGACTCGCGCCGGATTGTTCCGCAAAAACAACCGGGAAAACGGTCATTTTCATTCCAGCTGGCTCAGCATGATCTATCCGCGCCTGTTCCTAGCGCGCAACCTGTTGCGAGAAGACGGGGTGATTTTCGTCTCCATAGACGACAACGAGGCGCACAACCTTCGCATGGTGATGAATGAGATCTTTGGCGAGGAGAATTTCATTGGAATGATCGTTGCTCAAACTAATCCACGCGGAAGACAATTGGACAGATTTTTAGCAAAGACATTTGAGTATTTGTTAGTGTTTGTTAAAAACCATGAGAGAGATTGCATCTTTCCAGTCCCAAAGTCGGATAAAACCCTCTCTGAATACGACAAGGAAGATGAGGCGGGGCAGTATCGTTTGCTTGAACTTAGGAATCGTGGTTCTTCTCAATTCAACCGGGAGACGCGACCAAATTTGTATTTTCCAATTTATATACAACCACAGTCTGGCAAGATATCCCTTGAGAAGGATGCCAAATACAGTGAAGTTGCATTACCCAAAAATTCAAAAAATGAAGACGGTTGTTGGACCTGGGGGCGTACTAAAGTCGAAAACAACCTTCAATTGTTAGTAGGCAAGAAAGTATCTACTGGCGCTTGGAGAGTCTACCGAAAGGATTATATTCCGAAAGAAGGAGCTACATCGAAAGAGAAATCTCTCTGGCTTGATAAAACCATTAACCATGAAAATGGCAAAGAAGCTGTAGGAGAATTATTTAACTCTACGCCATTTGATTTCCCTAAATCCCCTGCTCTTATAGCGAAGGCTATTCGCATAGGCACAAAGGCGGATGAGAGTATTATTTTAGATTTTTTTGCCGGTTCCTGCACTACCGCCCACGCTGTCATGCAACTCAACGCTGAAGATGGCGGCAAGCGCCGATTTATCTGTGTGCAAATGCCCGAACCTTGCGATAAAAAATCCGATGCATTCAAGGCAGGCTATAAAACCATCGCCGACATCGGCAAAGAACGCATCCGCCGGGCAATCAAAAACAGCGACCTGAATGGTGGCTTCAAGGTCTTCAAACTGCAAGACTCCAACTTCAAGATCTGGCGCGGCTCTGAAATCCGGGACGAAAAAGAATTGCGGAAACAACTAAAAATGCACACTGCATCCATAGTCAACGACGCCAACACCGAGAACATCCTCTATGAGCTATTGCTGAAATCAGGCTTTCCCCTGACCGCTCCAATAGAAGTCCGGGACAGCTGGTTCATGGCGCAAGACGGGGAGGCAACCCTGGCCCTCGCTCTGGAGCGCATTGACAAACCAGTCATCAAGGCTGTCTTGGCCGCCGCGCCGCAAAAATTCATCACCCTGGAGCACTTGTTTGAAGACAACGACCAGCTGAAAACCAACACCGCCCTGCAAATGGAAGACGCTGGCATAGCCTTCGATGTGGTATAATGCCAAGAGGAGAAGCCGACATGACAGACGAACATTTTTTTGAATCCATAAAAATCAAGCACTTCCGAGGGATCAAGTCCCTGGAAATCGACGACCTTGCGCGGGTCAACCTGTTTGTCGGTAAGAACAACTGCAACAAGACTTCGCTGTTAGAGTCGGTGTTCCTTCTGACAGGAATGGGCAATCCTGGTTTAGCGGTAACAATAGAGCAAATAAGGGGAATAGCCCCTAAGGAAAGTTCTGATTGGGAAGATTATTTCCATGCTCGGGACCATAAACAAGGAATGGAGTTTTCAACCACGCAGCGAAAGGGAAAGAGGCATCTTAAGGTCTCTCCCCTGCTCGACAATTCAATCGAATTATCCATGAAGAGGCCCATAGACCTTAGTAGAGAGCAAAGCTCTCGATCTATAGGCACAGGGGAAAATCTCATCGGATTCGACTATGAATTTAGTGTTGTTGACACGGATGGCAAGAAGTCAAATCATCAAGCAAAGATCTACCAGACACAGCCTGGCGATGGTTTAAATTACGCGCAGCTCCCGGATGGAAATTATAAGGAATCGCTGAGGAGTGGGTATTTAACGGCTCCAATATGCGATTCTTCTCTTGTGGATAACATGTTAAATGCAAAACGAAAAGACTCGCTTCTGCGCGCACTTAGATTCATCGATCCCGACATCCGGGATATTAAAACAGGGGCAGATGGAGCCATTTCTGTTGACATAGGTCTTGACAGATTTATCCCGATCAATTTGTTAGGAAGGGGAATCGCTCACATCCTGAATATGCTGTCCAGCATCGAGAAACAGCGCAAAGGAATAATCGCTATAGATGAAATTGAAATTGGACTGCATGCCTCCACCATGAAAGAGATGTGGAAAATGATTTTGAAACACTCGGCTGAGTGCAGCACCCAAGTGTTTGCGACCACTCACGATAGAGATGTGGTCCAGTCTCTAACCAAGGTCTTGAACGCCGAGGAATGTCCTGATGACTGGCAAAAAGAAACCGTCTGTTTTCATCTTCTAAAACACGACTCAGGTGAAGTCATGGCATTTAGGTATCCCTACGACAGCTTGCAGAAACTGAAAAATGCCAACATTGACATTCGCAAGTGACATGGATAGAAAATTCCACATTATCGTTGAAGGCAAAGAAGACCTTTTCTTCATGAAGAATTACCTTGACCACATTGAAAAATCTTCTTTATCTATCCATCTTGAACAGACAGAAGGCAAATATAATCTCGTTAAAGAAGATGTTAGACTTTCGATAGCTAAAGGACGCGAGATTATTATCGTGTTTGACGCCAATGAAGACACCAAAGAGGAAGTCTCCGAAAAATTGCAGGGGCTGAAATATAAGCTGTTTCTCTTCCCTGACAATAGGTCTAAGGGCAATATAGAAGACCTTTTGGAGCAAATTGTCTTGTCTGGAAAACGGGACATTTTCGAGTGCTTCGAGGCCTACGAAAAATGCCTGAAAGAAAAGAATTACCCGCCTCCCGGTAAAAAGGCGAAAATATATAGTTACAAAAAGGTCCTGGGCGCATTCGATGAAAAACACGAAGAAGAACAGTTCAAACCTGAATACTGGGATTTTGACAACTCCGCGTTGGACCCGCTAAAGCGTTTCCTGTTGGAAAATCTTGGATAAGTGCGTTTCCATTTCGACCCCAAGCAGAAACACCAGTTAGACGCCATAGACGCCGTGTTGCGGGTGTTTGAAGGCCAGCCCGCGGCTGGCAACAACGAGGCGTTTCATCAAGCCGCCCCCGGCGAGGCCTTTGCTGAGACCGGTTTCGCCAACCGGCTGGCATTGGACGAGAAGCAGATTTTGGAAAATGTGCAGACCATACAGCGAGAAAACATATCCAAGCATGGCAAATGGAAGGTGCGTGATGAGCTTGCCGGCATGCACTTCTCCGTGGAGATGGAGACCGGCACCGGCAAAACCTATGTCTATCTGCGCACGATTTATGAATTGCGGCAAAAGCACGGGTTTCGCAAGTTCGTCATTGTCGTGCCTTCCCTTGCGGTGCGGGAAGGCGTGCTGAAAAACCTGCGCATCACCGAACAGCACCTGCAAAACCTTTACAACAAACCACCCACTCGTTTTGAGGTCTATGATTCAAGCCGGGTGTCAAGCCTGCGCGCTTTCGCCGCAAGCGACACCGTTGAAATCCTTGTCATCAACATCGATTCTTTCGCCAAAGACCAAAATGTCATTAACCGCGACAATGACAAATTGATGGGTCAAAAGCCCATTGATTTCATTAGGCGCGTCAATCCCATCGTTATCGTGGATGAACCGCAAAACATGGAAACGGAGAATCGCCAACAGGCAATTGAAAATTTAAACTACCTTTGCACCTTGCGCTATTCCGCCACCCATGTCTCGGATTACAACATGATATACAGCCTCGATCCGGCGCAGGCTTACGACCTAGGGCTGGTGAAGAGGATCGAGGTGGATTCCGTGCTGGCGGAAAACGACTTCAACGAAGCTTATGTGAGATTGAAGAAAATAAACACGAGGCCATCTCTTTCCGCCACGCTGGAAATAGACTGCAACACCCCAAATGGCGTCCAGAGAAAGCCTGTCACGGCTCGCCCTGGAAAAGATCTTTACGCAAAGTCCGGCAATAGAGAAATGTATCGGGACAACTACATCATAAATGAAATTGACGCTGATAAAGGGTTTGTCAAACTGTCCGGCGGCAAGCGATTATCCATAGGGCAGACCTCAGGCGGATTAAACGATGAAATAATGCGGGCCCAGATCCGGGAGACTGTAGCCGAGCATTTCAGCAAGGAAAAACAACTGCAACCCAAAGGCGTCAAGGTGATTTCCCTTTTCTTTATTGACCAGGTGGCGAACTACCGGGGCTATGACAAGGAGGGAAAGCCCGACAAGGGAAAGCTTGCGGAGTATTTTGAGGAAGCCTTTAGGGAATTTTCCAACAAGGAAGACTATGCGGGCTTGGACTTAGTCTCCTTCCCAACAGAGAAAGTCCACGACGGCTATTTTTCCCAAGATCGAGGCAAGTGGAAAGACACCGGGGGGAACACCCTTGCGGACCGCGACACCTACAAGCTGATCATGCAGGACAAGGAGCGGCTCTTAGACGCTAAGGAACCCTTGCGCTTCATTTTCAGTCATTCCGCGCTTCGGGAAGGTTGGGACAATCCCAATGTGTTTCAAATCTGCACACTAAACGAAACGCATTCCGAGCTGAAAAAACGGCAGGAGATCGGCCGTGGCATGCGTCTCCCCGTGGATGGAAACGGCAACAGAATCACGGATGAGAACATCAACCGGTTGACGGTGATCGCCAACGAAAGTTACGAGGATTTTGCCCGCCAGTTGCAAAGTGAAATTGAGGATGAGTGCGGTGTTGATTTCGGAGGCCGGATTAAAAACAAAAAGAAACGAAAAAAAGTGACCTACCGCAAGGGTTTCCAATTAGACGAAAAATTCAAGGCCTTGTGGGACCGGATCAAACATCAAACCACCTATCGCATTGAATACGACACGGAAGAATTGATAACCAGCGCGGCAAAGGCCGTGAAGAATATGGAAACAATCACGAAGCCGTCCCTCAGGATCGACAAGGGGGAAATCGATATTCAAAGGAACGAAGGAGTCACATCCAAGCCAGTCAGGGGCCGAACTTCACAGGTGGAAACCCAGAAGTTTGCCATTCCGAACCTGTTTTCCTATATCCAGTCCCAGGGGCGAGCGCGGCTTACCCGCTCCACCATTCAGCAGATTTTATTGCGCTCCGGCAGACTCGGCGATGCGTTAATCAACCCTCAGGGGTTCATGGACAGGGTGGTCGCATTGATAGACGAAAAATTGTCGAAATTGATGATTGACGGCATCAAGTATGAAAAAAATTCAGCTAAGGAATACGAATTGCGGCTGTTCGAAGGTTACGAGTTTCACCGCGACAAACACACCTTTAAGATCCGCAACTCGAAGAAAACCATCAACACCGGTCTGCTTCCCCTGGATTCCGGTGTGGAGCATCAATTCGCCCAGGACTGCGAGAGCAGGGAAGATATTGAGTTTTATTTCAAGCTTCCCTCGTGGTTCAAAATCAAGACCCCCATAGGCAACTACAATCCTGACTGGGCCCTGGTCAAGAAAGGCTCGAAAAAGGTCTATTTCGTCGCGGAGACAAAGTCAGATGGCCAGGAGTTAAGGCCCAGCGAGGAAAACAAGATCGAGTGCGGGCAGGCCCATTACGAGATCCTGGATAATGTGGAATTCAAGCAAGTGTCGGAGGTCAGGGAGTTAGACCGTTACCCTAACTACCGACAAGAGGATGGAGACAAGAATTCAGGCAGGCATCGGGGGTCAGGGATTTAGACTGATGAATCCCGGTCTTGGCCAATTGCGGCCCTACCCTTTTGAGAAGCTGGCGGCCCTGAAGCAGGAAGGAACGGCGGCAATATCGGCGGAAATTCGCCGCTGTCCTGGAAATCCTGCAACCCATCATGGAAGTGGACCAGCCACAAGCCGCTTTTTATTTATGGCCGCGGACGCCCATATAATGATATAGACTTTGCCCGGCAGCTTTATCAGCAACAGGGCGTCATCGCGTTGCCGGGCCGTTTCCTGTCCCGGGCCGTCGCGGGCCGGGACCCAGGAGCGAACCAGGCCCGCCTGGCCCTCACGCCGCCCTTGGCGGAATGCGTGGAGGCGGCGCAACGCATGGCGGAATTCATCAACAACGAGGGGGCGGACAATCCGTGAGCGATATTGAGAACATCATCAACGAGGGATTTGAAAACCGCGGCGGCATCACGGCGCAAAACGCCGATGCCCCGCTGAAAGACGCCGTTCACGAGGCCCTGGCGGGACTGGACAGCGGCAAGTGGCGGGTGGCGGAGCCCAAAGACGACGGCTGGGTCGTCAACCAGTGGCTGAAAAAAGCCGTGTTGCTCTCCTTCGCCCTGAACGACAACCGCACCCTCGCGGGCGGGTTCACCAACTACTACGACAAGGTTGAATCCAAGTTCGCCAATTTTGACCAGGCCGCCTTTGCCGCCACTGGCGCGCGGGTGGTGCCGCCGGCCATGGTTCGCCATGGCAGCTTTGTGGCGGCCAATGTGGTGCTAATGCCCAGCTATGTCAACATCGGCGCTTATGTGGACTCCGGCGTCATGGTGGACACCTGGGCCACGGTGGGTTCCTGCGCCCAGGTGGGCAAGAATGTCCACCTGTCCGGCGGCGTCGGGCTGGGGGGCGTCCTGGAGCCCTTGCAGGCCAATCCCACCATCATAGAAGATGATTGCTTCATCGGCGCTCGTTCAGAGATTGTCGAGGGGGTGGTGGTGGGCCGAGGCTCAGTCATCTCCATGGGGGTCTATATCGGGCAAAGCACGCGGATTTACAACCGCGCCACCGGTGAGATCAGCTATGGCAAGGTGCCGCCCGGCTCTGTGGTGGTGTCCGGCAACCTGCCGGCGGCGGATGGCAGCCACAGCCTGTACTGCGCCGTCATCGTCAAACAAGTCGATGAGAAAACCCGCGGCAAGGTCAGCCTAAACGAACTGTTGCGAGGAGCGCTGTGACAAGGCTGTTCTCGCCACAGGCCGCCCTCAAGGAAGACATAGAAAAGCTAAAGAACGATATAAAACGGCTAAATTATCTGGTCACCGGCCTTTACATCGCCGGCGCCGCCGCCTCGGGCTATATAGTCAGCCTGCTCAGCACGATCATCGGCAAACTCTGACAAGGCGCAGTCTATAGCCGATTTTCTTGGGGAATTTTGTTCTCCACGCGCCGTGCCAAGTCTTGCAGGGAGGTCTCCACCAGGTCGGCGTCCTCGCCTTCCACCATGATCCTGAACACCGCCTCCGTGCCGGAGGGCCGCAACACAACGCGGCCATTCGCGCCCAACCCCTCCTTCGCCTCGGCAACGGCATGGACGATCTCCGGGTCCTCCGCCAGGTTCGCCGGCTGTCCCGCCCACGCCACATTCACCAGCTTTTGCGGGTATTTTTTCATGCCGTTCCGCAGTTCGCGCAGGGACGCGCCGGCGCGCCGCATCGCCGCTAACGCCTGCAAGGCGGACAGGATGCCATCTCCTGAATCGAGTAAATTCCGGTTCACGATGTGCCCCGTCGGCTCGCCCCCCAGGACCAGCCCCTCTTTCTCCAAGAGTTCCAATACATAGCGGTCCCCCACCTTCGCCCGGTGAAACGGCAGGCCCAGGTCTTCTTCCACGGCCTTCTGCAAGCCCAGGTTGCTCATCACCGTGCCAACGACGCCTTGCAACCCGTCTTTCTGATCCGCGGCGATGATGCGCAGGGTCTCGTCGCCGTCCACCAGCTCCCCGCAGTGGTCAACCATGATCAGCCGGTCGCCGTCTCCATCCAACGCGATTCCCAAATCCGCCCGCTGTTCCTTGACGACGCCTTGCAACTTTTCGGGGCTGGTGGCGCCGACGCCGTGGTTGATGTTGAAGCCATCCGGCGCCGCGCCTATGGCTCTCACCTCAGCGCCCAATTCCTCAAACACCCGAGGCGCGACCTGGTAGGCCGCCCCGTTGGCGCAGTCAACGATGAGGCGAAGCCCGCTTAAATCCACCTCCACCTGGCTCTTGCAAAACTCCATGTACCGCCGCGCCGCATCGACAATGCGGCTCGCTTTGCCCATCCTGTTGGGGCCTACGACGGCCAAGGGAGTGTCAAGGATTTTCTCTATCTTCATTTCAACGGCGTCCGACAGCTTCTTGCCATCGGCCGAAAAGAGCTTGATGCCGTTATCGTAATGCGGGTTGTGGGAAGCGCTGATGACAATGCCGGCATGAGCGCGGGTGTTGCGGGTCAGATAAGCGATGGCGGGGGTGGGCAAGGGCCCCAGCAGTCTGACTTCGACGCCGGCGGCGGCCAGACCCGCTTCCAGGGCCGATTCAAACATATACCCGGAGGCGCGGGTGTCCTTGCCGATAAGCACGGGACCCGGCTTGTCGAATTCTTCACCCAGGGCCTTGCCGACGGCCCAGCCCAGCTTCAGGACGAAGTCCGGGGTGATGGGCGGCGTCCCCACCGGGCCGCGAATGCCGTCGGTGTTGAAGTATTTTCGCGCGTTGCCGGTAATGGGAGCTTCCTCCGGCCCTGGGCCGCGGCGGCGCGCTTCAGGCTGGTTCTGTGGGGCCGTCGACCGCGGCGGCGGCGTCAAGGGGGCCGTCCGCTTCCTGGCCCTCCGCTTGTCCGTCTGCTGGCGCCTCCGGCGCCGGCGCGTCAGGGCCTTTGTCGTCGTCCCCCCAGCCGGCCGGCGGCCCCGGCTCTTGACCTTCCATGATATTGTCGATCTGAGCCGTCTCGATGGTCTCGTACTTGATGAGGGCGTCCGCCATGACATGCAACTTGTCGATGTTCTCCTCCAGCAGTTGCTTCGCGCGGTTGTAGCTCTGGTCGATGATCTTCCGCACTTCCGCGTCTATGTCGCTTTGCGTCGCGCTGGAAACGGTGGTGTGTTTGGTCACGGCATGGCCCAAAAAGACCTCGCCTTCGTCTTCCTGGTAGGCCAAGGGCCCCATCTTTTCCGAGAAACCCCATTTGGTCACCATGTTTCTCGCCAAGAGGGTGGCCCGTTCTATGTCGTTGCTCGCCCCCGTGGTCACCGCGTCTTCCCCGAAGATCAGGCTCTCGGCGACGCGCCCGCCGAACAGCGAGCAGATCTGGCTTTGCAAAAACTGCCGGGAGTAGCTCAGCCGGTCCTCTTCGGGCAAAAACATGGTGACGCCCAGGGCCCGCCCCCGGGGGATGATCGTCACCTTGTACACGGGGTCGTGGCCGGGCGCCAGCCGCCCCACAATGGCGTGGCCGGCCTCGTGGTAGGCCGTGAGCTTCTTCTCATCGTCGCTCATCACCATGGAGCGCCGTTCCGCGCCCATCATCACCTTGTCCTTGGCGCGCTCGAATTCCTCCATGTCCACCAATTTCTTGTTCGCCCGGGCCGCGAACAAGGCGGCCTCGTTGATCAGGTTGGCCAGATCCGCGCCGGAAAACCCCGGCGTGCCGCGGGCGATGATATGGGGCTTCACATCGTCGGCGATAGCCACCTTGCGCATGTGCACCTTGAGGATCTGCTCCCGTCCCCGAATGTCCGGCAACGGCACCACCACCTGCCGGTCAAACCGCCCAGGGCGCAACAGGGCCGGGTCAAGCACGTCGGGCCGGTTGGTGGCGGCGATGACGATGATGCCTTCCTTGCCCTCGAAGCCATCCATCTCCACCAGGAGCTGATTTAAGGTCTGCTCGCGCTCATCGTGGCCGCCGCCAAGACCCGCGCCGCGGTGGCGCCCCACCGCGTCGATCTCATCGATGAAGATGATGCAGGGCGCGTTCTTCTTGGCCTGCTCAAACATGTCGCGCACCCGGGAAGCGCCGACGCCCACAAACATTTCCACAAAATCGGAACCGGAAATGGTGAAGAACGGCACCTGGGCCTCCCCCGCTATGGCCTTGGCCAGCAGGGTCTTGCCGGTGCCGGGCGAACCCACCATCAGCACGCCGCGGGGGATCTTGCCCCCCAATTTCTGGAACTTGCTGGGGTCGCGGAGAAACTCCACCAGCTCGCCGACTTCCTCTTTCGCCTCCTCCACGCCCGCGACATCGTTGAAAGAGATCTTGACCTGGTCCTCGCCCAACAGACGGGCCCGGCTCTTGCCAAAGGACAGTGCGCCGCGGCCGCCGCCCCCCTGCATCTGCCGCATGAAGTAAATCCACACGCCCAACAGCAACAGGATGGGGAACCAGGAAATAAAGGCGTGGACCCAGAATGAATTTTTGCCCGGCTCGGCGGCGTTCACTTCCACATTGTTCTCTAACAGGGTGCCGATCAGGGCCTCATTGTTGGTCTCCGGGCTGTAGGTGTCGAAACTCTTGCCGTCGGACATCACGCCGGAGATGTTTTTCTCCTCGATGGAGACGGAGAGGACCTTGCCCGTCTTCACATCCAGGATGAACTGGGAATAGGGAATGTCGGTGTTCACCGGACGGGCGCCGAAATTCTGGAACACCATCATCAGCACCAAGGCGATGACCACCCACAACAACAAGTTCTTGACCATATCAGCAACCTTTCCCGCGTTGACCGCTACCGGTCAACCATGATAACGCTTCGCCAGCGCGTAGAGTTCCCGCGAGTCCGCCCGCGAGGCGCGGGGCTTGCATAGTGTAACGCTTGCAAACGATTTCTGCAATGCCGCTTTGAAGGGGCCGTTGTCCGGCCCCTGGAACAATTTAACCAGCAAATGGCCGCCTTCTTCAAGGGCGGCCTCCGCCAGGCCCAGGGCCGTTTCCGCCAGACGCAGGCTGTTGGCCTGGTCCGTGGCGGCTATGCCTGACAAATTGGGGGCTAGATCGGAAATTACAAGGCCCGCCTTGCCGTTTTTCAGCGCGTTGCGCCACAAGGTCTCATCGCTCGCGTCCCCTTGCAGAAAGGTCACCCCCTCGATGGGGCGCAGAGCCAGCCGGTCTATGGCGATGACCTGCCCCGCCGGACCGACCCGGGCGGCGGCGTAGGCCGACCAGCTGCCGGGGGCCGCCCCCAGATCTATGACCCGCTGCCCGGGGCGAAACAGGCCATGACGCCGGTCTATCTCTTCCAATTTGAACGCGGCGCGGGAGCGCAACCCCTGGCGCTGGGCCTGGCTGACGAACCGGTCCCGTCGCCGCGTTGCCAGCCAGCGTTTGTCGCTTTTCGCCATGATCGGACGCGCTTCCGGGAACGCCCCCCGCCGGGGGCCTCACCGGTAGGCAACCTCCAACACCTCGTAGCGCGTCACGCCCCCTGGGGCGTTGACCTCGATGATGTCGCCCTCCTCCTTGCCAATCATGGCCCGGGCCATGGGCGCGGTCACGGAGAGCAGGCCCTGTTCGATGTCCGCCTCGCTCTCCCCCACTATCTGATAGCGCGACTCCTGGGGATTGTCTAAATTGGCAAGGGTCACGGTGGCCCCGAACACGATCCTGCCGCCGGCGTCCAACGACGCCACATCGATGATCTCCGCCACGGCCAAGGCGCTCTCCAGGTCCGCGATGCGCCCCTCGATGAAACTCTGTTGCTCGCGGGCGGCGTGATACTCGGCGTTTTCACTCAGGTCGCCGTGGGCCCGCGCCTCCGCGATGGCGCGGATGATCTGCGGGCGCCGCGTGGTTTTCAGTTCGTTCAGTTGCCGGCGCAGGCGTTCCGCGCCCTGGGCGGTCATGGGGGTTCTGCTCATGGCGTCAGGGTCTCGTGCAAGTCGTGGAGGCTGCGCGGCGGCTCAACATCGCCGTGCCTCAGGGCCTCGATGACAGCTTTTGCGCCGGCGATTGTGGTGGCGTAGAACACCTTGCGTTGCACGGCGGTGGCCCGTATGGAGTGGGAATCCAGGGTGGCCTGCTTGCCCTCGGTGGTGTTCACGATCAAGTCTATCTCGTCGTTCTTGAGCAGGTCAACGATGTGCGGCCGCCCTTCCCCCACCTTGTTCACCACCGCGCAGTCCGCGCCGGCGGCCCGAATCACCTCCGCCGTGCCGCGGGTGGCCCTGAGCTGGAAGCCCAGGCGGGCGAATTCCCCAGCCAGGGCCCCGGCCTCCGGCTTGTCCTTGTCGCGGACGCTGAGGAACGCCGCGCCGCTGGCGGGAATGTCCTGATTGGTGGCCAGGAGCGCCTTGTTGAAGGCCGCGCCAAAGCTGCCGCCCACGCCCATGACCTCGCCGGTGGACTTCATTTCCGGCCCCAGGACGGGATCCACCCCCGGAAACTTGATGAATGGAAACACAGCCTCCTTGACCGAATAATAGCCGGGCTTGGGGATGGTTGTCACACCCTGTTCCGCCAGGGTCTTGCCAAGCATGCAGTTGGCGGCAATCCGGGCCAGGGACGCGCCTGTCGCCTTGGACACATAAGGCACGGTGCGGGAGGCCCTGGGGTTGACTTCGAGGACGAACACTTCCCGGCCCTGGATGGCGAATTGGGCGTTCATCAACCCCACCACCTTCAGGCGCCGGGCCATGGTCTCCACCTGCTGGGCCAGCTGGGCCTGCAGCGCCTGGTCCAGGCTGAATGGCGGGAGGGAGCATGCCGAGTCGCCGGAATGCACCCCCGCCTGCTCGATATGCTCCATGATGCCGCCGATGAGGACTTGCCGCCCATCGGACACCGCGTCCACATCCACCTCTATGGCATCGTCCAAAAAGCGGTCCAACAAGACCGGGGAGTCATTGGAGACAGCCACGGCCTGTTGCATGTATTCAATCAGATCCGCCTCGTTGTACACGATCTCCATGGCCCGCCCCCCCAACACATAGGAGGGGCGCACCACCAGTGGATAGCCGATCTCCCCGGCCCGCGCGATGGCGTCCGGCAGGTTCCGGGCGACGCGATTGGAGGGTTGCCTGAGGCCCTCCGCCCGCAAGAGTTGCTGAAAACGCTCCCGGTCTTCCGCCAGGTCTATGGAGTCGGGGCTGGTGCCGATGATGGGCGCGCCCGCGGCCTCCAGGGCCCGGGCCAACTTCAGGGGCGTCTGACCGCCGAACTGAACGATGACCCCTTGGGGTTGCTCCAAGTGGATGATCTCCAGGGCGTCTTCCAGGGTCAGCGGCTCAAAATAGAGGCGGTCCGAGGTGTCGTAATCGGTGGAGACGGTCTCCGGGTTGCAGTTGACCATGATGGTTTCATACCCGGCCTCCCGCGCCGCGTAGGCGGCCTGCACGCAACAGTAATCGAATTCGATGCCTTGGCCGATGCGGTTGGGGCCGCCGCCCAGGACCATGATCTTCTCCCGCTCCGAGGGATTGGCCTCGCACTCCTCGTCGTAAGTGGAGTACATGTAGGCGGTGGCGGCCGGGAACTCGGCGGCGCAGGAGTCCACCCGTTTGAAGACCGGGCGCACCCCCAAGCTGTGCCGACGCCGCCTGACCTGGGCCTCGTCGGTCTGCAGCAAGGCCGCCAGGCGGCGGTCCGAGAAGCCTTTTTGCTTAAGCCGAAACAGGCGCGCCCGCTCCAGGGACTCCAGAGCCAGACCCGCCAGCTCCTGCTCCTCGCGGACCAAGTCCTGGATCTGCGCCAGGAACCAGGGGTCGATATGGGTCAGCTCGCGGATCCGGGCCGCCCCCAAGCCGCGGCGAAAGGCCTCCCCGATGTGGAGAACGCGCTCGGCGGTGGGGATCCGCAAGCGCCGCTCCAGCTCTTCTCGCGAGAGGCCCCCGGCGCCGGGGGCCGTCCCCGGCGGCTCCACTAGGCCGTCTATGCCGGTCTCCAAGCCCCGCAACGCCTTTTGCAGGGATTCCTGGAAGGTGCGGCCGATGGCCATCACCTCCCCCACCGACTTCATCTGGGTGGTCAGTTGCGGGTCCGCCTGGGGAAATTTCTCGAAGGTGAAGCGCGGCGCCTTAGTGACGATGTAGTCTATGGTCGGCTCAAACGAGGCCGGCGTGGCCCCGCCGGTGATTTCGTTGTCCAGCTCGTCCAGCGTGTAGCCCACCGCCAGCTTGGCCGCCACCCGGGCGATGGGAAACCCCGTGGCCTTGGAAGCCAAGGCGGAAGAGCGGGACACCCGCGGGTTCATTTCGATGATGACCAGCCGGCCGTCCTCCGGGTTGACGGCGAACTGCACATTGGAGCCGCCGGTATCGACCCCGATCTCCCGCAGGACCGCGATGGAGGCGTTCCGCATCAACTGGAATTCCTTGTCCGTGAGGGTCAGGGCCGGGGCCACGGTGATGGAATCGCCGGTGTGCACCCCCATGGCGTCGACATTTTCTATGGAGCAGACGATGATGCAGTTGTCCTTGCGGTCCCGCACCACCTCCATCTCGAATTCCTTCCAGCCCAACACGGATTCCTCCAGCAAAATCTCATTGGTGGGCGAGGCCTCCAGCCCGCGCTCGCAAATCGCCGTGAACTCCCCCTTGTTGTAGGCGATGCCGCCGCCGGCGCCGCCCAGGGTGAAAGACGGGCGAATGATGACGGGATAGCCGATCTCCCCCTGCAGCGCCAAGGCCTCGTCCAGATCCCGGGCCAACATGGACCTGGGCATGGCCAAACCGATGCGCGTCATGGCGTCGCGGAATTTTTCCCGGTCTTCCGCCTTGTCTATGGCCTGCCGGTCGGCGCCGATCATCTGTACGCCGAATTTGTCCAACACCCCCAACCGGGCCAGGTCCAGCCCGCAATTCAACCCCGTTTGCCCCCCCATGGTGGGCAACAAGGCGTCCGGGCGCTCTTTTTCGATGATCCGGGCGAGGGTCTGCCAGCGCACCGGCTCAATGTAGGTGGCGTCCGCCAGGTCCGGATCGGTCATGATGGTGGCGGGATTGGAATTGACCAGGACGACGCGGTAGCCCTCCTCGCGCAGGGCCTTGCAGGCTTGGGCGCCGGAGTAGTCAAACTCGCAAGCCTGCCCGATGACAATGGGGCCGGCGCCGATGATCAGGACGCTCTCGATGTCGGTTCTTTTAGGCATGGTCAGCCCGCGCCAGGCCGGGCGGTGTTGGCGTTGCCGCGGTCCCGCTCATTGGCGTTGCGCCATCAACTGGATAAAGTCGTCAAACAGCGGCCTGACATCGTGGGGGCCGGGGCTGGCCTCCGGATGCCCCTGGAAGCCAAAGGCCGGATGGTCCCGGTGGCGCAGGCCCTGCACAGTGCCGTCGAACAGGGACCGGTGGGTGACGACCAGGGACTCCGGCGTTTCCGCCACGGTGAACCCGTGATTCTGGCTGGTTATCAGCACCTTGCCGGTGGCCAGCTCCTGCACCGGATGGTTGCCGCCGTGGTGGCCGAACTTCATCTTCACCGTCTTCGCGCCGGCGGCCAGGGCCAAGAGCTGGTGGCCCAAACAAATGCCGAAAGTGGGCGCGCCGGCGGCCACGATCTCCCTGATGGCGTCGATGGCGTAATCGCAGGGGTCAGGGTCGCCGGGGCCATTGGACAAAAACACGCCGTCGGGCTTGCGGGCCAGGACCGTTTGCGCCGTCGTGGTGGCGGGCACCACCTCCAGTTCGCAACCCAGATCGTGCAAAATCCTCAGGATGTTGCGCTTCACGCCGAAATCGAAGGCGATGACCTTCCAGCGCTTTTTCGCCGAGGTCGGCGCGGCGGGGCGCGCCAAGGACCAGACGCCGCCCTCCCAGCGGTACGCCTGCTTTGTGGTCACCTCCCGGGCCAGATCCAGGCCTTGCAGTCCGGGAAAGCCCCGGGCCAGCTGGAGGGCCCGTTCCGCGTCCAAGGCCGGGGCCGCCCCTTGGTCCGGCTGGCCCGGGGCCAGGATGCAACCGGACTGGGCCCCCTGATCCCTGAGCAGGCGGGTCAGCCGGCGGGTGTCCACATCGGCGATGGCGACGACGCCTTGCGCCGCCAGGTAATCGGTCAGGGGCCGCTCCGCGCGCCAGTTGCTCGGCAGGCAGGGCAGTTGCTTGATGATCATCCCGGCGGCGTGAACGCGAGGGGCCTCCTCGTCCGCGGCGTTGACGCCCACATTGCCGATCTGCGGCTGGGTGAAGGCGATCAGCTGGCGGCAATAGGACGGATCTGTGAGGATCTCCTGGTAGCCTGTGATGGAGGTGTTGAAAACGACCTCCCCCACCGCCGCGCCGGGGGCACCGATGGAGCGGCCGTAAAACAGGCTGCCGTCGGCAAGGGCAAGCGCCGCTGAATGATTCAAGAAAACCTCCGTGAATGGACACATAATGCGCAAAGCGGGAGCAACCTTTTCGGCTGCTCCCGCCTGGTTTGGCTTGTCAGTCTAATAGAAAGCATGGCATTGAGTCTATTAAAATCAACGCCGCGGCGGCTTGAAGCCGGGGAACAGGGGTTAGGTCCCTTGGCCGGGGGGCGGCCCCTCCCTGAACGAGGGCCGGCGGGGACATGACGCCGGGCAACGGGCAAGGGCCGGGCCGGGCCCCCGACTTTGCCGCGGCGCCGGCGAACCTGGCCGCCCTGGTGTTGGCGGCCGGCGGCTCCAGCCGCTACGGTGGTTGCAAACAGCTGGTGGAGGTGAACGGCGCCAGCTTGGTCTGGAGGGCCGTCGCCAAACTCGTCCCGTTGCTGCCCCCGGAGCGGATCGGCGTGGTGGTGGGGGCCGAGTGGGAAGCGGTGTCCCGGGCGCTGGCGGAATGGCGGGTCAACATCGTCCGCAATCCCCACTGGCGACAAGGCCTGGCCTCTTCCCTCAAAGCGGGGATAAACAGTCTGCCGCCGGAATGCGCGGCGGCGCTGATCACCTTGTGCGACCAACCCCTGGTGTCGAGCATGCGCCTGCGCCAACTGCTCACTTTGTGGGCGGCGCAACCGACGCGCATCAGCGCCGCCCAATTCGCCGGCGCCGTCGGCGCGCCGGCAATCTTCCCCCGGGACTTTTACCCTGAGCTCCTCGAACTGGAGGGCGATGCCGGCGCGAAAGCCGTCATGGCCCGCCATCCCGAACGGCTCGCCGCCCTGCCCATTCCTGAAGCCGAATTCGATCTTGACACCTCCGCCGACCTGGAAGAACTGAAGCGGCGCCTGGAAGCACCGTCCGCCGCCGGCAACTGACCGCGCCCTACGGTCGTCAAGTGGCCGCGAGGCCGTGCTTCTTGATGCGGTGGCGCAAGGTCATGCGGGTGACGCCCAGGGCCCTGGCGGCCTCAGACACATTGCCGCCGGCCTTTTCCAGGGCTTTTTCTATAAGCAACCGTTCCGCGCCATCCAGGGTGAGATTGGGGTCCAAGCTGGCGGCCTCCGGCGCGGGGGCGGGCGCCGACTCGGCGGGCGGCACCAGCGCTGTTGGCGCCGGTGGCGTCAGGGACAGGGATTCCGGCGCCAGCGGCCCCTCTCCGCTGAGCAACACGGCCCGTTCGATAATGTGCTTGAGCTCGCGCACATTGCCTGGCCAGTCGTAGGCGCGGATGAGCGCCATTGCCGCCGGGGACATGGCGATGTTGCGCAGGCCGTATTTTTTGGCGCTTTGGCGCATGAAATGCTCCGCCAGGAGGGTCACATCGGCGCCCCGCTCCCGCAAGGGGGCGATGGCGATGGACAGCACATTCAGGCGGTAATAGAGATCGGAGCGAAACTGGCCTTCCTGGGTCAGCCGGGCCACATCGCGGTTGGTGGCGGCGATGATCCATGCCGCCACAGGCCGCTCCCGGGTGGCGCCGACCTTGCGCATGACGCGCCGCTCCAGCACCGCCAAGAGCTTGGCTTGCAAGTCCAAGGGCAATTCCCCGATCTCGTCCATGAACAGCACCCCATCTTCCGCCGCCTCGATCAGGCCGGTGCGGGCGGCGTGGGCGCTGGTGAAGGCGCCTTTCTCGTGGCCGAACAACTCGGCCTCGATCAAGTCCTTGGGCAGGCTGGCGCAATCCACATGGACAAAGGGCCGCTGGCTGCGGGCGCTGTTGGCGTGCAGCAACCGGGCCACCACATCCTTGCCCGTTCCCGTCTCGCCAAGGATCAGCACGGTGGGCGGCGCTGAGGAGACGCCGCCCGCGCCAGTCAGTTGCTGCAACCGCTCCACTTGCTGGCGGATGGCGGCGATGACGGGGCTGTCGCCCAAGAACTCTATCCCGTCCTGGGCCTGCTCCCGGGCGTGGCGTTCGCGCTTGCGCGAATAGCTCAGCTTGCGGGTCAGCTCGTTCCGCTCCAGGACCTTCTCCACGGTGAGCAGCAATTCGTCCAGATCCACGGGTTTTTTCAGGTAGTCCGCGGCACCGGACTTCATGGCGGAAACAGCGTCCTCGATCTCGCCGTAGGCCGACATCACCAACACCGGCGGCGCGGCCTCGCCCTTGTTTTGCAGATCCGCCAACAGGTCCAGGCCGGACCCGTCGGGCAGGCGCATGTCCAACAACACCAGGTCTGGGGGCGCCGCTTCGAGTTGCGCCGCGCCGGCCGCCAAGGCGCCCGCCACGGTGGTCTTGTAGCCGGCCCGCTGGAGTTTTTTCCGCACCGCATCGGCGAACACGGCCTCGTCCTCGATGATGAGGACAGACCGCTCCAACAGGGGGACTTCCACGGCGGTGACGGGCGGGTGGCTGGGGCTGTTCACGGGGCCTGCTCAGGGGGCGGGTCAACGGCGGGGGCAACGGCCGCAGGGAACGGCGCGACCATGACGACCCGCGCGCCGCCATCTGCTGGCGCCTCGAAGGACAGGGTCCAGCCGTGGCTCTGACAGATCTTGAAGGCGATGGGGATGCCCAGGCCCGTGCCGAAGCGTTTGGTGGAAGGCCCCGGTTCCAGGTTGCCTGGCTCAGGCTGGAAGGGCAGACCCGGGCCGTGGTCCCGGATGACCAGGGCCAGGCTCTGTTCGCGCCGCTCCAGGGCCAGGGCCAGCTCGCTGCCGGGGGGCGCGGCGTCGACGGCGTTCGCCAACAGCGCGTAAACGGCTTGCTCCATCAGGTCCGGATCCACTTCCAGTTCCAGGGCGAGGTCCCAGCTCTCCCGGCGCAGGCGCAGGCCCTTCTCATTGATCTTCCCCTGCAACAGCGCCAGGACGGCATCCACCAGGCTGGCGACAGACTTCCGTCTGAGCTCAGGCTTCAAGGGGTGCAGGTAAGAGACCAAAGCGTTCACCCAGCGTCCTAGGCGATCTATGGTGGTGACGATGGCCTTGCGGCCTTCCCGCAACTCGTTCGGGTTGCTCCCGTCCTCCAACACCTGGGCGGCGGCGCGGATGCTGGCCAAGGGGTTGCGGATGTTGTGGGCCACCACCGGAATCAGACTGCCCAGGGCCGCCTGCCGTTCGTGTTCCACCAAGGCGGCGCGGCTGACCTTGAGATCCCCCGCCATGCGGTTGATGGAGCCAGCCAGCTCCGCCACCTCGCGCACCCCTTGCTCGGGGATTTTATGGGACAGCTTGCCGCGGCTGAGGGCCGTCGCGCCCGCCATGATGGCGGCGACGGGCCGCGTGACGCCGTTCCTGAAGATGCGGCTGGTGTAGAAGACAATGACCAAAGCCGCTATGAACAACACCGGGATAAGGATGGGAGCGTAGCGCGTCCCCAGGGCGATGGCGCGCTCCAGGGCGCGGCGCTTGCCCTCGTACAGGGCCTTGAGCTTGAGGTAATCCTGTTCGAATTCATTAAACATCGCCTCGGCGTTGCGCAGGTCCAAGATCTCCAACTGCAGGGCCTCTTCCGCCTTGCGGGAGCCCTCGAAGAGTTTGTGGATGTCGCGCTGGATCTGCCGGTAGGATTGCTGCAGGGCCTGCACCGCCTCGTCTTCCTGCCGGGTCAGGGACGAGCGGCGCAACTGGTTGAAGTGGCTGCCTATGCGCCGGGAGTGTTCGTAATAGACCGCCATGGCGTCGGACTCGCGCATCAGGCTGGCGCGGGTGACTTCCTGGAGCTGGCGGTAGAGCGCGCTGCGGATTTGCTCGCTCAGGTAGATGGAATTGCTGATGCGTATGGATTCCACTGAGGTCTTTTGCCAGAAATGGGCGGACAGGCCGCTCAGCAGACCCGTCACCGCCACCAGGAACAGGAAGGCCGCCTCATGGGCGAAGAGCAGACGACTCAGGGAATGTTTGCGCAACCCCCTCATTGGCGGAAGTATAACCGTAGGGCGCGGCGTTTTCACTGGCCCCGGCTTTTAGGATAAAATGTCCGCCCATGAGACATTTCAGGCAATCGGGGTGGCGGGGCCTGGCCCGCGGAGGGCGATGGTTGGGGTTGGCGCTTTTTTTCGGCCTGCCGGCGGCGACTGCCGCGCCGCCTTTCGCCCTGGAGATCTACAAGAAGGCGCGCCTGCTGAAGGTGACCCGGGGCGCCGAGGTCGTCAAGGAATACCCCATCGCCTGGGGGCGCGGCGGCCGCGGCGCCAAGGCCCGCAGCGGCGACAACAAGACCCCTACGGGCCGCTACCGGGTGGTGGGCTTCAAAACCGACAGCAAGTTTCATTTTTTCATGCAACTGAATTACCCCAACAACCTGGACGCCTGGCGCGGCTACCGGGACCAGCTCATCTCCCCGCCGGAGTTCCGGCGAATCGCCCTCGCCAACAAGCAGGGACGCCTGCCGCCCCAGGACACCAGATTGGGGGGCTACATAGGCATACACGGGATCGGCCCCGTGACCCCCAACAAAATCCGCTTCCATGAGGCCCTGAACTGGACCGAGGGTTGCATCGCCGTCAAAAACTGGGAAATCAACGAGTTGCGAGCTTATGTGACCCTCGGCACGCCGGTCACCATCACTGAATAGATGCGCAAGAAAGAACATCATCTGTTGTTGTCATGGATGACCCTGGTCAGTCTCATGGCCTTCGGGCTGTTCGTGGCTTGGCGCGAGGAAGTCATCATGCTGTTGTACCGGGGAGACAGCAGCAAGCTCTCCTGGGTCATCACCCTGCTGTTCGTCATCATGCTGTGCCACTGCGCCCGGCGGGCCCGCTTTCTTTCCTGCGAGATCAACGCCGCCGGGCAGGCAATGGCGCTGCTCCAGGAGGGGCCCCTGGAGGCGCGGGACGGATGGGTGCGCGCTGGCGGCCGCGCCTTGCCAGACTGCCTGTTGAGCCAGCACCTGTTGGACCTGCTCCATCAGGGCCAAGTCCCGGGCCGGGCCGACGCTGAGGCCGCCGTTCAGGGCCAGGAGCGGGGCCGGGGCCAGACCTTGGTGGCAAACCCGGAATTGTTGGAGACGCTGGAAGACAGGCTTAAAAACCCCCACAACATAGGCTGGTTCTGCACGGACATCATGATCAAGTTAGGCTTGTTAGGCACGATCATCGGCTTTGTGCTGATGTTAGGCTCGGTGGTCAATGTGAGCGACTTCGATGCCAACGCCATGCAGAACATCCTCAAGCAGATGAGTTCAGGCATGGGCACCGCCTTGTACACCACTTTTGCCGGGCTGGTTTGCAGCATCCTCACCGCCGCGCAGTTTTTCATGCTGGATCAGGCCGCTGATGAGTTGGTGGATGAAGCCAAGGGGCTCACGCAGGCGCGAGGGGCCCGGTGAGCAGGCGCAACAGGGGGCGTTATCAGTCCGACCCCTTCACCGATCTGTTGTTCAACGCGCTGTTGGGCTTCACCTTCTTGTTCCTGGTGGCCATCATGTTTATGAACCCGGAGGCCAAGTCCGGCATCATCGACCCCAAGGCCGAGTACATACTCACCATCACCTGGGAAGACAACAACCCCGACGACATCGATGTGTGGGTGGAAGACCCTGACGGCAGGCTGGTTTGGTTCCGCAACCCGGAGGCGGGCCTGTTGCACCTGGACCGGGACGACCGCGGCCTGCTCAACGACACCTTGATCATCAACGGGGAGGAAGTGCAGAACCCCTTGAACCAGGAGGTGATCACGATTCGCGGGGTGGTCAAGGGCGAGTATGTGGTGAACCTGCACTATTACGCCAGCGAGACCGGCGAGCCAGTGGATGTCAACCTGAGGCTGGTGAAGGTCAATCCGGCCCTGGAAGTGGTGTATTACGACGCCGTGAACCTGGAGAAAGTCGGGGACGAGAAGACCGCCTTGCGCTTCCGCATCGATATAGACGGGAAGATCTCCAACATCAACTTCCTCCCGAAACAGCTGGTCCATTTCGGATAACCAAAGGAGAACCGCCGTGTTGACATTGGGAATCACCGGCCTGCTCGCCGCCTATGTCCTGCTGGCCCTGTTGCTGTTAAGCATCAACCTATATTCCGACTGGTCCTGGCAAGTGAAGGCCGGGACCATCATCGCGACCACCCTGTTCTACGCGGTCACCTACTTGTCTTTTCCGCCCCTCTTGGGCTGGCCCACCGGCGATGAGCCTCCCCCCCGTTTTCGCCTGGTGGCGGCGGATGTGTTGCAACCGGACAAGGCCACGGGGGCCGCGGGGAAGATCTTCCTGTGGCTCAAGGACCTGGACGATCTCTCCGCCCGCGCCCGCCCCCGGGCCTACGAACTGCCCTACTCCGGCGCCCTGCATGAGCGCGTGACCCAGGCCCAGGCGAAATTGGAAAAGGGCATGCAACAGCTGGGGGAGATCAGGCCCCCCGAGGAGGGGAAACGGAGCCGAGTGGATCGCCTCACCCGCACGGTGGAGCAGGCGATCAATATCGAGTTCTACGACCTGCCGGACCCGCTCATTCCCGATAAATAGCGGGCCTTCAACCGCGGGTCCAGGAAACGACCCAGGAAGGCTCCCCGGGGGCCGCCGCGAACTCGGCGGCGACGCATACGCCAACCACCAGGGCCAGCTGGCTATTCACATAGACCAAGGGCACCCGGCCCCGGCGCCAGGGGGGGATGCCGGCCTCCCGCAACAGATCCTTCAGCTTGCGGCGGCCCTCCCGCCCCGGCAACCGGAGGGCCTCGCCCCCGGCGCGATAGCGGGCTTCCACCGCCGCGCCGTGGCACAGGGCCTGTTTCAGGGCCAGGCCCGGCCCCGGCCCCTGCGCCGGCGCGACCCGCAACTCCCCGTCTTGCAGTTTGCAGGGCCCCGGAAAGTCCCAGGGCCGCGCCGCCGCGCCATCAAAGGCGGCATCCAGAGGCGCGGCTAGATAGAGCTTGCCGCCGTGCCGCCGGGCCTCCGCCCCTTGCCAGCTGACGCAACCGCCGGGGCCGGGCCGCTCCACTAAATCGTCGTTGAGGCGGGCCAATTGCTTCTCCCCCGGGAGGGGCAGGCCCAGGGCCTCAAACTCGCGTCGCAACAGGTTTTTCCGGCGCGGGGTGGACAGCTGTCGCAGGGGGGCTAGGAGCAGAACGCCCCCTTCAGGCGCGGCGCAGGTCGCGGCGTCGGCCCGGGCCAGCTCGTCCAACAAGTCCTGGGCCTCGGCGTGCAGGCGGGCGCTACGGGCCACCGGCCGGGCCAGCCCCGGCCAGCGTTGCCTGAGGACCGGCAGGACCTCATGCCTGAGAAAATTGCGGTCGAAGCGCTGCTCCGCGTTCGAGGGATCCTGCACCCAGTCCAGCTCATGGGCCTGGGCGTAGGCTGACAAGGTCTCCTGGGGGCAATCCAACAGGGGCCGGGCGTGGCGGCCCTGGCCCAGGGGTCTGAGGGGGGCCATGGCGGCCAGCCCCTTGACCCCGGCCCCGCGCAACAAGCGCAACAGCAAGGTCTCCACCTGGTCTTCCCGGTGGTGCGCCGTCGCCAGGACATCGCCCGCCGCCATGAGCGCCTCCAAGGCCTGGTAGCGTTGGGCGCGGGCCCAGCTTTCGGGGCTGGCCCCCCGCGGCGCGGCGGCATCGATATCCAGGATCCGGATCCCGACGCCCAGGGAACGGCAGACCCCGCGGCAATGGGCCGCCCAGGCGCGGCTTTGCGGCGCGAGGTTGTGGTTGACATGGATGGCGTCCAGTTCCCAGGGGGCTTCCGGCGCGGCCCGGGCCAACAGGTGCAACAGGACATGGGAATCCATGCCGCCGCTGTAAGCCACTCGCAAACGGCGGCAGGCGAGGGTCCTCAGCAACCAGGACCGGGCTTGGGCGATGGGGCGCGGAAGGGGCGGGACGGAGCCTTCAGCGGAAGAAGCCATAGGCGCGAAGTCGAACCTGACGGGCCTCCAACAACGCTTCCGGCTCGAGCTTCTCCAGCTCGGTCAACTGGGCCTTGAGGACCGCGCCTAGCTCCGCCGCGGTCTGGTCGCAATCCCGGTGCGCCCCCCCCAACGGTTCGGCGACAACCTGGTCCACCAGTCCCAAGGCTTCCAGGCGCGCCGCGGTCACCCCCATGGCGGCCGCCGCGTCTTCGGCCTTGTCCGGGTTCTTCCATAGTATGGAGGCGCAACCCTCTGGGGAGATCACTGAGTAGGTGCTGTATTGCATCATGTTCAACCGATCCCCCACGCCTATGGCCAAGGCGCCGCCGGAGCCGCCCTCGCCGATGACGGTGGCGATCACCGGGATGCGCAACTCGGACATGGCCAACAGATTGCGGGCAATGGCCTCGCTTTGTCCGCGCTCTTCCGCGCCTATGCCCGGATAGGCCCCGGGGGTGTCTATGAAGGTCAGCGCCGGCAGGCCAAACTTCTCCGCCAGGCGCATGACCCGCAGGGCCTTGCGGTAGCCTTCCGGCTTGGGCATGCCGTAGTTGCGATGCAACCGCTCCTTGATGTCCCGCCCCTTCTGGTGGCCCACCACCGCCACCGGCAGGTCGTCGAAACGGGCCAGGCCGGCGATGATGGCGGGATCGTCGGCGTAGTTGCGGTCGCCGTGCAGTTCGTTGAAATCCGTGAACAACCGATCTATGTAGTCCAAGGTGTAGGGCCGCAGGGAGTGGCGGGCTATCTGCGCGACCTGCCAGGGGCTGAGGGAGGCGAATATGGAGCGGGTCAGATCCTGGCTGCGCTTCTGCAAGCGGGCGATTTCGTCCTGGATGTTCAATTGCTCGTCGCCGCTCACATGGCGCAGTTCCTCGATCTTGGCCTCCAGCTCCGCCACAGGCTGCTCGAAATCGAGGAAATTCATTGTCTGGTTCTGTTGCTCCATCACGGGATGGCTCTCCGAAGAGGGCGCGCAAACGCGTGTTTTTTCCGATTTTACCGCATTTTTGCCGCACTTGCCGCAACGAGCGCGGGCACCGCCGGGGCGGCGCAAGGCCCTGTTCTATCCGGGGCGCCATTCCGGGAAGGCCAAAGCGACATTGTCGGCGCCCATCACGGCCTGCAAGTCCGCGAGCAACGCGGCGTTGAGCTTCACCCTCCAGCCGCTGTCCAGCTTTAGGGTGGCGCAGGCCTGGCTGTTATGGTATTCCAAGGACACCGGATTGGACCCGCCGCCGTGGCGCGAGAAGAGGTCCTTCAGGCCCGCCACAAAGCCTTGGTCCACCATGGAGTCCCGCAGGCTCAGCCGCAACGCGCCGTAGCGTTCCCGCACCTGGGGCAGCGTGTACACCTCCCGAGCGACGACGGCCACGCCCGCCTGGTGGTAGTCGTCCGCCACCGCCTCCCCCCTGACAATGACCAACTCGTCCTTGCGCACCAGGTCGCGGCAACGGTTCCAGGTTTCAGGGTAGGCCGTCACCGGCATGCGGCCGGCGCTGTCGTCCAACCAGAATTCGCCCATGCGCCCCTTAGGAGCGGCGCGGCCCCGCAGGCTTTCGACATAGCCCGCCACCGTCAACCGGCCGTCCTCGGGCTTCACCTGGTCCAAACGCCGCGAGACGAGGCGCGTCAGTTCCCGCTCGCAACCTTCTATGGGATGGCCCTGCAAGTAAAACCCCAGGGTGTTTTTCTCCCCTCGCAAGCGTTCGTGGAAGTCCCATTCGTCCGCCATGATGTAGGGCAGGGCCTTCTCGCCGCCGGCCCCCGAACCGGCAGCCGCGGCCGCCGCTGTCAGGCCGAAGAGGTCGTCTTGCCCCGTGTCCTCGTTGTGGGCGCATTGGTCGGCGAAGCGGATGGCCTGCTCCACGCTGGCCATCAACACGCTGCGGCTCTGCCCGAAATCATCCAGGACGCCGGCTCGAATCAGCGGCTCCATGACGCCTTTGTTGACCCGGGCCCGGTCTATGCGCCGGCAGAACGAGAACAGGTCCGAGTAGGGGCCTTTTCGCTCCCGTTCCTGGCAGATGCTCATCACCGCAGACTTCCCCACCCCCTTGATGGCCCCCAGGCCGTGCCGTATGGTCTTCTCATCCACCATCTTGAACTTGTAGTCGCTTTGATTCAGGGAAGGGGGCCTCAGGGCCAAGTTCATCCGCTTCAGTTCCTGCCTGAGGCTGACGATCCGGTCGGTGCTTTGCATGTCGGCGGACAGCACGGCGGCCATGAAGGCCGCGGGGTGGCGCGCCTTCAGCCAAGCGGTCTGGTAGGCCAACAGGGCGTAGGCGGCGGAATGGGATTTGTTGAACCCGTAGCCGGCGAATTTCTCCATCAGGCCAAAAATAACGGCGGCGTCCCGCGCCGGCACCCGGTTTTTGATGGCGCCGTCGACGAAGATGTCCCGGTGCCGAGCCATTTCTTCCGGCTTTTTCTTGCCCATGGCGCGGCGCAACAGATCGGCGGCGCCCAGGGTGTAGCCACCCAACAGCTGGGCGATCTGCATCACCTGCTCCTGATAGAGGATCACGCCGTAGGTGGGTTGCAACACGGGTTTGAGCTCAGGGCGCAGGTATGTGACTTCGGCGCGGCCGTGCTTGCGATCCACAAAGTCGCTCACCATGCCCGCCTCCAGGGGGCCGGGGCGGTACAGGGCCAACAGGGCCACCAGCTCATCGAACTTGTCCGGCTCCAAGCGCTTGATCAGCTTCCTGACGCCCTCGGACTCCAGCTGGAAGACGCCGGTGGTGTCCATGCGCCGGATCAAGTCATAGGGGGCGGCCTCAGTCAGGGGCAGCGTGTTCATGTCCAAGGTTGCGCCGCTTTCCACCAGCCTGCGGTTGACATCCTTCACCGCCCAATCGATGATGGTCAGGGTGCGCAACCCCAGGAAATCGAACTTGACCAGGCCCATGGTCTCCACATCGCCCATGTCGAATTGGGTGGAGGTGACGGGCGCGCCCCGTTCGCAGTAGAGGGGCATGAACTCCGTCAGGGGCCGGGGCGCGATGACGATGCCGCCGGCGTGTTTGCCGGCGTTTCTCACCAGCCCCTCCAGTTTCTTCGCCAGATCGATGAGGATCCTCACCTCCTCTTCCCCGGCGTAGCGTTGTTTCAGCTCCGGGTTCTCCGCCAAGGCCTTCTCCAGGGTCATGTCTATGGCGAAGGGGATCTGCTTGGCGATCTGGTCAACATAGCCATAAGGATGGCCCAACACCCGGCCTGCGTCGCGCACCACCGCCTTGGCGGCCATGCTGCCGAAGGTGACGATCTGGGAGACGCGGTCGCTGCCGTAGCGTTCCGCCACATACTCGATGACCTCATCGCGCCTATCCATGCAGAAGTCCACATCGAAGTCCGGCAACGACACCCGTTCCGGGTTCAGGAAACGCTCGAACAGCAGCTCGTGGGCGATGGGATCCAGATCGGTGATGCCCAAGGCCCAGGCCGCCAACGAGCCGGCCCCGGAACCGCGCCCCGGCCCGACCGGGATGTCTTGCTCCCGGGCCCAGTGGATGAAGTCCGCGACGATGAGAAAATAACCGGGGAAACCCATGGTGATGATGACCTCCAGCTCCCGCTCCAGCCGTTCCTGGTAGGGGGCCTGCTCGGTCTGGACGCCGGCCAGGGCCTTGTCCCTGAGTTTGGCCTCAAGCCCCTGCTCCGCCTGATTGCGCAGCCAGCTGGCCTGGTTGTGTCCCTCCGGCACCGGAAACTCCGGCAGGTGGGTTTCGTCGAAACGCAATGGCAGGTTGCAACGCTGGGCGATCAGGCCGGCGTTCTCCACGGCCTCCGGCGCCTCCCGGAACAACTCCGCCATCTGTTCCGGCGTTTTCAGGTATTGCTCCTGGCTGTAGAGGCGGGGGCGGCGGGAGTCGTTTAACACATGGCCCGTCTGAATGCAGACCCGGGCCTCGTGGGTCTCGAAGTCTTCAGGGCGCAGGAATTGCACCTCGTTAGTGGCCGCCACCGGCGCGTCGAACTCCGCCGCCAAGGCCAAGGCGCCCTCCAGATAATGATCTTCTCCCTGGCGGCCGGTGCGTTGCAACTCCAGGTAGAAGCGCTCCGGAAACAGGCTTATGAACCAGTCTAATTGCCGGCGCGCCAACGCCTGGTTGTCGTCCAACAAAGCCTGGCCCACCGCGCCGGCCCGGGCCCCCGACAGGGCGATGAGCCCATGGGCGTGAGCCTGCAACCACTCTCGGGCGATCATGGGGCCATCCCGAGTCTGCCCCTCGGTGAAGCTGCGGGTGACCAACGCCGTCAGGTTGCGAAACCCGACCTGGTCCTGGCACAGCAACACCAACCGGGAGGATTTGCCGCCATCGTCCCCGCCCCGCAGACTAAGCTCGGCGCCGATGACGGGCTTGACGCCATGGCGCAGACATGCGCGGTAGAACTTGACCATGGAGAACATGTTGTGAAGCTCGGTGACGGCCGCGGCCTGCATCCCCAGGCGCGCCAGATTTTCAACATACTCGTCGACGCGCAACAAGCCATCCACCAGGGAGTACTCAGTGTGAACCCGCAGGTGGGCGAACTGGGCTTTCATGGCTGCCGCCCCGCGGCGGCCGCGGCCCAGCGCCGCACGGGCGCGAAGCTGCGGCGGTGGCTGGGGCAGGGGCCCAGGCGGGCCAGGGCCTGGCGGTGTTGCGGGGTGGGATAGCCCTTGTGCCGCTCGAAGCCATAGCCGGGGTAGCGCCGGGCCAGGGCCGACATCTCGGCGTCCCGCGCGCACTTCGCCAAAATGGACGCGGCGCTGATGCAGGGTTCAGTCTGGTCGCCCTTCACCAGGGCCGTCTCCGGACAACCCGAGCGCGGGCAACGGTCGCCATCCACCAGGACCCGGGCGGGCCGCGCCTCCAGAGCGGCAATGGCGCGGCGCATGGCCAACAGGGTGGCGTTCAGGACATTCAGCTGGTCAATCTCCCAAGGCTCGGCGCGGCCCAAGGCCCAGCCCAGGGCCCGTTCCCGGATCAGGCCCGCCAACCGCGTTCGCTGGGCTTCTGGCAGGGTTTTCGAATCCGCCAGCCCCTGGATGCCCGCCGCCGGGTCCAGGATGACCGCCGCCGCCACCACAGGCCCCGCCAAGGGGCCGCGCCCAGCTTCATCGACGCCGGCGATCAAGGCCGGGGCGTCCCCCGCTGGGGTCACGATCCCGCCTGACTGGCGACGGACAGCACGGCGTCCGCGGCCTGCTCGCTGGCGTCACGGCCCAGGGATTGATGCAACTGGGCAAAGACGGCCTTGAGGGCCTGGGCCCCGTCGGGGTCCTCCAGCCAGCGCGCCACGGCGGGGCCCAGGACCTCGGCGCGGCACTGGGACTGGAAAAACTCCGGCACCAGTTCGCGTCCCGCCAACAGGTTAGGCAAGGCCGCGAATTCCACGCCGACCAGGGCCCTAATCAAGGGGTAGCTGAGACGGTTCATCCGGTACGCCACCACCATGGGGGTCTGGTGCAACATGGCCTCCAAGGACGCCGTTCCCGAGGCCAACAGGGCGGCGTCCGCGGCGGCCAGGACTTCCCCCATGCGCCCCCGAAACACCGCTATGGACGCGCCGCGCCGCCGGGCCTGGGCCGACAGCTGTCGCCCCGCGTCCGCGTCCAACACATTGCTGACGATCCGGAGGCCCTTGTGGCGGGCCTGCAACCAGGCCGCCGTGTCGACGAACGGGGGGATGAGCCGCCTGAGCTCCATGGCGCGGCTGCCAGGCAAGATGGCCACCACTCGCTCCTGCGGCGGCAACCCCAGACGCCGGCGGGCTCCTGCCTGGTCTGGCGCCGACCGTGCCTGGTCCGCCAAGGGGTGGCCGACGAACCGCGCCGGCGCGCCGCGACTTTCCAGGAACGCAGGCTCGAAAGGAAACACCGCCAAGGTGAGATCGGCGGCCTGGCGGATCTTTCGGGTTCGGTAGGCGCGCCAGGCCCAGACTTTGGGGCTGACATAGTGGACGGTTTTCACGCCGTTTTTCTTCAGCGTCCGCTCCAGGTCCAGGTTGAAGTCCGGGGCATCGACGCCGATGAAGACATCGGGGCGGCGGCGCAGAAAATGTTGGGCGAGCCGGCGGCGCAGGGCCCGCAACTCCCGCAGGCCGCCCAAGACCTCCAGCAGGCCCATGACCGCCAATTTTTCCATGGAGAACAGGAGCCGGCAACCCGCTAGGCGCGTTTTCTCCCCGCCCACGCCCTCCACCTCCAAATCAGGCTGGCGGCGCTTCAAGGCCTTGATAAGCTCCGCCGCCAGGAAATCCCCGGATGGCTCTCCCGCCACCAAACCGATTCGCAACATTCCCTGAGTCAGCGGACAATGCCCCGTTCACTCTCCCTGATGAAGCGGGCGATTTTGCCGATGTTGCCGTCGCTGTCCGGCAGCGTTTCCAGCCTTTCCAAGGCGTCTTTCAGGATCAGTCTTTCGCGATAGACCACGCGATAGGCCTTTTCGATGGCCTTCACCGCTTCCTGGGAAAACCCGTTGCGCCTTAGCCCCTCCTTGTTCAGGCCCGCATGACGGGCGGTGTTGCCAGCGACCATCAGAAACGGCGGCACATCCTTGACGATGATGGTGGCAATGGCCGTGATGCTGTGACGCCCCATCCGGCAGAATTGATGCACGCCGGTGCAGCCCCCCAGGATGGCGAAATCCTCCACGATCACATGGCCCGCCAGGGCCGCGTTGTTGGCGAACACCGTGTTGCTCCCCACCAGGCAGTCGTGGGCCACATGGACATAGGCCATGATCCAGTTGTTGTCGCCTATGCGGGTCACGCCGCCCCCCAGGGCCGTGCCTCTGTTGATGCTGCAAAACTCGCGGATGACATTGCCGGCCCCGATCTCCAGGCGGGACTCCGGCTCACCCTGGTATTTCTTGTCCTGGGGGTCGTCGCCTATGGAAGCGAACTGGAAGATGCGGGTGCCCCGGCCTATGCGGGTCGGCCCCTTGATGACCGCGTAGGGGCCTATGACGCAATCGTCCCCCAGCTCCACCCCCTTTCCCACCACCGCGCCGGGGCCGATTTCCACGCCGGCCCCCAGTTCCGCGCCGGGATGCACGCTTGCCTTAGGGTCTATCAAGCTTCCGCGCCCGCGACGGTGGTCAACAACTCGGCGTCGGCGACGAGCCGCTCTTGCGTCTTCGCCACGCAGGCGAACCGCCACAGGTTTCGGCGCACAGCGAGAAGCCTCGCCTCTATCACTAACTGATCGCCGGGGACGACGGTCTTTCTGAACCGCGCCTTGTCAACCCCCGCTAGATAATAGAGCTGGCCGGGCTCCAATTCCGCGCCGGACACCAGGCCCAGCAAGGCGGCGGCCTGGGCCATGGCCTCCACGATCAAGACGCCCGGCATGATGGGCCGCTGGGGGAAATGCCCTTGGAAAAAAGACTCGTTGATGGTCACATTTTTGATCGCGGTCAGGGAAGCGCCCGCCTCATAGTCCGTCACCCGGTCCAACAGCAGGAAGGGGTAGCGGTGCGGCAACATGCGCCTGATTTGATTGATGTCCAACTCAGCCATGCCCCTGCTCCCTCCCGGCTGGCGTTGGCGCGCTCCGCTCCAATGCGAAAAGCCGGCGCGCCAGTTGATCCAGTTGCTTGAACCGCGCCATGTTCTTGCGCCAAGTCAGGTTGCTCGTGATTGCTGGCGCGCCGCCGGAATAGACGCCGGCCTGCTTGATGTCGTTGGCGACCCCTGACATGCCGGTAATGGTCACATCGTCGGCGATCTCTATATGCCCGTTAATGGCGCAGGCGCCGCCGATCTGGCAACGCCGCCCCAGCTTGGCGCTGCCGGCGATGGCGACGGCCCCGGCGATGGCAGTGTGGGCGCCCACCCGGACATTGTGACCGATCTGCACCTGGTTATCAATTTTGACCCCCGCTTCGATGACGGTGTCCCCCAAGGCGCCCCGATCTATGGTGGTGTTCGCCCCGATCTCAACATCGTCTTCTATGACGACGCCTCCCAGCTGGGGAATTTTCAGCCACTTCCCCCCGTCCTGGGCAAAACCGTAACCGTCCGCGCCGATGACGGCGCCGGGGAAAATGACCACCCGGTCTCCCACCCGCGCGCCCCGCAACAGGGTCGCGCCGGCCCGCAGGCGACAATCGGCGCCGATGCTCACCTGCTCGTCTATGACGCAACCCGGGTCGATTCGGGTTCTGGCGCCGATGACGGCGCCCCGGCCCACCACGACTTGGGGGCCCACCAAACAGTCGGGGGCCAGGCGCGCGTCGGCGGCCACCGTCGCCGTGGGGTGAACCCCCGGCTCAAACCCCGCCTCCGGGTTGAGCAACCGGACAGCCTTGGCGTAAGCCAGGTAGGGATCGTCGCAGATCAGCCGGGCGGCGGGACAGGCCGGCGCGTCCGCGGCGGCCACGATGACCGCGGCGGCTTTGGTGGTCTTCAGGAGCCCGCGGTAACGCCGATTGGCGAGAAAAGACAGGTGTTCGCTCCCGGCCTGGCGCAGGGCGGCGACATTGGCGATGACGCGGGCGGGATCGCCTTGCAGTTCCGCGTCGATATTGGCGGCGATCTCCCCCAGGGTCAACGCCATGGGTTTACTCTGCCGCGGGGACTGCGTCCTTCCCGGCGTCGTTCTGCTCCCTCAGGCGATCTATGATCAGCTGGGAGATGTCAACCTTGGGGCTGGCGTAGATCACCCCCTCGTTCAGCACCATGTCGAACTGGTTTTCCCTGGCGACCGCGTTGATGGCATCGACGATCTCCTTCTGGATCCCCGCGATCTCCTCGTTGCGCCGGAAGGTCAGGTCCTCGCGAAACTCGTCCTGGCTACGTTTCAGATCGCGGCGGGCGTTGAGTATGTCCCGCTCCAGCTTGGCGCGCTCCGATTCGCTCATGATGGGGGCGTCCTTGGTCAGACGGTCTTCCATCTCCTTCAGGGCCTTCTGCGCGTTGACCAGCTCCCGGTCCCGAGGGGCGAATTCCTTTTCAATCATGTTGCGCATCTTCTCGGCCTGGGGCGATTGCTCCAGGATGCGAATGGCGTTCACGGCGCCGATCTTGTAATCCTCGGCGATGGCTCCCGGCCCCAAGGCCAAGAGCGAAACATAAGTCAGGAAGCGGGCAAACCTCATAAACTCTCTCTCTCCAGATTAAAATGTCGAGCCAAAGGTGAATTGGAACGGTTGCGTCTCGTCCCCCATCTTGTCGCCTATGGGTCTCGCTATGCTAACACTTACCAAGCCAAAAGGCGAGATCCAGATTCCGCTCAGCCCGGTGGAATAACGGATCTCGTTGAAACTGAATGGCTCGCCGCTGGCGTACACATTGCCCGCGTCAAAGAACGCGGCGAACCGCACCTGCTTGAATTCCTTGAGGAACGGCAGGGGGAAAATCATCTCCGCCCCGCCGGTGATGCGGATGTTGCCCCCCAGGGGGCGGTTGTTGGAATCCCGGGGCCCCAGGGTGTTTTCCTCATAGCCGCGCACCGAACGGGGGCCGCCAGCGTAGAAGTTTTCGAAGAATGGCAGATCGTCGGTGCCGAACAGGCCATCCCCGTAGCCCACATCGCCCTTGATGGTGAAAATGAAATCGCGCAACACCGGGTGGTACCACTGGGCGCGGTAGCCCAACTTGAAGAACTCTATGGAATTGCCGAAGGAAGGCACGGCGAACTCCGAACTGATCCGGTGCTGCACCCCCCGAGTCGGCAGTATGGCGCGGTTGCGCGTGTCGTAGGAAAACGCCGTGGAGAGCCTGAGAATGTCGAACTTTCTGCCGGACTGTTCGATAAAGTCCCGCACCTGCCGGGCCGAGAAGTCGCTGCTGGACAGGCGAGTGTTTTCGTAGCCCAAGGCGACGCTGACGAAATTGTACTCGGTCACCGGCAGGCCGAAGTTGACCCCGGCCCCCGTCACCCGGCTGTCGAAGGCGGTGACATTGGCGTCGTAGGCGTCCGTTTCCTGGTGGCTGACATTGAAACCGCGGCTGATGCCATCCACCGTGTAGTAGGGATTCAAATAACCCACCGCGAAACGGCGGTTGATCTTGCTGTTGTTGAAAGCGAATTGCATGCGCTTGCCGGAGCCCAGGAAGTTCTCCTGGGTGATGCTGGTCTGAAAGATCAGACCCTGGTTTTGCGAAAACCCCAATCCCGCCAAGAAGTTCCCGAAGGGACGCTCGGTGACCGTGTAGTTAACATCAACCTGGTCCGCGGAACCCGGCACCGCGGGCGTCTCCACATTGACCTCCTCGAAAAACCCCAACCGTTGCAGTCTGATCTTCCCCCTTTCTATCTTCGAGGTGGAGAACCAGCCCCCCTCCTGTTGCCGCATCTCCCGCCGCAGGACCTCGTCCCGGGTGCGGGTGTTGTTGGTGAAATCGATCCGCCGCACATAGACGCGCTTGCCAGGGTCGATGAAAAAGACGACCTCCACCGTCTTGTCCTCCTCGTTGATGTCCGGGATGGCGTTGACATTGGCGAAGGCGTAGCCGGCGTCGCTCAGCAACTCGGTCATCCAAGTGCTGCTGTCGGTCACCTGCTTGCGTGAGAACAGGCTGTCCTGAGACAGGGTGACCATGCGGGACAGGCGCTCCTCAGGCAGGATGAACTCGCCCGCCAGCTTGACTCCCGAGACCACATACTGGTCGCCCTCCGTGATGTTGATGGTGATGTAGATGTCCTTCTTGTCGGGGGGGATGGACACCTGGGTGGAATCGATGCTGAAGTTGACATAGCCCCGGTCCAGGTAGAAAGAGCGCAGGGTCTCCAGGTCGCCGGAGAGTTTCTGGCGCGAATACTGGTCGTCTTTCGTGAAAAAAGAGAACAGCGTGGGCTGAGACAGTTCGAACTCCTCCAACAGGTCTTCTTCCGGGAAGGAATGGTTGCCCACGATGTTGATCTGGCGGATCTTCGCCGCCTTGCCTTCGGAGATGTCTATGGACACCGCCACCCGGTTGTCGGACAGGGGGGTCACCTGGGAATTGATCTTGACGGCGTACTTGCCCGCGGAGAAGTACTGCCGACGCAACTCGCGCTCCAGGCCGTCCAGTTGCGACTGATCGAACACTCGGCCCTCGGCGAAACCCACCTGGTTCAGGCCGTCCAACAGGTCCTCAGTCTTGATGTCCTTGTTGCCGCTGATGGTTATGCTGCCTATGGCCGCCCTCTCCTTCACGGTGATGACCAAGGCGTCGCCGTCCCGCGAGAGTTGCACATCATCGAAGAAACCGGTCTTGAACAGGGCGCTGACAGCCTCCGCCGACAAGGCCGGGGTGAACACATCGCCCACTTCCAAGGGCAGGTAGTTGAAGACCGTCCCTGAGGTCAGCCGTTGCAGGCCCTCCACGCGGAGCGCGCCGATGACAAACTCGGTTTGCTCGTCGGCGACTTCATTCTGGGCCAGGACCGCCCCGGCGGCGCACAGGAGCGCCAACGCGCACAGCGCCGCGCTCAGTTTCAAGGGGGATGACCTGCTTGGACTTGTCAGAAGGCCCATGCCGGCATTATGCCTTATTTCAGCAGTTGCAGAACATCGTTGTAGAGCGCCAAGCCGATGAGGCACAACAGCAGGGCCAGGCCCACCCTCAGGCCGACCAGTTGCGCGGCGTCGGACACCGGGCTGCCTTTGAGAAACTCCAACAGGAAATACAGCAAATGCCCTCCGTCCAACATGGGGATGGGCAACAAATTCAAGACCCCCAGGCTGATGCTGATGAGGGCCAAAAAGGTCAGGAAGGTGGCAGGCCCCAGACGGGCCGTCTCCCCCGCGTACTGGGCGATGCGTATGGGGCCGCTCAGGTTCCGCGTGGAGACATCCCCCAGGACCATCTTCGCCAACAGGCTCAGGGTCAGAACGGACATCTCCGCCGTTTTGGCGACGCCCTTGGCCAGGGCCGTGTGAGGCGGATAGGATTCGACGATGGCGAGATGTTGCGGCGTTTGCGCCTCGCCTAGCTCAGGGGCCGCCCCGATGTAGCCCATGGTCTTCCCGGCCTCGTCGGCCCGCGCCGCCGGGGTCAGGGTCAGCTGAATGGTCTGACCCTCCCGCTGCGCCTCCACCGCCAGGGCGGCGCCGGGGCTGGCTTGGACGATCTTCACCCAGTGCGGCCAGTCTTCCACCGGCTCCCCGTTCACGGCGATGATCCGGTCGCCCTCCTTGAGGCCATCCCGGGCCGCCGCCCCGGCGGACAGGAGCGCGCCGACCACCGCCGGCGCGGCGGGCCGGACCGGTTTGATGCCCACCAGCGTCAACAGGCTCTGCTCCGCCAGTTCATCGATATCGACCGCCGCCAGATCCAGCTCCAGTTCCCGCGGGGGCTGGCCCGCCCCGGGGCGCCGGGCCTCCACGGGCATGGATTCGCCTTCCACCACCCCCACCACCCAGACATTCGCGACGGCTTTCCAGGTGGGGGTTTTGCGCCCGTTGACCGCCGTGATCTCGTCCCCGGGAAGGAAGCCAGCCTGGGCGGCCGGCGACTCCGCCGCCACCTCGTCCACCAAGGGCCTCAGGCCCGTCTCACCGATGAGATAGAGCAGCGTGTACGCCGCGATAGCGAACAGAAAATTGAACAGGGGGCCCGCCAACACGATGGCGGAACGCTGCGCCAGGGACTTGTCGCCGAAGCAACGGGAGCGCTGGTCTGGCGACAGCCCCTCCTCCCGGCCATCCAACATCTTCACATAGCCTCCTAAGGGGATCATGGCCACCACCAGCTCGGCGTCGTCCGGGCCGAACCGGCGCTTCCACAGCGGGCGGCCAAACCCGATGGAGAAGCGCAGGATCTGCACGCCGCAACGCCGGGCCACCCAGTAATGTCCAAACTCATGGACGGTGATCAAGGCCCCTATGGCCAACAGGAAAGCCAGCGCGGCTTGAAGCAACGTCGCTAAAATCATCATTGTCTCACTCTCAGGCAGTGGGCGTCCGCGCATTCCCGCGCCTGTTCGTCGGCGGCCAAGACGCGCTCTATGGAGTCGGCGGGACCGCCGCCAAGTTCTTCCAGGGTTTTTTCCACCACGCCGGGGATGGCAGTATAACGGATTTGCCGCTCCAGGAATCGCTGCACCGCCACTTCATTGGCGGCGTTCAGCACGGCCGTGGCCGTTCCCCCCTGGACCAGGGCCTGCCGCGCCAGCCCCAGGCAGGGAAACCGGTCCAGGTCAGGCTTGGCGAAATTCAGTTGCGCCACATCCACCAGGCTCAGCCTCGCGACGCCGGATTCCATGCGTTCCGGCCAAGCTAGGGCGTGGGCGATAGGGCCTCGCATGTCCGGGTTGCCCAGCTGGGCCAACACCGAGCCATCGGCGTATTCCACCAGGGAATGGACGACGCTCTCCGGGTGGATCAACACCTCGACCTGCGCCGCGGCGGCATCGAACAGCCAGCAGGCCTCGATGACCTCCAGCCCCTTGTTCATCATGGTGGCGGAATCCACCGAGATCTTTCGACCCATGTCCCAGTTGGGGTGGGCGCAGGCCTCCTCAGGGGTGACCTCCCGCAAGGCCGCCAGGGGCGTGGTCCTGAAGGGGCCGCCGGAGGCTGTCAGCAGGATGCGGACGACGCCGGCCTGTTGCAATCCCGCGCCGCAGTCCCGGGGCAGGCACTGGAACACGGCGTTGTGCTCGCTGTCTATGGGAAGCAGTTCCGCGCCGTTCTGGCGCGCCGCGTCCATGAAGAGTTTTCCCGACATGACCAGGGCCTCTTTGTTCGCCAACAACACCCGCTTGCCCTGCTCCGCGGCGGCTAAGGTGGGCAACAACCCCGCCCCGCCCACGATGGCCGCCAACACATGGCGCGCCTCGGGGCAACAGGCCGCGGTCCGCAACCCTTCCGGCCCCGCCAACACCTCCACCTCCGGCGCCACCGGTTTGAGGGCCTGACGCAACCGCTCCGCCGCGTCGGGATCCGCCATGGCCGCGTAGCGGGGCCGCCAGGTCCGGCATTGCTCCAGCAAGGCCTCCACATTGGTGTTCGCGGTGACCGCCGCCAGCTCAAACCGGTCCGGGTGCCGAGCCATGACATCCAGGACACTGCTCCCGATGCTTCCAGTGGAGCCTAACAGGGCGACGCCGGTCATCCGATCTTCTCCAATAGCAGGGCGCACAAGAAAAACACGGGGGCCGCCGCCGTCAGGCTGTCGATCCGATCCAAGGCGCCGCCGTGGCCGGGAAACAAGCTACCGCTGTCTTTCAGGCCCGCTTGCCGCTTCGCCAGGCTCTCCCCCAGGTCGCCGACGACGGCGGCCCCCAGGACCGCCACGCAGGCGGCCATGAACAAGGCGAACCGGCCCGGAGTCAATGGCGGCAACCACAGGGAGCAGGCCGCGCCCGCCGCCAGGCCGGCGGCCATGCCGCCCCACAGCCCCTCCCAGGTCTTGCCGGGGCTGACCCGGTGGGCCAGCTTGCGGCGCCCCCAGCGCCGTCCCGCGAACCAGGCCCCCGTGTCCGCGCTCCAGACCATGAGCAACAGGGCCAAGGCCGCCCAGGGGCCGGGGGCGCCGAAGACGGACGGCTCCCGGTGCAGGGCCGTCAGGCAGACCCAGGCAGGTCCTAGAGTGAGGAGGCCCGCCAGCCCCCGCGCCCAGGGGCCATGGCGCGACGCCGCGCCCCGTTGCCAGCGGATGATCAAGCCCAAAGCCAGGCCCCACCAGACCAGGGCCAGGGCCGCCGCCGCCAGCGGCAACCAAGGGATCGCGAGCCAATGGCAGGCCCCTAACAGGCAAGCCATGCACAGGAGAAACAGGGCCCGGTGGCGAGCGCGCCCGAACCCGGCAAGCCCGGCCCATTCCCAGGCCCCGGCCAGGACCGCCAACGCCGTCAGCCCGGCGAAGGCCCCCGCGCCTCCCCAAACCGTGGCGGCGGCCACCAGCGGCGCCGCCGCCAGGGCCGTCAGCATCCGGGCGCCCTCAGCCCGCGTTTTCACTTCGGGCCACCTGCTCGGAGGTGCGGCCAAAGCGGCGTTGCCGGCCCACATACCACTGCAGGGCCTTGTCGAACTCGCCATTGTCGAAGTCCGGCCAATAGACCTCAGTGAAATACAGTTCCGTGTAGGCCAATTGCCAGAGCAGGAAATTGCTGATCCGCAACTCCCCGCCGGTGCGTATGAACAGGTCCGGATCCGGGCACTGGGGCAGGCTCAGGCACCGGGCCAGAGCCTCTTCTGACACTTGTTCAAGGCCGCCTCCGGCGCGCAACGCGACGGCCAACAATTCCCGGCAGGCGGACGCGATCTCCCAGCGCCCGCCATAATTCGCCGCCACCACCAGGTGCAGGCCGTCATTGTCCGCGGTGGCGCGCTGGGCCCACTCTATGGAGGTTCGCAGGGGGCCGGGAAAACCGGACGGGTCGCCGATGAAAGAGAGTTTGACATTGTTCTCGCGGAGTTCGCCCACCTCGTCTTTCAGGGCCGTGACGAACAATTCCATCAACAGGGAGACTTCGTTGTTGGGGCGTTGCCAGTTTTCGCTGCTGAAGGCGTACACGGTGAGGATGTCCAGGCCGCGGCGGACGCTGTGTTTGACCACTTCACGCAAGGCGGCGACGCCGGCCTTGTGACCCGCGGCGCGGGGCAGGCCCCGGGCCTTGGCCCAGCGGCCGTTGCCATCCATGATGATGGCGACGTGTTTCGGCGCCTGGTCCACTGGAGCGCGCATGGCGGGACAGACGGGGGCCGGCCCGTCTAGATCTCCATCAGCTCCGCTTCTTTTTCCTTGAGCAACTGCTCAACTTCCTTGATGTGGGCGTCGGTGATCTTCTGGATCTGGGTTTCCTGCTTGCGCTCCTCGTCCTCGGTGATGAGCTTCTCTTTGAGTTCGTCCTTCAAGTGGTGGTTCGCGTCGCGCCGGATGTTGCGCATGGCCACCCGGGCGTTTTCCGCCATGCCTCGCGTCACCTTGATCAGTTCCTTGCGGCGCTCCTCGGTCAGGACCGGCAACGGCACGCGCATCACCCCGCCGGTGGTGACCGGGTTCAGTCCCAGGCCGGCCTGCAGGATGGCCTTCTCGATAGCCGCCACCGCGCTCTTGTCCCAGGGGGAGACGCTGAGGGTCTGGGGGTCCAACACGCTGATGTTCGCCGCCTGGTTGAGCGGCACCTCAGTGCCGTAGTAATTCACCATCACCTGCTCCAACAGGCCCGGATGAGCCCGCCCGGCCCGCACCCGGGAAAACTCCTGGCGCAGGGCCGTCAGGGTCTTGTTCATGCGCGCATCCGCGTCTTTCAACACATCTTCGGTCATGGTCTTCTCTCCTGGCGCCGGCGTTGAAGGGCGCCCCTCAGGCCGCCGCGGCCACCAAGGTGCCTTCGTTCAGGCCCTGGGCCGCCCGCAACAGCGCGCCGGGCCGCATCATGTCCAACACCCGCAACGGCATGTCGTTTTCGCGGCACAACACGACGGCCGTCGTGTCCATCACGGCCAATTTTTTCTCGATAACCTGGTCGTAGTTCAAGACCTCAAAGCGTTGCGCGGTCTGGTCCCGGGCCGGATCGGCGGAATACACCCCATCCACTTTGGTGGCCTTGATCAGCAAATCGGCGTTGATCTCGACCGCCCGCAGGCTGGCGGCGGAATCCGTGGTGAAAAACGGGTTGCCCGTGCCGGCGGCGAAAATGACCACCCGGCCTTTTTCCAGGTGGCGCACCGCCCGCCTCCTGATGTAGTCCTCGCAGACCTCGCCCACCTTGATGGCGGACATGACCCGCGCGTAAGAGCCAAGTTGCTCCAGGGCGTCCTGCAGGGCCATGGAATTCATAATGGTGGCCAACATGCCCATGTAGTCCGCCGCCACCCGCTCCACCCCGGCCGCGGCCAGGCCGGAACCGCGGAAAAAATTCCCCGCCCCCAACACCATGGCGATTTCGGCGCCGGCCTGGCGCAACTCCACCACCTCGCTCGCCAGCCGCTTGACCACCGCCGGCTCGATGCCGTGCCGGGCCTCGCCCATCAGGGCCTCGCCGCTCAACTTGATGAGAACCCGCCGGTAACGCAAGGCCTCCGCTTCGGACACAGCGCTCACCCGCCGGCGCCGGGCCCGACCACCCCTGCCTGTTGCATCACTTCCGCCGCGAAATTGTCCTGTTTTTTCTCTAGGCCCTCGCCCACCTCGAAGCGCGCGAAGTCGCGGGCCGCGGCCTTGCGCTGTTGCAACAGGGCCGAGACAGAGAGCTCCGGGTCTTTGATGAAACTCTGCCCCAACAAGGTGTTCTCCTTGATGAATTTTTCCAATCGGCCCGCCGCTATTTTCTCAACGATGGGCTCCGGTTTGCCCGCTTCCCGGGCCCGGGCCAGCTGGATCGCCCGTTCCCGCTCCATGAGCGGAGCCGGCAACTCATCCGGGGAGACGCACAAGGGGCTGGAGGCGGCGACATGCATGGCCAGATCCCGGGCCAGACCAGGGTCGTTCACGGACAGGGACACGATCACGCCTATGCGTTTGCCGTGCAGGTAAAGCCCCAACGCGCCGCCGGCGGTCCTCTCCAGGGTGGCGAACCGGCGCAAGCTGATGTTTTCCCCCAGCTTGGCCACTAATTGCAATCGGGCCTCCTCCACGGAGCAACCGGCACCCTCCAGGGGCAGGGCCCCGACCGCCTTCAGGTCTGCTGGCGCGCCGGCCAAGGCCGTCGTGGCCAAGGCCTGGGAAAACGCCAAAAAATGTTCGTCCCGGGCGACGAAATCCGTCTCGCAATTCACCTCAAACAGCAGGGCCCGGCTCTCGTCTTCCGCCATGGCGGCAACAATCACGCCTTCAGCGGCGATGCGTCCCGCTTTCTTGGCCGCCTGGGCCACGCCGGATTTGCGCATCGCATCGATGGCGGCCTCGATATCGCCGCCAGCCTCCTGCAAGGCCCGCTTGCAATCCATCATTCCGGCTCCCGTTCTCTCCCTTAAGGCCTTTACCATGGTTGCGGTGATGTCCATCGGCTAGGCCCTCACCCCGCGTCTTCCGCAACGGCGGCTGGCGCTTCGGGGGCGGCTTCCCCGGCGCCGGTGTCCGCCGTTTCAGGAGCGGCGGTCTTCTCGTCCCCTTTGGCCTTCGTCTTTGGAGCCGAGGGCTTGCCAGCGGTCTTTTCATCCGCTTTGGCCTCCGCCTTTGGAGCCGAGGGCTTGCCGGCGGTCTTTTCATCCGCTTTGGCCTCCGTCTTTGGGGCCGAGGGCTTGTCGGCGGTCTTCTCATCCCCTTTGGCCTTCGCCTTTGGAGCCGAGGGCTTGTCGGCGGCCTTCTCGTCCGCTTTGGCGCCCGCTTTGGCCTTCGCCTTTGGGGCCGAGGGCTTGTCGGCGGCCTTCTCGTCCCCTTTGGCCTCCGCCTTTGGAGCCGAGGGCTTGCCAGCGGTCTTTTCATCCGCTTTGGCCTTCGCCTTTGGAGCCGAGGGCTTGCCAGCGGCCTTCCCGTCCCCTTTGGCCTTCGCCTTTGGAGCCGAGGACTTGTCGGCGGCCTTCTCATCCCCTTTGGCCTCCGCCTTTGGAGCCGAGGACTTGTCGGCGGCCTTCTCGTCCCCTTTGCCCTCCGCTTTGGCCTTGGGGCCTGGCGCCACGACTTTTTTCTTCTTTTTCTTCGTCGTCTTCTTGCCTGCCGCGCCCTCCTTCCTGGCGGCGACCGGCGCGTCGTCGGCGTCCAGCTCCACAAACTCTTCCTTGTCGCGGCCCTCGCCCAAGTGGGCGACGGAGACGCGCCCAGCGATGATGGCGTCCGCTATCTCCCGCGCGTAGAACCGGATGGAGCGTATGGCGTCGTCGTTGCCGGGGATGACATAGTCGATGCCATCGGGGTTGTTGTTGCTGTCAACCACGCCCACAATGGGTATCTTGAGCTTCCGCGCCTCGCTGACAGCGATATCCTCGTAGCCCACATCCAACACAAACAGCGCGTCAGGCCAACCGTTCATGTCCTTGATGCCGGACAGATTTCGCTCCAGTTTTTCCAGTTCCCGCTCCAGATGCAGCGTTTCCTTCTTGCTCATCTTCTCCATGCCGCCATCGGCCTTCCTCTCTTCCAGTTCCTGCAGGCGCTTGATGGACTGCTTGACCGTCTGGTAATTCGTCAACAAGCCTCCCAGCCAGCGCAGGTTGACATAAGGCATCTCGCAACGCTGGGCCTCCTCCTTGATGATCTGCTGGGCCGCCTGCTTGGTGCCGACGAACAACACCGTGCCGCGCTTGGCCGCCAGCTTGCCGACGAAGTTCAGGGCCTCCTGAAACAGCGGCAGGGTCTTCTCCAGGTTGATGATGTGAATTTTGTTGCGGTGGCCAAACAGGTAATCCGCCATCTTGGGATTCCAATAGCGGGTCTGGTGGCCAAAATGGATGCCAGCTTCCAGCATCTCTCTCATGCTGAGTTCAGACATGGTTGCTTTCGCTCCTCTTCAGGGTTAAGCCTCCGCGCGCCACGCATACCGCCCGGCCGCCGGGCGGCCAGGACCCCAATAGGCGTTAGACGACGCGCGTGTGTGATTGTCGTCGCCGGGCAGACCGCGCCGCGAACGCGCGCCGCTGCCTGCGCCGGATTTGCCATAATAGCGCTTCCTTTATAACATGAAAACCCCAAAACGACAAACGAAAAGAGGGATCCTGGTCCGGCGCCGCCGCGCCGGGCGCTGAAATCCTTGAGGCGAACGCCATGGCGGTCTCCATAAAAACCGAAGAAGAAATAGACAAGATGCGCGTGGCGGGAGCCCTGGCCTCCTCCGTGTTGGAAATGATAGGCCCCCACGCGCAGGCGGGCCGAACCACAGCGGAGCTGGACCGCCTCTGCCATGACTACATCACCCAAGAGCTGGGGGCTGAGCCGGCCCCCCTGAACTACCGCGGCTTTCCCAAGTCCATCTGCGCCTCAGTCAATCATGTGGTTTGCCACGGCATACCTAGCGACAAGAAGCTGAAGGATGGCGACATCCTCAACATCGACATCACCGTCATCAAAGACGGGTTTCATGGCGACACCAGCAAGATGTTTTTCGTGGGCCAGCCCTCAGTGCGGGCTCGGCGGCTGGTGGAGACCACCTACGAATGTCTGTTGCGGGGCATAGCGGCGGTGCGGCCTGGGGCCCATTTGGGCGACTTGGGCCACGCCGTGCAGAGCCACGCCGAGGCCCGGCAATTCTCCGTGGTGCGGGAATACTGCGGCCACGGCATAGGCCGGGTCTTCCACGAGGACCCGCAAGTCCTGCACTACGGCGAACCGGGCGCGGGGATGCCCTTGGAGCCCGGCATGACCTTCACCATAGAACCCATGATCAACGCCGGCAAGCGCCATGTGAAGTTGTTGCCCGACAACTGGACGGTGGTCACCAAGGATCATTCCCTTTCCGCCCAGTGGGAGCATACTCTGTTGGTCACCGCCACCGGCGTCGAAGTGCTGACCCGGCGCCCTGAGGAGCGCTTTTAGGCGTGGCCGCCACGACCAATCCCTTGCCGGCGCTGGAGGCGTCCCTCAGCGGCGTCCCCAAGGCGAACGCGCCCCGCGCCAGCCTCTTCAAGGACGCCTTGGCCCAGGGCGACCGCTATCTGACTCAGCGGTTCGAGGCCGGCGCCCCCGTGGAGGAAGTGATAGCGCAACGGGGGCGGCTGATGGACCACTTGCTTGCCGCCGCCTGGCGCGCCCATCTCCCGGACGACGGCAACGCGGCGTTGGTGGCTGTCGGCGGCTACGGGCGCGGGGACTTGCAACCGGGGTCGGACATAGACCTGACCCTGTTGGCGACGCCCCGTTCACGCCGGCAACTGCAATCGGGCATAGAGGCCTTTCTCGCCTTTCTGTGGGACCTGGGCCTGGCCCTGGGGCACAGCGTAAGAACCCCCAAGGAGTGCTTGAGCGAGGCCCGAGCCGATGTGACCGTGGCCACCAATCTGATGGAATCCAGGCTGTTGGCGGGCAACGAGGACTTGCACCGCGCCATGCTGAGGCTCACGGGGCCGAACAAGGTTTGGCCCTCCCGAAAATTCTTCGAGGCCAAGTGGGCCGAACAGGCGCAACGCCATCGCAAATACGACAACAACGAACACAACCTGGAACCCAATGTCAAGGAAGGCCCCGGTGGACTGCGGGATGTGCAAACCGTGGAGTGGGTGGCGAAAAGGCACTTCGGCGCGACCGGGCTGAAGGACCTGGCGCGGCACGGCTTCCTGACCCGCGCGGAATGTCACGCCCTGGAGTCGGGCCGCAATTTCCTGCGGCGGGTGCGCTACACGCTGCACCTAGCGGCGGGACGGGGGGAGGACCGGTTGCTGTTCGACTACCAGAAACAGGTGGCGCGCAAGTTCGGCTGCCGGGGCCGGAACAACGCTGGCGTCGAGAAATTCATGAAGAGCTACTACCAGACAGCCAAGGAGATCAGCCGCCTGAACGAGATGCTGTTGCAACACTTTCAGGAAGAGATCATCTACGCGCGGCGGCGGGAAAAAATCCGGCCCCTGAACAAGCGCTTCCAGATCAGGAACGATTTTATCGAGGCGAAAAACCGCGGGGTCTTCAAGCGCTACCCCTTCGCCCTGCTGGAGATCTTCCTGCTGTTGCAACAGAACCCAGGCATCAAGGGCGTCAGAGCCAGCACGGTGCGGCTCATCCGGGAGTCCCTGGTTCTCATAGACGACAGGTTCCGGGAGGACATCAGAAACCAGAGCCTGTTCCTGGAGATCATCCGCCAACCGCGCCGGGTGGGACACGAGTTGCAACGCATGCACAAGTACGGGGTCCTGGGCGCCTATCTGCCGGAGTTCGCCATGATCGAGGGCCTGATGCAGTTCGACCTGTTCCATGTCTATACGGTGGACGAGCACATCCTGTTCGTGATCAGAAACCTGCGGCGCTTCGGCCTGGACGAGTACGCCTCGCGGTTTCCCCTGTGCCATTACATTCTGCGGGAGATACCCAAACAGGAGTTGCTGTATTTGGCGGGCCTGTTCCACGACTTGGCCAAGGGGCGGGGGGGCGATCATTCCGGGCTGGGGGCCGAGGCCGCGGGGCGGTTTTGCAAGCGACACCACCTGAGCGAGTACGACGCCAGGCTGGTGGCGTGGTTGGTGCAGGAACACCTGCTGATGTCCAAAACGGCGCAAAAAGAAGATCTCAACGATCCGGAAGTGATCAAGGCCTTCGCTCAAAAAGTGGGGGACGCCACGCGCCTGAACTATCTCTACGCGCTAACGGTGGCGGACATCAACGGCACCAACCCGCAACTCTGGAACAGCTGGAAAGCCGCCTTGTTGGCCGAACTCCACGCCAAGACCGCGTCCGCCCTGAGGCGCGGGCTGGAAAACCCCATCGACAAAGAGGCCTTGGTGCGGGAAGCGAAAGCCCAGGCCCTGGCGTTGCTTAAGCAAGGCGGGGACGGGGAGGCCGGCATCGAAGGGGCCTGGGCCCGCCTCAGCGACGATTATTTCATCCGCCACAGGCCCGACGAGATCGCCTGGCACACCCAGGCGGCGCTGAAAAACGGCAAGACCCCCCTGCCCCTGATCCTGTTGCGGGACAGCGCCAAGAGCGGCGCCACCGAACTGTTCATCTACATGCGCGACCACGACAACATCTTCTCCCGGAGCGTCCAGACCCTGGACCTGTTGCGTCTGAACATCGTCGATGCGCGCATCATGAATTCCGCCGACGGCCACACCCTGGACACCTTCATCGTCCTGGAACAGTCCGGGGCCGCCGTCAAGGGCCGGGAGCGAAAGAAAGAGATCCGGGAGACCCTGAAAAGCAACCTGTCGGTCCTGGACCAGCCCGTCAAGCGCGTGCGGCAGGTGGGAGCGGACAAATACAAACATTTCACCGTCCCCATTCGGGTGGCCTTCAGCGTCGATGAAAAGAACCGGCGCACCGTGATGGAGGTCAGCGCCACAGACCGGCCCGGCTTCCTCTCTTCCATAGGCTCGGCCCTGGAGCTGTGCGGCATGCGCTTGCAGGCGGCGAAGATCGCCACCTACGGCGAGCGGATCGAGGACACCTTCTACATCACCGACCGGGACAACCAGATCATCGCCGATGCGGCGCGGCAAGCATGGCTAAGCGACGCCATCACCCTGGCCCTGAAGGCCCGCTGAGACGGGCGCCGCCTAGCTCGGAGGCGGAACTCTTGGCCCGTTGCGGCGAACTGGCCGGCAAATCGCTGCAACAGGTGGCGCGCGAGCTGAGGGTCCCAGTTCCCCCCTCCCAGACCCGGGCCAAGGGCTGGGCTGGCCAGCTCATGGAGCTGTGGTTGGGGGCCACCGCCGCTTCGCGCCCCGAACCCGATTTTCAGCAGTTGGGCATAGAGCTGAAGACCCTGCCCCTCAACCGCCGCGGCCGCGCCGGGGAAGCGACTTTCGTCTGCGCGGCGCCCATGAAGTCGCCGACCGGCCTGCGCTGGGCCAGCTCCACCGTCCGCTTCAAGTTGGCCCGGGTCCTGTGGGCCCCCATAGAGGCCGACCCGTCCATTCGGCTGGGCAACCGGCGGGTGGGCCAGGCCTTCCTGTGGAGTCCCAGGCCGGAACAGGCCCGGGCCCTGGAACAGGACTGGCAGGAGTTGATCGATTTGCTGTGCCTGGGGGAATACGACAAGATCAGCGCGGAACAGGGAGAGTGCCTGCAACTCCGGCCCAAGGCGGCCCGCTCTTCCAGCCGCGTCCCCGTGACCCTGGCTGGCGGCGCGGCCGGGGCGGCCCTGCCCCTGGCCTTCTATCTTCGACCCCGGTTCGTCAACAGCTTGTTGGATGAGCGGCTTGGATCGTAGGCTGAGCGTCGCGCCCATGATGGCGCGCACGGACCGGCACTTCCGCTATCTGTTGCGCCTGCTGTCCCGGCGCGCCATGTTGTACACGGAGATGATCGCCACCGGCGCCCTGTTGCATGGGGACGCGGAACGGCATCTGCGCTTCCATCCCCTGGAGCATCCCGTCGGCGCGCAATTAGGCGGCGGCGACCCCGGCGAGCTGGCCGCCTGCGCCCGGCTGGTGGAGGCCCGGGGCTATGACGAGGTCAACCTGAACCTGGGCTGCCCCAGCGACCGGGTCAAATCCGGACGCTTCGGCGCCTGCCTGATGGCCGAGCCGGAACGGGTGGCGGAGTGCGCGCGCGCCATGACGGAGGCGGTGGCGGCGCCGGTCACAGTGAAAACCCGCACCGGCATAAACCACCTGGACAGCTACGAGCGGCTGGCGAGCTTTGTCGCCACCGTGGCGGCGGGGGGGTGCCGCACTTTTATCATCCACGCCCGCAAGGCCTGGCTGCAGGGCCTAAGTCCCAAGGAAAACCGCACCCTCCCCCCCTTGCAATACGAGCGGGTCTATAGGCTGAAACAGGACTTCCCGGACCTGGAAATCATCATCAACGGAGGCATCAAAAGCCTGGAGCAGGCGCAACAGCACCTGCAACGGGTGGATGGCGCGATGTTGGGCCGGGCCGTTTGCGACGACCCCGGCCTGCTGGCGGGGGTGGACAAGACCCTGTTCAATGTGGATAATGAACCCATTTCCCGCCGGGAACTGCTGGAGAATTACATGCTCTACATGGAGACGGAGCTCGCCCAGAGCGGCGGCGGGAGCCTACGCGCCATGCTCCGGCCCCTCCTGGGCCTGTTCCGGGGCCAGCCCCGCGCCCGCGCCTACCGGCGTTGCCTGAGCGAGCAAGGCGGCAGAAAAAACGCCGGCGCGGAAGTGGTCCGGCAGGCCCTGGCCCTCTTGGGGCTTGACTAACGGCCCCCCGAACCAACGGGTTGAAACTGCAAGAAAACGAAATGAACACGCAAGCGCCGCCCGGCGCGGGAAGCCGCGCCGCCCCGATCCGAGGAGTCGCCCCAGGAATCGTCTTGGGGGCCGTCCTGGTCTTTGCCGTTGCCCCGGCCCGGGCCGCTGAGCCGGCCATGACCGAGGCCCAGAAGGCCAGCTACGCATTGGGGGTGTTTTTCTCCCAGAGCCTGGCGCAACAACCCATAGATCTGGATGCCGAGCATTTTCTCATGGCGGTGGACGATGTGCTGAACGGCAAGGAACCGCGGCTGTCCCAGCAAGAAATGCAGGCGATCTTCGCCAATCTGCAACAACAGGAGCAGACGCGCCGGGCCTCAGAAGCGGAGCGAAACCGCGCCGCTGGCCAGCGTTTTTTGGAAGAAAACCGGGGCCAAGAGGGCGTTGTCGCCCTGGCCAGCGGCCTGCAATACAAGACGCTGAAGCCAGGGGATGGCGCCAGTCCGACCCCCGGCGGCAAGGTCACGGTGCATTACCGGGGGACGCTGTTGGATGGCGCGGAGTTCGATAGCTCCTACGCCCGCAAGGCGCCGCTGACGCTATCCCTTAACGGGGTGATCAAGGGCTGGCAAGAGGCCCTGCCCCTGATGAAAACGGGCGCGAAATGGCGGCTGTATGTGCCGCCGGAGCTGGCCTACGGAGCGGCGGGACAGGGCCCCATAGGCCCCAACCAGACCCTGATCTTCGATGTGGAACTGCTGGAAACCCATTAGCTTGAGGACCCAGGGGCGGCGGGGAGCAGGGCCTTGGAAACTGGCCGCGGGGATGGTTCTGTTGTCAGCGGCCCTGGCCCAGGGCGCCGCGGCAACCAAGACGGGTGAGGCGGCGGAGCCGGCGGCGGGGAGGGCCGCCTACGAGCGCGAGGACTACGAGGCGGCGGCGCGGCATTTCGAGGCGGCCGTCCAGGCCCGGCCGCAGGACTCGAGCCTGCATCACTGGTTAGGCAAGAGCTACGGGCGCATCGCCGATGAGAGCGGCTGGTTCAAGGCCATGTCCTACGCGAAAAAGACCGTGGCGGCGTTCCGGATGGCCGTTGAATTAGACGATGCAAACCCGGCGGCCCTGCGGGACCTGATCAGCTACCTAGAGCAAGCGCCGGGGTTCCTGGGGGGCGACAAGGAGGAGGCGAAAACCCTGAAGGCGCGTCTGGCGGTCCTGGAAGCCGCGCCGGTCCCCTAAGGCCTTGATGGGCGCAACATCCCTCCGGCCCCTGTGGTTGGTGTTGGCCCTGGCCCTGCCGGGGAGCGCCAGCGCCACGCCCCGGATTGTCGCCGCGGAGGAGCTGCGGCCCCAGGCCCGGCACGAGCGCGCCACCGACCTCATCCTCAGGGTCATCGCGGCCTATCACTACGAGAGCAAACCCGTTGACGACCGTCTGTCCAGCCGGATCCTGGACAATTACATAGACAATATGGATTCCAATCGCGATTTTTTTCTCAGCGCCGACATTGGGCGTTTCGAACAGCGCCGCCACAGCCTGGATGACGCGCTGAAAAACAAGAACCTGACGCCCGCTTTTGAAATTTTCAGGCTTTACCGGCAACGGGTTGAGCAACGGTACGCCCACGCCCGCCGCTTGTTGGAGCAACCCTTCGATTTCAGCGTGAACGAGTCCTACCGCTTCGACCGCCGCGAGACGGACTGGGCGGAGACGGAGGCCGCCCTGAATGAGACCTGGCGCAAAAAGGTCAAAAACGACTATCTGAACCTGAAATTGGCGGGCAAAGACCCGGACGAGATCCGCGCCACCCTGCGCTCGCGCTACGAACGGGCCCGCACCAGCGTGTTTCAGTTCAACGCCGACGATGTGTTCCAGGCCTTCATCAACTCCTACACCACAGCGGTGGATCCGCACACTTCCTATTTGTCTCCTCGTTCTTCGCAAAATTTCGAGATCAACATGAGCCTGTCCCTGGAGGGCATAGGCGCCGTGTTGGGCGCCGACCGCGACCACACGGTGGTGCAAGAGGTGATTCCCGGCGGCCCCGCCGAACTTAGCGGATTGTTGGACGCCAAGGACCGGATCATCGGCGTGGGGCAAGGCGCCGCTGGTGGGATGGTGGATGTGATCGGCTGGCGCCTGGACGACGTGGTGGATCTGATCCGCGGCCCCAAAGGCTCTGTCGTCAGGCTGGAAATTCTGCCTGAGGAAACGGGCCTGGAGGGCCGCAGCGAGATCATCGCCCTCACCCGGGACAAGATCAAACTGGAAAATCAGGCCGCCCGCTCAGACATCATCGAACTCGACGAGGGCGGCAAGCTGGGCGTCATCCGCGTGCCAACCTTCTACAGCGGCCTCTCGGCCCAGGCCCGGGGGAAAGATGACTATCACAGCACCGCCAAGGATGTGAAAAGGTTGCTGACGGCCCTCAGGGATGAACATTGCGACGGGCTGATCATCGACCTGCGGGGCAACGGCGGGGGCTCGTTGCTGGAGGCCCTGGAGCTGACCGGCATGTTCATCGAGGCCGGCCCGGTGGTGCAGACCCGGGACGCTGAAGGCAGGATCGAGATCAATTTGGATCCTGACCCCGACATCGTCTATGGCGGCCCCCTGGCCGTGTTGGTGAACCGCCACAGCGCCTCGGCCGCGGAGATCTTCGCCGGGGCCATGCAGGACTATCAGCGGGGCGTCATCGTCGGCGAACCCACCTTCGGCAAAGGCACCGTGCAGAATTTCATAGACCTGGATCGCATCGTCGAGGACCCGGAGAAGAAACACGGCCGCGTGAAGCTCACCATCGCCCAGTTTTTCCGCATCAGCGGCGGCAGCAACCAGCGCCGGGGCGTCGTGCCTGACATCATCCTTCCCACCGCCAAATACAGCGACGAACACGGGGAGCGCTCCCTGAAGGGCGCCCTGCCCTGGGACGCGATCAAACCGGCGCGCTACGCCCGCGCCAACGCGCCGGTGGAGAACTACACGGTCGCTCGGGAGCGTCACCAGCGGCGCATGGGGCAACACCGGCTGTTTCAGCTGTTGTTGGAAGAGCTGGAAGCCGAGCGGGAGGCTGAGAGCCGCAAGGTCGTCACCCTGCTGGAGGACCGGCGCAGGGCCCAGCGGGAACAACGCTTAGCCGCCACCGAAGAATTCCATAACGCCTGGCGGGCCGAGCAGGGTCTGCCCCCATTGCCGGCCCGGGCCGCTGGAGACGCGGCGTTGCCGGAAGAAGCGGAAGAGACCGAGGCCCAGGATGTGTTGCTGGAGGAGACGGCCCGGATCCTGCGAGACCTCATCGCGTTGGCGCGGTGAGCAACCTCCCGGTTGCCGCCGTTTTAATTCGCCAGGCCCTGTTTGGCCAACAACTCTCGAGGCAGTGAGAAGACCACATTTTCCCGTATTCCCTGGGCCTCTTCCACATCCTGAGCGCCCCATTCCTTTAACTTCTCTATGACCTCCTCCACCAACACCTCCGGCGCGGAGGCTCCCGCCGTCAGGCCGATCCGGGACTTGCCCTCCAACCACTCCCGCTGGATCTCGGCGGCGTTGTCTATCAGGTAAGCCGGCACGCTCTTCTTCTGGGCGAGCTCCTTCAACCGGGTCGAATTGGAGCTGTTCTGCGAGCCCACCACCAGGATCAGATCGCAATCGCCCGCCAGTCTCTTCACTGCATCCTGCCGGTTTTGGGTGGCGTAGCAGATGTCCTCTTTCTTGGGGCCGATGATGCGGGGAAAACGCCGGCGCAGGGCGTCTATCACCGCGGCGGTGTCGTCCATGGAGAGGGTGGTCTGGGTCACGAACGCGAGAAAGTCCGGGTTCTTCACTTGCAAGCGCCCCACATCCTCCACCGATTCGATCAGATACATGCCCCCGTTGGCGCCGCTGGCCTGGTACTGCCCCAGGGTGCCTTCCACCTCGGGATGGCCGGCGTGGCCGATTAGCACGCACTCCCGACCCTCGCTTTGGTAGCGGTCCACCTCCATGTGCACCTTGGTCACCAACGGGCAGATGGCGTCATAGACCCGCAACTGGCGGAAGGCGGCCTCCTCCCGCACCGCCTTGGACACCCCATGGGCGCTGAAGATCACGGTGGCCCCGTCCGGCACATCGCTCAGTTCTTCGACGAACACGGCGCCCTTGTCCCGCAGGCCATCAACCACATATTTGTTATGCACCACCTCATGGCGCACATAGACCGGCGCGCCAAACAAGTCCAAGGCCCGTTCGACGATCTCTATGGCCCGATCCACCCCGGCGCAAAAGCCGCGGGGGTTTGCCAACTTTATCTGCATCATGTCTGAATAGGGATGGGCCATCGCCCAGCAGGTTCTCTACAGGAAAAAAGCCTTGACCACGAACAGGGCTATGGGGATAGTTGCAACGACGCTACCCAGCACACCACCCAAAATCCAAATTTTGAGCGTCTGGACATCTTCTTTTGTGGCCATATAGTCCATCCGGTTTTCCAACCGGGCCAGGCGCTCCTCCACCGCGCGCAACCGGGCGTCCACGCCATCGCCGCCTAGTTCATCCTTTGGAACAGCATGAGTCGTCATTGCAACCTCTCACATTTTTTTCAAGTTTTTCAAAAACAGGTGACTATTTTTCGTTGAGCTTCTCAGTATCCCCTGAAAAACCCTTGATGCCTATTATGGCATAAATCGCATCCAAAGGGATCTTTTTTGCATGTCATTCCTCGTTTCACTTGCCCTGTTCCGCCCTATTGCGCGGCGGTTCTGAGTTCGGTCAAGCCGGGGCCTCATCCCGATTGGAGCGGAAGGCGTCGATGACCAACAGGGCCGCGCCCACGGTGATGGCGGAGTCCGCCACATTGAACACCGGCCAGAACCACCGGTCCCAATAGAGCTGGATAAAGTCGATCACATAGCCGTGTTGCAGGCGATCCCACAGATTGCCGGCGGCCCCGCCCAACACCAGGGCCAGGGCCGCGGCCAACCCGGCGCGCCGGGGCGGCAACCGCGACAGCCAGAGCAACAAGGCGATGCTCACGCCTATGGTCAGGACAATGAAAAAATAACGCTGCCAGCCCCCTGCGTCCCGCAGAAAACTGAAGGCGGCGCCGGTGTTATAAACCAAGGTCAGGTTGAAACCCGGCAACACCGGGCGGGGCTGGGCGAAAACCAGCCACTGCAGGGCCGCCTGCTTGCTGGCCTGGTCCAAGAGCGCCACCAACAGGGTCAACCACAGCCATTTCAGATTGGTCTTTTGCACGCTTGCTCTCTTAAGAAAACCGGCGGGTTTCGCCCGCTCCCGCTATGTTGAGGACGCAACGCCCGCACAGGGTCGGGTGCGCCGGGTCAGCGCCTATGTCTTCGCAACGGTGCCAACAACGGGCGCACTTGTCATGGGGCGAGGCCGCGACCTGAATCCAAAGCCCCTCCATCCCGCTGGGGCGAGCGTCCGCTGGCCTGTCTTCAGCGTCGCGCGCCACGGCGCGGGAAGTGATCAACACGAAACGCAACTCATCCTCCAGGCAGTCCAAGGCGGCCTTGATCTCCCCGTTGCAATACAGGCTCGCCTCCGCGTCCAAAGACGAGCCTATGGCGCCGGCGGCCCGCAACCCTTCCAGCTCCTGACTGACCGCCTCCCGCGCCTTTAGCGCCACCGGCCAGTGGGCCCCGGGCGTCACGGCGGGGATGCCCTCGTACCAGTCCTCCAGAAAGATGGAGGGCCCCCGGGGCCCCGGCAGGCGTTGCCAGATCTCCTCGGCGGTGAAGCTAAGCACCGGCGCCAACCAGCGCGCGAAGGCCTCGGCGATGTGGAACAAGGCGGTCTGGGCCGAACGGCGCGCCGGGCTGTCCTCCTGCAGCGTGTAAATGCGATCCTTGATGACATCCAGGTAGAAGCCGCCCAGGGTCACGACGCAGTAATGGCGCAGTTTCTGGCAGAGCAGATGAAACTGAAACTCGCTGTACGCCTTGATGATCGCCTGTTGCAACTTGGCGGTCTCCGCCAGGGCCCACTTGTCTAATTCCAGCAACTCGTCCGCCGGCAACTGGTGGGCCGCCGGATCGAACCCGCGCAGGTTGGCGAGTAGGTAGCGCGCGGTGTTGCGGAGCCGGCGGTAGGCCTCCGCCGTGCGCTTCATGATCTCATCGGAGACATGCATCTCGCCGCGGTAGTCCGTCGCCGCCACCCACAGCCTCAGTATGTCCGCCCCCAGGGTCTTCACCACCTTCTGCGGCGACACCACATTGCCTAAGGACTTGGACATCTTCATGCCCTTGGCGTCCACCGCGAAGCCGTGGGTCAGCACCCCGCGATAAGGCGCCCGGCCATTCATCCCCACCGAGGTCAACAGGGAGGATTGGAACCAGCCGCGGTGCTGATCAGACCCCTCCAGGTACAAGTCGGCGGGAAACGCCAAGCGCTCGTCGGACGCCAACACGGCGGCATGGGTGACCCCGGAATCGAACCACACATCCAGGATGTCCGTCACCTTGTCATAGTCCGCGGCTTCCGCGCCCAAGAGGGCCTCGGGAGGCAGATCGAACCAGCCATCCACGCCTTCCCGCTCTATGCGGGCCGCCGCCTTCTCGATCAGCGCCGGCGTGTCCGGGTGCGGCTCCCCGGTCTGCTTGTGGGCGAACACCGCCACCGGCACCCCCCAGGCCCGTTGCCGGGAGATGCACCAATCCGCCCGTTCCGCCACCATGCCGCGCATGCGTTGCTCCCCCCATTCGGGAGTCCAGCGCGCCTTGCCGATCTCGGCCAGGGCCCGTTCCCGCAGACCTTCCCCGTCCATGCTGAAAAACCATTGCGGCGCGGCCCGGAAGATGAGCGGAGTCTTGTGCCTCCAGCAATGGGGATAGCTGTGGCGCAGGGCGGCCTCCGCCAGCAGATTGTTCCGCTCCCTGAGGACGCGGGTGATGGAGGCATTGGCCTTGAACACATGCTCCCCGGCAAACAGGGCGGTTTCCTCGCGGAAACAGCCCTGGTCATCCACCAGGTCCGCCAGGGGCAAGCCATAGGCCTGGCCCGTCAGGTAGTCATCCACGCCATGGGCCGGGGCGGTGTGCACGGCGCCGGTGCCGGCCTCCAGGGTCACATGCTTCCCCAGGACCGCCGGCGCCAGGCGGTCGTAGAAAGGGTGCCGCAAGGACGCGCCTTCCAGGGCCGCCCCTTTGACCCGGGCCAAGACCCGGTAGTCGCTCACGCCGCAACGGGCCAGGGCCGGGGCCGCCAATTGCTCCGCCAGCGTCAATCTTTCCGGGCCCCGGGGCGTTTGGCACTGCGCCACGATGTAGTCAAACTCCGGGTGGAAGGCGACGGCCTGGTTGGCCGGCAGGGTCCACGGGGTGGTGGTCCAGATGATCACGGACAGGGGCCCTTCTCCCCGGTCCCGCGTCTCTGGCGCCCGGCGGAAAAAATCACCCTCATCGGCCACGGGAAAGCGCGCATCCACCGCCGGGGATTCCCGCTCTCGGTATTCGACCTCCGCCTCCGCCAAGGCCGACTTGCAATCCACGCACCAATAGACCGGCTTGGACCCCCGGGTCAGGTGCCCGGCGGCGATCATCTTGCCCAGGGCGCGGGTGATGGCGGCCTCGGTCTCGTAGTTCATGGTCAGGTAGGGCCGCTCCCAGTCCCCCAGGACCCCCAACCGTTGAAAATCGGCTTTCTGCTTGTCTATCTGCGTTTGGGCGTAGGCGCGGCAGGCGCGGCGGAAGGCCGCGGCGTCCGTTGTTCCGGCCCGGCCCAGCTTTTTTTCCACCTGGTGTTCTATGGGCAAACCGTGGCAATCCCAGCCCGGCACATAGGGGCAATCCAGCCCGTCCAGGCTGCGGGACTTGATGATGATGTCCTTGAGGATCTTGTTGACGGCGTGGCCCAGGTGAATGTCGCCATTGGCGTAGGGCGGCCCGTCGTGCAGGATGTATTTCTTCCGGCCGGCCCTGCGTTCCCGGAGCAACCGGTACAGATCCTGCTCCCGCCAGCGCCGCAACAGCTCCGGCTCCCGCTGGGGCAGATTGCCCTTCATGGGGAAATCCGTCTTGGGCAGATTCAGGGTGTGCTTGTAGTCGGTCATCGCGCCGCCCTTGCGGTCATCCGTCGCCGGCGGTCCTGGGCCGGGAGGCGTTGGCGAAAAAGGCCCGGGCCGCTTTGATGTCCGCCGCGATCTGCGCCGTCAGCTTGTCAACAGAGGAAAACTTCTGCTCGTCCCGCAGGCGTTTGAAAAACTCGACGCTGATGTGCTTGCCGTAGAACTCCTTGTCGAAGTCAAACAGATGGGCCTCCAAGAGCAATTTTTTCTCGTCAAACACCGGGCGTGTCCCCAGGTTGGCCACCCCCAAATGGATGAATTCGTCCGCCCCCTTGACGCTGACGGCGAACACGCCCCGCAACGGCACGACGCGCTTGCCCAGGTTGATGTTCGCCGTGGGGAAGCCCAGCTCGCGGCCGCGCTTGGCGCCATGGGCCACGCGCCCGCTGATGCTGAAATAACGCCCCAAGAGCGACTGCGCCTCCTCGAACTGGCTGTTGCCCAGGCGTTCGCGGATGCTGCTGCTGCTGACCCGCGCGCCATCCAGGAGGCGCGCCTCCGTGGGAACGACATCAAAACCCAATTCCCCGCCGTAGGCGCGCAACATCCGCACATCGCCCTCCCGCCCCTTGCCGAAGCGGAAGTCGTCGCCGATGATGAGCCGCTTGACGCCCAGATCCCGCGCTAAAATTTGCCGGATGAAGCGTTCCGCCGTCAGGTCGGCGATGGCCCGCTGAAAACGCAGGCACAGCACCCGGTCTATGTCCTGTTGCTTGAGCATCTCCAGTTTTTCCCGAAAACTGGTGAGCCGGGTAGGCGCTTGCACCGCGCTGAAAAACTCTTGGGGATGGGGTTCGAAGGTGATCACCGTGGCCGGCAGCTCCATGATCTCCGCGTGGCGTTTGAGCTGGCGCAACACGGCCTGGTGCCCTAAATGGACGCCGTCGTAATTGCCTATGGTGGCGACGCAACCGCGGTGGCGCGACTTCAGGTTGTATGAGTGGCGAATCAGTTCCATAGTCTGCCGTCTTAAACGCCCTCGCGCTCGCCGGCGCCGCCCGCGGGCGCCAAACGCAAGGCCGGGTGGCGCAGGCTTAGCCCCGCCGCCCGCAAAGCCGCGAAATAGGCCACGGCGCCGCCAGCCACGAACAGGGCGATGTTCAGGGCGCGATCATACACTGTCCAGTGGAACCAGACGCTCTCCCCCGGGACCAACCAGGCCAGGCCCAGGCCCAGGACCGCCGCGCCGGCGCCGACCCGAGCGAAAAAGACTGGCCAGCCCGGCTCCGGCGCGAAGCCCTGGGCGCGGCGCAGGGCCCGCAGCAACAGGGCCGCGTTGAGCCAAGCCGCCAACGAGGTGGCCAGGGCCAGGCCCGCATGGGCCAGGGGAAACACCAGGATCAGGTTCAGCGCCACATTGCTCAACATGGCGAGCACCCCGATCCGCACCGGCGTCCTGGTGTCCTGTCGAGAGAAAAAGGCCGCGGACAGCACCTTGATCAGGATGACGGCCGGCAAGCCCGCCATGTACGCCATCAGGCTACGGGCCGACATCTGCGCGTCGTAGCGGGTGAACTCATCGTACTGAAACAAGGTGGTGAGCAGAGGCCCTGCCAGCAACAGCAGGCCCAGGGCCGCCGGCAACGAGATCAGGCACACCCAGCGCAGGGACCAGTTCAGGGTCCTGTTGAAGGCCGCTCCGTCTCGGTCAGCGTGCTGGGCCGACAGATGGGGCAAGATGACCGTGGCCAGGGCGACCCCGAAGACCCCCAAGGGAAACCCGAACAGCCGGTCCGAGAAATACAGCCAGGAAATGCTGCCGGCCTCCAGGAACGAGGCGATGATGGTGTCAACCAACAGGTTGATCTGGGTGATGGAGACAGCGAACAAAGTGGGGATCATCAGGGCGACGATCCGGTTCACGCCTTCCCGATCCCGGCCCAGGCGGGGCAATGGCAGGAGCTTGAGCCTCAGCAGGAAGGGAATTTGAAAAACCAGCTGGATGAGGCCGGCGAGCAACACCCCCCAGGCCAGGGCCGTCACCCGTTTTTCCGGCGGAAACCAGGGCGCCAACCAAACAGCGCTGGCGATGATGGCCAAGTTGAACAGCACGGGGGTGAAGGCCGGCACGGCGAATTGCCGGTGGGTGTTGAAGATGCCCCAGGCCAGGGCTGTGAGTGAAATGAACAAGATGTAGGGGAAGGTGACCCGCAACATGCCGGCGGTCAGGGCGTGTTGCTCCGCGTCCCCGGCGAAACCGGGGGCGAAGACCCAGACCAACAGGGGCGCCGCCAGGATGCCGACCACCGTGACAAACGCGAGGACCAGGCCCAGGACCGCCGCGGTGTGGTCCACCAAGGCCTTGACCTCCCAGGGAGCGCGCCGCGCCCGGTATTCCGACAGCACCGGCACAAAGGCCTGGGAAAACCCGCCTTCGGCGAACAGGCGGCGCAAGAAATTGGGGATGCGGAAGGCGACGATGAAGGCGTCCATGCCGGCGCCAGGGCCGAATGCGACGCCGAGGACCACATCCCGAATCAGCCCGAAAACCCGCGACAGGCCAGTCATCAGACCCACCGCCACGGTCGATCTCAACAGCTTCTGCGGCCCGGGTTTTTCGCTGCTGGATGGCGGCGCGGAGGGCGTTGCGTTCATGGCGCGCAAGAATAACACGGCGCGGGTTGACAAAATGGCGGCGCACAGGCATAGTGCCGCCTTTTCAACTCAGCATTGCGGGGTGCTTCCTTGGCTAACATCGCATCGGCGAAAAAACGGGCCCGGCAGGCGAATAAAAGCCGCCTGCGCAACAACGCGCATCGCTCCATGTTGCGCTCATCCATCAGAAAAACTTTGGACTGCATCAAGAAAGGGGACAAGGCCGGGGCCGAAGCCGCCTACCGGGCCGCCGTTCCCGTCATCGACAAGATGGCCAACAAGGGCCTGATCCACAAAAACAAGGCCGCCCGTCATAAAACCCGCTTGAACGCCCAGCTACGGGCCTTGTGAGGGAAGGCCCGCCTGGGGCCAGGCCGCGGGCCGCTTTCATTCGCCTTCTTCCTCTGGCCCGCCGGGGAACAGCGCCATGTTGTCGCGGTGGATCAGTTCCGGTTCGCCGGCGTAGCCTAAGAGGGACTCGATGTCGCCGCTGGGCCGCCCCATGAGGGCCCGGGTCTCAGCGGCGCCGTAGTTGACCAACCCGCGGGCGATCTCGCGCCCCCGCTCATCGACGCACCGGACCACCTCCCCGCGGTGGAACTGGCCGCTGACCGCCACCACGCCCACGGCCAACAGGCTCTTGCCCTGCTGGGTCAACACGCGGCAGGCGCCGGCGTCTATGGTCAGTTCCCCCCGCAGACGCTTGTGCCCCCCCAACCATTGCTTGCGGGCGGCCAGGGGCGATTGTCCGGCCCGCAACAGGGTGCCAAGTTGCTCGCCGGCGGCGAGCCGGAGCAACGCATCCGTCTCCAGCCCCGAGCAGATCAGGGTGTCCGCGCCGGATTGGGCCGCCACCGCCGCCGCCTCCAGCTTGGTCAACATCCCCCCCCGGCCCAGGCCGCCGCCGGCGCGGGCAAAGTCCTTCAGGGCGGCGTCCCCGGCCCGGCCGGTCTTGATCAGCGGGGCCCCCGGGTGGAGTCGCGGATCCTGTTCGTGCAGGCCGGCCTGGTCGGTGAGAATGATCAGCCGTTCCGCCTCCACCAGGTTGGCCACCAGGCCCGCCAGGGAGTCGTTGTCCCCGAAGCGGATCTCGTCTGTGGCGACGCTGTCGTTCTCATTGACGATGGGCGCGACGCCCAAGGCCAACAGGGTCCGCAGAGTGGAGCGGGCGTTCAGGTAGCGCTCCCGGGCCGCCACATCGTCGTGGGTCAGGAGGATCTGGGCCGTGCGCGCGCCATGCTTCTGAAAGGCGGACTCGTAAGCCTGCACCAGCCCGGTCTGACCGACGGCGGCGGCGGCCTGCTGACCGTGCAAGGTGGCAGGCCGCCGGCTCCAGCCCAGGCGCGCCGCGCCTTCCGCCACCGCGCCGGAAGACACCACGACGAAGCGATAATCCCGCTCCCACAAGGCCGCCATTTGCCGCACCCAGTCGGCGATGGCGTCAAGGCGCAGGCCGGCGTCGGCGCCGGTCAGCAGGGCGCTGCCGATCTTGACCACCCAACGCCGCTCGCCGCGCTTTGCGGAATGCGCCTCCGTCATGCTTCAACCTCGTCTTTGCGGCCCCCATCCTGCTGGGACAACCATTGCGACGCGGCCTTGAGCAGAGCCTCGCAACCCTGTCCCGTGGCGGCGGACACGCAGTGAACGGATTGGCCCCGGCGCCGGGCCAAGGCCGCCTGAAGGGCCTGGACCCGCGCTGGCGGGAGAATGTCGATCTTGTTCAACACCAACCAGCGGGGCTTGTCCATGAATTTCCCGCTGTAGGCCGTCAACTCGGCCTCGACCCCCTCTATGACCTCCAGCAACTCTTCAGGCTCGTCCCCCAACCCGATGTCCACCAGGTGCAACAACAGGCGCGTCCGCGACAGGTGCCGCAGGAACCGAAAGCCCAGGCCGGCTCCCGTCGCCGCGCCTTCCACCAGGCCGGGGATGTCCGCCACAATCACGCGCCGGTCAACCTCTAATCGCGCCACCCCTAAGTGGGGGTGCAAGGTGGTGAAGGGATAATCGGCGACCTTGGGCCGGGCCGCCGACACCTGCCGCAGAAAAGTGGATTTGCCCGCGTTGGGCCGGCCCAGGAGGCCCACTTCGGCAAGGACCTGCAGTTCGAGACGCAAGTTTCTCGCTTCCCCCGGCTCCCCCGGAGTGGTCTTGCGCGGCGCCCGGTTGACGCTGCTCTTGAAACGGGCGTTGCCCTGCCCCTGGGCGCCGCCCCGGGCCGCCAACAGGACCGCGTCCCGGCTTGCCAAGTCGCCTAACAACTCGTCCGTGTCGGCATCGTAAACCAAGGTGCCTAAGGGAACGCGGAGCGTCACATCGCCGCCGTTTTTGCCGGCGCGCTCGCGCCCGCTACCCGGCTGGCCGTTCCCGGCCCGACGCAGGCGCTCGTGACGAAAGTCAACCAGGGTGTTCAGGCCCTCGTCGACCCGCAAATAGACGCTGCCGCCAGCGCCGCCGTCGCCGCCGTCGGGGCCGCCCCGGGGCAGGCGCTTTTCGCGCCGGAAGCTGAGACAGCCGGCGCCGCCCTTGCCCGCCTCGACCCGCACGGCGGCCTCGTCGACGAATTTCACCGCGCCCTCCTCCCACAGGAATAAAAAACCCCGCGCCGGGCGGGGTTTTCATGCTTGCTCATCGGCCCGGCCCGCTCGCTATAGTCGCCCCGGTTGCGCCAGGACGCTGACGAAAGTCCGCTGCTTGGGCCCCTTGCGCTGATACGCCACCACGCCGTCCGCCTTGGCGAACAAGGTGTGGTCCTTGCCGCAACCCACATTGACGCCGGGGTGAAACCGGGTGCCGCGCTGGCGCACCAGGATGTTGCCGGCCTTGACCGCTTCGCTGCCGTAGCGTTTGACGCCCAGGCGTTTTGAATGGGAATCGCGGCCGTTGCGGGTGCTGCCGCCGGCTTTTTTATGCGCCATGGCTCACTTCTCCGCGCCGCCCCGCGGCGGCGCGTTGATGCCGGTGATCTCCAGTTCCGTGTAGGCTTGGCGATGCCCCATGCGCTTGAGACTCTGCTTGCGCCGCTTGAATTTCAGGATCTTGATCTTCCGGCCGCGGCCGTGGGCCTTCACCGTGGCCGGGACCGTCGCGCCTTCCAGCAGAGGCGCCCCCACTGCGACATCGGCGCCGTCGGCGATCATCAACACCTGGTCCAGGCTGATGGCCGCGCCTTCCCCCGCGTCGATCTTCTCCACCCGAATGGTGTCGCCGGGGCGCACCTGGTACTGCTTGCCGCCGGATTTTATTACCGCGTACATAAGTTGTCCCGCCCCGGACTTGCGCCGAGCTGAAAAGAACCCATTGTAAGGCAACGCCGCCGTCTCTGCAAACATTTTTTTGGCATTCCGCGCCGATCTTGGCAAAATGGCGGCAACACATTCGGCGACGCGAGAAAACCACCATGGGAGAGGAAACAGGCATACAGGCGATTCGGGGCCTGATCAAGGACGACATGGAGGCGGTCAACGAGCTAGTCCACGAAAAACTGCGCTCCGGCGTCCCGCTCATCGACCAGCTGGGCAACTACATCGTCAACAGCGGCGGCAAACGGTTGCGGCCGGCCCTGGTGCTGCTCAGCGCCAACTGCTTCGCCTACCCAGAAAGGGACCACATCAAGCTGGCCGCCATCATCGAATTCATCCACACCGCGACCCTGTTGCACGATGATGTGGTGGACGCCTCCATGCTGAGGCGCGGCAAGGCGACGGTCAACCAACGCTGGGGCAATGAGGCCAGCGTCCTGGTGGGCGACTTCCTGTACTCCCGGGCCTTCCAGATGATGGTGGAGGTGCAATCGGCGCACATCATGGCGATCCTGGCGGACGCCACCAACACCATTGCCGAGGGGGAGGTGCAACAGCTGATCAACCGGCGCGACCCCGACACCACGGAACAGCGCTATTTGGAAGTGATCCACAACAAGACCGCCAAACTCTTCGAGGCCGCGGCGCGGGTGGGCGCGGTCATCGCCGGTCAGGACCAGCAGACAGAGCGCGCCATGGCGGTCTATGGCAAGCACCTGGGCATCGCCTACCAGCTCATAGACGATGTGTTGGATTACAGCGCGTCCAGTGAGCGATTGGGAAAAAACATCGGCGACGACCTGGCGGAAGGCAAGCCCACCCTGCCGCTGTTGTACGCCCTGTGGCACGGTTCGAATCAGCAGACCGCCGTCATCAAGAGCGCCATCCACCACGGCGGACGACGCGACCTGGAGCAGATCAACGCCGCCATAGAGGCCACCGGGGCCCTGGGCTACACGGCGGAACGGGCCCGGAAAGAGGCGAGCATCGCCATGGAGGCCATAGCGGCCCTGCCGCAGTCCGAATACCAGGAGGCCCTGTTGGCCCTGGCCCGCTTCGCCACCGAACGCAAGCACTGACCCCGCCCCCGGGAATGTCGCAGGCGCGGGAGTGGAGGGGGTTGAGGCAGGCGATGAGGCGCCCCAGGGCCGCAAACGCGCCATGTTCAGCAGAGCTTCACTCCGGGGCCTGATTGCCGCCGTTGTCGTTCCGGCCTTGGCCCTGGCGGCGCCGGCGGCGCCGGACGCCGGGGCCATAGAGGTGGTGGACGATCACGGGCGCACGGTGCGCCTGCAAGGGCCCGCCCGGCGCATCGTCAGCTTGTCGCCGCACATCACCGAGAACCTGTTTTCAGCGGGAGCGGGTCAGCGTGTGGTGGGGGCCGTCAACCACAGCGATTACCCGCCGGCGGCTCGGGCCGTCCGGCGCGTCGGGGGGTATGACAATTTCGATGCCGAGTTGATCCTCGCCCTGCAGCCCGATCTCGTCATCGCCTGGAAGGAAGGCAATCCGCTCCACTTGGTGGAGAAGCTGGAGAGATTGGGGCTGACCGTGTACATCAACGACCCCCAGCGTCTTGAGGACATAGCGCGGGACATCGCCCGTTTTGGCGCGTTGACCGGCGCGGAAGGCCCGGCCCGGGAGACGGCGCGGCGGTTCGCCGCGGCGCTGTCCCGGTTGCGGGCGCGGCATGCGCAGGCGGAAAAAATCTCCGTCTTCTATCAGGTGTGGCCCAAGCCCTTGGTGACGGTGACGGACCGGCAACTGATCGGCAGCGTGATCGCCTTGTGCGGCGGCGCGAACATCTTTGCGGACCTGAAGGCGCGGACGCCGCAAATAAGCCAGGAGGCCGTTTTGACCCGGAACCCGGACGCGATCATCACCAGCGGCATGGGCGCGGCCCGGCCGGACTGGTTGGACCACTGGAAGCGCTGGCCCTTTCTGACGGCCGTCGCCCGCGGCAACCTGTTTTTCGTCAACCCGGACCTCATTCAGCGGCACACCATCCGCGTGCTTTCAGGGGCCCGGCAGGTGTGCGAGGCCTTGCAAACGGCGCGAGGCAATTTAGGCGGGTGAGCGCGGCCCCAGGCGTTGATGTATAATGCTGACGCTATTGCAATTTAAGAAATCACTAGCGCTAAGAGGCAAAACGATGAACAAAGTGTTTATTTATTGGGACAACCCCAATATCTTTCATGAAGCGCAGCGCCTCGCCGAAAGATTGGACGACACCCCCGGCGCCCGCTATCTCATTCGCATTCATTTTGACAACATGCTGCGCCTGGCCCATGCGGAGCGGCCGCTGAGGAAAGCCGTCGCCGCCGGCTCGGTGCCGCCGGAAATGAATCAGCTGTGGAGCAGGATGGAAAATCAGGGTGTGGAAACCAGCCTGCTGGACGACGGCCCCCGGGACCAGGGGCCTTACGAGGCTCCGGACCGATGGCTGCAGTTGCGCATGTTGGAAGACGCCCTGGACTACGGCGACGATCCGGGCATTGTCGTGTTGCTAAGCGGCGCCGGGTACGCCGAAGGCCGGGGGTTTCACAGCACTTTGGAGCGGATGCACCGGCGCGACTGGCGCGTGGAAGTGTTGTCCTGGATCCATTCGTGCAACCGGAGAATGCGCGAGTGGGCGGAAGACAATGGCGTGTTCGTCCCCTTGGACAAGTACTACGACTCCATCACCTTCCGGGAGCCGTCCCGCCCCGGCCATGAACCGGCCTTGCCGCGGGAGGCGGAGGAACTGGATTTGTCCGAGCGCCCGGCGCTGTAACCCCGGCGGGGAAGGCGCAACCCCGCTCAGGGGCGAACTCACTCCTTGGGCCTGACATAGAGAACCAGGCTGTGGTCCTGCAGTTCGTAGCCATGCTCTTCCGCTATCTGCTGTTGCAGTTTTTCGATCTCCTCGTTCTTGAATTCCATGACCGTGCCGGTTTTGACGCAAACCATGTGGTCGTGGTGGCCGCCGCGGTCCAACTCGAAAACGGAATGGCCGGAGTCAAAGTGGTGGCGCAACACCAGCCCGGCCGCTTCGAACTGCGTCAGGACGCGGTAAATCGTCGCCAGCCCCACATCTTCCCCGGCCTCCAGCAAGGCCCGATACACATCCTCGGCGCTCGCATGCTTTTTATCCATGGTGTCGAGGATTTCGAGGATGCGCAACCGGGGCAAGGTCGCCTTAAGGCCCGCTTGTTTAAGCTCTTTGCTTGCCATAATTTCACCCGCGAGAGCGCAACGCGCTTTGGTGTATAATAGCGCAAATTCACGGGTTTTGGCAGATCAATGAGATTTGTTCCACTGGCCGCGGCGCTCCTGTTGGCGGCCTGCGCCAACAAGAGCGACTTCAAATTGCCGGGGGTCTATCGCATAGACATTCAGCAGGGCAACATCATCGAACAGGCGATGTTGGCCAAACTCAAGCCCGGCATGGACAAAAGCCAGGTGCGATTCATCATGGGAACGCCCTCCCTGGTGGATCCCTTCCACACCAACCAGTGGGAGTACATCTACACCTTCTCCAAGCGCGGCGGGCGGCGCAAGCAACGCCACATCACCCTGTACTTTGAGGACGACAAGCTGGCTTACCTGGATGGCGATGTGGTCCCCGGACTGGAAAGGCCCGAGGACGAGACGCTGAACAAACCCTCAAACACCGTCGATGTGACGCTGCCGCAGGGTAAAAAGCGAGGCTTCTTCGGCAGGATGCTCGGGGCCTTGCCCCTCATAGGCGGAGACGACGAGGCCCCCAAGGTCAAGTCCTCCGCGGAGGACGACGCGGACGCCGCGGGGCCGCCAGTGGTGGACGACACCGCGGCCGACACGCAGGTCGACGACGGACTGGAGGGTCTGCCCAGCCTGCCGGAATGAAAAAAGTTCGCCGGCCGGGGTCGGCGAACTTTCCGCCATGACGCAGAGAAAAAACAAGGGCGCCGCCAACGCCATCGCGCTGAACAAAAAAGCGCGGCATGATTACGCCATTGAGGAGCGGTTTGAGGCCGGCATCGTCTTGCAGGGCTGGGAAGTCAAGAGCCTGCGGGCCGGGAAGTTGCAACTGACAGAGAGCTACGCGCAACTTCGGGACGGGGAGGCCTTTCTGTTCGGGGCCTTGATCGCGCCCTTGCCGACAGCCTCCACCCATGTCAAAGCCGAGCCGCAGAGGACGCGCAAGTTGTTGTTGCATCGCGCCGAAATTGATCAGCTGAACCGGGCGGTGGAGCGCAAGGGATACACCCTCGTTCCCCTGGCCATGCGCTGGAAACGCGGCCGGGCCAAGCTGGAGCTCGGCGTGGCCAAAGGCAAAAAGGCCTACGACAAGCGCCGGGCTGAACGAGACCGGGACTGGCAACGGGAAAAGCAACGCCTGCTCAAGCAACGCTGACGGAAGCACTCCGCGCCGCGCCTCGCACGCAGGTTGCATAGCCAGGCGATTTCCCGCAAAATCGCCGCAAAAACCAAAGAAAACAGAGGAGGCGCAATGGCGAGCAACCGCAGTTCCGTTCACGGGCAATGGTCAACAAGGTGGGCTTTCATCCTGGCGGCAACGGGGTCCGCCGTGGGGCTGGGGAACATCTGGCGGTTTCCTTATGAGACCGGCGAGCATGGCGGCGGCGCCTTCGTGCTGGTCTATCTGCTCTGCATCGTCATGGTGGGCCTGCCCATCCTGATGGCGGAGACCTTGTTGGGGCGGCGCGGACGCCAAAGCCCCGTCAACGCCATGAGGTCCCTGGCCCGGGAGGAAGGGCGCAGCCCGCAGTGGCAGTGGGTGGGAGTGATCGGGGTGGTTTCGGGATTTATGATCCTCACCTTCTACAGCGTCGTGGCGGGCTGGACCATGGCCTACATTTTCCGGGCGGCGGGCGGCGTCTTCAACGGCGCGAGCCCGGCGCAAATCGAGACGCTCTTCAACGACCTGGTGTCCGATCCGGAACGCTTGTTGGCGTGGCACACCCTCTTCATGGCCCTGACCATGTTCGTCATCGCCAAAGGGGTCAGGCGCGGCCTGGAAAAGGCCGTGCGTTTCCTGATGCCGGCCCTGTTCGCGTTGGTGTTGATCCTGGCGGGCTACGCCCTCACCACCCCCGGCCTGGGAGCGGCCCTGGCGTTCCTGTTCAAACCGGATTTCAGCAAGGTCATAGCCTCCTCCACCATCCTCTCCGCCCTGGGACACGCCTTTTTCACCCTGAGCCTCGGCATGGGCGCCATGATGGCCTATGGCTCCTACCTGCCGGACCGCGTCTCCATTCCCCGGGCCGCCGTGACCATCGCGGCGATAGACACTGTAGTCGCGTTGTTGGCGGGCCTCGCCATCTTCCCCCTGGTGTTCAGTTACGGGCTGGAGACCGCCGGCGGGCCGGGCCTGATTTTCAAGATCCTGCCCATCGCCTTCGGACAGATGCCCTACGGACACTTCATCGGCCTGTTGTTCTTCGCGTTGCTGATGTTCGCCGCCTGGACTTCCGCCCTGTCGTTGTTGGAACCCGCCACGGCCTGGCTGGTGGAGCAAAAGAATTTCAGCCGCGCGGGCGCCACCCTCTGCACGGGCCTGACCGGCTGGGCCCTGGGGATTGGTTCCCTGTTGTCCTTGAACCTGTGGGCCGATGCCAAGCTGTTCGGATTGACCTTTTTTGAGCTGGTTGAGTATGCGTCGGTCAACATCCTGTTGCCCGTCGGCGGCCTCCTCATCTGCGTGTTCGCCGCCTGGAAAATGGCCAAGGCTTCCTCCTTCGAGGAGTTAAGGCTGAGCCGCAAAGCCTATGTCGCCTGGAAGGTGGGCGTCGCGTTCATCGCCCCCGCCTGCGTCATCCTGGTGTTGCTGAACAAGGTGTTCGGCTTCCTCGGCTGAATCCATGAAGGTTGAAGTGGTGTACGGCTCGGCGCCAGGCGTGGCGCGAGTGGCGCGACAAGACCTCCCCGCCGGCGCCACCCTCAGGCAGGCCATAACGCAATCGGGCCTCCTGGAGGCCTGCCCGGAAATCGACCTTGAAGTCAACAAGGTGGGAGTGTTCAACCAGCGGCGCAACCTGGATGACCCGGTCCAGGATGGCGACCGCATCGAGATTTACCGCCCGTTGCAGGCAGACCCCAAAGAGACGCGCCGGCGGCGCGCGCAAGCCGGCGCCCAGAAGCGTGGCCCTGCTCAACATCAATCCGCACTCCGCGCCGGCGCATAAAACGGTCCTGTTCTTCGCCGGCCTGTTCCTCGCGGCGGCGGCCGTGGCCCTGGCCGCCCTGGCTTACGGCGCGGCGCCGGTGCCGGCGTCTCAGGTCATCGATATCCTGCTGACCCGGCCGGCCGGAATCAACGCGCAGATCGTCCTGGAGGCGCGCTTGCCGCGGGTGGCGTCCGGCTTCATCGTCGGCGCGATGTTGGCGTTGGCGGGGGGGCTCATGCAAATCCTGTTGCGCAATCCGCTGGCGGAGCCTTACATCCTGGGCCTGTCCGGGGGGGCCTCCGCCTTCGCGCTGTTGGCCATCACCGCCGGGCTCGCTGGGGTCTGGGTCAGCCTGGGGGCCTGCGCGGGGGCCTTGTTGACCATGTTCATGGTGTTCGCTTTTTCTCGTTCCGGCGGCGGCTGGAACCCCCTCAGGACTTTGCTCACGGGCGTGGTCATCGCGGCGGGCTGGGGCGCGGTGATCAGCTTCCTGTTGGCGGTCAGCCCCTCCGGCATGCTCCACAGCATGTTGTTCTGGCTCATGGGCGACCTGGGCTTCAGCCGCTTCAGCGCATGGCCCCTGCTCCTGTTGTTGGCGGCGATCGCGTTAACCTTGGTCTTCGCCCGGCCCCTGAACCTGTTGGCATTGGGGGACCTGCAAGCCGCCGCCCTGGGGGTCTCCGTCCACCGCTTGCGCGTCGGCGTGTATTTCCTGGCGTCTCTGTTGACGGCGGCGGCGGTCATGCAGGCCGGCAGCATAGGCTTCATCGGCCTGCTGGTCCCCCATGGGGTGCGCCTGCTGATCGGCAATGACAACCGCCTGCTGTTGCCGGTGGCGGCGGTGGCGGGAGGCGTTCTGTTGGTGTTCGCTGACCTGTTGGCCCGGGCGCTGTTGGCCCCCCGGCAACTGCCTGTCGGCGTGCTGATGGCCATGATCGGCGTGCCGGTGTTCCTCATCCTCCTGCAATCCACCGCCGCGAGGCAAAAGCCGTGACGCGCCTCATGGCGCAGGCGCTGACCGTCCGGATAGGCCCCCATTGGGCTTGCCGGGACTTGGATTTGCAACTAGGGCCGGGCGAGTCCTGGGGGATTTTGGGCGGCAATGGCGTGGGAAAAACCACCTTGCTGCACACCCTGGCGGGCCTGAGAAAACCGGCGGGGGGCCGAATCGCCATAGACGGCATCGAATTGCGCCATTGTCGGCGCCGCCATCTCGCCCGGCAACTCGGCGTGCTGTTCCAAGACAGCCATGACGCCTTTCCCGCCACCGTGTTGGAAACCGCGCTGACGGGAAGACACCCTCACCACTCCTTCTGGTCTTTCGGGCAACGCAAGGATGTCGCGCTGGCGGAGCAGGCCTTGGCGCGGCTGCAGTTGCTCGCCATGCGGGACCGACAGGTGGACACCTTGTCGGGAGGGGAGCGGCGGCGCTTGGCCATCGCCGCCCTGTTCCTGCAGGACCCCGTGGTGTGGCTGTTGGACGAGCCAACCAATCACCTGGACTTGCGCCGCCAAATCCAAATCCTGGAGCTGGTGAGCGCGCGGGCGCGGGAGCGGCAGGGCGCGCTGATGATGGTCTTGCACGATGTCAACCTGCTCAATCGCTATTGCACCCACGGGCTGTTGATGTTGGGCGAGGGTCGCGCCTTGCTGGGGCCTGTGGCCGCCGTCGTCAACAAAGAAAACCTGGAAGCCTTGTATCAATGCCAAGTCGACGCCCTGCGCGCCGGCGACAAAACCCTGTATGTTCCCGCCTGACCATACATTGATTCAGGCCCCGCAGACCTCCGGGCGCTGTCGCAAACGCTCCAGCAAAGCCTCCGCGACCCATTGATGACCGGTGGGAGTCCAATGGCGGTCGGAAGGAAATCTCCCATCCCTGGGCTTGCGGCCCTGGCGAACGAGGTAATCATGCATGCTGACGACGGGAATCCCCCTTGCCTCAGCCAGATCCTCCGCAAGGACCCTGCGGGGATCCGAGGCGTCGCCTAAGTGGAACTCCCGGCTTGTGGCAAGCAGGAGCCATAGCGAGGCCCCGTCGGCGGCAACGCGCCGCTGGAACTCATCCAGGGCGAAGGCCGTGAATTCGATGGCTTCCTCATAGAGGGGCGTGCTCGTCCATGACAACTTCGAGTCTCTGCCCAGAGAGGCCTCGACGACGGATTGATAGCGCGGGTCCTGAGCCAACAGCTTAGCCCTCAGGCGATGCAGTCGGGCGCCTTTCGGCTCCCCCGGGATTGGCAACATCCGCCACGCCGGGTCCGATGGGCGCAACGCGAGCGCGCCCGCCGCGGTCTTTTCCGCAACAACATACGGCGACTTGGCCGGATCCCAACCTCTAATTATCCCCTGAAATAGCCTGTGGTTGTCCAAGAAATCATTTTTAACAAAGACCAACACCACGAGTTTGGGGCGCAACGAGCGCGCGTACTCAGCGTAAAACGGCAACTGATTGATCTGACCGGTGGCGGCGCGTCCGTAGGCCGAGGTGGAAATGTTCAGCCGCGGCAAGGCCCGGGCCGCGAGCTCTTCCAGCCGCACCTGGAATTTGTCGGCGACCGGCACTTCCAAGGCCTCCACAAAGGAATCGCCGATGAAGGCGATGTGGCAAATCTGCGCCATCTGGTCCGGGGTCGGGGGTTCGCGGTCCAGGAACCCCCAGCGGTTGGCCCGTTGCGCAACCCAGAACTCAGCGTGGTTGGTCCAGCGCACCTCCGCGCCGGGTTCATTGAGCAACCCCACCCCCGGCACAAAGCGCGCGGGCAAACGCGCCTCCGTGAACGGCGCCCGCAAGTGGAACCAGGCCTCCCAGTCGATGAAAATCAGGGCCGCGCCCAGGCTCAGGAACAGGACATTCCAGCCCACCACAGACCGCCAGCGGCGGGGCGGGGTTGCCTTGTCCATTTAAGAGGCTGCCCCCCCCCCCCCCGCATGAGGAGGACGCCGGCTACCGGGGAAGGCTAAGGGCTGTCGCTTCGACAAACACTCCATGTTGTTCATTGTAACATCGCCTCCTTCCGCAAGGCCGGGGGTAACAGCGCAATGCTGCTTCAGGCCCCGCAGACCTCCGGGCCTTGCCGCAAACGCTCCAACAAGGCCTCCGCGACCCATCGATGACCGGTGAGGTTCCAATGGCCGTCGTAAGAAAAGACCCCATCATGGACCCTGCGGCCCTGGCGAACGAGGTAATCATGCAGGCTGACAACGGGAATCCCCCTTGCCTCAGCCAGAGCCTCCACAATGACCCTAAGGGGATCCGAGGCATCGCCTAACCGGTACTGGAACTTCCCGCCTGCGGCAAGCAGGAGCCATAGCGAGGCCCCCGCGTCGGCAACGCGCCGCTGGAACTCATCCAAGGCGAAGGCCGTGAATTCCACGGCTTCCCCGAACAGGGGCAAGGTGGGATCGTACAACAACTTTCGCAATCCTGGACCATGACCATTCGCCAGTAATGACTCCGACACTCTGCTCAGATAGGCCTCGAGGACGGATTGATAGCGCGGGTCCTGAGCCAACCGCTCAGCCCTCAGGCGGAGCAGTCGGGCGCTTCTCGTCTCCCCAGCGATTGGCAACCTCCGCGCCGCCGGATCCGGTGGACGCAGCGTGATCGCGCCGGTTGCGGTCTTGTCCGCAACAACATACGGAAACCTGTCCGGATCCCAATCCTTGTTTATCCCCGCCAATACCCTGTGGTTGTCTTCGAAATCGTTGCGCACAAAGACCAACACCACGAGTTTGGGACGCAACAAGCGCGCGTATTCAGCGTAAAACGGCAACTGATTGATCTGACCGGTGCCGCTGCGCCCGTAGGCCGAGGTGGTGATGTTCAGCCGCGGCAAGGCCCGGGCCGCGAGCTCTTCCAGCCGCACATGGAATTTGTCCGCCACCGGCACTTCCAAGGCCTCCACAAAGGAATCGCCGATGATGGCAATGTGGCAAGTCTGCGTTGCCTGCTCCGGGGCCGGAGGTTCGCGATCCAGAAACCCCCAGCGGTTGGCCCGTTGCGCGACCCAGAATTCGTCGTGATTGTTGGTCCAGCGCGCCTCCGCGCCGGGTTCATAGAGCAACCCCACCCCCGGCACAAAGCGCGTGGGCCGGCGCACCTCCGTGAACGGCTCCTGCAAGTGGAGCCAAGCCTCCCAGTCGATGAAAATCAGGGCCGCGCCCAGGCTCAGGAACAGAACATTCCAGCCGACCACAGACCGCCAGCGGCGGGGCGGGGTTGCCTTGTCCATTTAAGAGGCTACCCCCCCCCCCCCCCCGCACGAGGAGGACGCCAGCTAGCGGGGAAGGCTAAGGGCTGTCGCTTCGACAAATACTCCATTTGTTCATTGTAACATCGCCTGCTTCCGCACAACCGGGGAGAGCGCAAGGCTGATTCAGGCCCCGCAGACCTCCGAATGTTGGCGCAAACGCTCCAACAAGGCCTCCGCGGCCCATTGATGACCGGCGGGGTTCCAATGGCCATCTGCAGCAAAGCCCCCATCATAGACCCTGCGGCCCTGGCGAACAATGTAATCATGCTGGCTGACGACGGGAATCCCCCTTGCCTCAGCCAGATCCTCCACAAGGACCCTACGGGGATCCGCGGCGTCGCCTAACTCGAACGACAGGCTTGTGGCAAGCAGTAGCCATAGCGAGGCCCCGTCGGCGGCGACGCGCCGCTGGAACTCATCCAGGGCGAAGGCTGTGAATTCCATAGCTTCCATGGAGAGAGGCGTGGGGGAGTTTGGCAACACCGCGAACAGATGTGGCTTAGAGGCCTCGATGACGGATTGATAGCGCGGGCGCTGAGCCAACAGCTCAGCCCTCCGGCGCGCCTGCCGGGGGTCGAATGCCACCCCCGCGCTAGGGACGCGGCCCGTTTTGCGCTGCAACCAACGCCACGCCGGATCTGGCGGGCGCAACGCGATCGCGCCCGTCGCGGTCTTTTCCGCAACAACATACGGCGACTGGTCCGGATCCCAACCCATCAGTATCCCCTTAAATAGCCTGTGGTTGTCTGCAAAATCGTTGCGCACAAAGACCAACACCACGAGTTTGGGGCGCAACCGGCGCGCGTACTCAGCGTAAAACGGCAACTGATTGATTTGGCCGGTGGCGGCGCGTCCGTAGGCCGAGGTGGAAATGTTCAGCCGCGGCAAGGCCCGGGCCGCGAGCTCTTCCAGCCGCACATGGAATTTGTCAGCGACCGGCACTTCCCTCGCCTCCACAAAGGAATCGCCGATGAAGGCGATGTGGCAAGTCTGCGCCGCCTGGTCCGGGGTCGGGGGTTCGCGATCCAGAAATCCCCAGCGGTTGGCCCGTTGCGCGACCCAGAAGTCGAAGTGGTCGGTCCAGCGCATCTCCGCACCGGGTTCATAAAGCACCCCCACCCCCGGCTCAAAACGCATGGGCAAACGCGCCTCCGTGAACGGCGCCCGCAAGTGGAACCAGGCCTCCCAGTCGATGAAAATCAGGGCCGCGCCCAGGCCCAGAAACAGGACATTCCAGCCGACCACAGACCGCCAGCGGCGGACGGGTTTGCCGTTATCCATTTAAGAGGCTGCCCCCCCCCTCCCCCGCATGAGGAGGACGCCGGCTAGCGAGGAAGGCTAAGGGCTGTCGCGTCGACAAACACTCCATTTGTTCATTGTAACATCGCCTGCTTCCGCACAGCCGGGGGGTTGACAGCGCAAGGCTGATTCAGGCCCCGCAGACCTCCGGATGTTGCCGCAAACGCTCCAACAAGGCCTCCGCGGCCCACTGATGACCGGTGGGGGTCCAATGGCCGTCGTAAGGAAAGGTCCCATCCCTGAGCTTGCGGCCCTGGCGAACGAGGTAATCATGCAGACTGACGACGGGAATCCCCCTTGCCTCAGCCAGATCCTCCACAACGACCCTAAGGGGATCCGAGGCGTCGCCTAATTGGGACCACCACTTGGCGCTTGTGGCAAGCAGGAGCCACAGCGAGGCCCCGTCGGCGGCAACGCGCCGCTGGAACTCATCCAGGGCGAAGGCCGTGAATTCGATGGCTTCCGTAAAGAGGGGCAAGGTGGGATCTTGCAACAACTCATTCAGTTTTCGATCATGACCATCCGTCGGCAACGACTCCGGCACTCCCTTCAGATAGGCCTCGATGACGGATTGATAGCGCGGGCGCTGAGCCAACAGCTCAGCCCTAAGGCGGACCAGTCGGAAGTATCTCGGCTCTCCCGGGATTGGCAATATCCGCCACGCCGGATCCGGCGGGCGCAACGCGTGCGCGCCGGTTGCGGTCTTTTCCGCAAAAACATACGGCGCCCGGTCCGGATCCCAACCCTTGAACACCGCCGCCAATAGCCTGTGGTTGTCTCCGAAATCGTTGCGCACAAAGACCAACACCACGAGTTTGGGGCGCAACGCGTGCGCGTACTCAGCGTAAAACGGCAACTGATTGATCTGACCGGTGGCGTGGCGCCCGTAGGCCGAGGTGGAAATGTTCAGCCGCGGCAAGGCCCGGGCCGCGAGCTCTTCCAGCCGCGCGTGGAACTTGTCCGCGATCGGCACTTCCCTCGCCTCCACAAAGGAATCGCCGATGATGGCGATGTGGCAAGCCCGCGCCGCCTGCTCCGGGGTCAGAGGTTCGCGATCCAGGAACCCCCAGCGGTTGGCCCGTTGCGCGGTCCAGAAATCGGTGTGGTTGGTCCAGCGCGCCTCCGCGCCGGGTTCATTGAGCAACCCCACCCCCGGCTCAAAGCGCGTGGGCTGGCGCCCCTCCGTGAACGGCGCCCGCAAGTGGAACCAGTCCTCCCAGTCGATGAAAATCAGGGCCGCGCCCAGGCCCAGGAACAGAACATTCCAGCCGACCACAGACCGCCAGCGACGGGGCGGTTTGCCATTGTCCATTTAAGAGGCTGCCCCCCCCCCCCCCCCCCCGCATGAGGAGGACGCCAGTTACCGGGGAAGGTTAAGGGCTGTCGCTTCGGAAAACGCTCCATTTGTTCATTGTAACATCGCCTGCTTCCGCAAGACCGGGGGTTAGCTGATTCAAGCCCCGCCAACCTCGCAGACCTCCGGGCGTTGCCGCAAACGCTCCAACAAGGCCTCCGCGACCCATCGATGACCGGTGGGGTTCCAATGGCCGTCTGCAGGAAAGGTCCCATCATCAACCATACGGCCCTGGCGCATGATGTAATCGTGCAGGCTGACGACGGGAATCCCCCTCGCCTCAGCCAGATCCTCCACAACCACCCTAATGGGACTCGATGCGTCGCCTAAACGCGAGAACACCCTGCTTGTGGCAAGCAGGAGCCATAGCGAGGCCCCGTCGGCGGCAACGCGCCGCTGGAACTCATCCAGGGCGAAGGCCGTGAATTCCACGGCTTCCCCGAAGAGGGGCAAGGTGGTGTCTTGCAACAACTTGAGCAGTTCTGGACGATGACCATCCGCCGATAACGACTCCTGCGCTCTGCTCAGATAGGGCTGGAGGATGGATTGATAGCGCGGGCGCTGAGCCAACAGCTCAGCCCTCTGGTAGCTCGGTGGGCGTCCTTCAGCCCCCCCCGCATCGATTGGCAACATCCGCCACGCCGGGCCCGGCGGACGCAGCGTGATCGCGCCCGCCGCGGTCTTGTCCGCAACAACATACGGCGACTGGTCCGGATCCCAACCCAAGTGCGCCGCCTGCCCTACCTTATGGTTGTCTATGAAATCGTTGCCCGCAAAGACCAACACCACGAGTTTGGGGCGCAACGAGCGCGCGTACTCAGCGTAAAACGGCAACTGATTGATCTGACCGGTGCCGCGGCGCCCGAAGGCCGAGGTGGAAATGTTCAGCCGCGGCAAGGCCCGGGCCGCGAGTTCTTCTAGCCGCACCTGGAATTTGTCCGCCACCGGCACTTCGCTCGCCTCCACAAGAGAATCGCCGATGAAGGCAATGTGGCAAGTCTGCGCCGCCTGTTCCGGGGGCGGGGGTTCGCGGTCCAGGAACCCCCAGCGGTTGGCCCGTTGCGCGACCCAGAATTCGTCGTTGTAGGTCCAGCGCACCTCCGCGCCGGGTTCATTGAACAACCCCACTCCTGGCACAAAGCGCGTGGGCCGGCGCGTCTCCGCGAACGGCGCCCGCAAGTGGAACCAGGCCTCCCAGTCGATGAAAATCAAGGCCGCGCCCAGGCCCAGGAACAGGACATTCCAGCCGACCACAGACCGCCAGCGGCGGGGCGGTTTGCCATTGTCCATTCAAGGCCCCTGCATGAGGAGAAGGGCGCCGGCTGTCGGGGAAAGCAACGGCTGTCGCTTCGGAAAACGCTCCATCTGTTCATTGTAACATCCCGCCTGATCCGCCTCCTTCCACACAGCCGGGGGTTAGCTGATTCAAGCCCCGCCAACCCCGCAGACCTCCGGGCGTTGTCGCAAACGCTCCAACAAGGCCTCCGCGACCCATTGATGACCGGTGGGGTTCCAATGGCTGTCGGAAGCAAAGGTCCCATCCCTGGGCTTGCGGCCCTGGCGAACGAGGTAATCATGCAGGCTGATGACGGGAATCCCCCTCGCCTCAGCCAGATCCTCCACAATGACCCTAAGGGGATCCGCGGCGTCGCCTAACTGGAACCTCCTGCTTGTGGCAAGCAGGAGCCATAGCGAGGTCCCCGCGTCGGCAACGCGCCGCTGGAACTCATCCAGGGCAAAGGCCGTGAATTCGATGGCTTCCCCGAAGAGGGGCAAGGCGGGATCTTGCAACAACCTGCGCAGTCCTACACCATACTCCGAGGCTCCGCTCAGATAGGCCTCGAAGACGGATTGATAGCGCGGGTCCTGAGCCAACAGCTCAGCCCCGGCACGGAACTCCCCCGCGGTTGGCAACCACCGCCACGCCGGGCCCGGCAGGCGCAACGTGAACGCGCCCGCCGCGGTCTTTTCCACAACAACATACGGCGCCCGGTCCGGATCCCAACCATGGAATATCGCCTGCCCTAGCTTATGGTTGTTCATGAAATCGTTGCGCACAAAGACCAACACCACGAGTTTGGGGCGCAGCGAGCGCGCGTACTCATCGTAAAACGGCAACTGATTGATCTGGCCAGTGCCGCCGCGTCCGTAGGCCGAGGTGGTGATGTTCAGCCGCGGCAAGGCCCGGGCCGCGAGCTCTTCCAGCCGCACATGGAATTTGTCAGCAACCGGCACTTCCCTCGCCTCCACATAGGAATCGCCGATGAAGGCGATGTGGCAAGTCCGCGCCGCCTGTTCCGGGGTCGGGGGTCTGCGGTCCAGGAACCCCCAGCGGTTGGCCCGTTGCGCGACCCAGAAGTCGCGGTGGTTGGTCCAGCGCGCCTCCGCGCCGGGTTCATTGAGCAACCCCACTCCCGGCACAAAGCGCATGAGCTCACGCTTCTCCGTGAACGGCGCCCGCGGCTGAATCCAGTTCTCCCAGTCGATGAAAATCAGGGCCGCCCCCAGGCTCAGAAACAGAACATTCCAGCCGACCACAGACAGCCAGCGGCGAGGCGGTTTGCCGTTGTCCATTTAAGAGGCTGCCCCCCCCCCCCCGCATGAGGAGGACGCCGGCTACCGAGGCAAAGCTAAGGGCTGTCGCTTCAAAAAAATAGTCCATATTGTTTTATTGTAACATCGCCTGCTTTCGCAAGACCGGGGGTTAGCTGATTCAAGCCCCGCCAACCTCGCAGACCTCCGGGCGTTGCCGCAAACGCTCCAACAAGGCCTCCGCGACCCATCGATGACCGGTGGGGGTCCAATGGCCGTCGGAAGAAAAGGTCCCCTCCTTGGGCTTGCGGCCCTGGCGAACGAGGTAATCATGCAGGCTGACAACGGGAATCCCCCTTGCCTCAGCCAAATCCTCCACAAGGACCCTAAGGGGATCCGGGGCGTCTCCTAACTGAAACGGGAAATTTCCGCTGGTGGCAAGCAGGAGCCATAGCGAGGCCCCGTCGGCCGCAACGCGCCGCTGGAACTCATCCAGGGCGAAGGCCGTGAATTCCATGACTTCCCCAAAGAGGGGCAAGGCGGGATCTTGCAACAACTTGTGCAGTCCTGGACCATGACCATCCTCCGACAACAACTCCGGCGCTCTGCTCAGATAGGCCTTGAAAACGGATTGATAGCGCGGGCGCTGAGCCAACAGCTCAGCCCTCAGGCGGACCGGCCGGGTGTACTTCAGCAGGCGGACCGGTCGGGCGTGTTTCAGCCCCTCCGGGATTGGCAACATCCGCCACGCCGGATCCGGCGGACGCAGCGTGAGCGCGCCCGTCGCGGTCTTTTCCGCAACAACATACGGCGACTGGTCCGGATCCCAACCCCTGATTAGCCCCTTAAACAGCCTGTGGTTGTCCATGAAATCGTTTTTAACAAAGACCAACACCACGAGTTTGGGGCGCAACGAGCGCGCGTACTCAGCGTAAAACGGCAACTGATTGATCTGACCGGTGGCGGCGCGTCCGTAGGCCGAGGTGGAAATGTTCAGCCGCGGCAAGGCCCGGGCCGCGAGCTCTTCCAGCCGCACATGGAATTTGTCCGCCACCGGCACTTCCTTCGCCTCCACAAAAGAATCGCCGATGACGGCGATGTGGCAAGTCCGCGCCGCTTGGCCCGGGGTCAGGGGTTCGCGATCCAGGAACCCCCAACGGTTGGCCCGTTGCGCGACCCAGAATTCGTCGTAGTGGGTCCAGCGCGCCTCCGCGCCGGGTTCATAGAGCAACCCCACCCCCGGCACAAAGCGCGTGGGCAAGCGCGCCTCCGTGAACGGCGCCCGCAAGTGAAACCAGGTCTCCCAGTCGATAAAAATCAGGGCCGCGCCCAAGCTCAGAAACAGGACATTCCAGCCGACCACAGACCGCCAGCGGCGGACGGGTTTGCCGTTATCCATTCAAGGCCCCCGCATGAGGAAGACGCTGGCTGCTAGGGAAGGCAACGACTTGTCGCTCGACAAACAGCCCATGTTGCTCATTGTAACATCGCCTGCTTCCGCGCAGCCGGGGGGAGCGCAATGCTGATTCAAGCCCCGCTAACCCCGCAGACCTCCGGGCGTTGCCGCAAACGCTCCAACAAGGACTCCGCGGCCCATTGATGACCGATGGGATTCCAATGGCCGTCGAAAAGAAAGTTCCCGTCCTTGGGCTTGCGACCCTGGCGAACGAGGTAGTCATGCAGGCTGACGACGGGAATCCCCCTTGCCTCAGCCAGACCCTCCACAAGGACCCTGAGGGGATCCGCATCGTCGCCTAACTGGAACCTCCTGCTTGTGGCAAGCAGGAGCCATAGCGAGGCCCCGTCGGCGGCAACGCGCCGCTGGAACTCATCCAGGGCGAAGGCCGTGAATTCGATGGCTTCCCTGAAGAGGGGCAAGGCGGGATCTTGCAACAACTCGAGCAGTTTTGGACCATGAGCATCCGCCGATAAGGACTCCGGCGCTCTGCTCAGATAGACCTCGAAGACGGATTGATAGCGCGGGTCCTGAGCCAACAGCTCAGCCCTCAGGCGGGTCAGTCGGGCGCCTCTCGCCTCCTCCGCGATTGGCAACATCCGCCACTCCGGGTCCGGCGGACGCAACGCGAACGCGCCCGTCGCGGTCTTTTCCGCAACAACATACGGCGCCTGGTCCGGATCCCAACCCTTGAACACCGCCGCCAATAGCCTGTGGTTGTCTTCAAAATCGTTGCGCACAAAGACCAACACCACGAGTTTGGGGCGCAGCGAGCGCGCGTACTCAGCGTAAAACGGCAACTGATTGATCTGACCGGTGGCGTGGCGCCCGAAGGCCGAGGTGGAAATGTTCAGCCGCGGCAAGGCCCGGGCCGCGAGCTCCTCCAGCCGCGCATGGAATTTGTCCGCCACCGGCACTTCCAAGGCCTCCACAAAAGAATCGCCGATGAAGGCGATGTGGCAAGTCTGCGCCGCCTGGTCCGGGATCAGGGGTTCGCGATCCAGAAACCCCCAACGGTTGGCCCGTTGCGCGACCCAGAAGTTGCCGTGGTCGGTCCAGCGCATCTCCGCGCCGGGTTCATTGAGCAACCCCACCCCCGGCTCAAAGCGCGTGGGCCGGCGCGCCTCCGTGAACGGCGCCCGCAAGTGGAACCAGGCCTCCCAGTCGATGAAAATCAGGGCCGCGCACACGCTCAGGAACAGGACATTCCAGCCGACCACAGACCGCCAGCGGCGGGAGGGTTTGCCGTTGTCCATTAAGAAGAGACCACTCCCCGCATGAGGAGGAGGACGCCGGCTGTCGGGGAAGGCAACGACTTGTCGCTCGACAAACACTCCATGTTGCTCATTGTAACATCGCCTGCTTCCGCACAGCCGGGGGGAGCGCAATGCTGATTCAGGCCCCGCAGACCTCCGGACGTTGCCGCAAACGCTCCAACAAGGCCTCCGCGGCCCAGCGATGACCGGTGGAGTTCCAATGGCCATCGTAAGGAAAGACCCCATGATAGACCCTGCGGCCCTGACGAACGAGGTAGTCATGCATGCTGACGACGGGAATCCCCCTTGCCTCAGCCAGATCCTCCACAAGGACCCTGCGGGGATCCGAGGCGTCGCCTAATTGAGACCACCACCCAATGCTTGTGGCAAGCAGGAGCCATAGCGAGGCCCCGTCGGCGGCAACGCGCCGCTGGAACTCATCCAGGGCGAAGGCCGTGAATTCCACGGCTTCCCTGAAGAGGGGCAAGGTGGGATCTTGCAACAACTCGAGCAGTTTTGGACCATGCTCATCCGCCGACAACGACTCCGGGACTCCCTTCAGATAGACCTCGATGACGGATTGATAGCGCGGGCGCTGAGCCAGCAGTTCGATCCTCAGGCGGAGCCGGTGGTCAAGCGTCAGCTCCGCGCCGGGGACGCGGCCCGCTTTGCGCCGCAGCCAACGCAAAGCGGGGAAGCCCTCTTCCGGGGGGCCGGATGAGATTGGCAACCTCCGCCATGCCGGGTCCGGCAGACGCAGCGTGATCGCGCCCGCCGCGGTCTTTTCCGCAACAACATACGGCGCCTGGTCCGGATCCCAACCCATCATTATTCCCTTAAACAGCCTGTGGTTGTCCATGAAATCGTTGCGCACAAAGACCAACACCACGAGTTTGGGGCGCAGCGAGCGCGCGTACTCAGCGTAAAACGGCAACTGATTGATCTGACCGGTGCCGCGGCGCCCGTAGGCCGAGGTGTAAATGTTCAGCCGCGGCAAGGCCCGGGCCGCCAGCTTTTCCAGCCGCACATGGAATTTGTCCGCCACCGGCACTTCCATGCCCTCCACAAAAGAATCGCCGATGATGGCGATGTGGCAAGTCTGCGCCGCCTGTTCCGGGGTTAGGGGTTCGCGATCCAGGAACCCCCAACGGTTGGCCCGTTGCGCGACCCAGAACTCGGTGTGGTTGGTCCAGCGCACCTCCGCGCCGGGTTCATTGAGCAACCCCACTCCCGGCGCAAAGCGGGTGGGCCGGCGCGGCTCCGTGAACGGCGCCCGCGAGTGGAACCAGGCCTCCCAGTCGATGAAAATCAGGGTTGCGCACACGCTCAGGAACAGGACATTCCAACCGACCACAGACCACCAGCGGCGTACGGGTTTGCCGTTATCCATTCAAGGCCCCCGCATGAGGAGGACGCCGGCTGTCGGGGAAGGCAACGACTTGTCGCTTCGACAAAAACTCCATTTGCTCATTGTAACATCGCCTGCTTCCGCGCAGCCGGGGGGAGCGCAATGCTGGTTCAGGCCCCGCAGACCTCCGGGCCTTGTCGCAAACGCTCCAACAAGGCCTCCGCGGCCCATTGATGACCGGTGGGGTTCCAATGGCCGTCGAAAGGAAAGTTCCCCTCCTTGGGCTTGCGGCTCTGGCGAACGAGGTAATCATGCAGGCTGATGACGGGAATCCCCCTTGCCTCAGCCAGATCATCCACAAGGACCCTAAGGGGATCCGAGGCGTCGCCTAACGGGAACTTCCTGCTTGTGGCAAGCAGGAGCCATAGCGAGGCCCCGTCGGCGGCAACGCGCCGCTGGAACTCATCCAGGGCGAAGGCCGTGAATTCGATGGCTTCCCTAAAGAGGGGCAAGGTGTGGTCATGCAATAACTTGCTCAGTTTTGGACCATGACCATCCGCCGATAAGGACTCCGGGACTCTGCTCAGATAGGCCTCGAAGACAGATCGATAGCGCGGGTCCTGAGCCAGCAGTTCGACCCTCAGGCGGGGCAGTTGGGCGTCTCTGGGCTCCCCCGGGATTGGCAACTTCCGCCACGCCGGATCCGGCGGACGCAGCGTGATCGCGCCCGGCGCGGTCTTTTCCGCAAAAACATACGGCGCCTGGTCCGGATCCCAACCCTGGAACACCGCCGCCAATAGCCTGTGGTTGTCCATGAAATCGTTTTGAACAAAGACCAACACCACGAGTTTGGGGCGCAGCGAGCGCGCGTATTCATCGTAAAACGGCAACTGATTGACCTGACCAGTGGCGCGGCGCCCGTAGGCCGAGGTGGAAATGTTCAACCGCGGCAAAGCCCGGGCCGCCAGCTCTTCCAGCCGCACATGGAATTTATCGGCGACTGGCACTTCCATGGCCTCCACAAAGGAATCGCCGATGAAGGCGATGTGGCAAGTCTGCGCCGCCTGTTCCGGGGTTAGTGGTTCGCGATCCAGGAACCCCCAGCGGTTGGCCCGTTGCGCGACCCAGAATTCGTCGTGGCTGGTCCAGCGCGCCTCCGCGCCGGGTTCATAAAGCAACCCCACCCCTGGCGCAAAGCGCGTGAACCGGCGCGCCTCCGTGAACGGCTCCCGCAAGTGGAACCAGGCCTCCCAGTCGATGAAAATCAGGGCCGCGCCCAGGCTCAGGAACAGGACATTCCAACTGACCACAGACCGCCAGCGGCGGGAGGGTTTGCCGTTATCCATTCAAAGCCCCCGCATGAGGAGGACGCCGGCTGTTGGGGAAGGCAACGACTTGGCGCTTCGACAAACACTCCATGTTGTTCATTGTAACATCGCCTGCTTCCGCACAGCCGGAGGGAGCGCAATGCTGATTCAAGCCCCACTAACTCCGCAGACCTCCGGGCGTTGTCGCAAACGCTCCAACAAGGCCTCCGCGGCCCATTGATGACCGGTGGAGGTCCAATGACCGTCGAAAGGAAAGACCCCATCATGGATCAGGCGGCCCTGGCGAACGAGGTAATCGTGCAGGCTGACAACGGGAATCCTCCTTGCCTCAGCCAGATCCTCCACAAGGGCACTAAGGGGATCCGAGGCGTCGCCTAATGGAGACTCCCTGCTTGTGGCAAGCAAGAGCCATAGCGAGGCCCCGTCGGCGGCAACGCGCCGCTGGAACTCATCCAGGGCGAAGGCCGTGAATTCCATGGCTTCCCTAAAGAGGGGCAAGGTGGGATCTAGCAACAACCTGCGCAGTCCTGGACCCTGACCATCCGCCGACAAGGACTCGGGCGCTCCCTTCAGATAGACCTCGAAGACGGATCGATAGCGCGGGTCCTGAGCCAACAGCTCAGCCCTACGGCGCGCCAGGTGGTCGAATGCCAGCCCCGCGCCGGGGACGCGGCCCGTTTTGCGACGCAACCAACGCAAGGCCGGAGAGCCCTCTTCCGGGGAGCCGGATGAGATTGGCAACATTCGCCACGCCGGATCCGGCGGACGCAACGCGAACGCGCCCGCCGCGGTCTTTTCCGCAACAACATACGGCGACTGGTCCGGATCCCAACCCTTGATTATCCCCGTCAATAGTCTGTGGTTGTCTCTGAAATCGTTGCGCACAAAGACCAACACCACGAGTTTGGGGCGCAACGAGCGCGCGTACTCAGCGTAAAACGGCAACTGATTGATCTGACCAATGTCGCCGCGCCCGTAGGCCGAGGTGGCAATATTCAGCCGCGGCAAGGCCCGGGCCGCAAGCTCTTCCAGCCGCACATGGAATTTGTCCGCCACCGGCACTTCCCTCGCCTCCACAAAGGAATCGCCGATGAAGGCGATGTGGCAAGTCTGCGCCGCCTGGTCCGGGGTCGGGGGTTCGCGATCCAGAAATCCCCAGCGGTTGGCCTGTTGCGCGACCCAGAAGTCGACTTGGTTGGTCCAGCGCGCCTCCGCGCCGGGTTCATAGAGCAACCCCACCCCCGGCACAAAGCGCGTGGGCAAGCGCGTCTCCGTGAACGGCGCCCGCAAGTGGAACCAGGCCTCCCAATCGATGAAAATCAGGGCCGCGCCCAAGCTCAGGAACAGGACATTCCAGCCGACCACAGACTGCCACCGGCGCGGCGGTTTGCCCTTGTCCATTTAAGAGGCTACCCCCCCCCCCCCCCCCCCCGCATGAGGAGGACGCCGGCTAGCGGAGAAGGCTAAGGACTGTCGCTTCGACAAACACTCCATTTGCTCATTGTAACATCGCCTGCTTCCGCAAGGACGGGGGGTAACAGCGCAATGCTGATTCAGGCCCCGCTAGCCCCGCAGACCTCCGGGCGTTGCCGCAAACGCTCCAACAAGGCCTCCGCGACCCACTGATGACCGGTGGGGGTCCAATGGCCGTCGAAAGGAAAGTTCCCATCCTTGGGCTTGCGGCCCTGGCGAACGAGGTAATCATGCAGGCTGACGACGGGAATCCCCCTTGCCTCAGCCAGATCATCCACAACGACCCTAAGAGGATCCGAGACATCGCCTATGGTTGAAGCAAGCAGGAGCCATAGCGAGGCCCCATCGTCGGCAACGCGCCGCTGGAACTCATCCAGGGCGAAGGCTGTGAATTCCACGGCTTCCTCAAAGAGGGGCAAGAAAGTGGGATCTTGCGTCAACCTGCCCGTTTTCAGGCCATCCGCCCATGACGACTCCGAGACTCTGCTCAGGGTGGCCTCGATGACGGATTGATAGCGCGGGCGCTGAGCCAGCAGTTCGACCCTCAGGCGGATCCGGTGACCGAGTGTCAGCTCCGCGCCGGGGACGCGGCCCGTTGCGCGACGCAACCAACGCAAGGCCGGGGAGCCCTCTTCCGGGGAGCCGGATGGGATTGGCAACATCCGCCACGCCGGGCCCGGCAGACGCAACGCGAGCGCGCCCGTCGCGGTCTTTTCCGCGAAAACATACGGCGCCTGGTCCGGATCCCAACCCTTGATTATCCCCGCCAATAGACTGTGGTTGTCTTTGAAATCGTTGCGTGCAAAGACCAACACCACGAGTTTGGGGCGCAGCGAGCGCGCGTACTCAGCGTAAAACGGCAACTGATTGATCTGACCGGTGGCGCGGCGCCCGAAGGCCGAGGTGTAAATGTTCAGCCGCGGCAAGGCCCGGGCCGCGAGCTTTTCCAGCCGCACCTGGAATTTGTCCGCCACCGGCACTTGCAGGGCCTCCACAAAGGAATCGCCGATGAAGGCGATGTGGCAAGTCCGCGTCGCCTGGTCCGGGGTCGGGGGTTCGCGGTCCAGAAACCCCCAGCGGTTGACCCGTTGCGCGACCCAGAACTCGGCGTGGTTGGTCCAGCGCGCCTCCGCGCCAGGTTCATTGAGCAACCCCACCCCCGGCTCAAAACGCGTGGGCAAGCGCGTCTCCGTGAACGGCGCCCGCAAGTGGAACCAGGCCTCCCAGTCGGTGAAAATCAAGACCGCGCCCAGACTCAGGAACAGGACATTCCAGCCGACCACAGACCGCCAGCGGCGGGAGGGTTTGCCGTTGTCCATTAAGAGGTTGCTCCCCGCATGAGGAGGATGCCGGCTGTCGGGGAAGGCAACGGCTGTCGCTTCGAAAAACAGCCCATTTGCTCATTGTAACATCGCCTGCTTCCACAAGAACGGGGGGAGCGCAATGCTGTCAGGCTCCGCTAACCCCGCAGACCTCCGGGCGTTGTCGCAAACGCTCCAACAAGGCCTCCGCGGCCCATCGATGACCGGTGGGGTTCCAATGGCCATCTACAGGAAAGGTCCCATCCCCGAGCTTGCGGCCCTGGCGAACGAGGTAATCATGCAGGCTGATGACGGGAATCCCCCTTGCCTCAGCCAGATCATCCACAAGGACCCTACGGGGATCCGAGGCGTCGCCTAACTGGATCCTCCTGCTTGTGGCAAGCAGGAGCCATAGCGAGGCCCCGTCGGCGGCAACGCGCCGCTGGAACTCATCCAGGGCGAAGGCCGTGAATTCCATGGCTTCCTTAAAGAGGGGCAAGGCGGGATCTTGCAACAACCTGCGCAGTTTTACACCATACTCCGAGGCTCCGCTCAGATAGGCCTCGAAGACGGATTGATAGCGTGGGTCCTGAGCCAACAGCTCAGCCCTCAGGCGGGCCGGTGGGGCGTCCTTCAGCTCCCCCGGGATTGGCAACATCCGCCACGCCGGGTCCGGCGGGCGCAACGCGATCGCGCCCGCCGCGGTCTTTTCCGCAACAACATACGGCGCCCGGCTCGGATCCCAACCCATGAACACCGCCGCCCCTAGCTTATGGTTGTCCATGAAATCGTTGCGCACAAAGACCAACACCACGAGTTTGGGGCGCAATGCGCGCGCGTACTCAGTGTAAAACGGCAACTGATTGATCTGACCGGTGGCGTCGCGTCCGTAGGCTGAGGTGGAAATGTTCAGCCGCGGCAAGGCCCGGGCCGCGAGCTCTTCCAGCCGCACATGGAATTTGTCAGCGACCGGCACTTGCCCCGCTTCCACAAAGGAATCGCCGATGAAGGCGATGTGGCAAGTCCGCGCCGCCTGGTCCGGGGTCAGGGGTTCGCGATCCAGGAACCCCCAGCGGTTGGCCCGTTGCGCGACCCAGAATTCGCCGTAGTGGGTCCAGCGCGCCTCCGCGCCGGGTTCATAGAGCAACCCCACCCCCGGCTCAAAACGCGTGGGATAGCGCGCCTCCGTGAACGGCGCCCGCAAGTGAAGCCAGGTCTCCCAGTCGATAAAAATCAGGGCCGCGCCCAGGCTTAGGAACAGGACATTCCAGCCGACCACAGACCGCCAGCGGCGGGAGGGTTTGCCGTTGTCCATTAAGAAGAGACCACTCCCCGCATGAGGAGGAGGACGCCGACTGCCGGGGAAGGCAACGGCTGTCGCTTCGAAAAACAGCCCATTTGCTCATTGTAACATCGCCTGTTTCCGCACAGCCGGGGGGAGCGCAATGTCGATTCAGATCCCGCAGACCTCCGGGCGTTGCCGCAAACGCTCCAACAAGGCCTCCGCGGCCCATTGATGACCGGTGGGGTTCCAATGGCCGTTGCGAGGAAAGCTCCCATCAGCGACCCTGCGGCCCTGGCGAACGATGTAATCATACTGGCTGACAACGGGAATCCCCCTTGCCTCAGCCAGATCCTCCACAATGACCCTAAGGGGATCCGAGGCGTCGCCTAACCGGTACTGGAAATGCCCGCCTGCGGCAAGCAGGAGCCATAGCGAGGCCCCAGCGTCGGCAACGCGCCGCTGGAACTCGTCCAGGGCGAAGGCCGTGAATTCCACGGCTTCCCCGAAAAGGGGCAAGGTGGGATCTTTCAACCACTTGCTGCGCAGTGTTAGACCATCCCACACCGATAACGACTCCGAGGCCTCGCTCAGATAGGGATCGAGGACGGATTGATAGCGCGGGTACTGAGCCAACAGATCAGCCATTGACATCTTCCGCCACGCCGGGTCCGGCGGGCGCAGCGTGATCGCGCCCGCCGCGGTCTTGTCCGCAACAACATGCCGCGGCTTGCCCGGATCCCAACCCCCAGTTATCCCCGCCAATAGCACATGGTTGTCTATGAAATCGTTGCGCACAAAGACCAACACCACGAGTTTGGGGCGCAGCGAGCGCGCGTACTCAGTGTAAAACGGCAACTGATTGACCTGGCCAGTAGCGCTGCGCCCGTAGGCCGAGGTGGAAATGTTCAACCGTGGCAAGGCCCGGGCCGCGAGCTCTTCCAGCCGCACATGGAATTTGTCAGCGACCGGCACTTGCCCCGCCTCCACAAAGGAATCGCCGATGAAGGCGATGTGGCAAGTCCGCGCCGCCTGCGCCGGGGTCAGAGGTTCGCGATCCAGAAACCCCCAGCGGTTGACCCGTTGCGCGACCCAGAATTCACTGTGGTTGGTCCGACGCACCTCCGCGCCGGGTTCATTGAGCAACCCCACCCCCGGCACAAAGCGCGTGGGCCAGCGCACCTCCGTGAACGGCACCCGCATGTGGAACCAGGCCTCCCAGTCAATGAAAATCAGGGCCGCGCCCAAGCTCAGGAACAGGACATTCCAGCCGACCACAGACCACCAGCGGCGCGGCGGTTTGCCCTTGTCCATTTAAGAGGCTGCCCCTCCCCCCTCCGCATGAGGAGGACGCCGGCTGCCGGGGAAGGCTAAGGGCTGTCGCTTTGACAAACACTCCATTTGCTTATTGTAACATCCCCGCCCGCTTCCGCAAGACCGGGGGGAGCGCAATGCTGATCAGGTCCCGCAGACCTCCGGGCGCCGTTGCAAACGCTCCAACAAGGCCTCCGCGACCCACTGATGACCGATGGGGTTCCAATGGCTGTCGCGAGAAAAGTTTCCATCATGGACCAGGCGGCCCTGACGAACGATGTAATCATGCTGGCTGACGACGGGAATCCCCCTTGCCTCAGCCAGGTCCTTCACAATGACCCTAAGGGGATCCGAGGCATCGCTTACGCCTTTGGTTGAAACAAGCAGGAGCCATAGCGAAGCCCCGTCGTCGGCAACGCGCCGCTGGAACTCATCCAGGGCGAAGGCCGTGAATTCCACGGCTTCCCCGAAGAGGGGCGAGGTGCGATCTTGCAACAATTCGGGCAGTTTTGGACCATCCTCCGATAACGACTCCGGGACTCTGCTCAGATAGGCCTCATAGCGCGGGCGCTGAGCCAACAGCTTAGCCCTCAGGTGGAGCCATTTTGCGTCCGAGAACTCCGCGTCTGGGACCCGGTCCGTTTTGCGCGGCAACCACCGCGACGTTGGCCACGCCGGGTCCGGCGGACGCAGCGTGATCGCGCCCGTCGCGGTCTTGTCCGCGAAAACATACGGCGCCTTGTCCGGATCCCAATTCTTGATTATCCCCGCCAATAGCCTGTGGTTGTCTTCGAAATCGTTGCGCACAAAGACCAACACCACGAGTTTGGGGCGCAACGCGCGCGCGTACTCAGCGTAAAACGGCAACTGATTGATCTGACCGGTGCCCCGGCGCCCGTAGGCCGAGGTGGAAATGTTCAGCCGCGGCAAAGCCCGGGCCGCGAGCTCCTCCAGCCGCACATGGAATTTGTCCGCCACCGGCACTTCCCTCGCCTCCACAAAGGAATCGCCGATGAAAGCGATGTGGCAAGTCCGCGCCGCCTGCTCCGGGGTCAGAGGTTCGCGGTCCAGAAACCCCCAGCGGTTGGCCCGTTGCGCGACCCAGAAGTCGACGTAGTTGGTCCAGCGCACCTCCGCGCCGGGTTCATAGAGCAACCCCACCCCCGGCGCAAAGCGCGTGGGCAAGCGCTCCTCCGTGAACGGCGCTCGCGGCTGGATCCAAGCCTCCCAGTCGATAAAAATCAGGGCCGCGCCCAAGCTCAGGAACAGGACATTCCAGCCGACCACAGACCGCCAGCGGCGGGAGGGTTTGCCGTTGTCCATTAAGAGGCTGCTCCCCGCCTGAGGAGGACGCCGGCTGTCGGGGAAGGCAACGGCTGTCGCGTCGACAAACACTCCATTTGCTCATTGTAACATCGCCTGCTTCCGCACAGCCGGAGGGGTTAACAGCGCAATGCTGATTCAGACCCCGCTAGCCTCGCAGACCTCCGGGCGTTGCCGCAAACGCTCCAACAAGGCCTCCGCGACCCACTGATGACCGGTGGGGGTCCAATGGCCGTCGAAAGGAAAGACCCCATCATGGATCCTGCGGCCCTGGCGAACGAGGTAATCATGCAGGCTGATGACGGGAATCCCCCTTGCCTCAGCCAGGTCCTCCACAATGACCCTAATTGGATCCGAGGCGTCGCCTAAGTGATTCAGCAGGCTTGTGGCAAGCAGGAGCCATAGCGAGGCCCCCGCGTCGGCAACGCGCCGCTGGAACTCATCCAGGGCGAAAGCCGTGAATTCGATGGCTTCCTCGAAGAGGGGCAAGGTGGGATCTTGCAACAACTTGCGCAGTTTTCGGTCATCCGCCAATGACGCCCCCGAGTCTCTGCTCAGATAGACCTCGATGACGGATTGATAGCGCGGGTCCTGAGCCAACCGCTCAGCCCTTAGGCGGGCCGGTGAGGCGTGTTTCAGCTCCTCCGCATCGATTGGCAACATCCGCCACGCCGGATCCGGCGGACGCAGCGTGAGCGCGCCCGCCGCGGTCTTTTCCGCAACAACATACGGCGCCTGGTCCGGATCCCAACCCATGAATACCGCCTCCCCTAGCTTATGGTTGTCCATGAAATCGTTGCGCACAAAGACCAACACCACGAGTTTGGGGCGCAGCGAGCGCGCGTACTCAGCGTAAAACGGCAACTGATTGATCTGACCAGTGGCGCTGTGTCCGTAGGCCGAGGTGGAAATGTTCAGCCGCGGCAAGGCCCGGGCCGCGAGCTCTTCCAGCCGCACATGGAATTTGTCCGCGATCGGCACTTCCTTCGCCTCCACAAAAGAATCGCCGATGAAGGCGATGTGGCAAGTCTGCGCCGCCTGGTCCGGGCTCAGGGGTTCCCGGTCCAGGAACCCCCAGCGGTTGGCCCGTTGCGCGACCCAGAATTCGTTGTGGCTGGTCCAGCGCGCCTCCGCGCCGGGTTCATAGAGCAACCCCACCCCCGGCTCAAAACGCATGGGCCGGCGCGCCTCCGTGAACGGCGCCCGCAAGTGGAACCAGGCCTCCCAGTCGATGAAAATCAGGGCCGCGCCCAGGCTCAGGAACAGAACATTCCAGCCCACCACAGACCGCCAGCGGCGGACGGGTTTGCCATTGTCCATTAACGGGCTGACTCCCCCGCCGGGGCGGGCGGCGCCAGCTCAATCACGCGGTCCGACAGCGCCGTAGCCCGCCGCCGCTCATGAGCGCTGAAGATGATGGTCTTCTCCCGCGCCTCCCGTTGCGCCCGGAACCAGTTTTCGATTTCGCGGCCCGCGTTCTCATCCAAATAGGTGAAAGGCTCGTCCATGATGATGACCTCCGGTTGCAGGACCAAGGCCCTTGCCAAAGCCACTTTCTGCGTTTCGCCGCCGGACAGCTTGCGGGCGTCGCGGCCTAACAAAGGCGACAAACCCAGCTCGGCGGCGGCCCCGTTGACCGCCGCGTCCATGGCGGGGCGCGAAGCGCCGCGAAATTTAAGGCCCAGCCCGATGTTGTCCCGCACCGACAGATTCATCAGGTAAGGCTTCTGTTGCACATAGCCGATCTGCCGCCGCAACGCGGCCAGGTCGGCCCGAGCCGTGTCCTGCCCCTGGAACAGCAACCGGCCCTCGTCGGGCCGGCGCAGGAAGCTCAGGAGGTCAAACAAGGTGCTTTTGCCGCAGCCGTTGGGCCCCACCACCGCCGTCACTTGCCGCCGCTCCACGCGCAGTCGCTCCAGCTCCAGGACCTTGCGCCCGGCGCAGGAAAAGGAGAGGCCAACGATGTCGTAGAGCCGTTCCATCAACGCGCTCGCTGAAAACGCTGCGCCATGAAGTTCGCCAGAAACGCCGTCGCCAAAAGCAAAAGCCCAAGGGCCAGGGCGAACTCGAACTCGCCCTTGTTGGTTTCCAGCGCGATGGCGGTGGTCATGGTGCGGGTGAAACCCTCGATGTTGCCCCCCAACATCATGGCGATGCCCACCTCGCCTATGGCCCGGCCAAACCCCGCCACCAAGCCGGCGGCCAACCCGAACTTCACCTCCTGAACGCATAACATCCCCTGTTGCAGCGTGGAGGCCCCCAGGGCCTGGCAGGTGGGCAACAGGCGCGGATCGGCGCTGCGGGCGGCGGCGATGGAGAGATTCCACACGATGGGCAGGATCAGGACCGTCTGGCCGATGATGATGGCGGTGGTGGTGTACAACAGGCCCAGCTCCCCCAAGGGGCCTTGGCGGGTCAGCAAACCGTACAAAAACAGGCCCACCACCACCGTGGGCAGGGCCATCAAGGTGTTGAGGATGTGTTGCAACAGTTGCTTGCCGGGAAAATCCTTAAGGACTGTCAGGATGCCCAGGGGGACCCCCAGGGCCGCCGCCAAAACCACCGCCGTGATGGAAATGCGCAACGAGGCCCAGACCACGGCGTACACCTCCTTGTCAAAACTGAACACAAGCCCTAGGGCGGCGGCTGTCGCTTCGGAAAAATAGTCCATGCTATTTTATTGTAACATCCCGCCTGGTCCGCCTCCTTCCGCACAGCCGGGGGGAGCGCAACGCTGATTCAGGCCCCGCTAACCCCGCAGACCTCCGGGCGCTCCCGCAAACGCTCCAACAAGGCCTCCGCGGCCCACTGATGACCGGTGGCGGTCCAATGGCCATCATAAGGAAAGACCCCATCATAGACCTTGCGGCCCTGGCGAACGAGGTAATCATGCAGGCTGACGACGGGAATCCCCCTCGCCTCAGCCAGATCCTCCACAATGACACTAAGGGGTTCCGAAGCGCCGCCTAATGGAGCCGTCCTGGTTGTGGCAAGCAGAAGCCATAGCGAGGCCCCGTCGTCGGCAACGCGCCGCTGAAACTCATCCAGGGCGAAGGCCGTGAATTCGATGGCTTCCCCGAAGATGAGCGAGGAGGGATCTTGCAACCTTGGATCATTCAGATAGGCCTCAATGGATTGATAGCGCGGGCGTTGAGCCAACAGCTCAGCTCTCTGGTTGGGCAGTTGGACGGATCTCGGTTCCCCCGGGATTGACAACATCCGCCACGCCGGGTCCGGCGGACGCAGCGTGATCCCGCCCGCCGCGGTCTTTTCCGCAACAACATACGGCGACTGGTCCGGATCCCAACCCCTGATTAGCCCCTTAAACAGCCTGTGGTTGTCCATGAAATCGTTGCGCACAAAAACCAACACCACGAGTTTGGGGCGCAACCGGCGCGCGTACTCAGCGTAAAACGGCAACTGATTGATCTGGCCGGTGTCGGCGCGTCCGTAGGCCGAGGTGGCAATGTTCAGCCGCGGCAAGGCCCGGGCCGCGAGCTCTTCCAGTCGCACATGGAATTTGTCCGCCACCGGCACTTCCAAGGCCTCCACAAAAGAATCGCCGATGAAGGCGATGTGGCAAGTCTGCGCCGCCTGGTCCGGGGTCAGGGGTTCGCGATCCAGGAACCCCCAACGGTTGGCCCGTTGCGCGACCCAGAATTCGTCGTAGTGGGTCCAGCGCACCTCCGCGCCGGGTTCATAGAGCAACCCCACCCCCGGCTCAAAACGCGTGGGCAAGCGCGCCTCCGTGAACGGCTCCCGCGAGTGGAACCAGGCCTCCCAGTCGATGAAAATCAGGGCCGCGCCCAGGCTCAGGAACAGAACATTCCAGCCGACCACAGACCGCCAGCGGCGGGAGGGTTTGCCGTTATCCATTTAGGAGTCTGCCCCCCGCATGAGGCGGAGGACGCCAGCTGTCGGGGAAGGCAACGGCTGTCGCTTTGACAAACACTCCATTTGCTCATTGTAACATCGCCTGCTTCCGCACAGCCAAGGGGAGCGCAATGCTGATTCAGGCCCCGCAGACCTCCGGGCGTTGTCGCAAGCGCTCCAACAAGGCCTCCGCGGCCCATCGATGACCGTTGAGGTTCCAATGGCCATCGAAACGAAAAATCCCGTCCTTGGGCTTGCGGCCCTGGCGAACAATGTAATCATGCTGGCTGACGACGGGAATCCCCCTTGCCTCAGCCAGATCCTCCACAATGACCCTAATGGGATCCGAGGCGTCGCCTAATTGGGTGGCAAGCAGGAGCCATAGCGAGGCCCCGTCGTCGGCAGCGCGCCGCTGGAACTCATCCAGGGCGAAGGCCGTGAATTCGATGGCTTCCTTAAAGAGGGGCACGGTGGGATCTTGCAACAACTTGTGCAGTCTTGGACTATTCAGATAGGGCTCGAGGACGGATTGATAGCGCGGGCGCTGAGCCAACAGCTCAGCCCTCGGGCGGACCGGCCGGTCCCCGAGATTGGGCAACATCCGCCACGCCGGATCCGGCGGGCGCAGCGCGAACGCGCCCGTCGCTGTCTTGTCCGCAAAAACATGCGGCGCCTGGTCCGGATCCCAACCCTTGAACACCGCCGCCAATAGCCTGTGGTTGTCTTCAATATCATTGCGCACAAAGACCAACACCACGAGTTTGGGGCGCAGCGAGCGCGCGTACTTATCGTAAAACGGCAACTGATTGATCTGGCCGGTGGTGGCGCGTCCGTAGGCCGAGGTGGAAATGTTCAGCCGCGGCAAGGCCCGGGCCGCAAGCTCTTCCAGCCGCGCGTGGAATTTGTCCGCGATCGGCACTTCCTTCGCCTCCACAAAGGAATCGCCGATGATGGCGATGTGGCAAGTCTGCGCCGCCTGGTCCGGGGTCAGGGGTTCGCGATCCAGGAACCCCCAGCGGTTGGCCCGTTGCGCGACCCAGAAGTCGGCGTGGTTGGTCCAGCGCATCTCCGCGCCGGGTTCATAGAGCAACCCCACCCCCGGCTCAAAACGCACAGGCACGCGCACCTCCGTGAATGGTTGCCGCGGCTGGATCCAAGCCTCCCAGTCGGTGAAAATCAGGGCCGCGCACAGGCTCATAAACAGGACATTCCAGCCGACCACAGACCGCCAGCGGCGGGGCGGTTTGCCGTTGTCCATTAAGAGGCTGACTCCCGCCCCGCATGAGGCGGACGCCGGCTACCGGGGAAGGCTGAGGGCTGTCGCTTCGACAAACACTCCATTTGTTCATTGTAACATCGTCTGCTTCCGCACAGCCGGGGGGAGCTGATTCAGGCCCCGCAGACCTCCGGGCGTTGCCGCAAACGCTTCAACAAGGTCTCCGCGACCCATTGATGACCGGTGGGAGTCCAATGGCTGTCGTAAGAAAATCTCCCATCCTTGGCCTTGCGGCCCTGGCGAACGAGGTAATCGCGGTGGCTGACGACGGGAATCTCCCTTGCCTCAGCCAGATCCTCCACAACGACCCTAAGAGGACCGCCTAAGGGTTGAATTAAGCAGGAGCCATAGCGAGGCCCCGTCGGCGGCAACGCGCCGCTGGAACTCATCCAGGGCGAAGGCCGTGAATTCCATGGCTTCCTTAAAGAGGGGCACGGTGGGATCTTGCAACAACTTGTACAGTTTTGGACTATTCAGATAGGGCTCAAGGACGGACTGATAGCGCGGGCGCTGAGCCAACAGCTCAGCCCTCAGGCGGACCTGTCGGGCGTATTTCAGCCAACACACGCCCTCTTTCAGAAGGCCGCATGAGATTGGCAACATCCGCCACGCCGGATCCGGCGGACGCAGCGTGAGCGCGCCCGCCGCGGTCTTTTCCGCAACAACATACGGCGACTGGTCCGGATCCCAACCCTTGATTATCCCCGCCAATAGACTGTGGTTGTCTATGAAATCGTTGCGCACAAAGACCAACACCACGAGTTTGGGGCGCAGTGCGCGCGCGTACTCAGCGTAAAACGGCAACTGATTGATCTGACCGGTGTTGGCGCGTCCGTAGGCCGAGGTGGAAATGTTCAGCCGCGGCAAGGCCCGGGCCGCGAGCTCTTCCAGCCGCGCGTGGAATTTGTCGGCGATTGACACTTCCTTCGCCTCCACAAAGGAATCGCCGATGAAGGCGATGTGGCAAGTCTGCGCCGCCTGGTCCGGGGGCAGGGGTTCACGGTCCAGGAACCCCCAGCGGTTGGCCCGTTGCGCGACCCAGAATTCGTCGCGGCGGGTCCAGCGCACCTCCGCGCCGGGTTCATTGAGCAACCCCACTCCCGGCACAAAGCGCGTGGGCAAGCGCTCCTCCGTGAATGGCGCCCGCGGCTGAATCCAGGCCTCCCAGTCGATGAAAATCAGGGCCGCGCACAAGCTCAGGAACAGGACATTCCAGCCGACCACAGACCGCCAGCGGCGGGGCGGTTTGCCATTGTCCATTTAAGAGGCTAACTCCCGCCCCGCATGAGGAGGACGCCGGCTGCCGGAGAAGGCAACGACTGTCGCTTCGACAAACACTCCATTTGCTCATTGTAACATCGCCTGCTTCCGCAAGGCCGGGGGGGGTAACAGCGCAATGCTGTCAGGCCCCACAGACCTCCGGATGTTGCCGCAAACGCTCCAACAAGGCCTCCGCGACCCATTGATGACCGTTGAGGTTCCAATGGGCGTCGGAAGGAAATCTCCCATCCCTGGCCCTGCGGCCTTGGCGAACGCGGTAATCATGCTGGCTGACGACGGGAATCCCCCTTGCCTCAGCCAAATCCTCCACAACGACCCTAAGGGGGCCGCTTAGGGTTGAAGTAAGCAGGAGCCATAGCGAGGCCCCGTCGTTGGCAACGCGCCGCTGGAACTCATCCAGGGCGAAGGCCGTGAATTCGATGGCTTCCTCAAAGAGGGGCGAACCCACCAATGACGACTTCGAGTCTCTGCTCAGATGAGCCTCGATGACGGATTGATAGCGCGGATCCTGAGCCAACAGCTCAATCACCCGGCGGCGCTGGTGGTCGAGTGTCAGCTCCGTGCCGGGGACATGGCCCGTTTTGCGCCATAGCCAACGCAAGGCCGGGGGGCCCTCTTCCAGGGGGCCGGATGAGATTGGCAACATTCGCCACGCCGGATCCGGCGGACGCAACGCGAACGCGCCCGCCGCGGTCTTTTCCGCAACAACATACGGCGCCCGGTCTGGATCCCAACCCTTGAATATCGCCGCCAATAGCCTGTGGTTGTCTCTGAAATCGTTTTGAACAAAGACCAACACCACGAGTTTGGGGCGCAACGAGCGCGCGTACTCAGCGTAAAACGGCAACTGATTGATCTGACTGGTGGCGGTGCGTCCGTAGGCCGAGGTGGCAATGTTCAGCCGCGGCAAGGCCCGGGCCGCGAGCTCTTCCAGCCGCACATGGAATTTGTCGGCGACTGGCACCTCCTTCGCCTCCACAAAGGAATCGCCGATGAAGGCGATGTGGCAAGTCTGCGCCGCCTGTTCCGAGGTCGGGGGTTCGCGATCCAGAAACCCCCAGCGGTTGGCCCGTTGCGCGACCCAGAACTCGGCGTGGTTGGTCCAGCGCACCTCCGCGCCGGGTTCATTGAGCAACCCCACCCCCGGCACAAAGCGCGTGAGCTGGCGCACCTCCGTGAATGGTTGCCGCGGCTGGATCCAAGCCTTCCAGTCGATGAAAATCAGGGCCGCGCCCAGGCTCAGAAACAGGACATTCCAGCCGACCACAGACCACCAGCGGCGGGAGGGTTTGCCGTTGTCCATTTAAGAGGCTACCCCCCCCCCCCCCCCCCCGCATGAGGAGGACGCCGGCTACCGGGGAAGGCTAAGGGCTGTCGCTTCGACAAACACTCCATTTGCTTATTGTAACATCGCCTCCTTCCGCACAGCCGGGGGGAGCGCAATGCTGATTCAGACCCCGCAGACTTCCGGACGTTGCCGCAAACGCTCCAACAAGGCCTCCGCGACCCACTGATGACCGAGGGGATTCCAATGGCCGTCGAAAGAAAAGACCCCATCATGGACCCTGCGGCCCTGGCGAACGAGGTAATCATGCAGGCTGACAACGGGGATCCCCCTTGCCTCAGCCAGATCCTCCACAATGACCCTAAGGGGATCCGAGGCGTCGCCTAACCAGGACTGGAAATTCCCGCCTGCGGCAAGCAGGAGCCATAGCGAGGCCCCCGCGTCGGCAACGCGCCGCTGGAACTCATCCAAGGCGAAGGCCGTGAATTCCACGGCTTCCCCGAACAGGGGCAAGGTGGGATCGTACAACAACTTTCGCAGTCCTGGACCATGACCATTCGCCAGTAATGACTCCGACACTCTGCTCAGATAGGGCTCGAGGACGGATTGATAGCGCGGGCGCTGAGCCAACCGCTCAGCCCTCAGGCGGGGCAGTCGGGCGCCTTTCTGCTCCCCCGGGATTGGCAACATCCGCCGCGCCGGATCCGGCGGACGCAACGCGAACGCGCCGGTTGCGGTCTTGTCCGCAACAACATACGGAAACCTGTCCGGATCCCAATCCTTGTTTATCCCCGCCAATAGCCTGTGGTTGTCTTCGAAATCGTTGCGCACAAAGACCAACACCACGAGTTTGGGGCGCAACCGGCGCGCGTACTCAGCGTAAAACGGCAACTGATTGATCTGACCGGTGCCGCTACGCCCGAAGGCCGAGGTGGTGATGTTCAGCCGCGGCAAGGCCCGGGCCGCGAGCTCTTCCAGCCGCACATGGAATTTGTCCGCCACCGGCACTTCCTTCGCCTCCACAAAGGAATCGCCGATGAAGGCGATGTGGCAAGTCTGCGCCGCCTGGTCCGGGGTTAGGGGTTCGCGATCCAGAAACCCCCAGCGGTTGGCCCGTTGCGCGACCCAGAATTCGTCGTGATTGTTGGCCCAGCGCATCTCCGAGCCGGGTTCATAGAGCAACCCCACTCCCGGCTCAAAACGCATGGGCAAGCGCACCTCCGTGAACGGCGCCCGCAAGTGGAACCAGGCCTCCCAGTCGATGAAAATCAGGGCCGCGCCCAGGCCCAGGAACAGGACATTCCAGCCGACCACAGACAGCCAGCGACGGACGGGTTTGCCGTTGTCCATTTAAGAGGCTACCCCCCCCCCCCCCCCCGCATGAGGAGGACGCCGGCTGCCGACGCAAAGCTAAGGGCTGTCGCTTCGGAAAAAGAGTCCATGTTGTTCATTGTAACACCCCGCCCTGCCTGCTTCCGCAAGGAGGAGGGGGGTGACAGCGCAATGCTGATTCAGGCCCCGCAGACCTCCGGGCCTTGTCGCAAACGCTCCAACAAGGTCTCCGCGACCCATTGATGACCGGTGGGAGTCCAATGGCTGTCGTAAGGAAATCTCCCATCCTTGGGCTTGCGGCCCTGGCGAACGAGGTAATCGCGGTGGCTGACGACGGGAATCCCCCTTGCCTCAGCCAGAGCCTCCACAACGGCCCTAAGGGGACCGCGTACGGTTGAAGTAAGCAGGAGCCATAGCGAGGCCCCGTCGTCGGCAGCGCGCCGCTGGAACTCATCCAGGGCGAAGGCCGTGAATTCTATGGCTTCCTTAAAGAGGGGCACGGTGGGATCTTGCAACAACTTGTACAGTTTTGGACCATGACCATCCTCCGACAACAACTCCGGCGCTCTGCTCAGATAGGGCCCGAGGACGGATTGATAGCGCGGGCGCTGAGCCAACAGCTCAGCCCTCAGGCGGACCTGTCGGGCGTATTTCAGCCAACACACGCCCTCTTTCAGGAGGCCGCATGAGATTGGCAACATCCGCCACGCCGGATCCGGCGGACGCAGCGTGAGCGCGCCCGCCGCGGTCTTTTCCGCAACAACATACGGCGACTGGTCCGGATCCCAACCCTTGATTATCCCCGCCAATAGACTGTGGTTGTCTATGAAATCGTTGCGCACAAAGACCAACACCACGAGTTTGGGGCGCAACCGGCGCGCGTACTCAGCGTAAAACGGCAACTGATTGATCTGACCGGTGTTGGCGCGTCCGTAGGCCGAGGTGGAAATGTTCAGCCGCGGCAAGGCCCGGGCCGCAAGCTCTTCCAGCCGCACCTGGAATTTGTCCGCGACCGGCACTTCCCTCGCCTCCACAAAGGAATCGCCGATGAAGGCGATGTGGCAAGTCTGCGCCGCCTGTTCCGGGGTCGGGGGTTCGCGATCCAGGAACCCCCAGCGGTTGGCCCGTTGCGCGACCCAGAATTCGTCGCGGCGGGTCCAGCGCGCCTCCGCGCCGGGTTCATTGAGCAACCCCACTCCCGGCACAAAGCGCGTGGGCAAGCGCTCCTCCGTGAATGGCACCCGCAAGTGGAACCAGGCCTCCCAGTCGATGAAAATCAGGGCCGCGCCCAGGCTCAGGAACAGAACATTCCAGCCGACCACAGACCACCAGCGGCGAGGCGGTTTGCCGTTGTTCATTTAAGAGGCTACCCCCCCCCCCCCCCCCCGCATGAGGAGGACGCCGGCTATCGAGGCAAAGTTAACGGCTGTCGCTTCGGAAAAATAGTCCATGTTGTTCATTGTAACACCCCGCCCCGCCTCCTTCCGCAAGATGGGGCCCCTTGCCGAACAACGGGAACAGACTCCGACGGCGAAAATGGCTATCATGGGCGCAAGAGGAGCTGGCCCCGCTGGCGCGGAAACGCCTTAAGGGGCCGAAGCCGGCCATGCAATTAGTTGTCATTCAAAAAATTCTGGGCCTGTTGCTGGCGCTGTTCAGCATAGCCATGTTGCCGCCGTTGCTTATCGCGTTGGCCAGCGGGGAGGGCACCGCCACCGGATTCCTGTCAGTTTTTCTGCTGATCCTGGCCCTGGGCCTCGCGCTGTGGTTCCCGGTGCGCAAGAGCAAGAAGGACCTGCGCCTGCGCGACGGTTTTGTCGTGGTGGTGCTGTTCTGGGCGGGGTTGGGGCTGGCGGGCGCCGCGCCCTTCCTGTTGTTGCAGACGCCGGCGATGTCGGTCACCGACGCCGTGTTCGAATCCATCTCCGGCCTCACCACCACCGGCGCCACGGTGCTGACAGGCCTGGATCAGATGCCGAAATCCCTACTCTTCTATCGGCAGGAGTTGCAATGGTTAGGGGGAATGGGGATCATCGTTCTGGCGGTGGCCATCCTGCCCATGTTGGGCGTAGGCGGCATGCAGCTCTACCGCGCCGAGACGCCGGGACCTATCAAGGACGCGAAACTGACGCCGCGCATCACCGAGACAGCCAAGGCCTTGTGGTACATCTATCTGTCCATGACCATCGCCTGCGCGTTCCTGTACTGGTTGGCGGGCATGTCCCTGTTCGACGCGGTCAGCCACAGTTTTTCCACCGTGTCCATAGGCGGATTTTCCACCCACGATGACAGCATGCGCCACTTCAACAGCCCGTTGGTGAACGCCGTGGCCGTGGTCTTCATGCTCTTCGCCGGCCTCAATTTCGCCTTGCACTTCGCGGCCTGGCGCTCCGCCAGCCTGGGGGCGTACCGCAAAGACGCCGAGGCCCGAACCTTCCTGAAGATGCTCTTGGCGACGTGCGTCGTCACCTGCCTTTACCTCGGTTACTCCGACGCCTACGAGGACCCGCTCACGGCGATTTCCCACGGGGTCTTCCAAGCCGTCTCCATCGCCACGACCACGGGGTTTTCCACCACCTCCTACGAGCGCTGGCCCGCCTTTCTGCCGGTGTTGCTGCTCTTCGCCAGTTTCATCGGGGGGTGCGCCGGCTCCACCGGCGGCGGCCTCAAGGTGATCCGGGTGCTGCTCCTGTCCAAACAGGGCGTGAGAGAGATCCGGCGATTGGTTCACCCCAATGCGATCATGCGCATCAAGCTGGGGGGCAAGCCGGTGGAAGAATCCATCATCGGCGCCGTGTGGGGGTTTTTCGCCTCCTACATAGCCATCTTCGCCGCGCTGCTCCTGGCCCTCATGGCGGCGGGCCTGGATCAGGTCACGGCGTTCTCCGCGGTGGCGGCTTGCCTCAACAACCTGGGCCCTGGCCTGGGGGAGGTCAGCGCCCACTACGCCGGGATCAACAACCCGTCCAAGTGGCTGCTCTGCTTCGCCATGCTGTTGGGGCGGCTGGAGATCTTCACGCTGTTGGTGTTGCTGACCCCCACCTTCTGGCGCAAGTGATGGACACGGCGGCTTTGGAGCAGATGCTGGCCCGGGGCCAGGACAACGCGCTGTTGCGCTTCACACTGGGGAACGCCATGTATCAATCCGGCCGCTGGGCGGAGGCCGAGGCCCATCTTGCCAAGGCCCTGGAATTCGACCCGGCCTACTCCGCCGCCTGGACCCTTTACGGCCGCGCCTTGGACGCCGCCGGGAAAACCGCCGCCGCCGTCGGCGCCTTCGAGCGGGGCATCGCCGCCGCCACGGAGAAGGGCGACATGCAGGCCCTCAAGGCGATGCGGGTCTTTCTGAAGCGGCTCAAAAAAACCTGAGCCGCGCCCGCCATCAGCCCCCGCCCCAGTCCGCCCCGGACTGGCGGCCCAGGGTCAACGCGCCAGTCAGCTCCGACACATGGCCCAGCTGGCGTTCCTCCAAGTGGCGGACTAGGCCCTCGTTGATGGCCTTGCAAATCAGGGGGTCGTAAAACAGGGCGGTGCCCACCCCCACGACCGTCGCTCCGGCCAGCAGAAACTCTATGGCGTCGGCGGCGGACGCCACTCCGCCCTGCCCGATGATGGGAACGCCCTGGCAGGCCTGGTGAACCTGGTGGACCTTGAGCAGAGCGATGGGCTTGATGGCGGGGCCGGACAAGCCCCCCGAGGTGTTGCCCAGGACGGGGCGGCGGCTTGAGGCGTCGATGGCCATGCCCATGACCGTGTTGATCACCGCCAGGGCGTCGCTGCCGGCATCCACGCATAGGCGCGCGTTCTCCGCGATGTCCGTCTGGTTCGGCGACAGCTTGGCGATAAGCGGTTTGTCGGTGGCCCGGCGGCAGGCCTCCACCACCCGCGCCGACATGGCCGGGTCATTGCCGAAACTGACGCCCCCCGCCTCGATATTCGGGCAGGAGATGTTGATCTCTATGGCGTCTATGGGGGAATCATGGAAGATGCGGGTCACTTCCGCGTATTCCGCCACGGTGGAACCGCAGACATTGGCGATGAACCGGGTCTCAGCGAAGTCCAAGGCGGGCAGATAGTCATCCACCACCTTTCTCGCGCCGGGGTTTTGCAAGCCGATGGCGTTCAGCATGCCCATGGGGGTCTCCGCGACCCGCTTGGGCGCATTCCCCAGGCGCGGCTCCAGAGTGGTCCCCTTGAGGAAGACGGCGCCGACATCGCGGTGGGAAAACCCCTTGACCCGCGTGTATTCCGCGCCGAAGCCGACGCAACCCGACAGCAACGCCAGCGGGGTGTTGAAGGCCATGCCGCAGACCTCCAGGGCCAATTTGTCCCGGTTTTCCATTCTCTGCATACGGATCCCAAGTGGGTGGGAGTTAGCCGCCTATTTTGCCTGTTTCGCCCGTTTTGTGAAAGCCGATAAACTTGCTGACAAGGCGAAGGGGTGTATAATCGCGCCCAGGTCCGCCCACAATCTCGGAGAGAACAACGCCATGAACACCGCCTTCCGCTTGCGCTCCCTATGCCGCGCCCGAACCGCGTTGCTGGCGGGCGCCGTCATTGTCACGCTGGCCAGCCCAGGGCCGGCGCATGCGCAGGAAACCATCACCGTGGTCTCTTGGGGCGGCTCTTACGCCCGGGCCTCCGTCAAGGCCTACCACCAGCGCTTCACGGAGGAAACCGGCATCGAGATCAGACTGGAGGAATACAACGGCGGGCTGGCGCAGATCCGGGCCCAAGCCGAGACCGAGTATGTGGTCTGGGATGTGATCGACATAGAAGCCGGAGACGCCCTCCTGGGTTGCGACGAGGGCCTGCTGGAAGAGGCGGATTACGAGAGCCTGCCACCGGCGCCGGACGGCACCCCCGCCACTGAGGATTTTGTGGAAGGGTATGACATGGATTGCGGCGTCAAGATGCTGATCTACAGCACGGTGTTGGCGTACAACAGCAGCCTTTATCCTGAGCGCAAGCCGGAGCGCATGGAGGACCTGTTCGATCTCAAGACCTTTCCCGGACGCCGGGGATTGCGCCGGGCTCCCAATGGCAATCTGGAGTTCGCGCTGTTGGCGGATGGCGTGCCGGCGGATCAGATCTATGAAACCCTCTCCAGCAAGGAAGGCATAGACCGCGCTTTCCGCAAGCTGGACACCATCAAAAAAGAGGTGTTGTGGTGGGAGGCCGGCGCGCAGCCCCCGCAAATGTTGGCCGATGGCGAGGTGGCGATGAGCATAGCCTGGAACGGGCGCATTTTTAACGCCCAGGTCCTGGAGAGACAGCCCTTGTCCATCGTCTGGGACGGCCAGTTGATGGGAGCCGGCTACCTGGCCATAGTCGCCGGCACGGCCCGACCGGAGGCGGCCCGGCGCTTCCTCGCCTTCGCCAGTTCCACCCAGTCCCTGGCCAATCTGACCCGCTACATCTCCTACGGCCCCATGCGCCGCTCCGCCCTGGCCCTGGTGGACAAGCACGAGATCGGCATAGACATGCGTCCCCACATGCCCAATGCGCCCGACAACGCCAAGCGCGCGATCATAGAGAACCCGGAATGGTGGGCCGACCATCAGGATGAGTTGAACGAACGCTTCGCCGCTTGGCTGATCAAGTGACGCCGGGCCGGTTGCGATGACCGACGGCAATCAGGCGGCCTTCGTTAAATTCGAGGAGGTTAACAAGAGTTACGACGGCAAGTCGTTCTCGGTCGCGGACTTCAACATAGACATCGCCCGGGGCGAGTTTGTCACCCTGCTGGGCCCCTCCGGGTCCGGCAAGACCACCTGCCTGAAGATGTTAGCGGGCTTCGAGAGCCCCACCAGCGGCGAGATCTGGCTGAAGGGCCGTCCCATCAAGCAAGTCAAGGCGCACAAGCGCAACATCGGCATGGTCTTCCAGCACTACGCGCTGTTTCCGCACATGACCATCGCCGAGAATCTCGCCTTCCCCCTGCAAGCGCGCCGCGTTCCCAAGGAAACCATCGCGGACAGCATCGTCCGGGCCCTGGACATGGTGCAATTAGGGGACTTTGCCGAACGCCGCCCGGCCCAGCTCTCCGGCGGCCAGCAACAACGGGTCGCCATCGCCCGCGCCCTGGTGTTTGAACCGGACCTGATCCTCATGGACGAACCCTTGGGGGCCTTGGACCGGCGCCTGCGGGAAGAGATGCAGTACGAGATCCGCCGTTTGCAACAACGCCTTGAGACCACCATGATGTATGTCACCCACGATCAGGGCGAGGCCCTGGCGCTGTCGGACCGGGTGGCGGTGATGAACGATGGGCGGGTGCAGCAAATCGCGTCGCCGGAGGCCCTCTACGAAGAGCCGCAACGGGCCTTTGTGGCCAATTTCATAGGCGAAAACAATCAGTTCGAGGGCCGCGTCGTGGAATGGAGTCCGGATGTCTGCCATGTGGAGGTGGCGGGAGAAATCGTCAAGGCCTTCCCCGTGGCGGTAGAGCAGGGCGACCAACGGGCCAGCCTCGCCATCCGCCCGGAACGGGTGGAGGTGAATCCCGCGCCGGGACGGCACCCCAACAACTTCGAGGCCCAGGTGGAAGACATCATCTTCATGGGGGACCATCTGCGGGTTCACGCCACGCTTCTGGGACAGCGGCAATTCATCGTCAAGATCCCCAACATTGTCGGTCATGGCGGAATCCTGCCCGGCGACACGGTGACCTTGGGCTGGCTGGTCACCGACTGCCGGGCCCTGGATCTGACCGCGGCGGCGGCCACCGGCGCGTCATGAACCCGGTCCACCGGGCCCTGGCCCTGGCGGGGGCGGCGCTGGTGATCTTCCATGCCGCCCCCCTGCTTGCGGACGCGCGAGGCCATCACCGTGAGGCCATCACCGTGGTCTCCTACGGCGGCTCCTACGCTCGGGCCTCGGTCAGGGCCTACCATGAGCCCTTCACCGCGCTGACCGGCATCTCCGTCAAGCTGGAGGAGTTCAACGGCGAGCTGGCGCAAATCCGCGCCCAAGTGGAGACCGGCAGAGTGCTGTGGGATGTGATTGACATGAACGCGGGGCCGGCCCTGGCGGGTTGCGACGAGGGCCTGCTGGAAGAGGTGGACTACAGCGCCCTGCCCCCGGCGCCGGACGGCGCGCCCGCCACGGAGGACTTTGGCGCGGAACACCTCATCGACTGCGGCGTCAAGATCTTGGCCTACAGCACGGTCTTCGCCTACAACGAAACCCTTTTCCCGGGGCGCAAGCCGACTAAAATGGCGCACCTGTTCGATCTGGAGACTTTTCCGGGGCGCCGGGGCCTGCGCCGCTCGCCCAAGGGCAACCTGGAGTTCGCCCTGGTGGCGGACGGCGTGCCAGCGGCTCAGGTCTATGAGGTCCTGTCCACTCCGGCGGGCCTGGCCCGGGCCTTCCGCAAATTGGACACTGTGAAAAGCGAGGTGGTGTGGTGGGAGACCGGCGCCCAGAGCCCGCAACTCTTGGCCGATGGCGAGGTCGTGATGAGCACCGGCTTCAACGGGCGCTTCTTCAACGCCTGGGCCCTGGAGAAACAGCCCCTGACCGTCGTATGGGACGGCCAGTTGTTGGCAGTGGAGTACTTGACCATCGTGGCGAACACCCCCCGGCTGGAGGCGGCGCGACGCTTTGTCGCCTTCGCCAGCAGCACCCAGTCCTTGGCCCGTTTGGCCAATTACATCGCCTACGGCCCCATGCGCCGTTCCGCCATGGCCCTGGTGGACAAACAGGTGGATGTGGGCATCGCCATGGAGCCGCACTTGCCCAACTCGCCGGCGAACGCCGCCAACGCGGTGCGGGAAGACGCGCAATGGTGGGCGGACAACCAGGACGACATGAACGAGCGGTTCGCCACCTGGCTCCTGCAATGAGCGTTCGCCGCCACTGCGCCGCGGCCGGCGCCGCCTTGCTTCTGCAGGCCCTGGCCTTAGGGGCCGATGAGCATGACTACATCACCGTCACCTCCTGGGGCGGCTCTTACAACCGGGCCTGCGCCAAGGCCTACCATGAGCGCTTCACCCAGGAGACTGGCATCCGCATCAAGCTGGAAGAGTACAATGGCGGGCTGGCGCAAATCCGCGCCCAAGTGGAGACCGGCCATGTGAACTGGGATGTGGTTGACATGGACAGCCGGGACGCATTGCTGGCTTGCGACGAGGGCTTGCTGGAGGAGGCGGACTACGAGAGCCTGCCCCCGGCCCCGGATGGAACGCCCGCTTCCGCGGACTTCGTGGCGGGATACGATGTGGATTGCGGCGTCAAGAGCCTGTTTTTCAGCATGATTTACGCCTACAACGCGGAAAAACTCACCGGCCCCAAGCCCACCACCATGGCGGACTTTTTCGATCTTGAGACCTTTCCGGGCCGCCGCGGCCTGCGCCGGGGACCCAATGTCAATTTAGAGTTCGCCTTAGTGGCGGACGGCGTGCCGGTGGACCAGATCTACGAGGTCCTGTCCACCCCGGCCGGCGTCGACCGCGCCTTCCGCAAATTGGACGCCCTCAAGCCATCGGCGGTTTGGTGGGAGACCGGCGCCCAGCCGCCGCAGATGTTGGCCGATGGCGAGGTGGTGATGAGCATGGCGGCCAACGGGCGCATTTTCACCGCCCAAACCCTGGACAAACAGCCCCTGGTCATCGTCTGGGACGGCCAGCTGTTGTTGCCGGGGCATTTCGCCATTGTCGCCGGCACGCCCCGGCTGGAGGCGGCCCGGCGCTTCGTCGCCTTCGCGACCTCCACCCAATCCCTGGCCAACATCACCAAACACATCGCCTACGGCCCCATGCGCCGCTCGGCCCTGGCCCTGGTGGACAAGCACGAGACCGGCATAGACATCAGGCCGCACCTGCCCAACTGGCCGGGGAACCTCGCCAACGCGGTCATAGAGGATGTGGAATGGTGGGCGGACAACCAGGACGACATGAACGAGCGGTTCGCCGCCTGGCTCCTGCAATGACCCTCAGCCCCCGCGCCCGCGCCCTGCTCCTGGCGTTGCCGCTGATCGCCTTCACCAGCGTGACCTTCATCGCGCCCCTGGGGAGCATGTTGATGCGCAGCGTCTATGACCCCCTGGTGGCGAACATCCTGCCCGGCACCGTGGCGGCCCTCAAGGAGTGGGATGGCGAGGGCCTGCCCCCTGAGGCGGCGTACGCCGTGGCGGCCCAGGAGTTGCGGCAGGCCCGGAAGGAAAAGACCCTGGGCCGGCTGGCGACCCGGCTGAACCGGCAGTCCCCGGGATTGCGCAGCGCGATCACCCGCACCGGCAGAAAGCTGCAACGGGGAGGAGAGCCTCCCTACTCGGAATCCCTGCCCGCCATGCATCCGGCCTGGGGCCAGCCGGAGCTGTGGCGCGCCATCGTCCTGACGGGGAGCGAGGTGACCCCCGGCTACTATCTCAACGCCCTGGATTTGCAACTCGCCCCTGGGGGGAAGATCGTCCCCCAGCCGGAAGACCGCCGCATCTACCGCGCCCTGTTCGTCAAGACGATCTGGGTAAGCTTGGTCATCACGCTGTTGTGCCTGGCCATCGGCTATCCGGTGGCTTGGTTCATCGCCCACGCGCCGCCGCGCCAAGCCAAGATCTTGTTGGTGTTGGTGTTGCTGCCGTTCTGGACCTCGCTGTTGGTGCGCACCACCTCCTGGATTGTGCTGTTGCAACAACAGGGGGTGGTCAACGACCTGTTGGTCTGGATGGGGGCCCTCGCGGACGACCAGCGGCTGACCATGATCCATAACATGACCGGCACCCTGGTGGCCATGACCCATGTGTTGCTGCCCTTTATGATTCTGCCGCTGTACTCAGTGATGAGCGGCATCCCCTCGGTGCAGATGCAGGCCGCCGCGTCCCTGGGAGCCCGCTGGCCCCGGGCCTTCTGGCAGGTCTATCTGCCCCAATCCCTGCCGGGGGTGGGCGCCGGGTGCCTGTTGGTGTTCATCCTCGCCATCGGCTACTACATCACCCCGGCCCTGGTGGGCGGTCAAAGCGGCCAACTGATCTCAAACTTCATCGCCTACCACATGCAGACCTCGTTGAACTGGAACCTGGCCGCCGCCTTGGGCTCCATCCTGTTCATCGCCGTGACGCTGCTGTTCCTGCTGTACGACCGCGTGTTGGGGCTGGATCGCGTGAGGTTGGGGGCGTGAACGGGACAAACTGGCCCTTGCGCCTGTTCTGCGGCTTGGCGTTCCTGTTCCTGGTGGCCCCGGTGCTGATCATCATCCCCCTGTCTTTCAACGCGGAGCCTTACTTCACCTTCACCCGCGGCATGTTGGCTCTGGAGCCGGAGGCCTACTCCATGCGCTGGTACGAAGAGGTCATTTTAGGCGACAAATGGCGGCTGGCGGCGCGCAACACCGCGCTCATCGGCTTCTCCGCCGCCTTCATCGCCACGGTCTTAGGCACCTTGGCGGCCCTGGGCCTGTCCAGCCCGGCGATGCCCTGGCGGCGCGTCGTCACCGCGTTGCTGATCTCGCCCATGATCGTGCCTATCGTCATCGCCGCCGCTGGCATGTTTTTCTTTTATTCGGGCCTGAACCTGACCCAGACCTACACGGGCATCATCCTGTCCCACGCCATCCTGGGGGCCCCCTTTGTGGTGATCACGGTGACCGCGTCCCTGGCGGGTTTCAACCGCGATCTGGTCCTGGCCGCCGCCAGCCTGGGAGCCGGGCCGGCGCGCTGTTTTTTCAAGGTGCAGTTGCCCCTCATCAGCCCTGGGGTGATCTCCGGCGCCTTGTTCGCCTTCGCCGCCTCCCTGGACGAGGTGGTGGTGATGCTGTTCATGGGGGGGGTTGAGCAACGCACCATCCCGCGGCAGATGTGGGCGGGGATCCGCGAGGAGATCAGTCCCGCCATTTTGGCCGCCGCCACCTTCCTGATCTTCGTCGCCGCGCTGTTGTTGGTCTCTGTGGAACTCCTGCAAAGACGGCACAAAAAATAGGGGCCGCGCCGCCCCCGGGCCGTATTAGGCTCAGGCCTGGGCCTCAGGCTTGCGGGCCCGGGCCAACAGCTCCCGCACCGCCGCGGCGGGACTGATCTCGCCCTCTATCACCCTCAGAACCTGCCGGCTGATGGGCATATCTACTCCATGCCGCGCCGCCAGCTCGCACACGGCGCGGGCGGTGTGGGCGCCCTCCACCGCCTGGCCTATGGACGCCTGGGCCTGCTCTGGATCCTGGCCCTGGGCCAAAGCCATGCCGAAACGCCGGTTGCGCGATTGGTCATCGGTGCAAGTCAGCGCGAGATCGCCGACGCCGGTCAGGCCCATGAAGGTCTCGGCCCGGGCCCCCAGGGCCAGGCCCAGGCGCATGATCTCCGCCAGCCCCCGGGCCATGAGAGCGGCCCGGGCGTTGGCCCCAAAGCCCAAGCCGTCAGAGACGCCGGCGGCAATGGCCATGACATTCTTCACCGCGCCCCCCACCTGCGCGCCGATCAGGTCGTCATGCGTGTAAGCACGAAACGCCTCGCTGTGAAACAGGCCGGCGAACTCGGCGGCGACGGCGGCCTCCGCGGCGGCGATGGTCACCGCCGTCGGCAGGCCCGCCGCCACCTCCGCGGCGAAAGAGGGGCCGGACAGGATGGCGACAGGGGCCCCCGGCAACACTTCCTCCGCCACCGCGTGGTTCAGACTCAGCGTGTCCGGTTGCAGGCCCTTGCAAGCCAGGCACAGTTTGACCCCATCAGCCCCGGCGTCCCGCAAGGCCTCCAGCACGGTCCGCAGGCCGGCGCAGGGGGTGGCGATCACCACATGGCTGGTCCCTGCTGGCAAGGGCGTGAACTCGGTGACCGCGGTCAAGGTGGGGGGGAAGGGATGGCCCGGAAGATGGAGGTCGTTGCGCCCCGTTTGCGCCAGCCGCCGCGCATGGTCCTCGACGCAGTCCCACAGGAAGACCCGGTGGCCGTTGCGGGCCAAGGCCAGGGCCAAGGCGGTGCCCCAGGAGCCGGCACCGGCGACCATGATGGAACTGGCGGTCACGGGCCTAGGGCGGCTTGGACGGGGCGAACGGGGCGCGGCGGCCTGGGGCCGCGCTCAATGGGGCGCGGGTTGCGGGGTTGAATCCCCGTCCCCTTGCTGGGCTTCTTTGGCGGCCGCCTGTTGCTGGGCCTGCAAATACAGGGCCTCGAAGTTCATGGGCGCCAACAGCAACTGCGGAAAGCCGGCCCGGGTCGCCAGGTCGGACACCAGTTCGCGGGCAAAGGGAAACAGGATGTTGGGACACACCGTGGCCGCCGCCCGCCCCCGCTCTTCCGGAGAGAAGCCCGCCATGAGGAAAATGCCGCTTTGCTGCACCTCCACCAGGTAAATGGTCTTCTCGCCGGCGCTGACCGTGGTGGTGATGGTCAGGGTGATCTCGTACAGGTCGTTCCCCAAGTCTTGCGCCGCGTTGGACAAATCCAGATGCACCGAGGGTTGCTGCTGCTCCCGGAACGCCTGCGGGCTGTTGGGCGTCTCAAAGGACAGATTCTTGACATAGATCTTCTGTATCTCGAAGCGTTGCGAGGGTTGCTCCGCCGCCCCCGCCGCCGCGCTCGCCGGCCCCCCTTTGCTCTGCTGGTCCGCCATGGCGTCTGCCCTCGAACCCCGCCCCTTAGCCCCGCGTCACCGGCAGGTTCGCGCTGCGCCAGGACTCCATGCCGCCCTTAAGCACATACACCTGCTCATGCCCGGCCCGTTTCAAGGCCCGCCCCGCCTTGCCGCTGTCGGTCCCGCGGTTGCAATAGACGATCACGGGGGCGTCCTTGCGCTTGCTCAACTCGTCTTTTCTGCCTTCCAGTTCGGCGCCGGGAATGTGCAGGGCGTTGATGATATGCCCCGCCTCGAAGTCCGCCGCGGCCCGCACATCCACCAGGATCGCTTTTTCTTGGTTGACCAGGCGCGTCGCTTCGGCGGGTGGCACCTGGCCCAGGCCCGCCACCGCGCCAAACAGATTCCACAGCAACAGGGCTAACAAGGAGATGAACAACATCACCAAAAACAGGTTGTTGGCTATGAATTCGGGCAATCGCTCCACTTTCGCTCTCGCTCTTCCCGCGGTTGAGGGGTTGCGGGTTCCCGGCGATCATACTCCATCAGGCGCAAAGAAAACAATGGCGCGGCGCCCGGCCCCGGGACCAGACCTAAGGCGGTGTGTTCAGCGCACGCCCGCGCCATAGGGCGGGCAAGGGGCGACTTTTTAGCGCCGCCGTTGTTGATTCCTGTATAATGGCGTCCCCTAACACTTCCGACGCCGATTTTTCGGTCTGCCCGCCGCGCCCGACAACATCCTGCTCTCAACGCCATGCAATTAGCGCATCGTCCTGTTGTCCTGCTCATCCTGGATGGCTGGGGCTACTCGGAAAACACCGTTTACAACGCGATCCACAGCGCCAGGAAGCCGGTGTGGGATCAGCTCTGGGAGCAACGCCCGCGAGTCTTGCTGAACGCCTCCGGACTGGATGTGGGCCTGCCCGCGCAACAAATGGGCAACTCGGAAGTGGGCCATGTCAACATCGGCTCGGGGCGCCTGGTTGACCAGGAGTTCACCCGCATCACCCGGGCCATAGAGGACGGGTCCTTCGCCCGCAACTCCGTCCTCAACGGGGCCCTGGCGAAAGCGGCGGCGGGCCGCCGGGCGGTCCACATCATGGGGTTGCTGTCCCCGGGCGGGGTGCACAACCACCAGCAACACCTCTTCGCCCTGCTGGAGGCCGCCGCCAGCCACGATGTGAAGGACATCTACCTGCACGCCTTCCTGGACGGCCGGGACACGCCTCCCGCCAGCGCCGAGGAATATCTGCGCCACGCGCAACTGCAGATGCGGGAACTGGGCAAGGGCCGGTTCGCCAGCATAGTGGGCCGCTATTACGCCATGGACCGCAACCGGCACTGGGAGCGGACGCGGCAAACCTACGAACTGATCACCGGCGCTCAAGCCGAATTCCAGTCCAACGACGCCTTCATCGCCGTTGACATGGCCTACGCCCGCGGCGAGACGGATGAATTCGTCAAGCCCACCCGCATCGTGCAACCGGACGGCGCGCTGGTCCGGGTGGAGCCGGGGGATGTGGCGATCTTCTCCAACTATCGCGCCGACCGGGCCCGGCAACTGACCCAGGCCTTCACGGGAAAAGACTTCAACGGGTTTCCGCGGGGCCGGCCGCCGCCCCTGGCGGCGTTCGTCAGTATGACCGAATACAAGGCGGACTTCGGGGTCCCGGCGCTGTTCCCCCCCGCGCATCTGAAAAATGTGTTCGGGGAGCATATCGCCAATCTGGGCCTGAGGCAGTTGCGCATCGCGGAGACCGAGAAATACGCCCATGTGACCTTTTTCTTCAACGGCGGCGAGGAGCGCGTGTTCAAAAACGAGGCGCGGATCTTGGTGCCGTCGCCCCGGGTCGCCACCTACGACAAGCGCCCGGAGATGAGCGCGGCGGAGGTCACCGACGGCCTGCTGACCGCCGTGGCGGAGAACCGCTACGATGTGATCATCTGCAATTTCGCCAACGCCGACATGGTGGGACACACCGGCAACTTCGATGCCGCGGTCAAGGCCGTGGAGACGGTGGACAAGTGCCTGGGCCGGATCGTGAGCCAGACCACAAAGGTGGGCGGCGAGGTGTTCATCACCGCCGACCATGGCAACGCCGAGCAGATGCGCTCCTTCATCACGGAAAAGGTGAAGGAGCAGGCGCACACGGCGCACACCACCAATTTGGTGCCGTTCATCTATGTGGGCCGCCCCGCCGCGGTCATCCCCGGCGCCAGCGCCGCCCTGTGCGATGTGGCCCCGACCATGCTCCATCTCATGGGCTTGCCCCAGCCGGAAGAAATGACCGGGCAGCCCCTGTTCAGCCTCAGCGACGGCGGGGGGCCGTCTTGAAGCCGGCGCGAGCCGCGTCATGGGCCGGGCCGGGCCAGGGCGCGGCGCTCTGCTTGGTCTTGGGACTGGCCGGCGCCGCCGCGGCGGATGAGCTGGAGCACCGGGAAAAAGAGCGCCAGGCCCTGCGCTCGGAGATCGAAACCGTCCAGACCCGCCTCAGCGCGACCTCCCAGGACATCTCTGAGATCATGGCGGAACTGCAACGGCATGAAGCCGCCGCCCTGCGCGTCAACAAAACCCTGGAGGAGATAGACGCGGAAGTCGCCGCCAAGGGGGAGAATTTGGCGCGTCTGCAGGAGCGGCTGGCGGCGCTGGAAGAAAAACTGCAAGCCGAAGCGGCCTTGCTGGCGGAGCAGGCGCGGGCCCTGCACCGCTCGGGACGGGGCGACTACATCAAGCTGTTGCTGAACCAGGAAGACCCGGCCCGGGTCGGACGGATCCTGGCGTATCACAATTACTACAGCCAGGCGCGGGCGCGGCGGATCAACGCCGTCACCGCCGCCATGGAGCGGCTGACGGCCCTGCGGAACGCCATCGGCGGGGAGACGGAAAAGTTGCAGGCCCTGCGGGCGGAACAGGAGGCCAAGCTCCTGGAATTCAAGACCCACCGGCAACAGCGGGGGAAGACATTGGCCCGGTTGCAAGGCGTTGCGGACCAGCAGGGCCGAAAACTAAAAACCCTGTTGCAAACGGAGCAAGAGCTGGCGGCCCTGATCGACGAGCTGAAGGAGCAACGCTCCATCGCCAAAGAGTTTAAGAAGGCCCCGCCGTTCAATAGCCTTCGCGGGACCCTAAGCTGGCCTGTGCGTGGTAGAATAACGCAAGGCTACGGACGGATTAAAAAAGGCGGGAAGCTTCGATCCCGGGGGGTGACATTCCGGGCCAAAGCCGGCGCCGAGGTGCGCGCGGTCAGCGCCGGCCAGGTCATCTACGCCGATTGGTTCAAGCACCTGGGGTTGTTGCTGATAGTGGACCACGGCGACGGCTTTATGAGCCTTTACGGGCACAACTCGTCGTTGCTGAAAAAACCCGGCGACTGGGTGGAGAAAGACAAACCCATAGCCAAAGCGGGCGACACCGGGGGGCAACAAGACGCCGGCCTTTATTTCGAGATCAGGCGGCGGGGCACCCCCATGAATCCGGCCCGGTGGTGCAAGCGTTAGACGGGCGCGGGGAACGACAGACAACCACCGGGGAGACGGGAACAACTATGAACAAAGCCAATCACTGCCTCAAGGCCCTCGTTGCCGCCTTGTGTTTGAGCGGTTTAGGCGGTTTAAGCGGCCAGGCTGGTTTCGCCACGCCCCAGGAGCAGGAGGCGCCGGCACCGGCGGCGGAGGCCTTGCCGGTCGATGAGATCAGAACCTTCGCGGAAGTGTTCACCAAAGTCAAAAAGGACTATGTGGAAGAACTGGGAGACGCCGACCTGCTGGAAAGCGCCATCAAGGGCCTGTTGGAGGGCCTGGATCCCCATTCGTCCTACCTGGACGAGGAGGCTTATTTGGCGTTGCAGGAAGGCACCACCGGCCAGTTCGGCGGCTTGGGCATCGAAGTGGGCATGGAGGACGGCTTCATCAAGGTCATCTCCCCCATAGACGACACGCCGGCGCAACAGGCGGGCATCCAGGCCGGCGACCTGATCATCCGCCTGGACGAAACGCCGGTGAAGGGCCTGTCCCTCAGCGAGGCGGTCAGCCGCATGCGCGGCGAGCCAGGCACTGACATCACCCTGACCATCGTCCGGGAAGGGGAGGAAAAGCCATTGAAGGTCGCCATCACTCGGGATCTCATCAAGGTGCGAAGCGTCAAGTCCCGCATCCTGGCGCCGGGGTTTGGCTACCTGCGAATTTCGCACTTTCAAATCCACACGGCGGAAGACGCTAGAGCGGCCCTGCAAAAGCTCAAAGAGGACAACGAACTGCAGGGCCTGGTCATAGACCTGAGGAACAACCCCGGCGGCACCCTGAGCGGCGCCGTGGGCGTCGCGGACCTGTTTTTGAACAAGGGCCTAATCGTCTATACGCAAGGCCGCATCGAGGATTCCAATTTGCGCTTTCACGCCAAGCCGGCGGACATGCTGAACGGCGCGCCCATCGTGGCGTTGGTGAACGCCGGGTCGGCGTCCGCCTCTGAAATCGTGGCGGGGGCCTTGCAGGACCATCAGCGCGGGGTCGTCATGGGACAACGGACTTTTGGCAAAGGCTCGGTGCAGAGCGTTTTGACCATCTCCAACAACGCCGCGCTGAAGCTGACCACCGCGCTGTACTACACGCCCTCGGGCCGTTCCATACAAGCGGAGGGCATTGAGCCTGACATCGTTATCGACCGCGTCAAGATCGAGGCCATCGGGGGGGAGGCGGACATCATCACGGAAGAAAATCTGAACCAGCACCTCAAGGGCGAGGAAAACGACGAGCAAGACGAGGAACTGGATGAAGCGGCCGTCAAGGCGCGGGAAACCCAGGCCATGTTAGAGAAAGACTATGCGTTGCGCCAGGCTTTGAATGTGCTGAAGGGGCTGAAGATCCTGAGCGCCAGTGCCGCGAAAGAGTGAGGCGGCGCGCTGTTGTGGCCTGCTGGCTCGCGCTGGTTGCCTCATGCCGCCCGCCCTGCTTCGCGGCGCTGGTTGCTCCTTGCCCTTGTTCCGCCGCTCGCTGAAATCTGGCCCTGCCCCCTGCCCCTGTTCCGCCAATGAAACCTGATCCCCAAAAAAACTTGGCGGCATTGAATGACACGCTGGCGCAACGCATCGCCATCACTCAGGCCTTGGGGATAAAGGCGGAGCGCTACGACGGCAACCAGCTAACCCTCAGCGCGCCCGCCGCCCCCAACCTGAACGACAAAAACACGGTCTTTGCCGGCAGTCTGTATTCCACCGCGGTCCTGTGCGGCTGGAGCCTGCTGTTCCTGAAACTGCGGGAGGCCGATCTCAACGCCGACATCGCGGTCTATCAAGCCGACATCAACTACCTGAAACCCGCCACCGGCGACTTCCGCGCTGTCTGCGCCGCCCCCGAACCGGCGGCCCTGGCGGACTTCCTCGAGGCCCTCAACGCCAATGGCAAGGCGCGGCTGACCCTTGCCGCCGAAGTCCACGACCCCCGGCGCCAGGTGGCAAAATTCACCGGAAAATACGCGGTCTCCCGCCGCTAAACGCCATCCTTGACTTGAACGACAAACTGCCGTATGCTACACTTGCCAACAGCAGAAGCGGACAATGACAATGGGCGCCATTTCAGAGCAAAGGCGGGAGAATTGGGGGTTGCTTACTTATTCGGCCGCTATGGTGCCGTGCCTTATATATCGGCAAGGGCGGAATGACGCAATGGGGGCGGATAATCTATTTCATAAAGAACGCCAGGCATCCACTAAGGTAGGCTAAACAAAAGCAGGCTAAACAAAATTAGACCGACAATCCTTTCAATCATGTTCATAAAAGTGCAAAATACTTGCAAAATATCAAAAGTGCTTGATTCCTCTCGTTTCTGAAATTCCTTCATTGCTAAATGAAAGATTCTTCAAAATTGCGGCAAGGCTTTAAGAAGCACCATATCGACAATTCCTTCATTATAACCATCTTGCTTCTCGTCGCGCTCGTCGCGCTTGCCGTGGCTGTCATGTTTTTGGATGGCGTTGCGAGTTACTTGCAAGAACTTTTAGGACTAAATGAAAATGGAAAATACAAAGTGATACAAACCATAGGATTCTGCATAGCAGGCGTTTTGCTTGTCTGGCAAGCATGGGCGACTAACAAGCGCGCGAAGGCAATGGAAAAGAACGCGAAGAGCGCCGTAGCGGGGCGACAGGAGGAACGACTGAAAAACGCTGTTGAGCATTTAGGGCATAAAAAAAGTGCCTCTGTGCGTATAAGCGGCGCTTACGAGCTCTTTCACTTGGCGAAAGACACTGAAAACTTGCGTCAAACCGTATTGAAAATCCTCTGCGCCCATATCCGTAAGACAGCAACAGATCAGATAGCAACAGGCCAGATGACAGGCAAAAATAAAGAAAAACATAAAACAAAACCTTCAGAAGAAATACAAAGCCTGTTAACTCTATTCTTCGCGCAAAAGGATGATCTTAATGTCTTCGAAAATTGCCCTATCAACTTGCAAGGCAGCTATCTGAATGGGGCTGACCTTCCCAAAGCGCAGTTGCAAGGAGCTGACCTTCCCAAAGCGCAGTTGCAAGGAGCTGACCTTCCCAAAGCGCAGTTGCAAGGAGCTGACCTTTCCAAAGCGCAGTTGCAAGGAGCTAACCTCTCCAAAGCGCAGTTGCAAGGGACTAACCTTTCCAAAGCGCAGTTGCAAGGAGCTGACCTTTCCAAAGCGCAGTTGCAAGGAGCTAATCTTTCCAAAGCGCAGTTGCAAGGAGCTGACCTTTCCAAAGCGCAGTTGCAAGGAGCTAACCTTATGGAGACGCAACTGCAAGGAGTCAGCAGTCAGGAAGCGGATCATTATTCATCAGTAGGATTTGAAAGCAGAATAAGGGACCGAATAGGCAAAGACAGTGATCTGGATGGAATAATTTTTGCCGGTGGATTGCAACAAAAAGACTTGGATACTCTATGCGAGGGACTATCTGATGATCAGGGTCAGGCGTTGCAAGAAAAATTAAAACCCCATGTCGGAAAACCTGTAAGCCATAAATTGCCTCGAGGTAGCGGTGCCAAAACCGGCACTTACGCCAAAGCAGAAGCAGAACAATGGATTACTGAATACAACAAGGCCATGGAGGAAGCACCAAGAACGGACGACACAGCTGATGCTGCCTCTGCCCCAGACAGCGACAAAGGCAAAGGGGATTGACAAACAGGGGGAAGCTACTTGTCTTGTCTGAGATATAGCAACACCTTGAGGGCTAAATCGGCACCGGACGCCGCCAATGGCAAGGCGCGGCTGACCCTTGCCGCCAAAGTCCGAGACACAAAATGAGACTGACAATTCTTCCATTCATGTTCACAAATTTGTAGAATACTTGAAAAACATTAAAGGTGCTTGACTCCTATCGTTCCTGAAATCTATTTACTGCTAAATGAAAGATTTTTCAAAATTGCGGCAATGCTTTTGGAAGCTTATCAAGCATGCGGCGCAACGAGTGCGAGCGTTTCCATCAGAATGGTGGCAATGCTTTAACTTTAAGAAGCATATCGACAAGATCTTCATCATAGTCATCTTGCTTCTCGTCGCGCTTGCCGTGGCTGTTATGGTTTCGGAATGCATTGCGTGTTACTTGCAACAACTTTTAGGACTATGTGGTAAAGAGGGAAAATACAAAGTGTTAAAAACCATAGGACTCTGCGTAGCAGGCGTTGTGTCTATATGGCTGGCACGGGCGGCTAACAAACGCACGAAGGCAATGGAAGATACCGCGAAGAACACCGAGGCGGAGAAACAGGAGGAACGACTGAAAAACGCCATTGAGCATTTAGGGCATAAAAGCGCTTCTGTGCGTATAAGCGGCGCTTACGAACTCATTCACTTGGCGCAAGAATCTCACAAGATCTTTCACTCGGCGCAAGAATCTAAAGACTTTTGTCAAACCGTGTCGGACATTCTCTTCGCCTATATCCGTCAAACGACAACAGGTCAGACGACACACGAAAACGGTCACCAAAAGAAACATGGAACAAAACCTTTAGAAGAAATCCAAGACCTGTTAACTCTCCTTCTCGCGCGAGAGGATGATGTCTTCAAAGGTTGCCCTATCAACTTGCAAGGTAGCTATCTGGATGGGGTTGACCTTAGGGATGCGAATTTGCAAGGAGCTGACCTTAGGGATGCGAAGCTGCAAGGAGCTGACCTTAGGGATGCGAAGCTGCAAGGAGCTGACCTTAGGGATGCGAAGCTGCAAGGAGCTGACCTTAGGGATGCGAAGCTGCAAGGAGCTGACCTTAAAGAGGCGCAACTGCAACAGACACAGTTGCAAGGAGCTGACCTTTCCAATGCGCAGTTGCAAGGTGCGAACCTTTTCGAGGCACGGATGCAGGAAGCTAATCTTTCCGAGGCGAAGTTGCAAGGAGCTGACCTTTCCGCGGCAGAGTTGCAAGGAGCTGACCTTAAGAAGGCGCAACTGCAACAGACACAGTTGCAAGTAGCTAATCTTTTCAAGGCGAAGTTGCAAAAAGCTGACCTTACGGAGGCGCAGTTGCAAGGAGCTGACCTTAAGGAGGCGCAGTTAGGAGGAGCTAATCTTTTCAAGGCACGGATGCAAGTAGCTAACCTTTCCAAGGCGAAGTTGCGAAAAGCTAACCTTGGGTTGGCATGGATGCAATTATCTAGCCTTTCCAAGGCGCAGTTTCAAGTAGCTGACCTTACGGAGGCGCAGTTAGAAGGAGCTATCCTTTTCAAGGCACAGATGCAAGTAGCTAACCTTACGGAGGCGCAGTTAGAAGGAGCTATCCTTTCCAAGGCGCAGTTGCAAGGAGCTGACCTTACGGAGGCGCAGTTAGAAGGAGCTATCCTTTTCAAGGCACAGATGCAAGTAGCTAACCTTTCCAAGGCGCAGTTGCAAGGAGCTGTCCTTAAGGATGCGAAACTGCAAGGAGCTGACCTTAAGGAGGCGCAGTTAGAAGGAGCTAACCTTTCCAAAGCGCGGTTGCAAAAAGCTAACCTTGGATTGGCATGGATGCAATTAGCCAGCCTTTTCAAGGCGCAGTTGCAAGGAGTTAACCTTGGATTGGCACGGAGGCAATTAGCTAATCTTATAAAGGCGCAACTGCAACAGACACAGTTGCAAAGAGCTAACCTTAAGAAGGCGCAACTGCAACAGACACAGTTGCAAGGAGCTAACCTTTTCAAGGCACGGATGCAAAACGCTAACCTTTCCAAAGCGCAGTTGCAAGAGGCTAAGCTCATAGAGGCGCGACTGCAAGGAGCTGACCTTAAGGAGGCGCAGTTGCAAAAAGCTAACCTTGGGTTGGCACAGATGCAAGTAGCTAACCTTTTCAAGGCGCAGTTGCAAAAAGCTGACTTTAAGGAGGCACAGTTGCAAGGAGCCAACCTTGGGTTAGCACGGATGCAGGACACTAACCTTTCCAAGGCACGGATGCAATTAGCTGACCTTAAGGAGGCGCAGTTGCAGAGAGCTGGCCTTAGGCAAGCACAGTTGCAAAGGGCTAACCTTACGGAAGCGCAGTTGCAAAAAGCTGACCTTAAGGAGGCGCGGTTGCAGAGAGCTGGCCTTAGGCAAGCACAGTTAGAAAGGGCCAACCTTATGGAGGCGCAGTTGCAAGGTGCTAACCTCAAGGAGGCGCAACTACAACAGACACAGTTGCAAGGAGCTAACCTTTTCAAGGTACGGATGCAAGGAGCTAATCTTTCCAAGGCACAGTTGCAAAAAGCTGACCTTTCCGAGGCAGAGTTGCAAGGAGCTGATCTTGAGTTGGCACGAATGCAAGGCGCTAACCTTTCCAAGACGCAGTTGCAAGGCGCTAACCTTTCCGAGACGCAGTTGCAAGGAGCTGAGCTTGGGGAAGCGCGACTGCAAGGGGTCAGCAGTCAAGAGGCAGATCCTCTTCCATCAGCAGGGTTTGAAAGCAGAATAAGAAACCGAATAGGCAAGCTCAGCGATCTGACTGGGATAATTTTTGCCGACGGATTGCAAAATGAATTGCCACCAGATAGCGGTGCCGAAATCGGCGCTTACACCCAAGAAGAAGCAGAACAATGGATCGATGAATACAACAAGGCCATGTAGAAAACGCCGAGAGCAGGCGACACAGCTAATGCCGCCTCCGCCCCAAACAGCGACAAAGACAAAGGAGATTGACAAACAGGGCTACTTGTCTTGCCTAAGATCCAGCAACACCCTGAGGACCAACCAGGCGCCAGGCGCCGCCAATAGCAAGGGCGCCACAGGCAAGCCGCCGATTAGCCAGCCGGGGGAGTCCAGGGCGTAGAGGAGCAGGCCCGCCAAGAGCAGAGCGGCACCGATGATGACCAAGACATTATTGCGGCTCTGGCGGACTTCCTCAAGGCCCTCAACGCCAATGGCAAGGCGCAGCTGACCCTTGCCGCCGAAGTCCACGACCCCCGGCACCGGGTGGCAAGCTTCACCGGAAAATGCGCGGCCGCTTGTCACGGCAAAGCAAACCACGCTGATGGATAGAGAGTTTTACTATGACAATCAATAGGTTAAACTTGTCATGACGAATTTAATTCAGGCGTCAACACACGGGGAACAAGAGGAAAATTCGGTAATTCTTGATCTGACAAATAAAGGATGTAATCTACCCTTAAATCTTTCCTTGAATCCTTACAGGAGACTATCATGCTCGTTAAACTGACTTCCAAGAATCAGCTAACTTTGCCAGAAGCGGTAATTCCTGACTTGGGGGCGCGGAGTATTTGGAAGTGACTAAAGAAAATGGTCGCATTGTGCTGACCCCCGTGCGAGTTGTCCGCGTAGCCGCCGTGCGCGCCAAGTTAGCCGAGTTGGGCTTGTCCGAAACCGACATTGCCGAGGCGGTAGCCTGGGCTCGACGCGCTGAATGAACCTGTTACGATTGCCCTTGACGCCAATATATTGATCTCGGCTCTGGTGTTCCAGTCAGGTCATTCCTGAAATCCATTTATTGCTAAATGAAAGCTATTTCAAAATTGCGGCGGCACTTTAGGGAGCATATCGACAAGATCCTCTTCATAGTCTTCTTGCTTCTCGTCGCGCTTACTGTGGCTGTCATTGTTTCGGAAAGCATTGCGAATTGCTTGCAACAACTTCTAAGTGAAAAATACGATGTGTTAAAAACCATAGGATACTGCGTATTAGGCGTTGTGTCTATATGGCTGGCATTGTCAGCAGATAAGCGCGCCAAGGCAATGGACGCCACCGCGAAGAACACCGATGCGGGGCAACGACAGGAACGGCTGAAAAACGCCATTGAGCATTTAGGGCATGAGAGTAACTCCGTGCGCATGAGTGGCACTTACCAGCTCTTCCACTTGGCTAAAGACACAGAAGACGAAGACTTGCGTCAAACCGTGATGGACATCCTCTGCGCCCACATCCGTCAGACGACAGGCGAAGACAAATACAAAGAAAAATATAAAACAAAACCTTCAGAAGAGATACAAGGCCTGTTAACGCTACTCTTCACGCAAAAGCATGATGTCTTCGAAGATTGCCCTATCAACTTGCAAGGCAGCTATTTGAATGGGGCTACTCTAAGCCAGGCACGATTAAAAAAGACTAACCTTAGGGAGGCGCAGTTGCAAGGGGCTGACATTAGACAGACACAACTGCAAGGGGCTGACCTTACGGCGTCGCGTCTGCAAGGGGCTTACCTTGAGGAGGCGCAACTGCAAGACGCTAACCTTTCCAGAACACAACTACAAGAGGCTAACCTTTCCAGGACACAACTGCAAAATGCTAACCTTAGGGAGGCGCAGTTGCAAAGGGCTGACCTTAGACAGGCACAACTGCAAAATGCTAACCTTAGGGAGGCGCAACTGCAAGAGGCTAACCTTAGGGAGGCACAGTTGCAAGAGGCTAACCTTAGGGAGGCACAGTTGCAAGAGGCTAACCTTAGGGAGGCACAGTTGCAAGAGGCTAACCTTAGGGAGGCACAGTTGCAAGGGGCTAACCTTTCCAATGCACAGCTACAAGGAGCTGACCTTTCCAATAATGCCGCCTCCACCCCAGACAGCGACAAAGACAAAGAGGATTGACAAACAGGGCTACTTGTCTTGCCTAAGATCCAGCAACACCCTGAGGACCAACCAGGCGCCGGGGGCCGCCAATAACAAGGGCGCCACAGGCAAGCCGCCGATTAGCCAGCCGGGGGAGTCCAAGGCGTAGAGGAGCAGGCCCGCCAGGAGCAGAGCGGCGCCGATGATGACCACGACATTGCTGCGGCTGTGGCGGCGCAATTCCCGGCGCAACTCGCCCAGGTCGCCGGATTTCAGTTCCACCTGGACTTTCCCCTCCCGCAACCGGTCAATCAAATCGATGCCCTTGTTGGGCAACTGGGGCAACCGGTTCAGCCAGCGGGGGACATTCTCCATCGTGCCTTGCAACAGGCCCCGCAACCCGGTGCGATTGGCCATCCATTGCTCCATGACGGGTTTCGCCGTGTTCCAGAAGTTCAGGTCGGGGTGCAACTGCCGGCCCAGGCCCTCGATGTTCACCAGGGTTTTTTGCAACAGCACCAATTGAGGGAGTATCACCATGTTGAAGCGTCGGGCGGTCTGAAACAGGCGCAACAGCATGGTGCCGAAGGAGATCTCCCTCAGGGGCCGGTCGAACAGGGGTTCGCAAACGGTGCGCACGGCAAACTCGAATTCATCCACTCGCGTGTCCGGCGGCACCCAGCCGGATTCCACATGCAGTTCGGCGACTTGCTGATAGTCGCGGTTGAGAAACGCCAAAAAGTTTTCCGCCAGATAACGCTGGTCAAACTCGCTCAGGGAGCTCATGATGCCGAAGTCAACCATCATAATGCGCGGCTCGCCAGCGTGATCCAGATTGACGAAAAGGTTGCCGGGGTGCATGTCCGCATGGAAAAACCCGTCCCTGAAGACCTGCGTGAAAAAACTCTCCACCACCGTCTCCGCCAACCATTTCAGGTCAATGTCCGAACGCTTGAGGGCGTCCAAATCGCTGACAGGGATGCCAGACACCCGCTCCATCACCATCACATCCCGGCCCGTCAGTTCCCACGCCACCTTGGGGATGTGCAAGGCCGCGGAAGCGGCGAAGTTGCGGCGCAACTGGGAGGCGCAAGCCGCTTCCCGCATTAAATCTAGCTCGTCAATCAGGGTCTTCTCGAACTCCTTGACCACCGTGGTGGGCTTCAAGCGGCTGGCGTCCGCGGAATACTTTTCCAACATCCCCGCCAGGATGTGAACGATGCCAAGATCGCGGCGCACGAGTTTTTTTATCTCCGGCCTGATGACCTTCACGATCATCTCGCGGCCGTCCTGCAAGACGGCGGCGTGCACCTGAGCCACTGAAGCGGACGCCAACGGGGTTTCGTCGAAGTGCGAGAAGACCTCCTCGACGGGTTGGCCCAGGGCCTGCTCGACGATGTCTTTTGCGACCGCGCCGGAAAACGGCGGCACCTTGTCCTGCAATTTCGCCAGTTCCACGGCGATGTCGTCCGGCAACATGTCGCGCCTCGTGGAGAGCAACTGGCCTAATTTGACATAGATAGGCCCTAACTCTTCCAGGACGGCGCGGATCCTGACCCCCCGCGGCTGGGCCCTGGCGGCGCTGGCGCCCACCCAGTTCCACGGCAACAGAAACTGCAACCAGCGCACGGGCCGGAACAGGCGCATGGCGAAGACCAGCTCGTCCAGGCCGTGTTTCACCAACACGCGCTGGATGCCGATCAGTCTTAAAATCTGCCCCGGTGTGAACATGGTCGCGCCGGTCTGCCTGAGTCCGTCTTAGTCCGCGGCGTTCCCGCTGGAAGCCCCGCTCCCGCCGGAGGCCCCGTCTCTGCCGGAAGCCCCGTCCCCGCCGGAAGCCCCGTCCCCGCCGGAAGCCCCATCCCCGCCGGAAACCGCCCCGTCCCCGCCGGAAGTCCCGTCCCCGCCGGAAGCCCCATCCCCGCCAGACCGGGCCTGCGACTGCAACCGCTCCAGCCGCCCCTTTAGCCGCTCAAGATCGCTCAACAGGGCGTCCACGGCGCGGCTGAATTCCCGCACTTCATGCTCATCGGGAAGGAATTCTTTTTCGTACTGGGCGTACTCCGCCAGGTCCATGCCGATCTTGTCCGCCAGTTGCGCCAAAAACCCCGCGCCGCTCTTGACGGCGTTATTGATCTTCCGGGCCGGCAGGTCCCCCACCCACCGAGCGAGCCGCTCTTCCCAATCCGGCTCAAAGCCTTGCAAGGCGCGCTGAAAATCCTGCGCCAGCCTCAGGTCGCCGCTGATCTCCAAGGCGCTCGCCAGGTTCGGCTTGCCAGCCTGGGCGCCAACAAAGTAGCCCAACAGGGCCAGGGGCGTCCCCCGGATCAGCACATCCCCCTCGTCCCCTTCCCCCTTCTCCCTGAGGGCCACGCCCTCTGCGGTGGGCGCCAACAACAAGGCCGGCAGGGCCGTGTTCAGCAACTCCACCTGCGCCGCCTTGCCCGCCAAGCCCGCCAGGGCCTCCCGCGTCTCCGGGTCCGCCGCCAACAGCCGATTGACCAGCCGCTCCAACAACTCCAAAGGCGGGGGGGGACTCAGGCTCACAGCTTGTACCCCTTGTGCAGGGCCACGATGCCGCCGGACAGATTCACATAGTCAACCCGAGAGAAACCGGCCTCTTCCATCATCGTTTTCAGGCTCTCCTGGTCCGGGTGCCGCCGTATGGATTCCACCAGGTAGCGATAGCTGTCTCTGTCTTTCGCCACCAACTGGCCTAACAAGGGTATGGTCTTGAAGGAATGGGCGTCGTAGAGGCTCTGCAGCCATTTTGACGCCGGGCGCGAGAACTCCAGGATGAGGGCCGGGCTGCCGTATTTCAGCTTGGCGAACATGGACTTGAGGGCCGCCGCCTGGTCGGTGACATTGCGCAGGCCAAAGGCGATGGCGACGCAGTCGAAGGCGTTGTCAACAAAGGGCAGGTTTTCCGCGTCCGCGCGCACGCAATCCACGCCGCCCACCAAGCCCCGGTCCAGGAGTTTGTCCCGGCCCCTGCTGAGCATGGCCTCGTTGAGGTCGCACAACACGACGCGAGAATCCGCGTCCAGGGATTTTTTGAACAGGCGCGTCAGATCGCCGGTGCCGCCGGCCAGGTCCAGAACCACAGCGCCAGGGCGCAACGGCGCCAGGTGAACGCAAAACCGCTTCCACAGCCGGTGCGCGCCCAATGACATCAGGTCGTTCATCAGGTCATAGCGGGACGCCACCGAGCTGAACACTTGGCCCACGCGCCGGGTCTTTTCCTCCGGGGACACCTCCGAGTAGCCGAATGAAACGGCTTGGGGCTGGGCTTTCATTGCGGCAGCGCGGCCATTGAAGCGTCGGTGGAAGCGGCTTGGAATGAAACGGACTGGGGCTGGGCTTTCATTGCGGTTTTCATTGCGGCTGGCGTTCGAAGCCGGCTTGTTTCAACATCGCCAGATAGTCCCGCCAGCACTGCTCCTGGTTCTCCCCAAGGTGATGCAGATAGTCCCAGGTGTAGATGCCGGAAGCGTGGCCGTCGTCGAAACAGAGTTTGACCGCGTAGCTCCCCATCGGCTCTATGGCGTCGATGTTGACATTCTCCTTGCCCGTTTGCAGCACCTCTTGCCCCGGGCCGTGGCCGCGAACTTCCGCCGACGGAGAATAGACCCGCAACAACTCGCAACTCAAAGTGAAGCGGCGCCCGTCCTCGTACTCCAGGACCAGCTGGCGGGATTTTTTCTTCAGGTTGATGGAGACGGGCTTCACGATGGCAAGGGGCCTCCCATCAGAGTATGTACCGCGTCAGGTCCTCGTCTCCAATCAGATCGTCCAAATGGGCCGCCACATAGCCCGCGTCTATGTTGACGGAGCGGATCACATCGTCCGGCGCCTCGAAAGACAGGGTTTCCAGCAGGCGCTCCATCACCGTGTGCAAGCGGCGCGCGCCGATGTTTTCTGTGGACTCGTTGACCTGCCAGGCGATTTCGGCGAGCCGCGCGATGCCATCCTCGGAAAACGACAAGTCCAGGCCCTCGGTCTGCATCAGCGCTTGGTACTGTTCGGTCAGCGAGGCGTCCGGCTCCACCAAAATGCGGCTGAACTCCGCCGCCCCCAAGGGCTCCAGCTCCACCCGTATGGGCAACCGGCCCTGCAACTCCGGGATCAGATCGGAGGGCTTGGAGAAATGAAACGCGCCGGAGGCGATGAACAGGATATGGTCGGTTTTCACCATGCCGTAGCGAGTGGTGACCGTGGAGCCTTCCACCAATGGCAACAGGTCCCGTTGCACGCCCTCCCGGGAGACATCGGCGCCCGCCACTTCCGAACGGCGCGTCACCTTGTCGATCTCGTCCAAAAACACCAAGCCGTTCTGCTCCACATTCTCCAGGGCCCTGACCTTGATCTCGTCCTCGTTCACCAATTTCGCCGCTTCCTCCTCCGCCAGGAGCTTCAGCGCCTCCCGCGTCCGCAACTTGCGGGCCCGCTTCTTGTCGCCGCTTAGGCTCTGAAACAGCCCTTGCAACTGGCTGGTCATCTCTTCCATGCCCGGCGGGGCCATGATCTCCACGCCGATGGTGGGCATGTTGATGTCTACCTCCACTTCCGCGTCGTTCAACTCGCCGCGCCGCAGTTTGCCGCGAAACTTCTCCCGGGTCGCGCTCTGCCGCTCTTCCCCATTCGCCTCATCCACATCTCGGGGCGGCGGCACCAGGGCGTCCAACACCCGGTTTTCCGCGGCCAGCTGGGCGCGGTCCCGCACCTTTTCCAGCGCCTCTTCCCGCGTCATCTTCATCGCCACATCCGCCAGGTCCCGCACGATGGACTCCACATCCCGGCCCACATACCCCACTTCGGTGAACTTGGTGGCCTCCACCTTGATAAAGGGCGCGTTCGCCAGCTTGGCCAGGCGCCGGGCGATCTCCGTCTTGCCCACGCCGGTGGGGCCGATCATCAGGATGTTTTTGGGGGTGATCTCGTTTCTCAGGGCCTCATCCACCTGGCCGCGCCGCCAGCGGTTGCGCAGGGCGATGGCGACGGCGCGCTTGGCGGCATCCTGGCCAATGATGTGCTTGTCCAGCTCGGCAACGATCTGCTTAGGTGTCAACTCCGCCATTAGGCTCCCCTCTAGTCCGTCGGCAACTCTTCCAGAACGACGGTTTGGTTGGTGTAGATGCAGATCGCCCCGGCGATGGCCAGGGCCTTCTCCACGATGGCGCGGGCGTCCAGCTTGGTGTTCTGCAACAGGGCTATGGCGGCGGCCTTGGCGTAAGCGCCGCCGGAACCGACGGCCATGATGTCATTCTCCGGCTCGATGACATCGCCGTTGCCGGAGATGAGCAAGGAGTGCGCCGAGTCGGCGACGCACAGCATGGCCTCGAGATGCCTTAGCATCCGATCCGTGCGCCAGTCCTTGGCCAGTTCCACGGCGGCCCGTCTCAGGTGGCCCTGGCAACTGTCCAGCTTGGCTTCAAACCGCTCGAACAGCGTGAAGGCGTCGGCGGTGCCGCCGGCGAATCCCGCCAGGATCTGGCCGTTGCGCAGTTTTCTGATCTTGTTGGCGTTGCCTTTCATCACCGTGTCGCCCAGGGACACCTGGCCATCACCCCCTATGACGACCTTGCCGCCGCGGCGCGCGGAGAGAATGGTTGTTCCTCGGAACTGTTCCATGGGTTTGCTTCCAGTGAAAAGAAGAGGGTCATTTTACACTAACGGGGGCATGAGGAAAAATCGGGGCCAACCCCCCTGCTTCGCGCCGCCGGCCCGGCGGGCTGGGGCATAGCCCGGCCTGAGGGGCCAGGGCGCGGGGTTTGATCTGCTGGGGCGCAAGGGATATGATTTTTCCATGAGCGGCGTGGACGACACCGGCTATCCGCGCGACCTGATCGGCTACGGCAGAACGCCGCCACATCCCGAATGGCCTGGCGCGGCCCGGCTGGCGTTGCAAATCGTGCTGAACTACGAGGAGGGAGCGGAAAACTCCGTGTTGCACGGCGACGGGGCCTCAGAGACCTTTCTCTCCGAGATCATCGGCGCCCAGGCCTTCGCCGGCGCGCGCCACAAGAGCATGGAATCCCTGTATGAATACGGCAGCCGCGCCGGCCTCTGGCGCTTGTTGCGGATCTTTCGCGAGCGTGGGATCAAGCTGACGGTATTCGGCGCGGCCATGGCCCTGCAACGCCACCCTGAGGCGACCCAGGCCATGGTGGAAGCCGGGCATGAGATAGCCGCCCACGGTTGGCGCTGGATCAGCTACCAGTCCGTGGACGAGCAGACCGAACGCGAACACATCCGCCTGGCGGCGGCGACCATCGCGGAGCTCACCGGCAAGCCGCCCCTGGGGTGGTACACCGGGCGCGACAGCCCCAACACCCGGCGGCTGGTGGTGGAGCATGGCGGTTTTCTCTACGACGCCGATTCCTACGCGGACGACCTCCCCTACTGGGAAGTGGTGAACGGCAAGCCGCACCTGATCGTGCCGTACACCCTGGACGCCAACGACATGCGCTTCGCCACCGCCCAGGGCTTCAACTCCGGCGAGCAGTTTTTCACCTACCTCAAGGACAGCTTCGATATGCTGCACCGAGAGGGCGAGACCGCGCCCAAGATGATGTCGGTGGGTCTGCACTGCCGCCTTGCCGGCCGGCCCGGGCGGGCGGCGGCCCTGGAGCGGTTTTTGGACTACGCCCAAGGGCGCGAGGGCGTCTGGATTTGCCAGCGGGTGGAGATCGCCCGGCACTGGCGCGAGAAGCATCCCTACAAGCCCGCTGGCTTGGCGGCATCGCCGTGAACATCAGCGAACAACTGCAACGGCTGGAGCGCGATTACATCAACCTCGCCAATGAGCGCCTGGGGGCCAAGGCGATTTACTCCACTGATGAGTTTTTCGGGGCCATGCAACGCATGCTGAACCCGGCGGAGCCGGTGTTCCTGCCCGATGAATTCGACGACCACGGCAAGTGGATGGACGGCTGGGAGACGCGCCGCCGAAGAGGGGGCGGCCATGACGAGTGCGTCGCGCGCCTAGGGGTGCCGGGGCTGATCCGGGCGGTCAACATAGACACCCGGCACTTCACGGGCAACTACCCGCCCCAGGCCTCCCTGGAGGCCTGTTATTCGGAACAGGCGCCGGACCAGGGCGCCCGCTGGACCGAGATCATCCCGGTCTCTCCGTTGCAAGGCGACTCCCACAACCTGTTCGATGTGAAAAACGCGCAGATCTGGAACCATCTGCGGTTGAAAATCTACCCGGACGGGGGCGTGGCGCGCTTGCGGGTGTACGGCTACGCCTACCGCGACTGGAGCAAGGTGAGCGGTTCGCAACTGCTGGATCTCGCCGCCGTGGAAAACGGCGGGCGGGCGGTGCTGTGCAACGACGAACACTTTGGCGCCATGGGCAACATCATCATGCCCGGCAAGGGGATCAACATGGGCGACGGCTGGGAAACGCGGCGCCGGCGAACGCCGGGCCACGACTGGGTGGTGTTGCAATTGGGCCACCTCGCGCTCATCGACAGCGTCAGTGTAGATACCGCCTTCTTCAAAGGCAACTACCCGGACCGGATCAGCATGGACGCCGCCCGGTTGCCCGCCTCCACTCAGGAGGACCCGTCGCCGGAAGACATCGCCGCCTTCGGCTTCGTGATCGCCTGGCGCATCAGCCAAGAGGCCCCGTTGCCGGAAAACATGGACTGGCGTCCCCTATTGGATGAGCATTCCCTCAGCGCCGACAGCGAGCGCCTGTTCAGAGAGCAACTGCGGGATGTGGGGAGGGTGACCCACCTCAGGCTCAACATCCACCCCGACGGCGGGCTCAGCCGGGTGCGCGTCTTTGGCCGCGTCGCCCGTTAGGGTGGTATAATCCGCCAGTGGAAAAGCTCTACATCAATTCACAGGAATTAATGGAGGATTCCTTCCGCCTAGCGGCGCGCATCTTCGCCAGCGGCTTTCGCCCGCATTTCATCGTCGGCATCTGGCGCGGCGGCGCGCCCGTGGGCATCGCCGTGCAGGAGTATTTTGAGTTTCGCGGCGCGCAAACAGATCACATCGCCATTCGCACCTCGTCGTACGCCGGCATAGGCGAACAGGCCAAGACCATTCGGGTGCATGGCCTGCAATACATCATCGAGAATGTGAACGCCGATGATTCCTTGCTGATTGTCGACGATGTGTTCGACTCCGGCAGGAGCGTCGAGGCGGTGTTGGCGGAGCTCGCCGAGAAGACCCGCCGCAACATGCCTCAAGACCTCAGGATCGCCTGCCCCTGGTACAAACCCCAGCACAGCAAGGTCGACATCGCGCCTGACTACTACCTGCGGGAAACAGACAAATGGTTGGTCTTTCCCCACGAGCTGGCGGGCCTCACCCTGGAGGAAATACGGGAAGGGAAAACAGACCTGCGGGAAATCTGCGACTTGCTCAGCGGCTGAAGCGACGCCTATTTTTTCATTTCGACGGACAGCCCCATTAATAGGCACAGGCACGCCAACAGCAGGATCAGGGTGAAGGGAACGGCGGCGGTGATGGTGCCGGCCTGCAACGCGCTCAAGGTGTCGTTGCCGCCGCCCACCAGCAAGCCCGCCGCCACCAGGCCCAGGCACGCCGCCCAGAAGGCGCGCTGGCCGCGGTGGGAATCCAGGCGTCCGCCGGCGGTGATGATGTCTATGACCAGGGAGCCGGAATCCGCCGAAGTGATGAAAAATGTCAACACCAAGCCCACGGCGATGAGGGAAATGGGCGCCGCCAGGGGCAGGTTCTCCAACATGTGGAACAGGGCCAGGGCCGGATCCTCGATGCCGTTCGCCAAGGCGCCGACGCCGGCCTGAGCCTGCTCCAGGGCCACGCCGCCGAAGACCGACATCCACAGGGCGCTGGCGAGGGTGGGCAACAACAGGACGGCGATCAAAAACTCCCGGACCGTGCGCCCCCGGGAGATGCGCGCGATGAACATGCCCACGAAAGGCGACCAGGAGATCCACCAGGCCCAATAGAAGACCGTCCAGCCCTTCCGCCAGGCGTCGTCTTCCCGCCCCATCCAGTTGCTCAGGGGGATGAAGCTGTCCGCGTAATGCCACAGGCCCGCGCCGACGCTCGCCAGGGCCGCGCGGGTGGGGCCGAAGGCAAGCACAAACATCAACAGGAACAGCGCCACCAGCAGATTGAAGTTGCTCAGGGTCTTGACCCCGCGCTGCAGGCCGCGAACGACGGAGACAATCGCCACCAGCGTGACCCCGGCGATGATGAGGAGTTGGGCCCGCAGCCCCTCATCGGTGCCGAACACGAAGTGCAGGCCGCCGGCCGCCTGTTGCGCCCCCAGGCCCAGGGAAGTGACCAGCCCGAAGAGGGTGGCGATCACCGCCACCACATCCACCAAGTGGCCCGGCCAGCCCCAGCAACGCTCGCCCAACAACGGATAGAAGATGGAGCGGGTCATCAGCGGCAGACCCTTGTTGAAGGAAAAAAACGCCAGGGCCAAAGCCACCACGGCGAAGCTGGCCCAGGGGTGCAGGCTCCAGTGATACACCGCCGTCCCCAGGGCCAGGGCCGCCGCCTCAGGGGTGTAGGGGGGCGCGTTCAACGGCGTGCCGGACCAGTTCGTGTAATAAGCCACCGGCTCCGCCACGCACCAGAAGACCAAACCTATGCCCATGCCGGCGGCGAACAACATGGAAAACCACGACAGGCGGGAAAACTCGGGCCGGGCCTCAGGCCCGCCCAGGCGCGTCTTGCTGCAGGGCAGGGCCAACAACGCCAGGCAAAAGACCACGAAGAAATTGGCGGAGACCATGACGAACCCGGCGAAATTGTCCAAGGACCAGCTCTTGGCCCCCTCCAGCGCGACCTTGGCGGCGGCGGGGAACAAGAGGGTGCCGACGATGAGCGCGGAAGCCAGCAACGCGGTGATGAAAAACACCGGGTTGTGCATCTCCATGTTGAACAGGCGGATGTTGTCCCGGCCGGTTTGGTAGCTGATGTTGTAGTGTTTGGATGAGGACACGGGGAGCCGGACGGCAAGTTGTCAGGGCGAGGGTTTCGCCTATGTCGCGTCAGTATAAACCTAATGGCGCGATTATGCTTGACTAAGTGGAAAATCGGCGGAAAAATGCGCGCCCCAATCCGCCACCGGAACGACGCCAGGCCTGAAGACAATGAGCCAGCCTCCTCCAATCGAACTTCGCTACAAGGGCCGGCGTCTGCACGAGCGAGCGCCGGCCGCGGGCCTGATCCAGCGCCAGCTGGCCCTGGTCTGGAGCCTGATGTTGGGCGTGGCGCTGATTTCGATATGCAGCGGAATACAAGGCACCTTGTTGGGCATCAGGGCCGCCTTGGAAAACTTTCCGGTGGATCAAGTCGGGTTGATCATGTCGGCTTATTACATCGGCTTCCTGTTCGGCGCCCGGCAGATCCCCAAGTGGGTGAAGTATGTGGGGCATATCCGCGTGTTCGCGGCGCTGGCCTCCACGGGGTCGGTGGCCATTCTATTGCACTCCACCTTCATAGACCCGTTCCTGTGGTTCTGCTTCCGCCTGTTCACGGGGTTCTGTTTTTCGGGCCTGTACATGATCCCGGAGGGCTGGCTGAACCAGATCTCCACCAATGAAGACCGCGGCCGCTTGTTAGGCGCCTACATGTTCACCGTCGCCCTAGGGTTTGTCGGCGGGCAATTCCTGATCAGTCTGTGGCCCCCCATCGGCTTTGAGTTGTTCATCCTCGCTTCCGTCGTCCTGTCGGTGGCGGTGGTGCCTATTCTGTTGAGCAACATCGCCGCGCCGGTCATCGCCTACTCGGAGAACCTGGAGCTGAGCAATCTGATCAAGGTCAGCCCCCTGGGTTCCGTGGGCGTTTTCACCCAGGGCGTCACTTTCGGCGCGGTCATGTGGCTGACGGCGGTGTTCGGCAAGCAACGGGGGTTTTCAGACGGGGACAGCGCCCTGTTGGTGGGGGCTCTGATGTTGGGCGGGCTGGCCCTGCAGTTGCCCATAGGCAGGCTGTCGGACCGCCAGGACCGCCGGCGCACCTTGTTGCTGTTGTCATTGGCGGCGATGTTGGCGTGCTTGTTGGTGCCGGGCTTCGCCAGCTTCGAGAGCATCTGGCCCCTGGCGGGCCTGTTGTTCCTTGCCGGCGGGGCGGTGCTGTCGTTTTATTCCGTGTCCATGTCGCACATCAACGACCATCTGGAAAGCGGGCAGATCCTCTCCGCCAGCAGCAGCATCATTTTCATCAACGGCTTGGGGGGCTTGGCGGGGCCGGTGCTCAGCACCCAGGCGATGAAGGTCTTTGGCCCTAACAGCCTGTATTACTTCGTCGCGTTGGTCTATCTGTTCATGGCGCTGTTCACCCTGTACCGCATCTCGGTGCGGCCGCCCATAGACATCGAGGAGCAGTCAGAGGCCATGGCGGTGATGATGCAAACCTCCCAGGTCATCGTGGCGGAGGCCATGGACGAGACGGACCAGGGCAACCCCCTGGCCCCGGAGCATCAAGAGGAGGAGCAACCCGCCGCGCCCTCGGCCTGAGGCGCAATCCCCGGTTACGCTGGGCTTCAGTCCAGCAAATCGGCGCTGTGCCGCAACCAAGAGACAGCGTGTTCGGCGAAACTGCGGCGCAGGATGAGCTCGAAGACGGGTTCGGCATCCGTCATGGCGAGAAGCGCGCCGGTCTTGGCCAGGAGGGTCTGGGCGCATTGACCCGTTTTGAAGACCCTAGGATGCAGATCCAGCGAGCATCCCCCCGCCAAGACATCCCGGGCGCCGGGGCCGGCGAGGCGCAACGAAATCTGGCCGCCGGTCAGGTCCGTCAGGGCATGCCGAAGCCCTTGCAAGGCCTCTCCCAAGCGGGCCGCCAGAGCCTGTTCCCGGCCCGGCGCGACGCTCAAAAGCCACTCGTCCGGCCCTAGCCAGAAAACGGCGCAGTCGTCTTGCGCCGTTTCCCCCGCCTCCGGCAAGCGTTGCGTGAAGGTGTTGGGGGCTAGGGGCAAGGACAGCCCGGTGGCGGCGCGGACAGCCTGCAAAAACGGCGCGTCGTCGGGGTCGCCCCGCAGGTTCAGATAGCCCCGAAAGGGTCGCGCCTCCAGGCGCAGTTCCGGCAGGGCCAGGAGCTCGCCCTCCGGGCCCCTCAGGAAATCCTCTAAGGCGTGGCGTTTGCGCGGTGGGGTGGGCACTGGCGCGGCAAGGCCGGCGGGCGCGGCGGCGCCGGCAGGCGTAGCAACTTCCACCGGCCCGGCACCGGCTTTTTGCCGCTCCCCTTTGGGGTCGTAGAACACCGGGGAGACCACCTTGAGTTTGACCCGACTGCCGTCGCGCCGCGCCGCCTGCACGGTGTCGCCATGCCGGGACCGGCCGGCACTGAGCAGTCCCAGGGCGATGGGGCGGCCCAGGCAAGCGCTGTGGTAGCTGGAGGTGATGTGGCCCTGGGCCGTCTCGGGGCCGCGCCGAGGGGAAGGGAAATCCACCAGCTGGGCCCCTTCGGGGGGGGCCGTCCGCCCATCCTCGGACAACAGCCCCACCCACTGCTTGCGGTCGGCGCGCAGGGCGTCCGGGCGCGCCAGGGAGCGTTTGCCAAGATAGTCCTTATCCTCCGCCAGCAGCCATTGCATGCCCAGGTCCACGGGCGAGACCGAACCGTCGGTGTCTTGGCCAACGATGACAAACCCCTTCTCCGCCCGCAACACATGCATGGTCTCGGTGCCATAAGGCGTGATGCCATCCGGCGCGCCGGCTGCCATGATGCGCTCCCACAGGGCCGGGGCCGAGTCGCTTTCCACATTGATCTCGAAGGCCAACTCGCCGCTGAAACTGACGCGGAACACCCGTACCGGAAACCCCGCCAGGTGCCCGGAACGCGCCGCCATGAAGGGGAAGTCAGCGGGACCGAATTTGATGTCGCCCTCCAGGCCCTGCAACAGCTTCCGGCTATTCGGGCCCACCAAGGCCAAGGTGGCCCAGCGCTCCGACACAGAGGTGAGATAGACCTGCAACTCCGGCCACTCGGTTTGCAGCCAGCGCTCCAGCCAGTGCAGCGTGGAGGCCGCGCCGCCCGTGGTGGTGGTCAGATAAAAACGCTCCTCCCCCAGCCGCGCCATAACGCCGTCGTCCATGACCATGCCATCCTCGCCCAACATGATCCCATAGGCGCAGCGTCCGATCTTCATGCGGGCCACATTGTGCGTGTAGATGCGCTCCAGGAAGGCAACCACATCGGGGCCCCGCGCCTCGATCTTGCCCAGGGTGGAGGCGTCCATGAGGGCCAAGGACTGGCGGGCGGCCCGGCACTCCCGGGCCACAGCGGCCTCCATGTCTTCGCCCTCTTGTGGATAGTGCCAAGGGCGCAGCCATTGGCCCACCACTTCAAATTCCGCCCCGGCTTCTTCATGCCAGCGGTGCAAGGCGGTCTTGCGGGTCGGTTCGTACAGCGGCCCCACCTCCAAGCCGGCGCAGGCGCCAAACGGGACCGGCGTGTAGGGGGGCCTGAAGGTGGTGGTCCCTATGGCGGCAATGGGCTCGTCCAAACATTCCGCCAACGCCGCCATGCCGTTGATGTTGCCCAGCTTGCCCTGGTCGGTGCCAAAGCCCAGGGCCGTGTAGCGTTTGACATGCTCCACACTCCGAAACCCCTCCCGCGCGGCCTGGCGCACATCCGCCACGGTGGCGTCGTTCTGATAATCGAGAAACTGTGGGGGCTGGCGCTCCGGGTTGGGCAACGGCGTCCGCCACAGGGCCTGCAGAGGATTTTCCGGCGCGGCCTCAGCCACATCCGGCGGCGGTTGCGGCGGGTCAAAGCCGCAGGCGCGGGCCGCCTCCAGGCCCGCTTCCCGACCCTGCTCCAAACAGGCTTGAAGGTCGAAGACCCCCTGGGCCGCCCCTGCTGAAACATGGTCTTGCCGGGTCTCTCCCGGCCTCAGGCAGGCGTGTTCGGGGTCCCAGACCAGCTTGCCGCCCGCCTGGGAGTGCAGATGGACCGCCGGGTTCCAGCCGCCGGACACGGCAAGCAAATCGCAGTCTATGGTTTGCGCCGGCCCCCCCAGGGCCTTGCCATCCGCTGTCAGGGGGGCCGCCCGCAGGGCCCGGACGCACCCGCCGCCGACCACATCAACCACCACCTGCCCCTGCAGGATGGGGATGCCCGCCGCCCGCGCGTCGGCGGCGATGGCGCCGGCCCCGTGGGCGCGGCAATCGATGATCGCGGCCACCTCGGCCCCGGCGGCCTTGAGATCCAGGGCCGCCTGATAGGCCCAATCGTTATTGGTGAAGAGCGCGCCCCGGCGCCCCGGACAAACCCCGTAACGATGGATGTACTCGGACACCGCCGACGCCAACATCACGCCGGGACGGTCATTGTTCGGAAACACCAGGGGCCGCTCTATGGCCCCCTGGGCGAGGATGACGCGCCGGGCGCGGACGCGCCACAGGCGCACCCGAGGGCCTCGGGCCGCCAGGGAAGGATCCGGTTGCTCCTCGCAACGCTCCAACACGGTGAGGAAGTTGTGATCGTAGTAGCCAAGCACTGCGCTGCGGGGCAACAGCCGCGCTTCCGGACAGGCCGCCAGGGCCTGTAGCGTCTGCTCCAGCCAGACCGCGGCGGGGGCGTCGTTAATTCGCGCCGGCGCCCACAGCAGGCTCCCGCCGAACTCGCTTTGCTCGTCCGCCACCAACACCCGGGCGCCGGAGCGGGCCGCCGCCAAGGCCGCCGCCAGGCCCGCCGGGCCGCCGCCCGCCACCAACACATCGCAATGGGCGTTGCGATGCTCGTAGCGATCCGGGTCCGGCAAGGTGGGGGCGACTCCCAGGCCGGAAGCCTTGCGCAGGCCATGCTCGTACCAGTTCCACAAGGCCCGGGGCCATAAAAAAGTCTTGTAGTAAAACCCGGCGCTCAGCATCCTGTGGAACAAACCGGTGACCGCCAACAGATCAACATGGAGGGAGGGCCAGCCTCTGATGGTGGCCGCCGTCAAGCCATCTCGCAACGGGATCTCAGTGGCGCGCAGGTTAGGGGTCGTGGTCGCGCCGACGCCCACCTGGACGATGGCGTTAGGCTCTTCCGCGCCGCGCCCCATGATCCCCCGGGGGCGGTGGAACTTGAAACTGCGCCCCACCACATCCACGCCGTTGGCCAACAGGGCGGACGCCAAGGTGTCGCCAGCATAGCCCTCGCACAGACGCCCGTTAAAATGAAAACGCAAGGGCCGCGAACGATCCACGCGCCCCCCCTGGGCCAGCCGCCGCGGTTGACGCCCCCCGGCCCTGGTTCCGTTGGCCCCTTTCATTTCGCCGCCGCGCCGGGGTCGGAGAACTGGTAGCTGACCGTGTCCCGCTCCGCCGCAAACCAGCGCCGGCAACCGTGGGCGTGAAACCACAGCTCCCGGGCCAGGCCCTTGGGATTGGCCCGCATGAACAGGTAATCGGCCCACTCGGCATCGCTCAGGGCCTCCGGCCGCGGCGGCCGCGCTATGTCCGCCTCGCCTCCGTAGCTGAACTCGCTCTCGTCCCTAGGGCCGCACCAGGGGCAGTGAATCAGCAACATGCCGGCCCCCGCAAGCTCGCTTCGCGCCGCGACTTCATCGCCTCCTCCCTCAGTGGGCCACCGCCGCCGCGCCATGTTCATCGATCAGCGCGCCAGTGGTGAAACGCTCCAGGCCAAAAGGGGCGTTCAGCTCGTGGGGTTCGTCCCGGGCGATGGTGTGGGCGAAGACCCAGCCGGAGCCGGGGGTCGCCTTGAAGCCGCCGGTGCCCCAGCCGCAGTTGAAATACAGGCCCCGCACTGGCGTCTTGCTGATGATGGGGCAGGCGTCCGGGGCCACATCCACGATCCCCCCCCAGTGGCGCAACATGCGCGTCCGGCTGAACAGGGGAAATAATTCAAGTATGGCCTGCATGGCGTGTTCTATGGTGTGAAAGCTGCCTCGTTGCCCGTAGCCGATGTAGGCGTCTATGCCCGCGCCTATGACCAACTCGCCCTTGTCCGACTGGCTGATGTACCCATGCACCCCATTGGACATGACCACCGTGTTCAACACGGGTTTCAAGGGTTCCGACACATACGCCTGCAAGGGATGGCTGGTCAGGGGCAGGCGCAACCCCGCCAGGTCCGCCAGGACGGTGGCGTGGCCCGCCACGACGACGCCCACCTTGTCCGCCGCGATGGGGCCGCGGTTGGTCTCGACGCCGGTGATCCGCCCGCCGTCCCGGCGCAGGCCGGTCACCTCGCACTGGGAGATGATGTCCACTCCGGCGGCGTCGGCGGCCCGGGCGAACCCCCACGCCACCGCGTCGTGGCGGGCCACGCCCCCCCGGCGTTGCAAGGACGCCCCCAGGATCGGATAACGAACCTGGGGGGAGATGTTAATGATGGGGATGGCCCGCTTGATTTGCGCGGGGGTCGCCATTTCGGCGTCTATGCCGTTCAGACGGTTGGCGCTGACGCGCCGTTCCGTGTCGCGCAGGTCTTGCAGGCTGTGGCAAAGATTGTACACGCCGCGCTGGCTGAACATGACATTGTAGTTAAGGTTCTGGCTCAGGCCTTCCCAGAGTTTCAGGGACTTCTCATACAGCAACGCGGCCTCAGTCCACAGGTAGTTGGAGCGGACGATGGTGGTGTTGCGCCCCGTGTTGCCGCCGCCGATCCACCCCTTCTCCAACACGGCGACATCGCGCGCGCCATGCTCTTTCGCCAAATAATAGGCGGTGGCAAGCCCGTGTCCGCCGCCGCCGACGATGATGACCGAGTATTTTTTTCGCGGCGGGGGACTGCGCCAGGCCTGTTGCCAGCCCTCGTTGCAAGAGAGGGCGTTGCGCGCCAGGGCGAACAGGGAATAGCGGCGGGGTTTCATCTTGGCGGCGGGCCGGGCGTCCCCCAGGCCGCCTCCCTAAGCGTTGGCGCCATTCACATCCCGCAGTCTTTCGTTGGCGGGATCGAAGGGGCTCTCCGGGACCACGACGGCCGGGCGCCGCTGGCCGAGGATGTCGATCTCCATGCGGGAGCCGGGCGCGGCGCGCTCCGGCCTGACCATGCCCAGGGCCAGGGACTTGTCCACCCGAAAACCGTAGCCGCCGCTGGTGGCCCGGCCGATCAGTTCGCCGTTCACGGTCAGGGCGTTGTTCCCCAGGGCGTCGGCGTCCTCCACCTCCAGGACCTCCAGGGTGACCAACAGATAGTCGGGACCCCGCGCCTGAGAGGCCAACAGAGCCTCCCGTCCGAGAAAATCTCCCTTGTCGGGAAACACGAAGCGGTCCAGAACCGATTCATAGGCGGAGTATTCTATGGACAGCTCCGTGCCTATCATGCGGTAGGATTTCTCCAGCCGCATGGCGTCCATGGCGCGGATGCCGAAGGGTTGCAGGTCCAAGGATGCGCCGGCCTCGAACAGGGCGTCGAAGAGTTCGTTCTGCCGGTCTATGGGGTGGTGCAACTCCCAGCCCAGCTCGCCCACATAGTTGACGCGCATGGCCTTAAGCGGCACGCCCGCCAGCTCCACCTCCCGGGCGTTGAGGAAGGGGAAGGCGGCGTTGGAGAAATCGGCGCCGCTCAGGTCTTGCAACAGGTCCCGGGCCCGGGGGCCGGCGACCACGAAGACGCCGAGGGAGTCGGTCAGATAATCGAAACTGACAGTGCCATCTTCCGGCATGAATTTATGCAGGTAGTCGTGATCCAGCCTCTCCCAAGCGGCGGCGGACACCAAATAAAAGGCGTCTTCCGCCTCGCGGCAGACCGTGTACTCAGAATGCACCCCGCCGCGCCGGTTGAGAGCGTGGCACAGGCGCACCTGGCCGTTCTTGGCGGGCAGGCGATTGGCGAGCATCCAGTCCAACCATGCCGCCGCGCCGGGGCCGGCGATGCGGCACTTGGCGAAGGGCGTCATGTCCAACAGGCCTGCCGCGGCATTGACATGGAGGACTTCCCGCTTGATGGCGTCGAACCAGCGGGAGCGGCGAAAAGACCAGTGATCTTCCTGTTTCATGTCGCCAGCGGCGAACCAGTTGGGCCGCTCCCAGCCGAACTTCTGGCCGAACACGGCGCCTTTTTGCCGCAGGCGCTCGTAGCAAGGCGCGGTCTTCAGGGGGCGCGCGGCGGGGCGCTCCTCGTCCGGGTAGTGGATGATGAAGACATGGGCGTAGGCCTCCTCGTTCTTCTTGAGCAGATAATCCCGATCCGCGTAGGCCCCGAACCGGCGCGGCTCCACGCCCAACATGTCTATGGTCGGCTCCCCTTCGACGATCCATTCCGCCAGTTGCCAACCAGCGCCGCCGGCCGCGGTGATGCCGAAGCTGTGGCCCTCGCTCAGCCAGAAGTTTTTCAGCCCCCAAGCGGGGCCGACGATGGGATTGCCATCCGGCGTGTAGGCGATGGCCCCATTATAGACCTGCTTGATGCCGCACTCGGCAAAGGCCGGGACGCGGTTCATGGCGGCTTCGATATGGGGTTCCAGCCGCTCTAAGTCTTCCTGGAACAGCTCGTATTCCGCCGCCTCCGCGGGGCCGTCCACATAGCAACAGGGCGCGTCTTTCTCATAGGGGCCCAGTATGAAGCCCTGGTTCTCCTCGCGCAGGTACCAGGAGCCGTCAGACTCCCGCAACACCCCCATCTCCGGCAGGCCCTGCTCGGCCCGGGCCGCCAGTTCAGGGTGGGGTTCCGTGACGATGTACTGATGCTCGACGGGCATCACCGGAATGTCCAGCCCCACCATGGCCCCGGTCTGGCGCGCGTAGTTGCCGGTGGCGGCGATGACATGCTCGCAGAGGATGTCGCCCTTGTCGGTCTGCACCCGCCACTCCCCGCTACGCGCGCGCGTTATGGCCTGGACCCTGGTGTGGCGGTAGATCTGCGCGCCCTGGGCCCGGGCCCCCTTGGCCAGGGCCTGGGTCAGATCCGCGGGCTGCACATAGCCGTCCTCCGGGTGGTGGAGGGCCCCCACCAGGCCCTCGGTGTTGCAGAGGGGCCAGAGGGCCTTCACCTGCCGCGGCGTCAGGAACTCCACGGACACGCCTATGGTGCGGGCGGTGGCGGCGTATTGGAGGTACTCGTCCATGCGCTCCTGGTTCATGGCGAGACGGATGTTGCCCACCGGCTTGAAGCCCACCGCCTGGCCGGTTTCGGCCTCCAGTTGGGCGTAGAGATTGACCGAGTGCTTGTGGAGCTGTCCAACGCTGTAGCTCATGTTGAACAGCGGCAACAGGCCGGCGGCATGCCAAGTGGAGCCGGAGGTCAGCTCCCCCTTTTCCACTAAGGCGATCTCGTCCCCCCAGCCTTTATGGGCCAGGTGGTACAAGGCGCTGACCCCGACCACCCCGCCGCCTATGACCACTGCCCGGGCGTGTGTTTTCATGCTTGCTATGTTACGGCCTTGAGAGGGGCCATGCTAAGCGGGGGCGTCTTAGGGGATTGCCCCGTGAACGACTGGGATTAGTCAAAATACGCCATCCGGCGCGGCGGTCAAGACCGCACCCCGCTCCTGGCGGCGCCAGGCGGGTTGGCGCGCCCGGTCAGGCGCCGGGCGGGGGCCTGCCCCCTGAGGGAACTGGGGCCAGGCCCGCCAGCGGAACTTGCGCCTTATTTGTCGGCGCCAGCGGCCTCCCAGGCGGCTTGCACATCCTTCCAGGTGACCAGGGCGACGGTGTCGCCGCCTTCCTTGTCAACGAACTGCAGAGGACCGAGAAAGGTCATGTAGAACTCGCTGTCCTCGAGGAAGTAGGTCTTGCCGTGAAAAGCCTGGCAGGCCTCGTAGCCGTAGGCCGGGGCCCGCACGCTCACGCCGCCTTCATCTTCGCCGCCGCGGACTTCCATGTGGCCCTTGGTGAGAAAATACTCGCCCGGGCCGATATGGACATGGCTGGCGAAAGAGGAGCCCTTGGGGCAGTCGTAAATGGCCGCCCAGGAACCCACTTCCGGGGCCACATTCAGCAGTTTCCAGCGGATGCCGCCCTGACTCAGGCCGGGCGGAAAATCCACCCAGTCGACCTCGTCGAGCTGCACGGAGCGGCCTTGGGCCGGTTGGTAATGTTTGATGCTCATTGTTTTTTCTCCTCGCTCAAGGTTTTGTTGCGTTAAATCGGGTTTCAGGCGCACAAGGCCGCCGACACTCGAGATTGCAGAATTTCAATCCAGTATCCGTCGGGGTCTTTGATAAAGGCGATGCCTTTCATCTTGCCGTCGTTGGGCCGCTTGACGAATTCCACGCCCAGTTCCTCAAAACGGCGGCATGCCCCGTCGACATCGGGGACGCACAGCCCGATGTGGCCGAACCCCCGGGGGTCGTTGTTGCCGTTGTGATAGCCCGCAAAGGCCTCGTCCTTTTCCGTCCCCCAGTTATGGGTCAGCTCCAGCATCGCCTTCTGCCTGAAGACATACTCCGCCCGCTCGCGGGGGGCCTCCGGCAACGGCTCATCTTCAGGCCTGAGATACCCCATGAAATACAGGGTGAACTCCATCTCGGGGAAATCCAGCCGTTTGAGCAGGCTCATGCCCAGGACCTCCGAATAAAACGCCAGGGCCCGTTGCGGGTCCTTGACGCGCAACATGGTCTGGTTGAACACAAACCCCTGGGTCTCCGGGGACTGGACCATCTCCCCTTCTTGCAGGCGCGAGTTGTCGCTCATCTTCAGGCCCTCCTCAGAAACGATACTGCGCCGAGCCGACGACGCGGCGCGGTTGCTCCAGGGTGCCTATGATAATGGCGCCTGGCCCGCCAGGCACGGCCGAGCCGGCGAAGTTCGGAAACTCCTGAGAGTCGATGTAGTAATCCTCGTCAAACAGGTTCTCCACATGGATGCCGAATTCCCACTGATTCCATTCCAGCCCCATGCCCAGATCCACCACGGTGAAGCTGGGGTTCTCCCAGAAGGGGAAATCGTCCCCCGGCGCGTCGAAAAACTGGGCGTTGGTGGCGGCGGCCCCCTTGTGGCGCACTTGCATGCGCCCGGTCAGGCGGGTGCCGTTTTTCAGGTCGCGAGCGTAATCCATCGCGGCGACGGCGCTCCACTTGGCGGTGTTGGGCGGCCTCATGCCGGACAGATTGGCGCCGGTAATGGGCGAGGTCACGCCGCCGTCCCATTCCGCGTCTAAATAGCCAAAGCCCGCGGACAGGGTCCAGCCCTGGGGCAGGCGCCACTGCAAGTCGCCTTCCAGGCCCCACTGCTCCGAATTGCCGGCGTTGATGATGCCCTCGACCACGGCGCTGGTGACGGGGTCTTGGGTCTGCAACTCAAACTGCCGATCCTCGTAGTCTATGAAAAAAGCCGCCAAGGTCAGCAACAGGCTGTCGTTCGCCAGCCGCCCCTTGTAGCCCAGCTCGTACTGGGTGGCTTGCTCAGCCCCGTACCCGAACAAATCGTTCGCGCCCTCGAAGTTGGTCAGGTTGAAGTCCCCTGGCTCAAAGCCCTGGGAAAACAACCCATAGACCATGGAGCGGTCTTCATCGAAAAACAGCGAGACGGAAGCGCGCCCTAAAATCTCGGTGTCGGCTTGGCGCCCGGAGATGCCGCTGTCGCGGTTGACGCGCTCGCTCTCCCAGCGGTCCACCCGCATGCCGCCGCCGACTTCGATGTTGTTCATGCGATAGCTGAAGTTGGCGTAGCCCGCCAGTTGCTCACGCTCGCGGTGGCTGTTCTCAAACGGCAGGGTCACGACGATGGTGGAGCCAGGCGGGTCGCTGTCAGCTGGCGGGAACGGCACCGGGTCATCGGGGGTGGGGTTGCAACTGGGATCCAGGAAGAAGCAGAACCCATAAGGCACTGGCAACACCGCGTTATAGTTCCTGCGGTATTCCATGAAATAGCCGCCCGCCTGCCATTGCAAGGGGTTGTCAGTGGTGGAGGTGAGGCGCAATTCCTGCGTCCACACATTGACGGGCCAGGGCCGAAACAGGTTGAGAACATGCTCCGGATCGATGTCCAGGTCCGTCCACCGGTCTGAGTCGGTGTCTGTGTAAGAGGTCGTGGAAGCGATGGCGAAGTCGTCGAACTCGTAGGTCAATTCCAGACTCGCCCCCACGGTGTCGCGCTTGTGGCGCGGGTTGAAACTGGTGTCTATGCGATTGGTGTGGGTCAGATCGCCGCTCAACTCCCGGCTCCAGGTGTTGTTGGGGCCCTCCAGCTCGTTGTAGCGCAGGGTGGCGAACGCGGACAGCCGCTCTGTGATCTGGCCCGCCAATGCCGCCCTCACGCCGTATTTCTCCGTATGCCCTATGTCGGGATCGTTGTCGCCGCGCCCGCCGTTCCGGCGGGGCGAATTGGGGTTGACCAGGTAGGAATCATCGGTCATGGCGAAGCCGAAGAGCCGCAGGGCCCAGTCCTGCGCCACGGGAATGTTCAGCTGGATCTCGCCATCGTAGTAATTGTCCTCGCCCGCCGAGGCCTTGACGCGGCCAGAGAAGCCCGAGGGGTCCGGGCGCGCCGTCACGAACTTGACGGCCCCGCCGATGTTGGCGCCGCCGTAGAGTATGCCTTGCGGCCCCTTCAGCACCTCGATGCGCTCGAAGTCGCCGAAGCGGGACGAGGCGTCGCCAAAGAGTTGCACATCATCCAGGTAGAAGCCCACCCCCTGGGTGTTGCCGAAGGCCCCCAATCCGCGCATGGACACATTGGGGAAGCCGTCCAGGCGCCGGTTCATAAAGAGATTCGGCACCAACAGGCTCAGGTCTTCCAGGCCGTTGATGTTGGCCCGCTCCGCCAACGCGCCGGAGAATGTCGTTAGGGATTCGGGTATCTCCAGCGCGTTTTCCTCCCGCTTGCGGGCGGTGACGATGATCTCCTCCAGGAGCGTCTCCCCTTGCGCCCAGGCCGCCGGGGGCGCCAGGAACAGAGTCAGCGCCAAGGCCGGGGGCAACGCCATGAGCAACGCCGCAACAGTCAGCCCCCCCCGTCTTGCCGCTGTGTGATTCAGGATGGAAGTCAGCGCGGTCTTCCGCGTCTCAGACAGGTTTTCATTCATCGCAAGCACCCCCCATTTTCGTGTTCCAATGCGCGACATCACAGCCCGCGCCCGCAAAGCGACAGGTCAGGCCGTGGCTGGCTTGTCAGGCAGATCGGGTCTGACTATAGCAAGGGCGGGGAAATCCTGTTTGCACGCCAGTGAAATCGCGCTTGTCTGTGAGGGCAAACGGCGCGGGGGGAGATTGCGGCCGGGCCCGGCGCGAAAAACAGGGCCGGCCCTCGAGTTTTTGCGATTTTTTTGGCGCCGCCCGATTCTTTTTTGTGGTATGTTGGCAACTTGTCTCTTTGTCGCCACGCGAAGCGGGGGGCAGTATGAAGCAGTCATCTGTGAATGTCTGGAGCACCCAGGAGCTGGCGAAGAGCGACCGTTACCCTGCCTGGGTCAGCGCTCTGAACTCGGCTTATGGTCGCTGGGCGCCATGCAAACCGGAGTCCGCCGACTTTTTCGGCAGCGTCAGGCATTACAACGACGATGACATCCTGAGGGTCATAGAGTGCGCCTGCGACCCCTGCGCGGCGACCCGCGCCCGCGCCGACATCAGGGCCGACGGCTTGGAGACCCTGACCGTGCAACTGGTGTTGGACGGGTTGGAAGAGGTCAATTTCAACGGCGAGGAGATCACCCTCAAGCGCGACGACCTGCTGGTCTGGGACAGCACCCAGCCCATGACTTTTCGGGTCCGGGACCGGTTGCACAAGATTTCCGTGGTCCTGCCTCTGGCGCGGTTCCAGTCCTGGCTGCCGCGCTCCTGGTTCTCCATCCGGCACTCCATAGACGGCTCATCGAACGGCGGGCGGCTGTTGGCGTCCCACCTGAAGGCCCTGTCAACCTCGGTGTTCAACGGCGGCTGCAAGGACAATCACGCCCTGGTTGACTCCACCATAGGGATGTTGGTGAACGCCCTGCCCCCGGTCGGCGACGCCGTCCCGACGCCCTTGCGCGTCACCCAGTTGCGCCATGTCAAGGATTACATCAGGGCGCGCCTCCGCGACCCGGCCCTGTCGCCCGCCATGATCGCCAAATCCGGCGGCATGTCCTTGCGCTACCTGCACTGGTTGTTCAATTCCACCGGCGAGACGGTGAAACAGCACATTTTCAGGCAACGGCTGGAGTGTTGCGCCCGCGACCTGCTCAACCCGCGCATGATGCCCAGGAAGATCGCCGACATCGCCTTCCACTGGGGCTTTCAGGACCTGGCCCATTTCAACAAACGCTTCAAGCAAGAGTATCAGCTGACCCCTGGCGCCTTCCGCAAAAAGGCCCAGGGCGCCGACCTCTGAACAGCGCCGTTTTTCTTCGTTTTTTCCCCTGTTCCGCCTATGTCGCATAAGCGCCTAAGGATGTCGTACGCTTGCCCGCTGGCGGGATCCGTCTCATTTACACTCCCCCCCGCTGAAAAAACGGGGCTGAACCTCGTTTTTGCAGGGCCGCCATGGCGCGAGCCGAGCCAAAGGCGCGGGTTCCGACGCTGAAACGGGCGACACACACGACGAGAGGCGCTAATGACCGAGACACGGCGCAAACGGGCCGGGGGCCGACGGGCCCGGCAAAGCGCGCGGCGACAACCGCCAGCGGCCATGGCGTTTATCGAGCGCAAGATCCCCTACTACGAGCTCATGGACGAGGCGGGCCTGGCGCTGATCGAGGAGAACGCCGAGGTGGTGCTGGAGGAGATCGGCATCGATTTCCGCGACGATCCGGAGGCCTTGGCGATCTTGAAGGAAGGCGGCGCCGACATCGATGGCGAGCGGGTCCGGTTCCCCAAGGGGCTGTGTCGCGCCCTCATCAGGGAGAACGCGCCGGCGGAATTCACGCAACACGCCCGCAATCCGCAACGCAATGTGATCATCGGGGGGCGCCGCTCCGTGCTGGTTCCCGCCTACGGCCCTCCCTTCATCCGCAACCTGGACGAAGGCCGGCGCTACGCCACCATTGAGGATTTTCGCAACTTCGTCAAATTGGCGTGGCTGAGTCCGGGCCTGCACCACTCCGGCGGCACCCTGTGCGAGCCGACGGACCTGCCGGTGAACAAGCGCCATTTCGACATGGTCTATAGCCACATCAAATACAGCGACAAGCCTTTCATGGGCTCGGTGACCCATCCGGAGCGGGCCCAGGACACGGTGGACCTGGCCAAGATCGTCTTCGGCGCGGAGTTTTTGGAGCGCAACACCGCCATCATCAGCCTGATCAACGCCAACTCGCCCATGACTTTCGACGGCGCCATGTTAGGCGCCGCCAAGGTCTATGCGCGCCACAACCAGGCCACGGTCATCTCGCCCTTCGTCCTGGCGGGCGCCATGGCCCCGGTCACCGTGGCCGGGGTCGCCACTCAGATCCTGGCGGAGGCCCTGGCGGGCATGGCCTTCATTCAAATGACGCGGCCCGGCGCGCCCGTGGTCTTCGGCACCTTCGCCTCTTCCATGTCCATGCAGTCGGGCGCGCCCACCTTCGGCACCCCGGAGGCCAGCCTGACGCTCTATGTGACCGCCGCGTTGGCGCGGCGCTTAGGGGTGCCTTTTCGCAGCGGCGGGGGATTGTGCGGAGGCAAGATCCCCGACGCGCAAGCCGCGTACGAGGCCGCCAACACCCTGCAAACGGCGGCCCTGGCGGGGGTGCATTTCATGTTGCACACGGCGGGCTGGCTAGAGGGCGGCCTGGCCATGAGCTATGAGAAATTCATCATGGACGCCGACCAGGCCGGCATGCTCGCGGTGTTGTTAGGCGGGGTGGACCTCTCGGACAACGGCCAGGCCATGGCGGCCCTGCGGGAGGTGGGGCCCGGCAAGCACTTCCTGGGGGCGGCCCACACCCAGGCGAACTTCGAGTCGGCTTTTTACCGCTCCGCCGTGGCGGACAACAACAGTTTTGAGCAGTGGGAAGAGGACGGGCGCCTGGACACGGCGCAACGGGCCAACAAGGTCTGGAAAAAAATGTTGGCGGACTACGAGCTGCCGGCCCTGGACGAGGGGGTGGACGAGGCCTTGCAAGCCTTCATCGCGCGGCGCAAATCCGAGTTCGCCGACCGAGACTATTGAGCCAATCTGCGCCCACCTGGGGCAGAGCCGAAACAACGAGGGGAATTCAACATGAGTGACACAGAGTTGGAAACAAAGCAGGCTGAAGAGCAAGACGACGAGGTGGTCTTGGCGGAGCTGAACGACGCCGAACTGGTGGAGCAGATGCACGACGATCTCTACGACGGCCTGCGGGACGAGATCGTGGAAGGCACCGAACTTCTCCTGGGGCGGGGCTGGGGGGCGGACAAGGTGCTGAACGAGGCCCTGGTGGGAGGCATGCAGATCGTGGGCATCGATTTTCGCGACGGCATCCTGTTCGTGCCGGAGGTGCTGTTGGCCGCCAACGCCATGAAGGGGGGGATGGAGGTGTTGCGTCCCTTATTGGCGGAAACGGGCGCCAAACCCATAGGCAAGATGGTCATCGGCACCGTCAAGGGCGACATTCACGACATCGGCAAAAACCTGGTGGGCATGATGATGGAGGGCGCGGGTTTCGAGGTGATCAACATCGGCATCAACAACAGCGTCGAGGATTATTTCGCCGCGCTGGAGGAGCACAAGCCGGACATTTTGGGCATGTCCGCGTTGCTGACCACCACCATGCCTTACATGAAGGTGGTCATCGACGAGATGGTCTCCCAGAGCGTGCGCGAGAACTACATCGTCATGGTCGGCGGCGCCCCGTTGAACGAGGAATTCGGCCAGGCGGTGGGCGCCGACGCCTACTGCCGGGACGCGGCGGAGGCCGCTGACACCGGCACCCGCCTGGTGCGGACGCGGCACCCCGCCAATGCCTGAGACGGCGGAAAAGATCCTGGTCTGCTGGCGCGACATTCCGGCGCAGGTGGTGGTGAAACAGGGCCGGAAGCGGGGCAAGGCGGCCCTAAGCGAGCGCTTTCAACAGGCCATAGACCGGGCCGCCATGCGGGCCCGCAAACAGGACAACGACGCCTACATGGACGAGTGGCGGCGCGTGAAGTCGTCCCTCGCCCCCGCGGACGACCTGCAGGCCCTGGCGGAACAGGCCGCCTCGGAGCTGGAGGCCGCCTACCCCGACGAGCGCCTGTTGCAGCTGATCAGAAATCACGGGCGGGCCGGGGACTAAGCCGGAGGCGGCCATGTACGGGAGGCGGCGCTGGGCGGTGCGCAACGCCAGGTGGCTAAGCGCGGCGTACCGGGGACTGGAGCGGTTTCTCATCCTGCTTCACCCCCTGTTCGCGCGCTTGGGCTACAAACGCCTGGATCCCGCCTTTCTGCTGGTGGAGAAATCCCTCAAGGGCGTGCTGTTCGATTCGCAATCTTGCGGCCAGTGCGTCCTGAGCGAGACCGGCATGGCCTGCCCCACCAACTGCCCCAAGACCATGCGCAACGGCCCCTGCGGGGGCGTGCGTCCCAACGGCGCCTGCGAGGTGAAGCCGGACATGCCCTGCGTCTGGGTCCTGGCATGGGAAGGCAAACAACGCATGAAGCAGGCGGTCAACGCAACGCTGCCCCCCGTTGACGCGCGCCTGAAAAACACCTCCGCCTGGTTGCGAAAAGTCCGGGAGCATCACGGCCATCCGGAACCGGAATGGCCGCGAGCCGCCACCGGAAAATGGTGAGCGCAAGGGCCTCATGTTTTTCGAAGACGAACCCGTCGCCGGCGAGAACCTGCCCATCCTGCCGGGCCATGTCTCCCCCGGGCGCCTGGAGCGCGTGTTGCGGGCCGGCAAATTCGCGGTGACAGCGGAGATCGCGCCGCCGGATTCGGCGGACCCGGCGGAGGTCTATGAACGGGCCGCCCTGTTCGACGGCTACACGGACGCCATCAACGCCACCGACGGCTCCGGCGCCAACTGCCACATGTCCAGCGTGGGCATTTGCTCGTTGCTGACGCGGCGCGGCTACGCCATGGTCATGCAGGTGTCCTGCCGCGACCGCAACCGCATCGCCATGCAGGGCGATGTGTTAGGGGCCGCGGCCATGGGGGTGGCCAACATCTTGTGCCTCACCGGCGACGGGGTGCAGGCGGGGGACCACCCGGAGGCCAAGCCGGTGTTCGACCTGGACTGCATGACAGCCTTGGAGATGGCTCGCGGCATGCGGGATCAGGGCCGGTTTTTAAGCGGCCGCCAGCTCACCAAACCACCGCCGGTGTTTTTAGGCGCGGCGGCCAATCCGTTTGCCGCGCCGTTGGATTTTCGCCCGTTGCGCTTGGCCCAGAAGATCGAGGCGGGCGCGCAGTTCGTGCAGACGCAGTATTGTTTTGACATGCCGATGTTCAGGCGTTACATGGAGCGGGTGCGCGAGCTGGGACTGCATGAGAAGGTGTTTATCCTGGCTGGCGTCGGCCCCTTGGCCTCGGCCCGTTCGGCGGAATGGATGCGGACCCATGTGGCCGGCGTGCACATCCCCGACGCGATCATCAAGCGTCTCAAGGGGGCGGCGGATCAGGCGCAGGAAGGCGTGGAGATCTGCAAGGACATGATTCAGCAAGCGCGGGAGGTGGCGGGGGTGCGAGGCGTTCACATCATGGCGTACAAACAGGAGCGCCGGGTGGCGGAGATCGTGGAGGACACCGGGGTGCTGGAGGGGCGCAAACCCTGGCGGCCGCCGGCCGCGGCAATGGCCTCGGTTGCGGGTTCCTGAGGAGCCGGGCGCGCCGCGCCATTCATCATTCACACAAGAGGCAAGACATGACAGAGACCGTAGTCAGTTCGGCGAGCAAAGAGGTGGTCATCGGCTTCGAGCGGCCCTTCGCCATCATCGGCGAACGCATCAATCCCACCGGGCGGAAGATCCTGGCGGAGGAAATGAAGGCGGGGGATTTCAGCCGCGTCGAGGCGGACGCCATCGCCCAGGTGGAGGCCGGCGCGCACATGTTGGACATCAACGCCGGGATCCCCCTGGCGGACGAGCCGGCCCTGTTGGCCCAGGCGGTGCGACTGGCGCAGTCCGTCACCGATGTCCCCCTCTCCATCGATTCATCCATCGTGGCGGCCCTGGAAGCCGGCCTGGCGGTCTATCAGGGCAAGGCGCTGGTCAATTCCGTGACGGGCGAGGAGGAGCGGTTGGAAACGGTGTTGCCCCTGGTGGCCAAGCATCATGCGGCGGTGGTGGCGATCTCCAATGACGAGACGGGCATCTCGGAGGACCCGGACACGCGCTTCGCGGTGGCCAAGAAGATCGTGGAGCGGGCGGCGGACCACGGCATCCCCCACAGCGACGTGGTGGTTGACCCGCTGGTGATGCCCATAGGGGCCATCAACCAGGCGGGCCGGCAGGTCATGCACATCGTCCGGCGCCTGCGGGAAGAGCTGAAGGTCAACAGCACCTGCGGCGCCTCCAATGTCAGCTTCGGGTTGCCGAACCGCAATGGCGTCAACAGCGCGTTCCTGACCATGGCCATCAGCGCGGGCCTGACCTCCGCCATCACCAACCCCCTGCATGGGGAAGTCATGCAGGCGGTGGCGGGGGCGGATGTCATGATGGGGCATGATCCGGACTGCGCCCGCTGGATACGGCGATACCGCGAACCTCGGGCCGCCGGCGGGGCGGCTGAGGGGGCCGGCGCCAGCGCGCCGGGGGAGCGCCGGGAGCGGTCCCGGCGCCGGCGCCGGGCCTGAGGCGTTAACGCCGCCTGTCAGCGCGCCGGAGCGAGCATGCAGACCGAACAAACCGCCAAGGTCGTGTTCACCCCGTCGGGGCGGCGGGGGACTTTTCGGCTGGGAACGCCCTTGCTGGAGGCGGCCCGAACCCTGGGGGTGGATATCGATTCGGTGTGCGGCGGGCGCGGCTTGTGCGGACGCTGCCAGATCTTGTGCAGCGCGGGCGAGTTCGCCAAACACGGCATCGTCTCCAAGGCGGCGCACCTGTCCCCCGTCAACGCCGTCGAACTGCGATACGGCGAACGCAAAACCCCGCTGGCGCCGGGACGGCGGCTGAGTTGTCAGGCCGCCATCCAGGGCGACCTGCTCATCGATGTGCCGCCGGAGAGCCAGATGCACCGGCAGGTGGTGCGCAAGGAAGCGGATCAGCGGTACATCACCCTGGACCCGGTCATTCACCTGCATTATGTGGAAGTGCAAGAAGCCGACCTGCAAGGCACAGGCAGCGACCTGAACCGGCTGTTGGAGGCCCTGCGCTGGCAGTGGGACCTCGCCGACCTGAGCTGGCGCCCTTCCATCCTGGAGAACCTGCAAGCCACCCTGCGGCAGGGCAAGTGGTCAGTCACGGCGGCGGTGCGCCAGGAGCAGGAAATCATCGCCCTTTGGCCCGGCTACAAGGACGCCGTCTATGGCCTCGCCATCGATGTGGGCTCCACCACCATCGCCGCCCATCTGTGCCATTTGAGCAACGGCGAAGTGGTGGCGTCCGACGGCATGATGAACCCGCAAATCCGCTTTGGCGAGGATCTGATGAGCCGGGTCTCCTACGCCATGACGCACCCTGGCGGGACCGAGGAAATGATCCAGGCGGTGCGCGAGGGGATCAATAAAATCAGCGCCCAGGTCAGCGCCGCGGCCGGGGTTCATCTCCACGACATCGTCAGCGTCGCCGTGGCGGGCAACCCCATCATGCATCATCTCCTGTTAGGCATCAGCCCGGTGGAGCTAGGGAGCGCGCCCTTCGCCTTGGCGGTGGACACGGCCATCTACGCCTATGCTAAAAATCTGGGGTTGACCCTGAATCCGGGGGCCAGCGTCTATGTCCTGCCCTGCATCGCCGGCCATGTGGGGGCGGACACCGCCGGGGTCATCCTTGCCGAGGAGCCCCAGGCGCGAGACGAGCTCAGCCTGCTCATAGACATCGGCACCAACGCGGAGATCGTCTTGGGCAACCGACAACGCCTGTTGGCGTGCTCCAGCCCGACGGGGCCGGCTTTCGAAGGGGCGCAGATCAGTTGCGGCCAACGGGCCGCGCCGGGGGCCATAGAGCGGGTCCGCATCGATCCGGACACTCTGGAGGCGCGGGTCAAGGTCATCGGTTCGGAACTCTGGTCTGACGAACCGGGCTTTGCAGACTCGCTGCCCCGGGCCGGCGTCACCGGCATCTGCGGTTCGGGCATCATGGAAGCGGTGGCGGAGATGTACCTGTCCGGGGTGTTGAACAGCGCCGGCGTCATAGATGGCAAATTAGCGGCGACCACAGACCGCGTGGCGGCGGATGGGCGCGCCTTTTCCTTTGCGCTTTACCGGGGGGGCGCCGCTGAGATCGCGGTGACGCAGACCGATGTGCGGCAGGTGCAACTGGCCAAGGCGGCCCTGTACGCGGGAGTCAAGTTGCTGATGGACAAGATGGGGTGCGAGACGGTGGATCGGGTGCGCCTGGCGGGGGCCTTCGGCAGCCACCTGGATCCCAAATACGCCATGACCTTAGGTCTGTTGCCGAACTGCCCGCTGGAACGGGTCGCCTCCATAGGCAACGCCGCCGGCGCCGGGGCGCGGATAGCGCTGTTGAACAAGGCCTCCAGGGAGGAAGTGGAAACGGTGGTCAGCGCCATAGAAAAAATCGAGACGGCGGTGGAACCGCGCTTTCAGGAATACTTTGTCGACGCCATGGCCATTCCCCATGGCGCCGATCCCTTCCCTGATCTGTGGGCGGCCTTGGGACGCCCCGCCCCGGCCGCGCCTGACGCCGCGCCCGCCAGGAGCAAACGAGGGCGACGGAGACGAGTCCCGCCCTGACAGAGGGAGTCCCCCCTGAAGTCTGATTGCCGCTGAGGTCAGTTCACCAGGAACAGCGTGATCATGATGACCACGATGCTCGCACCCACCACCCACAAATGCCGATACAAGGTCGTGAATTTCTCCTCGGATTTCTGAGCCGAATCAGCCCGCATCTCGGCGATGGCGGTGCGCATTTCGGCAATGGCCTTCTCCGTGTTGGCCTCGGATTTGGCAACGGCCTTCTCCGTGTTGGCCTCGGATTTGGCAATGGCCTTGTCCGTGTTGGCCTCGGATTTGGCAATGGCCTTCTCCGTAGCGGCATTGGCTTCGGTAAAGCCCTGCTTGGTGGCGGCGTTGGTTTCAGTGAAGCTCTGCTTCATCTCGGCCCGCAACAGCTTCAAGTCCGTCTTGGTGCCTAAATTCTCGTTCACGGCCTGATCCAAGGTGTTCACCACAGTCTCAGCCTGGGTTTCATTAAAGCCGCCCCGCTTGAGGGTCTTGGCGGCGCGCAAAGTGTCGAATTGGGGAGTGGTCATTGTCACAGCCTCCGTCGTATATCCGGCAAGGTTGGTGGAAAAAGGTTATCGTCAAAAGATCATTCATTTCAGAGCGATTCCACTTGACGCAAGACAAGCATAGCAGTAAAAGCCAGCTAATCAAGAAAAATTTTCAAAAAATAATTTTCTTGAGTTAGGGGGCTGTTTGCCAAAATGTGACCCGGGGGGAGTTGACCCCTGTTTTTCTCGCGAGGTGAAAGACAATGGCAAGGCAATCGGGGGGTAGAAAAGCGCGGCGGGCCCTGCGCAGCGCGCCATTGGCGGACGCGCTGAAGCCCGTTCGGCCGGGGGAGAGCGGGGGACAGTTCCGGCCCCTGTCGGACGCGGCTGTGACAGCGGTCTGCGACAATGTTTTCAGGATCCTGGAGGAGGTTGGCTTCAGCGAGGCCACGCCCCACTGTCTGGAGGCCTGCGCGAGCGTCGGCGCCATCGTCGGCGCCGACGGCCGCCTGAAAATGCCCCGGTCGGTGGTGGAGAAGACCCTGGAAACGGCCCAGCGGGACCTGACCCTGCACGGGCAGAAACCCGAATACGATCTGTCCCTCAGCGGCAGCAAGGTGCATTTCGCCACGGCCGGCGCGGCGGTGATGATCGCCGATGGGGAAACGGGCCAGTACCGGGATTCCACGGCGCAGGACCTGTACGACATGGCGCGCATCGCCGACTCCTGCGAGCATATCCACATGTTCCAGCGCACCTGCGTGTTGCGGGACATCCTCGACAACTACGAGATGGATCTCAACTCCGCGTATTGCGTGGTCATGGGAACGGCCAAGCACGCGGCCTCCAGCTGGACCCACTACACCCACCTGGAGGAGACCCTGGAAATGTTGCGCCTCATCGCCGGCGGGGACGCCCAGTGGCGGGCGCGGCCCTTCCTCAGCCAGTCCAACTGCTTTGTGGTGCCGCCGCTGAAGTTCGCCAACGACGCCCTGGAGTGTCTGCGGGTGGCGGTGCAGGGCGGCATGCCGGTGTTGTTGCTGTCGGCGGGACAGGCCGGGGCCACCACGCCGGCGTGCCTGGCGGGCGCCGTCTCCCAGGCCTGGGCCGAGTGTCTGGGGGGGCTGGTCTATGTGAACGCCATAGAGCCTGGGGCCCCCGCCATCATCGGCGCCTGGCCCTTTGTCTCGGATCTGCGCACCGGCGCCATGAGCGGCGGCTCGCCGGAACAGGGCCTGCTGTCCGCCGCCTGCGCGCAAATCGGCAATGTCTTCGGATTGCCCTTTGGCACCGCCTGCGGCATGACGGACGCGAAGTTGCCAGACTTCCAAGCCGGCGCGGAGCGGGCCGCCACACTGCAAGCGGCGGCGCTGGCGGGCGCCAACATCGTCTATGAATCCGCCGGCATGTACGCCAGCCTGTTGGGCACCTGCCCGGAAAGCCTGCTCCTGGACAACGATGTGTTAGGCGCGGCCCTGCGGATGACGCGGGGCATAGAGGTCAACGAGGAGACCATGGGCTTCGAGGAGATCAAGCGGGTCTGCGCCAGCGGTGAGGGCCACTACCTGGGGTCGGACAAGACCTTGCAGGTGATGCAAAGCGAATACATCTATCCGCAATTCGGCGACCGGGACAGCCCCAATGTCTGGGCGGAAAACGGCCGGCCGGTCATGTTGCAGAAGGCCATAGAGAAAAAGCGGCAACTCCTGGTCAGCTATTTCCCCGACCATGTCAGCGCCGCCACAGACGCGGCGGTGCGGGCGCGGTTTCCGATCTTTCTGTCGCCGGAGGCGGTGGGCAAGCTGGCCGAGGCCAGCTGAAATCGGCGCAACCCCGCTGGCACCGGGTCAGCAACGGATGCGGCTGTTGTCCGGGTCGCGCATGGGGCGCAGGGAGGCCGCGGCGGGAACGCGAACGCCCGCCACCTCGATCTCGAAACCGCTGGCGGCTATGGCGTCCACGGGGACTTGCTCCGTGTCAACATAGCCCAACCCCACCGCGCCCCCCAGGGTGTGGCCGTAGTTGCCGGAGGTGATGTGGCCGACAATGCGGCCGCCGTGCCAAATCGGTTCGTTGTGGTAGAGCAACGGTTCCGGGTCCTGCAGGAGAAACTGCGCCAAGCGGCGGCGCAGCCCCTGCTCTCGCTGCCGCAACAGGGCCTCCCGGCCGATGAAGCCGCCAGGCTTGTCGAACTTGACCACAAAGCCCAGGCCCGCCTCCAGGGGGCTGTCCTCGTCGGTGAGGTCGTGGCCCCAATGTCTGTAGGCCTTCTCGATGCGCAGGGAATCCAGGGCGTGATACCCGGCGTGAACCAGGCCAAAGTCCGCGCCGGCGGCAACGATGGCCTCATAGGCCCCGGCGGTGAACTCGGTGGGGATGTAAAGCTCCCAGCCCAGCTCCCCCACATAGGTGATTCGGGAGGCCCGGGCCATGCCGTAGCCTAATTCGATCTCCCGGCTCGTGGCGAAGGGAAAACCCTTATGGGACAGATCCGCCGGCGTCAGGGACTGCAACAGGGCCCGGGCCTGGGGCCCCATCAGCGAGATCACCCCCAGGGCCGAGGTGACATTGGTCGCCACGCAACCGGCTCCTGCCGGGAGCTGGCGCCTCAGCCAGTCAAAATCCCGCGTTTCCGCGGCGGCGGCGGTGACGATCATGTAGCTGTCCTCCGCCAGGCGCGTCACCGTCAGGTCCGCCTCTATGCCGCCTTGCTCGTTCAACCACTGCGTATAGACGACGCGCCCGGGGGCCACATCCACGTCGTTGGCGCAAATCCGGTTCAGCGCTCGCATCGCGTCCCGGCCCTCCAGGCGATACTTGGCGAAGGAGGACTGATCAAACAACGCCACCTGCTCTCGCGTCGCCCGGTGTTCGGCGGCGGAGTGGTCAAACCAGTTCTGCCGCCCATAGCTGTACTCGTAGCGGGCCGGCGCGCCGGGGGGCGCGTACCAGTTGGGCCGCTCCCAGCCGGCGGTCTCGCCGTGGCAGGCGCCGGCGGCTTTCAACTTGTCGTGCAAAGGCGACCGGCGCGCGCCCCGGGCCGTCTCATACTGGCGATAGGGATAATGGGTGGCGTACAGCAGGCCCAGGCTCTCGGACACGCGCTCCCGCAGGTACTTGCGGTTGCTCTGAAACGGCATGTTGCGCCGCACATCCACCTCCCAGAGATCCACCGGGGGCCGCCCGTCCCGCATCCATTCCGCCATGACCTTGCCGATGCCGCCGGCGGATTGCAAGCCGATGGAGTTCATCCCCGCGGCGACGAAGCAGTTGGCGAGGCCGGGGGCCTGGCCTAAATGGTAGCGAACATCCGGCGTGAAGCTCTCCGGGCCGCAGAAGAATTTTTGCAGGCCGGCGGATTCCAGGGCCGGCATCCGCGCCATGGCCCCCTGCAGAATAGGCTCGAAATGCTCAAAATCGCCGGCGATTTCATCGAAGCAGAAATCCTCGGGGACGCCATCCATGCCCCAGGGTCGGGCGTTCGGCTCGAAGGCCCCCACCAATAGCTTGCCGGCGTCGTGCTTGTAGTAGGCGCAGGAGTCATAGTCCCGCACCACCGGCAGATTCTCGTCCAGCCCCGGCACGGATTCAAACAGCGCGTAGTAATGCTCGCAGGCGTGCAACGGCACACTGAAGCCGATGGTGGCGGCCAGCTCCCGGGTCCACAGGCCGGCGCACAGGACCACGCAGTCCGCGTCCAGGTCGCCGTGGTCCGTGCTGAGGCCCAAGACCCGGTCGCTCGCGACGCGAATGGCGGTGACCGGCAAGTTCTGAAAAATCTGAGCGCCGGCGGCCCGGGCCCCCTTGGCCAGGGCCTGGGTGATGTCAACGGCGTTGGCGTAGCCGTCGGAGGGAATGCGCACGCCTCCCAACACATCATCCACCTGCAACAGCGGCACCCGCTCCTTGATGGCCGCCGGCGTCAGGACTTCCGTCTCCAGGCCGAACACCTTGGCCATGGAGGCGTTGCGCTTCAGCTCCTCCAGTCGCTCCCCGGTGGTGGCGATGGACACCGAACCGCATTGCCGGTAACCGGTGGCCTGCCCGGTTTCCGCCTCTAGGCCCTCGTAGAGTTCCCGGGTGTAGCGGGCCAAGCGGGTCATGTTGATGGAGCCGCGCAACTGGCCCACCAGACCGGCGGCATGCCAGGTGGTGCCTGAGGTGAGTTGCCGACGCTCCAGCAGCGCCACATCCATGCCAGGCATCTTCGCCAGGTGATAGGCTATGGAGCAACCGATCACCCCGCCGCCCACGATGGCGACATCGACGCGCTTGGGCAAGGCCGGCGAGCGGGCGGCGGCCATCACAGCCGCAGCCGCTGGTTGGCGGGGTCGTAGGCTGGTTCCGTCAGGATCTTGATCCGGCGGCGCTCCCCCAGGAGGCCGACTTCCAGCGGGGCGTCGGGGCGCGCCAGCGCCGGCGGGACATAGCCAAAGCCCAGGCTTTTGCGGACCTGGTGGCCGTAGCCCCCGGAGGTGGTCACGCCCACGCAGGCGCCGTCGTGGAACAGCGGTTCGCCGCCGCGCACATCCGAGTCCGTGGCGTCCACTTCGAAATAGACCAGCCGCAAGGGTCCTGGCGGTTGCTTCAGGGTGGCTTCCCGCCCCTGGAAGTCGCCCTTGTCAGGCTTGAAAAAACGCGCCATGTCGGCGTCTAACAGGGTCACCTCGTTGGTCAGCTCCGCGCCCCAGCCCCGGTACGCCTTTTCCAGGCGCAGGCTGTTGACCGCGTACAAGCCGAAATTGGCGATGCCGAAGTCCGCGCCCGCCTCCCACAGGGCGTCGTACAGCGCCTCCAGCCGCGCCATGGGCGGATGCAGCTCCCAGCCCAGTTCCCCCACATAGTTGACCCGCAAGACCCGCGTTGGAACTCCCGCCACCTCGATCTCCCTGCCGTTGAGCCAGGGGAAGGCGCCGCTGTCTAGGGGCGCGTCCGTGAGCCGGGACAAGGCGTCCCGCGCCCGGGGGCCCGCCAGCACCAACACGCCCCGCTCAGCGCTGACATTGGCCACTTGCGCCTGCTCGCCCGCGCGCCGCCCCTGGGTCAGGCAATCCAGATCCCGCAACTCGGCCCCGGCCGCGGACAGCGCGTAGAAACGCTCCTCCGCGAGACAAGTGATGGTCATCTCGCCCGCTATGCGTCCGCCCACGGACAGGGGGTGCGCCAAGACGATGCCCCCCGCTTTGGGCATCCGGTTGGCGCACAGGCGCTCCAGCAAGGCGCGGGCGTCGGGGCCCGTCACATCGTATTTGGCGAAGCCGGACAAATCCAGGACGCCGACCCGCTCGCGCACCGCCAAACATTCATCCCGCGTGACTTCAAAGACATTGTTGCGCCGGTAGCTGTAGTCTTCCTCCCGGCCATCCAGGGAAAACCACTGGGGCCGCTCCCAGCCGAAGGTCTCGACATGGACGCAACCCCGCGCCCGCAGCTTGTCGTGCAAGGGGCTGACCCGGCGCCGGCGGGCGGCGGGCAACTCTTCCCCCGGCATGGGGGTGAAATAGGTCATGCCGTAGTCCTGACGGCCCCGGGCCTTCATGTAGTCCTCGTCGGCGAAGGAGCCGAAGCGGCGCGGGTCGAAGCCGATCATGTTGATCTCCGCGTCGCCATGGAGCATCCACTGGGCCAGGTACTTGCCGCAACCGGCGCCCTGGGCGATGCCGAAAGAGGAGCCGCAGCACAGCCAGACATTCCGCAGGCCCGCCGCCGGCCCCAGCAATGGCAAGCCATCGGGGGAATGGGCGATGGCGCCGTTGACGATGCGCTTGAGACCCGCCTCCTCGATGATGGGCATGCGCGCCATGGCGCGCTCCAGCCAGGGCATCAGGCGCTCCAGGTCGTCGGCGAACAGTTCGCTCTCGGAATCCCAGTCCGGCATTCCCTGAGGCGGCCAGGCCTCCGCCAAATTGTCCTGTTCATAGATGCCTATGAGGCCCGACTGCTGCTCCTGCCGCAGGTAGGAGGAGGCGTAGGGATCGCGGCACACCGGGAGCTCCTGAGGAGCGCGGTCGATAAACGCCTGGATCGGGCCGGAGATGAGGTAATGATGCTGGATGTTGCATATAGGCAGGTCCGCGCCCACCATTCGCGCCACCTGCCGGGCGTAGCAACCGGCGGCGTTCACGACCATTTCCGCCACCACCACGCCCTGTTCGGTGACGACTTCCCATTCGCCTGAAGGCCGCGGATTGATGTCCAACACCCGGTTATGCCGGACGATCTTCGCCCCCATGTCCCGCGCCCCCCGGGCCATGGCGTTGCACAGGCCCGTCGGGTCGGCGTGGCCGTCGTCCCGGGTCCAGGCCCCCGCCAAGACGCCGTCGGTGGAGATGAACGGGTTGAGGGCCTTGATCTTGTCCACATCGATGATCTCCATGTGAAAGCCCACATTGGCGGCGATCCCCTTGACATACTCAAACCAGTCCAGGTCCTGTTGCTTCAGCGCGAACCGGACGCTGCCGGAGGCGTGCCAGCTGACAGCCTGGCCGGTGAGGGCCTCCAGTCGCTGGTACAGGGCGTTGCTGTGCTGGTGGATCTTGGCGAGATTGTAGTTGCCCACCATGTTGGGGCATTGGCCCGCCGCGTGCCAGGTGGAGCCGGAGGTCAGCTCGCCTTTCTCAAGCAACAGCGCGTCGGCGCAACCCTCCTCCGCCAGGTGGTAGAGCAGGCCCACCCCCATGATGCCGCCGCCAACGATGACGATGCGCGCGTGACTATCCATCTTGCCGCCCCTCAGAAAGAGCCGGGAAAAACCGATTTTGCCTTGCGCATTGCCGCCCCCCGCCGCCGGTTGCTTGCGCCGCCGATTCTATTCAACCCGCCGCTAAAAAATCAAGCCGCCGCAACCCCGCGCCCGCAGGGTCGCTACCTGAAATGGAGCGCTCTCACTTGCTCAAAAAAGGCCTGCACGAGCTTTTCAACCTTGTCTGACTTGGCGCGGCCGGTTTTTCCTATGGAGATAAACTGCTCCTTTTCAGGGAGGTAGCCAATCTCCACGATGCTTGGCACATTCGGCGCGGTGATGTTGTCCAATCTCTCGTAGTAAAATGAGTTTGAAGGCTCCTCGCGGGACAAATGAAGGGTCACGACGACATTGGTCTCGCTTTGAATTTTCCAGCTGGCGGAACCAAAAAAGAACAGGTACCGGGCCGATTTGCCTTCGATGAGAAAGTCCACCCTGAAAAACCAGGTGCGCTTCGCCGATTCGCCTTCCCTGAGACGCAGGTATTTGTCAAAATCCAAGGTGCCAAAATCCCGGAAATAAATTCTTCCTCCTAATATGGACTCGTTAAGCAACTCCACCGTTTGACGAAAGTAGTCGCGCAATGATTCCATGGCGGTGTTCCAGACTTCATACTCGTCTTTGCTTCGATCCATGTCCCCCTGGGAAAACTGGGCGGCGAGGCTGGCGGTCCATTCCTGGTGTTTTATTTTCTCTTCCGCCTCTTCATCGCATTCTTCCAGGATCCTTTCGAGGCGTTCCGCGACCAGGGAAATGAACGGCGATAAATCTGAAGATTGAGACTCTTCCAAGGCGTCGTAATATCTCATCCGGTCTTCTTTTCTGACAATCGCCATGGGGAAGGCGTGCCGCATCAACACCAAATTCATTATCAACCGCGCCACGCGCCCGTTGCCGTCTATGAACGGGTGAATGGACACAAACCAGGTGTGAGCCGCCGCCGCGTAAAGAATCGCGTCCGATAACCCGACATTGCCGTTCGCGACGGAAACATCCGCCAACCAGGAGCCAAATTCCTGCATTTGCGCTGGCACCGATTCGGGGCCGGGAGGGGCGTAAGCGGAGCCGCTGGTCTGCACGGGAACGGCGCGGTACTTGCCCGCGTTGCCATTGTCAATGTCTTGCAAGACCAACTGGTGCAAAGCCTTGACATCGGTTTCAGTGAATGGATCAGATGACTCGCCAATTAACTCTTCCAAAAAATCCAAGGCCTTATTCAGGTTTTTCGCCTCCGTCTGGTCCTTGAGCGGTTTGCTCGTCAGGGTTAGCCCTTGCTCAACCACTTGCCTTGTTTCCCCAATGTCCAAGGCGTTGCCCTCGATGGCGTTTGAATGATAGATGCTCTGGATGCGAAAATGTTTTTGCAGATGCTCCAGAACCTCTGTAGTCAGCTTGCCCGCCTCCTGCATTTCCTGAACGCGGTCTGACAATTTCTCCAATAGCGGCTGTTGCGATTCTTTATACGAGTATGGAGCACCTTCAATATCTATGGGCGTGTTGCTATTAGTCATGTGTATTCTCCTCTTTAAGTTTTCTTTTTTCGCCTAATCCGGCGGTTTATTTTCAATAATACCACATTGCGCCAAAAGAGTGGTCAGCGCCGTTTGCTTGCGCGGGCGGACACGGGCACCGGGTTCACCTGGCGGCAGGCGCAGACGCCAGCGGACGGGCACTGGGAGAGCAGTTGCCGCGCCAGTTGCCTAGCGCGGGTTGCTTACAGCAGTTTGACAACCGCAAAAATGAGCGTGCCGAGGGTGCCGACCAAAACCAGCGTTTGGAGCAACATCATTCTCATCATCCGCGTCTCAAGATTCGCAAGATCGGTCTTGGTGGCCATGTTTTTATCGATGTTACCTTGGATGCCCTCGACGGTCTCTCTCAGGGCCTCAATCTTGCCCCCCTGCACCTCAAGATCGGCCTTGGTGGCCATGTTTTTATCGATGTTATCCTGAATGCCCTTGACGGTCTCTCTCAGGGCCTCAATCTTGCCCCCCTGCACCTCAAGATCGGCCTTGGTGGCCATGTCCTTAATGTCGTCCTTGGTGGCTAGGGCCTTAAGCTCATCCTTGGTGGCCATCTTGCTGGCCATGACTTCAAGATCGGACTTGGTGGCCACCGTCTCATTGACCGCTTTGTCTATGGTTTCCACGACCGCCTCGGCTTGCTTTTCGTCAAATCCCGAGCTTTTCAAGGCTTTTGCTGCCTTGTGAGTGTTAAAAGTCACATTTAGCTTGTTAGTTTTCCGCCATGCGTCCTGGCGTTTCCTCGCTCGGTTGGTCATGTGCTAGTTGCACACTCCCGCCCTCGCTCCTCACGCCAGTTGCCTGACGAAAAACTTCCGTCGCTAAATATAGTAGGTATTGCGCCAATTGTCTAACGAGTTTTCCGCCAGGCAGCGCGGCGGGCGGACAGCAGGCGAAAGCGCGGTGGGCAATGCCAGCGGCAGGCCCCGGCCCCCGGCGGGCGCGGCGCGGCGCGGCGGCGGGGTGGCGCGGCGGGCGGGGCGGCGCGGGCCGGTTCCCGCCGCAGGAATTCGCCCGCCTGCTGATTTGGGCTTGCAGACGGGGCGGAATTGCGGCAGGATGTCATCCATTGTGCGAGAGACGCCTTGAACGACATCAGCTACAGCCAGGCCCCCTACCCCGTCCGCGGCGACTTCGCGGCGAGTCACTCCCGTTACTGGGCGCGCTTGGCGGCCCCTGGCGACTGGTTGACGGGACGCCAGCGCGTGGAGGTGGCGGCGGAAGTTCGCCAAGCCCCCCAGTGCGCCTTGTGCCGGCGGCGCAAGGAGGCCCTCTCCCCCTACCAGGTGGACGGCGCCCACGAGGCCGCCACCGGCCTGCCGGAAGTCATGGTGGAGGTGGTCCACCGCGTCGTCACGGACTCGGCGCGGCTCACCAAAAGCTGGTTCGACGGCGTCATGCGGCAGGGCCTCAGCGAGGAAGAGTATGTGGAGATCATCGGCACGGTGGTGTCCGTGTTCTCCATAGACGAGTTCTGCCGCGGCCTTGGCATCCCCCTGAACGAGTTGCCGGAGGCGCGACCCGGCGAGCCTAAGGGCTACCGGCCCGAAGCCGCCGTGGACGCCGGGGCCTGGGTGCCGTTGCTTCCGCCGGTGGTGGCTGGCACTCCCGACGCCGACCTGTGGGAAGGGGCCATGTCCGGCTTCGTCATCCGCGCCCTGGGCCTGGTGCCGGACGAGGTGCGCACCCTGTTGGATCTGAACGATGCCCACTATCTTGAGGTTGACAAGGTGTGGAATGTCACCCGCTCCCCCCAAGGGACTTTGTCCCGCATGCAGACTGAGGTGATCGCCGCTCGAGTGTCCGCGCTCAACGGCTGTTTCTACTGAACTTCCTCCCATGTGGTGATGCTCCGTGAGAGCGTCGAGCTGGCAGGCGGGTCCATAGACTTCAAGGGACTGACGGATCCGTCCTGCGCCGCCATAGCGGGCGTGCCGCATTCAGAAGAGCTGTTGCGGTTCGCCGACGCCTGGATGAGCGGGGACGAGGCCGCGCTCGCCACGGCGCGGGTTGCGGTGGCGGACGCGCTGGGCCCTGAGGCCCTGGTGGACGCCGCCGGGGTGGCATCCAATTTCCAGCGCATGGTGCGCATCGCCGACGCCATAGGCATCCCGGCGGATCCAGCCTTGATGGCGGTCTCAGAAGACCTGCGGGAACAGCTGGGGGTCAACGATTATGTGTCGGCGGCGAACACCCGCCCCCCGTCCTTCCTGAAAAAACTCATGCTCAAGCTGGTGGCGGGGCGCAAGTTCCGCAAGATGATCCGCCAGGCTAGCGACTAAGGGGTCAGGCCCCGGCGTCTTGCAAGCGGGGAAGCTGGGCCCTGAACTCGGTTTCGCGCTCGGGTTCCAGGCACCGCAGATCCAGGAAACACGCGCCGTTGCGCAGGCGGCCAATGACCGGCGCGGGCAACCGGCGCAGGGCCTGGGCGAGGCGCCTCAGGGCCTGGTCGGAGGTGTCCGCCGGCGCGATCCTGAGGCCGAAGCTGGGCAGGGTCGCAACGGGCAAGGCGCCGCTGCCCACCTGACTGCGGCATTCCACCGCCGTCGCGCCGTAGCGCGGGGCCAGGGCCGCCGCCACTTCGGGCAACAGCCCCTCGGCAAGGGCGCGGAGGGCATCCGGCGGCCGGGTCAGGGCCGCCAACGCGGGCAGCGTTTCCGCCAGCCGCGACGGGGCCTGATAGAGCTTCAGGACTTCCACCAGGGCCGCCAGGTTCATCTTGTCGATGCGCAGGGCCCGCTTCAGAGGATTGTTTTTCACTTTCTCCACCAGCGCGCGCCGGCCGGCGATGATGCCGCACTGGGGGCCGCCCAGGAGCTTGTCGCCGCTGAAAGTGACGAGATCCGCGCCCTGCCTGAGGACTTGCGCCACGGTGGGTTCAGGGGGCAGATCGTAGGCGGCAAAGTCAACCAGGTTGCCGCTGCCCAAATCAAACGCCAGGGGCAGTCCATGACGCCGGGCCAGGGCCGCCAGCTCCGATGCCGCCACGCTTTGGACGAAGCCGCGGATTTCATAATTGCTGGCGTGAACCTTCAACAGCAACGCGGTGCGGTCGTTGACGGCCTGCTCGTAGTCTTGCAAGCGGGTGCGGTTGGTGGTCCCCACCTCCACCAGGACGCACCCTGAGGCCTCCATGATGTCCGGCAGGCGAAACGCGCCGCCTATCTCAATCAGCTCGCCCCGGGACACGGGGACTTCCCTTTCCCGCGCCAGGGTGTTCAGCGTCAACAACACCGCCGCGGCGTTGTTGTTGACCACCGTGGCCGCCTCAGCCCCGGTCAGCTGGGCCAGCAGGGGCGCGACATGATCGTCGCGGTCGCCGCGCTGGCCGGTCTCCAGATCAAACTCCAGGTTGGACGGCGCCAGGGCCACGGCCCGGGCCGCCGCGGCGGCTGGCGGCGGCAACGAGGCCCGGCCCAGGTTGGTGTGCAGGACCACCCCCGTCAGGTTGAACACGGGCCGGAGGCCGGGTTGGGCCCCGTCCTCCAGGGCGGCGGCCACGGCGGCGATAATCTGGCGCAACAGCGCGGCGGGGGCGGCGGGCGCGGCGGTCTCCCACGCCGGCCCCGCGGCGCCCTCGCGCCGGCGGGCCAGTTCGGCCCGGACAGCGACGACGACGCGCTCGCGCCCCCAGCGCTCCACGAGCTGGGGGGCCTCCCGCAGAACGCGGTCAACGGCGGGCAGTTCCCTCAGGGACGGCACGAGACGATTGCGCTATAAACTCGCGCCGGTGGGCGAACCGCCGGCTTACCAGCGGCCCGACAACAGCGCCGCCGTTTGCTTGAAGAGTTCGCTGTTCTCGTCCGCCAGGGACACGACCGTGTCCCGGTGATCCTCCCCCGCCAAAAACAGGTAGCGGGCGGCGACGCCGGCCTGGTTCAACGCGGCGGCGAAGGACTCGGAGGATTCCCGATATTTCTCATCGCCCACCGCCACGATGAACGCAGGCGCAGGGTCTTTGATCTGCAGGATGGGGCTGGCCCGCTCTCGCAGGGCCGGGGTGGGGGCGTAGGCGTACTGCTCGCCGGGCCGGCCCCGGGGGCGCAGGTCGTAGGGGCCGCTGACTGCCACGATGCCCCGCAAGGCCTCCTTGGGCAGGCCCAGGGCCGGCATCCAGGCGCGGTTCACCCCCACATCGGCGGCGAGGATGGCGCCGGCGGAGTGCCCGCCTATGTGCAGGGCCATAGGATCGCCGCCGTGATCCCGCGCGTTTTCAAACAGCCACTTGAGGGCGCGTTGCGCGTCCTGGGGCTGATCCGGGTAATGAAACCCCTTGCCAGTGAGCCGGTAACTGGCCACGGCGACTAAGGCTCCTTGCTGGAGATACGGCGCGGCGACATACCCGTAGTGGGCCCGGTCGCCCTCGCGGAAACCGCCGCCGTGCAGGAACAGGAAGATGGGCGCGGCATCCACCTTGCCTCGCGGCAGGTAGAGGTCCAGCCGTTGTTTGGGGTCGGCGCCGTACGCCAGGTCCAGATGGTGGGGGAACTGGGCCCGCGTCTCCGCCGTGCGCGAGTTGCCGGCGTGGTAGAAGCCGGTCCAGTCGATGTCGAACTCCTCCGGATGTTGGACGGTGTAATACTCCGCCATGTCCTGGGCCTGGCCCGGCGCGGCGTTCAGCAAAACAAGCAATGCGAGCGACAAACAGATTTTCAACATGGTCTTATCCTCCTGCGGGGGAAGCGGCGGCCAACAGGCCCTCAATCCCAAGCCGTTGCGCAAACCGCCGTTGCCCAAGCCGCCCCATTCTACCGCAAAGAGACGGAGGGCTGCCCCGCGCCGCTAGGCACGGCCCGGCCTATGAGCGCGGCCCGGGGGTAGCCGCGCCGGCGCAAGGCCTGGACGCAGGCCGGGGCCTGGGCGGCGGGAATGGCGGCCAACAAGCCGCCGGCGGTTTGCGGGTCGAACAACAAGGGATAGCGGGGGGCTTCGGACGCGGCGGCAGGGTCTTGCAGGCAACGGCGAAAATGCAGGTTGCGGGGGTGCAGGGAGCTGACCACGCCCCGGGCCGCCAGTTCCTCCGCCCCGTCCAACACCGGCACAGCCGCCAGGTCCAGCTCGATGTGAACCCCGGCCGGATCGTCGCCGGGACGCCCCGGGGCGCGGGAGGCCTCCAGCATCTCAAGCAGATGGCCCAACAAGCCAAAACCGGTGACATCCGTGCAGGCGGTCGCGCCATGAGCCAACAGGCAGTCCGCGGCGGGGCCCTGGGACTGCGTCATGCTGGCTAAGGCGGCGGCGATCCAGGGCCCCTTGGCCTGGCAACGCATGTCGGCGGCGAACAACGCGCCGACCCCCAAGGGCTGGGTCAACAGGAGCTGGTCGCCGGGCCGCAAGCCGCCTTTGCGCAACAGGCGCTCCCGGTCCGCCAAGCCGTTGACGGCAAAGCCCAAAGACAATGCCTCGCCCTCGCTGGCGTGGCCGCCCACCAAGGCCGCGCCGGCCTCGTTCAAGGCCTTGAGGGCGCCCTGCAGGGTCTGCGCCAGGGTCTCCGCCATCTGTCTCTCACTGCCGTAGGGGACGACGGCGATGGACAAGGCGGTCTGGGGCGCCGCGCCCATGGCGTGCAAATCGCCCAGGGCGTGGTTTGCCGCCACCTGGCCGAACAGGTAGGGGTCGTCCATGAACGCGGGGAAAAAATCCACCGAGTGCAACATGATCTTGCCAGCGGGGATGGCGACCGCGGCGGCATCGTCCCGGTCCCGCAGACCGAGCAACACATCGGCCCGGGCCGCCGGGTCAAGCCCCGCCAGGGCCTGCTCCAACGCCGCCACGCCCACCTTGGCGCCGCAACCGCCGCAACGCATGGCGGGGGCCGGCGCGGCGCCCGGTGCTTCGGCTTCCTGCGCCGCTGGCGGCAGGTCAGCCTCCGGCGGCAAGGGAACAACGCCCTCCGAGGCGGCAGTCGCCGGCATAGGGGGCAAGCGATTGAAACGGGACACGAAACGCTGATCTATCCGATCCTTCCAGGCCCAGACCCAGGCCCCCTCCAAGGCCCACCAGGAACGGGACGCCACGGCGCGTTTGCCGCCGGTGGCGATGAGACTCAGAAAGGCCCGTTGTGGACGGAAGGGTTTTAAGGGGCGGCCCGACAACTTGCTCCGCAGGTTAGACCACAACGGCGGCCCCTGGCGCACCGCAAACACGCCGGACTTGGGCCGGGGATGCTCCACCACGGCGGCGCTGTCGCCGACCGCGAAGACGCCCGGATGAGAAACGGACTCCAAGGTCTCGCGCACCTGGATGAAACCCTGCTCATCCACCGCCAACCCCGCCTCCGCCGGCCAGGTTTGCGCTCCCGCGCCGACGGCCCATAAGATCTCATCCAGCGCAAAGGTGTTGCCATTGGCGCAACGCAAGCCGCCGGGGCGGACTTCCACCACCTTGTGCTCCAGGTGAACCTTGATCCCGCGCTCCGCAAGCAGATGGCGGAATTTCGCCCGGATCAAGGGGTTGTGGGCGACAAGCACATCGGGCCCATCTGTGAACAGGCGCAACGCCAGCCGGGGAGCGGCTCGGCCCGGGGCCAACTGGCCGGGCGGTGGGTTTTCCAAGCCGTGTTGAAGCGCCAACGCCAGCTCGACGCCGCCGGCCCCGCCCCCGACGATGCCCAGCCGCGCCTCAGCGCCGCCCTCGCGTCCCCACACCCGCTCCCGCAGACGCAGCCAGTTTTCCCAGAAGCCGTCTATGGGCTTGACCGGCGTGACCCCGCCGACCGCCCCGGGGACGCCGGCCATGGCGGGGGCGGCCCCGATGTTGATCGACAAGGCGTCGTAAGCCACCGGGGGGCGATTCCGGCACAGCAGCCGCTTGTTCGCCGCGTCCATGCCGATAACCTCGTCATGAAAAAATCGGGCTCCGGCGAACCGGCACAAGGGCCTCAGGTCGATATGCGCCTCCTCAAAGGCGTAGTGTCCCGCAACGCAACCCGGCAACATTCCCGAGTAAGGCGCTTGCAGGTCCCGGCTTATCAAGGTCACCCGCGCGCCCGGCAAGGGCCCCATGCCCCATTTCTTCAACACCATCACATGGGCGTGACCGCCGCCCACCAAGACTAAATCCTGGGAAATCGGGGCATGACTTCGTTGCATTGTCTGACCCTGCGCGGTTGCCTGCGAGGTTGAAGGTGCCTCCCGCTCTGTGGCGGGCGGGATGAGCACCCCATTGTAAAGGAATGGCGGCGCTCCGGGGCATCCGGGGAAAATCAGGGCTTATTGAGAATCAGTCGAGGTGCAAACTGAAGATCAGTCGGGATTCAAACTGAAAATCAGTCGGAGTAAGAATTTGCGGTAAATAACTGATAGAATGCTAAATTCAAGCTCCAAATTGAGAATCAGTCGAGGGTTAAACTGAAAATCAGCCGGGGGTCTAATTGAAAATCAGTCGGGATTTAAATTGAAAATCAGCCGATAGTCAAAATAAAAATCAGAAGATGGTCAAACTAAAAATCAGTCGGGGGTCAAACTGAAGATCAGTCGAGGGTGAAACTGAAAATCAGCCGGAGTGAGAATTTGCCGTAAATAACTGACAAAATGCTAAATTCAAGCTCCAAATTGAGAATCAGTCGGGGGTCAAAAATTAAATTTGCAATGGCCGTACCATGATGCTACAATCAGTCATATGACAACTCCAGTCAATTACATGCCACGCCATGCCGAGGTGCGCCTGCGGGAGGCGATGGAGGACTCCCCGGTCACGCTGGTCCAGGGGCCGCGCCAGTGCGGCAAGACGACCCTGGTCCAGGCGGTGTGCCAGCCCGCTGGCTACGACTACAGAACTTTTGATGATGAAGAGACGCGCCGGGCCGTCGAGGCGGACCCCACCGGTTTCGTCAACAGCCTGCCGGAGCGCGTTATTTTGGACGAAGTGCAACGGGTGCCGAAACTCTTTTCCGCTATCAAATTGGCGGTTGACCGCAACCGCCAAGCCGGGCGTTTTGTCCTGACCGGCTCTGCGATTGTATTGAAAACCAAGGTGACCGATTCCTTAGCTGGCCGCATGGCCATCATCCGGTTGCACCCTTTGGCGCAAACCGAGCTTGGCGGCGTCTCCCCCGGGTTTCTCGACGCCTTGTTTTCCGCAGACTTCAAGATGCGGCAAGGCGAGCCTGCCGGGGCGCCCCTGCTGAGCCGCATCGTGGAGGGCGGCTACCCCCCGGTCGCGCTTCAACACGCCGACAAGCAACGGCGAGGAGCATGGTACGCGCGTTACATCGAGACGCTGACGCTACGGGATGCGCCGGACCTTGCCGCCATTCGGTCACCGGAAATCCTATCCCACCTGCTCGCTTTGGCGGCGGAGCAAACCGCGCAACTACTGAATGTCAACAAGCTGGCTTCCTCTTTTAAGCTCACTCGGAACACCATCGAGGACTATCTTGCCCTGTTGGAAAAGATGTTTCTGTTAGAGCGAACGCCGGCCTGGCACAGCAACCGCCTGAAACGGCTGGTGAAAACGCCCAAGCTCCACATCGGCGACACGGGCGTCGCCTGCGCCTTGATGAAGCTGAACAGCCCCGCTCTCGCCCATGACCGCCCCTTGTTGGGCCATGTTCTTGAGACCTTCGTGTTTCAGGAGTTGCGGCGGCAGGCAAGCGGGGACAGGCAACCGCTCGATTTCTTTCACTTCCGGGAGAAAGGTGGGGCGGAGGTGGACATTGTGATTCAGCGGGGCGCCACCGCCCTGGCGGGCGTGGAAGTCAAAGCCGCCACCACGGTGAACGATGCCGACTTGCGCGGCCTGCGCAAGCTCAAAGCCGCTACCGGCAAGCGTTTTGCCGCCGGCGCCCTGCTCTACAACGGCGACTATTGCCTGAGTTTCGGCCCCGGCATATACGCCGTGCCGCTGTCCGCGCTGTGGAATAAAGGCCGTTTTTCGCGCTCTCCTCTTATAGAATGGTCCTCAGGCGAAACGGTGCGCAAATCAGACAAACGACCCTGAAAAACCTGAGAAACAATATGACAGAGAGATGACCATGAAGCGAGAAAAATATCGGTGGCAATACCAGTTCGCCAATTTCAGCCGGGCGTATGCTCTGTTGCAGGAAGCCAATGACCTGCATTCAGAAAACAAACTGGATCAACTCGGCAAGGAAGGCATGATTCGTCGCTTCAAACACTCTGTCGATCTTGCCTGGAAAACGATAAAAGACTATTTGGAAGACCAGGGCCTGGTGTTGTCGCAAAGGACGCCAAAAGATGTAATAAAAGAAGCCGTCGCCGCAAAACTCATCGAGCGAGGCGATGACTGGATGAATCTGATAGACGTCCGCAATGAAATGAGCCACACTTACGACTTCAAAAGATTTGAAGCGGTGATAAAGCAAACAAACGAGAAGTACTTGCCATGCTTTGGCGAACTACACGAGAAATTAGCAGAGGCGGACGTCGATGCAAACAACCGTTGAACATGGGTTGAACCCGTCGCAAGTACAGAAGATGAAATCCATTATCAGCCAGTCCGCGCTTGAAGCGGGACGGTCAGCGTGAGACCTTAGGGAGGAATTATGAACGACAAGGTTAAAAAATTTCTGAATCGCATCCTAGAAGACTGCGAAGGCAAGCACTATCTCTTTAGAGGGACAACGCAGAGCTATAGTAAAAATGGAAAAGACGAAATTAACTCATCTCTTTACAGGGAAGCGAGAGATGAGGATGTTGTTTTTCACGAAAAATATCGTCCCTTTGACATAGAGAAAGAGATATTAGAAAAAGCCAAAAGACATTATCCAGATAGCGCCAGCAACATAGAGATGTTGACTGATCTACAGCATTTCCACGGAAAAACAAACCTGATTGATTTCAGTCACGACCTCTATATAGCCTTGTTTTTTGCCTGCTATGGAGAACATCATAAAGAAGATGGTGAACTCATACTCTTGGATTCCACCAAGATAGGGGAGAAAAGACAAAAGATTATTTACACAGAATTGCAATCATCCTCTGAGCCCTTTCCAATAGAGCCAGCCAACACTCAATTTGGTCAGAAACGGGTGACTTTTCAGAGTAGCGTTTTTGTTTATCCACCTTCTGGCTATATAAACAAAGACTCGTGCGAAATTATCCCGGTGCCGGCTAATCTCAAACAACCTGTTTTAGAGCATTTGCGGAAAATTCATAATATACACACTGACACTATTTATAACGATCTGATTGGCTTTATCTATGATGAAAAGAATTATAAAACAGCCTCGGTTTTATTCTATCAGGGTTTCGCATCGTATAACAAGGATGAATACGAAGAGGCGATAGAAAAATATGATCAAGCAATAGAATTAAATTCTAACTACGCAGAGCTTTATAACAATCGCGGCCTTGCAAAAGACAAGTTAGGACAACATTCAGATGCGATAGCTGATTATGACAAAGCGATTGAATTGAAGCCAAATGATGCAAGGGCCTACAGCAATCGTGGCGCCACAAAGGACGAGTTAGGACAACATCAAGAAGCGATAACCGATTTTAACAAAGCAATAGAATTAAATCCTAACTACGCAGAGGCTTACAACAATCGTGGCGATGCAAAAATCAATTTGGAACAATATCAAGAAGCGATAAGCGATCTTAACAAAGCAATAGAATTAAATCCTGCCCTTGCAGGGGCTTACAACAATCGTGGCCTTGCAAAAGGCAATTTAGGACAATATCAAGAAGCGATAAGCGATCTTAACAAAGCAATAGAATTAAATCCTGCCCTTGCAGAGGCTTACAACAATCGTGGCCTTGCAAAAGGCAATTTGGGAAAATATCAAGAAACGATAATCGATTTTAACAAAGCAATAGAATTAAATCCTGTCCTTGCAGAGGCTTACAACGGTCGTGGCATTGCAAAAGGCAATTTGGGACAACATCGAGAAGCGATAACCGATTTTAACAAAGCAATAGAATTAAATCCTGCCTTTGCATGGGCTTACAACGGTCGTGGCGTTGCAAAAGGCAATTTGGGACAACAGCGAGAAGCAATAGCTGATTATGACAGATTGATTGAATTGGAGCCAGATTATGCAGAGGCTTACAATAGCCGTGGCGTTGAAAAAGGCAAGTTGGGACAACATCGAGAAGCGATAAGCGATTTTAACAGAGCAATAGAATTAAATCCTAACTACGCAGAAGCTTACAACAACCGCGGCAATGTAGAAAATAATTTGAGACAACATCAAGAAGCGATAGCCGATTATGACAAAGCGATTGAATTGAACCCAAATTATGCAGGGGCTTATAACAATCGTGGCACTGCAAAAGGCCATTTGGGACTACATCGAGAAGCGATAGCCGATTATGACAAAGCGATTGAATTGAACCCAAATTATGCAGGGACTTATAACAATCGTGGCGTTGCAAAACAGGCTTTAGGGCGAACTCAAGAGGCAGATGAAGATTTTAGGATGGTCGCTAAATTGAAGGGCGATGAGGCTCTGTGACTCCCATTTACGAAGCGGATGTTGAAAGCTGGGTAATGAGCCTCTTGCAGGAGCAGGCTACTCCTCTCTCTCCTGAAGAGCAGGAAGCCGGGAGAGATGGGTTTTCCAATGTTCTCCTGCGCCGCCGCCACCGCGCCCGCCGGCTTGGTGGACGCCGCCGCCGGCGTCGTCCAAAAAGGATGATTGACCTTGCGGAAATGGCGTTGGGGCGGCGCGGGTGAATAAAACAGCTATGGCGGGAAATCAAGCGGGGCAGACGGGACGCTTAGAGGCCAGGCTGTTTAAGCTGGGAAACAACTTGACAGAGAGATGACCCTGAGGCGAGAAAAATATCGGTGGCAATACCGGTTCGCCAATTTCAGCTGGGCGTATGCTCTGTTGCAGGAAGCCAATGACCTGAATTCCAAAAACAAACTGGATCAACTCGGCAAGGAAGGCATGATTCGCCGTTTCAAACACTCTGTTGATCTTGCCTGGAATACGATAAAAGACTATTTGGAAGACCAGGGGCTGGCGTTGTCGCAAAGGACGCCAAAGGATGTAATAAAAGAAGCCGGTAGCGCTCCAATTCTCGGCTGAAGAGTCAGCACGCTATTGGCGACGCCATGTGGGAAGTGGAAGGAGCGATTGAGGCAAGGCGCAAACAGATCTATGGAGTTGCGTAGTTTTCTTAGCATGACCAGCTTACAGGCGGCGGCCGGTTGCAATGCCGCCTAACTAACTTATTGCGAGGTGAATTGCAATGACAAATCAGATTGCTTCTCTGTCCGAGGCGAAGCTTCTTGAGATCTTCCCTGGCTACTTTGACACTGTGGTGTTTCCGGGTCTTAAGGGAGATAATTCCGGCAACAAGCTTGTTGGCTCAGCTGACGCAACGGTCAGAGAACATTTGACTGGGAATAGCGGAAACGATGTGATCACAACAGGCCCCGCTCCTACTGCCCTTCCGGGGAAAATTGCAACATTCGGCGCTTTGAATTATGGAGATGACACATTAGGCGGAACCTTTGGCGCTGACGTTTTGGTGGGTGGGAAAGGAAACAATCAGATATGGGGAGGTCGTGACAATGATTACCTATATGGAGATCAGCTTCAAATTCAACGGTCATTGGAGGCAACTGTACCAAGTGCAGTGCCCTTGGATACAACTTCAAGTGCCGATGATGGTGCCGACTTGTTGTTTGGAGGCTCCGGAAACGATTTCCTTCACGGCGGAGGAGGTGATGCCAATTTCCTACAAGGCGGGAGGGGCAGCGACACCCTGCTCGGCGACGAGAATTCAATGCGAGATGTGTTGAGAGGTTACAGAGGGGTCAGCGGCCCTACCGATGATGACGGTAGCTCTGACTATCTCAAATCAGGTGGAGCTCCCTTTACTACAATGGAAGGAGGCGGAGGCAACGATGTATTTGACATAACGGCCACTGGCCCGGGTGATTATGTGAAAATCCTGGATTTTAGTGACGGAGACAAGATCAAGCTACCCCATGACGACTCAATTGCCGCTCTTTACAGGATAGTGGCAAAGAATGAGCCTCTTGATTGGGATTGGGATTGGGTTGCGATCGAGACGGACGATGGAGTGACAATTCCACTTGATGGCGGAGCATCGCTCTACCTGCAGGACGCAACTTTCGACGACCTGACAGCGAGCGTGTCGGCGACAACATTTGAAATAACTTGATTGGTGGATGCTGTGGAAAGAATGCGCCCCTTATCATCGCGTTGCTTTGCGGAGCAACCGGGAGAGGGGCGCTCCCCACTCGGGGATTTAGGCGCTCTCGCTACCGACTCCGCCACTTTCATTGAAAAAAAGGGGAATTATATACAATAGTTACACGGATTCAGGCGTCATTTCTTGTTTAATTTGCCGGTAGCAAAGATAGCTTTGGCAACATATTCAGGCGTTGCCTCTATTTTCACCACTCTGGTTTCTGGCCTGCCCCGCTTCCTTTTAACCTTCTTGGAAACGGAGGCTTTTGACTTGCCGCTTGCCGGATGTTTGCCTTGCTTTTTCATAAGCGGATTATACACAATTTATCACAGTTGAAGTTGAGCTATCAGGTACTCCATGCCGCGGTTGCCTTTGATTTTGTTGCAATAGGCACATGGCAGTTGCAGATTTTCGGGCATGCCAACAAGAAGCTTAACGCTGGCCGGGGCGTCGCTGGCAAGGTCGCGATAGTGGGCGCTAAAGACCGCGCCACTAACAGCGTGAAAACGCAGGCGGTGGATTCAACATCCAAGACCAAACTGCATGCCTTTATCAACAACTCTGTTTAGCGCGGCTCTAAGGTGTACAGAGCTTGCCAGGGCCATGTTCATACAAGCTGACAGGAAAATTCGCAAGAAAAAGCAGAAATAAACTGCTTGCATCTTGTCAAGTTATGTATATAATCCTCTTTTCTTATCATGACCGGCTTACAGGCGGCGGCCAGTTGCAATGCCGCCTAACTAACTTATTGCGAGGTGAATTGCAATGACTAATCAGATTGTTTCTCTGTCTGAGGAGAAGCTTCTTAAGATCTTCCCTGGCTACTTTGGTGCTGATGGGTCTGGCACCTGGGTAAAGATTAATGATGTTAACATTCTTAGGGGAGGTGGCAAGCTTGTTGGCGGCACAACGGCCTATGAAAAGTTCGAGGGGTCTACTACAACAAACGATGTGATCATACCAGGCACCCCTCCTACTGCCCCTCTGGGGCAAACTGTAATATTCGGCGCTGCGGATAATGGAGATGACCTCCTGGGCGGAAGATTTGGCACTGACGTTCTGGTGGGTGGGCAAGGAGACAATGTGATATTCGGAGGTGGTGATGCTGATTACCTATATGGAGATCAGCTTCAAATTCAACGGTCATCGGATTCAACTGCGCCAAGCAAAGTGGTCTTGGATACAATTTCAAGCTCCACTGATGGTGACGACCTCTTGTTTGCAGGCTCCGGAAACGATTTCGTTCACGGCGGAGGAGGTGATGCCAATTTCCTAGGAGGCGGGAGGGGCAGCGACACCCTGGTCGGCGACGAGAATTCAATGCGAGATGTGTTGAGAGGGTACAGAGGCGTCAGCGGCCCTACCGATGATGACGGTAGCTCTGACTATCTCATATCAGGTGGAGCTCCCTATACTACAATGGAAGGAGGGCTCGGGGCCGATGTATTTGACATAACGGCCACTGGCGAGGGTGATTATGTGAAAATTCTGGATTTTAGTAACGGAGACAAGATCAAGCTACCCCCTGGCGACTCAATTGCCGCTCTTTACGCGATAGTGGCAAAGAATGAGCCTCTTGATTGGGATTGGGATTGGGTTGCGACCGAGACGGCCGATGGAGTGACAATTCCACTTGATGGCGGAGCATTGCTCTACCTGCAGGGCGCAGATTTCGCCGACCTGACAGTGAGCGTGGCGGGGGGAGTGTTTGAAATAACTTGATTGGTGGATGCTGTGGAAAGAATGCGCCCCTTATCATCGCGTTGCTTTGCGGAGCAACCGGGAGAGGGGCGCTCCCCACTCGGGGGTCTAGGCGCTCTCGCAACCGACTCCGCCACTTTCATTGAAAAAAAGGGGAATTATATACAATAGTTACATGGATTCAGGCGTCATTTCTTGTTTAATTTGCCGGCAGCAAAGATAGCTTTGGCAACATATTCAGGCGTTGCCTCTATTTTCACCACCCTGGTTTCTGGCCTGCCCCGCTTCCTTTTAACCTTCTTGGAAACGGAGGCTTTTGACTTGCCGCTTGCCGGATGTTTGCCTTGCTTTTTCATAAGCGGATTATACACAATTTATCACAGTTGAAGTTGAGCTATCAGGTACTCCATGCCGCGGTTGCCTTTGATTGTGTTGCAATAGGTACATAGCAGTTGCAGATTTTCGGGCATGCCAACAAGAAGCTTAACGCTGGCCGCGGCGTCGCTGGCAAGGTTGCGATAGTGGGCGCTAAAGACCGCGCCACTAACAGCGTGAAAACGCAAGCGGCAGGTCAGCTCACATATTCTATCACATGGAAAACCGAATTTCAAGAATCGGACGCTGTTTATCAATGACAACCTGCCTGTTCTTAGAGGGATTAACAGCGCCGCGGTAGACTTGATCTAACTGGATCCGCCGTTCAATAGCAAGCGGCAATACAAAGCGCCTATAGGGACGGCGGCAGAGGGCCAGATGTTTGATGACACTTGGCGGTGGACTGACCTGGATGTTAGGTGGTTGGGCGAGATCGCCAGGCGCAACCAAGCTCTGGACGCTATTATCAATGCCGCTAGGCTGACCCAGGAAGATGGCACTGCTGCCTATCTAACTATGATGGGCGTCCGGTTACTGGAACTGCATCGAGTGCTAAAACCTACGGGTAGCATTTATTTGCATTGTGACCCTGCAGCGTCGCACTACCCAGGATAAAAAAACACTTGCATCTTATCAAGTTATGTATATAATCCTCTTTTCTTATCATGACCGGCTTACAGGCGGCGGCCGGTTGCAATGCCGCCTAACTAACTTATTGCGAGGTGAATTGCAATGACAAATCAGATTGTTTCTCTGTCCGAGGAGAAGCTTCTTAAGATCTTCCCTGGCTACTTTGGCGCTCCTTCGTCTGGCACCTGGAGAAAGATTGGTGATGTTAACGTTCTTAAGGGAGGTGGCAAGTATACTGGCGGCACATCGGCCCATGAAAGGTTCGAGGGGTCTACTACAGCAGACGATGTGATCATACCAGGCACCCCTCCTACTGCCCCTCTGGGGCAAATTGTAATATTCGGCGCTGCGGATAATGGAGATGACCTCCTGAGCGGAAGATTTGGCACTGACGTTCTGGTGGGTGGGCAAGGAGACAATGTGATATTCGGAGGTGGTGATGCTGATTACCTATATGGAGATCAGCTTCAAATTCAACGGTCATCGGATTCAACTGCGCCAAGCGCAGTGGTCTTGGATACAATTTCAAGCTCCACTGATGATGGTGACGACCTCTTGCTTGCAGGCTCCGGAAACGATTTCCTTCACGGCGGAGGAGGTGATGCCAATTTCCTACAAGGCGGGAGGGGCAGCGACACCCTGCACGGCGACGAGAATTCAATGCGAGATGTGTTGAAAGGTTACAGAGGCGTCAGCGGCCCTACCGATGATGACGGTAGCTCTGACTATCTCATATCAGGTGGAGCTCCCTATACTACAATGGAAGGAGGGCTCGGGGCCGATGTATTTGACATAACGGCCACTGGCGAGGGTGATTATGTGAAAATTCTGGATTTTAGTAACGGAGACAAGATCAAGCTACCCCCTGGCGACTCAATTGCCGCTCTTTACGCGATAGTGGCAAAGAATGAGCCTCTTGATTGGGATTGGGATTGGGTTGCGACCGAGACGGCCGATGGAGTGACAATTCCACTTGATGGCGGAGCATTGCTCTACCTGCAGGGCGCAGATTTCGCCGACCTGGCAGTGAGCGTGGCGGGGGGAGTGTTTGAAATAACTTGATTGGTGGATGCTGTGGAAAGAATGCGCCCCTTATCATCGCGTTGCTTTGCGGAGCAACCGGGAGAGGGGCGCTCCCCACTCGGGGATTTAGGCGCTCTCGCGACCGACTCCGCCACTTTCATTGAAAAAAAGACTTGACAATGCGTTTTAGTTGCGATATGTTGCGGGCGTCTGTGGTGAGAAGGCAGACTGAATTCAATCACTTTATTGAGGAGCGAGACTTTGAAGCTTTTGGCAGATATATGAATAGAGAGTCTCATTCAGATGCAGAAAATATCGCCGAAAGCAAGGAGATGGACCTTGCGGAAATGGCGTTGGGGCGGCGCGGATGAATAAAACGGCTATGGCGGGAAATCAAGCGGGGCAGACGGGACGCTTAGAGGCCAAGCTGTTCAAGGCGGCGGATGCGCTACGCAGGAATATCGATGCGGCGGAATACAAGCATGTCGTCCTGGGCCTGATCTTTCTCAAGCACATCTCGGATTCTTTTGAGGCGCGGCGCGAGGCGTTGAAAAAAGAAAAATACGCTGACCCGGAAGACCCGGACGAGTATCGGGCGGAAAATGTCTTCTGGGTGCCAAGCGAGGCCAGATGGGAGCGGCTCCGGGCCCAGGCGAGACAGCCTGGCGTAGGGAACGCCATAGACGCCGCCATGAATGCCATAGAGCGGGAAAACTCAAGCAGCCTGAAAGGGGTGTTGCCCAAGGGATACGCAAGGCAAAATGTGGCGTCCGCGACCTTGGGCGGGCTCATCGATCTCATAGGCGACATCGAGCTGGGCGGTGAAGCCGCGAAATCCCGGGACCTTCTTGGCCGGGTGTATGAGTATTTTCTTGGCCAGTTCGCCCTCGCGGAAGGCAAAAAAGGCGGGCAGTTTTACACGCCGAGCTCCATCGTGAAATTGCTGGTGGAGATGATAGAACCCTACAGAGGGCGGGTGTACGACCCTTGTTGCGGCAGCGGCGGCATGTTTGTGATGAGCGAGAAGTTCGTTGAGAGGCACCAGGGGAGAGTCGCTGACATTTCCATTTTTGGGCAAGAGAGCAACCAGACCACGCATCGCCTGTGCCTGATGAATCTCGCCATTCGGCACATAGATGGCTCGCAAGTGAAGTGGAACGCCGACGGTTCCTTCCTGAAAGACGCGCACCCGGACAAGAAGATGGATTTCATACTCGCCAACCCCCCGTTCAACGACAGCGAGTGGGAAGGCAAGCGACTGGAGGGAGACGGCAGGTGGAAATACGGGCCGCCGCCGGCCGGCAACGCCAACTTCGCCTGGGTGCAACACTTCATACACCACCTTGCGCCCAAGGGCGTAGCGGGTTTCGTGCTGTCAAAAGGCTCGCTCACTTCCAAATCCAATGAGGGCGTCATCCGCAAAAACATTGTTGAAGCCGGCCTTGTGGACTGCATTGTCAACCTGCCCGCCAAGCTGTTTATGAACACGCAAATTCCCGCCTGCTTGTGGTTTGTCTCCAACAAGCGGCACGGCTACAATGGCGACCGGAAACGCAAGGATGAAATTCTTTTCATAGACGCGGGCGGACTGGGGCATTTAGTCAACCGGAGCCTGCGGGAGTTTTCCGACGAGGACATCGCCAAAGTCGCCGACGCCTACCACCAGTGGCGCAAACAAGGAGGGAAATATCAGGACATTGCGGGTTTTTGCAATGCAACCCCCGTGGAAAAGGTCCGGGAGCTGGACTATGCGTTAAGCCCAGGGCGCTATGTGGGATTGCCGGACGAGGAAGACGACTTCGACTTCGGCGCGAGGTTTGCCGAATTGAAGGCGGAGTTCGAGGCGCAAATGTCGGAAGAGCGTCAGCTGAACAAACGCATTGCGAAAAACTTGGAAAAAGTGCACGGGGAGCGAACCGAATGAACAAGGCCGGTCGTAAAAAATCGAAGCCGGAAGGCTGGCGGGAAGTCAAATTAGGAGAAATTTGCACGATTATGGGAGGTGGGACTCCTAATACAAAAGTGCCTGAATACTGGGATGGCGACATCCCCTGGCTAACGCCGAAGGATTTATCAGGCTTTTCCGGGATATACATTTCAAACGGCGAAAGAAATATATCTGAATTGGGTCTGAAAAACTCAAGCGCGAAATTACTGCCTAAAAACGCCGTGTTGTTAACCACAAGAGCCCCTGTCGGATATTTGGCAATCTCAAAAAATGAAGTTTCCACAAATCAGGGATTTAGAAGTTTAATTCCCGATGAGAAAACAAGCACTCTGTTTCTATTTTATTTGCTGAGGCAGAATGTTGCACATCTGAAGTCTCAATCGAGTGGAACAACATTTGGAGAACTTACTGGAACAACTTTAAAGTCATTATCGTTTTTGTTTCCGCCGCTTGCCGAACAAGAAGCCATCGCTGAAGTGCTGTCATCATTAGACGACAAAATAGACCTGCTACATCGCCAAAATAAAACCCTTGAAGATATGGCGCAAACCCTCTTCCGCCAGTGGTTTATAGAAGGTGCGAAAGCGGATTGGGCAGTCGGAACATTATCTGACGAATTTGATGTTACAATGGGGCAATCTCCACCAGGAACATCTTACAATAACGGGAAACAAGGCATGCCACTCTTTCAGGGCAATGCTGATTTTGGCTTCCGATTCCCCCGGAATCGGGTTTGGACTACCGAACCTAAGAGATGTGCGGAAAAATTTGATACTCTGGTCAGCGTTCGCGCCCCGGTGGGCGAACAAAATATGGCGATAGAAAAATGTTGCATCGGACGGGGGGTGGCAACCTTTCAATATAAGAAGAACAAAAATTTCCGTAGCTATACTTACTACAGGATGAAATCATTGATGCGCAAAATTAGACAGTTTAATCAGGAAGGAACAGTGTTCGGTTCGATAAGTAAAAGTGATTTTGAAGCCATCGAGATTGTCTTGCCGCTTTTTAAGACAATTCAAGACTTTCAAAACATAGCTAAATTGTTTGACCAAAAAATTGTTTTGAATCATTCTCAAATTCAGAGGCTTGAAAAGTTGCGCGATACTTTGTTGCCAAAGTTGGTAGGCGGAAAGGTCAGCGTGAAGCTTTAGAGAGAAATCATGACAGACACGGTTGAAAAGTTTCTGAATCGCATCCTAAAAGACTGCGAAGGTAAGCGCTATCTTTTTAGAGGAACAACGCAAAGATATAGTAAAAACGGAGCAAAGGAAATTAACTCATCGCTTTACAGGTGGGCGAAAGATAATAGTGTTGTTTTCCACGAAAGATACCGTCCCTTTAACATAGAGGAAGAGATATTAGAGAGAGCCAAAAGACTTTTTGCAGATAGCGCCAGCAAGATAGAGGTATTGACCGATTTGCAACATTTCCACGGTAAAACAAACCTGATTGATTTCAGTCGCAACCTTTATATAGCCCTGTTTTTTGCCTGCGATGGAGAACATCATGAAGATGGTGAACTCATACTCCTGGATTCCGCCATGATAGGGAAGGAAAGACAAGAGATTGATTATACAGAATTGCGTTCATCCTCTGTGCCTTTTCCAATAGAGCCAGCCAACACCCAAATCAGCCAGAAAAGGGTGACTTCTCAGAGTAGCGTTTTTGTTTATCCACCTTCTGGCTATATAAACAAAGACCTGTGCAAAATTATCTCGGTGCCAGCTGATCTCAAACAATCTATTTTAGACCATCTGCGAGAAGTTCATAACATACACACTGACACTATTTACAACGATCTGATTGGCTTTATCGCTAATGAAAAGAATTACGAAACAGCCTCAGTTTTATTCCATCAGGGTTTCGCATCGTCCAATAAAGGTGAATACGAAGAGGCGATAGAAAAATATGATGAAGCAATAGAATTAAATCCTAACCACACAGAGTTGTATAACAATCGTGGCATTGTAAAAAAGAATTTGAGACAATATCAAGAAGCGATAATTGATTATGACAAAGCGATTGAGTTAAATCCAAATTATGCGAGAGCTTACAGCAATCGTGGCATTGCAAAAGGCAAGTTGGAACAATATCAAGAAGCGATAAGCAATTTTAACAAAGCGATTGAAGTGAATCCAAATTATGCAATAGCTTACAACAATCGTGGCACTGCAAAATACTATTTGGGACAACATCAAGATGCGATAATTGATTATGACAAAGCGATTGAATTTAGCCCAAAGTATGCAGATGCTTACCACGGTCGTGGCGTTGCAAAACAGGCCTTAGGGCGAAATCAAGAGGCAGATGAAGATTTTAAGATAGCCGCTAAACTAAGAGGCGATGAGGCTTCATGACTCCCATTTACGAAGCGGATGTTGAAGACTGGGTAATAGACCTCTTGCGAAAGCAGGGGTACTCCCCTCTCTCTGCTGAAGAGCAGGAAACCGAAAGGAGCGGGTTTTCTGATGTGCTCCTGCGCCGCCGTCTCGAAGCCGCCATTGGCAGGCTCAATCCGGAGTTGCCCGCTGAAGTCAGAACACAGGCTCTGCAAGAGGTTGTTGATTTGCCTGGGGACGATCCGATTAAAAGCAATGAGGACTTTTACCAGATGTTGGTGGAAGGCGTGAGGGTGGAATACCAAAGGAACGGCGAGAGAGTCGGCGCAACGGTGTGGTTAATTGATTTTGCCTACCCGATGAACAATGACTTTGCGGTTTGCAATCAGATCACAGTGCAGGAAAACAAAGTAATCCGGCGGCCTGATGTGGCGCTTTTCGTCAACGGCATGCCTCTTGTGGTGATGGAATTGAAAAACCCGACGGACCAGGCCGCGACGGTGGAAAAGGCGTTCCACCAGTTGCAAACCTACAAGCAGGACATCCCCACCCTGTTTTGCTACAATGGCGTTTTGGTGGCGTCAGACGGGCATGACGCGAAGGCCGGTTCCCTGACAGCAGGCTGGGACCGTTTCATGGAATGGAAAACCGTGGACGGGAAAAAGGAAGACTCGCCAACCACGCCCCAGCTGGAAACCCTTGTCAAGGGCATGTTGCGCCCGAAGGTGTTGCTTGAGCTTGCGCGCCATTTCACGATCTTTGAGAAAACCACAACGGAGGATGCCGCCACCGGTGCAAGACGCATCGAGACCATCAAGAAGATAGCGGCGTATCATCAATATCACGCGGTGAAGGAAGCCGTTAAATCGACCTTGCGGGCGACTGGCACAAACGCCGCCGTTGAGGAAGAGCCTGGAACTTACGGCCTGCCCGATGTTAGAACCCAGCCCTCGGGGGACCGCAAGGCGGGGGTGGTGTGGCACACCCAGGGAAGCGGCAAGTCTCTCTCCATGGTGTTTTACGCCGGCCTGTTGATCGTCCATCCGGACATGGCAAACCCCACCATTGTCGTGATCACCGACCGCAACGACCTGGACGACCAGCTGTTCAGGGCCTTTGACGCGGGCGCAACCCTGTTGCGCCAAGCGCCCAAACAGGCGGAAAGCCGCGCCGAATTGAAACAGCTTTTGAGAACGGGCGGCGGCGGGGTGGTGTTTTCCACCATCCAGAAGTTCTCCCCCGAAGAGGGCGAGACTTTTGAACTTCTGTCCGAACGGGAAAACATCGTGGTCATCGCGGACGAGGCGCACCGCAGCCAGTATGGATTCGCCGCCAAGACCTTGTTCACCAAAGACGGGGCAAAAACGCGCTACGGCTTCGCCAAGTATCTGCGGGACGCCCTGCCCCGCGCCTCCTTGATCGGGTTCACCGGCACTCCCATCGAGAAAAAGGACGCTTCAACCCCGGCGGTCTTTGGCAATTACATCGATGTCTATGACATAGAGCAGGCCATTGAGGACGGGGCCACCGTGTCGATTCATTACGCATCGCGCCTGGTTCAAGTCCATCTTAAGGATGAAGACAAAAAGCTCCTGGACGCCGAGGTTGAAGCCATCACCGAAAACGAGGAAGCCACAGCGGCAGAGCAAGCCAAGGCCAAGTTAGCCAAGCTGGAGGCCATCGTCGGCCATGAGGCCCGGCGCAAGAAGGTGACGACAGACATTCTCGACCATTTCGACATCAGACAGGAGAGCCTTGACGGCAAGGCGATCATCGTCTCCACCAGCCGCCGCATCGCGGTTGCCATGTATGAGGACATCATCGCCATGCGCCCGGAATGGCATGAAGACGAGGTGAGCAAGGGGGCAGTGAAAGTCATTATGACCTCCTCCGCCAGCGACCCTCTAGAGTGGCGGAAACACTCGACCACCAAGCAAGAACGCAAGCTCCTCAGGCAACGGTTTCAGGACCCGGACGACCCGTTGCGACTGGTGATCGTGCGGGATATGTGGTTGACGGGGTTTGACGCCCCGTGCCTGCACACCCTGTATGTTGACAAGATGATGCGCGGCCACAACCTGATGCAGGCCATAGCCCGCGTCAACAGGGTGTTCAAGGACAAGCCCTCCGGCTTGGTGGTGGATTACATCGGCATCGCCTCAGACTTGAAACAGGCCGTGACTTCCTACACGGAAAACGGCGGCAAGGGAACGCCGGTGCGGGAGCAGGAAAAGGCGGTGGAAACCATGTTGGAGCAGTGCGATGTGGTGGTCGACATGCTTGCCGGGGTTGATTATCAAGCTTATTTCTCCGCCGACGCCGACATCGGGGAAAAGATGAAACTGATCCTGAACGCCCAAGAACACATCCTCGGCTTGGAAGAGGGCAAGAAGCGGTTTATCACGGCGGTTGACCTGCTCTCTCGGGCCTTCTCAATGTCTGTTCCTCACGCTAAGGCTATGGCCATCAGGGAGAAAGTCGCTTTTTTCCAGGCGGTGAAGGCCCGGCTGGTGAAATTTAAACGGGAAGGCGGCGGCGCAAGCGATGTTGATGTGGAGACCGCCATCAGGCAGATCGTTGACCGGTCCCTGGTGGTGGGCGAAGTGATTGATGTTTTCGCCGCCGCCGGGATCAAAAAGCCAGATGTCTCCATTCTTTCCGATGAGTTTCTCGAGGAGGCGCAGGGCATGGAGCGCAAAAACCTGGCCCTGGAGTTGCTCAAGAAGGTCCTCCGCGATCAGATAAACGCCGGCATGAAGAAAAACCTGGTCCAAGGCAAAAAATTCTCGGAGATGTTGGAGAACGCCCTGAGGAGATACCAGAACCACATGCTGACCACGGCGCAGGTGATCAATGAGTTGATCGAACTTGCCAAAGAGATAAGGACCTCTGAGGCGCGAGCGGAGGAGTTGAAAAGAGAGTTCGAGTTGTCCGATGACGAGGTGGCGTTCTACGACGCGTTGGCGATGAACCAGAGCGCCGTGGAGGTGTTGGGCGATGAGACCTTGAGGGGGCTTGCGCAGAAACTGGTGGAACAGGTGGAAAAAGACGCCGACCTTGACTGGACCATAAGGGAAAACGCGCGAGCGAAGTTGCGAACCATTGTCAAACGGCTGTTGAACAAATACGGCTATCCGCCGGACAAGCAACAAATGGCGACGGAGAAGATCCTGGAGCAGGCGGAATCGTTTGCGGAAGAATGGAGCGCCGCCGCGCCTAACGAAACGGCGGCGGGGAGCTGAAAGCAAGCCCGGACGCGGCAGGACGGACGCTGCTTCTTGCAAGCGCCGGCGTTTGCGCGTAATCTGAACGGCGTTGCGCGTGGCGAAGCGGGGGGTTATGAAGAAAATCATCATCGGCATGTCGGGGGCCAGCGGGCTGATCTATGGCATTCGTTTAGTTGAGGTCTTGGCGAACGCGCCGGATATTGAAACCCACCTGGTGATGACCAATGCCGCCAAGCTCAATGTGGGGGTGGAGACGGATCACGCCCTGGCGGACATCGAGGCGCAAGCCACTGTGGCGCATAATGTGAAGGACATCGGCGCGACTATCGCCAGCGGCTCTTTCCGCACCGACGGCATGATTGTGGCGCCCTGCTCCATGCGCTCCCTCTCCGCCATCGCCCACTCCTACGCCGACAACCTGTTGACCCGGGCCGCCGATGTGGTCCTGAAAGAGCGCCGGCGCTTAGTCCTCATGCCCCGGGAGACCCCGTTGCATGTCGGACACTGCAAGTTGCTCTATGAGGTCTCTCGCATCGGCGCCATCGTCGCCCCGCCCATCCCCGGGTTTTACAACCGGCCGCAGAGCATCGATGAGCTGGTGGACGCCTCCATCGGGCGGGTTCTGGACCTGTTTGACTTGGACCCGGGCCTGGTGAAACGCTGGCGCGGCGTGAAGAGCTGAGCGCGCCCCGCCCCGTCCCGCCCCGTTCAGGCGAACAAGTTGTCGGGATCCAGGGCCTGCTTGAGCCGGGCCCGCAATGTCGCCATGCCCTTGTTGTCGTAGCTGGCCAGGGCCCGCTCCTGGTGGCCCGCGCTGATGTGGCTCACCCCAAAGCCCCGACGAGCCATGCCGTCGATTAACGCATTGAGGCAGGCGCGAGCGCGGCCCTCCTGACCCGCGCCGTAGGGCAAATAGACCCGTTGCAACGCAAAGCGCCAGCCCACCGCGTACTCGGCGAGGTAGTCGAACCCGCTGTCGCGGGTCGTGTCGCCCGCCAGCTTGTTCATTTTCATCACCTGCCTGCCATTGAGGGGCGCGACAAAACTGACATAGAGGAGCGAGTCGCCGGACCAGTTCCACACCTTGCCGAAGGCGTCCGGGGGTTGGCCCCGCATCAGGGACTCGCGTCCCGCCAGAACGGCGTTGTGCCCCGGTTCTTTCAGGTCTATCACCCTGGCCCCGGCGATGCCGGCGAAGGCCCCCCGCACCATGGGCCATAAGGCCTCCACATTGGGGGGCGTGTTGTACAACGCGCCGTAGAGGGTCCATGCCCCCAGGCCGTGTTCTTCCCTGAGCCGCGCCGTGTCCAAGTCGCCGCGGCTGTCAGCGGCGGCGTACTCTTGCCGGGCGTGGAACGGGCTGACATCCAGGGTCGGGTTGCTGATGACCACGGTGTTCGGCACGATCATGTTGACCTTGAAGGCCCGCAAGATCTCAATCGCCTGGGCCAGGTCGCTGTCGCTCCCCAGGGTCGCAGCGAAGGGCTGGTAGGCCGGCGGCGCGGGCATCAGCCACAGGCCCATCTTGGTGACCACCCCCAAATTGGACTGGGTGAACAGGCCGTCCAAATACGGGCCGTAGGCGTATTTCGCCAATTGCCAGGTGTTGCTGTTGGGCATGGCCCCCATCCCCAGGCGCGTCAAGCCGCCATCCGCCAACATGACCTCCATGCCGCATTGCATCATCGTGTGGTCGCCGTAGGCTGTGTAGCCAAACTCCCGGGCGATGATGCTGCCCGCCACCGAATTGAGGCCGTTGCGGTCGCAGTCCACCCACAGGCCCGTGTCGTTTTCCCGCAGGTGGGCGTTCAGTTGCGCGTAGCTCACCCCCGGCTCCACCAAGGCGTAGGCGGACTTGGCGTTGACCTCGATGATGCGGTTCATCCGCGACAGATCCACCAACAGGATGTCTCGGTCGGGGCTGGGATTGACCGAGCCGCCGTTGCCGGCGGCATTGGGCAGGACCCACAGCGCGGCGCCGTTGGCGGCGGCGACAGACAGCGTCGCCCGCAGTTGCTCCACATCCCCCGGCAACGCGACAGCCACCGGCGCTTTGCCCAGCCCGCGGGGCGCGGACGCGGCGGCGTCGGTCAACACCGAGTCCCGGCCGATTTTCTTGCGCAGTTGCGCGATGAGTTTTTTCGCCATGATCAGCTTGTCGTCTTCAGCAGGCTCATCCCCGCCGGGGTCTGCTCCCCATGCCAGCGCCCCGCCTCATCGCTCCGCCTCCCGAGCGGGGGGGATGTTGTGTTTGTATCGCTCCGGGTCGTCCGGGTCGGCTTGGAACCAGGCCTCCCGTTGCTTGCTATCTATGGTCGCCGCCGGTTCGCTGTCGCGCCAGGTGAACGCGCAGCGTTCGCAATGATAGACCCTCCAGATCACCTCGCCCCCCTCCCGGCCCTGGTACTCCTCCCGCAAATGCGGCGCGGAAGCCTGGCAGCGCGGGCAGTTCACCGGCCCGCCTCTTCTTGCAGTTGGCGGATGCGCTTGGCGAGCTCGTCTATCGCCGCGCCTTGGGGCGGGGTCACCAGCTTGGCGTCGCCGCCTATGGGGTCCGGCGGCATGAAGCCGGTGGCGTCGATGATCAACCGGTGCCCCTTGCCGGGGATCTCCGCGGCGGGGTCGATGATCACCATGGGCATGTTGGGAACGACGATGATGTCGTTAGCGCGGGTGCGGGTGGAGAGAGCCCACATCACTTGGTTGAGGTCGAAGGGGTCCACATCGTCGTCCACCATGATCAGGTTTTTCAGGTACATCAACCCGTGCGGCGTGCCGAGGGCCCCCATGGCCACGGACTTGGCGAATCCCGCAAAGCGGTTTTTCACCGCGATGATCCCGGTGAGGCCGTGCTGGTACAGGGCGTTGACCGCGACCACTTCCGGGAAGTTTTCCCTAAGCTGGGCGTAGATCGGCGCGCAGGTGTTCAGCCCGATCAGTGTGTCATGCTCGGTCCAGCCCCTGCCTATGTAGATGCTCTCGAAGATGGGGTCGGCGCGATGGGAGACGGCGGTGACCTTGAACAGCGGCACGCGCCGGATGCCGCTGTAACTGCCGGGGAACTCGCCGAAGGGGCCTTCCAGGCAACGGGCGTTGTTGACCAGGCGCGCTTCTATGACCATCTCCGAGTTGGCGAGGATGTCCAGGCCGTTGCCGGACTCCGTCAGGGTCAGGGGACTGCCCATCACCTGGGAGGCGTAGGCGTATTCCGACTCGTCGTAGTTGACGGGGGTGGCGGCGAACAGGGCCATGGCCGGGTGGTTGCCGATCATCACGGCGATGTCCAGGGGGAGATCGTCCTCCTCCGCCGCCCGGATCTGCCGGGCCATGTCGTGGGACGGCACGGACAGCAGGGTGAAGCTGTCCGGCCCCTGAACCTGGATGCGGTAGATGCCCACATTCTGCTTGCCGAAGTGGTCCGGCTCCCGCGGGTCGCGGCTGACCACATTGGCCTTGGCGATGTAGAACCCGCCATCCATGTCGTTGATGCGGTACAGGGGCAACAGATCGTACAGATTGATGCCGGACTCCAGGCGGTTTTCGTTGACCGGCGCGGCGGCGGGACTGGCCCGCTCCAACAGCGGGCGGTCTGACCCCCAGCGGCCCGTCATCTCGAAGAACAGCTCCTTGACGGTGGCGCTTTTGGGGCGGCCCAACAACAGGGCGATATTGGCGAAGCTGCCATGAACGCCCACCACGAGGCGCCGGCCCGGGTAGCCGCGGATCTGATCGAACACGATGGCGGGGGCCGTCATGGCGTCGCGGCTGGCGGCCACGGCGACATGGCGGAGGTCCGGCTCCGGCAACACCGGCTCCGGCCAGGAGACGCACTGCCCGTGTTCGCCCAGGAGGGCGAGATAATCCCTCAGGTCATGGATGGCTGGGGCGGGGGGCGCGACGGGCTGGGCGGCCAGGGCCGGGGCTGGATTGGCTCTGGCGGCGGGCATCAGTTCCGCTCCCCGGCGATGTAGGCGGCCAGGACATCCAGCTGGCGGTCGTCCAGCTCAGTGGGCCGAAACGGCGGCATCAGCTTGAACCCTTCCCGCGCCACCAGCTTGATGTATTCCGGCGGCAGTTCCGGGCGATTGAGCAGGGGCGCCTGCTCTGGGCCCAGGCGCTCCGACAGACGCATGGTGCCAGGATGCTCCGGGCCGGCGCCATGGCAGGCGAGGCAATGGGCCTCGAACAGGGCCCGCCCTTCGCTCACCGGCGCGGCGGCGGTTGCCTGCTCAACGCGCCCCCCCAAGGGCTGGTCGCCGCAACCCGCCGCCAGGGACAGCGCCAGGAGCAAACCGGTCCGCAGGCGCGTCGTTTTCATCGTTGGAGGGCGGCCCCCGCCGCTTAGGTCGCCACCGGCCAGATGCCGCTTTTGCCGGGCGAGAGGATGCCGTCCGGGTCCAGGGCCTGTTTCAGGCGCTGGTGCAACTTCCACAACGCGCCGTCGTTCCAGTTGTAGGTGCCGGCGACCTGGTCCATGAAATCCAGGTGGGTGCGGTACTCGCCGTAGCCCTGGGCGGCGAAATCCTGCACCAGGCGTCCGAAGCACTCGTGGGCGCGGCGCAGCTCGTCCTCGTCCAGGCGGTCGAACACCAGCTGGAAGATGTTTAACAGCTCCCGCCAGCCCACCAGGAATTCGCCGATGTAATCAAACCCGTACTCATGGGCGCGCTCTTGAATCATGGTGAACTGCCGCATGGAATCCTCGCCGGTGACCGGGGAGCGCGGGGAGAAGTCGATGTGCGCCCCGCTGCCCACCCAGTTCATCAGGCTGAACTCGGTCATGTTAGGCACGCCCTTCATCAGCTTGACCCGGTAGCGCCAAGACGGGTCGCCGGGCCGGTCTCCCTCGAAGAAAAACCGGGCGCCGGGGATGGCGCGAAAGGCCTCTTCCAGCACCTTCCAGTTGTTGTCCATGACTGGCTTAGGGCCGTACAGGGCGCCGTAAAAATTCCACATGCCGATGTTCAGATCTTCCGCCATCTTGCGCTGGCGGCTTCGAGGCATGGGGCCTTTGCCGGCGTAATACGCTTTGCGGGTGACCCGCGGGGCGGCTTCCCAAATCAGGCCCACCGTGGTCGCGGCGTTGGGGATGAGCATGTTCAGCCGCAGGGGGCCGACGGTCTCCGTGATTTGGTAGAGGTCGTCCTCCTCGGGAAAAGTCACCAAGTAGGGCCGATAGCCGGGCGGCTCTGGCATCAGCCATATCCCCGCCTTGGTGATGATCCCGAAATTGGACTGGGTGAACATGCCTTCCACCCAGGGGCCGCAACCGTATTTGTACATGCTCGCCGTGTCGGCCTTGGACAGGGCCCCCATGCCGGTGTCCACCACCGTCCCGTCCGCCAAGACCACCTGCATGCCGCAATTCATCAACAGATGATCGCCATAGGGGGTGTAGCCGGCGCCGTGTTCGGACAGGTTGCCCAACACGCTGCCCCAGCCTGGGGCGGCGGGGTCTATCCACAACTTGCTGCCGATGCGCCGCAAGTGGCGGTGCAGATCGAAATAGCTCACCCCCGGTTCCACCACCGCGTAGCCATGCTGCTCGTTGACTTCGAGGATGCGGTTCATGCGCTTGAGATCCAACACGACGGTGCCGGGCTTGAGGGGCGCCGGACCGCCGTAGGCGTAGTTCTTGCCGGTGGAAATGGTCCACAGGGGCAACTTGTGGTTGCGGGCGATGTTCAGGACAGCCTGGATTTCCTCCAGGCTGCGGGGGGCCACGGCGGCCCCAGGCATGTGGGCCTCGTCCGGCACGGTGGCATAGACATCCCGGTAGCTGCGCAAGGCCGAGCTGGCGTCGGTGAACACCCACTTCTGGCCCACAGCCCGGCGCAATTCCGCCACGGCCTGGTTGAAATCCCGCCGGCTCAGGCCCTCCGGCAGGGGGGCCTCAGGGGAGGCGCCGGGCAGACCTGGCCCGCCGGCCCGGCTGACCAAGGGAACGCCCGCCGCGGCGGCGGACTGCAAAAACGCTCTTCTCGTTACCATCTAAGCTTGCGCCGCTCGCCGGCTCGTCATGGCGGCCCCGCGCTCAGGGCCGCGCCAACCGGCGCGGAGTCACGCCGCGCCCGAATCCGGCTGGTTCAGCTTCAAGTGGGAACCGTCGCACCACGGCTTGGTCTTGGAGTGTTTGCAACCGCACAGGGCGACATGGGAGTGGTCTTTCAGCTCGAAAGACAAGGGCTTGTACTCGCCCGCCTTTTTATGGGCGCCGTCGCAAAAAGGCTGTCTGCGGGACAGGCCGCAGGAACACCAGTAATAGGGTCCCGGCTCCAAATTCATCAGATACGGCGAATTGGGGCTGCCATCCAGGAACTTGGCCTTCACCCAGCCATCCTGGCAAGGGCTGACCATGTTCAGCTTCAATTCCATGGACTGAAACAGCCACTGCCCTTCCCGCTTCACGCAACGGCAATCATAAGTGCCGCCTATCCAGTGGGGCTCCGCCTCGTCGGTGTGCGGATCCGGCACGGTGGCGGACTCCCACAGGTACCAAAACGCCGTCGCCGTCTCGCCGTCGGGGGCGATATCGATGAAAGGGGAAATCATGTAATGCAGGGACCACCAGATCTTCTCGCCAGAGATGCCCCGCAGGGCCTGGGCCAGGGTCTCCCGACCCTGATAGCGACCGAAACCCTTGCACTCCCAGACGCCGTCCGCGGCGAAACAGGGGCCGATGATCCCGGGGTCGTTGCCGCGGTCGCAACCCCGCGCGTAAGTGACGATCAGCCGCCGGATGGCGTCCACATCTTCGATGCGGGTCAGCCTCGCGTCCAGCTGGCCTAACAGCGCTCTGAGGTCATTCGTTGCGTGCGTCTCGTTGCTCATGGTCGGCGGGCCTCCTCAGGCGGCTTCCCGCGTCGGGCGCGCGCGTTGCTTCAGCTCCTTCGCGTAGGCCTTGTAGCGGGTGATCAGCCAGCGGTTGAACTGGGGCAGAGTCGCCTCCTTGGGCGCGTAGCGGCCGCGGGGGGCGAACCGGGAGCGCAGGCCCTGATGCACCTTCGTGTTGGCTGTCGTGTCCTGGTCGTTCAGGGTCTCCAGGCCCAGGATCACCGACTTGAAAATCACATCGAAATTCTCCATGCGCAAGGTTGACTTGGGATAGACAAACCCCACGCGGATGGTCATGGCGTTGGCCCCCTGGGGCAGTATGCAGTAATAAAAACAGCCATCCGGCACGCAACCGAAAAACAGGTTGGGCAGCGCGCAAGCGAACATGACCCGCTGGCGCTCGTTTTCCGTCAGGCCCTCGATCACCGGAAACAGGCAACTGAAGGCCGCGGTGAAATTGCCGTCCGGTTTCAGGAACCCGGTGGGGTGAAACACCGCGCCGTCGTCCAGGTCGTCCCAGTCGGCGAAGGTGGCCAACCGGGACGGGGCGAAATCATGGGGGCCCTTGTGCAGGTACCAGGTGTGGTGCGGCTCGATGGCGTTCTCGTGCATGAACTTCCAGTTCCAGGGGCTAGGCCCCCAGTCCACCGTGGGAATGCCGCCCATTTCCGCCAGCTTGTGGTTTTCAATTTCCTTGCTTAGCCGTTTCAGGCGGGGGGCCAGGGGCCGGGCCTTGCCGTCCATGTTGACGAAGATAAACCCGTTCCACACCTCCGCGCGCAACGATGGCAGACAGTATTTCTCCTGCAGTTCCGCCAGGCTGGCGTGGGCGTCCATCTCCGGGGCGCTGACCAGCTTGCCGGTCTCATCGTAGGACCAGCCGTGGAAGGGGCAGGTGAACATCCGGGTGTTGCCTCTTTCCTCGCCCAACACATGGCCGCGATGCTGGCAGACGGCGGACATGACCCGCACGCCGCCGTCTTCCCGGCGTTGGACTAAGAGCGGGTCGTCGTTGATGGTGATGGAGACATAATCGCCCGCATTGGGGATGGTGCCGTGGTGGCCGACGCAGACCCACTCCCGGTCCCAGACCGCGCGTTTTTCAAACTCAAACCAGTCCTCGCAGGTATAGACCGCCGGCGGCATGGTGAGGCATTGCGCCAGTTCCGCGTCGGACGGGTCCAGTTGCTCCAGGATCTCCTCATGGCGTTCGTTCAGCCTGACATCAGGCAATGGCCGCGCAACATAGTCTGTCATGCTTCCCCCTTTCCGAGCTGTCCGCCCGATGAAAAATGGTGTGTGGATTGCCGGTCGGATATAATACCCTAACCATCGCAAAAAGCAAAAACGGGCGGCGCCAGGGCCGTCTCTCAGCGGGCCGGAGGGCCACCATGACCGAAGCGGCGGAGCAAAAGAAAATCGTCAGGCGCTTCCTGAGCCAGTGCAACGACTACGCCCAAGGGCAACTGGAGAAATACCAGGGCCGGCTGGCGGGGACTGCGGGCATGGAGGCCCTGGAGATCGAGGCCAAAATCCACCAGTGGCAGGTCTATAGGGCCTTCAACGCCCACGCCATGGCGGAGCTTGAGGCCGGCGAACTGGACTCCTGGTTCGAGGCGGAAGGCTCTGGCCCCAGGGCCGGGGTCTGACCCCGGCGCGCTACAGCGGCGTCGACAGAAAATCCCAGAAGATAACGAAGAATATCGTCGTCAAGGTCAAGGTCAGGAGCATGGCCGGCAGGCCCTTCCTGAACCACAATCCGGGCGTGATGCGCAGGCTGGGATCGTTTTCAGCCCGCGCCAGGCGCTCTGAAATCGTCACGATGAAGACATTGGCCGTCGAGCCGATGTGGGTGCCGTTGCCCCCCATGCCCGCGCCAACGGCCAAGCCCCACCACAGCGGAGTCACATTGATGCCCGCCGCCTCCATGCTGAGGATGATGGGGATCATGGCGGCCGTGAACGGAATGTTGTCTATGGCCGCGGAGAGGAGGGCCGCCACCCACATCAACAGGATGGTGGCCACCAACAAGTCCTGTTGCACGAACGGCGTGATGTACTGCCCCAGGAACACGAGAAAGCGGCTGTGCTCCACCCCGCCCACCACCATGAACAGGGCGATGAAGAACACCAGCAAGTTGATCTCCACATGTTCAAAAACGCTTTCCATGATGATGTTCCGGGAGATGAACATGAGGGCCGCCATGCCGATGGCGGCGACGAACCAGGGTTCCCAGTGCAACAGGTGGTGAAACAGGAACAACAGCACCATGCCAATCAAGATGGCCACGGAAGCGTTCCACACCTTGGGATCCTTGAGCGCCACGGAGTAATCGGACACATCCGCCGGCGTCGCCGCCAGCTCGCGTCGAAAAATCCACTTCAACAGGAGCAACACGCCCACCCAGGCGATGGCGACCGGCGGCCCCATGTGAATGAAGAAGTCATTGAAGGAGATGCTTGCCGCCGAGCCTATCATCAGATTGGGGGGGTCCCCCACCAAGGTGGCCACGCCGCCGGTGTTGGCCAGCAAAGCCGCCGCCAACAGGTAGGGAATGGGGTTGACCTTCTGCGCCCGGGCGATGAGGATGATCAGCGGCCCGAAAATGACCACCGTCGTGACATTGTCCAACAACAGCGACAAGAGCGTCACGCAAGAGCCGGTTAAGACCAGGAGCAGGTACAGCCGGCCCTTGCTGAAATTGGCGATCTTGTACGCCAACATGTCAAACCCGCCGGTGGGGATCATGATGGCCACCACGGTCATCATGGCCCCTAACAGGAACACCACATTCCAGTCAATGGCCTTCACCGCCAACCCTGGCGCGTAAAACCCGTAATACTGCCCAACGATCACCATGGCGATGGCCCCCAGGACCGCCACTTTCACCCGCTCCATGCCGTGCAGCATTTCGGTGAAGATGCCAATGAAGGTGATGGCGAGGACTGTGGCCGACGCCAACATGTGCGCATCGAATTCCAAGGGGGCGTCCAAGGGCGGCGCCGCCCCGTGTCCGACCGCGGCCAGGGCCGTCGCCGGCAGAAAAAAAGCGGCCAAGCCCGCCAACATCGCTCTCATCGTCATTGCACTGTCGCTTCCAGGGGTTTGAACATAAAAAAACGGCAACGCCTCCCGCTCGGGGCCTGGCGCCGCCACGGATTCAACATTGGGGATGGTATCAAAAATCGCCTGCATAGGGCAAACTAATGCTTCATGTTGCGAAGCCATCCATGTTCAACGGACATTGCGGAGGAGTGACATTGGGAACCGGTCTGCGGCGAGGGCTTTCCGGGCTGATCCACAGGGGCGCCCGGTGGCAATGGCGACCCTGGAAAAACGCGCTGATACGGCTGTTCATGCGCCGCTACGGGGTTGACCTGAGCCAAGCGGAGCGCGGCGAACCTGAGGCGTACCGCTCCTTCAACGATTTTTTCACCCGGAGCTTAAAGCCCGAGGCCCGCCCCATTGCCGCGGACGGACTGGCGTCCCCGGTGGACGGGGTCATCAGCGCGGTGGGGATGGCGGCGGACAATCAGCTGTTCCAGGCCAAGGGCAAGACCTATTCGCTGGAGGACTTGTTCGCCGGCGACGAGGAGCAGGCCCGGCCCTACCGGAACGGCCCTTTCATCACCTTGTATCTTTCCCCCCGGGACTACCACCGGGTGCACATGCCGGCGGACGGCGCCTTGCGCGCCATGTTGCACGCGCCAGGGCGGCTGTTTTCCGTCAACGCGGCGGCGACGGGGCGCATCGACAAGCTGTTCGCCCGCAATGAACGGGTCATCGCCACCTTCGCCTCGCCCTTGGGGCTGTTGGCGGTGGTCATGGTGGGGGCCCTGTTCGTCAGCGCCATGGAGCTGGCGTGGCACGGCCCCGTCGCGCCGGCGGGGCGCCGGCGGACGCGCCACTGGCGTTACGACGACGGGGCCGAGGAGACGGCGTTTCGGCGCGGCGAGGAGATCGGGCGGTTCAACATGGGGTCCACGGTGATCCTCCTTGCGGAACCGGGCAGAGTCGCCTGGGACAGCCATTGCGAGCCGGGCCGATGGGTGGCCATGGGCCAGCGGATCGCGGCGCCGGCCGGGGTCTGACCTTCTTGTTCAGGGGCCAGGCCCCTATCGCCCCAAGTAGCGGTAAATCACGCCGGGGAAGGCGAAAATGATGAACAGGAAGAAGGTGACCACATAGAATTCCCACTCCTGGGGATGGAGTTCTCCCTGGGTTTTTCTCTCCACCCCCAGGGCCAGGCCCCCCGCCAGGAAATACATGGCCAGCCACTCGGTCAGGCACATCCACAGCGGTTTTCTGCCGGGCCTGAGGAACAGCAGAAAACGCTCCTGCAACCAGGGGATGTTGGCGAGGACGATGGCGACGGCTAACAACAGCCAGGAGACATTGCCAGCGGACACGGGAGCGCCCGCTTAAAAACCCAAGACCCTGACGCAGGCGTCCATGAGACGCTCCGGCATGAAACCCAGGAGCAACAGCGCCAAGCCGTTGAGGCTTGCCACCGCCCGCAGGGTCCAGCTCGCCTTGATGGCGGCAGGGCCGGCCGGGGGCGGGTCGAAATACATGAGCTTGACGACCCGCAGGTAGTAGTAGGCGCCCACCACGGAGAACAGCACCGCCAGGACCGCCAACCATAGATAGCCGATGGCGATCACCTCCCTGAGAACGAACCACTTGGCCCAGAAACCGGCGAAGGGCGGCACGCCCGCCAACGAGAACATGGCCAACAAGGCGATGAAGGCGAACCAGGGGCTGCTTTCCGCCAGACCCTTGAAATCCTCCAGCCGATCCGCCTCATGGTCTTTGCCCCCCAACAGGACGATGAGGCCGAACGCGCTCATGCTCATCACGGCATAGACGATCACATAGAACAGCGCGCTCGCGTAGCCATGACCCGACTCCCCCGGACCCGGCAACAGTCCCAACAGCAGGAAGCCGACATGGGCGATGGCGGAGTAAGCCAGCATGCGCTTCATGTTCGTTTGCGCGAGGGCGATGAGGTTGCCCGCGGCCATGGACAGCGCCGCCATGATCACCAACATCTCCCGCCAATCAGGGCGCAGGGGCTCCATGCCGTCCATCAGCAGGCGGATCGCCATGGCCACGGCCGCCACCTTGGGGGCGGAAGCTAAAAACAGGGTGACGGCGGTGGGCGCGCCCTCATAGACATCCGGCACCCAGCTGTGAAAAGGCACGGCCCCCAGCTTGAAGGCGACGCCCACTATCACGAAGACCAGGCCGAAGACCAGAAACAGGTCGGTCCCGGCCTGGGCCGAGATGTGCGCCGCCAGTTCGGGCAGGAAGAGGGTGCCAGAAGCCCCGTACAGGATGGAAATGCCGTACAGCAATATGCCTGAGGCCAGGGCCCCCAGGACGAAATACTTGACGGCCGCCTCGGAGGCCGCCCCGGAGTCCCGGTTCATCGCCACCATGGCGTACAGGGACAAAGACATGAGCTCCAGCCCCAAATAGACCGTCAACAGGCTGCGGGCCGAGACCATGATCAACATGCCCAACACGGCGAACAGGCCCAGCACAAAGCCCTCGCCTTGCAGAGGGCCTCGGGCCTTGAAGTAATCGCAGGCGTAAAAGAACGCGACCACCGCCAACAGGCATATCGCCACCTTCAGCAGGACGGCCAAAGGATCCAGAATGAAATGCCCATTCATCAGCGACAGCGCGGCATCGGGGCGCTGATAAAAGACCAGGGCCGCCACCGCCAACAAGGAGAGCTGGGCGAGCCGGCAGGTGAAGACCTTGTCCGGCGCCTTGGAGAAGGCGTCCGCCATCAGCGTCAGGCATGCCAGGCCCAGCAGGGTCAGCTCCGGCAACAGAAAGACGAGTTCAGCCCTATCGAACATGGCGGATCACGGGATCTTGGATTGCAGGATGTGCTCCAGCAACCGGATGATGGAGGGTTCCATGATTTCGAACAGGGGCAGGGGCCACAGGCCCAGGAACAGCACGGCGGCGGCGGGCAGCAACAGGAGCAGGGCCTCGCGCCGGGACACATCCGGCAGGGCCGCCACCCGCTCATTAGCCACGGCGCCGAACACCACCCGTTTGTACATCCACAGCGTGTAGGCCGCGCCCAGGACCAAAATGGTCGCCGCGGCCGCGGCGATCCAGACATTGGCCTGGAAGCTGCCTATGATGACCAAAAATTCGCCGACGAACCCGGAAGTGCCAGGCAAGCCGGCGTTGGCCAAGGCGAACAGCATCATCAGGGAGGCGAACACTGGCATGGCGTTCGCCACCCCGCCGTAATCGGCGATCTGGCGACTGCGCAAGCGGTCATACAGGACGCCGACGCACAGGAACAGGGCCGCCGACACGAAGCCGTGGGAGATCATCTGCATCATGCCGCCTTCCAAGGCCAGCACGGCGCCGCGCACCGACCAGCTGGCATCGTCCGCGATGAAAAACACCATGAAAAAGCCCAGGGTCGCGAACCCCATGTGGGACACGGACGAGTAGGCGATCAGCTTTTTCAGGTCCTGCTGGACCAACGCCACCAGGCCGATATAGACGATGGCGATCAACGACAGCGCCGCCATGAAGCCGGCCAGGGCGGCGCTGGCGTCCGGCGCGATGGGCAGGCTGAGGCGCAGGAAGCCGTAGCCCCCCATCTTCAGCATGACCGCGGCCAGGATCACGGAACCGCCGGTGGGGGCCTCCACATGGGCGTCCGGCAACCAGGTGTGCACGGGCCACATGGGGACTTTCACGGCGAAGGCCGCCAGGAACGCGAAGAACAGCCATTTTTGCGCCTCCAGGGGCAACGGCAACAGGTGCAGGTCCAAGATGTAGAAACTGCCCATGCGGGAATACAGGTACAGCAGGGCCACCAACATGAACACCGAGCCAAGAAAGGTGTAGAGAAAAAACTTGACGGCGGCATAGACCCGCCCCGGGCCGCCCCAGACGCCGATGATCAGGAACATGGGGATCAGCATGGCCTCCCAGAAAAAATAGAACAGGATGGCGTCCAGGGAGGCGAACACCCCGATCATCAGCCCCTCCAGAATGAGAAAGGCCGCCATGTAGTGGGCCAGCCGGTTCGTTATGGCCTCCCAGCCAGCGGCCATGGCCAGCACGGTGGTGAAGGTCGTCAAGAGGATCAAGGGGACTGAAATGCCGTCCACTCCCAAGTGGTAGTGGATGTTGAAGGTCTGGATCCAAACCGCGTGTTCGACGAACTGCATCAGGGGCGCGGCGGGGTCGAAGCGAGCGCACAACAGCAACGACAAGGCCAAGGCCGACAGGGCCACCAGCAACGCGAACGCCCGCGCCGTCCGCAGTTGCCGCCGGCTGCCGGCCCGCAGCACCAACAGGCCGCCGATGACGGGCCCCCAGATCAGCAGACTCAGTATGGGCAGGGGTTGCGCCATGGCCGCGGGTTAGAAGAGCCGGTGGACGAAATGGGCCAACAACAACAGCAGGCCGATGATCATGGCGAAGGCGTAGTGGTACAAGTAGCCGGTCTGCCAAGTGCGGACGATGCCGGAGACCCAGCGCACGGTCCGGGCCGTGCCGTTCACCAAGGCGCCGTCGATGAAGGCGGCGTCGCCCAGGCGCCACAGCATGCCGCCAGCGCGCCGGGCCCCGCCGGCGAAGACGAACTGATACAGCTCGTCAAAATAGTATTTTTTGACTAACAGCCGGTGCGGCCAAGCCAAGCGCCGGGCCAGGGTCTCCGGCCAGCGCGGGAAGCGCGCGTAGCACAGCCAGGCGCCGACGATGCCGGCCAGGGCCAACCACATCGGCGGGTGTTTGACGGCCTCCAGGAAGAAGCTGATGGGGCCGGCGTAAGAGGCGGTCTGGGCCGCCGCTGTGTGGATGGAATCCCCGAAGTAATCCCCGAACACCATGGGGCCCGCCAACCAGGCCCCCAAGGCCAAAGACGGGATGGCCAACGCCAACAAGGGCCCAATGACCACCAATGGCGATTCGCTCACATCCTCCCAGCGCCGGCTGACGCGCTCCTCGCCGTGAAAAGTCATAAAAAACAGGCGAAAGGCGTAGAGGGCGGTGATGAACACCCCCAACAGCAGGGCTATGTAGGCGGCGCCGGCCCCCGGCAACTGGGCGTGGCTTACCGCCGCGATGATGGAGTCCTTGGAGAAAAAGCCGGAGGTCAGGGGAAAGCCCACCAAGGCCAAGGAACCCAGCAGGGCCGTGAACCAGGTCACCGGCAGGTAACGGTACAAGCCGCCCATTTTGCGCAGATCCTGCTCGTGATGCAGGGCGATGATCACAGAGCCTGCCGCCAGGAACAACAGGGCCTTGAAAAAGGCGTGGGTGACCAGGTGGAAGATGGCGGCCGCGTACGCCGACGCGCCCAGGGCCGCCGTCATGTAGCCCAGCTGGGACAAGGTGGAATAAGCGATCACCCGCTTGATGTCGTTCTGCGCCAAGCCCAACAGCCCCATGAAAAACGCCGTGACGGCCCCGACGCAGAGCATGACGGCAAGGGCCACCTCAGAGAGTTCGTACAGGGGCGACATGCGCGCCACCATGAAGATCCCCGCCGTGACCATGGTGGCGGCGTGGATCAGGGCCGAGATGGGGGTGGGGCCTTCCATGGAATCGGGCAGCCAGACATGCAGGGGAAACTGGGCGGATTTCCCCATGGCGCCGACGAACAGGCACAGGCAGATGAAGGTCAGGGCCGACCACTCCAGGCCGGGAATGGGGCTGAAGCTCAGGCCCGCCATGGACTCGGCCCGGTCGAACACCTCCCGGTAGGCCAGCGTATCGAAGAAAAACAACACGGCGGCCACGCCTAAGAGGAAACCGAAATCCCCCACCCGGTTCACGATAAACGCCTTCAGGCTGGCGCGGTTGGCGGACTCCCGTTTGAACCAGAAGCCGATCAACAGGTAAGAAACCAGGCCCACCGCCTCCCAGCCGAAGAACAGTTGCAAGAAGTTGTTGGACATGACCAGGATCAACATGGCGCAGGTGAACAGGGAGATGTAGCTGAAAAAACGCTGATACCCAGGATCGTCTCGCATGTAGCCTATGGTGTAGATGTGGATCATCCAGGAGACGAAGCTCACCACCACCATCATGGTGGCGGACAGCTGATCCACCAGGAAGCCCGCCTCCAGACGCAGGCCGCCCACCGTCAGCCAGGTGTACACGGGCGCGTCGTAGATGGCGCCGCCGTCGAACATGAGCTGTTTATAGACCACCAGGGACAGCGCGGTGGAGACACCGACGCCGATGATCGCGAGCCAGTGAGCCCCGCGCCGGCCCGTCGCGCGTCCGAACAGGCCGGTGATCACGGCGCCGGCCAGGGGCGCCAGGACGATGGCGAGGCAAATCTGTTCCATGGTGAAGCGCATGACTAGCCCCGCATGGCGTCCAGATCCGCCACATTGAGGGTCCGGCGGTTGCGAAACAGCGTCACCAAAATGGCCAGCCCTATGGCGGCCTCGGCGGCGGCCACCGTGAGGATGAAAAAGACGAACACCTGGCCGTGAATGTCCCCCAGGAAATGGGAAAACGCGATGAAGTTCAGGTTGACCGACAGCAACATCAACTCGATGCACATCAACAGGATGAGGACATTCTTGCGGTTGATGAAAACCCCCGCCACGCTGATGCAGAACAGGGCCGCCGCCACGATCAGGACCTCGTTCAGCTCAATCATCGGCGGCGGCTCCGTTCTTTGAGGGGGATTGCGCGGGGGCGGGTTGCGCCTTGGCCCCTTCCGGGCCGCCGCCCGCCGCCGTCAGCGGCGGGCTGTCGGGGGTCAGTTGAACCAGGCGCACTCGCCCCTCGGGCCTGGCCGCGACTTGCCGCTCCGGCCGCGGCGTCCGTTGCCGGCCCAGTTTGCGCAGGGTCAGGCTGATGGCGGCGACGATGGCCACCAGCAGGATGGCGCCGGCGATCTCGAAGGGATAAAGATGTTCGGTGAACAACGCCTTGCCAAGCTGCCTTGTGTTGCTCTCCGCAACGGCGGACCCGGCGCTCGCCAACCCGGCGTCCGCCGCCGGGCCAAGGGCCGAGCCGCCAGGGCCGAGGACCAGGACCATGGCCGCCAGCATCAGGGCCGCCACCAGCAGGCCGACGGGCAGGAAGCGGGCAAAACCTTCTTGCAAGGGCGCCAGGTTGATGTCCAACATCATCACCACGAACAGGAACAACACCATCACCGCGCCCACATAGACCAACACCAACGCGATGGCTAAAAACTCCGCATGGAGCAACAGCCACAGAGCGGCGCTGGAAAAGAACGCCAACACTAAAAACAGGGCCGCGTGAACCGGGTTGCGCGACTTGATCACCAGGCCGGCGGCCCCTAAGAGCAAGGCCGCGAAGAAGTAGAAAATCGCCTTTTCCAACATGATGGCGGCGGCTAACGGTAGCGGGCGTCCTGGGCCCGGTCCGCCGCGATGGCCGCTTCCTCTCGATCCCCCGTCGCCAACAGGTCCTGTTTGGTCATCAGCAAGTCCTCGCGCTTCTCGCCATGGTATTCGTAGATGCGCGTGAGGACGATGGAATCCACCGGGCAGGACTCCTCGCAGAACCCGCAATAGATGCACTTCGACAGGTCAACATCGTAACGGGAGGCGCGGCGCATCCCGTCCCCGCGCTCCTCCGATTCAATGGTGATGGCCGCCGCCGGGCAAACCACCTCGCAGAGTTTGCAGGCGATGCAACGCTCCTCGCCATTGGGGTAGCGGCGCAACGCCAACAGGCCGCGGAAACGGGGCGACTGGGGGGTCTTCTCCTCCGGGTATTGCACGGTGATCTTGCGCCGGAACAGATAGCGTCCGGTCAGGCGCAGGCCCCGCAACAGCTCCCGCAACAGCAGGCTTTGCAGATAACGCCCCAAACCCGCCATGACCCGCCTCAATCGAACCAGGGCGGAACGCGCCCCGCCACCAGGCCCGCCACGACCACGATCCAGACGATGGTGATGGGCAGGAACACCTTCCAGCCCAGGCGCATGATCTGGTCATAGCGATAGCGGGGAAAAGTCGCTCTGAACCACAGGAACAGAAACAGGAACAGCGAGGTCTTGAGCAACAGCCAGACGATGTTGGGCTCCCCCAAAAACCGCAACCCGTCCAAGAGCGGCAAGCCCTGGAAGGGCGACAGCCAGCCGCCGCAGAACAGCAAGGCCGTGAGGACCGAAATCAGGATCATGTTGGCGTATTCCGCCATGAAGAAGATGGAAAAGGCCATGCCGCTGTATTCCACATGAAACCCCGCCACCAGCTCGGACTCGCCTTCGGTGACATCAAACGGGGCCCGGTTGGTCTCCGCCACGCCGGAAATGAAGTAGATCAGGAAGATGGGCAGCAAGGGCAGCCAGAACCAGTGCAGCAAACTGCCGGCCTGCGCGGTGACGATCCGCCCCAGGTTCAGGCTGCCGGCGGCCACCAGGACGCACACTATGGCGAAGCCCATGGCGATCTCGTAGGACACGATCTGCGCCGCGGAGCGCATGGCGCCCAAAAAGGCGTATTTGGAGTTGGAGGCCCAGCCGGCGATGATGATCCCATAGACCGCCAAGGAAGTGAGGGCCAGTATGTAGAGCAGGCCGGCGTTGATGTCCGCCAACGCCATGCCATCGTCAAAGGGGATGACGGCCCAGGCCGCCAGGGACGGGGCCACGGACAGCATGGGGGCGATGACGAACAGGCGTTTGTTCGCGCCCTTGGGGATGATGATCTCCTTGAAGATCAGCTTGACCGCGTCGGCGACCGGCTGGCCCAGGCCCCAAAACCGCCGCCCGAAAAAGCCGACCCGATTGGGGCCGACGCGGCACTGTATGTAGCCGATGATCTTGCGCTCGGCGTAGGTGACATACAACACGCACAGCAACAAGGGGATGACGATGGCGAGGATCAGGGTCAGGACCTCCAGCAGGTAAAACGCCTGAGGCTCGTAGCCGTCCGGGGCCAGCTCGGACAAGGGCGCCAGCACGGCCTCCTGGAACAGTTCGAACAGGAATTGCACCCTGAAAGCCCCTTAGCGCCGCGTCACCGCGAGGGGCCCGAAGAGGGGCCCCAGCTTGGCGTTGTTGGCGCAAGCGCCGTGCAGCAAGGCGCAACCCTCCGGCACGGTCCCGTCTATGCGCAGGGGCAATTCCGCCGCCGCGCCGGCGGCCTCCACCCGCGCCGTTTCCCCGTCCACCAGCTCCAATCGCGCCGCCGTGGCGGCGTTCACCCGCACGACGCTGTCGGCGCGATCCGCCGTTTGCTGCAGGGCCGGCGCGTGCCGCGCTATGGGGTCAACGGCGTGCATGGGTATGTAGCCTATGCGCTGCAGACCGGGGACGGGCGCCGCCGGCTCCAGGACCTCAGGGATTTGCCAGGCCCCCAAGTTGCCGGGGGCCGGCGCCGCGCCAGGGGCCGGCAGATCGTTCCGCAGGACCTCCAGGCTCTCGTAGTCGAAACCCTCCAGCTTGAACCGGTGCGCCAGGTCGCGAAAGATCTTCCAGGCGCGCCGCGCTTGGCCCGGGGGCCGCGCCGCCGCCGTGAAAACCTGTTGCCGGCCTTCCGGGTTGATGAAAGAGCCCTCGTTCTCCGCGTACAGCGCCATGGGCAGCAACGCGTCGGCGTAATCCAAGGCGTCCCGATAGCCCGTGATGGACACCACGAACTCCGCCGCCGCCAGCGCCTTTCGCGCCAAGTTGCCGTCGAAGAAATCCAGCTCCGGCTCCGCGTTCAACAGCAGGCAGGCCCGCAGCCCCTGCTCCAGCATGGCCCGGGCGTCCAGGCCCGGAACGGGCGCCTTCTCCCCGCCGGCCAGCCGGTGCGGCACGGCGCCCGCCAGCCAGGCCCCGGCGGCGTTGGCGCCCTCGCTCAGGTAGCCAAGGCGGCTGTCGGAGCGCTCCGCCAGGCGCCCGCAAAAATACCTGAGCAGGGAAAATTGCGGATGGGACATCGCCAGGCTGCCGATGAACACGGCGGATTTGTCGGCCCGGCGCAACGCGGCGGCGATGTCCTGGTGCAGGGGCAAGGCCTTGATGGAGGGCAACATGGCGAGGCCGGCGTCCTGGCGCCGGGAGGCGGCCTTCAACACCGCGGCCAAGGCGCGGGGCAATTCCGCCGGCGAGACCACGCACTTGCGGGCCAAGGGGTAGTTGAACTCGAAATCAACGGGGTTGATCGCCATCACCTCGGCACCGGCCAGGGCGGCCTTGCGCAGGCGATGGTTGAGCAGGGGTTGATCCTTGCGCGGGAAGCCCCCCACCACCAGAACCGCCTCCAGCTCCTGCGCCTCAGCCAAGGGCAGGCCCAGGCCGGGCCAGAGCGGCGCGGCGTCCTGGTCGATGAAATCGGCTTGCCGCAAGCGATGGTCGATGTTGCTCACCCCCAAGCCCCGCAAGAGCTTCTGGGCCAAGTGCAATTCCTCGGTGGTGGAGGAAGGGGACGCCAAGGCGCCCAAGTTCGCTTGGAGCCCGTTGGAGCGGGCCAGGGCCGCTTGCAACCGCTCCTTGACAAAATCCAGGGCGGCGTCCCACCCCACTTCCCGCCAGTCGCCGTCCAGCTTGATCATGGGGGTCTCCAGCCGGTTCGGGGCGTACAGGCCCTCGTAGCTGAAGCGGTCCCGGTCTGACAGCCAAACCTCGTTGACAGCCTCGTTTTCCGCTGGCGCCACGCGCTTGACGCGCCCGCCGCGCAAATGGAAACGCACATTGGAACCCACCAGGTCGTGGGGGGCCACCCCTTGCCGCTGGGTCATCTCCCAGGCCCGGGCCGAATAGCGGAACGGCTTGGAGGTCAAGGCCCCCACCGGACACAGGTCGATCACATTGCCGGACAACTCGGAGACCATGCTCTTCGCCACATAGGTGCCGATCTCCATGAACTCGCCGCGGCCGGTGGCGCCCAGCTCCCGCAGGCCGGCGATCTCCTCGCCGAAACGCACGCAACGGGTGCAATGGATGCAACGGGTCATGTCGGTGCGCACCAAGGGGCCGATGTTCTGGTCCTTGACGACGCGCTTTTTTTCCTGGTAGCGGGACACGGCTTTGCCGTAGCCCAGGGCCAGATCCTGGAGTTCGCACTCGCCCCCCTGATCGCATATCGGGCAATCCAGGGGGTGGTTGATCAGCAAAAACTCCATCATGGAGCGCTGGGCCTCCAGGGCCAGCGGGGAGCGGGTGCGGACCTTCATGCCCTCCGCCACTGGCGTGGCGCAGGCCGGCAAGGGCTTGGGCGCCTTCTCCACTTCCACCAGGCACATGCGGCAGTTGGCGGCCACGCTGAGCTTGGAGTGGTAGCAGAAGCGCGGCACATAGATGCCGGCCCCGTCGGTGGCTTCTATGAGCATCCGCCCCGCCTCGATCTTCAGGGGCGAGCCATCCACCTCTATGGTCACATGGTCAACCGCGCCCTTAGCCTTCGACAATGCTGCGCCCCCCGTTTTCGATCATGTATTCAAACTCGCGGCGGTAATGCTTGACAAAGCTCTGCACCGGCCAGGCGGCGGCGTCCGCCAGGGCGCAAATGGCGCGCCCCTCGATCTTGTTGGCCACATCCACCAGCTGGTTCAGGTCTTCCGCGCGCCCCGCGCCGTCTATGATGCGGCACACCATGCGGTACAGCCAGCCGGTGCCTTCGCGGCAGGGGGTGCATTGTCCGCAGGATTCGGAGAAATAAAACCGGGCGATGCGCCGCAACATCCTGACCATGCAGGTGGTCTCGTCCATGACGACCACAGCCCCGGTGCCTAAGGACGAGCCTACGGCTTGCAGGGAATCATAATCCATGTTGGTTTCCAACATCACTTCGCCCGGCACCACCGGCACTGAGGAGCCGCCGGGGATCACCGCCTTCAGCCGGCGCCCTTTCCACACGCCGCCGGCCAGGGCCAACAGCTCCCGGAACGAGGCGCCCAAGGGGATTTCAAAATTGCCGGGCCGCTCGACATGGCCGCTCACGGAAAAACACTTGAGGCCGCTGCTGTTCTTGACGCCTAACCTGGCGAACCACTGCGCCCCCTTGAGGATGATGGCCGGCACGGCGGCGAAACTCTCCGTGTTGTTCACGGTGGTGGGGCGGCCGTACAAGCCGCGCTGCGCCGGAAACGGCGGCTTGAAGCGGGGCTTGCCCGGTTTGCCCTCCAGGGATTCCAGCAGGGCCGTCTCCTCGCCGCAGATGTAGGCGCCGGCGCCTATGGTGGCGTGGATGTCTATGTCCACCCCGGCGCCGCGGATGTTGCGGCCCAGCAGGCCCTCCTGGTAGGCCTCCTCCAGGGCCGTTTCGAAACGCCGGTAAGGTTCGTCCATGAACTCCCCCCGCACATAGTTGTAGCCCACCGCCGCGCCCATGGCGTAGCAGGCGATGGCCATGCCTTCCACGAGGGCGTGGGGGTTGAAGCGCAGGATGTCCCGATCCTTGCAAGTGCCTGGCTCGCTCTCATCGGAATTGCAGACCACATACTTGGGGTTGGGCCCGTCGGGGTTCATAAAACTCCATTTCAGCCCGGTGGGAAACCCCGCGCCGCCGCGGCCCCGCAGGCCCGAGGCCTTGATCTCCTCGATCACCGCGGCCGGCGAAATTTTTTCATCGAGGATCTTCCGCCAGGCCCGGTAGCCGTCCACCTTCAGGTAATTCCGCAGGGTCCAGGGCTCCTCGTTGCCTATGGTGGCGTAGCAAATCGAATTGAGGGCGGCGGCGTCCATCAGTCCAACCCCTCCAACACCGCATCGACCTTCTCCAGGGTCAGGTTTTCATAGTATTTGTGATCCACCATCATCATGGGCGCGCCGCAACAGGCCGCCAGGCATTCTTCCTCCTGTTTCAAGTAGATGCGGTTGTCGGCGGTGGTCTCGCCGGTCTTCACGCCCAGCTTCTTTTCGAGGTGAGCCACGATGTCGTCCGCGCCCCGCAACATGCAGGAGATATTGGTGCAAACGGACACGCTGTGGCGGCCCCGGGGCTGGGTCTCCAACATGGAATAGAAGCTGGCGACCTCATAGACGGCGATGGGCGGCATCCCCAGGTAAGCGGCCACGGCGTCCATGAGGGGCCGGGTCAGGTTGCCCCCGTTCTCGTGCTGCGCCTCCAGCAGGGCGGCCAACACGGCGGATTGCTTGCGCTCCGGCGGGTATTTCTTCAGCCAGGCGTCGATCTCGCGCCGCGTCGAGGGCGACAAGCCGTCGCTCATCGGTCCACCTCGCCGAAAACGATGTCCTGGGTGCCTATGACCGCCACCACATCCGCCAACATGTGGCCCCGGGTCATCTCGTCCAGGGCCGACAGGTGGACAAACCCCGGCGGCCGCACCTTGAGGCGGTAAGGCTTGTTGGCGCCATCGGAGATCAGATACACGCCGAACTCCCCCTTGGGGTGTTCGATGGCGGCATAGACTTCTCCCTCCGGCACGCAATAGCCTTCGGTGAACAGCTTGAAGTGGTGAATCAAGGCCTCCATGTCGTCTTTCATCTCTTCCCTGGGGGGCGGGACTAATTTGCGGTCGTCGCTGAGGGTCGGGCCCGGGTTGTCCCGCAGCCAGCGCGCGCATTGCTCCACGATGGCGTTGGACTGGCGCAACTCCTCGATGCGCACCAGGTAGCGGTCGTAGCAGTCCCCGTTGGCCCCCACCGGCACGGCGAACTCCAGCTGGTCATAGACCTCGTAAGGCTGTTTGCGGCGCAAGTCCCACTCCACCCCGGAGCCGCGCAACATGGGGCCGGTGAAGCCCAGCTCCACCGCCCGCTCCGGCGCCACCACCCCTATCCCCACGGTGCGTTGCTTCCAGATGCGGTTGTCGGTCAGCAGGGTCTCGTATTCATCGATGCGGGCGGGGAAGCGCCGGGTGAATGCCTCGATGAAATCCAGCAACGAACCCTGCCGGTCTTCGTTCATTTTCGCCAGCTCCCGCTCCGAGCGGTTCGCGGTGATGCGGTGTTGCGGCATCTCGTCGGGCAGGTCCCGATAGACGCCCCCCGGACGGTAATAGGTGGCGTGCATTCTGGAGCCGGACACGGCCTCGTAGCAGTCCATCAGGTCTTCCCGCTCGCGGAAGCAATACAGGAACATGGTCATGGCGCCGATGTCCAGGCCGTGGGCCCCCAACCACATGAGATGGTTGAGGATGCGAGTGAGCTCGTCGAACATCACCCGTATGTAGCGGGCCCGCGGCGGCGGGACAACGCCCAGCAAGCGCTCGATGGCCAACACATAGGCGTGTTCGTTGCACATCATGGACACATAATCCAGGCGATCCATGTAGCCTATGCTCTGGTTGTAGGGCTTGCTCTCCGCCAGCTTCTCCGTGGCGCGGTGCAACAGCCCGATGTGCGGGTCGGCCCGCTCTATGACCTCCCCGTCCATTTCCAGCACCAGGCGCAACACCCCGTGGGCCGCCGGGTGCTGGGGCCCGAAGTTCATGGTCATGTTTCTGAGCTCCGGCACGGGGGCTATTCCTCCGGGGCCTCATAGCGGTTGTCGCGCCGGATCGTCTTGGGAGTCAGCACGCGGTTCTCTATGGAGACGGGCTGATAGACCACCCGCCCCTGCTCCGGGTCGTAGCGCGCCTCCACCTTGCCCTCCAGGGGAAAGTCTTTGCGAAAGGGATGGCCGACGAACCCGTAGTCGGTGAGTATGCGCCGCAGGTCCGGGTGGTCATCGAACAGGATGCCGTAGAGGTCGAAGGCCTCGCGCTCGAACCAGTTGGCGCCGGCCCAGACGCCGGTGACCGAGGGAAGCCGCGCCGGCTGGCCAGAGACGAAGCAACGCAGGCGCAGGCGCTGATTGTGCCTGAGGGACAACAGGTGATAGACCACGGCGAAGCGGGCCTCCAGATCCGGGGTGTCGATATAGACGCCCTGGCTGACCCCGCGGCTGAAGCCGGTGCGGGTGGCGTCCTGGGTTTCCCAGTCCGCTTTGCCATAAGCTAAATAATCGACGCCGCACAAATCGGACAGCTGTTCAAAGGCCAAGGCCGGATCGTCCCGCAGGGCGCGACAGGCCGGCAACAGATCGTCGGGGCTGAGGGTCACGGTCAGCTGGTCGGCGTGGATCTTGGAATCGGCGACAGGGACGCCCAAGCGCTCGCGCAAGTCGCTGAGCAGCGTGGCCGGGGAGCGGGTCATGGAAGGGGGTTATCTCCTGATGGCGTTCGCGCTGGTCCGCCTGATCTTCTTTTGCAGTTGCAACACGCCGAACAACAGGGCTTCCGCCGTGGGCGGGCAACCCGGCACATAGATGTCAACCGGCACGATCCGGTCGCAACCCCGCACCACTGAATAGGAATAGTGGTAATAGCCGCCGCCGTTGGCGCAGGAGCCCATGGAGATCACCCACCGGGGCTCCGCCATTTGATCATAGACCCGGCGCAGGGCCGGCGCCATCTTGTTGACCAAGGTGCCGGCCACGATCATCACATCGGATTGCCGGGGGCTGGGGCGGAACACCACCCCGAAGCGGTCCAGGTCGTAGCGCGAGGCGCCGGCATGCATCATCTCCACGGCGCAGCAAGCCAAGCCGAAGGTCATGGGCCACATGGACCCCGTGCGGGCCCAGTTCACCAGGTTGTCCATCGTGGTGGTCACGATGCCGCTCTCGCGAATCATCTCTTCAGCGCTCATCTCTCTCACTCCCATTCCAGGGCGCCTTTGCGCCACTCGTAAATGAAACCGATGACCAACACCGCCAGAAACAGCATCATGGCCCAGAATCCCACCATGCCAATCTCCCGCAGGGCCACCGCCCAAGGGAAGAAAAAGGCGATCTCCAGGTCGAAAATGATGAACAGGATGGCGATGAGGTAATAGCGCACGTCGAACTGCATGCGCGCGTCATCGAAGGCGTCGAAGCCGCATTCGTAAGGCGCTTGCTTCTCGGCGTCCGGCCGGTTCGGCCCCAGGACATACCCCAGGGCGAACAGGACCGCCCCCAGGATCAGGCCCAGGGCCAGGAAAATCAATATGGGAAGATAATTCTCTAACATGGCCGCCTATTCCGCTGTGCTTGTCTGCCATTTAGCATAGCATTTTTGACGCGCCTGTTTCAACACGCGCAACGGAACAGGGGCCAGGCCCCTGGGGCGGGGCCGGCCCCGTCTGTTTCAACCGGCAAAGCGAGCGGGGGCCAGCCCTTAGGGGGGCTGGCCCCGCCTGTCTCAGAAAACGAGACGCATGCCAAAAATGCCGGAACGCCCTGGCAACGGCGCCTGATCCTTGACGACGGAGGTGTGGCGGCGGGCCTCCTCGTTCAACAGATTGGCGCCTCGGGCAAACAGCGCCAGTTCGCGCCCCGCCATCCTGAGGGTGTAACTCGCCTGGAGGCTCAGCATGTCATAGCCGCTGGTGGCTGTCTCCAGGGACGCCGTGGTGGTTTGCTTATCGACGCGAACATAGTCTATGGATGCCCGCCAAGGGCCGCGGAAGCCACTCAGGCTTGCGCCGATGCGCCAGGGCGTGATGCGCGGCAGATTGCCGCCACCGCGAATCTTGCCCCTCGTGTAATCCGTCCACACCCGGAGATCTAACACGCCCCGATTATCGTCCAAGGCCCGCAGGACGGTCTCCAGCTCAAAGCCGGTGAACCGGGCCGGGACTTGGGTCTGAAACATCAACAGCAACTCGTCATCCGCGCCGGGAGGCAGGATCTCGTCCAGGTCGCCGTCAAAGTCATTCTCCACCCGGTCGGCGACCCCGTCCCCGTTCAAATCCTGCTCCCGCAGGGAGATGAAATCATCGATCCGGTTGTGGAACACATTGGCCGTGAAGGTGGCCGGGCCCGCGATTTTGCGCCATGACAGGTCGATATTGGTGGCGCTTTCCTCTTTCAGGTGGATGTCGCCAATCTCAAAAGTCGTGGTCGCCAAGTGGGGGCCGTCCGCGTACAACTCCTCGATGGAGGGCGCCCGTTGCCCGTAGCTCACGGACAATCCCAGCTTGGAATCAGAGGCGTACTCCCAGTTCACGCCGCCGGAGACGCTGAAGAGATTGTGCCGCGTCTCCGCGCCAGCGTCGGAATCGGTGTCCTGGCGTTCATAGCGCAGACCCAGATCCATCTTCCAGGGGCCGAAACGGCCGGTTTCCACCACGAACACGCCTATGGACTCGAGGCTCGAGGGCATGACAAAGCTCTCCTCGCCCACCGCCGCGAAATCCAGGTTGCGGTATTGCATGCCAACGGCGCCGCTCCACCGGCCTAAGGGATTGTGAACGAGCTCGACCCGGCCCGCCATGGCCTCGTTGGTGAAGGTCGTGGCAGGGTCGCCATTCTCCAGTTCGTCATGGTCGTAATCGTTCCAGGTCCAACGCACCCGGCCCTTGCGCAGGAACGGCAGGGGATCATCCAAACTCGCCTTGAGATCGTAGCGCGTCTGCGTCATGTCTATGCGCGCCCCTGCAAGAATTGCGGCTAACTCATCGGCGTGGTCGTCATGCTCGGCGTGGTCGTCGTGCTCGTCCTCGTGTTCCTCTTCATGCTCGTCGTGCTCGTCATGCTCGTCTTCGTGTTCCTCGTCATGCTCATCTTCATGTTCGCCTTCGTGCTCGTCTTCGTGTTCCTCGTCATGCTCATCTTCATGTTCGCCTTCGTGCTCGTCCTCGTGTTCCTCGTCATGCTCGTCATGCTCGTCTTCGTGTTCCTCGTCATGCTCGTCATGCTCGTCTTCGTGTTCCTCTTCATGCTCATCGTGCTCGTCATGCTCGTCCTCGTGGCCATGCTCGTCTTCGTCCTCGTGTCCATGTTCATCTTCGTCCTCGTGTCCATGCTCGTCCTCGTGGCCGTGGCCGTGGTCATGGACATGACCCGGCACGCCATAATTCGTTGTGAAACGGCTGACGGACAGGCCGATGAACCCGCGGCTGCCGATGAAGGACAGACCTCCCGCCACATTTTCCGTTTCAATGCTGCTGTTCTGCAAGAACCCCGACCCGGCTTCCCCCTCCTCCGGGACCAGTTCGGCAAACCCGGGGATGGAGTAATCGCCCGTGTCGCGCGCCATGCCATCGATATGAATGGCGAACGGGCCTACGCCCAAGTTCACGCTGCCGGCGCCGGTCACGCCATCGGACACGGTCTCATAGCGCACTGACAGCTCGCCTTCCGGCGTTGTCGGAAGACGCTCGAGAAGGCGATCGTTCACCAGGTTGACGACGCCGCCACTGGCGGCGCTGCCGTAAAGCAGGCTCGCCGGGCCGCGCAAGATTTCGAGTTGCTGGGCAAACACCGTCTCGGCAGACACGGCGTGGTCGGCACTCACGGTGGAGACATCCAAGGTGCTGACGCCATTTTCCATGACGCTGACCCGACTGCCGCCCTGCCCGCGAATCACGGGACGACCCGCCCCCGGGCCGAAATCGCTAACGGAGACCCCCAGCTCCTGCGCCAAGGTTTCTCCAATGTTGCGGATGCTACGGGTCCTCAAGGCCTCCTTGGTCAAGACCTGGACGGGTTGCGCCAAGTCGTTGGCGCTCTCGCCTAAGGGATGGGCGGTGACGACAATCTCGGCGATGGCGTCCTCGCGTCCCGGGGCCGACTCAGAGGGCGGCGCGCCAAAGACGCAGGGCGAAACAGCAAACATGAAAACGATTTTCAAATTAACTCGGAACATGAAAAAACACCTCCTACGGGAACTACGCAATAAAGGCGACAACGCCAAGCCAAGCCAGGCGTTGCGACAAACAACGAAGCTTCAGATAGGAAGTGTGGGAGGGGAGCGAGCCCGGGTGACGGGCAACCAGGGGGCGCGGCAAGCGCCGGCGGCATGGGCCGCCACGGCGTCAGCCACAGGCGTTGCCGCAACAACGCCGCGGGCAATGGCCGCCTTGCCGTCAAAGACGGATTGACTCAGACATTTAACGCAATGCGTCTCAGGATGGGTGGCCTCGTCATGATGTCCGAATTCATGGGCAAGGGCGGCGGCTTGTCCCCACAGGAACAGAGCCGCCAACAACCAGGTTGCAGAGCGATGGCGAATTGGGCCCATCTATCGCCTCGCTGAGGGGTGATTTGGTGCCGATGGCCGGAGTCGAACCGGCACGCCTATAAGGCACTGCCCCCTCAAGACAGCGTGTCTACCAATTCCACCACATCGGCGTGGTTCTCGTTTCATCGGGAGCGTCATAGCGTCATTGGGGAAGAGCGGGAACATCCGATCCCGGCGCTGGCGCGGCGTCAAGCCCGGCGGCCGCGGGGTCGAAGCCCGCCTCGTCCGGCGCGGCTCCCTCTGAGGCGGGGACCTCGGCATCGATGGCGAAGGTCACCTGCCGCGCCTCCAGGCTGCGCTCCTTGGCGATCCACGCCAAGGCCAAGCTGTTCAGAAGAAACACGATGGCCAGGGCCGTCGTCGTCTTGGTCAGGAAGTTGCCGGACCCCTGGGCGCCGAAGACGGTGGTCGAAGCGCCGCTGCCAAAGGCCGCGCCAGCGTCCGCGCCCTTGCCATGCTGGATCAGTATGAAGCCGATCAAGCTCACGGCGCACAAGACCTGCAACGCCAACAACAAGGTTTGCAATGTTTCCACGCTTTATTCTCGCCTGCTCATCAAGAGGTTTGCGCCGGCTCGCCGGCCGCCTGGCAGATGGCCAAAAACTCGTCGGCCTGCAGTGAGGCCCCGCCCACCAGGCCGCCATCCACATCCGCCATGGCGAACAGCCCGGCGGCATTGCCGGGTTTCAAACTGCCACCATACAGGATTCGCAACCCGGCGGCAAGCTGATCGTCATGCCGGGCGACTTGCAACCGGATGAAGCTGTGGGCCTCCTGGGCCTGCTCCGGCGTCGCGCTCAGGCCGGTGCCTATGGCCCAGACCGGCTCGTAGGCAAGCGCGGCGTCCGCCAGGGCGGCGACGCCCGCCTGGTTGACAACCGCGTCCAGTTGTTCGGCCAAGACCTGTTCAGTGACCCCCCCTTGCCGTTCCTGCAACTGCTCCCCCAGGCACAGGACGACCCGCAAGCCCTGCTCGCGGGCGCGGCAAAACTTGTCCGCCACCCTCGCGTTGGTTTCGCCAAGAACATGGCGGCGTTCCGAATGGCCGACGATGACATAGCGGCAACCGCATTCCCTGAGCATGGCCGCCGAGATCTCGCCCGTGTAGGCGCCGGCGGCGTATTCCGAGACATTTTGCGCGCCCAGGCTGATGTCGCTACCGGCCAGCTCCCGCGCCGCCAAGGGAAGATGCACATAGGGGGCGCACACCAGGACCTCCACGGCGGCGCCCGCCAGGCCCTGCTTGAACTCGCCTAACAAGGCCCCCGCGGAGGCGCGAGTCCCGTTCATCTTCCAGTTGGCCGCCACCAAGGGTCGCCGGTTCATCATCGGATCGGATTGTTGGCCTTAGGGGGGCGCGCGGCGTTGCGGCAACCGGGGCCTCCCGCGTTGACGGGATCAGTCATAGTCCAGCCCCATGGCCTCCCGCACCTCGGTCAGGGTCTCCCGGGCCAGGTCCCGGGCCGTTTCGCAACCCTCGTTGATGATCTCCCGCGCCGCGTCCGGATCTTCCAGATAGTCAGCGGCCCGTTCCTTGATGGGCCCCTGCTCCTTGATTATGGCGTCTAACAGCGGCTTCTTGCAGTCCAAGCAACCGATCTTGGCCTGGAGACAACCCTCCCGCGCCCAGCGCTTGAGGCTTTCGTCTGAGTAGATCTGATGGAGGGCCCAGACCGGGCATTTCTCCGGGTTGCCGGGGTCGTCTCGCCTTACCCGGGCCGGGTCTGTGGGCATGGTCTTCACCTTGCGCTCCACGCTGGCGGCGTCTTCCCGCAGGGCGATGGCGTTGTTGTAGGACTTGGACATCTTCTGCCCGTCCGTGCCGGGCATGCGCGGCGCCTCAGTGAGCAGGACTTTGGGTTCGGGGAAAATCATCTTGCCGCCGCCTTCCAGATAGCCCACCAGGCGTTCGCGGTCGCCTATGCTGATGTTCTGCTGTCCTTCCACCATGGCCCGGGCCTTTTCCAGGGACTGGACCTCCCCTTGCTCCTGGTATTTCCTCAGCAAGTCGAAGTACATCTGGCTGTTCTTTTTTCCCATCTTCCGGGCGGCGCGCTGCGCCTTCTCCTCAAACCCGGCGTCGCGCCCATAGAGATAGTTGAAGCGCCGGGCCACTTCCCGGGCCATTTCCACATGAGCCACCTGGTCCTCGCCCACGGGAACATAGTCGGCCTTGAAGATGATGATGTCCGCAGTCTGCAAGAGTGGGTAGCCCAAGAACCCGTAGGTCGTCAAGTCCTTGTCTTTCAAGCGTTCCTGTTGCTCCTTGTAGGATGGCACCCGCTCCAGCCAGCTTTGCGGGGTGAGCATGGAGAGCAACAGGTGCAACTCCGCATGCTCCGGAACCCGGGATTGAATGTACAATTTCGCCGCGCCGGGGTTGATGCCCACCGCCAACCAGTCGATGACCATCTCCCAGATGTTCGCCTCAATCGCGCCGGGGGTTTCATACTCCGTCGTCAAGGCGTGCCAGTCAACGACGCTGAAAAAACACTCATATTCGTTTTGCAGCTTGAGCCAGTTCTTCAGAACGCCGTGATAGTGGCCAAGATGCAGGGCGCCGGTCGGCCTCATGCCGGACATGACCCGCGTGCCAGAAATCGCCAATCTCTTTTCCTCTGCTGTTCTCTTTCGTTGCCTGCGCCGGCAAGCGCCGCGGGAAACAGCCCGCCGCTTCAGCAAGGCGCGCCCGCCAACCTGCGGTTCGCCCCGAATTGCGGATGAACCCGGCCCGGGTTTCCGCTATGATCTTCTTCTTGCGGGGCCTCCGACGCCTTGCGGATTGTAACCTGACGCCATGAAATTTTTCTTGGATTTTTTTCCGGGGCTGGCTTTTCTAGTCGCCCTGTTCATCCCTCAGGACCGGCAACAGGGGATCTACTTGGCCACCCAGGTCCTGATCGTCGCGTCTTTTTTGCAACTCGTCCTCGCTTGGCTCATCACGAAAAAGCTTGAAAAACAATACCTTGTCATTTTTCTGACGGTCCTGGTTTTAGGCTCCGCCACCTTGTTGCTAAAAGACGAGCGCTTCATCAAGTGGAAGCCCACCATCGTGTTTTGGATCTTTTCCGCGGTCTTCCTGGCGAGCGAATATCTTGGAAGCAAGAATTTGGCGACGCGTTTGTTGGGACGGTTTTTCGACGCGCCCCCGGCGATTTGGCGCCGGGCGAACCTGTCTTTCACGGGCTTTTTCCTGGCCTGCGGCTTCATCAACCTGGTGGTCGCCCACGCCTTCAGCACCGAGCTGTGGGCGACCTTCAAGCTGTTCGGGTTCCTGGTCTTGAACCTCGTCTATTTGGCGACCCTGTTCATGTTCATGTCGCGCTACGCCGTGGAGGAAAGGGAAGAACATGGATCGGGTTGAGGCCATCAGGAGCAGGATAGAGCAGGCCCTAGCCCCCCAGCGCGTCGAGATCATCGACGAGTCCCATAAGCACGCGGGACACCCCGGCGCGGCGGGCGGGGGCGGGCATTTCGCCGTGACCATAGTCAGTTCGCGGTTCGAGGGCCGCTCGGCAATAGAACGGCACCGGATGGTGCACCTCGCCGTGGCTGACCTGATGCCGCAGGCGATCCACGCGCTGAGCGTGCAGGCGCGGACCCCCGGGGAAGCCGGCGAGCCGCCGGCCTAATGAGGCTCTGCGGGCTGTTTTCTATACAGACGGACCCCGGGGAAGCTGGCAAGCCGCGGCCCACTGAGGCTCGGCGCACTATTTGCTTCAGGAGAAGAACTTTAGAAGCGCGATTATGATCGCCGGCATGGCAAAGAAGCCGCCAAAAACAAGACCGATGGTGACTCGCAGAAGTTTCTCGATGTTGTCCAGGCGTTTATCCACAGCCTCAAAACGTTGATCCACAGCGTCAAAGCGTCTGTCGATGCTGTTATAACGCTCAGCGCACAAGGCCTCGTGATGCTCAAGGGCGACTTGCCAGTCCGGTTTCCCGCTACGCGAGTTATCCATGGTTCCCTCCTCAGAAAAACTTCAGAAACGCGATCATGGCCGTCGGCCAAGCGAAATAGCCGGCTAAAATGAGGCCGATAATCCAGCGCTGACCAGTGCGCAATTCGCGCATGTCGGTTTCGAGATTGTCCAGGCGTTTGTCGATGCCCTTGTAACGCTCGGCGCACAAGTCCTCGTGATGCTCAAGGGCGACTTGCCAGTCCGGTTTCCCAGTAGAAGCGTCATTCATCTTCTTAACTCCGTTAGTGCAATGTGAAAAGCATGAAACTCAGGTCCCAATGGGACAAAACAGAGGATAGCCCCCCCGAAGGCGCATTGCAAGCTTTTTTTGCAATCCCCCCCTGTCACAGGGCTGGCGGATGCCATCAGCACCCCGGCACCTGCCCCATATCGGCTTTCCTCAGAAAAACTTCAGAAGTGCTACTAAGATTGCTGGCATGACAAAATAGCTAGCTAAAATGCCGCCGATGGCGACTCGCTGAAGTTTCTCGATATTGTCCAGGCGTTTGTCGATGCCCTTGTAACGCTCAGCGCACAAGTCCTCGTGATGCTCAAGGGCGACTTGCCAGTCCGGTTTCCCAGTAGAAGCGTCATTCATCTTCTTAACTCCGTCAGTGCAATGTGAAAAAAATACGCAAACTCAGGTCCCAAGGAGACAAAACGGAGGATAGCCCCCCCTGAAGGCGCATTGCAAGCTTTTTTGCAATCCCCCCCTGTCACAGGGCCGGCGGACGCCACCACCGCCCCTGCCCTGCCCCATGGCGCCATCCTCAGAAGAACTTCAGAAGCGCAAATATGATTGCCGGCATGGCAAAAATGCCGCCGATGGTGACTCGCTGAAGTTTTTCGATATTGTCCAAGCGTTTATCCACAGCGTCAAAGCGCCTGTCGATGCTGTTGTAACGCTCAGCGCACAAGGCCTCGTGATGCTCAAGGGCGACTTGCCAGTCCGGTTTCCCGCTACGCGAGTTATCCATGGTTCCCTCCTCAGAAAAACTTCAGAATCGCGACCAGGACCGTCGGCCAAGCAAAACAGCCGGCTACAATGAGGCCGATAATCCAGCGTTGACCAGTGCGCAATTCGCGGCGCAACTCGCGCATGTCGGTTTCGAGATTGTCCAGGCGTTTGTCGATGCCCTTGTAACGCTCAGCGCACAAGTCCTCGTGATGCTCAAGAGCAACTTGCCAGTCCGGTTTCCCAGTAAAGGTGTCATTCATCTCCATAACTCCGTCAGTGCAATGTGAAAAATACGCAAACTCAGGTCCCAAGGGGACGAAACAGAGGATAGCCCCCCTGAAAGCGCATCGCAAGCTTTTTTTTGCAATTCTCCCAATAGTGTCAGGGCCGGCGGACGCCACCACCGCCCCTGCGCCTGCTGTGTCTGCCCCAGAGCGCCATCCTCAGGAAAACTTCAGAAGCACGATCAGGGCCGTCGGCCAAACAAAATAGCCCGCTAAAATGAGGCCGACAATCCAACGCTGACCGGCGCACATTTCGCGGCGCAACTCGCGCATGTCGGTCTCGATGTTGTCCAGGCGTCTATCTACAGCCTCAAAACGATGATCCACAGCGTCAAAGCGTCTGTCGATGTTGTTGCAACGCTCAACGCACAAGTCCTCATGATGCTCAAGGGCGACTTGCCAGTCCGGTTTCCCGCTACGCGAGTTGTCCATGTTTCCCTCCTTAGAAAAACTTCAGAAGCACGATCAAGGCCGTCGGCCAAGCAAAATAGCCGGCTACAATGAGGCCGATAATCCAGCGTTGACCGGCGCGCAACTCACGCATATCGGTTTCGAGATTGTCCAGGCGTTTATCCACAGCGTCAAAGCGTCTGTCGATGCTGTTGCAACGCTCGGCGCACAAGTCCTCATGATGCTCAAGGGCGGCTTGCCAGTCCGGTTTCCCACTACACCGGCTATCCATGGCGCCATTCCTCAGAAAAATTTCAGAAGCACAATCAGGGCCGTCGGCCAAGCAAAATAGCCCGCTACAATGAGGCCGACAATCCAACGCTGACCGGTGCGCATTTCACGGCGCAACTCGCGCACGTCGGTTTCGAGATTGTCCAAGCGTTTATCCACAGCGTCAAAGCGTCTGTCGATGTTGTTGTAACGCTCAGAACACAGGTCTTCGTGATGCTCAAGAGCAACTTGCCAGTCCGGTTTCCCAGTAAAGGTGTCATTCATCTCCATAACTCCGTTAGTGCAATGTGAAAAGCATGAAACTCAGGTCCCAAGGGGACAAAACAGAGGATAGCCCCCCTGAAAGCGCATCGCAAGCTTTTTTTGCACCCCCCTCTAATAAATGTCAGGATCGGCGGACGCTATCATCGCCTCTGCGCCTGCCCCAGGGTGCTATCATCAGAAAAACTTCAGAAGCGCAAATAGGATCGCCGGCATGGCAAAAATGCCGCCGATGGTGATTCGCTGAAGTTTTTCGATATTGTCCAAGCGTTTCTCGATGCCCTTGTAACGCTCAGTGCACAAGTCCTCATGATGCTCAAGAGCAACTTGCCAGTCCGGCTTCCCACTATGCGAGTTATCCATGGTTCCCTCCTCAGAAAAACTTCAGAATCGCGATCAGGACCGTCGGCCAAGCAAAATAGCCCGCTACAATTAGGCCGATAATCCAACGCTGACCGGCGCGCAACTCGCGCACGTCGGTTTCGATGTTGTCCAAGCGTCTATCTACAGCCTCAAAACGACGATCCACAGCGTCAAAGCGTCTGTCGATGTTGTTGTAACGCTCAGAACACAGGTTTTCGTGATGCTCAAGAGCAACTTGCCAGTCCGGTTTCCCAGTAAAGGTGTCATTCATCTCCATAACTCCGTTAGTGCAATGTGAAAGTATGAAACTCAGGTCCCAAGGGGACGAAACAGAGGATAGCCCCCCTGAAGGCGCATCGCAAGCTTTTTTTGCAAATTCCTCTAATAAATGTCAGGGCCGGCAGACGCCAGCATCGCCCCCGCGCCCTATGCTGCTCCTTTGCCCCGCTCTGCCAACTCGCGGCGCCGCGCCAGTTCGTACAAACAAACGCCGGTGGCCACTGACAGGTTCAGGCTCTCGACGGCGCCAGCCATGGGAATGCGCGCCAGCTTGTCGCAATGCTGGCGGGTGTTGCGGCGCAGGCCGCTAGCTTCCGACCCCATCACCAAAACCACCGGAAAGACGGCGTCCAGCTCGTAAATCGTCTCGCCTCCATCGCCGGCCGCCCCTATGACCTGGCAACCGCCCTGGCGCAACTGCGTCAGGGCGCGGGAGATGTTAGGCACCGTGATGAGGGGCGTCGTCTCCACCGCGCCGCTGGCCGCCTTTCTCACGGTCCCGTTCACCGGCGCCGAGCGGTTTCGGGGCAGCAGCACCGCCTCCACGCCGGCGGCATTGGCGGAGCGGATGCAGGCGCCCAGGTTATGGGGATCCAGCGCGCCATCCAGGGCCAGAATGAGGGCCCTCGCAGGCGGGCTGGCGCTCAACTCGGCCAGAGTCGGCGCCTCCGGGTCGGCGCCGCCGGCGCGGCTCCGGACCGCAACGCCCTGGTGGTTTTTCACGCCGGTCAACCGCGCCAGCTTGGCGGGCGCGATGTCGTGAACCGGTATCGAGGCGGCTTGCAAGGCCTGGCGCAGGGCCTCCAGCCGCGCCCCCGGCCGCTTGTTCAACGCGATGTACGCCTCCAACACATCTTGGGGGCGCCGGGACAGCAGGTGCCAGACGGCGTGATAACCATGGGTGGTTTCAATGCGCCGGCCGGCCATCAATCCAGGCAATCAAAATCGATCTTGCGTTCATCCACATTGACCTTGCTGACCCTGACTCTGACCCGGTCGCCAAGAAAGTGCTTCCTGCCGGTCCTCTCTCCCGAAAGGGAATGGGTGATGGGATTGAAGTGGTAATAGTCCGCCGGCAACGAGGAAATGTGCGCCAATCCCTCCACATAAATATCATCCAGCTCGACAAACAGGCCGAAACTCGTGACGCCGGACACGATGCCGCCGAAAACCTCGCCGATCTTGTCGGACATAAACTCGCATTTTATCCGCGCGGCGACATCCCGCGCGGCCTCTTCAGCCCGGCGCTCCGTCATGGAGCAATGGGCCCCGTAGTTGTCCAAGTCGCTCTGGCTGTAAGGATAAGGCCCCTGTTCCAAGACCTTCCGGATGGCGCGATGAACCAGGAGGTCCGGGTAGCGCCGTATGGGCGAGGTGAAATGCGCGTAATGGTCGAAGGCCAAGCCGAAGTGTCCTTGGCTTTTGCCCTCGTACACCGCCAAGGACATGCTGCGCAACAACACCGTCTCGATCACATGGCGGTCGTCCCGAGTCGCGACCTGTCGCAAGACGCGAGCGTAGTCTTTGGCCTTGGGGTCCCTGCCGCCGCCTAATTGCAGGCCAAAATCGGCGAGAAACTGGTTCAGATTGTCCACCTTTTCCTCCTTGGGGACCGGATGGTTGCGAAACAGCGCCGGCGTCTTGTTCGCCAACAGAAACTCCGCCACGGCGACATTCGCCGCCAACATGAATTCCTCGATGATCCGGTGGGCCTCGAGCCGCTCCACGGCGTTGATGGCCGTTGCCTTGCCCTGCTTGTCGAAACTGAACCGGATTTCGGTGGAGGAAAAATCCAAAGCCCCTCGCTGTTCCCGGGCGCCGCGCATGAGGGCGTAGAGTTCGCGCAAGTTGCGGATGTGGGGCCTGAGGGAGCGGTGTTTTTTTTGCGCCTTGCCGCCCTTTATGAGCGCCTCCACAGTGGCGTAGGTCAGCCTGGCCCGGGAGCGGATGAGGGCCGGGAACAGCCTGCATCGCCGCACCCGGCCGGTGCGGTTGACCCGCAACTCGCAGGCCAGGGCCAGCCGGTCCGCATCGGGTTTCAGGGAGCACAGATCATTGGAAAGCCGCTCCGGCAACATGGGCGCCACCCGGTTGGGAAAATACACCGAGTTGCCCCGTTCCCGCGCGGCCTCGTCCAGGGCCGTGCCGGGCTGAACATAGTGCGAGACATCGGCGATGGCCACCACTAAGCGCCACTCGGCGCCCTGCCGCTCGCAATACACCGCGTCATCGAAGTCTTTGGCGTCCTCGCCATCTATAGTGACCAAGGGCAAGTCCCGCAGGTCCTTTCTGTTCTTGCCCCGACCCCGACGCACCAGACCCGCCAGCTCCTTCTTGACTTCATCGGGCCACTGGTGGGGGATGTCGTAGGCGCGGATGGCGATGTCCGTCGCCATGTCTATGGAGCTGGATCGGCCCAAGACCTCGACGATCTTCCCCAGGGGCTGGGCGTGGCCGTCAGGCTGCCGGGTGAGCGCCGCCACCACATAATCCCCCGTTTGCGCCTTTTTTCTCTGCCGCGAAGGCACCAGGATGTCCTGGCTGAGGCGCCGGTCGTCCGGGACGATGAAGCCCACATTGTCCTCCAGGAAGAAACGGCCCACCACCGACTGGCGGGCCCGCTCCAACACCTCGACGATGACCGCTTCCCGGCGTCCGCGCCGGTCGACGCCGGCGGCCCGCGCCACCACATGGTCGCCGTGCAAGACAGCGCGCATCTGACGCTCAGACAAATACAGGTCGCCGCCGCCCTGATCCGGCCGCAAGAACCCATAACCGCCGGCGTGGCCGATGACCCGTCCCGCCGTCAGATCCATCTTGTCCAACAGGCCATAGTCCGCGTTGCGGTTGCGCATGACCTGCCCGTCCCTCAGCATGGCCTTGAGCCGCTTGCCCAAGGCGGCCTGCTCCTCGTCCCCTTGGAGCCCCAAGGCCGCGGCGATGGCGTCCAGGCCCTGGGGGGCACCGACCCGCTCCAGGCACTGGAGGATCTCTTCCCGTTCCGGAATGGCGACAGCGTATTGCTTTGGCCGCTTCTTTTTCGCTCGTTTTCCCATGGTGGACAGCAGGATCTGCGCAGGGCGCGCTAACGCGAGGGGAGGCGTCGATTCCCCCGCATTGTAGCAGAATTTCCGGCGCGGGGACACCGCGCCGGTGGGGCCGGGGGCGACTCTCATCGCCAACCCTCCCGGCCTGCGGACAAGGCTATGGCGCCACAGAGACCATGGGCCACTGACAAACGCCGGCAACTGGTTTGACAAGGGCCGCCGTTGCGGATAGAGTGCGCCTTTGCCGGCGCGCAAGCATGGACAGTGCCGGTGATTGGCGCCGCGCCGAGGTGGCGGAATTGGTAGACGCGCTAGCTTCAGGTGTTAGTGGGGGCAACCCCGTGAAGGTTCAAGTCCTTTCCTCGGCACCAACTCTTGACCGGGCAACGGGCCGGCGCCGCAACGCCGGCCCCGGCTAAGGCAGGGCGCCATCCAGGAGGATGGTCTGCTCCCGCTCCGGGCCGGTGGAAATGAGGGCGAGGGGGGTCTCGCACAGAGTCGCCAAGCGTTCAAGATAGGCCCTGGCGTTCGCCGGCAACGATTCATAGTCCCTGCTCCCCGCTGTCGTCTCTTTCCAGCCAGGCGCCTCCTCATAGACCGGTTCGCAACGCGCAAAGGCCGCGGCGTCCACGGGGAGCATTTCATGAAACTCGCCATCCACCTTGTAGCCGCAACCGATCTTCACCGTGTCCAGGCCGTCCAACACATCCAACTTGGTCACGCACAGCCCCGACAGGCCGTTCAGGCGGGCGGCGCGGCGCAAGGCCGCCGCGTCCAACCAGCCGCAGCGCCGGGGACGCCCCGTGGTAGCGCCGAACTCGCCGCCTTTTTCCCGCAACCGGGCGGAAGCGGCGCGAGGCAACTCCGTGGGGAAGGGGCCGGCGCCCACCCGGGTGGCGTAAGCCTTGGTGATCCCCAACACGCTGTCGAGACTGGCGGGGGCAACGCCGGAACCGGTGGCGGCGTTGCCTGAGACCGTGTTCGACGAGGTGACGAAAGGGTAGGTGCCATGATCCAGGTCCAACAAGGCGCCCTGGGCCCCTTCAAACAGGATCTTGCCGCCCTGCTGGTTGAGCTCATGCAACAGCCCGGCCACATCGGCGATCAGGGGAGACAACTCCTCGGCGAACCGCAAGGTCTCCTCCAACGCCGCGCCGCAGTCAACGGTGTCCGTCTGGTAGTAATGCTTGAGCGTGAAGTTGTGGAACTCCAGCAGGGCTAGCAACCGCTCCTCAAGACGCGCCGGGGACAACAGATCGCCGGCGCGCAGGGCCCGCCGGGCCGCCTTGTCCTCGTAGGCGGGGCCTATGCCGCGCCCGGTGGTGCCTAAGGCCGACTGGCCCCGGGCCCGTTCCCGCGCCTGATCCAACAGGACATGGCAGGGCAAGGCCAAGGCGCAACCCGCGCTGACCCGAAGCTTGTCCCGCGCCGCGACCCCGCCGGCCTCCAACATGGCGATCTCCTCCAGCAGGGCCTGCGGCGACAGCGCGACCCCATTGCCTATGAAACACCGCACGCCGGGCCGCAGAATGCCTGAGGGGATCAGGTGCAACACGATTTCCTCGCCGTCGATAACGAGGGTGTGGCCGGCGTTGTGGCCCCCCTGGAAGCGCACCACGGCCTGGACCCGCTCAGTCAGGACATCGACTATTTTGCCCTTGCCCTCGTCGCCCCACTGGCAACCGATAACGACTATGTTGCCGCCCATGCGCCGGGCCCGGGTCAGAGTGCCTGGACTTCCCATTTCCCGGCCTTCAGGGCGAGCCTCCGGTCGCAACCCAGCCGGGCCGGGTCGCTGGGCAAGCCGGGCAAGTCGCAGATCACCACCTCGCCCTGCCGCCTCAGCGTTTCGATCAAGGGTTGCAGACCCGGCACGGCGGAACTGGGGGCGAAAATCCCCTTGCTCCGCTTGGGGGCCGGCGGCGCCAGTTGCAACAGCCGCCGCGCGTCGGCGCTGAAACCGGTGGCGGGGCGCGGCGCGCCAAAGGCCCGCCCCACTTCGTCGTAGCGGCCGCCGCAAGCCACCCCCTGGCTCTGGCCCGGCGCGTAGGCGACAAAGGTGATGCCGGTGTGGTAGCGGTAGCCGCGGGACTCGGTCACATCGAAGCGCAACGGCGGGTGTTTCTGCTGGCGGGCCGTCAGCTCGGCGAGGGTTTGCAGATCGTCCACATAGCCCCGCAACCTGTCGCCGCAGGGCGCCAACAGGGCCTTGACCCGGGCCAGGCCCGAGGCATCGGTCTCCCCGTCTATCAGCTTGAGCAGGGCCTCGGCCTCAGGGGACGGGCCCGCCGGCGCGGCGGCCAACAGCTCAGCCAGCTCATCGACGGCCTTTCGGCGCAAACAGGAAAAAACCCGCGCCTGACTCGCCGGCGCCAACGCCAAGGGGGCCAACAGCCCTTGCAGGATGCCGGTGTGTCCCACCTCGACATGAAGCTCCCTCAGTCCCGCCAGTTGCAGGGTGCGCAACATGAGGGCCAGGATTTCCGCGTCGCTTTCCAGTCCCCCGTGGCCATACAGCTCCGCCCCCACCTGCAAGGGGGCGCGGGTGCCGCCCGGCTCGTTAGGCAAGGTCCGCAACACCCCGCCCAGATAGCACAAGCGGCTGGGGCCCTCGCGCCGGAGCCGGCGCGCCTCGATGCGGGTGACCTGGGGCGTGGCGTCGGCCCGCAGGCCTAGCAGTTTCCCATTCAGCTGGTCGGTGACCTTGAAGGTCTGCAACTCCAGATCCTCGCCGGCGCCAGTCAGCAACGAGTCCAGATACTCCACCAGCGGCGGCATGACCAGCTCGTAGCCCCAGACGGAAAACTCATCCAGGATGCGGCGGCACAGCGTCTCAAGTTCCGCGGCCTGGGGGGGCAACACCTCCTCGATGCCCTCAGGCAACAGCCATTGGTCCCTCATCGCCGCGTCAACGGGCGAGGTGGAGCAACAGCGCGCCCAACAACATGCAACTGACGCCGGCGAGCCTCAGGCTGGCGTTGTCAGCCTGGGAGGCCGCCAACAACTGGCGCTTCAGCCATTCGGGGCAGGCGAAGGGCAACACGCCCTCCAGGATCAACACCAAGGCCAAGGCGCTCAGCAACTCGGTCCACACGGCGGGCGCGCTCCAGTTTCAAGGGGCTGGGCTACTCGCCCAAGGCGTTGTTGAAATACTTGAAAAAGTCCGAATCCGGCTCTAACAGGAGGATGTCGCTGCTGTTGTTGAAACTGGCCCGGTAGGCGTTCAGGCTGCGGTACAGCGTGTAGAACTCCTGATTTTTGCCAAAGGCCGCGGCGTAGATCTCGGTGGCCAAGGCGTCGCCCTCGCCGCGAATCGTCTCCGCGTCCCGGTAGGCGTTGGCCAGGATGATCTCCCGCTCCCGGTCGGCGTTGGCCCGGATCCGCTCCGCCGCTTCGGCGCCGCGGGCGCGAAAATCCTTGGCCACCCGGGTGCGCTCGGCCCGCATGCGGTCATACACCGAATTGCTGACCTCCGCCGGCAAGTCTATGCGCTTGGTGCGCACATCGGCCACGGTGATCCCCAATTCATCCCGCAACTGATCCGTGGTGGTCTCCACCACATCGAGGATCTCGCCCCGCTCGCCCGCCACCACCTCCTGCACCGTGCGCTTGCCGAACTCGTCCCGCAGGGCGCGGTTGATGCGTTGCCCCAAGAGGCCGTTGGCGTAATGCACATCGCCGCCGCGGGTGGCTATGTAGAACTTCTCAACATCCGAGATGCGCCATTTCGCGTAGTAGTCGACAATCACATCCTTTTTCTCCACGGTCAAAAAACGCTGAGGCTCCCGGTCCAGGTTCAACAAGCGCGTCTCAAACTTCTTGACGGTGTTCATCACCGGCACCATGACATGCAGGCCCGGCTTGTAATCGGAGCGGTGTATCTCCCTGAACTTGAAGACGATGGCCTGTTCGTACTGTTGCACCCGGAACAGGGAGAAATAAGCGACGATTGCGGCAATGGCAACCGGGACAATGATTCGCAGCAACATGGTTAGCGCGCCCCCCGCGTTCTGTTGTTAATTCGTTCCGCCGCCTCCCGCGCCGATTGAGACGCGGCGGCGTCGGACCTCAATCCCTGGGCCAGCTCCGACGCGGAAATAGACCGGGATTGCATCAGGCGGTCCAGCGGCAGGTACATCAGACTGTTGCCGCCTTCCGCGTCAAGCAACACCTTGTTAGTGTTGGACAGCACCGATTCAATGGACTCCAAATACAGGCGCTTGCGGGTGATCTCGGGCGCCTGCTCGTATTCCGTCAACAACTTCTCGAAACGCGCCGCGTCGCCCTCCGATTTGGCGGTCACGGAGGCCTTGTAGGCGTTGGCCTCTTCCATGACCCGCGCCGCCCCGCCCCGGGCCTTGGGCAGGATGTCGTTGCGATAGGCCTCCGCCTCGTTCACCAACCGCTGTTCGTCCTCCCGGGCCTTGATGGCGTCGTCAAAGGCCGCCTTGACATCCTCAGGGGGTTTGGCGGGTTGCATCTCCACCGTGACGATGAGAATGCCCGCCCGATAGTCGTCCACCAGGATCTTCTGCATCAGCTCTTGCTGTTGTTGCGCTATCTCGCTACGGCCTTCGGTCAGCACATAGTCCAGCTTGCTCTGCCCGATGACCGCCCGCACGGCGCTCTCCGTGACCTGCCTCAGGGTCATGGCCGGGTCCCGCACATTGAAGATGTAGTCCGCCGGCTCGTTAATCCGCCACTGCACGGCGACTTCCACATCGACGATGTTCTCGTCCTGGGTCAGCATGGAGGCCTTGTGGGTGATGGAGCGCACTTGGCCCACATTGAGCGTTACAACTCTGTCGATGGGGGTGGGAAAGACGAAATTCAATCCCGGTTGCAGGGTGCTCTCGTAGCGTCCAAAGCGCATGACGACGCCCCGCTCCTGTTGATCGATCAAGTAAGTGATGTCGATCAACACCACCACTGACAGGACCAACGCCACCGCCAGCCAGGAAAAAGCGAAGCCGCCGCGCCCCCCCTTCTTGCCGCCGGACGCGCCGGACGATTTCTTCCCGAACAGCCCGCCAAAGCCCTGTTGCATTTTGCGGATGATCTCATCCAGGTCCGGGGGGCCGTCGCCGCCCCGGTTGCCCCAGGGGTCGTCCCCCTTGTTTTGCGGTGGTTCATTCCATGCCATTGCGTGCACCTCGTTGTCGCGGTTAGCGTGCGTCGATTCTAACACAAAACGGCCCTAGGCCCCGCAGGCCCTCGGGATCTTTTCTTTAAGCGCCTCCCGGATGAGTTGCTTCAGTTCCGCCAGCCCGGCCCCAGTGGCGGCGGACACCCAGCTGCGCGGGGCGCCGCCGTTCAGGCGCGGCGCGAACTTGGCCCGGGCGCCGGAACAACTCCCGCCGGCCTGGTCGATTTTGTTGAACACCAAAATCTGGGGAATGGCGGTAGCCCCTAAGGCATCCACCACCTGGTTGACCTCATCGATGCGGGTCGGGCCCTCGTCGTTGACATCGATGACATGCAGAAGCAAATCGGCGTCCCTGATCTCGTCCAAAGTGGCGTGAAAGGACTCCACCAAATCATGGGGGATATGGCTGATGAACCCCACCGTGTCGCTCAGCAGGGCCGGAAAGCCGCCCCCCAGCTCCATGCGCCGGATGGTGGGATCCAGGGTGGCGAACAGCTTGTCGGCGCAATAGACGCCGGCCCCGGTGAGCCGGTTGAACAAGGTGGATTTGCCGGCGTTGGTGTAGCCCACCAAGGAGACCAAAGCCAACCGGTTGCGCTTGCGCAACCTGCGCCCCTGGGCCCGGCGGCCCTTCACCTTCTGCAACTGGGCCCCTATGGATTTGATCCGCTTGCCGATCAGGCGCCGGTCCGTTTCCAGCTGGGTCTCGCCGGGGCCGCGCAAGCCTATGCCTCCCTTCTGGCGCTCCAAGTGGGACCAGCCCCGCACCAGGCGCGTGGACAAGTGTTGCAACTGGGCCAGCTCCACTTGCAGTTTGCCCTCGTAAGTCCGGGCCCGCTGAGAGAAAATATCAAGGATCAGTCCCACCCGGTCCAAGGCCCGGCAACATATCTCCCGCTCCAGGTTGCGCTCCTGGGCCGGCGACAGACTGTGGTTGAACACCGCCACATCCGCCTGGCGGTCTTGCACCGACCGTTTTATTTCCTCCACCTTGCCGGAACCGACGAAAAACTTGGCCCCGGGGCGGTCGCGGCGGCCGGTGATCGTGTCCAGGGGCGCCAGGCCAGCGGAGCGCGCCAGCCGGACAAACTCGGTCAGCTCCTCGTTGCGCCGCGCCTGGGGAAATTGGACATGGACGAGAACGGCCCCGCGCCCTCTTGAGGACGCCGCGTTCAAACCGCGGCCTCGGGCCGGCGCGCCCCCATCAGGATTCGTCGCTCTCCTGTTCCGCCTCCGCCCGCGGAAAATTCACCTTCCGAGCCGGCACGATGGTCGATATGGCGTGTTTATAGACCAGCTGGTCCACCGAATTTTTCAGCAAGATCGCGAACTGATCGAAAGACTCGATCCGACCCTGCAATTTGATGCCGTTCACAAGGTACATGGACACCGGCGTCCGTTCCTTGCGCAACGCGTTAAGAAACGGGTCTTGCAGCGTGTGATGACCCCTGCTCATGGCGCGCCTTGTTGATGGTTGCCGATCTTCATATTGTGCGGTTCGATTGTAGCGCAAACCGAAAGCGGAAAAACAGGGCTCCCACCCCTCTTTTTTCCGTTTTTGTTTTGCCAGTCTATTCCTTATTCGTGAAAATAGGGGGCCGATTCTGTTTTTTTCAATCCTGCCCATGGCGCGAAGCAACGAGAAAAAAAGCCCGGGGGGCGCCGTGTTGGTGGCGCCCGACCAAGCGGGCCGCCGCCTGGACAATTTCCTGGCAAGCCGCCTGAAGGGGGTGCCTGAAAGCCGGATCTACTCCATGATCCGGCGCGGCGAGGCGCGGGTGAACGGCGGTCGCGCCAAGCCGGAGCGCCGCCTGCAAGCCGGCGACCGGGTGCGGGTCCCGCCGACTTTCGCTACGGCCCCCGCCGCCGCCACGCCCCCGGCGCGCCTGTTGGACATGATCCGCACCCGGGTCCTGCGGGAGGACTCGCGGCTCCTCGTCATCGACAAACCCGCCGGCCTGGGGGTCCACGCCGGCACGGGCACCGCCTTCGGGGTGGTGGAGTTGCTGCGGGCGGCGCGCCCGGACTTGCCGGCCCTGCAATTGGCCCACCGGCTGGACAAGGAGACCTCAGGGTGCCTGTTGTTGGCGAAAGACATGGCCATCCTGCGCCAGCTCAACGCCGCGCTGCGAGAGGGCCGGGTGCGCAAGCAGTACGCGGCCCTGTTGGGCGGGGCGTTGCGCGGCGCAAAGCGCGTCGTGACCGCGCCCCTGCGCCGACGCGGCGGACCCGCCGGCGACCGGGTCCAGGTGGAGGCGACGGGCAAGACCGCCCGCACCGAGTTCGAGACCGTGGCGCGGCGCCGGGAAGCCACCTATGTCAGGGTTCGCATCGCCACCGGCCGCACCCACCAGATACGGGTTCACGCCAGGGCCTTGGGCCATCCAGTGGGAGGCGACAAAAAATACGGCGACCGAGCCTTCAACAAAACCCTGAGGGCCCTGGGCCTCAAGCGGATGTTCTTGCACGCCTCGCAACTGGAGCTGCCCGCCTTGGACGATGCCGGGCCCTGCCGCCTTCTTGCCCCCCTGCCGCCGGAGCTGGAGGCGGCCTTGGCCCAGCTGTGGCCGCAAACATAGAGGCCCCGTCACCCGGCGACAGAATCAACAGGGGTCTTCAGGCGCGCTTGCAGAAACGCCAACGCCGCTTGTGGATGGGCCGGGTCCAGGCTATCGAACCAGACCGCGCCGCGCTCGCCGCGCAACCAGGTGAGTTGCCGTTTGGCCAGTTGCTGCGTGGCGGTCACCGCCTGCTCCTCCAGCGCCGCCGCGTCAATTCGTCCCTCAAGATGGCGCCACGCCTGCCGGTAGCCCACCAGGCGCATGGATGGCAAGCCGGCGTTCATGTCGTCCCGCTGGAAGAAGCGGCGCGTTTCCTCCACCAGGCCGGCCTCCAACATGGCCCGAAAGCGCCGCCGGATGCGCTCCCGGGCGACGCGCCGGTCAGAGGGCGCCAACGCCAGCTTGATCAGTCCCTGGGAAAGCGGGTTGAGCCGCCCCCGGGCGAACAGCTCGGAGAGGGGCGTGTTCGTGGCCTCATACACCTCCAGGGCCCGTTGCGTGCGCTGGGAGTCGTTGGGGTGGATGCGGCGGGCCGAGGCGGGGTCAACCCGCTCCAGTTCGGTCCGCAACGCGGCCAGGCCATGGTCCCGCAACCGGGCCTCGAGCCGCTCCCGCACGGCGCGGTCCGTGGGCGGCAGATCGGAAAAACCCTGCTCCAAGGCGCGGAAATACAGGCCCGTGCCGCCCACTAACAGCGGCGCCCGGCCCTGGGCGCGGATGGCCGCCATGGCCGCCAAGGCGTCGCGCCGGAAGCGGCCGGCGGAATAGGACTCGGTGGGCTCGCAGATGTCGATCAGGTGGTGCGGGACCTGCTCCCGCGCCGCCCGCGACGGTTTCGCCGTGCCGATGTCCAGCCCCCGGTACACCATGGCGGAATCGACGCTGATCAGCTCCACCGGCAACCAACGGGCCAGGGCCAGGGCCAGCTCGGTCTTGCCCGCCGCCGTCGGTCCCATTAAAAAGATCGCCGGGGGGTCTCCCGGCCCCCAGGGGGCCGAGGCCTCAGGCGGCATCAAGCAACCGGCGAAGCTCGTCTATGGACAAGACGCGCCACAGCCCCTTGCGGCGCTTCGCCGTGGTGTCAACGCCGGCGCTGTCCAGGTCCCTCAACAAGGTCCGCAACTCGGGGCGGGTGGGGATGTCGGTTCGCTCCCCCCGACCCAGGACCAAACATTCCCGCAAGGCCGGCCCGGGATCCTCCGGGTCCCGCAAGCGCGCCAGGCCCGCCAACGCGGCCCGCGTCAGCGTCTTGACATCGGCCTCCTCCAACAGGGCCGGGATGGCCTTGATCAGGAGGGCGTCGGCGGCGACCGCCCGCAACTCCAGGCCTAGGGCCTCCAAGGCCGGCCCATGCCGTCCCACCAGCTCCAGTTGTTCCGGGCTGGCCTTGATCTCGACGGGGACCAACAGCGGACGGCGCCGGGGCCCCGGCCCCCGGCAGGCCTTTTCAAACTGCCGCAACAAGACCTGGCTGGCGACGGCGTGGGCATCGATGAGGACCCACTCCTCCCCCCGTTGCGCCAACATGAGACGCCGCCCTAGGGCCGCCACCGGCGCGCCCAGGCTGGGGGCGCCGTCAATCAGATCGCCCTGCTCCTCCCTGGGCTTTATGCTTTCGTAGAAGGCCCCCGCCTCCCCCACCTGCAAGGGCCGGCGCTCCGGCCCCTGAGGGGGGGGCGCCAGCGGCGGGGGAGGACGGGGCGCCGGCCCGGCGGGGGCCGCGCCGCCAGTGGCAATGGCGGTGGCGGCGGGCGCACCAACGGCGGTGGCGGCGGGCGCGGCGCCCGCCGGGGGAGGCTCGGCGGCACCCCCTAGATCCAGCCGGTGGGCGGCTTGCAAGGCCCGGCGCAGACTGGCGCTGACGAAGTCATGGGCGTCCCGGGGGGCTCGGAACCGGATCTCGCTCTTGGCGGGGTGGACATTGACATCCACAACCGCCGGGTCCAGTTCCAGGTGCAACAAGCACGAGAGATAGCGGCCCGCCGGCAGGTCCTCCCCCAAGGCGGCGCGGGCGGCATGAAGCAAATGCTTGTCTTGCACCGCCCTGCCATTGACAAACCAGAACTGCCGGTCGGACTGGCCGCGGCTCAGGTCGCCGCTGCCTAACCAACCCCACAATTTCATGCCCTGGGATTCGCGCTCCACCAGGAGCGCCTTGCTCAGAAACTGCCGGCCGAAGACCTGCGCCACCCGCTCCCCCAGGTCGGCGCGACAGGCGGCGTAGCGCAACACCGGCTTGTCGTCGTGGGTCAAGGCGAAGCCGACGCCAAAGTGACCGCAGGCCGCGCGCTTGACCGCATCGAGGATGCGCGAGAACTCCGTCCGCCGGCTGCGCAGAAACTTGCGCCGCGCCGGGAGGGCCTGGAAAATGTCGACGGCCTCCACGGTGGTGCCAGGGGGGCGGGCCGCCGGTTTCAGCGCCGCGTTGCCGCTGACCGGGTCGAAGGACAAGCGCCACGCCGCCTCCGCTTGCGCCGTTCTCGAAGTGAGGGAAAACCGGGACACCGCCGCGATGCTGGCCAGGGCCTCGCCGCGAAACCCCAGGCTGGCGATGCAGTCCAAATCGGACTGCCTGTTGAGCTTGCTGGTGCTGTGGCGCCGCAGGGCCAGCTCCATGTCGTCGGGGTGGATGCCATGGCCGTCGTCGCTGACCGAGACGCGCTTGCGGCCCCCCTCCGCCACGGCGATGTCAATCTGACGGGCCCCCGCGTCCAAGCTGTTCTCCATCAGCTCCTTGACGACCGCGGCGGGCCGCTCGATCACCTCCCCCGCCGCGATCTGGCTCGCCAAGGTGGCGGGCAACTCGGCGATGCGCGGCACACCCGTTATTTCGGTCATGTCAGCAGGATAATAGGCCCGCCCTGATTTCACAAGGGACGGGGCCGGCCGTTGCTTGCCTCAGCTGTCGCTGGTGGGGGGAATGGCCAGGACCTGGCCCGTTCTGATCTCGTCGTCGGCAAGGCGGTTGAGGACCCGCAGGCGCTGCAGGCTGACGCCGTAGCGCCGGGCGATGGCGGACAAGGTGTCGCCCCGGGCGATGGTGTGCTTGCGGGCCGCCAACAAGGCCCCTTCCGGGGCCCGCAGGACAAAATAGTTCCTGATTCCGGCGAAGACGGCCCGGGCGATCTTGCGCTGGTGGGCGGGACTGCGCAGTTGTTTTTCCTCCGCCGGATTGGAGATGAAGGCGGTCTCAACCAAAATCGACGGGATGTCGGGGGACTTCAACACGGCAAAGGCGGCGGATTCCACCCCCGGTTTATGCACCCGGCCCACCTTCTTCATGCCCCTCAACACCTTTTCCGCCGCCTCGATGCTCGCCTCCAGGCTCGCCGTCTGGGAGAGATCCAGCAACACCGACGCTAACAAATTGTCTTTGTCGTCCAAACTGACGCCTCCCACCAGATCGGCGGTGTTCTCCCGCTCCGCCAACCAGCGGGCGTGTTCGCTACTGGCGCCGCGCCGGGACAACACATAGACGGACGAGCCCCGGGCCTTGGGGTTGCGGAAGGCGTCCGCGTGGATGGAGACAAACAGGTCGGCCTTGCGCCGGCGCGCCAGGTCTATGCGCTTGCGCAGGCTCAGGTAGTAATCGCCTTCTCGCACCAGCACGGCGCGCATCCCCCGCTCCTGGTTGACCAGGGCCGCCAAGCGCTTCGCTATCTGCAACACCACCGTCTTTTCATAAGTGCCTTTGGGCCCCACGGCCCCAGGGTCTTCGCCCCCATGGCCGGCGTCTATGGCGATCACCACATCGCGAAACAAGACGGGCTGGGCGATGTCAGCCGGGGGCGGGGCCGGCACCGCGGCGGCGCCGATGTCGATCACCAGCCGGTGCCGTAGCGCGAGTTCGGCGGCAACTGGAAACTCCGGGGCGTGGCGTGTTTCTTCAGCTCCAGCACCATCCTCAGGAAACCTTGGTGCTTGCCGGCCCTGATCTTTTTCAAGAACCGGTCCTGGGCGACGGGCTGGGTCAGGCGGCCGGTTAGCCGGGCGTCCCGCAGGTCCACCACCACCCGGAAGGGATCGCTCAACAGCTCAATCTTGTGTCGCACTGGGGAGGTCACATCGAACACAACGCGGGTGTTGTCGGGCGCGTTCCACATGCGCACATTCTCAAGCCGCACCGGTTCGGCCCCGGCGACGGCGCCGAGAGCCCATAAGCAAAAAGCCGCAATAAATCGCATACCAGGCCCTGAATTTGGCAGTGTGCGGCGATTATTTCAACTTTTTTTTAAGAAGTCAAGCTATCTTTATGTTTTTTTTAAATATCTTATAGAAAAAGACCGAGACAGCGCATCGGCGCGACTTGTAGGCTCATTGGCCCCCCATGAGTGAGGCGCAACCCGCCAGGCACCGCTCCCCCGCCGGGGTGCGGGCCTCGCAGTCCAACTCCCGCCCCGTCCCCGCCAGGCTCAGACGCAACAGCAGATCAGGGGGCGGCAGGACGCCCGCGGCCCGTTCCGGCCATTCCACCAGGCACAGGCCGCGCTCATCGAAATAATCCCGCCCCCCCAGGGCTACCAGCTCCTCCGGGGCCGCCAGCCGGTAGAGGTCGAAGTGATAGAGGCGGCGCCCCCCCGCCTCGTAGGGTTCCACCAAGGCGTAGGTGGGGCTTTTCACCAGGCCCTGATAGCCCAAACCGCGCAACAACCCCCGCACAAAGGTGGTCTTGCCGGCCCCTAGCTCCCCTTGCAGGTACAGGCGTCGCACGGCGGCGTCAGGGGCCGGTTCCGACGCGCCGCCGCCGGAGCGCGGCGGGACCAAGCTCGGCTCAGCCCCCAAGCAACGGCTCATGGCGGCGGCGAAGGCCTCCATGGCCTCCGGGCTGTCGATGCGGACCCGCATCAATCGGGGTTGAGCAGGGGCGGCAACGCGGCTAGGAGATCGCCCGCCAACAACCCCCGCTGGCCGCTGGCGGCGGCGCAGGCATCGGCGGCTTGCCCATGCAGACAGACGCCAGCGACGGCGGCGGCCCCCGGCGCCAGGCCCTGGGCCATCAGGCCGGCGATGAGGCCCGTCAACACATCCCCCATGCCCCCGGTGGCCATGCCCGGATTGCCGGAGCGGTTGACCCGGATGGGCCCCTGTTCTTCCATCACCAGGCTACCGGCGCCTTTGAGGAGCGCCGTCCCGCCGAACTTCTCCCGCACCGCGGCGACAGCGGCGAACCGGTCCGCCTGCAGGGCCTGGGCGTTAGTTCCCAACAGCCGGGCCGCTTCGCCGGGGTGCGGCGTCAACACCCAGTTTTGCCGGCGTTGCGGGTCGGCGGCCAACAGGTTCAGGGCGTCGGCGTCCACCACCATGGGCAAGCGTGTCTCCAGGGCTTGCGCGAACAGACCCGAGGCCCAATCCCCCTGGCCTAAGCCGGGGCCCAGAGCCACCACATCGGCCCGGCGCAGGGGGGCCCTGAGGTCCTGGGGGGCGTTCAGGGCTACGGTCATCAGCTCCGGTCGAAACAGAGCCAGCTGGGCGGCGTGTTCCGGCCGCGTCGCCACCGTGACCAGGCCCGCGCCGGCCCGGGCGGCGGCGCTGCCCGCCAACAGGGCGGCCCCTAAATAGCCCCAATCCCCGCCGATGATCAAGGCGTGACCGCAATCTCCCTTGTGGGCGTGGCGGGGGCGGCGCGGCAAGCTTTGCGAGACGGAAACCGGATCAATCAAAGCGGCGCCGGCCTCGACCTCCTCGTAGAGCCCCGCCGGCACTCCCAGGTCGTCAAACAGAACCTCGCCGCAAAACTCCGGCCCGGCCCCCGTGAACAAGCCCCGTTTCAACCCGATGAAACTCAAGGTGGCGTCGGCTTTGACAGCCGCGCCCAAGGGGTTTCCCGTGTCGGCGCACAGGCCCGAGGGAAGGTCCAAGGCCAACGCGGGCGCGGTTGCCTCGTTGATCATGGCTATGGCGTCGAGAAACGCCCCTTGCGGGGCCCGGGACAGGCCGGTGCCGAACAAAGCGTCAACGATGAGATCGGCTTGGTCGAAAGCGGCGGGTGAGAGGGTCTTTTCGATGAGGCCCGGGCCGGCCTCCGCGAACCGCCGGGCGCAATGGGCCGCATCCCCTTGGAGCCGCTCCGGGTCCGCCACGGCCGCCACCCGCGCCGCCAAACCCTGTTCCAGAGCCAGGCGCGCCGCCACATAGCCGTCGCCGCCATTGTTGCCGCCGCCGCAGACCACCAGCAGCTTGCGCGCGCCGGGATAGCGCCGGGTCAACCGCTGGACAGCGGCGGCCCCGGCCCGTTCCATCAGGGTCAGGGAAGGCAGGCCCCAGTCCTTGGCGGCAAGCTGGTCCAAGGCCCGGGCCTGGGCGGCGGTGTGCAAATCCAGGGGCAGGGCCATCAGGGAAAACGCCGGGACGGCCCTAACAGGTGAAGTACAGCTTGCGGTAGTGTCGCAGTTCCTCTATGGAGTCCCGAATGTCGTCCAGGGCCCGGTGGGACGACTCCTTGGCGTAAGGCTCCGCGCCGGCGTCCCAGCGCCGGACCAGCTCCTTCACCGTGCTGACATCCAGGTTGCGGTAGTGAAAATAGCGCTCAAGACGGGGCATGAGGCGGTGCAGGAAACGCCGATCCTGGCAGATGCCGCTGCCGCACATGGGAGAGCGGCCCGCCGGCGCGTGGCGTTGCAGAAAATCCAGGGTGAGGGCCTCGGCGTCCGCCACGGAGCAGTCGCTGGCGCGCACCCGCTCCAACAGGCCGGACTTGGCGTGATGTTCCCGGTTCCATTGATCCATGGCCTTCAGGACGGACTCCGGCTGGAAGAGGGCCAAGGCCGGGCCCTCCGCTATGGTGCTCAGCTGAGGGTCGGTCACCACCGTGGCGATCTCGATGATGCGGTCTGATTCCGGATCCAGACCCGTCATTTCGAGATCGATCCATATCAGGTTGTCGCGGGCGGATGGCATGTTTGAGCCTCTGTCTGAACCTTTAAGGGGCGTATTTTAACCGAGACAGGGGCGTTGCAAAACCGCGGCCCCCCGGCCCGCAGGCCTGGCGCGGGTTGAATTTCAGACAGCAAGCCTTATTATCATTAGGATGAACGCTTTTACCGGCCTGTTCCTCAGCGCGGTGGCGGCGGGCCTGTTGTTGCGCTGGGGCCTGGGCCGGCGCCACATCCGGCACATCCAGGCCCATCGGGCGGCGGTGCCGCCGGCCTTCAGCGCCGACATTCCCCTCGCGGCGCACCACAAGGCGGCGGACTACACTTGCGCCAAGACCTGCGTCGGAACAGCGGAGCTGGCGCTCTCCTCGCTGTTGCTGTTGCTATGGACCTTGGGCGGGGCCCTCAACGGCTTGGACGGACTGGCGCGGGCTTGGCAATTGCCCCCCTTGTGGACCGGCACGCTCTTTATCCTGGCGGCCTTAGTGATTTCGGCCCTGTTGGACGCGCCATTGGCCGCCTACCGCGCCTTCGGGCTGGAACAGCGCTTCGGCTTCAACCGCATCACCCCGAAATTGTTTCTGACGGACCTGTTGAAAGGCCTGGCCCTCACGCTGCTGTTGGGAACGCCCATGATCGCCTTGGCCCTGTGGCTCATGGCCGCCGCCGGCGCCTATTGGTGGCTGTGGCTATGGTTGGCGTGGCTAGGCTTCAGCACGGCCATGCTCTGGGCCTACCCCGCCCTCATCGCGCCATTGTTCAACACCTTCAGGCCCCTGGACAACCCAGCCCTGGAGGCCCGCATCGCGGCCCTGTTGCAACGCAACGGCTTCGCCAACGACGGGATCTTCGTCATGGACGGTTCCGCCCGCTCCACCCACGGCAACGCCTACTTCACGGGATTGGGGGCCAACAAGCGCATCGTGTTCTTCGACACCCTGGTGGAGCAACTGTCCCATGACGAGATCGAGGCGGTGTTGGCCCACGAGCTGGGACACTTCAAGCGCCATCATGTCAAGAAGCGCATGGCCCTGTTGGCCCTGCTCTTCCTGGCGGGTTGCGGCGTCTTGGCCCTGTTGGCGGACGCGCCTTGGTTCTACGCGGGCCTGGGGGTCGACCGGCCCTCGGATTACGCCGCCTTGACCCTCTTCGCCTTAGTCGCGCCGGCCTTCGCCTTGTTCCTGCAACCCCTGTTTTCCTCGATCTCCCGCCGCCACGAGTTCGAGGCGGATGACTTCGCCGCCGCCCAGGGGGGGCCTGGCGCGTTGGCAAGCGCCTTGGTCAAGCTCTACCGGGAGAACGCCAACACCCTGACCCCGGAGCCGCTGTATTCGGCTTTTCACGATTCCCATCCGCCGGCGCCTCTGAGGATAGCCCGCCTGACCTCCGCCTGAGCCGGCCCGGCGCGAGCGCCTGAAGCCCCATGCCATCCCTGAAGAACAAACCGGCGAACGCCGGCATCGCAACGGCGCCATGAAAGCGGCGCGCCGCGAGCGCGAGTTGGGGCCCGACGGCCATTGGCTCGACTGCTTGCGAGCCTTGCGCCCGCACCACTGGAGCAAAAACCTGCTGGTGTTCTTCCCGGCCGTGGCCGCCCACGAGGTTCTGCCAGCGACTTGGCTCGCGGCCGCAGGCGCCTTCGCGGCCATGTCGGCCTGCGCCTCCGGCGCTTACCTGTTCAACGACCTGTTGGACCGCCCCCAGGACCGCCTGCATCCGAGCAAGCGCCTGCGTCCCATCGCCGCGGGGAAAACGCCCTTGAGGCCCGCCGCCTGTTGCGCCGCGGGGCTGGCGGCAGGCGGACTCGCCTTGGCCTTCCTGTTATCGACGGCCCTGGGGGTCTGCGCCCTGCTCTATGTGGCGGCGAATGTGGCCTACACGCTGTGGCTCAAGCGCAAGCTGATGCTCGACATCCTGACCTTAGTGAGCTTTTACCTGTTGCGCGTCTTCGCCGGCGGGGTGGCGACCTCCATCAGTCTGTCGCCTTGGTTTCTCACCTTTTTCGCCTTTGTGTTTTTCACCTTGGCCATCAGCAAACGGCAAAAAGAACTCCACCTGCCCCCTGGCGCCGCCTATGGAGACAACAACCGTCCCTACTTGGTTCAAGATCTCCCGGTCCTCGCCGCCCTGGGCGCGGCCAGCGCCTTGATCTCGGTGGTGGTGTTGGCCCTCTACATTCAAAACCCAGCAGTGACCATGCTCTACGCCCGGCCCGAGACGCTGTGGTTCGCCTGCCCCCTGATCGCCTACTGGCAGGGACGCCTGCTCTTATTCGCCCATCGCGGCGCGATGGACGATGACCCGGTGTTGTTCACCTTGCGGGATCCGGTCAGTTGGCTGACCGGCTTGGGCCTGTTGGCGGCGTTCGCCGCGGCCCTGTGACGGACGCCGCCCTGACGAGGCTCAGCGGCTGGGGGCGCTATCCGACCTTAGCTTGCCGGGTGGCGCGGCTGCGGGACGGCGACGCCCTCCCCGGCCTGCTCAAGGGCCGCGACACCCTGATCGCCCGCGGCAATGGACGAGCTTACGGCGACGCGGCCCTCAATCCCGAACTCACGGTGTCCATGTTGGCGATGAACCGGTTGCAGTCCTTCGATGACAAGACGGGCCTGTTGCGTTGCGAGGCCGGCGCATTGCTCGCCGACATCATAGACGCTTTCGCGCCGCGGGGCTGGTTCCCGCCGGTGGTCCCCGGCACCCGGTTCGTCACCGTCGGCGGCATGATCGCCGCGGATGTCCATGGCAAGAATCACCACCGCGACGGCTCCTTCGGCGCCCATCTGGAGTCCCTGACCTTGGCCACCCTCGCCGGCCCGCGCGAGTGCAGTCGCTCGAACAACGCCGAACTCTTCCACGCCACCATAGGCGGCATGGGGTTGACTGGCGTGATTTTGTCCGCGAGTTTCCGGTTGCGGCCGGTGGAAACCACTTTCCTCTTAGAGGAGACCATAGCCACCAACGATCTCGACGAGACCATGGCCCTGTTCGAAGAATCCCAGGACTGGCCCTACAGCGTGGCGTGGCTCGACAGCACGGCCCGGGGGCCGCGCCAAGGGCGCGCGCTGTTGCTCCGCGGCCGCTTCATGGCGCGGGGCGAGTTGCCGCCGCGGCTTGCTTCCCGCCCCCTGCGGCGAGCCGCGGCCCCCCTGATGACAGCGCCGGCGGCGACGCCTGCGGGCTTGCTCAACAGGGTCTCGCTCAAGCTTTTCAACGAGTTGCGCTACCACCGCGGGGCCCGGCGCGGCGGCCCCCGCCCGGCATCTTTCGACCGGTTCTTTTTTCCCCTGGATCGGATAGGAGCGTGGCACCGTCTCTACGGCAAACGGGGCTTCGCGCAACATCAATGCGCGTTGCCCAAAAGCGAAAGCGCAAAGGGCTTGCAAGCCCTGTTGGCATGCGCCGCCGAGGCCCGGCCGGGTCCATGCCTCGCCGTGCTGAAGCTGTTGGGACCGGCTGGCGAAGGGTTGCTATCCTTTCCCATGGAGGGCTACACTTTGGCGGTGGATGTTCCCATGAACAACGACGCCCCGGCGTTGATGGCGGCGTTGGATCGACTCGCCCATGACCACGGCGGGCGCGTCTATTTCGCCAAAGACTCCTGTTGCGACGCGGCGGGAGGCCGCCAAGGCTACCCCCACTACGAGCGTTTCGCCGAGGTCCGGGCCCAGGCGGCCGGCGCGCCGCCCCGATTCGCCTCGGCTCTGTCGCGGCGGTTGGCGCTATGAGAGCGCCGGCGAGGGACGGCGCCGGCAAAACAGCCTTAGTGATCGGCGCCACCTCGGATTTGGGTCGCGCCATCGCTCGCCGGTTGGCGGCAGAGGGCTGGTCCCTGCAACTCGCGGCCCGGGACCCGCAGCGTCTCCAGCAGGAGGCGCAGGACCTCCGCGTCCGCACCGGAGCCTTGGTGGCCACAAGCCATTGCGATGTGTTGGACGAGGATGGCGGCGCGGCATTGCTAAACCAACTCGATCCCTTGCCGGATGCGGCCCTGTGCGTCGTCGGGCTGTTGGACCCTAAGGCGGAAAGCCAGCGAGACGGCAAGGCGGCGGAACGGGTGATGCGAACCAATTACCTGGGACCGGCGCTGTTGTTAGAGGCCCTGGCCAAGTCTTTTGAGCGGCGCGGACACGGCGTCTTAGTGGGGTTCAGTTCGGTGGCGGGGGACCGAGGACGGGCGGTCAATTACATCTACGGCTCCGCCAAGGCGGGGCTGAGCGCCTTCCTGTCGGGCCTGCGCAACCGATTGGCCCCCTCCGGCGTGCATGTTATGACAGTCAAACCTGGCTACGCCAACACCCGCATGACCGCGGGAATGGCGTTGCCGGCCTCATTGACCGCCACGCCGGAGGAAGTCGCCGCCGTCGTGGTGAAAGCCTTAGGCCGGCGCCGCGATGTGGTGTATGTGCGCCGCGTCTGGCGCCTGCTCATGTTCATCATCCGCGCCCTCCCCGAAGGCCTGTTCAAACGCCTGCGGCTGTAGCCGGCGCCGCTGAAACCCTCAGACGCCGCCCGGCCCTTGACGGAGCCAATCGCTGATGGCGGCTGGCAACGGGCCCTGGGAGGCGGCCCCCACATAGATGCCGATATGCCCGCCGGGCAAGGCCAGCTCCTCGTAAGCCACATCGCTCAAGCAACCCGCCAGGGCCTTGGCGGCGTCCGGCGGCACGATGTGATCCTGTTGCGCATAGACATTCAGCACCGGCGCGGCGATGTTCTCAAGATCAACCTGCCGCCCGCCTATGCGAACCTGCCCCTTCACCAGCTTGTTCTGTTGGTAGAAGTCCTTGACAAATTGCCGGCAGGCCGCGCCGGCCTGGGGCGGGCTGTCAGCGATCCACCGCTCCATGCGCAGGAAGGTCTCCAGCTGGCCCTGATCTCCTAGCCGGCTCAGGCGTTCCCGGTATTTGCGCCCCGCGCAACGGCCCGGGTTGATGATCGCGAAGAGCCAGTTCAAGCACTCCCCCGGCACATTGCCCCCGCCATCGACCCAGCGGTCTATGTCGATGCGCCGCGTGAGATGACTGAGAAGATCATGCCGGGTGTGGAAGTCAACCGGCGTGACGGTGGTGACCAACCGGGCCACCTTGTCCGGATGCAGGGCCGCGAAACACAGGCTGAAGACGCCCCCCTGGCAGGCCCCTAAGAGATTGATCCGGGCCAACCCGCGCCGCTCCCTGACGCAGTCAACGGCGGCCCCTAAATAGCGGTTGATGTAATCGTCCAGGCTCAGGCCCTCGTCGCCGGGGCCGGGGCGGCCCCAATCCAACAGATACACATCCAGGCCGGCCTTGAGCAACCCCCGAATCAGGGAGCGGTCTTCCTGCAAGTCCATGACATAAGGCCGGTTCACCAAGGCATAGACGATCAGGACGGGAATGGCGTCTTGCGCGTGGGTCAGCGGCTCGTAGCGGAACAGCCGGGTCTGGTCCTGCTCATGCTCCAGGGACCGCCTCGAGACGCCCTCCCCCAGCTCGGCCTGGCCCGCGAAGGCCGCAAACCCCCGCTCCAGTTGTCGGGCCAAGGCGCCGGGGTCCAACAAGCCCGCCGGCGGCAAGGTCTCGGCAAGCTCGGGATTCCCCGGCCCTGCGGCCTCCCTCAGGGCCGCCCAGGCGTCCGCCACGGCGGCGACATGGCGGGCGTGTTCCTCCGTGAAAGCCACCTGCCGATAGGCCCCTTCCGCGCTTTCAAGCCACAGGTCGTAACACTCTTCGGGGGCGAGGGGGGCTTGCCCCCGCTGGCCCTGGCGGAGCAGTTGGTCCCCGAGGGCGCTCACCCCTTGGATGGCGGCCCGGGACAGATCCCCCCAGTAATCCAGGCAGGCCTGCCGCCAGGCCTCCCCCGCCTGTTCCGGGCCCGGGGGCCGCCCCTCCCGCTGGCTCGCCGTCATCCTGAGGCTCGCCTTCAGCGGTTCATCCGGTTGGCCACCAGATCCTCCACCACGGCCGGCTCAGCCAGGGTGCTGGTGTCCCCCAAATTGTCCAGTTCATTGGCCGCCACCTTGCGCAGGATGCGCCGCATGATCTTGCCGGAGCGAGTCTTGGGCAGGCCGGGGGCCCACTGAAGCAAATCCGGACTGGCGATGGGGCCGATCTCCGCGCGCACATGGCGCGTCAGGGCCTGGCGCAACTCGGCGGAAGGCGCGGCGTCTCGCATCAGGGTCACATAAGCGTAGATCCCCTGCCCCTTGATCGGGTGCGGGTAGCCCACCACGGCGGCTTCCGCCACCGCCTCGTGCAACACCAAGGCGCTTTCGATTTCCGCCGTGCCGAGACGGTGGCCGGACACATTCAGCACATCGTCAACGCGGCCGGTGATCCAATAGTAGCCATCCTCGTCCCGGCGGGCGCCGTCGCCGGTGAAGTACTTGCCGGGGAAGGTCTTGAAATAGGTGTCTATGAAACGCTGATGGTCGCCGTAGAGGGTGCGCATCTGGCCGGGCCAGGGACGCTTCAGGCACAGGGACCCCGTCGCCGCCCCCTCCAGTTCCCGGCCTTGGTCATCCACGATGCAAGGTTCCACGCCGAAGAAGGGTCGGGTGGCGGAGCCCGGCTTCAGGGCTGTGGCCCCAGGCAGGGGCGCGATAAGGACGCCGCCGGTCTCCGTCTGCCACCAAGTGTCGATGATGGGACAGCGCCCGTCGCCCACCACATGGTAATACCACTCCCAGGCCTCCGGGTTGATGGGTTCGCCGACCGTGCCTAACACCCGCAGACTGCCCCGGTCGTGTTGTTTGACGAACTGGTCCCCCTGCCCCATCAGGGCCCGCAGGGCGGTGGGGGCCGTGTAGAAAATGGTGACCTTGTGCTTGTCCACCACCTGCCAGAAGCGGCCGGCGTCCGGGTAGGTGGGGACTCCCTCGAACATCAGCGTGGTCGCGCCGTTGCACAGGGGGCCATAGACGATGTAGGAATGGCCCGTCACCCAGCCCACATCGGCCGTGCACCAGTAAATGTCCTCAGCGCGCCAGTCGAAGACGCAGTGGTGGGTCATGGCGGCGTAGAGCAAATAGCCGCCGGTGGTGTGCAACACGCCCTTGGGCTTGCCGGTGGAGCCTGAGGTGTACAAGATGAACAGCGGATCCTCCGCCTCCATGGGTTCCGGCGGACAGGTCGTTCCGGCCGCCGCTAGGGCCTCGTGATACCAGATATCCCGCCCCGCTTGCCAGCCCACCTCCGCGCCGGAACGCCGCGCCACGATGACCGTGTGAACGCCGGGGCATTGCGCCAGGGCCTGATCCACATTCGCCTTCAGGGGGGTCAGCCGCCCGCCGCGCAGGCTCTCATCGGCGGTCACCACGGTCTGACAGTCGGAATCCAACACGCGCTCCTTCAGCGCCTCCGGCGAGAAGCCGCCGAACACCACCGAATGAACCGCGCCTATGCGGGCGCAAGCCAACATGGCGACGGCGGCCTCCGGCGTCATGGGCATGTAGATGGCGACCCGGTCGCCTTTTTTGACGCCCCGGGCCTTCAGCGCATTGGCGCACCGGCAGACCTCGTCGAGCAATTGCCGGTAGGTGATGGTTTTGTCCACGGCCGGGTCGTCCCCTTCCCAGAGAATCGCCGGCTTGTCGCCCAGGGCCTCCAGGTGTCGGTCCAGGCAGTTGTAGCAGGCGTTCAGCCGCCCGCCAGCGAACCACTTGATGGCGACCTGGCCGGTGGTCTCCCCATAGTCCCAGTCCTGCACCTGGTCCCATTCCCTGAACCAGCTGAGATAGCGCCGGGCCTGTTCCGCCCAGAACCCGTCGGGGTCCTGCAGGGAGCGGGACCGCAGGGCCCGGTAGCGTTCATCGTCAATGCCCGCAGCCGCCGCCAACGCCGCCGGCACGGGATAGATCTTGGTCTCGGACATGAGCCGCCTCCTCTGACAGCGGGGGTCGCAAAGGGGAGAGATTGTAACAGGCCCGGCGTTGCGTCATCGGACTCGCGGCGTCCGCGCTCCCGCGCTGGCCCCCATCCCCAAAAAAGTTGCAAAAAAATTGCCTCGCCATCGGCGGGGCACTATGATTAGCAACGAGTGGTTGTCGCCGAGGGTGCGGAAAAATAGAACCATCTCAAAGTAGCTCTTCGCACGGCGAACGCACACGGCCTGTTCCGTGACAGCCCGCGCACTCGGACCAGTGTAGGCTCCGGTCCACTATCGGCGGCAACCACTCGTTATTGTCTCCCGCGCTGGCCCCATCCTCAAAAGAATCTCAGAAAAAATTGCATCGCTGTCGGCGGGACGCTATTATCAATGGCGAGTGGTTGCCGCCGAGGGTGCGGAAAAATAGAGCCGCCTCAAAGCGGCTCTTCGGTGGGCGCACGCACACGGCCTGTTCCGTGACAGCCCGCGCACTCGGACCAGCGCAGGCTCCGGTCCACTATCGGCGACAACCACCCATTATTGTCTCCCGCGCTGATAGACCAAACTTCTTTCTCCTGTTGTTAATTGCTTGATTGCCGTTGGCCCTCAGTGCCTTTCAGGGCTGGCATTGGGGTGGTTGAAACGCCGTTGCAAAAGCGGACTTGCGCGCGTCGATAACATTTGTTGAAAAAATGGGCGCAAGGCGGTCAAATGCGTTATAATTCCGTTGCGGCTTGTCGCGGAAACCCCGCGAGGGAGCGCGCGGCAACGGCGACGGGTCGTCCGTCATTTGCATAACTACCTGAGGAGGGAAAAGCAATGTCGAAAACTCAAATCATCGTGGGATTGGTTGTCTTGGCCGCTATCGTAGAGGGCCTGGCGTCCGGCATGGTCCCGTATCTGCCAGGGGTGTTAGTCATCCTGGGCCTGATCTACGGCGCGGTTTCGCTTGACCCGGAAGACGCCACGGCGGTCCTGGTGGTCGCTATCGCTGTCGGCGCCGCCACCTCGGGAGTAGGCATGGAGCGCCCCGGGGGAGACGCAACTGGCGTGTTGACCCATATTCCAAGGATAGGCGGCTACCTCGACGCCATAGTTGACCAAGTGGCCTTGGCACTCTACGGCAGTGTGATCAGCGTGATGGTTCTGAGGTTGATCAACCGCCTCAAGGGTAGCTAAAACAAGGAAAAGCAAGAAGCCGGGGCGGCCTGGTCCGGCGCCCCGGCTTTTCCCCGGCGAAGCCGCTGAGGCGGCCTCGCCCGGTCTTTTCGCAAGGGGTTGGACGGGGGCGCGGCTTCCAGTTCAAGCCCCTGGCCCCCTATTTGTTACGGGCCTGTCACGGACCGCCGAAGCGTCTCTCGATGTAGTCTTCCACGAGGTCCCGGAAGGCGACGGCGATGTTGTCCCCCCGCAAGGTCATGGCTTTCTCGCCATCTATGAACACCGGCGCGACAGGGGCCTCGCCGGTGCCGGGCAGACTGATGCCGATGTCCGCATGCTTGCTCTCCCCCGGCCCGTTGACCACGCAACCCATCACCGCCAGGTTCAAGTTCTCCACCCCTGGGTGTTTCTCGCGCCAGACCGGCATCCGCTTCCTGATGTGTTGCTGAATGTCGTCCGCCAACTCCTGAAACACGGAGCTGGTGGTGCGGCCGCAACCGGGGCAGGCGGTCACCTGAGGCGTGAAGGCGCGCAGGCCCATGGTCTGCAGGATCTCCTGGGCCACGATGACTTCCTGGGCCCGGTCGCCCCCCGGCGCGGGGGTCAGGGAAATGCGGATCGTGTCCCCTATGCCCTCCTGCAACAACACCCCCAGGGCCGCCGTGGAGGCGACGATGCCCTTGGAACCCATCCCGGCCTCGGTCAGGCCCAGATGCAGGGCGTAATCGCACCGCCGGGCCAGTTCCCGATACGCCGCGATCAGCTGTTGCACGCCGCTGACCTTGCAGGACAGGATGATCTTGTCCTTAGGCAGGCCCAGGTCCTCGGCCCGCGCGGCGCTGCTCAGGGCGGAGACGAGCAGGGCCTCCTGCATGACGCGCTCCGCGTCCCAAGGTTCAGCCCGCTGGGCGTTCTCATCCATGAGCCGGGTCGCCAGGGCCTGATCCAGGCTACCCCAGTTGACGCCTATGCGCACCGGTTTGCCGTACTCGATGGCCGTTTCCACCATCATCGCAAACTGGCGGTCCTTTTTCCTGCCGAACCCCACATTGCCGGGGTTGATCCGGTACTTGGCAAGGGCCTGGGCGCAGTCGGGAAATTTCGCCAACAACTCATGGCCGTTGTAGTGAAAATCGCCCACTAGGGGAACGCGGCAACCCAAGGCATCGAGTTTCTCCCTGATGGGCATGACCTTGCGGGCGGCGGCCTCGTTGTTCACGGTGATGCGCGCCAGTTCCGAACCGGCGGTAGCCAACTGCTGGATCTGCTTCACTGTCGCCACGGCATCCGCGGTGTCCGTATTGGTCATGGACTGCACCACGATGGGCGCGCCGCCGCCTATGGTCACAGCACCGACCTTGACGGCGACCGTCTGTCGTCTTGCTGGTGGCGTCATTCGAATTTAGGCTGTGAGCCTCGGCGCGTTGGCGGCAAGGGCCGCGACAGCCGCGATTTTAACGCAAAACCCCGAGAAAATCCCCTGTTTGCGGGATGGCGCGGCGCTCATGTCTCCCCGGGGCAAAACCGGCTCTTAGGACGGGTTGCCTAAAATTGACCGCCGGGCCGGCATGGGTTACACTTGCGCTTTCATTGCGAGAGGGGAAACCATGCGCGTCGAGGCGCTGAACATTCCCGCGGTCAAGATGTTAGCGCCGGGCAAACACGGCGATGACCGCGGCTTTTTTTCCGAGACTTACAACAAAAAGGCGTTGGCCGCTTCTGGCGTCCGCCTGGAGTTCGTGCAGGACAACCACTCGTTTTCCGCCGCGAAAGGCACGGTGCGCGGCCTGCATTTTCAGACGCCGCCGTATGCCCAGGACAAATTGGTGCGCGTGACCCGGGGGGCGATCTTCGATGTCGCCGTCGATCTGCGCCGGAGTTCGCCCACTTATGGCCGCCATGTGAGCGCGACCCTGTCCGCCGCGGCCTGGAACCAGATCCTGGTTCCCATCGGCTTCGCCCACGGGTTGATGACCCTGGAACCGAACACGGAGGTCATCTACAAGGTCAGCGACTATTTCGCGCCGGAGCATGACCACGGGTTGCTGTGGAATGACCCGGCCTTGGGCATCAAATGGCCGCTGGCGGAGCATGAAGCCATCCTCTCAGACAAAGACCGCGCCCAGCCCCGGTTCGCGGATTTTGCGACGCCCTTCGGCTAATCCGGCCCCTTCCATGAGCGACGGCAAGCGAGTGTTGGTGACGGGCGCCGGAGGCTATATCGGCACCGTGCTGACCCCCATGTTGCTGGAGGCGGGCTACGCGGTGCGGGCCCTTGACCGGTTTTTCTTTGGGCGCGAGCTCCTTGCCGATCATGACCGCCTGGAGGTGGTGGTGGAGGACAATCGCCGGCTCACGGCCGCCCACTTCGAGGGCGTGGAGACGGTGATCGACCTCGCCGCCCTCTCCAACGACCCCACTGGCGAATTGTTCCAGGAGGCGACGCGGCAGATCAACTGCGCGGCGCGGGTGAACGCCGCCCGGCTTGCCAAGCAGGCCGGGGCCAAACGCTATGTCCTGCCCTCTTCATGCAGCATTTACGGTTTTCAGCAACATGACGCCCCCGCCGCGGACGAAACCAGCCCCACCAATCCTCTGACCACCTACGCCCGCGCCAACGAGGAGGCGGAACAAGGCGCCTTGGCCTTGGCGGACGACCAGTTCTGCGTGGTCGCATTGCGCCAAGCCACCGTGTACGGCATCTCGCCCCGCATGCGCTTCGATCTCGCCATCAACGGCATGACCTACGGCGCCTGGAAAACCGGCAAACTGCCCGTGATGCGAGACGGGAGCCAGTGGCGCCCCATGGTCCATGTGCGCGACGCCGCCGCCGCCCAGCTCTTCATGTTGGAGGCCGACTCGGCGCGGGTGAACGGGCAGATTTTCAATGTCGGTTCCGCCGCTGACACCTGTCAGATCAGACCCTTGGCGGAACTCATCGCCGAACAGGTCGCTCGCCACATTCCGAACCAGGTCGCCATCGAATGGTACGGCGATCCGGATCAGCGCAGTTACCGGGTGAGCTTCGACAAAATCGAGGCCCTGGGTTGGCGCGCCGAGAATACTGTCGGCGATGGCGTGGCGGAAATCTGCGCGGCGCTGAAAGCCGGGCGCATCGACAAGACTCTCGAGACCCTCACCTTGGAATGGTATCAGGCGCTGACCCGTTGGCATGGCATCGTGCGCAAGGTCGAAATGCACGGGGGCATCCTCGAAATATGAAAGTGATCCTGCTAGGGCCCAAGGGTCAACTGGGCCGCGACATCACGCGAGCCCATGAACAGGCCGGGGAGCCTTTCACGCTCTTGCCCTTGCCGCGGGACCAGTTGGACCTGGCGGCGCCGGAAAAGCCGGCGCAGGTCTTGGACGGCATGGAATTCGACGCCTTGGTCAACTGCGCCGCCTGCCACAACACTGATGAGGTGGAAGACAACGCGAACCCGGCCTTTGCCGTCAACGCCCGGGCGGTGGGCGTCCTGGCAAAAGTCTGCGCGAAGCGAGGGGCGCGCTTCATCCATATCAGCACCGACTATGTGTTCGGCGGCGACAGGGGCCGGGCCCAGCCCCTGCGGGAAGACGACCCCATCGCGCCAGTCAATGTCTATGGCGCTTCCAAGGCCCTGGGAGAAAACCTGGCGCGGCTGGCAGGCGGCGATGTCGTCATTCTGCGGGTGGCGTCGCTGTTCGGCGTGGCGGGGGCCAACGGCAAGGGCGGCAATTTCGTCGAGACCATGATCCGCCTGGGGCGGGAGAAGGGGGCCTTGCGGGTCGTGGATGACCAAATCATGTCCCCCACCGCCACGGCGGATGTCGCCGCCGCCATCTTGCGCATCCTGACCCGCGGTTGCCCGGCCGGAACCTATCACGCGGTGAATGGCGGCGCGGCTAGCTGGTTTGAGTTCGCCCAGGCGATCCTGCGCGGCGCCCGGGTGAAGGCGACGGCGACGCCCTGCTCCAGCGGGGACTATCCCACCCGGGCCCTGCGGCCACGCTACAGCGCGTTGGACAACGCCAAGTTCGCCGCTGTCCTGGGGCCTATGCCAACTTGGCAGGACGCCCTGGGCCGTTACCTTCAGGCCCGGGACAGCGCGCCTTAGCGCGGCGACTTGTTGAACTTGTTGATGAGCAAGGCGCCTGTGAACACAAAGCCCACAGGGGGAAATTCCCCCCCCCCCCCCCCCCCCCCCCGTCTGAGGCCGGCGCAAAAAAGGTGGCGCAACACATGAAAGGCATCATCCTGGCGGGCGGGACTGGCACCCGGCTCTACCCGTTGACCAATGTGGTCAGCAAACAGCTCCTGCCCGTCTATGACAAGCCGCTGATCTACCATCCCCTCAGCGCGCTGATGTTGGCGGGGATACGGGACATCCTGATTATCTGCACGCCGCGACACATCGCCGACTTCCAGAAACTTCTGGACGACGGCAGTCAATGGGGCCTCAACCTGCGCTACGCCATGCAGCCCAGCCCCGACGGACTCGCTCACGCCTTTATCATCGGCAAATCCTTCATAGGCGATGACCCCTGCGCCTTGGCCTTGGGGGACAACATCTTCCATGGCGACGGCCTGACCAACAAACTGATGCGCGCCGCCGCCAAGCCGGAAGGCGCCACGGTGTTCGGCTACCAAGTGCGCGAGCCCTCCCACTATGGCGTCGTCTCCTTCGATCCCACCGGCAAGGCGGTCTCCGTAGAGGAAAAACCCGAACGGCCCCGCTCCCATTGGGCAGTGACGGGACTGTACTTCTACGACAATGAGGTCACGCGGATCGCTCAACAAGTCAAACCCAGCAAGCGCGGCGAATTGGAGATCACCGATGTCAACAAGCGCTATCTCAAACAAGGCAAGTTGCGAGTGGAACTCTTGGGGCGCGGCTTCACCTGGTTCGACACCGGCACCCACGACAGTCTCATCGAGGCCGCCGACTTCGTCAAAGCCATCGAGAGACGGCACAATCAGCGCATCGCCATCCCCGAGGAAGTCGCTTTCCGGAAGGGCTGGATCAGCGTCGACGATTTGCGGAACTTAGGCCATAACCTGCAGAAAAACGGCTATGGCAAGTACCTGTTGCAATTAGCGGAGGATCTGTCCGACTTCACCCCTTGAAGCGCAGGCCCATGGCCGGGACGGCTGACCGCCAAGGGGCGGCAACAGGGGATCAGGGCTTCAGGGCCCCCAAGACCCGCAACAGATCTATGCGGACTTCCTCCAGGCGCAGGCGGTTGTTGAGCAACTCGAATTCGGCGTCCAGGGCCGATTGCCGAGCCTCTATGTGCTGGATGAAGGTCGCCCGGCCGGCATCCAACTTGTCGCTGGTCAACGCCACCACTTGCTTTATGTCGGCGATGGCGGCATCAAACTCCCGGGACGCCTGCTCCAGGCCCTGCAACAGGTTCCAGTTAGACCGCGCCTCGATCTGCAGGCGCTCCCGCTCCGCCATCAGCTCCCGCCGCGCCGTCTCCACAGCCAAGCGCGCGCCTCGCAACTGGGCCCGTTTCAGCCCCCCCTCGTAGAGCGGCACCTCCAAATTGAGCACGCCGCTGACATCCCGGGTGCTGATGTCCCCCACCTTGCCCATGCTGGCGTCGGCTTGCAGGCTAAGGAGGGGCCAGAGCTCCGCCTTGCGCCACGCCAGCTCGCCTTCCGCCATCTCCAAACGCTGCCGGGCGCGGGCCAAGGCCGGGGAGTCGCGCTCTCCCTGCTCTAACGCGGCTTGGAGACTGGCGGGGGCCGCCATAGCTAGCGCGGACAAAGAAACCAACGCCAGGTCGTTCCGGTCGGCGCCGGTCAACCGCGCCAGGCGCGCCCGCGCCACCCGGTAATGGGAATGGGCCTCCAGCCGTTCGGCCCGGGCCCGGTGCAGGCGGCGCAGGACCTCAAACAGCAGGGTCTGATCCATGACTCCCAAGGCGAGACGCTCCCGCGCCGTCTCCTCAAGCTCCACCAGGGAGGCCTCGTAGGCGCGGCGCCCCACGAGAATGCGGGCCCGGTACAACTGATCAGCGAAGCTCATGGCCACCTCCGCCAAGGCCTCTTGGCGAGTTTGCGCGGCGGCGTGTTCAGCCTCGGCAATCTCCGCCTGGGCCTGGCGCGTGCGGGCCGAGATGCGCCCGAAGGTGTAGAGATTCTGGCTCAGCCGCACCCGGCCCCGGTTCGATTCGCCTTCATAGATGGAGATGACCCGGGCCTGATTGCGGTTGTGGGCGTAACCAGCGTTGCCCGACAGCGACAGGGTGGGCAGGCGTTGACTCCTGACTTCCGCCAAGCGCTCCCGCACCTGGGCCACATGGACCTCGGCGGCCTGGATGCGGGGATCCCGGGCCAAGGCATCCGAGAAGGCCTGGGTCAGCGTGTAGGAGGCGGCGCTGTCGACGCCCCCCCCCGCCAACGGGGCCCAGGCGCACAACAGGCCCGGCAACAAACCTCGCAGAAACAGCGCAACGCGCTTTTGCTTCAGAAACATCGCTTACTCCTCCACCAATGCTTTGTTGACGATGTCGGAAAGGGGCGCCGTCAAATACTGCATGGCGGTGCGCGCCCCGCCGGTGAACATGATGGACACCGGCATGCCCGGCTCAACCTCCACATCCCCCAATTTCGCCAGCTCCTCCTCGGGCGCTCGGATGCGGGCGACATAATAGGACTCGCCGGTGTCGCGGTTCTGAAAGGCGTCGGGCGAAACGCGCTCCACCTTGCCGGTCAACTCCGGCGTGGTGCGCCAGCTGAAGGCGTCAAAACGCAGGCGCGCCTCTTGGCCGGGGAAAACATTGTCTATGTCGGTGGGACGCACCCGCCCTTCCACCATGAGCCGGTCCTCACTCGGCACGATGTTCATAATGGGGTTTCCCGGCTGCACCACCCCGCCCAAGGTGTGGGCGGTCAAGCCTATGACCTTGCCATCCTGGGGCGACCGGATGCGCGTGCGGCGCAACATATCGCGCACCGCCACGATGCGCTCGCGGGTCTCCAACAACTCCTGTTGCGCCGCGATGAGCTGGTCCGAGACCTTGGTGCGCAAGGTGTTTTGCAACTGCATGATCTGTTGCCGGGTCTCGCCTATGGCGACGCGGGTGGCGGCGATGTCCGCGGCGTTGTTGCCTAGGGCCCCTAAACCCTGCTCGTATTCCCGTTGCCGGGCGATGAGCAGGCTCTCGTCCACCAGTTGCTGCTCCCGCAGGGCCTGCAGATTTTCCAAATCCCGCTCGATCAGCGCCTGCTCCCGTTGCTGGGCCCCTTGGCTGGCCTCCAGGCCCCGGGCCTGCTCCTCCAGTTGCTGGATGCGGTGACGCAGGATCTCCACCTCCCCCTGGTATTCGTTGCGGCGCACTTCGAAGAGGTCCTCTTGCACCGCCAACAGCGTGGCGACCCGCGGTTCGCCGCGCCGCGCCAACAACTCGTCAGAGAAGTCGATCCGCTCCTGGGACAAGCGTTCAGCGTTCAGCCGGTCGAACTCCGCCATGCGCCCGTAGTAGCGGGTTTCCAGGCGCTCCAGTTCGGCCCGGGCCCGGGTCTCGCTCAGCTCGATGAGGAGTTGCCCCTCCTTGACCTCGCTGCCCTCCCGCACATGGAGTCGCTCAACGATGCCCCCTTCCAGGTGTTGCACGGTCTTATGCTCCGTGTCCACCACCACGGCGCCATCCGCCAACACGCCTTCTTGCAACGGCGCGAAAATGGCCCAGAGAAGGAATCCGCCCAAGGTCACGACCAGAGTCGCCACCCCCCAGCGCATCACTGGGTCCCGGGTCAGGAGCAGTTGCAACTCTTTTTTCTCGTCCATCGCGGCAGTAGGGCGTCAGGCGCCGCCGCTGTCGGCGGCCTGCTGTTCAAGTTTGGGCGCGGCGGGGGCGGCGGGGGCGGGACGCAGGAAGCGTTGCAACACCTTGTCCCGGGGGCCGGCATCGATCAACACGCCGTCTTTCAACACCAACACATTGTTCACCGCCTGCAACAAGCGCAGGTTGTGGGAGACCAGCAGGGTCGTCACCCCCCGCTGAGACAGGAGGCGCAGGGTCTCCGCCAGGGCCGCCTCGCCCTCCGTGTCCAGGTTCGCGTCCGGTTCGTCCAGGACCGCCAGGGCCGGGTCCCCGTAGAGGGCCCGGGCTAGGGCCACCCGTTGCCGCTGGCCCGCCGACAGGTTCGCGCCGCCGGCGGCCATGGGGGTATCGTAGTTTTCCGGCAGGCGCATGATCATCTCGTGGCAATGAGCCAGCCGCGCCGCCGCGATGACCGCCTCATCGTCCGGCTGGCCCAGCCGGGCGATGTTCTCCGCCACGCTGCCCTCGAACAGCTCCACCTCCTGCGGCAGGTAGCCCACATGGGCCAGCCGGCTGGCGGCGGGCCAATCCCCTATGGCGGCGCCGTCCAGGCGCGCCACGCCGTTCTGCGGACGCCACACCCCCACCAACAACCGCGCCAAGGTGCTTTTGCCGCTGCCGCTGGGGCCGATAAGGCCGGACAGGGAACCGGGTTGCAAGACGAAGCTCACATGCCGCAACACCGCGCGCTTCACCCCCGGCGGCGCGGCGGTCAGCTCCTCCGCTTCCAACAGGCCCTGGGGCCGGGGCAGACTGGTGTTGCCGCCCTCCTCCTCCGGGAGGTCGCTAAGCAACTTGTCCAAGCGTCCCCAGGCCTGGCGGGTGGAGACGAACCCCCGCCACGCCGACAAGCCCAGTTCTATGGGCGCCAAGGCGCGACCCAGGATAATGGACGCGGCGATCATCATGCCGGGGGTGATCTCCTGGCGCAACACCAACCAGGCCCCCAGGCCCAACACCCCCACCTGCACCACCTGCCGCAAGGACTTGGAAGACGCCAGCAACATGTTCAAGCGCATGCCCCCCCGGGCCTGCAGGGCCGCGCCCCGCTCGTACTTGTCCCGCCAGCGGCGGCGAAACCCCTCGAACATGCCCATGGCCTCCAACACATCCGCATTGCGCAGGCTGTTTTCCACAAGCCGGTTCGACTCCTCCCCGTGGCGCGCGGCGTCGCGGTAGGGGGCCCGGGAGGCCCACTCCGTCGCCAAGGCGATGGTCAGGATCAGCAAGGCGCTGAATACCGAGAGGAGGCCCAGCCAGGTGTGAATGAGAAAAATGAAGCCGATGAACACCGGCGCCCAGGGCGCATCGAAGAAGGCCAGGGCCGGCGGGCTGGAGACAAACTGGCGAATGGTGTCCAGGTCCCGCACCGGCTGGCCGGCGCTTTGGCGAAAACGGCGCAAGCTGCCGCGAAACACCCCCGTCAACACCTTGTCCAACAACTCGAAGTTCAACATCAGGGCCAGGCGTCCCATCAGCCGCTGGCGGGCCCAGTCGAACATGCCAAAGCACAGCAACAGGAATACCGCCACCACGGTCAGCGCGATGAGGGTCTCGTAGCTGGCGCTGCTGAGCACCCGGTCGTAGATCTGCAACATGTAGATGGGCGCCACCAACATCAGGATGTTGACAAAGGCGCTGAACACGCCCACGCCCACAAGCCCCCGGTGGCAACGGGACAGCGCTGTCCTCAGCGGCTGGGACTGGGCCGGGTTGAGCAAGGTCGGTTTCATGGCGATATTATGCCACATTTGGTGGGAAATCCCCGGGGGCGCAGGGGCCGGCCCCAGGCCCGAGGCCCAGGACGCGCTGTTGACAGCGCGCAAGCCATTCATATATTATGGGGATTTGGACGCGCCGCTTAAAGCTGGCGCGTTTAACAATATGGAACGACGCCACCGAAACAGAGCGCGACAATGAGCGACCATCCTGACGCGATAACCTCGCGCCCCGACATCGTCCCTTGCGACAACCGCCTGTTGTCGGACGCGGAACTCAGGTTGCGCGCGCGGGTGGCAACGCATTGCTTGCCCGCTTATCCCGATGCGGAGCTGATGAAATGGGTTGGACATTTAGATGGAGATCAGCACTCTTATGACTACATAGGGCTGATGAACGCATTTCTCGTGCTGTCTTGTTGCGGACTGCGCCCGGAGCATCAGGTTTTGGAACCGGGTTGCGGGCCCGGTCGCAACGCGCGCTTTATCGCGCCGTTTTTGGATCCCGAGCGGGGCGCGTTCGCAGGTTTCGATGTGTCAGCCCGGGTTATCGACTGGGCGAAAGAATCCATCGCGAAGCCGTTTCCCAACGCGCAATTCACCCATGCGAACATTAAAAACACTTTTTACAACCCCTCAGGCGACATCCTGGCGAGCGAGTATCAGTTTCCTTATGACGACCAGCGGTTTGATGTGGTTTTTCTTCCTTCCGTGTTCACGCACATGGACCAGGAAGGGTTTGAGCGGTATGTCGCCGAAATTCACCGCGTGATGAAACCTGGGGGCGCGCTGTTGTCTTGGTTCTTTCTGGTGGATGAGACCCGGTTTGAACTCGCCAATCGCGGGAAAGTGGGAGATTATGAAATTACGCGACTCAATGATTGTTTATGGGCGCCCACCCATGACAAATTGGAGGCCTACACCTTCTATGACCAACAATATGTTTTGGAGACCTTAAGCGTGGCGGGGTTCAGGAACCACGGGCTGATGCGTGGCAACTGGGACAAACAGCAAGGGGCCGGCATCATTGAAGACTGCCTGGACAAAATCCTTTCAGTGCGGCTGTAGCCCCCCAAGACCCGACGACGCCGAAACAGAGCGCGACAATGAGCGACCGTTCTGACGCGATAACCTCGCTCCCCGAAATCCTCCCTTGCGACAAACGCCTGTTGTCGGACGCGGAACTCAGGTTGCGCGCGCGGGTGGCGACGCATTGCTCGCCCGCTTTTCCCGACGCGGAGCTGATGAAATGGATTGGGAATCCAGATGGCGATCCGCACTCTCATGAATACATAGGGCTGATGAACGCATTTCTCGTGCTGTCTTGTTGCGAGTTGCGCCCGGAGCATCAGGTTTTGGAACCGGGTTGCGGGCCCGGTCGCAACGCGCGCTTTATCGCGCCGTTTTTGGATCCCGAGCTGGGCGCGTTCGCGGGTTTCGATGTGTCAGCCCCGGTTATTGACTGGGCGAAAGAAAACATCACAAAGCGGTTTCCTAACGCGCAATTCACCCATGCGAACATTAAAAACACCTTCTACAACCCCGCAGGCGACATCCTGGCGAGCGAGTATCAGTTTCCTTACGAAGACCAGCGATTTGATGTGGTCTTTCTTCCTTCTGTGTTCACGCACATGGAACAGGAAGGGTTTGAGCGGTATGTCGCCGAAATTCACCGCGTGATGAAACCTGGGGGCGCGCTGTTGTCGTGGCACTTTCTGGTGGATGAGACCCGGATTGAACGCGTCAGTCGCGGGAAAGTGGGAAATTATGAAATTACGCGACTCAATGATTGTTTATGGGTGCCCACCCATGAAAAATCGGAGGCGTATGTCTTCTATGACCAGCAATATGTTTTGGAAACCTTAAGCGCGGCGGGGTTCAGGACCCACGGGCTGATGCGCGGCAACTGGGCCCAACAGCAAGGGGCCGGCATCATTGAAGACTGCCAGGACAAAATCCTTTCAGTGCGGCTGTAGTCCCCAAAGACCCGGACAAAAACAGCAGGGCCATGCAATCAGGCGGCGCGGCGCCCGGAAAACGCCGCGGCCGCCCCGCCTCAGGTGACGACGCTGAGGAAGTTCTCGTTCAGTCTCCGGTCATGGTAGAAAATGGCTTTGCCCAGTTCTTCCGCTGTCCAGGTGATGGGTTCGCGGTCCGGATACCAGGTGTAATCGCCGCAGAACACCTCGTTGCGGTTGCCTGAGGGGTCGAAAAAGTAGATGGTCCGCCCCCGGGTGATGCCGTGCCGGGTGGGGCCTATGTCTATGGAGATCCCGTGCATGCTCATAATGTCGGCGGCCCGCAACACCTCTTCCCAGGTCATCAACATGAAAGACACATGGTGCAGTTTGCCGGGCTCGGGATACTCCACAAACGCCAAGTCGTGCGCCTTGTTGGAGCAGGACACGAAAGACACATTCATCTCCCCGTCCTCGTTCAGCACCCGCTCGGTCAGGTCGAAGCCCAACACATCCGTGAAGACCTTGGTGGTTTCGATGATCTTGGGGCCGTACAACAGCACATGGTCCATGCGATACACCTGCATGCCTTTCAGTCCCTCGGGCCAGGGATTGGGGTTGAGCCGGCCCAGCCCGTCTCCATAGTGGTCCTTGTCGGCGTACAATTCGAAGCAGTGGCCTGAGGGGGTCTGAAAGCGCGCTCGCTCGCCGCAGCCTTGGAGTTCGCCGGCCGGGAGCGTCTCCACCTCGATGCCGTAGTCCTTGAGCTTGCCGGTGAGTTCGTCCATGTCGGCCCGGCTGAAGGTCTTGTAGCCGGTGTAATCGATGCCCGGCGAGTCCGCCTCCCGCAACACCAAGGAGAAGCAGTCCAGCTCGTCCCAGGCCTTGAGATAGACCCGGCCCTGCTGGTCCTCGTCAGTCTTGATCAAGCCCAAGCGCTCCGTGTAGTAAGTCAGCGCCTCGCCCATGTCCAACACCCGAATGGCCGCATGACCCGGCCGCATTACGCCTGTAAATGACATTGTTTTCGCCTCCTCTGTTGTGTTTCTTGAATCGCTCCCCAGCAGACCACCGGAGAACGCTTAAACCGCGCCCCGCAGGGCGTGGCGCATCTTGCCCAGGACCCTGAGGCGCAGGTCGGCCTGGGGAAACAGCTTGCAGGCCAGGCAAACGCCCTTGCGCTCGTCGTCCATGGACACCTGCTCGCGGCTCATCTTGCCGACGCGATAGGCGCCGCTCAACACCTGCACCCGGCACACGCCGCACCCCCCGCCCCGGCACCCCACCGGAATGCCCTTGCGGCCCAGTCGCTCCATGGCCTTGAGGACATTGCGCTCCGCGGGGCAGGCGAAGGATTCAGCGCCTTCCTCCACGGTGATTATAAATTTATCCACGGGATGTTTGCCAGAAAATCCGCCTAAAACTTCTTGAACAAGGCGCTGCGGCGCGGGGGGCGGGCGGCGTCCGCCGCGGTGAAAAAGTTTTCCATGAAGATGCGATCCTCGAACAGGCGGCCCCGCATCAAGGTGGTGAGGCAAGCGTCGATCATGGGGGGCGGCCCGCACAGATACGCCACGCACCCCTCAAAACGCCCGTCGAAGAGCTCTTCCGCCAGCTCATGAACGAAACAGCGGGGGCCGTCCCAGTCATCCTCCGGAGCCGCTTCGGACAGGGCGCCGTGGTAGTGGAAATTGTCATGTCGCGCCGCCAGCTCGGTGAACAGCTCGCGATAGTAGAGTTCGGCTTTGTTGCGGGCGCCGTGCAACAAGGTGATCTCGCGCTCATCGCCCGCTTGCAACAGGTCGAGGATCATGGACTTGGGACTGGACAGGCCGGAGCCGCCCGCCAGAAAAATGACCGGCCCAGGCGTGGACTTGCGCACGAAAAACCGGCCCAGGGGCGCGGTGAAACGCAACTGCTCGCCGATTTTGAGAGACTGGCTCAGGTAGGTGGTCGCCGCCCCCCCTTCCACACGGCGGACATTCAACTCCAGCCGCTCCCCCGCAACAGGCGGATTCGCTATGGAAAAGGCCCGGGGCGCCGCCACGCCCGGCACTTCCAGGTTGAGATACTGGCCGGCCTGAAACGCCACCTCCCCCGGCGCGTCCAACCAGATCCCCTTTACAGTGGGGGTCAGGTCTTCGAGCCGCGCCACCGTGCCGGTGAAGTCCCCCACCGGCAGGTTGAGCGCATCGGCTTCCTCCTCCACATCGGCCTCCAACACGATGTCCGAGGCCAAAGTGGCGCAACACGCCAAAGCCTTGCCCTCGTCCCGCTCCAGGTCCATCAGGGCGAAGCTGGACGCCTCGTTATGCTCCACCTCCCCTTCCAGCACCGCCACCTTGCAGGTGCCGCAGACCCCGTGGTTGCAGGCGTAGGGCAACCACACCCCGGCCCGCAGGGCCGCGTCCAGGAGCGTCTGACCCGCTTCCACTTCTATGGTTTCGCCTAAGGGTTCGATGGTCGCCCGGTAAGCCACAGGGCCCGCCCCGTCGTCTCAGTTGCCCACCCCGTGCATGCCCTCAAGACCTGGAGTGACCACGCGAATGAACGAATTGTGGGCGATGCCGTTCTCCTCGAGAGACTTGTCCAGATCCGGTTGCCACGGCGCGTTTTCCAGTTGCCAGACCCCTTGCTCCCAGTCCACTTTTTTCACATCGGGATGCTGGGCGTAATCGGGGGCGAACACCTGCTCCAAAAAATCCCTGAATTTCATGGCGGGCGGCACCCGGTAGGCATTGGGAGCGCAGTAGATCAGGTGGCGGTCCCACACCATGTACAGACTCATGTCGCCGCCATAGTTCTCCTGGCGGTTGGCGCAGGGGAAATCGTAAGCCGCGCCGATGAACTTGACCGCCATGTTTGCCTCTCGCCCCTTGCCCGCTCAGGAGGAAGACGGAGGAGCCCCTTCCTCGGACGCCGCCACCGGCCCGGCGGCTTGCGCCTGCCACGCCTCCCACATCCGGTGGTCCTCGGAACCATAATACTCGCCGGTTTCCTCCTCCTTGATGTGCAGCCAGCGCTTGTAGTCCTCCAGGGTGGCGCCGCCGCAGTTGCCCTGGTAGATCTGTTGCGGCGGTATGTAGGCCTGGCAGTATTTCTCCGGTTCGCGGTTGAAGATGTCCAGGCAACCCTGGGAACACATCTGGTGCTTGGTGCCTTTGTATTCGGACACCAGGCAGCAATTCTTCAGCGGGTCCTCAGGCAGGGTGTGGAAGATGGGGATCTGGCAGACATTGCACACCACCGGCAGGCGCTTTTGGAAAAAACGCTCCCCCTTTTGGTCCAGCTCGCGCCAGTACTCGTAGCGGGGGCGGTACACGGTGTCAAACAACTCGCCGTATTCCGCCGAGAGCCAGTCCAGCTCCGCCGGCGTGGGGATCCAGGTGTAGAGGGCGGTGGCGTGGGAAAACTGATAAATCGTTGACCAAAACTCGTGGGTGATGCGGTGTTTTTCTTTGGTCGCCGTCTCGTGGTGCTTGGGGGGCCGCAAGCCATAGCGGGACAAGTCCTTGAACAGGGCCATGCCGCTCTCCTCCCAGTAGATCTCCCAGGCCTGCCGCCAGGACATGACCTTCTTGGGCAACATGTAGTCCATCATGGCGCCCACCAGGCCCAGCAACCGGTAGCCGCGCCAAAACCACTTGTCTAACCACGCCTGCACGATGGGCAGGTTGTCCTCGTGTTGCTCCAACATGAACTTGATGATCTCCAGCCCTAAGGTCATGTGCCGGGACTCATCGGACTGGGCGGAAAACCCGAAGGTGGTGGTGGCCATGTCGCCATTGTAGGCCGCGCCGGAAACGAAAGGCATGAACAGCAGGTTGGTCAGCACATACTCGAAGGAAAAGGAGATGGCGGTGATGAACTCGAAAGGCCCCCCGGAGACCGCGTCTTCAAAATAAGACTTGGGGATGGACAAATACCAGGCGCGGTCGCGAATGCGGGCGAACTGATTGAACCCGTTGAAGTGCTTGTTGTAGAGGCTGAAGGCATGCACCTGAGTCTGGTAGTGGCGCATCTCGTCTATGGACTGGAACTGGCACGCCACCCGCGCGCCGGCTCCGCGAAAACCCCGCCCCAACATGGCGAAGCCCCGGAACGCGGCGTATTCCAGCGGGGTGACGCCCTGCATCCAGAGCTTGACCGCGTTCATGTAGCGGGCGTCGGAGATCTGGGTCTGACCGTTGTTCTGCGCGACGCTGTCCAGGATGGCGTAGAGTTTCCGCTCCTTCTCGGCCTGGTATTTCCAGTAGGCGTCCATGGTCAGGCGAAAGGGGTCCTGCCACTTGTCCCAGTCCTTGATTTTGATGCCCTCGTACTTGTCGTAGGGGAACACCTTGTCCATAGGCTGGTAGCTGGTCTCCCAGTCCAGCCCGCGGGTCATCAGCTGGTATTTCTGGCTCAGGTTAAGACGCCGGGGTTGGTTTGTCATGTCGCGACTCCTGCTCTGAATAGGGGTCAAAAATTCCACTGCAGGACAAATTCATCCTCATCTTCCTCGATGTTGCCCGACAGGGAGATCAGGGAGAGATGCAGGTCCTGCAAGTTGAAGGGGTTGCCGGTGTTGGCTTCTATGGTCTCGCGCCGGATGGTCAGCCGCCGCGGGCAATCGATTTTCACCATGCCCGGGGTGTCGTTCACCACCGCGCCGGGGTTGTCGGCGACGATGGCCTGGATGATGGGTTGGGCCTCCGGGTTGTTGTGCAAGGCGATGAACACATTTTCCGCCATGGCGGTCCCCCTTACGCGCCGGCGCCAGCGACCACGCCGGCCTTGAGGCCCCGGGCCTCCAGCTCGGCGGCGAGTTGTCCCAAGATCTCAGGCCCCCGCTCGCCGAACAGAAAATCCGCCAGGGGCGCCGCCGCTTCCCGCGCCGCGGCCGACCACCGCGCCACCCAGCCCGCGAGCAAGGCCCGGTTCGCCTCGGACTCGCCGGCGGCGACCTTGATCACGGCGTCAGTCCAGCGCGTGGACTCGGCGAACCATTCCGTGAAAAACTCCGTCAACATGACGAACGCGCCGCCGCCCGCCGCCGCCACCTCGTCGTCGAAGCGCTGGAACAACAGGGGGTGCAACAACCCGTCCACCAGATGGTTCTGCAAGACATGCAGTTCGAACCAGTCCTTCACGACGAAGCTGTCTTCCACCAGTTTGCGCAGGGGCTGCCACATGGGATCTTGCAGCCACTGGGACTTGGCTTGATCCAAGATGGCGGGGTCGTTCTTTGACAGCGCGAGGCCGATCCTGCTGAGATACTGGGCGTTGCCCAGCCGGTCCATGCCCTGGAAGTCCGCCGCCACGGCGATGGGCGTGCCAAACCCGTAGGCCGCGATGAACAGGTTGTTGGCGTTGGCGCCCCATTCCACATGGCGAAAAGGGACGATGACGCGGCGGATCTTCTCCCGCAAGGCCCCGTCCATGCCATCCAAAAGCCCCCGCTTCTCGACGATGGCGAAGTGCTTCTCCATGGCTTCCTGCTGTTTGGCGCGGCGGATGACATAAGTCCCGTAGTAGTACTGGCGGGGATCCAACAGGTTCTCGTAATCCGCCATGTTGATGGCGGTGCGGTCAGCGTCGAAGATCTCCCGTTCAGGCTCCCAGGTGGGGCGGTAGTGGAACACCTCCTCGTGTTGCAAGCCGAACATCACCTCCTGGTAGCGGTTCGGCGCCCGGCCCTCCCCCAGTTTCGCCTCGATATGCTCAAAGGTGGTTCGCCGGGGCGTGATTTGCGTGGTTTTAATATCGATGGACATGTCATTCATCCGCCAACAACACCACCGAGTTCGCCGCGCAAAATTCCTCGAAGGCCGGCGTCGGCAGGATCATCTCCAGGGCGAGCTCCGGGTCCCCTATGGCGAAATCAAACTCGACGAAGCCGGGCCGCTCTCTGTTGGTCACGCGCACATAGCGTTTATCGATGTCCACCACCATCATTGCGGCATAATATCGATATTTTCTAAAAAAATCAATAAAAAAGCGGGTTGCGCCAAGGGTCAGGGGCTGGCCCCGTCCCTCGCCCCCTCTCAGCATTGCGCCAGGCAGTCAACCAGGTCCTCCGGGCAGGAATAAAAGGGGGAATGATCCGTTTCCAAGGTGAAGAGTTCATCCAGCCGGGCGTTGGCCTGCATCCGTTGTTGCAGGGGCCAAGTCAGGGCCAGGTCCTTGGAACAGGCTATGTAACAGCGCCGGACGCGCCCGTAATTGTCGGGAGTGATCCGCACGGGTTGGGTCAGGGGAGCCAGGGGTTGGGGACGCAACCGCTGAATGGCGTTGCGCGCGTCCGCCTCGGCGCACATGCCGTAGAAACATTCCTGCAACTTGTCCGGCCGCACCGTGACAGACCCCTCCTCCTCGTTGACCTGCTTGTAACGGGTCACTAAGGACTGGGCGTCGTTCCAGGCGTAGTCAGCCAGGGACTCGCCATCTTTGGGCGAGAACGCCGCCAAATACGCCAGGGCGTGGATGCGGTCGGGGATCCACTCCGCCACCTGGGTGATGACCACGCCTCCCATGCTGTGGCCCACCAGGACCGCCTCAGTGTCCAGAGTGCAGACAAACTCCTTCACCGCCCGTGCGTAGCTGTCCAGTGTGATTTCGGCAAGGGGCGTCTGATCCTCCCCCAGGCCCGGCAGGTCCAAGGCCCGGCCCTCCAGGCCCCGCTGCTCCATGATGGGAAGAACCTTCTCCCAGCACCAGGCGCCGTGCCAGGCGCCATGGACCAGAACAATGGGTTTGGCGTCGCTCATCTTGCACCTCGCTTGGCAAGGGCGTGAAGCCCCGTTATCATGTGGGCATTGTATCACACAGGTTTGGCAACATGACGCGCTCCCCAGAACTCGGCCGCTCCCTTGTCGCGGGCGGGATCAAGACCAACTGCCACGACCAGGGCCAGGGTTTCCCAGTGGTCTTGTTGCACGGCTCAGGGCCGGGGGTCAGCGCCTGGGCGAACTGGCGCTTAGTCATCCCCCACTTGGCCAAAAACTTCCGCGTGTTGGCCCCGGACCTCGTCGGTTTCGGTTTCACCGAGAGGCCCCCCGGCTTCCGCTACGAGCTGGACGCCTGGCGCCAACACTTGGTGGATTGTTTGGACGCGGCAGGGGTGGACAAAGCCCATGTGATCGGCAATTCCTTCGGTGGGGCCTTGGCCCTCGCCTTGGCGATCCGGGCGCCGGAACGGGTGTCCCGGCTGGTCCTGATGGGCAGCGCCGGCCTGGAGTTTGAACTCACGGAAGGGCTGGATTTCACCTGGGGCTACACGCCTTCCCTGGAGAACATGGTCAAGCTGTTGGATTGGTTCGCCTACGACCGTTCCCTGGTCACGGACGAGCTGGCCCGGCTCCGCCACGAAGCCAGCCTGCGGCCGGGCGCGCAGGAGGCCTACGCCGCCATGTTCCCGGCGCCGCGGCAGGAGAGCATCAGAAAAATCAGCAGTTCGGAAGCCGCCATCAGGCAGCTCCCGCATGAGACCCTGATCATTCACGGCAGGGACGACCGGATCATTCCCCCATCCTGCTCGGAAGCGCTGTTCCGTTGCATTAAAAACTCCCAACTGCACATGTTCGGCAACTGCGGCCACTGGACGCAGATAGAGCATGGCGAGCGTTTCAACCGACTAGTGACAGATTTTTTCCTCGAGTAGCTTTTAGCTTGTTACATCCGCCATGCTTCGTGGATGGACGGAAGATGGGGTGGAATGGGCCTAGCTTGGGGCAGGGCTTTTAAGACCCTGTGCGGCCCGGATGGCCGCACGAGAGCGTCCAAGGATGGATTTACAGCGTGTCGCAAAAAGCCCTGCCCCAAGCTAGGCCCTTTTTAGCTTGTTAGTTTTCCGCCATGCATCGCGGCGTTTCTTCACGCCGCTTGCCTGACGAAAAACTTCCGTCGCTAAAATAGTTGCAGGCTCCGTTATTCCGCCTGACGAAAAATTTCCGTCGCTAAAAAGTGGTCAATTCGCCAGTTGCCTGGCGAAAAATTTCCGGCGCGGGGAGGGGCTACGCCATCGCCGTGGTGAACTCGAAGATGAAGTGTTGCAAGCCGAGATCGTCGTTATCCACGCCCACCAAGGTGACCTCGGTCCCGCCGGGCAAGCCGATGACCGTGAACTCGTCCCCGTCTCCGTCGTTATCGGCGTCATTCCCCATGCCGGTGATCGTGAAACCCGAATTTCTGGCAACCACCTGGGCCAAAGTGGTGGACGCCTTGGTGTTGAAGTTGAAGGCGCTGACATCCAATAAATCATGCGTGTTGCCGCTAGGGAAAAAGTCCCGAACCTCGTCTTTGCCGTCGCCTGACCGGAAGATGAAGACATCCCTCTCGCCGCCGCCTTGCAGGGTGTCGTTGCCCCTGCCGCCGGTCAGCACATTTCTGCCGGTATTGCCCACCAACCTGTCATCGTGGTTGGATCCGATGAGGGACTCAATGCTGTGGTATGTGTCCCCTTCGGCATAGCCGCCCTCGCCCCTTGCGCCGGTCAACAGCACCCTGACTCCCCGGGGTGAATCCGCATAGGACGCGGTGTCGCCATAGTATCGGTAATTGACGCCGGACTCCCCCAATTCCGCGCCAGAGAGGATGCCGCTGCCGTTGCGCGGGTCCGCCACCTCGTTGCCGCCGATAGTGAACCCGTGCAACGCATCCGCGCCAGGGCCGCCGATAATCAAGTCGGTGCCGGCGCCGCCCACTATGGTGTCATTGCCACCGCCGCCCACCAAGGTGTCATTCCCGCCTCTTCCCACCAAGCCATCGGATCCCCCGCCGCCTTCCAGGCGGTTTGCGTTGGCATCGCCCCCCAGGTTGTCTGTGGCGTCAGAACCAATGAGGTTTTCGATGTTGTCAAGACCTGGATTTTGCAGATCTTTGGATGCGCCGCCGTCTCGCAGATTCGCGTAAGAGACGGTGTCGCTGTCTTTGGATTCATCCACATTCTTTGTTTCAGGATTGTCCCGAGCGTTCTCGCCCCCGTCAAACACCTGAGTGACGGCGCTGGCGATGAAAGTGTCATTGTGGGCGCTGCCCACGACCTTTTCGATATTGCTGAACCGGTCCCCTTCGGCGTCGCCGCCCCGGCCCGTGCCGGTCGCCAAATTGATGGTCACGCCGCTGGGGGAAGCGGCGTAGGAAATGGTGTCCTGGTCCGTCGCCGTGACATCGTCGGCAGTCCCTATCCTGCCATCGGGGCCCGGCAACGTGGTGCTTCCGCCGTTCAAGGTGTCGGCACCGGGGCCGCCCCACAGCACATTGTTGTGCTGGTCGCCGGTCAGCCTGTCGCTGCCCATGCCGCCTTGGATGTTTTCAAAACCCCTGAACCTGTCGCCAGAGGCATCGCCGCCGGACCCTGTGGCGTAATGGCCGCTGGGGTCCGTCGCGGACGAGTATTGATTGCTCAGGTCGATGGTGACGGCCCCTCGAGAATTCACATAGCTCAGCGTGTCGCCATCCCGCGGCGCGGACTGGTAGCTGTTCTCATCGCCATCCAGGGTGTCCGCGCCGGGACCGCCACTCACCAAGTCGTTGCCGCCGCCCGCTATGATCCTGTCGTTCCCCCGGCCTCCGAAGAATTGGTTGTCATCACTGCCTCTGGCGATAATCCTGTCATCGTAGTTGGAACCGATGATGATTTCGATGTTCGTTATCCTGTCGCCCTCGGCGTGGCCATCCTCGTTGCCGGTGGAGGTCTGCGTAATGGCATCCAGTTGCACCCGGACGCGATCATCCGACAACTCGTAGCTCAGCGTGTCCACGCCCGGGCCGCCGTCTATGGTGTCCCCGTCAGCGCCGCCATCTATGAAATCATCGCCGCCAGCGGCGTTGATCACATCAGCGCCGGCGCGGCCCCACAGCTTGTTGGCGTTGCCATCGCCGGTGATCGTGTCCCCGCGCCTTGAGCCTATGACATTCTCTATCCCCGTGAAGCCATCGCCATCGGCATCACTGGGGTTCTGCGGGTCCGCCGCCGCGCCGCCGACCCCCGTCACAGTGAGATTCACCCTCACTTTCTCGTCCGAGTCGGCGTAGGAGACGGTGTCCTCGCCGGCGCCGCCATCCAACCGGTCAGCCCCCGGGCCGCTCAACAGGGTGTCGTCGCCCTCGCCCCCCTCCAGCACATCGTCGCCAGCGCCGCCAACGAGGATGTCATTGCCCTTGCCGCCCTTCAGCGTGTCCCGGTCCGCGCTGGCGGCGCGGCCAGCGTAGGGGGTGGTGCCGCCGCCGTAGAGCCTGTCAATGCCGTCGCCGCCCTCGAGCAGGTCGGCGTCCGGCCCCCCTTGCAACCAGTCGTTGCCGGCGCCGCCATAGAGCGCGTCGTCGTCCCCCCCTCCAAAGACCCGGTCATTGCCATCATCGCCGTAGAGCCGGTCATTGCCGCTGCCGCCATACAACTGGTCGTGGCCCCGGCCCCCTCTCAGCGTGTTGTCTCCGGCCCCCGTCGACCCAGTGGCGGGCCTGTGGCTGCCGGCCAGATGGTCGTTGTGGGCGGAACCGGTGACATTTTCAACATCTTTATAGACATCGCCCTCAGCATCGCCGCCACGGGCGGCACCGTCTCTGAGGCGAACAAACACGCCCGTCTTCGAGCTCTCGTAGGAGATGGTGTCATCGTCAGGGCCGCCGAAGAGACGATCCGCGCCGGGGCCGCCCTCCAAGGTGTCATCGCCGTGGCCGCCATACAAGGCGTCGTCGCCCGCGCCGCCCCTTATAATGTCGCCATCGCTCGCGCTGCCGCCGCCGCCCATGATCGTGTCGTTGCCGGCGCCGCCGGACAGTCTATTGACCCAGACATTGCCGCGGATCCAGTCATTTTGGCTGGAACCGATAACATTCTCGATACTCCTGATCACATCGCCCTGGGCATCGCCGCCGCTGAATTCGTTTCCCCCTAAATTCACCCGCACCGGCGCGCTGGAGCCGGCGTAAGAAAGGGTGTCGCCATGCGCGTCATTGGGGCCGCCTTCTATGGTGTCCGCGCCGGGGCCGCCCGTCAGGGTGTCGTCGCCTGTGCCGCCTATCAGCCGGTCATCGCCGCCGCGCCCTGTAAGCGCGTCGTTGCCGCCCCCGCCCTCGATGTCGTCGTTGCCAGCGCCGCCTTCCAATTTGTCATCGCCATCGCCGCCCCGCAGCCGCTTGGGCGTGTTGGGGTCTGCCGACCGGGTCTCCACTAGGTCCAGCCGGTAGCCGCCGGAATGATCCCGCCCCGCGATCATGTAGCTACTGACCTTGAGGTAATGGACGCCGCTCTCCTGCGGGCTGAAACTTATGCGAGGATGACGCCCGCCCTCCGGAAAACTGCCGTTGACCAAGCCTTGATCGTCCTGGATGGCGACGGTTTTCAGCGCCCTGTTGAAGATCTCCAACACCGTGTCGCTGGCGCCCTCGAGGGGGCCGTTGTCATCCGGATCCCGGCTGGCGAGGCTGATCAGATAGGTCGCTCCCCGGGTCAGTTCAACCCGAATCCAGTCGTTGTCCCGGGGGCCGTCTAACAACCCTAAAAAGGAATCGCCGACAGACAACCGCGCGGTGGTGTCAGGACCTGCCGCGGCGTCTGTTGTCTCATTAACGAAATGATTGCTCATGAGGCTACTCCAGCGTTGGTCATCGGTGAGAACATTATACTACATTTGGGGGCAATACCCACTATATTTAGCGACGGAAATTTTTCGTCAGGCAACTGGCGTGACGAGCGGGGGAGGAAACGCCAGGACGCATGGCGGAAAATCACCACTTTTTAGCGACGGAAGTTTTTCGTCAGGCAACTGGTGTGACGAGCGAGGGAGGAAACGCCAGGACGCATGGCGGAAAATCACCACTTTTTAGCGACGGAAGTTTTTCGTCAGGCAACTGGCGTGACGAGCGAGGGAGGGAGTGTGCAAACAGCACATGACCGAGCGAGCGAGGAAACGCCAGGACGCATGGCGGAAAACTAACAAGCTAAAAAAGAAAAGGGGGGTCTCCAAGGACACCCCCTTTTTCAGGTCGTTCCGGCGCGGTCAGCGCCGGGATTGGGTTGGCTTCACAACAACTCAAAGATGAAGTTGTCCATGGTAAGCGGATCACTGCCGATATCAAGCAGGGTGATTTTGCCGCCATCAGGCAGGGTGATTTCGATGTCGTCATTGCCATCGCCATCGCCCCCATCCTTCAAGGCGGAGATCTTCAACCCCTGATCTGTTGCGAGATTCGCCAGCGTGGTGGTGAAATCGCCAGCCGCATTTTTCTCAAGGTCGAAGTTGAATGCCCTGAGGTCGATGGCGTCCTTCTGGGCGGCGGTGCCGGTAACCCTGAAGCCTGTGATTTCATCACCATTGGGGCCCGTGCTGTCGCCCGGCGCGAACACGAAGATATCACTGGATCCCTCGTTAGCGCCACCGGGACCGCCACTCAGGAGATCATCGCCCTTGCCCCCCGTCAACACATTGAACCAGTTGTTGCCTGTCAGTATGTCATCGTGGTCAGACCCTATGATGTTCTCGACATTCACGACCGTGTCGCCCTCAGCGTAGCCTCCTTCTCCTGTGGCTTGCGCCGAGGTGAAGTCGTCGGCGACGCCGGTGCTTCCGAACGTATCGTCAGCGCCATCGATATCAAGCGCTCCAAGCTCCAGCCTCACGCCCCGATTGGATCCCGCGTAGGTGACGGTGTCGCCGCCATAAACCGTGTCGCGCATGCCAACGGGGTCCGGAGTGCCAACGACGGCGTAGCCAGCCCCAACGCTCGCGAGAGCCTGAACATTGTTGGCTTGGTAGGTCGCTGTCTTGGTCTCGCCGGTGGTGTCGCCCTCAAGGAAATCGGCCCCAGGGCCGCCGTTGAGCAGGTCGAATCCACCGCCGCCAGCCATGGTGTCATTGCCAGGGCCGCCTGTGAGCGTGTCAGCGCCATCTAAGCCTGACAGGGTGTCCCCACCAGCGCCGCCGGACAGCCGGTTAGCGTTGTCATCTCCCGCCAGGACATCAGCGCCGCTGCCCCCAGTGGCGTTTTCGATGTTCATATAACTCGCTGAGCCCAGAGTTACGCCGGTGACAGCCGTACTAAAGTTGGCGAAGGAGACGGTGTCGGTGTCTTTGGTTTCATCACGAGTCGTCATGGGGTCGTCCATGGTCGCGTTCACGCCGCCATCAAACACCTGAGTCAGGTTGCTGGCGACGAAAGTGTCATCGTGCGCCGTGCCTATGACTTTCTCGATGTTCAGCAACCGGTCCCCCGCGGCATCGCCGCCCGAACCCGCGCCATCGTGGGTGGTGACCTCCTCATTGTTGACCCTTCTCGTAACCTCGGAAAAGGTGATGATCACGCCCGCAGTGGAACCGGCGTAGGAGACGGTGTCCGTGTCAGCAGGCGTCATCACATCGTCCGCCGTCCCGAACTGGCCATCAACGCCAGCGCCAGTTACCTGGGGCGAGCCGCCATCCAACCGGTCCGCCCCCGGGCCGCCAATCAGGACGTTGTTCCAGCCATCGCCAGTCAGCCGGTCATTGCCCATGCCGCCCGTGACATTCTCGAAGCCCCGGAACCGGTCCCCAGAGGCATCGCCCCCGGAACCGGTGGCGTAGTGGGCGCGCACTTGGTCAGCCGTCGCGTTCGCCGCCGCATACTGACGGGACAGGTCTATGGTCACGCCGCCTGTGGAACTCGCGTAAGACAGGGTGTCCATGCCGATTTGCGCCGCCCCCAACGCCAACCCGGCATCGGCGTCGCCATTCATTGTGTCCGCGCCCGCGCCGCCCTCGACCGTGTCATCGCCAGTGCCTGCCACTATCCGGTCGTCGCCGGCGCCGCCCTTCAGCGTGTTAGCGCCAGCGTCGCCGTTCAGCCGGTCGTCGTGGTTAGAGCCGGTAATGTTCTCAACATTGCTGAGCCGGTCGCCCTCGGCCTCGCCGCCCTCGTTGCCGGTCATCGAGTTGACTGTGACCCGAACGCCCGCCTCCGAATTCTCGTAGGTCACGGTGTCCGCGTCATCGCCGCCATCTATGGTGTCCCCGCCAGGGCCGCCATCTATGGTGTCATCGCCGCCATAGGCCCTCAGCGTGTCCGCGCCCGCGCCGCCCCACATCTTGTTGGGGTGGAGGGAGCCATCGATCGTGTCGCCCCGCGGACTGCCTATGACATTCTCCACAGTGGTGCCGGGAAAGTGATCGCCGTCGGAATGGCTGGGATTGCTCGCGTCCGTCGCCGTTTGCCTTGCAGGTTGCGAGAGATTCACGGTGACCTTCTCATCCCGCGCATTGGCGTAGGAGACGGTGTCTTCGCCGGCGCCGCCGATGAAGCTATCGCCGCCCGGGCCGCCTATCAGCGTGTCGTCGCCCGCGCCGCCATCCAAGGCGTCGTTGCCCGCGCCGCCAAACAGCGTGTCGCCGCCCGCGCCGCCATTCAGCGCGTCGTCGCCGCTGCCGCCATAAATCTCGTCAGCGCCGCCGCCGCCGCTCAGGGTGTTGTCGCCGCCCGTCGAGGCGCCAGCAGGCCGGTTGTCTCCAGCCAGCCGGTCGTCGTGGTCAGAACCAGTGACATGCTCCACCGTGGCAAAAGTGTCGCCCTCGGCGTGGCCGCCGGACGCATGGCCGGTCCTGAGCCGAATGTCCACCGCCTCATCCGAACCTGCGTAAGAGATGGTGTCCCCGCCCGGACCGCCGGTGATCGTGTCGGCTCCCGCGCCGCCGGTGATCGTGTCGTCTCCCTCGCCGCCGTTCAGGGCGTCGTCGCCCGCGCCGCCATTCAGCGCGTCGTTGCCGCCGCCGCCGCCGATGAGCGTGTCATCCCCCGCGCCGCCGGTCAGCGCGTTGTCATTAGTGTCGCCCCGCAACCAGTCATCGCCCGCGGAACCGATGATGTTCTCGACATCCTGGACCACATCGCCCTCGGCATCGCCTCCCTCGGCCGTGGCCCTGTCGAGATTCACCCGCACGGCTTCGGCGGAACTGGCGTAGGTGATGGTGTCGCCTGCGACGCCGTTGGCGCCGCCATTCAAGGTGTCCGCGCCCGGGCCGCCCTCCAGGGTGTCATCCCCCGCCTCGCCAAACAGCTCGTCATTGTCGCCGCCGCCGCTCAAAAAGTCGTCGCCCGCGCCGCCTTTGATATCGTCCTTGCCCCCAGCGCCCACCAGTTTGTCGCCGCCAGTCGTGCCGGTCAGTTTCATGTCCCGGTTCGGGTCCATTGGCGGATCCATCTGGGTGAGTTCAAGTGAGTAGCCGCCGGAATTGTCGGTGGCGGCAACCTGGGCGTAACTGCTGACGCTGAGGTAATAGGTGCCAGTGGCCTCAGGCTCAAATATCGCTACCGGGTGCTTGCGGTCGCTTGCACCGAGCCGGGTCGCATCAGCAGCGGTCAGATCATCCACCCTCAAAACGGATTCGCCGTCGGCGTTGAAAATCTCCAGCACCGTGTCTGCCGCCGCCCCTTGATCGCCAGCGGGATCCCGCGACTTGACCGTGATTAGGTAGGAAGCGCCCATGCCCAGCTCCACCCGAATCCAGTCGCTGTCGCCAGAACCATCGAGAAAGCCGTTGAAGGTCTGGCCAGCGGCCAATGCGGCACTTGTTTCGGCGTTTGCCGCCGCGTCCGTCCTGCCTTCGTCAACGATGTGGTTTGCCATAGTTATTTCTCCTGCTTATTGTCAAAAAGTGAATGTGGTGTGTTTGGATTCTGCTGTGTTTGAACTCTGCTTATCGTCAAAAAGTGGATGCAGTGTGTCTGAATTCAAATGTCAAGTCAACAAAAAATCTGTTTTTTTGCGTTTTTTTCGCCAATGTTTGCGAAGTTTCCCCCACCTGCGCGGGCTTGTCAAGCATTATTTAACCGCATTTATAACAGAAAAACAAGGCGTGTCAAGCCTTAATGCGGAAAAATTTACAAGTTTTTTCAAGTCTGTCAAGTGTCAACACAAAATTCTTTGCGCGCCAAGCCTGTCAACCCGTAGCGAATATACGCCAAATCTCGGCTTTGCGCAATAGGGCTTCGGGTTTTTAGGGGTTTTTTAGACCCCTTCTTTCGCCCTGCGTTTTCCCCCCTTGTTTGAAAAACGATGCGTAGCCTGTGGGGAAAAATAATCGCCTTGCAAGTGTTTGTCAAGATTTTTTGCAAATTTTTTTCGGGGCGGGTGTAGGGGACGCCGGCGGCGGCAGTGGCGGGCGGACGCGGGCAAGCGCAAGCGGCAGGCCCCGGCCCCCGGCAGGCCCCGGCCCCCGGCGGCAGGCAGGCGGCGGCGGACGCGGGCGCAAGCGTGGCTCAATGACCGCAATAGCGAAGCGCCACATCGCGGGTGGCGACGGGCCGGCCGGCCCTGAAGCGTGGCCGATGGCGCGTAGAGGCGATGGCGTACTCGTCCCGCTCCAGCTGAGCGGTTTTGTCGGGGGGATAGACAGCGCGGAGTCTGATGTTTTGCGGCCAGCCATTGGCGGGAATGTCCAGGACGGCATCAATGCAAGATGGGGCAACCGGGGCCGACTCCCCGGCGGCGGCAGGGCCAGGCCCGGCAACGGGGCCGATTCCCCCCGCCTTCGGGAGGCGCGGCGGCGCGATGGGCTGGGGCGCGCCGAACAACCTATTCAGCAGGGCCTTGTCGTCTTCCAGGACGGCCCAGGCCCGCCGGTAGAGTCGAGCGCCGTCCCAGAGCTGGCGCTGGGCGGTGAACCAGTCGCCCATGAAGATCAAGGCCTGGGCGTATTCGGCCCGGGTCGCCGGCAAATGTTTTTCATAAAACGCCGCAATCTCTTGCAGGGCGCGCTTGCCCTTGAAAAAACTCTGGTCGGAATAGTATTGCCGCACGGCGGCTTCATTCAGGTAGGGACTGCCCCGGCCGTGGGGAAGCATGGCTTCGCGCAAGGCCCGGTGGGACAGCCGGTGATCCAACACGGCTTGGGCAAGGTGGTAGTTGACCAACGCGGCATCGTAAAGCACGGCGATGCGGGCTTCGGAGGGGTCGTCCCTACGGAGGAGCGCCAGGGCCTTGTCGTGCAGAACATCAGCCGCCACCAGGGGCGCCACTGAGACGCCCGGCGGCGCGGCGCGGTAGAGGGCCAAATGCCACTGGGCGATGCGGCGGATGACGGGGATGAGGCTCGCGGGGTCGGCGCCGACATTGCGCCGGTGCAACCAGTAGAGATAGTCGTAATTCTTGCGGAGCGCGTCCCGGTCTCCCAGGGCCTGGTTGCTGGCGATGATGGCCTCCACGAGAGGCGCCTGATTCATATTGTGCAAGCCTGAGTGGACCCGCAAGGTTTGCAGGGCGCGGGTGAAGGCGGCGACAGCCTCCTCGTGGCGGCCCTGTCGCTGATGCAACAGGCCCAGGTTGAAGAGCGGCTCCACCGTCTGTTGCGCGTAGGCGCCTTGGGCTTGGGCGGCTTCCAGTTCGGCCACCAGGGCCTGGCGGCGGGCGAGATCTCGCTGGACTGCGGGCGCGGCGGGGGTTGCGGGCGTTGCGGTGGATTGCGTCCCCTGCTCCCCCGGGCCAACGCCAGAGTCAAGACCCGCCGGCTCCGCTCCCGCGACCTGCCCCGCCGGAGCAGGTTGCGCCATCGCCAACAGCGCCATCGCCAACGCCGCCGCTGGGAGCGACAAGCGCGGCAGGTGGAGGCTGGGGCGGGCTGGTTTGTTGCTTATGTCAGTTTGACACAATCATGGTGATGAGCATGCCGACCAAAACCATCGTTTGGAGCAACATCATTCTCATTATCCGCGCCTCAAGACTCGAAATCTCGGCCCTAAGCTCCTCCTTGGTGACCATCTTTTCAAGATCATCCTTGGTGGCCATCTTGTCAGCCATGTTTTTAAGCTCGTCCTTGGTGGCCATCTTGTCAGCCATGTTTTTAAGCTCGTCCTTGGTGGCCATCTTGTCAGCCATGTTTTTAAGCTCGTCCTTGGTGGCCATCTTGTCAGCCATGTTTTTAAGCTCGTCCTTGGTGGCCATCTTGTCAGCCATGTTTTTAAGATCGGTCTTGGTGGCCACCGTTTCGTTGACCGCTTTGTCTATGGTTTCCACGACTGTCTCGGCTTGCTTCTCGTCAAACCCCGAGCTTTTCAAGGCTTTTACCGCCTTGTGAGTGTTGAAAGTCACATTAGTCTGCATTGTTCTGCACCTCTAAACAAATTTAGCTTGTTAGTTTTCCGCCATGCGTCCTGGCGTTTCCTCGCTCGCTCGGTCATGTGCTATTTGCACACTCCCTCACTCGCTCGTCACGCCAGTTGCCTGACGAAAAACTTCCGTCGCTAAAAGGTGGCAAGTTTCCAGGCCGGTTTCGGCGCGGAATTCCTTGCCATCCGCTTAAATGCCCCAAATTAGGGACAACCCAGTGGTCCCAATCAGCAGGCCAGATGCACAAGCTGTTCGGGACGCAACCGCAAGTGTAGGACGCCCATTTAGCCCTGTCAATCTTTTTTAGCTTGTTTTTGGCTTGTTAGTTTTCCGCCATGCGTCCTGGCGTTTCCTCGCTCGGTCGGTCATGTGCCACTTGCACACTCCCGCCCTCGCTCCTCACGCCAGTTGCCTGACGAAAAACTTCCGTCGCCAAAAGTTTGTAGTTTTGCGCAGGCGGCTGGCGCGGGCGCTGTTGCAATTAAGTTATAATCGGGGAGATGAACGCCGCTTCCCCGAAAACTCGGCCCGGGTTGCGCAAATTGACCGCCGCGTTGCCAGGGAAAGCCCCTTTGCTGTTGTTCGCCGCCGCCCTCGCGTTGCTGATTTTCGCGGCTGGCGTCTATGTCGGACGCTACAAGGCGTTTCCCTACAGCTTGATAGCCACCGCCCGCAAGACCGCCAACACGCTGATTGAGAGCCGCGCCGCCACCCACCACCTCTCCCACTTCTTAAGGTTCACGGACCTCGCCCCGGGGCAGGCGCAGGCCCGGCGCATGGCGTTCATGGGCGCGGACCGGCTTGCCGACCCGGTGCTGTTCCTGTCCTTGGGGGGGCGGGGAGCGAAGGGCTTTGCCGAGCGTTGCCCGGACGCCGCGGGTTGCATAGCGGTGGAATACGGCGGCGCGGGCGAACCCGGCCACGCCTACCCGCATCGCCCGGAGGCGATTGAAGCCGCGCCCCGCGTCGTCGACCTGCCCTACGAGCTGTCGCCCGGCTTTTCGTTTCACACCGATAGGGACCCGGCTGGCTTGAGCCGCTACCCCAACGGCGACCTGCTGGTGACCTTTCATTTAAGACACAGCTTTCCTTTCGCCGGGGGAGCGGCCCGGATAGACCGCCAGGGCCGCCCGCTTTGGTTCCGCCGGGACTACAGCCACCATCTGCCCCATGTCAACGCGGACGGCACGGCCCTGGTGCCGGGCCTGCGCATTGGCGGAGGGCCTGTCGCGGTCACGCTGCAGGAAGCGGCCCCGTCCCGCAAGGCGTCGCAATTCAGGCTGGCTTGCGCGTCTCCCAACAGGGACCTGGCGCGCGTCATCGCCGGGGACGGGCGCACACTAGAGGAAATAGACCTCTTGCAGGCGTTGCTCGAATCGCCGCACGCGGCGGCGCTGAGACACACCACCAGCCCCTGCGACCCGTTGCACCTTAATGCCTTGGAGCCCTTGGGCGCGGACGCGAGCGGCGCGGGCCTGGCTCCCGGCGACCTGGTGGCGTCCCTGCGGAACCTCAGCGCCTTCGCCATCATAGACCGGGACAGCCGGCGCCTCAAACGGCTGGTCAGAGGGGGCTTCTTCATGCAACACAGCGTCAAACACCTGGAGGGGGCCAAGTTCCTCATGTTCGACAACTGGGGAGGAGGAGACGACGAGCAGGGGCCGTCGCGGCTGTTGATGGTTGATTTGGCAGAGGGTTCGGAGACCACGATCTTCCCCAATGCCGCCACGCCTGAGCCATTGCGGAATTTGTTCTCCATGTACCGGGGGCACCTGTCCATTTCCCCCGACCGGCGCCGGGCCCTCTGCACCTTCTCTGACGAGGGGAAGAGCGTGGAGGTGCGGCTGGCGGACGGCGCGGCGTTGGCGGTGTTCACCAACCTGCACGATGTTTCACGCTGGGAGGCTTTCCCCGAGGAAAGAAAAACCCGCGCCGCGCTGTTCAAACTGCAAGGCGCGTATTACCTCCGGTAAAACGCCATGATGAGAATGGAGCGGCTGTTGATCCTGCTGTTGGCTGTCGCGGTCGCCCTGGGGCTGTTCGGCTACGGCATCATAGTGGGCAAATATCGCTGGTTTCCTTACTCCATCGTGGTTGACGGCGTAAAGACCCTCAAAGCCCTCAAACCCGCGCCAGACCGGGGGCGGGCCGGGAGATTGGTCGCGAGCGCGGCTGGAGAGGCCCTGCCGCGCATCCGGTTCCTCGACGGCGACCGGTTGCGCGAGCCAGTGTTGTGGTACGGCGGCCGCTTTCAGTTCGCCGGGCTCTGCCCGGAACAGGGTTGCCTGGCGGTGGAATACGCGCCGACTGGGGCGGCGGCCCACGCCTATCCGTTGCGTCTCGAGGCCCTGGCGGACGCCGCCATGGAGTTCGCTGAGTTTCCTTATGAGTTGTCCCCGGATTTTTCCTTCGTCCGGGACACCGGACCCATAGGCGCGGCCCGTTACCCCAACGGCGACTTGTTGGTGACTTTTCATCATCGGAACGACAATGCCTTCCCCTACGGCGGCGGGGTGGCGCGGATAGACCGGCAAGGCTACCCGGTCTGGTTTCGGCGCGATTGGAGCCACCACTGGCCGCAACTGATGGACAACGGCACGGCCCTGGTGGCTGGATACCGCATAGGCCCGCCTAACCAGCCCGCGCGCCGCATCCTGGACGAGAGGGGAAGCCGGGACAACCTGAACACCATTACGCTGTGCAGGAGCGGCGCGCTGTACATGGACACGATTAAGTTCATCGCCGCAGACGGGAGGATGACCAGGGAGATCAACCTGCTGGAGCGCTTCCTCCAGTCCCGTTTCGCCCCTGTTTTGCGGCACGCCAGCAGTTCTTGCGACCCGTTGCACCTGAATTACATCCACCTGTTGCGGGACGACGCCGGCGGGGCCTGGGGGCTGGCGCCAGGGGACCTGGTGGCGTCCTTGCGCAGTCTGAGCGCCTTCGTCATTCTTGACGGCGCGGACTTTCGCCTCAAGCGGCTGGTCAGGGGGGGGTTCTTCATGCAGCACAGCGTTCAACACCTGACCGGTTCCAGCTTCCTGTTGTTCGACAACCAAGGCGGCGATGAGACCGGCGGCCCGTCGCGTCTGTTGCGGCTGGACCTCGCCGACGGCCGGGAAACCACCCTCTTTCCCAATGCCGACACGCCTGAATTTTTGCGCGGGCTGTTCGAGAAGGATCACGGCAAAATAGACATCTCGCCGGACCGGCAAAGGGCTTTGGTGGCGCTGACCCGGGCCGGCCTGGCGGTGGAAGTTCGCTTGGCGGACGGCGCGGCGTTGAATGTCTTCGAGTCGTTGCACGATGTGTCAGGGTGGGAGCAATTTCGCGGCGCGGGGGAGGGAAACGCCGCCATGTTCAAGCTGATGGGACTGGACTATGCGCCCTGAGGGAAAACCCCTGTCGTGACCACAGCGGGGGGCGCGGGATCAGGCCTGGGCGCGAGGCCCGCCAAGTTGCCGGCAACCCTGGAGGCCCGTTACGGCGGGCTGGAGCGCCTGTTGCACCGGCTGGCTTTTGCCGCCCTGCCCTTGCAAAAGTCTCTGGCGGAACTGGAAGACCGCCTCTACGCCCGGCGCGCGGCCGGCGTCAAGGTGTCCCGCCCGGTGTTCATCGCCTCCCTGCCCCGGGCCGGCACGACCCTGCTATTGGAGACCATAGCCGCCCTGCCGGGCTTCGCCGCGCACACTTACCGAAACATGCCGTTTCTGCTCATTCCGCTCTTGTGGGACGCGCTCTCCCGGCGTTTCCACGCCGCCGGGGGCAGGGTTGAACGGGCCCAGGGCGATGGCGTCAGCATCGGCTTCGACAGCCCCGAGGCATTTGAAGAAGTCCTGTGGCGGGCCTTCCACCCGGCGCAATACGGCGCGGATCGCATCCTTCCCTGGAGCGCGGACGCCGGGTTTGACTGCGCCGAGTTCGATGCCTTCATGGGGGAGCATATCCGCAAGTTGGCGACCTTGCGGGTCGGCGCCGGCCCGGCCCGTTACCTCTCCAAGAACAACGGCAACCTGTCGCGCCTGGGGAAGCTCGCCCGGTTGTTCCCCGATGCGACGCTCCTGATCCCATTCCGCAACCCGGTGGATCACGCCGCCTCGCTGTTGCGCCAGCACCTTCTGTTCGAGCGGCTCCACGCCGACGAGCCGTTCACCCGCCGCTACATGGCGGACCTTGGCCATTATGACTTCGGCGCGAACCTGCGCCCCATCGATTTTGACCACTGGCTGGATGAAGCGGGCCTGGAACCGCCTAACGCGGCAAACTTCTGGTTGCGGTACTGGCAAGCCGCGTTCTCCCACATCCTCGCCAACCTCAATGACCAGGCGGCCCTCGTCAGCTACGACGGCCTGTGCGCGGCGCCCGCGGCCGGCTTGCGGCGCATCGCCCAGCGGCTGGGCGTGGAAGACGGCGCGGAACGGATGGCGGCGGCGCACTTCCGGTCACCGGCGCGCCACGACGCCGGCCCCCTGAACTTGAACCGGGCCCTGCTGGAGTCGGCGCAGGCCCTGCACCGGGAACTGCTGAGCGCCGCCATCGTGGCTTGAGGCCCGGGCTGGCCACCGGCTTTGCTGGTATAATGCCGCCGTTATGACGGCCCCGCCGGAAGCTTGAAGGACCTTGCCTTGAACTGGGAGATCAACGCGCTGTTAGTCAGCATAGCCGCCACGGCGGCGTTTGCGGCGGCGCTGTTCTTTTCAGGCTTGGCGGCCCAGTGGCGCAACGCCGTGGCGGTGGCGCGCCAGGCCCTTGCCGCCCTCGCCGACACGGCCCTGGATGAAGCCGCCAAGGAGCGGCAGGCGCGGCAAGCCGCCTTGCGCCTGTTGAGGCAAGCCGCGCTCTTCATCCTGAGCGCCGGCCTGACTTTGGCGGCGCCGGGGGCCGTCCTGTGGTTAGGCGACCGGGCCGGGCTGTCCCCCTTCTCCGCCTCCCTGGCCTGCTTGCTGAGCGCGGAATTCCTCTTGGGCGGCGCGGCAGTGGCGGCTCTGTCGCTCTGGCTGTTCCGCCGGGCGCGGCGCCAACGCCGGCCTGAGGCCCAGTGAGCGGGCCCATGACACAGCGCCTGAAAAAGCTGGCGGATGGCATCGACCGCTTGAACGAGGCGGTGGGACGCGCCTTGTCCTGGCTGGTGTTGGCGCTGACCCTGCTGGTGGCTTACGACGTGGCCATGCGGTATTTTTTCCAGAGCGGCTCCATCGCCATCCAGGAATTGGAGTGGCACCTGTTTTCCCTCATCTTTCTCCTGGGGGCCGCCTACACGCTGAAGCATGACGATCATGTGCGGCTGGACCTGTTCTACAAGAGCCGCTTCATGTCCGACCGGCGCCGCGCCTGGGTGAACCTGGCGTGTTCGCTGTTGTTTCTCATTCCTTTTTGCGTCCTGGTCATGGTCAGCGCCTGGCCCTTCGTGTCCCAGGCCTACCTGTTCGCCGAGGGGTCGCCGGACCCCGGGGGGTTGCCCTTCCGCTGGCTCCTGAAGGCCGCCATCCCCTTGGGCTTTCTGCTCCTGGTGGCGCAGGGGCTGGCGGAGGCCCTGAAAAACCTCGTTGTCCTCCTCGAACGGCGCCCATGACCCTCTGGATCGTCCTGATGTTCGCCGGGCTGATGCTCATGTTGATGTTGGGCTACCCGGTGGCTTTCACCTTGGGGGCGGTGGCGTTGCTGTTCGGCGGCGCGTTTTTGGGGGTGGATTTTTTTCACCTGTTGCCCCTGAGGATTTGGGGGGTGATGACGAACTTCACCTTGTTGGCCGTTCCCCTGTTTATTTTCATGGGGATCGTGTTGGACAAATCGGGCCTGGCGGAAGACCTGTTGGAGACTATGGGCCTGCTGTTCGGGCGCTTGCGCGGGGGGCTTGCCGTCGCCGTGGTGATCGTAGGGGCCCTGTTGGCCGCCACCACCGGCGTGGTGGGCGCGACGGTGGTGACCATGGGGATCATCGCCCTGCCCACCATGCTGAGGCGCCACTACGCCCGGCCCTTTTCCACTGGCGTCATCGCGGCCTCCGGCACCCTGGGCCAGATCATCCCCCCCAGCATCGTCCTGATCCTGTTGGGCGATGTCATGGGGGTGCCGGTGGGCCGCTTGTTCATCGGCGCGGTGGTGCCGGGGTTGCTGTTGGTCCTGCTGTTCCTGCTCTACATAGGCTTCTACGCCTGGGCCAAGCCGCAGGCCGCGCCGGCGCTGGCCCCCGACCCTGATGAGAGGCTGTTGAGGAAGGTCTGCGTGACGCTGCTCCCGCCCTTGGTTTTGGTGGTGGGCGTGTTGGGCTCCATCTTTTTCGGCGTCGCCTCGCCCACCGAATCCGCCGCTGTCGGGGCCTTGGGGGCCCTCGTCTTGGCGGCGTTGCACCGCCAGCTGAGCCTGGACAAGTTGCGGGCGGCCATGACGCTGACCACGAGGCTCACCAGCATGGTGTTCCTGATCCTCATCGGCGCCACCGCCTTCGGGCTGGTGTTCCGGGGGATGGGCGGCGATGACCTGGTGGCGCAGGTCCTGACCCAGTTGCCCGGCGGCACCTGGGGCTTCCTCACGGTGAGCATGGCCCTGATCTTCTGCCTGGGCTTCTTCCTGGACTTCCTGCAGATCTGCTTTATCGTCGTCCCCATCTTGGCGCCCATCGGCGCGGCCCTGGGGATTGACCTGCTATGGTTGGCGGCGCTGATCGCGATAAACCTGCAGACCTCTTTTCTGACCCCGCCCTTCGGCTTCTCCCTGTTCTACCTGAAGGCGGTGGCGCCGGCTGAGGTGCGCATCCAGGACATCTACCGGGGGATTGCGCCATTCATCGCCCTGCAAGTCCTCACTTTGGCGTTGCTGATTCTGTTCCCCGCCCTGGTCACCTGGCTGCCGGACCTCATGGACCGCATTCAGGGCCTCTAGGCGGAGCGGCGTCAGGCGACGGCGGTTTTCAGGGCCTGGTAGAGATCGTTGACGACGCGCCAGACGGGGCCGGGCCTGCCGTCTCCCACTGGCTGGCCGTCTAATTTGAGCACTGGGACGATGCCCATGGTGGCGCTGCTGAGCCAGATCTCATCGGCGGCCGCCAACGCCGCTTCAGGCACCGGTTCCTCCAGGCAGGGGTGGTCGGAGTCCCTGAGCAAGTCCAGCACGAGCTCGCGGGTGACGCCCGGCAACAGCTTGCCATCCTTGGGGGGGGTGCTGACCCGGTTGTCGCTCACCACAAAGACATTGCTGGCGGCGCCCTCGGTGACAAACCCGTCGCGGCTGAGAATGGCCTCGTAGGAACCGTCTTTTTCCTTGGCGTATTGCCTCAGCATCGCATTGGGCAACAGGGTGATGGCCTTGATGTGGCAATAGCGCCAGCGGATGTCCTCGTGGGACGCCGCGCTGACCCCCGCGGCGAAGTTGACCTGCGGCAAGGGGCGGCACATCATAAAGACGGTGGGGGCGCAATGGGCCGGGCGCAGGTGATTGCGCTCGCCGGGGCCCCGGGTGACCTGCGCGTAGAGGGCAACATCGCCCTTGACCTTGTTCAGTTCCAACAATTCATCCGCTATGGAAAGCCAGGTTTGCTCGTTGCAATCCAGGGGCAAGGCAATCGCCGCCAAGCTGTTTTTGAGCCGTTTGACATGGGCGGACAGCCGGAAGGGCCTGCCGGAGAACACCGGGATCATCTCATACACGCCATCGCCGAAGGTGAAGCCCCGGTCCAAGGGGGACACTTTCGCCTCTTCCAAGGGGACGAAGCGGCCGGACAAATAGACTATGGATGAGGCTGTGCATGCCGCCTTCACCGCCCCCCCAGAACGCCTTGCCATCCCGCTTGTTGCTAAGGCGCCGGCGGGGGCGACTCAGACGCCGGGGCTGGTTCGGACGCCGGGGCTGGTTCGGACGCCGGGGCTGGTTCGGACGCCGGGGCTGGTTCGGACGCCGGGGCCGGTTTGGACGCCGGCGCGGCGGCCTGCGAGCGGCTGTTCAAATAGAGTTGCACTCCGTCCCTGAGGCGAATCCAAAAACCGCCTGCTGGCACGGCCTCCAAGGTGATCAGGGGGCGGCTGGCGATGGTCTCGCCATCGGCGCGCAGCGTGAGTCGCCCCACTTCCTGCCCTGCCGCCAACGGCGCGATCAAGGCGTCCTCAGTCTCCACGCGGCGTTCAAGCCGCTGGTGTTGCCCCTTGGGCAAGGTAAGCCACAGATCCTCCGCCAGCGTCAAGTCAACGCTGTCTCGCTCTCCTTTCCACACTTTGCGAGCCGCGATGGCCGCGCCCGCGGCGTGGAGTTGCCGGGTCTCAAAAAACCGGTAGCCGTAGTTCAACAAGGCGCGGGTCGCGTTAGTCCGGGCTTGCGCGCCGTCCGCTCCCATGATCACGGAGATCAGGCGCATGCCCTTGCGTTCGGCAGACGCCACCAGGCAATACCCGGCGCTGTCGGTGCGGCCCGTCTTGATGCCATCCACGCTGTCATCCCGCCACAGCAGGGCGTTGCGATTGAATTGCTTGATGCCGTTATAGACAAACTCCTTGATGGCGTGCAACGCATAGACTTCCGGATAGTCCCGGATCAGGCCTCGGGCCAAGAGCGCCAAGTCCTTCGCGGTGGTGTAGTGATTTTCATCCGGCCATCCGGAGCTGTTCACAAAGTGGGTGTCATTCATGCCCAAGGCCCTCGCCTGCTGGTTCATCAACGCGGCAAACTCGTCTTCGGTGCCCGCCACATACTCCGCCAAGGCCACGCTGGCGTCGTTGCCGGACTGGATGATCACCCCTTTCAACAGCGCGTCAACGCTGACTTCCTTGCCAACCTCGATGAACATGCGGGACCCCTTCATGCGCCACGCCTTTTCACTGACGACAACCTTGTCCTCCAGGGAGAGCTGGTTCCGGGCCAGCTGGCGGGCGACCACATAGGCGGTCATCATCTTGGTCAAGCTGGCAGGTTCCACCCGGTTTTCCGTGTTCTTCTCCGCCAGGTAAGCGCCGGTGGCGGCGTCCATCAGCAAATACGACACGGCGTTGATCTGAGGCGGGTTTGGCGTCTGCGCGCCGGCGGGGGTTACCGCGCTCAAGGCGGCGCCAAACAATGCCGCGAGGACCCGTCTTGGCCTCCTAACGCGGCGCGGACAGCGGGGGGAAGAAAGGCGCGGTTGCTCAAGGTGCATGGCTCACTCCAGGGTGATGCGGTGATTGTGGATGCCAAACCGGCCCAGGCGGCTGGCGATGTCATCCGCCTTCTCGATGCTCCTCAGCGGGCCGATCTGAACGCGATACACGGTGTTGCGGTTCACTTTGGCTCGCTCTATGCGGATCCGCTGTTTTAGCGGCGCCAACTTGCTTTTCAGTTTCCTGGCGCTGTCATGATTCGCAAACGCGCCGACCTGTATGTAAAAGTCCGTCCTCTCGCTCTTTGGGGGCCGGCCCCCTGAGCGAATGGGCGCGCCGCCCCGAGAATAGGACCTCGGATCGATGGCGCGCACTTCCACCAGACCCGTTCCCGCCTGCGCCAGCCCCAGCTTGAGGGCGGCGGTGTAAGACAAGTCGATGATCCGGTTGTCATGGAAGGGGCCCCGGTCGTTGACCCGCACCACGGCCTTCTTGCCGTTGTTCAGGTTCTTCACTTCCACATAAGTGGGCAAGGGCAGGGTCTTGTGCGCCGCCGTCATGGCGTACATGTCGTAGATTTCCCCGCTGGAGGTCTTTCTGCCATGAAACTTCTTGCCATACCAGGAGGCGATGCCTTTCTGCTTGAACCCCTTGCTGCTGCTCAGAACATAGTAGCGTTTTCCGAACACCTCGTAAGTTTTCATGTTGCCGTATTTGCTGCGCGGCTCCACCCGCGGCACGGCGTCCGGCGTCCGGGCCAGGTCCGCGGGCCGGCCCGTGGGCGCGGGGGACGGCTCTTTCTTTGGCGCGAAGGAGCAGGCCGGCGCAAACAACAAAGGCAACAGGGGCAACAACAGCGGCGACAGGCGCCGCCCCGCCCGCGGCAAGAGCCTGTCAGTTCCCGCCATGCCCCGCGCTCTTGGCAAGCTCCGCTTCATGCAAGGCTTTTATCGCGCCCGCCAGCTGATGCACCGCCATGGCGTACAGGGCGCTGTGGTTGTAACGGGTGATCACATAGAAGTTGTGAAACGCCAGCCAGTATTCAGACCCGTTCTTGTTTTCGAGTCGCAAGAGTTTCACCTTGGCGGACGCCGCGAGTGGCGCGGCGCTCCCCGCTTCCGGGGCGATCCCCAGGGCCGCCAAGTCCGCCATGGTCAGCGCCAGCTTCAAGCCGGGGGTGAGGGCGGCGGACACATCCCCGTCCGCCACGGCCGCCGGGACCGCGACCGCGCCGCCCTGGCGCCAGCCGTGCTCTTTGAAATAATTGCCAACGCTGCCTATGGCATCGGCGGGGTTCTCCCAGATGTCCGCCAACCCGTCGCCGTCGAAGTCAACGGCGTAGGCGCGGTAGCTGCTGGGAATGAATTGCGGGATCCCCATGGCGCCGGCGTAAGAGCCTGTGGGCAAGCGGGGGTCCAGGGACTGCTCCTGGGTCAACAACAGGTAATGCTCCAGTTCCTTGGCGAAAAACCGGCCCCGCTTAGGGTAGTCGAAGGCCAAGGTCGCCAGCGCGTCCAACACCCTGAAGCCGCCGGTGTTGCGCCCGTACTTGGTCTCCACCCCGATGATGGCGGTCGCCACCTCCGGCGGCACGCCATAGCGCGCCGCGACCCGGTCTAGTTGGGTCTGGTTTTCGCGCCAGAATTGCAGACCCTGGCGGATCCGGTCCGGTTTCAGAAAGATGCCCCGGTACCGGTGCCAAGGCAGGGCCTCCGCCGGTTTTGAGATGGCGTTGATGATCTTGCGCGAGCTCCGCGCGTCGCTGAACAGGGCCTGCAGGGCCCCGGCGTCGTAGCCGTGGCGGGCCTCCATGGCGCTGACAAACCGGGCCACATCCTCCCGTTGCGAGAAATCGGCGTCCGCGCCGGCGCCCTCCGCCAGCAGGCACAGCGGAGAAACGGCAAGGCAGACGGCGAGGGTTGCGCGTTTCATCGTCAGTAAGACAGCAATCGTCTATGGGTGTGTATGGCCATCAGGATCCCGAACCCCGTCATAATGGTCAAGGTCGAGGTGCCGCCATGGCTGATCAGCGGCAATGGCACCCCCACCACCGGCAACTGCCCCGACACCATGCCCGTGTTGACGAACAGGTACATGAAAAAGGTTAGTATAACGCCCGCCCCCAACAACTTCCCGTAAAGATCCTGGGCCTGGAGCGCGATGTAGAGGCCCCGGCCGATGATGAACAGATACAGGCACAGCAGGGCCAGCACGCCCAACAACCCGAATTCCTCGCAAAACACGGCGAAGATGAAATCCGTGGAGCGCTCCGGCAAAAACTCCAGGTGGGACTGGGTGCCGTTCAGCCAGCCCTTGCCGTGAACGCCCCCGGAACCGATGGCGATCTTGGACTGAATGATGTGGTAGCCGGCCCCTAAGGGATCCTGTTCCGGATCCAGGAAGGTCAGCACCCGTTTTCTCTGATAGTCGCGCATGAAATGCCACAACAACGGCGCTGACAGGGAGGCGAACAGGGCGAAGCCCGTCAACAGCTTCCAGCTGAGGCCGGCGATGAACAGCACGGCGAAACCGGCCGCCGCCACCAACAGCGCCGTGCCGAGGTCCGGCTGGCGCGCGATGAGCAACACGGGCAGCAGGATGAGGATTAACGCGAGCAACACCCGGCCCAAGGTGGGCGGCAGGGACTTCTCGCTGAGTTGCCAGGCGATGACCATGGGCAAAGCCAACTTCATGACCTCCGAAGGCTGAAAGCGAAACACCTTGAGATCCAGCCAGCGTTGCGCGCCCTTGCCCACATCGCCAAAGAACAGCACCAACGCCAACATGATCAGCGCCAGCAGGTAGGCCCAGACAGACAGGCGGGACAGCTGGGCCGGGGGAATTTGCGCCATGAGCGCCATGACCAACAGCGCCGTCCCCAGGTGGATGGAGCGGCGGATGACCAAGGCCTCGTTCTGGCCGCTGGCGCTGTACAAAATCAGCAGTCCCACCGCGCTCAGGACGATGATGCCTAACAACAGCGGCATGTCGATATGGAGCTTTTGCGCGAGGCTGGTTTGTTTCATCGCCGTCAACCACTCAGTTTTTTGCCGAGATAATGATCGAACAAGGCCCGGGCCACCGGCGCGGCGGCGGTGGAGCCACTGCCGCCATTCTCGACGATCACCACCAAGGCGATGCGCGGCGCCGCCACTGGCGCAAAGGCGACGAACAACGCATGGTCCCGCAACTCTTCCGGCACCTCATCCTCATCGTATTCCTCATCCTGGGCGATGGCGATGACCTGGGCGGTGCCGGTCTTGCCGGCAAACTCATAAGCCGCGCCCGCGCCGCTGCCGCGGGCCGTTCCCCTGGCGCCATGGGTCACCTCCCTCATGGCCTCGATGATCAAGGCCCAATGCTCGCTGTCGGCGCTCACGCTCTGGCCGCCGGCCCGGGCCGAGGTCTTGATCACCCGCCGGCCCGTGACGGAATCCCTGGCTTCCGCCAACAAGTAGGGGCGCACCCGCCGGCCCCGGTTCGCCACGGCCGCCGTCGCCACCGCCAGTTGCATGGGGGTCGCCAACATCGCCCCCTGCCCTATGCCCAGGATCAGGGTCTCGCCCGGATACCAGGCCTCGCCCCGCTTCTCTTTTTTCCACCGCTTGGATGGCACCAGGCCCGCCGCCTCGCCGCCTATGTCGATGTTCGTCCGCGCCCCGAAGCCGAACTCGCTCAGGATCCGGTGCGCCTCATCCACGCCGGCATCGTGGGCCAGCGCGTAGAAATACACATCGCAAGACTGGGCGATGGCGTCGATCATGTTCATGGAGCCATGCCCTTCTTTCTTCCAGTCCCGGTAGCGGTGGGAGCTGTTAGGCAGGGAATACCAGCCTTTGCACCAGGTCTTGGCCTCGGGTTTGCGCCAGCCAGCCTGCAAGGCCCCCAGGCTGAGGAACGGCTTGATGGTGGAGCCGGGGGGATACTTGCCTTGCAGAAAACGGTTCAGCAGAGGCGTTGCTTTGGAGCCGAGCAAGGCCTGGTAGGAGGTCCGGTCGATGCCGTTGACGAACAGGTTGGGATCGTAGCCGGGGGAACTGACCGCCACCAGGATGGCGCCGGTGTTTGGCTCCAGGCCCACCACAGCCCCCCGCTTCCCGCGCAGGGAATGAGCGGCCAGGGCCTGCAGGGAGGCGTCTATGGTCAGATACAGATCCTTGCTGGGTTCGGGGCGCTTTTTTTCTATCTCCCGGATCTTCTTTCCCTGGGCGTTGACTTCAACCTGTTGATAGCCCACATAGCCGTGCAACAGATCCTCGTAGGCCTTCTCCACCCCGGACTTGCCGATATGGGTTGTGCCGCTGTAGTTTGACTTGTCGAGCCTTGCAAACTCGTCTTCATCGATCATGCCCACATAGCCAACCGCGTGGGACAAGTTCTCGCCCAAGGGATAGTGGCGGTTCAGCCGCGCCACGATCTCAACCCCCGAAAAGCGGTGCCGGTTCACCGCCAGGCGCGCCACTTCAGTCTCGCTAAGGTTGAACCTGAGGGGCACGCCTTCGAAGCGCCGCTTGCCGGCCCGCAAGGCCTCGAAGCGTTGCAAGTCCACCGGGGCGATGGCGACCAACTCCCCCAAGTCTTTGAGCAGCGCGTCCATATCCTCCACCTGTTCCGGCACGATCTCCAAGGTGAAGGCGGAGCGATTGCCCGCCAACAGGACCCCGTCGCTGCTGAAAATCAGCCCCCGCACCGGCGGCACGGGCAGGATCTTGATGCGGTTGCTCTGCGCCAAGGTGGTGAAGTGATCGTGCTGAATCACCTGCAAATAAAACACCCGAGCGAGGATCGCCAAGGCGATTGCCAACACCGCCGCGGCGGCCAGTTGCACCCGTTGCCGCACCAAGGCGGTTTCTTCATCCACATGTTTTATGGCGTTAGGCGGCGGCATCGGGGCAAAGATCCAAACTGCTGGGCGGGGCCTTCAGGCGACCCGGTATTTGCGGCGCGCGGCCCGCAGAACGACAAACAGGAGCGGCCACGCCAGGGCGCTGGTCAAGGCCGGCATCCAGAAGGTCCAGTGTTGCGGCGGCGTCCCCGCGATGTGGTTCGCCCACAAGGCAAAGCCCTGCAGCGCCAACAGGCACAAGGCGATGCACAGGGACTGTTGCAAGAGCGGAAACACTCTGATCTGCCGGTTCATTCTCAACACGAGGTAGGCGAGCGCGCTCAGGCTCAGGGCGTTCTGGCCCAACAGGGCGCCGGTGTGGGCGTCCAGGATGAGGCCCAACAACCACGCCGCGCCTATGCCCACCCGCTCCGGCAGGGCCAGGCACCAGTACGCCAAGGTCATCGCCACCCAAGCCGGGCGCCAATGAACTGCCCAGTCAGGCAACGCCAGTCCCGTCAGCAACAGGGCGGCGACAAAGCTGAGCAGGATCACCCAGCTCCCGTTGCGGCGGTTGGGGGACAACATGGCGGTTTCATCCCCCGGCGGCAGGCTGGCCCCGTCGCTCCGCGTCAGGCCACAGCAACAACACCTCCCGGCTGCGGCCGAACTTGGCGCGGGGCGCCACCGACACTTCGGAAAAAGGCTCGCCTAAGGCATGGGCGACCTGGGTCACGCTCCCCACCGGATATCCCGGCGGGAAGCGTCCGCCCAAGCCGGACGAGACGATCAAATCGCCTTCCTTGACATCCGCGTTGGCGGGCAGATAGTCCAATAACAGGGCGTTGCCCCGACCCGTGCCGACCGCGATGGAGCGCAAGCCGTTGCGGTCTATCTGCACCGGAATGGAGTGGGCCGGGTCTGTCAGCAACAACACGGTGCTGGAAAACAGCCCGACCTGGGTGACCTGCCCCATGACCCCGTCCGCATCCACCACCGGCTGGCCCTTGAACACCTCGTCCCGGCGCCCCTTGTTGATGATGATCTGCTGGCGAAAGGGTTGCAGGTTGACCTGAACCAGTTCCGCCATTAACACCTGCCCTTCCAGGATTTCAGTGGAGGACTCCAGCAGGTTCTTGAGGCGCCGGTTCTCTTCCTGCAAAGCCGCAAACCGTTGCGCCCGGGCATTGAGGAAGAGCCGCTCCTGGCGCAGTGTTTCATTCTCCTCCAGGAGTTGCTTGCGGTCCGCCAGGGCCGCCGAGGCCCGGTGGAACCAGGAGACGGGCAGGCTCGCCGCGAAGTGCAAGGGATGCGCCAAGCTCGAAATGGCGATCCGCGGGGCCTCCAGCCGCCCCCTGTGGTCAGCCGCCATCAGGGCCGCCGACGCCGCGGCGAAGATCACCAGCTTGGCGCCGACTGAGAGAGTGTCTCTGAACAAGGTTGGAAAAAACCGCTGGGCCGGGCGGGGAAGACGCGCCACGGGCGCGCCCAGTTCACAGGTTGAGGAGGCCGCGCCCCCAAGGTCGCGACAGACGCGCTATTCATAAGCCAGCACGTCGTCCCCGTAATCATTCGTGGTCTCCAGGTAGCTCTCGCCGCCGCGCACCACGCAAGTCAGCGGGTCGTCGGCGATGATGACCGGCAGGCCCACCTCTTTCATCAACAAGGAGTCCAAGCCCCGCAGCAACGCGCCGCCGCCGGTCAGCACGATGCCCCGCTCCACCACGTCGGAACCCAGCTCCGGCGGGGTTTCTTCCAGGGCCTTCTTGACCGATTCAACGATGCCCGTCAAGGGGTCTTGCAAGGCCTCCAGGACCTCGTTGCTGTTCAGGGTGAAACGGCGGGGTATGCCTTCGGGCAGGTTCCGCCCCCGCACCTCTATCTCGCGCACCTCGGGGCCGGCGTCGGCGCAGCCAATCTCATGCTTGATGCGTTCGGCGGTGGCCTCGCCGATCAGCGTGGCGTAGTTCCTTTTCACATAGCCGATTATCGCCTCGTCGCAATGATCCCCGCCAATCCGCGCCGATTCGGAATAGACGATGCCGTTCAGGGAAATGACCGCCACCTCGGTGGTGCCGCCGCCTATGTCCAGGATCATGGAGCCTTGCGGCTCGCTCACCGGCAGGCCGGCGCCGATGGCCGCCGCCATGGGCTCTTCCATTAAATACACTTTGCGGGCGCCGGCCCCCAGGGCCGATTCGCGGATCGCCCTTCTCTCCACCTGGGTGGAGCCGCTAGGCACGCAGATCAGCACCCGGGGACTGGGCCTGAAAAAGGTCTCGCCATGCACCGAATGGATGAAATACTGCAACATCTTCTCGGTCAGGGTGAAATCGGCGATGACGCCGTCTTTCAGGGGCCTGACGGCCTTGATGTGTCCGGGGGTCCTGCCGAGCATTTGCTTGGCCTTGTTGCCGACGGCGCGAATTGACTTCAGATTGACGGAGCCGTCCTCTGAGCGGGCGACGGCGACCACCGACGGCTCATTCAGCACGATGCCCTTGCCACGCACGGAAATCAGGGTGTTGGCCGTGCCAAGGTCAATGGATAAATCGTTGGAAAAAAAACCTCTTATGGCGTTTAACATGCCAGTCCGCTTGAAATTGATTCGGCAAAGTGGCATCTTAACAGCATCGCGGGCTATGGGCAAGCGGGCGGAACGGGCCTGACTTCGCAACGCCCCGACTTGGCGAACGCGCCCCTGACAAGAAACAGGAACACGCCCTGATGTCATTTGACAAATCCGAGATCCAGAACATCGCCTGGCTGGCCAGGTTGGTCATCGACGAGGAGGCCGTGGCCGGTTACGCCAAGGACATGGCGGACATCCTGACCCTGGTGGAGCAAATGAATCAGGCGCGGACGGAGGGCGTGGAGCCGCTGGCACACCCGCTGGAACTGAAGGCGCGGTTGCGGCCTGATGTGGTCACCGAGCAAGATCAGCGGGATGGCTTCCAAGCCGTCGCGCCGCAGGCGGCGGAGGGCTATTACATCGTGCCAAAGGTCATAGAGTGAGACCCGGGCCGCGCTTGAAACCCGGGCCCTGACAGGATTGAATCCTTGTCTCCCACGCAGGAATTCACCCTTGCCGAGTTGTCGCGCCTGTTGCAGAAGCGGGCCCTGAGCAGCGTCGAACTGACCCAGGACTGCCTGAGCCGGGCGGAACGGCTTAACGGCGAACTAAACTGCTTTATCTCGCTGTTTCCCGAACACGCGCTGGAGCAGGCGCGCCAGGCCGACCAGCGCCTGGGCCGGGGCGATGGCGGGCCGCTGACGGGGATCCCCATCGCCCACAAAGACATTTTTTGCGCCCGCGGCTTCAAGACCAGTTGCGGCTCCAAGATGTTGGACAACTTCATCGCTCCTTACGACGCCACTGTGGTGAGCAAATTGGACGCGGCGGGGTGCGTGATGCTCGGCAAGACCAACATGGATGAGTTCGCCATGGGGTCCTCCAATGAAACCAGTTTCTACGGTCCCGTCAAGAATCCCTGGGACGCCAGCCGGGTGCCGGGTGGCTCCTCCGGCGGCTCCGCCTGCGCGGTGAGCGCCAGGTTGGCGCCGGCGGCGACCGCCACCGACACCGGCGGCTCCATCAGGCAACCGGCCGCGCTGTGCGGGGTGACGGGGCTGAAGCCCACCTACGGGCGGGTGTCCCGCTACGGCATGATCGCCTTCGCCTCCAGCTTGGACCAGGGCGGCGTCCTGGCCCGGACGGCGGAGGACGCGGCCCTGTTGCTAGCCGCCATGGCCGGCTTCGACGAGCGCGACGCCACCAGCGCGGACGCGGCGGTGGATGACTACCCGGCCCAGCTGGGGCGGTCCCTCAAGGGGCTGAAGATCGGCGTGCCGGCAGAGTATTTTTCGGGGGCGCCGGACCAACCCGTGGCGGACGCCGTCAACGCCGCCCTGGCCCTGCTGGAGCAAGCCGGGGCCTCCCTCGTCGACATCTCCCTGCCCAACACTCCCCTGGCCATTCCAGTCTATTATGTGATCGCGCCCGCCGAGTGCTCCTCGAATCTGTCGCGTTTTGACGGCGTGCGCTTCGGCCACCGTTGCGCCGCGCCGCGGGACATCAACGACTTGTTCCGCCGCTCCCGGGGCGAGGGCTTTGGCGCCGAGGTCAAGCGCCGGATCATGATCGGCGCTTATGTGCTGTCCGCCGGCTACTACGACGCCTATTACCTGAAGGCGCAACAGACGCGGCGGCTGTTGCGGGACGAGTTCGCCCGCGCCCTGGAGCGGGTCGATGTGATCGCCACCCCCACCGCGCCCTCCGTCGCCTTTCCCTTGGGGGAGCGGCTTGCCGACCCCGTTTCCATGTACCTGTCCGACATCTACACGGCTTCCGTCAACCTGGCGGGGTTGCCCGCCGTGTCCGTGCCGGCCGGGTTCAGCGACGGCCTGCCGGTGGGCCTGCAAATCATAGGCAATTATTTCCGCGAGGCCCAGGTGTTGAATGTGGCGCACCAATACCAGCAGGCCACAGACTGGCACCAGCGGGACCCGGAGGGCTGGCGATGAGCCAACAATGGGAACCCGTCATCGGCCTGGAGTTGCATGTGCAACTGGCGACGGCAAGCAAGCTCTTTTCCGGCGCCGCCAACCGCTTCGGCGCGGCGGCCAACACCCAGGCCTGCGCCGTTGACCTGGGCCTGCCTGGCGTCTTGCCGGTTCCTAACGAGGCGGCGTTGTTGATGGCGGTGAAATTCGGCTTGGCGGTGGAGGCGGACATTGCGCGGCGCTCGGTGTTCGCAAGAAAAAATTACTTCTACCCGGACCTGCCCAAGGGCTATCAGATCAGTCAGTATGAACTGCCCATCGTTCAGGCCGGCAAGGTGCGGATCCAAACGGAAGACGGCGGCGCCAAGGATATCGGCATCACCCGCGCGCACCTGGAGGAGGACGCGGGCAAGTCTGTGCATGAGGGCCTTGCCGGTTTGACCGGCATCGATCTGAACCGCGCCGGCACGCCTCTCATTGAGATCGTCTCCGAACCTGAGTTGCGCTCCGCCGCGGAGGCGGTGGCGTACATGAAGAAAATCCACGCCATCGCGCGCTATCTTGAGATCTCCGACGGCAACATGGAGGAGGGATCGTTCCGTTGCGATGCGAATGTGTCGGTGAGGCCGGCTGGGGAGGCGCGGTTAGGGACCCGCACCGAGACGAAAAACATCAACTCCTTCCGCTTTGTCGAGCAGGCGATCAATTACGAGATAGCGCGGCAGATTGAACTCCTGGAGGCCGGCGGACAGGTGGCGCAGGAGACGCGGCTGTTTGACCCAGGCCGGAATGAGACCCGCCCCATGCGCGCCAAGGAAGAAGCCAACGACTACCGCTACTTCCCCGATCCGGACTTGCTGCCTGTGGTGATCGATGAGGCGTACATCGAGGCGGCGCGCCAGCAACTGCCGGAACTGCCGGAGCAGAAGCGACGGCGGTTTGTGGATGACTTCGGTTTGTCTGAGTACGCCAGCGATTTACTGACCGCCAACAAGGCCCTGGCGGATTACTTCGAGGCCGCGGTGGAGGCCGGCGGCGGGGAGGCGCGGCTGGTCGCCAACTGGGTCATGGGCGAGTTCAGCGCCGCGCTGAACCGGCGCGGCCTGGACCCGGGCGCCGCCCCCGTCTCGCCGGCGGCCCTGGCCGGACTGGTCAGGCGGGTCGCCGATGAGACCCTGTCCAACAAGATCGCCAAACAGGTGTTCGAGGCGATGTGGCGGGGCGAGGGCGGCGCCGATGAGATCATAGAAAAACAGGGGTTGAAACAGGTGACCGATGCCGGCGAGATTGAGCGGCTGGTGGATGAAGTCATCGCGGAAAACCCGGCGCAGGCGGAGCAGTACCGCAAGGCGCCAGCGGAAAAACAAGGCAAGCTGAGAGGCTACTTCGTCGGCGCGGCGATGAAAAAATCGGCGGGCAAAGCCAACCCGCAACAGGTGAATCAGCTGCTGGCGGAAAGACTCAAGTCCCAGGGCTAAGGGGCGGGGCGGGCGCGGGCGAACGCGTCGCCAAACGGGATGTTAGGGGCGGTTCACAGAGGATAGCCAAGCAGTTCAAGTCCCGGACGGCAGGCCCGGGCGACGGCGTCCTGGTCCGCGGGCTCCAGCTTTGCGAACCGCGAACGGGTCGGTCGCGGAATGGCGGAAGCCTCGCGCAACCAGGCTTCATCCTCAAGTTCGGGGGAGATGAATCTAATCAGGCGCCGAAATTGCTCCTCCGGGTTTGCTTGCGCTTCCTCAAACCGGAGGGGCAAGAAGCGTTCGGGAGGCAACTGGCTGAAGATCCTTTGCCCCCTTTCCACCATGCCGCTCCAGAAGATCGCAAAGTCCGTGAGGGTCAGCTGGTCGTAGGGCAGCCGCTCGGGGCGGAAAAAGGCGCTCACAAACGGTTCCAGCCAGGGGCTGACGCGGTCCCAGTGCCGCCCTCTGGCCATGGCCTCCATCATGTCTATTCCCACCCTCTGAAACGCCCGCAGGGTCGCCACAATCATGCGAAACAGATAGTGATTGCTCATTGAGAGGGCGGTCTCCCGTCCATCTCGATAGACATGGATCACCCGCGCCTCGGGAAACTGGCGCAACAGCCGGGAGGCGAAAAGCAGAGAGCCCCCTGAGCGTTCGGCCCAAACGCGCCGGTTGAAGCGCTCGCCCAGCCATTGGAAATGCCGCCGAAAATGGTTCGCGGGAGACTGCCTAGGCTGCCCCCGCACCACCGGCCCCAGTTCGTCGTACAGCGCCTCGTAGCCCTCAGTGAGGTGCGGAAGGGTGGCGCAGAGAATGGGCGGCACATCATCCTGTGAGAAGCGGGCGTCTGGGGCGTCAACGGGGTACAGCAACTCCTCGTACCGCCCGCGCAACATGAGGCGGCTGCGATTCTGTTGTTGGCTGTAGAGACGCCACATGTAAGCGCCGTCGACGCGCCGGCGAAGAAACGCCTTCAGCCCGACGAAGCTGAAAAACTCGGAGAGACTCAAGATCCGCGGGTGCCGATTCAGCACATCCGACACCATGGTTGAGCCGCACCGTCCGGTGCTGAAAATGAATACGGGGGGCAGATCGATCAGAACGGCCTACCAGGGCTTCGCCCGGTCGGCGCGCAGTTGGTCCGGCAGACGGTAACTGAGGTCATCCAACACCGAGGCGTCAAGGAGAAAAGAGAAATGTTCGCTGCGCCACCGCGAGGCCAAGCGCGGAGACAGATTTTGCACGGCCTGGTGAATCCGGCGCTTCCATCTCAGCCACCTTAACAATCCTCCCGTGAAGCGGCGGGGGAACCGGAGCTGGTCGGCAAGCTCATCCCCCAGGAGAGCGCGAGAAACTCGTTGCACATGGATCGTCATGGCCCGCCGGGCCGGGCCTTTGTCAACGCCGGCGATGTCTGGCAGGGCGTTGATCAATGAATTGGCGATGACAACCGCTTCTTCGCCGGGGGGAGGCTCGCAAACGCAAGCGACCCGGTAGAGTTCGGCGGTTTTTTCCTCGTCCCCTTCAAACAGCAACTCCGCGGGGGAGCCGATCAGCCAAGAGGCGTAGCGCCAAGTCTGCATGAAACCGACGCGAGCCTCAGCGTCCAGCTCGGCGCCTAATTTCGTTGCCTGTCGCAACATGGTCGCGGAGAAATTCGCCGAGGCCAACCCCATGTGAGCGCCGCTCAGCGGCGCGCCGTAAGCGGACTCGTCCCACCCGTCCGCCAAGGCGCGGATCTGCCGCCGGACCTGGGCATGCACTAACCGGATGCGGACCGACAGCTTCCAACCCTCCCCGTCCCGGCTGAGGCTTCCGGGCAACATGATCTCTATAAAATGCCTGGTGTTTTGCCGTATCCTTCTAAGGCCGTGCTCAGTGGTCACCCGACCGGTCAGGTGGAAGGCCTTGCTGATCAGGGAGGCGGCGTTTTGCAGGGTGACGACGAAGAAGGCGGGAATGAACAGGTCCGAGTATTGGTGGAAGGCGCGGCAACCCGCGTGGGTCGCCTCCGGGTCAAACCAAGCCGGCGGCGTTCCGATTTCATCGAAAAAGTCTTGCAGGGCCTGCGGGGCTTCCCGGAAGGCCGCCTCATCCGCGTCCATGCCAGCCTGAATCAGACGGTGCACCTTGGCTTGGTCAAAAGCGGCCAGGGCCGCGACGGCGGCATCGGCCACTGGGTCGGCGACGGTGACATATTCCATGTATTTGGCAGCCAACTCGGGGTCGGACTGGCGCGCTTTGGCGTAGCCATCCGAGTAGATCGACGGCACTTGCAGGTTCATTTGCCTGATCTCATTATGTTCGCTCCTGGCGCCTCGCTCTGGGGTCGCTGGCACCCCGCTCTGTGGTGTTGGCCAGCGCCTCGCCTGTCGCTGACATTATAGCACAAAAGGGCCGCCGCGCCTTTCAGCGCCCTGAGCCACTGAGCAAGCGCATGGAATGGCTTAGCAGGGCCGACAAATGCGCGCAAGGCTGGCAACCTTCCGCGCATTTGTTTCTTGACTAAGCGCGGGCAAATTACAACAAGCGCGGATTAGAGGAAAAGGCATCCCCTGCCAGACTTTCACGGACGAGTTCCACAGACCAAGGCTCTTTAAGGGTCTTGCCTTCAACCTCTTTGACAAGATCATCAACGGAACTGAAGCTTCCCTTGAGCGAAGTTCCGCGCCTCTCAAAAAACTCAGACCTGCTAAGGACAATTGAAACATCATCTGTAGGCGCTCGCCATTCGTAGGCAATGCCCACATGCCGAGAAGTTTTTCCGCCATCGTCAAAATACACTGCTCCAACTAAGCGAAGAGACGGGGCTTCAATCTGGAGATGCAACTCTTCTGCAAGCTCCCGGATAGCGCAATGGATGAGCGGATCGCCATTGACGGCATCTTCGCAATGAACATGTCCTCCGGCCCAAATGACAATTTTGTTATGAAGGGGGTTGTCATGCTTTTTCTCGCGTCTGCAAAGACGAAGCACGCCGCCGCTCTTATTCCGAACAATGACTACTGGCAACGCTTGAATCCGTGATTTGTCTTCCTCAACTTCATAGCGGGGCCGGAAATCGCTCTCGTTGCCCTCGTTGAAACGCCGCGCCAATTCCGCCGCTTGTGAGCCGCCAATGAAATTCTTGTCGCCAAACAATTCCGTCACGGCCTCCCTGGGACATGAAAGGACATTCTCCGCCACCTGATTTTCCGCCGGGTCCAGCGTGGTGGTCTTGCCCGCCTTTGGCACCCCCGCGAATTCCACGACCAAGGGTTTGCGAGCCTTGTCAGCGAATTGCTCCGCGGCGCGTTCGGCGCGGATTTGAAGGTTCGATTTCTCGTTCACAGGCGGTTTCCCGGCGCTTGGCGGTGTGGGAGAGAAGTCTATCACCCGGCGCAACGCCAGGCAAGGTCCAGCGGGTCTAACCAGACAACAACGCGCCGACTATGGAGAGGGTGAAGTTGATTGGGGGGATTAGGATCGCTCCCAGGACGCCGGTGAGGATCAGGGCTACAAGGATCAGCAAGCCCCAGCGCTCCAAGGCGTTGTATTTTCGCGCGGCGGCGGGCGGCAGGAAGGCCGTCACGATGCGGCTGCCATCCAGGGGCGGCAGGGGCAACAGGTTCAGCACGATCAGCGCGGTGTTGATGATGATCCCCACTTTCGCCATTTCAATCAGCAGGATGGATGGGTAAGACAGGGGCCCGCCGGCCCCGAACAGGGACGCCAACGCCAGGGTCCACAGGGCCAACATGAGCAGGTTCGCCCCCGGCCCCGCCGCCGCCACTAGGGCCATGTCGCGCCGGGGTCGGCGCAGGTTGCGCCAGTCCACCGGCACCGGCTTGGCCCAGCCAAAGATGAACGAGGTCAGGGCCAACATGACCAAAGGGACAACGACGGTACCGAGGGGATCGATGTGTTTGACCGGGTTCAAGGTCAACCGGCCCGCCCGCTTCGCCGTTGGGTCCCCTAACCTCGCGGCGACCCAGCCGTGGGCGACTTCATGCACGGTGATGGCGAACAGCACAGGCACGGCGGCGCTGAAGATCCGTTCCGCCAGGGAAAGCGTTTGCAAGGGGGATTAGTTCCGGGCCAACAGGATCAGAAACACGATGAACGCCACCACGATGGCGAGGGGTATCAGCGCGGCGGCCCACTCCGGCTTCTCGGCTTCCCGGCTCCTCTTGACCGCGGCCTTCACGCCGGGCCAAAACAGAAACAGGATGAGAACGCCCACGAGGCCAACCATAACCTGTTCAAACATTCCCATGGGGTCATGCCTCAGTCAGCGCGGACGCCGCCCCGCGCGTTGCTCTGACAAACAGCCCCCCGGCGTTGGGGGTTGCCGACCAGCCCGGCTCCCCCGCGCCAACGAGGGGGCTGGCCGCGCTGGCCACGGCTATTCCGCGACCACCACCTCGGTGGCGTGGAACCCCTTGGGGCCCTGCTCGGCGACATAGGTGACGCTCTGCCCTTCATTCAGGGTTTTGTAGCCGTTGGATTTAATGGATGAATAGTGGACAAAAATATCGTCCCCTCCCTCCGACGGTTCAATGAAACCAAAACCTTTGGCGTTGTTGAACCACTTGACGGTGCCCCTCGCGCTCATACGATGGTTGCCTCTCTTATGGTTTTTTTATGGAATTTAGCCGCCCCGGCGGGCTGGCGCAAATCGCGCGCAAACAGGAACAGCCCGTGAGATGGCGACATCGAGCTTCACCCGGCCGCCAAATGGTATTCGACAACGGCGCCGCCGGCGCCGTACAGCGGGCCGTAGGCGTGGGTCGTGGCGCCTTCAAACCGGCCCCCCAAGGCCCCCAAAATGAAGGCGAAGTGTTTGAAGCCCATGTCAACCCGCGCCGCGGCAGCGTACTCGGGACAGACTTGCGTCAGGGCCTCGACGTCCCCCTGCTCCATCAGGGCCAATATCTTCCTGTTCCAATCGTCCTCGGCGGCGGACGCCACCTGATCTTCTTTGATGTCTATGACCTTGCGATAGATGGAACCCGACAGCCCCCCCACGCCCACCACCGCCATGTTCCGGCCCAGCTCGGCGGCGGCTTCAGCGGCCACGCGGCCCAGGGATTCGGTCATCCCCCAGTCGTGATAGAGATTGTTCGAGGTGATGCTGAGTGGCGCGGCGCCCTGCGGGTTCAGGAAGTTCGCCGCCACGATGGCGCCGGTGTCAACGGGAAAGTGGTCGTAGTTCACGCCCTTGGCCTTGATGCCGGCCTCAGCGGTCTTCGCTATGGCCAGCTGGGCGAATTCGACATCGATCTTCATGTCGAAGGGCAACTCGCCGTACTCATGCCAGTTCTCATCCACATGCAGGCCCTGCAACTCGGGGCGCGTCTGCCACAGCTGATCCAGGACGGCGATCCACTGGGTGGAGTAGATGACGATGAGATCGGGGCTTGAGGCCGCCAAGGCCCGGCTGGCGGTTTCCATGGCGGCGGCGATAGGCTCCCAAGGCGGGTTGTCCCGCCGCGCGTAAGGCAGGGGCGAGCCTGGCACGAGAAAAGCGGAGACGACGCTCATTGGATTAGGCTGTGTTGGACCGCAAGCAAAAAGTGAGTCGCCAAGGAAACCTCAGGCGGCCTTGGCAAGGCCGGCCCGTTCCAAGTTCCATTCCATCACCGCGTTGCCCGTGCCGATCACCGTGCCGTAGCCATAGAGTTCCCCGGGCAGTTCAGGATAATCCATGGCGGCGAACATCCAGGTGAAGGCGCCGGACTTCACCTCGGCAAAGGCTTCATCGATGAACTGGGGCAACACCTTGAAGACCTCGCTGATCTTGCCGCGCCGCAACAGGTCGATGATGCGCATGTCCCAAAGGTAGCCCGCGTAGTTCTGTGGGTGTTCCTGAGACATGTCCTCCGGCGGCACTGGCTCTTCGTGAAAGTGGTAATGGCACAGCGTGTTGGACGCCAACAGCACGGCGCGCCGGCCGGTCTGCCTGATGGCGTTGCGCGTGGCTTTGCCTAACACATCCATCTCTTCCAGTCCCTCCTCGGTGGTCAGGTAATAGGGTGAGTTGTTGGCGGAGATCCCCACCACCGGGATGTCCCATTGCGGGCGCATCATGTGCAAGGTGGTGATGGTGCCGTAGTCAACGCGAAAGTTGGGGTTGCGCATCATCTTGGTCGTCAGTCCCAGGGCCGCCGCCTCGTCGCAACAGGCCTCCGCCAGCTCCAGGTCGACTTCCAGCTCGAAAGCGTAGCGAAACAGGTTGGGAAAGATCGGGTCAACGGACTTGCCGCGCAGGTTTTTCACCCCCAGGAAGTGGTGGCCCTGCTGGGTGACCCAGTGGGGCGAATGGACCAACAGCACATCAGGCTTCAACGCCTCCAGACTCTTGCGGGCGTGTTCATAAGCCCACCTTAGCGGTTCCCAGCCGCCTTGGGAGCGGGGTTCGTTCTGAGGCGGGTTTTCTCCATAGACCAGGTGCGGGGGGTGCGGCGCCAGGAAGCCGGCGACAATTTGACCGTTGCTCATAATGGTTTCTCCGCGGCAGTTGCGTTCAGGGTATATGGAAATGCGTTTTTTTCAAGTCCGTTCGGGTTTGTACGCCACCGCCTTGGCCTCTATCAGCAGTTGCGGGTGGGGCAGCTGGCGCACGGCCACGGTGGTGCGCGCCGGGCCGCTGTGGTCAAAGCGTTCCGCGTAGGCCTCGTTGTAGCCCGCAAAGTCGTTCATGTTGACCAGGAACACCGATATTTCCACCAGATCCTCCAGAGTGGCGCCAAAAGCGGCGAGGATGTCGGCGATGTTGTTCAGCACCGCCCGGGTCTGCGTCTTGATGTCCAGCCGGGCCGCGCCAGAGGCATCCACCTCCCCGCCTTCTATGGAGTCGTCGGGGCGCCTCGCGCTGGCGCCGGAGACAAAGATGTAGTCCCCAGCGCGTTTCGCATGGGGGTAGTTGCCCCGCGGCGCGGCTTTGCCTGCCACTATTCTCGCCTCGCTTCCGCTCATGGGGACCCTATCATGCCAGCTTCGTCACAGCGCCGCAATGCGCGCCATGACCTCGCCCAAGGGCAACACATCGGCGTAGCGTCTTTGCATGTCTAACAGGTTGGCGTCGTGCGGCCCTTGCTCCACATCGCCCACGCATTCCCGCGGCACGATGACGCGCCAGCCATGAGAAAAGCCATCGATGACGGAAGCTCGCACGCAACCCGCCGTCATGCAACCGCAAACGATGACCGTGTCCACATTGCGCAAAGTGAAATACTGCGCCACAGGCGTGGCGAAAAAGATCGACGGCGCGCTCTTGACCACCTTGAAATCATGGTCCGGATCATAGATGCGCGGATCCAGTTGCGCCGCTGGATGCTCCAGGAAAAAAGACCCCTGGTACATGGCGGGGATCTTCCAGCGCGGCATGTCCCCCGCATCCTTGTAGGCCATGGCGCAGGCCGCCACCGGCAGGCCCTTGGCCCGGGCCGCCGTCAACAACCTCGCGGTGTTTTCGGTGGCCGCCGCCACCAGGGGCCGGCCGCCCAAGGGGTGTTGCGGGTCGGTGAACCCCAGCTGGAGATCCACGACGGCGACCGCCGGTTGCCGCCCGAAGCCGACCTGTTTGCCGCCATAAGTCAGCTGGTCGTAGGGGGCGCTCATGGGTTGCCGCCGGCGCCGCCCTCAGTCGCGCTTGAAGTAGCCGCGGGCGTGATCGGCGGTCTGCAGGCCCCGGGCATGCTTGCTGGCGAAGCGGCGCCACATGGTCAACTCCACATCCGGTTGAAACAGCCGCTCCCGTTGCCAGCCGTCTTCCTCGGCGTAGTATTTTTGCAACTGCTCGCGGGCGAAGGCGTCGTCCACGGTGAACCCTTCCACGGCCGGGACTTCCCACACGATCCGGCCCTCCTCGCCCAACCAGCGTTCCGCCTCCTCCGCGTCGTCGGTGTGAATGACGCCGAATTGGAAATAAACATGCTCGTCCTTGTTCTTAGGCACATAAAACTCGTAGTGGGTGCAATGGGGCGCGGGAAAGGTGGTGACCTTCAGGGAGCCAGGCATCCACAAACCGACGGTGCCAAGGCGGATGATGTCCGTCAACTGCGCCAGCTCCGCGGGGGATTTGCCCCTTGCCAGAGGCAGGATCAGGTCTTTGCGGCCGCCGTCTTTGAGGGGAATGGACGCCTCGTGTCTGAACTCGGTCTTTTCCACCTGGCGGGTGAACCCCTTGGGGCCGTCCTCGTCCTCCACATAGCGGGTGGTGTCCAACACGGCTTCCCGGGTGGAAGTGTAGCCGTAGGAAGTGTGCATGCCCGCGTTGATGCACATCTCCGACCAGTTGTGAATGAACTGATGGCCGGGGTCGTAGCCGTTCTCGCACCCTAAGCGCCAGTTGGCTTTGATGTCGTAGGGCTCGGCGCAATAGACCACCGCATCGTCGTCCAACAGGCCCGGCGCAAGATCATGGCGCAACGGCGGCGGCGGGGCCAAGTCGCCGACGAAGACGAAAATCACGCCTTTGCGCTCCTCCACCGGATAGACCTTGACCTTGCACTTGCCTATCATTTTGGATTCGGGCGAACTGAGAATGGTGCGCAGACTGCCATCTTCCAGATCGAAGGTCCAGGTGTGATACCAGCAGGTCAGGGTCTCCTTGGTGTAAAACAGTGGCCGGGTCGAGAACCGGATGCCGCGATGGGGGCAACGGTCTTCCAACGCGCGCACATTTCCGTTCTGGCGGGTGAGCAGGATTTCCTCGCCCAGGAGCTGGACCCCCTTGGCCTCGCCCTCGCCCAAGTGGCGGGACAGGGCCGCCGGATACCAGTAGTTGCGAAACCCCCATTCCGCGTCCAACCAGGTTTGCCAGGGCTTGCGGGTCGCCGCCGCCTTGGCCCGGGCCTGCTCCACATGGCCCTGGGTCTCTTCCAACAAGGCGCGGGTCAGCTCACTCATGGCCGGCGATGGTCGGCGCCGCCCTCAAGGCGGCCCCTTGCGGACAGCGACTCATTTGAGCAGATAGTCGATGTGCGCCTTGTTGAAGGCCTCCGGTTCTTCCCACTGGGGCCAGTGGGCGGAGTGTTCCAATATGACCAGCTCGCTGTCGGGGATCAACGCGGCGCCCTGCTCCGCCAGTGGCACCAACTGGCCGGGGTTGTGCCGCGTCCACAACACCAGGGTGGGACAAGAGAGTTGCTCCAGGAGTTCGGGTTTGTACCATTTCTGTTGCTCCACCGGGTCTAATATGGCCCCTATGCTTTGCTCAGCGATCTTTCTGATCACCGCGGCCCGGCCCGGTTGCTGGTAGATGCGGAGGCGCGTCTCAACGATCTCGTCGGTGACATCTTCATCACTATGCATGAGCCAGCGCATGCGCTGGCGCACGGCCTCGCGGTCGGGGGAGCCTGTGGCCTTGCGGCTCCGCTCCAGCAGGTCTTGCAGTTCCGCCGCGCCGGCCTCGTCCGGCGGCAACAGCATGCCCGTGTTCATCACGATCTTGCCAACCCGTTCCGGGTGTTGCAAGGCGAACCAGGCCGCGACCGTGGCCCCTAAGGATTCCCCAGAGATGTGGGCCTGCTCCGCGCCTATGGCGTCGAGAAAGTCCTTCATAAAGTCCACATAGCATTGCATGTCATAGCTGATGTCCGGGGCGTCCGTGTAGCCGTGGCCCACCATGTCAATGGCGTACACATGGAAATGTTTGGCGTGGGCTTCCATGTTTTTCAGGTACGCCTCGGCGTGGCCGCCAGTGCCATGCAACAACACCAGGACCGGCCCTGCGCCCGCCTCGATGGCGCGAGTCCTCACCCCGCCGGCGTTGTGGAAGGTTTGTTTGAACTCCACCCCTTGCAGGTGGTTCCAGATGCTTGTCATCGTTGCCCCCTTAGTGGTTGTTATTGGTCCAAAAACTTTTCAGCGTCCAACGCGGCCATGCAACCCAGGCCCGCGGCGGTCACGGCCTGCCGATAAATCTGGTCCGCGACATCGCCGGCGGCGAACACCCCCGGCGCGCTCGTGGCGGTGGCGTTGCCCGCCAGGCCGCTGTTGACAATGATGTAGCCGTTGTTCATCGCCAGCTGGCCCTCGAAGAGGCCCGTGTTGGGCGTATGGCCGATGGCGATGAACACGCCCTTCACCTCCAGCGCCGTTTCCGCGCCGCTCTTGACATGGCTGATCCTGATGCCCTCGACGCCGCTGTCATCGCCCTGGACTTCCTGCAGCGTATGCTCCCAGGCGAAGACCAGCTTCCCCTCCCGCTCTCTCTCAAACAGCCGGTCTTGCAGGATCTTTTCCGAGCGCAACTTGTCCCGGCGGTGGATCAAGAAAACCTGGCGAGCGATGTTGCAGAGATACAGGGCCTCTTCCGCCGCCGTGTTGCCGCCGCCGATGACGGCGACCTTCTCGCCGCGGAAGAAAAAACCGTCGCAGGTGGCGCAAGCGCTGACGCCCTTGCCCAAAAACGCCTGTTCCGAGGGCAGGCCCAGGTAGCGCGCGGAGGCGCCGGTGGCGATGATCAACGCCTCGCAGGCGTAGTCCCCCTCATCGCCCTTCAGTCTGAAGGGGGGGCCGGACAAGTCGGCCTCGTTGACATGGTCGTGGACGATCTCGGTGTGAAAACGGGCCGCGTGGCGGCGCATGCGCTCCATCAGCGCGGGCCCCTGCAACCCTTCCACATCGCCGGGCCAGTTGTCCACCTCTGTGGTGGTGGTCAGTTGCCCGCCGATTTCCACGCCGGTGATCAACAAGGGGTTCAGATTGGCCCGGGCCGCATACACGGCCGCCGCGTACCCGGCAGGCCCTGAGCCTAAAATAATGACTTTGGCGCGTGTGACAGACATGGCCTGGGCAAATCGCGCGCCCCGCCATCACCTTTTGCGTTGTTTGCCACGGGTCGGCGCGGCCGGCGGGGGCAACATTTCATGGCCCCAGATCTTGGGGGAATTGTACAGCTTAGGCTCCCAGGTGGCGTCGTCTATGAGGCGCGCCCCGTGGCCGTATTCCACCCACCAGCCGGAGGGAGAATAGACATAAAAAGAGGTCATGTGATCGTTGGTGTGCCGCCCCAGGGTCAGGGCCAAGGGCACTTTGTTGGCGTTCACGATGTCATAAGCGCGCCCCACATCGTTGAGGGACCGGCTCTCGAACATGAAATGCCCCAGGTCGCCGGGTTTCATGTCGCCCACCGTGTTCATAAAAGCCAAGCTGTGATGACGCGGGTTGCAGTGCAGGAAGGTGGCTTGAATGTCGTCCCAGAAGATATGATCGCTCAGGCGAAACCCCAAGTGTTCCTCGTACCACCGCACCGCGGCCAGCCGGTCCGCCGTCGCCAGGACCAGGTGGCCCATGCCCAGGTCGCCGGTGTTGTAGCCTTCCATGCCGCGCCGGGGCGTGAAGGGTTGGAAATCTTGCAGGGGGCCGAAAAACAGCTCCAGGCGCGCATCGTCGGGGCCGCTGACCACGAACAAGTCCATGACAGCGCGGCGCGCCCGCAGGGACGCGCTACCGGCCCTCACATCCAGCCCCTTGTCGCTCAGCTCCCCCGCCAGCCGCTCCAGGGCCTGCTGAGACTCCACCTCCCAGCCTATGTATTTCAGGCGGTCCCGGTTGGCCTTGTGCAACGCCAGCCGGTGGTGGTTGTCATCCATGCGGTAATGCCGCGCCCGGACGCCGCTGTCGCGGCGCCGCTCCAAGCCATAGACGCCGTCCAACAGCTTGTCCCAGGCCCCCAGGTCTGTGACCTCGCAACCGATGTAGCCCAACCCCTTGATCTTAGCCATGCCGCCTCCCGTGAAAAGCCGCTATTGCAAAAAATATCGCTGAATGTTCGCCAAGGCCCGGTCGATGGCGCGCGCTCGTTCCCGCTCGCCCTGGGCCAGACCCTCCGCATCGAAAAAAACCAGGCCGGAGATGCCGATGAAACCGAAAATCTCCTCCAGGTAAGGTCGCAGGCAGTCCATGCCGGTCCCCCTGAACGCGCCGCCGCTGGTGGCGCACACATAGACTCGCTTGTCCCCGCACAGGCCCTCGAACTCGCCGGTGGCGACCCGGCGAAAGGTCTTGCCGGGCCTGACCACATAGTCAATCCAGGCCTTCAGGCTGGCCGGCACGGTGAAGTTGTACATGGGCGCGCCGATGACCACCGTGGCCGCCGACAGCAACTCGTCGGTCAGCTCATCGGAAGCGGCCAGGGCCTGGACCTGCTCGGCGGTGCGCGCCGGCGGCGGGGTGAAAAACGCCGCGGCTTCAACCTGGTTGACCGGCGGCGGCGCTGCCGCGCCCAGGTCGCGCCGCATCAATTTCCCGACCCTTTCCGACTCGAACAGCTGGTCCACAACGGCGCGAGACAACCGGCGGCTGACCGACTCCTCGACGCGGGCGCTGCAATCGATATGCAATACCGCGCCCATGGCCGTCTATCTCCTGAAATGCCCTTTTGTGTGCTTCTCCTCCTGGATGCCGCGGCAATGATCGCCGGCAAACACGCGCCACATCAGCAATTCCAGATCGAACCGCGCCGTTTGCTCCTGGTTCCAGCCATCCTCTTTGGCGTAAAACTCTTCGATATGCTCGCGGGCTTCGGCGTCCTGCACGGTGAAATCATCCACCACCGGCACCTTCCAGCGCACCTGTCCCAAGTCGCCTTCGGCCCATTCCTGGGCCTGCTCCTCGTTCTCCACCCGGCTCCAGCCGCATTGAAAGTAATAATGGGAGTGGGCGTCCCGGGGGACATAGTATTCATTGTGAACAACGCCAGGGAAGGGCCAGGGATCCACCTTCAGGCCGCAGGGGAGCCACTCGCCAACTTCGGTGGTGAAGGCGTGCTGGCCTAACAATTCGATCTCGCGGGCGGACTGGCCCTTGGCGATGGGCAGGATCACTTCCGTGCCGGCGCCGCCATTGCGCCCCGGGATGGTGGCGGCCATGGCCATATTGGTCTCCGCCGCCAAACGGGTGAACCCCTTGGGGCCGTTCTCCAGCAACTGGTAGATGCTGGTTTCAAGGACAGCTTCCTGCTCGGACACCCAGCCAAAGGACATGGGGATGCGCGAGTTGATGGAAAACTTCGACCAGTTGTGAATGTAATGATGGCCCGGATCGTAGCCCCCTTCCGAACCCAAGCGCCAGTTTGACTTGACCAGGTAAGGATCCGCCACGCAGATGGCCATGTCGTCGTCGAAGAAACCGGGGGGCGCGTCCTGCTCCACGGGCGGCGGCGGGTCCAAGTCGCCCACAAAGGTGAAGATCACGCCCTTTACCTCGCGCACCGGGTAGCTCTTGATGCCCTTGCGCCCGGCCAGGGACGATTTCGGGTCGTTCAACAGGCAACGCACGCGGCCGTCGTCCAGGTTGAAGGTGAAGGCGTGGTGCCAGCAGGTGATGGTGTCGTCCGTGTAGCAGATGGGACGCTGGGAGAAACGGGTGCCGCGGTGGCTGCACCGGTCTTCTATGGCGTACAGGCGGCCGCCGCGGCGCAGATACAAGATGTCCTCGCCTAAGAGCTTGATGGCCTTGTGTTCCCCTTCCCTGATGTTGCGGCTGGCCTCCACCGGATACCAGTGGTTGCGAAACCCCAGTTCCGCCTTCAGCCAGTTCCCCCAGGGCTTTTCCGCTGTGGCGGGGATGGCGTCCGCAAAATTGTAATCCGGCACATAGGCGGCGGTGCGTTTCATTAAATCCAGCGCGATCTCGTTGAACTTGTTGCCCACTGACTGCCCTCCTCGCGGCCACTCGGCGCCGCATAGCGTTTGGTTGCAGGGTCTCAAGCCTACCCCCACAGGGCGGCAAGAGTCAAGACCGCCCGCGGGCTGGACATCAGCGCCGGCCTTGTGCTTCAATGCCCGCGAGAACGGCATGGCCAAGATCAAGACAATCCCTAAGGCGGACTTGGCGCCCAATTCCGTCGCGCAGTTTTATTTGGCGGATGAGACGGCCGTCGCGATCTACAATTTGGAAGGCGAGTATTTCGCGACCGACGATGTGTGCACCCATGGCCAGGCGTTTCTCTCCGACGGCGAAATCAGAGAGGGCCAGATCGTCTGCCCCTACCATGAAGGAAGCTTTGACATCAAGACCGGCGAACCCGTTGATCCTCCCTGCGTCGTGCCGTTGAGAAAATACGCCGCCCAAGCGGGCGCGGATGGCTACATCTATTTGGAGACGCCGGAATGAACCCCGGCCCCAGCTTGGACTAAAGGGTTTCCCCGCGGGGCCGGGTGCAGGAATCGATCACCATGTAAATGGCCTGCTTGATGGGCCCTTCCAGGTCGGGGATGCAAGCCACCCCCATGCCCCCCAATCCCTCGGCGAACTCCGCCGGCAGGTCCTTCTCCCCCACCCACGGATAGCCTATGCGCACCAATGGAAAACCGGCGCGGTTGATAAACGCGGCATCGGTCTGTCCCGCCATGGGGGGCGCGCCGGCGTATGGCCGGCCATGGACTTCTTCCCAGGCCCGCAGGGCGGACTGAACTATCCAATGCTCCGGGTCTGTGGCGGCCGCGTCGCAGGTCGCGAGGGTCTCCCACTCCGCCTTTAGTCCCTCGTGTTTGGCGAGGATGGCCTGCATGACCTGGGCAAACTCCCGCTCCACCTCCGCCGCCTTCTGCAAGGGGCTGGTGCGCACATCGATGTAGATCTCGGTGGCGGCGCCGGGAAACGCCGGCTTGTCGGGCCAGCCGCAACGCAAGGCCGCGATCCAGCCCTCCGGCTTCACCTGCTCGCTGGCGTGGCGGTCGGGGTAGGCCTTCAGCCACTCTTCCAGCTCCAAGATGAGCCGGGCCGCGGGGATGATGGAACTGCGAAACTCCGGCGTCCCCCGGGGGATGCCGGCGTAGCCCATGGTGCCCCAAACGGTCACCTTGAACCAAACTAGGCCGGGGTGCTCGTAATACACCTCGTCCCAGGGTTTGCAGATGACGCCGAAATCCGCGGTGACGCCTTGGGAAAGCAGGTGGCTGACGCCGCTGCTGAGGCCGGCGTGGTCGCGCTCCGGCACCCGCCAAGGCATGCCCCCGCCGGCCGTGGCGATGATCGCATCGCCCCTGAGCTCCACCCCCTCCTCCACGACGCAGGTCAGGGCCTCGGTCAACAGGGCCAACATGGACTTCGGATTGGACGCGCCCAAACCGATCACCAGGTCGCCCTCGATCCGAGGATCCGGCACCATGTCGGCTCGCAATACTGGCCCGGCGTGGGGCAGGTCTTTTTCCGCGTCCCCCTCCAGCAAGGTGTCTATGGGGGCGTAGAGCATCAAGGTGGGGCCGTCCCCGGCGCCCCGGACGCGGCCGTAGCAATTCCCGGAGCGCTCCGTGACCGGCTGGTAGCGGGCGTCTATGCCCACCCGGTTCAAGTAGCCCGCCATGAACTGGGCGGCCTCTCGCTCATCGCCGGTGGGGCTGTGCCGGGCGGTCAGATCCATAACCAGTTGCTTGACTCGCGCCAGGTCCAGGCGCTCGCAAGCCGCCTCGTACCACCGCCGGCGCGGCGCGTCCAACGGAAGCGCCTGGGTCTTCAAGCCTGCCAGTCCCCGCGGGCGATCAGGTTTTGCAACCAGGTGCCATAAGTCAATAATTCCACATCGCGCCCCGGGGCGCAAACCAGTTGGACTCCTATGGGCAAGCCCCCTGGCCCCGTGGTCAAAGGCAGATTGAGACAGGGCGTTTGCAGAAAGGTCCAGATGCCGTTGAACATGGGGTCGCCGGTGGAGGCCAGCCCTCGCGGCGCCTCGCCGGGCGCGCTGGGCGTGAGTATGAGGTCGGCCCGGTCAAACACTTGGGCGAGAAAGCGGCGGCCGGCGGCCTGAGCGGCCCGCAGTCGCTCCGGAAAGGACTGCTCCAGGGCCCGCCCCGCTTCCACCAGTTGGCGGGTTTGCGGCCTGAGCTGGCCGGGGTGGGCGTCCACCAGGGGCCCCAGGGATTCGGCGGCGCCCCAGGCCAGCTGGTCGTAGTGCGTCTCCCTCAGGCCCTGCAAGGGGGTCTCATCCGGTTCGACGATGGCGACGCCCTGGGCGGCCACGGCCGCGACGAGCTGGCTTGCCGCCTGGCGCGTGGACGCCTGAGCCTGCTCCCAGGCGGGCGTGCGCGCGAGGGCGACGGCGGCGGGCCGGCGCGGCGGCGGGGAGGCCTCCGGGGGGGCTTCCCGCCTCCCCAACGCGGCGCGCAACAGGCGCAGGTCGGCCAACGAACGGCTGAAGGCCCCCAAGGTGTCCAGCTGGGGCGCCAGGGGGTGGACGCCGGCCAGGGGCCAGGCGGCGTAAGTGGGCTTGTAGCCGATGACGCCGTTGAAGCTGGCGGGGCGGATGATGGACCCGGAGGTCTGCGTCCCCAGGGCCGCCGGCACATGGCAATCCGCCACGGCGGCCGCTGAGCCGCTGGAGGAGCCGCCCGGCGTGTGCCGGGGGTTGTGGGGGTTGGCGGTCTTGCCCGGCGCGTAAAAGGCGAACTCTGTGGTGACCGTCTTGCCCATAAGCACCGCGCCGCTTCGCCTCAGCAGGCGGACGCACTCCGCATCCTGGGCGGGCCGGCGGTTCTCATAGATCGCCGCGCCGCAACCGGTGGGCATGTCGGCGGTGTCGATGATGTCTTTGACGCCCACCGGCGCGCCGCGCAGGGGCATCGAGGCCGCCGCCGGCAACGCGTCGCAAGCCTTGGCTTGGGCCAGGGCCTGCTCAGGGTCCAGGAAGGCCCAGGCCCGCACTCGCTCTTCCCGCGCCTGAATGCGCGCCAGGCAGGCGCTCACCAGCTCCACCGAGGTCCAGGCGCCGCGGGCGATCCCCTGGGCGGCCTCCGCCAAGCTGAGTTGATGCAGCGGGGCTGACATGGCGACATCTTAACCCACTTCGGCGCGGGGGCCGCCGCGCCCGCCCCGGCATGGCGCAAAGGCGCGGAGCAGGGCCGGAGAATTGATCCCGCGCCGCTTGCCCGCGCCCGTCTGCTTGGGTTATCATGGCGTTGTTCACACATGCCATAAAAGAGGTGCGTTATGAGAATGTTCAATCTGGCTTTAATGGCGGCGGTCCTGGCTTTGTCCGGTTGCACCGCTGATATCGATGAAGTGCCGTTGCAAGTCCGCAAAACCATGGAGATCCCGCTGGGTCTAAGCGAGGTTTGGGCCCAGGTGGGGGACTTTTGCGCCATTAGAGACTGGCATCCGGTGGTTGCCGAATGCGCCCTCGTTGAAGAGGATGGCGTGACGCACCGCATGCTCACATTGGGAGATGGCGGGCTAATCAAGGAAGCGCACACCGGCGCTGAGGCCAACAGCTACGCTTACGCCATTATCGAGGGGCCCTTGCCGGTCAAGGATTACCAAGCGACTTTCGTGGCCACGGGAGACGACAGCAACACGACCATCACCTGGACCGCCAACTTCTTCGCCGATGGCGTGCCGGATGACGAGGCCACGGATATCATAGGCAACGCCGTCTTTGACGCCGGCCTGGCGGCAATCCGCGACAAGCTCGAACAACAGTAGCAGGCGTCTGTTGCGTTTGCGGGGCGGGCGCGGCGCACCCCGCAAGCCTGCTGAGCAGGGCCGGCGCGCTATTCCGTGAAGATGTCCAGGGGCAGAAACGCGGACACGACGAAGTTGGGGACATCCACCAGCTCGGAGAGTTTCAAGTCAACCGCGACGCTGCATATCGCGTAGGCCTGCTGGTCGGTGTAGCCCCGCTCGTCCACCAGGTGTTCGATCATGTTGAGCAGGGCGTTTTTCGCGGCCAGGGTGGCGTCTTCCGCCTGCGCCACGCCGTCGCGAGCGTAGCATTGGCCGGTGGTCGCGAAAAAGCGCCGCGGGGCCGCCATCTCCGGCGCGGTGAAATAATCATCGCGGTAGAACTGCAGGTCCCTGATGTTGCGTTTTTCCGCCTCCCCCTTCAGCACCTTGAAGGAGCCATAAAAGGTCGCGCCCATCTCCACCGCCGTGCCGCAACTCTCGTTGTCGCCCTGGGCGAAGTGGGCGTCCCCCACTGAAAACAGCGCCCCCGGCGTGTACACGGGCAGGCGCACTGTGGTGCCGGCGGTCAGCTGTTTGATGTCCACATTGCCGCCGGTTTCATGGGGGGCAATGGTGCGCGCCGCCTTGGCGGCGATGCCGGCCTCCGCCGGCACGGCGCCGGTCGCGTCCGGCAACAAGACCATACCGCCGCGGGCTTGCAACTCCGCCTCCCGCGCGTTGATCGTCTCCAACAACTCATGGGAAGGCGTCGTGCCCATCACGCCCATGAAGGGCGCGCCGGGGATGCGCACGCCGGGCAAGTCGTCAGAGACGGCGAAGCCATCGGCGATGTTCCAGCGCGCGATGTAGGGCTGGGTGAACAGGTCCCGCAAAAACCCGAACCCCGGCACCTGCACGGTGAAGCCAATGGGTTGCGGCGCCACCTCGTGGATTTCGACTTCAAGCAGGTCGCCTGGCTCCGCGCCATTGACATAAACGGGGCCGGTCAGGGGATGCACCAGGCCCAAGTCGCAAGCGGCCACCTGGGGCGCGTCGCTGTCCATGTCGAACTGCCCGTCGAAGGCATCCCGCGTCTCCATGCCGATGATCTGCCCCGGGTCAACCTCCGCCGCGGGCTTGATGTCCGGATGCCAGCGGTTGTGTCCCGTCTCTGGCTCGGCGCCTAATTGCCGGGCGCGGTCAATGCTTATGTATTCATCGGCTTTAAGGGTCATGGAGGGGCCTCCCGCTAATGTTCGTCGTTGCCATGGACGGCGATGAAACGCCGTTCTTCAAAACTGTAAGGCACATTCGGGTCGCCGTCGTAGAGCTCCGCATTGGGCGCGATTTCGGCGTGCATGAGGGCCAGGTCAAACAGCCGGGCGACGGGTTCGGGCAACTGGCCCAAGGGGTGCGCGTCGGCGCACTCCAGAATGCGCTCCAGATAGGGCAGAACAGCCGCGTAGAAGGCGGTCAACTCCTCTTTGGTGGAAGCAAGGCGCCGGTCCCAGCGGCGGTTCTGCGTGGGCAAGGCCCACTCGCTGACCCAGGGTTCCAGTTCTTCAAAGCCTTCCGGCAAAAGCCGCGCCATCGTCAGCCCTCGTTGCGTTCAGTCGCGCTCGTCCGCGTTCAATCCGCGCGCAGTCGCGCCTGGTTGCGCTTGGTTGCATCATCCGCCTGTTCAATCCGCGCTCAGGTACTTCTCCAACACATGGTAGCCGTGCCGGACCAGGATCTCCTCGTCATGCAGGTTCATAACCTTCTTGCTGCCCGAGAGCAGGGAGAAAAAAGTGTCCTCCATGGTGGCGGTGTCCTCCAGCCAGGCGTTGCGTTGCAACACCACGGCGTGTTCCAGCGCCCATTTCTCGCTATGGGTGGTGGGCGGCTTCACATAGTACTTGCCCTCCCACAGGCAACGGTCGCGACCTAAGGGCCAGAACTGGTGGGTGAACCAGATGCCCTCCGACACATGGAGCAACCAATTCGGAAAAAACACGCTGAGCTCGAAGGCGTAATCATCGCGTTTTTCATCGTTCAGAGTGGGCGGCAAAATGGTTTGCTGAACATTGTTCACCAAAGACCCCCGGGCCTTGGTCTGGGCCAGGGCCGCCACCGGCGGGGCGTCCTTGGGGGGGTTGAAACAGACTGCGGTGGTGCGGTGGTCCCCCAACAACTTGATCATCTGCAAGCCGGTGGAGAAAGTGCCGGGGAAGGAGCCGGCGTGAATGGTGTTGACATGGTAAGCCTCGGAAAAGGCGTCCAATCCCACCTTCCAGTTGCAGTTGAGATAAGTGTAATAAGTGAAGCTATGGGTGATCTCGGCGTAGGGAAAGCCGGAAAAATGCGCGCCCATTTCCCCCAGGTACTCGCGCAGACCCTGGGCCGGCCGCGGCGCCAAATTGATGAAGATGAACCCTTCCCAGAGGTCGCAGTTGATGGGCGCCAACCCGTTCTCCGCTTTCTTGAAACAGGGCGGCATGCCGGTTTCTTCCTGGGCGCCGATGAGTTCGCCGCGGTCGTTGTAAGTCCAGGCGTGGAAACGACAACTGAAGGCGGCCTTGCGGCCAAAATTGTCCCACTCGCCCTCCGGCGTCACCACCGTGTTGCCCCGGTGCGAGCAGGTGTTGTGAAAGGCGCGAATGACGCCATCCTTGCCCCGGATCAACAACACCGAGGTGCTGGCGAAATCCAGCCGCTTCAGCTTGTAGCTCCCGGCTTCCGGCAACTCCTCGACTCGGCCCACATGGAGCCAGACCTTCTTGAACACTTTTTCCACTTCCCGCCCATAGACATCCTGCGAGATGCAGGACTCCGTCGGCACGGGGTCTTCCCCCAGCCAGGGGTAGGTCTTGGCCCAACGGCGTTCTTCAGCAACGGCGCGCATAGTCAACTTCTCCCGCACTCTTTCTTTGCGGGGCATTGTCCCAAACCCGCCGCCTCAATGTCAAGCCGCCAGTTCCTGCCGCCAACGCGCGCCTATTTCAGCCAACGCTCAACGGGCGTTGACAGAAAGCGCTCCAGCGCCATGCCGCCCGCGCCAACTATCAGGCTGGTGGTGGGATGGAACTTCTCGTAAAAGGCGTCCAGACCGCTAAGCGGGCCGGAACGCCTGCCGCTTTTCACCTCGATGGCCGCCAACTTTTTTCCCCTTCTCACGACAAAATCCACTTCCTGGTTGTTGTCCCGCCAATAGAACAGCTCGCAGTCCCCGCTGGCGGCCGCATTGAGCAAATGGGCACCCACGGCGGATTCCGTCAGCCGCCCCAACAGCGGTTTGTCCGCAAGAGTCTCTTCCCAACTCATACTGGACTGAGCGGTTATCAGCGCGGTGTTGAAAACCTGAATTTTCGGGATTGAACGCCGGGTCGCGGCTACGCTGCCCGTGTACTTGCGCAACCCGGCTAACGCGCCGACGCCCGCAAGCAGATCTAAATAATGAGACAGCGTAGTGACATTCCCTGCATGCTCAAGTTCTCCCGCGAGTTTTCTGTAGGAAATAATTTGCCCCGAGTAAGAACAACCTATCTCAACGAGTCGCCGCAACAGCACGGGCTTGTCCACGCGGGAAAACAACAGCACATCGCGGGAAATGGTCGTTTCCATAAGAGAAACTTTTATGTAGTGGGCCCAGCGGCGCGGCTCCTTGAGGAAAGAAGCGGCTCCAGGATAGGCGCCGTAGAACAAGTATTGTTTCAGACTCCATCCGAAAGCCTGCTTCATTTCGGGGAAGCTCCAATGGGGCAGATGCAGGTTTTCAAAACGCCCGGCAAGACTTTCCGCCAGCCCTCGCCCTATTAACATGGGGGCCGAACCTAACAACACCACTTTCACCTGCCTTTTCTTTCGGGTGTCCTCATCCCAAAGGCCTTTTACCACTGATGACCATTGCGGGATTTTTTGAACTTCATCCAGGATCAGCAGAGCGGCCTTCCGTTTTGATGTTTCCGCCAATTGCCGCGCCTCTTCCCATTGGGACACGATCCAGCCCGTGCCGGCCCGCAGAGTCGGCTCATCCACGCTGGCAAAATGCCAAGGCATGCTGCTCCGCTTCGCCACTTGCAAAGCAAGGGTGGTTTTGCCCACCTGCCTCGATCCAGATATGGACTGGATAAACCGGCGGGGTTCTTTCAGCCGTTTCGCCAGCTCTTTCGCCTGCGGCCTTACATAGTCTGAATTGCTCATTTTTTAAGCGTTTCTGTTAAGTGCGTCGAATGGTTTTGCTCAATATACTAAATATTTTTGCTCCAGGTGCTAAATATTTTTGTTTCAGGTACTGAACATTTTTGTTTCAGGTACTGAACATTTTTGTTTCAGGTACTGAACATTTTTGTTTCAGGTACTGAACATTTTTGTTCCAGGTATTGAACATTTTTGTTTCAGGTATTGAACATTTTTGTTTCAGGTACTGAATGTTTTTGCTCAACACTCCAGATATTTTTGCTCCAGGTACTGAACAAAAATTCTCATATCAACACACTCAAAAGCCGCTAACGCGCACCTATTTCAGGCTTCCCGGAACGGCGACAGGTGGTCAAGACAAGGGCACTCCAGTTTGCGCTTCCGCTCCACCCAATCGGGCAAAAGGCTCACAAGCAGATCGTAAAACTTCGCCTCGCGGATTGCTTTACGCGCCGGGGCGAGCCGCTGGCGTTGCGCCCGTTTGCATTCGGGGCGGCGTTCGGGGGCGTGACAATGCCCGTTCCCGTCTTACCCCCTGGCGTCACTTGATGGCGAAGGGCCGGGCCGGGGAACCGGTCGCGCCTTTGAACGGGATCGCGCCAAACGCGAAGGCGAATTCATAGATCTGGTCTTCCAACAAGGCGCTGAAATCGATGTTTTCCATGATGTAGATGCCATTCTCCACCAGAAATTTCTGATGGTTCGGGGCGAATTGCGCCGGATCCGGCCCCGGTATGGATTCCACCGCCCAGTTGTCCGTCCCCACCAGGACCACTTTCTTATCCACCACCCAGTCCCCCGCCTGGTCACTCAGGCCCGGCGCGCAACGGTTGAACTTCTCGTTGTCAACCTTCCACAGACCGCCCCAGCCCGTGTGGTAAAACAAGGCGTCTCCCGGCTGGACGCCGTTGGCGCCCAGCCCCTGTCGCTTGAGGGCCGCCTCCAGGTCGGCTGTCAGCACTTCTTCCTCGCACTCCAACATCCGCCCCTTCAACCCCGCCACATCGAGCAACACCCCGCGGGTGAACACGGGTGGCGCGTTTTCCACCCCCAGCTTGGCGAAGCCCCGGCCGGTGCCGATGTCGGCGTGGCGCAAGCCGTTGTAGTAGCGCACCTCGTTCAGGTCTCCGGGCCGGCCCATGACCGTCGCCATGTGGCTGAGGGCGTCAAACTGCGTCCCGTCCTGGGTGAGATGGCCGCTGATGTAGTCCTCGTTCCAGACCAGCTTGTTCTCGCCCAGAGGCCCCCAAGAGGGAGCGCCCGGCACGCTGAGTGTGTATTTGCGATGTTGCGGCGTCAGCTCGAACAAAGGCATGTCTTCTTCAAAGACGCGGCCCAGGTCGTAAATCTTGCCCTGCGTTATCAACGCCGCCGCGGCCAACACCTTCGCGGGCGTTATTCGGTTTAACGCGCCCTTCTGGTCCTCGGCCCCCCATTCCGACGGCCACCAGATCTTTTCGGAGTCCTCAACGGCGCGAGACGGGCCTGAAAAAGCGCAACTTGCCGCCACCAAGCACGCGGCCCAAAGGTGTTTAATCATTTGCTATGGCTCCATAGTTGAAAGCGTTTCCGGAAGTGGATGAGGTTTTTTCAGAGCTGGAACAACCCCGTTGATTTTCGCAGTATAATGCGGGCGTTTCAACCGCAACTCGCCTCTCCCCAAGGGGCAGGATCAAGAAAAAAGCGGCAGGCAATGACCGGAGCGTTGCAAAACAAAATCGCGTTGATAGTGGGCGGCACCAGCGGCATAGGCCGGACTGCGGCCTTGCGCTTTGCCCAAGAGGGCGCTTGCGTGGTGGTCGCCGGACGGGACGCGGCCCGTGGCGCCGCTGTCGCGCGGTCGTTGCGGGAACAGGGCGGCAAAGGCCTGTTCGCGCCAGTGGATGTCGCCGATGATGGCGCGATGCGAAATCTGGTTGAGGCCGCCGTGAAGGAATTCGGCGGACTCCACATCGCGTTTAACAACGCCGGCCTGGCGGGCACTGGCAACAAGACCGCCGATGAGAGCGAGGCGGACTGGCTCGCCATGATCAACACCAAGCTAGACGGCGTGTGGCGCGGCATGAGACACCAGATCCCCGCCATGTTGGCGTCCGGCGGCGGGGCCATCGTCAACATGGCGGGCAACTGGGGGCTGGTGGGCTTCCCCGGCTACGCCGCGTACTGCGCGGCGGCGCACGGGGTGATGGGCTTAACCAAAGCGGCGGCCATGGAATACGCAGGCGCCGGCATCCGGGTGAACGCCGTTTGCCCCGGGGCGGTGGATGCGCCGATATTGGACCGCATGACCGGCGGCGACAGCGGGGTGAAAGACGACTTCGCCCGGCGGCTCCCCATAGGCCGGCTTTGCAGTCAGGACGATGTGGCCAACGCGGTGTTGTGGTTGGCCTCCGATGCTTCGGCCTACATCAACGGCGCGGGCCTGACGCTGGATGGAGGGGGCAGTCCCTGAGCGGTTTTCACAGCGTCCGCCGCAAGTCGCCAATCGGCTTTATCCAGTCCTTGTTCATGCTGACCCGCGTTTTTCCCCAGCCTTCCTCATAGCGGCACAGGATCTCCTGGGTCATGGCGGTGTGGGTCAGTTTCCATTCGCCGTCGCGGCAGATCATCTTGTCGTCGTAGAAGCCCGCCACCCAGACCGGGTCGTATTCCTTGGTGCGGGAGTTATGCACGGTGGCGGCCTCGAACAGATACCAGCGCGCCGTGGCGGCCAGGCAGTCTGTCGCCACCTCTATCTTCACGGGGAGCAAACAATGGAACATCCAGGTGAAGGGATTGATTTCCAGAAACGCCCGAATTTCGTCATGGCCCTTTAACACCGTGTCCCAGTTGGTGAATTCCATGATCCCGTCTTCCGTGTACAAACTGACCAACATGTCTATGTCCATGTGAGGGTCGGCGGCAATGGCGGAGCGTTGTTTAAGATGCCTGATCTCTTCCATGGCCTCCAGCCTTTTCACCCGTTGCAACAAGTCGCTATGGTTCACATCGTCGTTCATGGCGTCGCCTCCTCATGTTGCGCGCGCGACCTGCGCCGCGCGCCGTTGTGTTTTCGCCTTGACGGGGCTGGCCCAGGCTCAGGGGCCTCCTTAGCCCGCGCTCTGCAACATCGGCATCACCCGGTCGGCGAAGAGCTGTTGGGTTTTCATGGCTTGGTCCCGGCGCAGGCCGCCGTAATGGCTAATGATGATCAATTCATTGATGTCGAACTCCTCCCGCAATCCTTGCAACTTTTCCCCCACCCGCTCCGGCGTCCCCACATAAACGATGTCGTTTTCAATCAAGTCATCGTAGCTCATCTTGCCGATGCGGGGCATGAAATCCATGGTGTAGAACTTGTAGCCGGCGTTCTCCAGCCGCTCCCGCTCGGCCTCATTCGCCGGGGCAATGGTGGTGTGGGGAATGACATTGTAACGGACGAAATTCACAGCGGCTTCCCGGGCCTCCTCATGGGCCCTGGCCTCGTCCTCGTCTATGCAGATCGCCTTGATGAAACCCACATAAGGCGCGTTGCCCGCCGCCGCGCAGGCGTTCAGGTACACATCCACGGCGTCCTTGAAAGCGGCGTTGGGCGCCGGGCCGCCGACCACAACGCCCCAGTCTTTTTCCGCGGCCATGGTGAACCACTTGGCGCTGGTGCCCACCTGAAAGATCTTCGGGTGGGGTTTTTGCACGGTGCGGGGAACCACGGCGACATCGTGAACATTGTAGTATTTGCCCGCGTAAGAAAAGCGCTCCTCAGTCCAGGCCTTTTGCAGGATTTCCAGGCTCTCGATGTAACGCCCCATGCTTTCTTCCATGGGCAGGTCGGCCGGGCCGCACAACCAGGGGTGGCCGCGCCCCACGCCGCACTCGATGCGCCCCTGGGTCAGAATGTCCACCATGGCGATCTCGCCGGCCAGCACCATCGGGTTGTGCAACGGCAGGGTGTGGCACAGGGCCCGGAAGCGCAGGTTTTCCGTGCGCCCCGCCAGGTGGGTGAAGACCGCCAAGGGATTGGGGTTGATGGCGAACTGCTCGTAAAACGGATGCTCCAGGGTCGTGAACACATGAAAGCCGTTTTTGTCCGAGTGTTCGGCCAGGGCCAGCACATCCCCGATCAAACTCGCATGGTCGCGCCCCGGGGGACATTGAAACTCAACATAAGTGCCAAAACGCAAGGGTTCGCTCATTATGATTCTCCTTTGCGGGATCGTTTGTTATTGTCAGCTTCTCTGTCGCGCCGCCGCCAAGCGCGGGCTGGATTGTTTGTCATCGTTCCGCCCGCCTCGCGATTGTCCCCGAACGCCGCCCCGAATGCAAGCCCTGAGCCGGGCGCAACGCCGCGCCACATCGTCATGATAAGCGCAACTCATTGATTTTATTTGTGTTTTTATATGAAACAATTATTTGTTGGACAATGGGAGAAAACCGGCTTACCATGCGAGCCGGGAGAGCTGGAGCAACGCCATTTTATGGTGGCGCGAACCGCAGGTTCGAAGGGGGTAAATTGATTGAGGAACAGAGGAGAAAACAACCATGAAATTTGTTCTAAGCGCTTTCCACTATCACTTCACCCTTGAGGGCGACAGCGGGGGCTTGTTTTCCATAAATCACTATTTCAAACCGAATCCTGAGCCAGGCGAGGGCGTTGACGAGTTGAAAGCTGCCACCAAGCGCCTCATGCAGACCTACACGGATGCGCTAGAGCGTCTCTACGGCGATGTCATCGCGGGCGGGAAAGAACCCATCCTGAAAGACAACATCCGCGATGTCAGCACTGGTTATAAATACAAAGGCAAGCTCAAATGGAGAAAAAAAGCCGCGCTCGAACAGCGCTTGCAAACGTTGTTTGGCGCTACGCCAAAGTGGCCTTTTGGAGTCGTTTCTCCTTTTTTCCCCCTGGAGGCCGAGATCGAATGTTCGTTTAACAAAAGCGACGACCGGCAGTTAGACGATCTGAGCGTGGAGGTAAGCATCCGCATGAGCCACGACATCAATGTGTGCTTCTTTGAGTTCATAAAGACCTTGGACTGGATCGAAGTGGAGGAAGACGCGCAAAAGAACATGGACAAACTGCGACACTCGCTGGAGACGACAACCAAAGCGAAAGGCATTGACTACTTTGAGCAGATAATAGAGCAATAAACCGCGCCATGTTGATAAACAACACTAAGGCCCGCTTTGGCTTGGTCAGCAAAGCCTTGCACTGGACCGCCGCAGTACTTATGTTGGGGCTGATCTGGCTGGGCTGGTACATGGTGGATCTCACCTACTACGACAAGTGGTACAACGCCTCCCTGCACTATCACAAGTCTCTGGGGCTGTTGGTGTTGATCTTAGCCTTGGCGAAAATCGCCTGGCACTGGCACACCCGCGCCCCGGCCCCCTTGCCCGGTTTGAAAACCTGGGAAAGGGTCGGGGCGAAACTCATGCACTATGTCCTGTGGGGGATGTTGCTGTTGCTTCCCATCACCGGCTACCTGATCTCCACCTCGGCGGGGAAACCGATCCAGCTCTTCAACTGGTTCGAGTTGCCCCCGCTGGTGGAAGTCGATGAAGCATTGAGGGAGCTCGCCATCACCGTTCACTATTACCTTGCCTACGCCACCCTGGGGTTGATCGCGGCGCACGCCGGCGCGGCCCTCAAGCACCATTTCATCAACCGGGACGACACCCTTAAACGCATGTTGTGGCGCTAAGCCGCTCCGGCTGGGGGCGGCCCCGGGGCGCCCGACGGCGACGCCGGCGCAGTGGGCGCAACGCGCGGCCCTGGCCCCGGCGCGACCCCTCAGCGCGTCAAATCAGGGTGAGGCAACACACCGCGGTGATCACGAACGCCAGGATGAAGTTCAACACCGTGCCCCCCCGCACCATTTCCTGTATGCTCACTTGGCCGGTGCCAAACACAATCGCGTTCGGCACCGTGGCGACGGGCAGCATGAAGGCGCAAGACGCCGACATGGCCGCCGGCACCATCATCAGTTCGGGGCTAACGCCCACCGCCACGGCGGTGGCGGCGAAGATGGGCATCAGCAAGGTGGTGGTCGCCGTGTTGGAAGTGATCTCCGTCAGGAATGTCACGCTCAAACAGATGCACAAAATGAGCAACGGCAACGGGAAGGTCGCCAACACGGTCAGCTGTTGCGCTATCAGCTCCGCCAAGCCGCTGGAGGAAAACGCCTTAGCGATGGTGATGCCGCTGGCGAACAGCAACAACATGCCCCAGGGAATGTCGACGGCTGTCTTCCAGTCCAATAGCTGATCATTCCGTCCTCCGCCTGAGGGGATCAGAAACATGGCCAACACCGCCGCCAGGGCCACAGTGGAATCCCCCACCCCCGGCGCGCCTACCAGTCCCGACCAGCCGCCGAAAGGCCCGGTGCGCGTTATCCACAACAGCACGGTGACGCCGAACACCGCCAACACGCGCACTTCGTTAGACTGCCAGACGCCGACCTGGGGCAAGCTCAGGCTCGTCCCCCCCTTGACCTTGCGACTCAGCCACAGGGCCATCAACGGCAAGCCGCAGAGCACAACGGGCACCCCCGTCGTCATCCATTTCGCAAAAGTGTATTCATGGCCGGTGAACTCGCTGTAGATCCCGGCGAAAATGATATTGGGGGGCGTCCCTATGAGGGTGGCGACGCCCCCCAAGGAAGCGGAATGGGCCAAGCCTAACAAGACGGCGATGGACAGCGCCTTGTCGTTGACATGCTTAAGCACCGCCAAGGCGATGGGCATCAAGATCAGCACGGTGGCCGTGTTGCTGATCCACATGGACAGCAACGCCGCAGTGGCCATGAAAGAAAACACGATGCGCTTGCCGCCGCCGCCGATGATGTTCAGCATCATCAGCGCGAAGCGCCGGTGCAGGCCCGCTCTCTCCACGGCCCGCGCCAACATGAAGCCGCCCATCAGCAAGAGGATCACCGGACTGCCCACGCCCGCCACCGCCTCCTTGTGGGTCAAGATATTGGTTAGCGGAAAAGCAAAAAACGGGATCATCGAAGTGGCCGGTATCGGCACGCATTCCGTGATCCACCAGCTCGCCGTCAACAAGGTGATCGCCGCCGTCATCGCAATGGCGTACTCAACGCCTAAGTGGCGCATCAACAGAAACAACAGCGCCGCCGCCAGGGGCGCGCCAAACAACATGGCGGATTTCATGTTCATCACTCCTCTTGTTTCATCGGCTCAATCCCGGCTCCCTGCAAACCCTCCCTGACAAGCCTTTCAAAATCCTCTCCGGACAACATAGACCTTGAGGCGACAGTCAGGAACAAGGAGGCGCGGATGTTAAAGCAATCTGTCTTGGAGAGTTTGCCGTTGCCATTTTCCGCCTGCTTAATGCGTCTGAGCAAGACGCCTTCCAGGTCCTCTTCAAGAGCGTTGAAAACAGCGCTCTCCTGTTTTTTGCAAACCAAGATCATATCAAGAGAAATAGGCTCCTTGGCGCCTGTTTTTGGGCTTGCCACCTTCATTTCCGCATGGACGGGATAAGAAGCGACAACGGCGAATCCTGCGTCGCGCAAGGCTTTGTAGATGGCCGACCAAGCTTCCAGCCGGGAATGGTGGAAACTAAATGACAGGACGCCGTCTTCTTTAAGGACCCGGCAACATTCGCAGAAAACGCGGCCCAGATTCGCCGAAAAATCCTTTGGATTTCTGTTCTGCACTTCCCCTTTGTGATAACTGCTGGCCCGTGAAAAAAACGGGTAGCGCTCGGACAACACCGGCGCCAACCAGGCAAAAAAGAAGTCGCTCAATTCACTGTAATGAACGAAATCAAAATAAGGCGGATCGGTAACAACGGCATCCACGCTACTGTCCGGGAGCGGCAAGTTGGCGCTGTCTTCGCACAACACCATGGCTTGGCGCGACCGGCGGCTGAATTCCTCCCAGGAACTGGTTATCTGCAACCGGACCGGAGCGCTGGCCACGAAACGCTGCGGCTTTTTTCCGGCGTTGCCAAACATGTCTTCGGGGAAATAAATTTCAGCAGGCCGTTGCAGGTAAGCTTTTGCCTTTAACAGGCGGGACCTGAACAAAGAAGCAAAAGCGCCGCTGCTTGCCAAGGTTCCCCATACATTGTTCTCGAGAGGCGTTCGTTCAGGTTTGAGAATATGATGCGAAAACAGGTGTCGCACGGCGCCCGTCCCTTCACCCTTGAAGCTGCAAAACAAGTTGTTAAATTCCAAAGTGCTGGAAAACAGGCAGAGGAATTGATCCCTAATCACTTCGTTATCAATCTGTTGTATTTTTTGCAACAACAAACCAAGACATAGCAGTTGTCTTGAGTTAAAAAAATCTCGCCAGCGCAAGTAGTTGTAGCCGCGCGCCTGGTCGGTGTTGTAACCGGGGCGAATCGGCATTTCCGGCAAGGGCAGTTTGGTTTCTCGCAATTTTCGCCGTGCTTCTTCTAGTAGCTTGAAATCGCCAACTTCAGGCGACAGATAGACTTTTTCACCGTTTTCCTTCAGGGCCGCCACGGCATAAAGCCTGTGCCGCGGAGGTTGCTTGTCTTGCGCCAACAATTCCTTGATTTTGTATTTGCGACCCTTGCTGTCAACAACCTGCGAGCCATTTGCCGGGCCTTCTTGCGGGTTGAATTCATGTTTGCAATGCTGGCATGTCAGTCGCGTCGCGTCGTGCCGTCCCGCATTTAAAGACCAGCATGAAGGGCAAACTATTTGCGCTTCCGGCTTTTTTGCCGGATAGGTGTTCTTGCTGAACACATACGAATTGAACAGTGGCAGGGTTTCACCCTCCGGCGTCTCAACCAGCTTCACCCAAAAATAGTAGAGGACGGGAATGGGGCGGTTTGTTTCCCGGTCAAGGGTTGTGTAATAGCGTTCTATCTCTGGTTTTACTTCTTTTTCCAGCTGATGAAAAACATCCGTCAGTTCATCAATGTCAACAGCGGAAAGCGCTTGCCTGACGGCAAAAGCGCTTATGGGATTGATGTCGCAACCAATGGGTTTGGCGCCCAATTTCGCCGCTTCGCCCAGGGTGGTGCCGCTTCCCATAAACGGATCCAGGACAATTTTGTCTCGCAAGTCGTGTTTTTTATAAAATCCTTTCCATATATCAACGTCGCTTTCTGAAACAGCGCCTAAAACAATCCCGCGAAAAACCGAGCCTAAGCGTTTGGCCCACCATTTGTGGATATGATAGACTGGCCTGAAAATTTCCTTCCGGTGGCTCTCGTGTTCCGCAAGCCGGCTTATCTCTTCAACCGGGAATCCGACTTCAATGGCTTTGGCGCGAACCGGTGGATTTTTTGCGGTCATGGCGCCTCCTTCCCTTGCATAATCATCGACACGGATTGTTGCGTAGCAACTGGTCATGGCGCTGAGGTCTCGGCGTTTGCGTCAGCAGGGGCCGCGTTAGCGACGCCCTGCTCCCGCAGAGCCTGGCCGACAGCGGCCACCGCGCCCCGCATGTCGGCGGCGTCCAAGTGGCCTATGCAACCCATCCTGAAACTCTTGACGCGGGTCAATTTGCCTGGATAAATGACATAGCCCAAGGCGCGCAAACGCTGGTAAAACAACTGAAAATCAAAGGCCGGGTCGCCAGGCGCGAGGAAGGTCGCTATGATGGGCGCCTGCCATTCATCGGGCAACAGGGTCTGAAAACCCAGGGCCCGCATGCCTTCCACCAAGGCGCGGCAGTTTTCCTCGTAGCGCCGGTGCCGGCCCGCCGCGCCGCCCTCCGCTTCCAGCTCCTTCAGGGCCTGCTCCAAGGCCAGCAGGCAATGAGTGGGCGGGGTGAACCGCCACTGCCCAGTCTCTTCCATGTGCCGCCACTGCTCGTAAAGATCGAGGCCCAAGGAGTGGGCGTTGCCCTGGGCGCGGGGAAACGAGTCCTTGGCGGCGATGACAAACCCCATCCCCGGCACGCCTTGCAGACACTTGTTGGCGGAGGCGGCTAGGGCCTCGAACGGCGCGGCAATGACAGACAACGGCAACGCGCCGAACGCGCTCATGGCGTCGAGCAACAGCCGGCGCTTGTGCCGCGCAACAATTTCCGCCACCTCTTCAAGGGGATTCAAAACCCCTGAGGTGGTCTCGCAATAGACCATCGCCACATGGGTGATGGAGTCGTCCTCCGCCAGGGCCTGCTCCAGGGCGTCCGTGTTAACGGGGCGGTCTTCCGCCGTTTCCAGAAGGCGCGAGCGCCGGCCCAGGTAGCGGCACATTTCGGCGATGCGGCGGCCATAAGCGCCGTTCGCCAGGTTGAGCAGTTTGCCCTCCCGCGGCAGTTGATTCGCCAACATGGCTTCCACCGCGAAAGAGCCGCTGCCTTGCAGGGGAACGCACAAGTGGGTCGGCCCGGCATCGCACAGGGACAGCAGGGTCTGGCAAATCCGCCGGTTTAATTCGATGAACTCGGCATCCCGCGCGCCACAATCGCGCAACATGGCCTCCTTGACGGTGGCGGAGGTGGTCAGCGGGCCTGGGGTCAACAACAAGGGACTCGCGTCCGGCGACCTCTTGGGCTGATTTCCGTTCATGCCGGAATGGTGTCTCCGGTCAAAAGCGAAACAATGGAGCAGTGGGAACTCTTGGGCTGATTTCCGTTCATGTGGGCAATGATATACTGAGTGGCCCCATTTAACGAGAATCGCCCTTGCAACCGCCCATGGCCGCGCCGCGCTCGCCACTCAAGCTCATCCTGTTCGCGGCGGCGGCAAGCCTGTCCGGGGGCCTATCGGCAAGCCCGGATTGCGCCTTGACCGGTTTCGCCTCCCATTACATGGAGGTCTATGAAAGCCGCGGCCTGCTCAGCGATTGCCACCACCGGCTCATCGACTCCATAGATAAGGCCCGTCTCGCCCAGGCCCGCGGGATCCGCGCCTGGGTTGCCGCCGGCCGCCAGCCAGCCGGTTACAAAATCGGCTTGACAGACCGGCGGGTCCAGGAACGCTTCGGCGTGGACCGCCCCTTGGTTGGCGTGTTGTTCGAGGACATGCTGTTGGATGATGGTGCCGTCGTTGCCTACGCCTCCGGCGCGGCGTTGCAGGTGGAAGCCGATTTGTTGGTCCGGGTGAAGTCCGCCGACATCAACCAGGCCCGTTCGGTCGCAGAGGCGGCGCGACACATCGACGCCGTGTTGCCGTTCATCGAACTGCCAGACATCCTGTTCCGCCTGGACGCCGGGAACACGGCGGCCCTGTTGTTGGCCAGCAATGTGGGGGCCAGATGGGGGGCGCAAGGCGCGCCCCTCAGCGTCAAGTCGCCGCGGGAACTGGTGGAATGTCTGCCCCGCATGACCGTGACCCTGGCGACGGGGTCAGGGGACATTCTCCAGCAAGGCCAAGGCGACCAGATCCTCGGGCATCCGTTGCGGGCCGTTTTGCGTCTGTTGGACGAGTTGGCCCTGAGAAAAGAAACCCTGAAACCGGGACAGTTGCTCAGTTTGGGCGGCATCGGAGGCCCGGTCAAGGCGCAACCGGGCCAACGCTACGCCGCCACTTATTCAGGATGCGGCGAGATCCCGGGCACCGTGTCCGTCAGCGTCCAATAGCTATTTCTTTCTGACCTCGCCATCGCTGAAGCCGCCGAAACCCGCCCGCCGCGTCCGTCAGCGTCCGGCAACTATTTCTTTCTGACCCCTTCTATGTAGAGATCCAGATCCATCTGGTCCGATTTGGGCCCCAGGTTGTAGGTCATGCCGAAATCGGAGCGGAGAATGGTCACATGCCCTTCAAAACCGGCCCGGTAGCCGCCCCAGGGGTCGTCCCCTTCGCCAATGTATTTCATGGCTATGACGATGGGCTTGCTAACGCCGTGCAAGGTGAGGATCCCCTCCAGCTCGCCGCCGCTGGCGTCCCCGTTGTAGCGGGTGCTGACGAAGGTCGCCTCCGGGTATTTCTCCACATTGAGAAAATCGGCCTCCCTGAGGTGCTTGTCCCGTTCCGCGTGGTTTGAATCGATGCTCGCCGTTTTAATGGTCACATTGATTGTGGAAGCGCCGGGATTGTTCTTGTCCCAGGTGAAAGTCCCCCCGAAGTCATTGAAACGCCCGGTCAGCACGCTGTAGCCCAAATGCAAAATCCTGAACTGAATGGCGGCATGCATGCCGGGAATGTCGATGTCATAGTCAGCCGCCACAGCGCGGTTGGGCGCGGCGCCCGTTGCAGTCAAAGCGACAACGGACAGGGCGAATAGAAAGCGTTGCAATGTCATAACTTGTCCCTCCTTACTTTTTTTGTTTAGTCGGACAGCCGCGATTATAAAGCAATTCGGCCCTGCGGGGGCGGCGGGTTCCGATTCAACCACCTGGCGGCAGGACCGACCGCTTGCAACAGGGTGGCAACGCCCGTCTTCAACGAACGAACTGGCTCCAATGGTTTGCCAAGCGCCGGGCGGAGCGCATGGCGAGCGCGTGGACCGTGAAAGTGGGGTTCACGGCGGAGCTGGTGGGAAAGACGCCGGGACCGCCGATGACCACATTAGGCGCATCGTGCAACTGGGCGCGCTCATTGACCACCGAGCTCGACGGGTCTTTCCCCATGAGCGTCCCCCCCAGCACATGCTGCCCCACCGGCGGGCTGTGCCAGACCTCCGTCGCCCCGGCGGCCCGGAAAATTTTCAGCCCCTCGTCGACGGCCTGGCGCCAGAGAGCGCGGCCATTGTCGCCCGCGTCGAAGACCACCCGCGCCAGAGGCATGCCGAAGCGGTCCCGTTGCGGGGCCAGTTCGACCCGGTTGGTTTCCTCGGGCAGACTCTCGCAACTGCCGATCATGGCCCCCAGATGGCGGCTTCCCCGCTTCATAAACCGGTGCAACTCAGCGCCGAACAGGTCGGCGCGACTCATGGCGACGCCCAAGAGATCGTTCGGCTTGAGCCCCAGGCCAAGCACCCACTGGCGGCTGCCGAAGGCCTGTTTGCTCTGATCCTTGGCGAAGGCGTGCTGGCTGAACAACTGGCCGCCGGTGACGCCCTCCCAGCAACGGGTCTCCTCCTTGAACAGGCCGAAGATGTTGACCGCGGGGTGCGTCATCAGGCACCGCCCCAAGAGGCCGCTGGCGTTGCCCAAGCCGGCGGCGTGTTTGCCGGCGGCGGAGTTCAGCAACAGGCGCGCGTTCTCCACGGGAAACGCGGCCAGGACCACCAAGTCCGCCGGTTGCTCGCGCCGCTCGCCCTTGCCGTCGAAATACTCGACGCCCGCCGCCCGCTCGCCGCCGGCGTCCAACAGCACCCGGGTCGCGTGGCTGTCGGGCCGGAGCGCCGCCCCGGCTTTCAAGGCCCTGGGCAGATACTCCACCAAGGGGTTGGCCAAGGCCCCAGTGGGGCACCCGGCGTCGCACCAGGCGTCATAGAGGCATGCGGGCCGCCCCTTGTAGGGTCGGGACAAAATCGCGGCGGGGATGGGCGCGGTGGGCAGGTCCAGGGCGGCAAAGCCTCGGGCCAACAGGCGCCCCTGCTGAAACACAGGGAGGGGCGGCAACGGGTAGGGCGCCCCGGGAGGACGCCAGATCTCCTGTTCCGCATCGCCGGACAGGCCCACTTCTTCCTGAACCTGGTCGTAATAGGGCCGCAGTTGCTCGTAGTCCAGGGGCCAGTCTCGCCCCTTGCCGTAGAGGGTCCGCTCCCGCAGGTCTTCGGGGTGGAAGCGCGGCCAGATGCCGAAATGATGCACCGCCGCGCCGCCATAGCCATGCCCGGCGTTGAAGTTGTGCCAGATGCTGTCCCGACCCTCGTCAAACACATAGGGGGCGCCCCACTTCAAGCGTCTGGCCCAAATCTGCGAACTGTAGAGATCCGTCAGCTTGCGGGCCGGCCCCCTCTCCAACACCACGACGCTTTTGCCCGCCTCCGCCAACAGCGCGGCATAGACGCTGCCCGCGGCGCCGCTGCCGACGATGACCACATCCGTTTTTTCAGCGCCTCTCATTGCCGCCACGCCGGCGGCGGCTCAATATGCGCCAAATACGGGATGTCCAAACTCGCAAACCCTTCCCTGTCGCCATAGACCACATCCACCGCGTCGTTGCGCAGGACCTGATAGACCAGGGGCGCCGGCGGCCCGTCCCAGTCCGTCGCCTTGTCGTCTCTGAGGGATTCTATTAACGCCTTGGCGTCCCCGGCCCCCAACGCCGCCACATTAGCGCCGAATGTCGCCTCGCTCAAACGGCGGATTGCGCTCAACGCCATCCGGTAAAAATCAACATAAGGCGGCGGCGCATTGAAGTATTTTATAAACAAGAGGCAGTGATCGGGGTCAACGCCAAGTTGCTGATCGACAAAGTGAGCCACGCCCCCTTCGCCGGCGCCGGGGGCCAGGCCCTCGCAGACGGCCTTGAGGGTCCCTGCCTCTTGCGCGCTCAGGACTGAAAAAGGCACTTCAGCGGCATGGGCCTCCCGGGGAGTGAGCAACAGGGGCTTGCCGGCCACGGTGAAAGTCAGCGCCAAGCCTTGCTTGACAAAGTTGCGGCGGCTGACGGTCATGGTTGCGGGCGACTCGCCGCTTGCGGGCGACTCGCGGCTTGCGGACGACTCGTTGCCTCGCCGTCACGGGCCGGGGCGGACGCCGGCGGCTCCAATCCAAAAAAATCACAGGCGTTCGCGGCCATCACCTGGTTTTTTTCAGCGTCCGACAGCGCCTTGCTTTGGCGGATACCCGCTCCCAGGACTTGCTCGCCCAAGGGGAAGGGGTAGTCCGAGCCGTACATGACCCGGTCGCTGCCCATGGTGTCTACCAACAGCCTTAAGGAGCGGTCGCTGAACACCGCGGAATCCGTGTAAAACCGTCTTGCATAGTCAGAAGGCGGGCGGGGACAATGGGCCCGGACCAGGTCCCGGTGGCGCCAGGCGTTGTCAACGCGGCCTAACAGAAAAGCGAAACTGCCGCCGCCGTGGGCAAAGCAGATTTTCAGCGACTCCGGCAGTTTCTCGAAAGCGCCGGAAAGGATCAGACTGAGTATGGAGCATTGCGTTTCGGCTGGCATCCCCACCAGCCAGGACAGCATGTGCTTGGACATTCGCTCCGCGCCAAACATGTCCCAAGGATGGACCAACACCGGTGCGCCAATATCCGCGCAATGGGCAAGAAAGCGCAACAAGGTCTCGTCATCCAGGTCTTTGTCGCCCACATGATTGCCAATTTGCGCGCCCACATGGCCGTTTTCCATGCAACGCGCCACCTCAGCGCAAGCCAGGTCGATGTCCTGCAACGGCACCTGGCACAGCGCCTTCAAACGGGCGGGATAAGCCGAACACATTTCCAGGGCCAAATCATTAAACCGCCGAGCCGCGGCGTCAGCTTGGGCGGCGGGTTTCAGATAACCGAACAGGATCGGCGTGGCGCACAGAATTTGCACATCCACATTGTCGCGATCCAATTCCTCCACCCGGCGGCTGGGGGACCAGAGCGCGTCATAGACGGGGCGAAATTCCTTGTCGCCCAACATGATGTGGCCGCGCCCGGCGCCGTTCTCTCTTAGCCAGGGCCAATCGGGGCCCAAGGCCTCGGCCTCTTCCTTCGCCAGCGTGGGGAAAAAATGACTGTGAATGTCGATGATCACAGGAGGTTCAGCAATCGCTTGCCCATCCTTCCGGCGGGGTCGGCCCCGGATGGCGCGCGCCGCAGTCGGGACAGGTTCTTGCCGACTGGTCCGCGTAAAAACCTTCGAACAGCGGCGGCAGGTCCTTAACGATGTCGCGGATCTGCAACTGCACCCGGTGCAGAAGCGAGCCGCAGTCAAAACAGTACCACTCGAAACCATCTTCGGCGTCAGCGCCGCGGTTGCCCTCCAAGACCAAGCCCGCCGAGGCCGGGTCAGGGCGTTGCGGCGAATGACGAACATGAGGGGGCAGATAGAAGACCTCGCCTTCTTTTATCGGCACATCGTAAAACTCGCCGTTCTCGGCGATTTTCAACACCATGTTGCCGCGAAACTGATAAAAAAACTCCCCTGCTGGGTCGTCGTGGTAATCAGTCCGCTTGTTCCCCCCGCCAATGACCATGATGACCATGTCGGTCTCTTCATCAAAAAGATGCCGATTGCTGACGGGCGGCTTCAATAGATGCCGGTTCTTGGCGACCCAAGAAGAAAAGTTGAAGGCGCGACGCGGGGCCATGGGGTGATTATACCACTCCCCCCCTGGCGTCGTTGTCCACAAGAAGCGGATGGGGTTTGCGCGGGTTGGGGAGTTGTGGAAAAATGCCCCTTTCAACGCCCGCCAGGAGTCGCAACCATGACCGACACTGTTTTATACGAGACCGACGGCGCGGTGGCTGTGATCACGCTCAACCGCCCTGACGCGCTCAATTCGTTCAATCAGGCGATGCGCAAGGCGTTGCTTGCCGCCACCGAACGGGCGCGGGACCATCAGACCGCCCGCGCCGTCGTGCTTGCCGGCGCCGGACGCTGCTTCAGCGCGGGGGCGGACTTGAAGGCCGGCTTCAAAACCGGCCACGAGATAAAGCAGATCCTCAACGAGGAATACAAGCCCAGCCTGATGAACATCGCCGAAATGGAAAAACCCGTCATCAGCGCCATCAACGGCTTCGCCGCGGGCATCGGCCTCTCCTACGCCTTGGCCTGCGACTTGGCGGTGATGGGAGAAAGCGCCTTCCTGCTGTCGCCCTTCAGTACCATTGGCCTCATTCCCGACGGCGGCGCCACTTGGTTGCTGACCCAGGCCATGGGACACAGGAACGCCTATCAGATGGCGGTTGACAACGAGCGCGTGCCGGCCTCCCGTTGCCATGAGCTGGGACTGGTCAACAAGGTGGCGGCGGACGACGCCGTGTTGACGACGGCCAAAGAGTGGGCCGCCAAGCTCGCCGCAAAAGCGCCCCTGGCCCTAGCGCGAACCAAGAAACTGATGCGGCAGGCGCCGGGGCTGAGTTACGCCGATGCCATCAGCCAGGAAGCCGCGTTGCAACATCTGTGTTTCGACAGCGCCGACTGCAAGGAAGGGATCGAGGCGTTTTTGGAAAAAAGGACGCCCAGCTTCACCGGCCAGTAGGGTCAACCCCGGCCCGGACCAGTCAACAGGCGAAACCGCCCCCGCGATGACGGAGTTGCCCCAAGGCATTCCCCAGACTCTGCGCTGGCAGGATGGGAAGCTGTATCTGCTTGATCAGACCCGCCTGCCCGCGGAAGTGGTGGAAGAACGGCAACGCTCCGTGGCGCAGGTGCGGGATTCCATCCAACGCCTCAAGGTGCGGGGCGCGCCCGCCATAGGCATCGCCGGGGCCTACGGCTTGGTCCTCGCCTTGGGCGACAAGTTGCATCTGGACCGGGGGGCCTTCCTGGAGGCGATGCGCCAACAGGCCGCCTATTTGGAAGGAGCCCGGCCCACCGGGGTCAACCTGCGCTGGGCCTTGCGGCGCCTGACGCGCCATGGCGCGGGGCTGGCCGACGCCAGCCCGGAGCGGATTCATCAGGAGCTGTTGGCGGAGGCCATTCGCATCCACGATGAAGACCGGGAGCTGTGCCGCCGCATCGGCGAGGCGGGGCAATCGTTGATCAAGGAAGGCGCAGGCGTGCTCACCCATTGCAACGCCGGCGCCCTCGCCACGGCCGGCCTGGGCACCGCCACCGCCCCCATGTATCTCGCCCATCGGAACGGCGTGAACTTCCGGGTGTTTGTGGATGAAACCCGCCCCCTGTTGCAAGGCGCGCGCCTGACCGCCTGGGAGCTGTTGCAAGCCGGCCTGGAAGTCACACTGCTCTGCGACAACACGGCGGCCTCCCTGATGTCCCAAGGGCAAATCGCTCTGGTTATCACCGGCGCGGACCGGGTGGCCGCCAACGGCGACGCCGCCAACAAGATCGGCACCCTGGGCCTCGCCATCATGGCGCGACACTTCGCCATCCCTTTCTATGTCGCCGCGCCCGGTTCAACCATAGACCCCGACACGGCAACGGGCCAGGACATTCCCATCGAACAGCGCAGCCCGGAGGAAATCACCTGCTGGGGAGGACGCCGCACCGCGCCTGACAGCGTGAGTGTCAGCGCCCCGGCCTTCGATGTGACGCCCAACGAACTGATAACAGGCATTATCACCGAGCAGGGCATCCTGCAGGCGCCCTTTGCCGAGGCCATACAGGCCCGCTACCCGCAACGCCAAGAATAAGGTATGATACTCACCAAATGAATAATCGAGACGCAAAGAATGGCTAGAACTGAAGAAACTGTCGACGAACTAATTAGCGAGATTGAACGGGGTGTTGTACGCCTGCCTGAGATACAACGGCGCTATATCTGGAAATCGACTCGTGTGCGAGATTTGTTTGACTCACTTTATCGAGGTTATCCCTCAGGCACCATTCTGCTTTGGGAAACCGATGATAAAGAACTGCCACTTCAAGACATGGCTATCGAACAACAAGACAACCCCTATTCTAACACTCGTTTGTTGCTTGATGGTCAGCAACGCCTTACTTCGTTAGCTACTGTCATTCGCGGCAAGCCAGTCGTTGTAAGGGGGCGAGAAAAACCTATTGAACTGCTGTTCAATCTGGAACATCCCGACGATTTGGATATTGTTACAGAAGTGCATGAAGAGGGCCCCGAAGATAAGAAGGGAGGGGGACGTCTAGAAGATGAAACTGATTCTACCGAAGACGAACTACAAAACCGCTTTAACCGCATGACTTTTGTGGTGGCAACAAAAAAACTTGAGCGGTTGCCACAATGGATCAAGGTCAGCGAGGTCTTCAAAAATAACGACGATGCAACCTTTCTCCAACAAGCAGGAGTAGAAGGTTTTTCTCATCCGAATTACCGTCGCTACACTCAGCGACTAGCCAAGCTACGCAAAATCCGTGAGTACACATATCGAATAGATGTATTGGGCAAAACTCTTTCTTATAATGAAGTCACTGAGATCTTCGTGCGGGTGAATTCATTAGGCGCTAAATTGCGTGGCGCTGATTTAGCATTAGCGCAGATAACCGCCAAGTGGCACAATTCTTTGAAAGAATTTGAAAAATTTCAGGAAGAGTGTAAAGGAAGCGGGTTCAACCTCGATTTGGGAAGTGTCCATTTGCGAAATTTAGTCGTCTTTGCGACTGCGCAATCGCGTTTTGGCACTGTTAGGAATCTAAGCAAAGAAACCTTGCAAAAAAGCTGGCGTGAGAGTTGCCAAGGCATGGAGTTTGCGCTGAATTTCATGCGCGCGAACGCAGATTTGGAAAGTCCAGCGTTGCTTGCCTCTCCCTTTGTTCTGATCGCTGTGGCTTACTTTGGAAAGAAACGCAACTATTCCTTATCGCCCGAAGAAGAGAAGCAACTACGCTATTGGGTCCTGCTCGCCAATGCCAAAGGTCGTTATTCGCGCGGTTCCAGCGAGACTATTCTTGACCAGGATCTTGCTGTTTTGCATAGGGACGAAAGCGCAAGCGAATTGCTCGAACAATTGAAACGACAAGTAGGCAACCTGAAAATCACGCCTGAGGAGTTAGAAGGACGCAACCAAAATAGCGCTCTCTTTAAGACCATGTTTCTTGCCTTTCGCGCCTCTGATGCAAAAGACTGGCACTCAAATATCGCTATTGCGATCAATCACCAGGGAAAACAGCATAAACTTCAATTTCACCATATCTTTCCCCAAGCGATGCTCAAAGGCACTTACGCCCCCCGCGAAGTGAACGACATTGCCAATCTTTGTTTTATCGCTGGAAAAACCAACCGCCAAATCAAAGATAAGGAACCAAAGGATTATTTCCCCGAAATCATCGATAAGAATGATCTTACGCCATTTGAGGCGCAATGCATTCCGACGGAGAAGGAATTTCTTAACCGGGAGAATTACAAGGACTTTCTTCTTGAGCGGCGAAAACGGATAGCTACTCGACTCAATGAGTTTCTAGAAGAGGGGAAATGACCATGAGCAACAGCGCCGAGCTAACAGAGGCCGCCACCAGCCGCTTCGCCATCGTGGAGGGGCTGAAAATCCATTACAACGAGGCGGGGGCGGGACCGTCCCTGCTGTGCCTCCATGGCGGCGGCCCCGGCGCGACGGCGTGGAGTAATTTCAAGCAGAATGTGCCGGCTCTCACCGGCGCGGGGTACCGCATGGTGATGATGGACATGCCGGGGTACGGCAAGTCGGCGTTTCCCGACGGCGCCACGGAGGATTTTTTCGATTTCATGGGAAAGATCCTCGATGGCTTTCTCTCTGCATTGGGGCTCAGCGGCCCCGTGCCTATCATCGGCAATTCCCTGGGCGGGCAAGCCGCTTTAGGGCTGGCGCTGACTAAACCGGAACGGGTCAAAGCCCTTGCGCTTATCGGCAGTCAACCCACTTCAGCCGGAATCGTCATCCAGCCCCAACCTCAGGAGGCGTTGAACAACATCATGCAGTACTACGCCGGGGAGGGGCCGACGCTGAACAAGATGCGGCGCTTGGTTGAAAGCCTGCTCTACGACGCTTCCATGGTCACCGATGAAACCCTGCGGGAACGGTTTGAGGCAAGCCGGGATCCGGGCCAGATGCGCCTGCTGGGCCTGCCGCGGCGGGACCTCTATCCGGAACTGGAGCGCATCGCCTGCCCGACCTTGTTGCTCTGGGGGCAGGAGGACAAAGGCGGCGCGTTGGAAGTGGGCCTGCAAATGTTGAAGAAGTTGCCGGACGCGCGCATGCACATTTTCCAGCGTTGCGGTCATTGGGCCCAGGTGGAGCGGCAAGAAGAATTTGAACGGCTGACGCTGAATTTCTTTGCCGCTCAGTCCCGCGCTTAACCCCCCTCAAACAAAAAAACCGCTCGCCGGCGGCGCCACTGAGCGCCGGGCGCGCCAAGCGATAAGAGAGTTCGCCGTCGCCCAGGCCCTGGACTTAAGACAATTCGTACCAGCTCCCTCGGCCTTTGCCGCGCAAGGTCAGGTGGCCCTTCTTGACCAAGGCCCTGAAATGCCCTTTCAAGGTGTTGCGGTTCGCGCCGGTAAGCGCGAGCAGGTTCGCCATTGTCACCCGCCCCTGTTGTTGCGCGCGCGCTAAAATTTGCAAGGACAATTCCGGCAAATTGGACAGAATCATTTTTTCACTTTCAATCTTTTCGGCAAGATGGCGGCTTTGCCATACTAAAGTTTGCAGGAAATAATTCACCCAAGGTTGCCAGTCAGGGTTTCCGCCGCGAATCGTGCCTTGCGTTTGGCGCAAGGCTAAATAATAGCCTTCCTTGTTTTTCTCAATCACGCTTTCCAGGGAGCTAAATGGCGCATAAGCATAACCGGCGCGAAGCAAAAGCAATGTGGTCAGGATGCGGCTTAACCGGCCATTGCCATCCTGAAACGGATGAATCTCCAGAAAAACCACAATGAACAAGGCGATAACCAAAAGCGGATGCATTGTCTTGGTTGCCAACTCTTCATTCGTCCAGGCAATTATTTGACCCATCAACGCAGGCGTTTCAAACGGCGTGGCGGTTGCGAAAACGACGCCTGCTTGCTTGCCGGTTTCATCAAAAGCAACCACATCATTGGAAAACTTTTTATATTCCCCGCGATGACGGACATCTTTGTCACTGTGCTGCAACAGCTTGTCATGCAACTGCTTGACATGGTTTTCGGTCAGGGGAATGTCTTGCCAGGATTGAAAAACCAACTCCATCACTGCGGCGCAGCCAACCACCTCTTGTTCGTCGCGGGAGTCAAAACGCTTGATCTGCAAATCTGACAACAGCGCCGCCACTTCACGGTCAGAAAGTTTGCTGCCCTCAATGCGCGTGGAGGCGCCGACGCTTTCGATAGTCGCCACATGGCGCAAGGCCCTCAGGCGCTCGGGCGCCAATAGGTCTAAGGCGCGCCAAGCCCCTTTGAATTCATCAATTTCAGCGATGAATTTCAGAATGTCTTGCGTAACATTGAGCGTCTTTGCTTCTATCACGCATCCATTTATACACCCATAAACACCCATTTTTCAAGCGCGGTTCCTAGCCCCCGTTGTCTCATGGCGCGAAGCAAGGAGGTCAACCACTTGCGTAGATTGAGAAAACTCGGGTCAACAGGCTTGAAAAACAGGCGGAAAGGGAACTGGCGCGCCCGGAAGGATTCGAACCTCCGACCCCCTGGTTCGTAGCCAGGTACTCTATCCAGCTGAGCTACGGGCGCGTTGCCGCCGCTATGTTACCACCTTTGAAACGGCGTTGCGACCTAGTTGCGACCCGGTTGCGGCCCAGTCTCCCATGTATTACACTTCTTATCAGGGCGATGCGATGAAATTAGCCAGTCTGAAAGAAGGGGGGCGCGACGGCGCTCTCGTTGTGGTCAGCCGGGACCTGCGCCGGGCGGTGAGAGCGCCGGACATCGCCGCCACCATGCAGGCGGCCCTGGACCGCTGGTCGGAGACGGAGCCGGCCCTGATTGAGACCTTCGCCCGCCTGCAGGACGGACGGGCGCCCGGCGCCTTCGATTTCGACCCCAAACAGGTTGCCGCGCCGCTGCCCCGCGCCTACCACTGGGCCGACGGCAGCGCCTATGTCACCCATGTTGAGCTGGTGCGCAAGGCGCGGGGCGCCGAGTTGCCTGAATCCTTCTGGACCGACCCGTTGATGTACATGGGCGCATCCGATGCGTTCATCGGCCCCTGCGACGACATTCCGGTGGAAAACGAGGACTGGGGCATTGACTTCGAATCCGAGGTGGCCGCCATCACCGACGATGTGCCGGCGGGCGTGGCGCCGGAACAGGCGCGACAGCATATCAAGTTGCTCACCATACTGAACGATGTCTCCCTCAGGAATCTGATCCCGGCGGAGTTGGCCAAGCAGTTCGGCTTTTATCAGTCCAAACCATGGACCGCCTTCGCGCCGGTGGCGGCGACGCCGGACGAGCTGGGGGACGCCTGGGATGGCGGCAAGATCAACCTGCCCCTGCACTCCACCCTGAACGGCGAAAAATTGGGGATGCCCAACGCCGGCGTCGACAACACTTTTGACCTGCCCCGATTGATCGCCCACGCCGCCAAGTCCCGCCCCCTGATGGCGGGGACGGTGGTGGGTTCAGGCACCGTCTCCAATGTGGGCCACAAGGACGGCTCTTCCTGCCTCGCCGAGATCCGTTGCCTGGAGGCCATCGCCGACGGCAAGCCCAAAACGGAGTTCATGCGCTTTGGCGACCGCGTGGAGATCGAGATGTTCGCTCAGGACGGCGCTTCCATCTTCGGCAGGATCGACCAGGTGGTGACGCAATATCACCCCCCTCGGCAACGGGGCGATGAAACTGCATAGCTATTGGCGCTCATCGGCGGCGTACCGGGTCCGCATCGCGCTCAACCTGAAGGGCCTGGACTATGAGATCGCGCCGGTGCACATGCTGAGGGATGGCGGGGAGCAACGCCAAGCTGACTACCTTGCGGTGAACCCCCAGGGGCTAATTCCCACTTTGGAAGACGGGGATCTCAAGCTGGGGCAGTCCCTTGCCATCATGGATTACCTGGAGGCCAAACACCCGGAGCCGGCCCTGTATCCCCAGGCCTTAGAGGAGCGGGCCTTGGCGCAACAGCTGGCCCTGGCCATCGCCTGCGACATTCATCCCTTGAACAACTTGCGCGCGCTGAAATATCTGAAAAACGACCTGGGGGTGGAGGACGAGGCGCGGGATGCCTGGTATCGCCACTGGATACGCGCCGGCTTCGCCGCCATGGAAACCCTGTTGCGCGAGCGCGGCTGGCGGGGCCCCTATTGCCTGGGCCAGCAGGTGACCATCGCCGACGCCTGTTTGGCGCCGCAGATGTACAACGCGCGCCGGTTCGAGACGCCCCTGGATGATTTTCCCATCCTGACCAGTATCGATGCGGCTTGCCTGGAGTTGCCGGCGTTTCAACGGGCGGCCCCCGAGAGCCAGGCGGACGCGGCGGCTTAAGGCGTGGCCGGATTCGACAAAGTCGTCGCCACCTACGATCAGGCCTTGGCGGGGTTGCGGGACGGCATGACCGTGCTCGCGGGAGGCTTCGGACTCTGCGGGATCCCCGAGGGCTGCATCGCCCAGATGAAAAAAATGGGCGTGCGCGACCTGACTATCGTGTCCAACAACTGCGGCGTGGATGATTTCGGGTTGGGTCTGCTGTTGCAAGGCCGGCAGATCAAGAAGATGATCGCCTCGTATGTGGGGGAAAACGCCTTGTTCGAGGAACAGCTGTTGAACGGCGAGCTGGAAGTGGAGCTCACGCCCCAAGGCACCCTGGCGGAGAGAATGCGCGCTGGCGGGGCCGGCATCCCGGCCTTTTACACCGCCACCGGCTACGGCACCCCGGTGGGGGAAGGCAAGGAGACGCGGGAATTCAACGGGCGCAAACACATCCTGGAACAAGCCATCACCGGCGATTTCGCCATCGTCAAAGGTTGGAAGGCGGACCGCTACGGCAATGTGATCTACCGGCGCACCGCGCAAAACTTCAATCCCATGGTGGCCGCCGCCGGCAAGATCACGGTGGTGGAAGTGGAGCAGATCGCGGCCCCCGGCGAGCTGGATCCCGCCCAGGTGCACACCCCCGGCATCTATGTGGATCGGCTCATCCAGGGCGTCTTTGAAAAGCGCATCGAACAGCGCACCGTGACGGCTTGACCATGGCCCTGTCCCGCGAACAATTGGCGATGCGCGTGGCGCGCGAACTGCAAGACGGCTACTATGTCAATCTTGGCATAGGCATCCCCACCCTGGTGGCCAATTACATCCCGGAGGGGATGCAGGTCATGTTGCAATCGGAAAACGGCTTGTTGGGCATGGGGCCTTTCCCCAGGGCGGAACAGCTGGACGCGGACCTGATCAACGCCGGCAAGCAGACCGTGACCGCGGTCACCGGCGCTTCCTTTTTCAATTCCGCGGACTCCTTCGCCATGATCCGCGGCGGCCACATTGACCTGACGGTGTTAGGCGCGTTTGAAGTCGATGTGGAAGGCAACATCGCCTCCTGGATGATCCCAGGCAAGCTGGTGAAAGGCATGGGCGGCGCCATGGACCTGGTGGCGGGCGCCGACAACATCGTCGTGACCATGACCCACGCCAACAAAAAAGGCGAATCAAAACTCTTGCCCCGGTGCGCGTTGCCCCTGACCGGCGCGGGTTGCATCCGCAAGGTGGTGACCGATCTGGCTTATGTGGAGATCGACGACGGCCGGTTTCACCTGAAAGAGCGGGCGCCGGGGGTTGGCGTCGATGAGATCGTGGCGAAGACCGCCGGCCCGATGACGGTGCCAGAGGTCGTGCCGGAAATGCGCTTCTGAAGGCCCCGCGCCGCCCCCCCGCAAGGCGGGAGCCGGTCCGCCCCGGCCATGAGCAAAGGCGGGCGACCCCGCCTGGAGCAAACGCTTCCCCCTACCCGCCTGCGCTTAACACGACGGGAAACTGCTGGCTGTCCAGGGGCGCGCCATCGGCGAGGGCGTCGTTGAGCAGGCCCTTTTGGACGCCAAGGCGGGCGTCGTACACGATGTCGTCGCCGGTGTAGCGCACCGTGTAACCGCGTCGGCGCCGCCCTTGGCTGCGGTTGCCCGGCGAGCCGTGGACAGTCAGCGCGTGAAACAGATAAGCGTCCCCCGGTTCCAGATCCCAGCTGACGATGTCGTAGTCGCCGCGAGAGGCGCTGATGTCCGGTATCGTTTCATAATCCGGGTTGCGCTCATAAGCGTTCATGGCGTTGGTCTTGCCGAAGTTTTCGGGTTGAAACCAGCGCCCCCAGCGGTGCGACCCCCGAATGAACTCCACGGCGCCGGTCTCCGCGGTGGTGGGGTCCAGGGCGATCCAGAAGGACAAGACCTGCCAGCCGCGCACGGGCCAATAAGGCTGGTCGTTGTGCCAGCGGGTGGGGTTGAGGGTGTGAGCCTCTTTCACGAACAGCTGATCGTAAAACAAGTTGATTTTCTCGGACTGCATGAACTGGCGGGCAATGGCGGGCAACCCTGATTCAAAACAAAAGCGCCTAAAATCCGCGTCGGTTTCCCACAGCCTGAGATTGCCGTGAAACCGGCCGCCGCCCTCGCTCTCGTAGCCATGAAAGAAAGGGCCAGGGTCGGCAATGTCCCGTTCTATGGCCGCGGCCAACAGGGCCAGCTCGGAGGGGGACGCGACGCCGCGCAACGGCACAACGCCGTCGGTGTTGTAGGCGCGAAGTTGCTCGGGGCTGATCTGGCGTTCGCCCATGTCGCAAGCCTACACGCCACGGGGGAAGAAGACAAGGAGGCTGTCCGGGCGAGGGTGGAAGGGCCGCGGTTGCGGGGGTCGCAGGCCAAGGCCCGGCAACGCCGGCGAGTTGCGCGAATTCCCGCGCCTGGCGTATTATTGCGATTGACCGAAAGATCGTTATCCTTTATGCGCGACAACCGCGATGCGGGAACAACCACCATGGAGATAGCCGTGTTAGGCGGCGGCCACGGCGCTTACGCGGCGGCGGCAAGCCTCAGCGAACAGGGTTGCAAGGTGCGGTTCTGGCGGCGAGACGCAGAGGCCCTGGAGCCGGCGCTACAGTCAAAATCCATCACCGTGTTAGACCACCGGGGCCAGCGGGAAATCGGCTTGGAGCGCGTCACGACGACCCTTGCCGAGGCGGTGGAAGGCGCGGAACTGATCGTCATCCCCCTGCCGGCCCTGACCCATGAGGCCCTGGCCCCAGCCTTGGCGCCCCTGTTGCGGGACGGACAGGTGGTCTATCTGCCCCCCGGCACCTTCGGCAGTTGCATTTTCGCCCGGGCCCTGCGCGCCGCCAGCAACCCGGCGGATGTGAGCTTCGCCGAAACCGGCACCCTGCCCTATTTAGCGCGCAAACGGGGCCTCCGGCGGGTCGCCATCAGCGGCTACGCCACCCGCCTGCCCACCGGCGTCTGGCCGGCGAAAAATTCGGCCCAGGCCCTGTCCATCCTCACGCGGGCCTGCTATCCCGTCGAACCCGTTGAAGACGCCCTGAGCGGGGCCCTGATGAACGCGGGCCCCGTGATTCATCCGCCATTGATACTGATGAACGCCGGCCCCATGGAGCATTTTGAAAAATGGGACATACACAACGAGGGGACGCAACCCGCCATCCGCCGGGTGACGGACGCCTTGGACGCGGAGAGGATCGCCGTGCGCGCGGCCTTCGGTTACGCCGCGCCGCACTTTCCGTTGGCGGATCACTACAACCCGGCGGGCGATGAATGGATGTACGGCAACGCCGCCCACGAGCGCTTGACAGACAGCGGCGACTGGCGCGAGAACATCGACCTGATCAGCCATCGCTACATGACGGAAGATGTGGAGCTGGGCCTGGCCTTTTTGGTCTCTTGCGCCGACTACGCAGGCGTTGCGGCGCCGGTGGCCCGGGGCCTGTTGGCCTTAGGCTCCGCCATCGTGGGACGAGACTTTCGCGCGACGGGCCGCACCTTGGAGAACCTGGGGCTGGCGGCGTTGGACCGGGCGGCCTTGGCGGCCTTGTTGCGGGATGGCGTCTGAAGACGGTGCCGGCCCGCCCCCTGGCGCCGCGATGAAATTGCAACGGCTTGCGGTGGTGGGCGCGGGGCGCATGGGCCGGGGGTTGGCCCTCATGTTCGCCTACGCCGGGCGTCCGGTGGCGTTGTTGGACATCAAGGACCGGGACCAGACCGGCGTCGAGGCGCTCAGGGTCGCGGCCCGGGCCGAGATCGAGACGAACCTGGAGTTTCTCGCCAGTTGCGGCTTGCTCAGCGGCGGGCAAGTTCAAAAAGCGGTTAAGCTCATCGCCATTCAGGGCCGGGCCGGGGCCCGCAAGCCCCTGGAAGAAGCGGACTTTGTCATCGAGGCCGTGCCTGAAACGCGCGCCGCCAAAGAACAGGCCTTCGAATGGATTAACCGCCACAGCAGGGCGGACGCCGTTGTCGCCTCCACCACCTCCTCCATGTTGGTGACGGAGTTGCAACAGCTGGTTGCCCGTCCAAGCCGTTTTTTGAACGCGCATTTTCTCAACCCCGCCCATCTCATCCCCTTGGTGGAGGTGAGTCCCGGACCGGACACCGATGAGAAGGTCACGCAGGAGGTGATGGCCCTGTTCGAGGCCCTGGGCAAGGCGCCGGTCCGGTGCGCCGCCGCGCCGGGCTACATCATTCCCCGGTTGCAATCCCTGCTCATGGCGGAGGCCTGTCGCATGGTGGAGGAAGGGGTGGCGACTCCAGCAGACATAGACCGCGCCATCATCCATGGCTTCGGGCCGCGCTACGCCACCTTGGGGGTCATGGAGTTCATCGACTGGGGCGGCGTCGATATTCTCTACTACGCGGGACGCTACCTGGCCCAGGCCCTGGATTCGCCACGCCACGCCCCGCCCGAGACCGTGGCGCGGATGATGGAGGACGGGCGCAAAGGGCTGCGGGCCGGACAGGGCTATTACGACTTCCGCGGGATGGACGCGGACGCCTGGCAGAAAGACAAACTGCGGCGCCTGGTTGATTTGCTCAAGGGCTTGGGCCAAATGCCAACGCCGGGGGTGTAGCGGCAACCTAATGGGATGAACGGAATCGCGCCCGGTGTTCCCGCCAAATTCCTGATCGGGGTCGGCGTTAGCGCGTTTTTAAGCGTGTTAAGCCTGAATTCACTTCCCCTTTTGACCGGCGCGTTGCTTGACCACCTCAATGTCAATGAAGCGCAAGCAGGCGCCTTAGGAACGATTGAAATGCTTTCCGTCTCGTTAGCGGCGTTTGTCGCGGCTTCTTGGGCGGGAAAAATTTCCTGCGCGAAGCTCGCCTTAGCCGGCGCTGTCATAGCGACCGCAGGACAGTTCCTCACTGCCTACACGGGGCAACTGCACGCATTGACCGCCCTGAGAATCATGGCCGGCGCCGGTTTTGGTTTTGCTTACGCGGCGGGAACTATGGCGGCAGCCTCAACCGCCAACCCGGACCGGGTCCTGGGATACGCCAACGCCATAGCATTGATAGCGGTGGTTCTCTACCTTCCGGGGTTAGCCCTGATCATCGCAAGCTCAGGGTACAAAGGCGCTTATCTCGCCTTGGGCGTCCTGATAATTTGCCTGGCCCCCGTCCTGTCATGGTTGCAGGACGGAACCGGCGTGAAAGCAACGCCGAGGACGCAGGCCGTTGCGCCGTTGAAACCTTTAATAGGTTTATTGTCCTCCATTGCTTTCTACAACATCGGCGCCGGTGCTGTCTGGGGATTTTCCGAACGCATGGGCCTGCAGGCTGGTTTTAGCGTGGAAGAAACGGGCTTTATTATCGCAATCGGGGCTGTAAGTGGAATGGCGGGGTCTTTGTTCGCCGGATGGTTGGGCGATCAATGGGGGCGCAAGCAAGCAGTGGTTGTCGCCTTGGTTGCAAGCGGACTCGCCTACCTGCTCATGGCGATGATTCACAGCGGTTTAGGCTATGTGGCCGGCATCAATATCTACTGGGCCGCATACATGTTCCTGCTCCCCCTTTTCATCGGAACAGGCGCAGTGCTAGACGGCGGCGCCCGCGCCGCCACGCTGGCCGCCGCCACAATCTCTCTGACCATTGGCGTTGGCCCAGTCTGCGGCGGCTTGATTGCAACCTGGTTCTCTTATTCCGCCATAGGCTGGTTTGCCTGTGCGCTATGCGCGTTGAGCGCGGTCTTGTTCTTGTCTATCGATCTGAAGGCGGGCCGGAGTTGACAACATCATTCAGCTGATGTTGTTCAAATGCCACTTGATGAATTTCACAATAACCGCTTCCTGCGTTGAATAAGACCCCGGCTGGCAACGACAGGACTGAATGCCAGCGTTAATGATTGAACAAAAAGCCAATATGCGCTAGGGCCTGCCTCCCAACCCTCAGCCAGCCAGGGCCTCGTAGAGGGCGTTGCCCACCGCTAACAGAACGGCGGGGGCGAACAAACGAGGTCAGGAAAGAACTGAAGCGTGGAGCTTGCGCAACGCGCTATTTTTGATAACGCCGCGCTTCCGGCTGGTGATGCTTGCTCCAGCTGAAGAACTCGACGATGTAGCCTTCCGGGTCGTTCATGCGAAACAACTCGATCATCCCGCCGGCGCCTGTTTCAATGCCGTGGACCATGTCTATGCCTTCCACATCTTTGAGCTTGTCCCACCAAGCATCCAGTTCCGCGGTTTCAATGGCCAACAACGCGCCCTTGTCGGCGGTGGGCCTCAGAAAGCCGTCGGAGGCGTTGACCAGGCCGATATAGGAAGTGGGCGTCAACTCGATGAGGACCACCCAGTCTTCCTCAATGAAGGCCTTGAGGCCCAATTTGTTTTTGTACCAGTCCACCGCCGTCGGGAGGTCCTGATAATAGAAAAACGGAACGCCGGCGGCAATGGACGGGTGGGCGTCTTCAGCGGCAAGGGCCTGCCCCGCCCCGTCAGGCAGGGGGAGAAGGGCCGTCAGAAAATGCAACGCCAGTCCCGCCGCGACGGGGAAAAGCAGAGATGAAAGTGGCTTCTTGTTCATGTTGTTCTCCTCTTTTAGCGACTCGCCAGTCTGAAAAAAACAAGCGGCGATTCAATGCTTGTTGATGAAAAATCGTCGGGCCTTCATCTCAAAACGCGGCAACGGCCCGGCGGGCAGGGTCTTCACTTGGGGGCGCAAGGATACCGCAAAAATGGCGCGCCATAGGACTTTTCCCCATTCGGGGCAGATTCACCCCCCTCCCCTGCCGCGCCAATGCAGACAACGTTTCAGCGCCTGAAAAATCGCGCTTTCACGGGTCTTTCCGCATGAACCGCTGAACGATGGCGTCAGCGGCCAATGCGCTCGGAGGCCGGCCCTCTTCGGCGTGGTACATATAGTCAACAAGACGCTTCTGCTCGGCGCGGTAATGTTCATGGTTTGCCACGGCATTGTTCAAGGCCTTGTCAAACTCATCCATGCTTTCCACCACCTCGCCGGTCTTCCAACAGTCGACAATGTTTCTTCCCTTCCCTTGCCAACGGCGCGGATTCAAACGGTTCGGATTCAGGAACAGGCACGGCCGCGGTTGCAAGAAGAGAAATTCATAGACTTAGCTGCTCACATCGCCCAGGTAAATATCCGCCATACGGGTATAGGTCAGGTCCACGCTGGCGGAGCTGCCGGTGTCTATGTGGATATTCGGAAAACCTTGGTATCTATCTAAGGAAAACGCGCCGTGTTTCCACTTGCGCAGGTACAAGATGACATGAGGCGCTAAAATCAAATTGAATTTTTTGTTGTCACGGAAGTAATCCAAGAGCAGGCGCCCCATCTTAAGCCAGGATGACTCCTTCCGCTCGTAATGCGGATTATACAAAACGATGGGTTTTTCATCCGGAAACAGCGGCCGGGATGGCGCAACGCCTTGCCTTTCCGAGATCTCCATCTTAGGACAACCCACTATCGCGATTTGTTCTGGAACAACGCCTATTCCGCCGATGAGCCGGTCCCGTTTTTTTCGCCCGGACACAAGCACTAAGTCAAACTCCGGCGTTCTATTGTCAAAAGCACTGTAGTCTTCGACGCCATGAGGAATTGCCACCAATTTCAAGTGAGCGAGAGAAGGATAGCGTTTAAGGGCAAGGGAGGTCACCTCCGTTACGACGAGGACATCTAGATCTGCGAACAAATCCTTATTCGCAGCGAGAACCGCGCGCTTGCGAACAAATGCGAAATTCCCGAACAGCTTGTCTGCCACCGCCGCATAGCGCGGCACGGCAAGCTTTACGAAATGGCACGAGTGACCGGGCCGCATTGATTCCCCAATGCGCCTGGCGGCCTCCAACTGCGCCTGGTCCGCGCATAAGATGCTGGTCTTTATTGAGGGATGCCTTGCGGACAAAGCATAGGCGATAGGCGCGCTATGATAAACCTGATGCGTGGCGTAATGATTGAACAAAAAGCCAATATGCACTAGGGCCTGCCTCGCACCCCTCAGCCGGCCAGGGCCTCGTAGAGGGTGCCGCCTAAGACGATCAGCAGAACGGCGGGGGCGACCCATTTAATCCAGAAGAAATACACGGCGGACAGCAACGGGCGCTCCGCGCCAAAGACTTGGCGCACGGTCCCGGCTCTGCCTATGCCCCAAGCCAGGGCCAACAGGGCCAGGCAACCTCCGATCATCAGCCCGGCGGAACCGAAGATCAGATCGGCGAGGCCTATCCATTCAGGGCGGAAGGTGAAGGGGATCAACAGCAGGGCCTCGATGATGACCAAGATGGCCAACAGCTGCGTCTTGCTGAAACGGACTACCTTCCCATCTCCCAACAAGCCGCCAACCACCGCCTCGAGGACCGCTATGTATGAAAGCAGCGTCACCAGGGCCAGGGACATCAACATCAGACTGCCGAACAGGCGCCCCCCGGGAAGCAGACCGAACAGGCCCGGCAAGGTGTCAAACAACAGGGTGGGGCCGGCGGTCAAGTCCATGCCGAACACCAACAGGGCCGGGATGAGATAGAGGGCCGCCAACAGGGCCGCGCCGGTGTCGCTGAGGCAGGTCATCGCGGCCAACCGGGGCAGGCTGATGTTGTCCTTGAGGTAGCTGCCGTAGATCAGGGTGAGGGTCGCCCCCAGGCCGATGGAGAAATAAGCCTGGCCCATGGCGGCAAAGGTCTCGGTGAATCCTATCTTGCTGAAATCCGCCTGCAGGAAGACACCAAGGCCTTCGGCGGCCCCTGGCAGGCGCAACACCTCAAACAACAAATAGAAGCTGACCAGGAAAAAGAACGGGACGAACAGCGCGCTGACAAACTCGATGCCGCGTTTGACGCCGCGATGAATAATCAACGCGGACGCCAGCAGAAGCAACAACGCCAGGGGCAACTGGGTCGCGCCGTCGCCTAGGCCGGCCTTAAAGGCCCCGGCTGTGGCCGGGCTAAACCCATGAACGATGGAGAAATAGCCGCTGTAGAACACATTGCCTATGATGACGAGGTAATAGCCCCCCGCGATGGTGATGCACAGCAACAGGCCGTAGCCGGTCAGACGGCCAGAGACAGGGCCGAAAGTCGCCATGAACGCGCCGATGGTGCCTTGGCGCGTCTGTCTCGCCAAAGCCCACTCCGCCATCAATGCCGGCAAGGACAAAAACACCACGCAAACGATGAACAAGATCAGAAACGCGCTGCCGCCGTGGCTACCCATCATGTAGGGGAACCGCCAGACATTGCCTATGCCTATGGCAAGGCCAGCGGTGGCGCACAACGAGGTCAGGAAAGTGCTGAAGCGGGGGGCTTGCACAGCGCGCTATTTTTGATAACGCCGCGCTTCCGGGCGGCTTTTGTTCCAGCGGAAAAACTCGACGATGTAGCCTTCCGGGTCGTTCATGCGAAACTCCTCGATCATCCCGCCGGCGCCCGTTTCAATGCCGTGGATCATGTCTATGCCTTCCACATCTTTGAGCTTGTCCCACCAGGCCTCCAGTTCCGCGGTTTCAATGGAGAGCAACGCGCCCTTGTCAGCGGTGGGCCTCAGCGAGCCGCCGGAGGCGTTGACCAGGCCGATATAAGAAGAGGGCGTCAACTCGATGAGGACCACCCAGTCTTCCTCAGTGAGGGCCTTGAGCCCCAATTTGTTTTTGTACCAGTCCGCCGCCGCCGGGAGGTCCTGATAATAGAAAAACGGAACGCCGGCGGCAATGGACGGGTGGGCGTCCTCAGCGGCAAGGGCCTGCCCCGCCCCGCCAGGCAGGGGGAGAAGGGCCGTCAGAAAATGCAACGCCAGCCCCGCCGCGACGGAGAAAAGCGGGGATGAAAGTGGTTTCTTGTTCATGTTGTTCTCCTCTTTTAGCGACTCGCCAGTCTGAAAAAAACGAGCGGCGATTCAATGCTTGTTAATGAAAAATCGTCGGGCCTTCATCTCAAAACGCGGCAACGACCCGGCAGGCAGGGTCTTCACCTGGGGGCGCAACCCCAATTTGTCCCTGATCAGTTCCGCCAATGCCGCCCGCGCCGCCGCCGGGTCTGCCCCGGGGCGCGTTTCCACCTCCACGGTGAGCTCGTCCAAGCACTCCGTCCTCGATACGGTGGCGCGGTACTCGTCGATCGCCTCCACGCTACGCGCGAGGTTGTCGATGGCGCTCGGATAGACATTGACGCCGCGCACCGTAATCATATCATCCGCCCGGCCGAGGATGCCGCCCTCGAGATAGAGCAGATGATGCGCCGCTTCCGATGGCGCGGCGTAGCGCGCGATGTCGCCGGTGCGGTAGCGGATGACCGGAAACCCCCAGCGCCCCAAATTAGTCAACACCAGTTCGCCTTTGGCACCGGATTCAACCTGCTCTCCTTGCTCATCCAACACCTCGGCGATGAACTCGGTCTCATTGACGAACAAGCCGTCAGGGTGTTCCCGCGTCTCAAACCCGTAAGCGCCCACTTCCGAGGCCCCCGAATGATCGCAACACCGGGCCGACCAGCCTTTTTCAATCCGTCTTTTCACCGCCGGCACATTGGCGCCGGGTTCGCCGGCGTGGATGGTGGTGTGGATTTTTAGATCATCCAAAGAAAAATCGTTTTCATGCGCCACTTGCAACAGATGCAAGGCGTAGCTGGGGGTGCAGCACAGCGCCGTGCTTTGCGTTTCTTTCATCAGTTTCAATCGTTCCAGGGAGGAGCGTCCGCCGGCGGGAATCAACAGGGCTCCCAGCTGGCGCGCCCCTTCCACCGCCGCCCAGAAACCGATAAAGGGGCCAAAGGAAAAGGCGCAGAACACTCGATCCGAAGCGCCGACTCCGGCAGAAGCAAAGACCTGTCGCCAGCAACGCCCCCACCACTCCCAGCTTTCCGGCGTGTCCAACACATGCAGGGGTTCGCCCTTGGTCCCGGAGGTTTGGTGGAAACGGGTGTAGCGGGACAGCGGATAAGTCAGGTTGGCCGCAAACGGGTTGCGTTCCTGACTGGCCACCAGCTCGCTTTTTTCCGTGAAGGGCAACCGCCGGAGATCGCGCACGGATTTGATCTGGCCTAGCTTCACCTTGGCCCGGTCCAACTTGTCCGTGTAGAACTGGTTTTTGCCGTAGATCTCGGCGAGGACGCGGCGCAACTTGGTCCCTTGCAACTCTTCCAGGTCGGCCCTTGAGGGGAAGCTGAGCGCGTCCATCAGCGTCTCATGGCAGGGCTTGGCGAGCGAACTCGGCGCGGACAGCGCTCATGTCGTCTCCGCGCAACTCCCGTAGCGCGGACGCCGCCACCTTGCCAATGACCCGTTTGCGCCAGCGCGGCGTGAAGTCGGCGTTGTCGACCGGCGCCGCCATCTTGGCGCACAGGGCCGCCGCTTCCTCAATGGTCTCGTCCGTCAGCGGCTTGCCTTGCAGGAAATGGTTGGCCGCCTCGCAAACAACGGGGCGGGACGCCACCGCGCCTAAAACGATGCGTGCGTTGGCGACGTGGCCGTGGCGATCCAAGGCGGCCGCGGCGGCGACCGACAGCGCCGCAAAATCGAATGACCCGCGGCGCCGCAACTTCCAGTAGGCGCTTTTCACGCCATTGGCGGGGGGCAGGACGATTTCCGTCAGGATCTCGTCCCGCTGGCGGCGCAAGTAATGGATGCCGTCATCCTGGTACAAATCCCTCAGGGGCAAGTCGCGCTCACCGGCGGCGGAAACCAATCTGACGCGCGCGTTCAGGGCCGTCAGCATAGGCGCGGCGTCTGTCGATGAGAGCGCCAAACACTTCTTGCTGCCGGTGGCGACCCAGCAGATCTGGCCGTCTTTTTTCATGCAGAAATCAATGGCCTTGCGCCACTCCAGATTCTGATTGTAATAGTTGCAACGGGTGTCCAGGCAGAGATTGCCGCCTATGGTGCCCATGTTGCGCAGGTGCGGCGTCGCCACCTGGGAGACGGCCTGCCACAGGCCGCGGTAGTCCTTTTTGATCTTCTCGTCCTCCGTGATGGCGCTCAGGGTCAGGCCGGCCCCCATGGTCAGACCGGCGCCGTTGGCGGTCTTTTTCAGGGCCTCGATACGGCCCAGGGCGATCAGCAAGGCTGGCGTCTGCTGGCGGCGTTTCATGTTGGGAAGCAGATCGGTGCCGCCGGCGACCACCATGGCGCCGTCCTCACCAGCAAGGATCTGGGCGGCCTCCGCCAAGTCGCGGGGCCGGTAATAGCGGAACCGGGGCAAGCGCATCACGCCGCGTTTCCTCCAGGGAATGGCGCCGGCCGGCCCATCTTGGCGGCCCGTTTTCGCGCCGGTTTGTTGACGGCCCTGCCATCCCCGCCTTCCCAAGGGGGCGGCACCTTGAAGGGCTCGGGCCAGTCGATCTTCGGAAAGGCCGTCGGCCCTACCCGTCCGCTCCCGCCCCGGGCCTTGTCGTCCAGGGCCCTCAACACCTTTTCGGCGGTGATGGGAGTCTCATCGATGCGCGCGCCCACCGCGTCATATACCGCGTTGGCCAAGGCCGGGATGATAGGCAGCAAAGGCCCTTGCCCCGCTTCTTTGGCGCCGAAAGGCCCTTGATTGTCGGGGTCTTCGATCAGGTCCGTGATGACCTCCGGCATGTCCACAGCAGTGAGGCTCTTATATTCCAACATGGAGGGTTCGCGGTGCGCCAAGGCGCCAGACAGGCGCGGCGGCAGGCGGCGAAAGGCGGACTCTTCCATCAGGGCCTCGCCCAATCCCATATAGACGCTGCCCTCCACCTGGCCCCGGGCCAACACGGGGTTGATGGCGCGGCCCAGGTCATGGGCGACATAGACCCGCGGCACGGTCAGCCAGCCGGTTTGCTCATCCACCCGCGCCTCCACCACCGCCGCCGTGTAGGAATAGGCCGGCGAGGGGCCGACGCCAGCGCCTTTGTATTTGCCCGGCGGGGCCGGCGGCGTGTAGGAGCCGGTGGTCCCCAACGCCCCGTGCAACTCCTCGGCGCATGCCACAGCCTCCTGAAACGACAGGTTTTGGCCGGGGCCGCCGGGGTTGTCGGCGTTAAAGACCCGGCCCTTCTCAAAGACGACGGCCTCCTCCGGCCCTTGGAACTTGCGCACAACGGCCTGGGCGATCAGGGCGCGGGCCCGCTCCGCCGCTTGCACGGCCGCGTTTCCCATCATCAGGGTGACGCGGGATGAGTAAGACCCCAGGTCAACAGGCGTTAAATCCGTGTCGCCGGTGACGCAACGGATTTCTTCAGGCTCCAGCCCCAAGACCTCGGCGATGATGACGGCCAACACATCGTCGGAGCCCTGGCCGATCTCCGTGGCGCCGCAAAACGCGGTGACCAAGCCGCTGCGATCCAGCTTGAGTTGCACGGCGGAATGGGGCATGGCGTTCCAGTAGATGGCGTTGCCCGCGCCGCTCAGATAGCTGGAGCAGGCCAGGCCCAGGCCCTGCCCCCGGGGCAGTTTGCCATAGCGGTTTTTCCAGTCCGAACGCTCGGTCACCCGGCGGATGCACTGCGCCAAACCGATGCTGCCGATCTTCAGGTAATTGGCCGTGAGGGCTCCGGGCCGCTCGACGATCTTGAGGCGCAGTTCGGCGGGGTCGAGGCGCAATTTCTCGGCGATCTTGTCTAATTGCACTTCCTGGCCGAAACGCGGTTGCACGGTGCCATGGCCCCGTTTCGGGCCGCAGGGGGGTTTATTGGTGAACACCCGGCAGGCGTCGAAGCCATAGCGGGGCAGGCGGTAGGCGACGGGTTGCAACACCGCCGTGTAAAAGGCGCTGGCCACCCCGTAGGAGCCGTAGGCGCCGCCATCCAGGAGGGTTTGCAGGCGCATGGCGGTCAACTCGCCATTCTTGGTGGTCCCGGTGGTGAACTTCATCAACACCGGGTGGCGCCCCCGGTGGCAATAAAACACCTCCTCGCGGTTGAGGCAGATCTTGACCGGCCGGCCCAGGAGCATGGCGGCCTTCACCACCACGATCTCGTGGTTGAAGGGGTCGGTCTTGCCGCCGAAGCCGCCGCCGTTGGGGGTGGCGATGACGCGGATGCGCGCGGCGGGCAGGGCCAAGGCCTGGGCCACGGCGCGGTGAACATAGTGCGGACACTGGGTGCTGGACCACAAGGCGACGCGCCCGTCGGCTTCCGGCTGGGCCACGGCGGCGTGCTGCTCTAGCGGCAGGTGGGTGTTGCCTTCAAAAAAGAACAGGTCTTCAAACACATGGTCGCTGTTGGCCAGGCTCTCTTCCACATCGCCGAACTCGTAACTGAGCCGTTTATGGATGTTCCCCTCCTCGCCGTAGTCGTGCAGGCGCGCGCGGGAGTTGCTCAGGGCTTCGTCGGGGGTGGCGATGGTGTCCAGCGGCTCATAGTCAACCTGGATCAATTCCAGGGCCTCCGCCGCGGCGAACTCATCGCAGGCGATGACCGCCGCCACGGGATCGCCCACAAAGCGAACCTTGTCTCTGCACAGGGCCTGTTCGTCCTGGCTCACCGGCAGGATGCCGTACTCGTTGGGAAAATCCTTGCCGCTCAGGATGAGTTTGACGCCGGGATGACGCTGGGCCCGGCGGGCGTCTATGGACTTGATGAGGGCGTGGGGAACGGAGGCGCGCAACAGCTTGCAATGCAACATGCGCGGCAGATCAATGTCATCCGCGAACTGCGCGCGTCCCGTGACCTTGTCGGCGCCATCCACTCGCCGGCGCGGTTTGCCGACCACGGCCAAGGAGGGGGATTCAGCCATGGTCCCGGAACGGGGAATCGCTGGAGCCGCCAGTTCGCGCCAGGCTGGCGGTCGTCCCGCTTGCAGAGACCTGGCCCGCGTCCGCGCCGCTCATCAGCCGGAACCGCTTGCGACCTGTCGTTCCGCCCGGTCTTGGCGCAGGATCGCCTCTTCCACAGCCTCGAAGATCTGCTGGTAGCCGGTGCACCGGCAAAGATTGCCGGACAGGGCGGTTCGGATTTGCTCGCGGGTGGGGTTGGGTCGTTGCTCCAACAGGGCCTTGGCGGTGAGGAGAATGCCCGGCGTGCAATAGCCGCACTGGGCGCCCCCTAAATCGGCGCAAGCCGCCTGCAAAGGGTGCAACGCCGCGTCTTGCGCCAGCCCCTCTATGGTGTCTATGGCGCGGCCCTCCGCCTCCAGCGCCAACATCAGGCAGGACAGCACGGGCCTGCCATCCACCAACACGGCGCAAGCGCCGCATTCGCCCAGCTCGCAACCGTGTTTGACGCCGGTCAGCCGCAGGTCCTCGCGCAACATCTCCAGCAAGGTCTTGCAGGGCGCCGTCGAGACCTGCGCCGGTTCGCCATTGACCCGGCAGGCGATATGGGCGTTCTCCTGGTGACTGTGTTTCAGGGTGGCAACGCTGTTCATGCGACGCGAGAAAAAGGTCCCGTGGGCGCAAGGATACCGCAAAAATGGCGCGCGCCAAAAGACTTTTCCCCACTCGGGGCGGATTCCACTCCCCCTGCCGCCGCCGGCGGCCGGCCCCTGCAAGAAACCAAATCGCGCCCCCCGCCCTTCGCTTGAGTGATATAATGCGCGCAACAATCCTATTGCCCTGATCATGCGCCATTACCTTCACATAGACCTGAACGCGCGCGCGGTGGAAGCCGTCCCGCAGGAAGGGGAAGAGCTGGTCCGCGTCGGGCGCTATCTGATCGCCAAAACCTTGGTTGAGCAGAATATCGCCACGGTGGCTCCCCTATCGCCTGGCAATCCGTTGATCTTTTCCGCCGGGCCTTTCGCCGGCACCAATTTTTCCAACGCCAACCGCACCAGCGTAGGTTGCAAAAGCCCGTTGACCGGCGGCATCAAGGAAGCCAATGCCGGCGGCACTTTGGGCGTCGCCCTGGGTCAGTCCCATCTGTCGGGTTTCACTCTGCATGGCGCGGCGGATGAGTGGGTCATCCTCCACCTGAGTAAAGACGGTTCGGCGCGCTTCGACCCGGCGGGGGATTTCCTAGGCAAGGGCAATTTTGAAACCGCCGCGCTGTTGCACGAGAAATACGGCAAGAAGGTCAGCCTGGCCCTGTGCGGGCCGGTGGGCGAGCGCCAAGGGTTGTTGGCGGGCATAGCCATCAGCGACACCGACCGCCGGCCCTCCAGGTTGGCGGCCCGGGGCGGCGTGGGGGCCGTCTTAGGCAGCAAAAAGGTGAAAGCCATTGTCGTGGAACTGCACAAGATGCCGCAGTTGCATGAGCGCAAGAAAGTCATGGGCGGGGTGCGGCTCTACGCCGAAAAACTCGGCGCTGACCCCATGATAGACAGCTACAAACGCTTCGGCACGGCCATGATGGCGGACTACATGAACCATGTTGGCGGCTTGCCGGTGCGCAATTTTTCCGCCGGGCGCCTGGTGGACACAAACGAGGAAACCATGAAGCTGGGGGGCGACTTCATCCGGGAGCAAAACATCGCCCGGGGCGGCGACCCTTCCCACGCCTGCATGCCCGGTTGCCTGATCCAATGCAGCAATGTCTATGCGGACGCCGACGGCCGGGAGATCGTCTCGCCTGTGGAATATGAAACCTTGGGGTTGTTAGGCTCAAATTGCGGCATCAAGGAACCTGACGATCTCGCCCGGCTGAACGCCATTGTCAACGACCTGGGCATAGACTCCATAGAAACAGGGGCCATGGTCGGGGTGTTGATGGAGGCCGGGCTGGGCGAATTCGGCGATGTGGATTTCATCCGGGAGGTCTTGGAAGAGATCCGCAACGGCACGGAGCAAGGTCGGCTCTGGGCCCAAGGCACGGCGCGGGTCGGCGCGCATTATGGGGTGGAGCGGGTGCCTGTGATCAAGCGGCAAGCCATCAGCGCCTACGACCCCCGCGTCGTCGAAGCCACCGGGATCACCATGATGGTCACGGCCCAAGGCGCGGATCACACGGCGGGCAATGTGCCGCGAATGGAGACGGCGGACAAATCTATCGATGAGATCGCCCAAGCCAGCCACGAGGCCCAGGTGATGACCGCCGCCATGGATTCCCTGGGGTTGTGCATTTTTGGCCGCACCGTGACCATGGCCGAATTGGATAGGGTTGTCGCGGCCATCAACGCGGCCACCGGCGCCGACCTGGAGGCGTCTTTCTTCAACGAGCTGGGCCGGGAGACACTGAGGCTGGAAAGGGAGTTCAACCGGGCCGCCGGCTTCACGGAAGCGGATGACGAATTGCCCCAATTCTTCTATACGGAAGCATTAGCGCCCAGCCACCGCGTGGCGCGCTTTCACGCCGCGGAGGTCAACCAGTTCGTCGAGCAGTGGTGGCAACGTTAATCCCCGTCCAACACGGGAGCTGACCCCACGCCGCGCCTGCTTCAGCCAATCTCCCTTTATTCCGCCCGGCCCCTGCTCCGCCCGGCCCCTGCTCCGCCCGGCCCCTGCTCCGCCCGGCCCCTGCTCCGCCCGGCTCCCCGCTCTGCATGGCACCCCGCGCCGCGCCTGCTTCGGCCAGTCTCTCTTTATTCCGCCCGGCCCCTGCTCCGCCCGGCCCTCCGCTCCGCCCGGCCCTCCGCTCCGCCCGGCCCCTTGCTCCGCCCGGCCCCCCGCTCCGCCGGTCCCCTCTGCTCCGCAGAGACAGATATTGACTGAATTCATGTGAATTTTGCACTATAAAGTGACCGAATTCATGTGAATTTTGCATCATAAAGTGACCGAATTTATGCGAATTTTGCATCATAAAGTGACCGAATTTATGCGAATTTTGCATCATAAAGTGACTGAATTTATGTGAATTTTGCACTATAAAGTGACCGAATTTATATGAATTTTGTATTATAAAGTGACTGAATTAGTGTAAAATCAGTCAGTATGAGTGACGGATACTACATTCCGCGGGCCCAATTCCGCTGGCTTGAGCAGTCAGTGAAGCCCGGCAAAGTGGTGGTGGTGCACGGCCCCAGGCGGGTGGGCAAGACCACGCTTATCCAGCGTTACGCGCAACAGCAGGACCCGAATGCCTTGATGGTCACCGGCGAGGACGCCGATGCCCGCGAGTACCTGGAGAGCCAGTCGCTTGCCAAGTTGAAGGCGTTTGTCAGCGCGCGCCGGACTTTAGTGGTGGATGAAGCGCAGTATGTGCGTCAGATTGGTTTGAATCTCAAATTGCTGACAGACCACATCAAGGACTTGCGCATAATCGCAACAGGTTCATCTTCCTTTGATCTTGCCCAGCAAATGGGAGAACCTCTCACGGGACGCAAGACCACGCTGTTGCTCTTGCCACTGGCGCAACTGGAACTGCGAGAGATTGAGGATGCCCATGAGACCAAGGCCCATCTTGAAACACGCCTGATTTATGGCTCCTACCCGCAGACGGTTCTGATGGATGCCCATGAAGAACGGGCCCTATACATCAAGGAGCTAGTCTCGTCTTACCTGCTCAAGGACATTCTCCAGCTGGAGGGCATTCGGCACGCTGACAAGCTACTGCGCTTGTTGCAGTTATTGGCCTTCCAGCTGGGCCAAGAGGCGTCCGTTACGGAATTAGGCGGCCAGCTGGGCATGAGCAGGAACACGGTGGAGCGCTACCTGGATCTATTGGAAAAAACCTATGTGATCCACGCCCGCCAAGGTTTCAGCCGCAACCAACGCAAAGAGATCTCCAAAAGCCGCCGCTACTACTTTTACGACAATGGCATTCGCAACGGGCTGATCAACAACTTCAATCCCCTGGGATTGCGCGGCGACACCGGCGCATTATGGGAGAACTACATCGTCGCCGAACGGTTGAAGCGCAATTTGTACAACAGGTGGTTGGCCGAGAGCTACTTCTGGCGCACCTACGACCGGCAAGAGATCGACTTGGTGGAGGAATGCAACGGGCGCTTGTTGGCCGCCGAAATAAAGTGGTCGCCACGGGCGGCGGCCCGGGCCCGGCCCCCGGCAAGCTGGCATCGAAACTATCCGGACAGCGCGTTCCAGCTTGTTCACCAGGAAAATTATCTTGATTTCATTGCCGGAGAACCCAGAGGCTAATCACTGAAAGACGGAGTCGGCCCCGCGCAAGAGCCCGAATCCTTGCCATCCACTCGGGTGGCGAGACCCGCGCCTCCCCCGTCCCCCAAGCTCTGACCCCTTAGCGCCGATTGTTGTATAGTGCGGGGCCATGTTTGATTCTGATCTGCAATCCGCTGGTGATGCAAAAATGGCAAAGCCGCCGGTCCCCCGCCTGGATTTTCAGACTCACCCCGCCAATTATCGGCACTGGAAACTGGAGATCGACGGCCCGATTGCCCAGCTGGACCTGGATGTGGACGCGAACGGAGGCGTGTTTCCCGGTTATGAGTTAAAACTCAATTCTTATGACATCGGCGTTGACATAGAGCTTTACGACGCCACCCAGCGGCTGCGGTTTGAACATCCAGCAGTGAAGACAGTCATTCTCGGTTCGCGCCAGCCCGCCATGTTTTGCGCCGGCGCCAACATTCGCATGTTAGCCGGCGCGTCCCACAGTCACAAGGTCAATTTTTGCAAGTTCACCAACGAGACCCGGAACGCCATTGAGGAGGCCGGCGCCTGTTCCGGTCAGCGCTATCTGTGCGCGTTGAATGGCGCGGCGGCTGGCGGCGGCTACGAGCTGGCCTTGGCAACCGATTACTTGATCCTGGTGGACGACGGCAACGCCGCCGTGTCCCTGCCGGAAATTCCCCTGTTGGCCGTGTTGCCCGGCACCGGCGGGTTGACGCGCCTGGTTGACAAAAGAAAGACGCGCCGGGACCTGGCTGATGCGTTCTGCACCATGGAGGAAGGGATCAAGGGCCGACGCGCCGTCGAGTGGCGACTGGTGGATGAGGTCGCGCCAAGTTCCCGGTTTGCCGGGCGGGTGCAAGAACAAGCTGAGGAAATGGCCCGGCTCTCGGATCGTCCCGCTGAGGCTGTAGGGGCGCCGCTGACGCCGTTGCCGCGCAAGCATGGGGCGGACAGCATCGAATACGGCTTTCTGAGGGTGGCCATAGACAGGGAAAAACGCAACGCCATCCTGCTGTTAAAAGGGCCAGTGGGGCCGGCACCGGCCACCATGGACGAGGCCGCCCAAGCCGGCGCCGGATTCTGGCCCCTGGCCCTGGCCCGGGAGCTGGACGACGCCCTGTTGCACCTGCGTTTCAACGAGCCGGCCATAGGCGTCCTGATCATCAAAAGCGCCGGAGACGCTGACGCGGTGAAAGACTTTGACGCCTTCTTGCGCCGCCATCAAGACAACTGGTTGGCGCGGGAAATCATGCTCTACTGGAAGCGCGTGCTGAAACGGCTTGAGGTCACTTCGCGCACCAGTTTCGCCTTCGTCGAACCCGGCAGCTGTTTCGCCGGTTTCCTGGCCGAGTTGTTGTTCGCCGTCGACCGCAGCTACATGTTGGATGGGCGATTCGAAGACCAAGCCGCGCCGCCGCCGCTCATCACGCTGACGGAAAGCAACTTCGGCCCCTTGCCCATGGCGAACGGCATGACGCGCCTGGAGACGCGCTTTCTGGGGGAGCCGGAGAGCGTCGCCCGCGCCAGGGAACGCCGAGGCGCGGACTTGGATGCGAAACAGGCGAGCGGACTGGGCCTGGTCACCTTCACGCCCGATGACCTCGACTGGGACGACGAGATCAGGATGCTATTGGAAGAGCGGGCCAGCTTCTCCCCCGACGCCTTAGTGGGGATGGAGGCCAATTTGCGCTTCGCCGGCCCGGAAACCATGGAGACCAAAATCTTCGGCCGGCTCACCGCTTGGCAGAACTGGATATTCCAGCGACCCAACGCGGTCGGCGCGGCTGGGGCCCTGCGCCGCTATGGCGCCGGCCTCCGGCCTGAATATGACAAAGAGCGGGTATAATTGAACAACGATCCACGCCCGGTTTTTTCCACAGGAGAACGGCGATGAACACGGTGGATTACGACAGCTTGATACCCAACAATGTGGGCCTGGCCTCAGACCGGCGCCTGCGCCGGGCCCTGGAAAAATGGCGTCCGGGCTTCATGGACTGGTGGCAAGCGATGGGGCCGGAGGGCTTTCAGGAGCATGAAGTCTATCTGCGCACCGCGGTCGGCGTTGACCCGGAAGGCTGGGCCAAATTCGGCTATGTGAAGATGCCCGAATACCGCTGGGGCATTCTGCTGGCGCCTCAGGAAGCAGGCCGCCGCATCGCCTTCGGCTCCCACAAGGGCGAACCGGTCTGGCAGGAAGTGCCGGGAGAATATCGCGCCATGTTGCGGCGCTTGGTGGTGGTGCAGGGGGACACGGAACCCGCCTCGGTGGAGCAACAACGCTATTTAGGGCAGACCGCCCCCTCGCTGTACGACATGCGCAATCTCTTTCAGGTCAATGTGGAAGAGGCCCGCCATCTGTGGGCCATGGTCTATCTGTTGCATAAACACTTTGGGCGGGATGGCCGCGAAGAGGCGGAAGCGCTGTTGACGCGCCGCTCCGGACATCAGGACAAGCCGCGCATCCTTGGCGCGTTCAACGAGGAAACGCCGGATTGGCTGTCCTTCTTCATGTTCACCACCTTCACCGACCGTGACGGCAAGATGCAACTGGAGGCCTTGGCGCAATCGGGCTTTGACCCGCTGGCGCGCACCACCCGTTTCATGCTCACCGAAGAAGGCCACCACATGTTTGTAGGCCGCACCGGAGTCGAGCGCGCGCTAAGACGAACCTGCGCGGCCATGAAGAACAACCGGGTGGAGGACCCGGAGGATGTGGAGGCGGTCAGGCGCTTAGGCGTGATCGACCTGCCGACCATGCAGAAGAAAATCAATTTTCATTACTCCGTGACGCTGGACCTGTTCGGCGCCGAGATCTCCACCAACGCCTCCAACGCCTTCAACGCCAGCCTGAAGGGCCGTTTTCGGGAAACCACCATTGACGACGACCACCAGTTGCACGACAGCGTGTATCCGGTGCTGAAACACATCGAGGGAAAACTGGTCAAGGTGGATGAGCCCGCCATCAACGCGGTCAACAGCCGCCTGTGCGACGACTTCATCCACGACTGCGAGCAGGTGTTGGGGACCTGGAACAGGGCCCTCGCCGAGTTCGGCTTCGACTACCGCCTGAGCCTGCCCAGCCGCGCCTTTCACCGCACCGTCGGCGAGTTCAAAAACGCGCGCGCCACGCCCGCGGGCGAGCTGATTCAAGCGGCGGAATGGGAACGGCGCCGGGAAGAATGGTTGCCGAGCGACGACGACCTGGCGTTCCTGCTGTCTCTCATGGAACAGGTGGTCGAGCCGGGACAATTCGCCTCCTGGATCGCGCCGGCCAAGGCCGGCATCAACGGCAAACCTGGCGACTACGAATATGTCAGGCTCGCGGCCTAACCCGGCGCCAGGCCCGGGCGGCCGCTCCGGCGCGTAACAGCGGCGGGGCCATGGCGGAACGCGGCATGCCGGGCGGCGCGGGGCAGACCGGCCCCAAGGCGCGGCGGCGCTATGAGTTCGCAAAGCCCGCGGAGCTTGGCTCTGGCGAGACCGCCCATTTCCCGGTGCTTATCGCGGGCGGCGGCCCCATTGGCCTCGCCACCGCCATAGACTTGGCCCGCCATGGCATCCCCTCTGTGGTGCTGGAAAAACACAACACCGTCAGCGAGGGGTCCCGCGCCATCTGCTGGGCCAAACGCACCTTGGAGATATTGGACCGCATCGGCGCCGCCGAGCAGATGATGAAGAAAGGGGTCACCTGGAACCAGGGCTGGGTGTATTTCGGCGCGAAGACCGAACCGATCTATCGGTTCGACCTGTTGCCGGACAAGGAGCAGAAGTTCCCCGCCTTCATCAACCTGCAACAGTATTACGCGGAAGAATACCTGATTGACTTGCTGGCCAAGCATCCGGAGACGGAAATCCGTTGGCAAAACGAGGTGGTCGGCGTGAACAACGGCGCGGACCAGGTCGTCGTCGAGGTCAGAACGCCGGCCGGCGACTATCAGCTCAGTTGCGACTATTTAGTCGCGGCGGACGGGCACCGCAGCCCGGTACGAAACATGTTGGGGCTGGATTTCGCGGGCCGCGTGTTCGAGGAAAACTTTCTTATCGCCGATGTGCGCATGAAGGCGGATTTCCCCACCATTCGCCGGTTCTGGTTCGACCCGCCGTTCAACCCGGGGCAAACATCGCTGATACACAAGCAAGCCGATGATTCGTGGCGCATCGATTTTCAGATGGGCTGGGACATAGACCGCGAAGAGGCCATGAAAAAGGACCAGGTGGACGCCAAAATCAGGGCCTTTTTGGGTTCGGACATCGAATTTGAATACGACTGGGTCAGTCTTTACACCTTCAAGTGTTGCCGCATGGAAAAATTTGTCCACCGCCGCATACTCTTTGCTGGCGACTCGGCCCACCTCGTCTCGCCCTTCGGCGCCCGCGGCGCCAATGGGGGGTTGCAAGATGTTGACAACCTGGCTTGGAAGCTGGCCCTGGTGTTAAAGGATGCCGCCCCTCCCGCCCTGCTCAACAGCTACGATGACGAACGGGTCCCGGCGGCGCAAGAGAACATCCTGAACTCATCCCGCAGCACGGATTTTATGACGCCGAAAAGCGCGGTCAGCCTGGCTTTTCGCAATGCCGCCCTGGAGCTTGCCGAGGATTTTGAGTTTGCTCGCAAGTTCGTCAACCCGGGGCGCCTTTCCACCCCTTGCGTCTTGGACGGGTCGCCGTTGAACACGCCGGACGCGGACGAGTTCAGCGACAAACAGCGGCCCGGGACCCCCTGCCTGGACGCGCCGGTCTCCATAGATGGCACTACTGACTGGTTCCTCAACCAGTTAGGGGACCGCTTCACTGGCGTTTATTTCGGCGCTGACGCGCCCCCGCCGCCAACCCTGAAGGGCGCGGGAGCGACCGGGATTCCCGTCTCCACCGTGGTGGTGACCCGGACCCAGGGTCGCGCCGCCGAAGTGGTCGACGCCAAGGGCCTGTTGCACCGGCGTTACGACGCCCGGCCCGGGACTTATTATCTGATCCGGCCTGATCAGCATGTCGCCGCCCGGTGGCGCGAGTTCAACCCGGAGAAAGTGTCCAAGGCCTTGGCCAAAGCCACAGGGCGCTAAGCCGGAGTTCAGCCCCTGCGGGCCAAGGGGGGCCGGCCCAGGCCCCTTTGCCGTCGCCGGCGGTTGCCGCGCAAGCCCTGAATCGCTACAATGTCCGCCGTGTGCAAAGACATCTCCTCAGACGCCCCATGAAACGCATCGTGGTCTGCGGCGCCGGGGGGTTTATCGGCAGTCACTTGGTGAGGCGCCTGAAATCGGAAGGCCACTGGGTCCGAGGAGTGGATCTCCGACTCCCTCTGTTCAGCCCGACCCAGGCCGATGATTTCATAACGGGCGACCTGCGGGACCGCCGCGTGTGCGAGCGGGTCTTCGATGGCCCTTTCGACGAGGTGTACCAATTGGCCGCCGACATGGGGGGAGCGGGTTTTGTCTTCAGCGGCGCCAACGACGCGATGATCATGCGCAACTCCATCCTGTGCAGCCTGAACACCTTGGAGGCCTGCCGGCGCCATGGGGCCGGGCGCATTTTCTACTCCTCATCGGCCTGCATATATCCAGAGCGCAACCAGACCGATCCGGACAACCCGCTGTGTTCTGAGGAATCCGCCTACCCGGCGGCCCCCGACAGCGAATACGGCTGGGAGAAGCTGTTCGGCGAACGGTTGTTTCTCTCCTACGGGCGCAACTACGGGATGGAAGTGCGCATCGCGCGGCTTCACAACATCTTTGGCGAGGAGGGGGTTTGGCGCGGCGGTCGGGAAAAATCGCCGGCGGCCCTGTGCCGCAAGGTCGCTGAGGCGGAGGCCGGCGACAGCATAGACATCTGGGGCGACGGCAAGCAAACCCGCTCGTTCCTCTATGTGGGCGAGTGCGTGGAGGGCCTGCTGAGGCTGACGCGCTCAGACTGGACCGGTCCCGTGAACATAGGCTCTGAGGAAATGGTCTCCATCAACGCATTGGCGCAAATGATCATGGACCTGGCCGGCAAATCGCTGAAGACGCGGCACATCGACGGGCCCTTGGGGGTGCGCGGCAGGAATTCCGACAACCGGTTGCTCTATGAAAAGCTGGGCTGGAAGCCGTCCATGAGTTTGCGGGAGGGACTGGCAGTGACCTATCCTTGGGTGCGAGCCCAGGTCGAAGCCGCCAGCGACCGGCGCTGAAACCTCCATGGGGAAATCAAACCCGGCGCCGGCCGACAGCTACAAACGCGCCTTCGATCTTGTCTTCATCATCCTTGTCTATCTGCTGTTCGCTCCCCTGTGGCTGTTGCTCTGGATCGCGATCCCCATAGTCATCCGATTGGAAGATGGCGGGCCGGTGTTCTACATTCAGGAGCGGGTCGGCTGGCGGGGAAAACATTTCAAGCTCATCAAGTTCCGCACCATGACGCCGGACGCCGAGAATCTGACCGGGCCGGTCTGGGCGACCCGGAACGATCCCCGACTGACCAAGGTCGGCAAGAGGTTGCGCTGGTTTCACCTGGATGAGATCCCCCAGGTGGTCAACATCATCAGGGGCGACATGAGCCTGGTGGGGCCCCGTCCCGAGCGCCCGGTCCTGGCCGAGCGGTTCGACCGCGAGGCCCCCGGATTTTCCCAACGGCTCAGGGTCAGACCGGGCATCGCGGGGCTGGCCCAGGTGCGCGGCGGGTACTGGATAGCGCCATCGGACAAGCTCCGATACGACAAGCTGTACATCAAAAACATGAGTCCTTGGCTGGATCTCAAGTTGCTCCTGCTCTCCACCTGGGTGGCTGTCAGGCGCGTGTTCAGCCAAACGGACGGGCCGGCGCGCTGGCGCCGAGGGAAACAACGCGGAGAGTGACAGGCCGGCGCGCCGCGCCATCAACTACCACTGCAGGTCAGCAAGAAAACCGGCGAATTGTCCCGGCAATCTGGCGCGTGAAAAAAATTTCTGATTCCACTTGCAGGATGTAAAAGCATGCTCTACACTTGCTTGGCGATTGAGGAAAGGAAGCGACGGCTACCGGTGGCAAGCCGTGTAGAAGTCACAAACCTGCGGGTTGCGAAGTTTTGCGGGGAACGGTTAATTCTCCTATGCCCGGCAAAACACTGCCACCGCTTGTAGATAGATAGCGATACCTAATCCCCTTTATGGGACATGCTCTATAGTTAGATGTCGCCGATGGCGGCAGGAGTAGTTGATATGAGAGCGCAAGAAGCAGATCTAATCGGCCCCGAGAGCCTTAGCCTTTCCGAATGCCTGCGGCGTTTTCCGCCTGAGGCGCAAGAGCTTAACGCCTTGCACAACCTGGTTGATTGCCTCCGCATGGTGATACGGGCAAAAGAAGAGAAGCTAAAACAGAAGCGGCGCAAGCCCGGCGACTTTTCAACAATGGCGAAGCCGTTCTACGTGCGGCCCCGCATCACCTGAGCTGCCCTCACCATGAACCGCAGAAAAAGAGAGGTCAACACCATGAGCTAAACACCGCAAAGGTAACTTTAATTTTGTTTTGCACTATCAAAAAAACGAGGAAAAACACAATGAACTTAAATTCATCGCCCTTTACGGGCAAATCGCATCCGTTCGGATTTGTAAGGCAGGACGCGGGGACTGGAACAGGCACACAACCACCGGCGGGAGATCCGTCGATCGAAGCCGACAAACTCAACCGGTCCTCACCGGAGCAAGCGCGAGTGTCAATCAAAGACATCGTGAACAGCCCCGGTTTCGAGGCCGCGTTCCAAGCAGGCGATGTCCGCGGCTGGCCGGTGGCGGTGTTGCCAAACGATGTCGCCCAAGCCCTGCGCAAACAAGGCGTGAAGTTGCCCGGTCAGATCATCACAGACGGAATCAGACCCGGCAAACTGGCAAAAAGACATCCCAAGGTGTCAGTGGAGCAGTGCCAAACCCTGCAACGCGTCTTGGACCAGGGCGGCGTTTATCTTGAGGCACCGGTCAAGAGGAGAAACAACCCATCATTATTGGCGGAATACCAGGACAACAACGGCCAGTGGTGGTTCTACGCCATCAACCTGAACAACATGCGCACATTGACCATCTTCGACTCCAGCGCAAAATACAGGTTCGGAAAACTCAACCAATCAAGTATAACGGTCATCAAAAAATGGGATCAGGACCGGTGGGGAAAATGAACGCGGAGCCTGGTGGGGCGGACCTCCCACACGCTCTACGACGAATCAATCGCCGGGCGGCGATCCTGGCTCAGGCTCCACAACCGCAATCATAACCCCATGAATCCACGCTGTCAAGCATTTTTCGACCCGCGAGACAACAAAGCGGCTCAGCCAGCGCTCAATCGCCTTCCAATAGGGGAATGAGGGCCTCCAAGTGGCGTTCCAATTTGAACAGGGCTTCGTAGCGTTCCACGGCGGCCCGGCTCATGGCCGCGTACCGGGCCGGTTCGGCGGCAAGGTCCGCCACCGCGGCGGCGATCTGTTCGGGGCGGCCCCATTCCACCAGGCGGCCGGTCACGCCATCCACAACCAGGTCCGGAATGGCGCGGTAATTCGTGGCGATTGTCACGCAACCGTGGGCCATGGCCTCGATGATCGAAACCGGCTGGCCCTCATGGGCGTAGTTGGTCGGCAACAGGAAGAAATCGCTGGTTTCAAACAGGCGCCATTTCTCCGCGCCGGTCACCGGCCCTACCCAGCGCGCGATCTCTTCCAGCCCGGCGGCTCGGACGCGCTGTTCAAACGCCGCCTCCGCCGCGGCCGGCGCCCGCGGCTGAGCGTCGTCGTTGCTGGCCAGAAAGCGGCCCGCGAAAACGGCCTCCCAGGGAAGCGCAGTGGTCTTGCGCAAGATGCTCAAGGCCTCCAGGACATCGTCGTAGCCCTTGGACTGTATCAAGTTGGACAGGAACAACAACCGCGCCGGCCCCCCGCCTTGACGCAGGACGCGGGGGCGGCCCTGCAGTGGTTCCGGCGGGCCGTTCATCACCACCTCGAGACGGCCCGCCAACGCGGGCTCAAAGTCGTACATGCCTCTCAGCCGTTCGCTCAGGATGACGATCCGGTGGACGCGCCGCAGGGCGTGGCGCACCAAAAACCGCCAGAAAGGCGGTTGCGAGCGGTAGAAACCATCATAGTTGCCCCCCCGCAGGTGAACCACGATGCGACAACGGCAAAGCCAGGCGCTCCATATCATCGCCAAGTCCCGCAAAAAACCGACCCGGGACTGGGAGAGCGTGAAATAAACCCGGCGGCGCCCAGCGCCGAGTCCGCCGACAAACCGGGCCAGGGAAACAAAGCTCTCCAGGACCCGCGTTGCGGTGACCCGCGACGGCGGGAAGTCGCGCTGGGAGCTGACATCCACCACCTGGCAATCATGGCCGCGGCCCCGCAGGGCCTGGCTTAGCGTCTCGAAGGACAACGATGGACCGTGCTCAGGAGGAGGCAGGGGGCCGGCCAGCAGAAAACGGCGCCGCGAGGGCGTGGCGACAAGGGCCCCGGCAACGCTCCGGCCCGGGACTCCGGCAACGGGAGCGGCGTCCCGGCGTTGCGCGCCATCCACCCAGGCGCGGTCCTGCTCGTAGCCCAGGTCTATCAGGGCCTGGCCGGCATGGTGGTCAAAGACTTCCCGCGCCTCCTGCGTGAACTTCTCCTTCCAGTCCCCCACGACGCCCTTGCGACAGAAGTCCGTCGGATCTTCCTGGCCCGGTTGGCGTCCCGTGACATTCTGAAACGAGAACCGGGAAACACAGTCCGCCACCGCCGCCTCATCCACCTCGTGGACGGAGAGGGCCTGAAGCAACTTCCTCAGCTCGCGGCTGGCATCCTCCCGCAGGGCCTCGTAGCGGGTCTCCAACAAACCGCCGCGGCCGCGCCAGGTTTCGACGAATTGCGTCCAGGACATGTTCCGGGGCGGGCCGTCCGCAAAGCAGTAGTCGATGAAACGGGGCAAGTAGCGTTGCACATCGGCCGCGTCTTCTATCCCCAGCCGTTTCCGGTGCCCCGCCGACCAGCCGGAGCGCGTGGTGGGTTGCTGAAACAAGGCGTAGTAATAATAGGACACCATGACATCTCTGCCGTCGCGCCACACCACGACGATGTCGTTGGCCGGCGAGACCCGCAGAAAGTGGCCATGCACCAGGCACCGGCGGCGTGGCGGCAGGCGGTTGCGCGGATTAGGCACATTGAGGCAATAGGCCAGCATCTGCCCCACCCAGGTGCCGCCGGACCTGGGGTGCTCCGTCAGCACGATCTTGGGCGGTCCGAATCCCGGCGCCCGGCGCGCCATGGCTTGTCGGGTCAAACCGTTCAGGGTGAACCACCAGCGGGCGTTGCGTTGTTCGACAATCATCCGCGGGGGCGTATGAACTGGAACGGCCTCCTGAGCAATCTCAGCATGGGAACGAACCATCCGCCCCGCAACTGGTTGCGCCGCCAGGCGCGAGACAATTCGGGCTTGGCCTCCAACACTTTCGCCACCGACCGGTTGGCGTTGCCGGCCGGGGCCATGTTCACCATGACCCGGTCCAGGTAGCGCGTCTTGACGCCATGTTTGAGGATGAAACGCAACATCAGCTCATAGTCCGCAGCCACCGGAAACGCCGGGTCAAAGGCCCCGTATTTTTCATACACGCGCCGGCGCGCGAAGAAGGTCGGATGGGGCGGCGCCCAGCCCAAATGCCAGTTGATTCGACGGGAAGGGACCGCCTTCCAATACCGGGTCACCTCGCCGGCGGCGTTGGCATAGACCAGGTTGCCGTAGCAGGCCTCGATCCGCTCATCGCCGAAGACCTCCATGACATCGCGCAGAACAAAGGGATCGCTGTAGCGGTCATCGGCGTTCAGGATGCCAAGGACCTCGCCGCTAGCCCTAGCGATGCCCTTGTTCATGCCGTCGAAAATGCCGGCGTCCCGCTCGCTGACCAACACGGCGATCTGGTCCTGGTAGCGTTGCAACACCTCCAGGGTGCCGTCGGTGGAGCCTCCGTCTATCACGAGCAATTCAACCTCGTGGTCGTGTTGCTGGGAGATGACGGAATCCAGCGACAGGTCCACTCGCGGTTCGTTCAGCACCGGAGTAATGATTGAAATCTTCATAGCGCAACGGGTCGCCTAATGTTTGCCGCAGACTCAGAACAGGCGTTGCCGCGTTGATGGCGTCAGCCTTTGCTTTCGCCTCTGGGCAGTCAAGCCCGGACTTCCATAAGTATAATAGGATCCGGCTGAAATTGCTTGCGCGTAAAACAACGCCCTTATGGTCAACCCCCGACTTGATTCGGCCCGGCCCCCGGCTGTTCCAACAACCCCAGGGCGGCGGCCAAGGAGGGCAGGACCTTGTCCTGATCAAAATCGGCGGCGGCGGCGCGGGCGCCGGCGGCAAGGCGGCGCCGCAGGCCGGAGTCGGCCGCCAACTTGTTCATGGCGTCCGCAAAGGCGCCGGCGTCGCCGGCTTTGACCACCAAGCCGTTGACCTCGTGCTTGACGATCTCCGCCGGCCCCGGCGCCAGGTTGCCGGCGATGACCGGCAGGCCCGCCATGAAGGCCTCGATCACGACGCCGGGATGCCCTTCATTCGGGTACTGGCTGGTGAACGCCAACCCATCATGCCGCGGCAAAACCGCGCGCAGTCGCTCATTGGGAATGAAGCCGTGGAAAACCACTCCGGGCGTTTGGCGCGCCCGATTAGCCTCGTCCTTGGGCGCCGGACCGAAGACATGCAGTTCCATCACCGGCCCGTCCCCCGCCCGCGCGCGAACAAAGGCGTCCAAAAGCAGAGCCAGCCCCTTGGCGTTCAACCCGCCGACAAAGGCGAAGTGGATCCCGTCGCGGCCCCGGGCCGGGGGCGGCGCGGGGGGCCGACGCCGCCAGTTGGAGACGACGGCGGCCTTGGCCCGCAAAGTCGCCGGCAAATCGTTGCGCGCCGTCTCCGTCTCCAAAACCAAAGCGTCGGCCCGGCCCAGCAGAGCAAGCAGGACCCTGCGCAAGGCCCTTGGCAACCGCGCCGGGGAGAACAGGGCCCTGCCGCCCATGACGCGGATGGCGCAAGGTTTGCCCCAAAGCTTGGCGCAAGCTGTCAACAGCGCGCCATAAGAGAAGCAGAAATCTTTAGCCCCAAAAATGACCACCGCGTCGTTGCGCGGCATCCAGCAGACAGCCCGCGCCAGGGCCCGGACCGTAGGCCAGTGCCGCAAGCGGCCGGTCGCCGACAGGCAAGGCATGTCAACATGGTCGATCCGGAGCTCAGGCAAACCGCGCAACCAGGTCAACGCGGCGCGCAAAGCCACCCTGTTCCCCGTCTCGGGCGGCGGCAGGGGGCCAATCAGCAAGGCGCGTTTAGGTCTTGTCAATGGCGGCGCTCCTGGTCCCAGCCGCTAAGGCGCAACTCAGGCCGACGATGAAGGCGCTCCAGCCGTGGTTCAACGCCGAGTGGGAAACCAGGCCATAGATGGCGATGACCAGGGCCCAGCCGGCAACCACAGGCGCCGCCAAGTCGCCGGGCCGGCGCCAGGGCAGCCACAGCAGGCCGCCAAGAAAGAGCAGGAACAAAACGAGGGGGATGAGGCCAGACTCGCCCAGGAGCAACAGGTAGAGGTTGTGAACCCCTAAAAACTCGCCGCCTTCCTGACAACGGGGCGATTTCTTGACAAAGCGAAACGCGCCGAAGCCCTGTCCTGACAGCGGGGCCTCCAGGACCCTGGGCAGGGCCTGCCCCCAGGCATGGAAACGGCTGCACTCGAACGCGCTCTGCAGGGCGTGTCGTTCAAAATCGAAGTCGTCCAGGTTCAACAGCGACTCCACCCGTTGCGCCTGCTGGGGTTGCAGGGGCAGGCGCTCCACATTCAGGGCCAACCCGGCGCCGACGAAGAATAGGGCCATGACGGTCAGACGCGCGACCCGGGCGCGGGAGAATAAATGGCAACACAAGAGCAGGAGCAGGACGACGATGGCGATCCGGGAAAAAGACGCCAACACCGCAACGACGCTGAGGGCTAAGGCCGGGAACAGGCTCCAGACCCTGGAGACCTCGCCTCTTCCCAACAACGCCAGCCCCAGCGCCACGGCCAGGCAACCGACCAAACCCGCTTCATTGGCGTCCCAAAAGACGCCGGAAAAGCGGTAGGAGAGCTCCGGGGAGGGAAATCGGTACCAGGTCGCCAAGACTGGGCTCGCCAAGGTCAGCAGGCAATTCAGGGCCAGGAGCAGAAGCAGGATGCGCATTAGTCTCTCGGACCCGTGTCGCCGCGCCGCCATCGCGCCGCCGTAGGCAACGCCAGCGATGATCAGAAAGGACATGCCGCAACGAAATAGATAGGCTTGGTGGTGAGGCGTCCACTGGAGGCCAGGGCCGGCAACGGCAAGGCCCGCGACCATGCCGATGAGGACATAGCCGGCCCAGCTGGCCAGGAGCAGGACGCCGGGGACGCCCAGGGCCTGCCGCCAAGGGATCGACCTGAAGGCCAGGCGCGCCAGGAAGGCGCAACAGAGCAACAAGGCTATGATGCCTGCCTGCCCCACTCCCCAAGCCATGCGCGCCAGCCCGTTGAGGTTGAACAGGGCCAACAGGGCCGCCAACCAAAACGCCGCCACTGACCAAGAAAACCGCGCCGGCGGGGGGGCTGTGGACGGGGCGTCCACGCTCATGGCTGACCCGCGCGCCACCCGCGCCCCGTCAATACCGAGGCGCCCTTTCCCACCGATAGCTGGTGGAGACGATGTACTCCAGGTCGTCGTAGCGAGGACGCCAACCCAGGATCTCCCGGGCCGAACTGCCATCGGCCACCAACCGCGGCGGGTCGCCAGGGCGCCGCCCCGCTTCCACTATCGGGAAGGGACGGCCGTGAACCTTCTCCACCATGCGCGCCACCTCGCGCACGCTGTAGCCGCGCCCGTAACCGCAGTTGAGGACGACGGACTCCCCTCCTTCCTCCAAATGGCGCAGGGCCAACAGATGGGCGGCGGACAGATCGCTGATATGGATGTAGTCCCTGATGGCGGTGCCGTCGGGCGTCGGGTAGTCCGTGCCGAAGATGCAAAGCCGCTCGCGCTTCCCCAGGGCCGCCTCGCAGGCCACCTTGATCAGCAACTTGCAAGCGGGCGTGGATTGCCCGGCGCGTCCGTCCGGCGCGGCGCCCGCCACATTGAAGTAGCGCAGGGCCGCGTAGCGCATGGGAGAGACGGCGGCCAAGTCCCGGAGCATCCACTCGGTCATCAGCTTGGACGCGCCATAGGGGTTGATGGGCGCGGCAGGGGTCTCTGTGGCGATCAGTTCCACCTCCGGGGCTCCATAAACCGCCGCGGTGGAAGAGAACACGAAATGGCGGACGCCGGCCTCCACGCAGGCTTCCATGAGGACGCGGGACTTGGAGGTGTTGTTGTCGTAATACAGCAAGGGGTTCGCAACAGACACATCCACGCTGGTGGAAGCGGCAAAATGCAGCACGGCGGCGATCTGGCGCTCTTCCAGCAGGGAAGCGAGCAACGCTTTGTCTCCCATATCGCCCGGCGCGAACCGGCACTCCCGGGGCACCGCCGCCGCCACGCCGGTGGAGAGATCGTCCACGACGGCGACTTCATAGCCCGCCTCCAGCAGATCCAAGACCACATGGCTGCCTATGTAGCCAGCCCCTCCGGTCACCAGCAAGGATTTACTCTTCACGGGCCGGCCTCATTCAAACAAGCTCGACCGGGCAGCCTTCCGCCACGAGAGCGAAAAGTTCGATAACATCACTGTTGCGCATGCGCACGCAACCGGCCGAGCCGGGCTCGCCCAGGTCCACATCGTCGGGGGCGCCGTGTATGTAGATGTAGCGCTGGTAGGTGTCCACATCGCCGCCCTTGTTCACCCCCGGCTCTTCCCCTTGCAACCACAGGATCCGGGTCAGGATCCAGTCCCGTTCAGGGGCCTGCCGGCGCATCGCCGGCCGATAGCGCTCACCGGTGGCTTGGCGGCCAACAAACACCGTGTTGGCCGGGCAGCCGGCGCCGATCATGGCGGCGATGCTGTGCTTTCCCCGAGGGGTGCAACCGCTGTTCAGCCGCTCCCCCGGGCCGTTCTTTCCGGTGGACACGGGATAGTCCCTCAGGAGTTTGCCGCCGGACAGCAGACGCAACCGTTGCTCCCCCAAGTCTATGCGGATGCTGAGCGCGCGCGCGTTCACAGACGCCGGCCCCGCAGCGCCATCGGTGCGCCTAAGGCGCGCTGGCGACCCGGCCTAAGCGGCGTTGTTCCAGGCATCGAGAAATTCCGCCAGGTGGGGGCGACTCTGCTCGGACAGGGCCTGTTTCACCTGTTCACATTCAGCCTCGTATTCCGCGCCGGAACGCCGCCCCCGCATCAGTTCGCAACGCAGATAGATCAGATAGGTGTTCAGGGCGTCCGTGTCGCAATAATTTCGGATCGCCGCCAGGTCGCCAGCCAGGTAGCGCTCCCAAACCTGACTCCCCGCCATGCCCAGCTTGCCGGGGAAGCCCAACATGACCGCGATCTCCGCCAGGGGCGCGGCGGCGCGGAACTCGTAACCAGCCAACACATCCATCAGATCGGTATGGCGCGAGTGGTAGCGGCTCAGGTAGTTGTTGTAGCGAAAATCCCGATCCTCATCGCCAGTTTCCCAGTACCGGCGGGCCGAGACGCCGTGCAACAGGGCCCGGTAATGAAGCACGGGCAGGTCAAACCCGCGGCCGTTCCAGGACACCAAGGTGGGGGAGTATTTCCCCAGGCCGCCGAAAAACTGCCGCACCAGTTCCGCCTCGTCGGACTGCGGCTCCCCTAAAGAGTGGACGATGAACTTGTCCGCCGTTTTCAACGCCACGGATATCGCCACGACCTGGTGCAGGTGCGGACGCAGGAAGTCAGTGGCGTTGTCCGTCTCCTGCCGCCGCTTGTTGAACATCACCTCGCCCGTGTCCCGGTCGGAAAGCCCCTCCAGATTGAACAGCCGCCGACCGCTGGCCAGGTCCGGCACGGTCTCTATGTCAAAGGCCAAAATGTTCACGGGCCGGCGGCGCCATTCGCTCCCCAGGGATTCATTCCGGAAACACGCAGGAGGAGAGATAGCGGTCGCCCCGGTCGCAGATGATGACCACGATGACCGCGTTTTCCAGCTCGGCGGACAGCCTCAGGGTGGCGGAAACGGCGCCGCCGGAGGAGATCCCGGCAAAGATGCCCTCCTCCTCGGCCAGCCGCCGGGTCATGGCCTCCGCCTCCGCCGGCGTGACATCGATGATTTGGTCAACCCGCTCCCGCTCGAAAATTTTGGGCAGGTACGCCTTGGGCCAGCGGCGAATGCCGGGGATGTTTTCGTCGCCGGCGGGTTGCACGCCGACGATGCGGACAGCGGGAGACCGCTCCTTCAGGAACTTCGACACCCCCATGATGGTCCCGGTGGTGCCCATGGCGCTGACGAAATGGGTCACCGCGCCCTGGGTGTCGCGCCAGATCTCCGGGCCCGTGCCCTCGTAGTGGGCCCGGGGGTTGTCCGGATTGGCGAACTGGTCCAGGATCCGGCCCCGACCCTGGCGTTCTAGATCCTCCGCTAGGTCCCGCGCGCCTTCCATGCCGGCTTGCTTACTCACCAGGATCAGCTCCGCGCCAAAGGCGCGCATGACGCGGCGGCGCTCGCCACTCAGGTTGTCCGGCATGACCAGGATCATCTTGTAGCCGCGAATGGCGGCGGCCATGGCCAAGGCGATGCCCGTGTTGCCGCTGGTGGCCTCCAGCAACGCATCGCCCGGTTTGATCTCTCCCCGCTCTTCGGCGCGGCGGATCATGCTTAGCGCGGGGCGATCCTTCACCGAGCCGGCGGGGTTGTTGCCCTCCAGCTTCGCCAGCACGACATTGGACGAGGCGCCGGGCAAGCATTGCAAGCGCACCAGGGGCGTGTTCCCTATGGCGGAGTCGATGGTGGGGCAGGCCGCGCCCCCTGCTTGGGCCGCCGGCGCGGTCATTGCGCCGCTTCTTTGTATATCTTCATCGCCAGTTGCAGGTCCTGCCAGGATTTCCGCTTTTCGCGCGGCGCGCGCAACAAATAAGCCGGATGATATGTTACCACGACCGACACGGCGGGGTCGCCCCACCGGTAGCGGTTGCCGCGCATCTTGCCTATGGGGGTCTCCGTCTTGAGCAGATTCTGCGCCGCCACCCGGCCCAGGGCGAGGATGAGTTTGGGTTGCACCGCGCGGATCTGTTGCGCCAGGTAGTCTTCGCAGGCCGCGACTTCGTCCGGCTTGGGATCCCGATTGTTGGGGGGGCGGCATTTCAGGATGTTGGCGATGAACACCTGCTCCCGACTCAACCCCACGGCCCGCAACATGGAGTCCAGCAGTTTCCCCGCTCTGCCGACGAATGGCTCGCCGCGCCGGTCTTCCTCGGCCCCGGGGGCCTCGCCAATCAACATCCAGTCCGCGTCGACCTTGCCGACGCCAAACACGGTCTGGGTTCGGCCCTGATGCAAACCGCAACGCCGGCAACCCGCCACCGCGGCTTGCAAAGCCTCCCAGCTTAAGGGAGTCCGCTCCGGCGCCGACCCAGACCGGGCCGGCGGCGCCAGGCCGGGCTTGCCAGCGGGGCGGCCCCCCTTTTCCGCCCCGCCCCCGGCAAAAAGAGGATGGTCCCGGGGCAGCCAGACCTCGATCCCCAGGGCCTGAAGATACTCCCTCTGTTCGGGGGACAGGCTCATCGGCGGCTCAGGCCTGAAAGCGCATTGGGCATCTTGAGGCCCCTCACACTTGGGGATGGAGCTTCTCGTCCAGGGACTGGGCGCGATTGATCGCGTTGATGTACGCCTTGGCCGAGGCCGTCACGATGTCCGTGTCCGCGCCGTGGCCGTTGATCACGCGCCCGTTCTTCTTGAGGCGCACCGTGACCTCCCCCTGGGAGTCCGCGCCGTCGGTGATGTTGTTCACGGAAAACAACTGCAACTCACAGTCGCTGGAGACGATGGACTCTATGGCCTTGAAAACGGCATCGACGGGGCCGGCGCCCTGGGACTTGCCTGGCGCCTCCCGCCCAGCCACCGACAAGACCAATTCGGCCGTGGGGGTCTCGCCCGTCTCCGTCGCCACCTTCAGGGACACCAGTTCGATCTGTTCGCCATCGGCTTGCAGGTTGTCCGAGACGATGGCTTGCAAGTCCTCGTCGTAGATCTCATGCTTCTTGTCCGCCAGGGCCTTGAACTTGGCGAAGGCCTGGTTCAGTTCCGCCTCGCTGTCGAATTCGAAGCCGATCTCCCGCAACCGGGCGCGAAAGGCGTTGCGCCCCGAGTGTTTGCCCAGGATCAGGCGGTTGTTGGACCAGCCCACATCCTGAGCTCGCATGATCTCGTAGGTCTCCCGGCTCTTGATGACGCCATCCTGGTGGATGCCCGCCTCGTGGGCGAAGGCGTTGGCCCCGACAACGGCCTTGTTCGGTTGCACCGGGAAGCCCGTCACATTGGACACCAACTTGGAGCAACTGACGATTTCGGTGGCGTCCAGGCCCGTTTCGCACTGAAAATAATCCTTGCGCGTGCGCACCGCCATGACGATCTCCTCCAGCGCGGCGTTGCCGGCCCGTTCCCCTAAGCCGTTGATGGTGCATTCCACCTGCCGGGCGCCGTTCAGCACAGCGGCTAAGGAATTGGCCACGGCCAGACCCAGATCGTTGTGGCAATGCACCGAGAACACCGCCTGATCCGAGTTAGGCACCCGCTCGATGAGTTGCGCGATGGTCTGTCCGAACTGCGCCGGCATGCTGTAGCCCACCGTGTCCGGGATGTTGATGGTGGAGGCGCCGGCCTTGATGGCCGCCTCGATGATCCGGCACAGGAAGTCCAATTCCGAACGGCCCGCGTCTTCCGGCGAGAACTCAACATCGTCCGTGTGCCGCCGCGCCCGTTTCACCGCCCTGACCGCCGCCTCCAACACCTGGTCCGGCCCCAGGTTCAACTTGCGCTCCATGTGTATGGGCGAGGTGGCGATGAAGGTGTGGATGCGGGCGGCGGCAGCGGGCTTCAGCGCCGCCGCCGCCGCGTCTATGTCCTTGTCGCCGGCGCGGGCCAGGCCGCAGACGACGCTGTCCTTGATGGCGCCGGCCACAGACTTGACCGCCTCAAAATCCCCGGGACTGGCGATGGGAAACCCCGCTTCGATGACATCCACCTTCATTTTTTCCAGGGCCCGGGCGATGCGCAACTTCTCGCCGCGGGTCATGGAGGCGCCTGGGCTCTGCTCGCCATCGCGCAAGGTGGTATCGAAAATAATCAGTTTGTCTGTCATGGCTTTGCTCCCTGAATTCGGATGCTTGACTTGTTCAGGCAGGGCGCCGCTGACCCTCAGCGGGTCGGTCGCGCCAGAGCGCGACTATCGGGGGCGCCAAGCATGGGCGCAAGTATCTGACTCTTTATCCACAGCGGCAACCGCCTTAGGGCCGCCAAACTTTCAGAACTTGCTAAAAAAACATGGATGTGTGGTGTGTGCATGCGCCCCTAACGGGGCAGCAGGCGCAACACGGCGCAACCGGCCAATAGGCGGCTTACCAGGAGACAGGTTGACTGGAAGTTGTCCATGAGCGGACTCTAACCCCGCCATGAAAAAACTGCAAGTTTTAGCTTGTTAGTTTTCCGCCAGGCAAGCGGCGCAACAACCGAGGGCGTAGCTTGGGGCAGGGCTTTTAAGACCCTGTGCGGCCCGGATGGCCGCACGAGAGCGTCCATGGATGGACAGCGTGTCGCAAAAAGCCCTGCCCCAAGCTAGGCCCATTCCACCTCATCTTTCTGTCCATCCACGAAGCATGACGGAACATTCGTTAGACAACTGGCGCGACAACCACTTGTTTTAGCGACGGAAGTTTTTCGTCAGGCAACTGGCGTGATGAGCGAGGACAGGAGTGTATGTCAAACACATGACTGACCGAGCGAAGAAACGCTAGGACGCCTGGCGGAAAACTAACAAGCTAAATTGGCGAAAAAACAGCTTTCTTGTTACCTTGACTCTTGATTTTAGACACGCCGCCTCCGCTTTTTGACAATTAAGCAACAAAAATGACTATGACAGACCACCACATTATATGGACCGGCCGCATCACATTGACCGGCACGGATGGCGCAGACGACCTCGAGGGCGGCGAGGGGAACGACTGGCTCCTCGGCGGCGCGGGGAACGACGAGCTTAACGGCGGCGCGGGAGACGACCTGCTCAGCGGCGGCGCGGGGAACGACTATCTGTACGATGACAGAGGGGATGACCGGCTCTCCGGCGGCGCGGGGGATGACACGCTACGCGGCGGTGCGGGGAACGACCAATTCTACGGCGGCGAGGGGGACGACGAGCTTAACGGCGGCGCGGGAGACGACCTGCTCAGCGGCGGCAAGGGGGACGACGAGCTTAACGGCGGCGCAGGAGACGACCGGCTCTACGGCGGCGCGGGAGACGACCGGCTGACTGGCGACGCGGGGGACGACACGCTCTACGGCGGCACGGGGGATGACACGCTACGCGGCGGCGCAGGGAACGACACGCTCTCCGGCGGCGCGGGGGTCGACGAGCTCTACGGCGGCGCCGGCTCGGACACCTTCGTGTTCGCGCTGGGCGGCGGTGCGCAGGCCGACGAGATCCTCACCGACACCGGCTGGTTCCCGGCGAACGACCTGGGTAGAACTCGCGAGACAGTTGCTCGCATCATGGACTTCACGGTTGCCGGCACGGACAGGGATGCTCTCGACTTAAGGGCCTTCAACTTCGTCTTCGCGCACAATGCGGATGGCTCCATCGCCGCCACGCTGACGGAACTCGAGGCTCAGGGGCATAGGCTGAGGATCTCCGATGTGATGGATGCGGACGGGGATGGCGCAACGGACGACAGGGAAATCATCCTGCCTGATGACGGCGTCATCGCCCTGCTTGATGTCGGCAGCGCGGCGCTTACCATAGACAACTTCGTCTTTGACTTGCGAGGAGAAATCACTGAGGCGAACCACAACACATTGACCGGCACGGATGGCGCGGACGACCTCGAGGGCGGCGCGGGGGACGACTGGATCTTCGGCAACGCGGGAGACGACTATCTGAGTGGCGGCGGAGGGGATGACGAGCTCTACGGCGGCGCGGGAGACGACCGGCTCTATAGTAGCAATGGGCACAGCCGGCTCTACGGCAACGCGGGAAACGACCGGCTCTACGGCGGCGACAGAGGAGGCGACTATCTGATTGGCGGCGCGGGGGACGACGAGCTTAACGGCGGCAAGGGGTGGCACCGTCTCTATGGCGGCCCGGGGGACGACACGCTACGCGGCGGCAGCTTGAACACCACCACGTTCTCCGGCGGGGCGGGCGAAGACCGGCTGATTGGCGGCGCCGGCTGGAACATCTTCGTGTTCGCGCCGGGCGACAGCCTAGGTAGCGGTGATGTAATCACGAACTTCACAGTTGCCGGCTTGGGAGGGGACATTCTCGACCTCAGTGCCTTTGACTTCGACCTCGCGACCGTCACCACGCTGACGGACCTCGAGGCTCAGGGGCTGACAATCTCCGATGTGATGGATGCGAACGGGGATGGCGCAACGGACGACAGGGAAATCACCCTGCCTGATGACGGCGTCATCGCCCTGCTTGATGTCGGCAGCGCGGCGCTTACCTTAGACAACTTCTTCTTTTTCTTTCTCGATCTATCAAGTTTGTTTTCTGCAATAAGAGACACGCACCACGACACATTGACCGGCACGGATGGCGCGGACGACCTCGAGGGCGCCGAGGGGCACGACTGGCTCTTTGGCGGCGCGGGGAACGACTATCTGAGTGGCGTCGCGGGGGCCGACCTGCTCAGCGGCGGCGCGGGGAACGACTTCCTCTTAGGCAGCGATAGCTTCGGCCTCGACTTGTCGCGCGGCAATATATGGAACGAGGCTGTCTTAAGCGGCGATAGCTTCGACTTGCTACGCGGCGACGCGGGGGATGACCTGCTCTTCGGCGGCTCGTTGGACGACGATCTGGAGGGCGGCGCGGGGAGCGACTATCTCGAGGGCGGCGCGGGGGACGACTGGCTCTCCGGCGGCGCGGGGGCCGACCTGCTCATCGGCGGGGCGGGGGCGGACACTATCTCTTACGCGGGTTCGGATGCGGCGGTGGACATTCGCCTCAGCGCCGGCCATGCCTCCGGTGGCCACGCCGAGGGCGATGTCTTTAGCGGGGTGGAGAACATCATCGGTTCCGCCCACAATGACCGGCTGGCTGGCGACGCCAACGACAACGAGTTAACCGGCGGCGCGGGGGACGACCGGCTCTACGGCGGCCGCGGCGGCGGCAACGACCGGCTCACCGGTGGCGAGGGAGACGACTGGCTCTACGGCGGCACGGGAGACGATACGCTCTCCGGCGGGGCGGGCGAAGACCAGCTGACTGGCGGCGCGGGCTCGGACACCTTCCGGTTCGTTCCGGGCGACAGCTTGGGCAACGGTGATGTAATCACGGACTTCAAGATTACTGGCGCGGATAGGGACGCTCTCTACTTCAGGGCCTTTGACTTCGACCGCGCGCGTAATCTCGAGTCTCAGGGGCTGACGATCTCCGATGTGAGGGATGCGGACGGGGATGGCGCAACGGACGACAGGGAAATCACCCTGCCTGACGGCGGCGCCATCACCTTGCTTGATGTCGGCAACGCGGCGCTTGCCATGGACAACTTCATCCTTTGACTTGATGCAACAACCTAACCCAAGCTAGGCCCATTCCACCTCATCTTCCCGTTCATCCACGAAGCATGACGGAACATTCGTTAGACAACTGGCGAATTGACCACTTTTTAGCGACGGAAATTTTTCGTCAGGCGAGCGGCATGATGAGCGCGGGAGGGAGTGTATATCAAATACATGACCGACCGCATGAAGAAATGCCGCGATGCATGGCGGAAAATTAACAAGCTAAAATTTAGCGACGGAAGTTTTTCGTCAAGCAACTGGCGCGACAACCGAGGGCGTAGCTTGGGGGCAGGGCTTTTAAGACCCTGTGCGGCCCGGATGGCCGCACGAGAGCGTCCATGGATGGATTCACAGCGTGTCGCAAAAAGCCCTGCCCCAAGCTAGGCCCATTCCACCTCATCTTCCCGTTCATCCACGAAGCATGACGGAACATTCGTTAGACAACTGGCGCGACAAGTGAAGGAAGGAGTGTGCAAATAGCACATGACTGACTGAACGCGGAAGCGCCAGGACACATGGCGAAAACCAACAAGCTAAATTGGCGAAAAAACAGCTTTCTTGTTACCTTGACTTTTGATTTTAGACACGCCGCCTCCGCTTTTTGACAATTAAGCAACAAAAATGACTATGACAAACCACCACATCATATTGACCGGCATATTGACCGGCATATTGACCGGCACGGCTGGCGCGTACGACCAAGAGGGCGGCGCGGGGGATGACACGCTCACCGGCGGCGCGGGGAACGAAATTCTGAGGGGTTACGCGGGGGACGACACGCTCTCCGGCGGCGCGGGGGACGACACGCTCTTTGGCAACACGGGGGATGACACGCTCACCGGCGGCGCGGGGAACGACACGCTCGAGGGCCGTGCGGGGAATGACAGGCTCTTTGGCGGCGCGGGGGACGACACGCTCTCCGGCGGGGCGGGGAACGACTATCTCGAGGGCGGCGCGGGGGACGACACGCTCTTTGGCAACGCGGGGGATGACCGGCTCTACGGCAGGGAGGCAAACGATGCGCTCTACGGCCGCGCGGGGAACGACAGGCTCTTTGGCGGCGCGGGGGACGACGAGCTACACGGCGGCGTAGGGAACGACCGGCTCTTCGGCGGGGAGGCAAACGACGAGCTACACGGCGGCGCGGGGGACGACGAGCTACACGGCGGCGCGGGAGATGACGCGCTCACCGGCAACGCAGGGGACGACACGTTCTTGGGCGGCGCGGGGGACGACACGCTCACCGGTAGCGCAGGGGACGACGAGCTACACGGCGGCGCGGGGGACGACGCGCTCTTTGGCGGCGTAGGGAACGACGCGCTCCACGGCGGCGCGGGGGACGACACGCTCAAGGGCGGCGTAGGGAACGACCGGCTCTTCGGCGACGCGGGAGGGGGAGGGGGGAGCGACACGCTCAAGGGCGGCGCGGGGGATGACACGCTTGGCGGCGGCGCAGGCTCGGATATTTTCTTGTTCGCGCCGGGCGACGGGTTGGGTAACGGTGATGTAATCTGGGACTTCACGGTTGCCGGCACAGACAGGGATGTTCTCGCGCTCCAGAAATTCGACCTCCCGCTCGCGCGCAATGCGGATGTCTCCATCGCCACCACGCTGAAAGAACTCGAGGCTCAGGGATTGACGATCTCCGATTTGATGGATGCGGACGGAGACGGAGAAGACGACAGGAAAATCACCCTGCCTGATGGCGGCAAAATCACCCTGCTTAATGTTGGCAGCGCGGCGCTTACCATAGACAACTTCATCCTTGACTATGCCATGTTTTAATGAACGCGGAAGCGTCGGGCAACATAACGGAAAACTACCACTATTTAGCGACGGAAATTTTTCGCCAGGCAAGCAACGCTTTGACCACTTTTTAGCGACGGAAGTTTTTCGTTAGACAACTGGCGCGACAACCGAGGGCGTAGCTTGGGGTCAGGGCTTTTAAGACCCTGTGCGGCCCGGATGGCCGCACGAGAGCGTCCATGGATGGACAGCGTGTCGCAAAAAGCCCTGCCCCAAGCTAGGCCCATTTCACCTCATCTTTCTGTCCATCCACGAAGCATGACGGAACATTCGTCAGGCAAGCGGCGCATTACCCACTTTTTAGCGACGGAAGTTTTTCGTCAGGCTACTGGCGTGACGAGCGAGCGAGGGAGTGTGCAAATAGCACATGACCGAGCGAGCGAGAAAACGCCAGGACGCATGGCGGAAAACTAACAAGCTAAAACCGACCGAGTGAGGAAACGCCGCGTCACATGGCGGAAAATTAACCAGCTAAAATTTAGCGACGGAAGTTTTTCGTCAGGCAAGCGGCATGATGAGCGCGGGAGGGAGTGTATATCAAATACATGACCGACCGCGTGAAGAAATGCCGCGCCGCATGGCGGAAAATTAACAAGCTAAACTAAATGCGGCGGCGATGGCGCCGCAACCCCACCAAAGTCACCAAAGGCCCCGAAGCCGCGTAGCCCAGGGCCAACATGAACAACACCAAAGACGGCCTGAGAGCCACCAACGCCAACACCAACACGAAGATCAACACATTGAAAAACGGCACCTTGCCGCGCAAGTCCAGTTGCTTGAAGCTGTGATAACGGATGTTGCTGACCATCAACCCGCCAGCGAGGATGGTCAAGGGAAAGGCGAACACGCTGAACCCCGCCAACACCGGGTCAGCAGTGGCGGACCAAATCAAACCCGCCACCAACGCCGCCGCCGCCGGACAGGGCAAACCCTGGAAATGGCGCTTGTCGGCGGTGTTAGACTGGGTGTTGAAGCGAGCCAGGCGCAACGCCGTCGCCGCGGCGTAGATGAAGGCCGCCAACCAGCCCAGCTTGCCAATCTCGAACAGAGACCACTGATAGACCGCCAAGGCCGGCGCCAGCCCGAAGGACACCAGGTCCGACAAGCTGTCGTATTGAACGCCGAAGTCGCTTTCGGTTTTGGTTATCCGGGCGATGCGCCCATCCAGCCCGTCCAAAACCATAGCAACAAAAATGGCAATGGCGGCCATTTCATAACGGGAGTTGATGGCGGCGACGATAGCGTAAAACCCGGCGAACAGCGCCGAGGTGGTCAGCAAATTGGGCAACAGGTAAATGCCCCGGCGACGCTGAGACTGCATGATGTCCCGCCTAACCCTGGCGCTAAGCCGCTACAGGTCGAAGCGGCGAACCACCGCCAGGCGCGCCATGCCAAACTCGTTGTCGATGTCGTAAAGGCAGGGCCTGCGGGGGCCTCCCGGGCCGCAGCGATTGTTGCCGGAATGGTTGAACTGGTAGGTTTCCTCGCCGAAATCGATATGCAGGACTTCCACCCGCAAGGTCCAAGTCTCATTCACCAGGGCCTCGATGCCGCCGCTTAGGGCCCAGCCGAACCTGGTTGACTCGTCATGGAAGGAATCATCGGGATCCACGCGCCAAGGCGCGTTCAGCCCGCTGCGATCCATGTCGGTCACCGAATTGTCGATCCGGGCCGCCGCCAGCCCAGCGGTCAGGAAGATCGTGGCGGGGCCCAGGGCCGCCTCAAACCCGCCCCGGGCGGTGACGACCCACTCATACCTAAGGCGCGCCGTCTCGTCCAGGGCGCGGGGGTCAAGCTGGTTGCTGCGCGAGAACAAGTCGCCGAAGGCACCATCCACCTCGACTCTGAGGGGCAAGGGCCCCCTCCCGAACTTTTTTCCGAGCAACGCGCCGCCGGTGAAGCGCGGACGGCTGTAATTCACAGTCCAACCGGGGTTGCCCCAGTTCGCCGCGCCATCCCTGTCAACAAGGCGGCCGCTGGTCAGACCGGCGCCAACGAAGGCGCCGCCGTAGAGGCCCCCTCCGGCGGCAACCGCGCCGCTGTCGGCGCGAGCGGGGGAGCAAGGGGCGATCAGCAAAAAAGCCAGCAACGCAAGGAGCGCGCCAACTCGGGGGGGCTTGTTCATGCCGTCTCCTCTTCTCATCGGTTGAGGGGTCAGTATAGCAAAAACAGCCGGGAGGCGGCAGGGCGCCGCCGCAAGTATCAGGGCCCGTTATTTTCGCCGCGCCCGGGGATGGGCCTGGTCATAGACCTTGGCCAGGTGTTGAAAATCCAGATTGGTGTAAATCTGGGTGGTGGCGATGTCGGCGTGTCCCAACAACTCCTGCACGGCCCTGAGGTCGCCGCTGGACTCCAACAGATGGGTGGCGCAGGAATGGCGCAACATGTGGGGATGGGCATGGGTGTTCAGTCCCTGCTTCACCGCCCAGTCCCGCAACCGGTATTGAATGGCGCGGACGCTGAGCCGCCCCCCTCGCCGGTTGACGAACAGCGCGGTCTCGTCGGGGGACGCCAGCCGCGGCCGGCGCCGCAACCACTGGGCGACGGCGGCCCGGGCCTGTTTGCCCACCGGCGCCATCCGGGTCTTGTTGCCTTTGCCGACGACGGTCACGACGCCATCTGAGAGGTCTATGCTGTTCAAGTTCAGGGCCGCGCACTCGGACACCCTCAGGCCGGAGGAGTACATCAGCTCAAAGAGGGCCCGGTCGCGCCGGGCCAGCTCATCCTCGTCCTTGATGTTGACCAGCTGGACGGATTGATCCACATCCAGGGTCTTGGGCAACCTGCTCTTCGTCCGCGGCGCCACCAAGCCGACAGCGGGGTTCTGTTTCACCACCCCCTGCTCCTCCAGGTGCCGGTAGAAGCGCCTGATGGCGGACAGCTTGCGGCGCAGGCTCTTCCCGCTGAGCCCTTGCCGGTGTCGTTGCGCGATGTAGCCTTGCAACCAGCGGCCATCCACTTCCTCCCAGGTGCCTATGCCTTGCGCCTCGCAACTGGCCTGAAAAAACCGCAGATCGGCGGCGTAAGCCTGGCGCGTGCGCTCGGAAAGGTGGGACAAGGCCTCCAGGAAAGCGTCGATCCTGAGGGCCTCGGCGGCGTTCATTCGGCGACCCAGGACTTAAGGATGAAACTCAGCGCCTCGCCCATGTTCGCCAACAATTCGACGCCCATGCCCTCCTGAAAGCGGTCCGGGTTGCGGCTGCCTATGGCCATTACGCCGCCCCAGTGGCTACCCCGCAACGGCACCAGGACCGCCGAGGCGACATCGACAGCCTGCTCCCCGAACAGAAAGGCCTGCTGGCGCGCTTCCAGCGGGCCGCTGACGGGCAGGCGCTTGTCGATAAGGGGCTTGAACAGCGCCTCCGCCTCCGCGCCGCGGCCGACAAATTCCTCCCCGGCGACGGCCCCCGCCGCGGGGTCCGCAAACAGCCTCACCACCGCCCGGTCAGCCGAGAAGTTGCGTTTCAGATTGTCGTAGAGCGTCTTGAACACCGCCTCCGGGTCGCCGGCGTCGATCAGGGTCAACACCAAGTGGTGCATCCGGTGGGCCAGCTCCTCGTTCTGCCGCGCAATTTCCACCAGCTCGTGCAGACGCTTGCGGGTCTGCTCGTTTTGCTCGCGCAAGGCCTTGATCTGCCTTTCCACCAGGGAAACCGCCCCGCCGGACCGGTGCGGCACGGCGATCTCCGTCAGCAACTCCGGGTAACTGGAGAAAAAGTCCGGGTTGTCCTTGAGGTAGGCGGCGACATCTTCCGCCGTCGTGATGGCGCACTCCAGGTTTTTTTGCGTTTTGTTCACAACGCTATGCTCCCCTCGTAAACAGTGGTCGCCGGCCCCGTCATCCAGACCGGCGCGTCGGCGCCCGCCCATGATACCGCTAAACGCCCTCCTCGCAACGCCACTTCGAGGTCCGGGGCGAGGTTTTGCGTCCTGATGCCCGCCACCGCGGCCGCGCAAGCGCCGCTGCCGCAGGCCGGGGTCTCGCCAACGCCTCGCTCATACACCCGCAGGCCGATGCGGGCCTGATCCAGGACTTGCGCAAAGCCCACATTGACGCCCCGGGGAAACAGGGGGTGCTGTTGCGCCTGAGGGCCAAGCTCGCCCACCGGGGCCTGCTCCAGGTCGTCGACGAACAGCACGGCGTGGGGGTTGCCCAGGGACAGGACCGCCGCCTCGACCCTCGTCCCCTCCAGTTCCAAGTCGCGCCGCAACGGCGATTCGAAGCGGGGCCGGCCCATGTTGACCTTGATCATGCCATCTTCCTGGAAGCAGGCCCGGGTCAGCCCGGCGCCGGTCTCCGCGGTCACGCCTGCGCCACGGGCCAGCCCCCGCTCCCGCAACAGGGCCGCGACGCAACGCATGCCATTGCCGCACTGCTCGGCCTCCTCGCCGTCCGCGTTGAACACGGTCAGCAACACATCCGCTTGTTCATTGCGCGGCGGGGCCAATAACAACAGTTGGTCGCAACCCACCCCCCGGCGCCGGTCCGCGATGCGGCGGACTTGCTCCGCCTTCAGGGTCACGGGCCGCTCCATGCCGTTCACCACGACGAAATCGTTGCCCAAACCGTGCATTTTGGTGAAGGGGAGCTCCATGGCCGCCTCGCGTCACGACTCCGGCGCTGGCGCCAGCGCCGCCGCCTCGTCGGCGCCCGCCAAGTGGATGGTGGAAGTGGGGAAGGCGCACTGGGCCCCGTGTTGCGCGATGATGTCCACGATTCTCAACATCACCTCCTGCTTGACCTCATGGAAGCGGACCCAGTCGCTGGTGCGGGTGAAGGTATAGACGAAAAAATCCAGCGATGAAGGCGCAAATTTGTTGAAGTTGACGATCATGATCTTGGCGGGGTCTATGTCCGGGTGTTCGCGCAGCATTTTCTTCACCGCGGCGATGATCGCCGCCATCTTGTCGGCGTCGTCGTAGCGTATGCCGATGGTCTCGTAGATGCGCCGATTGGTCATGCGCGAGGGGTTCTCCAACGCGATTTGGGTGAAAATGGCATTGGGCAGGTACAGGGGCCGCATGTCGAAAGTGCGTATCCGGGTCAGTCGCCAGCCTATGTGTTCCACCGTGCCTTCTATCTCCCGGTCCGGCGAGCGCACCCAGTCCCCCACCGCAAAAGGCCGGTCCAGGTAGATCATGAGACCGCCGAAGAAATTGGCGAGCAGGTCCTTGGCCGCGAGGCCCGCCACCAAGCCGCCTATGCCGCCGAAGGCCAACAGGCCAGACAGGCTGTAGCCCAGGGTTTGCAGGATGACCAAAAAAGCGGTGATGAGTATGGAAATGCGCAACAGCTTGGCGATGACGTCGGCGGTGGTGCGGTCGAAAGGCTCCCCCTTATCCGCACGCGCCTTGAGAACGCGCTCTTCCGCCCGTTGCACAAACCGGGCCAAGAACCAAGCTATGGTGGCGACAACGCCCACCGCCCGCAGTGGCTCAACGGCGGCGAAAATGCCAGTGTCGTCGGTGTGTTTGCCGGCGATGTCGGCGGCGAAAGCGATGCCGACAATCCAAATCAGGACGGTCAGTGGCCGGCCCGCCGCTTCGAGGAAGGCCAGGTCCCAGGGAGTGCGGGTAGTTGCCGCCTTGGCCTCGAGTTTCTTCAACACGCGCTTCTGCAGCCAGTTGATGAGCAAGGTGGTGAAGATCACGACGAAGATCTGTATGACCCACGAGTCGGCGCCGAAAATGCCGATGCCGGCCAGGCGGCTGCCGATGATGTGGGCGGCGACGGCGATGCCGACAATCCAGACCAAGGCGTTCAGGGCCCGGTCTGCCGCCGCCAACAAGGAGTCGTCCCAGAAGGTGGGCGTGGCCGCGGCTTTGGCCTTGAGTTTGCTCAGGACCCGCTTCTGCAACCAGCGGATGAGCAAGATGCCAAGGGCCACGGCAACGATCTGCGGGATCCACGCGTCGGCGCCGCGCAGGTCAATGCTCATCAGTCGCTGGAGGGCGGCGCCCAAGGGGTTATGTTCCACGCTGGCTCCGTCGTTCATCTACGCAAAGGCGGCATTGTAGCCTAACCCTATGGGCTAAGCCTAAGGAAAGACGCTTCTAAGCCTTGCCCGATGGGGATGGTTTGTCTTCAAGCTCGCGTTCGCCTGGCACCAGGGAAGGGTCCAGGGCGGCCAATTCAGCGGCGATGCGCAGGCGCCGGGGATCGTCAAGCAGTTGCCAGTAGGAGCGCGCCGGGGACGGGCCCCGCATGGCCTCCATCCGCGCCGACGCGGCCGGGTTGGCGGGGGCCTTCAGCTTGTCCAACACGGCCGCGGCCTCCGGCTGATTGTTGCAGACCAACACCATGTCGCAACCGGCCTCGAGGGCGGCGGCGGCCCGTTCCGGGTAGCTTCCGGCGTTGCTGGCGCCGACCATGTTGATGTCGTCGCTGAATATCATGCCCTTGAAATTCAGGCGCTGGCGAAGCACATCCTGCAACCATGCCGGGGAAAAGCCGGCGGGCCTGTCATCCACCTGCGGGTAGATGACATGGGCGGGCATCAGCGCCGCCAGCCCGGCCTCGATCAGCTGTTTGAAGGGTGCCATGTCGGCCGCGGCGATAGCCTCGTAGGGGCGGTCATCCACCGGCGTTTCGTGGTGAGAATCGCCCCGCGCGCTACCGTGGCCGGGGAAGTGCTTGCCCACCGCCGCCATGCCGGCGCGGCGCAGGCCCGTCATCAGCCCTTGGGCCAGCCGGGCCGTCGCCGCCGGGGAGCGATGATAGGCGCGGTCCCCCAGGAAGACGCTGGCGCCGGTGTCCAAATCCAGCACCGGGGTGAAACTGAAATCCACCCCGACCGCGGACAATTCGTTGGCCAACAACCAGCCGGTCTTTTCCACCAGGGCCAGGGCCCGGGCCGGGTCCTGGTCGTAGAGGGCGCCGAAACGCCCGCTGGGAGGCAAGCGGGTGAAACCCTCCCGAAATCGTTGCACCCGTCCTCCCTCCTGATCCACGGCGATCAACAGAGGGGGCTGGCGCAAGGCGCGCACCGCCGCCGTGAGGGCCATCAGGGCCTCCGGCTCCGCGTAGTTGCGGGCAAACAGGATGACCCCGCCCGCCAAGGGGTGCGACAGCATCTCCCGTTCGTCCGCCTGCAACTCGACGCCCCGCAGATCCAGCATGATGGGCCCTAAAGTCATCTCGTTCCTCCACGGGGCGCAGGGGCCGGCCCCCTTAGCCTCCGGCGTAGCGGGCGGTGGTCTTCCGCCTGAGCTCTGCAGGCTCGATGCCGGGCATCAGCGCCGCCAAGCGCATGCCCGCCGCGTCAAAACGGAACACCGCCAAGTCTGTGATCAACACATCCACGGCCCGGCGGGCGGTCAACGGCAACGCGCAACGGCGCACCACCTTGGAGGCGCCGGCGCGGTCGCAATGCAACATGACGACTATCAGCTTTTTCGCTCCGCTGGCCAGGTCCATGGCGCCGCCGACGCCTAACAAGGGCTTGCCCGGCACGGCCCAGTTGGCGAGGTTGCCCTCCTCGTCCACTTGCAGGCCGCCCATAATGGCCACATCCACATGCCCCCCACGGATCATGGCGAACGAGGCGGCGCTGTCGAAATAACTGGCGCCGGGAAGCGCGGTGACGGGGCTCTTGCCGGCGTTCACCGGATAGCGCATGGCGCCGTCGCCGGACGCCGGCTCTGGTCCCATCCCCAACATGCCGTTTTCCGAATGCAGGATGATGCCGTCTTCCGGCCGCGCCAGGTCCGCCACTAAGGCGGGCATGCCGACGCCCAGATTGACCACATCCCCTCGCTTCAGTTCCGCCAACGCGGCCCGGGCTATCATCAGGCGGGTCTCATCCGTCTTCTTGAGGCTCGCCTCGACAGACGCGGAAGTCCCCAGGTCTTGCGGCGCGAGCGTGGCTTGAACGAGGCAGTCAACGAAACAGCCTGGGGTGTGGATGCAATCCGGGGGCAACTGGCCGGCCTCGACAATCTCCTCGACTTCGGCGATCACCAAAGCGGCCGCGGTGGCCGCCGCCTGGTTGAAGTTGTTTTCCGTCATGCGGTATTGGAGGTTGCCCGCCGTGTCCGCCCGCCAAGCGCGGATGAGGGCGACATCGGCCCGCAGCGGCGGAACGAATATCATTTCCTTGCCATCTATGATCCGGGTCTCGCGCCCCTTCCCCAAGGTGGTGCCGGCACCAGTAGGCGTGAAAAAACCGCCCAGGCCGGCCCCGCCGGCGCGCATGGCCTCCGCCAATGTGCCTTGGGGCAGAAGCTCCACTTCCAGCTCCCCGGCCTGCGCCGCCGCAACGGCCTCGGGGTTGGTGGTGAGAAAAGAGCCTATGGCCTTTTTTATCTGTCCCTTGCGCAGACAGCGCCCCCCCGCCAAGCCGGGTTCGCCCAGGTTGTTGCCTATGTAGGTGAGGCCGGCGACCTCGGTGGCGGCAAGGGCGTGCAACAGGTGGATCGGATTGCCCGTCAGCCCGAACCCGCCGACGATGATCGCGTCGCCAGAGCGGACTTTCGCGACGGCCTCGTCTATGGCGAGGCGCGGGACCCTCTTCATGGCGCGTTCACACGGGTTGGGGCGCCCTTCCCTGATAGGCGTTCTCGAGCAAGGCCCGCACCTGTTCCCGGCTCAGGGGTTCGGGGTTGGCGAGGGCGGCAACCTGGTCCAAGTCTGTCTGGCGCACCCCCAGGTCTTTCAGGGCCGTGACCCTCCCCAGGGTCCTGACGAGATCGAACAGGCCCTCTGCGGCCGCGGGAGCGTCCAGGGCCTGGGCGATGCGCCGGGCGGCCTCCGGCGCGGCTTGGGCGGAGCAGGCGACGCTGTGGGGCAGAAGAATGGCGTGGGTCTCGGCATGGGGCGTGTTGAAGGCGCCGCCCAAAGCGTGGCACAAGCGATGGTGCAGGCCTGTTGAACCGCTCCCCAAGGCGGCGCCGGCCAGACAGGCGCCGTAGAGGGCCTGGGCGCGGGCCTCCATGTTGTCGGGGTCGGAGACCACGACGGGCAGGCTGCGGGCCAGGGCCCCTATGGCATCCAGGGCCAAAGCCGAAACGATGGGGTTGGCGTCCGGCGCGGCGACATTCGCCACGGCATGGGCCATGGCGTTCATGCCGCTGGCGGCGGCGAAATCCGCCGGCATGGTCAGGGTCAGCGCCGGGTCGTAGAGAGTCAGCGTCGGCACCACGGCGTCATTGCGGCCAGTGGTCTTGCGCTTGTTTTCCGTGCGCCCCCAGATGTTGGTCATCTCCGAACCGGCGTAGCTGGTTGGCACGGCGATGTTAGGCAACCCCAGCTCCAGAACCAGGGCCTTGCCCAGGCCGGTGGTGGAGCCGCCGCCTACGGAGACGACGCAATCGGCGGTCAAGCGCTGCGCCGCCGCGACGGCGCTCCGCACCGTGTCAACCGGGACATGCATGGTCGCCTGATCAAACAGCCCCGCCGCCCGTCCGTCCAGGCGCTCCACTAGCTTCCGCCCGTCCCCGGACTGCGCCGGCGTCGTCAGGACCAAGGCGCGGCGGCAACCCAATTGGTCCAGCTCTTCCGGTAGCCGCGTCAGCGCGCCGACGCCGAAAATGACATTCCAGGGAAGCGCTTTGTAGCGAAAATCAATCATCGTTCAGACCCTGCCGGCATTTTACCTGTTTCTGCGCGGCTTCCACCCCGGCTCCTTGAACACATACCCGAAAAACTCGTCCGCGTTTCTCGCGGTTCTGAGGTCGCGCCACAAGCGGAAAAACTCGTAGAATTGCACCTTTATTGGATTGATGGTGTTTATCGGTGTTATCAACCCATAAGTGGGCAACTCATCTTCTTGCTGAAAAGTGCCGAACAATCGGTCCCACACAATCAAAATGCCGCCGAAATTTTTGTCGAGGTATTTTGCGTTCGCGCCATGATGAACGCGGTGGTGGGATGGCGTGTTGAGGAACCGCTCGAAGGGGCCGAGTTTTCCTATCATCTCGTTATGAAGCCAAAATTGATACACCTGAACGAGGATTTCGCCCATGAAGATAAAAATGGGATTGATGCCCAAAAGAACGAGTGGCAGATGAAAGAGCCCCGAAATCACCGGATCAAACAGGCTGAAGCGGAACGCCGTGGCGGTATTGAGCACTGGGCTGCTGTGATGAACCGAATGGGCGAGCCAGAACAGGCGGATCTTGTGCATCAAGCGGTGCTCCGCATAATAGACAAAGTCCGCGAGAAACACCGCGAGCAACGCCACCGTTGCGGTTTCGGGCAGTTTCCAGGGAATGAACTCGTAAATGTGGAAATACCCGAGCACAACGCCGCCGAAAACCACTGCTTCGGACACATAGAAAGGAACTTGCGTTGTCAGACTTGAGAAGGTTTCTCCGACGCGTTCCTTATTCATTCGCTTTTCAATCAAGTCATCTGCGAGTTCCACGAAGAGAAACAAGGCAGCGAACACCAGCGTCCAGTCGTACGCAGAAAAAGAAAGCGCCACATAGTGGACGAGCGCATAGACGCTCTCCGAATAATTGCCGTACTCATCCTGAGCGCCGATCAAGTTGAGGAGTTCCCACATGGTTCACTTCTGAAAAAAGAGGGTCTCGCTCATATAGCACCGTGAACCGTGAATCTCACCCCCCGCTCGCACGCACGACGCATAATCCCATGCTAGAAACTCCGTCGGTCCCGCATAGTGCAACGCATTGGGGGCCGCAAAGAGCCAAACAAAAAACGCCAGCATAACGAGCGCGACAGCAAAATACAGGGCGCGCAAAACGGGGTTGTGTTTGGGCAGGGTTGCCATAATAAACGCGGGATTAGAGTATAATAGTGTTTGCCAACAACGCAAGACAGGGGGCGGCGCGATGACCATCACAACGGTGTTCGGTTCCACAGACAACTATGTCAAGGGCGGCGTGGAGATCACGGGCAACGAGGAGGCGAAAGACTATCTATTCTCCAACATGTTCGAGGTGGCGGGCAAGGCCCGGCCCTGGGAACGCATCGTCATCGCCAAAAACCTGGAAAACACGATTGAGTGCGTCCGCGCCGAGGGCCTTAGCCCTTGGTACTTGTGCGGCCACGACGAGACGGCCCTGGTCATGCAGGGCGGCATGGAAACCCACTTCATCAAGCCTGCCGACCCGAACCTGGCGCCGGCGGCGGAGCAGGAGGGCTCCATCAGGCTGGAGAGCGAGCCGGAGGGCCTGGCCATGGGGCATGTCAAGGCGCAACGGGGCCATTTGATCCTGTTGCCGGCGGGGGCCGCCTACCAGTTTCGCGCCACTGCAGTGAGCGTGCTTCTGTTGCAAACCCTGTTGGGCGAGGAATCCACTGAGAAGTGGGCCGAGATCTGCCAGCGCTGAGCAACCCCGGCGCGCCGAAAACACCCTGAAACACAGAGAAAAACACGATGACGACAACTGACCAAACCGCGGCGCCCGCCGTGAACCGCTCCCCTCACCGCGAAAGCGAGCCGCATCCGGACAACGGCTACAAGTCTTTCACCATAGGGGCCTTCGAGTTTGAACGGGATGAATACTTTGTCCGCATCAGTTGCCCCGCCGGCGCGCACATCATGGAGGTGGAGGGCTTTCTGCGCTCCATGATGCGCGACGTGGCTTGGGGGTTTTTCTACGGCTGGGTCAACTTCGACGAGGTGTTCGGCACGGTGAATCATTACGGCGAGGTGGATGTGTTCATGGGAGCCTACAACCAGGCCTACAAGAATTCCGGCTCCGATTTCACCGAACGGTTTGACTCAAAGACCCTGCATGACTGCTTCAAATCCCTGTTGTCGGATTGGACCAACGCCGGGTTCGACCCCTTTGCCGCGCCGCTGGAAACCGGCAGCGCCCACGGCCCCAAGAACGGCAACAACGACGAGGCCGTGAACTTTCAACGGGAAGTGGCGCAACGGTTTGTCGGCTTGCCCGGCGACAGCCCGATCCGTTCCGATGCAAACGGCCAGCCGGTGAACCGGCACTTCGCCGATGTGGAGCAGTCGGAACCCGAGGTGCATGCGGAGGCGGAATTCGACGGCCAGCTGGCGGCGTTCAACCTGTTCAAGTACTTGTCCCGTTCGCCGGTCACTTGGAACCCCTCCATCGTTTCCGTGGTGAAGAGCAACGCCTACTGCCCCACCTCGGAGGAACACATCCTGCCGGTGGACCATGGCAACGACCGGGTGGAATGGTTCATCCAGCTGTCCGATGAGATCACCTGGAAAGTGGGCTCCAAGGACACGGCGGCACCCATGTCGGTGGTGACCATGAAGGCGGGCGATGTGGCATGCATGCCGGCGGACATACGGCATCGCGGTTTTGCGCCGAAACGCTCCATGTTGCTGGTGTGGGAGAACATGACGCCGGGGCTGGAGAAGCGCTACGCCCGCGGCGAGTTGCCGCCAGTGCCGGCCTCGTTCTGACATGCCGGCCCAAGTTCACGCCGTCCGGCCCGAAAACATCCGCAATCAGTTGTTCATCAACGGGCGCTTCGTCGACGCGGCGGATGGCGGCGTCATCGAGGTCCTCAATCCTCACGACAACAGCAAGATCACCGACTTGGCCGCGGCCGGGCCGGCGGATGTGGATCGAGCGGCGGCGGCGGCCCGGGACGCCTTCCACGACTGGAGCAACGCTTTCGCCTCAGAGCGCGGACGCCTTATTATGAAGCTGGCGGACAAGCTGGAAGAGCATGGCGACGAGCTGGCGGAACTGGAAAGCCTGGACACCGGCCACCCCTTGCGGGACACGCGCCGGCTGGACCTGCCCCGCACCCTGCTCAACTTCCGCTACTTCGGCGGCCTCGCCGACAAGATAGACGGCAGGCAGGCGCCGGTGGAGCCGGGCTTTTTGAGCCTGGTCAAACGGCAACCAGTGGGCGTCGTGGGGCAGATCGTTCCCTGGAACTTTCCCATCATGTTTTGCAGCTGGAAGCTGGGGCCGGCTTTGGCCGCCGGCAACACCGTGGTGATGAAACCCTCGGAGCTCACGCCCCTGACCACCCTGAGATTGGCGGAGCTGATGAACGAGGTCGGCTTCCCGCCGGGGGTGGTCAACATCGTCCCCGGTTACGGCCACAGCGCCGGCGCGCGCATCGCGGAGCATCCCGACATCGACAAGGTGGCCTTCACGGGCTCCACCGAGACGGGACGCAAAATCGTGACGGCCTCCGCCGGCAATCTCAAGCGCCTCTCCTTGGAGATGGGCGGCAAAGGCCCTAACATCGTGTTCGAGGACGCCAATCTGCCGGCGGCCGTCGGCGGCAGCGCCTTCGCCATATTTCACAACCAGGGACAGGCCTGCATCGCCGGCTCGCGACTGCTGTTGCACGAGGCCATCGCCGATGAGTTTTTGGAGAAGTTCATCGGCTTGGCGGAATCCATACGCTTAGGCAACCCCTTGGACGCCGACACAGAGATGGGCCCGCTGACTTCAAAGACGCACCTGGAGCGGGTGTTGGGCTACATAGACGCCTGCAAGCGAGATGGCAACGCCGTGCTAAGCGGCGGCGCGCAACCGGACGAGGCCGAATTGAAAAAGGGTTGCTACCTGAAACCCACCGTGGTGGAGGCGCAACCGGGCGACACCGTGTTTCAAGAGGAAGTGTTCGGCCCCTTCGTCTCCGTCACCCGTTTCAAGGACGACGCCGAGGCCCTGGCCCTGGCCAACGCCACGGCGTACGGCCTGGGCAGCGGCTTGTGGACCAACAACCTGCAACGGGCCCATCGTTGCGCCGATGGCCTCAGGGCCGGAATGGTGTGGGTGAATTGCTACAAGCGGGTGCATCCCGCCGCGCCTTTTGGGGGCGTGGGCGCGTCCGGCTACGGCCGGGACCTGGGCCTGGAATGCCTGCATGAATACACCGCGCCCAAGGCGATATGGATCAACTACGACGCGAACCTCCCGCCGTTTTATTCGCGGTGAAAACCTGTCACTTCAGCGCGGCTTCCACCCGAGCGATCACGGTGTCCAAGACCTGGATCCGGGCGTAGCGCTTGGACTCCGCCGGCACGACGGTCCAAGGCGCAACGGCAGTGTCCGTTTTCTCCAACATTTCCTCGATGGCGGCTTCATAGGCCCGGCGTTTGCCGCGGTTGCGCCAGTCTTCCTCCGTCAGTTTCCACTGCTTCAAGGGCGATTTGCCCCGGCGCTCAAACCGCCGCTTCTGCTCCGCGGCGGAAATGTGCAGGAAAAACTTGATCAATATCATGCCCTCCGCAACCAACAGGGATTCCCATTGGCAGATCTCCTCGTAGGCCCGGCGCCACTGGCGTTCTTTGGCGAAACCCTCCACCCGCTCCACTAACACGCGCCCGTACCAACTGCGGTCGAAGATGCACATCCCGCCATGACCGGGTATGGCGGGCCAGAAACGCCACAGGAAGTGATGCCGCTTCTCCCGCGCATCGGGGGCGGCGTATTGATGCGCCGTGTAATGACGGGGATCCAGTGGCTCCACCAGGCGGGTGATGCAACCGCCCTTGCCGCTGGCGTCCCAGCCCTCAAACAGGATTAACAGGGGCGGCCCCAAAGCGCCGCCTATTTGACCGCCCAGGCGCAGGCGCAACGCCAACAAACGCTTTTGCCGATCTTTCAGCAAGCGGAGGTATTCGGCATTCTTCAGGGTCGCTCCCAAGCTCGCCCGGGGCAAGCGGGAAGGGGCGGTTGCTTTCTTTTTCGGCATGACGACTCGGCAACGGGTTTGGCAAAACGCTGTCCCGCCAACAATGCGGGTTGAGCGAAACAATGCCATAATGCCCGACAAACGCAAGCAGGTCAACCATGACGGACGCCCTCAGACAACTGCAAGAGGCCCTAGGCCCGGAGCGGGTTTTGACCGGTGCCGAGGTGTCCGAAAAACACCACGCCGACAGCTCAGGCGAGGCCCCCTGCCCTCCCTTGGCCCTGGTTCGGCCCTCATCCACAGACGAAGTGTCCCGGATCATGCAGATCTGCCACGAGGCCCGGCAGAAGGTGGCGCTCCAGGGGGGCTTGACGGGATTGTGCGGCGGCGCCACTCCCCAGCAGGATGAAATCGCGCTGTCGTTGGAACGGCTGAGCGGCGTCGAGGAAGTGGACCGCGACTCCATGACCCTGACGGTCCGGGCCGGCACCCCCTTGCAGACCGCGCAGGAGGCGGCGGCAGCGGCGGGGTTGCTGTTGCCCCTGGATCTGGGGGCGCGGGGCGCTTGCACCATAGGCGGCAATATCGCCACCAATGCCGGCGGCAATGAGGTCATCCGTTACGGCATGACTCGCAACCTGACCCTGGGCCTGGAAGTCGTGTTGGCCGATGGCACGGTCATCACCGCGCTGAACAAAATGCTGAAAAACAACGCCGGTTACGACCTGAAACACCTGTTCATAGGCAGTGAAGGCACATTAGGGATAGTGACCCGCGCCATCCTGCGCCTGTTCCCTCGGCAGGAAGGCCGTTGCGCCGCCTTAGTCGCCCTAGGGGACTTTGCAGACGCCGTCGACTTCCTACGCCTGATGAAGCGCGAGTTTGGCGGCTCCCTCAACGCCTTCGAGGCCCTCTGGGATGGCTATTGCAACTACATCGTTGACCATGTGGCTAACATCCGCAACCCCTTTGACGAGCGCCACCCGCTGTACGCGCTGACCGAAACCCGGGGCGGGGAGGCGGAGCAGGCCCGGTTTGAAAAGACCCTGGCGGAAGCCCTGGAGGCGGGACGAATCAGGGACGCCGTCGTCTGCAAGTCCGAACGGGAAAGAAAGGCCATCTGGGCCCTGCGGGAGGGCGTGGCGGAAATCCCCCAGCTGGTTCAACACAACGCCAATTTCGATGTGAGCCTGCCCCTCAACAAGATGGATGCCTTCCTGCAGCGCCTGGAAGAGGAAGTCGAAGCGGTCCTGCCCGGAACGCCGATGTTGGCCTTCGGGCATTTAGGCGACGGCAACCTGCACCTGATCTTTCCCCTGCAGCGCCAGGCGGACAAAAAGACCGTCTATGACCTGGTGTACCAGCAGGTGGGCCTCAACCACGGGTCCGTTTCGGCGGAACACGGCATAGGCATGCAAAAACGGGCCTATCTGCGCGAGTCGCGGAGCCCCGAAGAAATCGCCCTGATGAAGTTGCTGAAGCAAACCCTGGATCCCAAGGGCATATTGAATCCGGGCCGCGTCATCGGCTGAGGGCCCCGGGGGCGCCGGGAAATCGGGGGGGAGGCCAAACCCTCGGTGGCCTCAGCGGGCCTGTTCTTCTCTGAGGGCGTTGATGACCGGCGCGGCGCGCGGGCGGACGCCGCGCCACAGGTAAAACGATTCGGCGGCCTGCTCCACCAACATGCCCAGGCCGTCGCAGGACTTCGCCGCGCCATTGCGGCGGGCCCAGTCGAGGAAAGGGGCCGCGCCCGCGCCGTAGGCCAAGTCATAGCAACCGCCGCCGATGGCCAACAGGCCCTCCGGCAGGGACAGTTGCTCCCCGGCAAGCCCCGCTGAGGTGGCGTTGATGATCAGCTCATAGGACTGGCCCGCCAGTTCATCGAAACCGCGGACGGCAAGCCCCTCGCCCCCCTCCGGAAACAGCGCGGCCAAGTCCCGGGCCCGCGCTAGGGAACGGTTCGCAATGGTGATGGAGGCGGGGGCCGCGTCCATGAGATCCCCCAAGACGCTGCGGGCGGCCCCGCCGGCCCCTAACAGCAACACCCGCCGGCCCTTGGGCGCAAGGCCATTGCCGGCAAGGTCGCGAAGCAAGCCAAGCCCGTCGGTGGAATCGCCATGGACCTGCCCTCCCGCGTCGAACCGCAACACATTGACGGCTTTGACCCGGTCCGCCCGCTCCGCCCGGTCGGTGGCGTACTCCCAGGCCTGGCCCTTGAAGGGCAAGGTGACATTCAGCCCCTTGCCGCCGGTTTTCCTGAAGGCCTCCACCGTGAACTCAAACGCATCCAGGTCGGCTAACAGGGCCTCGTAAGCCAGTTCCTGGGAAGTCTGCTCTGCGAACAACTCATGGATGCGGGGCGACAGGCTGTGGGAGATCGGATTGCCAATGACGCCGAAATAATCCATGGCGGCCTCGAATCAGGGCTCCTCGCCGGACGCAACCAGGGCCAGGCGCGGCACCGGACGCCGGTTGCTTGGAACATGATGAACGCGCTGGCTGAGGGACATGGCCCCGCCTAGGTCGCTACAAGGCGCCAGGCCCCTTCTCACCCGTCCTGATGCGCACGGCTTCCGCCAGTTCGTAGATGAATATCTTGCCATCTCCGATTTTGCCGGTGCCAGCCGCCTTGCAAACCGCTTCGATGGTCGACTCAAGCTGGCCGTCGTCTATGGCGATTTCAATTTTCACCTTGGGCAAGAAATCAACGACATATTCCGCCCCCCGGTAGAGCTCGGTATGGCCTTTTTGCCGTCCGAACCCCTTTACTTCCGTGACGGTCAGACCCTTGATGCCGATTTCCGACAGGGCGTCGCGCACATCGTCAAGTTTGAATGGTTTGATTATGGCCGTAAGTAGTTTCATTTGCTTTCAGGTCCCGTCGTTAAAGATGGTTTTCGTTCCGGACGCTGCGTCTCGCAAGGCAAAGCCAGCGCGGGACAGGATGGCGAACATCCTCCCCCGCGCCGCTCGCGCTGTCAGATAATATACCCTCGTTCATCGTGCAAGGCAAGGTCCAGCCCTTCCGTCTCGGCGTCCTCAGACACCCGCAAGCCGAGGGACAGGTCCACAACCTTCAGGATAATGAAACTCACGAGGCCGGCGTAGATCACAGTGGCGAAGACGCCGATGAACTGCACCCGCAGTTGCGCGGCCATGCCGCCCGCTTCCACGCCGAACCCGGCGCCGCCCAGGGATTCCGCGCAAAACACCCCCGTCAACAAGGCGCCGATGATGCCGCCGACGGCGTGAACGCCAAACACATCCAACGAATCGTCGTAACCGAACATGCGCTTGAGTTTGACCGCGGCGAAAAAGCAACCCACTCCGGCGGCCAGGCCCACCGCGACGGCCCCCAGGGGGCCGACGGAGCCGGAGGCCGGGGTGATCGCCACCAGACCCGCCACCGCGCCCGTGGCGATGCCCAAGGCGCTGGGCTTGCCGTGGCTCAGCCACTCGCTGAACATCCAGGCCAGGGCCGCGCTGGCCGTGGCGATCTGCGTCACCGCCAGGGCCATGCCGGCGACGCCGTCGGCGGCCAGCTCGCTGCCAGCGTTAAAGCCAAACCAGCCTACCCAGAGCATGCTGGCGCCGATCAGCGTGTAGGTGACATTGTGCGGCATCATGGGACTGCGCGGATAGCCTTTGCGTTTGCCTATGACCAGGGCCGCCACCAGCCCCGCCATGCCGGCGTTGATATGCACCACGGTGCCGCCAGCGAAATCCAGGATGCCCTTGTCGCCCAACCAGCCGCCGCCCCAAACCCAGTGGCACACGGGGGCATAGACCAACGCCAGCCACGCCGCCATGAACCACAGCACGGCGGAGAATTTCATGCGCTCGGCGAAGGCGCCCACGATGAGGGCGGGCGTGATAATGGCGAAAGTCATCTGAAAGGTCATAAAGACGCTCTCCGGTATGGTCCCGCTCAGGGAGTCCACCGTGAGACCCCTCAAAAAGGCCTGCTCCAAGGACCCCCAGTAGGCGCCGTCGCCGGTGAAGGCGAGGCTGTAGCCGAACGCCACCCACAACACGGTCATCAGCGAGGTGATGGCGAAACACTGCATCATCACGGACAGGACATTCTTGCTCCTGACCATGCCCGCGTAAAACAGGGACAGTCCCGGAATGGTCATAAACAGCACCAGGGCCGTGGCGGTCAGCATCCAGGCGGTGTCGCCCGCGCTCAACTCATCAGCCCGCGCCCCCCAGGGCGCCAACGCCAACAGCGCCGCCGCGCCGGACTTCCGGCCATGTTTCATCAAAAGGCGGCCCAAGGCGCCGCCCGCCAAGCAATTAAAGCCCTTCATTGTTGATTTCTCCTGTGCGTATGCGAATGACTTGAGGCAAGTCGGAGACGAAAATTTTTCCATCGCCGATGCGCCCTGTGTTGCACTCCTTGGCGATGACGGCGAGCGCGGCTTCCACCTTCTCGTCAGCGACCGCGACCTCCACCTTCAGCTTGGGCAAGAAATCCACTGAGTATTCAGTGCCCCGGTAGATTTCGGTGTGTCCCTTCTGGCGCCCGAAACCGCTCACTTCGGTGATGGTCATGCCTTGCAAGCCGAGCTCGACCAGGCCCTGTTTGACATCGTCCAGCTTGCCGGGCTGAATGATGGCGGCAATGAGCTTCATGGTTGCGACCTGTCGCCCAACGGCCTCAGAAATCGGCGGACAGACCGACGACCACCGCCTCGCAAATGTCGCCGCCGCAGGCATCCTCAGCGTCGTTCCAGGAAACGCTGAGGCCCAAGGGGCCCAGCTCCTTGCTGACGCCTATGCTGTAATGAAAGTAATCGAACCCGTCGGGGCCGCTGGTCTGATCGCCCTCCACATCCTGCCAGCCCATGGCGAAGGACAAACCGAAGCCCTGGGGCAGGCTGAGGTCCAGGCCGCCGCTGAGATACACCGCGTCGCCGTCTTCCCCGAAGAAATCAGGGGAATAGGCCACCCCGGCGCTGATGGTAGGCTCAAACTCGCCGGGGAAGGTGTAGCCCGTGTTGGCATAGACTTCCACGAAGTTCTCTTCCGGCTCTGTGTTCGAACCGGGATAAATGTAATACAGGCCGCCCACATCCCAGCCCAGGCCGCCGGGCAACTCGCCTGAGAAACCGCCATAGACATCGATCTCGGAGCTCTTGGCGAAATCGACATTGGAGGCCCAGGTGCCCACATAAAACCCGGAAGGGGCGTGAGCGTAATCGAAACCACCCTGCACGGCGGGATCCTCGCTGGTCTGCGAGATGCCCCGGTACAGGTAATCGGACACCAAGCTCACATTGGCGCTGAACTGGTGCGGGGAGTCTTCTGCCGCCGCGGCGCCGGCAACGCAGAGCAGGCCCGCGCCGACGGAGACGACATTCAACAGGGTTTTCTTCATGGTCAATATCATGGTCGTTATCTTCTGAAAAGTTGCAGGAAGTCATAGCATAGAATATGCCAACTCGATCTTTCAAGAAAAAACAAGCCGATACAGCGATCTTTCTCTTCCGGGGGGCGGCGGGCCTGCACCTTTAACGGGCATTTTTCGGGGCCTTGCACACTTATGGAGCCATGCGGTAGAATGGCCGAAGAGGTCGCGCATGAGGCGGCGGACGAGGACGAAACCGAAACCCAAGCCATTACTGAGCCGCACCGCAACCCACCGCGGCCAGTATCTGCTCGCCTGCCAAAGCATGCTAACACGCCACCTTGATGGCATTATGCGCGGCACTCTGCGCAAAGCCGCGCGAGACTTTGTCAAAAGCCATTCCTGAGGCCCGCAATATGAACGAAGACCTGCTCCAGCTCGTCAAAGACTACGCCACAAGCGAACACTCCGAAATCAGCGCATCTTTGGTCAACAAATCCAAAGACAACCTCGTCGGAATGTTGCTAGACTTGATGACGCTGTACTACAATGACCTCAATTCGTCCACACTGCGCGAAATGGTTGTGGCGTTGCTTTCGGGTTTCACTCCTTCAACCAAAAAGCTGGGCTACAACGGATTCAGGCAAGAGGCGCTCACCGGCGCAACCGAGTGCTGCGAAATCAAGCCAAAGAATGTGCGAACCGCATCCAGCGCCAAGAACAAGCCTAAGCTGAATGGCGGCGGCAATTTCGGCGACTACAGCTGGCAGAAATTCGAGCGCCACAAGAACGAAAACCCCACAATGTTAGTGGCAGGATTCATCGACGGGCAACTGGTGCATATCTTTCAGTTCAACTTCAATTCACCACAATTGACAACAAGAATACGCGCACAACTGCAAAACAGATTTCCCCAAGGCGACCTGCCTAGTGAATATCTACGAAGTGCATCCTTCACTTTTAACCACTTCAAAGACATACCCAAACTGCAAACAAAGTGCTTTGTGTCCAAAGACAAGCTTGGCGAGATGTTCAGCCAGAAACACATATCCAAGCCCGTCTATGAACACCTGCAGAGATTCGCTCAACCATGACCGACTTTAACTGCCTAATCCGCGGCGACACCCTCGCCGAGCTCAAGAAGTTGCCCGACGAAATTGTCAACGTCGGCGTCACTTCCCCGCCCTATAACAAGCAGGAAAAGCACAAGGGCTGGCTTGTCAAAAATGTCCTCTACGACTCATACAAAGACGCCCTTCCCGAACCCGAATACCAGCAAAATCAAGTAGATATCCTGAACGAAATCCACCGTGTCACCGCGCCGGGCGGATCGTTCTTCTACAACCACAAGATCCGCTGGGAGCGCGGCGTGATGTTCCACCCGATGGACTGGCTGCGCCGAACTGATTGGACGATCAAGCAGGAAATCATCTGGGACAGGGTAATTGCAGCCAACATCCGCGGCTGGCGCTTTTGGCAAGTTGAAGAGCGCATCTACTGGCTCTACAAGCCAATTGGATCCCATCTGATTGGCAAGGAACTCAAATCTGCGGACGCCAAACTAACCTCTATTTGGCGCGGCGTCCCTGAGGGCAAAAACCCGCATCCTGCCCCGTTCCCGCTTTGGCTGCCCGCCCGCGTCATTATCGCCACCCTTGACCCCGACGCCCCCGGCGTCGTGCTTGACCCCTACATCGGCAGCGGCACAACCGCCGTAGCCGCCAAGTTGCTTGGCCATCGCTACATCGGCATTGATCGCAGCCAAGCCTACATCCATATGGCGCAAGAACGGCTTGACAACGCCCAAGCCGAAATGAAAGCAATTCGCAGAGAAATTAACCTGCGAAACATTGAGACCACATTCAGCGACCGCAAATCAAAGGGCATGAACGTCGGCAAGCACCGCGCCGCCCAAAAGCCCGTCGCCATGACGGCCCGTCTCATTGACTAGTCCTCAGTCCCCCACCCTCTACCCCTCAGCCCCTATGGCTCGCAGAAAATCAAAATCGCACCCCTCATTTTTCGGGGCCTTGCGCGCTTATGGGGCCATGCGGTAGAATGGCCCTGCCCGCGCGTCGGAGCGTCAGCTATCCAAGGGATCTCTCACAAGCGTTGCAGAGACAACCCGTTGCCCGCGGGCGCGCCGGACCTTCGGGAACGCCAATGAAACAGACAGAAAGCTTTATACAGCAATTTTTCAGGTTGCTGCCCCAGGACCTGGGGCAGTCCCGGCGGGAGGTCGAGAAAACCATAGGCGCTGCGCTGACAGCGACCTTCGCCAAGCTGGGGCTGGTCACGCGGGAGGAATTCGACGCGCAGACGGAATTGTTGCGCAACGCGCGAGCGGAACTGGACGAACTGGAAAAAAAAACGGCGGAACTGGAAAAAAACCTTTCCCCTAAACCGCAAAGCCGCCTATAATCACGGAGACCATAACCAACCTTCAATTTAGGAAGGAGAACGCAAATGGACATTGCCCTTGTCTATTCACGCGCCCTCGCGGGCATCAATGCGGTGCAAGTCGCGGTGGAAGTCCATCTGTCGGCGGGCTTGCCCCGTTTTTCCATAGTCGGGCTGGCGGAAAAAGCGGTCAAGGAAAGCATGGACCGGGTGCGCAGCGCGATCCTGAACAATGGTTACGAGTTTCCCTCGAAACGGATCACCGTCAACCTGGCGCCGGCGGACCTGCCCAAGGAGGGAGGCAAATACGACCTTGCCATTGCCGCCGGCATCTTGGCGGCCTCGGGCCAGATAGACGGCGGCCCCCTGGGGCGTTACGAGCTCATAGGCGAGTTGGCCCTGACGGGGACCCTACGGCCCGTCGGCGGCGTGCTGCCTATGGCCTATGCTGTCAACAAGAGCGGTCGCGCCCTGATCCTGCCGGCGCAAAACGCCGCGGAGGCGGCCCTGGTGAAGAGCCTGCAAGTGTTGCCGGCGGAACACCTGACGGCGGTGTGCGCCGAAATGAACGAAACCGGTTCGTTGACGCCCTTCCCGCGAGATGAGAAGCGCGGGGGAACAGCGCGGCAATTCCCGGATCTGTCCGACATTCATTCCCACCACTTCGCCAAGCGCGCCTTGGAGATCTGCGCGGCGGGCGGGCACAACATGCTCATGGTGGGGCCGCCCGGCAGCGGCAAAACCATGTTGGCGGAGCGGTTGCCGGGCATCCTGCCGCCCATGTCCGAGGAGGAGGCCATGGCCACGGCGACGGTCAATTCCGTCAGCGCCCGGGGCTTCAGGCTGGAGGACTGGAAACAGCGGCCGGCGCGGGCGCCCCATCATTCGGCCTCGCCCGTCTCCCTGACCGGCGGGGGCGGCCATCCCCGTCCGGGAGAGATGTCCCTGGCGCACAACGGCGTGCTGTTTCTGGACGAGTTGCCGGAGTTTGACCGCCGCGCCCTGGAGGCCCTGAGGGAGCCGCTGGAAGCGGGAAGGATAGTCATCTCCCGCGCCGCCGGACAGACCGAATTTCCGGCCCGGTTCCAGCTGGTGGCCGCCATGAACCCCTGCCCCTGCGGGCATTGCGGCGACGGGACCGACCGCTGTCAATGCGGTTTTGAGCAAGTGCGGCGTTACCGCGGAAAAATCTCCGGGCCGCTGTTGGACCGCATCGATGTGCATTTGGAAGTGCCGAATATATCTCCGGATGTGTTGCGCAAACTGCACGACGAGCGCCCCGAGACCAGCGCGCGGGTGCGGGAGCGGGTGATCGCGGCCTGGCGCCGCCAGCGGGCGCGGGCCGGCAAGCGCAACAGCGAGCTGAACAACCGGGAGCTGACGGACCATTGCCGGCTGGACCAGCGCCGCGCCGACTTGTTGCATAGGGCGGTGAAGCAACTGGGCCTGTCAACCCGCGGCCTGTGCCGCGTGTTGCGCGTGGCGCGAACGGCGGCGGATCTGGAGGCCTCCGAGCCTATCCTTGAGCGGCACCTGAGCGAGGCGATTTCATACCGCTATTTCGAGCGCGAACGCCGCGCCGCCTGAGGGGGCCGGGGCCCTGCTGAGGACGGGAGGGCCTGTTGCGCGACGGCGGCGCAATATGCTGAAATGGCGGCATGGCAGACCGCGAGCGCTATCAATTCACCGTGGCGGTGGAGACCGCCTACCTGCGGGAACAATCCACTCCCGAAGAAAACCAATTTGTGTTCGCCTACACCATTTCGATCACCAACACGGGCGCCGTGCCAGCCACCTTGCTGCGCCGGCACTGGGTGATCACCGACGCCAATAACAAGGTGCAAGAAGTTCGCGGGGACGGGGTGGTGGGCGAACAGCCCCACTTGCATCCCGGCCAGACCTTTCAATACACCAGCGGCGCCATACTGGAGACGCCGGTAGGCTGCATGGAGGGGACTTACGACATCGTGGCGGATGACGGCACCGAGTTCGCCTCGCCTATTCCGGTCTTCAATCTTTCCACCCCCAACATGTTGCATTGATCGCCTCATAATGCCGACCTTCGCCATCGGCGATTTGCAGGGGTGCCACCAGGAGCTGAAAGACCTGCTCCACGAGATCAATTTCGACCCCGGGCGGGACCGGCTTTGGTTCGCCGGCGACCTGGTGAACCGGGGGCCGCAATCCTTGGCGTGTCTGCGCTTCGTCAAGGGATTAGGCGCCGCGGCGCTCACGGTGTTGGGCAACCACGACCTGCACCTGTTGGCGGCGGGCAGCGGCCATCGAGAGTGGCTGGGGCCGGGGGACACTTTGGATGAAACCTTGGCGGCGGCGGACTGCGCCGAACTCTTAGCCTGGCTCAGGCGGCAACCACTGATCTGGCGCGACCCGGAATTGGGCTTCACCCTGCTCCACGCCGGCCTGCCGCCTCAGTGGAGCTTGGCCCAGGCCCTGCGGCTCAGCGCGGAGGTCGAGGAAGTTCTGCGGGGGCCGGCCCATGAGGCTTTTTTCGCCAATATGTACGGCAACCAGCCCGATGTGTGGGCCGAGGACCTGGCGGGTTGGGAGCGGTTGCGCTTCATTGTCAACTGCTTCACGCGTCTGCGTTATTGCCACGAGGACGGACGCCTGGATTTCAAGGAGAAAGGGACCCCGAGCGCCGCCACCGGCCCGGCCCGGCCTTGGTTCGAGCTGGAGAACAGAGCAAGCCGCGGGGAAAAAATCCTGTTTGGCCACTGGGCCGCCTTGCGCTCCTACCAGCAGGACTACAGCCGGTTCGGGGTCTATCCGCTGGATATGGGCTGCGTTTGGGGCGGCGACTTGGCGGCCCTGCGCCTGGAGGATCAGCGACGCTTCAGAGTGCCTTCCAGGCAGGTTCGCGCCGCTTAGGGAAGGGTTGCGAAAAGTCGGGGGGCTGGCTGTTCGGCCCTCTGAGCAAAGGGATCAGCGCGCCTGCTTTCTCTCCCACACCGAAAAGTGGTGGGGGTGATCGTTGTTTTCATCCGGCTGGTAGGTCTGGGGCCAGAATTCCTGCGGGAGCTCGCGCCGACCTTGCAAGTCCAAATTCAGTTGGACGCCCGACTCATCGTTCGGGTCGGTCCCCGGCTGGAGCTCGCGCCAATCTTCCCGGTCCCAGGCCGGGAAACGGACCTCGCCGCCCGCCCTTGTCCGCACCCGGACCCGGGTCAGATAGATGCGCTGGGCCAGGGGCAAGAATTGCTCGTACACAGAGGCCCCGCCGGCAACCATGACTTCCCCCTGCCGAGCGCAATGCCTCAGGGCCTCTTCCACATCGTTGAAGACCTTGCAACCTTGGGCCTCATGTTGGTCTTGTCTGCTCAGGACGATGTTCTCGCGCCCCGGCAGGGCCCTCCCTATGGATTCGTGGGTCTTTCTGCCCATGATAAGGGGCTTGCCCATGGTAAGCCTCTTGAAGCGTTTCAAGTCGTCCGACAAACGCCAAGGCAAGCGGCCGTTGGCCCCGATCACTCCGTCCTCGTCCATGGCGACGATGAGCGATATCTTCGTCGCCGCAATGGGCGCGACGATGGCCGGATGGGCCTCATAGTCGAGCAATTCAAAGTCCTTGTAGCGGAAGTCGAAGATCGATTCCACTTCTGGATTGAGCTTCATGCGCGGCGCGGGGAAGGGCTTCCGAGCGAGTTGCAATTCCGCCTGTTCCAGGTGATTGGCGTACAGGTGGGCGTCCCCCAAGGTGTGGATGAACGCGCCGGGCTTGAGGCCGGCGACCTGAGCGATCATCAGAGTCAGCAAGGCGTAGGAGGCGATGTTGAACGGCACCCCGAGGAAAACATCGGCGCTACGCTGGTACAGCTGGCAGGACAGTGCGCCATTGCTGACATAAAACTGAAACAGGGCGTGGCAGGGAGGCAGGGCCATCTTGTCCAGCTCCGCCACATTCCAGGCGCTGACCAACAGGCGCCGGGAGTCCGGGTTGTGTTTAATCTGCTTCACCACCTTGGCGATTTGGTCTATGTCCACGCCGTCGGCGCCGCGCCAAGAACGCCATTGCGCACCATAGACGGGGCCCAGTTTGCCCTCCTCGTCGGCCCATTCGTCCCAGATGGAAACGCCGTTGTCCTGCAGATAACGGATGTTCGAGTCGCCCTGCAAGAACCATAATAGCTCGTGGATGATGGACTTGAAGTGCAGTTTCTTGGTGGTGACGGCGGGGAACCCTTGCCCTAAATCAAAGCGCATCTGATAGCCGAACACGCTGAGGGTGGTGGTGCCGGTACGGTCCAATTTCCGCGCGCCCCGCTCGCGGACATGGCTCAACAAGTCCAGGTATTGTTTCACGCCGCCCTCCGGCGGTCGGCCCAAACCAGCCCGAGCAACGCGGCACCCGCTAGGACCATGGGCAGGGACAGGAGTTGCCCCATGGTCAGCCAACCCCAAGCGATGTAACCCAGGTGCGCGTCCGGCTCGCGGGTGAACTCCACGCCAATGCGCGCGACGCCGTAGAGCAACAGAAACAGGCCAGACACCGACATGACCGGCCGGGGCCTGGCGGAGAACCACCACAGAAAGATGAACAGGCAAATCCCTTCCAGGAAGGCCTCGTAGAGCTGGGAGGGGTGCCGCGGCAAGGGGCCGGCCCCTGGAAAGACCATGGCCCAGGGAAGGTCTGTCGGCTTGCCCCATAATTCCCCGTTGACGAAGTTGCCTATGCGTCCGGCGAACAGGCCCAGGGGGATCGCCGGCGCGAGAAAATCGCCTGTCGCCAGCAGGGATTTGCCTTGCCGGCGCCCAAACAGCCACAGGGCGATGACGACGCCCAACAAACCGCCGTGAAACGACATGCCCCCCTGCCAGATCTTAAGCACGGCGCCGGGGTAATGCAGGTAGTAGGGCAGATTGTAGAACAGCACTGAGCCTAACCGCCCGCCTATGATGATCCCTAGGGCGCAGTAAAAAACCAGGTCGGCGACTTGTTCCGCGGGCCACCGGGGGCGGGCGGACTGCCTCCGGCGGCGCAACAGCCACCAGCCGAGCAGGATGCCCGCCACATAGCTGAGCCCGTACCAGCGGATCTGCAAAAACCCCAAGTCAATGGCAACGGGGTCGATGGCCGGGTAAGTCAGCATGGCGGAGGTTGGTTCACAACCCCGACAAACGCCTTGCCTGTTTCTTGACCTGCGTCAAAAACCAAGCGCAAGTCAGCGCTTTCGCGCATGTACGCCAGCACTTTTTCCGAGCAGATGGACAATCTGAAAATTTTTCAGTTGCGAGACAAAATTACACTTTCAATATTGAAACATTATAACAACTTCCAAACGGACATCTATAGACCATCCGCAAACTTCAGCAGAGAGACAAGCGCAGTCCCGGGAGGCTGGGGCCTGGAGGCGGAAGAAGAAGCCGCCTGTTTGTTGCAGGCCGGAAACCGGGCGTTTTCAGGCCGGTTGTTGTAGAATGCCCCTAAGCAGGGAGGGCGGCTTGCAGATCATGGGGGCTCGTCTAATGGCAGGACAGCGGACTCTGACTCCGTAAGTAGAGGTTCGAATCCTCTGCCCCCAGCCACTCAACGCTTCCGACTCCGCGGCTGGCGCGGCGCGATCGGCCCGGCACCGGTCAACCGGCCCGCCCGCAGGCTGGCCCGACGCGGGTCAACCGCCTCACAGGCTCGCCAAGATGTTTTCAGCCGCGCTGACCTTGAACTCCATGGGGGCTTCGACATGGAGCTGGGTGATCTTGCCGTCTTCCACCACCATGGCGAAACGCTGGCCGCGAGTCCCCAGGCCGAACCCGGAGCCGTCCAGCTCCAGGCCCAGGGCGGCGGCGTACTCGCCGTTGCCGTCGGCCAACATCAACACCTTGTCGCCGGCGCCGGCGCTCTTGCCCCAAGCGTCCATCACAAAGGCGTCGTTGACCGCCATGCAGGCAATGGCATCGACGCCCTTGGCCTTGATGGCGTCGGCATTGTCGATAAAGCCGGGCAGGTGTTCTTTCGAACAGGTGGGGGTGAACGCCCCTGGCACGGAAAAGACGACGACTTTCTTGCCGGCGAACAGCTCGGCGCTGCTCAGGACGCCGGGGCCGTCCGCCTTCATTACATGAAACCGCCCCGAAGGGGCCTGGTCGCCAACTTGCACTGTCATTGCGAACCTCCTGATTTGTGGTTATGCTCATTGACATTATAGCGCGTCTCGCCGCGGGAAACACGGCTTGTTTTGGTTCGGCCCTCAGGGGCGGCGCCGGGGCTGGCCTCCCATCTTGTCCACGCCATGACGAATAAAACAGTGTTGATCACAGGCGCCGCCCGGCGCATCGGCGCGGTCATTGCCCGCCACCTTCATGCCCAGCAGTTCAATGTGGTCATTCACTACCGCCGCGCCGAAGCCGAGGCCGCGAGGCTTGCGGATGAACTCAACCAGGCCCGCCCCGGTTCCGCCGCGACCGCCCAAGCCGACCTGTTGCAACCGGCGGCATGCGCGGCCCTGATCGACGCGGCGCTGGCTTTCAACCACCGGCTGGACGCCTTAGTGAACAACGCCTCCGCGTTCTATCCGACCCCGCTGGCGGACCTGGACGAGGGGAGCTGGGACGAACTTGTGGGAACAAACCTGAAGGCGCCGTTGTTCCTGGCCAGCCGGGCCGCCGCCAGCCTGAAAGAACACCGGGGTTGCCTCGTCAACATCGCGGATCTCTACGGGAGCGCGCCCTTGCAGGGCCACTCAGTCTATAGCGTCGCCAAGGCCGGACTGCTCATGCTGACCCGCGCCTTGGCGAGAGAGTTGGCACCAGAGGCGCGGGTGAACGCGGTGGCCCCCGGCGCCATCCTGTGGCCTGAGAACATGGATGAGGAGGCAAAGGCCAAGATCCTGTCCAAGACCCCCATGGGACGACTTGGCGACCCGGCGGATGTCGCCAAGGCCGTGCATTTTCTCATCGCCGAGGCCGATTACATGACCGGCCAGACGCTGATGGTGGCAGGGGGGCGCGGCCTGGCCCCTTAAGGGCCTCCGGGGGAGGACTCCGACGACGGCAAGCGCGGATTGCGGGGCAAGCGCCGCTTAGGGGCTCTCCAGTCCCAGGTCCAGCTCAACCCGCCTTAGAGGCTGTAGTGATTGATCGAACTCGGCCCACAGCTGGGCGTAAGTCTTGCCTGAAACCGGGTGGCGCAAGTCGCCGGCCAGCTCCGCCAGGGGACGCAGAACAAAGGCGTACTCCTCGATGTCAGGACGGGGCAACTGGAGCGCGTCTTGCGCCACCACCAGATCGTCGTACAACAACAGATCCAGATCCAGCTTCCGGGGCGAGAAGCGGGGCTGGTTTCGGTCGCGCCCGTTTTCGTCCTCGATGGCGCGCAACGCGCCCAGGACCTCGTCCAGAGTCATGGCGGCGTCGCAATCCACCACCAAATTGTAAAAATCGTCGCCTTCGAAGCCCACGGCCTCGTTTTCATAGACCGCCGAGGCCCGCACATTGCCAAAAACGCGGCGCAGGGCCGCCATCCCCGCCCTGAGGCGTATTTCCCGCTCTTGATTGCTGCCGACGCCGATGAAAATTCGCGCCATTTCAAGGCCTGGCGCCGCGCTCTATGATCACGCCCACATCGCAAGCGCCCCGCACCGCGCCTTTTTTGTTCAACCTCAGCCGGCACCAGGGCGTCTCGAATTCGTTTAACAATATCTCGGCCACTTTCTCGGCCAAGGTCTCTATCAGCGCGAACTCCGTCTCGCTGACATAGCTGCTCAGGCGTTTCGCCACCGCCTTGTAACTCAGTGCGTCATCGATGTTGTCGGAATGGGCGGCCTTGCTGATGTCGGCGGCCATTTCAATATCGAGGATGACGGTTTGCTTGGTCCTGCGCTCCCAGTCATAGATGCCTATGACGGCGTCGATGCGCAGGTCGTTCAGGTAGATGATGTCCATAGCGTAGGGCAAAGATCGTTGTGCGGTATGATAAGGAAATGCAAGCGCCAAGATCAACCGGCAAGCACTGGGGCCATGTGGGTTGAGGCCGGGTTAGTCGCCGCCGCCTATTTGGCCGGTTCGCTCACCAGCGCCGTCATCGTGTGCCGGGCCCTGGGGCTGGGGGACCCCCGGGAGAGCGGCTCCGGCAATCCGGGGGCCACCAATGTGATGCGCCTGCACGGGAAAAAGGCCGCGTTGCTGACCCTGGGCGGGGATGTGCTGAAGGGCCTGCTCCCGGTGTTGCTCTTGCGCCTGGTCGGGGCCCCCGAGGCCTTTGTGGTCATGGGCGGGGTGGCGGCCTTTTTGGGACACCTCTATCCGGTGTTTTTCGGGTTGCGCGGCGGCAAGGGGGTGGCGACCTTCATCGGCGCGCTGTTGGGCTTTCACTGGCTCTTGGGCGCGGGATACATCGCCATTTGGCTGGCCGCGGCGTGGTTGTTTCGATATTCATCCGCAGCGGCCCTTTGGGGCGCCGCGTTCGCCCCCCTGCTCTGCTGGCTGCTCCTCGCTGACAGCTATTATCTTGCCGGCGTCGGGCTGATGGCCATCCTGTTGGTCTGGCGGCACCGTTCAAACATCAGAAACCTGCTGGCAGGCACTGAGGAAAAAATCGTCTTGCCCGGCTCCTGAGGGGGCCGGCCGGCGCGGCTCAACCGCCGGCGCCAGTGGCGACCAGGGGCCAGCGGGGGCGCGCGGCGAAGGACAGGGGGTCGCGATGTCCCGCCTGGAGCTTGGCGCAACCGGCGTAGGCGATCATGGCGCCGTTGTCCGTGCAGTATTCCGGGCGCGGGTAGAAGATCCGCCCCCCCCGGCGCGCCGCCATCTCCCGCAACCGCGCCCGCAGTTGCTTGTTGGCGCTGACCCCGCCGGCGGCGGCCAGCCGGTTGATGCCGGTCTGCTCCATGGCCCGTTCGCATTTTATCGCCAAGGTGTCAACCACCGCCTCCACGAAGGCGCGGGCCAGGTCGGCGCGGGCCTGTTCGTCATCGCCGTCCAGCTCTTTCACCGCCAAGGCCACGGCCGTTTTCAGTCCGCTGAAGCTGAAGTCCAGGCCCGGCCTGTCGGTCATGGGCCGGGGGAAAACAGGCCCGGCGGCGCGGCCTTGCGCGGCCAAGGCGGACAAGCGGGGCCCCCCGGGGTAGCCCAACCCCAATAGTTTCGCGGTCTTGTCGAAGGCCTCCCCGGCCGCGTCGTCTAGGGATTCCCCTAACATGGCGTAGTCCCCCATCGCCCTCACTTCCACCAGCTGGGTGTGCCCGCCGGAGACCAACAGGGCCAGAAAGGGATAATCCGGACGCTGCTCCTCAAGCATGACGGCCAGCAGGTGCGCTTCCATGTGGTGAACGCCGACGGCCGGCGCGCCCCAGGCGTAGGCCAGGCTCCTGCCGACGCTGGCCCCCACCAACAGGGCGCCGGCCAGGCCCGGGCCAGCGGTGTACGCCACGCCATCTATGGCCTCAGACGCCAGTCCGGCCTCCCCCATGGCGGCCTTGATCAAGGGGGAAATCCGGCGAATGTGATCTCTGGAGGCCAATTCCGGCACCACGCCGCCATAGGGGTCGTGCAACCGGGCCTGGCTGTGCAACTGGTTCGCCAACAACCCCCGATCCGAGTCGTAGATGGCGACGCCGGTCTCGTCGCAGGAAGTTTCTATCCCCAATACGCGCATTTGCCGCCCAGGCCTCTAAAAATCGCATATTTTACTTGCATTCCATCCATTTCCCACTAAAATTGCCGTTCTTTATCAACCCTTGACCAATGAGGAACAGGAACAACACGCAATATGCCTTCTGTGAAAGTGAGAGACAATGAACCGTTTGATTTCGCGTTGCGGCGCTTCAAACGGGCCTGCGAAAAAGCCGGGATTTTGGCCGAGGTCCACCGCCGCGAATCCTACGAGAAACCCACGCAAGTAAGAAAACGCAAAGCCGCCGCCGCGGTGAAACGCCACCAGAAACGCCAGACAAGAAACATCCTGCGCCCGGTCCGGCAACATTAGGCTGGCGGGCGCCTCTCCACGCCATGAGCGACCTCAAACATCGCATCAACGAGGATGTCAAAGCCGCCATGCGCGGCAAGGAGAAACAGCGACTCGCCGCCTTGCGCCTGATCACCGCCGCCATCAAGCAGAAGGAAGTCGATGAGCGCATTGAGCTCGACGACGCCCAAACGACGGGCGTGTTGAACAAAATGGCGAGCCAGAGCCGCGAGTCCATAGCGCAGTATGAAAAAGCGCAACGGGCCGACCTCGTTGCAAAAGAGCGGTTTGAACTGGAGCTCATCACGGGCTACCTGCCCCAGCCCCTTGCCGCGGCTGAAATCCAGAGCCTGATCGACGAGGCCATCGCCGCCACGGGCGCGGCCTCCATGAAAGACATGGGCAAGGTCATGGGACAGCTGAAGGCCCAAACGCAGGGGCGCGCCGACCTGGGCAAGGTCAGCGGCATGGTGAAGGCCCGGCTGAGTTAGCCCGGCCCGCAGGGAACGCAAGCCGGCGCCGCAAACCTCCGCCGGGCGGAGCGGGCGCGGCGCTGTTTCATTTGGCGAACAAGCGGTTTTTGCGCTACGCTTGCGGGGGCGATGGCGGGAAAAATTCCACAGAGTTTTATCGATGAGTTGGTGGCGCGGGTTGACATCGTGGAACTCATCGACGGCTATGTCCCCCTGCGCAAGGCGGGGAAGAATTATCAAGCCCATTGCCCCTTCCACGAGGAAAAAACGCCCTCCTTCTCGGTAAATCAAGCCAAACAGTTTTACCACTGCTTCGGTTGCGGCGCCAGCGGCACCGCCATCACCTTTCTGATGAAACACGGCGGCCTGGGGTTTGTGGACGCCGTGGAAGATCTTGCCGCCCGTTGCGGCCTTGAGATCCCGCGGGAGGCCGGCTACGCGCCGCAACCGGAGCAGAGCGCCGAATTGCGCGAGTTGTTAAGCCAAGCGGCGCAGTTCTACAGGCGCCAGTTGCGCGAACCGGCGGGCGAACGCGCCGCCGCCTATCTGAAAAACCGGGGCGTCAGCGCCGCGGTGGCGGATATTTACGAATTAGGCTACGCGCCGGAAGGCTGGGGCAATTTGCGGCAGGCCCTGGGCCGGGACGCCGGGGCGCGGGAGCGGCTAATCCGGGCCGGCATGTTGACGCGCAAGGATGGAGAAGGCCCCAGGGGGGACAACTGCTACGACCGCTTCCGCGACCGCATCATATTTCCCATCCACGATCAGCGCGGGCGCGTCGTCGGCTTTGGCGGGCGCGTGTTGGACGCCGCCGACAAACCCAAGTATCTGAACACCCCGGAGACCCCCGTCTTTCACAAGGGGCGCGAACTCTATGGCCTCCACCAGGCGCGGAGCAAGGTGAAACAACTGGAAAAGCTGTATGTGGTGGAAGGCTACATGGATGTGATAGCCCTGGCCCAGCACGGCATCCTCAACGCCGTCGCCACCTTAGGCACGGCCGCCACCAAGGAGCAACTGGAAAAAGTCTTTCGCGCTGTCCCCCAGGTGGTGTTCTGCTTCGATGGCGACGAGGCCGGCAAAAAAGCGGCGTGGCGCGCGTTGGAAACCGTCCTGCCCCAGCTCCGGGAGGGCCGGCAGGCCCTGTTTAATTTCATGCCCGCCGGGGAAGACCCCGACACTTATGTGAGAAAACACGGACCGGAAAAGTTTTCATCCGCTGAGAACATCGTTCCCTGCTCCAGTTTCCTGCTGGACTCCATAAGGGCTCAAACGGGGACCGCCACCCGCGAAGAGCGGGCGCGGCTGTTAGATCTGATCCTGCCTTATCTGGCCCAGATGCCCGACAGCGGACTGCGCCGTTTGCTCATCGCGGATGTGGCGCAGAGCGCTGGTCTCGGCGGCGCCGGCGTCGAGGAGATGTTGCGCGGCAAATTGGCGCAAAAGCGACCCGCCCCGACGGGCCCACCGCGGCGGGTCCGCCGGCGCGAAAACCCGGGGGCCGTCGGCGAACTCATCGCCTACCTGTTGAACAAACCGGAGTTGGCCCGGTTGGTGGCGGACCCGGAGGACCTGGCGGGCCTCCCGGTGGCGGGCGCGGAGGTGCTGAAGGCGCTCATCGATCTGATCCACTCGAATCCCGGAATTAGCTGCGCCACCATGTTGGAACATTGGCGCGGCACCCGCTACGAGCGGCGCCTGAATGAATTGGCGTCTGAGCCGGAGGCCTTGGGCGAGGAGTCCTTCGACCCGGAGCGGCAATTCCTGGACGGACTGGAGAACCTGAAGCAAAGCAAGGCGCGGCAGTCTATCGAGAAGATCGCCCAGAGCGGCAGACCCAGCGAACTCTCGGAAGCCGAAAAAACCACTCTGCGGCAACGCTACCCAGGAGGAAGCCGGCGACAATCCACCGGGCCTGACCCTGCCGCATAGGGCCGCGAGCCATTGAAAACCAGGGCCAGACCCCCATTTTCGCAACACAAGTGAAATTGCGCTGGACACCGGCGCGGCAAGGCGCTATAATGGCTGATTGTATTTTTGCCTAATCACATTAAATCCATCAATAAGTTGAGGACAGAGCCGAACTCCCATGCCTGAAATCGAACCCCTTGAAGATCCCACCCTTCCGGACGCGGAAAGCGAAAAAACGCAACTGAAACTGCTCATCGCCAAAGGCAAGGAACAGGGCTTTGTCACCTACCACGAGGTGACCGAGCACCTGCCCGACGACATTGTGGTGGACCCCGAACAGATCGAGGAGATCATCAACATGATCGCCGACATGGGCATCGAGGTGCGCGAATCCCCGCCGAATCTCGAACAGATGATGTCGAACAATTCCACCGTGACGCCGGACGAGGCGAACTCGCCCTTGGTCAGCGTCGAAAGCGAATTGGGCCGGACCACAGACCCCGTGCGCATGTACATGCGGGAAATGGGCACGGTTGACTTGTTGACCCGCCAGGGCGAGATCAGGATCGCCAAGCGCATCGAAGAGGGCATCAACGAGATCCTCAACGCGCTCTCCCTGTATCCCGCCACCATCAACATGCTCTTGGGGGCCTACTCGCTGGTGGAGAAAAAGTATCAGAAGCTGTCTGATTACATCCTGGGCTTTAACGATCACGAAGAATATCCGGACACCGGCCTGCCGCCGCAGGCCAAACCCAAGTCGGCCGGGGGCAAGAATGGCAACGGCGATTCCAAAGAGGCCGAGCTGGCGGCGGCCGCCAACGAGGCGGCGGTGCGCGCGGTTGTGCAAGAGATAGACAGCCTCTACAAGAAGCTGGTCAAGTCCATCAAACGCAAAGGCGCCCAGCACAAACGCTCCGCGGCCCTGCAAACCCAGATAACGGAAAAATTTCTCGACCTGCGCATGGCGCCCAAGTTCATCGCTGAGTTGGTGCTGAATGTCCGCCAGTTGATTGATGTCATCCGGGAGACGGAGCGCGAAATCAGGGACTTGTGCGTGAATGAGGCGAAGATGCCGCGCCCTGAGTTTCTCGCCGCTTTCGCCGGCAACGAGACCAACGCCTCCTGGGCCGCGGGGCAGATCGAAGCCGCCAAACCCTACTCCGCTGGCTTGGCGAAGGTGGCGGAGCGGATCGTCACGGCCCAAACCCAGCTGACGACGGCGTTCGAAGACAACCTGTTGGGCGTGGCGGAAATCAAGGACATCAACAAAAAAATATCCATCGGCGAGGCCAAGACCCGCAAGGCGAAAAAAGAGATGGTTGAAGCCAACCTGCGCCTGGTGATCTCCATTGCGAAGAAATACACCAACCGCGGATTGTTGTTCCTGGATCTCATACAGGAAGGCAACATCGGTCTGATGAAGGCGGTGGACAAGTTCGAGTACCGGCGCGGCTACAAGTTCTCCACCTACGCGACCTGGTGGATACGCCAGGCCATCACGCGCTCCATCGCGGACCAGGCCCGGACGATCCGCATCCCCGTGCACATGATTGAGACCATCAACAAGCTGAACCGGGTCTCCCGGCAGATCTTGCAGGAGAAGGGCCGGGAGCCCACGCCGGAAGAATTGGCCATCAAGATGGAAATGCCTGAGGAGAAGGTGCGCAAGGTGCTGAAGATAGCCAAGGAACCCATCTCCATGGAGACCCCCATAGGCGACGACGATGATTCCCACCTGGGGGATTTCATTGAAGACAACAACGCCCAGGCGCCAGTGGATTACGCCAGTTTCGAGGGTCTGCGCCGGGCCACCAAGGATTCCCTGCAGGGCTTGACAGACCGGGAAGCGAAGGTGCTGTGCATGCGCTTTGGCATAGAGAGGCCCCAGGACCACACGCTGGAAGAAGTCGGCAAACAGTTCGATGTCACCCGCGAGCGGATTCGCCAGATCGAGGCCAAGGCCCTGCGGAAACTGCGCCATCCCAGCCGCTCGGAACAGTTGCGAACCTTCCTGGACAGCAACAACAGCTGAGACGGGCCGCTCCCCGTCTTTGGGCCGGGCGCGATCCCGGCGTTGTCGTTTGCGCCATCTCCGTCTCGCCCGCGCCCTGCCGCGCCGGCCCTGCCTTCCCGCGCTGACAAAAAGTCTGCTACAATCCTCTTCCGTTTGGGCCTGTAGCTCAGTTGGTTAGAGCAGTGGACTCATCTGTGTAGGTGCGTTCACGCCGAGAGGCGTGAAATGAACGGGATGAATTCAGGGGAACCTCAACCCGTCCGCCGGACGGACTGGCAACCCTGAGCCAAGCCGGGGGTGCACCCCCGGAAGGTGCAGAGACTACCTGGGAACTTAAAGCGTTCTTAATAACAGGCGAGAGCGTCCCGTGCCCTGTCATTCAGTTGAGGGTAGTGAGATAGTCCACTCCTTTTAGAAATAAAAGGGCGAAGTGAATCCATTGGTCGTAGGTTCGAGTCCTACCGGGCCCACTAAATCCCGCCCCTTCTTCAAGGGGCCAACCGGCTCAGGCGCCAGCCGCCATCCCGCCAGGCGTAGAGCAGGCGGTCGTGCAGACGGCTTTCCCGGCCCTGCCAGAATTCCATGCGTTCGGGTTTGACCCGATAGCCCACCCAGTTGGCGGGCCTAGGCGCTGGCTCGCCGCCGTATTGCCGTTCCAGTTCCGCCATGCGGGCCTCCAAAAAGGCCCGGCTTTCCACGACGCTGCTCTGCTCGGCGACCCACACGGCAAGCCGGCTGTCGTCGGGACGAGTGTTGAAATAGGCGTCTGACTCCGCGGCGGAAAGCAACCGGGCCTGGCCCTCCACCCGCACCTGCCGGTGCATCTGCGACCAGTAAAACGCCAGAGCGACCTCGGGATTGTCCGCTATCTGCTTGCCCTTCGCGCTGACAGCATGGGTGTAGAAGGAAAACCCCGCGGCGCTCAGGTCCTTCAGCAACACATAACGCACAGCAGGCTTGCCGTCCCGGGTCGCGGTGGCCAAGGCCATGGCGTTGGGCAACGGCAGGTCCAAGGCAACGGCCTGTTGAAACCAGTCCTTGAATTGCTCCACCGGGTCGGCATGGACCTCCGCCTCAAGCAGGGCCGCGGACCGGTAGTCCCGGCGCAAGCCGGGGTCAGCGGGCAAGGACCTTGATGGTTTCATCGCCGGCGATGTTGCGAACCTTCAGGCGCAGGGGTTTCTTGCGCGAGACGATTTTGCCATCCCAGAATGTCTTGGTCTTCTCGCCGTCTATGGCGGCGTAGCCCCTCTTGTCGATCTTGACCTCATGGCTGCTGCGCCAGGGACCTTCCGCGCTTTCGCAATCCACCGCCAACCACTCGACCAGCTCCAGCCCCGCCTCGCTGATCTGAACCAGCGTTGCCCTGCCTTTACCCTTGACCGCCTCGCTCTTGCCGTTGAACTCGTCAATTTTTTGGCGCAGGCGGTCGCTGTGGAATTTGACAATGCGGGTCACATGCCCGTTTTTCGTTTTGCGCGCGCTGTGTTTAATCTCATCGTTGTCAACAATTTCATTCAACAAGGCCTTCAGATCGCGGAATTCCACTTTGACCATGGTGGGGTTCTCGTCCCACGCGAATTTCTCCAAATAGGGACGGTCCTCGATATCGACAAAATAGGCGATGACCTTCTCAGGCAACTCCTCCAGTTTTTGCAATTCCTCGTTGACGATCCGGTTGACGACCGGCACATCCAACACCTTTTGGCCACTGTCGGTTAAATCCGGCACATAAACGGGAATAAGCCCCAGCTTGCTGTCCGAGATCGCGCCGAACCAGAAATCGCTCAGGCCTGCCACCTTCTGTTGCAGGCCGGGGATCAGCTGGGCCAACTTGTCCATGGTCTGTTGGGGGTTGCGGAACAGGCTGACGCCGTCTTTGATCTCCAACATAGAGAAGGCGGCGCGGGTCTCTTGCAGACGGTCCCGGGTGGTTTGCAGGCTGTTGACGCCAACATCGCAGTGAATAAATTTCCTGTTCAGGGTCTGGGCCACTTTGGCGACGACGCCGCTGCCGCCGAAGAAATCGGCGACGATCATGCCTTCATCACTGCTGGCCTTGATGATGCGCTCCAATAGGGCCTCAGGCTTTTGGGTAGGGTAATCAACAATCTCAGGCTGTGCATGCAAAAGTGGTATGGTCCAAACATTATCAACCACCCTCGTCTCGCGAATATCATATAAACCTTTGCCGTCTTCTCCTTTCAAGTAAATCTTTTTACCTTCAACCTTCCTCATTCTCGAAACTTTGATGGGTTTTTCTCTTTTTTCTTGTTGATGATAGAAAGGATAGACTTCGGATTTTGTATAAAACAAAATGAAGTCATAGGAGCTCTGATATTGCTTTTTCCTTGTATCAGGAATCTTATTTGTGTAGTACCAAACTAATTCATTTTGGAAATTCTCCTCGCCAAACACCTCGTCCATCAGGACCTTGACATAGTGGCCAATGTGCCAATCCAAATGCACATAAATGCTGGCGGCGTCCGCCATGACGCTCTTGATCGCCATCAGGTTTTCGTACATCCAGTTCAGGTAGTCTTCCTTCTTCCATATATCGCCGTACAAGGTCTCCTCGAAGGCCTGCAGTTCTTCCATCTCCATTTTTTGCTCGGCGGCGGCGATTTCTTGCGCTAAGTCGGGGCGGCGGCGAATATAGAGCTGTTTGGCGTAGTTGGCGCCGCTGGCAAAAGGCGGGTCGATATACACCAAATCGACCTTGACCCCCGAGTCCTTAAGATAAGCGCAGGCAGACAGGCACTCCCCCCGCAACAACAGGTTGTTCCAGCCCCGGCCCCGGGCCGCCTTGCCCACCTGTTCAACCCGTTCCACTTCGTAGCGCGGCATGCCTCGCGAGATTTTTTCAACCACTTGGTCGCAGTCCCAGTAGGGCAACCGGCACTGGCCGTGCGGGGAGGCGAGCAGGGCCTGCCCTTCTACGGGGTCGGGGAGGTAGGGCGTGTAGTTAACCGGCATGGTTTTGTTCTCCAGTAAAAAATTGAGTGATTTTTCCACTCAACTTGCGGATGTTGTTATCGATGCCGTCGGTGTCTTGCAGGTACAGGAAATCAAACTTGTCGTAGCCAAACTGCTTTTTGTTTTGCTCTAAAAACGCACCTTCCACAAAAGACTTCCGCGCCTGGAAGTTCGGGTCATGGGCGTAGCCCTCGCCCTTGGTTTCCACCATCAACGCCTTCTTGATCGCCTTTTTATCCGGCCCCCGCTGAATGATTAAAAAATCGGTGGTGTAGCGGCCGATGTTCCGCCAGCTGGTTCTTTCTTTCTGAAAACAATCGATCACAAAGCCTGTTAGTCCTTGCTCGCCATTGTAGTAAATTTCCAACGCGGAGTTCTGAAAGCTCCTCAGCGACAAGGCCTTGCGCAACAACTCCAATTCAAACCCGCTACGCGCGAAATTGTAAGGCAGATAGTGAAAACTCTTGTCCCGCTGCGCCACCGCCACTGAGGATTGGTCTGAGAGTTCCTCCAGTTCTCGCTCGAGCTGGCTGGTGTTCATGCCCTGTTCTTTCAGGGCTTCAATGGCTTGTTGAACTTTCTGTCGGGCTTTCTGCCGTTCCTTCTCGGTTGTCGGCTCCGGGTTCTCGTCGAGTTGCAACACGCGCCTTACATCGGCTTTGTTCGGATAGAGTTTGTCATTGAAGTCCACCGGTCCCAGCTTATCCACCAACAACAATTCCGCCTTGTCGGGAATCACTTCGAAGCTGGTCCTTAACTCACGCCGCGGGCTGAACGCCAAACGGATGCGGCTCTCAATGGCGTAGCGGTCGTAGCTCTCATTCCAGCAGTGCTCGCCCTGGGATTGCTTCACGGCGATCTTGTCAAAGATCGCTCGCAGTTGCTCCTTAAACTGGCGCAACTGGTCTGTGGAGATGGTGTGAAAACCCCCCTTGGCGATGTCATGCAACCAGTGCGCGAAGCTGGCGGGTTGCCCTTTTTCATCGACTTTCCCGCTGTTTAGCTCGCCCGCCTCCATGGCCTCAAAATCAGTGTCGATAATCAAGGGAATATCCCGGCGGTAGTCTTCCAGAGCGTCGCACAGGGCTTGCAGATCCTGCTCCGTCTGAACTTCCCTCTTGATCACATCCTGATAATTCACCCGGAGCTGATAAAAGTCCAGGGCCGGCAGTTCCAGCTGTTTCATCCGGGAATGACGCTCTACCTGCGTTTCGCCAAGGCCGGCGCCCGCCGAGTTGATTTCCTCTATGGAGGTCCGCTGTTGCTGTTTCAGTTGCGCATTCAGCGTTTTCGCGTTGCCGTCGTTGAGCCAGATCAGGGCCTCTTCCGCCGCGTCGGCGTCAACTTGGCGCAAACAGCGGCAACTGGTCTGCAAGACCATGTTCCTGGGGCAGTCCCCTTGCTGGGATAAAATGACCCCGGTGAGGCTGCGGCAATCCCAGCCTTCCTTGCCGATCTGGACCAACAGGATGTAGCGTTGGGGCGCGGCGTGGGGCGCGGGCAGGTCCAGGGAGCGAAACGCCAACTCGGCCCCAGGCGGCACAGGATAGTCCTTGTTGCCCCGGTGGAACCTCAGAATCTCAGCTTCCGGAATGTTCAATTTCCCGGTCAGGAAGGGATAGACTTCCTCCTCCAGCGTTTCTATGTCGCCGCAGTAGATGGCGAGCTTGGCGAGGGCCCCGTCGGCGTAGCGTTTCGCGCCGAACCGCGCCTTAAAATCTTCCACGCCCGAGCGGATGAGCGCCAGCCGCTCTTGAACCCCCTGCGCTATCTTCACCTGCGGCTTTTTCAGGAACGAGCGAACCGCCTGAATGAGTGGATAGTAATACACGGTGTTGGCGATCCGGGGAAATCGGATAGTGACTTCTTCATTGACGGTGACCTGTTTCTGTTTTTGGTCCTGGCCGCTTAAATAAGGCGTCCCCGAAAAACCCAAGACCGAGACGATCTTGCCGCTCCGTTGCCACCGGTTGACCACTTGCCGCAGTTTAATGTCAGCCGTGGCGGCGTGGTGAACTTCATCTATCATGATGGACAGGTTCGGGATTTTCCCCAGCCAGTTGCGCAACTCGTTGGCTCGCTGGTCCTGCTCATCCTCGCTGCGCTCGATCAACTCCTGAGGCCGCTCATCGAGCCGGTCGAGAATGACCTTCTCGGCGTTGACGACAAACACATTGGCGTAGGGATAGGGGAAACACCGGCTGACTTTCTGAACATTGGGGTTTCTGACCCTGTTGCTGCTTTTAGCCGACTTTTGCTCGTCCAGGATTTCAAATGCCAGCTCCCGCCGGATCTGGCCGGCGGCGGGGTTGGGAATCACCCATTCCGGATCAAAGTCTTTTATGGTCTTTAGGCTGGGGCCGATGGAGGACTTTAGGCCCGAGGGGATCAGCACGATGAAGTTGTGGGCGAAATGGGGGTTGTGGGGTTCGTTCCGGGCAAAGAGCAAATCCAGGTAGATGATGGCGGCCATGAGGAAGGTCTTGCCGGCGCCCATGGGCAGGCTCATCAGGTAGTCGGCGTAGCTGACCTCGTAGAAGATCTCCTTGATGACCCGCTCGCAATCCAGAGCCGCCGGGTCTTTTCTGATCAGCTTCTCCAGTTTCTCTAAGAGCAAGTTTCCGTCTTCTTGCGGTTGAATGGAAAACGCGTACAGGGCCCGGGCGGCCTCGTTCTCCCGCAAAAACTGGCGGGTCTTCTCGCTGAGATCCAGCTGGGCCAGATCCAGATCGGGGGTGAAGAAATTCTCCGCAAAGAGTTGCCACAGGGGTTTGTTGCCCCCCGCAATTTTCAGGAACAGATAGGTGGCAATGGCCTCCACCTGGGGCTCCCGCAGGCGGCCCTGCTTCCTCATGTAATCCAGCAGGCCCTTGACGGGGCAGGCGTCGGCTTCAAGCCATTGCTTCTTCTTCCCTGCAATCAGTTCATCTAACATTGCGACGCTGTCCGGTTGCTTTCAAAAGGGCGGGTGCGGGCGCGGCTCCATCAAGGGGGATTTTACCCCTGTTTTCGAGATTAGCCAAACAAGTTTTGAGTTCCCGATTTTCCCGGCGCGCAGGGGGCTAGGCCCAGCCGCCGGCGCGCGGGGACTAATGGCAACGGGGCAGGTTGCGTTTGACCATGTAGAAGTTGACCGGGTAGGCGCAGACATAGCCGGCCACCAGGGCCGCCAACAAGCCGAACCAGAAGACAGGGGCGGCCACCGAGGGGGCGGTCATGCCGCCGGCCAGGTAATCGGCGGCGTTCATGGCGACTTCCATGACGCTGATGGAGATCGCCTCGCCTAACCAGATGGTCTTGAAGGCCAGGCCCCAGGTCATGCCCTTGCCATGGACCAGGGGGATGAGCGCAAGCAGGAAGCCCGTGACAAAGGCCAAGGTGGTGGCCAACAGGATGGTGGCGACCACCGACAGGCCCAGTTGAACGCCAATGGCCAAGCCGATGAACTCGCCGATGGAGCAACCCGCCAGGCAATGCAGGGTCACCGACGCCGCTGTCCGCGCCAAGCTCGCGCCACCGGCGGTCGCTGGCCGCCGCCCGTGGCCGCTCTCAGGATTTTTCATGCCGTTTCCCATAAAAACAAACCGGTGGGGCCGAGGCCGGGCGCGCCGCGCCGGGGCCAGACCCGTCTTTTCCTGCTATTATGCGTTTCTTTCAGCCTGGAGTAAAAACCGCCATGACGGACACCATTTTCGCGCAGATCATCAACCGCCAGATCCCCGCCGACATCGTGTACGAGGACGATGAGTGTTTGGCCTTCAGGGATGTCAACCCCCAGGCTCCCGTTCATATCCTGGTGATCCCGAAACAGCCCATAGCCCGGCTGGTTGAGGCCGGCGCCGACCATCAGGCCCTGTTGGGCCGCCTGCTGTTGACCGCCAACCAGGTGGCGCGGGAACAGGGCGTGGGCGACGCCTTCCGGCTGGTGGTGAACAACGGCGCGGAGGCGGGCCAATCCGTGTTTCATCTGCACCTGCATATCCTGGGGGGGCGTCCGTTCACCTGGCCGCCGGGTTAGGGAGACCGCCGAACCATGCACCTCACAGACGACCTGCGCATAGCCTCCGTCAAGGCTGTCACGCCCCCGCGAGAGATCTGCGAGGAGCTCCCCATCACTGAGGCGGCGGCCCGAACCACCTATTTGACCCGGCAAACCATCGGGAAATTGCTGAGCCAGGAGGACCGGCGCCTGTTGGTGGTGATGGGGCCTTGTTCCATACACGACCTAGACGCGGCCAAGGAATACGCGGGCCGCTTCAAGCCGCTCATGGAAAAACACGCGCAGGAGCTGGTCCTCATCATGCGGGTTTATTTTGAGAAGCCGCGCACCACGGTGGGCTGGAAGGGTCTGATCAACGACCCCGACCTGGACGACAGCTTTCACATCAACAAGGGGGTGCGGCTGGCGCGCCGCCTGTTGCTTGACCTGAACGAAATGGGGGTGCCGGCCGGCACGGAGTTTCTCGACATCATCACTCCGCAGTATGTCGCCGACCTGGTGAGCTGGGGGGCCATAGGGGCCCGCACCACCGAGAGTCAGGCGCACCGGGAGTTGGCATCGGGGCTGTCTTGCCCGGTGGGGTTCAAAAACGGCACCGACGGCGGGGTGAAAGTCGCCGTCGACGCCATTCGCGCCGCCAACAAGCCCCATCATTTTTTATCCCTGCGCAAGGAGGGCAATTCCGCCATTTACGCCACGACGGGCAACGATCAGTGCCATGTCATCTTGCGCGGGGGCAAAAAGCCCAATTTCGACCGGACTAACATAGCGGCGGCGGCTGCGGAACTGACCGCCGTGGGCCTGCCGCCCCGGATCATGGTGGATTTCAGCCACGCCAACAGCGAGAAACAGCACAAAAAGCAACTGGAGGTGGGCGCGGATGTGTGCCGGCAAATCAGCGAGGGCGAGGAGCGGATCTTCGGCGTCATGGTGGAAAGCCACCTGCGGGAGGGACGGCAGGAGGTCATCCCCGGCAAAACGCTGGTTTATGGGCAGAGCATCACCGACGCCTGCCTGGGCTGGGAGGACTCGGCAGACCTAATCGCGGCCCTTGCCAAGGCCTCCAGAGCTCGCCGGACCCGTTGAAAACAGGCGCCGGGCCGCGACGCACAAGATGTACACCAGGCATGCCGCCACGATCATCAGCGCCCCTGAGGGCAGGTTCGGCTGATAGGAGGCCATCAGCCCGGCGCAGGTCGCCAACAGGCTGAAAAACACCGCCAACAACATCATCTTGCCCAGGGACGAGACGAATTGCGCGGCGCTGGCGGCGGGGAGGGCCAACAAGGCGATCACCAACGCCAAGCCGACGATCTGTATGAACAGCACCACCGTCAAGGCGATCAGGCACAACAACAAGATGTAATGCAACTCCACGCGGACGCCCCGCAGGCGCGCGAACTCCTCGTCGAACACGGTGGCGAGGAAGAGTTTGTAGAAGACGAAGGCCGCGGTCAGGATGATCCCGTCCAACAACAGCATGAGCAACAGGTCCTGGCCGGACACCAACAGGATGTTGCCGAACAAGTAGCTCATCAGGTCCACCTGGTAGCCAGGGGTCTGCGAGATGAACAGGACGCCCACCGCCATGCCTCCGGACCAGAACGCCGCGATGAGGATGTCCTCGTCCTGCCGCCAGCGCATCTTGATCATGCCGATGCACACCGCCGCCGCCAACGCGGAGACCACCGCGCCCGCCATGGGCGCGGCCCCGGCGAAATACGCTATCCCCATGCCCGCCAACACGGAATGGGCGATCCCCCCAGCGAGAAAACCGATGCGCTTGACCACCATATAGACGCCCATCACCCCGCAACCCAGGCTGGCCAACAGACAGGCCAACAGGGCGTGTTGCATGAACCTGAACTCAACCAGGGCCTGGAAGAATTCCGTCATGGCGTTTTCTCCACCTTCTGTTGCCAGTCTATAGGCATGGTGTGGGCATGGTCGATCATCCTGACGGAGGCGCCGTACAGCTCCTCTATGGTCTTGCCGCTGATGGACTCGGTCTCGTGGCAGACGAGGGTTTGATTCAGACACCCCACCCGATGCACATAGCCGGAGATGAAGGCGACATCATGGGAAACCACGATGATGGTCATGGCGTCGCTAAACCGCTTCAGCAGGGCAAAGATGTTCTCTTCCGCGCGCACATCGATATTGGCGGTCGGCTCGTCCAACAACAGGACTTCCGGCTGGCAGACCAGGGCCCGGGCCAGCAACATCCGTTGCAGTTGCCCGCCGGACAGGCTGGCGATGGGCCGGGAGGCGAGGGCCTCGATCGCCACCGTCTCCAGGGCCCCCTGGGCCGCCTCCCGGTCGGCGCGACCAAAGCCGCCCCAGGACCCGGCGCCCGCCAGCCGCCCCAACATGACCACCTCCGCCACCGTGATGGGAAAATTGCGGGGGAAAGACGCATGTTGCGGCACATACCCGATCTTCTCCCGGCTCTGCGCCGGCGACTGGCCCAAGACCTTGACCTCCCCCGCATCGGGTTGCATCAGGCCCATCAACAGTTTTATCAGGGTGCTTTTCCCGGCGGCGTTGGGGCCGATGAGGCCGAAAAACTCCCCGGCGGCGATGGAAAGGTTGATGTCTTTCAGCACTGGCGCGGCGCCATAAGAAAAATTGAGGCGGCTGATGTTGATGGCTTCCGGCTGACTCATCGCAGGGCCTTGGCGATCTTGATGGTCGTCTCCTTAAGATTGTTGACATAATCCTCCGCCAAGGGATTCAGACTCGACAGCTCCGCGCCGATTTCATCGGCAAGGCTTTGGATGATAGAGGGATCCATATCCTGTTGGGCGAACACCGTGCGCACCCCCTCCCGCCTCGCCGTGGCGATGAGGGCCCCCAAGGCGCCCGGCCCCACATGGCCAGAGGGCGATTCCACCGCCAGTTGCGTCAGGCCGTAGGCCCTGGCGTAATGCCCCCAGGAGGGATGGGCGACGATGAAATGCGAGGTTCTTCGAGGCGCTAAGGATTCCCTGATGAACCGGTCCAGGGCCTTTAGGGTGGCTTGCAAGCGCTGAAAATTGGCGGCGTAGGTCGGCGCGCGTGCTGGGTCCAACTCCGCCAGCGTCTGTTCGATGCGTTTCGCCATGCGCCGGGCGTGGTTCGGGTCAGTCCACAGATGAAAATCGCCCGCCAGCGCCTCCGCGCCGGCCCCCTCAGGCAGGCCCTCGCAACACGCTATGATCCTCAGGGCTTCATTGGCGGCGCGGATGGAAGCCAGCCAGTTTTTTTCCAACGGCGCATTCACCCGAAAATAGACATCCGCCCGGGACAGGGCCGCCAGTTGCCGGGGCGTGGGGGAAAAGGTCTCCGGAATCTGCCCCGGTGCCATCAGGGCCCGCGCCTTGACATGCTCTCCTCCGACCTGCTCCACCAGATATTTCTGCGGGGGGATGCTGACATAGACCTCCACCACCCCGGCGGCGGACGCCGAGCCGCACAGACAGACACATGAGAAAAGAAGACTGAACTTGAACATAGCGACCGAGTCGGGAACATGGAACGAGCCGGGCTTCGCTTCGCCGCCGGCTCCCCTCCCCTGACATTTCGGGGAGGCTGAGGCATGATAGTATCACACTCAGGCTAAGGGCAAGGGGCTGTCTTGGCTCAGCGCGCTATGAGACCGAACAAAACAGGCAAAACAGGGGACCGCCCTGCCGTGAAATTCGGCTTGGCGCCGGCCCTGCTTCTCTGCGCCATGGCCGCCGGGCCTGCCGCCCTCGCCACCGAGGCGGCGGACGCGGCGCGCCTGCGCCTGATCGTCGCCACCTGCCAAACCTGCCACGGCGGACCGCAAGACGCGGCATCGATCCCCGGGCTTGAGGGCCTGGCCCCTGAGGCGCTCCGGGCCTTGTTAGAGGCTTACAAGACCGGCAAGACTCCGGCAACCATCATGGACCGCATCGCCAAGGGCCTGACCGATGAGGAGATAGCGGGCATCAGCGTCCTGTTCGGCCCGGGAGAGGAATGACATGGCGCCAAGCCGCTGGCCCCCTGCATGGTTGACCCGCCGCCGGTTTTTGACCGGCGCGTTGCGGGCCGGCGCGTTAGCGGCGGCCGGCGGGGGCCTGGCGTCGGGTTGTTCAGCGCCGGCGGGCCGGGGCGCGCCGCGGGTGGTGGTCATCGGCGGCGGCTACGGCGGGGCGACCTGCGCCAAATACCTGCGCCGCTTCGACCCCGGCGTGGCGGTGACCTTGGTGGAACCCAACTCGCGTTACGCCCCCTGCCCCTTCAGCAACGCCGTGTTGGGCGGCATGACGGACGCGGCGCCGGCCCCGCAAAACTACGAGGGCCTGAGGCGGCGCTTCGGCATCGATGTGGTCCATGACGCCGCCATCAAGCTGAACCCCGACAAACGAACAGTGACGCTGGCGGGCGGCGGCGTCCTGCGCTACGACCGGCTGGTCCTGTCCCCAGGCATCAGTTTTCGCTGGGGCCACATCTTCGCCGGCTACGATGAAACCGCCGCTGTCTATATGCCCCACGCCTGGCGGGGGGGCGAGCAGGTGGCGCTCTTGGAAAGCCAGCTGGCCGCCATGAGAGACGGCGGGGTGTTCGCCATCGTGGTGCCGGGCCTGCCTTTTCGCTGCCCCCCCGGGCCCTACGAGAGGGCCAGCCTGGCGGCCCACCGCCTGAAGCGGGAGAAGCCTCGCTCCAAGGTGCTGATCCTGGACGCCAACGAGCATTTCTCCAAGCAGGATCTGTTCGAGGAAGCCTGGGCCGCCCTTTACGGCGACCTGATCGAGCGCGTCCCCATATCCGGCGGCGGCCTGGTCAGCGACATCGCGCCCAAACAGCGGTTGCTACGGGCCGAGGCGGGGGAGTTCAAGGCGGATGTGGTCAATGTCATCCCGTTTCAACGGGCCGGGCGTTTGGCCTTAGAGCATGGGCTGACCGATGAGACGGGCTGGTGCCCCGTCGACCACAAGACCTTCGAATCTCGGTTGGCCCCCGGCGTTCATGTCCTGGGGGACAGTTGCCTCGCCGGGACCATGCCCAAGTCCGCCACCTCCGCCAATAGCCAGGCCAAGGTGTGCAGTTTGGCGATCATAGACCTGTTGCGAGGCCGCGAACCCGGCGCCATGCTGTACCATAACACCTGCTACAGCCTGGCGGCGCCGGATTACGGGTTCTCCATCAGCGCGATGTACCGCTACGCCGACGGCGGGATCAAGCAGATTGACAAGGCCGGCGGGCCCAGCCCCCTCAGGGCCGGGCCGGCATACCGCGCCGACGAGGCCGCCTACGCCCGCGGCTGGTTCGCCGGCATCAACGCCGACGCTTTTTCATAACCCCCCGGCCCGGCCCCTCACGGGCCGCGCCATGTTAGAATGGTTGATTTTCAACCACCCCGAACGCGAAGCGATGTTTCAAACAACGGACGACCTGCGCATAGGCGAACTGCGCCCCCTGTTGCCGCCAGCCATATTGATGGAGGAGATCCCCATCAGCGAGCAGGCCTCGAATCTCGTCGCCCAAACCCGAATAGAGGCTAACGACATCATTCACGGCCGGGACGACCGCTTGTTAGTGGTGGTGGGGCCCTGCTCCATACACGACCCGGCCGCCGCGGTGGAATACGCCGGGCTGTTGCGGGAGGCCGCCGCCCCGTTGCGCAAGGACTTGCTCGCGATCATGCGCGTCTATTTTGAGAAGCCGCGCACCCGAACCGGCTGGAAGGGCATGATCAACGACCCGCGCCTGGACAACAGCTTCGACATCAATTCCGGCCTGCGCCTGGCCCGCCAGCTGTTGCTGGATCTGGCCGCGGCCGGCACCCCGGCCGGTTCGGAGTTTTTGGACACCATCACGCCCCAGTTCATCGCCGACCTGATCAGCTGGGGGGCCATAGGCGCCCGCACCACCGAAAGCCAGACGCACCGGGAATTAGCCTCCGGCCTGTCCATGCCGGTGGGCTTCAAGAACGGCACCGACGGCAACATGCAGATCGCCGTCGATGCCATAAGCGCGGCGCAAAGCCCCCACCATTTCCTGTCGGTGACCAAACAGGGCATTGCCGCCATCGTGACCACCCGGGGCAATGATTGTTGCCACCTGATATTGCGGGGCGCAGCCCGGGGGCCAAACTACGACGGGGCTTCAGTGCAGGCCGCCGCCGAGAAACTGCGCCAGGCCCAGGCGCCAGAGCGCGTCATGGTGGATTTCAGCCATGGCAACAGCGACAAGCAACCCGAGAACCAGTTGCGAGTCGCGGAGGATGTGTGTCGCCAGCTGGCTGGCGGTTCCCGGCTGATCTGCGGCGTGATGGTGGAAAGCCACCTAAAGGCCGGAAAACAACCCTTGGGGAATGGCGCGGCCCTGGAATACGGGCGGAGCATCACCGATGCCTGCCTGTCCTGGGGCGACACCTCGCCGGTGTTGACCGCCCTCGCCGAAGCGGCGCGGCGGCGGCGCCAGGCCTGAAGCCGCCCATCCCGTCATGCCGGACGCGCCCGTCAAATACGATCAGTACCTGGACGCCAAGGGTCTAAACTGCCCCTTGCCCATACTCAAGTCGAAAGTGGCGTTGAACAAGATGGCCCCCGGCCAGGTCCTATTCGTGGAGTCGACAGACCCCCATTCCATCATCGATTTCGAGGCTTACTGCGCTCGCGTCGGCCATGAAATCCTGTCCATCAACGAGGAGCGGGAGGTCTTTGGCTTTCTGATCAGCCGAGCTGAAAATCCCCGCAGCCTGTAGCGGGGCCGGTCGCCCCTGAAGCCCTTAAGAAGGGGGTTCCTCGATCCGCCAGCTGTGGGTGATCTGAGCGGTCTTGCCCAACATGATGGAAGCGGAGCAGTATTTTTCCGCCGACAGGCTCACGGCTCTCTCAACCTGTTTTTCCTTGACGCCGGCCCCCTCGATGATGAAGTGAACATGAATGTCCGTGAACACTTGCGGATGATCATCGGCCCGCGTGGCGGAAATTTCGATTTTGCAGTCTTTGACTTGCGCGCGGGATTTTCTGAGGATGGACAGCACATCATAAGCCGTGCAAGCGCCCATGCCCATTAACAGCGTTTCCATCGGCCGCGGGCCCAGGTTCCGCCCCCCGCCTTCTGGCGGCCCGTCCATGACTATGCGTTGCCCGTTGGCGGACGCGCCGACAAACGCCGCGCCGCCGGCCCAGGTCAGATTCGCCTTCACCGGACGCGCTCCTCGCTGATTGAAGTCTCCACGGCCACAGCATAGCATGACGCCCATGAATATTGAAGTTCAGGGAGGCTCCGGCAAGGCGCGGCGGCGGATTGACGGCTTTGCGTTGCTTTGCGCCCTGGTGGCCGCGACCGGCGCGGCTCATCTTTGGTTGCGCGCCTCCACCTGGGGCCTGGCACTCAACAATGACGGCGTGATGTACCTGGCCGCCGCCGAAAGCTTGGCCGCCGGCGCCGGCCTGGTGAACCTTGAGGGCGACCCGCTTACGGGTTACGCGCCTTTCTTTCCGATGCTCTTGGCCTTTCTCAGTCTGTTCGGCATCGAGGCGCTAACCGCCGGCCGCGTCGTCAACACCGCCGCCTTTGGCTTGATCATCCTCACCTCGGGCCTCTACCTGGGCCGGCGCCTCGAGTCGCGCCTGTTGGCCTTAGGGGCCGCCGTGGTCATTATGACTTCCCTGACCCTTTCCCACTGGTTTTCATCCTTCCTGTCCGAACCCCTGTTCATTTTGCTCACGCTGCTGGCGCTAATCGCCCTGGATGCGTTTTTGAGGCGATGGTGCCAGGGGGCAAGCGGGGGGGCCGTCTTCCTGGCGCTGTCTGTCTTGTTCGTCGGCATCGCCGCCATCACCCGCTGGGCCGGAGTCGCGTTGATATTCGCCGCGCCGCTCATCATCGCGGCGCGTTGCAAACCTTGGCGCGCCGGGCTGAAATTGGCGACCCTCTATGGTCTTTTCGCATCCGTCCCCTTGGCCATCGCCCTGGGACGCAACTGGGCGGTCTCCGCCACCTTGACCGGCCCTAGGCCCTTGGCGTCGGGACAATTTTTATCGGACTCCCTGTTGCAAACCGCCCATGAGCTGGGCCGGTGGCTAATGCCGATCACCGCGGGCCCCGACCCCCTGCCATTGCCAGCGGGGTGGCCCGCCGTAGGGGCTGAATGGTCGCTCTACGCCTTGGCGGCCGCCGGCGTTCTGGCTGGCTTGGGCGCGGCCTTAGTCGGGTCGCGCCGGTTCGGGAGCCAGGCCGCGGCCTCCCCGGCCCGGGACTCAGGCCTCGTTTTTGGCATGTTCACATTGGTCTATGTCGCCACTCTGCTCATCGTCGTCCCCCTGACCGTGGAGGAGCGCATTGGCTCCCGGTATCTCGCCCCCTGCGTGGCACCGGTCTTGTTCCTCGGCGCGTTTCTGTTGGATGCGCTGTTGCGCGCGGCGCGGCGGGAACAGGGTTGGGCGGCGGGCGGCAGGCGGGTTGCGGCGGCCCTGATCCTGACTGGCTGTCTCGTCAATGTCGGTTTCAATGTGAAAAGAAATGTCGCGCTCACCGCTGTCGCCTTAGACACCGGGTATTTCGACAAGACTTACCCGGGGATGCGCTGGGCCACCTACAACACGGCGCACTGGGCCCAGCTGGAGATCATCCGTTATCTCAAGGCCCAACCCTTGAGCGGCTTGATCTATGCCAACAACCGCGCGTTGCTCTATTATCCCGGCGGCGCACAGGCGCCGATAATTCGCGTCAGATACCCGGCGGAGCAAGTTCACGATTGCCAAGGGTATCTGCGGTGGGCGGTGGCGCAAGCCCGACGGGAAGCGAGGAGCCCGGAGGCAACCTGGATCGTTTGGATCAACCGGCAGGCGCAACGCAAAAACTGGTGCAGCCTCCCTGAGGGGCAGTTGCCCCCGCAACTGGAAGCGGTCGCCAGCTTCGCCAGCGGCGCGGTGTTCCGGTTGCAACCGCGCTGAGCCCAAAAAACGGGGCCGGTTCCCCCCGGAGGGCCGCGTCCGCGCCAACGAGGCCCCAGCCGCAAAAAAAGTTTGCATTGCGCCTCCCCATGTTGCATAATCCTTTTGTCCCTTGTCGCCGGCTCCATTCCTGCCGAGACAAGGGATGCGCGTTGGCCGCCTCTTTGCTTGTCCGGGAGGGGCCTGGTTTTTAACAGGACTGGCAAGGAATCCGGGGGGATCCTCGCGGATTTCGCCCTGGGGGGCCCTGGTGACCTTGCCGTCATCAAGATAAGTGGAGCAACACCATGGAAACAACAGCAGTTACCTTCGACACGCACAAAGCGGTGAAGACATTGAAGAACGCGGGGCTTGAGTATTCTCAAGCCGAAGCGGTTGTGGAAACCATCAATCAGGCCGTGAACGAGACCGTCGCCACCAAAGAGGGACTGGATAACACCAACAGGGCCTTGGGCGATCTCAAGACAACGGTGGGGGACCTCAAGGAGAACATGGCCACCAAGGAGGGACTGGATAACACCAACAGGGCCTTGGGCGATCTCAAGACGACGGTGGGGGACCTCAAGGAGAACATGGCCACCAAAGAGGGACTGGATAACACCAACAGGGTCTTAGACGATCTCAAGGAGACGGTGGCTGATATCAAGGCGACCATGGTCACCAAAGAGGAACTGGATAACACCAACAGGGCCTTAGACGATCTCAAGACGACCTCGGCCACCAAAGAGGAACTGGATAACACCAACAGGGCCTTGGGCGATCTCAAGGAGACGGTGGCTGATATCAAGGCGACCATGGTCACCAAAGAGGAACTGGATAACACCAACAGGGCCTTAGACGATCTCAAGGCGACCATGGTCACCAAAGAGGAACTGGATAACACCAACAGGGCCTTAGACGATCTCAAGGCGACCATGGTCACCAAAGAGGAACTGGATAACACCAACAGGGCCTTAGACGATCTCAAGGCGACCATGGTCACCAAAGAGGAACTGGATAACACCAACAGGGCCTTAGACGATCTCAAGGCGACCATGGTCACCAAAGAGGCGCTGGCTAACACCAACAAGGCTTTGGAGAGCATGGCCACCAAAGAGGCGCTGGCTAACACCAACAGGAAGTTAGACGATCTCAAGGCGACCATGGCCACCAAGGAATATGTCAAAACGGAAATAGCCAAAATGATTAAACACTTTTACATCATTTCGTTGACCCAGACTGTCGTCCTGGTCACTTTGGTGGTCACCTTGAGCAAGTTGCTTTAGGCCCCGCCGATCTGCTCCTTAGCCCCGGGCGCGCTCCCCGCTCCCGGGGCTAAACAGCCAGCACAGGGGACGGAATCCCGCGCCAAGTCGCGACATGGCTTGCCGCCGCCTGCCGCAATGTGTGAACATGGCGGTTTGGTTGTTGACAACGGGGAGGAAAAAGGCGAGACTTGCGCCGGTCTCCGAACCTGCGGCTATGTAGCTCAGTCGGTTAGAGCGCAGCACTCATAATGCTGAAGTCGGTGGTTCGAGTCCACCCATAGCCACCAATTTGAGATCTATATCAGAGCCGCGATGATTCAGGAACGCTTGATTGAATACGAACACGACGGCGCCCTCTTGGAGGGTTTCCTCGCCTACGACGACGCGCAAGCGGGGAGCCGGCCCGCCGTGATGATCGCCCATGCCTGGGCCGGGCGCGGCGAGTTTGAGTGCGACAAGGCTCGGGCCCTGGCCAAGCTGGGCTACGCGGGTTTTGCCGCGGATGTGTACGGGAAAGGCGTGTTGGGGAAAGACCGGGAAGAGAACGCCAACAGGATGCAGGTGTTCTTGGACGACCGGGCCAAACTGCAATCCCGTTTGAGCGCGGCCTTGGCCGCGATGAAGGCGCAACCGGAGGCGGATGCGAACCAAGTGGCGGCCATGGGTTTCTGTTTCGGCGGTTTGTGCGTCCTGGACCTGGCCCGTAGCGGCGCGAATCTAAAAGGGGTGGTCAGTTTCCATGGCCTCTTGGGCGCGCCGGACGGGATGACAGGGGGCAACATCAAGACCAAGGTGTTGGTCTTGCACGGCCACGATGACCCCATGGCGCAGGTTGACGCCGTCGTGGCTTTGGAAAAAGAGCTGACAGCGGCCGGCGCGGACTGGCAGATCCATGTCTATGGCAACACCCTCCATGCGTTCACCAATCCGGCGGCGAATGACCCCGATTTCGGCACGGTCTATGACGCGACAGCGGACCGGCGTTCCTGGCAGGCCCTGCGGAACTTTTTGGACGAGCTCTTCCCCTAAGCCAGGCTATTCATTCTTGCAACCATTCGGCGGCCTGCCGGGCGAAGTAACTCAAGATCCCGTCGGCGCCGGCCCGTTTGCAGGCGCGCAAGACCTCCAGCGCCGCGGTTTTTTCATCCAGCCAGCCTTGGTCTGCGGCGGCTTTTAGCATGGCGTATTCGCCGCTGACGCTATAGACGAAGGTAGGCATCCTGAACTCGGCCTTGACGCGATGCACGATGTCCAAATAAGGCAGGCCCGGCTTGACCATCACCATGTCCGCGCCTTCCTGAATGTCCAAGGCGACTTCCCGCAGGGCCTCGTCGGAGTTGGCGGGATCCATCTGATAGGTCCGTTTGCCTTCCTCGCCCAGGTTGGCGCCCGCTCCCAAGGCGTCCCGGAACGGGTCGTAAAATCCGGAGGCGTATTTGGCGGAGTAAGCTAGCAAACGAGCGTTCTCATGGCCGTTGGCGTCCAGGGCCCGGCGAATGGCGCCTATGCGCCCGTCCATCATGTCCGAAGGCGCGATGATATCGACGCCAGCCGCGGCCTGGGACAGGGCCTGTTTGACCAGGACTTCTATGGTGGCGTCGTTGGCCACACGGCCCTGGTCATCCAACAACCCGTCGTGGCCATGGGTGGTGAAGGGATCCAGGGCCACATCCGCGATCACGCCCAGGCGCGGCGCGGCGGCCTTCACGGCCTGGGCCGCGAGTTGCGCCAAGCCATCCGGGTTGAAGGCCTCTCTCCCGTCCGCGGTCTTTTTCTCCTTTGGCACGACGGGGAACAGCGCCAAGGCCGGAATGCCAAGTTCCGCGGCGGCCCGAGCCTCTTGCGCCAACAGGTCCAGGCTAAGGCGTTCCACCCCCGGCATGGAGGCAACGGGTTCGCGCCGGTTTTTCCCTTCCATGATGAAAACCGGATAGATCAGGTCGTCCACCGTGAGGGCGGTCTCGCGCATCAGCCGGCGGGTGAAATCATCCGCGCGCATGCGGCGCAAGCGCGTGGCGGGGTAGGCGCCGGGGCCTGGGTGGGGGCGTTGCTGGGACATCCTTAGGATGGTAACAAAAAACCCTGGTCAGAGGGGGCGGGCCAGGGCTCGCGGCGGCCCTCAGGGCAAGGCGGCCACGGTGGTCTCAATCCATTCCTCCGCCTCGCGGGTGATCTGATTCGCGTCCTTGCCCCCGGATTGAATGGGGGGGCCGATCACCATGTCTATCACGCCGGGGCGTTTCAGGAAGCTGTTGCGGGGCCATAGACGGCCGGCGTTATGGGCGATGGGGACGACGGGGCAACCGGACTGCTCCGCCAACAGGCCGCCGCCGGGGTGATATTTCCGCCGCTGGCCGGGCGCGGCGCGCGTCCCTTCCGGGAAGATCACCACCCACAGGCCCTCGCGCAACCGCGCCGCGCCTTGGCGGACGATCCGCTTCAAGGAACGGACGCCGGCGGCGCGGTCTATGGCGATGGGCCGCATGGTCGCCATTCCCCAGCCAAACAGCGGAATCCACAGCAATTCCCGCTTCAGGATCCAGACCTGGGGCGGGAACAACAACTGGATGCTCAGGGTCTCCCAGGCCGACTGATGCTTGCACAGGATGACCGCAGGCGGCCCGGCGGCGTGTTCAAGCCCCTGGAACCGCGCCGTGATCCCGCAGGCGACCCGCAACCACCACAGGTTGAAGCGGGCCCAGTTCGACATCAGGCGAAAGCGCGCGGGGAACGGCACTGGCAACAACGCGAAGGCGATGGGGACGGCGATGAGGACCGACAACCCTAACCCTAGGTAAAACAGCAGGGAACGGAGGACGATCACGGCGGGCCGCCGGCGTCGAGAATGGCGGCGGCCGCTTGCGCGAGATCGTCATAAACGGGAATGTCGTCGGGAATGAGACCGGCGTCCAGCTGACTTTGGCCCCGCCCGGTCCTGACCACCATGGGGCTGGCGCCCACCGCCAAGGCCGCCTCCACATCGCTGGAAGCGTCTCCCACGACAGCGACATCATGCAAGGAAATGCGCAGACGCTTTTCGATCTCCATGAACAGTCCCGGGTTGGGCTTGCGGCAGGCGCAACCGTCCTCCGGGGCGTGGGGGCAAAAGAAAACGGCGTCTATGACGCCGCCGTACTGGGCCAGGCGGCTGTGCATTTTGCGATGTATCTTGTGCAGGGTCCTGAGGCTCAGCTTGCCCCGGGCCAGCCCCGCCTGGTTGGTGGCGACGATCAGATGGTAGCCATGGGAGTTGAGCCGCGCCAGGGCCTTCAAGCTGCCGGGCAGGGGTTGCCACTCCTGCTCGCTCTTGATGTAGTCGTCCGAATTCCGGTTGATGACCCCGTCCCGGTCCACTATGACCAATTTCATCGGCGTCAAACCTGCAACCGAGACACATCCGCCGTGGTCAGAAAGAGTTGCCTTAGGCGGCTTAACAGGGCCAGGCGGTTGCCGCGCCGCGCCGGATCGTCGCACATCACCATCACCTCGTCGAAAAAGGCGTCAACGCTCTGTCTCAACCCCGCCAGGACCGACAAGGCGGCGGTGTAATCCGCGGCGGCCAAATGGTCTTCCACGGCGGCGGCCTGCAACTGCCGGTGCAATTCTCGTTCGGTCTCTCCCTCGAACAGGCCCTCGTCCGGCGTTGCGCCCGCCTCGCAATCCGCCTGTTTGAGCATGTTGCTTATGCGCTTGTTGGCGACGGCGAGGCTGGCGGCCTCGGGCAACCGCAGAAACCCCCCCACGGCGGCCATCCTCAGGTTGAAATCATGGGGGCTGACGGGCCGGCAGGCTGACACCGCCTCGAAAACATCCGCTCGGGCGCCGTTGTCAAGATAATAGCGCCGCAACCTTTCCATCATAAAATCAAACGCCGCCGGCGCCGCCGCCCGGGCCTTGACCGTGGCGGGGAAGGCGCGCGCGGCGTGAAGCAGACAGGCTTCCAGATCCAGGGGCAGTTCGCATTCGATCAGGATCCGCAAACAACCCAAGGCGGCGCGGCGCAAGCTGAAGGGGTCTTTGTCGCCAGTGGGGGCCGCGCCGATGGCGAAGATGCCCAACAAGGTGTCCAGCTTGTCGGCTAAGGACAAGACCCGGCCCGTGCCGGTCTGCGGCAGGGCGGCCCCGGCGCGCCGGGGCTGGTGCTGCTCGTCCAAGGCCCTGGCGACTTCCTCCGGCTCAGCGGCCGCCAAGGCGTAATGCCGTCCCATGATCCCCTGCAACTCCGGAAACTCGCCCACCAGGTCCGTCAGCAGGTCGCACTTGGCCAGCCGGGCGGCCCGCTCCACCAGCTCGGCGTCAAGCCCCAGCTGTTCGGCGATATAGACCCCCAGGCTCGCCATGCGCTCCGTCTTGTCCGCCAAGGAGCCTAACTCCTCGCGGAACACGACGCGCTTCAGTTGCGGGGCCAGGCTGGCCAGGGGTCGCTTTAAATCCCGTTGCCAGAAAAAGGCGGCGTCCCCAAGGCGCGGACGGATCACCCGCTCGTTGCCGCGCCGCACAGCCTCGGGATCCGAACTGGCGATATTGGCGACGGCGACGAACTGCGGCCTCAGGCCTTGCTCGCCCAACACGGGAAAGGACTTCTGATGGCGTTGCATGACGGCGGTCAGCACCTCGTCCGGGAGCTGGAGGAACTCCTCGTCGAAGCTGCCGGCCACGGCGGCCGGCCACTCCACCAATCCCGTCGCCTCGTCCAATAGTTCCTCCTCCATGAGGGCCTCGCCGCCGGCGGCCCGGGCCGCCGCGGCAACGGACTCCCTGACCAGGGCCTTGCGCGCCCCGAAGTCGGCGATGACGCGACCCGGCTCCCGCAGGGTTTCTCGGTAAGCACCGGCCTCCGCCAAGGCGATGGGGCCGGGGTGGTAAAACCGGTGGCCACGGGTCTCCCGACCCGTCTCTAGGCCTAAAATTCGGCCCTTAACCAGGTCCTCGCCCAACAGCAACACGGCCCAATGGACGGGACGGACGAATTCCACCTCGCCGGCGCCCCATCTCATGCGTTTGGGAATGGGCAACTCCGCCAAGGCCCGGTCGACGAGGCTGGGGAGCAACTCGGCGGCGGGCTTGCCTGGCGCGAGGAAGCGATGCGCCAACCAGCGGCCCCGGTCGGTCTCTATGGTCTCCAGCTCCGCCACGGAGGTCCCGCAGGAGCGGGCGAAGCCTATCGCCGCCGGGGTGGGCTCGCCGTTCGCATCATAAGCGGCCGCCAGTGCCGGCCCGCGCTTCTCCACCTGCTTGTCCGGTTGCGCCAGGGCAAGGTCCGCGACCATGACGGCAAGTCGCCGCGGGGTGGCGAACCAGGTCCGCTCTCCATGCGCTAAGTCTTGCTCGCGCAAGCCGCGCCCGACGCCGTCGGCAAACGCGGCGGCCAGGGTCTGCAAGGACTTGGGCGGCAACTCCTCGACGCCGATCTCCACCAACAGGGTTCGCGTTTCAGTCATGGCCCCGGCACAGGGGAAACCCTAATTGCTCCCTCTTGTCGTAATAGGCCTGGGCCGTGGCCCGGGCCGAGGCTCTCACCCTGAGGATGAAACGCTGCCGTTCGGTCACCGACACGGCGCGGCGCGCGTCCAATAGGTTGAAGATGTGCGAGGCTTGCAAGACCTGCTCGTAGGCGGGCAGAGGCAAACCCTCTTTCACCAACATGGCGCACTGGGCCTCGCATTCGTCGAAGCGGCGAAACAAGCTCCCTGTGTCAGCCTTCTCGAAGTTGTAGCTGGACATCTCCACTTCATCCTGATGGTGGAGATCGCCGTAGCTCACCGGCCCGGCGTCGGTCTCCGTCCACACCAGGTCATAGACATTATCGACATTTTGCAGATAGACGGCGATGCGCTCCAGGCCGTAGGTGATCTCGCCGGAAACCGGCTTGCAGTCCAGCCCCCCCGCCTTCTGAAAATAGGTGAACTGGCTGATCTCCATGCCGTTAAGCCAGACTTCCCAGCCCAGGCCCCAGGCGCCTAAGGTGGGCGATTCCCAGTCGTCTTCGACGAACCGGATGTCGTGAACCAGGGGCTCCAGGCCCAGTCGCTGCAAGGACTGCAAATAGAGTTCCTGCATGTCCGCGGGCGAGGGTTTCAGAAGCGCCTGGAATTGATAATAGCGTTGGAGGCGGTTGGGATTGTCGCCGTAGCGCCCGTCCGCCGGCCGCCGGGACGCCTGCACATAAGCCGCGCGCCAAGGTTCCGGCCCTATGGCCCGCAGGAAGGTCGCGGGGTGGAAGGTGCCGGCGCCCATCTCCATGTCGTAGGATTGTTGAATCACGCAACCCTGTTCTGACCAGTACGCTTGCAGGGCGTGAATCAATGCCTGGAAAGTCATTAGGTCAACATAACAGAAAAACGGGGAGGGTTGATCCCTCAAAAAAGATGAGCCGCCCCGGAGGGCGGCTCGGCCGCCGGCCCTGGAGGGAAGTAGGGCCGACGGCAGGGGGAAGCAAGAATCGCTGTTAGGCGTTGCTTTGCGTCTGCTTGGCCTTGGGCGCGGCTTTGGCGCCGTTCTTGGGCGCGGACGCGGCGTTGCCAGCGGCTTCCGGGCTAAGGGCATTCGTGATGACGCTTTGCGCCTCCTCGCTGTAGCGCTTGCCGATCTCGATGGCGGCCTGGGCGTCCTTGACGAAAAGCTCGCCGACGGCCTTGGCGACCTCCGCTTGGGCGCCGAAGCGCTTTTTCAGCCCTTCCATATCGCTGACCTGCGCGGTGGCCTTCATCTGCTCAATGGCAAGCCGGGCGGTCTCGTTAATGGATTTCAGCTGGATGTCCAGCAGTTTCTCCACATTCTCCACGGTCAGCGCGTTCAGCTGTCTGACGGGCTCGAAGTATTTTTCAGTTTGCGTGTTCATGGTTGCGTTTTCCTCATGTCATGTTGAATGGTGCAGTGCAGTATAACCCTATTTTTTTGCAATGCAACAAATTTTTTGACTTTTTTTTGAAAAAAATTTCAGGAGGGCATCTATGCTATATAAAACAATAGGTTAGATTGCACTATGCCGCCCTTTCAGTGTGGAAATTTGCCCCCGGCACCCGGAAAAACGCCCTCAGAGGGGAATTTTGCGCCTCTGGCCGACCCGCCTCTGCCACTCGGGGGGCGCGTTGGCCTACTCGACGGGATCCCGCACCAACTCGGACTGAGGCTTAGTGAACAACTCGGCCTTGCTGTCGGACAGCTGATAGGCCCAGCCCGCTGTCAAGGCGTTCAGGGCTTTGGCTCTCTCGGCGGGCGTCATCGCGTCTTCCGCGCCCTCGTCGCCGGCCTCAATGCCATCGTCGCCGGCCTCAATGCCATCGTCGCCGGCCTCAATGCCATCGTCGCCGGCCTCAATGCCATCGTCGCCGGCCTCAATGCCATCGTCGCCGGCCTCAATGCCATCGTCGCCAGCCTCAGCGCCGCTGTCGGCCCCAGCGTCATCGTCGCCGGACCCGGCGACCTCGGCCTCGGCAACCTCCTCAGGGACTTCCAGCGCGGCGGCAAAAGAAAACTGCGCGTAGGTCTTTTCGTCTTCGACATAGACTTGCGCCGTCGCAAGCAAGCCGTCAAAGGTCTTCACCTCGATGTTGGTCGCCGGCGCGACAGAAGCAAACCTGTCGGCGCGTTTGACCCCATTGACATAAATGTTCGCCATCAGGCCCGCCAGGCGGACGATGGCGTATTCGGATTCCTGCTCCTTGCCTTCTGGAATGTTTTGCACAACTAGGTCATCCTCAGGCGTCTCTCGCTTGAGAATCACCTCCGGTCCTTCCCTGTGGCTAAGGCGAATGTCGCTCACCTCCACGCCCTCGATATCAACGATGTCCCGCTCAATCCATTCAGCCACATCCGTGCTGATTTCCACGCCGCCCTCCACCAACAAGGCCTGGGACTGACCCGGCAAGCGCGCGTAAAAACCCGGGCTGTGGGACGGGGACTGGCTCCTCCGCGCTTTTCCCTTGATGAAACTCGCCAGCTCCTCGCCGTCGCTTTTCAGCGTCAGCAAGTGAGATTCAGCGCCCTTGCTCTCCGGGTCTTCCACCCCTAAGCGTTTGTGCAGATCGGGGTTTTGGGTTTTTTCAGCGACGATGCGAAGGTCGGCGGCCCCCACCACGGTCTGCTTCACTTTGTCAACCAGGGCTGGATAGTCATCCCCCTCGGCAACGCGCCAGGTCCCTGAGACACGGCGCACGGTCAGTTCGCTTAGGGCGTCCCGGACCTGCAACTCGCTCACCTCGTTGACCTTGGCGGCAAGGTCGGGGAACAACAGGGGGGTCTCCTTGCTGGTCTTGGGCGCCCGTTGCTGACTGATGACCACCGCCGCCACGACCGCCACCACCGTGACGGCGATGAACGCAAGGTTTCTGTTGCCCATGGCTTCAGCCGTCCGTCACGCCCGGCGGCGCGCCCGGCGCAGACCCGCGCCAAAGGCAAGAAGCGCGATGGCCAAGGGGATCAGGCCGATGTTGATGAACCTGAGTTGGGCCCCCAACCGTTCGATGTTCTTTTGCAACTCATGCTGAACGGCGCGCAATTCCTTGCGCGTCTTGATCTGCTCCAGCCGGAATTTTTCAATCTCGGCGGCCTGTTCCGGGCTTAGCAACAACTCGCCCTCGCCGCCTTCCTGCTGCAACTGGCTGAGAGCGCGCTCCGTCTCATTCAGCTTGTCCTGCAACTCCTGTTCGCGGGCGCGGAACCGGGCTTCCGCGTCCCGGCGTATCTGCTCCACCACCTCGAAGGGGCGGGAAAACACGCCGCGGCTCCGCAGGCTGATCAGGTCGGTGTTGCCGGACAGGTTCTCCAGCGCGTTGATGACGAAGTCGCCGTTGTTGGCGATGGTCTCCGGGATCTGCATCCCGAAAAAGTTTTGCGTCCGCACCCAAAAACGGTCGGTGAGAATGTCCGTGTCCCCCACCACGATGACATTGATCTCCCCCTCCTTGAGCGGCTCGTCCCCGGCCTCGTCTTCCCCCTCCTCCGCGGCGTCTGGCAAGCCGTCTGGGTAGGCGCTGGGCGCCTTGCCGCTGACCCGGGCGGCTAATGTCAGGGGCTGCCCTTCAGATTTGAAGTTCGCCAACATGACCGCGGGGTCGCGCTGGAAAAACACCAGATCCCGCTCCATCCTCATGGCGTTCGAGGTGGTCTGCATCAGCGGGGAGAGTTCGACGGCCGCATCGTCTTTCTTGTCTATGACCCCGACGGTGCCAACATGGACCAGGCTCAACTCATTGGTGCTGAAGTCGTCGCGGTTGAGATTGAAGGGCCCCAGTTGCAACCACGGCAGGTAATTGGTTTCCTGCGGCCCCCGCGCGCCTTGGGTCTGCACCCGCATGGCCAGGTCGAGGTCCGCCGCGATCTTGTCGGTGGCGACTTCCAGCCCCCAGCCGTCAAACAGGGGTTTCAGGTCGGAATCCAGGTCCGGCAGCACCTGGGGGCTGGCGGGGTCCGGCTGGGTCTGATCCGCCTCCGCCAAGGGGTCGACGAACAACATGGCGTTGCCGCCCCGCAACAGGTACTGATCTATGGCGAACAGGGCGCGCTCGCTGAACTCCTTGGGGTGCGCCACCAACAGCACGCCCACATCCTCATCGATTTGCTCCAGGTCCGTGCCAAGGTTGCGCACCTCGAAGAACTCAGCGATGGCGTCGATGATGGCCCAGCGCTCCCGGATGCCCCGGGCCGGCGCGCCGAACATGGGCAGGTCGGACATCACGCCCACCACGCGCTTGTCCGGATTGGCCAGGTTGTAGATCAGCTTGGTCACATCGTATTCCAGGGCCTCTTCCCGCGCGGCCTGAAAGAAGGGGATGTTGGCCTCGTCGTCGGTGGAGTTGACCCCCGTCAGCCCGAAGTAAGCCAAATCGCCCGCGGCGTTGACAGCGACACCGGTCAGGCCCGCCGCCACCGCCTGGTCTTCCTCTTCTGAGAAGGGCTCCGGCTCGATGACGCTCAGCCTGATCTTGCCGCCGGATTTAGCCGCGTATTCCTCCAGCAGGTCCCGCACCCGGGTGGCGTAGTTCATCAGTTGCGGGAAATCCGCCAGGACCCTGGCGGACAGGTAAAAGTCCAGGTCTATGGGTTCCTCTAAGGAATCGAGGATGTTGACGGTGCCTTCAGACAGGGTGAAGAGTTTGTGCTCCGTGAGGTCCAGACGCACGCCAGTGAACAGATTGTTGGCGATGATGATCAGGCTCACCGCCACCGCCGCCGCCATCGCCAGCCCCGAACCCGACATGAGTCTTTTGTGCGCCGGCGTCATCATGCCGCCTTCCGGGAATCGACGATCGCCACATTGGCGTACAGCCAGAAGGAGATGAACACCAAGTAGTAGATGAGATCACGCAGGTCGATCACGCCTTTTTGTATGGAATCGAAGTGAGTCAGGAAGCTTAAGGAGGAGACCGCCTCCACCAGGGCCTGGGGGGCCCAGCCGCGAAAGAAATCCAGCACCAGGGGGAAGCCGCTAAGGATGAACAGGAAACAGACCACGACGCTGATCACGAAGGCGATGACCTGGCTCTTGGACAAGGCCGAGACGCAGGCGCCCACCGCCAAATAGCCGCCGGCCATTAACAGGCTGCCCAGGTAGCTGGCGAGGATCACGGCGTTGTCCGGCTCCCCCAGGTAGTTCACGGTCAGCCACATGGGGAAGGTCAGACTCAGGGCGATGGCGGTGAAACACCATGCCGCCAAAAACTTCCCCAACACAGCGTCCGCGGTGGTGACGGGCAAGGTCATCAGCAATTCGATGGTGCCGGTCTTGCGTTCCTCAGACCACAGGCGCATGGCGATGGCGGGGATCAGAAACAGGTACAACCAGGGATGAAACCGAAAAAAAGGCTCCAGGTCGGCCTGCCCCCGCTCGTAGAAAGCGCCGATGTAAAAGCTGAAAATGCCTGTGAGAAACAGGAAAACCACGATGAACACATACGCCACAGGGGTGGAGAAATACCCGTGCAGTTCCCGTTTGAAGATAGCCTTGATGTTGTTGCCCATGATCATGATTGGTCTGAGGTCCCCTCGCGAGCGTAGAACTGGGTGGTGAGTTTGCGGAAGGCGTCGTCGTACTCGCCGCGCTCGGACTGCGCGCGCAACTCGGCCGGCGTCCCGTCGAACAGCAACTGCCCGGCGGCGATGATGATGGCGCGGGTGCAAACGGCGTCCACCTCCTCCAGGATGTGCGTGGAGATGACGATGGCCTTCTCCGCCGCCATGGCCTTGATCAGGCTCCTGACCTCGTGCTTCTGGTTGGGGTCCAGGCCGTCTGTGGGCTCATCCATGATCAACACCTCCGGGTCGTGCAACAGGGCCTGCGCCATGCCAACCCGGCGCTTGAACCCCTTGGACAAGGTGTCGACGGTCTGCTCCACCACGGACTCCAGCCGGATCTGCCGGATGATCTCGGCGATGCGCGCCTGCTTGCCAATGCCGTTGAGGCCGCGGACCTCGGCGACGAAGTCGAGGAACCGGGCGACGGTCATCTCGGCGTACACCGGCGCGCCCTCCGGCAAGTAGCCGATGGCGGCCTTCACCGCCACCGGGTCCGTGGCGACATCGTGGCCGTTGACCCGCACCGCGCCGCTGGTGGGCTCAAGAAAGCCGGTGATCATCTTCATGGTGGTTGACTTGCCGGCGCCGTTGGGGCCCAGGAAACCCAACACCTCGCCGCGCCGCACGGAAAAGGAGACATTGCGCACGGCGTGGATGGGCCCGAAGCGCTTGTCCAAGGCCTCAACCTCGATGGCCGGCGTCTGTGGCTCTGTCGTCATTACGCTGTTTCGCTGATCTCTCAATCAGTCAATCGTTATCTGTTTTTTTGCCGCTTAGCGGGCGGAAGGCCCGGCGAGGGCGCTATTTTGCCCGGTTGCGGAAGGGCGTGTCAACCCGCCGGCCTTCAGCCCCGGAACAGCGTTGGCTCCCGCCTGCCGCCGGGAGGCGCCCTCCGGTTGCTACGCCTGCTTCCCGCCAGGCCTCTTCAAGCGGTACAGCGCCGAGATGTCCTCGTCCCCGTAGCCCTGCTCCATCAGCGTCTCGTAGTCCGCTATGGTCTGGTCCGCCAGCGGCAACTCCACCTTGCCCTGAGCCATGGCTTTGCAAATGGCCAGGTCCTTGTGATGCAAGCTCAGCTTGAAGCCCACCTTGTTGTCGTCCGCCAACATGGTCTTGCCGCGATGAGACAGGAACCAGTTGCCCGCCCCGCCCCGAGACGCCACATCCATCACCTTCTCCATGTCAAGCCCTATGGCCTCGCCAAAGGCCAGGGCCTCGGTCACCCCTTGGTTAATGCCGGCGATCATGGCTTGATTGACCGCCTTGCAGGCTTGGCCGCTGCCGGTGGGGCCGATCAGCGTGATGAACGACGCCATGGACGCCAAGGCCGGCTCCACCCTTGCCAACACCTGGGCCTCGCCTCCCACCATCATGGCCAGGGCGCCGTTGTTCGCCCCTTCCACCCCGCCGGTGACGGGGCAATCCAGGAAGTCCGCGCCTTTTTTGACCAACATCGCCGCCGCAAGTTCCGCCGTGGCGCGGCTAACCGTGGAGGCGTCCGCCACCACCGCGCCGGGGTTGATGGAGGCGGCGATCTGCTCCACCACTTCCAACACATCCTCGTCCCGGGACACGCAGATGACCGTCAGCTCGCAGGCCGCCGCCAACGCGGCCGGCGACGGAGCCAGGCCCGCGCCCGTCTCCTCCGCCACGGCCGCGGCCTTGCCGCGGGCGCGGTTCCACACCCTGTGCAGATGCCCGGCCTTGCTCAGGTTCAGGGCCATGCCGCGCCCCATGGCGCCCAAGCCGATCATGCCGGTTTTCATTGGCTCGCCTCCCGCCGCGCCGCCTCCCGATAATGCGCCGCGATGACCTCCGCCACGCAACAGGTCAGCCTCTTGGCGGTGGGAATATGGAGAAACTCATTGGGCCCATGGGCATTGGAGCCCGGCCCCAACACGCCGGCGATCAGAAACTGCGCCGCGGGAAACTTCTCCCCCAACATGCCCATAAAGGGGATGGTCCCCCCCTCCCCCATCAGCAGGACGGGTTTGCCAAAGTGGTTGCGGGAAGCCTGCTCAACGGCCTCTTCCAGCCAGCCCTCCAGGGGCGGCGCATGCCACCCGGGGGCATCCCATTCCGGCGTGAAGCTCACCTGCGCGCCATAGGGAGGATCGTCTTCCAGCAGACGCTTCAGCGTCCGCATGGCGGGGCCGGGGGCGCAAGTGGGCGGCAAGCGCAGGGAGATCTTGACGGCGGTCTCCGGCCGCAACACATTGCCGGCGTTATCCAGGGGCGGCAACCCGCTCGCGCCGGTGACAGACAGAGCCGGCCGCCAGGACCGGTTCAGGAGCAATTCCGTCGGGTCGTCGCTCATCGGCAGGGCCGTTTCCACAAACGGGAACCGGTCATAGACCTGCCGCCCCAGCGCGGCGGCAACCCGGTTGGCTTGTTCGATGCGCTCAGCGGGAATGGAGACATTGAAATCCTCATGGGGCAGCAACCCAGTGCGACCCTCCTCAATCCGCTCCAACAAAACGCGGAGCAGGCGAAAGCTGGAAGGGACTACGCCGCTGGCATCGCCGGAATGCGCGCCCTCATCCAAAATTCGCACCTTGAGATCGCCGCCGATGAGGCCGCGCAAGGAGGTGGAGAGCCAAAGTTGCTCGTAATTGCCGCAACCGGAATCCAGGCAGACCACCAGGTCCGGCTTGCCGATGCGACCCGCCAGCGCGTCTATGTAATAAGGCAAGTCAAAACTGCCGCTCTCCTCGCAGGCTTCTATGAGGACCACGCAACGGCCATGAGGAATGCGCTGCTCCTTGAGGGCGGCGATGGCGGTCAGCGAGGCAAAGGTCGCGTAGCCGTCGTCCGCGCCGCCGCGACCGTAAAGTCGGTCCCCTTCCATGACCGGCGTCCAGGGCCCCAGGCCCTCCCGCCAGCCGGTCATTTCCGGTTGTTTGTCCAAATGCCCGTAGAGCAACACGGTGTGGTCGCTGGAGCCGGGGATGTCCATGAACAGCAACGGCGTCCTGCCGGGCAGGCGCGCCACTTCCAGCTCCAGGCCCGGCACAGGTTGCTTTTCGCACCAGCGCGCAAACTGCTGCGTCGCCTCCTCCATGAAGCCCCGGGCCTCCCAATCGGGGTCAAACAGAGGGGATTTGTTCGGTATCTTGATGTACTCCTTCAGTTCCGCAATGATCTCGGTTTCCCACACCTTCTCGCAATAGGCGGCCAGGCGGACGTGATCCGGGACAATCGCTTGGGGCGTGGAGGACGACATGGAAGCGTGGGGTTGCGCGCGGCGGTTCGGATTTGACATGAGGGGGATTTACCTGTTCAATGGCGACATGGCAACATGACAGGGCGGCAAGGTAACACGACAGCAGAATCATGATCAAGACTTATGAAGGCGTCGCGCCGGTTGTCGCGGCTTCCGCCTATGTGGATGAAATGGCGGCGGTCATCGGCAAGGTGACCATAGGCGAGGAGTCTTCCATCTGGCCCATGGCGGTGTTGCGGGGCGACTGCAACACCATCGCCATAGGCGACAGGACCAGCATACAGGACGGCTCGGTGATTCATGTCAACCATGACGCCCCCTTCAACCCTGGCGGCGACCGCGTGGTCGTCGGCAACGATGTCACCGTCGGCCACAAGGTCATGTTGCATGGTTGCGCGATCATGGACCGGTGCCTGATCGGCATGGCCTCCACCATCATGGACAAGGTGGTGATTGAATCCAATGTCATGGTGGGCGCCGGCAGCCTGGTCTCGCCGGGCAAGACCCTGGAGAGCGGCCACCTCTATGTCGGCGCGCCAGCAAAACGGGTGCGGGAGCTGACAGACGAGGAACTCGGCTTCCTGGATCATGCGGCTGAGTACTACGCCCAGCTGGGGGCGCGCTACAAACAGGAGGCCCTCGTCTAATTTCGCCCAAGGGGGAACGCCATGAACCTCGCCGAACGCAAACTCACTGACCTGCAAGCCTACATTCAATTCCTGGAGCAACGGGGCCATCTGATCCGCGTGAAAAGCGAGGTGGATCCGGAGCTGGAGCTGGCGGGCGTCGCCAAGAAGTTTGAAGGCGGCAAGGCCGTGCTGTTCGAGAAAGTCAAGGGCCGCGCCTGGCCGGTGTTGATGGGCCTGTACTGGAACCGCGAGATCCTCGCCGAGTTGTTTGAAACGCCGACAGCGCGACTGCCCTTCGCCCTAGCCGACGAGATCCGCGCCTGGCGGCAAAACCCGGTGGCGCCTGTGGTCGTCAAACAGGGGCCCGCCAATGAAGTGGTGGAGCCAGACCCCGACCTGGCGGCCCTGCCCATCCCCCGCCATGCCGAAGGAGACGGCGGCCCGTATCTGACTTCCAGCGTGGTCATCGCCAAGGACCCGGACACCGGCGTGCGCAACCTCTCCATACACCGCATGATGGCGACGGGCAAAAACCGCTTCACCATGCTGTTGGAAGAACTGGGTCATGTCATGGATTACTTCAAACGGGCCGAGGCCCGGGGGCAGCCCCTGGAACTCACCGTGAACAACGGCGTGGATTGTCCCCTGAGCATGGCGGCGGCAACGCCCGCCTCCGCCGCGCCCATAGACATGGACGAGATCGGCATCGCCTGCCAGATGCGCGGGGCGCCCGTGCCGCTGATCGAAGCGCAGACCGTGGCCGTGGAAGCCATCGCCGACGCCCAGTTCGTCATCGAGGGGAAGATCCTGCCCAAGGCGCGGGAGCCGGAAGGTCCCTACGCCGAAGTCACGGGCTACTACGCCGGCCGGGAAGAGCGCTGGGTGTTCGAAGTCTCCGCCATCACCCGGCGGCGCGACCCCATCTTCCATTCCATTCTGTCCGGCAAGGAAGTCTATAACGCCTACAGCCTCATCGCGGGGGCCGGTGCTTTCGACAAGGTGCGCAGCCTGGTGCCGGAAGTCACCGCCGTGCATTTCTCCGATGGCAGCGTGCCTTACCACCTGGTGGTGCAGATCGACAAAAAACACGAGGGCAGTCAGCGCAACGCCATCATGGCCGCTTTTGTTTCCCTGGCCTTTGTGAAAACCGTCACGGTGGTCGATACGGATGTCAACCCCTACAGCCTGGCGGATGTGGAGTGGGCGGTGCAGACCCGTTGCCGCTACGACCGGGATCTGTTGCGCATCCCTGACTCCATAGGCCACCGTCTGAACCCCATGGTCGAGAATGACAAATGGGAACGCCTGGGCATAGACGCCACCGCGCCGTTGCCCCGGGAAGAAAAATACGCCCGCGCCACCATGCGCGAAGTGAACCTGGCTGACTACGACATCCATGGCGCCTGAGGGGACACCGCGTCTGTCGTTTTGCGCCGGGGTCTGCCAGCCCTCTCCTATTCCTCCGCCCCCCGCCGCCTGTCGCCGCGCCGGGGTTGGTTCGTTTGCCGCCTTGCCTGTTGCCGCGCTGGAGTTAGCTCGCCGCCGCCTTGCCTATTGCCGCGCCGGGGTTAGTTTGCCGTTGCGCTCCCGCGTCTGTCGTTGAAAATGTCATTGCGAACTAACCTGCAAACTGGTATACTGCAGGCCGACCACGAGGTAAGAATCACGAGGGCGGATTTATGAACGATCCAAAGAACAAAGACAAAAAAGCCCTTCCAGAAGGCGTCATCCGCACGATGGGAATCCACCCCGCGGCGGACCGCCTCAAGGTTGGATTAAACGCCATTGTAGGCCGCCCGGATGGGTCAGTGGTCAAACTGCGTCCCGACGGGACGGAAGAAGTGTTGCATCCGCCAGAACAACAGCCGGAGTCTGCCAAATCCAAAGCAAAATGAGCAAAACGCTCATCGTAGTAACCGGCCCCTCAGGAGCAGGCAAAAGCGCATTTTGCAAACGACAGGAAGATTGGACGCACGCGCTTTTTAACCTCGATGACTGGGCCGCCAAGGAAGGGGATGTGCAAAATCCGTCAGTCCGCGAACGCGCATGGGGCAAGATGAAACTCGCCGCGCTACGCGCGATGGAAAATAACCACCCTCTCGTCGTCCTGGATCATGTGTGTGATTCAGAAACGGTTTCCGACATTATCGAGCCCGCAAAACATTTGGGCTATCGGATATTTCTATGGGTTGTCTCGCCGGGGAGCGTCAATATCTGCATGAACCGTGTGGAAGAACGCAAACGACAGGGCGGCCATGGAATGACAGGGGGAAACACCATTGAAGAAATTTACGACAGCGCGCTATCTGTTGCCTCTGAATTAGCCATAATAAGCAGTGAAACGCATTTCATAGACAGCGCCACTGAAGATTTCAGCTTGATCGGGTCTATCCGCAATTACAAGTTCAAGGCTGGCGCCTCGCAAATGCCGGATTGGGTGCGCCGTTATTTCACTACTGAAAGCGACTAGCTTTCGAATACTTCGCGCACTCCCGCGCTAGTTTCTCCGCCCCCGAGCTCTCTGCCTGGCGTTGCGCCGGGGTTAGCGCACCGCCGCCCTGTCGCACCCGCGCGCCAGTTCCTCCGCCCCCCGCTCTCTCTGTGCGGTTTTGTGTCGTTTTTTCTTCTGAATGCGACACATATTATCGCATAAGCAGAGGACAATAGCCCTGCAAGAACATCGTTGAAAACAAAACCGGAGGAAACGCTTATGAACCCTACTCGCAGACGACGTCAGCGCAGAAACTCGGCATCATTCAGCCTTGAAGCCAACCAAGCCGCAGCCCCCATAGTGCGCCTGTGGCTGTTGCGCATGCTTGTTCCACTGGGGGCGCACAGTAAGATTATGGGGCGCAACTACCTCGACACCGAAGTGGTGGTGACTATAGCCCGCGCCCTCGAATTGGAACACTGGATTGAACAGGAAGAAAATGACGCGTTTGACAGAAAATCAGCCCTAAGAGAGCTGACCAAACTCCACAGAGCCGCCGAAAAGGAACTGAAGAACGCCAGGGTGTCTGATTGTCTTGCCAACAACATCAAACGAATCGCAAGACTGGCGAAGTTGTCCGAAACCGATTGCCGCCTCCTCGAGTTCGCGACGCTTCTGCATGTCGAGCCATCCCTTGAAAAAGCGACCGAGGCTCTTAACGAGCTATCATCGCGGGATGTTGTCCGCTTCCTGTCAGCCCTATTGGCTTTGCCGCAAGCCGAAATTCGTTCGTCTCTTGGGAAAGACGGCGCCTTGACCAAGGCGGGACTGGTGAGGCTGGAGCGTTCGGGATGGAGGAGCGACCTGAAAAGCAAATTGGAATTATTGTCCGAAAGCTTCGTTGATGAGGTTGTTTCAACCGATTCAGATCCCATGGATTTGTTGCGGGGCATGGTCTCCCTCAGCCCTCCCCCGCAGTTGACCATGGATGACTATCCACACCTGGAGGCCGAGTTGTCGGTTCTGCGCCCCTACCTTAAAAAATCCCTCGCCACCGGCCGCGCCGGGGTCAACATCCTGCTTTACGGCCCCCCCGGCACCGGCAAAACCCAGCTGACTCGGGTGCTGGCTCAATGGTTGGACTGCGAGTTGTTCCAAGTGGCGACGGAAGATGAAGATGGCGACTCGATAGGAGGATCTAAACGCTTGCGCGCCATGCAGACGGCGCAGAGTTTTTTCGCCCAGCGAAAACCGCTCATTGTGTTTGATGAAGCCGAGGATGGAGAGGGTGTCATAGGTGGCGCAAAAGGTTGGCTTCACAGCATCCTGGAAGAAAATCCGGTGCCTGCTTTTTGGCTGGCGAATTCCATTCTCTTCGATGATAACGCGCCTATTCGGCGTTTCGACTTCTGCATCGAATTGCCGGTGCCGCCTAAGCGACAACGGAAGCGCATTCTTCGTCAAGTCTGCCCGGACTCTCTAGCTGACCGGACTGTGGCGCGCCTGGCGGAGTCGGAACAGCTGGCCCCGGCGGTGGCGGCCCGCGCTGCGGCGGTGGTGAAGTCGATCCGCGAGGAATTGGGCGAAAAGGGCACCGCCTCTGCATACGAGTTGCTTCTCAACAACACATTGGCGGCCCAGGGACACCGACGCATTCGCCGGCATGACCCAAACCGGCTACCGGAGACTTACGACCCGCGGTTCATCCACGCGAACATCGATGTCAACCAGCTGGCGGAAAACCTGAAAAAGACAAAAACCGGCCGCCTCTGCCTGTATGGCCCGCCCGGCACGGGAAAAACGGCTTACGCAAGATGGCTTTCCAAGCAACTGGACCTGCCCCTGTTGACAAAACGCGCCTCTGATCTGATTGACATGTATGTCGGAGAGACCGAGAAAAACATCGCCCGGGCCTTCTGGGAAGCCGAAGCAGACGGCGCCATGCTGTTGATTGACGAGGTGGATGGTTTTCTTCAGGACCGGCGCAAAGCAAAACGCAACTGGGAAGTCACCGCGGTCAATGAAATGCTGACCCAAATGGAGGCTTATCCAGGACTGTTCATTGCTTCCACCAATCTGATGGAGGGTTTGGACCAGGCCTCATTGCGCCGCTTCGACGAGAAAATCAAATTCGATTTTTTAGGCCCTGAGCAAGCCTGGGGCTTGTTCAAGAGCCATTGCGCCTCGCTGGGCTTGGCGTTGCCGAGAAAAGGCCTGAAAAGCATGGTTCAACAGGTGAGCAATCTGACGCCGGGCGACTTTGCCGCCCTTGCGCGCCGGCACAATTTTCATCCGATAACCTCGGCCCGGGCCCTATTGCATGCGTTGGAACATGAATGCGGCCTCAAGGAAAGCAAGGGCCGCCGCATTGGGTTTGTCTGAGGGCCGGCCTCGCGGGGGCAATGCAGGTGTTGCCCCCGCGTCGCCAGTCCCCGGCCCTGGCTTGTTATCCGCCCCGCTTCCAGGTTGCGCCTTGCTGTCGCTTTCCATCCTATACGCGACACAAATTGACATAAGAATGCGAATAATAACTCCTGCGCTTTGAAGACAAAACTGGAGGAAACGCTTATGAACACTCGCACCTCGACTGCCCAACCAGATCGGGAACCTTTCGTGCTTGAATCCCGCCAAGCCGCGGCCCCCATCGTGCGTCTGTGGTTGTTGCGCATGCTTGTTCCACTGGGGGCGCATAAAGAATTTATAGCGGGCGTCGCGGAGCGTTGCAAAATGACGACGGAGTTACTGTATTTGCTAACCCATATCCTCGACCTGGAACACTGGATTGAACTGAAAGAAAGCGATGAGTTTGACATAAAATCGACCCTAAAAGAGCTGAACAAACTCCACAGAGAGGCGGTCAAACTCCACAGAGCCGCCAAGAAGGCACAGGCGGAGGATTGGATAATCCAGGCCCTTGGACTGGAACACTGGATTGGCGGTGAGTTCGACAAAAAATCGGCCCTAAAAGAGCTGAGAGAACTCCACAGAGCCGCCGAAAAGGAACTGAAAAGCACCGAGGTTCCCCCCGGTCCCCTTGCCAACAAAATCAAACAAGCCACAACGCGGGCGTGGTTTTCCAACATTGATTGCCGCATCTTCGAGTGCGCGGCGCTTCTTCATGCTGAGCCGTCCCTTATGCATGTGATTGCGAGCTTCGCACCGCTTAACGAGCTACGGAATCATCAGGATGTTGTCTCGGTCTTGTCAACGCTGTTAGCTTTGCCGCAAGATGAAATCTGTTTATCTCTTGAAAAAAACAGCGGCCTGACAAACTTTCTGACAGATATGTTTGTCTGAGCGTCGGCTTCGCGGGGGCAAAGCAAGCAACTTGTTGCCCCCTCGTCGTCAGTCCCCGCGCCAGTCCCCAGCCCCGGCTTTTATCTGCCCCGTCTCCATGTTGCGCTTTGCTGTCGCTTTCTATCTTTCATGCGACACAAATTGATATAATGATGCGGATAATGACCCCTTAAAGAACACTTGAAAACAAAACTGGAGGAAACGCTTATGAACATTCGCACCTCGACTACCCGACCAAGACGGAAGCCCTTCAAACTCGAATCCCGTCAAGCCGCTATCCCCATCGTGCGCCTGTGGTTGTTGCGCATGCTTGTTCCACTGGGAACGCATAAAGAATTTATAGCGGGCGTCACAAAGGAAGAGGATTTAATAATCCAGGCCCTCGGACTGGAACACTGGATTGAACAGGAAGAGTACTGGATTGAAGATGAGCTTGACAAAAAATCAGCCCTAAAAGAGCTGACCAAACTCCACAGAGCCGCCGAAAAGGAACTGAAAAACGCCAAGGTTCCCGACCCCCTTGCCAACAACATCAAACAAATCGCAACGCTGGCGGGATTGTCCGACATAGATTGCCGCATCCTCGAGTGCGCGACGCTTCTTCGCGCTGAGCGGTCCCTTGCCCATGTGGTTGAGAATTTCACCCCGCTTAACGACCTGTGGCATCATCAGGATGTTGCCTCGGCCTTGTCAGCGCTGTTGGCTTTGCCGCAAGATGAAATCTGTTTATCTCTTGGAAAAAACAGCGTCCTGACAAAGTTAGGGCTGGTGCAGGTGGAACTAGACTTCTGGGGTAGTCAGAACCTGAGAGACATCTTGGACTTGCCTCATGGATTTGCCAACAGGGTTGTTTCAGCCACTTTAGACTCCGTGGATTTGTTGCAGGGCATGGCATTCCCCAGCCCTCCCCCGCTGTTGACCACGGATGACTATCCACACTTGGAGCCCGAGCTGGCGTTCCTGCTCACCTACCTTAAAAAATCCCTCGCCACCGGCTACGCCGGGGTCAACATCCTGCTCTACGGCCCCACCGGCACCGGCAAAACCCAGCTGACTCGGGTGTTGGCTCAAGGGTTGGACTGCGAGTTGTTTCAAGTTGCGATGGAAAATAAAGATGGCGACCCACTCGAAGGATCTGAACGCCTGCACGCCTATGGAAAGGCGCAACATTTTTTCGCCAATAGCAAAACAGGCAAATTGCTCGTTTTCAACAAGGTGGACAACATCGCCGCCGCGTACGATGAAAGTTCGGTCCAGCGGATGTTGGAAGACAATCCGACCCCTGCTTTTTGGCTGGCGAATTCACTTGAATGCCTAAGTGAAGGGCTTATCCGGCGGTTCGACTTGGCAGTTTCATTGCCGGTGCCGCCCCAGCAACAACGCGAGCGCATTCTTCGCCAAGCGGGCTCGGGTTTTCTTGACGAGCAAGCCGCGGCGCGCCTGTCCGGGATGGAAAAATTGCCCCCGGCGGTGGTTGCCCGCGCCGCGGCAATGGTGAGTTCAGTCTCGGAAGGACTTGGCAAAGATGGCGCTTCCACCGCTTTCGAGCTGATTGTCAACAACACGCTGGCGGCTCAGGGGTTTGGTAAATGTTCCCCCTAAAGCCGGCAAAATTCGCCTTTGTAAAGGACAGCGCGGGGGCGCAAGCGCCCCCCGCGCCGGTTCGCTTCCCTTCAGGTTTCCTGCTGATGGCGACTCTGCTGGCTTTAGTCCTGTATTCGCGACGGCAAAGTGTTCACCCCGGCGGTGGATTCCTTGCCGGCGGGATTGCAGTTGTTATAATCACAGCAATCGGGTGAGCAGACATGACGAAAAAAACAGACAAGAATTTGATTGTTGGACTGGATATCGGCACTTCCAAGGTCGTGGCGATTGTCGGCGAGGTGTCTCCTGAACGAGAGATCGAAATCATCGGTCTGGGGTCCAGCCCCTCCTACGGGCTGAAGAGGGGCATGGTCGTCAACATCGATGCGACCATACAGACGATCCGGCGCGCGGTGGAAGAGGCCCAGTTGATGGCGGGTTGCGACATACACGCGGTTTACGCGGGCATCGCCGGCAGTCACATTCGCAGCATGAACTCCCATGGCGTCGTGGCCATCCACGACAAAAATGGAGTCTCCACGGGCGATGTGGAGCGGGTGATTGATGTGGCCCGTGCGGTGCCTGTGCCGGAGCAACATCGCATCCTCCATGCGTTGCCTCAAGAGTTCATCATCGACAAGCAGGAGGGCATTAAAGAACCCATAGACAAGGCCGGCATCCGCCTGGAAGCAAAAGTGCATATCGTCACCGGCGCGGTCAGCGCCACGCAGGACATCATCAAATGCGTGGAACGGTGCGGGCTGGCGGTGGATGACATCATTCTGGGACAGCTAGCTTCCAGCCACTCGGCGCTAACCGAAGATGAAAAAGACCTGGGGGTCTGTTTGGTTGACATAGGCGGCGGCACCACGGACATCGCGATTTTCACCGATGGCGCCATCAGCCACACGGCGGTCATACCCATCGCCGGCGACCAGGTGACCAACAGCATCGCCAGCACCTTGCGCACGCCCTCCCAGTCCGCCGAACGCATCAAGGTGGAACACGGTTGCGCCCTGGCGCAATTAGTCGGTTTAGACGAGGACGAGCAAGAGGACAGCGACCAAAAGTCCATAACAGTGCCCGGCGTCGGCGCCCGTCCCGACCGCCAGCTGGCGCGTCAAACCCTGGCGGAGGTGGTGCAACCCCATTACGAGGAGGTGTTCAGCTTGGTGCAATCCGAAATCAGACACAGCGGCTACGAAGACCGAATCCCCCGCGGCGTGGTGTTGACAGGGGGCAGCGCCAACATGAAAGGCGCGGTGGAGCTGGCTGAGGAAATTTTTCACACTTCGGTGCGGGTGGGCGCGCCGCAACTCAGCGGCGGACTGGCCGACACGGTCAACAATCCGATCTATTCCACCGGCGTGGGCCTGTTGCTATTCGCCGTGCGCGAACTGCAAGAGCCCGCGAGCCTCGGCGACGCGGGCATGCAGGGCTCTGGGGACGGATGAAGAGCCGGTTTCAAAACAATTTTTAACTTTTTCCTTTTCATATCGAGTCAGGAGTCAGACAACCTTGGTCTTGCTGGCGACCCGGAGGCAGGGAGGCCTCCCCGCCAGTTTTTGCATTGGCGTGTTGCTGTTGGTAAAGTGCGACAATGACAAAAGAACGGAAAGAGACATTGGCCACGACGATTTTCGCCCTGGAGTTGCTGAAACGCATTCCAAGCAGGGGAAAAATAGTTGCGGCGGCGTTGCATAAAGAGTTGCAAGCGGCCGGCTTTGACGAGTCTTTGCGCACGGTCCAGCGCCACCTTGAGACCCTAAGCAATCATTTTCCGATTGAACGAGACGATAGAAGCAAGCCTTACGGCTATCGGTGGCGACAGGATCCGCGCGGTTTATTCCCGCCAAGTCTGACGCCAGAGGAATCGTTGCTCTTCAGGTTGGCGGAGCAAAATCTGCGCAATCTGTTGCCGGCTAACGCGGTGGCGAAATCGATGCGAGGATTTTTCGAACAGGCGGCATCCAACCTGGATTACGAACTGAACCCCAACGAGAAAAAGAAGCTGGCCCGGGAATGGTTGTCAAAGGTTTGCTTCGTCAGGGAGACAGTGCCGCTGTTGCCCCCCGAAATAAAACCCGGCGTGCTGGATGAAGTGAGCAACGCCCTGTATTGCAATCGCTGGCTTAAGATAGACTACAAAAACAGGGAGGGCGAACAACAGACCGCCGATGTAATGCCATTGGCCATAGGCCAACAGGGGCTGAGAATCTACCTAGTTTGCCGCTACGAGGAGGCTGGCCCCGAATACCTGTTGGCCCTGCACCGCTTCCAGTCCGCCAAGATGTCAACGCTGAGGTTCAACAGACCCCAAGACTTCAGCCTGAACACATTTGTGGAGGAAGGCCGCTTCCAGTTCGGCAAAGGCGACAAGGTTGCGCTGAGCTTCAGGGCGACGCCTGAGGTCGGCGCTCTGCTGGCTGAAACTCAGCTGTCCAAAGACCAGAAAATAAAGACCACGAAGGGCGGCAAATTGGAGATAAAGGCAACAGTGCCAGACACGCCCTCCCTGGGATGGTGGCTACTCAGCTACGGCGACAACATCTCTCACATCAGAATGAAGCAGGTTAAAGCCAAAAAAGGATAAATCGCGCCCCCTGCTCCCCCAAGCCGGTGTGAACGGGTCGTAGGCGTTGACAACACGCTCCTGAGGGCCAGGCCGGCGCCTCAACAGCACGACCACTGTGTTCATCCGGGCAGGGCAATCTGAAGCGTCATTTGGCCTTTCCACTTCCATGCGACACAAAGCGGCCCGAGCGTGGAGATAATCTCCCCGTGAAAAGCAGGTTCCCGCGCAAAATTCGGGCGGCCCAGAGGCGGGACCGAAGCGGGCACCCGGGGGCACCCGCGGCCGGCAATCGAGGCTGGCGACCGGGGCTGGCAACCGCCGCAAAATCAGAAAACACTTTGAAATTCATAGGGTTGCAAAAAGCTTGACAGCGCCGATTAGTTAGGGCAGACTCCCGTTATCGTCAAACAGCGGGGAAACTTGGTTGTTTGACGACAGACCCGGTGCCTTTGCGCCAGCCAGGCCGAGTCATCAACATCAGGAGGGTATTAAAACAATGGCAAAAAAGCCTCGGCGTAAAAAAGTGGGTATCTTTTGTTTAGAAACCGCAACGTGGGATGAAGAAACGTGGGATAAAAAAGCAACACACCATGATTCCTTTAGCCAAGATTCCTACGATCATTTTTTGCGCTTTTTAGAGACATCGATAACCGACACCGGCGGGATTCCTTATCGACATTTCGACGTCGCGACAAAGGAAGAATTTGAGTTTTACTTAAAAAAATGGAAACAAGAGAATATTCAAAAGCATTTTCCGGTTCTTTTGCTTGCCTTCCACGGAGATCAAAAAGGCTTTGGCGTGATTAAAGATAAGGAGACATTTGTCGCGGATCAGTTAGCGGAATATCTCAGAGAGGAATGGGATAATGCGTATGACAACGCAATTATTCACTTCTCATCATGCTACTTTACCGAAAATACTAAAATGGAGAAATTGCTCTATGAGACGAGCGCTCTAGCGGTTAGTGGCTATATGAATAAGGCGGGCGTTGGCTGGTATGAAGCAACTGCATTTGAGCTTCTATATTTAACAAAGCTTTTTAGTGCTGGCCCTCCTAAGACAACGAGCGAAATGCAAAAGATAGGCAAGTGTTTTGCAGATAAAGATGAAGCTGGAAATAAAAATAAAGGAGTTATGAAAGCCTTAAGTGATTCACTTCACTTCAATATGTGGTATCGCGTCGATAAAGTCGGTCCCAATACTTACTCGAATCCTACTAACGTCCATGCTGTGTCTCGTAAAGATCTGAAGGAGGACCATGGAGACTAATCCGTCCGAATCGGGGGACGAGTTGCGGCAAATCAACACTCGCCGAGAGTTGTCCGCTTTTGCGGCGATTCCCGGCGATCCCCTTTAGCTGTCCGAGGGCCAGCTTCCCGCAACGGATTCAGGGCAAAAAGCTTGACATCGCCGATTTAGTTAGGGCAAGCTTCCATTATCGTCAAATAGCATTGTAATCCTTAGTCGGGTCGCCCGTGAGTGCAATATCCCGCCAGGGGAAACTTGGTTGTTTGACGACGGACCCGGTGCCTCTGCGCCGGCCGAGCTGAGTCATTAACATCAGAGAGGTATTAAAACAATGAAAAGAGTGCCAGATAAAAAGGGTATCTTCTCTTTACAAATTACTATGAAAGAAGACTCTTCTACTGAATCCATTTTCTCCTCCTCAAATACATGGTACTCATATGGTGGTGAACATCGACATTTCAGCGTCTGGAAAAAAGAGGATATTGAGCTTCATTTAAAAGAATGGAAAAAAAAGGAAGTTCGAGAGTATTTTCCAATTCTTTTACTCTCCTTCCATCCAAAAGAATTCGATGAGATGTGGGAGTGGATGCTTCCCATGGATGAGTTAGTAGGACATCTCAGTGATGATGCTCCCAACAAAGCAATTATTCACATCTCATCACATATCCATGTCGAGGATGATGAAATGGAAGACTTTCTCAAAAAGACAGGTGCTCTATCAGTATCAGTTAGCGGCTATACGAGTGGTAAGCGGTATGGATCGGAGGCATTTGATCTTCTATTTCCAAAAGAGCTTTTTCTTGCTGGTCCTCCTAGTTCGTCTATCGAAATGCGAGATTTTGTGGACGAATGTTTTGTAGCTAATAAGAAACTGAAAGCCTTAGCTGAGTTACTTGGTTTCCATATGTGGTACCGTGACGATGAATACAATCTCAATACTAACGATCATCCTGATTACATCACACCGTGCCCTGTTGAAGAGCTAGAGCAGAAGCACTCCTAATCTGTCTAAACTGGAGGAGAACCTGCGCATGATGGGAGCGATTGCGGGCGATATCGTCGGCAGCGTCCATGAGTTCGCCGGCGTCAAAACAAAGGACTTCGCGTTGCTTGGCCCGCGAAATCACTTTACGGACGACACGATCATGACCGCGGCAGTCGCCGACGCCCTGCTAACGGGCGAAGAGATGGGACGGAAGCTGAAGGAATGGGGGCGTAGGTACCCCGCGGGGGGATACGGCGGCATGTTCGCGGTATGGCTTCGCAACGAGGACGCAGAACCTTACGGAAGCTTTGGGAACGGCTCCGCCATGCGGGTCTCGCCCGCCGCATGGCTGGCGGAAAGCGAGGTGGAATGCGCGACCCTCGCTCAAGCGAGCACCATGCCGACCCACAACCATCCTGAAGGAATCAAGGGCGCAGAGGCGACGGCGTGGGCTATCTGGCGCGCTCGCGCGGGCGCGCCCCCCGAAGCGATGCGAGAAGAAATCACCCGCCGCTACGGATACGACCTCTCCCGTTCCTGCGACGAAATCCGCCCGGATTACGCCTTCAATGAAACCTGCCAGGGAACCTGCCCCCAGGCGTTCACCGCCGCGCTGGAGGCCGCGAGCTTCGAGGATGCGTTGCGCCTCGCTGTCTCTCTCGGTGGGGACGCGGACACCCTCGCGGCGATTGCGGGAAGCATTGCTGAGGCCCGCTTCGGGATACCGAAAAGCCTGTATGAGGAAATTTTCGAGTATCTCGACAAGTCCCTGCGGGAAGTCGTCACACGATTTTACGACGAGTTCGATAAGAGGGGGATTTCTTGTTCTCGACCATGATGAGGTGAAAAAGCCCTGAGAGAGGGTGGAAGGGATTGGACAAGGATTCGCGGGGGCAACTCAACTTGTTGCCCCCGCATCGCCAGTCTCCGCGCCCATTCTAGGCAACGCGCCGCAACGCCATCACGCGCCAAGAACGCGGGCCATGAAACGACGCTAAACCGCCATCAGAATATCCGTAGGGTTCTATCGTCTCCGAGCTGAAATGTTAGTTGAAGTTCGACCATTTTATCCCTTTCCTATACTGCCTACTCGCCCAGTCTTGGATCATACCACTGAGAGTATTGGGTGGCGTACTTCTTCAAATTTCCACGCTGATAATTCAACTCTGGGTGTGAGAGGGTAATCACCACGGCCTCAAACAGATCCAAAATCTGGCCCCTTGTTACTCCTGATAATGGCGCCTTACGAAGCTTAGTCAACTCTTCATCAGAGCTCTTAACATCCCGAAGACCAAACCACGAAAATTTATTCCATCTTTCCGAACGACGTCCATCTCTGTGCGCTTTGAGACGATCAAACAGACTACTTCCTTTACCATCTTCTTTTTTGGATGCTCCCACTTGTCCAATATAAACTAATTTAAAATTATCATGAAGCGCGTAGATACCTATTTGATCTCTGAAATCTATTTTGGGGGATTTAGTTTTTGTCTTCCCCGTATCTTTATCCACTTCTTGACCCTTTAAGTGGCCCCCCCATCTCCAAAAAATGTGATCTCTGCGCCAAAACAGTCCATAGCTACGAAACATGATTTGTTCAGGCGTTTTTTGTTCGGGCATTGTTTTCACCTCCAAAGTGCAATGATGAATATGAAACTTGGTTTTGATGACACACAAATGCAAGACAGAAGGCAAAAACAACCAATTATTTATAATCAATGACTTATGGGGGGCATCTCATGTTTTTCTGCTGATATTCAGTAAATTATTGATTATTCAGTTGCTCAATAGATTTTCTGTCGCGTAATAAGCAGAAACTGCCCAGATTCGCCTTATCTTGTAGGATGTGCCCTCTATATAAGACAGCAATTCTCCAAAGCTCTCAAATTTTTCTTCCGCAGGGCCGCAAGACTCCTCTATTGAAAAAAGGTGGCGGCCGGGATTGGCCAAGTGAAGGGAAAATTGGCAAAAACCCTTCGCGCCTGTCCCGTGTCGCTCGCGGCAACCGCCACTGGGGGCGATGCGGTGGGGAAAACGTATGAAAACCCTGCCGCACCTATGTGTCCCTGACCCCCAGGCAAGCCGGGAAAGTGGGAAAAGCCCAATTTCGGATTGGGGAAAACCACTCACCCCGCCGCCTATGCTGACAATGTAAAGGGTCAAAATCGGTTTGTCAAGGGCTTTGGCGAAAAAAAGATCTCTTGCAAATCAACAGCTTGCAAACGGCGAGGGTGAAATGTTGCAGGAAATCGCTTTTTGCAAGCAACCAAAACAGCGCAGATCAGAAGGTGATAGGGCAGGTAGGGGGGAGAGAATCATCGCTTAACGCCAATCAAATTTGATTGCCCGCGCCCTACTTCCTGCCCGTCTCATTTTTCATATTGACACATCGCCACTTGGCGGTCAAGCCTTAGCTGTCCAACGCATCGCCCCGCGGTGATATGGCGTCATGCCTGGGGCGTGCTGTCAAGGTGGCGTAGGCGCGGGCCGGGCGGCCATGCTCTCGGCGCGGATCCTACCATAGCCGCCGGTCTTGGAACGCCGGCACTGACTCAGACACTTCGTAGAATTTGCAGTGAAGTGTTGACAGGTAGGCCCCTGGACATGATTGCTTCTCCCCCCGCTATTGACGACTTGGCGAATTCTGCCCTAACTAATCGATGCTATCAAGCTTGTTGCCCTGAACCCGCTACGGGAAGCTGGCTCTCGGACAGGCAATTTAGGGACTGTCGGGAACCGCCGCAAAAGCGGGCAACTCCCGGCGAGTGTTGATTTGTCGTAGCTAGCTAGACCCCTGGCTTGAACAGGTTAGGAGTAGTGGGCCGCTCTAGCTACTTCGCGTCGCTAAATTTTATATCCGCTCTGATGACTGCGTAGTGTAGAAGCCGCGCCAAGAAAATTTTGGAGTTGAAGTTCTTCCAAGGTGCTTTTTTCGCTATAGGCAAGTTGCCGAGATGCACCACTTCCTTCCCCTCACTCCAACTGGGCGTTTTTATCCAGTGGTCGCGTCGAAATTTGCGTACCTTACTCAAAACCGTCTCTTGCTTTATACGCTTTTCATCTTTCTTTGCCCCCATTGATCCATCGTGATATATCTTCCAATATTGACCTTTCTGGATATTTTTCCAGCCTGGTTTTGAGACATACAGTTGCAAATTATCGCGTTTCTTTTGCTTGTCCTCCACACGAACATTTAAGAATGATGTTAGTCTCTTCTCAGCACTGCTACGAGTATCGAGGTAAATCCAAACATCACAATGATAGGTCTGATTAGGTAAGCTCGCAGAGGTGACATCGAAGTGCGCAGAATAAGCAAAATGTCGCTTGTTTTTCTTCGGCTTAGGAGCTTTCACATGCTTGCTCGCCCGATAATATCCGACACCACTACGCCATCCAGCCCCACTGGATCGCAAAGTGGCTCCATCATGCTTATACGACTCGGGTCTAAATCTGCATTCCTGAAAGAGAAGTTTGTAGAGGTCTAAGGTGAACTTTTTCTCATTGTTGAGTTTTGGGTTGTTTAATTTATGCAATCCCAGCTTCTTAAAATATTGTTGAACAGCAGGCCCACTCAGATTGTCCGGAAACTCAGGGTTTTTCTGCCTAAATTTGTCATGCGCATTGTTCCTGGCTTTATTTTCAGGCAACCAAAGAATTCCCTCTTCTCCTTCCGAAACGGCTCCTATTTCCTTACTCCGATTACTTGAGCGCCAAGTCTTGACATACTTTTTGAAACTTTCAACTAAAGGAGGAGTAGCTTCTGAATCTGCATATCGAGAATAAGTTAGTATCTCTTCATTTTTATTTAGGCCGTTTTGTGTGAGATTCATAGAACCAATAGCACACATTCGATTTTTGCTAGTCTCCACCAAGTATCCTTTGCTATGAAAAAGACGACCACAATTAGTAACACGGATGCCACTCCCTTCCTTGAATTTAGTTCCAATTTCCGTTTTTTGAATTTTTTGAAGGACTTTCAATTCTTTGTTGTTTATTGTGCCTATTACGATAAATAGTTCTGGTTTTTTAATACCACGGTTCTCGATATGTTTAATCAATTGCCTAATAGAGTCCTTGTCGTAATAAGCAGAAACTGCCCAGATTCGCTGTATCTTTTCGCGGGATGCGCCGTCTAAAAAAGATGACAACAATTCTCCAAAGCTTTCACATTTTTCTTCCACAGTGTAGAAAAGTGAGTGCTTGGGCATAATTTATTCTCCCCCCGAATGTTGACGACTTGGGGAAGTCTACCCTAACTAATTGGCGATGTCAAGTTGCGGGAAGCCGGCCCTCGGACAGCTCATTTAGGGGACTGCCGGGAACCGCCGCAAAAGCGGCCCGACCCCCGCCCCTTGCGTGGGTGTCGCCGCTCGCCCGCGCCACACCGCGCCGCTCGCCAAAAAAATGCTTGTTATTTTGATCATTATCTGCTATAATGCCTAAATAAATAGACTTTTTGCGGAAGCACTGAGAGAAAAAAGACATGGCAAAACAGCGAACCTACTCCCGATACGCCCAGGAAGCCATCCTGTTGATGGGCGAGCAAATCAAGCTGGGGCGCAAGCAACGCCGATGGACCGAGCAAGACCTTGCGGCGCGGGCAGGCATTTCTCGAGGCACCTTGCAAAAAATCGAAAAGGGCGACCCGGGTTGCGCCCTGGGCTTGGTCTTTGAGGCGGCGGTGTTAGTCGGCATGGAGCTGTTCGAGCAGGAGGGGCCTCCCTTCTCAGGACTCGCGGCGCAGACAAGGGCTCATCTGACACTGTTGCCGCGGCGCATCCGTCCCGCGACCAAGGCGGTGGATGATGACTTCTAAGGGAAACGACAAAGAAGCCTTTGTTTGGATATGGCTGCCGGGAAAGACCGAGCCGGTGGTGGCGGGGAAGCTGGAAGCCGACAACGGCGAGTTCTTGTTCAACTACGGCAAGAGCTACCTCGAGCGCATCGGCGTTGCCCAACCTGCCATTTCCATCTATGAACCGGAATTGCCGTTGCAAGCCGGCGCATTGCCCTTGCCCCAGGGATTGAACATGGCGGGTTGCCTCCGGGACTCTGCCCCCGATGCCTGGGGGCGTCGGGTGATCATTAACAGGAAGCTAGGGCTGAAGGGGGCGAGCGTGGACACGGCCGACCTGAATGAATTGACTTATCTTTTGGAATCTGGCTCGGACCGCATAGGCGCGCTGGATTTTCAACCCTCGCCAACCGAGTGCGCGCCCCGTTCAGCAACCAGCGCAAGATTGGAGGAGTTGCTTGAAGCCGCCGAACGAATTGAAAAGGGCCTGCCGCTAACGCCGGAGCTGGATGAGGCCTTGCTTCACGGCAGTTCCATCGGCGGCGCGCGCCCTAAAGCGTTGATTGCGGATCATGGCGCAAAATACATCGCCAAATTTTCCTCCGACTCTGATCTTTACAATATGGTCAAAGCCGAATTTATCGCCATGAGGTTGGCGGCCCGGGCCGGACTCGATGTCGCGCCCGTGAAATTGGTTGAGGCGGCAAACAAAACGACGTTGCTTGTTGAACGCTTTGACCGCGAACGCAGTGGCGAAGGCTGGTCGCGCAAGCTCATGGTTTCCGCGCTTACGATGCTGGGCCTCGCTGACATGATGGCGCGGCACGCCAGTTATGAAACCCTGGCGGAAATCATCCGGCGCCGTTTCGCCACACCGGAACAGACCTTGAGGGAAATGTTCTCGCGCCTTGTCTTTAATGTCCTTTGCGGCAACACAGACGATCACGCGCGCAATCACGCGGCGTTTTGGGATGGGAAAACATTGACCCTGACGCCCGCTTATGACATTTGTCCCCAGGGCCGCGCCGGAAATGAAGCGTCTCAGGCGATGTTGATAACAGGCCAAAACAACCTGAGTCAACTCAAATCATGTCTTGGGACAGCGCACAACTTCCTGCTTTCCGAAGCGGACGCGCTGGCGATTTTTGATAGACTCGCCGGCGTCATCGAACAACACTGGGATGGGGCGTGCGCGGAAGCCCGGCTCAGTGAAGTTGAGAAAAAGCTGTTGTGGAGAAGGCAGTTCTTAAATCCATTCTCGATGGAAAAATAAATGGCGCTCATGTTGAAAAAGAAGCTAAGCGGATGCCTGAATAAGGTGAACGCGCCGCTGTGGGGCCTGATGCTCGCCCTGGCGCTGGCGCTGGCGCCGGGGCCGGCCCGCGCCGCCGCGGGGGGCATAGACCAAGCCATTCAGGACGCGGTTCAGCCGGCGGCGGCGTGGCTGTCCAGCGTCATCTTCTTCAAGGCCCCCGTGTTCGGCGCCCAGGTGCCGTTGGTGGTGGCGTGGTTGGTGGCGGGCGCCGTGTTCTTCACCTTCTATTTCGGCTTCATCAATCTGACCGGCTTTCGCCACGCCTTGCGACTGGTGCGAGGGGCGTATTCGCACCCGGACCACCCGGGCGAGGTGTCGCACTTCCAGGCCTTGTCGACGGCGGTGTCCGGCACTGTGGGCATAGGCAACATAGGCGGGGTGGCGGTCGCCATTTCCCTGGGCGGCCCTGGCGCCACCTTTTGGATGATCGTTGCCGGCTTCTTGGGCATGTCCACCAAGTTTGTCGAGTGCGCCTTAGGCACGATTTACCGCCGGGAAAACCCGGACGGCAGCGTGTCCGGCGGGCCCATGTATTACCTCAGGCGCGGCCTTGCCGAGCGCGGCTGGCCCTTGTTGGGCAAGAGCCTGGGCGGGTTCTACGCCTTGGGGATCGTGATCTGTTGCCTGGGCATAGGCAATATGTTTCAGGCGAACCAGGCCTTTCTTCAGTTTGTCACCGTCACCGGCGGCCCTGAGGGCAGCTGGTTCAACGACAAAGGCTGGCTGTTTGGCGCGGCCACGGCCCTGGTGGTGGCCCTGGTCATCATCGGCGGCATCAAGAGCATCGCGCGGGTTGCCGAAAAAGTGGTGCCGTTCATGGCGGTGTTTTATTGCGGGTGCGCGTTGGTCATCATCGGCATGAACCATGACGCCATTCCTTTCGCGCTGCGGGAGATCGTCCGCGGCGCCTTCAGCCCTGAGGGGATGGCGGGCGGCGCGTTGGGCGCGATGATTATCGGCTTTCAGCGCGCGGTGTTCTCCAATGAGGCGGGCATAGGCTCCGCGCCCATCGCCCACTCGGCGGTGCGCACCGATGAGCCTCTGACGGAAGGCTATGTCGCGCTGTTGGAGCCGTTCATAGACACCGTGGTGATTTGCGCCATCACCGCGTTGGTCATCACCACCACTTTTTACTACGACCCGAATTTCACCTCGGGGCTGGATGGCATCGCCATGACCTCGGCGGCGTTCGAGCGCAACCTCAGCTGGTCGCCTTACACCATCGCCGTGGCCGCCATGCTGTTCGCCTTCTCCACCATGATCGCCTGGGCCTATTACGGCCTCAAGGGATGGACTTATTTGGCGGGCGAGGGCCGGGTCGCTGACCTGGGCTTCAAGACGGCGTTCTGCCTGTTCATCGTGGTGGGCTGCTCCATCAAGCTGGAGGCGGTGCTGGATTTTTCCGATGCCCTGGTGTTCGTCTTATGCGTGCCTAACATCCTGGGCCTGTACATACTCGCGCCGATGTTGAAAAAGGAGCTGAATCGGTATCGGGACAAGCTGGCCCGGGGCGCCATTCCCCGCTATCGCTAAACCATAGTTGCGCCGCCGAACGCGCCCTCTCTGCGCTGGCACCCGCGCCGCCAAACGCGCCCGCCACGCACCGCAATCGCGCCGGGTTTCCGGCCTGGCGGTTTTGTGTTAAGGTGCATCCATGTCTTATGAAATCATCAAATTCGCCCATGTGCTGTTGCTGGTTTTCTGGCTCGGCACGGATGTGGGCGTGTTGCTTCTGTCCAAAAAGTTCCGCGACGCAAGCCTGTCTGTGGAAACCCGCGTCACCTTGTTGCACATGGCGATGATCATCGACTCCTTGCCGCGGATCTGCTTCATCACCATGTTGCCCGTAGGGCTCCATCTGGCGAACGCCGCGGGTCTGACGCAACTTGACGCCATGACGATGACCGGCTTCTGGCTGTTGGCGGCGGTGTTGTTGACCATCAACATGACGGCCGCCAAGAACATGGGCACTCCCTTGGGGACGCAGTTGCAACGGCTGAACTGGCTCGCCCTGGGCGTCACCGGCTTGGCGTTGATCGGCACCGGCGCGTTCTCGATGTTGAACGGCCACCCGGTCGCCCCTTCCTGGTTGGCGGCGAAGTTGGTGGTGTACGGCTTGGTCTATTGGTTTGCCGTGGGCATAGACTGGCTGTTTCTGCCCATGGGGAGATTGGTCAAGGAGCTACAGGAAAAAGGCTCATCGGAGGCGCTGGAGCGGGACATCACCGCCACCGTGGACGGGGCCATGTGGCCCGTTGTCATCGTCTATGCCGGAGTGTTGGCGGCGGCGTTCATCGGGTTGGCGAAGTTCAGCTTTTAGCCCGCGGCTCCCCTAAAACGCCGCGTCCGGCGTGGCCTGGTCGATGTCCAAGTACAGCTTCCATTCATTGTTCGCGTCCCGCTTGTAGATCAGCAGGGAACGGCCCGCGTCCCTATAGGTCTCGCCTCCCGACAGGGGGGTTGCGGTCAGATAATACCGGCTTAGCAGGTGCGCCGCATCGCCATGGATCTGCACTTCTTCTATGTCTATCTCGAAGTTCACCCGGTTGCGGCCCAGGCTCGGGGCGAAAAAATCCCGAATCTGCTGGACGCCTCGCAGGACGGGTTTGCCGTGCAGGGCGACAATGGCGTCCGGCGCGTACAGGCTCATCAACCCGTCCAGGTCCCCAGCCGTGTACAGCGTTATCCACTGCTCGGCGGCATGTTTGACGGCGGCGATGTCCTCCTGCTCGCCAGCCGCCGCCGGATTGACCAATCGCAAACTCAGCGCGCCAAGCAACAGCCCCTTGGCGAAGATCCGGCAAGGTCTCATCCGCCCGCCCCTCAGGCCCCCTGGTTGAGGCCCAGCTGGCCCGGGTTCAGCGTTCCGTCCGCGTCCAACAGAGCCTTGAGCCGCTCCAACATGGCCCATGCCGACTCTTGGCGGCTGTCCTTGTAGGGATAGTACTTGCCAATCTGGAAATGCACCGCCCCTTGCTCCAGGAAGATCTTGCGCGTTTCATTGCGAAGGCGCTCCACCTCGGCCCGGGCCTCGGGATTCGCCGGCGCGGGCTGGAACTGATTAAGGAGCTCGGGGCTCACATTGCGGCGATGCATCTCGCCCAATTCATCGGGCCAGTAAAACACCGGCTCCACCAGGAACGCGGCATTTCCCACCGCGCACAACAGATAGGCGGTGTCGATGTCGTGTTTTTTCAGCGCGTCTTCGTTGCGCTGAAACAGGGCCTGGATCTTGTCTATGGTCTCAGCCGCCTGGGAATGGGCCACCTTGCCGTGAATGGGCACCCAGCGTTTGCCGCTGGGGCCTAGCATGGAATCGGTGGGCGGGAAGGGATGGGACCCCACCACCACAGGCACGCTGTTTGGCATTTCCACGCCGTCATGCGCGGCGACGATCTTTCTGATCTCCGCCATGCCATGCTCCGCGCCCGCCTCGCAACGATCCTCCACATGCAGATGCATTCCCCACTGGGCTTTTTTGACGAAGCGCCGGCCCTGGGCCGCCACCTTGATGGATTCCGAGACGCCGGACTTGCCCGCCACCCGGGCCAGGGTCTTCACATCTTCCACGATGTCCGCTGGCCGGCCCAACACGCGGCTGTTCTGCAGGAACGGGTCAAACCCGTAGCACTCCGCCGCCAGCCCCCGGCGGCCGATTTCCGACATGGCGGCGCAAATCCGCCCATGATCGGCAAAAGAAAACGAGCCGTATTTCACCACGGCGGGGATGGCCACCAGGCGCAGGGTGGCCCTGAGCTTCAGCCCCAGGGCGCCGCTGTCGCCGCTGAACAACCCGGTCAGATCGGGGCCGTCGTGGCGGATGAAAGGCACGCCGTCTTTCTTGCCGTGGGCCCCTGTGGGCAAGACCGTGCCATCCGCCAGCAACACATCCATGCCAATGACGCTGTCCGCCGCGGTGCCGTGGGAAGCGCCCCCCCAGAACACGCTGTTTTGCGACAGGGCGCCGCCCACGGTGGCGCGGACGCCGGACAGAGGCCCCCAATAAGGGGGGCGCAGGCCGTGGGGCGCCAGGGCCTCATTCAGCTTCTGCCAGGTGCAACCGCATTCCACGGTGACGATCATGTTCTCCGGGTCGATGTTCAGGATCCGGTTCATCCTCTGCGTGTCCACGCTGACGCCGCGCCGGGTCTTGTGCAGGTAGGAATCCGTGTAGGACATGCCGCCGCCGCGAGCCGCTATGCGCAATCCCGCTTCCCGGCACAGCGCGAGGACTTGAGCCAGCTGTTGCGGGCTTTCCGGCCTGACCACCGCCACCGCCATCTCGAAGCTGCGATAGACATCCTGCGAGTAGTAGCTCAATTCCTCAGGGTCAACGATGACATGTTCCGCGCCGACGATGCGGCGAAGCCCGGACAGAGTCTCCGGCGGCAAGGCGTTGGTTTCGGTCATGTTTCCTCCTTATGCGTTGGCGAGCGTTGTTTCAGGGGCGCGTGGTTTTTCGGCCCCGGCGGCGCCCGTGGCGCAACGGCATTATATCGCAACGGGGCCGCCCCGGCGGTGGCGGAGCAAGGGCGGATTGCCAGGGCCTCTGCCTCAGGCGCGCCGGCCCCGTTGCGAAACAACCTGCCGCAAGTGTGGTACATTGCCGCTTTCACACTCGGGGGGAGGCGACAATGAAGCGTTTGCGCAAGCTGAAGGTCTTGTTGATCTGTGGATTTTCGCTGTGGGCGCCGGGGGGCGCGGCGGCGGATGGGGAGGCCCCATGGAGGCCCCTGGAGATCATCGATGTGGCCAATCATCCCTGGGACGAGAGCCCGCGCTTCAAGTCAAAAACCAAGACTTTTTTCAAAGGCCCTAACGACAGCAGTCTGATCTACGCCCATTTCCCGCCGCGCTGGGACATGACGCCGCCCATTGACCCCCTGGGCCCCCATTACCACCACTGGCACGAATGGGCCTATGTGCTGGAGGGCGATTTCGTCATCCACGAGCCGGTCAGCCCCTGGCAGAAGTCCGGGATGCTGGCCCATTTCACTCAAGGCGCCTGGCTGGACCGCCCCGCCTACACGCTGCACGGTGGCGTCTGGGAAGTCGGCGGGATGCGCCCGCAAAACGCCTGCACGCTGATCATCTTCGAGGAGGGGGACGGCAGCGTCGTCACGCTGGGGCCGGACGGGGATCATTTCAAACCGGACTTTCCCGACAGACCGGACCCCTACTTGCCGGACTGGCGCGCGGTGAAGCAGTTCAACCATCCGTGGATCGTGCATACCGCCACCGACCTGGACTGGGAAACCGATGAAAAAGTCCCGGGGCGCCTGCTCAAGTGGCTGAGCGACGATCAAACCGCCGGCTTTCGCGCCCGCCTGGTGAAGCTTCCCCCCGGCTGGCAAGCGCCGGAGGGACGCCGGATGAGTTATTACAAAAAGGCAAATCGCTTCATCTACATGCTCTATGGCGACCTGACCCTTAACCAGCAGGACAAACCTGGCGGCGCTGGCAAGCCGGCGCGCCTGACGCGGGACTTCTTCGTGTGGCAGGCGCCGCACAGCTTGTTCGGTTTCGGCTCCGGCCCGGCGACGGAAGCCGGCGCCGTCTGGCTGGAGGTGATCTACGCGCAGGGCTTGGCGGTGGGCGGCGGCGCCATCGAGGCGCCGACCCACGCCGAATGAACCCGGATCTCGACATCCATGTCATAGGCGGCGGCATAGCGGGTCTGACAACGGCCCTCGCCCTGAGGCGACACGGGTTTCCGGTCACCCTGTTTGAGCAATCCCGGCAATTCACCGAGGTGGGCGCCGGGATCACCATCGGCCCTAACGCCTCCCGGGTGTTGCTGGCCCTGGGGCTGGAAGCGAAATTGGCCCCCCATGTCCGCGTCCCGCGCCATGCCGGCATCTTAGACTTCAAAACGGGGCAACACATCGCTTACGCCCAGCGCGGCGACCACTACCTGAATCAATTCGGCGCGCCCTTCTGGCACATTCATCGCGCCGATCTGTTGCAGGCCTTGACGGAGACCCTGGCGGAGGAGCCCGGCGTTGAGTTCAGAATGGGGCATAAAATCACCGGCGTGGAACAGACCGACGACAAGGTGACAGCGTCCTTCGCCAATGGCGCGACGGCCCGTTGCGATGTGCTGATCGCCTGCGACGGCATCAAGTCGGTCCTGCGGGAGACGCTGTTCTCCAATGAGCCGGCGGCGTTCACCGGCTATGTGGCGTGGCGCGGCCTGGTGGAGGCCGCCCGCCTGCCGGAGCCGGAGCTGGACCCCGATTTCGCGCTGTACGCAGGGCCCGGCAAGCTGTTTGGCCGCTACGCGGTGCGCAACCGCTTGTTGGTGAACTATGTGGCGGTGGCGACGAAAAAAGACTGGCGGGGCGAGGGCTGGTCGGCGCGGGCCGAGGTTGCTGAGGTGGCGGCTGAATTCGCGGACTGGTGCGAAGAGGTGCGGCGGATCATCGCCGCCACGCCGCCGGCCCGTTGCTTCAAATGGGCCCTCCACACGCGGGAACCGCTGTCCCGCTGGGTGCGGGGACGGGTCGCGCTGTTGGGAGACGCGGCTCATCCCATGATGCCGTTTCTTGGCTTGGGGGCTGGCATAGGCGTGGAAGACGGCATGGTGTTGGCGCGGGCCTTCGCCTTGCGCGATGACTGGCGGAGCGCCTTGTCGTGTTATCAGCAGGCCCGGATTGAACACGCGGGGCGGGCGCAACGAGAATCCGCGCAACAAGGCCTGCATCTGTTAGACAAAAAACCGGCGGGCGGCGGCAAACAGCTTTACAACGACGACGCGTTGGGGCTGTTTTCTTACGATGCCGCGCAGGTCCCGTTATGAGCGTGATTCCTGACCGAGGGGAGGCGACATGAAAATCTTTTGGGGCTGGTGGGTGTTGTTGGGGATTTTCCTGATCTACATGGCGAACAACGGCATCCTGATGTACACGCTGCCGCTGTTCTATCCGGAGTTGATCGCCGAGTTCGGCTGGAACGCCGAGGAGGTGACCCGCCCGGCCGCCCTGTTCTTCGTCGTGGCGGCGCTGCTCACGCCCTTCATGGGCGCCTTGTTCGACCGCTACCCCACCAAGCGCGTCATGATGTTCGGCATCCTGGCTCTGGTGGCGGGCCTGGCTTGTTACCCCTTCGTCACCTCCCTGGCCCAGTTGACGGCGATCTACATGGTGTTCGCCGTCGGTCTTGCTGGTTGCGGCCTGGTGCCCCATATGCTGATCCTCACCCGCTGGTTCAAGCGCTACCGAGGGCTGGCGGCGGGCCTGTTGCTCTCAGGCTCCAGTTTCGGCGGCGCGATCTTCCCGCTTATCGCTAAAGAAACGCTGCTGACCCAGGGCTGGCGCCCGGCTCTGGCGTTGGTGGCGGTCCTGGGCAGCGTCATGATGCTGTTCGCCGCGCTGTGGCTGGTGCGCAACTCGCCGCAGGAACTGGGCCTGGCGCCCGATGGAGCCGCGCCGGATGAGCCGGCGCCGGCGACCCCTGGCGCTGGCGCGGCCCCTGCCAGCGCGCCGGCGGGGGTCACCCTCAGGCAGGCCGCCGCCACGCCGGTGTTTTACCTGTTGGCCTTTGTCACCGCCACGCTCTGGTTCTGCATAGTCGGGATGTTGCAACACCAGTCCATTTTTCTCAGCCAGGATCTGGGGGTGGACAGGGCCGACCTGCCCCTGATATTCAGTCTGTTTTTCTGGGCCGCCATCGGCGGCAAGTTCGCCTTCGGCTGGCTAAGCGACCTGTTCAACAAGGTCGTCATCATGCTGTTGGCGGTGCTTTGCTTCGCGGCGGGGCTGGCCCTGTTGCCCGTCATCACCGCTGACAACAAGACCCTGTTGCAACTCTACGCGGTCCTGTTCGGCGTGGGTTTTGGCGGCACCTTCAGCATGATTCAGCTGGTCTTGGCGGAGTGCTTCGCCGGCGCCCACTTCGGCAAAATCCTGGCGATGTTCACCATGATCGATTCCCTGGCGGGCGCCGCCGGGATCAAATACCTGGGCTGGGCCCGCGTGGAGCAGGGGTCTTACCTGCCCGTCTTCGGACAGTTGTTGGCGTTGTGCGTCGCGTCCGCCATCCTCACCGCCGCCTTGCTCTGGATGAGGCGGGCCGAGGTCGCGCCGGGGCGGGCGAAACAAGGGCTTGCATGAAGGGAAAATTTATGCGAGAATGCAATATACATATAATAATCAGACATTCTGAAACTCGTCCATGAAAAAAGGGGGACTTGCCGTGCGTCATTATGACAACACTCTCAGCAATTTGCTGTCAATCGCAGTTTTCTCCGCGGCCCTGTGCTTGGGGACTTTTTCCGCGGTGACTTTTCCCACAGCGGCTTCGGCCCAGGGCATCGAAGAGGTGGTGGTCACCGCCACGCGCCGGGCCGAGAACATACAGAGCATTCCCGTTGCCGTTTCCGCTTTCACCGATGACGACCTTGCCAACCTGGGGGTCACCGAAACCCTGGACATCAGCAAGGTGGTGCCAAACTTCCTCGCCCACAACAACACCGGCTTAGGCACGGCGAACACCTATTCGCTGCGGGGCCTGAACAACACGGAATCCATCGCCACTTTCGACCCGCCAGTAGGCACTTATGTCGATGATTTTTTCGTGCAGCGTCAAAACGCCAACAACTACGCCCTGTTCGACATCGACCGGGTGGAGGTGTTGCGGGGGCCTCAAGGCACCTTGTTCGGCAGAAACACGACCGGCGGCGCGGTGCGCGTCATACTGAAGGAACCCGCCGAGAAGTTCGGCGGCTTCATGGAAGCGGGCGGCGGACGCTTCGACAGAATCACGGCGCGGGGCAGCGTTGATGTGCCGGCGACGGATGATTTCCGCATCAAGATCTCCGGCTACTACATTGACGACGACGGCTTCGTGGAGGGCGTGAACAACGGGGAGGACGACCTCAACCATGAAAACAATTTCGGCGTCCGGGGCGCGGTGTTGTGGCAAGGCGAAAACGCCTCATGGAACGCCGCCCTCGCCTACATCGAAAGCGACCATGCCAATATGTACAACTACATCGGGGCTGGCGATGACCGCTTCACCAACACCGGACTGGTGTCCGACAGCGCCCCGTTTGCGGGCCAGTTGACGGGGAACAAGCAGAACTTCGGGCTGGGCAATGAAACCCGCTCCCTGCATTTCACCTCGGACCTCGAATGGGAAACGGGCTTAGGCACGGTCAACTTTCTGACCAGCTATCTGACTTTGGATCAGGACTTCCTGCTGGATTTCTTCGAGGGCAACTTCGCCAGCGGCGGGTTCACCATAGCCAATGAAGGCGAACACGACCAGTTCTCGCAGGAGATTAAACTGACCGGGTCCTTAGGCCCCCAGCTGGACTACATCGCCGGCTTCTTCTACTTCAACGAAGACAACAAGACCGACTTGGCGCAGATTTTCAATTTGGGCGCCATCGGCATAGGCCTGCCTAACGGCATTGCCCTGTTTCAATACGACAGGACCATGAACAACGGGGTGGATTCCTGGGCCGTGTACACGCAGGTTGACTGGCATCTTGGGGAGCAACTGACCCTAACGGCAGGTCTGCGCTACACCGATGAAGAAAAGGACTTCGGCATCGTTGACAATGGCAACGCCGGGGCCGGCAACAGGTTCAACAGCGCCGACATCGCGGCCCTGGGCATCCCGCTGGAGCAAGACGAATCCATCGTCACCCCCCGCTTCGCCATCGAGTATGAAGCCAATGACAACCTCATGGTCTATGGCGCCGCCACCCGCGGCTTCAAATCCGGGGGCTGGAACGCCCGCGGCACCGGGGCCGGCACGCTCACGCCTTTCTCCTCTGAGAAGATCTGGAACTACGAGGGCGGCATTCGCTCCGAGTGGTTTGGCAACCGCCTGCGGGTCAACCTGACGGGGTTCTATTCAGACATATCAGACTTTCAGTTGCCGGCGGCGTACACCAATCCCGCCGATGGTTCCATCACCTTCATCACCCAGAACTTCGCCGATTTGGAAGTCTATGGCTTCGAGGCGGAGCTGTTGGCGGAGCCGGTGGATGGTTTAACCCTGTTCGCCAACATAGGCGTCATGGAATCGGACTATAAAAACCTGAACCCATCCATCATCGCGCAACAGCAAAATTGCCGGCAGAACGGCGCGCAGTGCGCCCAGAGCATCGTCAATCCGGCCGGCGACATCGCGCCGCCGGTGCGGGCCCCGGAACATCAGCTGTCCGTGGGAGGCTGGTATGAAATTCCGGTCACCGAGCTCATCAACATCGTGCCGACCATCAATGTGATCAATTACGGCGACCACAACATCAGCACCAGCGGCCAGGATGTGGCCCTGTTGGATGGCTACACCATCATCAACGGCGGCGTCAGCATAGAGCATGAAACCGGCGATTGGTCGGTGACGGCGGCATGCAAGAACTGCAACGACAAGGATCAGTATGTGTCTTACTTGGCGGGCTTCACTTACCTGCAAGACCCGATGACCTGGTCGGTGACCTTCAACAAGCGTTTCTGATGGGCAGGGGCTGACGCGCGGCGCGGCGGCGGTTGCGCGGCGCGGTCAAAGGAAGGCCCGCAGGCCGCTGGCGCGGGCGCGAGTGTTGTTCACGGCCCGTTGCCACAGCCGGGCGTTGCCGCATAGGGTGAGGCGCTCCTTGGCGCGGGTGGCGGCCGTGTACAGCAGGGCGCGGGATTGCAACTGGTCCGCCTTGGACTCTTCCGGCGCATCGTCCAACAACAGCGCGACATGGTTGAACTCAGAGCCCTGGGACTTGTGCACGGTCATGGCGAAGCAGGTTTCGTAGAAGGCGAGGCGTTGCACCGGCTCCTGTTTGACTTCCCCCCGCGGGTCCAGAAGGTCGGGAAAGACCGCCATGAACTCAGCGCCCTCAGCATCCTCAACGCCCGGACCGGGCGCGCAGATCCCCAGGTCGCCGTTGAACACCCCTAACTGATAGTCGTTGCGCGTGACCATGATGGGCTTGCCCGTGTAGAAATCCTGCCCCGGCCGTTTTAGGCCGCGCTCTTCCAGAACCTTCTCCACCGCCGAGTTGACGGTGACGGCGCCGGAGTCCCCCTCCCGGCGGGCGCAAAGGATGCCCATGCGCGTCAAGACCTTCATCAGTTCCCCGGCGTCCGCCGGTCGCCGGCCCGCCGCCACCTCAGCCAGCAAGTCCAGGTAATCCTTGTGCCAGGCGGCAAATTGCTCCGCCGGGTCCCCCGCCAACAGGGTCTCCAAATCCACATAGCGCACGCTGTCTTCATCCGGCCCGAAGGCGGCCCGGCCGGTCCTGAGCTCCCGCGCCAGGCGGCCAATGCCGCTGTTCGGGTCAAAGCGGTAATTGTGTTCAAAGCGGCATACCGAGTCTCGAAGCCCATGTTCGCGTTGCGACACCGGCAAGTCGTTATGCCCGAATTTTGCGGTAAAATCGGCGAACTCCTTTGAATAGCCGCTAACTCCCACGCAAAGATCCGCCAACACGCTACCCACATCAATAGAAGGCAGTTGATCCGCGTCTCCGGAAAGCACCAGCCGGGTCTCCGCCGGCAAGGCGCTGAAGAGGCGATGGGCCATAGGCAGGTCGATCATGGAGGCCTCGTCCACTATCAGGACATCGGCGACCAGGGGATTGCGGGCGTCGTGGCGGCAACTCCCGTCGGGCCTCATCCCCAACAGGCGGTGCAGGGTCACCGGCGGCGGCAACTCGGGCGTTTCCGCGCCCAGGGCCTCTTTAAGCCGCATGGCCGCCTTGCCAGTGGGCGCGGCGATGCGAATGACGGGTTTTTTGTCCCCGGCAAGCGCCAACAGCATGGCGATGATCCCGGCGATGGTGCGGGTCTTGCCGGTGCCTGGGCCGCCCGTGATGATGAGCAGTTGCCGGGTGAGGGCCTGCAGGGCCGCCACCCGTTGCTGACCGTCTCCGTCTCCCTGGGGAAAGCGCTGGTCTAACAATTTCCGCAACCGGGCCTCCGAACCGCAGGGGCTATGGCGGTTGCGCTCCAACAACCGCGCCGCCACGCTTTTTTCCCAGGCCAGATAGCGTTGCAAGTACAGGCGGTGACCCTGCAACGCAAGGGGCGCGGCGCCGTTGCCGTCATCCACGCAGGCCAGCCCGCCCAGTCGCTTGCGGGCCTCCTCAGACAGGTGAGAGACATCCAGGCAACTGTTCTGATTCAACGCCCCGTCGCAGAGTTGATCCAACAAGGGGCGCAGATCCTCCGGGAACGACGCGCCGCGGCGGGCCAAGAATTCCGCAAGATAATGACTGATGGAAGGAAGCTGGGCGTTCATGGCGCGTTCACGCCCCCGCGGGCGGGGATTGACATACATAAGCGCACTTAGCGCTTTCTCTCCCTGTACCTGTCGCGTTGCTCTCCGCGCATGGCTACTGCTTCCCACAGGTCATGCCACTCGCTCAAGGAGTAAAGGTCTTCGGGCTTGCGCGTCAGCTTGAAAGTGGAGTTTGTGCCCTTCTGCATGGGCACCAGTTTGAGTTCCAGCAATTCCGCTCTGGGCCAAAGGCCAAGGTGCAGTGTCTCTGGGGCAATGCCCAAGGCAAACAGGAGATCGTACTGGCGGTCGTACCGAATGCCGTTGAACTGGTAGGCGCCTCCGGCGTCCATGGACGCGCATTTAGCCTCAATCGTCCGTATCGGGTTGGAATGCACACGAACGTCCCAAGGGCCACGCTGGCTTTCGTGGAGCTCATGCCGCAACCCAAGATCGACTTTTACCAGCCAACCCAGAAATTTCTCCGCCACGTCGCCGCGGTTCGTTAGGGGAAGGTCCCTGATGATAGAGAAACGCTTTTTGTGCCAAATGTCATTTGGCGGCAGGCAGTCCAAGATGATGCTCTCCAACTGAACTGCGGCCTCTTCATGGTCAATGCTCATCACCGCGCCCCGTCAATCAATCCGGCGCTGGTGATGACCCGCCGGATGTGTTGCATTCTGACATGCCTGCAACTATGGGTCGCCTGCGATGAATGGCGCAGCCAGTCCGCATTGCGCAGGGCGGACAGCACATCCCGCCGCCGTTTTTTTATGATGACTCCATAGCCGGATCCATAAAGCACCTCATCAAAGCTCTTCACCGGCTTGAGCGGGCGGTTGGCGAAAAATGAGCTTGCAATAAAGCAGTCATACACCGACAGGTCTTGCATTCCACACCTACGGTTAGGGGAACTGCACACAGTGCGGATTTCCGCGTACTCATGGCAGGTTGGCTCCGCCGCAGGAGGCGACACGAGGCGCGACCAAACCTGAAACACGGTGTGAGCGCTCCTGTCCTTCTGGTCAGAGTCGTAAAACGAATCCGGCGGCAACTCTTCGGAGTGGGCCAAGTTGGCGCCCATAACCCGCGTCCTTGCTCCCCCCTTGCCAAGGCTCTCAAAAGTCATGGGCAAAATGAATGCGATCCAGTCTGCGAAGCGCGCGCTTCGGTTGACGAAAGCCAGCGCCAAGGCGCCGCGAACGCCAAACGGAGGGTTGCCAACCACTGCGTATTTGCCTGCAGGCGGCGTCCAAGCCAAAAAGTCCGCCTTTTGGATGCCTTCGGCCTTCGGGTCAATGTCTAGGGCGATACTGCCCTTTGGCAGGCAGTCTGTGAAGCAACCCTCGCCAGCAGCCGGTTCAACGAACTTATACCCGCGCAACGACCTGCCGCAATTGCGCACCGTGCGCTTGAGGACATCCATGCAGTGCTTTGCGACCTCCCGCTTGGTGTACCACTGATCCTTTCGGTCTTTCCCGTTCAGCGCGTACCAAGGCAGGCTTTCTGGCAACAGTTCCTGGCCATCAAAGACGTTTGCCTTGCGGCGCATCATGTTGCCGGTTTTCTTCGCCTTCACCGCGCCGCCGCCCGCCCGAAAGTCGATTACGACTTGCTTGCCCATCTGCCCGCCGGCGGGCTTGCCCGTCTTGGCGGATGCTGGACCCTTACTGGTCATGATGCTCGTGCTGTTCACTCGCTTGAGTTGATTGGCGCATTGTATCACTGGCGCTTATGTATGTTAATCCCCGCGGGCGGCAACCCGCTTAGCAAGCCATCCAGGGTCTGGATGAGCTCCCCTGGGGGTCGGTGGAAATAGACGCCGCTCCCGTCCCCGTCCCGACCCTGCAGGCCCCGCAGGAACAGGTAAAAGACCCCGCCGAAATGCTTGTCGTAGGCATAGCCCGGGAGGCGGGCCCGCAGCCACTTGTGCAACGCGACGCTGTAGATCAGGTACTGCAGGTCGTAATGATGCTCCGCCACCGCCGCGCTTAGGGATTCCCCGCTGTAATCAGCGAACGAATCGCCCAGGTGGTTGGACTTGTAATCCAGGACATAGTGTTTGCCCTCGTGCCGGAAGGTCAGGTCAATCAGGCCGGTCATCATGCCCTTGATGGCGAAATTCTCGACGGGGCGAAAACCCTCCAGGCAACCCGCTTCGCGCAGTTTGGCAAGGGCCCGGCCCGGGTCCGCCACCGGAAAATGAAACTGCGTCTCATTGAGACGGTCGCCGCCGCCAATCTGTTCCAGGGAGATCTTCAAGGGGGCCAAGGGCGTCGCCAACATATCGTCTAACCAACGCGCCAAAGTTTCCAGCCACGCCTGGCGGCGCTGCCCCAAGTCCAACGCATTCTCCAAACGGCTTAGCGCGTCGTCGCAAGCTTGCTCTCGTTCCAGCCGAGGAGCCGCGGGGTCAAGGTCTTCCAATAGCTTGTGCAAGACCACTCCCACGCGGCGCCCGCGAGGAAAGCTGAAACGGGAGAATGTCGCCGCTTCGGGCGTCTCCAAGGCAATGGCGCCGTCCTCTTCTCCATCGGCGGCCCCCGCGCCGGGATCGTCGTCGGCGAAACCGGCGATCTCCGCGGCGCCAACTTCCTCTTCCTGCTCCCGCAAACGGGCGTGCAGACCGGAATAGCTGTGTTCCCGCTGGCTCCGGTCTATGGGCGGCAAGAGCGGCGGCGCTTGCAGGGATTCGGGGGGCGGCGGGGGGACGCAGTAAGCGTCATTAACCTTCTCAGCCTCGTCAACCACGGCAAACAGATGGTCGGGAAGCTCGCGGGCCCCGCGTTGCGCCTTCGCCCCAGCAGTCTTGCTGTCGGAGATGAATAGACGACCAGACTTTATCTTCAAATGAATCTGCAACAGGCTGGATGCCTGAACAGGCCTTAACACTCGTTGCGCCAGGGCGTTTTTTCCCAGGTTTTTCGTCAGGGGAAGTCCTAAATAGCAACGATATTTAGCCCGGGTCATCGCCACATACAGGAGACGGGCATCCTCATCGAGGGCCTCCTTTTTGGCGCGCTCGCGATGGCCCGCGTTTTCGCTCACATCTAGGCAGGCCCCGAATTTTCCTTGCGCGTCGTCGTGATACAGCGCCGGGCCGTCATTCTTATGGACGCCAAACACCGGCATGGGGATCATGACCACATCGTACTCCAGGCCCTTGGCGGAGTGCATGGTGACGATCTGCACTAAATTTTCATCGCTTTCCAGTCGCAACTGCCGCTGTTCAGCTTCGGCGTCGTCGGACTGCATCTCCCGGGCAAACCAGTTCACCAAGCGGCGCATTCCCGGCGCCAGGGCTTCCCCCTGTTGCAAGAGTTCCGTCAGGTGCCGGAAATCGGTGAGCAACCGTTCGCCCTCCGGACGCCCCAACCATTTCCATGCCAATCGCCGCTCCCGCAACAGGCGGCTCAGCATGGCCGCCACGCCTTCCCGCCGCCAAACCTCGTGATAGTCCTGAAACTCCTGCGAAGTCGCCTGCCGGTGCTGAAAGTCGCGGTCGAGACGCGCAATATCCTCGGCCCGGCATCGCAACAGAGGCGCGGCCAGGGCGGCCCGCAGGGGGCCGTCGGCGGCGGGCTCTAACGCGGCCCGGAGGACGCAAAGCAGGTCTTGAGCAAGGGGCTGTTCCAACACATTGGTCTTGGTAAGATAGACGCTCTTGATGCCGCGGTCTTCCAGGGCCTGCCGCGCCAGTTCGGCGTCTTTCCCGGTCCTGACCAAGAAGGCTATCTCGCCCGCCTTCAGGGGCTCGACAGCCTTCTCCTTGCCATGCAACCGAACCTTGCCTCCTTTGTTGAGCAGTTGCGCCGTTTGGCAGGCGGCGTAAGCCATGGCCCGTTGTCGAGCATCATCCATGCTGACAAAGTCGCGGTCGTCAGAACGCGGCTTGATGATGAATAGTTCGAAGGGCTTGACCTTTTTGCCGTCGATGGTCATTTTGCGTTCTCGGCGGGCGGCTTCCACAGGCTGAAAGGGTATGTCCTTGTCATTGCCGAACACGCCCTCGTTGCCGAACAGCGCGTTGACCGCCTCCACCAAGGCCGGGGTGGAGCGCCAGTTTTTATCCAGGCTATGGATGCGGGCCTCACCCACATCGCGGCGGGCGTTGATGTAGGCATAGACATCGGCGCCGCGAAACTGATAGATGGCCTGCTTGGGGTCTCCTATCATCAGCAACCCGCGGTCGCCGCTCTCCTCCTCGGGCGGATAGATGCAGTGAAATATCTCATACTGGATCTGGTCTGTGTCCTGGAACTCATCGATCATGGCGACGGGCCAGCGTTGCGCCAATAGCGACGCCAACTCGGGCCTGCGGAGAAGAGCGTCGCGGGTCTTCGTCAGCAGATCGTTCACGGCAATCAGCTGGCGATTTTCCTTGATGTCCCCCATCCTTTTCCGGGCGTCGCCCAGGACCCGATGCCACAGGTTTGCCTTAAGGGCTGTGATGACCGGCCCCTTCCGGGCCGCGATGCCGTCAATCAGCTCCCACAGGGGCCCTGCCGTTGCCGGCAATGCGGCGTCTTTCGTCAGGGCCTTCTCCAGGGATTCCAATCTGTAGATCTCCCACAGGTTGTCTTTGACATCAAGCAAGCCTAAGTCGTCGCCCTCGCAAAACTCCGTCATCGCTTCCAGGCGCGTAAAAGGTTTCCTCCCCCCCTTCAAGACGGGCGCAAGCTGTTGCGCGGCGTCTTGCTCAATCCAGTCTCGTTTGGCTTGCTCTATGTCATTCAACAGCTGCTCAAGGGCCTGCGGCGCGGCGTCGTCGACCGGCGGAGTGAGCCGGATCTCTCCCCGCTCAATATAGGGTCTAAGCGTGTTGGCAAGGGCCTCAGGGTCGCCCCAGAGCCGGGCCGCCAAGGTTCTCTCAAACGAAGACAGCTCCCGCGGCAAGTCGCGGCAGCAGTCGGCGCAGATCTCTCGCAACAACTGGCTGTCGTCAGCCTCGCTGGTCTCCTGCTGAAACAGGATGCCAGTGTCAAAGGGATGCTCCTTCAACACCTTGTTGCAAAACCCGTGGAGGGTGAAAATGCAGGCCTCGTCCAACAACCCGGCGGCGGCGTCAAGCCGTTGTCGGTCTGCGTCTCGGTCGGGGCTGTTGCGCGCCAATGCGGACAGGAACTCATCGTCTGTTTCCGCGCCAGCGTCCCCGCGAAAGGCCCGCCGGGCCTCGCTGATGCGACTCCGCACCCGGTGTCTCAACTCGGCTGTGGCGGCATTGGTGAAGGTCAGCGTCAGGATTTCATTGACCGCCAAGGGCTGCAGACCGGTGTCGCGGCCCAACAACAGCCTGAGGTATAGATCGGTGATGGCGCGGGTCTTGCCGGTGCCGGCGCTGGCCTCGATGAGCCGGTTGCAATTCAGGGCCATGCTGTGAAGGGCGCTCATGGTTCCCCCTCCCCCCAGGCGTCCTTCAAGGGCTCCCATAAGGCCTGGGCCCGTTGCTGAAACGCCTTTCTTTGCTTTTTATCCGCCAAGGCCTCCGGCAGGGAAAACAGCCGGGACCAATAGGGGTCTGAACCTTCTCCACTGCGCCAGTAGCCTCCCTCCCAGGCATTCGCCGCCGCCTGACAAGCCTCATCAACATTTTTTGTCTCTGCGTAGGTTTCGTAAAAATCGAAAGACGCCTGGGGGGGAAGCAACAAGGGTCGGGTCAGGCCCTGGCGGTGCAACTTCAACAAGGCCTCCAGGCGCTCTCGGGCCTGGGCGGGGTCAAGGGGTTTGAAATGGGCGGTTCCGTCTCTCGCCACCATGACCGTGGGCAACTCGTGGCCATCGGCGTTCAGCGCCAGGTGGCGCAACCACGGGACCAGCTGGAATTTAGGTTTCAGGTCGCCGACCCGGTAATAGAGGTGTCGCGATCCGTACACCTCTTCTAGGCGGTATTCCAAGTCGGCGTCCGCCAAGTGGAGCTCGCCGCTGCGGGGGGTCTGCTCTTCCTTCAGGTAGTTCTCCAGGCGGCCATGGAGGTCTTTGGCCCGTTCAACGCTGCCCCTCAGTTGAGACTGCCCGGCCGCGCCTGCCAACGCCTGGCCGCGGACCAGTTCCCGCTCCTGCCAAGCCTCTATGGAGTCGCCCTGCGCCATGTGAGCTAATGCGGCGTCCGCCAGCTGGTGGTTTTCAAGGGCGTCCAAAGAGAATGACTCGGCGTCTTTTAATTCAAGCGCGCCGTCGTCGCCAAAATAGACCTTCAATCTCTGTTGCAAAAAGCACTTGCCGCTGTGGCTGAAAAACTTTTCCAGTTGCTCTAAGCGTTGACACGCCAAGGCCGGGTCTTCGGGGAGCTCGCCGGCGCAAAAGTCAAAAGTCGATTGGTCGGGGTTGGTCAGCGCCTCGCGCCAAAGGGGTTGCCAGGACTGCAATCGATCTCCCTGGTAGTAGCGGCGGTTGAAAGGCTGCAGGGAATGCTCCACCGGCTTGACCTCCGCGCCGAACAGGGCCTGCAGATAGTCCAACCATTCGGCAACCACCACTGAGGGGGGCCGTTCCATGTTGTCCCTCGCGCCGCGCCCCACATAACTCAGGTAGAAGACCTCTTCGGCGCACAGCAGGGCCTCGAGAAACTGGTAGCGCTCGTCCTCCCGGAGGGAAAGGTCTCCCTTGCGCTCGCCGCCGTTTTGGGGCGACATCAGATCAAAAGAATGTTGCCGCTCTTGCTTCGGATAATCCTCGTCGTTAAGCCCCAACAGACAGATCACGCGCCGGGGGATGCAACGCATGACATTCATGTTGGCGAACTGCGCGACGCCATAGCGCAACCGGCTCCGGCGGCCTTCGGCGGCGCCCAATTGCTCTTGCATCCAGTGGCGCAATAGGGCGCAGGAAATATCTTCCTCACACTCGCCAGCCTGAACAACGGCGGCAAACTCCCGCGCCAGCTCTCGCAGGCGCTCCAGTTCCTCGTCTTCATCATCGTCCGCCGCCAAAAAGAAGTCCCTCAACATCCCGGACAACAACGCCTGCCACTCGCGGGCGGGGCGGGCCTGGGACAACTGCTCCCGGAACCGGCCCAGGCGCTCTATGAAACGACACAACCCGGCGATCAGCGGGGCCTTGTCCGGCGACGTCTCGAAGGGCAGGACGCCCTCCCACAGGGCGGCGTCCGTCATGGCGAAACCCGCCAACAACCGGTCCAAGGCGAACTCCCAGGTGTTGTGCCGCTCCTCCGGCACCTGCCAGCGTTGCGCCTTGCTGGGGCCGTCCAGCTCCCAGCGCGCGCCCGTCTGCTGAAGCCACGGGATGATGTGTTGCTGCACATCGTCCGCGGTCATGCCGAAACGCCGGGCGATGGCGGGGATGTCCAACAATTCCACCGCCTCAGGGCCGCTGAGGCGAGATTCCGGCAGTTGCAAAAGGGTCAAAAAGCCGCTGACCAAGGTGGACTCTTCCGTGAGGGGCCGCCGGGCGATGCTGAAGGGAATGAGTTTGTCAGCGCCAGACTCGCCAGGGACCTCATCAGCGCCGAACACCGAATGGATGAACGGCTCATAGCGGCTGATGTCCGGGGCCAACACCAGGATGTCGCCGGGGAGCAGATCTTCCCGGCTTGCCATGAGGCGCAAGAGTTCGTCATGCAACACCTCCACTTCCCGGAGCGGGCTGTGACATGCATGGATTTGCAGGCTGTCCTGATCCGGCAAGGGCTGGGGCTGGGGCGCCGCGTTGGGGCCGAACTCGCCGCCGAAGGTCAGCGCCGAGATGTCGTTTTTCACTAGCCCCAAAGCGGTGTCAGCGCCATGCTCCTCGAAGCGCTCCTCGCTGATGGCCTCAGGAAGCTCCAACAGCGCGTCCAAAAACTCGCGCCCCTGCTTGCCCAAACTCGCCAGGATGGGGTTGCCGATCTCCTGGTAGTCGTCGGCGCTGGTTGACGCGGCCGGTTTCTCGCGCAACTCGCGCATGGCGCGGCGCGCCTGCTCCTTGTCGGAGGCGATGTCCCCCCAGTAATGGCGGCAGGGGTTGAGAACATAGAGATCCACCTCTATGTGTTTGGCCAGGGCCTGCAGGATTTGCAACTGCGGCGGGGGCAGGGAGGAAAAACCGATGATGGACACCCGCGGCGGCAGGTTTCGCAGTGGATGGGAGCCGCTCTCTAGCTGTCGCAACAAGGCCTGGCGCAGGGCGGCCCGGTGCTGTTCGCCTTGCTGGCCCAGACCCTTTAACAAGGCCCGCCACAACTTCGGCTGCCATCGCAAGTCCCGGGGCGCCGGGTAATGGGTGTCGCTTTCCGCCCATTTCAGCATCCAATCGGGCCGGAGCCTGAGGTAACGGTCAAACAACTTGGCGATCTCATCACTGAGCTGGTAGCGGCGCAACTTGGGGTCCCCGGGCTGGCCCAAGTAAGCGCGAAGCGCGGGAGCCAGGTCTTTCTCGTCCCGCAACAGGGCCATGACGCGCCAAACCAGCCGCGAGGGAACGAAAGGGGATTCTTCTTGCGGCGGCGCCTCCTCCTGCAAGTCCCACAGAAAATCCATCAGGAACTGGGTCTTCACATTGGCGGCGATGCCCTGCTCTGCAGCCAGGCTGCGCCTGAGCCAGCGGCCCAGCTCATTGTTCTGCACGATCACCGCAAGGGGAACAAAGGGATCGCCCGGCGCGGCGTTGCGTACACAAAAAGTCCGCGCCAAAACGGACATGCGGTTGGATTGAAACAGATTAAACATAGGTCAGTGTATCAAAAACCCCCGGCTTGTTTTCACAGGGCTATGGTGACTGACTTATGCGGCAGTTCATGTCGCAATCGGCGTTTTTTTCGCTGCGCTGGCATCGCCCTTGGCCTTAAAGATCCATATTGCTGGCGCAAAAGACAAAAAGGGGTTACACTGCCGCCATGATTGAAGCCCTGAGTTCAAAAAACCTGCCGCCGCCCCAGTTCCGCTACAGCGCGTTGGTCAAGTCCGGCCCCTACTACAAGACCGCCGGCATGATCGCCCTGGACAAGGACAGCGGCAAGCTGGAGCCAGGGGGCGCGGGCGCGGAAACGGCAAAGATACTGAGCAACCTGTTGGCGGCTCTGCCGGATTTCGGCTTGTCCCTGGAGGATCTAGTCAGCGCGACCATCTACACCACCCGGATGGACCAGTTCCCTGACATCAACCGGGCCTGGGAGGCGGTCTTCGAGAAAGACTCCCGCCTGCCGGCGCGCACCTCCATAGGCGTCAACGCCCTGCCCATCAACGCCACGGTGGAAATGGAGTTCCTGTTCTACAAATAGGGAGTGGGGGCCAGGCCCCCGCGGCGGCGCACCGCCAAGGATCAGCCGGCTGGCAACGAGAAGAAACTTCTGAGCTGGTTCGCCAAGGATTTGCAGGCGTTCGCCTGCACGCGAGCTAACATGGGGATGGGGATGATCACGGCGGGCATGAACGAAGTGCCTTTGGTCTCCGCGTTGATCTTTCCCGACAGTGAGAGTTCCCTGAAATCCCAGATGGTGGCCTCATAGTTGGCTTCGTCTTCCCAGTAGGCGAAACCGAAGCAACCCCCGCCGCCGGGGCCGACGGCGCAGGCAACGGAGCCGGTGGAGTCCGTCCTTTCGGTGGCCCCGTCTATCCATACGAAATAGCGCACCTTCAGGCCCTCGAACTTGGCGGCGATGGCGGGGATCTGCATCAGTTTGTCCAGGTTTCTGACATCCATGGGCGCGGTGCTGGTTTCAAAATACGGGTACATGGTGTCCACAAAGGCCTGTTCCGGTATGACATTCAGCTCGGACTGGCCCTGCCCCAGGGTCCTGCCGACGCAACTGATGAAGTCTTCTTCGGTCTCGTGGCTCACGCTGTGGCGGCGCCCCAAAACCACGATGGTCTCGTCCTCGCTGAGGGCGACCGTCTCCGCCTCCCGATGTTCATTGATCACCGTGGCGCTCTTGCAACCCGTCAACAACAACAGGGCCAACAGGGGCGCGCTTGCCGCGCCCGCGCCATGGAACAGCCACTTCATCTTGCTCGCGCCAATCATCCGCGCTGTCATTAGATGGGTGAACCGCCCCCGGTCTGGTCCGCCAACCAGGTTTTGACCGCCGCCACCCGTGGAAACCCCAAAGCGAACCGGGCGCCGGCGTCCCGGAGGGCCTGGTTGACCGCCGCGTTAAGCCCCTTGTCGCGGCTTTTCATAAACTCGGTGGAGGATTTTCCGTAGCCGGTCACCAGCCATGCCGCGATCCGCTCCCCCTGCGGGTCCAGCAAGGTCATCTCGTATTTGATCCAGGCCTCGTAAAAGTCCGTCTTGGTCTCATGCGGCAGAGCGAACTGCATCTCCGCCACCCTCGGCACCAACACGGCGTCCACTGGCGCGGCGGTCGGCGCGCCGGCGACCTCCGTCACCTCGCGAAACATGGCGGGGAGAATCCGCGCAAACAGGGCCGCATGGGACGCGCCGCTGTCGATCTTCCAGTTGCTTCTTTCATCGGAGTCTTCCTCATAGACATAATTCAGCAACTCTCCGTCGTAGAACACGCCCAGGCTGAGGGGCAACTGGGTCATCAGAGGCACAGGCACTTCGCTGGCCACCTTAATGGACATGGATTGCTGGCAGGCGGCGGCCATCAACGCCAATGCGATTAAACCCAAGCGCTTGCAAGCGGCGCCGCAAGGACCCGCCCCGGTTTTGTTTGGAGTCGCCATGTTGGTTGCCCTCCGCCGGCCTCAGTTCAAACCCACAAACGCGCCCCCGTTGCGACGGGTCAGCTCGCGCATCAGCGCGGCGTAGCGTTGGTTGGTCAAGTGAAAATGATCAGGCGCCTCGGCCGGCACCGGGAACCCGACGGCGTGAATGCGCACCTTGGCGTTGCCGTCCTGGTCCCTGGGGTTGAGGCGCTCAACCGCGTCTATGACTTCCTTGATGGAAGGCCCGGTGAATTCATCGCCGAACACATAGATGCTTATTTTTTTGTTCGGATCGTAAAAGTCGCGCATGGCGGCGGTGATGCCCTCCACCGGGCTGCTGTTGCTGAAGGCCCGCCAGCTACGCAAGGTGTTGATGATGACTCGCCGCCGCCCCTTGGTGTCCGGCACCCATTGGCGCCGGTACTTGGAAAACAGGTAATCGCCCATGTCGCTCATGATCTGCAGGCCCTGGATTCTTGGATAGACTTTCAGGGTGGTGACCAGTTGCTCGATCATCGTTTGCCAGTGGTGGTTGACCATGCTGCCAGAAGTGTCGATGATAAAAATGACATACTCGCTGTCAACCGGTATGCCGCCTATCAGGTCGGTCCGCGTTCGATCCTTTTGCGCCAACAGCCGCTTCATTTCCTCCGTTAGCGTTTGCAGGGCCAACTCAAACTCGCCCTTGACGATGGCGCTGACCGCGGAGTCGTCCCGAACGCTATTGTAACGCAATTCTTCCTCGCGCAACGCCGCCTGCAGGCGCGCCACCCGTTCCTCCCACTCGGAAAGCTGCTCGCGCTTGGCGTCCAGGTCGCGATTGAGGATCCGCGCCTCCCCCCGCACTTCAAACAACTGCACTTGCAGATCTCGCACGATGCCCTGCATGGATTCCAGCGCGGTTTCCAGGATCGGGCTGTCGCCCACGCGGGCGATCAAGAGCAAGAGTATGATGGCGCCGAACCCGCAGGTGATGACATCCAGGAAGGAGAGGTTGAAAATCTCGTTTTGACGCCGCCCCTTTTTCACGGCCAGTCCTCCGTCGGGCTGATGAAAGAGCCTCGCGTGTTGACCGCCAAGCGCCAAAAGGCGTGGGCCGCCGCCGGGTCCCCTTCCAGGGGCGCCAGGATCACATTGATCGGCACCCGGGCCGGCAGTTTTTTCACGGCCCGCTCAAACAGCTTCAGCCGTTGTTTGCCAGTGATGGTGACGCCGCGGGTCCTCCTCGACCCTTGGGTGGGCAAACCGTCGGTGAGCAAATACACATTGTCGGGCCGGGGCTGCATTCGACCTATGCTGAGGAAGGCCTGCTCCAGGTTGGTGCCGCCCTCCGGCACGATCCGTCTGAGGGCCTTGACCACCTGCCGCAACGATTCCCGGTCGCTCACATCCAACCATTGCCCCGCGCCGCCGGGCAACACCGGACTGGTTTTGACATTGAAGACCCGGATTTGATATTTGGCGTTGCGGGGGAACCGGCTGAGCAACCATTCCGCCTGTCTCAGGGTTCGCGTCCACTTGGGCGCGTTGCGCTTGCGTTCATCCCTCATGTTGCGAAAACGGATGACATTGACGATGGTGTCATCCAACATGCTGGCGGAGCCATCCAACAGGATGAGCAGGCGTTTGCCCCCCAATTTCAACCCGGTGAGATATTCCCGGTTGCCCTCCCCCACCAGCCGCAAGGTTTGATCGCTGGTTTTCGCGACCTCTTCTTCCAATCGCTTTTTTTGCTCCTCCAGTTGCTTGATGTTCAACTTCAGCCGGTCCAGCTCCACCGCGCTGACATCCTGCGCAAGACGCTCCATCAAGGAGCGCGTCTCCTGTATCTCTTCCATGACCCGCCTTGCCATGCCTTTGGCAACCACCAACTTTTCATCAACCGCCGCGATGTCGTTGCGCGTCCGGGCTAGGTTGCGCTTGCCGGTGCGGATCTCCTCTTCCAGTTGCGTGACTTCCGATGCCGCGTCCCGGTTGTCAACCGGCACGGGAACATTGACATCCACATTGTGCTTGATGATGAGAAACAACAGGGCCGCCGAACCGAAGCCGCAGGACATGATGTCCAGGAACGACAGGCTAAAGGGGCTCAGTTGTCTTCTGGCCCGCATCTCAGGCCTGAGGCAACACCCGGATGAAGACAAACTCCGCCCCGCCAGGGACGCTGAGGCTCGCGCCCGGCCGCAACACCGCGCCGGCGGCGGCCGGCGCGCCATCTATGAAAACCGCCGCGCCGGCGGCAAGGGACAAGACCGCCTGCCCGTCTTGCAGGGAAACGGAACACGGGGCCTCCGCCCCCTCGGTCATGGCGGTTTCGCCGGAGGCCCGCAGATAGCGCGGGGCCGGCCCCAGGGGATGGGCCGCGCCGTTGACCAAAACATGAGTCGCGCCGGGGCCTTCCTGGCCGGGGTCGGGGGGGATGGCGGGTTCAGACAGCGGGGCCGAGGCCGCCGGGGCCGGACTGGCGAGACCCTCGAGACGGGTGACGAAATACACGCCTTGCTCCCGGTCTGCCGCGCCGACATGGCCCCGGCACCCCCTGAACACGGCGTCCTCGTCTAATACTTGCGCGTTGGGCAGTTGGTCGGCAAAGCCCGGCAACGCCGCCAGCCGGTGGCTAAGCAAAGCGTGAGACGCGGGGTCAACAGCGCCAATGATCTTGTCGTACAAGGGCCGCAGCGCGTCCAATAACGGCTCGCGGCGCAACCGGGCCTGATGGCGCGCGTTTTCAAACTGTATCTCGAGGGACAACTCGCGGTCCCGCTCAAGCCCTTGCAACCAGGCTGGCAACTGCTGGTAGAGGGCCCGCTCCGCCTCCCCGTGGCGCAAGGGGTCGAAGCGGGAGTGTTGAATGAACAAATCGGCGATGAAGTTGGCGCAACAGTCGTGTATGGACAGGAGTCCGGCGTCGTGGACAAGCTTGACTTCCCCGCGCTCGACGGCGCCGGACACCGCCAAGGGAGTCACCGTCGCGTGATGCAAGCACAGGTCCAAATGGTTGCAGGCACCGGCGCGAACGCCGGCCGTGGCGGCCGTGGCGGCCACCGCGGCGTCCACCAGGGCCGTGATGGAAAACGGGGCGGCTTCCCCCAAACCCAACAACAGGGACAACTGCGCGTTAGTGAAACCGCCCGGCACGGCGAAGGCCAGCTCCTCGGGCTGGCCCGCCGCCTCATGCAACGCCAACAGGTGCGCGAAGGCGAGATCGGCATTGTGCCGATGGATGTCGCCGAATGTTTGAAGCTGTCCTGGTTGAGGTTGCTCCAGAAGCGCGTGAAGGCGTTGCGCGGGTCTAAGTGGGCGATCTTCAGGGCCTCATCGCCCAAGACCACCCGATCCTTCTTGAGGGCCGCGATGCCCATGCTCCGCGCCACGATGGCGCCGTCCCGAGCCACCCGCGCATCGCAGTCGTTCAATTCCACGATGGCGGCGCTGTTCATGGTCACCCTTGCCGGACTTGCAAATGCCTGAGCAGATTGACATCGCAATAATGCTGCGTGTCCAACACCAGCCGCTCTTGCATGAGTTGCAACTGATGCATGAGGAACATGATGAAAATGCTGATGAGCAAGGCGATGAAGGTGGAGTTGAACGCCACGCCCAAGCTGACGGTCACCCCCACGATGTCGCCGGCGACGGCCCGGTGAGCCTGGCCCAGGGCCGCGCCTATGCCGCGCACCGTGCCGATGAATCCTATGGAGGGTATGGCCCAGATGATGTAACGGATCATGGACAGCTCCGCGTCCAAACGATCAGCCTCCGTGTCGCAGACTTCCCTGATGGACGATGCCACATCCTGTATGTCGGCGGTGGAGCCGAAACGCTGCAACGCCGCCAACAGGGCCCGCGGCAACAGGCCCTCCCGTTCTTCATCCGCCAGGGCCTGCAAGGGCCGGGCGTATTGCCGGGTGTCCTCAGGCAGGATGCTGGTGCCTGGCGCCACCTCTAACAGGGGTTGCCGCAACAAGCGCCTTTCCCGCAAGGCGATCTTGGTCTTCAGGCCGATGATGGCCAAGGCCCAAAAGGCCAGGATGAAACAGGCCTCTTGCTCAAAATCCTTGACCACGATGAAAACGGAGCGTTTCACCTCATAGACCTCGCCAGCCTGTTGTTGCGCCCGTTGCTCCGCCAACAGGGCGTCCGCGTTGGGCCGGATGAGGGTGATATAGACGGCATGCACCACGATGATCGCGATGATCAGCGCGAACAACTGGTAGAGAAAATCTGACAGCGGATTCTGTTTCACGATGGTTGTTAGATATCGACGGGAAACTCTATGGAATAGTCCTCGGAGACCTCCTCGGTCGGGTCAAAAGCGGTGGGCGCCTCATCCGGCCCTGCTAGCCCTGCTGGCGCTTCCCGCGCCGCGGGGCGAGTCGCAGTCTCCGCGGCACCGGCGCCCGCCGGGCTTGCGGTCTCGGCGTCCGCTTGCAGGGCCGTTTCCCGCCCCCCTTCCGCCCCTGCTGTCTCGACCGTGGCGCGCTCCTGCGCCAACGCCGCGCTCGCCGCCAAAACCGCGATGAAAAAACCCGCTTTCACGCTTTTATCATAACAGCATGGGGCGCGGGGGTTAATACGGATAGCGGGCCAATCTGAAACCCACATCGTCCCGCGCCTTGTTGCCGTAATCGCGGAAAGACAGGCGCAATTCGGTCACCGTGCCATGGGCCCAGCTGGACCCTCGCAACACATGAAACTCCCCGCTCAAGGGACCTAGGGGATCCACCGCCGCCTGTTGACCGGTGCTGACCGCGATGTCGTAGAAGTCGTGGGTCCATTCGGCGACATTGCCTCCCATGTCGAACAACCCCTTGGCGTTGGCGGCGAAACTGCCCACCGGCGCGGAGACCGCAAACCCGTCTTCGTAATTGTTGATGATCCTGCCCAACAAGGCCGCGGCGCTGCGATCCGCGAAGTTGCCGCTCTTGCGGCCGGGGGGCATGGCAGGCCCCCAGGGAAACTTGAGCAAGACGGGCCCGGCGCCGCCGCCACCGGGGGCTGAGACGCGGGCGGCCCAGGCCCATTCCGCCTCGGTGGGCAAACGATAGCCATCCGCGTTTTTGTCAAAGCCCGCGATGTTGTCGTCTTCCTCGCGGTAGAACGGCGTCAGACCCTCCTGCTGGCTGAGCCAGTTGCAATACAGCGCCGCCTGCCGCCAGCTCAGATTGACGGCCGGTTGCTTCTCGCCGTTCAGGTTGTTGCCATCTATGCGGCCGGAGGAAAAGTCCGGCTCGAACAACCGGTAAGCGCCGTTGGTGACCTCTGTCAGACCCAGGTAAAAAGGCCGGGTCAGTCGCGTCCGGCGCAAGGTCTCGTTGGGCCGGCGCCCCGGTTCGCGGCGCGAGGCCCCCATGGTGAAGGCCCCCGGGTGAAACAGCTTCAAGGTCTGCCCGCCTGCGGTCTTGATGACCGGCTTGACATTTTCCATCTTGACTTGCCGCAGGGTCTTCAGGCGGATGTTCAACGCTTGTTCAACCCCGATATGGGGCGTCAGGGTGGCCTTGTGCGGCGCGTAGCCCTCTTTGCGCAATTCCAGGCGATGTTTCTTCGCCGGCAACTGCAAAACGCGGTCTCCTTCCCCTATTAACGTGCCATCCAGGTACAGCTGGGCATCGGCAGGCTGGACCTTGAGGGTCACGCTAACCAGCTCAGGTTGCAGGACCACCCGCAGTCTTTGGTTCTGCCCCGCCTTGGCGGTGAAGGTCCGCAGGGCCGGTTTGTAACCTTGTTTATACAAACGAATGGCGGCCTTGCGGCCCGGCCTCAGGCTCACTTCCAGCGGCGTCAGGCCCGCGTAATCGCCATCCACGGTGGCGCTGGCCCGGGCCGGCTCGGACGCCACGAACAGGGTCGCGGCGGCCCGCTCCAGGCGGATGCCGTCCAAGCGCATGGGTTGGTTGGCCACCACCTTGATGGTTTCCCGCCAAGCCTGGTGGCCAGGGGCCTTGATCATGACGGCATGCTCGCCCGCCAAGAGTTCCGCGGTCAGGGGCGTCTTGCCCAAGGATTCATCGCCGCTGAAGACCTCCGCCCCCTGAGGCGCCGCGTCGAAGCTGACCTCCGCCCAGGCGGGAGTCAGGACGACCTCGAGGGTTTGCTCCTGGTCCAATCCCGTTATCTCCAGTTGCTCCTCATAAGGGAGGTAACGGGGGACCTTGATGGCCACCATACGCTTCCCGGCGGGCAGGGCCTCGATGAGCAGCGGCGTCGTACCCTTGGACTCCTGATCAACAAACACTTCCGCGCCCGTCACCGCGCCGGTGTTGACCCGCAAGCACCCGGGCCGTTTTTTCAGCTGATAGACATGGCGTTGCGCCGGCCCGCGATTGACCATGATCTCCGCCTCTAGCGGCTCATAACCTGGGGCGGCAAGACTCAGGCGGTAGGGGCCGGGGCGCGCCATGTATCGGCCCGCCAGCCGCAGTCGCATGCCGCCATCCAGGGAGATGGCGGCGTCCACTGGTTCGGTTTCCACCTCAATCACCGCGGCGGTCAACATGAACCAGGCGCTGAACGCGACAACAAACGCGCCTAAGGCAAGCGCAAGGACCGCAAGACCGGTCTTCAGGGACAACGCGAATGACAGAACGGGTTTTTTAGCCGGCGGGGGAACGAAACGGGCGGGTTCTATGCGCTCGCCGCCGGACCCGGGAGGCGAGCGCAAATCACTTCCCAAGGGCGATCTTTTCACGGCTTTGCACAACGACGGGTTGCGGGGGTTGGTCCGGCGCGACAAAAAACTCCACCCGCGCATCGCGGTAACCCTCCCGTTGCCCCACCGCCACATAGTTGCCCGGACGGAGCAACAACTCCTTGCTGATGAAATAGCCCAGGTCCCCCACCTTGTAGAGGACCACCCGGGTCAGGCTGTCGGACTGGAGGCTCACCTGCACTGGGGTGTCGGCTTGGCTTAGCAGGGCGCCAAGCCGGGCCAGCTGCTCACTCAGCACGGGCCCCGGTTCCGCCATGGCGCTGAGCTGGTTGTGGAACGCCACGGTCTCGTCAAACACGGCGCGGTCGAAAAGCCGGGCCGGATGAGCCAGGATCTGCTCTAGCTTGCCGTGAATTTCATGGCGAAGGCCGACCCGCCGTTTGCCTTCCAGGGCGTTCGCCAAATGGCTGTCCAAGCCTAGGGCGGCCTCGTATTTGGCCCCGGCCCCTTGCCAATCTTCCCGGGCCTCAGCGGCCCCGGCCTCCTTGAGCAAGGCGTTGATCTTGGCGGACACAATGCGTTGCCGCGCCTGCTCCAGGCCGTTGCGGGCCTCCCGCGACTTGGGCTTCAGTTTCAGCGCCTTGGCGAAAGCGGACTGCGCCGAGTCGGGCCGCCCCTGTTCAAGGAAGCCGAACCCTGAGGACATCGCCTGTTTGAAGGCCCGTTCGGTGTTCGCCTCGCGGAGCGACCGCAACTGCTGTTGCGCCTGGGCCGAGTGTTTGTCCAACGCCAAGGCCCGCTGGTAGGCCCCTTCGGCCTCCGCCCGCTGGTCCTGCCGCAACAGCGCGTCCCCCTGCCTGATTAGATCTCGCACTTCATCCGCGGTGGCGGCCCGGTCCAGCCCCAGCTGGGCGGCCCGGTCCATGGAGTCTATGGCCAACGCCGCCTCGAAGGCCTCCTGGGCCTTGGCGGCCTCGCCGGCCTCCAAGGCCTTGTTGCCGGCAACCATGGCCTCATCGAACACGGCGTCTATGTTGTCCACCAGGCCAGTGAAGATGCTCAGGGCCTGGGCGTATTGCTCACGGGCCGCGGCGAAGTTCTTGCGGGCGTATTCGGAGTCGCCTGTTTCGGCGTGGCGGGCCCCCTGCTCGTAGTCCTGTCGGGCCCAGATTTCCACCCCCTTCTCCCTCAGAATTTTTCCCGCCTCCAACATGCGCTCCAAGATCTCCTGGGTGTCCCGGCGCAACTCGGATTGTTGCGCTGCTTGCCAAGGAGACTCGCCCGGGGCGGCGGCTGGAGACGGCTGGACCGAGACCGGCGGTGCCGGGCCGGCGGCGGCATTAGGAGCGGAATCCACCGTGGGGGGAGCGACCCACAGGGGAAGCAGAAAAAAAACAACGGCGGCGGCGAGCAACAAGGCCCCTAACCCTAAGCCTATCAGGAGCGGCTTGCCCAAGGGCCGGCGCGTCTCCCCGCGGGGCGGCGCCGCGGCGTCCGTCAGATTGATGGCGGCCGGATCTATCCGGGCAAAGCCGGGCCTCCCTTGATTGTCGCCCTCATTCGGTCCTGTCATTCATTAGCGTCCAATGCGGCGCCTGAGCCGCTAGGCTGAGCCGCGCCGCCGGTTTCCTCCGCGTAGATCTGTCTGAGTATGCGGCGCCATTGACCGTATTGATCGTTCACCGTGCCGGACAAGGTAACAGAGCGATCTTCAAGCTCAATGGAAAGGGGTTCGATTTCCGAATTGAGGGAGTCGGAAATTTCTTCCAGGGCCTCGACATGGATCTTGGCCTCTTCGCGTTTTTGCAAACCACTCTGGATCGCCGTGGCGCCGGCGCCTATGCCCACCCAGCCGGCGGTTCGCGCCGTTCTGCTGTCAACCCCCTGGGCCAAGATCCCCGCCAACACCGCCAAGGCGCCGCCCACCAGCCGGGCGTTGGCCTGGGATCTGACCTCTCGCAAGGCCTCCTGCTCCAAATAGTAGGCCTCGCGCCACTCCCGGTACGGCGCCTCCATCTGATTGACAAAAGAAGCGTAATACGCTTGCAGCGTGTCAACAAACACATAGTCGCGCTCGCGCATCTGGCGCACCTGGCGCAGGATAGGGTCGTTGACCGCCGGCAGGCGTTTGATCTGGTAACGGCCCCTGTCATCGCGGGCCAAATGATCGTTGAAGAAGTCCGGCGCAAAGTCCCGCGCGAACTTCAGTTCGGAGATGACGCGCATGGCCCTGATTTCATTGCCGTCGTATTGCTGGCGGTACGCCAACATGTCGTTGGCAATCTGGTTGTACAACTTCTGAAAAGGCTCGGCGCGGCTGGCGATGGTGGGATCGTAGGAGTACTTGCTGGCTGTCTCCTCGTATTTTTTGGTGAACCAGCGCCGCCCGGAAGCATCCTCCACCGTGACCTGCAAGGCGAGGCTGGCCCCGTCGGATTTCAGGATCTCCGCATCAACCCAAACATCCATCTCGCTCAGCCGGTCGGGGATGACGCGCACCACCCCCCAGTTGCCCGAACTTTGCAGGGTGTCCATCAACTTGTACGGCATGAAGCGGGCCTCGGCGGCGCGGATTCTCGGATACACGCCCTCTTCCCCGACGCTGATGGCGTCGGTGCCGGGGTTGAAAATGCCCACTCCCACATCCAACAACAGGTCTTCAGGCGTCGCCTGGGCCTCCAGGGCCGCTTTTTCATAGCTGGTGGTTTTCACCGTGGTGGTGTTGCAACCGGCGCTCATCAAGCCGGGCAAAACCAATAGCAGAATGAGTGAAAGATCGCGTCGCGCCCGTCCGGTTTTCATTTCAGGCCCCTCTTGTATTTGCGGTATTCGTCCCAAAGTTTTTTCCTTAACTCCGGGTCTTGCTCTTTCATGGCGGCCTCCCGAAGTTGCCGGGCGATGATGTCGTCTCCGGCGGCGTCCACCAGGTCTGGCGGCACCTCGCTGCGGCTTTGGGTGGGAATGTCGCCCCGCCCTTTAAGCGAACCTGTGGAACCCCCTGGGTCGCCATCAAGCATGGCGGTTTGCAAGGGGTGGTCTGCCGCGGGGTCGCCGCCGCCCCCGGCAAAATCCCCTTCAGGCAGGGCGCCCGCGTAGCCTTCCGAGTTGGCCCTCTGGGTAATGGCCTCTTGCTCGCTGAGCATGGCGCGGTCGAATTCCGCCAAGCCTTCTTGCAGTTCCCGGTTCAGGGCTTGGGCCCGCTCCGTGCCGCCGCCGCTGGGTTGCCCGGCGCGTTGCCGCGGGGCGGCCGGATCGCCGCCGGTTGCGCCGCCCGCGGTGTCGCCAGGCGCGTTGCCGCCAGTTGCGCCACTCGCCGCGCCACTCGCTTGAGGGGACTGCCCACCGCCGCTGGCCCCGTCTCCAGCTCGTTGCGGAGGCTTGTTTTTCTTGCCGAATTCCTCCAGGGCCGCCGCCAAAATTTCATCGTCTGTCTGGCCCTGGGCCGTCTCGCCAGCCTTGCCGCCGGTCGCGCTGGGGCGCGGAGCCGGCGCAGTCACCGTGCCAGGCGTTGGCGCGCCCGGACCCTCCGGACCGCCTGCCGTTGGACCGGGCAACCCCGGGACGCCTGGGACGCCCGGTGCCCCTGGAACGCTCGGGACGCCTGGGACACCTGGCGCCCCTGGAGCGCCCGGGACGCTTGGCCCCCCGGACGCGGACACCGTGGGGGTGGTCTTGCACCCCGCGACCAACCCCGTCAGCGCAAAAACGGCAAGAAACCGCCACGCCGTCCGCATTTTGTTCGCATCGCTCATCTCGTCTAACCGCCGCCTCTGATTATAATGCAAAACCTTGGCGCGTAGTTATTTCCGGCCCTGACTTTTAGACGAAAAGACCCGATAATCGTTCCCCCGGCGCGACACCCGAGGGCCTAGCTTGGGGGTAAGGGCTTTTTACGACACGCTGTAAATCCATCCCTGGACGCTCTCGGTGCGGCCATCCGGGCCGCACAGGGTCTTAAAAGCCCTTACCCCCAAGCTACGCCCATGCCCTCATCCCGCAACTATTTTAGCGACGGAAATTTTTCGTCAGGCAACTGGCACAACAAGCATTTAGCGACGGAAGTTTTTCGTCAGGCAAGCGGCATGATGAGCATTTAGCGACGGAAGTTTTTCGTTAGGCAAGCGGCGTGATGAGCGAGAGAGGGAGTGTATATCAAATACATGACCGACCGAGCGAGGAAACGCCGCGATGCATGGCGGAAAACTAACAAGCTAAACTGACTGAACGCGACAGCGCCAGGCAGAATAACGGAAAACTAACAAGCTAAAGGGGGGAGTGTGCAAACAATACATGACCGACCGCGTGAAGAAATGCCGCGCCGCATGGCGGAAAACTAACAAGCTAAAAACAAGCTAAAACAGGTCAAAGACAAAGTTGTCTATGGTCAGCGCCTCACTCCCAACATCAAGCAAGGTGATTTTGCCGCCATCAGGCAGGGTGATTACCCTGTCGTCCTTCCCACTGGCACCCTGTTCGTCCCCGTCCGCATCCATAACAGCGGAGATCTTCAACCCCTGAGATTCGAGTTGCGCCAGCGTGGTGGTGATGGTGCCATTGCTGCCGCGATCGAGGTCGAAGTTGAAGGCCCTGAGGTCGATAGCGTCCTTCTGAACATTGGTGCCGCTAACAGTGAAGTCTGTGATCACATCACCATTGGGGCCCGTGCTGTCCCCCGGCGCGAACACGAAGATATCCGAGCTGCCATCGCCAGTCAGGCGATCATCGCCCTTGCCCCCCGTCAACACATTGAACCAGTTATTGCCTCCAAGCGAGTCATCGTGGTCAGACCCTGTGATGTTTTCGACATTCACGACAGTATCGCCCCGAGCGTAGCCTCCTTCTCCTGTACTCGCCGTCGAGGCGAAGTCGTCGGCGAAGTTGGCGCCGCCGAACATATCGTCAGCGCCATCGACATCAAGGGCCCCAAGGGTCAGGGTTACGCCCCGGTTGGAACCCGCGTAGGAGACGGTGTCGCCGCCATAACTCGTGCCGGCCACATCGGCTCTGCCACCCTCAACGCCCGTGAAAGACTGAACATTGGTGTTCTGGTATGCCGTTGTCTTGGTCTCGCCGGTGGTGTCGCCCTCAAGGAAATCGGCCCCAGGGCCGCCGTTGAGCGTATCGAATCCATCGCCGCCAGCCATAATGTCATTGCCAGGGCCGCCTATAAGCGTGTCAGCGCCAACTAGGCCTGTCAGGGTATCCGCGCCCGCGTTGCCCTCTAATCTGTTAGGGTTGCCATCTCCCACTAGGACATCATCGCCGCTGCCCCCAATGGCGTTTTCGATGTTCAGATAACCCGTTGAGCCTAAAACCAAGTTGCTGATAGAACTATCCAGGTTAGCGTAGGAGATGGTGTCGCTGTCTTTGGATTCATCCACATTCCTTGTCTCAGGGTTGTCCACCGCGTTCTCGCCGCCATCAAACAGCGGACCGCCTATGAACTTGCTGGCGATGAACAGGTCATCGTGCGCCGTGCCTATGACTTTCTCGATGTTCAGCAACCGGTCCCCTTGGGCATCGCCGCCCGCACCCACGCCAATGGTGACATCCTCATTGTTGATCCTTCTCTCGGAAAAGGTGATGGTCACGCCCGCAGTGGAACCGGCGTAGGAGACGGTGTCCAAGTCAGGATAAATCGTATCGTCGGCAGGGTCATCAGGCGTGTCTTGATTGTTTATGCGATTCACGCCGCCATCCAACCGATCAGCCCCCGGGCCGCCAATCAGCGTGTTGTTCCAGCTATCGCCAGTCAGCCGGTCATTGCCCACGCCGCCCGTGACATTCTCGAAGCCCCGGAACCTGTCACCAGCCGCATCGCCCCCTGAGCCGGTGGCGTAATGGGCCCGCTGTTGCGCCGCCGACGCGTCCGCCGCCGCATACTGACGGGACAGGTCTATGGTCACGCCGCCTACGGAACTCGCGTAAGACAAGGTGTCCCGTTCAGTGAGCGGTGGCTGCGCAATGGGAAACTCCACATACCCCTCGGCGTCGCCATCCATGGTGTCCGCGCCCGCGCCGCCCTCAACCCTGTCAGCGCCAGCGCCTGCCACTATCTTGTCGTCTCCGGCGCCGCCGGACAGCCTGTTGGCGTTGTCGTCGCCGAACAGCCTGTCGTCATGGCCAGAGCCGACAAGATTCTCAACATTGCTGAGCCGGTCGCCCTCGGCCTCGCCGCCCTCGTTGCCGGTCTGCGCGTTGATTGTCACCCGAACGCCCGCGTCCGAATTTTCGTAGGTCACGGTGTCGCCTTCGCCTTGCCGACCTGGAATGGTGTAGCCTGGAATGACCATTCTTGGTTGAAGGATTATTATCACTCTTGAGCCTTCAATCTCCTCCTCCCTGGTCACCGCGGGTATGATTCGCTCTGGCACAACTATCTCTTCCACATAGTGGGCGCCGCCATCTATGTCGTCCCCGCCAGGGCCGCCGTCTATGATGTCGTCGCCGTTGCGGGCATTCAGCGTGTCCGCGCCCGCGCCGCCCCACAGCTTGTTAGGGCCGTCGTCGCCATGGATCGTGTCGCCGCGGGGACTGCCTATGACATTCTCCACACCGTGGCCGGTGGGAAAATAATCGCCATCTGAATGACTGGGATTGTTCGGGTCTTCCGCCGACTGGCTTGCAGTCCAAGTGAGATCTATGGTGACCTTCTCCTCTCGCGCCGTGGCGTAAGAAACGGTGTCGTCATCTCCAGCGCCGCCGATGAACTCATCCTTGCCCGGCCCGCCTGTCAGCGTGTCGTCCCCCGCGCCGCCGTTCAACTCATCGTCGCCCGCGCCGCCATACAACTCGTCGTCTCCCCCATCGCCGTTCAACTCATCATCGCCGCTGCCGCCGTAAATCTCGTCATCGCCGCCGCCGCCGCTCAGGGTGTTGTCACCGCCCGCCGATGCGCCCGCGGGCCTGTGGAGGCCGCCCAACCGGTCATTGTGGTCGGAGCCAGTGACATGCTCAACATCGCGATAGACATCGCCCTCGGCGTGGCCGCCGGACGCATGGTCGTGCCTCAGGCGGATGTCCACCGCCCCATCCGAACCCGCGTAAGAGAGTGTGTCCGCGCCTGGGCCGCCGGTGAGCAGGTCGGCCCCCGCCCCGCCTATCAGGGTGTCATCGCCCTCGCCGCCGTTCAGCGTGTCGTCCCCCTCGCCGCCGTTCAGCGTGTCGTTGCCGCCGCCACCGCCTATGAGGGTGTCATCCCCCGCCAAGCCGGTCAGCCTGTTGTCGTTAGTGTCGCCCCGCAACCAGTCATCGCCCGCGGAACCGATGATGTTCTCGACATTCTCGAACACATCGCCCTCAGCATCGCCACCCGTGGCCGTCATCTTGCCGAGATTCACCCGCACGGCTTCGGCGGAATTGGTGTAGGCGATGGTGTCGCCTGCGCTGCCATTGGCGCCGCCATTCAAGGTGTCCCGGCCCGGGCCGCCCTCCAGGGTGTCATCCCCCGCCCCGCCATTCAGCTCGTCGTTGCCGCCTGCCCCGCCTAAAAAGTCGTCGCCGCCCAAGCCATTCAGCTCGTCCTCGCCCCTCGCGCCCACAAGTTTGTCAGCGTTCGCCGTGCCGGTCAGCTCCATGTCCCGGTTCGGGTCTAGCGGCGTCAGCGCGGTGAGTTCAAGCGAGTAGCCGCCGGAATTGTCGGTGGCGGCAACTTGGGCGTAACTGCTGACGCTGAGGTAATAGACGCCCGCGGCCTCAGGCTCAAACACCACTATTGGGTGGAGCGCATCGGCTGAGGGGTACCGGGCCTCGTCGGCAACGGACAGATCGTCCTTCATCGCAACGCGGTCGCCCGCGGCGTTGAAAATCTCCAGCGTCGTGTCTGCCGCCGCCCCCTGCGGGCCAGCGCCGTCAGGATCCCGTGGCGCGACCGTGATCATGTAGGAAACGCCCGCCGCCAGCTCCACCCGAATCCAGTCGCTGTCGCCGGAGCCGTCGAGGTGGCCGTTGAAGACCTCGCCAGCGGCCAATGCGGCGCTTGTCGAGGCGGTTGCCGCCGCGTCCGTCATGCCTTCGTTAACGATGTGATTTGACATGAGAAACCCTCCCCCTGCGCTTGCTGTCTATGGCAATTATAACAGCATTGCGGAAAATCACACTATTTTAGCGACGGAAGTTTTTCGTTTTAGCTTGTTACATCCGTTATTTTGCCTGGCGCTTCCGCGTTCAGTCAGTCATGTGCTTTATGCACACTCCTTCCCTCACTTGTCGCGCCAGTTGCCTAACGAAAAATTTCCGTCGCTAAAAAAGGAGCAATTCGCCAGTTGCCTGGCGAAAAACTTCCGTCGCTAAATGCTTGTCGCGCCAGTTGTCTAACGGAAAACTAACAAGCTAAACCAAGTCGAAGATGAAATGCTCGAACTCCAATCCAGTCCTGTCAAGCAAATGGATTTCGCCGCCGCCAGGCAGGGAGATGAGCGTGTCATCCTTGAGCTCGTCGCCATCAACATCCGCCACCTCGACGGAAAAGCCCTCATTCCTTTCCGTGAGTTGGGCCAGCGTGGTCACCCCCTCATAATCGAAGTCGAAGGCTCTGACATCGATGCGGTGATCGGCATGGGGGGAGATTACATCAAAGTTCTTGATAACATCCACGCCGTCGCCGGGCGCGAAAATGAACACATCGCTAAAAACGTCTCTCCCTCCACTGTTAATACTTCTGGGGCCATTGCCATCCATAATGTCATCGCCTTTGCCGCCGGTAATGGCGTTGCCCCCCCCATTGCCCGTAAGGATGTCATCGTGGTCAGAACCGATGAGGTTTTCAATTGTGCCATTGACTGTGTCGCCTGTGGCATGCCCCCCACTTGCTACTGGCTGAGCCCTAATAGTTCTCACCCACCAGTCGTCCCCGGTGCCGGGAGTGATGTCCGGGCCATTGAGGTCTATTCTCACACCTGCAAGCGTCACATCGACGCCTCTGTTTGAACCCGCGTAGGAGAGCGTGTCGCCATCATAGCCACGGGCCGGATCGGTAACATCGGCGACGCCAGGAGACGCCTGAATAAAGGCGATAATCGCATTCTCGTGAGCTCGGTCTGGGCGACCATCCTGGCCATCGTGGGCGTGAACATGACCGCCGCCATCTATGGTGTCTGCGCCGCCGCCGCCCATAATCAGGTCGTTGCCCTCCCCGCCATCTATGGTGTCAGCGCCGGCCCCCCCTATGAGCGTGTCGTTCCCAGCGTAGCCCGATAAAATGTCCGCGCCGGCGCCGCCTTCTAGCCGGTTAGGACGATCATTTCCATGCAAGTTGTCACCGGCGCTGCCCCCAATGAGGTTTTCGATGTTCAGAAACTGGATGCCATGATTAGCAGCGAAGACTTCAACTCGCGTATTGAAATTGGCGTAGGAGACGGTGTCGCTGTCGAGGGTTTCATCACGAGTCGTCATGGGGTCGTCCATGGTCGCATTCACGCCGCCGTCAAATTCTTGCCCGTCTGCTATGGTTTTGCTGGCGATGAATGTGTCATCGTGCGCCGTGCCTATGATTTTCTCGATCCTCAGCAACCGGTCCCCCTCGGCGTCGCCGCCCGAACCCGCGCCAACGGTGACATCCTCATTATTGAGCCTTCTCTCGGAAAAGGTGATGGTCACGCCCGCGGACGAACCGGCGTAGGAGGCCGTGTCCACGCCACTCGTCATCACATCGTCCGCCGTCCCGAACCGGCCATCAGCGCCGGCGGCGGTTACTGCGTTGCCGCCATCCAACCGGTCCGCCCCCGGGCCGCCTCTCAGGATGTTGTTCCAGCCATCGCCAGTCAGCCGGTCGTTGCCCATGCCGCCAATGACATTCTCGAAGCCCCGGAACTTGTCCCCAGTGGCATCGCCCCCATCGCCGGTGGCGTAATGGGCGTCCCGTTGCCCACTCGTCGCGTTCGCCGCCGCATACTGATGGGACAGGTCTATGGTCACGGCGCCGGCGGAACTCGCGTAAGACAAGGTGTCCGCGTTAGCTTGCGCCTCTCCCAACGCAAACCCAGCGTTACTAGGCGCAGCGCCATCGTCGCCATCCATGGTGTCCGCGCCCGCGCCGCCCTCCACCGTGTCATCGCCAAGCTTTGCATCTATCCTGTCGTCGCCGCTGCCGCCGGTCAGCTTGTTGTTCGCGCCATCGCCAAACAGCCGGTCGTCGTGGTCAGAGCCGATGATGTTCTCAACATTGCTGAGCCGGTCGCCCTCGGCCTCGCCGCCCTCGTTGCCGGTCGACTCGGTGGCTGTGGAGCTGACTGTGGCCCGAACGCCCGCCGCCGAATTCGCGTAGGTCACGGTGTCCCCGTCGCCGGCGCCGCCATCTATGTCGTCCCCGCCAGGGCCGCCGTCTATGGTGTCATCGCCACCCGCGCCATTCAGCGAGTCCGCGCCACCCCCGCCCCACAGCTTGTTGGGGCCGTCGTCGCCCGTGATCGTGTCGCCCCGCGGACTGCCTATGACATTCTCCACACCGTGGGTGAGGGGACCTTCGCCGTCGGGATCAGGAAAATAATCGCCGTCGGAATGACTGGGATTGTTCGCGTCTGCCGTCGTGCCTGCGGCTCTCCCGAGAACCACGGTGACCTTCTCGTCTTGCGCCGTGGCGTAGGAGACGGTGTCCTCGCCGACGCCGCCGGTGAAGCTGTCAGCACCCAGCCCGCCTATCAGCGTGTCGTCCCCCGCGCCGCCGTTCAGCGCGTCGTCGCCCGCGCCGCCGTGCAACGCGTCGTCGCCTGCGTCGCCATTCAGCTGATCATCGCCGCTACCGCCGTAAATCTCGTCAGCGCCGGCGCCGCCTCTAAGGGTGTTGTCGCCGCCCGTCGATGCGCCCTCGGGCCTGTTGTCGCCAGCCAGCCGGTCGTCGTGGTCGGAGCCAGTGACATGCTCAACATCGCGATAGACATCGCCCGCGGCGTGGCCACCGGACGCATGGCCGGTCCTGAGCCGAATGTCCACCGCCTCATCCGAACCTGCGTAAGAGATGGTGTCCCCGCCCGGACCGCCGGTGATCGTGTCGGCTCCCGCGCCGCCGGTGATCGTGTCATCTCCCTCGCCGCCGTTCAGGGTGTCGTCGCCCGCGCCGCCATTCAGCGCGTCGTTGCCGCCGCCGCCGCCGATGAGCGTGTCATCCCCCGCGCCGCCGGTCAGCGCGTTGTCATTAGTGTCGCCCCGCAACCAGTCATCGCCCGCGGAACCGATGATGTTCTCGACATCCTGGACCACATCGCCCTCGGCATCGCCTCCCTCGGCCGTGGCCCTGTCGAGATTCACCCGCACGGCTTCGGCGGAGCGAGCGTAGGTGATGGTGTCGCCTGCGACGCCGTTGGCGCCGCCATTCAGCGTGTCCCTGCCCGGGCCGCCCTCCAGGGTGTCATCCCCCGCCTCGCCAAACAACTCGTCGTTATCGCCGCCGCCGCTCAAAAAGTCGTCGCCCGCGCCGCCTTTGATAGTGTCCTTGCCCCCAGCGCCCACCAGTTTGTCGCCGCCAGTCGTGCCGGTCAGCTCCAGGTCCCGGTTCGGGTCTGGCGGCGGCTCCAGCGCGGTGAGCTCAAGCGAGTAGCCGCCGGAATTGTCCGTGGCGGCGACCTTGTTGTAACTGCTGACGCTGAGGTAATAGACGCCATCCGTCTCAGGCTCAAACATCACTATCGGGTGGAGCGCATCGGCTGAGGGGTACCGGGCCTGGTCGGCTTGGGACAGATCGTCCTTCCTCGTCCCCGCAACGGGTTCGCCAGCGGCGTTGAAAATCTCCAGTGCCGTGTCTGCCGCCGCTATCTGCGGGCCAGCGCCGTCAGGATCCCGCGGCGCAACCCTGATCATGTAGGAAGCGCCCGCGGCCAGCTCAACCCGAATCCAGTCGCTGTCGCCGGGGCCGTCGAGGTGGCCGTTGAAGATTTCGCCAGCGGTCAATGCGGCGCTTGTCGAGGCGTTTGCCGCCGCGTCCGTCCTGCCTTCGTCAACGATATGATTTGACATGAGAAACCCTCCCCCTGCGCTTGCTGTCTATGGCAATTATAACAACATTTTATGGTGATTGTGGCAACATTTTGCGGTAAAATGCAACTAGAAAACGCTTTCCGCAACCACGCCGCCGCGGGAGAAAACGCGCCCCATGTTCAGAACCATCGCCATGTTGATTTGCTGGGCGACGCTGACAACGGCGGGCGCCGTTGCCGCCGCGCCGTTTAGCCACATTTGGCGCATTGAGGAACTGGCAAGAATGGAAGCCGACACAATAGAATTGCGCAACGACAAGGGAAAGTTGCTGAAACGGGTGGACGCCAAACAGATCATCTATCTCTATTCGGTCATGCAGGCTATCGAGGAGGTCTCGGAACTCAGGTCGGAACTGCTGATCACCGATGGCGAGCAACCTAACGCCTTCGCCACCCGGGGGCTGGCGGAAGCAGTGCCTGCGGGGGAGGGCGGCGGTGCCAGCGGAGAAGTAGCGATAACAGGGGTCTCTCTCGGCGATGAGAAAGCGCTGGCGGGGAAGGAGACTATTGAGGTCAACATCATTGGCATCAACTTCGCCATGTTGGACCTGTTAGGCGTGGATGTTCACATGGCCGCCGCTTTGATCGGCCACGAGCTGGGCCACTTGAAGCTGAACCACGGCGCGGAAAGCAAAAAGAAACGGACTTCCGATCTGAGAACCGCCGCCGCCACCCGCTACAGCCGCGACAATGAGCGGGAAGCGGATTACCTTGGCGCCATCTGGGCCGTTGAAGCCGGCTACGACCCCGCCGGCGCGGTGCGGTTGCAGGAATTGGTCTATAAAAAAACCAAACACCTTCCCGGCGGGTTTTCGGGTTCCCACCCGTCTTCCATAGAGCGGATCGCGAAACTGAAGTCCCTGGCGCGCCGGCTTTCCTCTCCCTGAGGGAAAGTCGCCCCGTTGCCACGGGTTTGGGCGCGGGCCGCGGCGCAGGGTAGCTTCCTGTCTGCCCGCCGGCGCTCGGCGGTTAATCGACGATGCGGATCTTGTTGTTCACGGTCGCCACCGGCTCGCCGTTTTCAAACCGCGGCCGGTACAACCGCGCGCGGATCGTTTTTTTGGCTCTGCGCCGCGCGGAGGTGGCGTTTTCCGGGTCCGACTCGATGATCCGGATGTTCTTGGGCCGACCGTTGCCAGACACATCAAAAGACGCCAACACCGTCGTGGTTTTCTTCTCTTCTTCCAGTTTCTTGTCAACCTGGGGCAAGGGCAGCCTCAGGGCCGGCAGGTGGCGGGGCGCGCCGAACAGCTCCTCGATGACGGCTTCATGTTCGCCGGCGTCCGCCAGGAGCTGGTAGGCGGTTTTGTAATTCTCGTAAGCCGTCATCCTCTTGCCCCTCAGCATGAACCAATCGGCAAGGTGCGCCAGGGCCCGGGCGTGGGACGCCACAGGCAAATCGGGGCGCGCTTCATGGATTTTCACGATCTGCTTCAAGCTCCGGCCCACAGTGGCGATGCGCTGGGCCACGGCAAAGTCCTGGTTGCGCGACTGGCTGGCGTAATAGGTCGGATCCGGCACTCTGATGGTGTTGCAGATCCGCCTGGCGCCGCCGTTGGGCGTGGGAATGGTGCGGCAGATCACCTGGGTGCGGGTGGGACTGCCAGCGCCGTGAAATTCCTCCTGCGGCGCGTTGGCCACCTCAATGGCGTATTGATAATTGGTCAAGGCGCGGCCGTAAAGCGGGTCGATCAATCTCGGATCATGCTCCCCGTACTGGCGTTGCAAGATGGCGATGACGCCGCTGAAGAGCTTTTCTGACTCGCCGATGGTCTTTATGGCGCTGTCTTCCAGCAGGTCTTCTTTGTAGGCTTTTAACTTCCAGCGCCCCACCATGTCGATGACGGGCAACAGGCGCGGGTCGCCAAGGTCGTAATTGCGTTTATGCACCCAGAGCAGTTGATGGTAGTTCCGATCCACCTCTTCCCAGGCGGCCGCGGCGATGTTGCTCTTGAGCAGTTGCTCTAAGATGATCACCTGCCCAGCGCCGTGCAAACCCTCGTTGACCCGTTTGATCTGCAAGGCGCGATTGAAGGCCTGGACCGCTTCCGAGTGATTGCCCTCTTGCTGGTGAACCAATCCCACGGACAGCAAATACTCACCTGTGGCGGGGTCATAGACCCCATGTTCCGCTTCGCGCTCGCGGATCTGCCGCTCATAGCGCGCGATGGACTGCTCGCGCTGGGCTGTTGCGGCGGTGGTTGCTTCGGCGGCGGTTGCTTCGGCAGAGGTTGCCTCAGCGGTGGTTTCTTCGGCGGCGGTTGCCTCAGCGGGGGGGGCTTGCTGGCTTTGCGCCGGGAAAACGGCCCACGCGAAAAGCAACGCCAAGCCAACTTGAAACAAACCGGGCCTCATTGCCAAAGTATAGCGCTAATGGTAGCCTTATCTGGCCCTTTCCAACCCTGCCGCCCTGGCGCGGGCCGGGCCCTTTTATCTCACTTTATCCGCAGGAGGTTCACAGCATGGGAAGAGTCGCAATAGTGACCGGCGGCACCCGTGGCATAGGCGCCGCCATTTCGACCGGCTTGCAGAAAGCCGGCTACACCGTGGCGGCGAACTACGCCAGCAACGAGGAGGCGGCCCGCCGTTTCCAAGAGGCCGCGCAGGTTGCCGTGTATCAATTCGATGTGGGCGATTTCACCGCCTGCAAGGAGGCGGTCGCTCAGATCGAGGCGGACCTGGGTCCGGTGGATGTGTTGATCAACAACGCCGGCATCACCCGCGACGGCACCATGCACAAGATGGACTACGAACAGTGGAACAAGGTCATACAGACCAATCTCGGCTCTTGCTTCAACATGGCCCGTTGCGTCATGGACGGCATGCGCGTCCGTGGCTTTGGCCGCATCGTGAACATCGGCTCCATCAACGGCCAAGCCGGACAATACGGCCAGGTGAATTACGCGGCGGCCAAATCGGGGATTCACGGCTTCACCAAAGCCTTGGCCCAGGAAGGGGCCGCCAAGGGGATCACGGTGAACGCCATCGCGCCGGGCTACATAGACACCGACATGGTGCGCGCCGTGCCGCCTCAGGTGCTGGAGAAAATCGTCGCCCGCATACCCGTAGGCCGCCTGGGGCAGGCTGATGAAATCGCCCGCGGGGCCCTGTTCCTGGTTAGCGACGAGGCGGGGTTCATCACCGGCTCAACCCTCAGCATCAACGGCGGGCAACACATGTATTGACGCCGGCTTCCCGGCGGCAACGGGGGCTGTCCTGAACCGGGGTCAGCTCGCGGGAAGAACAAGGGACATTGGAGTCCATGCCAAGCAACGGGGCATTCCGGTAAAGGGGAGAGGAGGAGAACCGGAATGCCCTTTTCCGCCGCTTAATCTGTAAGACCTTCCTTAGGGTCTGAAGTTCCGCTTAAGCTGTCACGCTTTGCGCCGATGGCGGCAGGCGATTATGACAACAGAATGACAAGTCCGAAGTGCCGCTCAAGTTTGCGGCGCTTCACGCCGCCAGCGCGTCCATGGCCGGCAGATAGTCGTAGTCAAGGTCCCGGGCCACCGCCTCGCAAGTCACGCGCCCTTGGTGAACATTCAGGCCGTTGCGCAGACCGGGATCCCTCAGCAGGGCCTGCTTCACGCCCTGCTCCGCCAACGCCATGATGAACGGCAGAGTCGCGTTGTTGAGGGCGAAGGTGGAGGTGCGCGGCACCGCGCCGGGCATATTGGCCACGCAGTAATGCGCCACGCCATCCACAAGGTAAGTCGGTTGCTGGTGGGTCGTGGGACGGGAGGTTTCGAAACACCCTCCCTGATCTATGGCCACATCCACCACCACGGAGCCGGTTTTCATGCGGGCGATGATGTCCCGGCTCAGCAACTTGGGCGCGGCGGCCCCTGGCACCAACACGGCGCCGATGACGAGATCAGACCGCAAGGCGTATTCCTCGATGGCGTCCGCCGTTGAATAGACGCATTTGACCCGCCCGCCGTATTCCATGCCCACCTGGCGCAGGCGCGATAAGGAGCGATCCAGCAGGGTCACATCCGCCCCCATGCCCAAGGCCATGGCCGCGGCATTGTCGCCCACCACGCCGCCGCCTATGATAAGGACCTTGGCGGGGGCCACGCCCGGCACGCCCCCTAACAACACGCCGGCGCCGCCCTGGGCTTTTTCCAGGCAATGGGCGCCGGCCTGCGCCGCCAATCGTCCCGCCACCTCGCTCATGGGGGCCAACAGCGGCAAGGAGCCATCCGCGGCCGTCACCGTCTCATAAGCGATGGCGGTGGCGCCGGAAGCGAGGAGCAATTCCGTCTGCGCCGGATCGGGGGCCAAGTGCAGATAAGTGAACAGCGTCTGCCCCCGGCGCAACATCCGGCACTCCTGGGGTTGGGGCTCTTTCACCTTCACAAGCAGGTCGGCCCGGGCGAAAATTTCCGCCGCCTCGGTCACCACCGCGGCGCCCGCCATGGCGTAATCCGCGTCCGACAGGCCGACGCCGATGCCGGCCCCTTCTTGGATCATCACCTCATGGCCGGCCTTGACCAATTCCCGCGCGCTGGCGGGCGTCAGGCCGACGCGGTATTCGTGATTCTTGAGCTCTTTCGGCGTGCCGATGCGCATGATGGTTGCCCTCTGTTAAGGCGTGTCAGGATGTTTTGAAAGATAATCCAAACTAAAGTGGATTTCTTTGCAAATTATTGATAAGATCAGCGCGTAAAACGCATTTTCTGCTGTTATTTGTTGAAAAGACGACGCTAAATTGCCATGTTGCCCTTGGACCGAATAGATCGCGCCATCCTGCACGAGTTGCAACTGGACGGGCGCGTCAGCAATGTCAAGCTGGCGGAGCGGGTCAACCTGTCAGAGTCCGCCTGCCTGCGCCGGGTCAAACGCCTGGAGGATGCCGGCGTCATCGAAGGCTACATCATGTTGATCAACCAGACAGCGGTGGGCTTGCCCAGCAATGTCTTTGTCGAGATCACCCTCAATCGCCAGCAACGGGAGGACCTGGACGCCTTTGAGGCCCGCGTGTTGCAGGTGCCTGAGGTGTTGGAGTGTTATTTGATGTCCGGGGATTACGATTACCTGCTCCGGGTCGCCGCCGCCGACCCCGGCGATTACGAGCGCATTCACCACGAGCAGTTGACCTCCTTGCCCGGCGTGGCCCGGGTCAGGTCCAGTTTCGCCCTGCGCAAAGTTACAGGGCGAACAGAGTTGCCGTTGCCCCCACCTTTTTAGCTTGTTTTAGCTTGTTAGTTTTCCGTTATCCTGCCTGGCGTTTCCGCATTCAGTCAGTTTAGCTTGTTAGTTTTCCGCCATGCGGCGGACAGCGTCTTGGCGCAAGCGGCAACAACGGCGGGCGGACAGCATACCCCGGCGCACCGAGCGGGCGCGGGCTGATTTGTCCACGGAAGAGCGGTTGTCGCGCCAGTTGCCTAGCGCGGGTTGCTTACAGCAGTTTGACAACTACGGTGATGAGCATGCCGACCAAAACCGTCGTTTGGAACCACATCATTTTCATCATCCGCGCCTCAAGATTCGCAATATCGGCCTTGACGGTCTTTTCCAACACCAGAAGGTCGGCCTTAGTGGCCATGTTTTTATCGATGTTCTCCTGGATGCCCTCGACGGTCTTTGTCAGGACCTTAAGCTCGTCCTTGGTGGCCAGAGCCTTAATATCGTCTTTGGTGGCCATCTTGGTGGCCAGAGCCCCAAGTTCTTCCTTGGTGGCCATCTTGGCGGCCATCTTGGTGGCCATGACTTCAAGATCGGCCTTGGTGGCCACCGTCTCGTTGACCGCTTTGTCTATGGTTTGCACGACTGTCTCGGCCTGTTTCTCGTCAAACCCCGAGCTTTTCAAGGCTTTCACCGCCTCGTGAGTGTTGAATGCCACATTAGCTTGCATTGTTTTTTCCTCACAAACAAAGGCAAGTCTCCAGGCCGGTTTCGGCGCGGAAGTCCTTGCCATCCGCTCAATGCCCCTAATTTAGGGACAACCCGTGGTCCCAATCAGCAGGCCAAATGAGCGAGCTGTTCGGGACGCAACGGGGAGTATGAGGCACCCCATTCAGCCCTGTCAAATTTTTTTAGCTTGTTTTTGGCTTATTAGTTTTCCGCCATCTCTCAACTATTTTAGCGACGGGAATTTTTTGCCAGGCAAGCGGCGTGACGAGCATTTAGCGACGGAAGTTTTTCGTTAGGCAACTGGCGCGACAAGTGAGGGAAGGAGTGTGCAGCTAGCACATGACTGACTGAACGCGGAAGCGCCAGGCAGGATAACGGAAAACTAACAAGCTAAAGGGGGGAGTGTGCAAACAATACATGACCGAGCGAGCGAGGAAACGCCAGGACGCATGGCGGAAAATTAACAAGCTAAAACAAGCTAAAACAAGTCGAAAATGAAATTGTCGATAGTCAGTGCCTCATCGCCAACATCAAGCAAGGTGATTTTGCCGCCATCAGGCAGGGTGATCTCCCTGTCGTCCTTCCCACCAGCGCCCCCTTCGTCCCCGTCCGCATCCATCAGGTTGGAGATCTTCAACCCCTGAGATTCGAGTTGCGCCAAAGTGGTGGCGATAGAGCCATCCGCATTGCGCGTGAGGTCGAAGTTGAAGGCCCTGAGGTCGATGGCGTCCCTTTGATAGTGGATGATGTTGCCGTAGATGTCGGCGTCGGGGGCGCCGTCGCTATCGTCATCGCGGGTGACGCCGCTGACATTGAAGTCTGTGATCACATCACCAGCGGGGCCCGTGCTGTCCCCCGGCGCGAACACGAAGATGTCCGATTGCGCGCCGCCGGCGGTGGCATCGCCAGTCAGACGATCATCGCCCTTGCCCCCTGTCAACACATTGTGCCAGTTATTGCCTCCAAGGGTGTCATCGTGGTCAGACCCTATGATGTTCTCAACATTCACGACAGTGTCGCCCCAAGCGTGACCTCCATCTCCTGTGCTTGATGTCGAAGCCCAGGTGGAGGGATTAAGTTGTCCAAGGGTCAGCGCCACGCCCTGATTGGAACCCGCGTAGGTGACAATGTCGCCGCCATAACTCGTGGCGGTCTCATCGGCGTCGTTGTCCACATTGACTCTGCCGCCACCCAAATTCTCGAAAGACTGAACATTGGCCTGGGTCTGAGTGCCGGGGGCGTCGCCATCAATGTCATCGATTCCAGGGCCGCCGTTGAGCAGGTCGGCCCCCGCGCCGCCTATCAGCGTGTCGTCTCCCTCACCGCCGGTCAGCGTGTCGAATCCAGCTCCGCCCCAGAGCGCGTCATTGTCAGCGCCGCCATCTATGGTGTCATCGCCGCCATGGGAACGCAGCGTGTCCGCGCCACCGCCGCCCCAAATCTTGTTGGCATCGTCGTTGCCATCTATCGTGTCGCCCCGCGGACTGCCTATGACATTCTCCACATCAGCGTGGGGAAAGTAATCGCCATCGGAATGACTGGGATTGTTGCGTCTGCCGCCGAGAGCGCCTGCAGTCCTCGCGAGATCCATGGCGGCGTCGCCCGCGCCTGGCTCCTCGTTGCCCCCGCCCGGGCCGCTCGGTTCCTCATTGCCCGCGCCCGGGCCGCCCGATTCCTCGTCGCTCCCGCCCATCTCCTCATTGCCCATGGCTGGTTCCTCGTCGTCCGCGCCTGGTTCCTCATTGCCCCCGCTCGGTTCCTCATTGCCCCCGCTCGGTTCCTCATTGCCCCCGCCCGTCTCCTCATTGCCCCCGCTCGGTTCCTCGTTGCCCCCGCCCGACTCCTCGTCGCCCGCGCCTTGTTCCTCGCCGCCCGCGCCCGGCTCCTCGTTGCCTGCGCCTGGTTCCTCATTGCCCGCGCCTTGTTCCTCGTCGTCCGCACCCGGCTCCTCGTTGCCCCCGCCCGACTCATCGTTGCCCGCGCCCGGTGGAGTCCCCCCGCCCGTGCCGCCTGACTCATCGTCGCCCGCGCCCGGTGGAGTGCCCGCGCCAGGGCCGCCCGACTCATCGTCGCCTTCGCCCGTCTCCTCATTGCCCGCGCCTGGTGGAGTGCCCCCGCCCGTGCCGCCCGACTCATCGTCGCCTTCGCCCGTCTCCTCATTGCCCGCGCCTGGTGGAGTGCCCCCGCCCGTGCCGCCCGACTCATCGTCGCCTTCGCCCGTCTCCTCATTGCCCGCGCCTGGTGGAGTGCCCCCGCCCGTGCCGCCCGATTCATCGTCGCCTTCGCCCGTCTCCTCATTGCCCGCGCCCGGATTCTCGATGGCCACGGTGCCCCCGCCCTCGCCGGCGCCTGGAGTGGCCCCGCCAGGGCCGCCCGACTCATCGTCGTCCGCGTCCGAATCCTCGTTGGCCACGGTGCCCCCGCCCTCGCCGCTACCTGGAGTGGCCCCGCCAGGGCCGCCCGACTCATCGTCTCCCGCCTCCGGATTCTCGATGACCACGGTGTCCCCGCCCTCGCCGGCGCCTGGAGTGGCCCCGCCAGGGCCGCCCGACTCATCGTCGTCCGCGTCCGAATCCTCGTTGACCACGGCGCCCCCGCCTGCGCCGCCGCCTGGAGTGGCCCCGCCAGAGCCACCCGACTCATCGTCTCCCGCCTCCGGATTCTCGATGACCACGGTGTCCCCGCCCTCGCCGGCGCCTGGAGTGGGCCCGCCAGGGGCGCCCGACCCACCGTCCCCCGCGCCCGGATTCTCGATGACCACGGTGTCCCCGCCCGGGCCGCCATCTGGAGTGTCCCCGTCAGGCCGCTCAACTTCAATCGTCATCCGCGTCCGGATTATCGCTAACCACAGCACCTCGCCCGCGCCGCCATCTATAGTGTCCCCGCCCGCAGTCCGCCGGAGATCCACGGTGACCTGCTCATCGCGCGCATTGGCGTAGGAGACGGTGTCTTCGCCAGCGCCACCGATGAACCCATCGGCGCCCGGCCCGCCATTCAACTCATCGTCCCCCGCGCCGCCGTTCAGCGTGTCGTCCCCCGCGCCGCCATACAGCGCGTCGTCGCCCGCATCGCCATACAGCGTGTCGTCGCCGCTGCCGCCATAAATCTCGTCATTGCCGCCGGCGCCGCTCAGGGTGTTGTCGCCGCCTGTCGATGCGCCCGCAGGCCTGTCGTCGCCAGCCAGCCTGTCGTCGTAGTCAGAACCAGTGACATGCTCGACCATGGCAAATTCATCGCCCTCGGCGTGGCCGCCGGACGCATGGCCGGTCCTGAGGCGAATGTCCACCGCCCCATCGGAACCTGCGTAAGAAATAGTGTCCTCGCCCGGGCCGCCGGCGAGCAGGTCGGCCCCTGCGCCGCCTATCAGCGTGTCGTCTCCCGCGCCGCCGTTTAGGATGTCGGCGCCCTCCCCGCCATCCAGCTCGTCGTTGCCGCCGGCGCCTATGAGCGTGTCAGCTCCCGCGCCGCCGGTCAGCGTGTTGTCATTAGCGTCGCCCCGCAACTGGTTGCCGCCCGCGCCCGGCTCCTCGCCGCCATCCATAGCGTCCCCGCCAGGGCCGCCCAGCTCATCGTCGCTCGTGCCCGGCTCCTCGCCGCCATCCATAGCGTCCCCGCCAGGGCCGCCCAGCTCATCGTCGCTCGTGCCCGGCTCCTCGCTGCCATCCATAGCGTCCCCGCCAGGGCCGCCCAACTCATCGTCGCCCGCGTCCGGATCCTCGATGACCACGGCGCCCCCGCCCTCGCCGCCATCCATAGCGTCCCCGCCAGGGCCGCTCAACTCATCGTCGCCCGCGTCCGGCCCCTCGATGACTACGGGTGCGCCCCCCCCCCCCCCCCCCGCCATCCGGGCCGTCATCTGGAGCGGCCCGCCAGGGCCGCCCAAGCCATCCAGCGCGGTGAGTTCAAGCGAGTAACCGCCAGAATTGTCGGCGGCGGCAACCGAGGCGTAATTGCTGACGCCGAGGTAATAGACGCCCGCCGAGATAGCCGTTGAAGACTCGCCCACGGCCAATGGGGCACTTGTCGAGACGGTTGCCGCCGCGTCTCTCTTGCCTTTGTTAACGATGCGATCTGACATGAGAATCTTCTCCGCACATCCTAATGGCATTAGAAATTTGTACAAATGTACCAGATTTTCACAAAATTTTTAAAATTCTTTAAAAATTTTTACAAATTTTTTTCGGGGCGTGGCAGGCGCGGACGCGCCGGCGGGTTCACTGCGCGGACGCGGCCTGGACTGCGGGCGGGGCGTTTGCTGGGCGACGCTGACAACGGTGGGCGCCGTTGCCGCCGCACCGAGAGCATCCATGGATGGATTCACAGCGTGTCGCAATTAGCTTGTTAATTTTCCGCCATGCGTCCTAGCGTTTCCTCGCTCGGCCAGTCATGTATTTGACATACACTCCCGCCCTCGCTCATCACGCCAGTTGCCTGACGAAAAACTTCCGTCGCTAAATGCTTGTCGCGCCAGTAGTTTAACGAAAAAGCCCCGCCCCAAGCTGCGCCCGCATTTGTTGCGCTCTCGCGTGGCGCACCAGGCCCCTCTTGTTCAAAGTGGGCAAATCCTGTATGCTTGCTCGCTGTTAAACAGCAGGAGCAACGAGATGAGCAAGCGAAAAATCGACTTGAAGCCGCGCAATCCTTTTCACGACCATCCGTTGATGAGAAAAGGCGGCTCCCATGAAAAAACGAACAAGGCCCGGCGCAAAGGCGAGAAACAGGCGTTGCGGAAGGAGTGGCGTTCTCTGTTGACATTGCCCCCAATGTTTTCAGAGAACGCCGCTCTTCCCCCGTCCGCCGCCTTGTAGCGGCCCGGCCCGCGCGAGCGGCGCGGGCGCGGGATAGGCAAAGGCGCGGCATCCACGCAAGATCTTCAACACAACAGCAAGGATTTAACCATGCCCGAAACAACAAACGCTGAAGTGGTCAGCTACGAGGTCGCCGACGGCGTCGCCGTCATCACCATAGACAATCCCCCCGTGAACGCCCTGTCCGCCGCGGTGAGAAAAGGGTGCTGGGAGGCCCTGGAACGGCTGGCGGGGGATGACGCCGCCAAGGCGGCGGTGTTGATCTGCGCGGGACGGACTTTTTGCGCCGGCGCGGACATCAGCGAATTCGACAAGCCCATCGTGGACCCGTGGTTGCCCGATTTAGTGGAGAAATTCGAGGCCTCGGACAAGCTGGTGGTGGCCGCCATCCACGGCACTGCTCTGGGAGGCGGGCTGGAAACGGCCATGGGTTGCCATTGGCGCTGCGCCGCGCCGACGGCAAGAATAGGTTTGCCTGAGGTCAACCTGGGCCTCTTGCCCGGCGCCTCAGGCACTCAACGATTGCCGCGGCTGGCGGGAGTGAAAAAGGCCCTGGACATGATGCTGTCGGGCCGGCCCATCAGCGCGGCGGAGGGGCTGGAAGCCGGCATCATCGAAAAACTCATAGATGGCGAGTTGCGGGCGGGCGCCATCGCCTACGCGCGGGATCTGTTGGACTCCGGCGCGCCCCTCAAGCGCGTGAGCGAACTCGGGGTCGCCACCGAAGGCATAGACGATGAGTTTTTCGAGGCGCGTCTTAAAGAACTGGACAAAACGGCCCGGGGCTTCTTCGCGCCGGCGCAGATTGTCCGGTGCGCGCAAGCGGCGGCGCGGGAATCCTACCGGGACGGCTTGAAAGTGGAGCGGGAACGGTTCCACCAATGCCGGGAATCCACCCACTCCCAGGCCCAGCGACATCTGTTTTTCGCCGAACGGGAAGTCGCCAAGATCCCGGATGCGCCTAAGGGCACGCCAACGCGGGAAATAAAAAAGGCGACGGTCATCGGGGCCGGCACCATGGGCAGCGGCATCGCCATGAACTTCGTGGGCGCGGGCATTCCCGTCTGCCTGTTGGAAGCCGACCAGGCCGGCCTGGAGCGGGGCCTGGCGGCCATCCGAAAAAATTATCAGCGGGCGGTCAGCAAAGGACGCATGACGGAAGCGCAACTGGAACATGCCATGAGCCTGATCGCCGCCGCCACGGACTACGGGGACCTGGCGGACGCCGACCTGGTGGTGGAGGCCGTCTTCGAGAACATGGCGGTCAAAAAAGAGGTGTTCAAGCAATTGGACGCGGCCTGCAAGCCGGGGGCCATCCTGGCCAGCAACACCTCCAGTTTGGATCTGAATGAAATCGCCGCCGCCACCAACAGGCCGGAGGATGTCATCGGCCTGCACTTCTTCGCGCCCGCCAATGTCATGCGGCTGCTGGAGGTGGTGCGCGGCCGGGAAACCGCCAAAGATGCGCTCGCCACCGCCATGGCCCTGGCCAAGACCCTGCGCAAGGTGGGCGTCCTGGTGGGCGTCTGTTTCGGATTTGTCGGCAACCGCCTGTTCTTCCCTTATGTTCGGGAGGCGCAACTGATGATGTTGGAAGGCATCCCCCCGGAGCGGGTTGACAAGGCGGCGTACGACTGGGGCATGGCCATGGGCCCCCACGCCGTGATGGATTTGTCGGGCCTGGATGTGTTCAACAAACTGAACGCCGAATGGAAAGACCGGCCCGACGACCCGATTTATTTCCGCATGTGCAAGGTCCTCTGCGAGATGGGGCGTTACGGCCAGAAAACCGGCGCCGGCATCTATCGCTACGACGGCAGGCAACCGCAACCTGACCCCGAGGTCATGGAAATCGCCAAGCGGGAGGCGCAAGCCCTGGGGGTGGAGCCTGCGGCAAGCAGCGATGAGGAGATCATGGAGCGCATGCTCTGCGCCATGATCAACGAAGGGGCCCGGGTCCTGGAAGAAGGCATCGCCCTGCGGCCCGGCGACATCGATGTGATTTTCGTGAACGGCTATGGCATGCCCCGCTACCGCGGCGGCCCCATGAAATACGCCGACGCCATCGGCCTTGATCGGGTTTGCGCGGTCATCGAGCAACGCCGCGCCAAAGAGGGCGACCTGTGGTGGACTCCGGCCCCGTTGTTGCAAGAATTGGCCGCCGCGGGCGCCAGCTTTCAGGAGTGGAGCGCGTCCCGCTGAGCGCAATGGAGGACTTCTACCGGCTACCCGTTGCCGAACTGGAAAAACGGCACGAGGCCCTGGCGCGCAAGGCCTTGCCGTTGTGGGGCATTGACGCCGCCGCGCCTATGGCTCTGCTCAAGATGCGCGAGAACGCCGTCTATAGCGTGGTGGACGAGGCGCGAGGTGAAAAGCGCGTGGCGCGGGTCCACCGGGCCGGTTATCACAGCGACGCCGAACTCCGCTCCGAACTGCAATGGATGGACAGCCTGAGAGCCGCTGGCGTGTTGACGCCCACCCTGCGCCCTTCAAACCAGGGCCGCCTGTTTGAGAAGGTGGCGACAGACGAGGTGCCGGAACCCCGACAGGTGGATGTGGTTGATTGGATAGAGGGTTCGCAATTAGGCAACATGGAAGACGGCTTGAGCGGCACCCCCGAGGAAATACGCGAGCGTTTTGAAACCTTGGGCGGCATCACCGCGAAGATGCACAATCACGGGGAGCGCTGGCAGGCGCCGGCTGGCTTCACCCGCCACAGCTGGGATGTGGACGGCTTCACCGGCGAGCAACCCTTCTGGGGGCGTTTCTGGGAGTTGCCGGCCCTCAGCGCGGCGCAACGCCGCTTGTTGTTGCAGGCGCGGGACAAACTGCGGACCGACTTGACCGAATTCGGCGCCGGTTCCCATAACTACGGGCTGGTCCATGCGGATCTGTTGTTCGAGAACATCTTGGTGGGCAAGGACGGCCCCCGCGTCATCGATTTCGACGATTGCGGCTACGGCTGGCACCTGTTTGACTTGGCCACCTCGCTGTTTTTCCTGCAAGACGGCGAACACTACGGCCCGGCGAAAGACGCGCTGCTGGCGGGTTACCGCAAACACCGGCCACTGACGGACGCGCACCTGGCTTGGTTGCCAACGCTGAACATGGCCCGAGCCGCCACCTATTTGGGCTGGATGCACACCCGCTCCGAGACGGAAACCGCGCGGGAATTGACGCCGTTCATCATCGAGTTGGCGTCCGCTTTGGCGGAGGAGTATCTGAGCGGCTAATGGCCAAACCCGAAATCTCCGAGCAAACCTTGCAAAGGACGGCGCTGATCGTCGTTTGCCTGGGCGCTTTCATCAACCCCCTGATGTTGTCGGCGGTGAATGTCGCCATTCCCGTCATCGCCCGCGAGTTGCGGACGGACGCCATCGTCACCAGCTGGATCCCCATGGCGTACCTGTTGGCAAGCGCCGCGTTTTTGCTGCCCTTCGGCCGGCTAGGGGACCTGCGCGGGCGCAAACGCATGTTCCTGTGGGGCATGGCGACATTGACGGCGGCCTCCATCCTCGCCGCGCTCGCGCCCTCGCCGCTGATGCTGCTCCTGTGCCGGGTGTTGCAAGGGGTCGGCGCGGCCATGCTGTTTGGCACCGGCATCGCCATCCTGTCTTCGGTTTTTCCCCGGGAGAAACGGGGCCGGGTGTTGGGGCTGTCTGTGTCATCCATTTATTTAGGCTTGACCTGCGGGCCTTTTTTAGGGGGCTGGATCACCCATCAGTTTGGCTGGCGCATGGTGTTCGTCTTCCATGTGCCAGTGGCGCTGTTGGTCATCGCCATGGCCCTGATCAATCTGAAGGGAAAGGAGTGGCGCGGGGCCGCCGGCGAGCCCTTCGATCTCCCCGGCGCGCTGATCTACGGCGTCTCCATCAGCGCGTTGATGTGCGGGTTTTCCATTCTGCCCGCCTGGTACGGCTTCGCCCTGATCATCCTGAGCGGCTTGGGGCTGTGGGGGTTCATCAGGTATGAGAAAAACCAGGAACACCCCGTGTTCAATGTCAAGCTGTTTTTCGATAACCGGGTGTTCACCTATTCCTGCCTCGCTTCGCTGATCATGTACGCCGCCACCTTCTCCATCACTTTTTTAATGAGCTTGTACCTGCAAAACATCCGGGGACTGGCCCCCCAGGTGGCGGGCATGTTGATGATCGCCCAGCCCCTGATGATGACGCTGTTTTCCCCCCTGGCCGGCAAAATGTCAGACCGGCGGGAACCTCGATTGTTGGCGTCGTCCGGCATGGGGCTGACCGCCCTGGGCCTGGCCACCCTGGCTTTGGCCACGCCGCAAACGCCCACCGTGTTCGTCGTCTCCATATTGATCGCCGTGGGCGTGGGCTTCTCACTGTTCTCCTCGCCGAACGCCAACGCCATTATGAGTTCCGTGGAGGCGAAACACTTAGGCGCGGCCTCCGGCTCGGTGGCCACCATGCGGGTGTTAGGCCAAGTGCTTAGCATGGGCATCGTCACGCTGACTTTCGCGGTCATCCTGGGGCCCGTGCAGATCGCGCCGGAACACCACGGCCGCTTGTTGACCAGCATCAACGCCAGCTTCGGCGTCGCCGCCCTGCTCTGCCTGGCGGGCGTCTATTTCTCCATCAAGAGAGGCAACCTGCGAAACTGAGGGAGGCGCGGGCCGTTCAAGGCCGGGGCCTCGCGCCGCGGTTTTTGCCCCTTAACCCGCCACCCGGAACGCCGCCACCGTCGTGTTGTCCTGCCGCGGGACGCCCGCCGCCTCCACGCCATCCAGCAGGGCGCGGGTCAAAGCCCCGGCGTCATCGGCATGGGCCTGGAACGTCGCTGTCAGCGCCTCCTCGGACAGGGTTTCAATCCCGTCGCTGGCCAGCAAGACCACATCGCCCGCCGCCAACGGATAGCCCTCGGCGGCCATATCCACCAGGGGCAAGTCTCTGCCGTGAACCACCGACCGGAGTTGATGGGCCACGGGGTGATCCAAGGCCTCTTCCCTGCTCAGCTCGCCGGCCTCCACCAGCTCCAACAGCAAGGGGCGCATGGAGTGATCTTCATTCAGCCGCAAGAGTTCGCCATCTCTGAACAGCCACAGCAGGGAATCGCCGACGCTGACCCAATAGAGAGCGGGGCCTATGACCACCGCAACCACTAGGGTCGCGCCCATGTCAGACAGGGAGAAGTCAGACCGCTGTTTCGCTTCGACGGCCTCGTTGGCGGCCCTGAGGCCGGCGTCAAGCCGGGCTTCCATAGCGGCGTCTTGGCCCTTTCCCGCCTGAGTGAAACCCTCCTCAAAAGCCTGGGTCGCCGTGGCCGCCGCCACATCGCCGCCGGCGTGGCCGCCCATGCCGTCAGCCACCACCAGCAACCAGCCCTCCGCCCCGTCTTGCTCAGGCAATGGCGTTATGGAGTAAGCATCTTCCTGGCGGGCCCGGGCGCCCTGGATTTGCCCCCCGGCAATCCATCGCTCAAGCGCATCCATGCTCAGTACCAGGGAGAAAGGCTGTAGTCCAAGGGCAGGTTGTCATAACGGCCAATGGTGGTGGTGAAGGCCCGGTTGGAGTAGAGCAAGGGTTTCAACCCGCCATTGACGATGACATCCTTGATCTCGCCGATGATGACCGCGTGGGTGTGGGCCACCAACATCTCCTCGACGGCGCAATCGAAACCCGCCAGGGCCTCCTCCAGCACCGGCGCGCCCGTGGTCAGTTCCGTCCATTTGCCATAGTTGAAATGGTCTTCCTTCTTGCCCCCCAACATGTCGGCAAAGCGTTTGGCCAGCTCCTCCTGGCTTTGCGCCAACACATTGACGCTCATGCAGCGGCTCGCGGCGATGTGCGCGAAGCTGTTGCCGCTGAAATTCACGCAAGCCAACAGACGCGGGGGTTCCACAGAAAAAGAGCTGACCGCGCTGGCGGTCAGTCCCGACCTCGCATCGCCATTGCGGGTGGCGATGATGGTCACCGCGCCGGTCAACTGCGCCATGCCGGCGCGAAACCGGTCGGCGTCTATATTGGTGTCCCTGAGAAACTTTTTCACGCTGTTCTATTTAACACTTGCGGGCGCGGCAATCAACTTTGTGGAAGCGCCGGAGCGGCGCGGGAAAAACGGCGGAGGCGAGCTGGGTCACCGGCCCTGCCCGCGGTGGGGCCGCGTCGCCAAATAGCCCGCCGCCACCAGGCCCGTCAGCGCCACCATGGTCGCCATCATGGGGCGCGCGGTGCCATCGTGAACAACGCTGACGACCAAAGAAGCCAGGGACCCTATGGCCATTTCCGCCGTAAGGATCAGGGCCGCGGCGGCGCCGGTTCTCCGGTCCGTCGCCTCCATGGCCAAGGCGGGCACCGTCGCGAAGATGGGCCCTTCGCCAAACATAATCAAAGCGATGGCGGCAGTCAGGGTCACCGGCGTCTCCCACCCCGTGTGCCACACGGCAAGCAACAGCAGGGCGCCGAACATCGCCCAGCAGACCCCCAAGCGCAAAATCGCCGTGGGCGGACGGCGTTTGGCGGCGCGGGTCGCCAGGACGCTGCCGGCTATGTAAGCCAACGCCAAGGCCCCGTTGTAGTAGCCAAAATGTTCGGTAGGCACGCCATGGTTCTTAATCAGGACAAAGGGGCCGGCGGTGATGAAGACGAAGATGCTGCCCAACCCGCAACCGCCGATGGCGATGTAGGTCAGGAATTTCGGATTGGCGAGGAGGCCTCGGTAATCGGCGAAAATTTCCCGGGGAGTCAACGCGGCGCGGTCCTTTTCCGTGGATTCCTTCAGGAAGACGACAACCAAAACGGCAACGAGCATGGCCAGGCCCGTGAGCAGATAGAAGTTCATTCTCCAGCCGAAATACACATGAATGTAACCACCCAAAACAGGCGCGAAAGCCGGCGCGAAGGCTATCGCAATGCCGTAGAGGGCAAGGGCCCGCACCTGTCCCTTGCCGGTGAACACATCCCTGATGATGGCAAGCACCACGACGCCTTCCACGGCGGCGGTGACGCCCTGGAACACCCGGGCGGCGAGCAACGCGCCGATGTTTTCAGCGGTGCCGCAAAGAAAACTGGCGAGGGTGAAACCCGCCAGGCCCCAGAACAGCACGGGCTTCCTGCCGAACCGGTCCGACAGGGGGCCGTGAATCAAGGTGGCAAGGCCGTAGGCCGCCACATTCAGGCTAATGGTCAACTTGACCCATTCCGGGTCGGTGTTCAACAACTCCGGCAAGTGGGCCAGGCTGGGCGCGTACAGGTCCGTCGACATCATGGAGATGGCGCTGGCGGCGACGAGGATGACAAGCAGAAGGCGTTTGTTCACGGGTTTTCCGGTGCGGGGCAAGTCCGGCGGCAGGGGAAAAAGGGCCGGGTCGTGTTAGACTTGTTTTCCGGCGAACACTCTAACATAACCACTCTGCCGCCATGAATGACAGCCGCGAAGCCCGCGATGGATACCTTGCGTTTCTGGAGGCCCTGGTTGAAGAAGCCGGGGAGATCGCCCTCAAACACTTCCGCAACGACCCGGTTGTCACCGACAAAAACCCCAGCGGCGACCTGTTTGACCCCGTCACCCAGGCGGATCGGGAGGTGGAGGTCTTCATCCGGCAAAAAATCGCGGACGCTTATCCCGACCACGCCATCATCGGGGAAGAGCTGGGTGGCCAAAGCAAGGCCGGCGCCTTGACCTGGCTGATCGACCCCATAGACGGCACCCGGGGGTTCATCGCCGGCACGCCCATGTGGGGGGTGCTGACGGGGGTGCAGCAAGGCGAGCAGTGCCTGGCGGGCGCCATGCGCCAACCCTGCCTGCGAGAGACCTATTTGGGGGATGGCGAGACGGCGTATTTCGCCCAGGGGGGACGGCGCGTCCCGTTGCGGGCCCGCCGCCGCGACGGCCTGGGGGAAGCCGTCGTGTGTTGCACCCATCCCTATATGTACCCCACCGCCGAGGCGCGGGAGAAATTCATGGGCGTCATGGCCCGGTGCCAGTTCTCCCGGTTTGGCACCGAGTGTTTGGGCTACGGCATGTTGGCGGCCGGCTATGTTGATTTAGTGGTGGAAGGGGGGCTGTGTCCCTACGACATCGCTCCCCTGATACCCATTATCGAAGGCGCCGGCGGCATCGTCACCGATTGGCAGGGCAACGCGGCGGCGGGGGGCGGGCTCATCGTCGCCGCGGCCCATAGAAAGCTCCATGACGAGGCCTTGGAGTTGCTAAACTGATTTTTAACAACGCGAGGAGGAAAACCGATGCGGGAAACAACACGCGACAAGGACGGCGCCTTGGCGGGGGTGCGCGTTATCGAGCTGGGACAACTCATTGCCGGCCCCTTCTGCGGCCAGCTGTTGGCGGACCTGGGGGCCGAGGTGATCAAGGTGGAGCTGCCGGGACGGGGCGACCCCATGCGCGACTGGGGCCGGGGCGAACCCCTGTGGTGGCCCATTGTGGCCCGCAACAAGAAATGCGTCACCCTGGATGTGCGGACGGAGCGGGGCAAGTCCATTGTCGGCGAGCTGGTCAAGAAGTCGGACATCGTGCTGGAGAATTTCAGGCCCGGCACCATGGAGAAATGGGGCCTGAGCCACGCCGAGCTGGCGCGGCTCAACCCGGGGATCATCATGGTCAGGGTGTCCGGGTACGGTCAAGACGGCCCCTACGCGGCCCGGGCCGGCTACGGCGGCATCGGCGAGGCCATGGGCGGCTTGCGCTACATTGTGGGGGACCCCTCCATGCCCCCCAGCCGGGTGGGCATTAGCATCGGCGATTCCTTAGCGGCCATGTTCGCCACCATAGGCGCGTTGTCCGCCCTGCGGCACCGCGAACGCACCGGCCAGGGCCAGGTGGTTGATTCCGCCATTTACGAAGCGGTCTTGGGGGTCATGGAATCCACCGTGCCGGAGTACGCGCAGGCCGGCTTCATCAGGGAGCGCACCGGCGCGATCCTGGAAAAAGTCGCCCCTTCCAATGTGTATCCCACGGCGGACAACGAGATGATCGTGATGGGCGCCAACCAGGACAGCGTCTTCGCCCGGCTGTGCGCGGCCATGGGGCAACCGGCCCTGGCGGAGGATGAGCGCTTCAGCGCGCACACGGCCCGGGGGGAAAACCAGCAGGAACTGGATGAGATCATCAGCGCCTGGTCGGTTCACTACAAGACCGCCGACCTGTTGGGCCTGCTGGAGCAACATGCCGTGCCGGCGGGACGCATCTACCGCGCCCCGGAAATGTTGGAAGATAAGCACTTCATCGCCCGCGAGACCATCACCGAAGTGGAGCATCCCAAGTACGGCGAACTGAAAATGCAGAATGTGTTTCCCCGGCTGTCCGCCACGCCCGGCAAGATCAAATGGCCAGGGCCCGCCATGGGGCAACACAACGGGGAAATCTATCAGAGGCTGTTGGGCTACAGCCAAGCCGAGCTGGAACAACTGACCAAGGACGGCGTCATCTAAAGGACAGGCCCTGAAGTCCTTGCCATGCCGAATTGCAGCATCCATTGCGAGCTCGCGGCGAAACTGAACTTTGCGGCGCATCAAAGCGCCGTCCCCGTGTTGCGGGAGCTCCGGGTCGAAAATCACCATGAGGAAGAGCGGCTTGAAGGCCTTAGGCTGACCCTCCGGGCCGATCCGGATTTTGTCAGCGCCAAGGAGTGGACCGTGGACCGCATCGAGCCGCGGGGCTCCCTATCCATCAGCGACCGGGATCTGGAAGTCAGCGGCGGCTTCCTGCGCAATGTGACGGAAGCCGTGCGAGGCCATGTCGCGCTGCGGCTTGAGAAAGATGGGAAGACCATGGCGGAGTTGCGAAAACCGGTGGAGTTGCTCGCTTACAACGAATGGGGCGGCTCCAGCTTCATGCCGGAATTGCTCGCGGCGTTCTCGACGCCAAACGATCCCGCCATCGACAAAGTGCTCAGAAGCGCCAGCGAGATCTTGCGCCAAGCCGGCAGGCCAGACCAAATGAATGGCTACAAGTCCCTCAGCCGTCAGCGCGTCTGGGAAATGGCCTCCGCCATCTACGCCGCCATCGCCAACCTGAGCCTGGCTTACGCCTTGCCGCCAAAAAGTTTTGAGCGCGAGGGGCAGAAGGTGCGCCTGCCTAGCCACATTCTGGAGGGCAGGATAGGCACTTGCCTGGACACCGCCATGCTTTTCGCATCCGCCTTTGAACAAGCGGGACTTTATCCGGTGGTCGCGTTGCCTCAGGGCCATGCCTTGACCGGTGTTTGGCTGCAACCGACGAGTCTCTCCAGTGTGGTCATTGACGAGGCGGAAGTCCTTAGAAAGCGCATCGATTCCGGCGAGCTGGCGCTCATCGAAACCACCTGTGTGACCGCCCAACGACCTTTTTCGGAGGCCCTGGAAACGGCCCAGATCAGCATTCGCCATGAAGACGACGGGACCTTTGCGGCGGCCTTAGACATTCATCAGGCGCGGGTCCATCGCATTGCGCCTTTAGGCCTGCAGCGTGAAGAATCCGCGCTTAGGGACGAACCCTCGTTCGAAGTCGTCCAACAACAGCTGGAAGAGGCGCCAACAGATCTTCCTGATTACGACATTGCGGAAACCGCGGCGGACCTTCCAGAGACCCCTGAAGGGCGATTGGAACGCTGGCAACGGAAGTTGCTGGATCTTTCCCTCAGAAATCCCCTGTTGAATCACCGCGCCTCCAGAACCAACTTGGAAATCATTTGCCCGGAACCCGGCGCGTTGGAAGACACACTTGCCGACAACGCCCCCATCAGCCTCACGCCCGTCCCGGGGCGCGCTGAAGAAGGGCGGGACGAGGCGCTCCATCAACAGCGCACCGGAGAAAGCTTCACTGAAGAATACGCGCGCGAGCAACTTAAAAACAAGGTGGTGTTTGTCGATCTGCCGCGGGAGGAACTGCATGAGCGCAGCGTCAAACTTTACCGCAAGGCCCAGACCGCCCTGCAAGAAGGCGGCGCCAACACCCTCTACCTGGCCTTAGGCTTTCTGCGTTGGAAAAGAAACGAGCGCGACACCAATCACTTGGCGCCGCTGATCCTGTTGCCTGTCGCGCTCGAAAGACGCTTTGTCGGGACCGGCGGCGTCAAGCTGGCGGCATACGACGACGAACCCCGTTTCAACACCACCTTGTTGCAGATGCTCAGAACGGATTTTGGGATTGACATTCGCGGCCTCGAGGGAGAACTGCCCAAAGATGAAAGCGGCATCGATGTCTCGCGGGTCTGGAACATGGTTAAAAGAGAAATCAGGGAAAGACAGGGGTTTGAGGTTGTTCCAGCAGTGGCGTTGAGCCATTTTTCTTTTGCGAAGCACCTGATGTGGAAAGATCTTGTCGATAGGACCGACCAGCTCCGGCAAAACGAGGTGGTCAGCCATCTGCTGGACAACTCAGGCGCTCCTTACGCGGGAAAGACCGCTTCCATCAGGCCTGAGCGACTGGACCGCGACTACAAGCCCGCCGATCTATTGCTGCCGTTGCCGGCGGATTCGTCTCAGATGGCGGCGGTGGCAACCGCTGACCAAGGCAACAACTTCATCATCATCGGCCCGCCAGGCACCGGCAAGAGTCAGACCATTGCCAACCTGGTGGCCCACACCCTTGGAAAAGGCAAAACGGTGCTTTTCGCTTCGGAAAAAACGGCGGCGCTGGAGGTGGTTCGCCAGCGCTTGCAAGACCTTGGATTAGGCAGGTTTTGCCTGGAGCTGCATTCCAACAAGGCCCGAAAAGCGGATGTGATTAAACATTTGAAAAAGGCATGGGAACAAACCGCAACGGCCCCGGAGGACTGGCAACGGCAAGGGGAAGAACTTGAAAAGACGCGGGACCAGCTGAATCGCTTTGTTGATCTTCTGCACAAAAAACGCCGCAACGGCATGACCGCGCACGAGGCAATCGGCGTCAAGATTCGGGATGGAGACATCGCCGGGCGCGTTGCTCTGTCTTGGCCGACGGCGGAGCAGCACGACGAAGCCGCGCTTAACGCCATGGGCGCCGCGGTCCGAAATCTCGCCATTCACGCCAAGGAAGTCGACGATGTTTCTTCAAAGCCTTTCCGTCTTATCACAACAAGCGCGTGGACGCCGGCCTGGGAGAGGCAAATCGGCGAACAGGCAACCCAACTCTCAACAACGGCGCAAATAGCCAGGAAAACCTGCGACGCCTTGCTCAAGGCAATGAAGCTCGACTTGCCCCCCGCGTCCCCAACGCGCCTTGCGGCGCTACGCGAACTGGCCCGACTGATTCACGGCCAACAACCCATAGCGGACGCCCTGGGCCCCAATGGCGCCACTCAGATCCAAGCGCTTAAAGAAGCGGGGCAACGGCTAAGGGTTTATCAAGCCAACCGAAGGTTGCTCTCTTGCGACTATGAGCCTTATGCCTGGCGCAACATCGATGGGGAAGCGTTAGGTCAACGCTGGGAGGCCGCGACAACAGCCTGGTGGCCTAAAAGTTTCTTTGCCAAGCGCGGCATTCTAAAAGCGTTGCGGGCCAAGGGCGCATTGGGAAAACCGGACCCCAAGCGAGACGCCGAAACCATAGCAAGGATAAGTCAGCAAGGGACAGCGATAGATCGTTTGGCGGAGCGACTTTCCGATTTAGAGATCTGGAATGGCCATGAAACCCGGCCGGAGGATGTCGAGACGCGGGCAGAGCTTGGCCAACGGGCCCGCGCCGCCGTTGCCGACTTGGCAGACAGGGGTCAAGCGGCGAGGATTTCAGACCAAGTCCACCTGATCCTTCGCAACCCAGAGGCCCCCGCCTTGGCCCCTGGCGGCGACATAGAACGGGCGACTGCGGAATTTCTTGAGGCGTTCGAGGCTTTGAAGCAAGCCAGCGCCGATTTTGGACAGCTGGCAAGGGACAACGAATTGGAGCAGGCGGACGGGGACTTTGGCGAGCTTGCGGACACATGGCTATGGCATGAACCGGCCTTTCTGGAGCAATTAGGGGACGCCGCGAGTTTCATCGCGGCCTCGCGCCGCCAACTCCAGGCGTGGTGCGCTTGGCGCCAACGCCGCAAGGAAGTCATAGACGCCGACCTGGCGCCGCTGGTAAGAGCCATAGAGCACGGACAGATTCCGGTTCACGAGATTGAAGAAACTTTTTGGGCGGCCTATTGCGTTTGGTGGTCGGAGGCCGTCATTACGGAAGATGCAACGCTGCGCGCCTTCTCCAAATCGGAGCATGAGGCGAACATCAGAGATTTCCGCGAGCTTGATGACAAGCATCAAGAGGCGACCGCCAAACACATCGCTGCCACCCTCGCGGGCCGGTTGCCGGGCCTGAACGATGTGCTGAATGACGAGCAATGGCAGGTGATTCGCCGCGAGTTGCAGAAACAGCGGCGCCATCTGCCCATCCGCAAACTTCTGGAAAACGCTCCAAATGCCGTTATCAAGTTGTCTCCCTGCTTTATGATGTCTCCTCTCTCCATCGCGCAATATCTTCCACCGGACCAGCAACTCTTTGATGTGGTCATCTTCGACGAGGCCTCGCAAATTCCGGTTTGGGACGCCGTCGGTTCCATTGCCCGTGGGCGGCAGGTGATCATCGCCGGCGACAACAAGCAGATGCCGCCGACTAATTTCTTCGCTCGAGCGGATGATGACCCTGATGGGGATGTCGATATGGTGGAGGATCTGGAAAGCATTCTGGATGAGATGCTTGCCTCTGGCTTTCCGCGACACGATCTGAATTTTCATTATCGCTCGCGCCGGGAAGACCTGATTGCGTTTTCAAACCAACATTACTACGACAACCGCCTTGTCACCTTTCCAGCCCCGGACGCAGCCAAGCGCGGAGTCAGTCTCGTTAAGCCAGAGGGTTTTTACGCGCGGGGCGGGGCGCGGCACAATGAAGGCGAGGCAAAAGCCATTGTGGCGGAAATTGTCAGGCGGTTGACTCATGCAGATGACAACATCAGAAAGCTCTCCATCGGCGTAGTCACCTTCAACACCGAACAGCAAACCTTGATAGAGGATCTCCTGGACAAGGCCCGGGGCGAGGATCCCGGCATGGAATGGGCCTTCAACAATGAGAACGGGGTTGACCCCGTGTTCGTCAAGAATCTTGAGACCGTTCAAGGCGATGAACGGGATGTGATCCTGTTCAGCGTCACCTACGGGCCGGATCGTAGCGGCCACACCACGATGAACTTCGGCCCCTTGAACCGGCAAGGCGGAGAACGCCGTCTGAATGTGGCAATGACCCGGGCCAGGGCGGAAATGAGGGTCTTCTCCACCTTGGATCCGAACCAAATTGATCTGTCGCGCACCTCGGCGCGGGCGGTTGCCGATCTCAAACACTTCCTCGAATACGCAGAGCGAGGCCCTAGTGTCCTTGGCGGGCTCCCGACGGGTCCCTTGGGGGACTTTGAATCGCCTTTTGAATCCGCTGTCGCGCGCGAATTGCGGGCCAAAGGCTGGCGAGTCCAACCGCAAATCGGGGTCTCTAAATTCCGCATAGACTTGGGCATCACCCATCCGGACGAGCCAGGGCGTTATCTCGCGGGTATTGAATGCGACGGCGCGATGTATCATAGCTCCGCCGTCGCCAAGGAACGGGACAAGGTTCGTCAAGCGGTCCTGGAAGGACTGGGATGGACCCTGTTTCGCGTCTGGTCCACTTCCTGGTGGGTCAACAAACCGGGCGAGCTTAGGGATCTTCACGATAAACTCAGGGCCCATCTGGAGGCGGATCGTCGGCAACGCTCGCGGCAATGAAACAGACCAGCGCTGAGTGCCTTTCCTTGCAACCTGCGGCCTAAGGGGTGAGATGTGAGAACATTTTTGTTGACAACCCTGTTTTGCCTGCTCCTTTCGCAAGGGGCCAACGGGGAGGTTTATGTGGCCGCCGAGCTGGGGCCGCAGTTCGCGCCGGGCCTGTCCCTGCGCGGGGGCGACAATGACCGGGCCAGCCGTTGCGATGAATTCGTCAATCCTCGGTACGCGGAACTCGCTGGTTGCACTGACCCGGAGCGCGGCGCGGGCGCGGTGGACAGCTGGCGGAGCGAGTTCGACCGGGCTTGGGGCCTGTTCGCCGGAGCCGCCATTGGCTACCGCTTCCGGGACCGCTTCCGGGTGGAGCTGGAAGCCTTCCATCGCCAGGCGGACTACGACGAGTCTTCCAACATCCTGGATCCGTCGGGCACGGCGTTCACGCAGATCTTCGGCGCCGAATTGCCGCAAGCGTACGAGCGGGTCGGCAAGGTAAGCGCGGCGGGCGCCTTCCTGAACCTGTATCTTGACTTGCCGGGTTCAGACCGGTTCACCCCGTTCCTCGGCATCGGCCCGGGGCTGGGTTTCACGCGCATGGATTACGGCGCGCTGTGGGAGCGAAGCGGGGATCCAAACACGGTGGAAACGGCCCGGGGCCTGCCTAACGAAGCGGAGGTGCGGAGCAACCTGGCTGGCACGGTGAGCAGCGTTGACCACCGGTTGCGGGACTTGTTGCATGGCTATCAGGTTCTGTTCGGGGTGGACTATAAACTGACGGAGGCCCTGTCGGTGGAGTTGCGCGGACGCTGGATGGACCTGTCGGACTTCACAGACCGCGGCGACTATGATCGTTTGCGCAGCCATGTCTCCAATCTCAGGCGCGATGGCAGCGAACCGGTGCGTTACCGGGTCAGCGCCAACGACACGGAATTTTTCAGCGTGGCCCTGAGGTTGAACTACCGCTTCCTGCGCCCGGCGAACCGCTAGGGCCTCGCTGAGCGGTTGCGTCCATATTGACACTGAACGACTTGCTGAGGCCATATCGCCGCCCATGAATGATTTTTCCTTTGAGCCGTATTCGCCGGCATTCGCCAAAGACCCCTACTCCGTCTATGCGCGTCTGCGTCGGGAACATCCGATTTATTACCACGAGCCTTGGGACGCCTGGTTGTTCTCCACCTGCGGGGACATCAGGACATTGCTCATGGATGAACGCTTAGGCCGCGTCATGGATCATGTTTTGACCGCCGAGGAAATCGCCGCCTACCGCAAGAAGCGTGACTGGGAGGCCGCGCCCAATCACAGCCGCTATGTCAAGACCTCCATCATCGACAGCGAGGGGGAACTGCACGCCCGCTTGCGCAAGGCGGTGTTCAAGGTCTTCACCACCGTGGAGGTCAAGTCCATGGGCGACTATGCGCAAGCGCTCATAGACCGCCAGATAGACTCCATAGCCCCGGATGAACCCTTTGACTTCGTCGAAGACTTGGCGGCGCCCATTCCGGGCTTCATCATCGGAGAGATCTTGGGCGTGCCTGAAGCGGAGCGGCCCCAGTTGCGCGTCTGGTCGGAGAACATCGTGCAGTTTTTTGAACCGGAACGCACCGAGGCCCATCGGGATCTTGCGGAACAGGCGACGACGGAGTTTGCGGACTATTTGGATTCCCTGGCGGCATGGCGGCGCAAACGCCCCGGCAAAGACCTGCTCTCGGAAATGTTGGCTTGGCGAGACGGCGCAGAGCGTCTTAACCACGATGAGCTCATATCGACCGCCATGACAGTGCTTATGGCGGGACACGGATCAACCATAGACGCCTTGGGCAACGGCATGTTGGCCCTGCTCAGACATCCCGCCCAATTGGCCGCCCTCAGGGCCGACCCCGGGCTGCTTCGCACCGCCGTGCAGGAGATGTTTCGCTACGACCCGCCCCTGCCGTATTTTCACCGCTACGCGCTGCAAGACTTTTCATACAAGGGGCAGGCGTTTCCCAAGGGCGTCACGCTGGGCTTTCTCTACGGGGCGGCCAACCGCGACGACGCCGCGTTTCCCGACCCGGACGCCTTTAACATCCGGCGCAACCCGAACCGGCACCTGGCCTTCGGCGGCGGCGTCCATCATTGCCTGGGCAGCCACCTGGCCCGTCAGAACATGGAAATAGTGTTCAGCGCGGTCTTGCGGCAGTGGCCGCGTCTGCGGCTCGCCGCGCCTGTGGAGCAACTCGAATGGCACCCCGGCATACAGAGCCGCGGCCTGAAACGCCTGCTGGTGGCGGCGTCATAACGCGGCGGCAAGCAGAGCCGGGCAGGCCCGCTCTATAACGCGGCGGTCAACAGAGCCGGGCAGGCGCGCTCTACAACGCGGCGGCAAACAGGGCCGGGCAGGCGCGCTCTACAACGCGGCGGCAAACAGGGCCGGGCAGGCGCGCTCTACAACGCGGCGGCAAACAGGGCCGGGCAGGCGCGCTCCATCAGGTCCAAGGTTGCTTCGAAACCCTCCGCGCCGCCAAAGTAGGGATCCGGCACTTCTGGCGCTTGATTAGGACCGCCCCCTTCTTGCTCCGGGAGAAAGGCGCCCAAAAGCCGGATGTTGGCCCTGGGGCCGTTGGCAAGCCGCTCCAGGTCCCGCAAATTGTCCCGATCCATGGCGAGAACCAGGTCAAACTCCTCCAGATCCCGGCGGGTCACCTGACGGGCCCGGGAGTCCAGTTCATAGCCGCGCCGGGCGGCGGCTTCTCTCATGCGGCGGTCGGCTCGCTGGCCGCTGTGGTAATCGGCGGTGCCGGCGGAATCGATGCGGAACTTGTCGGCGCAACCCTGCCGCTCCACATAGCGTCGGAACACGCCTTCCCCCGCTGGCGAGCGGCAGATGTTGCCTAAGCAGACAAACAGAACCGCGGCCTGAGCTTGTCGCCGGGCCATGGCTTCAGGCGCTCCTCTGTTGCAGGCAGGACAAGACTGGCGACAACCCTGTCTCAGCCCAGATCGCCGCGGCGGCCCGATGTTGATTCATGGTATAGACATGCAGGCCGGGGGCGCCAGCATCTAACAATTGTTGGCATAAGCGGACCACCACATCGAGACCGAACCGGCGAATGGATTCCAGGTCATCGCCGAAGTCCACCAGCCGTTGCAAAATCCACCGCGGCACCTCCGCGCCGCAGCGTGAGGAGAAGCGCGTCAACTCCCGGCAATTCGTGATGGGCATAATCCCTGGAACGACGGGAATGTCTATCCCCATTGCGGCGCAACTTTCCATAAACCGAAAGTAGGCATCGGCGTTGTAGAAGTACTGAGTGATGGCGCTGTTCGCCCCGGCTTCCACTTTTCTTTTGAAATGCTCCAGGTCTTGCGCGGCGCTTTTGGCTCGTGGATGAAACTCCGGGTAGCACGCCACCTCGATATGAAAATGAGCGCCCGTTTCCTGGCGGATGAACCCCACCAGTTCACAGGCGTCCCGCAACTCGCCGCCGCCCATGGAGCCAGAAGGGGTGTCGCCGCGCAACGCCACGATATGGTCGAAGCCATTGTCTTTGTAATTCAGGAGGGCCTCTCTGATGGCCGCCATAGACGCGCCCACGCAGGAGAGATGAGGCGCCGCGGGCAAGCCGGTCTGCGTCCTGACGGCCCGCGCCGTTTCCAGGGTCTTGTCCCGGACACCGCCGCCCGCGCCAAAGGTGACCGAGAAGTAATCCGGACCAAGCCCTTGCAGACGCGCCACGGTCTCATGCAACGTCTTCTCCGCCGCCGCCGTTCTGGGCGGAAAAAATTCGAAGCTGAGGGTGAGGTCCCGCCGCTTCACTTGTCCCGCCGCCACTTAGTAGCGGTAGTGTTCAGGCTTGTAGGGGCCCTGCGCGGACACGCCCAAATAGGCCGCCTGCTCTTCGGTCAGCTGGGTCAGGCGCGCGCCTATGCGCTCCAGGTGCAGGCGGGCGACTTTTTCGTCCAGGTGTTTCGGCAACACATACACATCCTTGTCGTATTTGTCCCGATACTGGTACAGCTCGATTTGCGCCAAGACCTGATTGGTGAATGAATTGGACATGACAAAGCTGGGATGGCCGGTGGCGCATCCTAAGTTGACCAAGCGCCCCCGGGCCAACAGGATGATGCGCTTTCCGTCCGGAAAAATGACATGCTCCACCTGCGGCTTGATGGTCTCCCAGTGGCAATCTTTCAAACTGGCCACATCGATCTCATTGTCGAAATGGCCGATGTTGCAGACGATGGCTTGGTCTTTCATCGCCAACAGATGCTCATGGGCGATCACATTGCAGTTGCCGGTGGCGGTGACAAAGATGTCCGCCTCACTGCAAATCTCGTCCATCCTGACCACGCGGTAGCCTTCCATCGCCGCTTGCAGGGCGCATATAGGATCCACCTCGGTGATGCACACCGTGGCGCCCAAGCCGCGCAAGGATTGCGCGCAACCCTTGCCGACATCGCCGTAGCCAAGCACGACGGCGGTCTTCCCCGCCACCATGACATCGGTGGCGCGCTTGATCCCATCCACCAATGACTCGCGACACCCGTAGAGGTTGTCGAACTTGGACTTGGTGACTGAGTCATTGACATTGATGGCGGCAAACGGCAACGCGCCGTTCTGTTTCATCTGGTACAGCCGATTGACGCCTGTGGTGGTCTCTTCAGTGACGCCGATGATGCTGTCCCGCGCTTTCCCGTACCGCGCCCGTTTTGAATCCAGCCGTTTCCTGATGGCGGCAAACAAGGCCACTTCCTCTTCGCCGGACGGGTTGGCGATGAGCGCCGGGTCCTGCTCCGCCCTGGCCCCCAAGGTCACCAACAAAGTGGCGTCGCCGCCGTCGTCCAGGATCATATTAGGCGCGCCGCCGCCGGGCCATTCCATGATCCTGTGGGTGTATTCCCAATACTCCTCCAGGGTTTCCCCCTTGTGAGCAAAAACGGGAATGCCCTGGTCGGCAATGGCCGCCGCCGCGTGATCCTGCGTGGAAAAGATGTTGCAAGAGGCCCAGCGCACTTGCGCGCCCAACGCGGTCAGGGTTTCGATTAGCACGGCTGTTTGAATGGTCATGTGCAACGAGCCGGCGATCCGCGCCCCCCGCAGGGGTTGGGCCGCGGCGAACTCTTCCCGCACCGCCATCAGCCCTGGCATCTCCGTTTCGGCTATGCGGATTTCTTTGCGCCCCCACTCCGCCAGAGCAAGGTCTGCCACCTGAAAATCAGAAAACATGGTGTGAACGGCAACGCTCATCTTGTTCCTCCTCAGAAGTTCAAGCGAGCGCCGTTATGAATGACATCCGGCCTGAGCCTGGCGGGGCAACAGCCCCATCGCAACGCTCCTCAGACCGGACAGGGCCAGTCTGACACAACCCCCGCCGCCGAGTCAAGCCCTTTGTTGCGCTTGCTCCTCCGCCTGTTGCGACAGCCGCCGAAGGGTGTTTTTGAAATAGTGGAAGCTTGGGGACTTGTTGCTATCGACATCCATGCGAGGCGCGATTTTTTCGGCCCATATCGATTTCTCCCTGCCTACTCCTTGCCATCCTTTTTTCGACAATGCCTTTTCTCCCCCTGGATAGACGGCGTTTGCCAAACATTCCCAAGTGCCGCAAACACTGTCATTTTCATAAGCCTTAAGCGCTTGATCCTTTGCCTTCGGATAGGCTCTTTTGATTGCGGGAATGTCCCCTAACAACCAGGCCTCGCCCTCTTCTATGGCGATGCAGAAACGGGCCAGGGGTTTAGGGTTGCACTTATTCAAAATTTCGTAGAGTTGCTGGCGGAAGGCTTTCAAACACTCATCGTCAAGATCGCAGACCACAATCACAGCGGCAGGATAATTTTTATAACCGGCATAGGTCTTTCCATATCCCCTGAGCCTCTTAAAAAGATTATCAAGAAGCAACCGATTGCCTACGCCAGGCGCGGCAGTCAGGTTTTTGGGGATGTTGCCCCGTCCTCTATAATATCTAACCTCGACTGAATGTGAGTCGCCGACAATTTTTGGCGCCAAAATGTCAAGAGATTTCTTGCCGGACTGGTCCTCCACCAGGATATCAAAGTGCATCAGGCTGTTTCGCGTCTAAATATCCACTGCGCCAAAGATCGCCCAAGGGCAATTCCTCTTTCACAAGGTTGCGCACCAAGGGGTCGTCGCTGGCGCGCCGGATGGTTGAATAGCCGTCTTTGCCCTTGGCAAGCACCCAGATCTCTTCCGGCAACAAACCGTCCAAAAAATTGGGCTGATGGGTAGTGACAAAAATTTGAGACCCCCCTTGCTTCCCGGTCGCGTGAGCGCGAAATTCTCCCGCCAAAATTTCCAATAGTTCATGGTATAAACAGTTCTCCGGCTCTTCAATGCACACGAAAGGGGATGGGTCAGGATCCTTAAGCAACAATAGATAGGCAAAGACCTTTAGCGTGCCATCGGACATTTGCTGAGCGTAGAACGGGTCTTTAAAGCCCTTGTCATTGAAGCGCAGAAGCAACCGGTCGTCAGGGGTTCTAAGGGTGTCTATTTTGTCGATTCCCGGAATTTTTTTGGCGATTCTAGCTAAAATCGAGCGAAACTTTTTCGGGTGTTCCCGTTCCATGAATTGGACCACATTGCCCAGGTTGTCGCCCGAGGCGCTGAGATGTCTCTGCGGACCCGCCAGTGGCAGGGCCCGCGCCGCATTCGGCGTGAAATAGCTCAAGTACCAGTTCTCGATGAAATGCCGAAATTTGGAGATGCGCGGATGTTGTTGCAAGGCACCGAGGGTTGCCACCCCGAGCTTTCTGTTATCTTGAAGTTTAACATCCTCGGCTTCTTTTAATATCTCTGAGGCCTCCTCTGAGAACAGATTTAAATCCTTGATGTCATAAGAATCGGGGGCGTTATCAGGCACTTCAGCAACCTTCTCATCACCTGTCCAGACATGGCCTTCGCCTGCTTCGAGGTACAGAAATGGAAAAGGCGCATTATGTTTTTGCCCTATCCGCTTTTGCAGCAACCATTCATCGCAGACACAGGGACGGCCAGTGTCGTCAATACCTATTGAAAGTTCGTAGGTGATGGGGCGCGCTTTGCCGTGTTCCCGGTAATACACTCCGAATGCAATAGGGCCAGTCTGTCCTAAGGTGCGAATCTTGTTAAATCCGCCCCGGCCGCGCATATCGCATGCCTCTTCGACGCCGTGCTTCAAGGCGTCAGCCAAGAAACCAAAGGCGTCAAACAAGGTGCTTTTGCCAGTGCCATTTTTGCCGATAACGGCTGTCAAAGGCGTTAGAGGAGCAACTTCCAGTGTGTTCCATAGTCTGCCCATCTGAATGTCCTTCAAAACGCCGAAGTTCATAACGCGAAAGCCTTCTATCTTAGCCATCTCAAAGCCGCCTCACTGAGATTTTTCCATCAACGCTGTTTCCCTGATGATAGCCCACTCATTAAGGACAGCTTGATCGGGGACAATGCCGCGGACAAACGCGCCATCTGTGATCTTTTCCAGAGTTGTCATGTTCTGTTGCGGGTGGCGGCGGCTTGCGGGAAGGCCTCAGGACGACTCGGCGCCAGCGGCTTGCTGATAATGCGCCATGAGGATGCGGGCGACCTCGGGCCGGGCGAATTCTTCCGGCAAGTCCTGACCGGCCGCCAACATCTCCCGCACCTTGGTGCCGGACAGGAGGACAAAATCTTCCGGGGCGTGATCCGGAGCGTCCCTCATCATGACGACGCGGTTCAGCTTTTTGGAAAACGCGGTGTGATCCGCCTCGAAGATGCTGATTTCCAACGCCCCTGCTGGCACTTGCTCGCGGAAAATGGCTTGGGCGTCGAAGGGGCCGTAGTAGGAGCCGACGCCGGCATGGTCGCGCCCCACGATCAGGTGGCTGCAACCGGCGTTCTGCCGGAACACGGCGTGCAACGCGGCCTCCCTGGGGCCGGCGTAGAGCATGTCAAAGCCGTAGCCCGTCACCATGACGGTGTTTTCGGGGAAATACAGCTCCACCATCTTGCGGATCGCCGCGTCCCGCACCTCAGCGGGGATGTCCCCCGGCTTCAGCTTGCCCAAGAGCATGTGGATCAGCACCCCGTCGGCGGCGACGGCTTCCTGCGCCATCTTGCATAATTCCTCGTGGGCCCGGTGCATGGGGTTGCGGGTCTGGAAAGCCACGACCTTGCTCCAGCCGCGCTGGGCGATCTCGGCGCGGATCTGCGGGGCGGTCCTGAAGGTGTCAGGGAAATCCCGCTCGAAGTAGCTGTGATTCAACACCTCTATGGGACCGGCTATGACCTGGTTTCCCGCGGCGGCGAAGGCCGCCACCCCCGGATGGTTGCGATCCAGGGTGCCGAACACTTTTTCGATGATGGCTTCCAGCTGGTCATCAGACAGGGTTTCAATCGATGCCACGCTTTGCACGGCAAGGAGCGGCTGGCCTGGCAGGTTTGGGTCCCGCAACGCGATGCGCTCTGCTTGTCCAACAACGCCCGCCGCGGCGCTCAGGTTCAGACAAGGCACGGGCCAGAACAGGCCGTCCATAGTCCGCATTTCATGGGCGACGCTGAGGGCCCCTGCGACATCCATGTAGCCCGGCAACGGGGAAAAATACCCCGCGCCCAACATCACCGCATTGGCCGCCGCCGCCGAGTTGAGCGGCAGGGACGGCAGGCTCTCCGCTTCTTCCAGCAGGGCCTGTCGGCGCGTTTCATCTTCCACAAACAAGGGGCGCAGGTCGGTGGCGCCATGAGGTTTAATCATCGTTTCTCTCTCGCGGTCAGTGTGGTGGCCAGGGACAGAATCGAACTGCCGACACAAGGATTTTCAGTCCTCTGCTCTACCGACTGAGCTACCTGGCCAATGTTCATGGGGGTTGCGCGATGGACGGGCCTGCAGGCGCGCATTAAAACCGAGTTTGGCTTTGGCGTCAAGCGGGGCGTGGAGCGCGCTCCGCCTCGGGGCAGACCTCGTCGCCACCGGGCCAGCCGCCCGCGGGCAAAGTCCCGTCAGGCCCCGTCGGCGGCAGGCGGCACATAGTCCTTGGGCGTTTCCGACCCTGCGCCAAAGAAGTATTTTTCCATTTCCTGTTCGAGGAATTGCCGGGCCTTGGGTTCAAACGGGGTCAGCCGGTACTCGTTGATCAGCATGGTCTGATGGGCCAACCATTGTTGCCAGGCCTCCTTGGACACATTCTCGTAGATCCGTTTGCCCAATTCTCCCGGGTAAGGCGGGGCGGCAAGCCCTTCGGCCTCCCGCCCCAATTTCACGCAACTCACAGTGTGGGACATTAGGTTTGCTCCGGCGGCGTTGGCGCCGCCGCGAATGGTGAAGTGTGGGACATCAGGTTTTGCTCCCGTGGCGTTCAGGCGCAGGATAATCGGACTGGCAGGTCAAATCAATGCGCCGCCTCTGTTCACTCCGTCTAACAAGGCCTTGACAGGCGCGGGCATGCCTATCTCTAAGCCGCTGTTGCTTTCGGGGTTGTGCCAGAGGCGGTCCTCCTCATCCCGCGCCCCGGCGGCCAAGTCGCGCACGGCGACCTTCACTGGCTCGATGTCCAAATAGAAGTGGCTGAAGGCGTGCCTGATGGTGGGCAACGGGATCAATTTCTCCGGCGCCAGGGGCGCCAGGGAATAACGGGTTTTCAGCCGGGCCAACAACTCCTCCTTTGACTGGCACTCCGGCAGGCTCCACAGGCCGCCCCAAATGCCGGTGGGCGGTCGTTTTTCCAACAGCGTCTCGCCCCGCTCGTTCTCGATGATGGCGAAGATGGCCCGGCGCGTCGGCAAGGCCTTGCGGGGTTTTTTGCCCGGCAACCGAGCCTGATCGCCCTGTTTGAAGGCGACGCAGGCGGCCACCAAGGGACAGGCGTCGCAACGGGGACGGGAACGAACGCAGACCGTCGCCCCCAGGTCCATGATGGCTTGCGTGTAGGCCGCCGGCGCCTCAGCAGGCGTCTCCTGCTCAGCCAGTCGCCAGAGCCGATTCTCCACCGGCTTGTGGCCGGGCCAACCGCTCACCCCGTAATAGCGCGCCAACACGCGCTTGGCGTTGCCGTCCAAAATGGGGGCGGGCCGGTCGAAACCCAGGGCGAGGATGGCGCCCGCGGTGGAGCGGCCAATGCCGGGCAGGGCCGTCAGCGCCTCCAGGTCTGCTGGAATCTGGCCGGCGAAGTCCGCCACGATGATTTGCGCCGCGCGATGCAGGTTCCGCGCCCGAGCGTAATATCCCAACCCCGTCCACAGGTGCAAAACCCGATCAACAGGGGCCCGGGCCAAGGCGCCGACCTGGGGGAAGGCCCCAGTGAAGCGGATGAAATACGGGATGACCGTTTTCACCTGCGTCTGTTGCAACATGATCTCGGACACCCAGACCCGATAGGGGCTGGCGTCCCGTTGCCAGGGAAGGTCGCGCCGGCCGTGGCTCTCAAACCAGGGCAACAAGGCGTTGGCAAGTTCTCCCATGCTCAGTCTTTCTTCTTGAAGATCTTGTCTACGCCCTTTTTCAACAGCTTGTCGACGGGAGCCAATCCGGTTCCCTTATCCTTCTCATCATCCTTAGCCTCGTCAGCTCCCAAGATGCCGGGAACATTCGGCAAAGGGATCAGATCCATGAGTTGGTTTGCGAACAATGCCGCCAAAGCGCGTCCCCAATGCAGTTCCACCTTAGGGTCATCCAAGGGGCCTTTGATGTCGACCGGCAGGTCCACCCCCAATAACTCCGAGAGCTCCTTGCCGCCCACCCCTATGCCGGTGTCAGCCACCTTGAGGTCGAGGCGGTAGTCGATGGCGTCGTTGCGCAAGTCCGCCAACACGCCTTTGCCCGTCAGGCGAAAAGCCGGGGCCTTGGCCTGCAGGTCGTCCATGCGAAAAACGCCGGCTTGCGCCACGGCATGACCGGACAGCTCCGACAAACCGGTTGCCTCCGTGCGCTTGACCTCGAGAGACAGGGAAGCGTCGCCGGTCTTGAATCGTCTCCACTGGCGCAGGTGTTTCCCCAGGTCAAAGCCTATAATGGCGACCTTGCTGAAACTCATGTCGATCCGCCCCTCCAGATTGCGTTTCAACGCCGCGCTGGTGCCGCCAGCAGTGGATAACGCGGCGCTGAAATCGCCTTTGCCGCGGGCGCGAGCCTGGCCCGTCACATCCTGAAACAGGGGCTCCACTTGTATGTCCTTCAGGCTTGATTTGAAACTGAGCCTGGGGATTGCCGGATTCACATCCAGCTCGATGTCCCCGGAAAACCGGCCCTCATACAAGTTCGCCGCGACCGGGGCCGCCCTCAGGACCCCCGCGTTCGCCTTGAGGCTCAGCCGCGCCTGGCTCAGGGCGGCGTTGGCGATTGTCAGCTTGTCGACGGCGAGACTGCCATCCAGGTTCAGTTTGCGAATGGCGTCCACAGGCACAACCACCTCCGCCTCGGGTTGAGGCCCCTGGGGCGTTGAAGCCGGCTGGCTGGCCGGCTCTGGCGTCAGGGGCATGTACCGATCTGCATTCAGCTCATCCACCTTCAGGTTGAAGCCTATGGCGGGTTCCTCAGGCAACCCTTCCAGGCTGACCTCGCCGGTCATCAGGGCGTCGTCCAGTTGCGCCTGCAACTGGCTTAGCTTCAGCTTGCCGACGCCGCCATCGAACTGGCCCGACAGGGCCAACCGCCCGAAAGCCTGCTGGTCCTTGACCACGGGCAGGGGTTGTTTGAGTTGCCCCGCCACCTGGCGCAGATTGAAGGGTTGCAACTCAAACCGCCCGCTGAAAACCGGCTCGCTTGACAGCTTGCGCACCGTGGCCGCGCCTGACAACGCAAGCCCCAGGCCCTTCAGGGAGACGCGCTTAAGGGTTGCGGCGTCAGCGTCCAAATTGAGCGCGGCGTCAGCGTCCATGACCACAGTCGCCGGTGAATTCGGAATGCCCTCCCCGGCGAACACGGCCTTCATGGTCAGAGGCTTGAAGACGACGCTGGCGCGAGTGCCTGCTATGTTGGCGTTAAACTTCACCGCCCGCAGGACTTGGGCCAGTTCGGCTTGGTCAAAGGCCCCAAGCAACGGCGCCAGCTCCGCGCCGCTGACCTTCAGGGCGCCGCTCACCCTCCCTTGGGGGCTCTGCATGTTTTTGGCGTCCAGCCCCCCGGCGACGGCGAGGCCCAGGCCCTGCGCAGACAGAACCGGAATGGACACGGTGCCGCTTTTCAGATCGCCGTCGAACTCGGCCGCGGCCTCGAAGGCGCCAGGGGCGCGGCCCGCCAATTTTTTCCCGTAGCGGGTCAGGGAGCTGTCTTGGCCGGACTGCAACTGCCCAAGCACCTGCATCAAGAGGGGCAAATCCGGCCCCCGCGCCTTCAGTTTGCCTTGGTAGCGGGGCGCATCGGAACGGAAGTTGCGGGTCCGCGCCGCGCCGGTGAGGGTCGCGCCAAGCAACCGCGCCGACGCCTCAGACAACTCCAGATCGCCGCGTTCCAGATCCGCTGTCGCCTTTGCGCTGAACTCAAACCCGCGCTCCTGCAACCGGGCCAGCTGGGACGCCAAAGGCTCAACCCCCGCCACCTTGAACAATAGGGCAAGATCAGCCCCCTGGCCCTCCAGGTCCGCACTGATGGAAGGCGTGGCGGACGCAATCCGGCTGGCGCTGAGACGACCTTGAACAACCGTCCCCAGGCCCTTCAGGGAGATGCGCTTAAGGGTTGCGGCGTCAGCGTCTAAATTGAGCGTTGCGTCAGCGTCCATGACTAGGGTCGCTGGCGAATTTGGAATGCCCTCCCCGGCGAACACGGCCTCCATGGTCAGGGGCTTGAAGGCGACGCTGGCGCGAGTCCCCGCTATGTTGGCGTTAAACTCCACCGCGCGCAGGACTTGGGCCAGTTCGGCCTGGTCAAAGGCTCCAAGCAACGGCGCCAGCTCCGCGCCGCTGACCTTCAGGGCGCCGCTCACCGTCCCCTGGGGGCTTTGCATGTTTTTGGCGTCCAACCCCCCAGCCAGGGTGAGGCCCAGGGCCTGCGCAGACAGAACCGGAATGGACACGGTGCCGCTTTTCAGGTCGCCGTCGAACTCGGCCGTGGCCTCGAAGGCGCCGGCGGCGCGGCCCGCCAATTTTTTCCCGTAGCGGGTCAGAGAGTCGCCCGAGCCAGGTTGCAACTGCCCAAGCACCTGCATCAATAGGGGCAAATCCGGCCCCCGCGCCTTCAGTTTGCCTTGGTAACTGGACGCGTCGGAACGGAAGTTGCGGGCCCGCGCCGCGCCGGTGAGGGTCGCGCCAAGCAACCGCGCCGACATTTCAGTTAACTCCAGGTCGCCCCGTTCAAGGTCCGCCGTCGCCTTTGCGCTGAACTGAAATCCACGCTCCTGCAACCGGGCCAACTGGGACGCCAAAGGCTCAACCTCCGCCACCTTAAACAATAGGGCAAGATCGTCCCCCTGGCCCTCCAGGTCCGCGCTGATGGAAGGCGTGGCGGACGCCATCCGGCTGGCGCTGAGATGACCCTGAACAACCGTCCCCAGGCCCTTCAACTCCAGGTCGGAGACCCTCGCCGTCTCATCGTCCAGGCCCACCTCCACAACCGCTGCAAGCCCGGCGGCGGTTTCCCCGCTCGGCAGGTGTTTGCTCTTGATCACGGCGCGCGCGTTCAGGGGCGAAACCCTGTACCGATCCCCATCTCGGTCGTAGGCGATGACGCCGTCCAGCTGAACAGCGGCCTCCACCGCGGGCTTGTCGCTGCGCCCGCGAAAACTCAGGGCCAAGTCTATGGGTTCGCCATACCTGAGCTCGGCCACAGTGGCGTTCAGTTCGAAGACCTCGTAGCGCGCCGTCGCCTGCCGGTCGTCCCAGACCACCATGGCGTCTTCCACCGCCACCCCGCCTATGACTGTGGAGCTCAGCGCCTCGGTCCAGGCCCGGGCGGGCCCGTCCGAGTCCGCCGACATAAGATCCTCCCAGTTGCCGACGCCTTGCTCATTGCGGGCCAAATTAAGCGCCGCGCCGCGGGCCTGCGCCGTGTCTATCTCGTACTTGTCGCGCAACAGCGGCAGGGTTTTCACTCGCAACCGAGCGTAGTCGGCATGGAGAAAGACCCCGTCGCCGAACCCCGGCGCGTGGCCCAGGTTGACCCCGTTGACTTCCAGTCCCAACCAAGGATACAAGCTGATGGCGATGTCGCCCTCAAGAGACAAGGCGCGGCCGGTGCGTTCGAGGACCTTGGCGGCTATCCAGTCCTTGTGCTGGTTAGGATCTATGGAAACTAAGGCGACAATGCCTGCGGCCGTTGCCGCGATCAAGAGCGCGGCCAACCACAACAGCAACCTCGCCACTCGTCTCATGGGCGTTTCACGGCGCTCTTTTCATTCCGTCCCGCCGCCTTGGTCGGCGTTCGCGTCGTCCGCCTGAGCCGCCAACCATTCACGAGCTTGGGCGGCGGCCTGTTTGACCCGCTCCGGGGCCGTGCCGCCGACATGGTTGCGCGCCGCCACCGAAGCCTGCGGAGACAGGCAGTCATAGACATCCGCTTCTATGGCGGGGCAGAAAGTTCGCAGTTCCGCCAGCTCCAATTGCTCCAGGCGGCAACCCCGCTCTATGGCCCGCCGCGCGATGCCCCCCGCGTGGGCGTGGGCGTCCCGAAACGGCACCCCCTTGAGAACCAGGTAATCCGCCAGATCGGTGGCGGTCAGATGGCCTTGCGCCAGGGCGGCGGCCATGGCCTCCCGTCGCACCTGCACCGACGGCGTCAGCCTCGCGTAGGCCTCCAGGCACAGCTTCACCGTGTCCACCGCATCGAACAGCAACTCCTTGTCTTCCTGGTTATCTCTGTTGTAAGCCAGCGGCTGGCCTTTCATCACGGTCAACATGGCGAACAAATCGCCATACACCCGGCCCGTCTTGCCCCGCACCAGCTCCGCCACATCCGGGTTTTTCTTTTGCGGCATGATGGAGGAACCGGTGCAGAAGGCGTCGGCGATGTCGATGAAACCGAACGGCGCCGACATCCACAGGACCAGCTCCTCGGAAAACCGGGACAGGTGCATCATCACCAAGGCGGCGTTGGCGCAAAACTCGACGACGAAATCGCGGTCGCTCACGGCGTCCAATGAGTTCTCCGCCACACTCTCGAACCCCAACAATTCGGCGGCGTAGTCCCGGTCTATGGGAAACCGCGTGCCGGCCAGCGCCGCCGCCCCCAAAGGCAAGGCGTTGAGGCGCGGCAGGCTGTCTTGAAACCGCTGATGGTCGCGCTTCAACATCTCGTGCCAAGCCAAAACATGGTGGCCGAAGACGACGGGTTGCGCCGCCTGCAAGTGCGTCAACCCCGGCATGAGGGTATGGGCCTCCCGCTCGGCCAAGTCCGCCAAGAGCGCCATGTTTCGCCGCAAGAGCGAGCAGATGGCCTTCACCTCGTCCCGCAAAAACAGGCGCAGGTCCGTGGCGACCTGGTCGTTGCGCGACCGGCCCGTGTGGACTTTTTTGCCCGCCGCGCCGATGCGCTCAACCAACGCGGCCTCGATGTTCAAATGCACATCTTCCAGTTCCTCGCGCCACTGAAACCGTCCGGCCTCGATCTCATCAAGGATGCCTTGCAGTCCCGCCACGATTTGGTCGCGCTCCGCCGCTGACAGCGCGCCCACCCGGGCCAACATGATGGCGTGGGCGATAGACCCGCGAATGTCATAAGGCGCTAACCGTTGATCGAAGGAAACGGACTGGGTGAAACGCTCCACGAATTCGTCGGCGGGCTGGGTGAAGCGGCCGCTCCAGGCTTTGTTTTTTTCGGCTTTCATGTTCAAAGGCTTCTCGTCGGTTTCCCGCGGGGTTTCAGCGTTGAGGCTTGGAGCCGCGGGCATTCCGCGCGCCTCTCTTGGCGGGGAGCGCAGGTCTATAGTTTAACCCGATTCGTCCAGGCGTCGGCGTTCATGTCGTAGGTGAACAAGGGTTTCAGGCCGTCTTCCGCGGCGGCGTAGATCGCCGTCAGGCGCCGGAGCTCCCGCTCTTCCATGAAATCGATGTGCAGAAACAGGTTCAGGTTGCGCAGGCATTCGCTTTCTATGAGCTCGGGAGGCAACTTGGAGGCGCCGGCGATCAAGCTCACCAGCCGCTTCAGGGCCGCCGGCGCGCTATTGGCGTGCAACGTGGCGCAGACGCCGCGGTGGCCGGTGTTCAAGGCCTGATAGAACACCTCGGCGGCGTCCGGCTCCCTGATTTCGCCCACGATGATCCGGTCTGGCCTTTGCCGCAAGGAGGTCGCCAGGAGTTTCGCCAAGGTGACCGATTCGCCGGCGTCCCCCTTTTGCGCTTCCATTTGCACGGCGTTGGGCGCATGCAGGCTGAGCTCCGCCACATCCTCGCAGACCACCACCCGGTCCCGCGGGGGAATGGCGTGAGACAAGGCGTTCAGGAGCGTGGTCTTGCCGCTGTTGGTGGCGCCGGAGACCAACAGGTTGTCGCCGCGCTCGATGGCGGCAAGCAAAAAACGCCTGATGTCGGCGTTGATGGCCTTGGCCCGTTCCAGCCCTTTCAGGTCCAAATCCCGCCGCCGGTGCAGGCGGATGGACAGCGTGCAACCCTGGGGCGTCGCCGTCGGCAGGGTGGCGCAGACGCGGCTGCCGTCGGGCAGGCGCGCGTTGACAATGGGGGTCTTCACCGGGTCGAAGGATTGCGACAGGGCGTTGGCGATCTGCTCGATCAGGGCGGCGACGGCGGCATCGTCTTGAAAAGACAGGTTCGTCTTGTACATGCCCTTGTCCAAGTCATCCGCCCAGATGTCGTCGTAGCGGTTGACCATGATGTTGGTCACCTCGTCGGCGTCGATAAGCGGTTGAATAGGGGCGAGGTAAAACCTTACCAATTCCCAGTCGGCGTCTGTCAGCGCGGTCAGCATGGCGTTGTCCCTGTCGGTTTCCTTATGAGGTCTTGCCGATTTTAACACGCCCGCGCAAAAACGGGAAACGCCCCCTCTTTTCACGGCAAGCAAGGGCGCAAGCGGCGGGTTGTTTCCCATAATGCGGGTTATTTCCCATAATGCGGGTTATTTCCCATGCGGGTTATTTCCCATAATTCGGGTTATTTCCCATGCGGGTTGTTTCCCATAATGCGGGTTATTTCCCATGTGGGCTATTTCCCATAATGCGGGTTATTTCCCATAATTATGCCTTTATAAAGGCATAGTTTTTGCATGGCAAACAGGTTTGAAGGGGAACAGGCCCGGCCCCTCCGGGTCGCCCCAAAGCCCTTCTTTAGCAGACCAACATCACAGGAGAATCTGACAATGAGCTATTTTCGCGTCATCGGATGGGCCCGCGCCCTCGCCGCTGTCATGCTGTTAGCGCCGATGGCGGGCCACAGCCTGACTGATCTGGACGAGATCATCGTAACCGCCACGCGGCAAAACCAAACCCTGGCCGATGTGCCAGGGGCCGTCAGCATCATAGACCGGGAAGACCTGACGCCGGGGCGCCAGCAATTAGGGTTGGACGAATCCTTGAGCCGGGTGCCAGGCGTGTTCTTTCAAAATCGCTACAACTTCAGCCAGGACTTGCGCATCGCCATTCGCGGCTTCGGTTCTCGGGCCAATTTCGGCGTGCGGGGCATCAAGTTGTTCATAGACGACATCCCCGCAACCTTGGCCGACGGCCAAAGCGGGGTTGATGACATAGACCTGGGTTCATTAGGCCGCGTCGAGGTTATCCGCGGCCCCTCTTCCGCGCTCTATGGCAGCGCCTCCGGCGGCGTCATAAGCCTGCACACGGAAGACGGCGGCGACGCGCCGTTTGTGGAGGGCAAGATGATCATGGGCGAATATGACCAGCAAAAATACCAAGTCACCTTCGGCGGGCAGGCCGGCAAACTGAATTACTTAGTCAACGGTTCCTATCTGAGCAACGACGGCTACCGGGAAAACTCCAAGGTCCGGCACGGGTTGGTGAACAGCAAGTTTCGCTACGAGTTCGACGAGGCTTCCGAGCTGACCGTGATCTTCAACCTGGTGGATTCGCCGCAAGCCGATGACGCCGGCGGCATCAGGGCCCAGGATGTGGAAGCGGACCGGCGCCAGGCGCAACCAAGAAACCTCAGCTCCAACGCCGGCGAGGAGTTGTCGCAAGAGAAGATCGGCTGGGTGTATCGCCGAGCCTTCGGCGACGGGCATGAGATCAGACTGCGCAACTACTACTTGTGGCGGAATTTTCACGCCTTCCTGCCCATAGGCAGCCACATCCGGTTTGTGTCGGACGACGGAGTGGTGGCCTTTGATCGGTTCTTTTTCGGCGGCGGCGCGCAATACGCCTGGAGCGGGGAATGGTTTGGCCGCTCCAACCAGTTCACCGCGGGGTTTGACCTGGACTTCCAGGAAGACGACCGCCAGCGTTACATCAACAACGCCGGCGTCCAGGAGGATCTGGTTTTCGATCAGCTGGAAGAAGCCGAGTCCTACGGCTTTTATGTGCGCAACAGCCTCGCGTTGACGGATTCCCTGCGCCTCACCGCCGGGGGCCGTTACGACATGGTGGATCTCTCTGTTGACGATCAATTTCTCGCCAACGCCGACCAGTCCGGCAAACTGGATTTCAACGAATTCAGCCCCAGCGTCGGTTTGACCTGGGCGGCGACGGACGCTGTCAGCGTCTATTTCAACTACGCCACCGGCTTTGAAACCCCCACCTTCACGGAGCTGGCCAACCCCGCGAGAAATCTCAATGTCAATCTGGGCGGCTTTGCCGATGTTGAGCCGCAAAACTCAGAGAGCTTCGAGATCGGCGCCCGGGGCCTGCTCATGGGGCGCGTCTATTTCGATCTCGCCGGGTTCTTCATGGATGTGGAAGACGAGGTGGTGGGCGTGGTCAATATCGGTTCCCGCACCTTTTTCAACAACGCCGACACGAAGCGGGACGGCTTCGAGGCCACTGTGGTGGCGGACCTGACGGAGGAGTTGCAACTCACCGCGTCCTACACCTATTCCGACTTCAAGTTCGACCGCTTCCCCACCAACCCGGGGGTGGAAGGCAATGCGTTGCCCGGCCTGCCGGAGAATCAGTTTTTCGGGGAACTGGCGTATCGCCGCGAAAACGGCTTCTACCTGGTCTGGGACATCCTCGTGGTTGACGACCTTGCGGTCAACAACGCCAACACCGTTGTTTCCAATTCCTACACGGTGTCCAATCTAAGAGCGGGATACCCTTTGCGGCTTGCCGGATTGGAGATCGAGCCCTTTATCGGCATCAACAACTTGTTTGACGAGAACTACATGTCCAACATCCGCCTCAACGGGTTTGGCGGCCGGGTGTTTGAACCGGCGCCGCCCTTGAATGTCTATGGCGGCCTGTCGGCGCGGATAAACTATTGAAAATCCGCCGGCGGCGTTGCTTGCCTCAAGCAACGCCGCCGGCGCAGGCTTGGACAAGCGCTTGTCTGGCCCGCTAAGGGTTGCTACCATTTCTCAGATGACCTCTCGGATGGGCTCAATGTTGAGCCAGCGCCTTGCTCGAGTCACCTGGTTCTGCCTCGTCCTCTGCCTGCTCATCGCCGCGGCGACTTCGCGCTTCCATGAGCTGGATAAATTCTCCTTGCGGCACGATGAGGCGGTCGCGTCTGAGATCTCCGCAGGCTCGCTTTCAGAGCTAGTCCAAAACCTCAGAGAACAGGGTTCCACGCCGGCGCTGCCCCCCTTGGCGTTGTGGCTGACGCAGAAAGTGGAAACTACAACCTTCAGCGTTCGCGTCCTGTCGGCGGCGGCCAGCGCGCTGACCGTGGCGGCAATGCTGTTGCTGTTTCCCGCCGTCGGCCTGCGGCGCGGCGCGGTTCTGCTGGCGGCCCTGTTGGCCCTGGCGTCAGTCGCGGCGCTAAGGCACGCCCATGACGCCCGAGAATACTCCGCAGACGCGCTGTGGGCCGCGCTGATGATCGCCTGCCTGTTGCGGGCCCTGCGGGACGGCAAAAACGCGCCGTTGTGCGCGACCCTGTTTATCGCCCCGTTGCTGCAGTATGGCTTGGTCCTGTTTGGCGCCGCGGTCGTTGGCGCGGTCCTGGTGGCGCAACTCTCCTCAGGCCTGGCCGGCCCGCCGGCCTCTGCAAGGGCAAAGAGCCAGGCCCGGGCCTGGTTGCGGCGGTTCGCGGCCTTGGCCCTCCCCACCGGGTTTTTTCTGGCGGGGTGCGCCCTGAGCTACGGGACGACGGGGCGGCATCACCTGGCGCAAGGAGTTCTAGGCAGTGGCGACTACTATGCAGGCTCCTATGACTTCCTTTCGATGCTCAGTTTCATCATCCACCAGACCTGGGAGATGCTGAACTATCATCTGCCGCCATTGGTCGCGATCCTGACCTTGGCGGTCTTGGCGCTGTGGTTGGTTGCGGGCGGCGTGGAAAGTTTGGCGGCGCGCCGCCGCGCCATTGGCGCGCCGTCAGCCCCGGGCCCCTGGGTTAAAGAAGAAAGGGTCATTTTCACCCTGTTCCTGTTGGCGTTAATCATCGCCATCGCCGCCGCCGTGGCGAAGCGCTATCCATTAGGGGCGACGGCGCAAAACATCTACCTGGGGCCAGTGGCGTTCATAGCGGCCGGTTGCGCCATTAGCGCCCTGGGCAGGAGACTCTTTGCCTTCACGCGCCCCGCCTGGCTGGCGCCGACCCTGCTCATCGCGGCCGTCGGCGCAACCGGCTATGTTCAGTGGCGGGACAATCCCTATCAGTCAGCCGGCCTGTTGCCTCTTGAAAAGCAAAACACCTTGCCAGTCATTGTCACTTTGGGGAGACAAGCAAACACGGGAGACCAGTTTTTTGTGACCAGCGAACGCGCTCCCATCGTGAAATTTTATTTGCGGCGCGAATTGGAAGGGCATTTAGACAACAACTACTACGGAAAAGAGTCTTGCGAGAACTACAACGAATCTTGCGCCTTTGAAATAGTGGATAAAGCCCTCTACCATCTCGGCGACAAGGCGAGCAACTGGCTCGTTTTCCACTCGGCGCAGACCGCCGCAGTGTGGCAAGCGCTGGAACAGCGCGAAGCGCCGGTGGCCGTCGCGCCGGTGAGGGTCGCCGGCGAAACCCAGCTCTACCGGCTCAGCCGCCCTACAGCGGAGATGAACAAGCTCTTGGCGTTGCGGCCCGGCGAAGCGGCCTTCCATTCTGGCCGCGCGGTGTTCTTAAACGGGAAGGCGGTGAATTATGTCATGGAGCCCTGCTCTGTGGCCGATGTGAAAGATCCGTTCCTCTTGCACATCGTTCCCGTTGAGGCAACGGACCTGCCTGAGGTCAGCCAGTCTCGCGGTTTTGACAACCGCGATTTTCGTTTCCACCAATACGGCTCCATAATCGATGGCAAGTGCCTTGCCGCCGTGCCGTTGCCTGACTACGACATCGCCGAAATCAACATCGGGCAGTTCAGTCTCGCTGACGGGAAGCCATTGTGGCGGGTGACGCTGGCCGGCGACGCGGCGGCGCCCGCGGACTGAAAGAACCCCGCCCCTCAGGCGGGCATGAAGTGTTGCAACAAGTCGTTCAGGTAGCGGGCGCCCCGTTCCGTCGCCCGGAGGGTGTCCGGCCCGGCGTCCAACAGGCCCGCGGCGCGGGCGGCTTCAAGCTGAGGACGGATGGCGGCCAATGACAGGCCCGTTCTGTCGCTGAAACAAGCGGCAGGCACGCCGTCTTTGAGGCGCAGGGCGTTCAGCAAGAACTCCAAAGGCCGTTCCGCGTCCTGCAACGATGTTTGCCGCGCCAGGACGGCGGCGGAGCCGGCCTTGTCCATGTAACTCGCCGGCAAGCGCGTCCGCGCCTGCCTGAGAATCCGGCCTTGCGAGGCGCAACTGAGCTTGCCATGGGCGCCGGCGCCGAGGCCAAGGTAATCGCCGAACCGCCAGTAATTCAGGTTGTGCAAACAGGCGCGGCCAGGCCGGCTCCAGGAAGACACCTCGTAGCGCTGATAGCCATGCCGGGCCAGGCGCTCCTGCCCCTGGAGCGTTATCCGCCAAACGCTTTCCTCATCAGGCAGGGTCGGCGGCCGGGCGTGAAACACGGTGTTCGGCTCTATGGTCAGCTGGTACCAGGAGACATGCTCCGGCGCAAAGGCCAGGGCCTGCTCCAAGTCCCCCAGGGCCTCCTCGACGGCCTGCCCTGGCAGGCCGCGCATGAGATCCACATTGATGTTGTCAAACCCGGCGGCCCGGGCCGCGGCGATGGCGGCCGCCGCCTCAGTGCCGTCGTGAATCCGGCCCAGGGCCGCCAATTTCGCGTCATCGAAGCTCTGCGCGCCTATGGACAGCCGGTTAATCCCTAACTGGCGATAAGCGGTGAAACGCCCGCTGTCGGCGGCGCCGGGGTTGGCCTCCAAGGTGATCTCGAGGGTGGCGGACAGTTTCAACCGGGCGGCCGCGGCGTCCAATATGGTCTCCAACGCGGCGGGCGACATCAGGCTGGGGGTGCCGCCGCCGAAGAAGATGGAGACGATCTCCCGGCGGCCCAGACCCTCGGCGGCGAACTCTAAGTCGCGGACAATGGCGGCGGCGTAATCGCCCTCAGGCGGCGCGCCCCGGCTCTCGTGGGAATTGAAGTCGCAGTAGGGGCATTTTTTGAGACACCAGGGCAGGTGAATGTACAGGGACAGCGGCGGCGTCAGCACTAAGGCCTCAGGGCTTCGCCGGCGCGGCCGCGGGCCCGCGGCGCAACCGCGCCAACCAGTCTCTGCATTGCAACGCGAGAGCCAGGAGGGTCGGCATAAACACCAAAGTGACCAAGGTCGAGCAGATCAACCCGAACAGCACGATGACCCCCAAACCGCGGTAGAGCTCTGTGCCGGCCCCCGGGTTGAACACCAGGGGCGACAAGCCGAAGGCCGTGGTGATGCTGGAGATCATGACCGGCCTGAGCCGAGCGCGAACGCTCTCCACCACCGCCTCAACAGACCTCATCCCCTTGCTCTTCATGTTGCGAATGGTGCGGTCGATGATCAGAATGGGGTTGTTCACCACCGTGCCGATGAGGATGAGAAAACCCAACATGGTGATCATGTCAAAGGGCTGATGGATGTTCGCCAAGCCCAACAGGGACAGATTGCCGCCGACGGCGTTCAGCAACCATAGCCCGAACAGCCCCCCGCTGATGCCTATAGGCACTGTGGTCATGATCAGCAATGGATAGCCCCAGTGTGAAAAAATCGCCACCAACAACAGGTAAGAGATAAGCACGGCGACCATGAAGTTGCCCTTGAGGGCGTCCCGGGTCGCCTGAAGCAAGTCGCTGGCGCCGGTGATGGTCATGTTGATGTCAGGGCCGATTTCGCCTGACTCCCGCAACGCCGCGATGACCTCGCGCCGGACCGTCTCCACGCCTTGCTCCAGCGGCACATCCCGCGGCGGAATGATCCCCAGAGTGATGGTCCTTTCACTGTCCACCCGGCGTATGGTTTCGGTGTTGACGGTCTCCCTCACCTCGGCCACGGCGCTCAGCGGCACAACGCCGCCCCGGGTGGAGTAGAGCAGGATGTTGTCCACATCCTCCGGCCGGCTCACGACGCCCTGGGTGGAATACAGAAACATGTCGATCTTCTCGTCTCCCAAAAAGAACTCATCCACGAAGGCGCCGTCGGAAAAGGCCCAGATGGCGTAACCGAGATCGCCGGTGTCTATGCCCAGCTCGCTGGCCCGTTCCCAGTCGGGACGGATCTCCACAAAGGGCTGTCCCAGGGAAAGGCTGGAGGGCTCCAGGCGCACCTGGGGGCTGTCGAACACGGACTGAACCTTGACAAAGGACTTGAGGCCGGCGTCGAACAGGGAAACAAGATCGGTCCCGCTCAGTTCCAGGTTGATGCTTCGGGTGCCGCCCATGTTGCTGGAGAAAATGGAGCCGCGGGAAGCAAAGGCGTAAATGCCAGGAATTTCGCGGATCTTCGCCACGATGATGTCCAACAGGTCGTTCACCTGGGAGCTGGAGGTCGCTTCCGGAATCATCATGTTGCGGGAGCTGCCGGCATAGCCCACCACATAATTCAGGCCCGGCACTTCCGCCTCGCCCCGGGCGTATTTCTCCGGATCCTGGCCGATGTACGGCACCAAGTAGTCATCCAGCCCCTTGTAGATCTCGTGCATCTCGTTGATGTTGTAGCCCGGCGGCGCGTACATCTGGACAAAGAGCTTCTGCTCCTCCCCTTCCGGGAGGTATTCCGCCTTGGGGATGGAGGCGAGGATGGCGAAGACGATGCCTATCACCAGGGCCGTGAGGGCCAGCCGGCGCCACAGACCCCGCATCAGCCAGCTCACGAAACTCAGGATGGCGGCGCCTGCCGCCCGGCCCGCCGCCCGCAGGCCAAAACCGCCGGTCGGCTCGTTCTGGTCCAGGTTGAGAAAGCGGCTGCACAGGGCCGGCACCGCCGTGGTCGCCACCAACAGGGACATCAGTATGGAGGCCGAGATGGCCACGGCGATGTCAGAATAGAGTTGCCCGGCTTCTTCTTTGACGAAGATGATGGGGACGAAAACCAACACCGTGGTCAGGGTGGAAGCCAGGAGGGCCGGCCACACCTCCAAAACGCCGTCCAGGGCGGCGCGATGACGGGGCTGCCCCTGGGCCCGGCGCCGGTGCGTGTAGCCCACGGCGCCGCTCAGGGCCGCATGACGCTGGCTCGGCTTGCCTTTCGACATGTGCCGGTAGATGTTTTCCAGCACCACCACGCTGTTGTCCAGGGTCATGCCTATGGCGAACGCCACGCCCGCCAGGGAGATCACATTGATGGTGCGGCCACTGACCAACAGGCCCAAAAAGGCGGCGATGGTGCAGATGGGAATGCCGACGGCGCCGATCAGGGTGGCGGAGGGAGTGCGCAAAAACAAAAATAGGACCAACAACACCAACGCGGCGCCGATCAGCAGGTTTTGCCTGACATTCGCCACCGAGTCGGCGACATACCTCACATCGTCGCTGTTAAGCATCATGCTCAGGCCCTGTCGCTTGAGCAGGCCCTCGTTCAACTCTTCCACCGTCTCCATAACCCGCTCTTTCACTTCCACCACATTCGAACCGATTTGCCGGCGCACGCCCATGGTGATGTTGGGAATGCCGTAGCCGTAGGAGTAATACCGCACCTCGAAGGTGGACAACTCGGCGTAGCCCACATCCCTAAGGCGGATGGAGGCGCCGTCGCGGCGGGCGATGACCATGTTTTCTATGTCTTCCGTCGTCTCGAAACGCCCGACGGTTCGCAACAGATAGCGGCGTTTGCCGCTGTCCAGGTCGCCCCCGGAAACATCGCGGTTGCGGGCCCGTATGGCGGCGCGCAACTCAGACAACGGGATCTGCCGTTCCGCCAGCCGCGCCGGGTCCACATAGATCTTGATCTGCCGCTCCGCCCCGCCCCAAATAGACACCTCCGACACCCCCGGCACCCGCTCCAGGCGGGTGCGCACATGGTCCTCCAGGAAATCGCGCATCTCCGTCATGTTGACTCCCTTGGGGTTGCCCGGCAGGGGGCGGGTGAGGAAAAACAGGAAGGGATTGTTGGAAAAGGAACTGGTCACGATGCGCGGCTCGTCCACATTCTCCGGGTAACTGGGCACCTGGGTCAGGGCGTTGTTGACCCGGATCAGCACTTCGTTGATGTCCGCGCCATGGGAAAACTCCAGCTCGATGTCCCCGCGGCCGGTGGCGGCATTGGAGATCATGCGCTCCAGGCCGGGGATGCGGCGCAGGTATTCTTCCTGTTCGATGATGATTTCCTTTTCCACATCCTGGGGCGTCGCCCCGGGCCAGCGGGTGGTCACGGTGACGGCCCGCACATCCAGGTCGGGGATCATCTGCACCGGCACGCGAAACACCGCCAGCACTCCGAACAGGCAGATGATCAACAGCCCCACGGCGACGATCAGAGGTCTTTCTATGGCGAGTCTGAACATGGTTTTTCCCCTTCCGTCTCAATTCGACGCCGCTGACGCCCGCGGATTGCCGGCGCCGGCGACCCCCAGGCCGGACAGCGGCAGGTTGACCGGCAACTCTTCCTTGATCTCCACCAGCTGGCCGGGACGCAGGATCTCGTTGCCCCGCGCCACCACCCGGTCCCCGGCCCGCACCGCGCCGCCGATGATTTCGATGTTCTGCCGGGAGGCGCGGCCGGTCTGCACCTCCACCGGCTGGGCCCTCAGCCGGCCCGCCTCGCCCCGCACCACCCACACAACCTGGCTCCCGTCCGCCCTTCTGACAATGGCGTCCCGCGGCAACAGCAGAGCCAGCTCGGCGGCGGGGTCGCCGAGTTGAAACACGACCCGGGCCGACATCCCCGGCGCGAACAGGCCGGCCTCGTTCTCCAGGTCTATGCGCACGGGAAAGGTCCTGGCCGCCTCATTGCTCAGCGGCACTTTCATGGACACTTGGGCGGGGAAGCTTCTTCCCGGGTAGGCGTCGAAGGCGACCCGCGCCGCCGCGCCAACGCGCACCTCGTTGAAATAAAATTGCGGCACCGGCACGATGATCCTGAGCCGCCGCACCTCCGCCAACTCAAACAGATTGGCGTCGGTCTTGACCCACTCCCCCTTCTCAATCATCTTTTTCGTGATGACGCCAGCGAAGGGGGCCCGCACGGCGCGCCGCCGGAGCAACTCCCCCTGGCGCCCCAGTTCCGCCTGCAGACGCTCCAGGGCCGCCGCATTGATCTCCGCCGCGGCCCGCGCCGCCTCGTAGCGGGTGGAGGCGATATGCTTTTTCTTCACCAGTTCCGCCGCCTCGTCTCTCTGCCGCGCCGCCTCCGCCGCCTGGGCCTGGGCCTCTTTCACCCGGGCCTGGGCGCCGGCGTACTCGAGGTCGGCAATAGTCCGGTCCAGTTCCAGCAAGACCTCCCCCTGCCGCACCTCATCGCCCTCATCCACCCGGACGGCCGCCACCAGCCCCGCCACCTCCGGGGAGATCCGGGACAAACGGCGCGCGGTCACGCTGCCGGTCAGGGGCAGTTCTTCACGCACCGGGGCCATGACCGCCCGCGCCACCTTCACCGGCGCCGCCTGGTCTTCCTGGGCGGCAACCGGCCCGCCCGCCAAAGCCTGGCTCAGGAGCAACAGGGGCAGGAGCCTCCCCCCCCGGATAAGCCCCGCGGCTCCCTTGGCGTCAATCCAACAGGCGAGCATGCTTCATCTTTTCCAACAGGGCCCGCAGGGCCTGGCCCCGGTGGCTGAGGGCGTTCTTGAGGTCCGGGGGCAACTCCGCCGCCGCGCGGCCCTGGGCTGGCAGGTAAAACACCGGATCGTAGCCGAAGCCGTTGGCGCCCCGGGGCGCGGCCAGGATCTGACCCTCCCAAACGCCGGTGGCGACCACAGGGGCGGGATCGTCGGCCCGGCGCAGGCATACCATGGCGCAACGGAACCGGGCCGGAGAGCGAGGCGCGCCGGCAAGGTTTTCCAACAACAGCCTCAGATTGTCGGCGTCGGAGGCGCCGTCGCCGGCGTAGCGGGCCGAACGCAGGCCCGGCGCGCCATCTAAGGCATCCACCTCCAGGCCGGAATCGTCGGCGACCACGAGCCGCTCGCCGGTCAGGGCGGCGGCGTGGCGGGCCTTGATGAGGGCGTTGTCCACAAAATCGACGCCGGTCTCCGCAACCGGCGGCACCCGGAAAGCGGACTGCGGCAACATCCTGATCCCGCGCCCCGCGAAGAGTTGCGCAAACTCTCGCAACTTGCCGGGGTTGTTGCTGGCCAGGACGATTTCCCTTGCCGCCGGGAGCGGCGCCTCCGGCAAGGGGGCCTCAGCCAGGGGCGGCGCGGGGCTGGCGACCGTGGGCGCCATGCTTAACCCTCCGGCCCCGGGACGGCGCCGGCGGCGGCTCCCAGGGCGGCGGCCTGCAGGGCGAACAGCCGCTCCAGGCCGCCCCGGGCCAACGCCAGGAGCTGGTCCAGCTCGGCAAAAGTGAAGGGGCGCTGTTCCGCCGCGCCCTGGATCTCGATGAGCTCGCCGCGATCATTCATCACCACATTCAGATCCATCTCGGCGGTGGAATCCTCGGCGTAATCCAGGTCCAACAGCGCCGCGCCGTCGCGCATGCCCACCGAAACAGCGGCCACGGCGGCCCCTATGGGGCGCCGCTTGATGCGCTTCTGCTTCAACATCTTATCGACGGCGTCCGCCAAAGCCACATAGCCGCCGGTGATGGCGGCGGTGCGGGTGCCGCCATCGGCTTGGATGACATCGCAGTCAACCACTATGGTGTTCTCCCCTAAGGCGTTCAGGTCTGTCACGGCCCGCAAGGCCCGCCCTATCAGGCGCTGGATCTCATGGGTGCGCCCGCCTTGCCGGCCCTGGGCGGCCTCGCGGCGCGAGCGTTTGTTGGTGGAGCGCGGCAACATGCCATATTCGGCGGTCACCCAGCCTTTGCCGGCGCCCTTCAGAAACTGCGGCACGGAGTTTTCGAAGCTGGCGGCGCACAGCACCTTGGTGCGGCCAAACTCCACCAGGACCGAACCCTCGGCATGGCAGGCGTAGTTCCGGGTCAAAACCACTTTTCTCAGTTCATCACCAGCGCGGCCACTGGGACGCATTTCACACGCTCCCGCAACAAAAGAGCATCCATTATAGAAAATCCGGGGCCAAACGGGAAACCCGCCGCGGCGGGCGCGGCCCCGTTTGCGCCGCGCCGGTGGAGCAAGTACACTGCTGGCCAGCGCGGATAACGCCGGGGAGACCCTACATGATCGCCAGCATGACCGCTTTTGCCCGGGTTGAAAGCGCCGGCCCCTGGGGGCGCGCCAGCTGGGAGGTGCGCGCCGTGAACCATCGCTACTTGGACCTCTCGTTGCGGCTTCCCGAGGCCTTGCGGGCCTTGGAACCCGTCATTAGAGAGCGGCTCGCGGCCAGACTGAGCCGGGGCAAGGTGGAGTGCGGTCTGCGCTACGAAACCGGCGCGGCGGACGCCGGGCTTCAGGTCAATCAGGCCTTGGCGCAAGAGCTGATCCAAGCCGCCGCCGCGCTGGAGGTGGAAGGCCCCGCCACGCTCAACCGCCTGGATGTGCTGAAATGGCCCGGGGTCATGGAGACTCGCAAACTCGCTCTGGAGGAGGTCAGCGACCCCCTGTTGGCGCTGTTGGAGCAAGCCATCGACGAGGTGGTTCAGACCCGGCGCCGGGAAGGGGAAAAGATCAAGGCCTTGCTCGAAGCCCGTTGCGCGCTGTGCCGGGCGCAATTAGAGCAGGTCAGGGAGAAAATGCCCGCCATTTTGGAGGCCGCCGGGGAGCGTTGCCGGGCCCGCGCCCAAGCTCTGGAGGTGAAGCTGGAAGAGGGCCGATTGGAGCAGGAACTGGTTTTGTTGGCGCAAAAGCTGGATGTGGAGGAAGAACTGGACCGCCTGGAGGCCCATCTGCGGGAGATCGGGCGGGTCATGGAGGAAGACCGGCCTAACGGGCGGCGGCTGGATTTTCTCATGCAGGAGATGAACCGCGAGGCCAACACCTTGGGGGCCAAGTCCGCCGACCTGGTCACTAACAACGCCTCCATTGAGCTCAAGGTGTTGATCGAACAAATGCGCGAGCAGGCGCAGAATGTGGAGTGACCCGGGGCATGACTGAAAACGGCTTGAAAGGGGTTTTGTTCGTGCTGTCAGCGCCCTCCGGTGCCGGCAAGACCTCCTTGGCCCAGGCCCTGCTGAAACAGGTCCCGGACTTGCGTCTATCCGTCTCCCACACGACCCGCGGGCCCCGGGCCTACGAGCAACCTGGCGTGGATTATCATTTCGTCAACCCGGATGAGTTCGAGGCCCTGGCCCGCCAGGGGCGGTTCCTCGAGCATGCCAAGGTGTTTGATCATCGCTACGGGACTTCCCGGGATTGGGTGGAGGGCGAGCTGGCCGCCGGGCGCGACATCATCCTGGACATAGACTGGCAAGGCGCGAGGCAGGTGCGCCAGGCCCTGGCCGAGGCGGTGCAGATCTTCTTGTTGCCGCCTTCCCTCAAGGCCCTGGAGGAGCGGTTGACGGGCCGGGGAGACGCGGATGAAAACATCAAACGCCGCATGCAAGACGCCGTCAACGAGATCAGCCACTACGGGGAATACGACTACCTGGTGATCAACGATGACTTCGACCAGACCCTGGCGCAACTCATGGCGATTCGCGCCGCGACCCGCCATGCGCGCCGGTTGCAACAGGCGTACTACGACAGCCGGGTGGCGGCCCTGTTGAAAGGATAGCCCCGGCGCCCCGCTTTAGGCCGGCGCGGCGCGATTGCGGTTTGCCATCGCCCCCGGGTTTCTGTTACACTGCGCCGCAACTTCAACTGCGAGAGCGAATCGACATGGCAAGACTGACTGTGGAAGACTGCCTGGAAAAAATTGGCAACCGCTATGACCTGACGCTGTTGGCAAGCAAGCGGGCCCGGCAACTCAGCATGGGGGCCGAGGCCCTGGTGGAGGAGGACTCGGACAAGCCCACCGTGGTCGCCCTGCGCGAGATCGCCGAGGGGCTGGTCACGCCGGAGAACATCAAGGATCTGGGCCACCAGCCCAAGTTTGAAGAGCGCCTCGAAGATATCCGTTTCTCCCCCACCCTCCCGCGCCTGGACGATAGTTCCCTGGACGACTTTCCGGACACTTTCTGAGTTCACGCTCCGCCCGTTTGAGCTTCTTGAGGGGCTGTCATTCCCGGCCGGCCCCAACGCCGGCCCGCCCCCGCCTTGGTCGGTTCGCGCCCGCAAACCCTGCGCAATCCCGCCCGATTAAGTTACACTTGAAGCCGTGACAACCATCACCGAACTGGAGAAACAGGTCGGCGAATACCTGGCCCCCGACGAGGTGGGAAAGGTGCGCCGCGCCTACGAGTTCGGCGCCGTCGCCCACGAGGGTCAGCGGCGCCTGAGCGGCGAACCCTACATCCACCACCCTCTGGAAGTGGCCCGCATCCTCGGCGACCTGTACATGGACCACCAAACCCTGATGGCCGCCATCCTGCACGATGTGGTGGAAGACACCGACGCCTCCAAGAAGGAGATAAGCGGAAAATTCGGCAAGAGCGTGGCGGAGCTGGTGGATGGCGTCAGCAAGCTGCCCCAGCTCAATTCCCATGCGGAGAGCCAAGCTTCCCGCGCGGAGAGCCAGGCCCGCAATTTCCAGAAGATGCTCATGGCCATGAGCAACGACATCCGGGTGATCATCGTGAAGCTGGCGGACCGGTTGCACAACATGCGCACCCTGGGCGCGTTGACGCCGCCGAAACGCCGGCGCATCGCGCGCGAAACATTGGACATCTACGCGCCCATCGCCCAGCGCTTAGGCATAAACAGCATCCGCCTGGAGCTGGAAGACCTGGGCTTCGCCGTCCTCTACCCCATGCGCCACCGCGTGCTGAGCCAACAGATCGTCAAGGCCCGGGGGCGCCGCAAGGAGATCATCAACAAGATCAGGACGAGCTTGAAGCGGCGGCTGCGCCAGGAAAAAATCCCCGCGCAAGTCTTGGGTCGGGAAAAACACCTGTACGGGATCTACCAGAAGATGCTGAACAAGGATTTGTCTTTCCATGAAGTCCACGATGTGTACGCATTTCGCATCATCGTCGAGGATGTTGAAACCTGCTATCGGGTGGTTGGCACGGTGCACAATCTCTACAAGCCGATGCCGGGCAAATTCAAGGACTATGTGGCCATTCCCAAGTCGAACGGCTACCAATCCCTGCACACAATCCTGTTCGGCCCCTATGGCGTGCCGCTGGAGGTGCAGATCAGGAGCCGGGACATGGATGACATGGCGGAAATCGGCATCGCGGCGCACTGGCTGTACAAGTCCAGCGCGAGCAGCGACCGCTCCGGCGCCCACAGACGGGCTCGGGCGTGGCTGCGGCGCGTGGTGGAAATGCAGACCACGGCGGGCAATCCCCAAGAGTTTTTAGAGCATGTCAAGGTTGACCTGTTCCCCGAATCCGTCTATGCCTTCACCCCCAAGGGCGAGATCATCGAACTGCAGAAGGGCGCCACCGCCGTGGACTTCGCTTACGCCATACACACGGATGTGGGCAACAGTTGCGTGGGCGCGCGCATAGACCGGCGCCTGGCGCCGTTAAGCACCCATATCGCCACCGGACAGACGGTGGAAGTAAGCACCGCGCCCAATGCTAGGCCCGACCCCCTGTGGCTGAATTTCGCTGTGACGGCCAAGGCCCGAACCAACATCCGCCACTACCTTAAAAACCTGCGCAAGAGCGAGGCGCGGGGCCTGGGGAAGCGCCTGCTAATCCGGGAATTGCAAACCCACTCCATAGACTACGACCAGATCAAACCCTCCCAATGGAGCAAGGCGCTGGAGGAATGCGGCTTGGCGGAACAGGACGAGCTCCTGCAGGAAGTGGGCTTAGGCAACCGCATGGCCCCTGTGGTGGCCCGGCAACTCCTGGAGGGACCCGGCGCGCAAGCGGGGGCGCGCAAGAAGAACAACGCCCCACTCACCATCAAAGGCACCGAGGGCATGGTGGTCAACTTTCCCAAGTGCTGCCGGCCCATACCGGGCGACCCCATTCTGGGGTTTGTCACCACCGGCCGCGGCATCGTCGTGCATCACCAGACCTGCCCCAATGTCACGGAATTCAGAAACCATCCGGACAAGTGGCTCGGCGTCGCCTGGGAAGACAACATAGCGGGCAGTTTTCCCACGAACATCCGGGTTGACAGCCTCAACCAGCGGGGCGCCTTAGCCAAGATCGCGACGGAAATCGCCACTCAGAACGCCAACATCGTCGGCGTGGAAATGGAAGACCGGGAAGACCGCTACACCACCCTGAAGTTCGTGGTCGAAGTCACTGACCGGCAACACTTAGCGCGCATCATCAAGTGGATAAGGCGCGTCCCCCATGTGTCCCGGATCAGCAGGCGTTAAGACCGGTCCTTCCCCCTCCCTTGCCGCGCCCGTCGCTTCCCTGAGGGGCGTCGGCCCCCGCATCGCCGAGTGCCTGCGCCACCTGGGGATCCGCACGGTGCAGGATCTGCTGTTCCACCTGCCCCACCGACACTTGGACCGCACCCGGCTGGCGCCAATAGGCCAGCTTGCGCCTGGGGAGTTCGCCCTGTGCCAAGGCGCGGTGCAGACCGCGCAAGTGCTGTTCGGCAAACGGCGCAGCCTGGTTTGTCGCCTGAGCGACGGCAGCGGCGTGGTGACCTTGCGCTTCTTTCACTTCTCCCAGGCCCAGCAGGCGTATCTGAAACCGGGCGTCACCCTGCGTTGCTGGGGACAGACAAGGAGGGGCCAGCGCGGCCTGGAGATGGTCCACCCAGAATGTCAGCGGGTGAACCCGGACGCCACGGAGGTGGAGCAAACCCTGACCCCTGTGTACCCACTGACCCAGGGCCTCTCCCAGTTCAAGTTGCGCGACCTTGCGGAACAGGCCCTGGCGGCCCTGCAACGAGACCAAGCCGGCTTGGAAGAACTACTGCCCGCCGGGGCGTTGAAGCGCTTTGCTCCCTTCGACCTTCGCGCCGCCCTGCGCTTCGTTCACAAGCCGCCGCCGGACGCGGATGTGCAAAGCCTGATGGAAGGCCGCCATCCGGCCCAGCGGCGCTTGGCCTTCGAGGAATTGTTGGCGCATCACCTCAGCCTGCGCATCGCACGCAAGCAGATCCAGATGCGCCGTTCGTTTCGCATCAGCGCGGCGGACAACGAGGCCGTGAACGCCTTTCTGAGGGCGCTCCCCTTCCAGTTGACCGGCGCGCAACAGCGGACCCTGAGGGAAATTCGCGGGGACCTGGCCAAGGCGGTGCCCATGTTGCGGCTGTTGCAAGGAGATGTGGGCTCAGGCAAGACCGTGGTGGCCGCCAGCGCCGCGGTGTGCGTCATCAACGCCGGCTGCCAGGTGGCCCTCATGGCCCCGACGGAAATTCTCGCGGATCAACATTACTTCAATGTGAAGCAATGGCTCTCCGCGTTGGGCGTACCGGTGCTGTTGCTGACCGGAAAACAGTCCCGGGCCGAAAAACGACAGGCCTTGGAGCTGTTGCAGTCCTCGCAACCCTTGGTGGCGGTCGGCACTCACGCCCTGTTTCAGGAACAGGTGGCGTTTGGCAACGCGGGCCTGGTCATCATGGATGAGCAACACCGCTTCGGCGTTGACCAGCGCCTGGCCCTGCTGGAGAAGGGGGCGCAAGCGGCGCGGCAACCCCATCAGCTGATCATGACCGCCACCCCCATCCCCAGAACCTTGGCCATGACCTTGTTCGCGGACCTGGACCTTTCCGTCATAGACGAACTGCCCCCAGGCCGGCAACCGGTCAAGACCACAGTCCTGTCCAATGAAAGAAGGGGCGATGTGATCCGGCGCATCAGCGCGGCATGCCAGCAGGGGCGGCAGGTCTATTGGGTGTGCGCGTTGATCGAAAACTCGGAGACCTTGCAATTGCAGGCGGCGGAAGACATGCGCAAGAACCTGGCGGAGCAGTTGCCGGAACTGAATGTGGGGCTGATCCACGGCCGGATGAAAAGCGCGGAAAAAGAAGCCGTGATGGACGGCTTCAAGGCCGGCCTGGTGGATCTGTTAGTCGCCACGACGGTGATCGAGGTGGGGGTGGATGTGCCTAACGCCAGCCTGATGATCATAGAAAACGCCGAACGCCTGGGCCTGTCTCAGTTGCACCAGTTGCGCGGGCGCGTGGGCCGGGGCGCCCAGGCCAGCGCCTGCGCCCTGCTCTACCAGCCGCCGCTGTCCGACAACGCCCAGGCCCGGCTGAATAAAATGCGGGAAACCAACGACGGCTTCGAGATCGCCAAGACCGACCTGGAACTGCGGGGGCCGGGGGAGATTTTAGGCAAACGGCAGACCGGCGCGCCAGAGTTGCGCATCGCCAACTTCGCGCGGGACGCGGGGTTGATCCCGCAGGTGCGGCAAACCGCCGACGCCTTGCTTGAACAACGCCCGGCCCAGGCGGGCAAGATCATCACGCGCTGGATGGACACGAAAATCGACTTCGGCAAGGTGTGAAATGGGCGCCGTGGGGGAAAAAGCGCGCCTGTACGCCGACCTCATCAGGTTGGACCGGCCGGTGGGCTGGTTGCTGTTGCTGTGGCCCACCCTGTGGGCCCTGTGGATCGCCAACGAGGGCCTGCCCTCGTTGCATTTGTTGTCCGTTTTCATCGCCGGCGCCTTCCTGACCCGCTCCGCCGGCGTGGTGGTCAACGATCTGGCAGACCGGGATTTCGACCCCTTTGTGGCCCGCACTCGAACCCGCCCCCTCGCCTCGGGCCAGGTCTCCGTCTCGGAGGCGGGCTGGGTGATCTTCGCGCTGACCCTCAGCGCCTTCTTGTTGGTCCTGACCACAAACCGCCTGACCGTGTTGTTGTCGCTGTTCGCCGTGTTCATCACCGCGCTCTATCCGTTTATGAAACGCCACACCCATCTGCCGCAACTCTTTTTGGGCGTCGCCTTCAGCTGGGGCGTCCCTATGGCCTTCGCCGCTTCGATTAACAGCGTGCCGGCAACGGCATGGCTGATCCTGGCAACGAACATGCTGTGGGTGTTGGTCTATGACACCCTCTACGCCATGGTGGATCGGGAAGACGACATAAAGGCGGGGGTGAAATCCACCGCCATTCTGTTCGGCAAGCAAGACCGCCTGATCATTGGCGTCATCCAGGTCCTGTTCATCGCGGCCCTGTGGGGCCTGGGCCGGCGGTTGGATTTCGGCGTTGCTTATCAGGCCTCCTTGTTGGTGGTAGCGGGCCTGATGGCATATCAGCAAGTTCTCATCAGGGAACGGGCGCCGGCCCGTTGCTTCCGCGCCTTCAACAACAACAACTGGGTGGGAATCGCCATCTTAGCGGGCATCGCCCTCAGCTTGCGCTGAACCTTCGGGGCGATGGCCTTACTCAGCGGAGCAGGTTCAGGCCTTGCAGGACCAGGTGAGGCTCAGGGACAGTGCGCGCAAGCAACAGGGATGGAGGCAGGGTCGCCGCTCCGCCGCCGGTGATGACCGTCAATAGTTCGGCGTCGTGTTCCTTCCGGACTTTCTCGATGCACTCCCGCAACAGGCCCGACAGCGCGAAGGCGTAGCCGTTGCTAACGCACTCCGGGGTAGAATGGCCAAAGGCCAGGGCCGGAACAGCGTCATCGTCCGCCTGGATTTGACCGGTGACCATAGCCAGCGCCTTCCTGATCGTCGCCAGGCTCGGGTAGATGTGACCGCCCAAGTGCTGTCCGCCCTGGCGTTGCCCCTTATACAGGACAATATCCACAGTGATGGCGGTGCCGCAATCAACCACGCACAAGGAAGTCTCGTATTTGCGCCATGCCGCCAACAGGGCCAACCAGCGATCCACACCCAGAGACGCCGGGTCGTCGTAGCCGTTTTTCAGCCCGTCCCGCGCTGGCTCGGCGACGGCCTCGCGCGCCTTCACTGACCAGGCGCCGGCGATGAAATCCCGGACCGTTCCCGTGACCTCAGGGCCGGCGACGCTGGCGATGAGGGCCTTTTCCAGCCAGTCGGGACGCGCCCCCGGCCAGCGTTGCGTCAGCTCCCGGCGCAAGGTGTCCGGCGCGTAGGAAAACGCGCCATGCTCGGATAGAGTCGCGCCGTCGCCGCAGGCCCACTTGACCCGCGTGTTGCCGATGTCAACCAACCATTTCATCCTTCAGCCCTCAGGCTTAGCTCCCCGCTGCTGAAGGTCTGCAGGGAACCGCCATCCATCTTCATCAGCAACAGGCCGTTGTCATCCACCCCCCTGACCTCGCCCCGCAAGACGCGGCCGGGCAGGGACAGCTGGGCCCGACGCCCCGCAAGGAAGTCCAAGGTCCGCCACCTTTGCAGGTGTTCCCCCAGGCCATGTTCCGCCACGCGGGTCAACATGGACAGCTGTTCGGCGATGATTTTTCCGGCCAACCGATTGCGAGACGGCGCCTGGTGAAAGCAACCATGCAGGTCGGCGACGGGCTGGTCGATGCCGGCCTTCACGGCCTCAGGCAGGCGGATGTTCAAACCTATGCCTATGGCCACATCGCAGGTCGCCGCCGTCTCGCTGCGCGATTCCAGCAGGATGCCCCCCAGCTTCCCGCCGGTGCGCATAATGTCATTGGGCCACTTGAGGCCAAGCCCACTCAGGCCCAGGCCCTCCAGGGCGTCTATCACCGCCACCCCGCATGCCAAGGACAGCGCGTTGAGGGACGCGGGAGGGGCCTCGAAACGCCAGCCTATGGACAAGCACAGCCCCCCAGCCAAGGGGGACGCCCAGGTTCTGCCGCGCCGCCCCTTGCCGGCGCGCTGATGCTCCGCCAACACGATGCGGCCGTGAAAATCCGGGCGGCCAAAACTCGCTGTCAGGCGATTATTGGTGGAATCCGTATCGAACAGGATTTCAAGCCGAAGCGCGCCGGCCTTCGGGCCGAGTTCGCGGCGCAGGGCCGTCTCGTCCAACAACTCCACCGGGTCTTCCAAGCGGTAGCCCTGGCCATGTTTCGCGCTGATGGTCAGCCCCAAACGCCGGAGGCGTTTGATCCCCTGCCAGATGGCGGTGCGACTCACGCCGGCCTGCGTCGCCAAACGGCCGCCGGAATGGCGCGAGTTGTCCAACAGACATTCCAACAAGGCCCTGCTGTCCATCGCCAGCCGGGGTCATTCGGCGGCGCGGACGCCGGGCCGGGGCGGGGCGATGGGCCGGGCCGGGTCCGAACACCATTCGCTCCAGGAGCCGGCGTACAACCGCGGCATGGGGTGGCCGGCGCAGACCGCCGCCAACAGGTTGTGGCATGCCGTCACGCCGGAACCGCAGTAAAACGCCACTTCGTCAGGCCTGGCCCCGGCGTAAGCCGCTTGCAACCCCGCACTGAGGCGTTCCGGGGGCAGGAACCGCCCCTGGTCATCCAAGTTGTTCTTCCAGTAATGATTCACCGCGCCGGGGATGTGTCCCGCCACCGGGTCTATGGGTTCGGATTGACCGGCGTAACGCGCTGGCTCGCGGGAATCGATCAGGCGGCCGCCGCGCTGACTGAGAGAAATCGCCTCATCCAGCTTGACCAGGGCCCTGGCGTCTATCGAGGCCTTGAAGCGGGCGCCGCCTGGAGCCGCGCCGGGGCCTGTCTCCAACTCAAACCCGGCCCGCTTCCAGGCTTGCAAGCCGCCGTTCAGGACCGCGACCCGTTCGTGGCCGGCGTAGCGCAACAACCACCACAGGCGCGCGGCGTAGGCGCCGCCGGAAGCATCGTAAGCCGCCACCTGCTTGCCGTTGTCCAGCCCCAGGGCGGAAAAACGCTCCTCCAGGACTGCTGGCGCCGGCACGGGATGCCGCCCGCAATCGGTGGCAGGCGGGCCGCTGAGATCAGCGTCCAGATCGGCGTGAACCGCGCCGGGCAAATGGCCGGCTTGGTAGGCCCGGCGGCCCGCGCCCGTGTCCGCCAGATCGTGCTGGCAGTCCACCACCGCCCAGGCAGGGTCGCCGAGGCGGGCCTGCAGGGTTTGCGGTTCGATCAAGGCGTGGCGCATCTGCAATCAACCCGGGCCTGTCTATGGGGCGTTCCATTGTAAGCCATCTATGGCCGCGCCGTGGTTTAATATACAGAAATCTTATATAAAGATTATTATTCATTCTAAATCGGAATAATAAATCGTTGTTACAATCGCCCCCGAAATCAAATCAACCCACAGGCATGACTGGAAAAACTTTTGACATAGAGGCCCAAGCGGCGGCCTACGATGGCAAAGAGCCGGACGAAATCCTGCGCTTTGCCTACTCGCTGTTCGACAACATCGCCATATCATTCAGCGGCGCGGAAGATGTGGTCCTGATCGACATGGCCTGCAAGATCGTCTCCCGGCCTCAGGTGTTTTCCTTGGACACCGGACGCCTCCATGCGGAAACCTACCGCTTCCTGGAGCAGGTCAGAAATCGTTACCCGATCAATCTGGAGATCTTGTCCCCGGACGCGGCGCCGCTGGAGGCGTTTGTGGCGAAGAAGGGGCTTTACAGTTTCTATCAGGATGGCCACCAGGAGTGTTGCGGCGTGCGCAAAGTCGCGCCCTTGCGGCGCAAGTTGCAAAAGGTCGACGCCTGGATCACCGGCCAGCGAAAAGACCAGAGCCCGTCCCGGACCGCTCTCTCCGTGATGGAGGCGGACGGGGCGTTCTCTTCAGACGCTCACCCCTTGTGCAAATTCAACCCCTTGGCGAACTGGAGCTCGGCGCAGGTGTGGCGGCACATCCGCGACAACGATGTGCCTTGCAACGAACTGCACAATCGGGGCTATGTCAGCATCGGTTGCGAACCTTGCACTCGTCCGGTCCTGCCCAACCAGCATGAGCGGGAGGGTCGCTGGTGGTGGGAAGAGGAGACCAAAAAAGAGTGCGGTCTGCACGCCGGGAATTTTAGCCGCTAAGGAGGCTTGAGGGGTCTGCCCCCGCGCCTGCGGCTCAAACCCGCCCCAAGAGCAACCCCCTCGGCGGATTAACCAGGCGGATCAAAAAGTGGGCAGGTTCATCGTCCTGAAAACTTGCTCCAGCTCCGCTTTGCCATCGGTCGCGGCGGCCCGTTGCGTCACGCCGCGGGTCAGGTGCGGGGCGAACAACTCGATGAAATCGTACATATAGCCCCGCAGAAGGATCCCGCGCCGAAAGCCCAAGCGGGTGACGCTATGCTCGAACAGGTGGCTGGCGTCAATGGAAACCAGGTCGGAGTCCAATTCCGGGTCGTAGGCCATGGTGGCCACGATGCCCACGCCCATGCCCAATCTCACATAGGTCTTGATCACATCGGCGTCGGCGGCAGTGAACACGACCTGGGGCTTGAGGCCGGCGCGGTCAAAGGCCTGATCCAGTTGCGAGCGCCCGGTGAACCCGAAAACATAGGTCACGATGGGATAATCGGCTATGTCGCTGAGCTCAAGGCGGCGACTAAGGCGGGTCAGAGGGTGGTCCGCTGGCGCGATGACGCTGCGGTTCCAGTGGTAGCAGGGCATCATGATCAAGTCATCGAACAACTCCAGGGCCTCTGTGGCAATGGCGAACTGGACGGTGCCGGCGGCGGCCAATTCCGATATCTGCATGGGCGTGCCTTGGTGCATGTGCAGAACGACCTCCGGGTATTTGTCCCTGAAGCGGCGAATGATGGGGGGCAAAACATAGCGCGCCTGGGTGTGGGTGGTGGCTATGGACAGCGAGCCGCGGTTCTCGTCCGTATGCTCCATGGCCAGTTGCTTCAGTTTGTCCGCTTGCTCCAGAATGGTGCCGGCGACATCGATGACCGCCCGCCCCGCCGGGGTGATTTCCGTCAGGCGCTTGCCGTTGCGTTGAAAGATCTTCAGACCTAGCTCTTCCTCCAACAACCGAATTTGCTTGCTGATCCCCGGCTGGGAGGTGTAGATGTCCCGGGCCGTGAGGGACACATTCAAGTTGCGCCGGGCCACTTCGCAGATGTAGCGTAGCTGTTGCAGTTTCATAACGGCATTATATATCTTTTAGTTATAAAAGTATAGAGAATTATTGTTTTATAGCATAGCAATTTATTTTTACAGTGCCACTTCCATGGACTTCACTTTCACAATTGCCGGTTTCGCCGTCGGCTTCATCATCGGCATGACCGGCGTCGGCGGCGGCTCCCTGATGACGCCCATCCTGGTGCTGGTCTTCAGCATCAAGCCGGCGGTGGCGGTAGGCACTGACCTTATCTACGCCGCCATCACCAAGGGCGGCGGCATTTTCGCCCATCAAAGGCAAGGCACTATCGACTGGAAAATCGTCAGGTTGCTGTGCGCGGGCAGCGTTCCGGCGACAGTGGTCGCGACGCTTTTTCTCAAACGGTTGGCGGCCACGGGCGTCGATTACGACCGCCTGCTCACCTCCATGCTCAGCCTGGCCCTGATCCTGACCTCGCTGGTGATTTTATTCAAAGAGCAACTTCGGGCCTTGGGCAAAAAAGAGCGGTTTCAGGCGGTGCGCTTGATGCACAGGCGCTGGCGCGATCCCATGACAATCCTGTCCGGCGCGCTGATCGGCGCGTTGGTCACCTTCTCCTCGGTGGGCGCCGGCGCCTTGGGGGCGGCCGTGCTGATGTTCCTGTATCCCCGCCGGCACACCGTGAAAATAGTCGGAACCGACCTGGCCCACGCGGTGCCTATCACCGCCATAGCGGGCCTGGGACACTGGAGCCTGGGCGCGGTGGATGTCTCGCTGTTGCTCAGCCTGATCATTGGCTCGTTGCCCGGGATCTACCTGGGCAGCCACACCGGCGCGCAAGTGTCCGACAAATACATGCGCCCGGCCCTGGCCTCCATGCTGTTGCTCATCGGCGCGCGCCTGGCGATTTAACGCGCCGGGCGCGGGCGGCAACCCCGGCGGACCGGGGCCAAGCGCCCGGCCTGCTCAGTGCAACTCGCTTTGGCGGTACTCGTTGATCATCGCGGCCATCTGGTCCTTAAGAAGCAGTTTTTCTTTTTTCATGGCTTCAAGCGCGTAGGCATCCACAACAAGCGCGCCAGAGTTGGCGTTATTGACTTGTTCTTTCAACTCGCCATGCCGGGCGTGCAAACGCTTGAAATTCTCATTTTCGTTTAATAGAGTCTTGACGATTTCCTGCTCATATTCAAACATGGAACCTCCTTCTTAATAGGTCGTGTCAAAGGGGAAACTGGCAACCAGCGCAAGCGGAGAAGGAACGGAAAACAACCGAAGAGGGGAAACAGGTTGTGCGGTCAGGATGCGCATGGCTCGTCCGTCCATAAAGATAGCCTAAAACTTTCAGGAGCGCAAACATTTTATTCAGATTTGTCATTTTCGCGGTTTTAGCCAGCCTTTTGCTCGCCGCCCCGGGACGCGCCGGGGGGCCGGAGTTCAACCTGACCGAGATCGGCCCAGGGCTTTATGTCCACCAGGGCCGTCATGCGGGGCTGGAGGACACCGGCCGCGATGACATCGCCAACATCGGTTTCATCGCGGGGGACGAGTGCATCGCCGTCATCGACACAGGCGGCTCCATCGCCACCGGCGCGGCCCTCAGAAACGCCATAAAAGCGCGCTCGGCCCTGCCGATCTGCTATGTGATCAACACCCATATCCACTTCGACCATGTGTTGGGCAACGCCGCGTTCAAGCCGGACAACCCGAAATTCGTCGGACACGAAAACCTCAAAGAGGAGATGGCGCAGAACCGCTCTTTTTTCCTGTCTGAGTTTGCCGCCAATCTGGGCGCCGCTCCCGGCCCGGACTCGATTGTCGGCCCTGATCTCGTCGTGACAGATCAGCTGGAACTGGACCTGGGCAACCGGACCATCACGCTGACCGCGCACCCCCCCGCCCACTCCTACACGGATGTGTCCATCTACGATGAAAAGACCGGCGCCCTGTGGCTTTCCGACCTGCTTTTCATCGACAGGATCCCGGCCCTGGATGGCAGCTTGAAGGGGTGGTTGGCGGTCCTGGAGAAGCTAAAAACCGCAGGGAGCGGCCCTGTCGTTCCCGGCCATGGCGCCCCGGCCGCGGCCTGGCCGGAGGCCGGGGCCTCGCAGGAGGACTATCTGCTCATGTTGCTGACGGACACCAGAGAGGCCATCGCCCAGGGAGCGTTCATGGAAGAAGTGATCGAGACGGTGGGGAGGGAGGAAAAACAGCGTTGGCTGTTGCATGAGGAAAATCACCGCAGGAATGTCACCCGAGCCTTCACGGAGCTGGAGTGGGAATAGGCCGGAAGGCAAGGGACGGAACGACCCCCCGCCTTCGAGCCTGGAGCCGCGCCTAAGGCGCAGACCCCGCCTCCCGGCCAGGGCCTACATATTGGGGTAGTTAGGCCCCCCGCCGCCTTCGGGCGGCACCCAGACGATGTTTTGGGTGGGATCTTTGATGTCGCAGGTCTTGCAATGCACGCAGTTTTGCGCATTGATGCGCAACTGGGGGGCGCCGTCTTCGTCCACGATCTCATAGACGCCGGCGGGGCAGTAGCGCTGTTCCGGGGCGGCGTAGGTCTTCAGGTTCACGGCGATGGGAATAGCATCGTCCTTCAAGGTCAGATGGCAAGGCTGGTCTTCCTCGTGGTTGGTGTTCGAGATGAACACCGAGGAAAGCTTGTCGAAACTCAGGGCGCCGTCCGGCTTGGGATACTGGATGGCCTCGCAGTCCGCCGCCGGTTTCAAGGCCTCGTGATCCGGTTGCCGGTCATGCAGGGAAAGCGGCAACCGGCCCCGAAAAACGGACTGGTCGAGCAAATTGAACGCCGCGCCCAAATACATGCCGAATTGATGCATGGCGGCCCCAAAATTGCGCGACCGGCGCAACTCGTCGTAGGCCCAGGAGGCGGCAAAGCGTTCGTTGTACTCCGCTAGGTCCTGGCCCGCGCCATCTCCCCGCGCGCAGGCCTCCAGCAGGATTTCAGCCGCCACCATGCCGGATTTCATGGCAGTGTGCGTGCCTTTTATCTTGGCGAAATTCAGCGTCCCCGCGTCGCAACCGACCAACAAGGCGCCGGGCATGGACATCTTCGGCAAGGAGAACAACCCCCCCTTGGTGATGGCGCGGGCGCCGTAGGCGAGCCGGCGGCCGCCGGTCAGGGTTTCCGCGATCACGGGATGATGTTTGAAACGCTGAAACTCATCGTAGGGGCTCAAGTGGGGATTGGAATAATTCAAGTCGACGATCAACCCCGCCACCACCTGGTTGTCCTCCAGGTGGTAGAGGAAGAAGCCGCCGGAGGCGTGGCGCGACAGGGGCCAGCCTGAGCCGTGGACCACCAATCCGGGGCGGGATTTTTCCGCCGGGACTTCCCACAATTCCTTGAGGCCCAGGCCGTAATGTTGCGGGTCCCGGCCCTGGTCCAAGCCGAATTTTTCAATGAGGCGCCGTCCCAGGTGGCCGCGGCTGCCCTCGGCGAACACGGTGTGCTTGGCGTGGATCGCCATGCCTTGCTCGTAGGAGTCTTTCCGCTCCCCCTGGGCCGACAGACCCATGTCGCCCGTCGCCACCCCCTTCACGCCGCCGTCGTCGTTGAACAGGACTTCTGTGGCGGCAAACCCCGGATAGATCTCCACTTCCAGGGCCTCGGCTTGCGCCGCCAGCCAGCGGCAGACATTCCCCAGGCTGACGATGTAGTTGCCATGGTTGCGCATGCTGACCGGCGCCAGGAGGCCCGGGACGCGGATGGCGGCGCGCTCGTTCCTGAGGAAATAAATCCGGTCTTGTTCGACCGGCGTCTGCAGGGGCGCTTCCCGCTCCCGCCAGTCCGGGATCAATTCATTCAGGGCGCGGGGGTCCAACACGGCCCCGGAGAGGATATGGGCGCCAACTTCGGAGCCTTTTTCCAGTAGGCAGACGCTCAGGGTCTGATTCTCGCGTTGCGCCAGGTTTTTGAGGTGGATGGCGGTTGCCAATCCAGCCGGGCCGGCGCCGACCACCAACACGTCGTATTCCATGACTTCGCGGGTCATGGCGAGTCTTTCACCGGTTCACCGGTGTCCGGCGCTGGCCGGGCCGGGCGCGGGACGCCGGGGGACGCCGCCTTGCTGTTTCATCCCCGGCGGCGTTGATTCAGGCTTTTTTCCAGTTGCCGCTTCCGCTCTTTCTCATTGCCAACATAGGTCAGCCAAGTCTCGGCGGCCTTTTTGCTACGCTTGTCCTTGCTCGCCTCGCGGAAGGCATGGAGGGAAGCGTCGAAATTTTGCAACTCGAACAGGGCCAGACCCAACATGATATTGGCCTGGTCCTTGCGCTTCAGGCCGCCTTTCTTGAAAGCGGCTTTCAGCGAGCCAACCGCTTCCTTGTAACGGTAGAGGTTGAGGTACGCCTGGGCCAGCCGCATGTCCAATTCGCCATCCTTGGACAAGCTGGCGGCTTCTTTCAGCGGCGGGATTGACTTCTCATGTTCTTGGGCTTGCAACCAGGCTTGGGACAACAGCCTCAGGTTCCTGATGTTTGACTCTATCTTTTCCTCCTCCACGCCTTTTTGCAACAACGCCGCCGCCTTGTAAGGCGCTTCATGCAACATGTAGAGGTTGGCCAGGTTAAGTTGCTGGCTGCCCCGCTCCAGCTTGCCGCCTTCATACAGCATCTCCAGGATCGACATCTGCTTGTCCAAGCGCTTCAATTCCGAGTAGGTGCCGGCCATGGTCAACCAGTATTCCGTTTTGGGATACAGGACCACCAGTTCCTTCAGCACCTTGAGCATGTTGTCGTAATCGCCCAGGTTGAAATAGTCCACCCGCAACAACAGCAACAGGTTTTCCTTGGGCTGGTCGCCCCGCTCCTTCACCATGGAATAGGCCTTTTTCAGCGGCACCAGGGACTCTTTGTACTTCTCCAGCTGATAATAGCCCTGCCCCAACAACATGTAGGCGTTCTCGGTGGGTTTCTCCGTTAGGGAGAACCACCTGTTGATGATGTCAATGGCCTTCTGGTAGTCCTCGACAATGAAGTAGAGCTGGGCCAGCGTGTACAGGGAATTCGTCTCCAAGGCCTCGGGCAACTCCGGTTGCGCCAGCACTTTTTCATAGGAGTCTATGGCGTCCTGGTATTTCTCCAGGGTGAAGAAGGTGTAGGCGAAATAGTTGTAGAGTTGCGCCTTCTCATAATGGGAGAGTTTTGGTTGCCGCTCCAGTTCGCGCAGGGCCGCCAGGCCATTGTCATAGTCTTTGGCCTCGATGAGTTCCTGGGCTGCGGTCAGCTGTTTATAGACCCGCTCGCTCATGGAGGGGGTCTTGCGGGTCTTGTGCTTTTGTTCTGGCTTTTCCTTGGATTGCGCAACGGCATCAGGGGCGTGCGCGACGATGAAAACCGGCGCTACGCAAAGAGCCGCCGCCAACAAGGCGCCGCGTTGCAGGAAACTTTTGAACTTTGGACTGCGGGCGCTCATAGACTAATCCTCCAGCTCAAAGGTGATTTTGTTCTGCACCCCCGGCACTTCTATGGGCTGGCCGTCAACCACCCGGGGCTTGTACTTGAACTTGGCGGCCGCCTGCACCGAGGCTTTGTCGAAAATGCCCGGCGGCACCGATTCAACCACGCGGATATCCTTGGTGGCGCCGAGTTTGGTCACGGTGAATTCGACGATGACATAGCCCTCGATGCCGCGGGACTGCGCGCGCCGGGGATACACGGGATGCACCTTGACGATGGGCAGATACTCGCCGTCGCTCGGAGCCAGGCCGAAACCACTGGCGTCCAGGTTGATATTGGTGCTGACCGGCGCGGCGGACACTTGCACCGGCTGGGCCTCAGGCGAGATGTCATCCACGGCGGCCGGGGGCGGCTCCGGCGGCGGCTGGTCCGGGGGCGGGGGCTTTTTCGGCGGGGTTTTCCGCCGATTCACGCTCTCCTCGGGTTGTATCCGCACAAACTCCAGCAGTCGGCCCGGGTCGTCCTTGTCCAGCTTCCGGTCGGCGATGCTGATCAAATACTGCATCAGCCAGAACAGGCCGAAGACCACCACAAGCGAGACGCTTGCCGCGACGAAATAACGCTTGACCATTGTTATTTCTCCGCCGCGAGGGCGATGTTGGCCACGCCGGCCTGGCGCGCCGCGTCCATGACCTCCACCAACACCTTGTTCTTGGATTCCTCGTCCGCCTGAATCACCACCGAACCCTGCGGGTTCTCCGAACGCAACCGTTTAATGTTGGGGATGACGGAGCGGATGTCGATCTTTCTTCGATCCAGCCAGATGTTGTTGTTTGAGTCTATGGCGATGAGAATGTTGGCCTTTTTCTTCACTTCCGCGGTCGGCGCGTCGGGTCGGTTCACATCGATGCCGGTCTCTTTGACGAATGTCGCCGTCACGATAAAGAAGATCAGCATGATGAACACCACGTCGATCAACGGGGTCAAATCAACCTGCGACTCTTCGTCAGTCCCCACGCTGGAAATTTTACGCATGTCACTCTTCCTCGCTTACATTCAAGTGGTTGTTTAATGATCCATGGTCAGGCGCTCGCTTAACTCCTCCACCTCCGAATCCGCCTTGGTCTGCAACCAGACACTGATGAAATAGCCAGACAGCGCCGCCACCATGCCGGACATGGTCGGCACCGTCGCCTGGGACACCCCGGCCGCCATGGCCCTGGCGTTGCCGGTGCCAAGAAACGCCATGACCTCAAAAACCGTGATCATGCCGGTCACCGTGCCAAGCAGACCCACCAAGGGGCACAGGGCGACGCAGGCTTTGATGATCCCCAGGTACTGGTTCGCCTGAATTTTGACATTGGAGATCAGAGCCTCGCGGACGCGGTGCGCCTGCCAGGAACCCCTTTCCTGGCGCGCTTCCCAACGCTGAGCGGCGGCGTTAGCCAGACGGGATTGTTGCGTGGTGAAAAAGACCAAGCGCTCGATGATGAACAGCCACATGACGCCAAGCACCACCGCCACCAAATACAACACCGGCCCCCCCAACTCCAGGAAGTCGCGGATGGCTTCCCACATGTTGATGAAGCCCTGCTCCAGCCCGATGAGGCCGGTGATGCCGCGCAATATGGCGTGGATGAGATCAGTCACTGGGTCTTATCCCCCCGCCGGCCTCAGGTCGCCTGATGCTGAACCTCGGAGGCCTCGGCGACAAAGCCCGTGGCCTGACCTTCCAGGGTCTCGATCAGCCGCCGGCTCTGGCCGGCCATGATGCTGTGCAGGAACACCGTGGGAATGGCCACGCACAGACCCAACATCGTGGTGATCAGGGCCTGCGAGATGCCGCCCGCCATGAGTTTCGGGTCGCCGGTGCCAAACAAGGTGATCGACTGGAAGGTCACGATCATGCCGATGACCGTGCCTAACAGACCCAACAAAGGCGCCACCACAGAGATCACCTTGATCAGGGTGTTCAGGCGACTCAGTTTTGGCACCTCGCGCAACACCGCTTCGCCCATTTTCAATTCCAGGGACTCGAGGTCGATGTCCTTGTTCTCGTGATAAGCGAGCAACACCCGCCCCAGGGGATTGCCGTCGGAGGGGCTGTCCAGGTTCCGCACCTGCGCGGACACCGACATGCCGACGCGGACCATGTACAGGATCCGCAACACCGCGACGACCACGCCGAAAATGCCCAAACTGATGATGATCCAGCCCACGGTCCCGCCCTGGGTCGTGGCCCGCTCATACCAGCTGGGGACATTGACCAATTGCCCTAACAACTGGCCCCGGGTCGGATCCAGGCCAAAGGCGACTATTCCCTCCTCGGCCTCGCTCAGCGCCTCGGCGCCTTTCACGAAGCGATCCTCCGGTTGCCTCAGCAACTCGGAGATCTTGCCGGTCTCCAGGTCGTATTTCAGATATTTGCCATCGGCCACCAGGTTGAACACGCCAAGCCGGATCACATCCTTTTCCACCTCCTCGCCATCGGGAAGAACGACCCGCGACTGGAATTTTTTCACCTTTCCGGTCTCAGTCATCTCCCGCTGGATTTCAAACCAGAGGGCCTCGATCTCTTCTAAGGAGGCCAGTTCGCTCCCGGAACCCATTTTTTCAGCGAGAGCGGTGAGAAACTCGCCCCGCGCGGGATATTCGATGTTGGTCAAAGAGCTGTCAAAGGTGGCGCGGGCATCGCCGGCCGCCGTTTGCAACACGCCAAACAACTCCTTCAGGGAGCCTAGGGCCTCCTGCAAGTCCTGTTTCAATTTGTCGATCTCGTCCTGGTTGGCCTCGAACTGTTGCTCTAACACGACGCTTTTCGCTTCCAAAGCGGCCCGGTCGTCTTTGGCTTTTTGCAACAACGCGGCCTGATTGGACCTCTCACTTCTGAATTGGGCCTCGCGCGCTTTGTTTTCCTCAGATTCGCTGATCTTGCCTTCCTGAACCTGTTTCAACAAGGCGTCTAAATTCAAGGTTTCATCGGCGGCAAGAGGGGAGGACAGGAAGCCCGCCATCAGGCCGGCGACGATTAGGCGTTGATATGTTTTCATGTCTGCGTCACTCCGCTACGCTTACCGGCAGGATGAATATGTCGGGTGGAAGTTGCTTCCTCGCGATTTTCAACCCGTGTCTGATGTGGTTGCGATAATCGGCGGAATCCAATGTCTCCCACTGGCGCGTCTCCTGGTTCCACACCCCGTTTTCCTTGCCGTCGTCAGTCTGAAAGACCAGGACCAGGCGGCCAAAGCGAAGGATGTTGACGGGCCGTTCCACGCCGTTGACATTGATCACCTGCGTGTAGCTGTCCAAGTCGCCGCCAAAGGCCGTCTCAATGCGGTAGGCTTCAAGCACCAAGCGCAGTTTTTCCGCCGCCGAAATGCCCGCGTCGCCGATGAAGTTTTCCAGATCCGCCACTCTTTTGTGGCGCTCCTCCATGTGAAAAGGACGGTCAAGCTCGACAAATTGCTTCAAAGCCTCCGTCATTCTCAACATCAGAGGGAAGATCTGGCGCTCCACCACCGCCACTTCGCTGATGGACTCGGCTATCCGAGTCTTTTCCCGGTTCTGGTCGCCAACCTGCTTCTCCAACAATTGGTTGTAGACTCGGAGGCCGTCTATGACTTTCAGTTCGCGCTTGTATCGAGAGGTCAGTTTTTCCGTCTCAGCCGCGGTTTTGTCAACGCGCTTTTGCGACTCGGCGGCGGCCTCATTGCGGGCGATTCCGGTGTCCACAACACTGTCAACCTCGTCAGCGCCAAAAGCCGTTCCGGTTAGACCGAACGCAAGACTCAACATTAACAACTTTCCGCAAGCCATTAACATTTTGAAGTTCTTCATATCAAAATCCCCCTCCTGATGATGTGGCGTGATCGGCGCCCGAAGGCACCATTCGGCAAACCCTCTGACTGCGTTGACAGGAACTTCGCGGCCAATTCCCCGCCGTTTTTTTATCTAATCGGCTACGATAATATGACAATGTGGAATAAATCGCAACAAATTTTTCCGCGTAGGGTGGCGCATGTTGCCCCGGAGGTCAAATTTTTGCGAAATAGCGAGGCCGAGGGTCTTTGCCATGATTGAACCCGCGCCCGGCCAACTGGAACGGGTCTTGTCAGCCTACGGCCTGGACGCCGTTGAGATTCAACCCGTGGCGGAGGGCCTGATCAACAGAACCTGGCGCGTCCGGGACAGTGCCGGCGAGAAGCGCATCCTGCAAGCCGTGAACGCCATGTTCCCGCCTGAAGTTCACCAGGACATAGACCGGGTGACCCGCCATCTGGAAAAATCCGGCCTGCAGGCCCCGCGGTTGTTGCCCACGAGGGCGGGGGCCTTGTTTCACCAGGAAGGGAAACAGCTCTGGCGCGTCTTCAATTGCCTGGAGGGCCGCGTCCACCGCCGCCTGGAAGCGCCGGACCTGGCGGGCGCGGCGGGGCTGATGTTAGGGCGCGCGCAAGCGGCCCTGCAGACCTTCGACGGCGCGCTGTTGGCGCCTTGGGCGGGCGGACACGACGCCGCCCGGCACCTGCGGCGCCTGGAAAACACCCTGAACAACCGGCAGGACCACAAAAGATACGCCATTCTGAAGCCCTTGGGAGAGACCATCCTGGCTCAAGGGCGGCAACTGCCGAACTTGCCCGACGCGCCGCAACGGCTGGTCCACGGCGACCCGAAAATATCCAACTTCATCTTCTCCCAGGATGGCCTCAGGGTGGAAGGCGTCGTGGATTTTGACACCCTGAGCAGGATGCCGGCGTGTCTGGAGACAGGCGACGCCTTGCGCTCCTGGTGCAACCCGGTGGGCGAGGATGCGCCGGACGGGCTTTTTTCAACAAGCCACTGCCGCGCCGCCATGGAAGGATACGCCGTTCATACCAGCGGGTTCCTGACGGAGCCGGAATGGCGCGGCATCCCGCCGGCCACCCTGACCATCGCCGTGGAGCTGGCGGCTCGGTTCTGCGCGGACGCCCTGAACGAGGATTTTTTCTCCTGGAACGCGGACGAGTTCGGCAGCCACAGCGAGCACAGTGAAGTCCGGGCGCGGGGCCAGCTCAGCGTGGCGCGCGCCATCCAAGCGCAATACGATGAAATCAGAGCCATGGCAGAGGAGATCTTCGGGAACTGACGCGGGGCCGGCGGCCGGCGACGCAAGAGGGCCGGCCCCTTTCCCAGGGCCGGGTTCAAGGGGCGAGCCGCGGCGGCCTCGTTTTTTTCACGGCGGTGAAAAAAGGTGACATGACAGGCCAGTTTGTTTTATGCTGGCAACCTGAGGGAACGGACGGAACATAAGCGTTTGGTTTCGGAAGTTCATAGGGCGAATTTTTTTAAGGCAATGATTTGACAAGGAAAAAACCAGATGCGCGGCGCAATGACGCAATGCCCTTCGTGCCATTCGACCCATCATGGAGACAGTCGCTTCTGCCCCCGTTGCGGGGCGGCGCGAGCGCTTCAGTGCCGGCGTTGCGCCGCCGCCAATGAGCCAAAGGCCCGCTTCTGCGGAAACTGCGGCTGGGCCTTCCCCACCGCGTCTTCCCTGACAATTCCCGGCGCGCCGCGCTGGCGCGCCACTGAGGCCCCCTACGCCGTTTTCAACCGGGTCGAGCGCCGGTCCCTGACCGTCATGTTCTGCGACCTGGTCAATTCGACCCGGTTGGCATCGAGCTTGGACCCGGAAGACACGCACCTTGTCATCTGCAAGTTCCAGCGCGTCTGCGCCGCGGTCATCCGTAGCCACAACGGATTCGTGGCCCAGTGCATGGGCGATGGCATCATGATCTACTTTGGCTATCCCCGGGCCCGCGAGGAAGATGCGGAGTGTTCCGTTCACGCGGCCATGGATCTGATCGCCTCCATCAAGTCTCTGAAGATCCGGCTGTCAAAGGGGCCGGCCCTGAACATCGCCATCCGCATAGGCATCGCCACCGGCCCGGTGGTGGTCAGCGGCATGAACGGCGCCAGCGGCGCGGCCGGGCAAGCCATGGCCGGAGAGCCGCTAAACCTGGCCGCTCGCTTGCAAGGGCAGGCGGCTCCCGGCACGGTCATCATTTCCCCTGGCACCCGCGACTTGGTGAAAAACCATTTTGAGCTGAAAGACATCGGCGAACGCCCCTTGCGCGGTTTCGAAAAACCGCAAAGGCTGTGGCAGGTGGTGGCTGTCGCCAACGCGAAGACCTGCTTCCAGCCCCCTGGAAGGGCAAGGGCGGCCCGGCTGGAGGGACGCTCCAAAGCCCTGGCCCGGCTCCTGCGCCAGTGGCGCCTAGCCCGGCAGGGGCAGGGCCAAGCGGCATTGATTTGCGGCGAAACGGGGATCGGCAAATCGACGTTGATCGAGGCGGCGCGGGCCCAACTCGGCGAACTAGCTCTCAGCGATGTGTATCGATGCTCGCCTTGTCAGGGCCGCCACGCCCCGTTGCGCGCCCAGCTGGCCGGTTCCCTGGGCCTGGCCCGCGAGGATTCGTCCGAAGTCATAAAGGAGCAGGCCTGGGCCGCCTTGACGAAGCGCATGGAGCGGTTGTCCGAACCTCAATGCATGTTGCTGGCGATGGAAGACCTCCACTGGATGGACCCGGCCTCCATAGAGCGGCTCAACGGCCTGCTTCCCCTGTTGAAAGAGCGGCCGGCGTTGCTCATCCTGTCCCACCGGCCTGAGTTTGAAGCGCCCGCCGCCTGGTTGCGGCACCGGCATGTGGAAACCATCTCCCTGGCCCCGCTGAACAACGCCGAGGCGGAGCGGGTCGTCAGACAGCTGGCTAAACCGCGGTTCATGCCCAGCCGGCTCGTCGCCGAGATCGTCGACAAGAGCGACGGCGTTCCCCTGTTCGTAGAAGAGCTGACCAAGGCGGCCCTGGGAGCGCGAGCGGGCGCCGCCGCGCTCCCGCCCGGGGAAATTGCCATGCCCGAAACGCTGCGGCCCTTGCTGATGGCGCAACTGGACCTGCGCCCGCTCGCTCGAGAAACAGCGCAAGTGGGGGCGGCCCTGGGCCGCGAATTTCCCTACGCGCTGCTGGCGCGAGTTTGGCGGCATAAGCGGGAAAAACTGGATTTCTCACTGCGCTCCCTGTGCGAAGCGGGAGTGTTGATCAAACTGGGGAATGGCGACAGTCCCCACTACGCATTTCGGCGCGCGCTGGTGCAACAGGCGGCCTACCAAAGCCTGCTGAAAAGCGTCCGCCGCAAGTTGCGCGGGCGCATCAGCCAGGCCCTTGCCATGCAACACCCACTCATAACTATAAATAAAGGAGACGGACAATGACATCCTTTCCCCTTGAAGTCACTGCGGAAGCCTTGGCCAGCATTGATTTATTCGCCGGCCTGAGCTTCTACGAACGTTCGCAGGTCGCCCATAAATGCCGGCGTTTCAGTTTCGAAACGGACCAGTTCATCACCTCCCACCAGGACGCCGGCGACGAGGTCTATTTCATCCTGAGCGGCGCGGTGCGCCTCACTGTGTATTCCCTGTCAGGGCGGGAAATCACCTTCCGCGACCAGTGCGCCGGGGAGACCTTCGGCGAACTGGCGGCCATAGACAACAAACCGAGGTCTGCCTGCGCCGTGGCGCTGACCCCGACCCATGTGGCCGCCATGTCCGCGCCGGATTTCCTGTGGAGCATGCAACTCTATCCCTCGATCATGTTGCACACCCTGGAGCGTTTGGCGGCGTTGGTCCGGTCGCTGTCGGAGCGGGTGGTGGAATTCACCTCGCTGAATGTGAAGAACAGGATCCACGCCGAACTGTTGCGGCTGGCCTGGAGCAACATGGACAGCGCCAACCGGGCCCTGATCTTCCCTGCGCCGAAACACCTCGAAATCGCCAGCCGCATTAGCGCCCACCGGGAAGCGATCACGCGGGAACTCAATCAATTGGCCTCAGAGGGTCTGCTTCAGAAAGGCGACAACGGGTTGCTCATCAAGGATGTCCTGAAACTCGAAAACATGGTCAGAGACAGCGCGGGCATTTACAAAAATAGGAAACCCTGAAAACAGGGGGCAACGCCCATAGCGCGGGTGGCGGAAGCCATCCGCCGCCGCGAGTGGGAGAGCGGCCTGTGGTTTGTAGTGAGGGCGCGTTTGTTGTTCAATAGCTCCATGACTCTCGCGCTGACCAAGGCCCTCATAGCTCGACCCTCCGTCACCCCGGACGACGCCGGTTGTCAGCGGTTGATCGCGGAGCGGCTGGAACGCTCCGGCTTTGCCGCCACCCACCTGCCTTTCGAGGAGGTGAGCAATCTCTGGGCCGCCCATGGCCAGGGACCGCCGGTGTTCGTCTTCCTGGGGCATACGGATGTGGTGCCGGCGGGGGAGGAAGCCGCTTGGGATTCGGCGCCATTTCAGCCGGAGGAACGGGATGGCTTTCTCTACGGCCGCGGGGCCGCCGACATGAAAGGCAGCGTGGCGGCCATGGTCACCGCCATGGAACGGTTCGTCGCCGCCCACGGCGCGCACCCCGGCACCATAGCCATGTTGCTGACCAGCGACGAGGAGGGCGTGGCGATCAACGGCACTCAAAAAGCGGCGGCCCGCCTGAAAAAAATGGGCGTGAACATCGATTGGTGCCTGGTGGGCGAACCGACGAGCCGCGCCGTGTTGGGCGATGTGATCAAGAATGGCCGGCGCGGCTCCTTGTCGGGCGCGCTGACCGTCGTCGGCGTCCAGGGCCATGTGGCCTACCCGGCGACAGCCAAAAATTCCGTTCACCTGCTTAGTCCGGCTTTGGAGGAACTGTGCCGCCACGCTTGGGACGAAGGCGACGCCCATTACCCCCCCACCAGCTTCCAAGTCTCCAATCTGCAAGCCGGAACGGGCGCCGAGAATGTCATCCCGGCGACGGCGCAACTCAGTTTCAACCTGCGTTTCTCCTCGTTGTGGAGCGAGCAAACACTGAAAAAAGAAGTGGAACAAGTGTTGCGCAAACACGGATTGAACTACGCCCTGTCATGGCGGCCCTGCAGTCAGCCTTACCTGTCCCGCCCCGGGAGACTGTTGGAAGCGATTCAGGCCGCTGTCGCGGAGCGCGCCGGGGTGACTCCCGAGCTCTCCACCGATGGCGGCACCTCCGACGGCCGCTTCATCGCCCCCACGGGCGCCGAAGTCGTCGAGCTAGGGCCCGTCAACGCCACCATTCACAAGGTCAATGAACATGTGCGCAGCGCTGACCTGGAAACTCTGTCGGCCCTCTATGAAGCCGTGCTGAACAAGCTGATGGCGCCGGCGGCAAGCTGATCCTGGGGGGACAACACCCAATGCGCGGTGGCCGGCCCGCGCGCTGAGGGCCAGGTCCGCCACTTCACGACCCGTCCAACACCACAGCGCGGGGATAGCGGAGGCGGCCCCAGCCCTGCTCAGTCGTTCACCGCCTGGTCGAACTGCTCCTCTTCGGTGGAACCAGTCAGCGCCGTCACGGAGGACTGGCCGCCCTGTATGACGGAAGTCACATCGTCGAAGTAACCGGCGCCCACTTCCTGCTGATGCGAGGCAAAGGTGTAACCCCGCGAGGCGGCGGCGAATTCCGGCTCCTGCACCATCTCAACATAGGCACTCATGCCTTTCTGCGTGTAGTTGTGCGCCAGATCGAACATGTGGTACCACATGTTGTGGATCCCCGCCAAAGTGATGAACTGGTACTTGTAGCCCATGGCCCCCAATTCGCGCTGGAACCGGGCGATGGTCAGGTCATCTAGGTTTTTCTTCCAGTTGAAGGAAGGGGAGCAGTTGTAGGCTAACAGTTGTTCGGGGTGTTCCCGGTGTATGGCCGCGGCGAAACGTTTGGCCTCGTCCAGATCCGGCACCGCCGTCTCGCACCAAAGCAGGTCGGCGTAAGGCGCGTAGGACAGGCCCCGGTCGATGGCCTGCTCCAGCCCCGCCTTAGTGACAAAAAACCCTTCCGCGGTGCGTTCGCCGGTGATGAAGCGACGGTCCCGCTCGTCCACATCCGAGGTCAACAGGGCCGCGGCGTTGGCATCGGTGCGCGCCAAAACGACGGTGGGCGCGTCCATAAGGTCCGCCGCCAACCGCGCCGCCGCTAATTTCTGCACGGCCTCCTGGGTAGGCACCAAAACCTTGCCGCCCATGTGTCCGCACTTTTTGACGGAAGCGAGCTGATCCTCGAAATGCACGCCGGCCGCGCCGGCCTCGATCATGGCCTTCATCAGCTCAAAAGCGTTCAACACCCCGCCAAACCCGGCCTCCGCATCGGCGACAATGGGCGCGAAATAATCGATGTCGCCACTGCCCTTGGCGCACTGGATTTCATCGGCCCGCCTGAAGGCGTTGTTAATGCGCCGCACGATGGCGGGGACGGAATCCACCGCGTATAGCGACTGGTCCGGGTACATGGTCTCGGAGGTGTTGCCATCGGCCGCCACCTGCCAGCCGGAGAGGTAAATGGCCTTCACCCCGGCCTTCACCTGCTGCACGGCCTGGCCGCCGGTCACGGCGCCTAAACTGTTGATGTAGTCTTCCTCGTTCACCAGCCGCCAGAGCTTCTCCGCCCCGCGCCGGGCCAGGGTATGCTCAATCCGCACAGAGCCGCGCAACCGGACCACGGCGGCGGCACTGTAATCCCTCCTGACATTCTTCCAGCGCGGATTCTCCGCCCAATCCTTTTCTATCTTTTTCACCTCAGCATTCATGTTTGTCTTCTCCAAGAGCCATTGAAAACGGGAACGACTCGGCTTTCATCCTCAGCATGACAGGCGTCTTCAACGGGCGAGGTCATGTTGTCTCCCGCTTCAAAGCAACCGAGCAGGGAGAAGCCAGCCAAGTCAGAGCTGGCCATGATACAGGAGTCCGCCGCCACATTCAAACAGCTGACATCCGCAAGGGAAAGAGCGTCATTCTCGACCGCCTCTTCACCTCGCTTTCCGCATTGTTTGCTTCTGTTTTTCAAGCAATTGGCGGTGGCGATAGCAATCCGTCAGGTGATCGTTGACCATGCCAGTGGCCTGCATGAAGGCGTAGCATATCGTGGTGCCAACGAAGGCAAAGCCCCGTTGTTTCAGGTCGCGGCTAAGCCGGTCGGACAACGCCGTGTTCGCTGGCACTTGGCCCTTGCGCCGCCACCGGTTCTGCACGGGGCGGCCATCCACAAAGTTCCAGAAATAGCCATCCAGGGTCAGTCCCTGCTCCAGGAGATTCAGGGCGGCTTGGGCGTTGCGAACGAACGCGCGCACTTTCAGGCGGTTGCGCACGATGCCTGGGTCCTGCAACAGCGCGGCAACCTTGCGTTCGTCGTAGCGGGCGATCTTGCCCAGGTCGAAGCGATCAAACGCCTTGCGGTAGCGGTCGCGCTTGCGCAGGATCGTGATCCAGCTGAGCCCGGCCTGGGCCCCTTCCAGGCACAAAAATTCAAACAGCAGGCGGTTATCGTGCAACGGCTCGCCCCATTCCTCATCGTGGTAGGCGCGATAGAGGGGGTCATCGCCGCACCACCAGCAACGGGTCCGCGTCGCCGCCCCCGCCGGGTCTTGGCCCTTTCGTTCACGGGTCATGGTCTGACAACCAACAGGAGGCGGGATCAGCGCCCGCTTTTCTGTTTTCCGCGCAGGCGGGCCAAAATGCCATCCAGCTGGGCCAGGGAGCTGTAGGCGATCCGCAGGGCGCCTTTGCCGGATTTCTGATGCCGCACGCTCACGGCGGCGCCTAAGCGCTCCGACAACTCCGCGGCCAATGACTGGATGTTGGGGTCAACGGCGCCCTCTCCGGATTTTCCCTTCTCGCCGGTCTTAGTCATGCGCTTGGCTAAGGCTTCGGCGGCCCGCGCCGACAGGCCGGACTTGACGATCAGCCGCGCCGCTTCTCGTTGCTTGTCCGCCGGCAGGGTCAGCAGGGGCCGGGCGTGTCCCATCTCCAGCTTGCCTTCCGCCAGCAGGCGTTGCGTCTCCTCGCCCAATTGCAACAGGCGCAACAGGTTGGTGACCGCTGGACGCGAACGCCCCACAGCCTCAGCGACGGCTTCATGGGTCATGCCGAACTCGTCTGACAGACGCGCCAATCCCCGGGCCTGCTCCAGGGGGTTGAGATCTTCCCGTTGCATGTTCTCGATCAACGCGACGCACATCGCGGCTTGGTCGTCCAGTTCCCGCACCACTGCCGGGACCTCGTGCAGACCCGCTAGCTGGGCCGCGCGCCAGCGGCGTTCGCCGGCGATGATCTCAAACTTGTCCCCGGCGCCCAGGGGCCGGGCCATGATCGGTTGCAACACGCCCTGAGCCTTGATGGAGTCCGCCAGCTCCTGCAAGGCGGCCTGATCGAAGTCCGCCCGTGGTTGCCAGGGGCCGCGCTGCAAGAGGTCCACAGGCAGGACGCGCAAGGCATTCGCGCCAGTCCCCTGCATGACTTGGGCGGCGGAAACCGGCCCCAGCAAGGCGTCAAGCCCCTTGCCCAAGCCTTTTTTTCTTGCGGCCATGACGCGGCTCAGGCGGCCTTGTTCCGCCGATTCAACATCTCGCCCGCCAAGGTGAGATAGGCAATCGCGCCGCGGGAAGTCCGGTCGTATTGGAGGGCCGGCAGGCCGTGACTGGGGGCTTCCGCCAAGCGGACATTGCGGGGAATGATGGTCTCATAGACCTTGTCGCCGAAGTGTTGCAACAGCTCCGCCGACACTTGGTTGGCCAAGTTGTTGCGCGCATCGAACATGGTGCGCAACAGGCCTTCCACCTCGAGCCGCGGATTGACGCGCCGGCGGATTGTCTCGATGGTCTCCAACAGGGCGCTCACGCCTTCCAGCGCGTAATACTCGCACTGCATGGGGATGATGACGGCGTCGGCGGCGGCCAGGGCGTTGACCGTAAGCAGATTCAGAGCCGGGGGACAGTCTATGAAAATGAAATGATATTGATCCCTGACGGCCTGCAGGGCCTGGCGCAGGCGGAATTCGCGGGCGTCTCCATTCAACAACGCCACTTCCGCGCCAGTGAGGTCCGCATTGCCCGGCAACAGGTCGTAGCCGCCATCCGCCGCCCGCGTCCGCGTCTCCGCCACGGTCTTGTCCCCCATTAACACATCGCAACTGCCTGCGCTCACGGCGCTTTTATCGATGCCGCTGCCCGTGGTGGCGTTGCCTTGGGGGTCCAGGTCCACCAGCAGGATGTCTCGCTTGACCGCCGCCAGGGAAGCGGCCAGATTCAGGCTGGTGGTGGTCTTTCCCACTCCGCCCTTCTGATTGGCGACGGCTAGGACCCGGGACATGACCCCTGCCCTCTCCCCGCCGGAGGGATGGGTTGCGGTCCTTCCCCTCCGCCATGGAAGCCTGCCAGCCTGGCGCGTCGTTTCATGCGTCGAAAATAACCAGGTTTCTTTCTGAAGCTATGCCCGGGATCGTTGCCGCCTGCACTGAGACGCGCGCTTTCAAACCCTCGACCGCCCGCAGTTCTTCATCTGGCGCCTTGCCTTTCATCGCCACCACCCTGACTCCTGGACGGATCAAGTGTTCCACGGCGTCCATCAATTTGCCCAAGGAGCCGAAGGCCCTAGAGATAATGAATGAATACGGCGCGGAAGACAAGAATTTCTCTGCCCGGGCCTGCGCCACCTCGACGTTGTCCACCCCCATTTCAAGGGACAACTGGCTTAAAAACCGGGTTTTCTTGCCGTTGCTGTCCAACAGGGTCCAGCGTTGCTCCGGGCGCGCCAAGGCGATGATGAACCCGGGCAACCCGGCCCCGCTGCCCACATCCAGGCAACGAGGGCCCTTGCTGTAGGGCAACGCCGACAAGCTGTCCAAAATATGGGCCGAGATCATTTTCTCCCGGTCCCGCACCGCTGTCAGATTGTAGGCCCGATTCCACTTCTCCAACAAACCTAAATAACGGAGGTAGGCGGCGCAGGGCAGGGCCTGCGGCTCCAGCCCCAGCGCCGCGAGGCCCTGTTGCAATCTCCGCAACAGCCGCTCTTCGTCTTCGTTCAAGCCAGCGCCCCCGCCGCGCCCGCCAGAGGCCTCAGGCCCTCGCGCTCTTCAGCAGGGCGCGTTTCTTCAGATAGACGCGCAACACCGACACGGCGGCCGGCGTGACCCCCGGAATGCGGGAAGCCTGCCCCAAGGTGCCGGGCCGTTGCGCCGCCAGATTTTGCGCCACCTCGTTGGACAGGCCCGCGACGGACAAATAATCCACATCCTCGGGGAACCAAGCATCCTCGTCCCGCTTGTTGCGGGCGATGTCCTGCTCCTGCCGCTCGATGTAGCCGTGATACTTGGCCTGCACTTCCACCTGCCGCGCCACCTCCTCAGGCAGCCCCGCCGGTTCGAAGCCGGGGAGTTTGGCAAGGTCCTGGTAGCCGACGCCGGGACGGCGCAACATCTGCAACAGATTGGCGTCCTTGCGCAAGGGCTGGCCCAACAAATCCATCGCCGCCTCCTCAGGCAGGTTGCCGGCCGCCACCCAGGTGGCGGCCAACCGTTGCCGCTCTTTCTCAATGGCCTCGCGCTTCTCGCTGAAGAGCCGCCAGCGGGCCTCGTCCACCAACCCCAGCTGGCGGCCGGTTTCGGTCAGGCGCAGGTCCGCGTTGTCCTCCCGCAACAACAGGCGGTATTCAGCCCGGCTGGTGAACATGCGGTAGGGTTCCGGGGCCCCTCGGGTGATCAAGTCGTCTATCAGCACGCCGATATACGCCTCGTGGCGGCCGGGACTCCAAGGCGCTTGCTGTTTGACCCTCAGCGCGGCGTTGAGGCCCGCCACCAACCCCTGACATGCCGCCTCCTCATAGCCAGTGGTGCCATTGATCTGCCCGGCGAAAAACAGGCCCTCTACGCACTTTGTCTCCAGCCAAGGACGCAGATCGCGGGGATCGAAGAAGTCGTATTCGATGGCGTAGCCCGGCCGGGTGATGCGGGCCTGCTCAAAACCCTCGATGGAGCGCGTCAGTTCGCATTGCGCGGCATAGGGCAAGCTGGTGGAAATGCCGTTGGGATACACCTCCGTGGTGGTCAGGCCTTCCGGCTCCACGAAGATCTGATGGGAAGGCTTGTCCGCAAACCGGACTACCTTGTCCTCCACCGAGGGACAATAGCGCGGCCCGATGCCCTCTATGCCGCCGTTGAACATGGGCGAGCGATGCAAGGCGGCACGGATGATGTCGTGGGTGCGCGCGTTGGTGTGGGCAATGTGGCATGGGACCTGGCGCGGACGCTGTTCAGGGGGACCGAGGAACGAGAACGCAGGCGTCGGCTCATCCCCCGGTTGCGGGGCCAGCCGGCTGTAATCGATGGTGCGGCCGTCCAGGCGCGGCGGGGTGCCGGTCTTCAGCCGTCCGGCCCGGAACGGCAATTCGCGCAACCGCTGCGCCAAGGCGTTCGCCGGCGGGTCGCCGGCCCGTCCGCCCTGGTGGTTGCTCTCCCCCACATGCAACCGGCCCGCTAAAAAAGTCCCCACCGTGAGGATCACGCAGGGGGCGCGAAAGCGCGCGCCCATTTGCGTAATCACGCCGCGAACCGCGCCGCCCTCGATGATCAGGTCATCCACGGCCTGTTGAAACAGATCCAGGTTTTCCGCTCCCTCCAACAGGGGGCGAATGACGCTCTTGTACAAGGCGCGGTCGATCTGCGCCCGGGTGGCGCGCACCGCCGGCCCCCGGCTGGCGTTCAGAATGCGGAACTGGATCCCGCTCCGGTCCGCCGCTAGCCCCATGGCGCCGCCCAGGGCGTCTATCTCTTTGACCAGGTGCCCCTTGCCAATTCCGCCTATGGCGGGGTTGCAGGACATCTGCCCCAGAGTGTCCACGCTGTGGGTCAACAGTAAAACACGCGCGCCCAGCCGGGCGCTCGCCAGGGCCGCCTCGGTCCCGGCATGACCGCCGCCAACGACGATGACCTCGTATTCTTGCCCGTGGTTGCTCATACAGGCCCGGCATTGTAGCCCACAGGCCACAGAAAATTAAGCCGCGCGGCCCGGTTGTTGTGTACAATGGCGTCCATGAACGACAATTACATAGACCGGCATCTGGAGGAAATCCGCAGCGAATTCAAACTCCTGGATCATTGGGTTTATCTGAACGCGGCGGATCAGATGGTGCCGGGCAATTACTGGTTGGCGGCCGTTCGGGAATTCTACAATTTCGTTGAGCATGGCCGCATGGAGGACATCCCCGCCGCGGATGTGGCGACCCACCCCTTTCTCCTGGCCAAATGGGATGAGAGCATCCGCCGCAGCGCCGCGTTCATCAACGCCGACCCGGACGAGGTGACGAACGCCTACCGCCCCGCCATTACCGCCAACCTCATCCTTTACAACATGATGGAATGGGCCGCAGGAGACAATGTGGTGATCACCGATCTGTCCTACCCCTCCATCCCCTACATCCTGCAAGACCTGAAACGGCGCTACGGCGTGGAAATTCGGGTCGCCCGCAATGTGAGCGGCGAAATCCTCATGGAAGATCTGGAACAGCTGGTGGATGGCAACACCCGCATGGTGATCGTTGACCGCACCGCCGCGTTTTGCGGCTTCACCTTCGACATGCGGGAGGTCTGCCGCATCGCCCACGCCCAGGGGGCCTTGGTGTTGGACGACGCCATGCAGACTTTGGGCGCGGTGGCGATTGATGTGAAAAAAGACGATGTGGACTTTTTGGTGTCAGGCGCCTACAAGTGGCAATGCGGCCCGGAAGGAGCCGGCATCTTCTACATCAAGCGTTCCGTCATGGACCGAATCGACGCGCGCTTTCGCAATTACATCTGGGCGGACATTCCCGGCCCCATTCCCTTCGCAGACAAGGACCACGACACCTTAGCGAGCTGGAACCATCCGCCGGTGCGCAATGCGAACCGGTTTTCCCAGGACGCCACCATAGGGCCGTCCCTGTTCGGCTGGGTGGCGACCCTGAAGTTTTACGAGAAAATCGGCATGGCCAATGTGGAAGAGCGCGTGCGCCGCTTGGGAACTTACGCTGTGGAAAGGCTTCAAGAGATCGGTTGCCGAATCACCTGCCCCACAGACCCGAAAAAGCGGCACGGGTTGATCACTTACACCACCGGCGACTACGACAAGGACGCCGCCTTCTTCCAGCGTTGCGCCGCGCCCGGCCGTTGCATGAAGCCCATCAAAATCTCCATGCGCGCCTTAGGCGGCGTAGGCAACCTGCGCGTCAGCGCGCACTTCTTCAACACCTTGGAAGACCTGGACTGCCTCATTGCCCTGCAAAAGCAGATGTTGTAAGCCCGGGGGCCGGCCGGGGCCTTTCAGAATGCGTTGCGCTCTTTGGGGGGCGTGGGGGATTGCCAGCAAAAGCGAAGCGCGGAGGATGGGTTCTCTTGTTCCACCCTAATCTCCTGGAACCAGGATCTTGTTCCAATTTAGCCTAACTTTTTCGGAGTATGTTCCGATTTAGCTCAACTATTTCGGAGTATGTTCCGATTTAGCTCAACTTTTTCGGAGTGTATTCCGATTTAGCTCAACTATTTCGGAGTATGTTCCGATTTGGCTCAACTTTTTCGGAGTGTATTCCGATTTAGCTCAACTTTTTCGGAGTGTATTCCGATTTAGCTCAACTTTTTCGGAGTATGTTCCGATTTAGCTCAACTTTTTCGGAGTGTATTCCGATTTAGCTCAACTATTTCGGAGTATGTTCCGATTTAGTTTGACTATTGCGGAATAAAATTCCTAAAATAGTCCAACTATCAACGATCCTGTTCTTGAATGGTTGCCACACGCAGAATCCTGGATATTGACCTCCCGCGAGGGCAGTCTGCTTTTCTGTGGGGCCCCCGCAAGGCAGGCAAAACCACTTATTTGCGGCAGGCTTTTCCCGACAGCATCCTCTATGACTTCCTGAAAACGGATGTGGCACTGAATCTTAACAGGAATCCGGCTCTGTTGCGGGAACAGATCCTTGCGAACAGGGCGCAGACGGGCACCGCGCCCGTCATCCTGGACGAGGTGCAAAAAGCGCCTGCGGTCATGGACGAGGTGCACTGGCTCATTGAAAACGAGGGCCTGAGTTTTATCTTGTGCGGTTCGAGCGCCAGGAAACTGAAAAAAGGCGGCGCCAACCTCTTGGGCGGGCGAGCTTGGCGCTTCGAGTTGTTTCCGTTTGTTTTTCCTGAGTTGGAAGACTTCAACTTGTTGCAGGCGCTGAACCAGGGTCTGGTGCCCGCGCATTACCTGGCGACGAATTATCAACGCTCTTTGCGCGCTTATGCGCAGGATTACCAAAAAGAGGAAGTGTTGAGCGAGGGGCTGGTTCGAAACATCCCCGCCTTTTCGCGGTTTTTCGAGGCGTTAGGCTACTCTCATGGGGGGGTGATCAACCATTCAAACATTGCGCGGGATTGCGGCATCGATTCAAAAACCGTAAAAGAATACTTCCAGATACTGGTGGACACCTTGTTAGGCGCTTATGTCGCGCCGTACAAAAAAAGACAGAAGCGCGCGGTTATCGGCAAGGCCTCCAAATTTTATCTGTTCGATGTGGGCGTGGCGGGGCATCTTTGTCAACGCCGGATAGATGAAGAGCGAGGAGAGCAGTTCGGCAAAGCGTTTGAGCATTTCATCTTCATGGAGCTCAGCGCCCACCGCTCATATCGCGAGTTGCATTACGACATCAACTTTTGGAGGACGAAATCAGGGCTGGAAGTGGACTTCATCTTAGGCGATGGCGAGGTCGCCATAGAGGTGAAAGGAAGCCAGCGCGTGGATTACGCAGACCTTGCGCCCCTGAAAACCTTTATGGATGAGTGCAAACCGCGTCTCGGCATTGTCGTGTCCAACGAAAAAGAGAAGCGCAAGGTCGGCGACATCCTCATCCTGCCGTGGCGAGACTTTCTCATCTCGTTATGGGATGAGAAGTTGATTAAATGACCCGGGGATGGGAAACCGCCCGTTTTTGGTTTATCATTGAACGGCGATGACAAGCGTGGATAAACAACACCTGTTGCTTGTGCCGGGCGTGCTTTGCGACCGGCTGTTATGGTCCGCCCAAATTGAAGCACTGTCGCCTTATGCCGATATTTCCGTCCCCGACCACACGCGCCACAACAGCATGAGCGGCATCGCCGAAGACATCCTGGCCAATGCGCCGCCGCGTTTTTCCATTGCCGGTTTGTCCATGGGCGGGTTCATTGCTTTCGAATTGTGGCGCCAAGCCCCTGACCGCATCCAACGCATCGCCCTGTTAAACACCAATGCCCGCCCCGCCGATCCGGGGTTTGAAATTCCAATTTGCGAACAGCTAATGGAGCAGGCCAGAACGGAAGGCGTGGCGGCGGTTGCGGAAACGCTTATTCCTCATTTCCTCAGTCCGCCGTGTCAGAATAACGAGGCAATGCGCCAAATCGTGTTTGCCATGGCGGAAGCCACTGGCGTGGAGAATATGCGCAATCAAATGCAGGCCTGCATGAAGCGCCCGAATTCCTGCCCTGACTTGCCCCGCGTGTCCGCGCCAACATTGATCATCAGCGGCCTTGAGGATCTGCTGACTCCTCCAGAGCAACATGAGGAGATGGCTGACTTGTTGCCGAACGCAAGCTTCGAGATCATCGACAACTGCGGGCATTTGTCCACCATAGAACAGCCCGACGCGGTTAATGCGTTATTGCAAGACTGGATAAGGGGCGACGCCGCATAAGGGCCGGAGTTGCCCCTCTCGCCTTAGGGGGCTAATTCCAATGGTAGATAATTTGCCCTCCCACCCAACGGGGGCGCGCGTAGAAGCGCTGAACATGCGCCAAACCAGGCGGGAATCCACTGTTGTTTGAAATGGAAGTGATGTATTCCTTGTCGCCGATATTCTTGACAAACAGCGCCACGCTCCAGCGTTCATCGCCGCTGGCGTATGAAAGACGGGCGTTGCCGACAACATAGCCGTCAATGCTGGTGGCAGGGTCGCTGAAGATCGTAAAAGAATTGCCGCTTTGATAGTTGAAGTCCCCCTGCACCGCCATGTTGCCATTCCAAACGGGCCAGGTGTAACGCGCCAAACCGGTGAATTGCGCATCAGGCGCGTTAGGCAAGCCACGGTCAGCCGTGAAGCCGCTAGTGTTAGTTACATCTTTTGCCTCGGTATCCATGATATTGATGCCGAAATTCAGGTCCAGACCCTCAACCGGCGTGATCAACAGGTTAGAATCCACCCCATAAACCTCGGCATCCGTGTTGAACGACACCTGATACGGGGGGATAAAAGCGAACGCCTGATAATTCTGGTAATCGTAGTAGTAGAACGAAGTGTTCCACTTGGCGCGACCACCCAACAGCGTGGATTTGAGACCAACCTCATAGGCGATTGGCGTTTCCTTGTTGTATGAGGCCGTGCTTGAAAAAATGCCTGGCGCCCCAAACGCCGCGTTGAACCCGCCGGCCTTCACGCCGCGGGAAACGCCGGCATAGAGCAACAGGCTGTCATGCGGTTGCCAGTTCAGTTGCAACTTGCCGGCAACATCGTCTTCTTTCAATTTCGCCAAGGGAGAATCCATCACATTGAATGTGGTCCTGACATACGGCACGGGTTGCCCCAATAAAAATCCGGCGGTGCCGCCACTGGCGTCGATCTCCTTTTTTTCATCCAGGTAACGCAACCCGGCGATCAAGGTCCAATCCGGCGCGAAATCCCATTCCACCTGTCCAAAAACGCTCCAACTGTCGGTTTCCACTTCCTGGTCTGTGACAAAGGCGCTGGGAGCGAAGAAGCCAACATCCAAAACGATGTCAGAATCGTAGCTCAAGTAATACAACCCGGTAACCCAGCGCCAGTTCCCCTTCTCGCCCGCGAGGCGCAACTCTTGGCTTAGTTGCTGGGCGTTAGTGTCGGTTGCGAAGGTGATCAATGAAGCAGGCAAGCCATCCGATTCCTGGTTGAAAAATTTGTTTTGTTCGCTCATGGCGGTGATGGATGTCAGGGTTGCGCCATTGCCCAACTCGTAGTCCAGCCTGAACGAACCCCTAACCCCGTCCCGTTTCAGGCCCTCTGGCGATGCGCCCCGCGCCGCGACCAAACCGACGGCGCCATCGTTGTTCACCGAGAACGGGTCGCCATCCAGTATCTCGCTGCCTGGCGGGGGAGGCGCGAGGAGAACCGCCCGCCCCTGGGCGTCAACTGTTGCAGGCGCGGTTTCGTAATACCATTGCGTGATGTCCGTTTCGTAGTATTCGAATTTCAACAACATGGCGAGATTGTCCGCAGGTTCGAATAACAATTGCCCGCGCACCGCCCAAGTGTCCGCTTCATTGCCATCATTTCCTGTGCCGATGTTTTTAACAAAGGGGTCGTGGTTGTTGACGAATCCGGACACCCGCAGGCTCAGGCTGTCGGCGAGGCCCCCGCCCGCCGCGCCTTCAAACCGCACATGGTTCTCTTCGGCAAATGAGAAGTTTCCATAAGCGGACAACGCTTTAGTCGGTTTTCGGGAAATGTAATGCACTAAGCCGCCGGTCGCGTTGCGCCCGAACAAAGTGCCTTGGGGACCGCGCAGAATTTCGACTCGTTCAAGATCAAACAAAGTGGTGTTTGTCGCGCCCATGTAGGCGTCATAGACCTCGTCCTGATAAACCGCCACCGGCGATTCCTGGTGGTCGTTAAAATCGCCCTGACCAATGCCGCGCAAGGACAACGAAGTGATATTGCCCTCCCCGCCAGGATTTCCCAAGGTGAGGCCCGGCGTCATGTAAACCAGTTCATTGCTGTTGTTCAGGTTCAACTCTTCCAATTGCTGCCCACCGAAGGCCGTGACGGAAATGCCCACATCCTGGAGGTTCTGCTCGCGTTTTTGCGCGGTGACCACGATCTCTTCCAACACAAAGCCGGTTTCCTGCGCGATGGCCGCGCCGCCGGTGGTGGTCAAGCCTACAGCCAGGATCTGAATGGCGCCGGCCACAGAAGAAAAAAACGACTTTTTACGGGGTTCCCCGTCTGTTTTTTGTTTCATCGCGCGCTCCCCATTGTCAGCGTTATCGCGCGCCGGCTCTGCCAGCGCGATGCGCAAAACTCCCTCAGCATTGATTTCCCCCGCCAGCCCGGAGCCAGCAAGCAACCGAGCCAGGGCCTCGACGGGCGTCAGGTAACCCTTTGCCGCCGCCGATTTTTTGCCCTTGATCAGGTCCACCGGAATGACAAACACCAAACCGGACTGTTCGGAAAACCGAATCAGTGCCCGTGACAAGTCCTGGGCCTCAATGTCAAAAACGCGCTTGGGCAAGGCAACGCCCGCCCAACCGGCGCTGGCAAACGCAATCAGGGTCAATAGCAAAGCCGTCTTCAACCAAAGGCCGCCGTTGCGAGCAGATCGCCTTGCAATGGCAAACTCGTTATATAAGACGATTGAACTCTTGATATGCGCCAACATTTTTGTTTTCCGGCGTCCGGCCGACGGACCCGGAAAGCGTTTAGCTATCCGAGTTGTCCCAGTGCCGGATCACCAGGTCACCGTTCGAGAGCTTGCGGACGGAGATGGGGAGCGACAAGGACAAGGCATCCATCATTTCCTGTATCTGGTCGGTTCTGAAGGCGGCAGAGACGGGAAGGGTCCGCAAGTCTTCGGCGTCGATGATGATGTTGCCGGCGTAGTACCGGTCGGCGTCGGACATGACCTCAGACAGAGTCGCGTTTTCATAAACCAGACGCCCCTGCCGCCAGAGCCCTGGACGCGACTGGCGCACCGGCTGGATTTCGGAAAGTCGGCCGCTCGGTTCGACCCGCACGCGCTCTTGCGCGGCGAGAACCCGTTTGGCGCTGAGACGGGTTTGCGTCACCTCCACTTTGCCTTCAAGCACTGAGACGCGCACCCCGGCGCGGGAACGGCGCACTTCGAACTTCGTGCCAAGGGCCCGGATCTCGGCGTCGGCCACCACGACGACGAAGGGCCGGGCCGCATCCGGCTCAACCGCGAAAAAAGCCTCGCCAGCGATGAGCGCCACCCGTCTTTCCGTCTCGCTGTACGCCACTTCCATGGCGGACAAGGCGCCTAAGGTGGCTTGGGAAGCATCAGGCAATTTGACTTCCTTGATCTCAGCGGTGTTGGTGGTGTAATCGCCCGCTTCCGCCGGCGCCGGCGGGCGCGCAGTCAGCGCAAACAGGAGCGCAACCGTCAGGAGCAAGCCCGCGGCGGCAACCAAGGCCGGCCGCGTCAATGCCATGGCGGCGAATCGTTGTCCGGCCCTCGGCGCCCCCAGTTCCTGGTAACTGGCGGGGTCAATCATCCCCCGCAAACCGGAGAGTTCCAGCCAGTGCGCGTGAACCTCATCGTAAGCCGCCTGGTGCCGCGGATCGGCCTCAAGCCAGGCCTGGAACTGTTCGACTTCCCCGACGGTCTTGCAATCGGAGCGCATGATCGCAAGCCATTCGCAGGCTTGTTTCTCAATGCGCGTTAGCGATTTTTTGCGGTTTAACATAGCGCGCGCCGCCAGTCAGCGATTGGCTCGTTCCGCCCGTTTCAAGGCTTTGTGAATTTTTTCAACGGCGGCGGCGACATGGCGGCGCACCGTGGTCTCCGACACCCCATGCTTGCTGGCGATCTGAGAATAAGTCAGCCGGTCCAAGCGGTGCAACAACAGAGCGGCCCGTTGCATCTTCGGCAGTTTCATGACGACATTGTTCATTAACTCTAACCTTTGCTTTTCTACTAAGACGCTTTCCGGCGAAAAATAGCCATTTTCTTCCCGCGGTTGCAACGCCTCCCGTTTATGGGCCAACCGTATCCGAGACTTGCGAAATTCGTCGATGGCGATGTTCCGGGCGGTGGCGAAAAGAAAGGCCCGCGGATTTTTAATGTCGCCCGCGCCTTGCGCCTCGCTCAATTTGGCAAACGCGGCCTGGGCGACCTCTTCGGGATCGACCACGCTGGCGCCGTAGCGGAAGCGAAGATAATCGCAAAGTTCCCGCCAGTGCAGGTCGAAAAATCGCTCCCACTCGTCTGGCGCCGCAAGCTTGGCCGCATCGCCGGGGGCCTTGGCCGCGGGTTTTTTCATAGGCTGTTCTCCCCTTGGCGGGCGTTAAGCATAAGGGATAAACGCGCTTTTCCGCAATCCCAGCCCCGTTTCAGCCGCCCGCGAATTTTTTTCTTGCGGCGCGGGAAAACGGGTGTTACAATGCCCCCAACAAGCAACGGACTTGTAGATGCTGATGGGTTGACGCACCCGAGCCTGTTGCCGGAGAGATTACGGACTTCTGTGGGTCATGGAGTCATTGCATTGGATTGAAGGACTTGCGGATAAGCGCGGAGTCGCCGTCGCGCTGTCGCTCTGCCTGGTCGGAGCGGGATGTTCCCAAGTTATTCCTGAGCCTGAGCCGATTGCGCCATCGGCGGGGCATCTTTCCGTCGCGCAAGCCCGCGCCGGCGGCGGCATACCCGACATTGTGGAACAGCGTCCCCCGGCCCCCGACCCGGCGCGGCAGGGCGGGGCGAGATACACGGTCACGGTGGATGGGGTGCCGGTGAGGCAACTGCTGTTCAGGCTGGCCCGGGACGCGAAGGTCAATATCGATATCGCCCCAAGCGTCCAGGGGATGGTCACCATGAACGCGGTGGGGCAAACCCTGCCCCGGCTGTTGGACCGGATCGCGCGCCAAGCGAACCTGCGCTACGCCATAGAGGATGACAATGTGGTGGTCGCGCCGGACGAGCCTTATTTTCACACCTACCGGGTCGATTACCTGAACATGGACCGGGAGACCTCGAATGTGGTGCGCGTCGGGTCGCAAATCGCCAGCGGCGGAGATGGCGGCGAGAGCGGCGGCAACTCCACCACCACCATAGACAGCGCCGCCGTCAACCGTTTCTGGCCCAGCCTGGTGGCCAATGTGTCCGCTCTGTTAGGGGCGGACGGATCGGCGCAGGGGCAAGGCGGCGGCGCGGGGCGGTTGGCCGTGAGCAACAAGGTCATCCCCCACCCGGAATCCGGCACCTTGACCGTGAAAGCCACCGGCGCGCAACACAAGCTGGTGCGGACCCTGATCGACGAGGCCATCGTCAGCGCCAGTCGCCAGGTGTTGATACAGGCCACCATCGTGGAGGTCAATCTGACGGACCAGTTTCAGGCCGGCATCGACTGGGAGCGCCTTAACGAGGCGGGCCGGGCCGGGTTCAGCGTCTCCTCGAAAACCCTCGCGGCGGCACCCGTGAACACCGCGTCGCTGTTCTCGTTGCGCTACCGCGACTCCAGCCAGGACGGGAAAAAGGTCTTGAGCGCCGCCCTCAAACTGCTGGAGGAATTCGGCGACATCAGCGTGTTGTCCAGCCCGCAACTCATGGCGCTGAACAACCAGTCCGCCATCCTGAAGGTCGTTGACAACATCGTCTATTTTGAAATGGAGGAGGAGACCAACACCACCCAGGGCGTCGCCACCAACACCTTCGAAACCACCGTGAAAACGGTGCCAGTGGGCATCGTGATGACGGTGACGCCGCGCATCAACGCCAATGGCTCCATCATTCTGAATGTGCGGCCCAGCGTTTCTCGCGTCAATCGCTTCGTCAACGATCCGAACCCCAAACTGACAGCGGCCAGCCAGGTGCCAGAAATCCGCGTGCGGGAAATGGAGGCCGTGTTGCGTCTGAACGACGGGGAGATCGCCGTCCTGGGGGGATTGATGCAGAACGACGACCGCTCCCACGACAACGCCATCCCGGGACTGTCCCGCATTCCCCTGTTGGGGGAGGTCTTCAGAACCCGGCAACGGGAGTCCCGCAAGACCGAGCTGGTGATATTTCTCCGCCCAGTGATCGTGCGGGACCCAAGCCTGGACGGGGATCTCCGTCCCTATCGGCGGTTTTCTCCGGGGAGCGGCCATGGTTAGCCCCTGGGCGCGGTTGCCCCTTCGGGGCCTGGCCGTCGGCGCCGTCTGGGCTGGCGCGACCGTAGCCGTTGGCGCGGCGTCAGCGGCTGAGGCCGGGCGGGAAGGCCCCGTGATCCGGGTGGAGCCGGCCGCGGCGGAACACTCCCTCGGCGACAGGGCCCACCAAGCCTTTCGGCGTTTTGCCCAGGGCGCGGACCAGGCGGCGCAAGCCCGCTGGCCCCAGGCCCGGCAGGCCTTTTTCGAGGCCCACCGCCTGGCCCCCGCCCACCCTGGCTACGCGCTAAACCTTGCCATCAGCCTGGACCGACTAGGGCGCAGCGAACAGGCCTTGCACTATTACCATCTCGCGCTGGACCTGGCAGACCAGAACGGCGCGGACTTCGATGCCGCGCCAGTCGCCCGGCGCATAGGCGCGTTGCTGCGCCAGTTGCAGCCATGACTCCCGCCGCGCCCCACAAGAAACGGTTGGGCGAGATCCTCGTGCAGAGGGGCATGGCGACTCCCGATCAAATCAAGATCGCCCTGTTGGAGCAGAAGCGAAGCCGGGAACATTTAGGCAAGATCCTGGTGCGCCTGGGGTTCGCGACGGAATCCATCATCCGCGATGTGGTTGGCGGCGTCATCGGGCAGGAAAGCGTTGACCTGGCCCGCGCCGTGGCCGACAGCGAGGCGGTGTCCATGATCCCCAAGGCCCTGGCCCGGCGCCTCAAGGCCATCCCCGTGAACCACGACGCCGCCCGCGGCCTGCTGACGGTGGCCATGGCGGACACCTTCGATGTGGTGGCCCTGGATCAGCTCAAGGCCTGCCTGGACGGCGCCGCGGAGATCGTTCCCGTGCTGGCGGGAGAAGCGGAGATCGAAAAGTGCATAGACCGCTTCTACGGCTTCGAATTGTCCGTCGACGGCATCCTGAACGAAATAGAAACGGGCGAAATCGACTACCAAAGTTTAGACGCGGAGAGCAACGAATACAGTCAGCCGGTGGTGCGTCTGGTCAACGCCCTGTTGTCGGACGCGGTCAAACGCGGCGCGTCCGACATACACTTCGAGCCGGAGGCGGGCTTTCTGCGCTTTCGCTACCGCATCGACGGCGTGTTGCGGCAGGTGCGCAGCCTGCATCGAAGCTACTGGTCCGCCATTGCCGTGCGCCTCAAGGTCATGGCGGGGTTGGACATCGCCGAGACCCGCGCCCCCCAGGACGGGCGCATTGGACTGTCCCTGTCGGGCCGGCAGGTGGATTTCCGCGTCTCCTCCCTGCCCACGGTGCATGGCGAGAACATCGTCTTGCGCGTGTTGGACCGGCAAAAAGGCATAGTCTCCATAGAGCGACTGGGGTTGACCGAAACGGAGTTGGAAGCGTTGAAGCGCATGGCGGCCCGGCCGGAGGGCATCATCATCGTCACAGGCCCCACCGGCAGCGGCAAGACCACCACCTTGTACTCCATTCTGAGCCATCTGAACACCGAGGCGGTCAACATTATGACCCTGGAAGACCCGGTGGAATATCCCATCTCCATGATCCGGCAGACCTCTGTGAACGAGACGCCGCGGCTCAATTTCGCCAATGGCATACGCTCCATGCTGCGCCAGGATCCGGACATCATCTTAGTGGGCGAAATCCGCGACGAGGACACCGCCGGCATGGCCTTGCGGGCCGCCATGACCGGCCATCAGGTCTTCGCCACCCTGCACACCAATTCCGCCATCGGCGCCATTCCCCGGCTGTTGGACATAGGCGTGAAGCCGGACATGTTGGCGGGCAACATCGTGGGCGTGGCGGCCCAAAGATTGGTGAGAAAGTTGTGCAACGAGTGCAAGACGCCGCTGGAGGGGAATGGCGCGACGCCTCCCACCTACGGCCCCAAGGGGTGCCCGGCCTGCGACAACCAGGGCTACCGGGGACGCATGTCCATCATGGAGATCCTGAGCTTCGACCCGGACCTGGACGAACTGGTGGCGCGCCGGGCGACGCCCCGGGCCCTGACCCGCCTGGCCCTGTCCAAGGGCTTCAGGCCCCTGGCGGAGGCGGGCATGGCCAGGGTGTTGGATGGCTCCACCAGCTTGGAGGAGGTCTCCCGGGTGGTTGACCTAAGCGCGGGGCTGAAGCAGGAGTAGCCCCGTGGCCGCTTACAAATACAAGGCGATGGACGAGCTAGGACGGATCAAGGCCGGCAAGGCCAATGCCTCGAACGCCACCGATCTGGAGGCGCGCTTGCAGAAAATGGGGCTGGATCTGCTTAGTTGCAAACAGGCCCGGGCCGCGGCGGGAAGCGGCTGGGGCCGGGGCGTCACCCGCCGGGACCTGATCCTTTTTTGCTTCCATTTGGAGCAGACGGCGCGGGCCGGCGTGCCGATCCTCGAAAGCCTGCAAGACCTGCGGGACAGCGTGGAGAAGCCCCGCCTGCGGGAGATCGTCTCCGCCATGTTCGAATCCATAGAAGGCGGCAAGACCTTGTCGGAAGCCATGGCCGATTTTCCCGGCGTGTTTCCCGAGGCCTTCGCCAATGTGGTCCGGGCCGGGGAACAGGCCGGCAAGATGGGACCGGTTCTGGAGCGGCTGGGAGAAAACCTGAAATGGCAGGATGAGCAGGCCTCCATCACCCGCAAGCTGCTCATGTATCCGGCCTTCGTCGCCGCCGTGGTTGGAGGCGCGCTGTTCTTCCTGATGATCTACCTGGTGCCGGAGTTATTGGCGTTCGTCAAAACCACCGGTTCGGTCCTGCCGGGGCACACCTTGTTGCTGATCGCGGTGTCCGATTTTTTCGCGCGCCACTGGGCCCTGATCCTGCTGGCGCCAGCGCTGACCGCCGGTCTCATCGGCGCGGGAGTCAAGAGCAACGCCGGGCTCAGGCTGTTGGCGGACCGATTGAAACTGAAGTTGCCGGTGTTCGGCCCGGTCTTGCAAAAGCTCATTTTGGCCCGGCTCTCCGGCTTCTTCGCCATGATGTACTCGTCCGGCATCACCATAGTGGATTGCATCAAAGCGAGCGAGGGGATCGCCGGCAACAAGGCGGTGGCAACGGCCATGAAAGATGTGGGGCAGGCCATCGCCGCCGGCAAGAGCCTGAGCGAGAGCCTGGGAGGCACCGGCCTGTTCCCGCCCTTGGTCATGCGCATGATCCGGGTGGGCGAGACCACCGGCGCCTTGGGGCCTTCCCTAGAAAATGTGGCGTATTTCTACACCCGCGATGTGCGCGAATCCGTGGCGAGACTGCAAGCCGTCATCGAGCCGGCCCTGACTGTGGCCCTGGGCGGCCTCATCGGCTGGATCGTGTTCTCCGTGCTGGGGCCCATCTATGATCTCATCACTGACATCAAGGTTTAAGTTCGCCGACCGCCGGGCCTTGTTCATCGGCGCCCGCGACGCGGCGGTTTATCATTGGCCGGCACCGGGCCTGACGGCGCCGCGCCTGTTCGATTTGAGCGATGAGGGCCGCGAGGCCTTCAGGCGCTATCTGGCGCAAACCCCCAAGGCGCCGTTTCACATTCTGTTGGATGTGCCTGAGGAGGAATACCGGCACGAAGTGGTCCCCCATGTGTCCCGCCGGCGGCGGGCGGCGCTGTTGCGGCGCAAGGCGGAGCGGCTGTTCAAAAACACGCCCTATTGCCATCACCGGGTGACGGGGCGGGAAACGGAGGGCCGCCGGGACGACCGGGCCTTGCTGACCGCCATTGTCAATCCCGCCGCGCTGAAGCCCTGGAGCGCCATGTTGGACGAGGCCAAAACGCCCTTGGCCGCTGTCGGCTCCCTGCCCCTGTTCACGCAATCCCTGCTGAAGATCATCGCCGGAGATGGTGCCGCAAACCAGCTGATTGTCAGCCTGCAAAGCCTCAGCGGCCTGCGCCAGACTTTCTTCCGCAACGGCGCGTTCCGTCTAAGCCGTCTGGTGCAGATGCCAAGCCACGGCGACCCGCCAGCCACCGCCGCGGCGCTCCGGGAAGAAGTGGAAAAGATCTGCCGCTATTTGGTCAGCGCACGCCTTGCCGCCCCCGAAGAGCCTGTGGACATCTACTTTCTTGCGGCCGGGAGGCTATTGGATGAACTGAGACAGGAGGCCCCGCCGCCGGGCAACGCGAGACAGCATTTTCGCGACTTGGCCCAACTGCGCCAGTCCGGCGCCGGCGCGAGGGCGGGGCCGGAGGAGTCTTTCAGCGACGGCTTCTTTATGCAACAGGCGCTGAAACGCCGGCCCGCGAACATCTACGCCACCCCCCGCGAACGGCGCTATCTGTTCATGCGCCGGTTGCGGGGAGGCCTGTTGACGGCGGGCGCGCTGTTGCTGGCGGCGGGCGCGGCTCTGGGGGGCCTGAACCTCGCCAAGGGCCTGCTCTATCAGCACCGTAGCCAGACAGCCGCGGCGCAAGCCGATTCCTACGCCGCGCAATACGAGGAGGCTCGCCGCCGCCTGCCAGAGACGCCAGTGGAACCGGCGGAGCTGAAGGTGGCCATAGACATTGCCGCGGCCCTGGCGCGCCGCAAGACCGGCCCCGGCGGCGCGGTGCGGTTGCTCAGCGACAGCCTGGGACGGTTCCCCGCCGTTCAAGCCACCCGGCTGATCTGGAGCGCGACGGCGGAGACCATGCCGGAAGACGCCGTTGCGCCGAGCCTCCCTGCGCGCTGTTGCCAGGCCCGGCTGGAAGGGCGCATCGAGCCCTTCGACGGCGATTTCCGCGCCGCCATGGCGGTCATCAACCGCTTTGCCGACGATCTGCGAGGCCAATCCGAAACGCGTAGCGTCCGGCTCCTCGCCCTGCCGCTGAACCTCAGCCCGGACGCCGATTTGCAGGGCGACACCCGGGGCCTGAACGATGAGGCTCGCTTCACCATGGACATCGTGTATGCAGACCCCAGCGGGGAAGCGCGATCATGAAGCACATAGACTGGGGTTATCTGCGCCGCGCCCTGCTGTTCCTGTTGGCCGCCGCCGCTTTCAGCGGCTCCCTGAGCGCTGGCGGGCATTATTTCGAGAGGCGCATGGAGGAAGCCTGCCGCCGGGATGAAACCCGGCTTGCCGCCGTGAGCCGGCGCTACCTGACGCGAGACGAGGATGAGAGTCTGATCAAGGAGTATTTTCCCCAATTCAAGGCCCTGCGCAAGACCGGCGTCCTGGGCCGGGAGCGCCGGCTGAATTGGATTGAGACCCTGCAAGACGCGAGGGACAGCCTGAAGCTGTCGGCCCTGGGTTATGAGATCGCGGCGCAAAAACCCTACACCCCGGATTTCCCCATCGCCTTGGGCAAGTATCGGATTTTCGCCAGCGAGATGAACCTGGACATGCAACTGCGCCATGAGGGCAACTTGTTCGCGCTGTTGACCCTGTTGGATGAACGGGCCATTGGCCGCTACAGCGTTTCGAGGTGCGAATTGAACCGCAACTTCAGGGGCAAGGCAGGGCCCTCCGCTGGAGGCGCCGGCAATGTCGCCGCCTCCTGCGCGTTGCAATGGTTTTCCATCAAGCTGGCCGACGGTTCGGAGATAGGGCCGTGAGCAAGATCCTGTTGGCCCTGACGCTGTTGGCCGCCTGGTTGCCCGGCCGGGCCGAGGCGCAATCCTTCGGGCGGTTCTTCACCACCCCGGAGGAAAGAGCGGCCCTGGATGCGGGGAAGAGGCCGGGCGCGGGCCCGGGCGATGCCGCCCAGGCCCCGCAACCGCCGGCGGCCGCCTACATCACGCTTAGAGGCATGGTCTATCGGGAACAGTCCGACCCAGGGGCCGGCGGCGCCAGCGAGCAAGCCGCGGAGAGGACGGGGGTGGCGATCTGGGTGGAAGACGCACGGCCCCAGCAGGCGCCAGGGCGGCCCGCCTACCTGTCCCCGGAGCGGGCGCGGATCGACGCCAACCAAGTGACCTTCAGCTTGCCCGCCACCGGCCAGACCCTGAAGCTGAAACCCGGTCAGACCTATCAGACCCGCACCGGCGCTGTCTTCGACGCGGCGGAGGCCATCCCGCGCCGATGAACCGACTCGCGAACCAAACCGGCGCCGCGTTTTTGGCCCTGCTGTTAGCGTTGATCACCGGCTCGTCCTGGCTGTTGCTGTCGGACCTGAACGCCCAGACCCAGGCCCGGCAACGGGACGCCCGCAGCCGTATTGCGCTGAACCAGGCCAAACAGGCCCTGCTGTTCTACGCGATGAACTACCCTGACCTGCGGGGCAATCCGGAAAAAGGCCCCGGCTTCCTGCCCTGCCCCGACCGCGACAACGACGGCCGGCCCGAATCGAATTGCTCCGCCAACGCCGGCACCACCATAGGGTGGTTGCCGTTCACTATCCTGGGCCTGGACGACCCCCGGGACCAAAGCGGGGAACGCTTGTGGTACGCGGTGTCCGACAACCTCAGAAACACCCTGCCCAATGCCGTTGTGGTCAACAGCGCGACGCCGGGGTTGCTCAGTGTGGATGGCGTGAGCGACTTGGCGGCGGTGGTCATTGCCCCGGGGGCACCCGTCGCCGCCCAGGGAGGGCGGCCCGGCAATGACGCCGCCCAATATCTGGAAGGCGCCAACAGCGACGGCGATGAAATCTTCGCCACCCGCGGCCCGGGCCCTTTCAACGACCAGCTGGCTGTCTTGACCCGCGCGGAACTGATGGCGGCGGCGGAGTTGCGGGTCATCCACCAGGCGCGGGCGGCCCTGGCGCGATACCGCGACATCCATCTTGCCTATCCTTGGCTGGCGCCGTTTGCCGCGCCCTGGGCTGACCGGCGGGCCCTGCGCGGCGCCCACACCGGGACGAATAACGAGAGCCAGCTCAGGGACCGGCGCGCGGATTTCACCGCCTGGGGTGTGGCGGCTGGCGATGTGATCATCAATGTCACGGACGGTTCGCGCACGGTGGCGACCACGGTGAGCCCTAAGGTGTTAGGCGTGGCCCAACCCGCCTATGGCGCGGACAACGATTTCGACCGGGGCGATGTCTATTACATCGCGCCGCAGGCCCAGGCCCGCGCCTTGTCTGGCGCAGCGCAGACGGGCAGCGGCGGCCTGGTTCTCAAGGGCGCGGCCCGGTTCGACAAGCTGGGCATCGTCCCTGGCGATGTCATCGATAATGCAACTGACGGCTCTCGCGGCGTGGTTCGGGCGGTGAAAAAGACCTCCCTCACGGCGGCTTCCCTGACCGGCGGCGCCACCAACGCCTTTGCCTACGGCGCGGCGTTCCGCGTCCGCAACAACGCCGGCATCGCCACCGCCAACAGCGCCGGCCTGTCTCTGGCGGACAGCGCGGCGGATTTCATCGCCATGGGCGTCGCCGCGGGCGACTTGGTGGAGAACCTCAGCGATGGCTCTTTCGGCATGGTCGCCACGGTGGACGGCCCGACCCGCCTGACAGCGACGGGGTTGCGCTTCGGCAGAAACAACGAATTCGCTGATGGCGACAGCTACCGACTGCCCCGCTACAACGGACGCCGCGGCGCGCGCAAGGGTTTGTTGCCCCTGCATGAGCCAGGCAAGAGCTTTCCCAGCGGCTTCACCGTGGACTGGTTGGCGGCGGAGGCGGATGGCGCTGTGCTAAGGGGTTCGGATCCCGCTCTCCCCATAGACGCGGAGACGCGGGCGGCGCTGGAATCCGGGAGCGCCGTGGCGGTGCCGCTCGCCAATGGCCGTTGTCTTTGGATCAATGAGCGGGTGGTGGAGTGCGCGGGAACCAGCGCAATCGCCAACTACGCGGGCGCCGCCGTCCCTGCCGCCAACGGGCGCCGCCACCGTTTCAACCTGCGTTACAGCGGCGCCCTAGTGACGCGGAACGCCGCCGGCGAGCGGCAACGGCAGGTCTGTTTAGGTTACGGCCCGGCCTGCGCCAGTCCTGGAATGGCGGTGTTGCCGAACTCGGATGCCGGAGTCCAGGGCCGGGCCGGCCCGGGCGCATCCGGTCTGACCTTGCAGGATCCCAGCGTGGACTTTTTGCAACAGGGCGTCGCGCCGGGAGACACGGTGTTCAACATGACGGACGACTCGGCAGGCATGGTTGCGAGCATAGACCGCCACTCCCTGACAGCGGCGACCCTGGAGGGCGGCGCTGAAAACGATTTCGACCCCGGCGAGGCGTACCGGATCAGCAAACCCCTGGTGAGCATAGACTATCTGGACGGCGCCGCCACGCAAGCCACATTCAGCCTGACCATTCCCCCCGCCGGCGCGGCGGGGCGGGCGCGCGTCGACGGCATCGCCTATCATTTCTCCGAGGCGGCCGGGGAACTGCCTCCCTGGTTCATCAAAAACCGATGGCATCAACTCCTGTACGCGGCCTACAGCGCCGAGTTCGCCCCGGGCGGCGATGGCGACTGCGAGGCGGGAGTGGATTGCCTGGTCTTGCGCGGCGCAAGCGGCGCGAGGGACGACCGAACGGCTTTGACAATCTCCGCCGGCATGGGCTTGGCGGGGCAGGATCGCTCGTCCGGGGCCCTCGCCGATTACTATGAAGGAGACAACGCCGACCCTTGGGCCGATGATGTCTTCGACAATGGCGACCTCGGCCCGGCGTTTAACGACCAAGCGGTTTTCGTCTCTCCCTGAGGCCCTGCTCATGTTGCTAATGTCGAGAACCGCGGGCCGCCTCGCGCTACGGCCCGGCGCGGCGACAGCCTGCGGAACACCGGGAGCGGGCAAACAGCGGGGCTTCTCGTTGTTGGAACTGACGATAGCGCTGATCATCATCGCCTTGGTGTTAGGCGGGATGCTCACCCCCCTGGGGGCCATGTTGGAGGCGCGGCAACGGGCCGCGGCCGAGACGGAGCTGGAGCGGATCAAGGAGGCCTTAGTGGGGTTCGCCATGATCAACGGCTACCTGCCCTGCCCCGCCACCGCCACCGACCCGGACAGCGCGAGTTACGGCCTGGAAGACGCCAGTTGCAACGCCGACCCGGTGGCGGAGGGCTACCTGCCCTGGCGCACTTTGGGGGTCCCGGAAACAGACCCTTGGGGAACGCCCCGGAGCGATGCCGCCGCGCCCTTCAACGGCTACTGGCGCTACCGGGTGGATCGCAATTTCAGCAACGCCGGCGCGCTGTTCACCCTGGCCACGGCGCGAGCGGAGAACCTGACCATCGTGAACGGCCAGGGCCAGTTGCTGACGGCGCCGACGGAAACCCCGGTGGGGATCGTCTATTCCACCGGCGCCAACCTCACCTCGGATGGCGAAAACGCCGACTTCGAAGGCGCCGTCTGCGGCAACCCGGAGGGTTACGACCCAGGCGGCGGCACCGCCTGCCCCGACGGCGAGCCGCTGTATCAGGCCGGCAGTCCCAGCGGCGCTGGCGGCGCGGCCAGCTTTGACGACCTGGTGGCGTGGCTTTCCCGTCCGCTCCTGTTCAACCGCATGGTCATCGCCGGACGCCTGCCATGATGTTCACCATTGCCCGTTTCACCTTGTTGGAGGCCCGGCGCAACCATTTATTCGTGGTCGCGGCGGCGGGCGCCGCGTGCCTGTACGCCATAGGCGAGTTTGTCGGCGCCATCAGCGTCACTGAGGCCCGGCAGATCCAAAGCGCGCTCACGGCTTCTTTGTTGCGCGTCGCCTCCATCGCCCTGCTCAGCGTGTTCGTCATCACCAGCGCGTTGCGGGAACTGAACGACAAGAGCCTGGAACTGTTGTTGTCCCTGCCCAAGCCCCGGCATTGGCACTTTCTCGGCAAATTCTCAGGCTACGCGGGCCTGGCTCTGGCGCTGTCCCTGATCCTCAGCCTGCCGCTGTTCAACCACGCCCCGGCGCTCCCGGCGCTGTGCTGGCTCCTGTCCCTAGTTTGCGAACAAGCCCTGGTCATCGCGTTCAGTCTGCTGTGCCTGTGGACCTGCGCCAATGCGACCGTGGCGTTCGGCATGACGGCGGCCTTCTATTTGTTGTGCCGCGGCATGGAGACGGCGCGTCTGTTAAGCCAAAGCCCGCTGTTGGATGGTTCGGCAACGCCGGTCTTGCGGAGCTTGGTGGAGGCCATTGCCCTGCTGTTGCCGGACCTAAGCGCCTTCACCCGCAGCGACTGGTTGGTCTATGAAACGGGCTTTGCGAACCTGGGGCCGGTGTTGATCCAGACGGCGATCTATCTGCCCCTGCTGTTGTCCGCCAGCCTGCTGGACTTCCACCGGAAAAGTCTATAGCCCATGCTCAGCAAGGAAAGAGCCGCCACCGCGCCGTTTGCCATTCGGGCCGTCTTCGCCGCCAGCTTGCTCCTGCAAATTGGCTGGAGCGGCGCGCGGCCGCCGCCAGTCGCCGTGGCGGAGGCCCTGCCTGCCGCGCCGACCCCGACGCTCCTCGCGCTATTGGCCCTGGATGAACCGGGGCCATTGGCGAAAATCCTCATGTTGTGGTTGCAGGCCTTTGATAGCCAACCCGGCCTGAGCGTCTCCTTCAACCAGCTGGACTACGGCAGGGTCATAAACTGGTTGGACGCCATTCTCGATTTGGACGGGAGGTTTCAATACCCATTGCTGTCCGCCAGCCGCATCTACACAGAGGCGGCGCGCCCTGACAAGAAAAAACGCATGTTGGCGTTTGTCCATAGACGCTTCCTCGAAGACCCCGAGGGCCGCTGGCCCTGGATGACCCACGCCGTCTATGTCGCCAAACACCGCCTTGGGGACAAGCCCCTGGCGTTAAAGTACGCTAAGGCGTTGCGGCTCAACCTCAGTGGCGCCGCCGCGCCGCCCTGGGCGTCCCAAATGGAAATCTACGCGCTGGAAGAATTGGGCGAGATAGAAGACGCAAAGCGCATCATCGGCGGCTTGTTGGCCAGTGGCCGCTTCGCCGACAATCCCCAGGAACTGCGCTTCCTGAAAAACAAACTTGCGACGCTGGAATCAAAGCGCTAGAATATGGCATGATATTAAGAAATTGCTCACAAATCAATCAACTTCACGGGAAATAGAGCAGTGGAATATCAATCAATAAGAATTGTCGACATTATTCGAAATGTCAATAAAAACAACTGGTTTCTTCCAGCGATCCAACGAGAATTTGTATGGGGACCAGAGCAGATTGAACGTTTATTTGATTCGATCATGGCGGACTTCCCCATCGGTTCATTTTTACTCTGGAAAGTTGAAAATGAACACAAGGGAGATTGGTCTATTTACAAGTTTATTAGCAAGTACGATAAAGAATCACCCCATAATGAGCAGGAAAACATGGAGAGATCTGACCTACTCAACAAAGATATTACGCTTATCTTGGACGGTCAACAACGAATCACTTCTTTATTGATCGGATTGCAAGGGTCCTACTGCCATCGTCGTTATCGTCGCTTGAGAGTAATGAAGTTGTATCTAAACCTCTTGAAGAAAATTCCCTCCGAAGGTGTTGCCGATGACGAAGATCCAGAAGAATTGGCCTTTGGCTTTAAATTCAGAGAAAATGAGTCATCTGACAAGCCGACAGAGCTTTGGTATCCAGTCAGTGACATTTTAAGCTATCCAAACGATCCCGAAGATGCCAAAAGCGCGATGAAAGAACGATTGGCGCATCTCTCAGAAGAACAGCGAGAGAACGCCTTGAAACTCATTGGCAGGTTGCATGGTCACATTCATCTGGTACCAGTTGGCTTCTACTACGAAGAGAAAACACAAGACTACGACAAGGCATTGCAGGTTTTCGTTCGAGCGAATTCCGGAGGAACACCCTTGGAATATTCAGACTTGCTTTTATCTACAGCTACAGCCCAATGGGAAGAGCTCGATGCGCGGGATGAAATTCACAAATTTACCGACTCACTCAATACAACAATTAAACAAGGTGGTTTCTTCAAAAAAGATTTTGTTCTAAAGGCCTGCCTGTATCTTTGTGAAGATCTGCGTATTCAGTATAAGGTAAAAAACTTTACCAAAGATAACCTCCGAATTATCGAAAACAACTGGGGGACAATAAAAAAATCTTTGGAAGACACCGTGCGTTTGATTTTGCGGTTCGGGTTCGATTCCAAAAACATTGTCGCGCAACTGGCATTGCTTCCAATTGCATTTTATCTACTCAAAAAAGAAGGCCCAAATTTTCATATTTCAAGCAAGGGCGAAGATGTAGCTATACAGGTTGCTATTCGCAAATGGTTTATGTTCTCAACCCTCAAAGGCGCCTTTGGGGGTTCATCAGATACAACCCTTACTCGCCTCCGAGAGTTGTTAAAAAAGTGTGACTCCAACGCTCCTTTTCCTGCTGATAAGTTATATAAATCCCTCGAGATAGAGCCTTCTCTAACAGATGCAGAGATCGAGGACTTCTTAAAGAAATATCAATATGGACAGCGCTACACTGGTTTAGTGCTTGCGCTACTGTACCCGGATAGGAATTGGATAGATGTCGAACTTCATCAAGATCACATCTTTCCACAAGCTGAATTCAATAAAACGAATCTGAAAAAACGAGGCTATGAAGAAGCAAAGATCGTCGAATATATGTCGTGTCTTCATAAAATACCCAATCTTGAGTTGCTTCCTAAATCTGAAAATTTACGCAAGGGTGCTAAAAATTTTAGCGACTGGCTCAAAGAGAGCGATGATGATTATCGCTCCCGTCATCTGATACCTGGCGACCATCAAGACTATGAATTAGACCACTTCTTGGATTTCTTCGAGAAACGCAAGCTTTTAATTGCAGACAAACTGAAGAAGCTTTAGGCCCATGTGGGCTAGCGCCTGCTCAGGGATTTGAAACTACCGGGGGTTCCGTCGTTGGGTAGGCCGTCGCGTTGAAGTCGGCGCGGGTCATGGCGGCGACAGGTTGCTCTCGGTCTTCCATGATGGCGCAAAGCCGGCTCTCCAGGTCTCCGTAGCCCGTGTGTCTGACTTCCAGAGCCAGGCCCAAGGAAGCGGCGATCTCCTCAGCCCGCGCCCGCAATCCTTCGTTGTTCTCCTCCTGGGTGAAATAAACAACGCGCCGGTAGTTGGCGAACAGGAGTTTTTGCAACTCGGGGCGCTGGTCCATCTTAAGCCCCTGCACGGCGAACTTCCGCCAGGCGTGAACTAAAAAATCCGTGAGTATGAAAGTGCCTGGCTCTTCCTCCATCGCTTTGGCGAATTCCGCACCGCCGAACATCTCGTAGCAATGCGGTCCTAAGGGGCGAATCGCGCCGTATTTTTCCAGTATGCCGTCCAGGTCGAACGCGCCGCAATGACCGTAAACCACCACGATGCGCTGGTGCTTCCCCTGCGCCCGTTGCAACCGCGCCTCCACCGCCGGGCCTATTTTGGAAGGCTCCAGGTGCAACTTGGCGTTGATGGCCTCGAACTCGGCGTCCCAGCCGTGTTTTTTGATCATCGCCTTGACCTCCCGGCCCAGGGCCGCGCAGGCGATAAACAAGGTGGAAGCCATCGCGCAAGGGCCGGGTTATGGCGGAGGTGGATGGGAATCGAACCCACCACTCGCCATTGGCAAGTCACTGATTTTGAAGACCAGGGAAGTCACCAGACTTCATTCACCTCCGAATGGAATTGCGGAAATTATAAGCCATGGGCGGCAAAAAACGGCGGCAGGTTGCGCTTTTTGCGGCTTACAGGTTGGTCAGGGCGCGCCAAGGGCCACAGAAGGGCCGCAGGCGGCCTCAGCGGCGGGGAAACAGGGTGATTTCCTTGGGGTCGGGCGTGGGGGAAAGCAGTTGCCCGGGGGTGAATGGCAGGGTGAGGGTCTTATAGTCCGCGTGCAAGACCCAGAGTTCTATGGGCGCGGCGGCGTCAAGCAGACCTCGGTCGCGATGGAACAGCAGGCCTTTTTCAAACTGGCGCTGGGCGGCGACGCGGAAGGTCTTGACGCCGGGCGCCTCAGCGGCGCCGGAGACGGGAACGCACAAGTCATCACGCGCGATGCCGGGCCTCCTTGGCGCGGCGCCGGGAGCGCGGCTACGACAGCGAATGTGAAAACCATCCACGGGCCGTCCCGTTGCGCCATCTATGGCCTTGAAGCGAACCTGAAGGATCTCAAGCCGGCTGACGAGTTCGCACTTCCACAGCCCGTGGTAGTCGCCGATTAAAAAAACCGCCGCCAAAACGCACAGGCAGGCCAAGGCGACCAGGGCCGGTTTTTTTATGTTTTTAGCGGAAGTTGCGAACCGGGGCGGCGTCATGGCGGCGTGGATGATGCTTCAGAAGTAGCTGCTCCAGTCGAAGGCCGGGTCGGCGATGACGATGAAGTTCGGGTTGAGCAAGGAGTCCTTGGCGTTGCAACGCAGGCGGGCGAAGTCGAAATCCGTGACCCTGCCGCCGGCTTCCTCCACAATGCACTGGGCGGCGGCCGTGTCCCATTCGCAGGTGGGGCCGAAACGCGGGTAAATGTCAACCACGCCTTCCGCCACCAAGCAAATTTTCAGGGAGCTGCCCATGTTGATGCGCCTCATGTCGCCCCCCAGCTTGTTGAAGAAGGCCTCCTGCCGTTTGTTGCCGTGGGAGCGGCTGCCAGAGACGACGAAGGCGCCGGGGCGGGTCTTTTTCGTTTTGATCTTCACCGGGGCCTCCCCCGGCGCCTGCCGGCGCGCGCCCTCGCCCTGGGCGGCGCAATAGCAAAGCCGTTTGACGGGCGCATAGACCACCCCGGCAACAGGGTGGTTGTCTTCTATCAAGGCGATGTTGACCGTGAACTCGCCGTTGCGTTTGATGAACTCTCGGGTGCCGTCGAGGGGATCCACCAGCCAGTATTGTTGCCAGGTTTTGCGGATCGAATAGGGGATGGCGGCGGATTCTTCGGACAGCACGGGCAGGGACGGGGTGAGCCGGGCGAGTCCGTCATTGATGATTTCATGGGCGGCCAGGTCCGCCTGGGTGACCGGGGAGCGGTCGTCTTTGCTCTCAACCTTGAAATCGGTGTGGTAAATATCCAGGATTTTTTCCGCCGCGACTCGCGCAATCTCCGCCACGGCGTCCGTCAATTCTGACATGAGATCATTTTAGCCGAAACGCCGGCAATAAATCAGGTTCCAAATGTCATGCCCTCGGCTCATGCCCCGCTGTTCGAATTTCGTCAGGGGCCGCCATTCCGGCCGTGGCGAGAAATTGCCCGGCCCCGCCAGGTTCATCAACGCTTCCGCCCCGTCGCAAACGGCCAGGGCGTGTTCCGCAAACTCCCGCGAGTCGGTGGCCAAGAACAACAGGGCCTCGAAACTCATCCTGCTTGCCAGCTTGCCGACAAAGCCGGAGGTCACGAGGCGGCGCTTGTGGTGGCGCTTCTTGGGCCAAGGATCCGGGAAGTGCAGGTAGATGGCGGACAGGGATTCCGCGGTCAGCTGGCGCTCGACCACATCGACCACATCGTGGCGAATCACGCGCACATTAGTGAGTTCATGCCGGACGATCCCGCGCAACAGGCGGCCAACCCCTGGGGCATGCACTTCGACGGCAAGGTAATCGTTCTCGGGATGTCTTAACGCCAACTGGAGGGTGGCCTCTCCCGCGCCGGCGCCGATGTCCAGGATGCGCGGGGCGCGCCGGTTGAACACGCGGTCCAGGTCCAAGGGCTCAGCGCGGTAGTCTATGCCGAATTGCGGCCAGTGTCGCTCCAAGGCCAGGGCCTGGGCCTTGGTGAGCCGACCCTGTCTGAGCACATAACTTCGGACCGACATTTTTCAGCAACGACGCGGCAACCAAGGCGGGCGGCGCCAGCCGGGCGGATTAGCTGAAAAAGGCGCCGGTCAAAGGAGACGAGGCGCTGGCGTAGGCCCGCCGCGGCATGCGGCCAGCCAAGTAGGCCTCCCGCCCCGCCGCCACGGCTTTCTTCATCGCCGAAGCCATCAACACAGGGTTTTTCGCCTCGGCAATGGCGGTGTTCATCAACACGCCGTCGCAACCCAGTTCCATGGCAATGGCGGCGTCTGAGGCGGTGCCGACGCCGGCGTCCACCAGGATTGGCACGCTGGCGTTTTCGACTATGGTCCTGATGTTGTAGGGGTTGCGGATCCCCAGCCCCGATCCTATGGGCGCCGCCAAGGGCATGACCGCAACGCAGCCTAATTCCTCAAAACGCCGCGCCATCACCGGGTCGTCGGTGGCATAGACCATGACCCGGAAGTCTTCCTTGATCAAGGTCTCCGCCGCCGCCAAGGTCTGCGGCAGATCCGGGAACAGGGTTTTTTTATCGCCTAACACCTCCAGCTTCACCAGGTTGTGCCCATCGAGCAACTCGCGGGCCAGCCGGCAGGTCCGGACGGCCGAGTCCGCGTCAAAACAACCCGCCGTATTGGGAAGAATGGTGAACCGCTTCGGGCTGAGGTAGTCCAATAGATTAGGCTCCCCTTTCTCCTGGCCGATATTGGTGCGCCGCAGGGCAACGGTGACAATGTCCGCGCCGCTGGCCTCCACGGCTTGCCGCGTCTCATCCAGATCTTTGTACTTGCCCGTGCCGACCAACAACCGGGAGGCATAGACCTTGTTGTCGACGCGCAGCGCGTCTGGGGGGGGTGCGGTCATTATTTCCATTCTCCTTTAGCCGCCGCCCACCGCGGCGACGATTTCCACCTCATCGCCTTCCGTCAGCTGGCGCTGGTCAAACGCGCTTCGGGGGACGATTTGCCGGTTGATCTCCACGGCGATCCTGCCTTGCAACTCCAAGCTAGCGATCAAATCGGACACCGTCGCCGCCTCCGGCAACGAGGTCGGCGCGCCGTTAATCAACAGTTGCATGATTTTTCACCGGGGTTTTCACGCGGGGGCCGCTTCGGATGCGTCTTTCGGGCGCGAGCCGGGACAAAACCTGGAAACCCGGCGGCAAAGTTTGTATAATGGCGGCGTCAGACATTTCATCTCGCGGGCGTAGTTCAATGGTAGAACATCAGCTTCCCAAGCTGAGAACGTGGGTTCGATTCCCATCGCCCGCTCCACAATTATAACCGAGACCGGTTAAACAATTCCAACTGGTGGCGCAACGCGGCCTGGGCCGCCGCCAGGCGGGCGATGGGAGCGCGAAACGGCGAACAGGAGATGTAATCCAGTTGCGCCGAGTGAAAGAAATCAATGGACTTGGGGTCGCCCCCATGCTCGCCGCAAATGCCGCACTTTAGCCTGCGCTTGACGGAACGGCCCTTATGGACCGCCTGTTTGACCAGTTGCCCGACGCCGGCGCTGTCCATAGTCTGGAACGGGTTTTCTTCCAGCAGATTTTTTTCCATGTAATAGGGCATGAAGCTGCTGATGTCGTCGCGGCTGTAGCCCAGGGTCATTTGGGTCAGGTCGTTAGTGCCAAAACTGAAAAAGTCGGCGTGGGCGGCAATCGCATCGGCGATCAGGGCGGCCCGGGGGATCTCTATCATGGTGCCTATGGGAAGATCCAGTCTGCCGCTGAATTTTTTCTTTTGTTTCACGCGGGCAATGGTCTGCGTCGTTAGCTCGCGCAACATCGCGAGTTCGCTTTCCAGGCCGACCAAGGGAATCATGATCTCCGGCTTTGCGTTGATGCGCTTTCTCCGGCAGTTGATCATCGCCTCGACAATGGCGGTGACTTGCATCTCCAGGATCTCGGGATAGGTGACGGTCAGGCGGCAACCCCGGTGCCCCAACATGGGGTTGACCTCGTGCAATTGATTGACGCGCTGAACAATCTTGTCGAACTTGACCTTCATGTTGCGGGCCAGCTTGCGTTGCAATTTCTCGTCCTCAGGCAAAAACTCATGCAGGGGCGGGTCTAACAGCCGCACCGTCACCGGCAGGCCGCGCATGGCGGTGAAAATGCCCTCGAAGTCCCGGCGCTGGAAGGGTTGCAGTTTTTTCAAAGCGGCGCGGCGGGCGGCCTCGTCCTCCGCTAAAATCATCTCGCGCATGGCGGCGATGCGATTCTCGTCGAAGAACATGTGCTCAGTCCGGCACAGGCCAATCCCCTCAGCGCCGAACTCTAGGGCCATGGCCGCGTCCATGGGCGTGTCGGCGTTGGCGCGGACAACTAGTTTGCGGAAGCGGTCGGCCCATTGCATCAGGGTCTTGAATTCCGGCGTGAAGGTGGGCGGTTGCTTAGGCACATCGCCCAACATGATGTCGCCATTGCCGCCATCTATGCTAAGGATGTCCTCCGAGGTGATTTTCCGCCCCCCGACGACTATGGTTTTGCGCCTGCTGTCTATGATCAGCTCGCCGGCGCCGGTGACGCAACACTTTCCCCAGCCCCGCGCCACTACCGCCGCGTGGCTGGTGGAGCCGCCTGTGGAGGTCAAGATGGCCTCGGCGGCATGCATGCCGTGAATGTCCTCAGGGCTGGTCTCGCGCCGAACCAAGATCACGGCTCGACCCTCTTCGGCCTGTCGGACCGCCTCGTCGGCGGTGAAAACAGGGTGGCCGGAAGCGGCCCCAGGGGATGCCGGCAGACCTGTGGTCAACACCGTCCGCCGGGCTTTGCGATCAAAAGAAGGCAACAACACTTGGTTCAAGTCATTGGCGGGAACGCGCAACAACGCCGTTCTTTGGCTGATGCGTTTTTCTTTGACTAGATCCACCGCGATCTTGATGGCGGCGGCGCCGGCGCGATGTCCCACGCGGGTTTGCAACATGAACAACTTGCCTTTTTCAATGGTGAACTCTATGTCCTGCATGTCCTTGTAATGCGCTTCCAGGATGCGCTTGACCTTGCGCAGTTGCGCGTAAATCTCCGGGCGCCATTTCTCCATTTCCGCCAGGGACTGCGGCGTGCGTATGCCCGCCACCACATCCTCCCCCTGGGCGTTGATCAGGAACTCGCCATAGACCTCGTTTTCTCCCGTGGCCGGATCCCGAGTGAACGCGACGCCTGTGCCTGAGTCGCTGCCCATGTTGCCAAACACCATGGACTGAATGCTCACGGAGGTGCCAATCAGCCCGCGCACATCGCGTATCTTGCGGTAGGCCCGGGCGCGGGGGGCGTTCCAACTCCTGAACACGGCGTCCACGGCCTTCTCCACCTGTTTGTGGGGATTTTGCGGAAACCGCTCGCCGCTGTGTTTTTGATACACCTCTTCATAAACGGCGATGAGTTTCTCCAGCCCCTTCTCACCCAAGTCGGCGTCTTCAACGGCGTTGAATTGTTTTTTAATCCGGCTAAAAGCGGCCTCGAAGCGCTCATGCTCCACGCCCATCACGACAGTGCCGAACATGCTGAGCAAACGGCGGTAGGCATCCAGGGCAAAGCGTCTGTTGTCCGTTTGCCGGGCCAGCCCAATGAGGGATTTGCGGGTCAAACCCAAATTCAACACCGTGTCCAACATGCCCGGCATGCTGACGGCGGCGCCGCTTCTGACAGACACCAACAAGGGGTTGTCGTCGGAACCGAATGACTTGCCGGTCTCCTTTTCCAGGCGGGCCATGTTCAGTTGAATGACTTCTGGCAATTCCCGCGGGAGTTTGCCGCCATTCCGGTAATATTCCGCGCAAGTGGTGGCGGGGATGGTGAACCCGGGCGGCACCGGCAGGCCAATATTGGTCATCTCCGCCAGGTTGGCGCCCTTGCCGCCTAACAGATCGATGAGCTCCCGGCCGCCGTCGGCCCCGCGGTTGCCGAAATAATAGGCCCGCTTTGCGTTGTTGGTTCTGCTGTTAGCCATGCCGTCGCTATTGGCGTTTCAACACTCAGTCGCCTTCAAGGGCAGCGCTTCAGAAACAATCAATCGCCGCAAACCCAAAGGCCGACAAACTCGTGAACGGGCATTGTCTCAACAGCGGCTCGCTCCCCGCAAGCGGCGAGAATGGCCTCTGCTTGCGCCGCGGAAAAATGTCCCGCCACAGCGTCTCTGAACTTGTCAAGCAACAGGGGAATGCCCGCGGCGCGGCGGCGGCGGTGGCCAATGGGATAGTCAACCACAACCTTGTCCGTCTTGGCCCCATCCTTGAAAAACACCTGCACGGCGTTGCTTATGGCCCGTTTGTCCGGGTCAAGGTAATCAATGGTGAACGCTTTGTTCTCAACCACTTCCATCTTTTCCCTGAGCGCATCGATGCGAGGGTCAGCGGCGACCTCGTCTTCATAGTCCTCCGCAGTCAGGCGCCCGAAGATCAAGGGGATGGCGGTCATATACTGCAAGCAATGGTCGCGGTCGGCCGGGTTGTCCAGCGGGCCTGTTTTATCAATGATGCGCGCGCCGGCTTCCTGCGTTTCTATGGCGACTCTTTCCACCTCGCTCAACCGACTCGCCACCTGTTCATGCAGGGACAGGGCGGCTTCCACGGCGGTTTGCGCATGAAACTCCGCGGGGAAGGCGATCTTGAACAACACATTTTCCATGACATAGGACCCCAAGGGGCGCTCGAGGACGATCTCCTCGCCCCCGAACAGCGCATCCTGGAACCCCCAGTGTTCGGCGGTGAGCGCGGAGGGATAGCCCATTTCGCCAGTCAGCGCGATAAAGGCCAGGCGCGCGGCGCGGCTGGCGGCGTCGCCGGCGGCCCAGCTCTTGCGTGAACCCGTGTTAGGCGCGTGCCGGTAAGTCCTCAGGGCGCCGCCGTCTATCCAGGCATTGGAGACGGCGTTGATGAGCTGTTCCCGGTTGCCACCCAACAGTCCTGTCGTTACAGCGGCGCTGGCGATGCGGACTAACAGAACATGGTCCAACCCGACGCCGTTAAAACTGTTCTTCAGGGCCAACACCCCTTGAATCTCGTGGGCCTGCACCATGGCGCTAAGCACATCGGCGACGGTCAGCGGCTGCCGCCCTTGAGTAACATTTTTAAGACTGAGGTAATCGGTTGTCGCAAGGATGCTGCCCAGGTTGTCAGACGGATGCCCCCATTCGGCGGCCAACCAGGTGTCGTTGAAATCCAGCCAGCGCACCATGGCGCCGATATTGAACGCCGCCATCACCGGATCCAAGCGATAAGGCGTTCCCGGCACCCGCGCCCCGTCTTTCATCTCAGCGCCGGGAACCACCGGCCCCAACAGCTTGGCGCAGGCCGGAAACTTAAGGGCCAACATGGCGCAGGCAAGACTATCGAGCAGACAATAATACGCGGTGTTGCGCGCCTCCTCGCTCCCCGGCTCGCGACTCAAAACATAGTCGGCGATCTCCCGCAACAAATTGTCGGCCTCGGGACGATGGGCGGCGCGGATCCCCATATTGGTCATGTTTGGTGTCCTCTTGATGATGGCGGAGCGCTCAAAGGCCCCTGGTTTTGTCTTTTCCTTCTGTGCCTGCGGTCTCTGCGGCCTCTGCGCCTCTGGTCTGAAACGGAACCGGCGGAACCGGAGCCGCCAAAGGCGTTCGGTCAGCGTTTTTCTATAGGAACAAACTCCGCTCGCTCCGGGCCGATGTAATTGGCGCCGGGCCGAACGATCTTCCCGCTCTGCCGCTGTTCGATGACATGGGCCGCCCAGCCCGTGACCCGCGACATGGCAAACAAGGGCGTGAACATGGACACCGGCACGCCCATTTTATGGTAGGCGACGGCGGAAAACCAGTCCAGGTTGGGAAACATTTTCTTGGCGTCCCACATCACGGTTTCCAGTCTCTCGGCGATGTTGAACAAAGACAAATCACCTTGGTCAACTGAAAGCGCGCGCGCCGTTCTCTTGATCACCTCGTTGCGCGGGTCGGCAAGGGTGTAGACCGGGTGGCCAAAGCCTACGATGATCTCCTTGCGGGCGATGCGCTCCCTGATGTCCGTTTCCGCCTCGTCTGGCCCGCTGTAGCGTTGTTGAATTTCCAACGCCACTTCATTGGCCCCGCCGTGCTTGGGGCCCCGCAACGCCCCTATGGCGCCGGTAATGGCGGAGTGCATGTCTGAGCCCGTGCCGGCGATCACCCGGCCGGTGAAGGTCGAGGCGTTGAACTCATGCTCGGCGTACAGGATCAACGATATGCGCATGGCCCGCTCCCACAAGGCCCGGGGCGGCTCGCCATGCAACAGATGCAGAAAATGGCCGCCTATGGAATCATCATCGGTGTTCTCGTCCAAGCGCCGACCGTCGCGGCTGAAGTGATGCCAATAGGTCAGCATGGAGCCAAAGGACGCCAATAGCCGATCAGCGATGTTCCGCGCTTCATCCGCCGTGGGCGCGGCGGATTCCGGCAACACCGCGCCCAATAGCGAGCAACCGCAACGCAACACATCCATGGGGGCGGCGCTTGCAGGCAATAGCTCCAAGCCAGCTTTCACCGGAGCCGGCAAGCGGCGCAGGCCGGCAAGCTTAGCTTTGTACGCTTGCAATTCCGCCTGGGTCGGCAGTCTCTCATGGATCAACAGATGGGCCACCTCCTCGAACTCGCAAGTCTCGGCAATGTCCAAGATGTCATAGCCGCGATAAGCCAGATCGTTCCCGCTGCGGCCCACGGTGCAAAGGGCCGTGTCCCCTGCCGTCACGCCGGACAGGGCCACCGATTTTTTGGGTTTTGGCGCGGCGGACATTTGGCTCATTCTGAAACCTCCCGTGAAAACAAGGCGTCGAGTTTTTGTTCATACTCATGATAGTCCAACAGGTCATACAACTCTTCTCGCGTTTGCATGATGTTCACAACATCGCGCTGGTGGCCCTGCTCACGCACGGCCTGGTAAAACCTCATGGCCGCCTGGTTCATCGCTCGGTAGGCCCCGCAACAATACAGGACGATGTCGACGCCCGCCCCCCCCAGTTCCTGAGTTGAAAACAAGGGGGTCTTGCCAAACTCGGTGATGTTCGCCAGGAAGGGAACAGACAGCGCCGCGCGCAAGGTTCGGTATTGCTCCAGGGTCGTTACCGCCTCAGGAAAGATTATGTCGGCGCCGGCCTCCACGCAAGCGTTGGCCCGGTCGATGGCGGACTGCAGGCCTTCCACCGCCAAGGCATCGGTGCGCGCCATGATGACAAAGCCCGGGTCCGGGCGGGCGTCCACCGCGGCCTTGATCCGGTCAACCATCTCCGCCTGGGAAACAATGGCCTTGTTGGGTCGGTGGCCGCACCGCTTCGCCGTCACCTGGTCCTCGATGTGCATGGCCGCGGCCCCGGCCTTGACCAGGCTGCGGGTCGTCCTCGCGATATTGAAAGCACCGCCAAACCCCGTGTCCACATCCACCAACAACGGCAACTCGCAAGCATCGGTGAGCCGCCGAATGTCTATGAGCAGGTCTTCCAAGGCGCTGATGCCCAAATCCGGCAACCCCAGGGAATTCGCCGCCAAGCCGCCGCCGGACAAATAAAGGGCCTTGTGCCCGGCCCGCTCCGCCATGCGCGCCGCCAACGCCGTGATGGCGCCAACCACCTGCAAGGGCTTATGGGTCTGAACCGCCTGCCGAAAAGCGTTGCCTGCTGAAGTCATGGTTGCTTCATGGGTTTTGATGAAAAAACATTCATTGAGCTGAAGGACATAACCCTTTTTTCTCAAGTAGCTTTCGGCGGTCTTTTTTCCTCGTGAGCGTTGAATAAAGAGAGCCTACCGGATCAATCAGCTTTTTATTCTGAAAATCTGCCCGTAGGTCTGTATCGTTGGAATACAGCAACCGGGCTCCACTGGCTAGAGCCAAGGCGAGAATATGAGGATCATTCGAGCGGATAGATCCTTTCCGAATTTGCGCCATCTTTGTTCTCACTTTCCCCTCATTTATGTTTTTCATCTTTCCAGTGTTTAATGCTACTCTGGCCCATTCTCTGAAACCCTCTGAACTACCCATAAGTTCCTTTTGCAACTCGCCGCCACATATCAAACGTCCACTTCCTTTAGGATCAGTAATCCAGTCAAGGAACTCCTTCCCTGCTTGGGTTGGTTTGGGACCAAACACATCACCAAGAACATTCGCATCAATGATCGCGCACATTATTCAGCTTCCTTGTTTCCACAAAGATCTTTTTACTTCATTCATAAAGAAGTTGCCGTAGCTTGGAGGGGCACCTAAGATATTCCCTTCCCCGTCTATGCTAAGAGAATGAATATGAACATCCAAATCTCCGCGCTCGAAATACAGAATGGAAACATCCTCAGGTTTCAACTTCGTTTTTCCGTCGCGAACATCCATGCGCACCCGATTAAGCAAGTGATCGCTATGCAACTCAACAATTAGTTGACGAGAGGACTCAGCAACCTGACAAAACAGGCTGCCAAGGGCCGCTTGAGCCCTTGGATGAAGATGCACCTCCGGTTGTTGCAACAGAGACATAGCTGGCGCCCCATCGCGCAAGAGTTCGGTGATTACGGGCAATACTTGGCTAACTCCGTACCCGACATCGATCAGGTTATGCCAAGGGCCTTTTTTACCCTTGTCCCCAAACCTCCTGATCTGTATCTGGAAAGGATCGCTTTCTTTCTTACTAAAAGATTTAACCACGATCTCGTCGAAAAGACCCGCAGATCTTCCAAAAACCTCAAGAGCATTTTTGAGTTTTTCCCATTTTCCCTCTTCCTGAAAATGCAAATGGGCAAGATACATGGGAATGTCATCACCTTCGGGATCTAGCGTAAGGCGAGAAGGATCGTAGGTCCGACGGGGTTTAGAGCGAACCGGCGCACTCGAATACGATTTTTTATCAAAAAAATCAAGTTCAGTTTCGAAAAGAGAACTAATTAAGTCTAGGATTTTTTCCTGATCGGGACTACTGGGCCTTTTGGAACCAGACACGCTTGTCAACTTGAGATATTTAAATGCTTTCCTGAGTGATTCACCGTCTGAGAAAAAACTTAAGTAATAAGGAATCGGAGGCAATGTAACAACATCTTTATGCATCCGAATTTCGAGGCGATGTTCCCAAACACCATTCGGAGTTCCGAGATGAACTTGACCTGTCCCATCTTGCCGAATCTCTTGTTCAATCCAAATATCTTTGTCTGCGCTAGAAAATCGTCTTTTCACCGGAAACGGCGTGGTCCCTCTTTTTTCAAAAGTCACTTCGTGCCAATAAGGATTGGACTCTGTTTTTGCTCCATCCTCCGGAACAAAACGAAATCCCGCCTCAAAAGTGGTTGCGCACCCGTGCTTTCCCGATTGGCGATGGACAATTTCGTCGAAGCTGCCAAGATCGTAAGGCTCTTCCTTGAAATCAGGGACGCAAGGTATATAAGCAACATCCCAAAGCGCCCGGAGCAGAGCCATGAAGGAGGTTTTGCCCGTGCTGTTCTCACCAACAAGCAAAGTCAGGGGGGCCAAGCGGGCCGTCTGTTCCTCACGGAAGCAACGGAAGTTTTTCAGGACGATTTTATCCACGGGATCGATTTTTTTATTGCCTGATGGTTGTCAACAATGCCAAGGCGTTCTTCTCATTTCTGTCAGGATACAAGATAGTAAGGATATTCGCAAGTATTGTAGCCCAGTTTTTTGTTGCCTTGGGGTGGCTAACAATTTCTTTATTATACACTTTTGGGCAGGTTTTCCCTCAATGCCCTGATGTGGTAGGGGCCTATGCCGCAACAGCCGCCCCAGAATTGGGAAGGTACGCGTCAAATGGGAGGCCTCTGCGCATAACCAGTTGACGCAAGGCCATGCGGACAAATTCAGTATGTTTCAGCCCAAGTTGAGAGAGCACAGCTCCGGCTTCTGCCTTTAGTTTCGGCTCCAGCCGAATTTGCAGTTACTCGGTTTTTTCATGGCATTTTGCGCTATTTCACTCTTTTTACGAGGAATTTAACTCCTTTTTCCACCATTTGCAATACAAAATTAAATGACGAGTGCCAATGTGGTATAATTATTCTTTATTCAGTCAATGTATCGCTCCGGCACCTTCTTTGCTTTAAGCGCTGATAAAATAAGGGGACTATATACATAACTTGACAAGTTGGAAATTTTACACTACACTGCGCAACCATGAAAAAACATAGTGAAAACAAGCCCAGGGGCGCCCCTGGGAAGGCTTTCCGCGCTGGCGCTGGCATGCTAGGCAAGTCCCTGCCTTGTGCCGTTCTGATTGGGCGTAGCAATGGCTAAGGCTAATTTCAAGAATCGCACCCTATACCATGGGGATAATTTAGAGTTCCTTAGGGGCATGAATTCTGGCACCGTTCATTTGATAGCTACGGACCCGCCGTTTAACAAGAGCAGGGATTTTCATGCCACCCCTGACAGCTTGGCGGCCGGCGCTAAGTTCACTGATCGGTGGTCATGGGAAAAGGATGTTCATGAGGAGTGGGTTGACGGCATTAAGGACGATTGGCCTGGAGTATGGAAAGTTATCGAGGCGGCTCGTATCGCATCAGGAAAAGATATGGCGGCATTCTTATGCTGGTTAGGCGTGCGCCTAATGGCGATGCGCCGAGTGCTACAACCTGATGGCAGTATTTACCTGCATTGCGACCCTACAGCAAACAGCTACTTGCGGCTATTGATGGACGCTATCTTTGGGAAAAGGAATTTCAGGAATGAAATTGTGTGGCATTACAACAGTGGCGCTAGGGGTAATAATTTCGGCAAACGGCATGATGTGATTCTCTGGTATTCTAAGTCGGTCAGTTACATCTTTAACAAAGACTCTGTGCGAACCCCCTATAGTCCAGATATTAACATTCCCAAGTCAAAGCGGCATTATTATCATCCTGACGGGAAGGTTATGGGCGATGTATGGCAAATGAATATCATTGCGCAAAATAATAAAACTGAGCGCACAGGCTATCCTACACAAAAGCCTTTAGCTTTGTATGAGCGTATAATCAAAGCTTCCAGCAATGAAGGCGGCATTGTGTTAGACCCCTTTGCCGGGTGTGCCACTACTTTAGTGGCAGCTGAGCGTTTAGGGCGTGAATGGGTTGGGATGGATATATGGGATGGCGCTAAGGAAGTGGTTTTGGGCAGACTTGAGAAGGAAGGCTTAGCTGTTCCTGATCCTAAAAATATGCGGGGGGGGTGCCGGCACTCGCAAACTTGCGTTTGGCGATATTACTTACAGCACAGTTCCTCCTGTGCGCACTGATGATAACGAGGTTGCGGCCCCGAATCTCAAGTTGAAGATTCAGGAGTCAGTAGCTCCTTGGGAGAAAATGTCTCATAAACAAATGTCCAATGTGTTAGCCAATGCGCAAAGGAGCGGCGATGGCGGGCTTGTGATCTGCGCTGGGTGCGGCCGGGCGCTGGAGAAAGAATTTATGGAGCTTGACCATATCTCGCCTAAAGTGGAAGATGGAGACAATCATATTCAAAATCGCATCTTGTTGTGCGGCCCGTGCAACAGGACCAAGGGTAGCAAGTCAACTTTGACAGGATTGATTGGGAAAAACATCAAAAGTGGATGGATGGAAAATAAGGACTTAGCGGTAGCGGCGCGGAGAAATGCCAAAACACGAGCTAAATGGGTGCAGTATAACTTTGACACAGACGAGTGCAAGGCGCTAATGCAAGAGGGCTAGATGAGCGCAAGCGAGACACCTTCTAGGCGCAAGAAAAGCAAAGCGGCAGTGGGCCGCAAGCCCATGCCGTCTGACCCGGCAGAGCTCGCCATGGCCATGTTCATGCAAGCTGACAGGAAAATCCGCAAGAAAAAGCGGAAATAGACTGCTAAATCCTTGTCAAGTTATGTATATAAGCCTCATTTAAATCGACAGAAACAATTTTCCTTCGTACATACAAAAGGGTACTTCAACACATGACAAAAAGCAACCAAGAAATCAAACTTGACAAACCTCCTACATCGCTGGAAAACAACCCTAAAGTCTCCCGGTCTGTGGTCTCTGAATATCGCAGTTTAGAAAAAAAATTAGAGAAACTTGGGGTAGATACGAAACCTCACTATACGCTCTCTCATCCTTTTAACAGTAGAGCAGATTTGCTGAAAAGGTGATTATCCTGGCCGAATTGGGTCGAGCATTGCCGTTCATACACTTTTGGACAGGTTTTCCCTCAATGCCCTGATGTGGTCGGGGCTGAAGCCGCAATAGCCGCCACGGGCGCGATCAAGTAAAATGGGCGTCGGGGCGACATCCCTCGGCTTTAAGTGTTCCACCAAGACAGATTTGACGAATTCCTGTTCAGTCTCGCCATCTACCGATATGGAAAGGCGAATCACGGTTGCCCCCCTAACAAGTTCTTTTGCCAAAGCTCACCGGTCGAGTATTCATCCAGCCAATGCCGATATTCATCCTCGTCAAGTCGGCGAGCCTCAGTCCGCCCATCTTGCAACTCCAGCACGATTATTTCGTCAAGATCGAATTCATCCACGAACAAAGGCGATTGCGTCGCTACAATAATCTGTCTTTCATTGGCAAGCGATTTTATCATATTGGCAACTAACGCAAGAGCTGTTGGATGCAGACCTAATTCTGGTTTATCCAAAAAAATCACCTCAGGCAACATCTCAGTGGGAAGATTCAATAGCGTCACCAAGGCGAAAAAGCGAAGCGAGCCGTCGGAAGTCAGGTGCGCGCCATAAGTTTTCTCCATCCCTTTGGCCTTCCATCTCAGCATGACCCGTCCATGCTTCTCTTCAATCTGAAAACGATCAAAGGTCGGAAGCCCCCGGCTGATATGGCGACATATCATTTGAAACCGCCGTGGATCCTCGCGTTCCAAATAAAGCAAAACCGCAACCAAGTTTCCGTCGTGCGCGCGAAGGAAATGGTTATCTTCCTTGTCCCATCTTTTTTTGAAGTTAGAAGAGTCGTGGAATTGATAAACCGCGCAACTCTTCAACAAACGGACAATAACCTGCGCAGTTGGATGCTTAGAAGTAACAATCCGAGCTTCTTCATGAGCGCTTCCAAGATAGTGCCAAGCTTCCTTCTTAAAGTAGTTCCAAGGCACCTTAGCGGAACGATTTTCTCGCCTGAATTGGAACCCTTCATTCGTGAATACGAAGCGGTTGGGAGGGGCATGATCCAGCGTAAATTGATAATCATTGGATCCCTGGTTGGTCTTCAGGGTTAACTCAGCCTCCATCCTTGGGGTGTTTTTGCTTCCACCGAAAAGTTGATCGTCGGCGCCTCCTTGGCGCTGAACGAATTCAGCCAGTTTCTGACTCTGCAACATCCAGCTCATCATCTCAAAAAACTGAATAAAATTGGATTTGCCGGCGCCATTGGCGCCGATCAATACAGCCACCTGGGGCAGTTCTTCGATCTTGAAATCAGCAAGGGAACGAAATCCCTTGATGTGAATGGAAGCAAGCCGATTTAACATACAACTTTTCTCATTAAGCCTGTGCTGCCGATACTCTGCGCGCCTGAACCGCCTGCCGAAGTCATGGTTGTTGCATGGATTCCGCCGCAAAAATGGTAAGACACAACTCCTCGCCATGCATCTCGTAGATTGGTCTTGTGCCGCTCAATTCTTCACTTTCGCGGAGAATAATCCCCACTCCTTCACCCATACGCTCCAGAAAGTGCTTTCTTCCCACAGCACCGCCTAAGCCCTCTTCCATAGAAAGCTCTGACAACAGGCGGGATAATAATTCATTACGGGTCGCACAGTTATGTTCCAATGTTTCAACTGTCAGGATATTCGCGAGGGCGCCCGGCGAGTAAATCTCCAGCCTGTCGGAAAACATGAACAGCCGTATTTGTGAGCCGTGTTTGAAATAGTCCCTATGCACTACTGCATTGACCACAGCCTCAAAAACCGCCTTCATGCTGTACTGCGGCCGTTCCACTCGCCCCATCTCTTTGCGTGCGGATAGCTGATTATGCTTTTTGACGAATCCGCAAGCATCCAAAATTTGCTGATCCAGAGGGCCTGTGAAATCCTTGGCATCCAGTTGATAGTTGGCGTCTTTATGTGGCCCCCTGTAGCAAACGGCGCTTATAAAGCTATTGTAAAGATGCTCTCGGGATTGGTCGCTACACATTAGCAACCCCGCTACAGAAGCTCGGCAATTGCCATTGTCCTCAACCAGTAATCGCCGCTTCAAGAGCTGGGTGTTTTCCTGTTCGTCGGTTTCCACATTGCGTAGAAATCTTGTGAATAAATCCTTGCGCAAGGTCGATTTGTCCGTGCCAGGTACAGGTTGCTCGTCAAACCTGATAATCCCAGCCTGTGAACGGGCCTGCAATAACCTGTTCAGTTGTTCTGTCGGTATTTCAGTTTTTCTGCTTCCCTGGCGAACGAAATAGCCATTGGATGTTTTATGCATAAACAGGGATCGAGGCACTTCTATCTTCAACAGGTTTTACCATAAATCTGCAATTTTCTCGTATCGATTGAAACCGGAGGTTTCACACTGTCCTGGCATATTTCAACTACGGTTTTTTCAACCTTGTCTAACGCTGCTGAATCACCAAGGCTCACAATTTCTTTGTTATCGTCGATTCCGATCAATATCACTCCTCCTTTAGCATTGGCAAAAGCCGCTATCTCACTGGCGAGACTGTCCTTGTGAGGCAGTTCCTCTTTGAGTTCGAGGCCCGAATCTTCCCCCAATTTTATTTTTTCAACAAGTTCTTTCAAGGTATCGAGCATTGCTAATTCTCCAGGTGGATGCGTTTGTATCTCTGTTCGAAGGCCTGTTTACCTCCTTCCAAGATATCGCATATCTTCTCTCTGGTCCTAAGATCTTGAATGCCGGCAGGATCATCCAATATAAAAGACTGACCATTCTCTACGGTGAGGGGCAACACCATCTCGGCATCGCCGTTAACGACGATATTGGCGTTGTGCGTAACCACAATGATTTGCCGCTTGCTCTTGGTTTCCCGCAAGCGTTTGACTATCAGTTTATAAATTAATTCGTTATCCAAATCATCTTCTGGCTGATCCAACAACAACGGTTCCTCGCCGTAGGACAAAATGAACGCCAATAACGCGGCGGTCTTCTGCCCCGGTGACCCCTGCTGGATATTTTGTTTTCCATCCTTAGCGTCGATGTCGTAAATTTCCAGAGAATCCTGGGGGAACCAACACATCAACTCGCTAATAGATTCTTGTTTAAGGTCCTTTATATGCTTAGCAAAGCGTTGATCTCTTACATTGCCATCGGCGCCATCGTAAATGTTTAGCAACCTTTCTTTTAGAAATTGAGTGGCGATGTTCTTATCCTCCTGAACTTCGTACGCTCCCTTCAGTTCTTCAAAATCATTATCAAAGCGGCCACCGCAGTGCAGGATTTTACGAATAGATGCTTCGACTCCTTCCCAGCTTTGCCCTAAGGGCTTTAGTTTAATGGCTACTGAGGAAGTGCCTTTCAATATCGATCTCAAGAAAGATTTTCTCTTCTTTGTGAGTTGATTTCGCCCCTGTTCAATTGCCATCAATGCCTGTTTTTCACGCTGTTTCAACTCCTTAAGCGATTTAGCATACTCATCTATTTGCTCCAATTCTTTCTGATGTCCCTCTTGATCGTGCAATAATTGCGGATATTTTCCCGGATCTATACCCTGTTGTTGCAACTGATCGTGTAATTGCTCGTATTTATCGACATCATTCTGCAGGGCCTTCATCCATTCAGCATTGCCCTTCGCACTTCGCCAAGTGTCCACGATGTTTTGCGACTTTGCTATCAATGCGCCAAGTTGTCTGTCAATTTCCTCCCATTCTTTATTGGTTGCAACAATCGCCCGGAGCATATCGCCATGCTGACTGAATGGTTGCTCTTCTAAGGTCGATGAGCCAATCTCTTCCCGCTTTTTCCCGATCTCTTCCCGCGCTTCCTTGAGGCGAGTAGTCATGCACTCCCACTGGGTTTCCAAATTACCTATGATGGATCGTTGCCGGAGTCGCTGACGATAGTTTTGCAACACCGTCGTCTTGTGGCCAGATTTTTCTATCTCGTCTATTTGGCGAGAGACATCTTGCAACAAACCAGAGTATCTATCCTTCTGGGCTATTTTTGCCTCAAGGTCTCTTCCTCTTTGCACGAGTCTTCTGTAGCCGTTCTCCCTATCGATGCGACCTCGTTCAAACTCTGCATATTGTACAGAAGGGTCCTCATCGAGGATGCCCAATAGGGCATCTGGCTCTTGCGCCAAGGCAAAGATCTGCTTCTGACTATAAATACGCGCTGGAAATAAAGAGCGAAACTCGCCATCCATAGCCTCCCAACCGGTTTCTGTTTCCACTTCCAATGAAGGTGGGACGGCTTGTGCAGACCAGCTTAGACGGTAGCGGGTTTCGCCTTTTCGGTAAACCAGGGAAAGATGACTCTTATCAAGCAATAAGCCGTCCGCGCCCACAGTGAAATACTTTTTGCTCTCAGATTTGAGAATATCAGACTTGGGGAAATCGAGAACCTCTTTTTCCCGTTGCAATGCAAGACGCATGAATTCCAACAAGGTGGATTTGCCGCTGCCGCGCCCCCCGATAATCACATTCAGGAAGGGATTAAATTGACACAGTTCGCCATCCCCCTCTAGCCCCATGTGTTTGGCGTCTTTAACCGTGATTTCTTCAATGACATATTCCGCGTGTCGGTTCGGGGAAATATCCATGCGCCGCTTGACAGAAGGCTCTCCGTCTATCAGGGCGAGTTTCAACCCTTCTATGGAAGGGGTGTCCATTTTAATCCAAGTGAATTCGCCAAAATTCTTGCTCCAGAAGTTGTGGAGGTCAGAACCTCGAACCTCAGTCCATTGCGCTTTCTTTTTTGTGTATTCTTGGGGTTTTTCGTAATTCTCGTCGCACAACTCCACAGCGTAGATGTTTTTATTCTCCAGCGCTTGTCTTAGGCTGGAACTTTCGAAAAGGCCCTTGTCCTTGTCTGCATGAGCGGGGATGGGGATGCCCCCTTGCTTAGCAATCTCATTGATCACCTCGGTAACGCTTTTGTCAGTCTCCTTGTAATTTCCGCCTTTGGATATTTCCGGATAGCCAACCGCTCCAAGCAAGCGATCAATATCGCTCTCGCTTTTTTCAGGATCGAATATCGCCAGGATATGCACGCCCCCAGCGGCCGATATCTCCACACCAGGGAATAAATGCAACGGGTGATGCCAAGCGGGTTTTTCCTGCTCCAGTTCTTCCAGCTTCTCCTTCAATCTATCTATCCATTCGCCGCTGTTATGATCGGTAACCGCTACGCAGTCGATTTCCTTCTCCATGAATCTCCGCAACCAGAATTCAGGGGTGACCTTGTCTTTCTCCTGTTGCTCGCAACCCTTCAAAAAATCTTCGGAGGCAGGCGTGTGGGTGTGAAAATCAAATTTCCACCAGCGGGAGCCTGGAAATTGCCACTGATTCATGCGTTTGCCTTCATCTGTCTATTGTCATGGTTGCCGCTAAAACCCGTCTGTCGCCTTTGCCGCAGGTTTGCGGCCCCGAACAGGGTAACCGCAAGGGTCCGGATTATACACCTTTTGGCAGGTTTTCCCTCAATGTCATGATGTGGTCGGGGCCTATGCCGCAACAGCCGCCGATGATCTGCGCCCCCTGCTCCATCCATTGGCGAGCGTAGTCCAAGTAGCCGTCCGGGGAGATGACATCCTCGAACTTCCAGCTGGGGGGAACGAAATGACCGCTTTCCGCGTAGGCAAAGGCAGGGCCTTGCCAAAGTTCTCTCAGTTCCGCTAACGCCGGCCCAAGGTGATTGACCCAGGTGTGCATCACGCCGGCCCCGTCGCACCCTGAGGGCAGAACCTGGGCCGCCATGTCTTTGAACGGCATGATCTTAAAATCGAGGTCATGGGCCCGTTGCAAGCCGATGTAGTTGGTCAGCGCGTTGTTCTCATCCATGGAGGCGCTGAAACCGATCCACAGGGGGAGGCCGCAGGCCCGGGCCGCCGCTGTCACCATAGTGGCGTTGTCCACATCCATCATCATTTCGGCGATGATGAGTTCAGCCCCGGCTTCCGCAAGAAGTTCCGCCTGTTGAAAATAGCCTTCCCGAAAACGCTCGCCTGTGGGTATGCGGGGCGAGTCAAACGCCGGCATGGAAGACATGGAAGCGGCGACGCAGACTTCCGCGCCCACAGCGTCTCGCGCCTGCAAGGCGAGGCGCACCGCTGACTGGTTGATTTCCGCCGTTCGCTCTTCCAAGCCCAGGCGCTTGACAACATGGGGCGCCGTACCGTAGGTGTTGGCGATGATGATGTCAGCGCCAGCGCGCATGTAGCTTTCATGGACCTGGCGCACCACGCCGGGCTGTTCAATGTGGGCCATGCCGCACCACGCCAAGTCGTTCATTTTGACGCCCTGCCGCTCTATCTCCGACCCCGTGCCGCCATCCAAGAGGACCACTTCCCCGTTGGCGATTTTATCTTTTATGAATTGATAGCTCATCGGTTGCCTCGCGCCCATCTTCGCGCCCCTATTGTAGCAAAGCAGGCAAAAACGGGCGGCTAAAGTTCGCGCCGGCGGTCTCGACAAGGGAGGCCGGGCGGAAGAAAACAAGGAAATGCGATGACTTGCCGGGAAAATGGCATTATCATGCTGACTTGTTGAAACACCTTAACCTTTGAGGAGCGCGTTATGAAAGCGGTTGTGTTAGAAGAAATTGGCGGCCCTGACAAGCTGAAGATCAAAGAGGTGGAAACGCCTGAGCCGGCGGCGGGCGAAGCGCGGGTGAAACTGCGCAACTCGGCGCTAAACCGGCGCGACTACTGGCTGAGCATCGGGAAATATCCCGGCACGCAACTTCCCTGCATCCCTGGCTCCGATGGCGCCGGCGTCGTTGACGCCACCGGCGCCGGCGTTGACGAGTCCCTCAAGGGCAAGGAGGTCGTGATCTACCCGGCGCGGGAGTGGGGCGGCAACTTGGCTTTTTCCGGGCCGGACTTCCGCGTGTTGGGCATGCCGGACCAGGGAACTTTTGCCGAGCATATATGTTGTCCGGCAACGGATGTCTATGACAAACCAAGCCATTTGAGCTGGGAGCAGGCCGCCGCGTTGCCGCTGGCGGGCCTTACCTCTTGGCGGGCGGTGGCGACCCAAGGTGAAGTCGGGGCGGGGCAAACCGTGTTGGTCACGGGAGCGGGCAGCGGCGTTTCAACCTTCGCCATTCAGTGGGCTTGCGCCTTGGGGGCTGAGGTTTATGTCACCAGCGGTTCTGATGAGAAAATCGAGAAGGCCAAGTCCATGGGCGCGGCTGGCGGGGTCAGTTACAAACAAACGGATTTTCACAAAACCCTGAAAAAGCAGACGGGGGGGTTCGATGTCATCATCGACAGCGCCGGCGGGGATGGCATGAACGATATTATCGGCACCTTGAAGCCCGCCGGACGCTATGTGTTCTTTGGCGCGACTTTGGGGAACTCATCGGTTGGCTTGCAAATGGCGAGATTGTTTTTCAATCACACGCGGTTGCAAGGCACAACCATGGGATCAAACGCTGAGTTTGAGGCCATGCTCAGGTTTGTCGCCGAGAAGCGGATCGAACCCGTCGTTGATCGGGTTTTGCCTATGAGCGACGCGGCGGCGGCGCATCAGTTGCTGGCATCGTTCAGCCAGATGGGCAAGATCGTCTTGCAGAATGAATAGCATCGAAATGAACAAGGAGCCGGCAGGCTTCCACTCAGCGCCAAAACAGCGGCGGTAGCGAAAGGAGAAGGCACGCAACATGAACCACGCCATCATTTACGACGGAACGCGCTCTCCCTTTGGCCGTTACGGGGGCGTTCTGTCGGGGAAGAGACCCGACGATCTCCTGGCGGATGTCATCAGGGGCTTGCTGAAACGCAGTGAGATTGACAGCGGCTTGGTGGAAGATGTGATCATGGGCAACACCAATCAGGCCGGGGAAGACTGCCGCAATGTGGCCCGCAACGCCGCGCTGTTGGCGGGCGCGCGCGTCTCGGCCGGGGGGCTCACCGTCAACCGCTTGTGCGGCAGCGGGTTGGCGGCGACATTGGATGCGGCCCGCGCCATCAGTTGCGAGCAGGGTCAGCTGTTCATCGCTGGCGGAGTGGAAAGCATGAGCCGCGCGCCTTGGATCCTCAGCAAGGCCGCAACGGCGTTTGGCCGCAATCAGCAAATGCAGGATTCCACCATAGGCTGGCGCTTCCCCAATAAACAGCTGGTTGAACAATATGGCGAAGACACCATGCCGCAGACCGCGGACAATCTGTCCCAAGAGTTGAACATCAGCCGGGAAGACAGCGACGCCTTCGCATTCGCCTCCCAGCAAAAATACGATGCCGCGAAAAAAGCCGGATTTTACCAGGACGAGATCATGGCCATTGAAGTCGCGCCGAAACGGCGCAAAGACCCTGCCATTACGGTGACGGAAGACGAGCATCCCCGGCCCGCCACGACCTTGGAGAAGCTGTCCACCTTGCCCCCTTTGTATGAAGACGGGGTGGTCACGGCCGGCAACGCCTCCGGCCTGAACGACGGCGCGGTGGCGCTGTTGGCGGGCAATGAAAACATCGGCAAAAAGCTGGGGTTGAAGCCGCGGGCGCGCATCCTGGCTGGGGCCGTTGCCGGGGTTGAACCCCGGACAATGGGCATAGGCCCTGTCCCCGCCTCGCAAAAGGCCTTGCGCCGCGCTGATTTGGCGTTGGCCGACATGGATGTGATAGAAATCAACGAGGCCTTCGCCACCCAGGTGCTGAGTTGCCTGAAGCAACTGCAAATTGACTTTCAGGATGAACGGGTCAACCCGAACGGCGGGGCCATCAGCATTGGCCATCCCTTGGGAGCGTCTGGCGCGCGGCTGATCCTGACGGCGACGCGGCAACTGGAAAACATCCGCGGGCGTTACGCGCTGGTGACCATGTGCATAGGCATAGGACAGGGGATCGCCGTCGTGATAGAGCGGCTCTGAAGCTACGCCAAACCCGGCCCTGAATCATCCTCGATAAGACTCGCCACCATCTCTCCCAGCACCTCAACCCCCAGGGCGAGATCCTCTTCGCGGGTGTCCTCGGCGACATCGTGGCTGCGCCCCCCTATGCTTGGCGCGAACAACATGCCGGTGGGGATGCGCGCCGCCAAAGACATGGCGTCATGGATGGCGCCGCTGCTCAGGCGCATGGCGGGAGCGGCGCGTTTTTTCGCCGCCGCCTCCAGGCGGTCAACCAGGTTTTTGTCCATGGCGGCGGGGACTATGCGAACGCCGGGGCGGCATTCATGGGTCACGGAATGCCTTGCCGCCGCCTCTGTCGCAAGCTCAGAAACGGCGCCGCGGAGCCGCTCCAGCGCGCCAGCGGACGCGGCGCGATATTCCACGAAAAGTTCCGCCTCGCGGGCGACAACATTGTAAGCGCCCGGCGCCAGGCGCGCATGGCCCAGGTTCCACACCACAGAGGGGTCGTCCAGCTCTCGGCAAAATCTGGCAAACCCTTCCGCGAAGTCGAACAAGGCCGCGGCGGCGTCCCGGCGCATGGCCATAGGCACCGTGCCGGCATGATCCGCCTGGCCAAAGAAAACCAACCGCGCCCGCTCCAGGCCGGCGATGTCTGTGACGACGCCAACCTGTTTGTCATTCCGCTCAAGCACGGGCCCTTGTTCGATGTGCGCCTCCAGGCACAGACGATCCCGGGCCGGGTCAAGCCTTGCGACCGGACGCCCGCCGTACCCGGCGGCTTGCAGGGCCTGGCCTAAGGTCGAGCCATCGTCCGCGCGCAACGCCGCCGCCTGCTCTAAGCTTAAAACGCCGCAAAACACCGAACTGCCTAACAAGGCGGCAAACCGGCCCTCCTCGTCCATGAAAGAAATGACCTTGACGCCGATGTTCGTTTTCGTTCCCGCCTCCACCAGGGCGCGGGCGATTTCCAAGCCGAAGATGACGCCCATGGCGCCGTCCAACCAACCGCCCTCCGGCACGGTGTCGGTGTGCGAGGCAATGATGATGTAACGCTCCCGCCCCGGCACAGCGCCGACGACATTGCCGATGCCATCGGTGGCGGCCTCAAGTCCGGCGGCCTGCATGCGCTCCTCCAGCCAGCCCCGCGCCGCCACATCTTCCGGCGTCAGCGCGCGTCTATGCACCCCCGTGCCGCAGCGTCCAAATCCCGCCAGCGTTTTCAGGTCGGCGATGGCTCTTTGCGCATCGACGGCAAACATGATTCGGGACGGCTCGGATGCCTTTCGGGGGGAGTCAGGCCTTAGCGCCGGCAGGCGGCAACGCCACTTCAAACGGGGCCTCAAGATCCCGGAATTCCTCGTCGCCCGAGCCGCCGTCGCACCACATCAGGATCGCCATTTCCGCCGTGTCATCAAGCACGGTCATGCCATGGTGCCAAACGCCGCGCCGATAGGTGATGCCTTGGGAACCCACGGCGAGGAAACACCTCGCTCTCTCCAGATCAGGGCCGCCATCGTCTCGGTCCGGCGCCACGATGACCAAGTAGCGAGCGGCCTTGAGCGGCACAAAGGTCTGACTGGAATAAGGATGGCGTTCCAAAATTCGCGCAAGCATGGGCAAACCGGTGGGCTCGAGGGTGGCGATTGACAAATCAACGCGAGCGTCGGCGCGGGCGTTCTCCAGGAAGTCGTTGAAGCGCGTCCGCCCAGGTTCGCCCGGGCCGGTCAAGACCTTGCCAAAAGGCTCGAAGGTAGCAGGCCTTAGGGGTTCGACGATGATTCGCGGCGCCTTGCTCACTGCTCGCTCATTGCTTGTTGCGGGACTGGCGCGGCTGACGCAGCGTTAGTCAGTATTGCGACTCCGGCGTGTACACCACCAAGCCGTCCAGCTCCGCCGTGAGCTTGATTTGGCAACCCAAGCGGCTCGTGGGCTGGGGGTCTATCACAAAGCCCAACATCTCTTTTTCCATGCCCTGGGGTTCCGGCAGTTTGCCGCTCCACTTCTGGTCAACATGGACATGGCAGGTGGCGCAACTGCACGCGCCGCCGCACTCGGCAACGATGCCGGCGACCCCATTGTTGACAGCGGCCTGCATGACGGACATGCCCTCATCGGCATCCACCCGAGTCTCCGTCCCGTCGTAGGCGATATAGATAATTTTTGGCATGGACTTGTTCCTGTTCAAAAAATTTCAAAAGGGTTGCGTTCTTAGGGGCGCGGCGCGAGCCAGTGGTGGATTATAAAGCATCGAGAGCGCCGGGACACCTTATTCCGGCACTCGCAACACAATTTTCCCGATATGCTCGCTGGCCTCCATCATTCGGTGTCCCGCGCTCGCCTCCCTCAGGGGCAACGCGGCGTGAACGACGGGTTTGATCTTGCCGGCTTCGAGCAAGGGCCAAACATGCCGTTTGAGGGCGGCGGCAATGGCGGCCTTGAACGCGACCGGCCGGGGGCGCAGGGTCGAGCCGGTCAACCGCAGCCGTTTCAGCATGATGGAACGCACCGACACCTGGGCGGAAAACCCCTTGAGGCCCGCGATAAAAACATAGCGGCCTTCCGCGGCGGCAACCTCGATGTTGCGGTTGACATAATCTCCCGCCACCATGTCGAGGATGACATCCACTCCGCGGCCCGCTGTGGCGTCCTTGCAGACTGAGACAAAATCCTCTTTGTTGTAATTGACGGCCCGGTCAGCCCCCAACTCGCGGCAGACCCGGCATTTATCCTCATTGCCGGCGGTGGTGAACACGGTGGCGCCAAAGGCCTTCGCCAATTGTATGGCCGTCGTGCCTATGCCGCTACTACCACCGTGGATCAGCGCCGATTCGCCCGCTTTGAGGCCGGCGCGGTCAAACAGATTGCTCCAAACGGTGAAAAAGGTCTCTGGCAGGGAGGCGGCCTCAAGCACGCTCAAACCCTTGGGGACTGGCAAGCAAAGGGCGGCGTCCGCCACGGCCAATTCGGCATAGCCGCCGCCGGCAACCAAGGCGCAAACCTCATCGCCGCGGCTGGGCCAAGCAACGCCCTCGCCAGCCGCGGCCACCGCGCCGGCGATTTCCAGGCCGGGAATGTCTGAGGCGCCGGGAGGCGGCGGATATTTTCCTTGTCTTTGCATGACATCGGGGCGGTTGATGCCCGCCGCCGCGACCTTGATCAACACCTGGCCCGGGCCGGGCGCGGGGGTCTCGCCTGAGACGAGCCGCAACACCTCGGGCCCGCCGAACTCCGTGATTGCTATGTGTTTCATGGCATCTCAGCTTGGGTTTTTTCGAAGCGGGCCGGGCGGCTTTTTGGCCCGCGCTTCACTCAACATGGCTCGCGGCGACAGCTATTTAAAGATCACGCCGTCTCGCATCACAAACCGAACTTGCAGGACGGCTCTGATGTCTTGCAAGGGATTGCCCGGCATGGCGACAATGTCCGCCGCCTTGCCCGGCTCAATCGCGCCGGTCAGATCTTGGATGCCCGCCGCTTCCGCCGCGTGGACGGTGCCGGCCATCAGCGCCTCCATTTCCGACATGCCGATGTTGACATATTCGATAAACTCATTGGCGTTCTCGCCATGGGCATAGACCCCCGCGTCCGTCCCTAAGGCGATCTTCACCCCCATCTTGTAGGCCAAGGCCCCCATGTCTTTGGGTTGCTGGCCTAATTGCAACAGCTTTTCCATCACCGGCGGCGGCAGATGAGCAAAAGGGCCTTGTTTCATCTTCTCAGGCGTGTCCCCAACGGCGGTAATCGGGTAAATCGTCGGGATCATCCAGGCGCCCGTTTCCTTGAACAATCTCATCGTGCCGGCGTCGGCCCACATGGCGTGTTCAATGGAATCCACCCCGGCCCGCAACGCCGCCTCGATGCCGCCCTTGGCATGGGCGTGGGCGGTCGCCTTGCGGCCCAGGCTGTGGGCTGTTTCAACAATGGCCCTCAGTTCCTCGTCCGTCAGTTGCTGGCCGGTCCCGGTCGCGGTTTCGCTCAGCACCCCGCCGGTGGCGGTGATCTTGATGACATCAGCGCCGCGCTTCACTTGGCGGCGCACGGCGGCGCGACAGGAGTCGGGCCCATCGCAAGTCGCGGTGGAGCGGATGGCGTCCAAAATTTCCCGCCGGAAGCCATGCACATCGCCATGACCGCCGGTTGCCGTAATCGCCTCACCCGCAACCAGGATCTTCGGTCCCGCTGTCTTGCCCGCCTTGATGGCGTCGCGCAAGGCAAACACGGCATCGCCCCGTGAACCCAGATCCCGAATCGTGGTGAAACCGGCCATAAGGGTGCGCCGCGCGTACATCGCCGCCGTCAAGGCGTTGTCCGCGTCGCTCTGGGTCGCCGTTTCCAGCTTCACGCCAGGCCCGTATTGCTTGCTGATGTGAACATGGAGGTCAATAAAGCCCGGCATGACGAATTGGTCCCGCAGGTCTATGACGCGCCCCTTGCCTTTCCGCTCCGCGGTCTCGAGCAAATAGCCAGGATGGATGGCGCTTATCTTGCCGGCTCGCACCACGATGGTTTGTTCCTGTTGCGGCGGTTGGCCCGGCGTCGCTAACAAGGTGCCGGCATGGATGAGCAGGGTCTCCGGACCTGGCAGATAGGGATTGGGCGGCCCTGCCAACGCTGAGCCGGCGCACAACAGCGACAAGGCGATGCTTGGAGTAAGTCGTTTCATCACTTCAGGTCCGTGAAAACTCGTTCTGCTTTTTTCAGAGACGGCGTTTCCCAGCCCGGAAACCGGTCCCTGAAGATGTCGTCGCGGCCGTAATACTTCTCTAACAAGATGCCCTTGGCGGTGCCGCCCCGCCACAAGTCGTATTTTTCGTCTCCATAAGCGGCAAAAAACCGGGTCAGTTTCGCGTCCAGCTGTTTGACGACTTCCCCATAAGCCGGGTCTTGCGCCAGGTTGTTGGTCTCGCCGGGGTCTTGTTCAAGCTGGTGCAAGGTGTCAGGCTCTTCCCGGTCAAACCGTTTCATGTACTTCCACTGGGGCGTGCGAACGGCCCTGACGGTGACAAACTCAAAGTAAGCGGCATCGTCCCAATCCTCAACAGCGCCGCCGCGCAACAAGGGCGCGAAACTCTTGCCGGGGCTGTTGGCTATTTCCACCGACCCCATGCCCAGGTAATCCAACAAGGTGGGAAAGATGTCGAATTGATTGATCACCCGGTCGCTGCGCAAGCCCGGGGGGATGTGGCCGGGATGATTGAAGATAAGAGGCACCTGCATGTTGACATTGTGCACGGTGAACGGAAAAGACCACGAGGTGTTGCCGAACAAACCATGGTGGCCATAAGACGCGCCTTGGTCTGAGGTGTAGATGACAAGGGTGTTTTCCGCCAGTCCCATCTCCTCCAGGGCCTGGGTCACCTTGCCGACGCCATCGTCCACCATGGTGGTCTCGGCGGCGATGTTGATCATCGCCACCTTGTTGTTAAGCGCTTCTATGGCCGTCCAGGCGGTGGTCCCTTCCTTGAGCATCAGCTGGGTGGGCGTCCGTATTCCCTTTCCCCGCGCCCAGTTTTTCAGGTAGGGATGAATTTTCTCCTGGGGCATGGCAGGCGTGCGCTGGCGATAATAAGCCGCGTGCCGGTTGCGCGGCTCCATGGTCACTGTGGGCGGCAGGTTGTAAGGGCCGTTGTAGGCAAGGTAAAGAAAAAACGGCTTCCCCTTTTTTTGTTGCGACAAAAAATGCGTCGCTTTTTCAGTCCAGAAATCAGTGAGATGTCCGCTGACCTGGTATTCGTTGCCGTTGTCTATGACCTGCTGATCATAGAAGGTGGTCGTGTGTCCGGAAGGGAAAGTCACCCAGTATTGAAAACCCAGTTGCGGCCGTTGCGCCATGCCCAAGTGGTATTTTCCCACCAGGCCCGTGTTGTAGCCCGCCTCGGACAGGGTTTGCGGGAGTGAGCGAAACTCTTCCAGGCCTGACCAGTCCGGCACATCGATGTCCGACGGCAAGGCGACATGAATCCCGGTTTGAGACGGGATCAATCCCGTCAACAGAGTGGCCCGGGTCGGTGAGCAGACGCCGTTGACTGCGAAGGCATGATTGAATTGCATCCCCCGGGCCGCCAGCCGGTCGATGTTAGGCGTCTTGATCTCATCGTTGCCATAAGCGCCTATCAGGGAATGGCCCTGATTGTCGGACACGATCAAGACGATGTTGGGTCTCGGGGACGCCGTTGCCGTTGCCGGCGCCAGTGAACACAAGGCCATGGCGGCCAGCGCGACGACAACAAAAAGTCGGCCTGGGCTTGGCGGCTGAGCTTGCTTCTTATTCACGCTTGAAAATTTCCCCGGCTTTCATCACAAAGACGACCTCCTGCAACGCGGCAATGTCGCGCAAGGGGCTGCCCGGCACGGCGATAAGGTCCGCAACCATGCCCTCTTCAAGCTTGCCAAGCTGGTCAGACTTGCCGATATGGGCGGCCGTGGCGATGGTGGCGATCCTGATGGCCTCGGCCTCGCTGACGCCGATCTTCACCAACCACTCCAATTCCCGCGCGTTCTTGCCATGGGGAACGACGCCGGCATCCGAACCCAGGGCGATCTTCACGCCCGCCCGGTAGGCTTTGGCGATGTTTTCCGGGTGTTCTTCCTGATACATGAGCAGGCGTTGCCGCATGGCTTCCGGCGCGTCGCCCACCCGGTCGGCGATCATGTCCTGCACCGACAGCGTCGGCACCAAATAGGCTCCGGTCTCCTTGAAGAGGCGGATGGATTCCTCATCGAGAAACGAACCGTGTTCAATGGAGTCCACCCCCGCCCTCAGGGCCGCGTTGATCCCGGCGGTGGCGTGGGCGTGGGCGGCGACCCTCAGTTCAAGACTGTGGGCCGTCTCGATGGCGGCCCGCAGTTCGTCCTGCGTGAGAGACGGGGCGTGCCGCTTGCCGCCGGTGCGTTCGTGGCCGCCGCCGGTCGCGTGAATTTTAATCAAATCGGCGCCCTGCCGAAACTGCTTGCGCACCGCCTTCCGGCAGGAGTCCGCGCCATCGCACAATCCGGGAGACTTGAAACGATCCAGAACATGATTCGCTCGGTTCAACAAATCCCCATGGCCGCCGGTGGGCGATATGGACGACCCCGCCGCCAGGATCCTGGGGCCTGGGGTCTGCCCCGCCTGAACGGCGTCGCGCAACACGATGACAGGCCATGAATTGAATCCGGCGTCCACATCGACCACCGTGGTGAACCCCGCCTCTATGGTGGCCCGGGCGTTCACAATGCCCGTCACAAGCCGTTCTTCCCCCGTCTGCAGGAGCAGCCTCGTTCTGTCCGCGGAATAGGGCAACATCAAATGCACATGGGCATCGATCAGGCCGGGAAGCACAAAGCGGTTTTTCAGATCAACCACTTGCGCGGTCTCCGCGGCGGCCCCCAATTGCGCCGCTGACAGAAAACCGGCCGCCACCCGTTGCACCTTGCCGTCCCGGATCAACAGGCTGCGGCCCGTCTCAGGGGCCTCGCCCGGCACCGCCAACAGAGTCCCTGCATGGATGACGATGGCATCTGGAGCGCCGTCAGGCGCGGGCGCGCCAAAGGCAAGGGGAGAAAACAAGAGAACGGCGACAACAACAGCGGCGTTCAATTTTCCAGTCATGCCAGCCTCACAAGCTGTGGTTCAACGCTTTGCCAGGCCCCGACCCGGCGGGAAACGACGCCGCGCCGGGGCCTGCCGTTAGCAGACCCGGTGCCAGAGGCGGCGCGGCGCCGGGACGGGGAAAAACAGGGTTAAAAATCCCTGGAGAAGGCGATGCCGATCACTCGGGGCTTCTCAAGAAAATTCTGGCCCGGGTCTAATCTGAAAGTGCCGTCTTCGAATATCTGCGTGATCGCCCTCTTGTCGAAAAGATTCTCGACAAACACAGAGGCGCTCCAGTTGTCTCCCTCGACGCCGGCCCGCAAATCGACAATGACATAATCGCCCTGCTCGTTGTATTGAACATTCGGCACCGCGGTGGGAGTCAGCGTTGCCGGCTCCAACAGAAATTCATTGAAGTCCGCGTAGCTCGTCCCCGTGTAGTCCACATTCAGATAGATGTAGCCGCGGGCGTCCAACCAAGTCAGTTGGCGGCCGTATTCCGCCGAACCGTTAAAGGTCCACTCAGGCACATTGGGTATGCGGTCTCCATCCACGCCCGAGCGACTGAGGGTCATGCCCCGCGCCCGTTGCCGGTTAATCGGCGCATCGGAGGAAAGCTCCGCGTTCACATAGCTCACAGCCGCCGTCAGGCGAAAGTCATCGGCGACATCGACCGCGCTTTCAATTTCAAACCCGGTCACATCCGTCGTGTCGGCGTTTTGCAGAAAACCGAACAATCCCGTCGGCGAGCGGGAACCCAACACGATGTCTTGCCAGTCCGTGTGATAGACCGCCGCGTTCAGGGTCACGCGGTTCTCAAGCCACTGCGAGCGCATGCCCAGCTCGTAGCTGTCCAAGGTGTCAGACTTGAACGCTTCAGGCACGCCGGCGTTGCTCGGATCCGTCAGCGCTATCGATGAAGTGTTCTGGTTGGCGCCGCCGGGGCGGAAACCCTGGGAGAACTGCCCGTAGATCAACACATCGTCAGTCAGGTCATAGCCGACATGGGCCTTGAAGATAGTGCCGTCATCGGCGCCGCGGGTCACATTGAGTCGGTATGGCACAGGCACGCCCGGCACGCCAGGGCCAAGCCCGAAGCCAGGGATATTGACGCGGTTGACAACATCGCTGCCGCTTTCCACATCAAAATATCTCACGCCAGCGGTCAGGGCCAGCCTGTCGGTGACATGCCAGGTCGCCTCGCCATACACCGCCCGTTGCAACAGCGATGAGTTGACCGTTCTCCTGAAGAAGAACACCGCCGGGTCCGGCTCGGCGCCGGTGGCGGTGGGCTCCGTCACCCGGCTGTCAACAAAGGCGTTCCGGTCCGAATAAAAAGCGCCCACAGTCCAATCAACCACATTGTCCCCCAAGGAGGTAAGCCGAACTTCGTGGCTCAAAGCCTGCAAGGGCTCCGGTTGCGTGGATAACAGCGGGGGGAACGGAAAGCCGGTGAACCCGTTGTGAAAGCGAAAAGTGGCGTTGCGGTCGTACCAGGAGAACGAGTACAGGACGCCTGCCCAAGGCGTTTCGTATTCCAGGGTCACATTGTAGAGCGCTTGCTCGTCGTTGTAGGGTTCCATGGACAGGGCGTCCGTCTTGGGGTTGTCTGGATCGATGCTGGGGTTGTAGTGGAAGCCCCCGCCCACATTCTGGTCCTGATAATACAAGGCGGCGGTTGCCGTGAAATCGTCCGTGGGAGTCCAGCGCAACGACACCCGGCCCCCTTCGGCGTCAACATCGTTAATGTCGTCCTGGTTCAAAGCGGTGTTATCGACAAAGCCGGGATCGTCCCGTTTGAATCCCACGATGCGCACCGCCAGCTGGTTCTCAATGAGGGGAATGTTGACCATGCCGTTCACTTGATAGCCTGAGTCGCCGTGCCGGACCGTGGAACCCTCGACGCTGAACTTGCCCTCGATTTTCTCCGCGTTGGGCTTTTTGGTGATAAAGCGCAAGGTGCCGCCCATGGACCCGCCGCCGTAGAGCGTGCCTTGGGGGCCTTTCAACACCTCGATGCGCTCCAAATCAAAGGGTTTCAATTCCGGCGATCTCAATCCCGCATTGTTGGTGGTGCCGGGCGCGCCGACCACTAGGGCCTCGTCAAAATACACCCCGACTTGCGGCTCGCCGGGGCTGGCGATGCCGCGGATGATGGGCTGGGTCGCGCCGGGGCCGTTGTCCCGCAAGGTCAGACCTGGCACGGAACCGACAAAATCGACAAAATCGTCCGCGCCGACCTTCTCAATGGCCTCGTCGGTCAAAGCGGAGATGGCGATGGGCGTGTCCTGCAAGGAACTCGAACGCCGCAACGCGGTGACCACCACTTCTTCAATGGAATCATCGGCGGCGTGAACGGGAAAACCGGTGAAAATCACTGCCGCCCCCGTCGCAAGCAAAGCCAGGGACAATCCGGGCCTGAGCATAGATGCGCGCATGAGTGTACTCCCCCCTTTTTTGTTGATCTTGGGCCACAATACCGATGAAAACGGCGTTTTGCAAGCCTGCTCCGGCATGGTTGTGCTATCATGCCGCCCCAAGCTCCTTTGTTCACGCAAAAACGCCATGCGCAGAACCGCCCTCGTTGTCCTCCTCATTGCCGCTGGCATCGCCCCCGCCACCAGTGAAAGCCTGCTTATCCAAAACATCACGCTGATAGACGGCACCGGCCGGCCGCCGGTGAAACAAGCCAACTTGCTAATTCGGGATGGGCGCATTGTCGAGATAACAAGAGGCCCCTTCGACAAGGCCCGGCGCGAAGACGCGCAACGGATCAATGGCCAGGGCAAGCACCTGATCCCCGGCCTGATGGATGTCCATGTTCACCTGAAAGGCGGGATCAAAGTGACTGAAGAGGGACTGCGCAAGGTGGCGCTGAACATGGAAAAGGGCCTCAGGGCCCTGCGCGGCTATCTCTACAGCGGCGTCACCTCCATCTACGATTCCGGCAATGTCCCTGACTACATCTTCGCCCTCAGAGAACAAGAGCGTTCCGGCGCCATCGCCAGCCCGCGCATCTTCGCCGCGGGCGGCATCGTGACTTATCCGGGGAGCCACGGCAGCGGGCTGGGCGCCACGGTGGTGGACAGCTGGCCCCAGGCCCTCCCCAAGCTGGACGAACACATCAAACGCCAGCCCGACATGCTGAAGCTGACCCTCGAGGAAAGAGGCTGGGGAGCGCGGCCCATGATCCCCAAGTTGCCCTTGCCCTTGATGGAGCGCATCATCGAGTACTACAACGATCATGGCGTGCGCGCCACCGCGCACACCGCCAGCGAGTTGCGGGCGCGGCAAGCCATATTCGCCGGCATAGACGCCTTGTCCCATCCGGTCATCACCGGCCCCATCAACGACAGCTTCGCAAGGCTCATGGCCGCCAAACAGATCCCCATGGCCACCACCTTGACCATAGGGGAGAACTACAGCCGCCTGGTGGAACATCCGGAATACCTGGATCAGGCCCTTTACCAAGCCGTGCTTGACAAAGAAGAGATCGCCGAGTTGAAAAACAAGACGCGAGAGGAATACCGCGCTCGCGTGTGGACCTGGTGGATGAAACTGATGACCCCCATCGCCCAGGAAAACCTGCGCAAGATAAACGCCATGGGAGGTGTGTTGGCGTTAGGGACTGACCGCAGCGACGGCCCGGCCGCGCACCGCGAGATGGAGCTCCTGGCGGCGGCGGGCATACCCACCTCAGACATCATCCGCATAGCCACGCTGAACGGCGCGAAGTTTTTAGGAAAAGAAGACCAGTTAGGCTCCATAGAGGAAGGCAAGCTGGCGGACCTGGTGTTGTTGGACGCCGACCCCATAGCGGACATCAACAACGCCAAGAAAATTCACGCGGTCATAAAGAACGGCCGCCTCATCGACTTAAAAGGATTGAGCCTGCCTGCTAATAAACAATGAGTGCGAAATTTTTCACCAATGCCGCTGGAAACACGCTGCTAAAGAAGTTTCCAAATGCAATCCCTTGATTGCTAAACACGCGGCTATTATATGCTGTTCCTGCCGGCTTCGGCTTGTCAATTGATATTTGCGTTACAGGGAAAAAACGCCCCTGGACAACCCCTCACGCGCGCGGATTAGACTTGGCAAGGTGCTATATGCCCATCCGCGCGCCAAGCGTCCAGGGGTCGCCCCTGGCGGCCTTTCTATGCGCCGATGTAGTTTAACCCCAGGTTGCCCGTAAAGTCCCCGTCCAGCACTTGCAGGGGATGCCCGGCGTCCGCCGTTATGCTCAACTCCCAGGTGCCTGTCTCTGCGCTGGGTGTGACCACTACGGTTACATCCGCTTCGGTTATGCCATCCAGGGCCTCTAACGCCGCGTCTATGGCCGCCGCCGTTGCGGTGTACGCCAGGGCTACGGTGATCTCATCGTCAAACCGCAACTGGAAAGTGCCGCCGCCATTATTGTAGTAAAGGTGATAGCGGGCGCTGTATGACCCGCTGGCGTCTGCCGGCAAGGTCAAGTCATGGGCGTCCAGCTCGCCGACGTCAACATTGGTCAACTGGCCGGCGTTCAGTGCAGCTTGTTGCGCCTGGCCGCTGCCGTAAGCCAACGGATCGTTGGCCAACTGTAGCTGTTGCTCAAGCCAGGTCTCCGGTTCCGGTTCCACTTCCGCCGTTCCGCCATCCCCCTCGTCAGCAGGCTGACCCGTCTCCGCCGGCGGGGGCGTCAATGCGCCGGTCAATGCGCCGATGTAGTTTAACTGCAGGTTGCCCGTAAAGGCCCCGTCCAGCACTTGCAGGGGATGCCCGGCGTCCGCCGTTATGGTCAACTCCCAGCTGCCTCTCTCTGCGCTGGGTGTGCCCACTACGGTTACATCCGCTTCGGTTATGCCGTCCAGGGCCTCTAACGCCGCGCCTATGGCCGCCGCCGTTGCGGTGTGCGCCAGCTCGCCGGTGGTCTCATCGCCAAACCGCAACTGGAACACGCCGCCGCCGTCATTGTAGTAAAGCTGATAGCGGGCGCTGTATGACCCGCTGGCGTCTTCCGGCAAGGTCAAGTCATGGGCGTCCAGCTCGCCGGCGTCAACATTGGTCAAGCTGATAAACGGCTCGTTGGCCAACCGCACTTGCCGCTCAAGCCAAGTCTCCGGTTCCGGTTCCGGTTCCGCTTCCGCTTCCGGTTCCACCGTTCCGCCATCCCCCTCGTCAGCAGGCTGATCCGTCTCCGCCGGCGGGGACGTCAATTCGCCGATGTAGTTTAACTGCAGGTTGCCCGTAAAGGCCCCGTCCAGCACTTGCAGGGGATGCCCGGCGTCCGCCGTTATGGTCAACTCCCAGCTGCCTCTCTCTGCGCTGGGTGTGTCCGCTACGGTCACATCCGCTTCGGTTATGCCATCCAGGGCCTCTAACGCCGCGTCTATGGCCGCCGCCGTTGCGGTGTGCGCCAGCTCGCCGGTGATCTCATCGCCAAACCGCAACTGGAACGTGCCGCCGCCATTATTATAGTAAAGTTGATAACGAGTAGTTGGCATTTTTTTCTACCTTTGGTAACTGGTAACAAATGAAAACGAACAGGTGCCTTGCTCATGGGCGCACTCTGCTTGCCGTGCCGCTGTCACATGGAAAATCTCCTCCAGCGGTTTTCCTTATGTGATTGATATGGCGGGTGTAATGATAGTGTTATTTAGCGCCGTGTCAAGGCCTCGTGAAAAAAAAGATCGCTGATAAATCAAGGAGTTATGCGCCGGCATGAAAAAAAGTGAACGCAATGACCCTGGGGCCGCGCATTCCCGGTTGCCGCTCCGCCACGATGTCTCCCACCGCGCAAATGACAGGGTTATAAGGACTTGGTTTTCAGCTGGCCTTCAGGGGCAGGCGGGCGTCTATTTTTTGCATGATCTTTGCCGTCTCCACCAGGGCGACGATGATCTTTTGGTAGTGGCTGATTTCATCTAAAGTGAGCTTCCTGTCCTTGCGTTCCTTGAGGTATTTTTGCGCTGGCTGGTAGCCGCCGATGTGAAAGCGCCAAGCGACCTCCGGGATTTCAGCGAAATACTGGGTTTTATTGATGCGCACCTTGTCTTTTTCTCTCTTGACCTGTCTGACGATGTTGTCTCCGCTCTTAGGATACTTGGTGATTAGTCGGTTCAGTTTTTCACTCTTCATTAAATGCAGGATCCGCAACTCAGCCCCAAGCTTGGCGAGGGACCGGAACTGCTTTTTGTCCGCGGGAAAAGGCGCGCGGGGGAAGTCGGTTTTAAGCAATTCCCCGTAAGTCTCGCGGTAACCTGGACTATGGAGAACAGCGTAAATGTAATCTAACAGGTCTTCAGGAACGAAGGCGTTGCGCCTCTGTTCATCCTCATAAGCAAATTCCATTTTGAGATTGGCGGCAATCTCCTTCACGAGCTCCATATTCAGGTTGGGTTTGCGAACGGGGGGCTCCCCGATGCCTTGTTCTTTGCTTCGCGGCTTGCTGCCGGGATAAAGATAGAGCGGAAGCAAATTTGCAACCCCTTTGTTGCTGTAATGAATGCGAGCCTCTATTAAGGTGTTCGCCACTTGAACATGACTCCAGTTATCCGTAATCGCGTGCCTCGTGACAATCAAGCCGACATTCTCACCAGCAAGAAAATGGCGCATGACTTTTTCGCGAGGGTTGCAGTGAAAGCCTTTGGAACGCCCCGTGTAGTAAGTGTGCCGCCGGTCGAAAGGCCGATACATGATGGGGACGATGCGTTGATAATCCGGCCCATCGTCCTCCAGGTCTTTTCTTGCCAAGCTGACTTTCCAATCCCGGACATCGGCCCCTAAATTAAAACGCTCGCGGGCGTCCTGATCGCTCAGCCCAAGGAAAGTCTCAATGGTTTCCCGGGCCTCAGCGGCTGAATGGTGAATGGTGAAGCGATCCCTTGCCGTAGTCACGCCGCTGGTGGAGACGGGCATCAAGTCCACAACGCTAAAGCCTTTTTGGTATTCGCTCTCCAGAGCGTAATCTCTTGGCGTAAAGAAATAGTGCGGGGCGGCTGGCTTCAGCCTGTTGAATTTCACCTTGTCCAAGCTGTGGTTCCACAGAAACTCGTATTTGCTTTCGCGCGCGCCGAACAGGTCGCAATGAAACACCTTGCCTAAGGCGTCCGGTTTCTTTTGGCCGGTTTTCACAAACAGGTTGATGGAGACGCCTTGCCGGATGTCGAACACATTTTTGTCCGGCGACCCATCGGGGGCCCTTTCTTTTCTTTGGCTGTTGCCGTGCAAGTCCAGGATGTAAATCTTGTCGAAACTGCGCATCAAACGCCAGCGCATGCCTCTAAAAGTCAGGTTGTCCAAAAAGCCATTGTTGTTGATGTAAGCCAGCACGCCCTCGCCGTTGCGGTCAATGAAATATTGGCCATAGCGGATGAACTTCACATAGTCGTCGTTCAGCCATTTGGGGTTTTTCTCCTGCAACTTGCCGCCCCCGGGCTCCTGTTTGTAGTCCCGCATCAAGTTCGCCATCCAGGCCCCCTTGTTTTTGGATTCACCCTTGTAGGGGGGATTCCCCAACACCACCATGACCGGCGCGTCTCTTTTAATCAGATTCGCTTCCATTGATTCGGCGGAAAGCCAGGAAGCCAGCAAAGCCCCGTTATCGATATGGTATTCCTCTAAGGAATTGGTCAGAAAAATCCGCAGGCGTTCGCCATTCAGCGAGTGCCCGGTCTGTTGCAAGATCATTTCCAGTTTCAGGTGCGCCATAGCGTACGGCGCCATCAACATCTCAAACCCGTTCAGGCGCGGGAGCAAGTCCTGTTTCACATAGTCAGGCCACATCCCTTTTTGCCCGGCGAACTTCTCATAAATCCGCGCCACCACCGAGGCCAAGAAGGTGCCAGTGCCGGTCGCAGGGTCCAAAACCTGCACCTTGTGAACTTCTTTCGTCATGCGTTTGAAACCGCTCCGGGAATGTTTGTCCGGCTCCTCAGTGTTGACTTCCACCGTGGTTTTAGCAGCGTCCGCCAAGCCCTTATCCAGATGAAATTCCTTTCTCAAAATGTCATCCACGGCGCGGACGATGAAATGCACCACCGGCTCCGGCGTGTAATACACCCCGCGACCCTTGCGCAACCGCGGGTCGTATTCCCCTAAAAAGGTCTCGTAAAAGTGGATGAACGGGTCAGCCCGCCCGTTCGTCTTCACAAAGTCCGTCATCAACTCCGCCACATTGGTGGCCCGAAAAATGTCCGCCAGGTCATCCACGATCCATTGAATGCGGCTGTCCAGGTCGTAACCCGCGATATGGTGAAAAAACTTCCTGAGCAACGGATTGGACTGAGGGACCAACTCGGCAGCTCTGTGGCGGGAAAAATCCCCCCCGCCCCCCGCGGTTTGGTCATGCAGGCGCGCGGCGAACATCCCATAAGCAATGGTCTGCGCATAGACATCGGCAAACTCCCTGGGCGAGAGGTCGCTGATCAGATATTCGCGAAACACCGCCAACTGTCCCCCCAAATCCTGCGTCGAAGCGCGCTGAGGTCCCGCGCCCGCCAAGGCCCGCTCCACCACCAGCGCCAACAACCGCGCCTTGTCCGCCATGCGCCGGGCCAACTCCTGGGAAGCGGAAATGGGCGGCGCTTCATAGGCCCCGAAGGCCTTGATCAAGTCGGCGAACGGGGCGAAACTGGCGCGCAAGGGGCGGATTTTATCGCCGCGGAGCGCGGCAATCTCCACTCGTCCCAGCTCCTGCTCCCCCCGCCACAACTGAAACGCCAAATAGTTCGTAAACATCATGTTCCCCAGGGCCCCGCGATAGCGCTCAAACTGCTCCTTGTGCCGGTCGTCATCCAGCCCCGCGCCCAGGTCCTTGGCCTCGACATAGCCCAAGGGCAACCCACTGCGGCACGTCAGGACATAATCGGGCGCGCCGCAATCCACGACCTGCTTTGGTTCGTTGAGCGCCATAACGCCGGGCAACAGATCCTCGAGCAATTCCTTCAAGCAACTCCGATAACTGTGCTCGGTGGCTCTGCCGGTGGAATGAGTCTCGGCAACCTTGCGGAGATAGACAGCGATGGGTTCGGAGGACATGGGGGCGCGCTTGGCCGTAATCGGATTTTCCCTGTCTCAAGCCTGCAACACTGAGAACAGGCTTGTCAAATTTTTCCGACTATTCGTTTAATTCCCTTTTTGCAACCCTACGGCCCTCCTACGGCCCTGGAGTTCGAATAAGCAACAATTCCGCCTGCTCCGCCACGATGTCTCCCACCGCGTAGCGGTGCGCCTCCAGGACGCCGGCGCAGGGCGCGGCGACGGCGTGTTCCATCTTCATGGCCTCCAGGATCAACAAGGTGTCGCCTTCTTTCACTTGTTGTCCCGCGGCGACTGTGATCTCGATGATCCGGCCCGGCATGGGCGCCAACAGACGGGTCGCGCCCGGTTGGCGGTCAGCGGCGCGGCTGGCCGCGGCGGCCTGCCCGCCGGTCTCATCGCTGAGGCTGAGCCGGGCCTCTTCGGGCAGGTTAAGCCACCAGTTGTCCGTAGCCTCCCAGGGGGAGGCCGGGGGCGGCGGGGCAGTGGGTTTTTGTTGGCCCAAGGGAGGCTGTTCCGCATCCGCGCCCGCGCCCCTGTCCGGAAGCAGCTCGGCGCGGTGGCGCTCGATGAAGCCAGTGTCGATGTCCGCCGCCTGGAAGGCCGGGTGCGCCACCACGGCCGCCAAGAAACTGATATTGGTCGCCACGCCGGCGACTTCTGTTTGTCGCAGGGCGTCGCTCATCCGTTGCAGGCAACGGGCCCGATCCTCGTCCCAGACGATGAGCTTCGCCATCATCGGGTCATAGTGCATGGTGATGTCATCGCCTTGCCGGACCCCGGCGTCCACCCGAACATGGGCGGATTCCTCCGGAAAGCGCAACCGGTTCAGGCGGCCCGTCGCAGGCAAAAAGCCCTTGCCCGGATCTTCCGCGTAGAGGCGCGCCTCCAAGGCGTGGCCCCGCAGGGCCAGCTGTTCCGAGGTCGCCGGCAACGGCTCGCCAGCCGCCACTTTCAGTTGCCATTCCACCAGATCCTGACCGGTAATCAGTTCGGTGACCGGATGCTCAACCTGCAAACGGGTGTTCATCTCCATGAAATAAAACGCGCCGTCTTCATCCATGATGAATTCCACCGTGCCGGCGCCGGCGTAGTTGATGGCCCGGGCCGCGGCGATGGCAAGCTGACCCAGGGCCGCCCGTTGCTTCTCCTCCAGACCGGGCGCGGGGGCTTCCTCCAGGACCTTTTGATGGCGGCGTTGAATGGAGCAGTCTCGCTCAAACAGATGGGCCGCGTTGCCATGGTGGTCGCAGAACACCTGGATTTCCACATGCCGGGGCCGGGGGACAAGCTTTTCCAGCAACATCTCATCGTCGCCGAAGGCGGCCCGGGCCTCCCGGCGCGCCGCCTTGAGGGCGCCGCCAAAGTCCCTGGCGCTTGCCACCTCGCGCATGCCTCTGCCGCCGCCGCCCAAGGCGGCTTTGAGCATCACCGGAAAGCCGATCTTCTCCGCCTCCGCCAACAGGGTCGCCTCGTCTTGCTCAGTCCCGTGGCAACCCGGCGTCAAAGGCACGCCGGCCTGCTGCATGATCCGCCGGGCCTCGACCTTGGAGCCCATGGCCGCTATGGCCGCGGGGGGCGGGCCGACAAAGACGATGCCATGCGCCGCGCAGGCTTTGGCAAAGTCGGCGTTTTCCGCCAGAAAGCCATACCCCGGATGAACGGCGTCGGCCCCGGCATGGCGGGCGGCGGCCACCAGCTTGTCCGCGTCAAGATAACTCTGCTCAGCCGGCGCCGGGCCTATGGCGATGGCTTGATCAGCCGAGGAGACATGCAACGCGGCGGCGTCGGCTTCCGAATAAACCGCAATGGTCTCGATGCCCAAGCCTTTCGCGGAGCGGATTACCCGGCAGGCTATCTCACCGCGGTTCGCTATGAGGAGCTTGTCAAACATCGCGCCGCGCCATGCCGCAGAGGGGCTGTTTCCGGCCTGGACGCGAGCCTAAGGCAACGGCGCCGGCAGGTCGGAAGGGCCCAGCAGATACTGGTCTATGGCGCGGGCGGCGGAACGGCCCTCGGCGATGGCCCAAACGATGAGGGACTGACCTCGTTGCATGTCGCCGGCGGTGAAGACGCCCGCAACATTGGTCATCCAGTCGCTGTCTCTTTTCACATTGCCCCGTTCCGTCAACGCCACCCCCAGCTGCTCCAACATGCCGTTTTTTTCCGGCCCCAGAAAGCCCATGGCCAACAGGACCAATTCGCAGGGCAACTGGTGCTTAGCATCGGGTTTCTCCTCGAAGGACAGCCGGCCGTCGAGGGTCTTCATCTCCACCTCCACCAGCTCCAGCGTCTTCACCCGGCCCTGCTCATCGCCGATGAAGCGTTTTGTGGAAACGGCATAGACCCGCTCCACGCCTTCCTCATGGGCTGAGGCGACCCGGTAGATCCGCGGCCACTCGGGCCAGGGGTTGTCCGCGGCGCGGGCATCAGGGGGTTTGGGCATGATCTCCAGCTGGTGAACGGACTTGGCTCCCTGCCGATTGGCGGTGCCTAAGCAATCGGCCCCGGTGTCGCCGCCGCCGATGATGACGACATGCCTGCCCTCGGCGCTGATGAATTGCTCGTCGGGGATTTCATCGCCCTCGCAACGCCGGTTTTGCAATGGCAGGTAGTCCATAGCCTGGTGGATCCCCTTCAGTTCGCGTCCTGGCGCGGGCAAGTCCCGGGACATCGTCGCGCCGCCGGCCAACAACACCGCGTCGTGCGCCTCGCGCAACTCGGACGCCGGCAGATCCACGCCCACATGGCAACCCGGCCGGAAGCGCACGCCTTCCTGCTCCATCTGCTCCAAACGCCGGTCTAACACCCGCTTCTCCATCTTGAACTCCGGTATGCCATAGCGCAACAACCCGCCGATGCGGTCGGCCCGTTCAAACACGGTGACCTCGTGTCCGACCCGCGCCAGCTGTTGCGCCGCCGCCAGGCCCGCCGGCCCGGAACCGACGATGGCGACCCGTTTGCCAGTCTTTCTTTGCGGCGGCTGGGGCTTGACCCAGCCGTTCTCCCAGGCGCGGTCGATGATGGACAGCTCCACCGCCTTGATGGTGACCGGGTCATCGTTGATGCCCAACACGCAGGAGCCCTCGCAGGGGGCCGGACACAGGGTGCCGGTGAACTCGGGAAAATTGTTGGTGGCATGCAGGCGCGCGATGGCCTCCAACCATTGGTCTCTATAGATTAGATCGTTCCAGTCCGGAATCAGGTTCCCCAGGGGGCAACCCTGGTGGCAAAAGGGGATGCCGCAATCCATGCAACGGGACGCCTGGGTCTTCAGGGGTTCCACCGACCACGGCGCCATGACCTGTCGCCAATCGCCAAGCCGCTCTTGCACGGGACGATAGGGTTGCTTCTCCCGCTCGAACTCCATGAAGCCCGTGATCTTACCCATGGGCGGTCGCCTGGCCTGAAAACAACGCCTGCTTATCCATGGGCCGCCTCCATGATGGCCTCTTCCTCCGACAGTCCCTTCTCGCGCCCCTTCTTGATGGCGTCCAACACCACCTTGTAATCCTTGGGCATCACCTTGACGAAGCGGCCGCGCCAGGCCCCCCAGTCCCGCAGAATCTCGCGCGCCACCGTGCTTTGGGTGTATTGAACATGGCGAGTCAGGAGGCCCCGGATCGTCTCCACATCCTCAGGCTCCTCAACCGCCTCCAGATTGACCATCTGCGGGTTGCAACGGATGTGAAACGCCTCGTCCTCGTCCAACACATAGGCGATGCCGCCAGACATGCCCGCCGCGAAGTTCCTGCCGGTTTTGCCTATGATGACCACCCTGCCGCCGGTCATGTACTCGCAACCGTGGTCGCCCACGCCTTCCACCACCGCGTGGGCGCCGCTGTTCCTGACGCAGAACCGCTCGCCGGCGATGCCCCTGAAGTAGCCCTCGCCGCCGGTGGCGCCGTACAGGGCCACATTGCCGACGAGGATGTTTTCCTCCGCCACAAAGGTGGAGGCCCGAGGCGGATAGACGATGATCTTGCCGCCGGACAGGCCCTTGCCGATGTAGTCGTTGGCGTCTCCCTCCAGGGTCAGGGTCACCCCCTTGGGGACGAACGCGCCGAAACTCATGCCGGCGGAACCGTTGAAGTGAACCCGCGCGGTGTCTTCCGGCAGACCCGCCGCGCCGTAACGCTTAGTGATCTCATAACCCAAAATGGTGCCCACCGTGCGGTTGGTGTTCCTGATGGGCAGGATGATGTCAACCGGCTCGCGACTTTTCAGCGCGCCCTCGCACAGGGGCAACAAGGTGGTCCGATCCAGGGATTTCTCCAGACCGTGGTCCTGTTCCTGAGCGCAGAAGACGCCCACCTCAGGCCCCATTTCCGGCCGGTATAGGATGTTGGCGAAGTCCAGCCCCTGGGCCTTCCAGTGTTCCACGGCGCGCTTCATCGCCAACTTGTCGCTACGCCCGATCATTTCCTCCACCCTTCTGAAACCCAGCTGGGCCATGTACTCGCGCATCTCCGTGGCGATGTAGCGGAAGAAGTTTTCGACAAACTCAGGCTGCCCGGTGAATTTCTCCCGCAGGCGCTTGTCCTGAGTGGCGACGCCCACGGGGCAGGTGTTCAGGTGGCAAACGCGCATCATGATGCAACCGCTCACCACCAAAGGGGCTGTGGAGAAGCCGAATTCCTCCGCCCCCAACAGGGCCGCCACCACCACATCCCGGCCGGTTTTCAGCTGGCCATCGGTCTGCACCACGATGCGGTCCCGCAACTTGTTGCGCACCAGCACCTGCTGGGTCTCCGCCAGGCCCAGTTCCCAAGGCAGGCCGGCATGTTTGAGGGAACTGATGGGGGAGGCGCCCGTGCCGCCATCGTAGCCGGAAATGAGCACCACATCGGAATGCGCCTTTGACACCCCTGCCGCCACGGTGCCGACGCCGACTTCCGCCACCAATTTCACATGAACCCGCGCCTCGGGGTTGGCGTTCTTGAGGTCGTGGATCAGCTGGGCCAGGTCCTCGATGGAGTAAATGTCGTGGTGCGGCGGCGGCGAGATCAGCCCCACCCAGGGCGTGGAATGCCGCACCTCGGCGATCCAGGGATAGACCTTGGGGCCGGGCAGTTGCCCGCCTTCCCCTGGCTTGGCGCCCTGCGCCATCTTGATTTGCAGATCGTCGGCGTTCACCAGGTATTCACTGGTCACGCCAAAACGGCCGGACGCCACCTGCTTGATGGCGCTGCGGCGCAGATCGCCGTTCTCATCCGGCTTATAGCGGGCCGGATCCTCCCCCCCCTCGCCCGTGTTGGACTTCCCGCCTATGCGGTTCATAGCGATGGCGAGGGTCTCGTGGGCCTCCTTGCTGATGGAGCCGTAGGACATAGCGCCGGTGGAAAAACGCCGCATGATGCTCTCCACAGGCTCAACCTCGTCCAAAGGCGCGGGTTGCGCCGCCGGCTTGAATTGCATCAGGCCCCTCAAGGTGGCCATGTTTTCGCTTTGCTCGTCCACCAATCGGGTGTATTCCTTGAAAATCTTGTACTGGCCGGAACGGGTGGCGTGTTGCAACTTGAACACGGTCTCCGGATTGAACAAGTGGTATTCCCCGTCTCGCCGCCACTGGTATTCGCCTCCCCATTCCAGGTCCGGCGCCTGAGCCGACCGATCCGGAAAAGCGCGGCGGTGGCGGCGGCCGTTTTCCGCGGCGACCACCTCCAAACCTATGCCGCCTATGCGGGACGCTGTCCAGGTGAAGTGCTTGTCAACAAAGGCCTTGTCCAGGCCCACAGCCTCGAAAATCTGCGCCCCCCGGTAGGATTGCACCGTGGAAATGCCCATCTTGGACATGGTTTTGATCAAGCCCTTGTTGACCGCCTTGATGAAATTCGCCACCGCCTTGTCAAACGCCATTTCAGGCACAAAACCCGCGCCGATCAGCTTGCTGATGCTCTCAAAGACCAAGTAGGGGTTGACCGCCTCCGCGCCGTAGCCGACGAGGGCGGCAAAGTGATGCACCTCTCGGGGTTCGCCGGACTCCAACACCAGCCCCACGCGGGTGCGAGTGCCTCTGCGGATGGTGTGATGGTGCGCGCCGGCCACAGCCAACAGGGCCGGAATGGCGGCCAAGTTCTCATCCACGCCGCGGTCCGACAGAATAATGTAGCTGTAGCCCGCTTCCACGGCCTCATCCACTTGGGCGCGCATCTCGTCCAGGGCCTGCTCCAGGCCCTGCGCGCCAGCCGCCGCCGAATACAGAATGGGAATGGTCCGGGTCTTGAACCCCGGCAGGTCCATGTCGCGGATGCGGGACAGCTCGGCGTTGGTCAGCACCGGCGAGGGAACGCGCACGCGCCGGCAACTGAGAGGCCCCGGATTCAACAAGTCGCCCTCCGGGCCGATGGTGGTGGAGACCTGGGTGACCAGCTCTTCGCGGATGCCATCCAATGGCGGATTGGTCACTTGGGCAAACAACTGCTTGAAATAGTCGTACAACAGCCGCGGACGGTTCGACAACACCGCCAAGGCGGCGTCCGTTCCCATGGAGCCCACAGGCTCCTCGCCGTTGCTGACCATGGGCGCCACCAACAGGCGCAACTCCTCATGTGTGTAGCCAAAGGCCTGCTGGCGTTGCAACAAGGTGTCCGGGTCGGTGCCAGGAATGTTTTTCGGATTAGGCAAGTTCTCCAATGGCATCAGGTTGCTCTTCAGCCACTGCCCGTAGGGTTGCGCCTCCACATACTCGCGCTTGAGTTCCTCGTCCTCGATGATGCGGCCCTGCCGGGTGTCAACCAGGAAGATGCGGCCGGGGCGCAGACGCTCCTTGAGCTTGACATTTTCCGGCGCCACATCCAACACCCCCACCTCGGAGGCCATGATCACCATGTCGTCATGGGTGACATAGTAGCGGGACGGGCGCAGGCCGTTGCGATCCAGCACCGCGCCGATGACCTCGCCGTCTGTGAACGCAATGGACGCCGGGCCGTCCCAGGGCTCCATCAGACAGGCGTGATATTCATAGAACGCCTTGCGCTCCGGGGACATGGTTTCATGGCCGCTCCAGGCCTCGGGGATCATCATCAATATGGCGTAAGGCAAGGGGCGGCCGGCGATGTGCAGAAACTCCACGACATTGTCGAACACGGCGGAGTCGCTGCCGCCCTCGATGACGATGGGAAAAATTTTCTGCAAGTCGGCGCCAAACAGCCCGGATTCGCACAGGGCCTCCCGCGCATGCATCCAGTTGGTGTTGCCGCGCACGGTGTTGATCTCGCCGTTGTGGCACAGATAGCGATACGGGTGCGCCAAGCGCCAGGACGGGAAGGTGTTGGTGGAAAACCGCTGATGCACCAGGGCCAGGGCGCTCTCCACCTCCGGGTCGGTGAGGTCCGGGAACATGGGTTCAAACTGGGAGCCGGTCAACATGCCCTTATAGACGAAGGTGCGCCAGGACAGCGAGGGAATGTAAAACAGCTCGCGCTGCGTCAGGTCGGAACGCCACACCGCGTGCTCCACCCGCTTGCGGATCACATAGAGCTTGCGTTCGAAGGCGGCGGCCTCCGTCAGCGCGGCACTGCGCCCTATGAAGATCTGCCGGAAGGCGGGTTCGCCCGCCAAGGCCGTGGGGCCCAGCAGGGAATCGTCGGTAGGCACATCGCGCCAGCCCAACAGGGTCTGCCCTTCCTCAGCGCAGACGCGCTCAAAGATCTGCTGGCATTGCGCCGCCTGGGCCTGGTCCCGGGGCAGGAACACCAGCCCGGCCCCGTAATGCTCCTCGCTCGGCAACTGGAAACCCGCCTTCAGGCACTCGCGGACAAAGAACTTGTGGGGCTTCTGGATGAGCATGCCCACCCCGTCGCCGGTGTTCTCTTCGCAACCGCAGGCGCCGCGGTGGAGCAGGTTTTTCAGAATGGTCAGGGCGTTGCTGACGATGCGGTGGGACTTGCGTCCGCGCATGTCCACCACAAACCCCACGCCGCAGGAGTCATGCTCCTGAGCGGGGTCGTAGAGACCTTGGGGGGGCGGCCCGCGCCAGTTTTTTTGCTCTGAATGTGCCATGGATTTCGTCTCGCGCCGGCGTTCTGCAAGGAAAAACCCGCGCCAGTTTGCAAACCTGAACTCGCAGTGGCTCGCCGGCGACTCTACGCAACCCTGTTGCCTCGTCCGGCCCGCGGATGCTTGTTTTCAGCCTGGCGCCAGTCTTGGCCGCGGGGCGCGCATCTCTTGTCGTCTGCCCGAAAGCAGAGGCAGTATAACGGATTTGACGCCCCATGTCACCTGGGTTCGCCGCGCTTGCGCGGGCGCCGGTTTCAGCCTATCCTGCATTGCACCGCGGACCCACACAGGCTATGCAAAACAGCCCTCCGGCAAACACTCTCAAACCGCTTCGCGCCGTCGTTATTGGAAGTGGATTTGGCGGTTCGGTGGCCGCCGCGCGGCTGGCCAAAGCGAGATTGGATGTGACCCTGCTGGAACGGGGGCCCTGGCGCGACACCCTGCCGGTCAGACATGCCGGCATCAAAGGGCGCAAGCCCCTGCCGCGCACTGGCGGCATGTTGTCGGCGTTGCGTTCCGTTCACTTGCCGTTCGGCCCCAAAAAAGGGATAACGCTGAATAAAAACGGCTATTTGGAGCTCTTTGTCACGCCTAAGGTGAAAACGATATGCACCTCGAATGTGGGCGGCGGCAGTCACATCTGGGCGGCAGTGATGGAAGATGCGCCTGTTGGTTTCTGGGAGCATCGCGCGCAAGGGCTCTCCGATGCCTCGTTGCGCGAACATTACCGCCTGACGCGGGCGGAACTTGGGGCCAGCTATCCGAAAGATTCCGCCTCTGTGCCTAACGCCGTCGAACATGCTTGGCGGGACAAAGATTTTTTCACCCCTGTCGCCACCGAGGCGAGACCTCAGATGGGTTTCCTGTTCCCGGCCGGCAAAGGCGGCGAGCGCCGCAGGGATCGCAATGGCGTCATGCGCGCCGAACTCGACTACCAACAACCCAACGGCATGTTTGGCAGCCCCAACGGCGCCAAGTCCACGGTCGATGCGCTCTATCTCCTGCCGGCGCTCAAACAGGGTTTAATCGTAAAAGACAAACACCAAGTCAGCGACTTGCTGCGCAAGCAAGATGGCGCATACCAGATCAACGCCAAGGATCTGAACAGCGGACGCAAGGTCAGTTTCACAGCCGACATTGTGATCCTGGCGGCGGGCGCGATGAACACCTTGCGTCTGCTCATGGCAAGCCGGGACCTGGGGCAACTGGGGCCTATGCCGGCCCTGGGCCTGGGTTTCGGCGTGAATGGCGACTGCATCGGCGACTGGCGGGTCAACGACGAGCCGGCGCGAGACGCTTGCCCCGGCCCGCCCGCCCATGGCCGCATCATGATCAAGGGGCATGAGGAGGGCATGTACCTGTTGTTAGTGGGGGGCGAGCCGCCGCCTGCGCCAAGGTTCATGGTCCCCATGGTCCGCAACAAGGCGGGCCAAGCCTATCAGGTGGTGGCGATGGCCCAGGACAAGGCCCAAGGGCGAGTCAGCTACGATGAAGGCCGTCTCAACATCCACTATGAGTTTGCTTCTGATCCGGCCTATCAGGCGATCTTCGACGCCTATCGCTCACTGGAGGAGCAATCCGGCTGGAGGCTCAAGTTTGACGAGCGCGCCGTGTTGACCGCCCACCCCATGGGCGGGGCGCGGATAAGCGACGACCCCGCGACCGGGGTGGTCAACGGCTGGGGGGAAGCCCACGGCCACCCGGGGCTGTATGTGGCTGACGCCTCCGTTTTCCCGCAACCCCTGGGCCTGCCTCCGAGTCTCAGCATCGCCGCCTGGGCCTCGCGCCTGAGTGCGCATATTGTCAACAACAGTCCGAACTAATCAAAACACAAGAGTGAGGTGACCCATGCAAACCGTTTTAGTCAGCTATCACTTGCCCAAGGCCCCGCCGCGCCGCGCGCTCCAGGAAAATTTGTTGACGCCGCCAACAACATTTTCAAGGGCTTGCCGGGGTTGCTAAGCAAACAGTTTTGTTACGATGAAACCACAGGCGAGGGCCAATCCGTGTATTTATGGGAGACTCGGGAACAGGCGGAAGAGTTTTTCTCACCGGTTTTTATCGAACACTTCCGTGACACCTTTGGCGTGGAACCGACCCTTGCCTATCTCGATATTCTGGTGCTGACGGACAACCGGGTTGGCGATGTTGTCGTGAACAAAGAGTGAAAAGGCGCGGCGTTCTTCCAACATCCAATGCGGAAACACCGGCGCTGAGGGCGCCCTAAGCGACTTAGCCGCCGTAGCGGGCGATGACGCCGGCCAAGTCGTCTTCGTTGAAGTCCGCCGTGAGCGTCGCCTTCCCCAAGGCTTGCAACAACACCAGACGCAAGCGCCCCTGTTGGGCCTTCTTGTCCACAGACATTAAGGCCCGGAGGGGCGCTTTCCGGGCCGCCTCGGGCAAGCTGACTGGCAACTCCGCCTGGCGCAACAGGGCCTTGATCCGCTCGGAGTCCGCCGCGGGCAACCCGGTGGCCAAGACGGAAAGATCGGCGGCCATGGCCATGCCCACCGCCACGGCCTCCCCGTGCAACAAGGTTTCGTAGTTCAGGGCCGTCTCCAGCGCGTGGCCGAAGGTGTGGCCAAAATTGAGCAGGGCCCGCAGGCCGGACTCGCGCTCGTCCCGGGCCGTGATGTCGGCCTTGTTGCGACAGGAAAGCTCTATGGCGCGGGTCAGGCAGGCCGGCTCCCGTTGCAACAACTCCGCCATGTTCTCCTCCAGCCAGCCGAAGAAAGGGGCGTCGTTAATCACGCCGTATTTAACGATCTCCGCCAGTCCGGCGCGAAACTCCCGCGCCGGCAACGTGGCTAAGGCGTCGGCGTCGCTGAGCACCGCCACCGGCTGATGAAACGCGCCGATCATGTTTTTGCCCAGACGGTGGTTCACGGCGGTTTTGCCCCCCACCGAGGAATCCACCTGCGCCAACAGCGTGGTGGGCGCCTGCGCGTAGCTGACGCCCCGTTGATAACAGGCCGCGGCGAACCCGGTCACATCGCCCACCACCCCGCCTCCCAGGGCCACTAAGGCGCAGTCGCGGCCATATCGCAACTCCAATAGCCGGGTGATGATGGCGTTCATGGCGTCCAGGGTCTTGTGCCGCTCGCCGTCTTCCAGCGTCAGCGTCTCGACGGGAACATCCGCCAGGCCCTCAAGCAGGCGCTGGAGGTGCAACTCGCGGACGACGGTGTTGGTGACCACCAGGACCGGCCCGGTCAGCCGCTCCGCCAACAACTCCCCGGCCCGTTGCAACAGGCCCGAGCCTATGTAGATGGGATAGGCCCGCTCGCCCAATTCAACCGAAACCTGTTTCACGCCCGCTCCAGGGCCTGGCTGATCTCCCTCACGACATGGCCCGCCCGTCTGCCGTCGGTGTTGACGACAAGATCCGCCAGCCCGTGGTAAATCGGCGCCCGCCCCGCCAATAGTTCGCTCAGCGTCTTGAAGCTGTCGCCGGACTGAAGCAACGGGCGTTGCCGGTCGTTCCGCGTTCTGTCCACCAAGTGTTCCACGGAGGCCTGCAAATAGATGACGAAGCCGTTGTTTCTGAGCAGTTGCCGATTTTCCTCGATCAACACGGCGCCGCCGCCGGTGGCCATCACGATCCCCCGTTTTTGCGTCAGCTCCTTGAGCATGTTCGTTTCGCGCCGCCGGAACCCGTCCTCGCCTTCTATGTCGAAGATGACATCGATGCCCACGCCCGTTTTTTTCTCGATTTCACCGTCGGAATCCCTGAATTCCTTGCCCAATGTTTGCGCCAATTTCTGGCCTATGGTGGATTTGCCGGCGCCCATCAGTCCAATGAGGAAGATGTTGCCGGGGGGCTTGGCTTGCGAGATCATGGGCGCGACGCTGTGAAAAAACAGGGGAATCATAGCAGAAAAGGCCGCCCGCCGGATTTCATCTGCGCCGGGGCGTCATATCTATTACACTGAACCCATGTTCAGGCTCCTGCGCGGATTGTTGGCTTTGATTTTGGGCTTGTGCGTCCTGGTTGTCGCCGCGGCGGTGCTTTATGTGGTCCCCAACCTGCCGGAGATCGACGCCCTGCGCGATGTCCGTTTGCAGGTGCCGTTGCGGGTGTACAGCCGGGATGGTTCCCTGATCGCCGAGTTTGGCGAGAAGCGGCGCGCGCTGTTGCGCATAGACGAGGCGCCTGAGCAACTGGTCAACGCCTTTGTCGCGGCGGAAGACGACCGCTTCTTCAAGCACCCCGGCGTGGATTGGCAGGGCCTGTTGCGGGCCGCCATCGCCTTGGCGCTGACGGGCGAGAAGAGGCAAGGCGGCAGCACCATCACCATGCAGGTGGCCCGCAATTTCTTCCTGACGCGGGAGAAATCATACATGAGAAAACTGAACGAGATTTTCCTGGCGTTCAAGATCGAACGGGAGCTGACCAAAGACGAGATCCTGGAGCTTTACCTGAACAAGATCTACCTGGGCCAGCGGGCTTACGGCGTGAGCGCCGCCGCTCAGATCTATTACGGCAAGCCCCTCGCCGAGCTGAACCTGGCGCAACACGCCATGTTGGCGGGACTGCCCAAGGCCCCTTCCAACACCAACCCGGTAAGCAACCAGGAGCGGGCGGTGAAACGCAGAGCCTATGTGTTGCGGCGCATGTTCGAGCTGGATTACATAGACCGCGACCAGTTCCAAGAGGCCGACAACGCTCCAGTGACGGCCTCGTTGCACCGGGCCGGCATCGAGCTGGAGGCTCCCTACATCGCCGAGATGGCGCGGGATTATGTCACGGAGGCCTTTGGCGTCGAAGCGTACAGCGAGGGCTACATCGTCACGACCACGATTCGCGACAAACACCAAGCGGCGGCCAACCGCGCCATGGCCGAGACCTTGCTGAAATACGACCAAAGGCACGGCTACCGGGGGCCTGAGGGCAATCACGAGCTGGACGAGGGGACGATGAGGAGCGGTGGGAGCAACTGCTGGACGATTATCCCAGCATCGGCGGCCTGCTACCGGCCCTGGTCGTGGCGGCGCGGGAGCAGTCTGTGTCGGCGCATGTCGCCGGCGCGGGCCCCGTCGAGATTGGCTGGGATGGCCTGCTCTGGGCGCGCCCCTACCGAGATGAAAACCGGCGCGCCCCACCGCTCGAAAAGGCCAGCGACATCCTCGAGGCCGGCGATGTGATCAGGGTGAAACAGGATGCCGACGGCAGCTGGCGCCTGTCGCAAACGCCAGCCGTTCAAGGCAGCCTGGTTTCCCTGGCCCCGCGGGATGGCGCCGTGTTGGCGCTGACCGGCGGCTTCAATTTCTACCACAGCAAATTCAACCGCGTCATCCAGGCCAAGCGCCAGCCCGGCTCCAGCTTCAAGCCCTTCATCTACTCAGCCGCCCTGCAAAACGGCTACACGCCAGCCAGCATCATTAACGACGCGCCCATCGTGTATGACGACCCGGGGCTGAACAACCAGTGGCGGCCCGAAAATTACAGCGGCAAAACCCGCGGCCCGACCCGCCTGCGAGTGGCGTTGCGGCACTCCATAAACTTGGTGTCCATCAGGTTGTTGCACGCCATGGGGGTGCGAAACGCCTTGTCCCACATCGCCAAATTCGGCTTTGACGCGGAGAAGTTGCCAAAAAATCTTTCTTTGGCCCTGGGCAGCGGCGCTGTGACTTCCTGGGAGATGGCAAGCGCTTACGCCGTTTTCGCCAATGGCGGCTACCGGGTGGAACCCTACTTCATAGACCGAGTGGAAACCGCTTCTGGGGAGTTGCTGTTCGAGGCGGACCCCGCCACGGTGTGCGTCGATTGCCCGCCGGAGGGCCTCCTCGCGGACGCCGGGGCCGTGGCGGCGGTCAATTTGCCGGAGCTGGAAATCTTCGTTGACGCCCCGCCGGCGGCCGGGGATGGCGGCTTTCCGGAGACGGAAGCCATGCCCATCAAAGTGGCGGAACGGGTGGTCAGCCAGGAGAATGTCTGGATCATGAACCACCTGACGCGGGATGTGGTCCGATATGGCACCGGCAGAAGGGCTTACCAAAAATTGGGCCGCAACGATCTCTCCGGCAAGACCGGCACCACCAATGAGCAACGGGACGCCTGGTTCGCGGGCTTCAACGCTTCCGTCGTGGCCATCGCCTGGGTGGGCTTCGACAACTTCGACCCCTTGGGGGAGGACGAGACCGGGGCCAGGGCCGCCCTGCCCATGTGGATAGCGTACATGGGCGCGGTCCTGGAGCAGGCCCCCGCCCCCGCGCCCCTAGGCCCCATGCCCGCCAACATCGTCAACCTCAAGATCAACAGGGAAACCGGCTGTCCGGCCCGCGCCAACGACAATAACGCGGAGTTTGAGTTTTTCATGGCGAACAACTTGCCCGATGAGACGGCATGCAACAACCTGGCGCCACGCTACGCTGGGGAGGCGGCCCTGACTGAGACGCCCGAACGAATCTTTTAAGCCTTTGTTCACTTACGGCCGGCCCAGGTTTTTCCGCGACGACCCGGCCGCTGGTTGCCGGACATGAAGCCTCGTTTCTTGCAAGTCGCTCTGCCAGTGCCGATGCGCCGGCGCTACGAATACCGGCTCGGAGAGAAAAGCCAGGCCGGGCTTGCCGCGCCTGGGGTCAGGGTGGATGTTCCCTTTGGCAGGCGCGAGCATCTTACGGGCCTCATTCTCAAGGTCTCGAATCAATCCATCCTGCCAGTGGACAAGATCAAGCCCGTCAACAAGCTCATAGACGGGGCGCCGCTGTTTTCCCAGGACCACCTTGCCTTGTTGCTCTGGGCCGCCTCGTACTATCAGCACCCGGTGGGGGACGCGCTGTTCGGCGCCCTGCCCGGATTGTTGCGCCGGGGCCGGCCCCTGCCCTCGCCCTTAGCGCCGGCGGCCCCCGGCTTGGATGAAGAGCGAACAACAACGCCGGGGTTGCGCCTGAACGAACAGCAACGGGACGCGGTGGCGGCGATTACTGGGGCGGCGGGGACTTATCGCGCCCACGCGCTGCAAGGGGTCACTGGCAGCGGCAAGACCGAGGTCTATATCGAGGCGGTCCGCCATGCGGTGGAGCGCGGCAAGCAGGCGCTGATCCTGGTGCCGGAAATCGGTCTGACGCCGCAGTTCATCGGCCGGCTGAAACAGCGGCTTCAGGTTGATGTGCGGGTGCAACACTCGGCCCTAAGCGAGACGGAGCGGTTGCGCAACTGGACGGCGGCGCGGAACGGGGAGGCCGCGGTGATCATCGGGGCCCGCTCCGCCATCTGGACTCCCCTTAAATCGCCGGGGCTCTACATCGTCGATGAAGAGCACGATTCCTCCTACAAACAGGAGAGCGGCTTCCGCTATTCCGCCAAGGACATCGCCGTGGCCCGGGGCAAGTTCGACAAAGCGCCGGTGGTTTTAGGCTCCGCCACGCCTTCCCTGGAAACCCTGCGGAATGTGAAAATCGGCAAATACGCGCGCCTGAGTCTGCCCCTGAGAGCCGCCGGGACGCCGCCGGAGATTCGCATCGTCAACCTGCGCCGCCAACCCGTTGCCGGCGCCGTGTCGCAACCCTTGCTGGAAGCGATCCGGGACACGCTGAAAAAAAACGAGCAGGCCTTGCTGTTCCTGAACCGGCGCGGCTACGCGCCCGTCATTCTTTGCCACGATTGCGGCTGGCACGCCGAGTGCCAGCGATGCAGCGTCAACATGACCTTCCACAAGGCGAACAACAAGCTGATCTGCCACCACTGCGACGCGCGCCGGCCCCTGCCGGAACACTGCCCGGACTGCGCCGGGGAGCAACTCGTGGAGGTCGGACACGGCACGCAGCGGCTGGGACAAACCCTGTCCGAACACTTCCCGGAGGCGAAAATCCTGCGCATCGATCGCGACAGCGCCCGGCGCCGGGGAAGCCTGGAGGCGATGATCAAGGCGATTGCCAGCGGGGAAGCCAACATACTCATAGGCACGCAAATGTTAGCCAAGGGCCACCATTTTCCGAGCCTGACCCTGGTGGGCGTCATCGACGCGGACGCAGGCCTGCTCAGCGCCGATTTCCGCGCCAGTGAAAGAATGGCGCAGTTGATCGTGCAGGTCAGCGGACGCGCCGGGCGCGCCGACCAGCCCGGCAGGGTCTATATACAGACCCATTTCCCCACCCACCCCCTGTTGCGAACATTGACGCAACGGGGCTACGACGATGTGGCGCGGGCCCTGTTGGCGGAAAGAAAGGACGCGCTGTTGCCTCCCTACGCCTATCTTGCCCTGCTCACGGCGGAAGCCGCAGACGGAGCGGCGGCAAAACAATTCCTCGCCAAGGCCCGCCGGCGCCTGGAAGAAATCGGGGCCGGGCTGGGGCTGGAAATCCTTGGCCCCGTCGCCGCCCCCATAGAAAAAAGAAGGGGGCGTTTTCGCAGTCAGCTGTTGGCGCAGTCGAAAAACAGGAACACGCTGAGGAAGGCGATGGCGTCCTGGAGCCAGGCGTTGGAATCCATCCCCGGAGCCAACAGGGCGAGATGGGCCTTGGACATAGACCCTCAGGACTTGCTGTGAGTTTGCGTTGCGGGGTTGTGCCTGGCCCGCCCGCGCCTGCCGCCGGCGAAGGGGCGTGCCGCGGCCCCGCCGCCAGCGCGCCTGCTAACCCGCGCCTTCTTCCAGGCGCAGTTTCAGCACTATGAAATCGAACTGATTGGCTTCCAGGAGCTCCCGGGCGTTTTTCATCTCCTCAGCGCTCTTGTAAGGCCCCAGGCGCACCCGGTGGAGGATGTTCTGCCCGTTGATCACGACGCGTTCAATGTCGGCGAACGCCCCCATCAGGGCCAGCCGAGCCTTGACCTGATCGGCGGACTTGTAGTCCCCGAAAGACCCCACCTGCAAGACATAGGCGACAGAGCCTTCCTCGTCCTTCTTCTCCCCTTCCTGCCCTTCCTCCACCAAGGACTCCGTGATGACAAGGCGCTCAGGCAACACTTTGTAAAAGTCAAAAACAGGCTCTGGCGGTTGTTGCTCCGGCGCGGCCTCCTGGGCCTGGGACAGCTCCTCGTTGCCGGCCTCAGCCACTGGGGTGGAGGCGGAGGGCTGATAGTAAAGATAAACCAAAAACGCCGCCAACAATCCGATGGACAGGCCGGACAGAAAAGACAGGAACCCCCCGAACAACGGGGGCGATTCCCGTTCGGAGGCGCGCGTTTTTTTCTTGTAATCTCTGGCCATGCTGGGCGATGGCGCGGGTAAGACGCCGCTACTTAGCTTATCAGATTTAGCTTGTTAGTTTTCCGTTATTCTGCCTGGCGCTTCCGCGTTCAGTCAGTCATGTGCTTTATGCACACTCCTTCCTTCACTTGTCGCGCCAGTTGCCTAACGAAAAACTTCCGTCGCTAAATGTTTGTCGCGCCAGGACGCATGGCGGAAAACTGCAAACTTTTGGCGACGGAAGTTTTTCGTCAGGCAAGCGGCGTGATGAGCGCGGGAGGGAGTGTATATCAAATACATGACCGACCGCGTGAAGAAACGCCGCGATGCATGGCGGAAAACTAACAAGCCAAAAAAAAATTTGACAGGGCGAAATGGAGTACCCATACTCCCCGTTGCGTTCCGAACAGCTCGCTCATTTGGCCTGCTGATTGGGACCACGGGTTGTCCCTAATTAGGGGCATTTAAGCGGATGGCAAGGAATTCCGCGCCGAAACCGGCCTGGATACTTGCCTTTTGGAGGTGCAGAACCATGCAAGCTAAAATTTAGCGACGGAAGTTTTTCGTCAGGCAACTGGCGTGACGAGCGAGGGCGGGAGTGTGCAAGCAGCACATGACCGACCGAGCGAGGAAACGTCAGGACGCATGGCGGAAAACTAACAAGCTAAACGGGGTTTGACGAGAAGCAGGCCAAGACAGTCGTGGAAACCATAAACAAAGCGGTCAATGAGACGGTGGCCACCAAGGCCGACCTTGCACTCCTGGCCACCAAAGAAGAGCTTGGCACTCTGGCCGACAAGATGGCCACCAAGGATGATATTAAGGACATGGCCACCAAGTCCGATCTTGAGGTCCAGGGGGCCAAGATTGAGGCCCTGAGAGAGACCGTCGCGGGCATCCAGGAAAACATGGCCACCAAAGCCGATCTGAAGGCCGAGATTTCGAGTCTTGAGACGCGGATGATGAGAATGATGTGGCTCCAGTTGATGGCTATGCTCGGCATGTTCGTCACTATGGTTGTTGCCCTGACATAAGCAACCGCGCCAGGACGCATGGCGGAAAACTGCAAACTTTTGGCGACGGAAGTTTTTCGTCAGGCAAGCGGCGTGATGAGCGCGGGAGGGAGTGTATATCAAATACATGACCGACCGCGTGAAGAAACGCCGCGATGCATGGCGGAAAACTAACAAGCCAAAAAAAAATTTGACAGGGCGAAATGGAGTACCCATACTCCCCGTTGCGTTCCGAACAGCTCGCTCATTTGGCCTGCTGATTGGGGCCACGGGGTGTCCCTAATTAGGGGCATAAAGCGGATGGCAAGGACTTCCGCGCCGAAACCGGCCTGGAAACTTGCCTTTGTTTTGAAGGTGAAAACCATGCAAACTAATGTGACTTTCAACACTCACAAGGCGGTAAAAGCCTTGAAAAGCTCGGGGTTTAACGAGAAACAAGCCGAGAGCGTCGTGGAAACCATAGACCGAGCGGTCAACGAGACGGTGGCCACCAAGGCCGATCTTGCAATTCTGGGGGCCGACCTCGAGGTCCAGGGGGCCAAGATTGATGCCCTGAAAGAGACCGTCGAGGGCATTCAGAATAACATCGATAAAAACATGGCCACCAAGTCCGATCTTGAGGTGCAGGGGGCCAAGATTGATGCCCTGAGAGAGACCGTCGAGGGCATTCAGGGGAACATCGATAAAAACATCGCCACCAAGACCGAGATTGCGAATCTTGAGACGCGGATGATGAGAATGATGTTGCTCCAAACGCTGGTTTTGGTCGGCACCCTCGGCACGCTCATCTTTGCGGTTGTCAAACTGCTGTAAGCAACCCGCGCCAGGGCGCATGGCGGATGTAACAAGCTAAAAACGGCGGAAAATTAAGCGTCGTAGGCTCTGTCTAACCCTCTCCATAAGCCCCGCATCCTCGTCCCCTGCGCCCCGAACAGAAAGCGTGATGTCAGGCGAGATCGTTATTTGAAACCATGTGTCTATGGGGCGCGAAGAAGCTTGGCGCCGGCGGCGCGCGACTTCTTGCAACTCGGCCAGGGCATCGCCCAGCTCCGTTTCCTCTTGGGCCGCCATGGCGGAAGATGCCGCAGGCTCCCGGGGCGAGTCGGGACTGCGCCCTGCAGAGGCGCGCTCGGGCTCAGCGGAGGCACTTAGAGCCAGGCGCTCCTCACTCTCCTGGGGCGGGACGCGGCAGTACATTACGCCCTCTGGGTTCGGGGCGGGGTCTGCGTAGGGTTCTTCAAATTCGCCGGGCATGGCATTGCCGGGCATATCATAGGAATGGCGCGCTTGCCGGGCCGCCAATCGTCTTTTGAGGGTCTCCCGCCGCCGCTCGAACCCGGCAGGTTGTTCTGTCCGGCGGTGCGCTCCGCCGACGCCCGCCAAGGCAACTATGCGTAAAGGTTCGCGTCCGTCGGCGACATCCGCAATGACCTCTAGCGGAACGCGGTTGAAGATCTCGCGCATATCGCTGAGGGACACCGGCCCCACGCCTCCGGCCTCCTCTTCCTCACGCACTTTTTTGATGAATAGCAAGCGGTCCCGGGCCAGTTTCGGGTAGCGGGTGCGCGGCCCCCGCCTGCCAACTTTCGGAAGCAACTCTTCCTGCACATAGTAGGCGATAGTCCTGCGATCAAACCCCGTTTCGCGCTCCAATTCCGAGGCGGTGTAGCTGCGGGGAGGCTCGTCGTTGCCTGTGATTTGGTCGGTGCCCATGCCAAAAACATTATTTCGCTGTTTTTTACTGCAAAATTCTGTTGACTTCTGTCAACTTACGCTCTACGCTATGGCAAATCAACACTGCTCACAATAACAAGAGGCAACAGACAATGCAATCAATCAAAACCGCCATCTCAAACATAAACATAGAAAAATCAGTGGATTATAACGGTTTAACCGTGTTTCCCCTGAGCTCGGAGGCCCAAAGCCCCCTGAGTTATCTGTTGCTGGAGGACGGGTTGCGGGAGAATCTCGTTTCCATCCGCGAGGTGTCGAGTAGTGGCAGCGTGCCTAAGCTCACGGTTGAAAACCAGGCCGAACTGCCAACGCTCATCGTCGACGGCGAGGAATTGGTCGGCGCCAAGCAAAATCGGGTCGCCAACCTCACCATGCTGTTGCCGGCCCGGCAGACCACCACCATTCCGGTGTCATGCGTGGAACAGGGCCGGTGGGCGTACGACGCGCCTGATTTCGCCGTGTCCTCGAGCGTTCAATACGCCCGGGGCCGAGCGGAGAAGCTCAGGAGCGTTCACAGAGAGATGCGCGCCTCAGGGACAAAGCGGTCTAACCAGTCCGAGGTCTGGAACAACATTGCCGCCAAGTCCTGCAGGATGTCTGTGGATTCTCCCACTGAAGCGATGAGTTCGATCTTTGAACAGTATTCGCAGGAGCTGGATAACTATGCGCAAGCCTTCATCCCCGGTCGCAACCAAATCGGCGCCATTTTCGTTATGAACAACCGCTCCCTGGGCCTGGACCTGTTTGACCAAGCCGCCACCTTTGCTCGGTTCCTGCCCAAGCTGGTTCGCAGCTACGCCATTGACGCGCTGGAGCGACGCCGCGCTGACTCTGAGGCGCCAGCGACAGGGGCCGAGGCGACTGCGTTCCTCGACCACCTCAGCAACGCGCCATTCGAGGATTATCCGGGCGTAGGTTTGGGACGGGACGCGGGCGCTGTGGCAAACGGGTTGATCGCTGGCGCACTCGTCGTTGACGACGCCGTCGCGCACCTGACCGCTTTTTCTGAGCTCAAGGGCCGTCAAACCGAATCTGATCCGGGCCGTCGCTACTCAAGCTATCGGCAACGGCACCGCGCCCTCCGCCATCGCTATGCCACCCCTCAGCGACCGGAATCAAGCCCAGGGGAAAGCGACGAATGACGATGTGTTTATCATTTAACCGGGACAAGCAAACATGACAGCCAGCGCGGCGACGGCGGCCCTTCTGCCGGTTGGCGATGTTTTTCTTGGCGACCTGGACGGGCCGACGGATGCCGACTGGATACGGGCCGAGCTGACAGCAGGCGCGGGCTACTTGGTGACCGTGGCGGCCCGTGATCCCGATGGCGACGGCCCGCGCACCGGGGCCGGCGACACCATGCTTGAGATTTACAACGAGCGACAGGAGCTAATCGCCAGCATGGACGACCAGGCGTTGGTCAATGGCGTGTTGCCCATGGGCGGCTTTCATCCCCAGCTTGGTTTTACTCCCGCCAGTGGCGGCGTCCACTACTTCCGAGTCAGCTCTTTCATTTCACCGAACAAGGATTATTCCGGCGGCTATCGCCTGGAACTGGAAGAAACCCGGCCGGCCCCCGACCCCGCGCCAGGAGCGGGAGCAGGGCCAGGCGGAGACCCGGACGGCGGCACCGGGGGGAGCGCCCCGGTTGCGATGGTGAACGATGGCGCGGACGCGGCCCGCCTGGAAGTGGGCGGCGTTCATCTTGGCGTGCTGGACGGCCCCGCGGATGCCGCCTGGATAACGGCGACCCTGACCGGCGGAACGACTTACATCCTTGCCGTTGCTTCCCGCGACCCGGACGGCGGCGGCCCGTTAAGCGGCGCGAAAGACACCATGCTTGAGATATACAACGGGCAGGATGATCTTGTCGCCAGCATGGACGATCAAGCGTTAGTCAATGGCGTGTTGCCCATGGGCGGCTTTCATCCCCGGTTAAGCTTTACGCCAGGCGCGGACAGCGATTATTTTTTCCGTGTCAGCTCTTTCATCTCACCAGGCGAGGATTATTCCGGCGGCTTCCGGCTTGAGCTTGCGGAGGCCCCACCGCCACCGCCGGCCCCTGAACCCGACCCCGCGCCTGGCGGCCCTGACCCTGACCCGGACACCGGCGGCCCGACGGATGACGGGGACGGAGACGGCCCCGGCGATGACGGCCAGGATTGGGGCGAGCAACTCTGGAGAACGATGATCGGCGAACGAGACAACGACCCCGCCTATGTGCTTTATAGCTGGGAGAAGTCAGATTCAGATGGGCATTATCCACAGCTAACGGAAGCACTTTTGTACTCCGGTACAGGCAACTTTGGCCGCTGGCTACAGAACGAGCGCGAAGTGATAGAGGACGCGGGCTTTAATGGCCGCGAAGACCGCGCAATTATGCTTGGAGGGGGATATGTAGATCTGCGCCCCGGCGTTTCCGAAGTGATCTATGCCGGCGGCAAGATGACAGCAAACGGCTACCTTTGGTACGGGCATGATGAAACCGCGACATTCAACAATAGACTTTATGGCGGTGGTCAGGATGATCTCATAATAGGCGGCTATGGCGATGACGAGCTGATAGGCGGCAGCGGTAACGACTACCTGTTTGGCGATGGCCTGAAAATGGCAGTGAACGGCCCCCATGACTATGATGCCACTGCGCCGGTGGAGTCTGTTGGCCATGGCAACGACCGACTGATAGGCGGCCCACAATCTGACTACCTATATGGCGGCGGCGGCAATGATTACTTGGACGGCGGCCATGGCGATAACATCCTGGACGGCGGCCCTGGCAATGACTATTTGAGAAGCGGCGGCGACCCTGTACCCAATTCGGAACACTTCTACCCGCCCGGTCATGATGTGCTGATCGGCGGCACAGGCAACGATGTGTTTGATGTGTCTGACGCCACCCAAGTGACGATCAGGGATTTTCAGGATGGCGTGGACAGGATCAAGATGGGCGTCGCCACCGAGACAAACCTGCAGTGGGACATGGATCAGATCGCCACTGAAACAGCTGACGGCGTAACCCTGCAGATATGGGAAGAGCAATACGCCGCCACTTCTGAAAACCCGCGCCATACTCTCTTAACCGATGGCACTCTAACAATACTTGGCGCGGACTTAGCCGAGCTTCAGTTTGAAGTGGTGGGCGGTGATCTGTTCATCGTGTAGTTTTGACAACAGCGAGGGTTTGAGATGGCGGGGAAAAAGCAGAAACGGCGCAAAGGCGGACCGCAAGCGAGCCATTGAGCTCGATCCTGAGATCAAGGATCGCTGATGCGGGGCCTGATCAAAGTGCGGGCAAGGAATGGCTTGTCTATGTGTAAAACGGGTCGCTCCCTGTTTTGATCCATGTGGTGCCATATTGAAACTATCTTTGAGAGGATGATCTGATGTCGAAGAAGAGCAACTTACCTTACGATGCGGAAGCCTACACCAATCAGGGGAATGCCAAGGGGTTCCTGGGCGACTACCACGGTGCCATAGCGGACTACAGCCGGGCTATTGAGCTGAAGCCTGACGAGGCGGAAGTCTACTTTCTCCGGGGGGTTGCCAAGGAGGGCCTGGGCGACTATCGCGGTGCCATAGCGGACTATGATCGGGCCATTGATCTCAAGCCTAACTATGTGGACGCCCACTACGGACGAGGGCTTGCCAAATCCGTACTGGGCGACTATGCCGGTGCCATAGCGGACTATGACTGGGCCATTGAGCTCAAGCCTGACAATGCGGCCGCTTACACCAACCGGGGGGTTGCCAAGTCCGCACTGGGCGACCATGACGGTGCCGTAGCGGACTTTGACCAGTACATTGCGCTCAATCCTGGTAACAAGGAGGTCTACCACTTTCGGGGGAATGCCAAGTTCGAGCTGGGCGACCATGACGGTGCCATAGCGGACTTTGACCAGTACATTGCGCTCAATCCTAGTAACAAGGAGGTCTACTACTTTCGGGGGAATGCCAAGTTCGAGCTGGGCGACCATGACGGTGCCATAGCAGACTACAGCCGGGCCATTGAGCTTAAGCCTGATTATGCGGAAGCTCACTACTACCGGGGAGTTGCCAAGTCCAAGCTGGGCGACTACGACGGTGCCGAGACGGACCGCAAGCGAGCTATTGAACTCGAGCCTGCGCTCAAGGGTCACTGATTTGGAGCCTGATCCAGGCCAAGGCAAGGAGCGACTTGCCCGCGGGCAAGACAGAGGGCCGCCCCCCGACGGAAACGGGTTAGGGCCGCTTGTCCAACGGGGAGGCCTAGCCGCCGGTTCCACTGCCGCGCCTATGGCCGCCAAAGCGAGGCCCGCAACTATCGCCATGTGTTCATAGGGATGGTGAACAACCTTGACAGCGTGCCGGCCCCTGGCGGAGAAAATCATCGTCTGTTGCCCGTCGTGTTGCAGGCCCGGCACAAAGACAATCAGCACCAGTTGCGGGCCGCCCTGCAGGATGACGCCGTGAAAAACCGCCTTTGGCAAGCTCCCTTTTTCTGGCGTCGGACAGCGCGGGAACTGACGCCAGCGCACCGCTACACCGCTCCCTTGCATGAACCGATTGTATCCGCCTGGCACCGGGACATGACCGACCGCGCCGGGCCGAACTGCAAGGGATGGCCTTTCAGCGACTTTCAATCTTGGTTGGAAACCGAGCAACACACGCCAAGCATAGCTGGATCAAAAGCTGTCGGAATCGGGTTCGTCCCCCGAATCTAACTCTGAGTCGTCTGGCGTTGGCCCGGCTGCGGGGAGGTCCAGCAACTTGGCGGCTTCTTCCTCTGGCAACACTTCGACGCCGTCGAGTTTCCTCTCCATGGCGCGGGTGCGCCTTCCCGTCTCGTCTATGGTGGTGGACGCTGTCTTCAGTTGCCTTTGCACTTTCTCCAGCCAGGCGCCGAATTTGCCGAACTCGGTTTTGACCGCCGCCAACACCTGCCAGATCTCGCTGGAGTGTTTTTGTATGGCCAAGGTTTGGAACCCCATGCGCAGGCTGTTCAGGAGGGCGGCCAAAGTGGTAGGGCCGGCGATGGTGACTCGCCAGGTTTGTTGCAATTTGCTCGCCAGCCCGGGCTGTCTGAGGGCCTCCGCGTACAAGCCCTCAGTGGGCAGGAACATGATGGCGAAGTTGGTGGTGGCGGGCGGTTCGATGTATTTTTCCGATATGTCTCGCGCCGAGTTTTCAAGGGATCGATTCAACGCTTTCAGCGATTGCTCAATGGCGTTCTGGTCGGCGCGCTCCGTGGCGTCTAACAGCCGTTGATAGTCTTCCTGAGGAAACTTGGCATCGATGGGCAGCCACACGGGGCCAGCGTTGGCGTCGTCTCCCGGCAGGCGAATGGCGTACTCGACAAGTTCATTGGACGCGGGCCGCACCTTGACATTCTTGTCATATTGCTCAGGAGCAAGGATTTGCTCCAGGATGGCGCCTAATTGCACTTCGCCCCAAGTGCCGCGATCCTTGACATTGGTCAAAACGCGCTTGAGGTCTCCCACGCCAGTGGCCAAGGTCTGCATCTCGCCCAGTCCACGCTGCACCGCCTCCAGCCTCTCGCTGACGAGCTTGAAGGACTTGCCTATGCGTTCTTCCAAGGCGCTTTGCAACTGCTCGTCCACCGTCTTCTGTATCTGCTCTAACTTTTTCTCGTTGCTCTCTTGCAACGATTTCATCTTGGTGTCCATGGTGTCCCGAAGTTCCTTGCTCAGCGCCTCGTTTTTCTCGCTGAGTTCCTTGATGGTTTTCTCCATCGCGCTCAGGCTGGTTTGCTGAGACTTGCTCATCTCGCCCATGACTCGCACCACGGTGTCGCTGGCGTTTTTCTGAGTGGTTGCCACCTCTTCGCGCAGATTGCGAGCGTTCTTTTCCGCTTCCTCCCGGCTCGCGCGAAACTCCTCCCGCAGGATCTCGCCCGCGTTTTCCTGGCGGACCGAGGACACTTTGACCAGCACCAGGATCAGCAAAACAAAGTTCGCGGCCATGAGAAAAATCGGCAACCCTATCAGGATGTTGTTCATATCGTCTCCTCTAACGGCGTTCCGGACGCCTGTTGCGCGGCGGCGGGCGGCAAAACAATGGGCAGGGACAACGGGGGGCGCAAGGTCTTAGGCCCCGCTTGCCGTTGCAATGTAGCGCGTTGGGGCGGGATTGTCAAATTGCCGCGCCAGGCAAGGCCCGGGCTGGAAGCCATAAAGCGATTTGACCGCATGGTCAAACAGGCTATCATCATGGGCCTCTGCCCCCCTTCTTAGCCCGAAGATGCCAGCCAACGCCTATCGGATCACCCTGACCAGCTTCCTGGCGTATTTTATGATGTCGTCGGTCATCTCGCCCATAGGCATAGTCACCGCTCCCATCGCCCAGCATTACGGCCTGTCTCTCACCGCCGCCACCGCCAGCTTCAGTTACCTGACCGCAGGGGTGCTGGCTGGCACCTTGGTGGCGCTCGTCATTTTTGACTGGCTCAGGATAAAGCCCATCGTTCTCAGCTCCGCCGGCCTCCTCAGCGCCGCGTTATTAGCCATTTACGCTGTTGATCGCTACGCCTGGTTCCCCCTGTGGCTGTTTTTGGCGGGCCTGTCTTGCGGCGTGGCCCTGGCGGCGGCGTTGGTGGTCATCACCCAGGTCTATGCGATCAAGTTGCGCCCCTCCATGATGTTGCTCACCGATTCGTTCTACAGCATGGCGGGCTTCGTCAGCACCTTCCTAGCGGGGATGTTTATCGCCGCCCGGTTGCATTGGGGCTACGCCTACCTGCTGGCTTTCTCCGTGTCACTGCTGGTGGTGCTCGTGGCGGCGTTCTCCGATTACCCGGCGACTGGCAAGCGGGACGCCCCCCGCGCCACCGCGGCGGCGGAGGGCCCTTGGCCTCTGGAAACCTACCTGCTTGCCGGCGCCATCGTGGTGTATTTGACTGGCATCGTCACCCTGTATTCCTGGATGCCCAATTACGCCCGGGAGCAGTTTGATTTAAGCCCCGATCTGGCCAGCAGATTAGTGAGCCGGCTCTTTCTCGGCATGTTCATCGGCCAGCTGCTCATGTTCTGGCTGGCGTTGCGATTCTCGTTGGTCAACATTATTTGCGCCGCTTGCTCCCTTTCCACATTGTTGACCATCGCGTTATGGGCCATGGACACAGCTTTCCGGCTGAGCCTCAGCATGTTCATCCTGGGCCTGGTGACCGGCGGCATGTTGAAACTGATCATCGCGTTCGGCACCATGTTGGTGGAAAAACCCAGCCCTCGAATGATCAGCTTCCTGCTCTTTTGTTCGGCGGTTGGCACCGCCTTAGCCCCCGCCGTGAGCTCATTGGTGGTGGCCCGCCATGACATGGCGGCGGTGTTGCGGTTCGCCAGCCTGTGCTACTGCGCCATGTGCGTCCTGGTGTTCGTCAGCGTCTGCCTTTCCCACAGACGGAAAAAGGAACCCGCGAGCGGTGCCTCCCTCGAATCATCAGGTCAATGACGCGCCAAGGCGCTGTCGGGTATCATGGGAAAACTTATGAGCAAGCGAGACTACAGCGAGACGGATGAGCTGATCATCAGGTTTGACAACATCTTGTCGGCCCTTCTCCCCGCGCCCGGCCCGGCGCGCCGGCGCAACCCTGCTGGCGCCACTGAGGAACCGGCCCGGGAATCCACCTTGGAGGAACCGGAACGGCGGCATGCCGCCGGACTGATGCGGGTCAATCACGCTGGCGAGGTGGCGGCGCAGGCCTTGTATTCCGGGCAGGCCCTAGTCGCTCGGGACGCCAAGACGCGGGCCGCCCTGACCCAGGCCGCCACGGAAGAAAGCGACCACCTGCGCTGGTGCGAGGAGCGGGTGCGGGAGTTGGACAGCCATGTCAGCTACCTCACTCCCGTCTGGCATCTTGGCTCCTTCGCCATCGGGGCGGCGGCGGGCCTGGCGGGGGACAAATGGAATTTGGGGTTTGTGTTGGAAACGGAGCGCCAAGTTGTCGCCCACCTGGAGCGGCACCTTGAACGCCTGCCGGAGAAAGACCAAAGGAGCCGGCGCATCGTGTCGCAGATGCGCGAGGACGAGGCGCGACACGCCACCACCGCCGCGGCCGCGGGCGCGGCGGAACTGCCCGCGCCGGTGAAAACCGCCATGCGCTATTGCTCCAAGGTGATGACAACCACCGCTTACTGGATTTGAGCCGCCTTAAAAGGCGCAAGAAGGCGGTCGCCACAGACGAAAAAAGGGGCGCGATGAACACCGCGCCCCTTGCAGGGAGGACGGCAGGGTCAGCCGCCAAAGGTCTTGGTGAAGCGCACCCCGAATTCACTGCGGTCGTTGCTGCGTATGGTGCTGGAAAACGGATTGCCGAAGGTGCCTGAGGCGTTGTCATAAGCCTTGTTCAGGACATTCTCTCCGTAGATCGCGACATGCCAGCTGGGGTCGGCGGGCTGGTAGCGAATGTTGAAATCCAGCAACTCGCGGCTTCCGATCCGGTTCAGGGGCTGGTTGTTCGCCTCGCCGTACATCCTGCCGCGGTAGTTGTAGCTGAGGCGAAATGCCACAGAGCCGCCGCCGTTCAGGGGCGCCACATATTCCGGCGACACCGCCACCGTCCAGTCCGGCGTCAGTTGCGGGATGCTGCCTTCTCGGGTGCCCGCCACTGCGGGGTCAACCGAGGTGAACTCCGCATCCATGTAGCCTACGGCGGCCTGCAGGCTGAAACGCTCGTTCATTTGCAAGTTGCCTTCAAACTCCACGCCCCAGGCGCGGGATTCGCCGGCGTTTTCGGTGATGGTCAGGAAGCCGAAGGTCGGGTCAAAGCGGTTGGTCTGCAACTGCAAGTCCGTGTAGTCGGTCCAGAACACATTGGCGGCAAAGCGCATGCGGTCCGCCAGCACGCCTTTGAAGCCGCCCTCGTAGTTCAAGGCGAACTGCGGGTCAAAAGACACAAAGGTCGCATCGCCGCCGAAGGGCCGGGCCGGGAAGCCGCCGCTTTGGTAGCCGCGGGACACCGCCACATAGAAATTCAGGTCGGGAGTGAGGGCGTAAAGCGCCGAGGCGTCCCAGGTCACTTCGGTCCAGTCTTCCGAACGCGCCACCGGAATCGCTGGCTGGAACAGGGCCGCCACGCCAGCGGCGTCCTTGCTGTCGTGGGTGACGCGGATGCCGCCGCCTATGTCAAGGGCGTCGGTCAGCGAAATGTCAACATGACCGAACGCGGCGTAGCTCTCCGTGTCCTGGGACACATTGACTTCTCCATCGGTGACGAACGGGGGAAATATCTCGAAGGGGCGAGAAACCGTCTCGCCGTCTTCTGTGTAGTAATACGCGCCCGCCACAAAATTCCAGCCGTCAAAATCGCCCAGGAATTGCAGTTCAACGGAATGCTGGTCGGCCTCGCCCCGTTCCGGGAAGACGACGCTGCCGGCGCTGTCCTGTTGATCGGTGCCGCCCGTGTATTCGCTGGAGCGATGACTGCCGATCAGCTTCATGGCGTAGGTCTCCGACAGGTTCCAGTCCGCCGTGGCCGAAACGCCGTAGCCCTGGCTGGTCTGCCGGGCGATGTTGTCCGCCGGCGAGGCGCTGTCATCGGGGTCCGGGGCGAAGAGGTTGCCGGGCAAGCCGTTGGGGAATTGCCCCGGCGCGGCGTTGAAATAGAGCGCGGACTGGCCATGGGCGCTGTCGTTGAAATCGGCGGTGACTAACAGGGAAAAATCCTCCGACGGGGCGAAGTTGAACATGGCCCGCACGGCGGACTCCCGGATCTGGCCGACTTCAACTTCCGTGTTGGGCTGGTTGATGAACTTGCCGATGCCATCGCGCCGGTTGTAAAAGCCCGTCAACGAGGCTGACAGGTTCTCGGACAGGCGGGCGTCGCCGTAGAAGTCGAATTTGCCGCGGGCCCTGGAGCCGCCCTGAACCATGACCGTCGCCTCGTTCTCGCCGGTGGGCTTTTTGGTGATGACATTGATGGCGCCGCCAATGGAATTGCGCCCGTAGAGGGTGCCTTGAGGGCCCCGGGCCACCTCGACCCGTTCGATGTTGGACATGCTCAGATTAGACCCCACCTGGCGCCCCAGGTACACGCCGTCAAGATACAGGCCCACTGCCGAATCGACGGTGATGATGTGGTCCTGGGTGCCGACGCCGCGCATGAACACGCTGGTGTGATTCTGATTGCCGTTGCCGAAATTGCCGATGAACAGGTTGGGAACATTCTTGCCGATGTCGAACAGATCCCCCAGGTTCAAGTTGGCGAAGTCCTCCGTGGTGAGCGCGGTCAGCGCAATGGGGATGTCCTCCAGGCTTTCCTCCCGTTTTCGCGCTGTGACGACGATTTCCTCGAAGGCGCTGGCGCCGGCCCCTGAATCTTGAGCGAAAACCCCCTGGGTGAAAACCCCCAAAGAGAAAACGATGCCGCCGCCGGCAAGGAGCAAGGCGCGGCCCAAGACCGTGGCGGTGGCCATGGCGGTGGCGTGAAACAGCGCGTGGTGGTTGAAAGTTTTGACATTGCTCATTTTTTGTTCCCCCCGCGAATCGCGTGTGAACCTTGCCTGTGGAACCGGGGCGGGCGCGAGCTTGCCGCCGGCCCCCTCATTGTCCGCCGCGCCGGGACGCGGCCAGTCGCCTGAGTGATAGCATTTTTTTATCATAAAGTCAAAAGATATTTATCATTTAATCAAATTTTCGGCCCCTGAACAAGATCCAATCGCCTCAGGCCGCGTCCGCCAGGATTTTGCGGATGACCGGCCTGGGCGCGGGCTTCTCCGCGGCAAGCCGATAGGCCCGGCCCACGGCTTGCGCTGTCGCCGCCGCGGCTCCCTCATCCCGGGCCCGCACCTGGGCCACCGGCCTGTGGCTATCGACGCGGACGCCGATGGCCGCCACATCCGTCAACCCCACCCCATAGTCAATGCTGTCTTCGGCGCGTTGCCGGCCGGCCCCCAGGTTCAGGATGGCAAGCCCCACCTGGCGCGCGTCTATGGAGGCGACATAGCCTTCTTCCTCCAGGAAAACGGGTTTGACCACCGGCGGCAACGGCAAATAATGGTCAACCCGTTCCAGCAGGTCCGCCGGCCCGCCCAAGGCCCGCGCCATGGCGCTGAAAACCTGGGCCGCCTGTCCGCTATCCAGGGCGGACTGCAAACGCTGCCGCGCCTGCGCCGGGTCCTGCTCTATCCCCGCCAACGCCAACATGGCCGTCGCCAGGGTGAAAACCACTTCGTGCAGGCGGCTGTCGCGGCCCGCGCCGGTCAGGTAGTCTATGCTCTCTCGCACCTCGACGGCGTGTCCCGCGGAGCGGCCCAACACCTCGTTCATGTCGGTGATGACCGCCTTGACGGGCAAGCCCACCGCCGCCGCCGTGTCCACAATGGAGCGGGCCAAGGCCTCCGCTTCCGCCTCGGTCTCCATGAAGGCCCCTGAGCCGGTCTTCACATCCATGGCCAGGCCCCGCAGGCCCGCCGCGATCTTCTTGGACAGGATGGAGGCGGTGATCAGTGGCACGGATTCCACGGTCGCGGTCACATCCCGGATCGCGTACAGGCGCCGGTCTGCCGGGGCCAGCTCGTCTGTCTGGCCGATAATCGCGCACCCCGCCGATTTGACTGTCCGCTTGAACAGGGCCAGGTCCGGGCTGGTGTTGTAGCCGGGGATGCTGTCCAGCTTGTCCAGGGTGCCGCCGCTGTGTCCCAGGCCCCGGCCTGAAATCATCGGCACGCGGGCGCCGCAGGCCGCCACCAGGGGGGCCAACACCAGGCTCACCTTGTCGCCCACGCCGCCGGTGGAGTGTTTATCCACTATCAGCTCCGCAATGCCGTCTTCCTCCCAGTCTATGGTCTTGCCTGAGGTCGCCATGGCCTGGGTCAGCGCGCCGGTCTCGGCGCTGTCCATGGATCGAAAGAAGATAGCCATGGCCAATGCCGACGCCTGCTCTGGCGCGACGGCGCCGGTGGTCAGGCCGCGAATGAAAAACCGGATCTCTTCTGGCGTCAGGGCCTGGCCCTCCCGTTTTTTCCTGATGATCTCGCGGATCAGCATGGCCGTTTTCCGGCGCGGCTAAGAGGCGAACTGGGGGATGATGGAATCCGCGTACCGGGCGATGATGGTTTCCTCGTCGCCGTTGTCCAGGTAGATGTTGAACTGGGTCACGCCCGCCGCTTCCAGGGCCTTCAGCTTGGCCACATGGTCGTTCACGCCGCCGAGTACGCAAAAGCTTTCCACGATCTCCGGGGTGATGAAGTCCAGGAAGGGGTTGTCGCTTTCGCCGTGTTTTTTATAGTCGTAGCCGCGGCGCTTTTCTATGTAGGCGGTCAGGCTGGCTGGCGCCGCGTCTGAGTTCGCGCCGTACTTTTCAACGATGTCCGCGACATGGTTGCCCACCATGGCCGGAAACCAGCGGGTGGCCTCCACGCACTCCGCCATGGAGCCAAAGTAGGCGGGCGCGGCGGCCATGACCCGGAACGCCGACAGGTCCCGCCCGGCGGCTTTGCCCGCCGCCTGGCACTGCTCGACAAACCAGCGCGTCAAAGCTGGCTCGGCGATTTGCAGGATCACCCCGTCGCCATGGGCGCCGGCGGCCGCCAGGGCCTTGGGGCCGTAAGCGGCTATCCACACAGGGATGTCGTGTCCCGCCGCCCAGCGGAACCGCACGGGTTCGGGACATTCGTCATACTTCGCTTCCGCGCCCCGGGCCAGGGCCCGCACCGTCTCGGCGAACTCGACAACGCGGGCGATGGGGGCCGGTTTTTTTCCCATGACCCGCATGGAGCTGTCTCCCCGGCCCACGCCTAAATCGAATCGCCCGCCGCTTTGCAGGGACAGGCTGGCGAACATGCTCGCCGCCACGGACCAGTCTCTGACATTCGGGTTGGTGACGCAGGGGCCGAAACGCATGCGCCGGGTGTGTTCCATGCACATGGCGATGGGGGCGTAGCAATCGCGCCAGAGAATGTGCGAGTCGTAAAACCAGCAATAGGCGAAGCCGCCCGTTTCGGCCTGTTGCGTGAGATAACGGGCGCGGTCGGAACTGACCGCCCCTTTGAAGCAAATGCCAAACTCCACTGCGACAACCTCCCCTGAAGCGGGAGCATGGGCGCTCCCGTTAGCGATGGGAGTCTATCCCAAATTTTACTTTTCAGTCAATTTTCCACGGGGGACGCCTAATCCCCTGGTCGCGCCCTCATCAGCAGATAGTAGATCAGCCCGGCCAGGAAGGCCCCGACAAACCAGGCGTAGTGATACAAGCTGACGAAAAAAGCCGGCAGGTTCTGGGCGTAGCCTAAGGCATGCAGGAAGCCGGGGAAGTTGGGCGCGACTCCCAGGCACAGGGCCGCCACGGCGCTGAGGTTCCACCCCTTCGCGTAGCTGTACCGGCCCTGGGCTTGGTAGAGGGCCGCCGTCTCCAGGCGGCATTTTCTGATGATGAAATAATCCACGATCATGATGCCCGCGATAGGTCCCAGCAGGGAGGAATAACCGATCAGCCAGACAAACAGATAGGCGCCGGCGGTCTCTAACAACTTCCAAGGCATGATCGCGATGCCGATCCCGGCGGTGATGTACCCTCCCAACCTGAAGGAGATTTTTCCCGGCGCCAAATTGGAAAAACCATTGGCGGGAGCCACCACATTCGCCGCCAGGTTGGTGGTCAGGGTGGCCACTGTCAACGCCGCCAGCCCAAGCACAGCGCCGACCCCGCCGAGCTGTCCCGCCAACGCGACCGGGTCCCAAACCGCCGCGCCGAAGATCAGCACGGTGGCGGAGGTGACAAACACGCTCACTAAGGCCAACAGCGCCATCGGGAGGGGCAAGCCTAAGCCTTGCCCCAAAAACTGATCCCGCTGGCTGCGGGCGTAGCGGGTGAAGTCCGGGATGTTCAGGGTGATGGTGGCCCAGAACCCCACCATGGCTGTCAGGCCCGGCCAAAACGCCTGCCAGAACTCCCCTTCCCGCCGCCCGCCAGGAACGAAGGCCGAGGGTGCCGACAGCATGTCGCCGAAACCGCCGGCCCGGAGCCAAGCCCACGCCAACAAGGCCGCGGCGAAAAACATCAGGAAAGGGGCGGCCAAGGTCTCCAGCCAGCGTATGGACTCCGTGCCCTTCACGATGAAGACCAATTGCAAGGCCCAGAAGGCCAGGAAACACATTAGCTGGGCCAGGTCTATGTCGATGAACGGCAGAGCCGCGCCGGTGAAAACGCCGCCCGTCATCGCGTTGAGGATCTGGTAAATGGCGAAGCCGCCCACCCAGGTCTGTATGCCGAACCAGCCGCAAGCCACCAAGCCGCGCAACAGGGCCGGCAGTTTCGCGCCGGCCGTGCCAAACGAGGCCCGCAACAACACTGGCGCCGGCACCCCGTATTTCGCCCCGGCGTGGCCGTTCAACATCATCGGCAACATGACGATGATGTTGCCTAAGAAGATCGTCAACACCGCCTGCCACCACGCCATTCCCTCCTGCATCAGGCCGGAAGCCAGCAGGTAAGCTGGAACGGAGACAACCATGCCCACCCAAAGCGCCGAGATGTTGACCCAGCTCCAAGTGCGCTGTTGCGCCGAGGTTGGCGCAAGATCCGGGTTCCACAATCCGCTTTCCACTTTCATCAACCCACGCAACAGGAATTATGCACAATCGATTTCGCCATGAGGCGGCGGTTTGCGTTGTCGGCCCGTGCTGGCGCCGACGCTTCGCGCCCAGCTGAATGATTCCGGGATATGGAATGACTCAGAATTCCTTATAATAGGCGCATTACCCTATTCAGACAATGGGCCAGAGACCAGTGTGACCAGGCAACCATGACGACAATCAAACAAGGCGATTTAATAGAAAGCGTCGCCGACTCTTTGCAATTCATTTCTTACTACCATCCGGTGGATTTCGTCAAAGCGATGCATGCGGCTTACGAGAAGGAAGAATCCCCGGCCGCCCGGGATGCCTTGGCCCAGATATTGGTCAACTCCCGGATGTGCGCCGAGGGCCGTCGGCCTATCTGTCAGGACACGGGGATCGTGACGGTGTTCGCGCAGATCGGCATGGAGACGCGCTGGGACGATGCTGACATGAGCGTCGCCGACATGATCAACGAAGGCGTCCGGCGCGCCTACACGCACGAGGACAATGTCTTGCGCCCTTCCATTTTGGCGGATCCCGCCGGCCTCAGGAAAAACACCGGGGACAACACGCCGGCTGTGATTCACACGGAGGTGACGCCAGGGGACAAGGTCAAGATTCATGTCGCGGCGAAAGGCGGCGGTTCCGAGAACAAGGCCAAAATGGCGATGCTGAACCCTAATGACAGCGTTGCTGATTGGGTTGTGGATGTGGTGCCGACATTGGGCGCCGGCTGGTGTCCGCCGGGCATCCTGGGCCTAGGGGTGGGCGGCACGGCGGAGAAAGCCATGTTGTTGGCGAAGCAGGCCCTGTTGGCCCCCATAGACATACAGGCGCTGAGGCAACGGGGGCCGCAATCGAGGCTCGAGGAGTTGCGGCTGGAGATTTTCGACCGGGTCAACGAGCTGGGCATAGGCGCCCAGGGATTAGGCGGATTGACCACAGTGTTGGATGTGAAGATCATGGACTACCCCACTCACGCGGCCTCCTTGCCTGTCGGCTTGATCCCCAACTGCGCCGCCACTCGCCACGCGCATTTCACCTTGGACGGCAGCGGCCCGGCCCGGCAGACGCCGCCCAACCTGGAGGACTGGCCGGAGCTGAACTGGGAGGCCGGCCCTGGCGCGCGCCGAGTCAACCTGGAGACCCTCAGGCGGGAGGACCTTGCCGCCTGGCGGCCGGGCGAGACCTTGCTGTTAAGCGGCAAATTGTTGACCGGCCGGGACGCGGCCCACAAGAAGTTGCAAGCGTTGTTAGACCAGGGGGCGCCCCTGCCCGCTGGCGTCGATTTCAACAACCGCTTTATCTATTATGTGGGGCCGGTGGACGCGGTGAGGGACGAGGTGGTGGGGCCGGCAGGCCCCACCACAGCCACGAGGATGGACCAATTCACCGGCATGATGTTGGAGAAAACCGGCCTGATAGGCATGATAGGAAAAGCGGAGCGGGGGCCCCTTGCCATCGAAGCGATAAAACAACATGGCGCCGTCTATCTGACGGCGGTGGGCGGCGCGGCCTATTTGGTGGCCAGGGCCATCACGGCCTCCAAGGTGGTGGCTTTCCCGGAGCTGGGCATGGAGGCCGTGCATGAGTTTGAAGTGAAGGACATGCCCGTCACCGTCGCGGTGGATGTCCGGGGCGATTCTGTTCATCAGACCGGCCCGGCGCAATGGAAAGAGATCATCATCAAGAGGAAGGCCCCGTGAAGACGACGCTCAAGGCGGTCATCTTCGACATGGACGGGACCCTTGCCGACACGGAAGAGTTGCATCGCCAAGCCTTTAACCTTGCTTTTGAGGAAGGCGGCTGCCCCTTGCGTTGGTCCCGCGGCGAGTACAAGCGCTTGCTTGCCATCTCTGGCGGCAAGGAGCGGATACTTCATTGTCTGCAAGCCCGGGGCGGCGACCCGGCGCAACTGCATGAGGAGACGGCGGCGCTCCATAGAAGAAAGTCTGAGTTATACAAGGAGAAGCTCGAGACGGAGAACATCGGATTGCGCCCCGGCATCCGCCGGTTGCTCCTGGAATGTCAACGGGAGGGCATCCTGTTGGCCATTGCCACCAGTTCCTCCCGAAAGAATGTGGAGACCCTGTTAAGCGGCGCGTTCGCAGATGGCGGACTGGCGCTGTTCGCGTCCATAATGACCAGCGACGCCGTCGAGGAGAAAAAACCCTCCCCTGCCGTCTATCAGGCCACGCTGGCTGAACTGGCGTTGCGGCCGCAAGACTGCATCGCTGTGGAAGATACGAAAAACGGCAACGCCGCCGCCTTGGCCGCTGGCGTAAAGACCATCATTACCTGCCATGCGCTGACCATGGATGAGGATTTCTCCGGCGCGGCGCTGGTTCTGGACCAGCTGGGCGAGCCTGGCAAGCCTTTCAAACGACTTGGGGGCGATGCCCCTGCCGCCGGCTATGTTGACCTTGCCTTGCTGAGAGCAATCCACGCCTGGCCCCAGGGCGCCGCCATTGACCGGCCCCGTCTCAGCTCTGGCGGCGGCGCCGTGAAAATTGCCGCAAAGTTGCGGGGCGCCGGCCGGGCATGACCCTGACAGAGTTGCGCTATGTCGCCGCCGTGGCCCGCGAACGACACTTCGGCAGGGCCGCCTCGGCCTGTTTCGTCAGTCAGCCCACTCTTAGCGCGGGCGTCAAGAGGTTGGAAGACGAGCTGGAGGTCGCCTTGTTCGAAAGGCATCAGCACGAGGTGAAGCTCACGCCGGCGGGACAGCGCATCGTCGCGCAGGCGGACCTTGTGTTGCAACAGGCGCAATTGATCAAATCCATGGCCGCGGAAGGCAAGGATCCGTTGCAAGGCGCGCTAAGGTTAGGGGTGATCTACACCATAGGCCCGTTTCTTTTGCCGCGTTTCATCCCATTGCTTAGCCGGGAGGCCCCTGACTTGACTCTCATCGTGGAGGAAAACTTCACCACTAACCTGGCGGAACAATTAAAGCGCAACGAGCTGGACCTGATCATCGTCTCCACGCCGTTCGAAGAACCGGGGGTCAACCTGGAGTTGCTGTACAAGGAGCCGCTGACGGTGGCGTTGCCCAAGAACCACAAACTGGGGGGCCACAAACAGATCAAGGCGGATGACTTGCTCGATGAGACCTTGCTGTTGTTGAAAGCGGGCAACTGTTTTCGTGATCAGGTCATGGACGCCTGCCCCGCCTGCAAACGCGACTCTTTCTCAAAAGACAAGATGCAAAAAACTCTGGAAGGCAGTTCCATAGAAACCATCAAGCAAATGGTGGCCGCCGGCATGGGCGTGACCGTCATCCCGGCGACCGCCGCGCAGGAACACAGCGGGTTGTCCAGCCTGATTGAGTGCCGGCCCTTTGCCAAACCAGCGCCGGAGAGAGAAGTGGCCCTGGCTTGGCGCGCTTCCTATCCTGGGGAAGAATTGGCGCAACTTGTCTGCCGCCTGGTCAAGCAATGCGGCCTGCCTAAGGCGGCGACAGAGGCGATGTAACGGAAGGTTACTTGATCACCAGGAACGCGGCGTGGTTGCCTCTGATCACTCGCAACAATAATCTATCCTGCCCGGCGATCAGCGCCATAAACGCCGGCAAGCTGTCAACGGGTTTATGGTTGACGGAGGTGATGATGTCCCCTTTTCTCAGGCCCGCCACCCAGGGAGGCGCGCCGCGCCGAAGCGCCACGACCACAACCCCCTTGATCTTTCCGTAATGGGGATGGGTTTCTTCGATCTCCCCCAAGGTCGCGCCTTCCAGGCGCGGATTTCCGAGTCCGGGATTGGTGTTCCAGTCTTTGCTTGCCGCCACTTTGGTCGTCAGGGTTTTCTTTTCGCCGGCGCGCAAGATCTCAAACGAGACCTGTTCCCCGACGGGCAGCAACCCGATGTGGTTGCGGACATCGCTGGCGGCCCGCACCGGCTTTGAATCGATGGAAATGATGATATCTCCAGGCTGAAGGCCGGCTTTTTGCGCGGGCGAATCCGCCATGACGCTGTTGACGATGGCGCCAGACTGGTTCTCTATGTCAAACGCTTCCGCTAGATCTGGGTTCAGATCTTGCACTTGCGCACCGATGTAACCCCGCTCCACCACGCCCTTGTCCAACAATTGCTCTGTCACCCGCAGGGCTAAATTAATGGGAATGGCGAAACCTATGCCTATGTTGCCGCCGGTGCGGGAAAATATCGCCGTGTTGATGCCCACCAGCTTGCCTTCCAGGTTGACCAAGGCGCCGCCGGAGTTGCCTGGATTGATGGAGGCGTCTGTTTGGATGAAATCCTCGTAGCCCTCTATGCCGAGACCGCTGCGGCTGAGGGCGCTGACTATGCCTGAGGTGACCGTTTGTCCCAAGCCAAATGGGTTGCCTATGGCCACCACGAAGTCGCCGACCCGCAGCGCGTCTGAATTGGCGAGGCCCAGATCCACCAGGTTTTCCGCTGGCACTTTGATCACCGCCACATCCGTCGCCAAGTCAGCGCCAACCACCTCCGCGTCCAAGTGGCGGCCGTCGCGCAAAGTCACCGTCACCTGCGTCGCGTTTGCGACCACATGATTATTGGTCAGCACCAATCCGCGCTCCGCGTCAACGATCACGCCTGATCCCAGGCTCTGAGTTTTGCGCTCCACCGGCTGCTCCGGCACATTGAAGAACCTGCGAAAGAACGGATCGGCAAACAAGGGGTTTTGCCTAACCTGCATGCGGCCCTCAGTGGCGATGTTGACGACGGCCGGCGTCACCCGTTCGAGCATGGGGGCCAAACTGGGCAATTCCTTGCCCTCCGCGGCCGGGGGAAGCGCGGCCCGGCCCGCCGGCATGAAAGCCAACGACAGCGCCAGCGCCGCGGCGACAAAACAAGCTGATTTGCGAAACATGCTGTATTTCTCCGGTGATGAAAACGGACTACACCTTGTTAGAAAGCCATAATCCAAAAAGTTCAACCGGCGCGTTTTCCCAGGGCGTTGTTTGAGAAATGAGGGAGGCGGAGGCGCTTGCGCGCCCCCGCCGAACGGCTTAATGATTGACCGCAATCCGGGTGGGTTGGGTCTTTTCCTGTTTCGGAATGACGATCTCCAAGACTCCATTCTTGCCATTGGCGACAATCTGCTCGGGAGAGACGCCCTCAGGCAGACTGAAGCAACGATGAAACGCGCCGCGGCGCCGTTCCACTTTCCTGTAGCCGTCTTCCTCTTCTTTGGTTTCGATGTTGCGCTCGCCTTTCAGGGTCAACATCCCGTCTTCCGCGGTGACCTCGATGTCCTGAGGCTCCACGCCGGGCAAGTCGGCGCTGATGACAAAACGCTCGTCCTCTTCCTTGATGTCCACCGCCGGTCGCCAGTGATTGGCGAAGGCGTCAAACGCGCCGCCGGTTTTGCCGCTGAAAAACGGCTCGAAAAGGCCAAATGGCTCATAACGAATTAATGACATGACACACCTCCGATAGGTTTTCAAAAAGTTTCAAAAAGCACGGAGGGTTTAATGGGGGCGCCCTGAAAAAATTTCAAGGGCGCCAGGATGCGAGGGGCGAAAAAGCCTGCTTCCTTAAGGCTCAATCGTCGTGGTAATGCGAGTGGGAATGCCAGTGGCTCTGCTGGGCCCCGTCTGTGCCGGGCTCGTTGTCAGGAAAATCCTTGCCGCGCAACACGGCGTTGCGCTCGAAGTCTTCCGGGCCGTGAGGGTGGTTGTGAGAATGGCTGACCATCCAGCGGTACAGCAACGGGTCGCGCTGGAAAACCCGGGCCGCGGCGCGCTTCTGATTTTCAACGGGAGTTGACCAGGGGTTGTAGTGGAAATAGTTGAACAGCTTTGAATCCACCCGGCCCAGGGCGATGCAACCGAATTCCGAGGCGAACGCGCCATGGTTGATGTACGCCGGGCGCCAGAAATAGCCGCCGGTCGGCACCTCGCCAAACTGCATCATCCAGGAAGTCCCCCACAAGTGGTAGGACTCTTCCGCGCAATCATGGTAGGAGATGTTGTCTTGGTAAAACGCGGGGGTCATGCAGTAGAGAAAGGTCATCGCGTAGGAAATCGGGTTGAAGTTCAACAGCTTGATCATCACGCCGGAGGCCACCGAAGGCTTGACGACATTGCCGGGGGCCCAGGGGATGTCCATGAAGGAATCCACATCATGGTACAAATTCGTTTGGCACAGCGGGTGGTGGTCTGTCGCTTCAACCAGGCTGGGTTCGCCCGTGTTGAACATCATCAACGCCAACGCGCCTTTCTCTGAACTAATGGCGGGCATGGCGTAGCCGGCCGGCACATAGAAATAATGCCCCTTGCGCGCCGTTCTCCCGGCCAATTGCAACTCTCCCTCGATCACGATCATCTCCCATTCCGACCAGGAAAAGCCAGGGGGTTGGCTGTACCCGCTGTCCAGCTGGGTCGTCATGGTGCAAGCGCCGGTTTCGTTGTCCATGCTCAGCATCTTGTAACTCATGCCTGGGCTGAAGCCCGGCAACCGCATCTTTTTGAAAGCCACATCCCGGTCAACAAAGGGTTCTATGTGTGGGCGCGCCATGGTGTTCCTCCGCAATCAATCTCGCATCGTTGGCTCTTGTTTTTCAGCTCCGTCTTCTTCCACGCCGTATTTCCAGGTTACCTGATCTTCCCGTCCCTCAGGTTTGCGCGGCAGGTCCTCGCGCCGGATCTTGACTTTTTCATCGCCATCCATGTTAAAACCGCGGATTGAAATCCGGTCAAAAAACTCCTCGTACCACTTGGCCCGTTCCGGCTCCAGAGCGCGCATCTGTCGCTCGACCTTCTCGTAGCGCTGTTCCTGGTCGGCGAGCTCTTCGTTCACCCAGTCCGCTTCTTCTTTTGAACGCTCGTGTTCAATAAACAGGTTTTTGAAGGTCATGGCATGTTCCTCTTGTTGTTATCTTGTCGCCCATGCCGCTAATACAGGGCCTGGGTCGCTCCCCGCCAACGCAAGGTCCGGGCAAGGCGTCAAAAGTTGGCGACCTCGGCGTAAGAAGCATCTCGGTTGTCGTAGCTTTTCCAGTCATCGCTGACGCGCTGTTCGTCAACCAGGGTGCGCCGAAACAGGCGGCCTTCCTGGAACCATTGCCACACCCGGGCGCGGTAGCGCCCGCAGTCGCTTAACTGGATCATTTCATAAAGATACAGGCCTGGCTCATTGTTGCGGGTCCAATGCAACATGATGGTTCGCTTGTGTTCATCCAAGGCTACCTCGGCCGCCCAGCCGGTGATTTTCGTGTAAAACGCCAGCCGATTTTCCTCGACCAAGGCGGGAAAGTCCCGAATGTCTTTTTTGCCATCTTCCCAAAAATAGTAGTTGGTCTGATGATAATCGTTTTCGCCGATCAGGCGGCAGAGTATGCGGGACTTGTGTTCATCGACCTTGTTGCTGTCTATGTCGAGATAGCGGTAATGCCCATCCCAGACGCCTTCGTGCCGCGCCAACAAAGGCATGTTTTCTCTCAGTGACATTCGTTCAACCCCCTTGATTGCGTGTTTTCACCCGGCGCGCCTGCCTGCGGCGCGACCAATGCCGCCGCCCCGGCCCTTAACTTGGAACATTATATCATTATATCATTGTTGCGGAAACAATCGCGCGGGAGAAAACATGACTTCCAACACCCAGATTTTGTTGAAACGGCAATCCCGGGGGCATCCCCAAGAGCGGGATTTTGAATTGCGGGTCGCGCCGGCGGACCGCCCCGCCAATGGCGAGTTGCGTTGCGAAACCCTTTATCTGTCTCTGGATCCCTATCTGCGGGGGCGCATCAGCGGGCGTCATCTGAGCGGCGCCATCCCGGAGGGCGGCATGATGACCGGGGAAGCCGTCAGCCGGGTGGTGGAATCGAAATCGGAGCGTTTCGCGCCAGGCGACTTGGTCATCGCCCACAGCGGCTGGCAGAGCCAGCCGGTCATCAGCGCCGATGCGGCGCGGGCGGTCAATCCGGACCTGGGGCCTCTATCCACCCTGTTGGGCATTCTCGGCATGCCCGGCCTCACCGCCTACGCAGGGATAAATCGCCTGGCGGAGCTGAAACCGGGCGACGCGATGGTGGTTTCGGCGGCCTCCGGCCCGGTCGGCTCCCTGGCGGGACAGCTGGCGAAACGCCGCGGCTGCCGCGTTGTGGGCATTGCCGGGACCGCTGAGAAATGTCGCTGGACGGTGGAGCAGGCGGGCTTCGACCACTGCCTCAATTACAAGCAGTCCCCTTTGAGGGAGGGCTTGAAGCGCGTTTGCCCGGACGGGGTTGATGTCTATTTCGATAACGCGGGCGGCGATATTCTGCAAGCCGTCATGGAACAGCTGGCGCCCGGCGCGCGGGTGGTCCTATGCGGCCTCATGGCCCAGTACAACGCGGACGCGATGCCCCCCGGCCCCAATCCCGCTTTCATCATCAAGGCCCGGGCCGTGGTGCGCGGCCTGGTGGTGTACGACCACGAGGACCTGCGTCCGGAGTTTGAGCGAGCGGTCAGCGCCTGGTTGAAGCAGGGGGAAATCAGCTACAAGGAAGAGGTGGCGGAGGGTCTGGAAGCCGCCCCCGAGTTGTTCTGCCGGCTAATGCGGGGGGGAAACTTCGGCAAGGCCATTGTCAGAATGCGGGGGAGCGGGGACAATGCCGGCTCTCCGTAGCCGCATGACCAAGGGGGTGAACTGATGAAAAAACGCCACTTGCGCAGGGCCCTTGCCGGCGCGGCGCTATTGGTATTGTCAGGGGGCTTGCAACCCGCGGCGTTTGCCGCGGCGGGCGCGTTGCCGGACACGGGCATCAGCGGCGTTTATGAGGTCATGGTCGGCACGGATGATGCGCAACCGTTGTTGGCGCATTTTGCCGAATTCGGTTTTGCCGTACGCGAACAGGCAAGCCTTTCCGCGGCGGCCGCCGAGGCCCTGTATGGAGTCAAGTCCGCTCTGCGTTCCATCCGCCTGCAAAACGGAGACCTGGACACTCACGGACTGTTGCGCCTGTTGGAGTGGGAGCAACCCTTGGGGCCGGGCGTGGGCTACGCCCCGCCGGAGACTGTGGGCCAGCGCATGGCGGTCATGCGAACCCGCGACATTGTCCGTCTCCACGATGTGTTTCTCGATTTGCGCGACAAGGCGGGACAACCCTGGTTATCCACGGAGCCGATTTTTGACGATCTGTACGACTTGGACACAGGAAAGACCTCCATAGCGGCAAGACGGGTGGGCGTGCGGGAAAACGCGGTCTATGGCAGGGACTTCAACCATGTCTTTTTTCAACGCTACGGCTACGCCATTCCCGGCTATGGGACCATCGGCCCCCACTCCCCCCTGCAAGCCAGCGAATTCACCCACCATGACTTCATCGTCAAGGGCGACCTTGCGGTGATAACCGCTTATTACGCCGAGGCGTTGGGCCTCAGGCCGGAAAACGACCCCGTTATAAGCGGCGACTGGCAACACGGCCCCAGGCGCGTCTTTGGCATGGAACCGGGAGAGAGCCACTGGTATCGGGGCTTTGTCTCCCCCAACAACATTTGCGGCAAGCTGAAGTTTTTCGCCGCCGTGGATCCCGGTCATGTTCGGGACCGTAGCCACCGGCAACGGGTGGGAGAGACAGGCATCACCATGCACAGCCTGTACACGCCCAAGCTGGAGTATGTCCGGGAGCTGGCCATTGAACACGGTTTGCAACCTTCCGCCATCATGGAAAACGAGTTCAAGGAATGGGCTTTTGTCTTCACCGGCCCGGATGGCGCGACTTGGCAGATCCTGGCGCAACCGCCAGTGAAGAATGTCCCCGCGACGAAGTTTGAATTGGTGAGAACCAACAATTGAACCGCCGCCCCGACCATGGCGAGAAACCCTCTTCATCCCCTGTTGATCGCGCCCGATTCTCGCGATGCGGCGCGACAGCGGTTCGTGTTGGCGCTGAAAAAGTGGTTGCAATCATCCCGGCCAGCCCTCAGGAAACTCTACGAAACCGAGATCAAAATCAGCGCGGATGAAACGGCGGCGGAAATCAGAGACGGCCTGTATCAAAACAAGAAATACCAGGTTGTCTGCCGCCTCAGGCGCACGGCGCAACAGCTGATGTGGCAGTCCGTGGCGCCGTCCATAGAAAGGGAAGCGGATAACTTGGCGCAAAAATTTCGCCACTATTCTTCCCGCCAAGGCAAGGTCGGGTCGTTGGAATTGAACCCCGCTCTGCAAGCGCCGGCGTCCTTGGCCCAGCGCGATGTTCACCTGCAGCCTGGAGGCTATTTTCGCAGTGAATCGAACTGGGACATTGTGGCGGGCGCACTGTACGAAGCGGGCGGCGCCTTGTATTCACAGGGGCAGAACATCGGAGTCCAGCGCAGCAAGGCGGAGCTGGTCATGGGCCATATTGCCGAGGTTCGCCCCGGGTTTGTCCCGAAAAACATTTTGGACCTGGGTTGCGCCGCCGGCGCCTCCTCAGTGCCTTACGCGCAGACCTATCCCAAAGCTGAAGTCCACGCCATAGACCTCGCGCCGGGCCTGCTCAGATACGCCCACGCCCGGGCCGAGGCCATGGGCGCCGCTGTTCATTTTCACCAGATGGACGCCACTGACACGACTTTCCCGGATGGCAGTTTCGATTTGGTGGTGTCCCACAACGCCATGCACGAGATGTCGGACGAAACGCGGCAAGCCATGTTTGCGGAAAGCTGCCGCCTGTTGGCGCCAGGCGGGATTTGCCTGCACCAGGATGTTCCCCTCAGGTTTGAACAGCTTGATGCGTTTCTCCAGGCGGAATACGCCTACGATCAGTGGTTCAACGCGGAACCGCACTGGTTGGAGTACGCCCGTTGCGATTGCCAGGCGATGATGTTGCGGGCCGGATTCAAACCGGAACACATCGCGGTCGCAAACCTGGAGCAGGGGCCGTCTTTCAGTTGGTTCGCCATTTTAGGGCGCCATGAACAAGGTGGACGATAGGCCAAAAGACACGGGGACGCCGGACAATCCGGTGTTCTGCGGCGACCCCGCCATCGACTGCTTGTACGCCATGGTGCTTGTGCTGGCGCAGGAACTGAGCGTGAAATCGGAGCGGTTAGAGACCTTGGAGCGATTGTTGGAGCAACGCGGACTTTTAGACCGAAAAGAGATTGACGCCTACCGGCCTGAGGATGAAGAAGCGCGGGCCAGGTTGCAACAGCATCAGGAGTTAATTGACAAGTTGTTGGCGCCGCTCAAGCAGGCTGAATGAACGAGGCCATGCCTGAAAACGAAACCCGCTTGCCGTTGCGTCTTTGCATAGGCTGGGGCGTTGGCACCCTAGGCATCTCGGTGATGTTCAACACCCTGAATGTCCTCATGCAACGGTTCGCCACGGACTATTTGGGCGTCTTGGCGGTTACTTGGGGGGCCATCTACTTAGGCGCCAAAATCTACGACGCCGTCACCGACCCCGTCATGGGCATCATCTCCGACCGCACCCGCAGCCGCTGGGGACGGCGCAGACCCTATCTGCTTGTTGGAGGCCTCCTTGCGGCGGCGGCTTTTTGGGGCTTGTTTCACGCCCCCGCGACAACGGCAAGCAACCAAGCTGTCTTGTTGCTGACTTTGCTGATGTTGCTATATTCCACTGGCTACACCATCTTCAATGTGCCTTACATGGCCATGCCGGCGGAGATGACCACCGGTTACCAGGCCCGCTCCCATCTGGTTTCCTTTCGCGTCTATGCCATAGGCTTGGGCACCATCGCCGGCATTTCCGGGGCGCCGTTGCTGATCGGCGCCTTGGGCGGCGGCCGGCAAGGGCACGAGGCCATGGCCGCCATTTACGCCTTGATTATCGTGGCCTCCTCGATTGCCTGCTTCGTCCTGACCCGGGAGGCGCGGCAAACCCCTCGGGTGCGCGACAGCGGCTTGCGTTTCGCCCAGCGCATGGCGTTGTTGGCGGGGAACAGGCCCTTTTTACTATTGTTAGGCGTGAAATTCACCCAACTGGCGGGGCTGGCGCTGAACCAGGCCGTGCTTATCTACTTCATGGTCCATGTGCTTGGACGGGGATACGCCTTCTTGGGCCTCTATGGCCTGGTGGCCAGCGTTTGCCTGTTGTTGGCGCCGTTGTTGTGTCTGCGGGCCGCCCGCTTCTGGGACAAACGAGCCATCTTTATTTTCGCCTCGGTGGTCTATGCGTTGGTCATGTTGACCTGGTTGCTGTCGGGGCCGCAGGAGGCGACCGCTTTGATATTGTTGCGCGGCGCCCTGTTGGGGCTGAGCGGCGGCGCGATGCTGATGATGGGGCAGGCCATGTTGCCGGACACCATTGGTTACGACCGGGCCCGCTCCGGGCTGAATCGGGAAGGGATTTTCGCCGGCATCTACACCACCGCTGAAAAATTGGCGTTCGCAGCTGGCGGGGCCTTGGCCTCCTTTATTTTAGGCTACCTGGGGTATCAATCCTCCACCACCGGTTACGCCGCGCAACCGGACAGTGCTGTTTTCGCTATTTATCTCTGCCTGGGCCCGTTGCCCGCCGCCCTGGCGTTGCTGAGTTGCGCGTTTCTGTTGCCTTACGACCTTGATGAGAAAAAACTCAGGGAGATGGAACCTGGCCCGGCGGACGGGCATTAAGCCAGCCGCCCTGGCGAGATCCAGTTTTTCTACGCTGGTGCAAGAGAAAGCAGATCAGACAAACTTTTAATTTTTTCCGAAGTTGCTAAATAACCAATGCCACGGTGGAGATGCAATTTGAACTGTTGCGCTAAAGTCACATCGTCGATAGGCAAATTGTCACGGAGACAACGCATTTTTATCAGAGCGATAAATAATTCCTCGTTGCCCGAACCTGTAAAGGTTCTCCATGACATTTCCACATTGCTGTCAGTAACTATATCTGTCTGCGGAGGCCCGTTCTTTTCTGATAAAGAAAGAAGAAACGCCCATCGACATAGGATGTTCCATTGAGATATGCCAGTTTTCCGTTTCAGACTAATTAAACGGTTTTTTGCGTCGCTAGACAAACGGACATTTTCCAAATTAGTCATACATTCTCCAAAAACCCTTTAGAAACACTCGTGGCACCAGTCGAATCGTTATAGTCCAAGCGATAACTATTTCCAATCCATGGGCTTAGTCTCCGCAAATACTCTCCAGAAATTTCTTCGTCTGTGGTAAAGAGCAAAGTTTGATGACTTGCAAATGGAAAATATCTCTCAATCAAATGTTCACGATGGATAGAATCGAGGCGTCCCATCGGAGTGTCAATGGCAACCGGCAGTGATTTTCCTGATGCTTTTGCCATTCCCCAAAGCAGAGAAATGGCTAATAGTTGCCTTTCACCAGCTGACAATTGTTCAGGAAAAATTGGCGCTCGCTCCATATCGCGTAGAACTATATCGAAACCTTCAAGGCCAATGTTCAGCTCAGAAATAAGCCTGTCTTTATGCAGTAAAGATTGAAAGCTTTCTAAGGCTAAGTTTTCTACCCGACTAATTTGACGGCGTAAAATTGCGGCTTCAAATTCCGTCAGAGTCTGTCTAGCTAATTGTGAGTGTCGTGTAAAACGAACGATATCCTTACGCGACAACTCTACCTTAGCGTTTTTTTCCCATAGTGTATCAATTTCAGATTCAAGACGCTCTTTTTCTTGGCGCATTCTTTCTGTCTCATTGTCAATATTTAAAATGGCGTTTTCTAATTGAGAAATTTTAGCAATCAAGTCGTCTCTTCTTTTTACAATTTCGTTGACAGATTCTTCTGAGGGGATGCCGGCTTTTTCTAATAGCGCGGATTCCATTTCGTCCTCTAATTTACATTGCTCCTTTAGCAAATCCTTGACGCTTTTTTTCAGACGAGGCATTTCACTTTGTAAAAACCTGTCTAAATGAGCGACTTCATTTTCACCTATGCCAATCAATGTTTTGCATTTGGCAAGTTTTTCTTGCTTCTCGAGATCGACACGACTAAATTCTCTTAGTGCTTCTACCACAGTGTCCGTGTTGGGCAAGTTTTGTATTAGACAAATCATTTCGGCGTCGCGTTGACGAAGATTTTTAATCATAGCTCGCGCATTTAAAATCTTTTTTTCTTTGGATGCTTGTTTGGCGACATCGCTAAGTAAATCGTTGATCAAAATAAATGGAAGTTGACCGCTGGCGAGTTCTATCATTCGCATATGACATATACGGAGATTAGCTTCCGCTTCACTTACTCGGCTCTCTATTTCTTCTCTTCGCTCTCGTAGTTCACCCCCTCTTACTCGATACTCTTCTATTACGCGCTCCAGGTTGCGCTTAGCTACATCCAATTCTCGGGTTTGCAAAGTAGCCTTTTTTTCGACCATGCGGTCTATTTGTTCTTTAATAGATGCAAGGCTTTTTTCTTTTTGACGGATAACTTCCTTATCAACATTCGGCATCGTCACACTTTGTCTCCGTCTTTCTATAATTCGCAAATCTTTCTGCAAACGATCTACTAGATCTAAACCAAAAAGATTGCGAATCCCTATCGCAACAAGCTCTTGCGCGCCTTCTGGCGACGCATAAACTTCAATTTTTTCCCCATCAAAGAAAAACAAATGAGCTATATTTACAGGAATTATCTCGTTGACATACTGCGCCCAATTCTCTGTAAGAACTTTGTCGAATCGCTTGTTCCGAGTTACTTCTAGCTTTTCTTTGACATTTGCACCTGCTCTTTGCCAAGAACGGATAACCCGGTAGCGTGTTTCTATGCCGTCCATAACGCAACGGAAAATGACTTCAATAGATGCTTGTTCCCAGCGTGAACGTTTATGAATGTTGCGAACCAGAAAATCTTTATAATCGTCGCTATTTCGGCGTCCAGCACATTTGGCGGCAGGCCCGAACAGGCATAGCTGCAATGCGTCCATCAGCGTTGTTTTTCCTGTTCCATTCAGGCCACCGAACAAAACAATTGATTTGCCTGGAGATGGCGGAGTTAAATCAATTTCTTGAACTCCGGCATAAACACCGAAGTCGTGCAATGTAATCCTGTCAAGGATCATTTCTGTTGACGCTCCTGTCTGTTTTTTCTTACAACAGGAATGGCTTTATCGTGTTCTTTAGCGCGAGCAACAGCATCTACCTCGTCGTTGTAAAAGTTGCGTTCGATAGCTTGTTGCAACGACTGAAACACTCCCGTACGCCGTATCGCCGACTTGTGACGATCCTCTATTGAAAGCAATTCGCGTATCATTCTATATTGGTTGTCATTTTTGTCGCATAATTGACGCAACAGATTCATTTCTTCATCACCGAAAACCGCGCCATCGTTGAGTTTGCGTCCGGGATATTCTTCGCCGGTTGCATTCTGGTAAACACGAGGGAGACTATCCTCAATTTCGTGTTTTTCTATAACCCAAATGCGGCGAATTTCTTCCATTTCATCAATCTGAATTAGAGACAAATTGCGGACATACTCCGGGCCTGTCCGTCTTACAAGAATTTGTGTTTCTAAAACGCGGCGCAAAAGATGTTCACGAAATTCCTGTTTGTAGGGGCCAGGGATAGGTTGTCCATGAAAAAGTTGCACGCTGCCATTCATGCGCCGGTAGTCGCGCAAGGGGCGGTCGCCACCCTCTGGCATTGCTCGGAAATCAATTTCATCTCGGATCTTCAAAAGAGGTGCCATCCATTGTTTTTCATCGTCGTTATGAATCATGGCCTGCATGGACTTGTCTTTTTCTACAAGCGTGCAAACCCAGCAACCGAAGCGGCTATCACCACAACTTGGCGTGCCACTAGATACGACCAAGGGACATTCGCCACCCTCCGTTGCCCCTTTATACATGCTGAACAGATCCATGTTGTCATGTCCCCAAGGATTCTGTTTTTCCAGCAGAAACAGCCAAACATCATCGTTAGACCAATTTTCTATGGGGGTATAAATAAACGAGTTGGCAAGGTTGGCATTTGGACTGATTTTTGCCCGTGTCCGCCCTTTTGCATGTCGGTCCATCGTCCGGGCGCGTGTCGCGCTTTCGGCCCTACGAGAACCAAGCACTAAAAGCGTTTCGCCATGTTTATCCACCACAGATGAAATAAAACGGTGTGCAGGACGAATTTTCAATCTGTCAGTACACCAGCGAAATTTTTGGCGAGGGGCGGGATACCCTCGCCCAATAAGATTGACCCAAAAACTATCAGATAACTTTGGCGTCAACCGATGAGAAGTAACGGGGAATCCTTGTTCATTAGCCGACTTTTGTATTTTATCCAGCGAACTACCAACCCAGGCGGCGACAATTGGGTTTTCCACTAAGGTATCTGTACTGATGACATGAACGGGCTTTCGCGCCTGTTTTGCCCCGATTCTCTGCAAGGCAAGCCAAACCAACTGGAGAGTAGCCGTAGAGTCTTTTCCCCCGCTGTATCCAACAGTCCAGGGAATATCGTCAGCAAGATATACCTCTGCGATCTCCTGCACAATCACATCAACGCCTTCTTCAAACTCATTGTACATATCGAAGTAGGAGCAAGGCGCATCATTGATTTTTTTCACGGTCATTATGCGCGCTCCATAAACAGAGTTTCCGCCCGCTGTTCTTCAGGTGATAGAGGCAAACCAAAGCTTTTCTTTATAGAAGCTGTGGTTAAGATGACATTTTTCTGGCTCTTACAAACTTTGCCAGCAAGCAACGCCCGTCCCTCCCAACGGGCTTTGTCGGATCGTCTCCAACTAATTTTGGAAAACTTTCGCAACTGTTTTTTCCAATCATCAGGGTAGTCGAGTATCAAAGCGTTTCCAGTCCGCGCGATAGCCTGCAGGCCTATCGCATGCGAGTGGATAAAATCTTGACGAACTTCACCAGCAGTTATCTTTCCCTGCTGGACAAGAGGCCATTCCTTAATTTGTTTGGCAACTAATTCCCAAAACTGCGCGGCAAGTTCGGTCAACTCCATAGGAGTCATGTTTTTGATATTTCGTAGCAACTCATTAGTCGCATGATAGATGGCGCTCAGTGTGAACAGCCGTCGTGACCGAGCAGACAGAGTAGATTTTTCCAGCTCTACCAAACCTCGAAAAACCCCGGATTCTCCAACCAGAGTTTTTGCCAACAATGCTTTTGCGTCACGGTGATCGTAGAGAATGTTGAGTGAAGTAGATGGGCGGATAGCATAGCGATTCAAATCAGCAAATAGTTGTTGGCATTTTTTAAGCCCAGGATCCTGAAAGAAAACTATAGCGATGTTTTCATCGCCAATTTCCGGCATTTCCTGCATGGCCCGTTCAATGGCGGCACGACGATGTTGTCCGTCGTTTATAATGAATTTTGCCTCCATGGGGATGCGCAAAAGCCCAATGTTGCGTGCGTCTCCTTCCTCGCTGATAGGCGAAAAATCCACTTCTTTATCTAAAGAAGCAGTGATGGCTGAAAAAACATAAGAATCACGGTTGCGAAGGATGTAACTGGCAATATCAGGAATGCGAGCGCGGTTAATTCGCCGTTGGGCTCGGAGTTCTGGATCCAATTCCTCCTCATTGAAAAGAAAAATTTTCGGTAGCAAGCGCATGGGGCACATGGAAATGAAATACTCGCGATTCGCCTGCACCCCTCGGATGGAAGGAAATGAATACCCGAAATGCACGCTCATTTGAGACTCCCCTTAAAGTGTGTGTCGCAACTTGCGATAATTTTTAACAAACATGCCTGCTGTTTGTCTATATGATAACAAACTATAGCAGGGAATATGAACAAGTCAACAAAAAATTTGCACAATTTGCAAATTAATGCAAAATACCCTTTAAATTCTCGCTGGCTATTGTATTATTTCACGGGAAAAACGGGGAGCGGGGAGAAACTTGGGGGTAGCGCGGGAGAACGATTGGAGGCACCTAACTTGTGGCGGTTTGGCTACAATAGCATAATTGTCCAGCTGAAGCTGGGGTAAGAACAAACTAAAAAATGGCAGTTCCAAAGCGGTGCTGACCCTAAAAAAAGGTCTGTGGATGGCTAAGAACATGATGTTGAAGTGGCATAAGAAGTGCCTCTCCTCGTCCACCCATGTCCCAGCCCGTCCAGGGCTTTACATTATTGGACATAGTGAGATCTATTACGGGGTGGAGACCGAGCGTATATATGCCTATGTTGGCAAGACTCATAACTTGCGTCGCAGATTAAGGGAGCACGCTCCAGAAAATGAAAAGAACCTTGACCTAAAAGATTACCTACTTGGTTACTTCAGCCAAGCTTCGTGCTGGTACGCTTTTGCAAATAAAAGCGAATTAGACGAAATTGAAGGAAAACTCATCCATAAATTACAACCTTCGTTCAATCAAATGAAGAAATGAGGAAAACACTCAATGGATACACAAGAAGAAGCTCAGATCATTGATTCTATACTGCAAAGAAAAGAGCAGGATGAACAAGCTTTGGCGCTGTTGCTGAAGCGACAACGAGAGAAAGACGGGCATCTGCTGGCTCTTCAAGTCCCCATGGGGGAAATTTCCTCTTTTGTAACCTCTGTAGATCTGGGATGGGTCGCTGGAAAGGTTCAATTTGCCGCAGACTTGCCCATATTTAAGGAAAAATCTAGCGAAGGGTTGAAAAGAGTCAAAGTAGATAAAGATACGATTGCCGATATCCAGCAACGAAAGCCTGATTGGAGACGACAGTTGGCAATGACTGCTTACCTTGCCACTCAGAAGCATCACAAATTTCCCCCGCTTTTGGTAATTGGATATCAAGACTGGGTATATGATGATGGGGCTGAGGAATGGGGCGTAGATAAACGCGCTATGCAAGACAGCCTCACAGTAACTCCTATGGAACCTAAAGGCGCCTACTGTGATTTAGATCTGACAGATACTAAATTCTATGCCTTAGATGGCCAACATCGACTGATGGCAATCATAGGTTTGCGTGAGCTTTTAACCAAGGGAAAATTGTACAAACACGAGGCAGGAGGAGAACCTGTAAAATCTTCTTATATCACTCGCAAGGGGATCATTGCGCAAATCCATGAGTTGACTAATGAAGGTGAGGGAATAATCCATCAAAGATTGGAAGGGCTGATGGATGAACGAATCGGCATAGAGATAATGCCTGCTGTCTCTCATGGAGAAACATATAGGGAGGCACTTTTACGACTGCGACAGACCTTTGTTGATATTAACGAGAATGCAAAGAAGTTAACAAAGGGCGAAATATCTCAGTTGGATGAAACAAACGGATTTCGAGTGGTCGCCAGGAATATCATGGTGTCGCATGAGTTACTTCAAGAAAAAACAGCTGATAAACAGGGGCATCTTGGTGAAACATCTGAGTGTTACACCACATTGGAAACGCTGGTAGGAATTGCAGAGAGTTATCTTGGCGATGGGAAGTTTCCTGCTTGGAAACTTCCTTGGTTAGGACAGAAGACCCTCGGGTTTGTGCGGCCAAGTGATGATGCCCTCTCTGAGGGTCAGGAAGTACTGAAGGGTTATTTCGATGCCTTGAGTAAATTGCCATCGCATGACCGCCTCATTCAAGGGAAGGAAGCCCAAAAAATCAGAGCAGAAGATGGCGAAGATAATATACTCTTCCGCCCAATAGCCCAGATGGCTCTCGCCGTTGCTGTAGCATCTCTCGAAAAGAAAAGGAAAGCGTCTTTGTCAAGCATCATAGATATATTGACTCACCAAGAAGACCTTAAACAACTGAAGTTGCGAGACCATAAGACGCCATGGTTTGGAGTGTTGTGCGAACCCGTAACGAAAAACATGCGCAAACAAAAGAAGTATCAAGAGCTTTGCCAGCGTTTGTTTTCCTACCTGTTAGGTGATGGAGAATCTGATGACGATGTGCGCGAAGAACTCCGAACGGACTTTGCAAAAGCTAGACAGATAGACGCAGAGGAAGAGATATCAATTGACCTAGAAGGAAACCGGGTCAAGACTGATGAAGTTCGTCTGCCCAATCCGTGGCGCTGATTTTGCCATCATACCCATTTTGTCCTGCCCCCTCGGATGTAGGGTTCGCCTCGTTGGGGGACATTGACCGCTTGGGTAGCGCTTTTTGCGAGGACCCGGGATATCGTTTTCCGCAGGCGGTGCAAAAGTACCGTGAATTCAGGTTGCGTTGTTTGCAAACCACTTTGGACATAGTGGAGGCATCTGAAGTGCCAACTCGGGCTTTGGTTAGTGTTCGTTTGAAACGATTGGATAGCATCCGAAGTAAAATCAAACGTTGTGGGAATCGATTTAAGTTGGGAACGATGGATGATGTTGTCGGTGTTCGGATCATTTGCGAAAACTATCATATCGCTCGCGAGCTGAGTCAGCGTATCCAGTCTTTGCCTGATAGTAAATTGAAAGACTATATCACGCATCCCCGGAAAACAGGCTATCGTTCCCTGCATCATATTATGCGCTTCGATCAACCCTTGACGGATAAGAAAACCATACGAGTCCGTTTCGAGATTCAAGTGAGAAGCTACTACCAGCACCTATGGGCTATTTGGTCGGAGTCTCAAGGTGAAAACACTAAAATAGGTAAAGGAGTTCCTGTTGATTTGCTCGCTGATTTGCTCGCCGTATCCGAGCGTATTGCGCAGTGGGAGAAGAGCAATCCTGAAGAATTGCAACATCATCTCCCCGATTATATTGCAGGAGGACATAATATCGTTCTCTCGTGGAGACAACAGTACGGTTTGCCGAAGATCTTTCGTTTTAATGATGAAGTTGAGCGCGCAGTGAAGTGGCTGAATCATTTGGAGTATGAATATCCTAAGGAGAGAAAGGGGGCGCTCTTGTTAGTGGGTGTAACCTCATCCAGTAAAATCTCGAAAGTTCTCCACCTGACACATCCGCTTTATATGGGGCGTAGAAAAGAAACTCTTGAGCCAAAATACTGGATGCCGCCCGATGCTTGATTTTCGTTGCAAAATGAGAAAAGCAGGAGCCCGTTTCCCCCCGGCCCCCTGGCCAGCGACCTGACAGGGAGCGGAACAAGCCCCTGCTGAAACCTTGACGGGGCCCGAGCTTGGCCAATGCGCCAAGCCTGAAAAATTGCCGGGATAAAGTGGTGAAATTTCCTGCAGGTTTGATATAATCGCCAAGCATTTGCCAGCCCCCCATAGAATTGCCGCTGGCGAGGACAATGGCGAGCTGGGTGTAATCACCGAGCGTTTGCCAGCCCCATAGATGATGAGATAAGAGAGAAAAACCATGTCTGGAATCCATGCTGTTCGGCCCGGAAACGCTTCCGGGGCCCTTGTTTTCAGTGTTCTGTTCGCGCTGACTTCGCTGTCGCCAGCGCCCGTTTATGGACAGGGCGCCATAGAAGAAATCCTGGTGACCGCCCGGAAACGGGAAGAAAACCTGCAAGACATTCCGCTGACGGTCAGCGCCTTCACCGAGGCCGCGTTGCGAGAGCGCGGCATTGCCGCCTTGCAGGATGTGGCTGATTTCACTCCGGGCTTCGATTTCGCCCAGGCCTTCGGACGGCAGGATTTTCGCCCGTCCATCAGAGGCCAGTCCAATATATTGGGCCGGGCCAACGCCGGGCTCTTCATAGATGGCGTCATTGTTGAGGAAGGCAACGCCTCCGTGCCGTTGGCGGCCCTGCAACGGGTGGAGGTGGTGAAGGGGCCGCAAAGCGCCCTCTATGGCCGTTCGACCCTGGCCGGCGCGATCAATTATGTCCTGAAAAAGCCCGGGGATGAGTTCCAGGGCGAAGTGCATGCCGAATACGGGGAAAGAGACCAAGTTCAGGTGGCTGTTCACGCCAGCGGGCCGCTCTCGGAGGCCCTGGGGTTTGCGGTTACCGCCAACCATTACCGGCGGGACGGGGAATACGACAACCACTATGCCGGCAACAGTTTCGGCACGCCCGCCATCAACGATGAAGTCGGCGGCGAGGAGACCAGCAGCTTCACCGCGGTCCTGAGCCTTGCCCCCTCCGACCGGTTCAGCCTCACGGCCTTCGCCATGTACGAGGACAGCGATGACGACCAATACGCCATCGCCTTGCAACCCGCCAGCTTCAACAACTGCCACCAGGTCACTCGAGGCGGCCCCCTGGCCCAGCCCGCGCCGCCGGCTGGCACGCCTGAGGCAAGCGCCAACTTTGTCGCCTCGGCGGGTTACAACGGCTCCGGCTACTATTGCGGACGAGTCGATGTTGATGATGTGTTAGACGCCAATGGCGGCGATGGCAGAACCAACCTGGAGACCAGCTTCTATGACGACATGGGGCTGGAGCGGGAAAGCCTGCGTTTCAGCCTGAAATTCGATTTTGATCTCTCCGATGCCTTCACCCTCACCTCGGTGACCGGTTACAGCGATGTGGACACCGGGAGCCGCGCCGACCGCACTTTCGGCGCGGGCGGCGACACCCGCTTCCCCGTTGTTGGCGTAGGCAGCCCGTTTGCGGTTCAGGGTTTCGGCCTCCCGCCCACTGTGGAGTCCCGGGTGGGCTTCATCACCATTAACGACCGCGTTTTCGACGACTTCTCGCAGGAAATCCGGTTGAGCTACGACGCCGGCGGCGCGAGCCGTTACCTGCTCGGCTACTACTACTACGAATCCGATTTCAACGAGTACCAAACCACTTCTTTTGACACCACAACCTCCAGGTCTGCGCAAGGCGTCCCGGTGTTCTCGCCCTTCAACCCGCGCTTCGTCCCCGCCACCATTTCCACCAGCGCTTTCTACGAGGGCGCGCCGCCCGCCGACCTGGGGCGAGAGAAGATAGACAGCTGGTCTATATTTGGCTCCATGGAGTTCGACTTCACGGAAAAGGTCGCTGTGAGGGCGGAGTTCCGATACAACGAGGATGACTTTGATTTCAGCCGTCCTTCCGACAATGTTCAGGAAAAGGGTTCGTTTAGCGCCTTCCTGCCCAAGGTGACAGCGACATACAAGGCGACTGACAATCTGATGGTTTACGCCAACATCGCCAAAGGCAACAAACCCGGCACCCTGAACCTCTACGAGGGCGTGCCACTCTCCGATTTGACGGTTGACGAGGAAACCGCATGGAGCTATGAGCTTGGCTTTAAATCCGCTTGGCTGAACAACCGCGCCAAGTTCAACGCCGCCTTGTATCACATCGACTGGCAAGACTTGCAACTCACCGCCACCCGGGCCGCCGTTGTGAACGGTCAGCCGCGCACTTTTCCCATCCTGGAGAATGTGGGCAGCGTCACTATCACCGGCGTCGAACTTGAGTTTTCCCTGAGCGTGACCGAATTCTGGGACGCCTACCTGGGCTACGCCTGGACCGACAGCGACATAGACAGGTTCGTCCAGTCTGTGGATGCCGGCGCTGACGCTCCTTCTTCCTTCCGGGAAGCCGCTCTGCTGTTTGGCTATTCCGACAGCGGCGATGTGGTGATCTCCGGCACCCAGTTGCCGCAGTCATCCAAGCATCAGCTGAATCTGTCTAACTCCTTTTACGGCAATCTCTCCGACGCTTGGTCCTGGTTCCTGCGCGCCGACTTCAACTACAACACCAAACGCTATGCCCAGGCCTACAATTTGGCCCATACCGGCAACCGGGAGATCGTCAACCTGCGCGGCGGCGTTAAAACCGACAACATCGACCTGGAGCTCTGGGTGGACAATGTTTTTGACAACGACGACCCAACCCAGCTGATCCGCTATATTGAGGGGAGCAACCTGACTTTCAATCCCTTCAACCGAGCCATAGGCGTAACGCTGCCAGAAGGGCGGCGCGTGGGCGTAACCGCCCGGTACCGTTTCTGAACCGGGGCGGCGCCGTGTTTTTCAAGCACCGCAACTGGGCCCTAAGCGCGCTCGCCGGCGCCGGATTGCTGACAGCGGCCGTGAACGCCACCGCCGCCGCCGATGGCGCGGTGGATTTCAACACCGGCGAAGGCTATCTTCAGGCCCAGCGCAAAATCCACTGCTCATTGCGGGACAATGAGCCTATCACCTATTTCTGGAAGGGCCGGGCCTACGCCCGCGTGCCGGGCGTCCGGGACCGGATGCTGTTTCAGGTCATGGGGATGAATGTCCGGCAATGCGTCTCCGTGAGCGACAGCGAGAGGGGCCAAGGCTACCGGTTGGTGTCCCGGGAGATCATGCTGTATTTAGACCCGAAAACCGGGGCGATTCTGCGGGAATGGAGCAATCCCTGGAGCGGCGAGACGGTGGAAGTGTTGCATGTGGCGAACGATCCCGTGAACCAGCGTCCGCAGTTTGCGGTGGGCAAAGACGGGAAGGAGCGCAAGTTCGAGCCGGAAGTCATAGACGATGTCGCCTTCCTGACCTATGAAATCCCCTTGTTCTATCCCAATGTTTTGGGGGGCGCGTACCAGCCCTATGTGGGCGGCACTTACCACGCCACCGAGATCTTCGATTTAACCGCCAACATCAAGGATCTGGCTGACTTGTCCAAACACACCGCCGCGGTCAACGTCGCCTGGGTGCGCATCGCCCAGTGGCTGCCCTGGATGAAGATGGGAGGCCGCGCCGGGCTGATGTATTTCAACGCGACTGGCAAGAAGCTGGCCAGCTGGGACGCCTTGCCGGCCTTGCTCAAGGATGAAATCAAGGCCAACTACCCGGCTTACACAGAGCCGCCCGCTGGCGACGATGCGCGCCCCAATGAAACCAGCTGGACTTATTTCAAGAAGCACATCGACCAACAAAAGGGAAAGTGAGCGCCCCCGCTTCCGTTCCCGCCACGCCCGGGTCCGCGCGCCGAGACTATGGCGGGCGTTGCGCAAGCGGAATTCGAAGAAGGAGCTTATGGAGTTTGATGTGTCCGCAATATGGCCGGGGCCTGGCGCGTCTGTTGGCGGCGCGAGAGTGTCTGCTTGAAAAGATGGAATGATGGCGTCTAAGCGCCTGGCGGCAAGCCGCCCGCCGGTGGTCTTGTTGGTCGTCGCCAGTTCGTTTTCCCCGTTTGCTCTCACCTTGTGCGTGCCGGCCTTGCCCGCGCTGAGTGAAGAGTTTGGCGTTCCTGTCTCGTCGACGCAATTTGTCGTTTCCATCTATCTGTTGGGTCTGGCCCTGGCCCAACCTGTTCACGGGTTGCTTGCCGACCGCTATGGCAGACGGCCGGTGTTGCTGTGGGGGTTCGGCGTGTTCACATTGGTCAGCCTGGCATGCGTTATGGTCCATAGCCTGTCAGCGCTTGTCGCGTTGCGCTTTTTGCAGGCGTTGGGCGTCGCCACCTGCACCGTGGTGGCGCGGGCCATGATTCGGGACACCTCTAACGCTGATGACTCCGCTCGCTACATGGCTTGGCTTGCCGGCGGCATGGCGGTGGCGCCTATGACCGCGCCGATGCTGTCGGGCCATCTCATCGAGATCTCGGGCTGGCGCGCGAGCTTTGTCACCACAGCGGGGTTGGCTGTGGTCGCCTTTGCCTGGTTGTTGTCATCGTTGCCGGAAACCCGGCGCCCCGTGGCGTCGGTCGAGAGCGCCCTAAAGCAGGCGCGGAACAGCGTCGCTGAGCTGTTCAAATCCCGGGCTTTTTGGGGCTACACGCTGATCTTCGGTTTTGTCAATGCCGCTTTTTTTGCGTTCCTGACCAATACCCCTCTGTATTTCTCTGACCAATTGCGCGCCGGCCCCTCGCTGTTTGGCTACTGCATGGGGGGCATGGCTTTGGCTTACATCTGCGGCGCTGTTATCGGCAGTCGCATCATCAAGCGCCGCGGTTCGGAGCAAACTTTGCGCCTCGGTTTGGCGGGCAGTCTTTGCAGCAGCGGGGTGATCGCGTTCGCGTTGCTGTCTCTGAACGCCAGCGTGTTCGCCACCGTCGCGCCATTTCTGTTGTTGTTTGTCTGCACTGGGCTGGTCAACCCTCCAGCAATGGCGGGAGCGGTGATGAACCATCCGCGCCAAGCGGCCGCGGCCGCCGGCCTGTCCAATAGCATCGCCATGATCCTCAGCGGTTTGGCCTCCGTGTTGGCGGCCTTGGTCTATAACGGCGACGCCCTCAGCGTGTGCTTGCCGGTGGTGTTCTTCATTGCCCTGTCTGTGTTGGCGTATCTGTTCCTGGCGCGGCAACCAGCAGGGCCGGCTTGAGAGGATTTCCCGCCGCAAAGGGCCGGAGGGCCCCTTCACTCAGGGGGTCTTGTCAGCGCCTTCTTTTTCCACTGGCATCAAGTCCTGTTTGCTGATGCCCAAGACCAGGGTGACGGGACTGGCGACATAGATGGACGAGTAGGTGCCTATCAACACGCCGACGATAAGAGCGGTGGAGAAGGGGCGGATGATCTCCCCGCCTAAAGAAAACAAGGCCGCTAACACCAACAAGGTGGTGAGCGAGGTCGTCAGGGTGCGACTCAGGGTCTGATTCAACGAGGCGTTGACGACCTCCACCGGCGCCGCTTTGCGGATGCGGCGGAAGTTTTCCCGAATGCGGTCGAAGACGACGATGGTGTCGTTCAGGGAATAGCCGATGACCGCCAACAGGGCCGCCAACACGGTCAGGTCAAAGTCTATTTGCGTGATGGAAAAGAAACCGACGGTGATGATGACATCGTGCGCCAACGCGGCAATGGCGCCGACGGAGAACAGGCGCTGGAAGCGAAAGGCGATGTAGATGAAAATCATGATCAGCGCGTAGATCATCGCCAAGCCGCCATCTTCTTGCAGCTCCTCCCCCACTTGGGGGCCGACATACTCCGCCCGCCGGATTTCAACAGGCAGGCCGGGGTCCCTCAGCGCGGCAATAATCGCGTCGCTGGCGTCGACGTTGTTCTGCCCTTGGATTTGCGGCACTCGGATCAACACCTCCCGGGCCGAGCCAAAGTATTGCGCCACCGCGTCGCCCAACTCGGCGGCGGCCAGCCGGCTTCGCACCTGCTCCAATTCAACGGCCTCCTGATAGCTCACCTCCACCAAGGCGCCGCCGGTGAAATCGATGCCGAAATTGAGCCCCCGCGTGGCTAATGAGACGAGGGAGCCGATGATGAGCGCCAAGGAGAAGATGAACGCCTGGCGGCGTTTGCCCATGAAGTCGAAATTGAACCTTTGCGTTGGATTAGCCATGGTCGCAGGCGGGCTAAATGGTCAGTTTGTCCAGTTTTTTGCCGCCATAGAGCAGGTTCACGATGGAGCGGGTGACCACGATGGCGGTGAACATGGAGCAGACTATCCCCAAAGAGAGAGTCACGGCGAAACCCTTGATGGGGCCGGTGCCGAAGCTGAACAACACGATGGCGGCGAACAAGGTGGTGATGTTGGCGTCGGCGATGGTGGTGAAGGCTTTTTCATAACCGGCGTGGATGCTGGACTGGGGAGAGTTGCCGTTTTTGATCTCCTCCCGTATGCGCTGAAAGATCAACACATTGGCGTCCACCGCCATGCCCACCGTCAGCACGATGCCGGCAATGCCCGGCAGAGTCAGGGTGGCTTGCAACATGGACAGCAGGGCGACGATCAGCACCAGGTTAAGGGCCAGGGCCACATCCGCGGCCAAGCCAAAGGCCTTGTACCACACAGCCATGAAGATCAGCACCAGGATGAAGCCAATTTGCACCGACAGGAAACCCTTGTCGATGTTGTCCTGGCCCAGGCTGGGGCCCACCGTGCGCTCTTCGATGATCTCTATGGGAGCGGCCAAGGCGCCGGCCCGCAGCAACAGGGCCAAATTGCGGGATTCCTGGGTGGAATCCAGTCCGGTGATCTGAAACCGCTTGCCCAATTGCTCGCGGATGGTGGCGATGTTGATGACTTCCTGCACGGTCTCCTTGCGCTTGATCATTTTTCCGTCTTTTTCCACCGTCTCGGTCTTGTTTTCTATGAACACCACGGCCATGTTTTTGCCCACTTCCTCGGCGGTGGCGTCGCTAAACCGCTTCGCGCCCTTGCCATCCAGGGTGATGGACACATTGGGGCTGCCGGAGATGGAATCGAAACCGGCGGCGGCATCGATGATGTAATCGCCGGTGAGCATGATCTGCTTCTTGAGCAACACCGGCGCGCCGTTGCGCTGGTGGTAGAGTTTTGACCCCGCTGGCACGCGCCCGTCCAAGGCGTCTTGCACATCATGCTCCTCGTCGGTCATGCGGAATTCCAAAGTGGCCGTCGCGCCCAGGATCTCCTTGGCGCGGGCGGTCTCCTGCACGCCGGGCAGTTGCACCACGACCCGCTCCAGCCCCTGTTGCTGGATGACCGGTTCCGCCACGCCCAGCTCGTTCACGCGCTTGCGCAGGGTGGTGATGTTCTGTTGCAGGGCCAGGCGTCGGGTTTCCTTGACGGAGGACTCGCTTAGCCTGAGGGCTAAGGGAAACTCCAGGGCCTCCGCGTTCGTCTCCAGCTGTTTCACCTCCAGGTCGGGAAAATTCTCCTCTATTTCCGCGGCCCCCCGTTGGCGCTGTTCATCATCTCGAAAGCGCGCCAACAGGACGCCGCCGCGGTTGCGAGTGATGGTCTTGTAGCGGATGCGCTGGTCCCGCAACTGGGTCCTGATGTCCGAGACATAACGCTCCTCCGCTTTGGCGACGGCGGCTTCCATGTCCACCTCCATGAGGAAATGCACGCCGCCGCGCAGGTCCAGGCCCAGGAACATCGGTTCCGCGCCGAACAGCCGCAACCAGCCGGGCGTCGCCGGCGCCAGGTTGAGGGCCACGGTGTACGCCTGACCCAAGGCTTCTTTGACGACTTCCTGGGCCTTGAGCTGGACGCCCTCGTCCTTGAACCTGACCGTGAGGCTGTTGGCCCCCAGGTCCATGGCGATGTGTTCCAGACCGGCCTCGTCCAACGCGTCTTCGACGGAAAACCGCGTCAGTTCGCTGATCTCAGCGGCGCGTGACGCGGATATTTGCAGGGCCGGGTCTTTTCCGTACAGGTTGGGCAACGCGTACAAGCTGCCGACCGTCACCACGGTGATGATCAGCAGGTATTTCCAGAGGGGATACCGATTCACGCCCGCCGGCCCCCGTTACAGCGTTTTCAATGTGCCTTTGGGCAACACCGCGGAGACGGCGTTTTTTTGCACTTTGACTTCGGTGTCGCGAGCGACTTCCAGCACGATGAAGTTGTCGCCCACCTGGTTGATCTTCCCTAACATGCCGCCGTTGGTGACGATCTCGTCCCCTTTGGCCAGGTTGCTGACTAGCTGTTTATGCTCCTTGGCCTGTTTCATCTGCGGGCGTATCAAAAAGAAATAAAAGATGACGACGAAAAAGATCATCAGAAACAAAAACGACCCGCCGCCGCCCTGCGGCGACGCCCCTTGCGCCCAGGCGCTATGGATGAAGAAATCGGTCATGGCGTGATTTCCAAGTTAGAAGTTGGGGATTGTACCACAACGCCCCGCCTGCTGAACAGGCGGCGGGGGCCTAAACAGGGAGCGGAGCGGGCCCCGGCGCGGCCGGCCCCCCTCGCCCCTGTCGCTTTCAGGCGGCGGCCTCGTTTTTGCTGACCCGCACGGCGCAAAACTTGAATTCGGGGATTTTGCCGTGGGGATCCAGGGCATCGTTGGTAAGCAGGTTGGCGGCGGCCTCGTGGTAGGTGAACGGCATCAGGACGACGCCGGGTTGCATGCCTTCATCAACGCGGGCGCTGGTGGTCAGCTTGCCGCGGCGAGACTCGATGGTCAACGGGTCCCCCGACTCCAGGGCCAAGGCCCGCAGGTCGGCGGGGCTAATCAACACATAAGGCAGGGGTTCTATGGCGTTCAGCGCCCGAGAGTGGCGCGTCATGGTGCCGGTGTGCCAGTGCTCCAGTTGCCGCCCGGTGAGGAGGATGACGGGAAAGGCCTCATCGGGCAATTCGTCCGCTTCCACATAGTCGGCAGGGACGAAGCGCCCCTTGCCGTCCGCCGTGTCGAACACCCCGCCCTGGAAGATGACCGGTCGCCCCGGGTCGCCCTCTCGCTCCAGCGGGTAGGTCAGAGAATCCTCTTGTTCAAGCCGCGCCCAGGTCATGCCGCCCATGCTGGGGACGGCCTGCGCGATCTCCTCGAAGACCGCCTCCGGTCCGGCGTAGTCCCAATCCAGCCCCAGCCGCCGAGCCAGTTCCTGGATGATCCACAGGTCCTGCCGCGCGTCTCCCGGCGGCGCCAAGGCCTGCCGTCCGAGTTGCACCCGCCGGTCGGTGTTGGTGAAAGTGCCGGTCTTCTCCGGAAAGGCCGAGGCCGGCAAGATGACATCGGCGAAGCCGCAGGTTTCCGTGAAGAATATGTCCTGCGCCACCAGGTGGTCTAATTTGGCCAGGGCGGCGCGGGCGTGGTTCAGGTTGGGGTCGGACATGGCCGGGTTCTCCCCCATGATGTAGAGGCCGCCGATCTCGCCGGCGTAGATGGCGTGCATGATCTCCACCACCGTCTTGCCCCGGTTCGGGCTTAGGGGCGTCCCCCACAGGGCCTCGAAGCGCTCTCTGGCCCGGGGGTCGTCCACCGGCTGGTAGTCGGGATAGACCATGGGAATCAGCCCCACATCGGAGGCCCCCTGCACATTGTTCTGCCCGCGCAGGGGGTGCAGGCCGGTGCCGGGGCGGCCGATCTGCCCCGTCATCAGGGCCAGGGAGATCAGGCACCGGGCGTTGTCCGTGCCATGGACATGCTGGGACACGCCCATGCCCCAGAAGATGATGGCCGTTTCCGCTTTGCTGTACAGCCGCGCTGTCTCCCTGATGTCCGCTGCGTCTATGCCGCAGACCGGCGCGACTTTCTCGGGGCTGTAAGCCTGCGCGGTTTGCCTCAGCGTCTCAAACCCCTCAGTGTGGGCCTCTATGAAGGACTTGTTGTGCAGGTTCTCCTCGATAATGGCGTGCATCATCCCGTTGAGCAGCAACACATCCGTGCCGGGACGCAATTGCAGGAACTTGTGGGCGTGCAGGTACAGCTCGGAGCCATAAGGTTCGATGACGATCAGTTTGCTGCCGCGCAGGGCCGCGTTTTTCATGTAGGTGGCCGCCACCGGGTGGTTGTCGTTGGGGCGCGCGCCAATCACGATGATGACCTCGGCCTGGACGCCATCCGCCACCTGGTTGGAAACAGCCCCGGAACCGATGGTCTCTAACAGGGCGGCCACGGACGAGGCGTGGCACAGCCGGGTGCAGTGGTCGACGTTGTTGGTGCCGAAGCCTGTTCTGATCAGCTTCTGGAACAGATAGGCCTCTTCATTGCTGCCCTTGGCGCAACCGAAGCCCGCCAGAGCCTGGCTCCCGCGGTCGTCCCGGAGCCGGCGCAGTCCGTTGGCGGCGGCGTCCAGGGCCTCCTCCCAGCTGGCTTCCCGGAAATGGTCATGCAAGGCTTGGGGGGCGATGAGCTGGGGGGTCTTGGCCGCGCCCGGTTTGCGAATCAGGGGCGTCGTCAACCGCGCCGGGTGGCGCGCGTAGTCAAACCCGTAGCGGCCCTTGACGCAGAGACGCCCCCCGTTGGAGGGGCCGTCTCTGCCGGTCACATACTGAATCTGGTCGTTTTTGACATGGAAGCTCAACAGGCAACCCACGCCGCAGTAGGGGCAGACGGAATCCACCCGCTGGTCCGGAACCTCCAGGCCGGCGTTGTTGGCGGGCATCAGCGCGCCGGTGGGGCAAGCCTGCACGCACTCGCCGCAGGCCACGCAGGTGCTTTCTCCCAGGGGGTCGCCCATGTCGAACACGATCTCCGAATGCTTGCCCCGGTGGGCGTAGCCGATGACATCGTTGACCTGTTCCTCCCGACAGGCGCGCACGCAACGGGCGCAGTGTATGCAGGCGTCCAGGTTGATGGCGATGGCGGGATGGGACAGGTCCGCGGCGACCGGCTGGCGCGGCGCGAAGCGGGGAGAAAACACCTTGAGCCGGGAGGCCCAAGCGTCCAGTTCCGAGTCCGGCCGGTAGGGGGAAGGGCCCTGTTGCGGCATGTCGGCCAACAGCAGTTCCAGCACCATTTTCTGTGAATGCAGGGCCCGTTCGTTGTCGCTGTGGATCTTCATGCCGGCGGCGGGCTGGCGGCAACAGGCCGGTGCCAAGGCCCGTTCTCCTTCCACCTCCACGACGCAGGCGCGGCAGTTGCCGGCGGCGCGGTACCCCGGCTTGTGACACAGCCGGGGAATCGCCACGCCGTGCCGCTCCGCCGCTTCCATGATGGTCTCCCCAGCCTGCGCTTCGATCTCCTTTCCGTTCAGGGAAAAGGGGATCTGCTGTGGGGCCCCGCCGGTGGCGGGGGACGGCTCTTGAGACGCCAGCGCCGCGCTTTCCGTCACGACTCGAACTCTCCGGGAAAGTATTTCATGGCGCAACGCAGGGGGTTGGGCGCGGCCTGCCCCAACCCGCAAATGGAGGCGTCCTCCATGGTTCGCGCCAAGTCTTCCAACAACAGCCGATCCCATTCGGGTTGCTCCATCAGGGCGACGGCCTTGGCGGCGCCGGCCCGGCAGGGCGTGCATTGCCCGCAGGACTCGGCCTCGAAAAAGCGCATGGCGTTCAGGGCCAGAGCCTTGGCGCTGTCCTGGTCCGACAAGACGATGATGGCGGCGGAGCCGATGAAGCAACCGTGGGGTTGCAAGGTGTCGAAGTCCAGGGGGATGTCGGCGAGGGAGGCCGGCAATATGCCCCCCGAGGCGCCTCCGGGAAAGTAGCCGTAAAACTCATGCCCCGGCAACATGCCGCCGCAATGCTCCTCGAGCAATTCCCGCATGGTGATGCCAGCGGGGGCCAGATGCATCCCCGGCTTTCGCACGCGGCCACTGACGGAGAACGAGCGCAACCCCTGGCGCCCGTTGCGGCCCTGGGAAGTAAACCAGTCCGCCCCTTTCTCCACGATGTCGCGCACCCAGTGCAGGGTCTCCATGTTCTGCTCCAAGGTGGGGCGGCCAAACAGACCCTTCTCCGCCACATAGGGGGGCCTCAGCCGCGGCATGCCTCGCTTGCCCTCTATGGATTCGATCATGGCGGATTCCTCGCCGCAGATGTAGGCGCCGGCGCCGCGGCGCAGATGCAGGGGGGGAAGGGCCCCCGGCGGGTCCTGCCGCAGAGCCGCCAGCTCCCTCTCCAACATGGCGCGGCAACCGGCGTATTCGTCCCGCAGATAAATGTACATGGCCTCCGCTTCTATGGCCCAGCACGCGATCAGCGCGCCTTCAAGGAAGCGATGCGGGTCCGTTTCGAGGTAGTGGCGGTCTTTGAAAGTGCCGGGTTCTCCCTCGTCGATGTTGACCGCCACCAGCCGGGGAGCGGGCTGCCCCCGCAGGATGCGCCACTTTCTGCCGGCGGGGAAGCCGGCACCGCCCAAACCGCGCAATTGGGAGGCCTCAAGGGCGGCGATGATCTTATCCCGGTCGCGGTTTCCTTTCAGGCAGTCGGCGAGCAGTGCGTAGCCGCCCTGTTCGCGGTATTGGGCGTAACGGACGCCTTCTGGCAGGGGGCAGGCTGTCTCCCCCTTCGCTATGGCGGCGGCGACTTTGCCCTTGTTCGCCTGTTCCACCGGGCGGGCGCCCACCACCGCCACCGGCGCGGCGTGGCAACGGCCTACGCACGGCACAAGTTGCACCCGCACTTGTTCACTGGAGGAGGCGGCCCGCAACGCGGCGCTGAGTTCCCGCGCCCCGAACATCTCGCAGGTGAGGGACTCGCACACCCTCACCGTCAATGGCGGCGGTGGGGCGTCGTCGCTCTTCAACACATCGAAATGATGGTAGAAAGTGGCCGTTTCATAGACTTCGGCCATGGGCAACTTCATTTCAATGGACAGGGCCAACAAGTGGCGGTGGGACAGGCAGCCGTAGCGGTCCTGGATCTTGTGCAAGTGTTCCACCAACAGGTCGCGGTCGCGGGGTTCATCCCCCAACAGCTGGCGGATGTCAGCCAGCGCCTTGTGGGGCGTAACCCGCCCTTGAATACGACCTCTCTTGCCGCGTGTGCGTTTCATTGGCCCGTGAAAAAACAGGAGGGAAAACGAGCGCCGCCCCGGGGTTCTTCATTCCCCACTTGGCAACTTGTGTGAGCGGCCATTATACATGAGGGGAAAATCGGAAAAAAGCAAGCTTAGGCGCGGAAAATCCAGCTTTTCCCAAGCGTTGCGGGGCTAGGCCCGGCGCCCGGCCCCGCGGCAAATGGCGGAGGCGGCCGGTTCAAGAGCAGGGTTGGCGGGAGCCTCGGGGCGGCGCGGATTTTTGTTGTTGTTCGCCAGGGATGTGTGGTAGAATGGAGCCTTGCCTGGGGGCGTATTGGTTTTCGACGGGAGCGCCGAACCCCAAGGTGCATGCCGGGGGGCAGATTACCTCGTGAACACAGCTGCAAACTTTATAGTTGCCGAAGACGACAACTTAGCCCTGGCTGCTTAAGACAGCCAGCCTCTGACTGATCGGTGCTTGCGCTGTCAACTCAGAGGTCGATTACGCAAGCTCGCGATGAAAGTTTGTCCGGAGCCGATTCGCTAAAACTTGACGGACTCGCTGTCTGTTTTCCCTGCCACTCGGGAGCAGGCGGTTAAATGCAAAGAGCTGGCTAAGCATGTAGAACCGAGGGCAGAGGGCTTGCGGACGCCGGTTCGACTCCGGCCGCCTCCACCATTCGCCACGGGGCCGGGCGCAGGGCCCAGCCCCGCATTGCGCCTCCCCTGTCGCTGATGTTTTTCTTCTTTGCCCTATTTTTACAGCAAGTCAGCTTGGTCAATTTTCGCTTCTTGGCGCAAGCGCTCAACCGCTATGTCGCAGTATCGCTTGTCAATGTCAACGCCAATCCCTTTTCGTTTATGCAAACTTGCGGCAACGAGTGTTGAGCCACTTCCAAGAAATGGATCAAGAATGGTGTCGCCAACAAAGCTAAGCAATTTCATGCACCTTTTCGGAAGCTCAATCGGAAAGGCGGCGGGGTGTCCACCCGCTCCTTTTTTGCTTTGACCATTGAATGTCCACACTCCGTTTGTCCAATCCATAAACTCTTGTTTTGTTATGTCGTTTTCCTTTCGTCCATTGTCCTTTTTCCAAGTGTTTTTATACAAAACCAAGATCACTTCAACTGGAGCAATGACATAAGGAGCAGAGGCAGACATCCAGGAACCCCAAGCGGTCCTGCGCGAGATGTTGCCCTCATTCCAAATAATTGTTGAGTGGTAATTCCAGCCGACTTTTCGGGCAGTGTTTGTAATGTCGGCGCAGACCGCTTGTTGGCCGCCTTTGTTTTTGTCAAGCGGGATATTCAAACAAAATCGTCCGTCGTCTCTTGCAAGGCCGTAACATTTTTTGATCCATTTCTTGGTGAATTCCAGATACTCATTGTAGGACAAATCGTCTTTGTGCGAATTGTAGTGAATGTCAACATTGTAGGGAGGCGATGTGATGATAAGATCAACAGACGATTTTGGAATGTCCGCTATTTTCAAAATGTCATCTTTATAGATGAAAATATCGTCCTGGCTGAAATAGTGAGACGATTTCCGCGCTTTGGAGGCATTCCACGCGCTTTTTTGAGTGGTTGTTTTTCGCATCAGCTTAGTAAAGCAAATCAGCAACTTCCGCCTCAAGCGCGTTGGCGATTTTGGCAATTTAGTATACAATTTCCCCGTTTTTCGAGGGATTAGCCTTTTTCTGCCCTCAACTTATTGATATTTGTGGATATTTTGGCATTTGACAAGAGGGGAAGCAGTCCGTATCATGGGCTTTTTCCCGGATCGACCGATTGAGATGAAAACTTACACAGCCACGCCGGCGGACATCAAACACGAATGGCATCTTGTCGACGCCAAGGGCAAGGTGTTGGGCCGGCTCGCCGCGGCGGTGGCGCGGCGGTTGCGCGGCAAGCACAAGCCCGAATACACGCCCCATATCGACACCGGCGACTATGTGGTGGTGATTAACGCCAAAGATGTGCGGGTGACCGGAAACAAGGCTACCGACAAGATTTACTATCGTCATTCCGGCTATCCCGGCGGGATAAAATCCACCACTTTTGAGAAGCTGATCCGCTCGAAACCGGAGCGGGTCATAGAGAAGGCCGTCAAGGGGATGCTGCCCAAGGGCCCCCTGGGACGGGAGATGTTTCGCAAACTGCGGGTCTATGCCGGCGCCGACCACCGCCATGAGGCGCAACAACCCAAACCACTGGAAATCTGACCATGCCTGATGAGGTTTATTACAGCACCGGCCGCCGCAAGAGCGCCAGCGCGCGAGTGTTCCTGAAGAAAGGCGTCGGCAACATCGTCATCAACAAACGCGCGTTAGAGCAGTATTTCGGCAGGGAAACCGGCAGAATGATCGTCCAGCAACCCTTGGAGAAGCTGGAGATGCTCAAGGGGTTCGACATCTCGGTCACCGTAACCGGCGGGGGCATATCCGGACAGGCCGGCGCCATCCGCCATGGCATCACGCGGGCCCTGATCAAATACGACGAGGCCTTGCGCAAACCCTTGCGAGAGGCGGGTTTTGTCACCCGCGACGCCCGGGAAGTGGAGCGAAAAAAGGTCGGGTTGCACAAGGCTCGGAAACGGCCACAATACAGCAAGCGTTAGCCGTCGCTGAGGCGGACGGTTGCGCTGGCGCAGGCGGCGCGGACATGAAACCGTGAGTGAAGCAGGCGACAACAATAACAAGCAGCCGGAATGCGATCATTGCGGGATCTTCACCATTCCGGGGCCGCACCCTGTCATGGGCGCGTGGCGGGACATCTCTTATTCCCCTGTGCGCGGGAAAATCTGGTCCGTCAGCGAGGGCATCTATCGCAGCATCTTCCTGGAGGGCAACAAGGGCGTCATCGCCTTTGACACCTTGACCACGCCCGGCACGGCCCGGGCCTACGCCGGCGCCGTCGGCCGGGTTTTTCCGCAGAAGCCCATTCACACCATCGTCTATTCCCACGACCATCTGGACCACACCGGGTTTGCCGCTGACCTGGCGCCGGAGGCGGACATCATCGCTCATCAATTATGCGCCGAAGTGGTGAAGGCGAGGGAATCCGACGGCCAGTTGCCGGCCACGGAGGCTTGGGAGGGCGAAAGAAAGGCCTACGAGATAGATGGCGTTTATTTCGAACTGCTCTACCCCGGCCCCACCCACGGCGATGGCAACATCGCCGCCTGGTTTCCGCAAAACAAGGTGTTGTTCATGGTGGACACCGTGATCCCCGGGGTGGGCTACACCTTCTGCCCGGACTGGCACTTGAAGCCTTACCTGCCCTGCATGAAGCGTTTTCTTAGCCTGGATTGGGATGTGTTCATTCCGGGCCATTTCTGGATCACGGACCGGCAGGGCTTTATCGACAACCTGGAGTACTATGACCTGATGGCCGGCTTCGCCCAGCAGGCCATCATAGACGGGGTTGACCCGCACGACTGGAGCGCCCTGCGCCGCTACACAGACGAGAAGCTGTCGCCGTCTTTCGGCCACCTGTTTCGCTACGCCGAGTATTGCGCCATGAACCTGTCCCGATATATTCAACACTATCTGACCGGCGGCTGGGGGATAGAGGGCAATGTTGAGCCAGACACCACGCCTTTCTGACTTGCGCGGGCCAAACCCATGAGTGAGAACAGAGGGCTGTTCACCACTGACAAGGCCCAAGATTACTTAGCCTTGGAGCCGGAGATGTCCGTCGACAAGCTGTCGGGGCGCCTTTGGACCGTGAGCGATGGCGTTTATCGGACCATTTTCCTGGAAGGCGACGAGGGGGTTGTCGCCTTCGACACCTTTGGCGCGCCGGGTCGGGCCCGAGCTTATGCGCGCGCGGTGGAGGAGGCGGTGCCGGGCAAGGCGATTCGCGCCGTCATCTATTCCCATGATCACTTGGACCACGCCGGTTTCGCCGCTGACCTGGCGCCGGACGCGGAGATCATCGCCGACGAGCTGTGCGCCAAAGTGGTTAAACTGCGTCAGGCTGAGGGGCAAACTCAAGTCACCCGCGTTGTTTCCGGCCCGGAAAACCGCATCACGGTCGATGGGGTGGAGCTGGTCCTGTTAAACCCAGGCCCCACCCACGGTTCCGGCAACATTGCCGCCTGGTTCGAACCGGAAAAAATCTTGTTTTCCTCGGACACCATCTTCGCCAACGCCCGCTACGGATTGTTGCCGGACATTCATCTAAGGAATTTCGTCAGGTTCATGCGTGGTTTCCTGGAGCTGGACTGGCGCGTCTTTGTGCCGGGACGCTACGAGCTCACCGACCGGGAGGGATTCGCCAAGGGGTGCGACTACATCGAGGCGGTGCAAGAAGCCTGTCAGCAGGCCTTTGTGGAATTTGTCCCTATTTGGGCCTACGAACCCATGCAGGGTTATGTGGCGAACAAACTGAAAGACCGCTTCGGCGATCTCGATGGTTTTGATGAGCAGATCGGTTTGACCGCCATGCGCATCGTGCATCATTACCTGATGGGTGGCTGGTCCCTGGAAGACACCCCCGCGCCGGGTTGCCTGCTCGCCGATTCCGTGCAGTTGTAGCATAAGGCGGCGACGGCGGACCCCGGTCTGCAAGCTGTGAGCAACCGGCGGCCGGGGATCTTCTACGGCTGGTGGAATGTCGCCACCGGCTTCGTCGGCATGGGTTTGAGTTACGCCATGTTCACGGTGTTCGCCTTCGGCGCGTTGGTCAACCCCCTGGAAGCGGAATTCGGCTGGAGCCGGGGCGAGCTCTCGATAGCGGTCACTATGACCAATTTGGCGGTCGTCATCGCCTCTCCCTGCCTGGGCTTTTTCATTGACAGATTTGGCGCGCGCCGAACCCTGCTTCCCTCCGTGACCCTCATGGGCTTCGCCGTGGCCGCCATGACCCTGCTTACCCCTAACTTGTGGCACCTCTACGCCTTGTATTTCCTCATCCCGTTTTTGGGCGCCGGCACCCTCCCGCAAAGCTATTCCCGCGTGTTGTTGGCCTGGTTCTCCCGCCGCCGGGGCCTGGCCCTGGGCCTCTCCTTGTCCGGCTTCGGCGTCGGGGCCATGTTGGTGCCGGTGTTCGTTCAGGCGATGAGCGTGAACTTCGGCTGGCGCATGGCTTACGCCGGCTTTGCCTTGCTCATCTTCGTCCTGGCTCTGCCTATGGCGGCGTTCGTCATGAAGGAGACGCCGGAGGAGATGGGGTTGAAACCGGATGGCGACCCGGCGAATGATGCAGGCGGCGGCGCGGCGGGCCAGGGGCCGGAGGGCGTCGGGGCCGGGCCGGCGACCGCGGCGAACATCGGCCTGTCATGTCGGGACGCCGCCAGAACTCTCAGCTTCTGGTTGATCCTGACCTCTTTCCTGTTGGTGGGCATAGGCATCACCGGCATGCTTGCCCATTTGGTGCCCATGCTCATAGACCGGGGCGTTGCTCCCGCCGTCGCCGCCTTGTGCATGAGCTTGTTGGCCTTGGGCCTGGTGGCCGGGCGCATTTTGGCGGGGGTTCTCATGGACCGCTTCTTCGCGCCTTATGTGGCCGCCGTGTTCTTGTTAGGCCTGGTGGCGGGCATCGTCCTGTTGGCCACCGGCGCAAGCGGCTGGTTGATCTTTGTCGCCGCCTTAGGCGTGGGGCTGGCCACCGGCTCGGAGATCAGCGAGATAGCCTACATCAGCAGTCGCTACTTCGGTCCCCGCGCCTTTGGCCTCATCTATGGCGTCATGTTTTCCGCTTTTCAGCTGGGGTCCATGGCCGGCGCGCCCCTGATGGGCTTCTATCGCGACCTGACCGGAAATTACCTCGGCGCCTTGTGGGCGACGGCCGGAATTGTGTTGGTTGGCACTGTGCTGATTGCCTTGTTGGGGCCTTACCCCGATCTCGCCCGCGAACAACCGGGGTCTGACCCCTGAAGAGTAAAACAAACGACGACCGAATCCAAAAAGGGAAGGTAGCCAATCAATCCTGAGCGGATATCAGGTGCGGCGTGTTGTTCTAATGATATAAGCTGGAAAGAACTGCTCCCATGATGGCTTTGTCGGCGCGGATCCGCTGGATGGCTGAATTGCAGTATTCCTCACTGAGGTCTATGCCGGCGCAGTTTCTGCGCTCTTTCAGCGCCGCCACAAGCGTCGTGCCGCTACCCATGTAATGATCCAGAACCGCGCCTCCTTCCGGACTCATCATGCGAACAAACTCCCTGATCACCTTTTCAGGGAATATGGCCGGATGGCCATTCCCTTTGAGCGAACCCACTGGGCTTTCAATCACATCTCTTTTCATCTTGCGTCCGGAGAGGCGTATGATTGTGAATCCTTCACGGTCTATATGTATTTTTCTGCCGCCATCCTGCCCCCCGTAAGCGGGAGCATGCACGCCGCGTATTTTCATGCGAAAACTGTGAATCACGCCATCGCGCACATCTTGCACCGCCTGGTCCAAGGCGCGATGCGCTTCCGCGCGCTGGCCGGCGTTCAATTCAGAAGAATCGATAAGCCTGCGGTAGCCTTCTCCCAATTTCGCCGATGGCGCATGGCGCGGCGTTGCGTCATCGGGCATGAACGCATCGCGGTTATAGTAATAATCGGTGGTGAGGGCAAAATGGAAAAAAGGCTCCGTGCTTGAAGTCAACCGCCTGCTAAACTGATGAGGCGCTGGATTCTGTTTGACCCAGGTTACATCGTTCACGAGTTTCAATCCCAATTCATCAGTCACTCTCACCGCGAATCGGTACGGCGCCAACATCAGGCTTCCATCCAAATACTTGTCCCCCATGTTATAGACGATGTTCCCGGTGGGCTTTACAACCCTCAAGAGAGATTTGAAAGTCTGAATGATGTTGTCCAGGTATTCTTCCAGCGTCCGTTCGTTGCCGCCGCCGGCCGCCGAATAGGAGCGTTGCTGAAAATAAGGCGGTGAAGTCAGGACCAGGTCAATGGAATTATCGGGGAGGCCGGCGATGATTTTGTTATTGTCCCCTTTGTAGATCTCGCATTTCAGTCGCGGCCCGTTGAGGAACACGGCGCGGGCGGCGTCTGTTTTGAATGTTTGCAACGCTTTTGCCATGTTCATTCAAGCCCGCATTGAAAGTTATTCAGTCTTTCTCCGCTTTTTTCTTGAGGGACTCCAGTTCTTTGTCCACCTTGTGCATGTGGTCCAACATGGCGTCTAATGCGTTTTGGACGGGATCGGGCATGTCCCGGCTGCCGCCGTAGGCATCGAAGCCGATCTTCTTGGCCATGGCTTCTCGCCGCGCCTCTTTTTCCTCTTTTTCGGCGTCGACCCCGGCCGTGGTTTTTTGCGCGATCACCCGGCCCGGTATGCCCACCACAGTGGCGTGGTCAGGCACATCCTTCACCACCACCGCGTTGGAGCCTATCCTCGCGTCGACTCCCACGGTGATGGGCCCCAGCACCTTCGCGCCGGCGCCGATGATGACGCCGTTTTTCAGCGTCGGATGGCGCTTGCCCTTCTGCCAAGTGGTGCCCCCCAAGGTGACGCCGTGGTAGATAGAGCAGTCGTCTCCAATCTCAGAGGTCTCGCCGATGACGATGCCCATGCCATGATCGATGAACAAGCGGCGCCCTATGGTCGCTCCCGGATGGATCTCCACGCCGGTAAGGAAGCGCGACACATGGGCGGTGAAACGGGCCAGCAGGTGGCGCTTTTTTTTCCACAGCCAATGGTTGACGCGATGGCACAAGATCGCATGCAGGCCGGGGCAGGCTATCAGCGTCTCTATGGCGTTGCGCGCGGCGGGGTCCCGCTCGAACACCACCTGGATGTCTTCTTTGAGGGTTGCGAACATTATTGGTCAATCAGTCTTTGCACACGCTCGAGTTGTTCCGCCAGCTTTGCCGCCGCCGCGTCGATTTCCGCCAATTTGCGCCGTTCTTTTTCCACGATCTCAGGGGGCGCCCGGTCGATGAAATTCTGGTTCGCCAGTTTACCACTGATCCGTTGCTTCTCGCTGTTGAGCGCGGCAAGTTCTTTTTTCAATTTCCCCCTCTCGGCCCGGGGGTCGATCAGGTCCGCCAAGGGCGCCAATATCACCAGGTCCCCCGCCAGGGCCGTGGCGGCGTCGGCGGGGGCCTCCGCGACGGGCTCGATGGACGAGAGCTTCGCCAACGCCCGAATGTAGCCGCTGTTTTGGCTAAGCCACTGTCGCTCCTGTTCGCTGCCGCCCTGGATCTGCGCCGGCAGGAGCTTGCCGGGCGCGATGTCCCGCTCCGCGCGAATGCGCCGGACCCCTAACACAAAGCTCTTGACCCAGTCCATTTCGGCTATGGAAGCGGGGTCTGTTTCAAGCTCCGTCGCCGCCGGGACGGGTTGCAACATGATGGTTTCCCCCTGTTTGTCCAGCCGGGGAGCGACCTTTTGCCACAATTCCTCGGTGATGAACGGGATGAAGGGATGCAACAGGCGCAACAGCATCTCCAAGACGCGCAACAGGGTTTGCAGGGCGCCGCGCTTGCGCGCCGCGGTGGCGCTGGCGTCGTTTAAGGTGTGTTTGGACAGCTCCACATACCAGTCGCAATACTCGTCCCAGGCGAACTCGTACAGGGCCTGGGAAGCCAAGTCGAATCGGTAATCGGCGAGGCCTTGCGCTGTCTGTTCGATGGCCAGGGCCAGCTGGGTGTTGATCCAGCGTTCCGCCAGGCCCAGGGTCTCCGGCCCGGCCCCTATGGTCGGGGCGTGGGCTTCCGCGTTCATCAGCGCGTAGCGGGCGGCGTTCCAGAGCTTGTTGCAGAAGTTGCGGTAGCCTTGCAAGCGGCCCGCGTCAAAACGAATGTCGCGCCCCTGGGTGGCGAGTTGCGCGAAGGTGAAGCGCAATGAATCCGTGCCGAACGCGGCGATGCCCTGGGGGAACTGCTTGCGCGTGGCGCGTTCAATGGCTGGCGCGGACTCCGGGCGCATGAGGTCTTTGGTCTGTTTCTCCACCAGAGCCTCAAGCCCGATGCCGTCTATCAGGTCCAGCGGGTCTAACACATTGCCCTTGGACTTGGCCATTTTCCGCCCTTCGGCGTCCCTGACCAGACCGGTGATATAGACCTCCCGGAACGGGACATCGCCCATGAACTTGAGTCCCATCATCATCATCCGGGCCACCCAGAAGAAGATGATGTCGAAACCGGTGACCAGCACAGAGGTGGGGTAAAACCGTTTCAGCTCCGTTGTCTGTTCGGGCCATCCCAGGGTGGAGAAGGGCCAGAGCGCCGAGGAAAACCAAGTGTCCAACACATCGGGATCCTGGGTCAGCGCAAGCCCGGCGGCCAAGCCGTGTTTTTCGCGCGCCTGCGCCTCGCTCTCGCCCACATAGATGTTGCCCTTGGCGTCGTGCCAGGCCGGCACCCGATGGCCCCACCACAGTTGCCGCGATATGCACCAGTCGTTGATGTTGTCCATCCATTCGAAATAGGTCTTGGCCCAGTGCTCGGGGATGAAGCGCGTCGAGCCGTTTTTCACGGCGGCCACGGCCGGTTCCGCCAAGGGGCGAACCTTCACATACCACTGATCGGTCAGGTAAGGCTCTATGGCGGCGCCGGAGCGCTGGCCCCGGGGCACCACCAAGTCATGCTCTTCAATTTTTTCAACCAGCCCCAGGGTCTGCAAGTCCTGCTCGATTTGCCGGCGCGCCGCGTAACGGTCCAGACCCCGGTAAGGCTCAGGCCCGTTGTCGTTGATGGCGGCGTCCGGTGTGAAGATGTTGAGCAACGGCAACTTGTGTCGCTGTCCCACCTCGTAGTCATTGAAATCATGGGCCGGCGTGATCTTGACGCAACCGCTGCCGAAGGCCGGGTCCACATAGTCGTCGGCGATCACCGGCAGTTTGCGCCCGGTCAGGGGCAACTCCACCATCAGGCCCGCCAGGCCCCGGTGTCTGTCGTCCTCCGGGTTGATCGCCACCGCCGCGTCCCCCAACATGGTCTCGGGCCGCGTGGTCGCCACCACGACATGGCCCTTGCCATCGGCGCGGGGGTAGCGCAGATGCCAGAGTTTTCCCTTTTCCTCTTTGGCCTCCACTTCCAGATCGGAGACAGCGGTGCGCAACACCGGATCCCAGTTCACCAGGCGCTTGCCCCGGTAGATCAGACCCTCGTCGTAGAGGCGAATGAACACCTCCCGCACGGCGCGGGAGAGGCCCTCATCCATAGTGAAGCGTTCGCGGGACCAGTCCATGGAGGCGCCCAAGCGGCGCGATTGCCGGGCGATGGCGTTGCCTGACTGCTCCTTCCAGTTCCAGACCTCCTGGATGAAGCGCTCCCTGCCAAGTTCAAGACGGGACCGCCCCTGGCTTTCCAGACGGCGCTCCACCACCATTTGCGTGGCGATGCCGGCGTGGTCTGAGCCGCACTGCCACAGGGCGGCGGCGCCGCTCATGCGGCGGCGGCGGATCAGGATGTCCATCAGGGTCTGCTGAAAGGCGTGCCCCATGTGCAGGACGCCCGTGACATTGGGGGGCGGCAAGGCGATGCAGTAAGGATCTGCCCCGCCAAGGGGCTGGAAATAGCCCCGCTGTTCCCAGCGGGCGTACCATGAGGACTCAATGGCCTTGGGATCGTAGGTCTTATCCATTGCGGCGTCCCGGCGGCTAACGGGATTCAGCCCGGCGCGGGTTCGATTTTGTGGTGGCGGACCTCCAGACCCTGGTCGCGGTAATGCTTGTATCGTTGCCGCGCCAGGTCCCGGGCCTTCGGGTCGGCGGGCGCCGCGTCGATGATGCGCTCGTAGCCCGCTATGGACTGGGGCAACGCGCCGGACGCATTGAGCAAGGCTTGGCGGGGCGGGCCCTCTGCGCCCTCCCAGCCGATGACGATGGGGCAATCCAGAGCCTCGGCCTCATCGACTAACGCATGGGGCAGAAAGCTGATGTCGCGGAAGGTCCACAGCAAGTCGTCCAAGGTCAGGGCCTCGGCTTTGGACGCGGCGTGGATGTAGAGATCGCACCCCTCCTCCCTGACTCTGCTCGCCAACAGGCAAACGAAGCGGGGCGGCAGGCTGGGTTCGGGGATGATGTAGAAGTCGGCCCTGGGCATCTTCCGGGCTTGCCGTCCCGCCTAGTCCTGTTTTGCGCACCGGTCCGCCAGGTATTGAACGAGCAACGGCACCGGGCGACCGGTCGCGCCCTTGTTTTTGCCGCTGGTCCAGGCCGTTCCGGCGATGTCCAAGTGCGCCCACTGATGTTTGCGCGCGAATTTTGACAGAAAACAAGCGGCGGTGATGGTCCCGGCGTCGCGGCCGCCGATGTTGGCCATGTCGGCGAACGGGCTGTCCAATTGTTTTTCGTATTCCGGCCACAGGGGCAGTTGCCAGGCCCGATCGCCGGCGGTCTGGCCGGCGCGCAACAGGTCTTGCGCCAAGGGGTCGTGGTTGCTGAGCAAGCCCGAGGCGTGCTTCCCCAAGGCGACGACGCAAGCGCCGGTCAAAGTGGCGATGTCGATGATCACGGCGGGCTCGAAGCGGTCGCTGTAAGTCAGGGCGTCGCACAGGATCAACCGTCCTTCCGCGTCTGTGTTCAGCACCTCCACGGTTTGCCCGGACATGCTGGTGAAGATGTCGCCTGGCTTCGTGGCCTTGGAGCCGGGCATGTTTTCCGTGGCCGGCACGACGCCCACCAGGTTGATGGGCAGGCCCATGCCGGCGACGGCGGCCACGGCACCGAACACAGACGCCGCGCCGCACATGTCAAACTTCATCTCGTCCATGGCGGATGCGGGTTTGATGGATATGCCGCCCGTGTCGAAGGTCACGCCCTTGCCCACCAACACCACGGGCTTGCTGTTCCTTCCCGCGCCCTGGTATTTGAAGGTGATCAATTTCGCCGGCTGGGCGCTGCCTTGGGACACCGACAGCAGGACATGCATGCCCAGTCGTTTCATTTCCGCCTCATCAGTGATTTTCACCTGCACCGATTTCAGGGATTTGCCTAATTGCGTCGCCCGCTCCGCCAAATAAGCCGGGGTGCAGGCGTTGGCGGGACGGTTGGCCAGGTCCCGGGCCAGCTTCACGCCTTCGGCCAAGGCGACGCCCCGGTCGAGAGCGATCCCGCAACGGGGCAAGTCCCGGCGCGATGAGATCATCATCGTGATTTTGCGCAGGGTTTTGCCCTCTTCGGCTTGTTCGCTTTTGAAGTCCTTGAACTCGTACAGGGCCTGCTGGACGGCGTTGACGCCGTATTGCATCTTCCAGGCGTCATCCCGGTCCTTGACCTTGAGAGTCGGGAGAAAACTCACCGCCTCGGCCACGCCGACAGCCTTGATTTGCTTGGCGCTGCCTTCCATGATCTTCAGATACTGTTTGTCATCCAAGGCCTTTTCCGGGCCGCAACCGATCAGCAAAACCCGTTCCGCTTTGATGCCGGGGATGTCGTGCAACACCAGCGATTGACCCACCTTGCCCTTGAGGGCGCCCCGGCGCAACAGACTGGACAGGCGCTTGCCGCTGGCCTCGTCGACGGCCTTTGCCGCGGCCGTCAATTTGCGCGGTTCATGGGCACCCAACACGAGGCAGGCGGTGTGTTGTTTTTCGGGGTTGCCGCTTTTGGCGCTGAATTCCATGATATTCTGTTTTTTGTGAATGTTTGGGCATTATATTCTTTTCCATGGCCTGAAGCAAAATTGTTATCGTTCGGCGCCTCCGTGTTGGCGCCTGGAGTCGACGCGGCCCTCTGACGCCCATGATCCTGCGCCGTTACATTCACCGGGAAATCCTGGAAAAGCTGGGCTGGATTCTCGGCCTGTTGTTGCTGATCATCACAAGCAACCTGTTGGTCAGATACTTAGCCGACGCCGCGGCCGGGGCCCTGCCCACCGACCTGATCTTCCAGATGATGTTGGTGAAAATGGCGGCCACCTTGCCCAAGCTGATGCCCGTGGCCATTTTCCTTGCGGTCATATCGGGCTTGGCGCGGCTGGCGCGGGACCAGGAATTGTTGGTGATGTCGGTCTCAGGAGGCGCTCGCCGTCTTCAATTCCTGCCGGTGTTCCAATTTTCCCTGTTGTTTGCGGCGTTGGTGTTAGTCGCGGGGTTTTTCATGGCGCCCTGGGCCATGAAGAAAACCGAAGAGATAAAGGCCCAGGCCGAGACCCAGGCGGCAACGACCGGCATCCGCGCCGGCAACTTCAACGAGTTCAACAAAGGCGACCAGATCGTCTATGTCGAACGGGTCGGCGATGGCGGCGAACGGATGGAGAATGTGTTTCTACAGGACCTGCGCGATGGCCAGCTGAGCATCCTGAACTCAGACGGCGCGAACTACATAAAGGAGGAGCAAGGCGACAGGTACATGCTGTTTCAGGACGGCAGGCGGTATGTAGGCCGCCCAGGGGATTTGAATTATCAGATTATCAAGTACAAAACCTACGGCGTCCTGGTGCAACAGCAGAGCGAAGAATTCAAGTACAACAAGATCGGTTCGTATTCCATGGCCGCCTTGTTGGATTCGGAGCGGCCCCTGTATCGGGCGGAACTGCAATGGCGCGTCTCTTATGTCATCGCGGCGTTGCTGCTGCCCATGTTGGCATTCGCGCTGAGCCGTTATTCCTACAACGAATACCGTTACCTGCCCATCGTTGTGGGGACGCTGATCTACATCGTCTATAGCAACCTGCTGAGCATATCGAAGACCTTGCTGACACGGGACGCGATCGCCCCGGAACTTGGCTTGTGGTGGGTGCACGCCATCCTGTTCGCGTTGATCGTCCTGCTGGCGTCGTTGCCTAAGGCGAGACGGATGTTGCGCCTGAGAGCCAGGCGCCGGCCCGCTGAACGGTGAGCGTCCCGCGACAACGCCCGGCCCCGCGGCGGCGGCCGCAGGCGACGATAAGACGCCTGCCGCATCTGAGAATCCTGCAGCGTTACCTTGCCGCCAGCCTGGTCAAGACCGCGGCCCTCGCGCTGTTGATCCTGGTGGCGGTCACCTTCTTTTTGTCTCTCGCGGATCAACTGGAGGAGGCCCAGGCCGAGAACTATGGCGTGGCGTTGGCGTTGCTCTACGCGCTGTTGACCGTGCCGCGGCTGATTTACGAGTTGCTGCCGATTGCGGCGATGATCGCTGGCATGGTCACCCTGGGCCTGTTGGCGCGCAACAACGAACTGGATGTCATCAGAACTTCCGGGGTGTCCAAACTCGCCTTGGCGTCGCTCTTGGGAAAATCCGCCTTGATCATCGCCTTGTTCTCGATTTTCATCAGCGAGTTTGTCGCGCCCGCCAGCGAGAGGGAGGCGCAACGGCGCCAGGGGGAAGGGCTGGCGCGGCAGGTGAGCACGCAGACGAAACAGGGTTTCTGGGCCCGGGATGGAAACAGCTTCATCAATATTCAACGGGTCCTGCCCGGCAACCGGGTCGAGAACATTTACATTTACGAGTTTGACAACGCGGCGCGGTTGCGCAACAGCATTTTCGCGGCGCGCGCCGAATATGTCGACTCGCAATGGCTATTGGAAGGGATTGTGAAAACCGCCATTCACGAGACCGGGGTGGAGCGGCAAGAGTACGAGAAAGCCAGCTGGCCCTCGTTGTTAGATCCCCGCAAGATCAACCTGGCGGCGATCGACCCCCAGCGCCTGTCCGCCTGGGGCCTGTACCACTACCTGCGGTTTTTGCGGTTGAACGCGCAAAGCGCCGTCCGCTACCAACAGACTTTCTATGAAAAGCTGATCAGGCCGGTCACGATTGTCGCGATGATCCTGTTAGCCATTCCCTTGGTGGGCGCGCGGGCCCAACCCGTTGCGGTGGGCTATCATGTGTTCACGGGCGCCCTGCTCGGCGCGCTCTTTTATTTGTGCAACACCGCCGCTCATCATGTCGGCGTGGTCTATGGCCTGCCGCCGTTGCTCAGCGCGACGGCCCCGACCTTGGCGTTGATTCTGATCCTTTGCCACTCCTTAGGCGCCTGGGGCCCGGCGCTAAAAGAGAAGGCAAAAGGAAAGCCCCCCCAGAGAGCCAAAGCGCCCTCAGGGGCCCAGGGTCAGCATCGTGTCTGAAAACCGGTCGTGGAAGGCGAGTCGGTCCGGGTCGAACAGCGCCCAGACAAATCCCGCGCCGAACGCCGCCAAAGACAAGCAAGCGAGGGCAAACCTCAGGGTCAGGCGCCTCCAGGTGGGGGCCTCGCCGGTGGCCGTGGTCAGGTAAATGCGCCAGGCGCGCATCCCCAGGGTCTGCCGGCCTTTTTTCCATTGCCAAGTGAAGTACACATAGCTGGCCAACAGCAAATAAGCGGAATAAAGCGCGTTGCCCTGCTCAAACGCCGCGCCGGCGTTGACCGGCAACGCCAACGCGGTGGCGAAAAAAAGGACCGCTGAGAGCAGAAAGCTGTCATAGATGACAGCCAACAGCCTTCGTTTTAGACTACAATGGCCAGGTCGAATAGCCAAGTGACTTGCCTGTGTTGAGATTGCTTGATTTCGGCCCTAGGCGCGGGCCGGCGCGTTTTGCCCTGTTGCCCGCATTGTTGGCGGGGTTGGCGCATTGTACCGCATCGTTGCCGGCCTTGGCTTCCCCCGCCACCTTGCTTTATGAGGCCCCCGGCAAGCTGGTTGATGTCGGCGGCTACCGCCTGCACATTCATTGCCAGGGGCAGGGCCTGCCCGCGCTCATTTTCGACTCCGGCACCGGCGGCTTCTCCCTGGAGTGGATGCAGGTGCAAAAAGTCTTGTCCCGCCACACCCGGGTCTGTTCCTACGACCGGGCCGGCTACGGCTGGAGCGACATGGGGCCCTTGCCCAGAACCAGCCGCCGCATCACCCAGGAATTGCGCACCTTGTTGGGCCGGGCCGGCGTGTCTGGCCCTTACATAGTGGCGGGGCACTCCTTCGGGGGTTACACCGCCCAACTGTTCGCTCGGCATTACCCGCAGGACACGGCGGGCCTGGTTTTAATCGATTCCTCTCATCCGGAGCAGATTGAGCGCTTGCCGTCTCCTGAGCGCGGCGAACACAGGGCCGACATACACAGGGCCAGGAGCTATCTGGTCTTTAAGCCTGTCATGCATCCCAACTTTCCCGATGAGACCAAGACCTTGGCCCACTGGATGATGCAACGCTGGCGCCAGATTCTGACTTGGCGAGAAGAGATGAACGGGCTTCCCGTAAGCGCAAGGCAGGTGCGGTTTTCCAATCCTATGCCGAAAGTCCCCATGGTGGTTCTGACCCGCGGACGCCGGGTGTGGCCCAACAATGACTACGGCAATGAAATGGAGCGCATCTGGATGGAGTTGCAAGACGAACTGTCTTTGCTGAGCGACAACAGCGTGCATCTGATCGCCGAACACAGCGGACATTTGATTCATTTGGACCAGCCGGCATTAGTCATTAACGCCGTGCAGACCTTCCTGAACGCCAATTTCACCGATGAATAAGCAGTCTGGCGGCATGATGGACCTGCGCCGATTCATTGCCGGTTTGCCCAAGGCGGAGTTGCACATTCACCTGGAAGGCGCTCTTGAGCCTGAGCTCATGTTGAGCCTGGCCGCTCGCAACGGCGTGAAACTGCCCTACGCTTCCGTCGAGGCGCTACGCGCGGCTTGCGACTTCAAGGATCTCCAGGCGTTTCTCGATGTCTATTACGCAGGGCTGAGCGCGTTGCAAACCGAACAGGATTTCCACGCGCTGACCATGGCCTACCTGGAGAGGGCCCAGGCCGATGCGGCGCGTCATGTTGAGGTGTTTTTTGACCCCCAGGCGCACACCGAAAGAGGGCTTGCTTTCGCCACGCCGATGGCGGGCATTAGCCGCGCTTTGGCGGAAGGCCGGGAACGGTTTGGCGTTTCAACTCGGCTGATCCTGTGTTTTATGCGGCACCTTAGCGAGGCGGACGCCTTTGCCACCTTGGAGCAGGCCGCCCCGCATTTGGACTCGATTTGCGCTGTGGGGTTGGACTCCTCGGAGCTGGGTCATCCCCCGGCAAAATTCGCCCAAGTGTTCAGCGCCGCCGCCGACCTGGGATTGCGGCGGGTGGCCCACGCGGGCGAAGAAGGGCCGCCGGCCTATGTCGAGGAAGCGCTGGATGCGTTGCAAGTGGAGCGCGTGGACCATGGCAACCGCGCTATGGAAGACCCCGCGCTAATTCGGCGGTTAAGGGACTCGCAGACGCCGCTGACCCTTTGTCCCCTGTCCAATCTAAGGTTGCGCGTAGTCAAATCGTTGGCGGCCCATCCCCTCAAGACCATGTTGGAGCAGGGGTTGTTAGCCACCGTCAACTCGGACGATCCGGCCTATTTCGGCGGCTATGTGAATGACAACTACCAGGCTGTGGCGGAGGCCCTGGACTTGAATCGGGACCAGCTCGTTCGGTTGGCCAAAAACAGCTTCACCGCCTCGTTTTTAAGTCCCGATGAGAAGGCTCGCCACATCCGCGCCATCGATCAGTACGCGGCAAGCCACTGACTCTTGTTGGCGTTTGGCGCTCCCTACGGGGACTCGAACCCCCCGATGTTATGCCCCGGCGTGAGAGGCTCGCTGTCCTAGACCACTTGCTGGCGTTTGGCGCTCCCTAGGGGGACTCGTATCGCTTGCCGGTGTTTGGCGCTCCCTAGGGGACTCGAACCCCTGTTTCCGGCGTGAGAGGCCAGCGTCCTAGACCACTAGACGAAGGGAGCGGCGTTTTCAACCATTGTGCAAGAAGTTTCCGAAAAAAGCAACTCGGCGATCCTCGCGCGAGTTTGGCGCTCCCTGCGGGGACTCGAACCCCCCCGATGTCAATGCCCGGCGTGAGAGGCTCGCTGTCCTAAGGCCGCTATGACGAAGGGAGCGGCGTTTTCAACCATTGTGCAAGAAGTTTCCGAAAAAAGCAACTCGGCGATCCTCGCGCGAGTTTGGCGCTCCCTGCGGGGACTCGAACCCCCCCGATCTCAATGCCCGGCGTGAGAGGCTCGCTGTCCTGAGGCCGCTATGACGAAGGGAGCGGCGTTTTCAACCATTGTGCAAGAAGTCTCCGAAAAAAGCAACCCGGCAATCTCAGCGCGGAGTTTTGCGGGTTTCAGCCCGGCGCAAAGAAGCAACCCTGTTTTCTGATAGAATGCCAACCATGAGCATGAGAAACATTGCTTATTTGCAACGCGAGCCGACAATGGTGCCGCGGGAAGAGCACAACATCTCCCTGAGACACATCAGCGAGAATGCGCTCAAGGTCTTGCACCGGCTTAAGAACGCCGGGTTTGCCAGTTACCTGGTGGGGGGCAGCGTGCGGGACCTGTTGTTAGGGCGCGAGCCAAAGGATTTCGATGTGGTCACCGACGCCAGGCCTGAGCAGATCAGGGAGCTGTTTAGGAACAGCATCCTGATAGGCCGCCGCTTTCGGCTGGCCCATGTTCATTACGGGAGGGGAAGGGAGAAGGAAATCATCGAGGTCTCCACTTTTCGCGCGCCCCATCACCATGAGACAGACGGGGAAGGGCGCATCATTGACGGCCAGATCATCCGCGACAATGTCTACGGCAACATAGACGATGATGTATGGCGGCGCGATTTCACCATCAACGCCTTGTTCTACAACATAAAGGATCAGTCCGTGGTGGATTATGTCAACGGCATGCGGGACATCAAGGCCGGCCACCTGAGGCTGATCGGCGACCCGCGCCAGCGCTTTACCGAAGATCCAGTGCGGTTGTTGCGGGCCGTGCGGTTCGCCACCAAGCTGGGATTCAGGATCCACCAGAACGCCTCGGAACACATTGCGGAGCTGGCCCATTTGTTAAGCGGCATCGCGGCGGCGCGGTTGTTTGAGGAATGTCTGAAGATGTTTTTCAGCGGCTATGCGCTGCAAACCTTCGAACAACTGCGTCATTACCGCCTGTTCAGCGAGTTGTTTCCGCAAACGGAGAAGGCCTTGTCGCAACAACAGGGAGGGTTCCCGCACACTTTTTTGATCAACGCGCTGCGCAACACGGATCTCCGGCTGGCCGAGAACAAGCCTGTCACGCCGGGGTTCCTGCTTGCCGCCCTGCTGTGGCTGCCCATGGACAAGCGGGCCCGGAAGTATGTCGCCCAGGGCCAAAACGAAGCGGACGCCATCATGTTGGCGGGCGATGATGTCATTTCCCGACAAACCCGCATCACCTCCATGCCGCGCCGCCACACCGGGCTGGCGCGGGATATTTGGCAGTTGCAACCCCGGCTGGAACGGCGCTCGCACCGGCGTCCGCGCCAGTTGTTGAGCCACCCCCGGTTTCGGGCCGCCTACGATTTTTTGTTGTTGCGCGCGGAATCGGGGGAAGCCGTGGCAACGGCCGCGGACTGGTGGACGGAATACCAGCAAGCGCATCCTGAGGAAAAGAGCGCCCCCCCGGAGCGCCGTGGCGGGCGGCGGCGAGGGCGGCGCGGCGGACGCCATTCGAGATAAGCGCGGTCAGATGACCGAAAGCTACATCGGCTTAGGCAGCAATCTTGACAACCCGGCGCGGCAACTAAGGCGCGCTTTGACCGCGTTGAAAGACGCGCCGGGGATCTCCTTGGCGCGTTGTTCCTCGTTCTACCGGAGCAAGCCAATGGGGCCGCAAGACCAACCTGATTTCGTCAACGCCGTGGCGGCGCTGGAATCCAGTCTGTCAGCCCAAGCGTTGTTAGCGCGGCTACAGGCCATTGAAGACCAGCAAGGGCGCGTCCGGGGCGGGCAAAGATGGGGGCCCCGCACCCTGGATCTTGACCTGTTGCTCCATGGCGATGAAGTCATCGCCGAAGCCGAGTTGACCGTGCCTCACCCGGGCCTGGCGCGCCGTTTGTTTGTTTTGTTGCCGTTGCTTGAACTGGCCCCGGAGATTGAAATTCCGGGACAGGGCCCAGCGGCGGCTTTGCTGGAGAGCGCCGGCGCGGAAGGCGTAACGAAGCTGGCAGCCCATGAGCAAACCGGCGTTTGAATACATTGTCGTAGAGGGGCCCATAGGTGCCGGCAAGACCCTTTTGGCGAAGGGGTTGGCGGCCACCTTGGACAACGACCTGCTATTGGAGCGCGCGGCGGACAACCCGTTCCTGCCGAGATTTTACGAGGATCCCCAAACCGCCGCCTTGCCGGCGCAACTCTATTTCCTGTTTGAGCGCGTCAAGCAACTTAAGGCCCTCAGGCAAAAAGACCTGTTTGCTTCAGCCAAAGTGGCGAACTTTTTAATCCAGAAAGACAGGGTGTTCGCCGGGGTGGTGTTAGATCCGGATGAACTGGAACTCTACCATCAGGTGTACGACCATCTCGTCATCGATTCGCCCACGCCGGATCTGGTCATTTATTTGCAGGCGCCCGTTCCCCTTCTGTTGCAACGCATACATGAGCGCGGCGCTCCTTATGAGAAAAACATAACAGAAGATTATCTGCGAAGAATCTCCGCCGCCTATGTGGATTTTTTCTACAATTACAACGACTCGCCTCTGCTTGTCGTCAATGTGGAGGAGTTGGATTTCGCCGCGGCCGGCAGTTGCGAGCTCCTGCTGGATTTTCTCAACCATCGTCTCGGGCCGGGGCGGCATTATTTCAACCCCCGGGAAATTATGAACATCGAAGATGAATGAAACCATGGCCGGGAAAATCACGCTCAAGCGTCTGCGCGAACTAAAGCGAACCGGCGAGAAGATCGCCAGTCTCACCGCCTACGACGCCAGTTTCGCCCGGATCATGGACGCGGCGGGGATTGACATCGTGTTGGTTGGCGACTCCTTAGGCATGGCGTTGCACGGCGATGAAGACACCCTGGGAGTCTCCATGGCGGACATGGTGTATCACGGCAACATCGTCCGCCGCGCTTGCAAACAGGCGTTGCGAGTCGTTGACATGCCTTATCAAAGCTATGAGACCGCCACTCAGGCCTGCGACAACGCCCTCAGGTTGATGCATGAGGGCGGGGCCGAGGTGGTCAAACTGGAGGGCGGAGAGGACAAGGCCGGGATCGTTGAAGCGCTGATCGGGCGCGACATCCCTGTCTGCGGCCATGTCGGTTTGCAACCGCAATCGGTAAGGGAATACGGGGGCTACAAGGTGCAGGGCCGGGATGAGGAACAGGCCCGGCGCATCTTGGCCGGAGCCCAGGCCCTGCAGGAGGCCGGCGCCTGCATGGTGGTGCTGGAGTGCGTTCCGGTTGAGTTGGCGGCGCGCATCACGCAAACGCTGACCATTCCCACCATAGGAATAGGCGCGGGGGCGCATTGCGACGGGCAGGTGTTGGTGCTTTACGATGCCTTAGGCCTGTCAGCCCAGTTGCCGCGCATGGCTAAGGACTTTCTGGCGGAAACCGGCAACGCGCAGGCCGCTATCGCCGCCTACATTCGGGCGGTGAAGGCCGGGGCGTTTCCGGGCCCCGAACATTCGTTCAATTGACATGGACCGCCCAGGGCAAGATCATCCGGCCGTGAGCGAATTGGTTATCGAACCCCTGGCCCGCGCGCCGGTCATGGAGACCGTGTCCAATTTGGCCAGCTTGCGCGCTGTGGTCAGCGAGTGGAGAAGGGCCGGCTGTTCCATTGCCTTAGTGCCCACCATGGGCAACCTGCACAAGGGCCATCTGTCCTTGCTCAATCGGGCCCGCGATCTTGCCGACCGCACCGTGCTGAGCATTTTCGTCAACCCCATACAGTTCGGCAAGGGAGAGGATTACGACCGATACCCCAGCACCATCGCTGAAGACAAGGACAAGCTGGAGAAACACGGGCTAGATCTGTTATTCACCCCTGACTTGGCGCAACTCTACCCTGGCGGCATCGACGTCGATACCCGCATCAATGTGCCGGACTTGTCTGACATCCTCTGCGGCGCCTCAAGACCCCACCATTTCTCCGGCGTCGCCACCGTCGTTTCAAAGCTGTTCGTCAACATCTCGCCTGACCTGGCCCTGTTCGGCGAGAAGGACTATCAGCAGTTATTGGTGATCAAGCGCATGGTTCGGGATCTGTGCATGCCGGTCGAGATTGTCGGCATGCCCATAGTCCGCGAAGCCGACGGGCTGGCTCTCAGCTCGCGCAACGCTTACCTCAGCGCCGCGGAGCGGCAACGGGCCCCGGAGATCTATCGAACGCTAACCTGGGCCGCTCAACAATTGCGCCACGGCGAGCAAGGCTTGGCGGATATTGAAATCGCGGCGGCGGCGCGGCTCGAAGCCGCTGGTTTCAGGCCGGAATATGTGAGTATCCGGCGCTCGGCGGACTTGCAAGTGCCGGCGCCGGGCGACGCCGAGTTGTCAATTTTGGCGGCGGCATGGTTAGGGAGGAGCCGGCTGATCGACAACCTCAAGGTTCGTCTCCCTAAGTCGTTGCGCCCCGCGCCGGCGGCATAGGCGGCGCTGTCAAACCGCGCGCGCCCGCTAACGCCAAGAAGAAAGTTGTGAGTCCAAGTTCCTGCTTGCGCCTGCTCACGAAGTTGAGCATGGTCGGCCTGAGCGCCGCCGCGGCAACAGCGGATGAGAGAGCGGCGCTCAATGCCGCCGACCACGCTCCCATAAGCGTTATGGGCGATCATATCCACTCGGCGGGCGAATGGATGTGGAGTTACCGCTTCACGCGCATGGATATGGCGGGCAACCGCATGGGCGGCAACGCCATTGAGCCGGACGCCATTGCCGCCACGGTGCCAAATCGTTTTTTCGGGCGTCCCATGCAGCCCCCTACCCTGCGCATAACGCCCATTGAGATGAACATGGACATGCATAAGGTTGGCGTCATGCGCGCGCCTGCGAATTGGCTGACCCTGATGGCGATGGGCATGTACATGGAAAAGGAGATGTCGCTTATGACCTACCAAGGGGGCAGAGGCATCCTCCGGCGCGGTCGTTTCAAGGTGAAGACCGAAGGCCTCGGCGATCTCAGGTTTTTCGGTCTCATCAAGATCCACGACGATGGCGCGCACCGTTGGCACCTAAACGCCGGATTCAGCGCGCCTGCCGGCTCCACTAAGGAGCGCGGTCAGATTCTTGCGCCCACGGGCGACCGACCGACCGTGCGCGCGCCTTACGCCATGCAACTGGGTTCCGGGACCTGGGATTTGTTGCCTGGGATTACTTACAACGGCGGCTGGGAGCAATGGCGTTGGGGGGGACAATACATGGGCGGTTTCCGACTGGGCAGGAACAACGGCTACGCCTTAGGGGACTGGCAAGAGGTCACGGCCTGGTTGAGTTATCAATGGCGCCCCTTCATCAGCGCCTCGTTGAGACTGCAATACCACTCGTCAGAGCGCATAACCGGCATGGATCCGATGATTGCGGGTCCCGTGCAGACTGCCGATCCTGACAACTATGGCGGCGATGCCGTAGTCTTGGGCTTGGGCCTCAATGTGGCGGGGCAAACCGGCGCCTTGGCCGGCCACCGCCTGGCCTTGGAGGCGGGTCTGCCCCTGCGCCGCGACCTGCATGGCGTGCAAATGGAAACCGACTGGACCCTGATCGTCGGCTGGCAATACGCCTTCAAGTAGCGTATCGTCTCTGAATTGTGAAGCCATCCGCCCCGCCTGCCGCTTGTCTCATCATCATAGGCAATGAGATTCTGTCCGGCCGAACTCAGGACGAGAATTTAGTCATCATAGGACAACGATGCGACGCCTGGGGCATAGACCTCAATGAAGTTCGGGTCATTCCCGACGACGAGGAGGCCATCATCAAGGCCGTCAACGCCTGCCGCGCCATTTTCAGCTATGTTTTCACCACCGGCGGCATAGGCCCCACTCATGATGACATCACCGCGGCGAGCGTCGCCAAAGCCTTTGGCGTCAAGCTGGTGAGCAACAGCGAGGCCGTGGCGGCCTTGAGCCGCTACTACGAGGCGGACCAGTTGACCGAGGCAAGGTTGAAGATGACGCAGGTCCCAGCAGGGGCAAGCCTGATAAACAACCCCATAAGCGGCGCCCCCGGGTTTCAATTAGACAATGTCCTCGTGTTGCCCGGCGTGCCTATGATCCTGGAGGCCATGTTGGACGGGAGCGCCGACAGGTTGACGGGCGGCGCCCCCATCCTCACGGAAAGTGTGGCCACAAACTTGGCGGAAAGCGTCATTGCCCCTGACTTGGGCGCGTTGCAGAGGCGATGCCCCGATGTCACCATGGGCAGCTACCCCTATTTCAAGGGCGGCAAGCTGGGGCTCAATTTAGTCCTGCGCGCCAGGGACGAGGCAAGGATGCAAGACGCGGCGCGGCGGTTGCGGGAGATCATCGTCAATCTCAACGGGGAAGTGTTGAACGCGGAGTAGGCGCGCCCGTTGCCTTTCAGCGCCCGTTCGCGGCGCAAGCGTTGGTGCCGGGAGAGAGACTCGAACTCTCACTCTGTTGCCAGAACCGGATTTTGAGTCCGGCGCGTCTGCCAATTCCGCCACCCCGGCCACATCACAGAAGATTCGGATAAACGGCACAGCAAGGTGGTTATTTATACCAAACAATTCTTTTGAAGGGTAGCAAAATAATTCGACCGCGCCGCGATGGCAAAACAATTTTGCTAAACTGAAAGACCATGTTGCGCAAGGATTTTGATTACGAATTGCCGGAAGAACTGATAGCCCAGCGCCCCACGCCCCAGCGGGACGCCGCCCGGTTATTGGCGTTGGATGGGGTCACCGGCGAACACTCCGACCGGACCTTCGGCGACATTGTTGAACTGACCAACCCGGGGGACTTGCTTGTGTTCAACAACACGAAGGTCATCCCGGCGCGGTTGCGAGGGCGCAAACCGACGGGGGGGCAGGTTGAGATTTTAATCGAGCGTTGTCTGGATGAAACGAGTTGCCTGGCTTGGGCGCGGGCCAGCAAACCGCTGAGAACTGGCGGGCGGGTCAGCCTCGAGGGCGGGTTTGAGCTAGAAGTCGGCGCGCGCCAGCAGGATTTTTTTGTGATGCGGGTCCTGGGAGGACAGTCCTTAGCGCAGGTTTTGCAAGCGGTGGGGCGCGCCCCCCTGCCGCCTTACATCCGGCGCGCCGCTTCGCCCTTAGACGCTTGCCGCTATCAGACGGTGTACGCTACCGCGCCGGGGGCCGTCGCCGCGCCCACAGCCGGCCTGCATTTCACTAAGGCCTTGCTTCGCCGCCTCAAAGACAAGGGGGTGGCGCAAGCTTATGTCACCCTGCATGTGGGGGCCGGCACTTTTCAGCCCCTCAGGACTGAGCAGGTGGAAGACCACAAAATGCACAGCGAATGGTGCCAGGTGGGAAGCCAAGTCTGCGAACGGGCGCGCGCGGCGAAACAAGCGGGCAAGCGGGTCATCGCGGTTGGCACCACCTCCGCGCGGTGCCTGGAATCCGCCGCGGTGGCGGGACGCCTCGAGCCATTCCAGGGCGAGACGGATGTGTTTATCTATCCGGGCTTCAACTTCCAGGCCGTGGACGCCATGATCACGAACTTTCACCTGCCCGGCTCGACCCTGTTGATCCTGGTCTGCGCCTTTGCCGGCCGCCGCCATGTTCTCAGGGCCTATCGGCACGCCATCCGCGAGAAATACCGGTTTTTCAGTTACGGCGACGCCATGTTCATTTCCCGCAACAGCGCCCTGCATTGACCCGCCCCGGAGCCGGCCCGGTTGTTTTGGCGCAAACATGAAATTTGAACTCTTGGCGCAAGACGCCCAGGCCCGGCGCGGACAGCTGACCTTTTCCCGGGGCGCGATAGACACCCCGGCCTTCATGCCCGTCGGCACCTACGGCGCGGTCAAGGGCATGACGCCGGAAGAACTGGAGCAAGTGGGCAGCCAGATCATCTTGGGAAACACTTTTCACCTGATGTTGCGGCCCGGCGCGCAAGTGGTGGAGAAACACGGCGGCCTGCATGGCTTCATGGGCTGGCGCAAACCCATCCTCACCGATTCCGGCGGCTTTCAGGTCTTCAGCTTGGCAAAGAGGCGCAAGATCGCCCCGGAAGGCGTGCGCTTCCGTTCACCGGTGGATGGCGCGGAGGTGTTTCTCGGGCCGGCCCAGTCCATAGCGATGCAACACAGCTTGGCCTCCGACATCGTTATGGTCCTCGATGATTGCGCCCCGTATCCCGCGCCGCCGGAGCAGATCCAGGCTTCTATGGAATTGTCCCTGCTGTGGGCGGAGCGTTGCAAGGAAGCCCATGGCGCTCACCCTTCCGCCTTGTTCGGCATCGCGCAGGGAGGCATGTTCGAGGAGTTGCGGGAGCGCTCCGTCAAAGCCCTGGTCGCCATGGGGTTTGACGGCTACGCCATTGGGGGCTTGTCCGTCGGCGAGCCGACCGACATGATGTTGGCGACCCTGGCGCGCACGGCGCGGCTGTTGCCCGTGGACAAGCCCCGCTACCTCATGGGCGTGGGCGCGCCGGAGGACCTGGTGGAGGGCGTCCTGCGGGGCATAGACCTGTTTGACTGCGTTATGCCCACGCGCAACGGGCGCAACGGACACCTTTTCACCTCCCGGGGCGATGTCAAAATACGCAACGCCGAACATCGCCACAGCGAACAACCCTTGGACTCGGAGTGCGGTTGCTATGTTTGCGCCCGTTACAGCCGCGCCTACCTGCACCACTTGGACAAGACCGGCGAGATCTTGGGTTGCCGCCTGAACACTTGGCACAATTTGCATTACTATCACGCCTTGATGGGGGGGCTGAGAGACGCCATAGAACGCGGACGCCTGGCGGAGTTTGCCGCCGAGTTCCACGCCAAGCGTCAAGAACAACCCGGGGAGCGACAATGACGGGGCGAGGCATCGCGGCGGCGCGACAGGTTCTCACCGACAACGCCCCCTGGCTCTTGATCGCCACGGCGGCGCTGTTGCTGACCAGCACCACCTTGTCCTTGGTACCAATGGGGATCATGGCGGCCCTGGGCCTATGGCAAGTCGCCAAGGACCCTCGAGCGATCTGCCGCGAACCCGCCTGCCGCGGGCTGGCGTTGCTGTTTCTGTGCCTGTGGTTGCCGCAATTGGTCTCCCTCATTGACGCGGTCAACTTTCCTCGTTCCGCCAAAACGGCCCTCTCCTATCCGGCTTACCTGTTTTGCGGGATCTTCATCGTCCGGTCCCTGGCCCAACCCGGCCAGTTCGCTCGCCTGTCCCTGGCCCTCCTGTGCTTAGTCGCCTTTTGGTGCGTGGACGCCTTCGCGCAATACGCGACAGGCGCCAACCTGTTCGGCTATCCCTATCAGGAAGGAGGATTGACGGGCATGTTCCACCCCAAGATCCGGCTGGGGTTGGTGGTGGCGGTGTTGGCGCCCATCGTCCTGGAGGCCCTGCGGCGGCTCAACAAGGACAGCCCGTTTTCCTGGTTGATCGTGGTGCCGCTGATTGCCGTGGTGTTCCTGAGCGGACGGCGCAGCGCCTGGGTGATCTTGGCCCTGAGCCTGTTGGCGTATTTGTCGCCGGTGTTTCTCACGCTTTCCACTCGCGCCAAGTGCGCGTTGCTCGCCGCCGTGTGCGCGGCCTCCGCGCTGGCGATTTACGCCGGCCTTAAGGACCCGGGGCTCAACCAGCGCATGGTCTTGTTGACCGGCGCCCTCAGTAGCAGGCACCAGGCCGAGATGGCGACCTCCGGGCGGGCCTCGCTCTGGGACACGGCTTACAACATGTTTGCGGAGAACCGGATCAACGGGGTGGGCCCCAGGGGGTTTCGCTATGTGTACGAGGAGCATGCGGACGAGGGCGATGTGTTCACCCAAGAAGGGCGCTTCGGCCATTTCCCGCACCTGGTTTTTTTAGAGATAGCCGTCGAAACAGGGCTGATCGGCATAGCCGGCTTCGTCTTGTTTTACTTGACGCTTCTGCGCCACTGGTGGCGCGACCGGCGGGACCTCAACGCCGTCGCCTGGAGGGCCGCGTTGTTGGCCGCCGCCTTCCCCTTCAACGCGCACTTGGCGTTTTACGGCTCTTACTGGGGCGGCTTTCTCTGGTTGCTCATCGCTTGCGCCGTGGCGGCAACCTCCTCGACTGGGCCGCCGGCCAGGCCCGGCGCCGCGCCTCAGGCTTGATCATCACCCCCCTTAAGAGTATATTGCGCGCTTCGTTCACCTTCTTGAAAGAAGGCCATGCCGGATTTTGTTGAAATCGTTGATGTCAGTCCTCGCGACGGCTTGCAAAGTCAGCCAGCGCTTGTCAGCACGGAAGACAAGCTGGCCCTGATCAACCGACTGATAGACGCGGGCGTGCGCCGCATGGAGGTGGCGAGTTTCGTCAATCCCAAGCGCGTCCCGCAAATGGCGGACGCGGAACAGGTGGTCAGCGGCCTGCCGCAACGGGACGATGTGCGGTTTATCGGCTTGGTGTTGAACCCTCGCGGTTTCGAACGCGCCGCCGCCTGCGGCATAGGCGAGATCAACTGCGCGGTGGTGGCAAGCGACGCCTTTAACCAGCGCAACCAGGGAGCGACGACAGAAGAGACCATGGCGGTGATCGAGGCGCTCACCCGGCAGGCGCAAGCCGCCGGCATGGACATGGGGGTCACGATTAGCGCCGCCTTCGGTTGCCCCTTCGAGGGCGAGGTGCCAAAAGAACGGGTGGCGCGCCTGGCGCAACGGCTGGCGGTCCTGGGCTACGAGGAAATTTCCCTAGCGGACACCATAGGCGCGGCAGGCCCCTCCGATGTGACGGCGCTGCTCCGGCGCCTGCGCCAGCTGGAGCCTGAGTTGCGCCTGCGGTGCCATTTTCACAACACCCGCAACACGGCGGTGGCCAACGCCTACGCGGCCCTGCAGGAAGGCGTCCGGTCTTTCGACGCCAGTTGCGGCGGGGTCGGCGGCTGTCCCTTCGCCCCCGCGGCGACGGGCAATGTAGGCACGGAAGACCTGCTCTACATGATCAACAGGATGGGGCTGGAAACGGGCATAGACATAACCAAAATCATCGCCACGGCAAAATGGCTGGAGGGGCCCTTGCAAACAACCATGCCGGCCATGGTCACCCGAGCCGGGCTGTTTCCGGTGGCGCAGGCCGCTTAGCCGGGGCGCCTTAGGGCCGAGGCGAACTTCTAAGCGGAGCGGGCGGCTTGGGGAGAGACGAGAGACCATGAGTTATCGTTTGGGCGTTGATGTAGGCGGCACTTTCACCGATCTGTTGCTGATCAACGAGCAGACTAACGAGACCTTCATGGCCAAAGTGCCGTCGACGCCGGAGGACGCTTCCATAGGCGTGTTCAACGGCATCGCCCGGCTCTGCGAGGAGTTCGGCATAGACGCCGCCGGGATCGCCCGGGTCATGCACGGCACCACTGTGGCCACCAACGCCGTGTTGACGGGCCGGGGCGCCAAGGTCGGGCTGGTGACCACCAAGGGCTACCGGCAGGTCTTGCAAGTGGCGCGCTCCTTCTGCCCTGGCGGATTGGGAGGCTGGGTCAGCTATGTGAAAAGCCCCCTGTTGGCCCCCTTGGAATTGACCATAGAGGCCGATGAACGGCTGGACGCCCAGGGCCGGGTGATCCGGGAACTGGACGAGGACGCGCTGCGGCGGGACCTGGAGAAGTTGCGGGCCAAGGGCGAGGTGGAATCCCTGACGGTCTGCCTGATCAACGCCTATGTCAACGGCGCGCACGAGCGTCGCGTGGCGGCAATCGCGGGCGAGATTTTCACCGACGCGCCGGTCTCCATCTCCAGCGAGGTGGTGCCGGAGATGCAGGAATACGAGCGCGCCGAGACCACTGTGGTCAACGCCTATGTGCGCCCAGAAGTGGCCAAGTATGTCACCAATCTGCAAACCGCCTTGACCAAGCAAATGGGCGCCGAGGTGGGCTTGTCCATACTGCGTTCCGACGGGGGGCTGGCGTCCGGGCGGGCGGCGGCGCAATCGCCGGTGAACATGCTCATGTCCGGGCCGGCCGGCGGCGTCGCCGGCGCCCTGTATTTTTGCAGCCGGGCCGGCTACAAGAACTTGCTGACTTTCGACATGGGAGGCACCTCCACGGATGTGGCCCTGATCCAGGACGGCAAGGCCCGGGTAAGACGCGAGACCATTGTGGGCGATGTGCGCGTGCGGGCGCCGTCGGTGGATGTTCGCAGCGTGGGCGCCGGCGGCGGCTCCATCGCCTTTGTCCCCGAACTGACCCGCGCCCTGCGGGTAGGCCCCCAGTCCGCCGGCGCCGTGCCGGGGCCGGCCGCCTACATGAAAGGCGGCGCGGAGCCTACCGTGTGCGACGCGAATGTGGCGTTGGGCTATCTTCCCGCGGACGCGCAATTGGGCGGGGCCATGTCCATCAACAAGGAAGCGGCAGCGGCGGCGGTGCAAAAGATCGCCGACGCCATGGACATAGGACTGATGGAAGCCGCCGAGGGCATCATCAAAATCGTCAATGAATCCATGTTCGGCGCCCTGCGCCTGGTGTCGGTGGAGCAGGGCTACGACCCGCGGGACTTTTCCCTGGTGGGTTTCGGCGGCGCCGGCCCCCTGCACGCCAACGCCTTGGGAATCCTGACCGGTTCCTGGCCGGTCATCATCCCCCCCGGCCCAGGGGTCTTGTGCGCCTACGGGGACGCCACCACCCGGTTGCAGGACGAGGCGGCCCGCACCTATGTGACCCTGGCGGAGGATAGCCAAGTGGACGAGCTGGCGGCGGAGTTGCAATCCCTGCGGCGCCGGGCCGCGGCCTCCCTCATTGCCGACGGCGCCCTCGAGACCGACCTGGACACCGTCTATCAGGCGGACCTGCGCTACACCGGACAGGCCTATCAGATCACCCTGGAGTTCACCGAGGCGGAATTGAGAGCTGACGGCATCGAGGGGCTGACCGCTCGTTTCGATGCCGAACACCGGCACCTGTTCACCTTCGACCTGGGCGAGGGGCATGAGATCGTGATGATCCGCGCCATCGCCACGGTGAAGACCGGGGCCCTGGCGCAAACCAGGGCCGGCGGGGCCAAGGCCCTCCTTGAGGACTGCAAGTTGCGCGACAGCCGTTATTACTATGAAGGGCGGTGGCGCGAGGCGGTGCTCTACGAGCGGGAGAAGCTCAGCGAAGGGTTGAGGGTGCCGGGGCCGGCCGTGATCGGCGAGATGGATTCCACCACCTTGGTCTTGCCGGGCCATCAGGCGGTGGTTGACCCCTTGGGCAACCTGCTTATCACTCCGGCCGGGGCGGAGGCCTAACGCCATGCCCGCGCGCATCATCGAAAGCAACAAGACGCCCCTGAAGCGGGTCGAGGTTGACACCGTGACCGTCGACATCATTGAGAACGCGCTGCGCAATGTGCGCGTGGAGATGGACGCCGTGCTGTTCCGCACCGCCATGTCGCCGGGGATCCGCGAACAGGGCGATTGTTTCCCCATGGTGGCGAACCGGGACGGCAAAATGGTGGTGGGCCAGTTTGGCTCTTTCATTCACGGGTTCGTGGAGGCCTACGATGCCGAGATAGAAGAAGGCGATGTAATCCTCACCAATGACCCGTACATGTGCAAGGCCGCCGTGTCCCACCTGCCGGACTGGATAGCCCTGGTGCCGATCTTCAAGGATGGAAGGCATATCGCCTGGTCCGCCATGTTCGGCCACATGTCGGACAACGGCGGCATGGTGCCGGGCAGCATCCCCGTCCGAGCCACCAACATCTTCCAGGAAGGGATCCGCATTCCGCCCACCAAGCTGTACAAGAAAGGCGAGTTGCAAGCGGATCTCCTGGAGCTGATCCTGCACAATGTGCGCACCCCGCAATGGAACCGTTTCGACCTGAACGCTTTGGTGGCGGCCTGCAACACCGCCGCCCGGCGTTGCCACGAGCTGGCGGAGCGCTTCGGCGACGATGTGTTTCACTCCACCATGGCGATCATGTTGGAGCGCAACCACGCCGCCATGAAGCAGATCATAGCGATGATCGTCCCGGAAGAGCCGCGGACCTTCGAGGACTATGTTTGCGACGACGGCATGGGCAAAGGCCCCTACAAGATCAAGTGCGCCCTGTGGCGGGAGGGCGACAAGGCCGTCTTCGATTTCGCCGGCACGGCGCCCCAGGCGCAAAGCTCCATCAACTTCTATCTCAGTGAAGAGATGTTCAAGATGTTCTTCGGCGCCTTCACCATCAACCTGTTTGACCCGCACATCCTGTTCAACGACGGCTTCTACGATCTGGTGGAAGTGCGCATTCCGCAGGGGTCCTTGCTCAAGCCGAATTACCCGGCGGCGCTGTCCGGGCGCACCCACGCCCTGGGCCGAATCTTCGATGTCATGGGAGGGCTGTTGGGGCAAGGCGCGCCGGAGGCCCTGAACGCGGCGGGTTTCTCCGACAGCCCCCACCTGTTCTATTCCGGCTACGACGCCAAGGGCCAGTGGTTCCAGCTGTTTCAGATAGGTTTCGGCGGCATCCCCGGCCGTCCCGCCGGCGATGGCCCGGATGGCCATTCCCTGTGGCCCAGTTTCACCAATGTGCCTAATGAATTCATCGAGGCCTACTTTCCCTTGCGCATAGAGAAATACGAACCCATTGCCGATTCCGGCGGCGCCGGGCTGCACCGGGGCGGCAACGGCCTGAGTGTGGCGTACCGCTTTCTTTGCGATGGGGTGATCTCCATACACGACGAGCGCTGGCTGACCTATCCTTGGGGGGTGAACGGGGGCGCGCCGGGACAGCGTTCCAGCAAACGCTTAGAGCGCACCGACGGCACGGCGCAATGGTTGCCCGCCAAGTGCGAGGATGTGGCGGTGAAAACCGGCGACCTGCTGTTCTTCAACACCTGGGGCGGCGGCGGCTGGGGCGATCCCTTGCAACGGGACCCGGAATTGGTGCGCTCGGATGTGGAGCGGGGGCTGGTTTCCATCGCCGGCGCCAAACGCTACGGCGTGGCGTTGCAAGAAGATGGCCGGGTGGACGAGCAAGCCACCAAAGCCCTGCGCGAGACGCTGAGGGCAAAGCGCGGCGAACCGGCCCTGTTTGACTTTGGCGGCGCCATAGCGGAGATCAAGGCCCGAGCCTTGGAAGAAACCCACCTGCCGCCGCCGGACGATCCCTAAAGGCGGGATTCGGGCGCCATGGACCTGGAAAAAACGCAACTGGGCCTGGGGAGCAAACCGGCCCTGGTTGTGGTTGACATGATCAAGGGCTTCACGGATCCTGAGTGTCCCTTGGGCGCCCACTGCCCGGAAGTCATAGCCGCCAATCAAGTCTTGCTGGCGGCTTTCAGACGCAAACGACTCCCCGTCTATTTCACCACCGTGGTCTATCACAACGCCGCCCAAGCCCGGGTGTTCAGGGAAAAAGTGCCGGCCCTGAATGTGTTGCAACCGGGTTCCCCCTGGACCCAGCTGGACCCCGCCTTGGCGCGCCGGGAAGACGAACCCCTGCTGGAGAAACGCTGGGCGAGCGCTTTTTTCGGCACTGATTTGGCGAAATGGTTGCGGGCCAAGCAGGTGGATTCCTTAGTGACGACGGGCCTGACCACCAGCGGCTGCGTGCGGGCCACCGCCGTGGATGGCCTGCAACATGACTTGCGCGTCGCCGTTCCTCGGGAGGCCGTCGGAGACCGGAACAGCGCGGCGCACGAGGCCAATCTGTTTGACCTGAACGCCAAGTACGTCGATGTGCTGAGCCTTCAGGAAACGCTGGATCAATTAAGCGCTTGATGAACAAGGGGCCGGCCATGCGGATTGACGCAAGGCAGGCCCTGGCCCTGCTGTTTTTGGTCTCTCTCTTCAACTACATGGACCGCTACATGTTGGCGGTGCTGTTGCCGGCGATCAAAACCGACCTGCGTCTCAGCGACACCCAAGTGGGTTTTGTCTCCGGCCTGGCCTTCACCCTGTTCTACGCGACCATGGGCATTCCCATCGCCCGACTGGCCGACCGCTACAACCGCAAAAACATCATCGCCATCGCCCTTGCCGTCTGGAGCGCCATGACCGCTGTGTGCGGACTGGCGCAGAATTTCGTCCAACTGGCCCTAGCCCGGATCATGGTGGGCGTGGGGGAGGCGGGTTGCAGTCCCCCGTCCCATTCCCTGATCGCCGACCTGTTTCCGGTCAAGCAACGGGCCAAGGCGCTGTCCGTCTATGCGTTAGGGGCGCCGGTGGGCATACTCATCGGTTTTTTATTGGGCGGCTGGCTCACCCAGCTGTACGGCTGGCGCGTCGCCTTGTTCACGGTGGGGTTGCCGGGCATTCTCCTGGCTTGGGTGGTGCACCGCCGCTTGGAGGAGCCGCAACGGGGCGCGGCGGACGGCATGGCCAGCGTCCCGGCGTTGCCGCCCTTCTGGTTTTCGCTGAAAACCCTGATGGCCAGTCCCACCTTCCGCCATGTGTCCTTCGCCACCGGGCTTTACACGGTGCTGTGGTTGGGCGTGGTGCAATGGCTGCCGTCTTTTTTCACCCGCTCTTTTGGCCTTGAGATCGGCGTGGCCAGCACTTGGCTGGCGGTCATACTGAGCGTCTCGCAACTCATTGGCATGTTGTCCGGCGGCTACCTGGCGGATCGCTTCGGCGCCAACGACTTGCGCTGGTATGTGTGGGTGCCTGCCATAGCCATATTGATTTCCACTCCCATGTTCGCGCTGACCTTCCTGACGCAGAATCCGACGGTGGCGTTCCTGTCCTTGTTTCTGCCCTTCATGATCGGGGTCATGCAGGGCCCCCCGTCTTTCGCCGTGGCCCAGGGCCTGGCGGACCTCAGAATGCGCGCCATGGCGGCGGCCCTGTTGTTGCTGATCGCCAACCTCGTCGGCGGCGGCATAGGCCCCCAGGCGGTGGGCGTGATGAGCGACTTCCTGGCCCCCCGGTTCAACGCGGATTCCCTGCGCTACGCGCTGTTGACCGTTAGCCTGCTGTTCGGCCTGTGGGCATCCCTGCACTACTTCCTCGCCGGAAAGACCATCCGCGCCGAATTCAAAACCCGCGCTTGATCCTCCTTGGCGGCAACCCCGCCTGCCCCCTCATGTTGCGCAAAAAGGGGAAATCGCTAAGGCGCGTTGACAGAGTGACATGCCTATTGCTTTATTGTCAGGATAGGGTTACACTGCCTGTTTCTGCCGCGAGGCGCGGATGAAGGGCGCCGACCGGGCTGTTCGGATAAAACAATAATCAACAAGCCTCCCGTAGGAACGCAACTGTTGACTGAATACCTGAAATCGTCGGATCGAAACGCCGTTCCCGACAAACTCGCCCTGACGCAACTTGCTTGCGCTCTGTGCATCGTCGCGGCGTTGTGGCCCGTCCTGGGCGCTGTGGCGGCGGGTTCGGCGGCGTTGGCGGGCGGCATCAGCGCCTTGTCCAGCTGGTACGCGGGGCGGAAGATAGTCAACTGCCGGGCGCGGACCGCCGAACAGTTTGTGCGCAATCTCTATGTGGCGCAGTGCCTGAAGTTGCTGTTGGCGGCGGCGCTGTTCTGCATCGTCTTTGCCGCCGTGGAGGTGAATTTCCCGGTGTTCGTGGCCACTTACGCGGTCACGATAGCGGTGTTCGGGTTCGCGTTGGCGTCCCGGCTGGCCAAGGAGTCCCGGCTTGCTCGCCAGCAGGCGGCGGCCCCGGCGCGAGGAGAGGGGCCGTAATGGCGGCGGGCGCGGCGGGCGGCACCCCGTCAGGATACATACAGCACCACCTGTACAACCTCACCTTTGGCCGCCATCCCGACGGCAGCTGGGGGGTGGCCCGCACGCACCAAGAGGCGGTGGAAATGGGCTTCATGGCGCTCCATGTGGACACGATGTTCTGGGCCTTGGCCACGGGCGCGTTGTTTTTATGGCTGTTCCGCCGGGTGGCGGTCTCCGCCTCCGTGGAAAATCCCAGCCGCCTGCAATCCTGCATCGAGTCCATCGTCGAAATGGTGGATAAATCCGTCAAGGAGACCTTTCACGGCAACAACCCCCTGATCGCGCCCCTGGCCCTCACCCTGTTCGTCTGGATCTTCCTGATGAACTTCATGGATTTGATCCCCGTTGACTTCATTCCCCACGCCACCTTTTTGATGGGCGTCCCCTACATGAAAGTCGTTCCCACCGCCGATGTGAACGCCACCTTCGGCATGGCTTTCGCGGTGTTTTTCCTGATGATCTACTACGGCATCAAGATCAAGGGCGTGGGCGGCTTTTGCGCGGAGCTGGCTTTTCACCCCTTCGGCAAGGCCCTGCTCCCGGTGAACCTGGCCCTGGAGCTGGTTTCGCTGTTCGCCAAGCCCTTGTCGCTGTCGTTGCGACTGTTCGGCAACTTGTTCGCCGGCGAACTCATCTTCATCCTGATCGCGGCCCTGATCCCCTTCTGGCTACAGTGGGCCCTGTCCGTGCCCTGGGCGATTTTTCACATTTTAGTCATTACCTTGCAAGCCTATATTTTTATGATGCTGACTATTGTGTATCTCAGCATGTCGCATCAAACCCATTGACTTTCACCACAGGAGACATTGTATGGAATCCGTTATCAGTTCTTCCGCCTTGGCGGCCGGCATCATGATCGGCTTGGGGGCTTTGGGCGCCGGTGTCGGCATCGGCATTTTGGGGAGCAAGTTCCTGGAGGGTTTGGCCCGCCAGCCTGAATTGGCCGGTGTGCTGACGCCAAGAATGTTCCTGATGTTGGGCCTGACAGACGCGGTGCCGATCATCGCCATCGCGTTTGCCGCGTTCCTCATGTTCGCCAACCCCTTCGTGGGGCAGTACGAGGAGGCCGTCACGCATCCGACGCATCAGGTCAGCGAGACCGACTCGGGGTGAGTTGAATGAACATCAACCTTACCCTGCTGGGCCAGGCGATCTCCCTGTTCATCTTCGTCTGGTTCTGCATGAAGTATGTTTGGCCGCCGCTGATGAATGTCCTCAAGGAGCGCGAAAAACGCATCGCCGACGGATTGGCCGCCGCTGAAGCGGGGCAGAACAAACTGGCGGAGGCGGATCAGCGTCTGACGACCTTGGTGGACGAGGGCAAGCAACAGGCTGCCGAGCTGGTCGCCCAAGCGCAAAAACGCGGGGCGGAGCTCGTGGAAGAGGCCAAACAGACGGCCCGCGCCGAAGGCGAACGACTGCTGGAGGCGGCCCGGGCCGAAATCGAACAAGAGCGCCGGGAGGCTCGGGAGCAGTTGCGCGGCGAGGTGGCGGCCTTGGCCTTGGCCGGCGCTGAGCAAGTGCTTATGCGCGAGGTCGATAAAAAGGCCCACGACGAGGCCTTGGTCAAGCTCAGCGCCCAGTTGTGACGGGGGCGAACAGCTGACGATGATGACGCAGGCCCATGGTTGAGAACGCGACAGCGGCCCGGCCCTACGCCACGGCGGTGTTCGAGCTGGCGCAGGAGAGCGGGCAAATCGCCCAGTGGGCGGACGCCCTGGCTCTGCTGAGCCTGATAGCCTCTGATCCGGCCTTGCGCCGTTTGAGCGCCAGTCCCAAGGTGTCCAGGGCCCAGTTGCAGGAATTGGTTTTCGAGATCGGCGGGGACGCCCTGTCCGGCCTGAGCCGCAATTTGGTCAAGGTGCTTATTCAAGCGGGACGCCTGCAGTGCGCGCCGGACATCAGGGCCTTGTTCGAGCGGATGCGGGCCGCCGCGGAGGGCAAGATCGAGGCGCAGGCGACAGCGGCTTACGAGCTGGGCCAGGAGCAACGGGACGCCATCGCGGCGGCCCTGGCGGCCCGTCTGGGCAAGCGCGTGGAGCTCAGCGCGTCTGTGGATGAATCCCTGATCGGAGGGGTGGTGATTCGCGCCGGGGACTTGGTGATAGACGCCTCCTTGCAGGGCCGGCTGGCCGGACTGCGCAATCAATTGGCCTAAGCGCCGCAACGACAAGCAACGAGGAGCAGTGATGGCAATAAGCGCGGCAGAAATCAGCGAACTGATCAAACAGAAAATACAGGATTTTGACCTGGAGGCCGAGGCGCGAACCGAAGGCACAATAGTCAGCCTGTCCGACGGCATCGCCCGCATCCACGGCCTCAGCGACGCCATGCAGGGGGAGATGATCGAGTTCCCCGGCAACACCTACGGACTGGCTCTCAATTTAGAGCGCGACTCGGTGGGCGCGGTCATCCTGGGCAACTACGAACACATCTCCGAGGGGGACACCGTCAAATGCACCAAGCGCATCCTGGAGGTGCCGGTGGGCGAGGCCCTGTTGGGCCGGGTGGTGGATTCCCTGGGCAATCCCATAGACGGCAAGGGCGAGATCAACGCCGCCTCGTCTTCTCCTATTGAGAAGATCGCCCCTGGCGTCATCCAGCGCCAATCCGTCTCCCAGCCGGTGCAGACCGGCCTCAAGTCCATAGACTCCATGGTGCCCATAGGGCGCGGCCAGCGGGAGCTGATCATAGGCGACCGGCAAACCGGCAAGACCGCCGTGGCGGTGGACGCGATCATCAACCAGAAAGGCACGGGCATCAAGTGCATCTATGTGGCCGTAGGGCAGAAGGCCTCTTCCATCAATGTCGTCATCCGCAAGCTGGAAGAACACGGCGCCATGGAACACACCATTATTGTCGCCGCCACGGCCTCGGATTCGGCGGCCATGCAGTACATTGCGCCGTACTCCGGTTGCGCCATGGGCGAGTTTTTCCGCGACCGGGGCGAGGATGCCCTGATCATTTACGACGACCTCACCAAGCAGGCCTGGGCCTACCGCCAAGTGTCGTTGTTGTTGCGCCGGCCGCCCGGGCGCGAGGCCTACCCTGGCGATGTTTTCTATTTGCACTCCCGGTTGCTGGAGCGGGCGGCGCGGCTTAACGCGGACGCCGTCGAGAAGCAGACCGGCGGCGCGGTCAAGGGAAGAACAGGGTCTCTCACGGCCCTGCCCATCATCGAGACTCAGGCCGGGGATGTGTCCGCTTTCGTTCCCACCAATGTCATTTCCATCACCGACGGCCAGATCTATTTGGAAACCGACTTGTTCAATTCCGGTTTTCGCCCCGCCATCAACGCCGGTTTGTCCGTCTCCCGCGTGGGCGGCGCGGCTCAGACGAAAATCATCAAGAAATTAGGCGGCGGCATCCGCTTGGCGTTGGCCCAGTATCGCGAGCTCGCCGCCTTTGCGCAGTTCGCCTCCGATCTCGATGAAGCGACCCGCAAACAGCTGGAGCGGGGCCAGCGGGTGATGGAGTTGATGAAGCAAAAACAATACGCCCCGCTGAGCGTCGCCGACATTGCCGTGAGCCTGTTCACGGTGGAAAATGGCTACCTGGATGAGATTGAGCTGGAGAAGGTGGGCGACTTCGAGGCCGCGTTGCATGACTACATGCGCAACGAGCGCAAAGACCTCATGGCGGAAATCCAGGAGCAGGCCGAATACACCGAGTCCATTGAAGCCGCGTTGCATGAGAGTCTTAAAGACTTCAAAGCGAACCGGACCTGGTGATGGCGGGGAAGCGCTAAAGATGTCAACCAACCAAGCTGAGGCAACCCCATGGCGGTAGGCAAGGAAATCCGCACGAAAATCGCCAGCGTGAAAAACACCCAGAAGATCACTAAGGCAATGGAAATGGTGGCGGCCAGCAAGATGCGCAAGGCCCAGGCCCAGATGCGCATGGCGCGGCCTTACGCTGACAAGATTCGCAATGTGATCGCCCATTTAGGCGCCGCCAATCCGGAATACAAGCACCCCTACCTGGTGGAGCGCGCGGAAGTGAAACGAGTGGGGTTGATTCTTGTTTCCACCGACCGCGGCCTCTGCGGCGGCCTTAACTCAAACCTGTTTCGGGAGATCCTGGGCCGGATGAAGCAGTGGGACGAGGCCGGCGTTGGCATTGATCTGAGCCTCATAGGCAACAAGGCGGTGGGGTTTTTTCGCAGGTTGCCGGTCAACATCATCGCCCAGACCACTCACATTAGCGACGCCCCTGGTCTTGACACCTTGATCGGCGCCATCAAATTGACCTTGGACTCCTACCTGGAAGGGAACATCGACGAGGTGTTCATCGTGTCCAACGGGTTTGTCAACTCAATGGTGCAGAGACCCACTGTCGAGAAACTCATTCCGATATCGCACTTCGATGACGAGGGCCCCAGGAATTACTGGGATTACATCTACGAGCCAGACGCCAAAGAAGTCCTTGAGCAATTATTGCGGCGTTATGTTGAATCCCTGATCTATCAGGCGGTGGTGGAGAATATCGCCTGCGAACAGGCGGCGCGCATGGTGGCGATGAAAAGCGCGTCGGACAACGCTGGCTCCTTGATTGAAGAGTTGCAACTGATCTACAACAAGGCGCGGCAGGCGGCGATCACCCAGGAGATCTCGGAGATAGTCGGCGGCGCGGCGGCGGTCTAACAGGCCTGTCACACTCACAAGCGGCTAAGCAAAGAAAATTATTCAGACAGAGGATAACAACTGATGAATGCAGGAAACATCGTTCAGATCATCGGGGCTGTGGTTGATGTGGAATTTCCCAGCGCGGCCATTCCCAAGGTCTATGACGCCCTGATGGTGGATGCCGCGGGCGTGGAAACCACCCTGGAGGTGCAACAGCAATTAGGAGACGGGGTGGTCAGAACCATTGCCTTGGGCTCCACGGATGGCTTGCGGCGCGGCCTCAAGGTTGACAACACTGGCGCGCCTATCTCCGTGCCGGTGGGGGAGAAGACCCTAGGGCGCATTATGAATGTGTTGGGCCAGCCCATAGACGAGCGCGGCCCTATAGATGCGGAGGAAAGCTGGCGCATACATCGGTCAGCGCCCAAGTTCACGGAGCTGAGCCCCACGACGGAATTGCTTGAAACCGGGATCAAGGTGATCGACCTGGTTTGCCCCTTTGCCAAAGGCGGCAAGGTGGGCCTGTTCGGCGGCGCGGGCGTTGGCAAGACGGTCAACATGATGGAGCTGATCAACAACATCGCCACCCAGCACGCCGGCTTGTCGGTGTTTGCAGGCGTGGGCGAACGCACCCGGGAAGGCAACGACTTCTACCACGAGATGCAGGAGGCCGGCGTCGTCAACATCGAGGAGCTTGGACACTCCAAGGTGTCAATGGTGTACGGACAGATGAACGAACCCCCCGGCAACCGGCTCAGAGTGGGGTTGACGGGCTTGACCTTGGCCGAGAAATTTCGCGACGAGGGCCGCGATGTCTTGTTTTTTGTGGACAACATCTACCGTTTCACCCTGGCCGGCACCGAGGTGTCGGCGCTGTTGGGGCGCATGCCCTCCGCCGTGGGCTACCAGCCCACCTTGGCGGAAGAGATGGGCCGCTTGCAGGAGCGCATCACCTCCACCAAGACCGGCTCCATCACCTCCATACAGGCCGTTTATGTGCCAGCGGACGACTTGACGGATCCGTCGCCGGCAACCACCTTCGCCCACCTCGACGCCACCGTGGTGCTGTCTCGCCAGATCGCCGAATTGGGCATCTATCCCGCCGTGGACCCCCTGGATTCGACCTCCCGCCAGCTGGATCCCCTGGTGGTTGGGCAGGAGCATTACGAAACGGCCCGAGCGGTGCAAAACACCCTGCAACGCTACAAGGAACTGCGGGACATCATCGCCATCCTGGGAATGGACGAGTTGTCGGAAGATGACAAGCTGATCGTGGCGCGGGCCCGCAAGATCCAGCGTTTTCTGTCGCAACCCTTCAGCGTGGCGGAAGTGTTCACCGGCACGGCGGGCAAGTATGTGTCCCTGAAGGACAACATCGCCGGCTTCAAGGCCATCGTGAATGGCGAGTATGACCACCTGCCCGAACAGGCGTTTTACATGGTGGGCGGCATCGAGGAAGCGGTGGAGAAAGGCAAAGCGGTTTGACCCATGGCGAACACCTTGCAAGTTGACATAGTCAGCGCCGAGCGGGAGATTTTCTCCGGCGCGGCGGAGATGGTGTTCGCGCCGGCCGTGTTGGGCGAAGTGGGCATCGCGCCCGGCCACGCGCCCCTGGTGACCCAGCTGGCCCCGGGCGAGATTCGGGTCCGGCAACCTGGCGGCGAAGAGGAGGGATTCTATGTCTCTGGCGGCATGTTGGAGGTGCAACCGGAAGTGGTCACCGTGCTTTCGGACACCGCCATGCGCGCCGAGGACCTGGACGAGGCGGCGGCCCTCAAGGCCCAGGAAGAAGCGGCGCGGCAACTGCATGAGCCAGAGGCGAACCTGGACTACGCCACGGCCTTAGCGCAAAACGCGGAAGCCGCTGCCCAGTTGCAAGCCATACAAAGGTTGCGCAAACGGGCCAACCGGGGCTGAAGCGCCGGGGCCGCGTCATGGTCTGAATCCATGCCCCTGAGCGTTGTCATCCTTGCCGCTGGACAGGGGCGGCGCATGCGTTCCTCCCTGCCCAAGGTCATGCACAAGTTGGCGGGCAAGACCCTGCTGGCGCGGGTGTTGGACACGGCGTCCCGGTTGCCCTGTCGCCAGATCTATGTGGTCTATGGGGAGGGCGGCGCGTTGGCGCGGGAGGCCCATCCCGCCCCGGACGCCCAGTGGGTGGAGCAGAAGGAGCAGCTCGGCACGGGCCACGCCTTGGCGCAAGTCATCGATGTCATCCCTGACCAGGATGATGTGGCGGTCTTGTACGGCGATGTGCCGTTGCTCGCCCAGCAAACCCTAGAAAAGCTGACAGCGGCGGCGGCTGAAACCGGCTTTGCCTTGCTGACCGCCAAGCTGCCGGATCCGGCGGGCTACGGCCGCATCATCCGGGATGCGAACGGCAAGATCCTGAAAATCGTCGAGGAAAAAGACGCCACGGACCAGGAAAAATCCGTGCGCGAGATCAACACCGGCACGATGGTGGTCAAATCCCGGTGGCTGAAAAAATGGTTGCGGAAATTGTCTGCTGACAATGCGCAAAAAGAATACCTGCTCACGGACATCGTCGCCATGGCCGTCGCTGAGGACATCGCGGCGCATTCGGTGGAACCCGCCTCGGAAATGGAAATCGCGGGCGTGAACGACCGCGCCCAGCTGGCCTTTTTGGAGCGCTACCACCAGTTCACCCAGGCCCAGGCCTTGATGAGGCAGGGCGTGACCTTGGCGGACCCGGCCCGGTTTGACCTGCGCGGCGAGTTGCAAGCGGGGGCGGATGTGTTCATAGATGTCAATGTGGTCATCGAGGGCAAAGTCCGCCTGGGCAACGGGGTGACCATAGGGCCTAACTGCCTCGTCAGGGACGCGGAACTCGGCGATGGCGTCGCCGTGTTCTCCCACTGCGTCATCGATAACGCCATTGTCGGCAGAGGCGGCAAGCTTGGCCCCTTCGCCCGCATCCGTCCTGGCACAAGCCTGGGGGAAGAGACGCAGGTCGGCAATTTCGTCGAGGTGAAGCAAGCGACAATCAAGGCGGGTTCCAAAGCCAATCACCTTGCCTACATAGGCGACAGCGAGGTGGGCGCGGGAGTCAACATCGGCGCGGGGACCATCACCTGCAATTACGACGGCGCCGCCAAGCACAAGACCCTCATAGGCGACGATGTTTTCATCGGCTCCAACACCGAGCTGGTGGCCCCCGTGACGATCAACGACGGCGCCACCATCGCCGCAGGCGCCACCATCACCAAGGATGTGGAGGCCGGCGCCCTGGCCCTCAGCAAACGGGAGCAAAAAACCATCAAAAACTGGCGGCGCCCCGGCAAAAAACAGGAGTGAAAAGCAAAAAAGAGTGACAAATTTCGCGCCTAGGCCCAGATAAAAGCCGCCCTGCTTCCCTGATGTGGTATGCTACCCGGCGGAGCTGGATAGGGCGTGGGTGTAAGATGGCATTGCGAAAGTTGTCATTATTCAAGAGCTTGCAGGAAAACGCGCTGAATTGGCGCAAGAATGGTTATGCCGGAACGGATTTTCCGCTCATCGGCGAGCTGTTGCGTTGGCAGTTTGAAGACGCGGCGACAAGCGGCGGGGAGAATGGCGACCCGGTCCTGAAGTACCTGCGGGAGCCGCAATTTCAGGCGCTGGAAATCTACTGGTATGTGCGCGTGGTGAAAAAAACGCCGCATATCATGGAGCTGTACAAGGATTTGTTCCCGGACAAAACCGATTTTGCTGAAGCCTTGGGGTTGCCGTTGTCGGAAGCCACCCTGCGCTACATCCCCTCGTTAGACACAATCATTGAAAAGGAAATCAAAGACCGGGAACGGGCCAGAGAAAACAATCTGGAAGCCGCCTATGAGGCGGCGACCATTGAGTATCCCAGCTACATTTTAGCCCTAGCCATGGGCGCGGGGAAAACCGTGCTGATCGGCGCCATCGTCGCCACTGAATTCGCCATGTCCCTGCGCCATCCTGAAGGGAATTTTATGAAGAACGCCTTGGTGTTCGCCCCCGGCACCACCATCATAGAAAGCCTGCGCGAGCTCAGCGGCATGCCTTTTGAAAAGATCCTGCCGCCAGACCTGAATCGGGATTTTGCCGCCAATTTGAAGCTGGAGTATCCGCGGGCCGGCGCCAAGGACATACAAGCGCAACGAGGCAGCGGTTACAACCTGATTGTCGTCAACACGGAAAAAATCAGCCTGCGGGCCAGGAGGCGAAGCAATCATAGCGAGCTGGACTTCGAACGGGCGCAACTGGAGGCCAACCGCCGGTTGCAAACAATCGCCAGCTTGCCGCAGTTAGGCGTTTTCTCCGATGAAGCGCACCACACCTACGGCAACACCCTGGATAAACTCAAACGGGTGCGCGAAACCATCAATTACATCCACGAGCAAACTTCATTAGTGGCGGTGGTCAACACCACCGGCACGCCATATTACAAGAGGCAAACACTGAAGGAGGTTATCGTCTGGTATGGCCTCAAGGATGGCATACGCGACAACATTCTTAAAAATCTCGACTATGGGTTGTACCAATACAACCTGAAGCGGGAGTCCGAACCCGGCGTGTTCAACGATATCGTCAAGAACTTCTTCGACGCTTATGGCAAAGTCGCCTTGCCAGACGGGGCCAGAGCAAAAATAGCCTTTTACTTCAAAACGCAGGAACATCTGGATCAATCTCGCGCTTACATTGAAACAGCGATGGCGGAAATTGGACAAAGCCCGGCGCAAATTTTAATCAACACCCAGCGCTCCAGCAAAGAGGAAATTGATGACTTCAAACGCCTGAACGACCCTGACAATCAGAAGCGCGTAATTCTGCTGATAGGCAAGGGCGTGGAGGGCTGGAACTGTCCCAGCCTGTTCGCCTGCGCCCTCATCAAGGAACAGACCAGCAACAATTACATCTTGCAAGCCGCCACCCGTTGCCTGAGGCAAGTCCCAGGCAACCCCCACCCCGCAAGGATGTTTATGGACTACGACAATGTGAAAATTTTCAGCCGCGAAATGATGAATAATTTTGGCGCAGGCTTGGACCATTTAAGCGGCACAGCCGGCCAGAAGAAAACCGTGACCTTGCGCATAGTGAAAACAGAACTGCCAAAATTAGAGCTCACCCGCGCCATCAAGCGCGTCGTTCGTTCCCCAAAGCCCAAGGGAGAGATCAAATTGCGGAAGCCGAAGTCGCAACAGCCACCGGTGGCGTTGCGCGCCCTTCTGACGCTGAATCTCAGCGGGACCGGGGAGATGCTGACGCCGACGGGCGAGCTGGAAGCGCTTCCCGCTGGCAAACCGGCAATGGACTGCTACGCCGTCTCCAGCCAAATCGCCGCTCGCTACCACTTGCCGGCCCTGCCGCTTCTGAAGCAACTGAGAGGGTTGTACCCGAAAGGGAAAGTGCCGACGGGCCATTTATACGGGCTGTTCAAGCAAGTCGAGGAACAGCAGTGGCGCTACGAGGAATTTGAAGAACAGATTACAGAGGCAATGGCCTTGATCCGGGTCCAGGATCGAAACGGCAAGGATGTTTTCGAAAAAGACGCTACCGGTTGTTACATTCACCGCCTGCGTCTGCTCAAAAGAACCCATGAGCGGATGGAGGAAGGGGGGCTGTTTGTGAAAAAAGAGGACCAGGAGGATAAACACGAACTGAGTTTCCATTACACGCCTTACAACTTTGACAGCAAACCAGAGGGTTCCTTTTTTCTGAAAATCTTGTCAAATCTCAACACGACCCCCGACGAAGTGGACGCATTTTTGTTCACTGGCGGCCTGACAGACCCGAATAAAACCGACTTCCACTTTGAATACCTAGGCGAGGACCAGCGGTATCACCGTTATTTTCCCGATTTCGTCATCGTTAAAAAAACAGGGGAGTTTTACATTATCGAGGTCAAGGCCGAGAATGAACGCGGAGACGCGACGGTGGAGGCAAAGAAAAAAGCGGTGGAGCGTCTGAGAGGGATACAGCCCGACAAGTTCAAATACTCGGTTATGTACGCTACCGACGCTACGATAGAGCCGGCAAAAATCAAACCAGTCACGGATTGGCTAACTGCATAGGAGAGTTGAGCAAGATCATGAGCGACATGAAAATCACGCCGGTGAAGGGGCGTCCGATGCTCCATTGGGTTGGCAAAAAGCCACTGGAAGCCGTGCGACATTATCCCGCGCAACTGAGCGAGGCCTTTGGCGTGGAGACCCCGCCAGTTGAGCCGGATTACGACGCTTTTCAGAAAAGCGGCTGGAATCTCTTGTTCAGCGGCGACAACAGGGAGATCTTGTCTTCCTTGTTGGTGGCGGGCTTTCGCGGCAAAATTGATTTGATCTACATAGACCCGCCGTTTGACAGCGGCGCGGACTATGTGCGCAGGGTGCAGTTGCGCGGACTGGGCAATGGCAACGGCGGAAAGCTCACCGGCGCGGGACAATCATTGATTGAGCAGACGCAATACGAGGATATCTGGGCGAACGATAATTATCTGCAATTCATGTACGAGCGGCTGATTTTGTTGCGGGAACTGCTGAGCGACACGGGAAACATCTTTTTGCAGGCTGATGATAAAAAAGGGCATTACTTGAAGATTCTTCTTGATGAAGTCATGGGAGAGGACAACTATGTCAATGACATTGTTTGGCGCAAAGGAAGAGAGGGGGGCGGTGGCACAACTGTCAATCCTCCCCTTCCAACTGAATATCAAAACATCTATCTGTACGCCAAAAATCGGGGCTCCCGGAAATGGAACGCCCCACGGGGACCCTACAGTCCAAGCACTTTGAGCTCTTTGAAAACAGACGAAAAAGGCTGGTTTTACATGCGCGGACGAATGGGGCGGCAACCCCGACAATGGGAAATTGAAGCGGGCGTTGCGCGCAAAACTTATGTGAGCGACAACCCGGGCGAATCAAAACAAGAAGTTATCCAAAGACTAACTTCAGAAGGCGGAAAGTTTGTTTTGCTCGGCGATGTGTGGGATTCCTCTCTTGTTAAAAACACGACAAAAACCGATTATCCCACGGAGAAGCCGGAAGAATTGCTTGAGATAGCAATTGAAGCAGGAACTAATGAAGGCGAAATTGTGTTGGATTGCTTTTGCGGCAGCGGCACCGCCGCCGCGGTGGCTGAGAAGCTGGGGCGCCGCTGGATCGCTGCCGATCTCAACAAGGGCGCGATCCAGACCACGAGCAAACGCTTGCAAGATGTCATCAACGGGAAAAACGGCGACTTGATGGACAACGGAAGGGGCTTCGCGCACTATCGGGTGAACAACTATGACTTCGCTCAACAGAATGGGCTGAAGAAAATTGTCATCTCCAAGTATGGCATCCGAAAGGACAACGGTGATTTGTTTTTTGATGGCAGGTTAGGCGACAATTTGGTGAAAATAGTCGGCTTGGATCGACCGCTGAATCGACAGGACCTGCAACTCATCGAAGAAGAAATCAGAACCAGCCGGCCCGACGATACGCGCGACATTGCGGTGTTCTGCAACGGCTGTGAATTGAGCGTCATTGCTGAACTTGACAGGCGGAAGAGGCCGGTCAATAAAATCATCGTGCGGGACATTCAGAAAGACGGCATAACCACCGAGAAGCCGGCGGAGGCGGAAGTGTCCATCGCGAAACGCGGGAAAAAAGTGAAAATCAGCATCCTTGACTACATCAGCCCCTCTATATTGGCGAGAATGGAACTGGACCGAACCATTTTCAACGAGCAAATTGATGACTTCCGCGCCCAGATCGACTGTGCGCTGTTTGACACCGATTACAACGGCAAGCATTTCAACATTGTGGAAAGCGATGTGCCGGGAAAGAAGAGGGATTATGTGCGGGGCGACTATGAGTTCGCCCTTCCGCGCCCCGGCGCGCGCGTCGCCGTGAAAATCATCGATATGTTGGGCGAGGAAACCATCATTGTTAAATAGTCGCCGCGCGCCCCGCTGTTGCTTGTCGAGGAGCGCATCAATGAACGGGAGGGATTGAAGTGTCGTTTGCGACGGCGGATCTCCATGATCAGCATGAGGGCAAGGCGCAGGTTGCCGCCATCTTGTGGCGGAGCTATGGCATCGAGGTCAAGACCGAGAATGAGCGCGGGAGGAAAGAAGGGGAAGCCAAGAAAAAGGCAGTGGAGCGGGTGCGGGATATGCAACCCGACAAGTTCAAATACTTGGTTGTGTACACTGCCGACACCGAGGTAGATCCGACAACAGTCAGATCAGTCACAGATTGGCTAACTGCATAGGAGAGTTGAACAAGATCATGAGCGACATGAAAATCACGCCGGTGAAGGGGCGTCCGATGCTCCATTGGGTTGGCAAAAAGCCGCTGGAAGCCGTGCGACATTATCCCGCGCAACTGAGCGAGGCCTTTGGCGTGGAGACCCCGCCAGTTGAGCCGGACTACGACGCTTTTAAGAAAAGCGGCTGGAATCTCTTGTTCAGCGGCGACAACAGAGAGATCTTGTCTTCCCTGTTGGTGGCGGGCTTTCGCGGCAAAATTGATTTGATCTACATAGACCCGCCGTTTGACAGCGGCGCGGACTATGTGCGCAGGGTGCAGTTGCGCGGACTGGGCAATGGCAACGGCGGAAAGCTTACCGGCGCGGGACAATCATTGATTGAGCAGACGCAATACGAGGATATCTGGGCGAACGACAATTATCTGCAATTCATGTACGAGCGGCTGATTTTGTTGCGGGAACTGCTGAGCGATAAAGGCAGCATCTATTTGCATTGCGACTGGCACAAGAGCCACCACTTGCGGTTTTTGTTGGACGAGGTCTTCGGAGCAGAGAATTTTAGAAATGAAGTCACATGGAGAAGACAGATTCCGAGGGGTAAGAAAGTAGATGCGGAATGTATGCCCTTTAGCTCGGACTATCTCCTGCTTTACTCAAAAACCGAGAAAGTGTTATGGAGCAAAATCAAAAAGGAAAGATTTATCTCCATCAAGGAAGCGGAAAAGAAGTACAAAAAAGATGAGAAGGGATACTTCAGGACTTCTGATCCAGGCACATACTCTAACGAAAGCCTCATAGAATTGTACAAGGAAGGCCGAATCTATGTAACAAACGGAGGCAATGTCAAAGTTGAGAATGGGCTCTTGAAAGTCACGGGGGGAACAATAGGAATCAAGTACTACAGGGAAAAGGTTGGAAACAAAATTAAAGAGGAAACAGTAGCAGACAACATTTGGGAGGACATTCCTGGCATGGGTGTGGTATCCAGCGAATATCTGGATTACCCCACTCAAAAGCCAGAAGCCTTGTTGGAACGCATTATCAAGGCCTCCAGCAATGAAGACTCCATTGTGTTGGATTGTTTTTGCGGCAGCGGCACCGCCGCCGCGGTGGCCGAGAAGCTGGGACGCCGCTGGATCGCCGCCGATCTTAACAAGGGCGCGATCCAGACCACGAGCAAACGCTTGCAAGATGTCATCAACGGGAAAAACGGCGACTTGATGGATAACGGGAGGGGCTTCGCGCACTATCGGGTGAACAACTATGACTTCGCTCAACAGAATGGGCTGAAGAAAATTGTCATCTCCAAGTATGGCATCCGAAAGGACAATGGCGATTTGTTTTTTGATGGCAGGTTAGGCGACAATTTGGTGAAAATAGTCGGCTTGGACCGGCCGCTGAATCGACTGGACCTGCAACTCATCGAAGAAGAAATCAGAACCAGCCGGCCCGATGATACGCGCGACATTGCGGTGTTCTGCAACGGCTGTGAATTGGGCGTCATTGCCGAACTTGACAGGCGGAAGAGGCCGGTCAATAAAATCATCGTGCGGGACATTCAGAAAGACGGCATAACCACCGAGAAGCCGGCGGAGGCGGAGGTGTCCATCGCGAAACGCGGAAAAAAGGTGAAAATCAGCATCCTTGACTACATCAGCCCCTCTATATTGGCGAGAATGGAACTAGACCGAACCATTTTCAACGAGCAAATTGATGACTTCCGCGCCCAGATCGACTGCGCGCTGTTTGACACCGATTACAACGGCAAGCATTTCAACATTGTGGAAAGCGATGTGCCGGGAAAGAAGAGGGATTATGTGCGGGGCGACTATGAGTTCGCTCTTCCGCGCCCCGGCGCGCGCGTCGCCGTGAAAATCATCGACATGTTGGGCGAGGAAACCATCGTTGTTAAATAGTCGCCACGCCCCTGTTGCTTCTTGTCGAGGAGCGCATCAATGAATGGGAGGGTTTGAAGTGTCGTTTGCGACGGCGGATCTCCATGATCAGCATGAGGGCAAGACGCAGGTTGCCGCCATCTTGTGGCGGAGCTACGGTGGGAAGGCGCGTTTTTGCGGGCCTGTTTCGACACTGAAGTGTTTTGAGGACAACTCCCTGGTCAGGCCGGCTCTAGAGGAAGAGGGCGCGGGGCGCGTGTTGGTCATAGATGGCGGCGGTTCAGTTCGTTGCGCCTTGGTGGGCGACCAACTGGCGACGCTCGCCATGGAGAACGGCTGGGCCGGCATCGTCGTTCACGGGTGCGTGCGGGACTCCGCCATCCTCTCATCCTTGGACCTAGGCATAAAGGCCCTGGGGACCAATCCCAAGCGGAGTCTCAAAAAAGGCGGCGGCGAACGGGATGTCGCTGTGTCATTTGGCGGCGCGGACCTTGCCCCTGGCGCGCATCTCTACGCCGACGAGGATGGCGTGTTAATCAGCCCCGTGAAACTCCTCTAATCACTCATCGCGGCGCCGCACCCTCGTTCCGATTGCCGCTTGGAATGGCGGCGGCGGTCAATTCACATACATAGTTGGCCAAGGAAGGAATGCCAGGGCCCCATTTGTTATTTCCCAGATCCACCAGGAAACCGCTGTGCTCAAACAGGGTTTCAAGGGCCTTGCGCGAATCCGAATCGACGCCGCAATCATTCAGGCATTGCCTGAGTTGCCCGGTCGTCAACGGCGTTTTGCCGCCATCCAACCAGGTTTGGGCGACGGCTGTCGCAGCGCTTAAGGCGCGGTCAGCGTCGATGGAAGGAGAGAGGCGCGACTCCAGCTCCCGACAGCGATCCTTGAAAAAAATCGTCCGTCTCTCGCTGACAGCTTCCCCTGCCATCGCCACCGCCGCTTCGTTTAACCGGCGGGCCTCTAGGGACACCCCAGCCTCCCACAATGCCCGGCCCCAGAGTTGCAGGAAAAAAGGGTAGCCTTGGGCATCTGCAAGACTGCTCTAGCCGCCGTTTCGTTCACGTTCCAACCGCGTTCCTCCAAGGGCGAGACCAAGGCTTCCCGGGGCGCGTCGCCAGTCAATAAGGAAAGTACCGCCGTCGCCGCAGGCGCCACCATCACCAAGGATGTCGAGGCCGGCTACCCTGGCCCTCAGTAAGCGGGAGCAAAAAACCATCAAAAACTGGCGGCCCCCGGCAGAAAGTAGGAGTGAAAAACAAAAAAATTGACAAATTTCGCGCCTAGACACAGATGAATGTGGTATACTATCCTTGTGCACATTGCTGACACTGAAGCAGATCCGACAACAATCAGACCAATCACAGATTGGCTAACTTCATAGGAGAGTTAAATATGAAAACCTACAATTTGTTTATCAGCCATTCTTGGACGCATTCGGACAAGTACGATGGCCTGCTGGATTTATTAGAAGATCGGAGTTATTTCCACTTCCGAAATCATTCAGTTCCTAAAGACGATCCGGTACACACAAAAGGAAGTAATACAGAGCTATCCAATGCTATTCGCCGGAAAATGCAACCTTGTAGCGTGGTGCTTGTTCTGGCTGGGGTTTATGCAAGCCATAGCAAATGGATACAAAAAGAAATCACTATCGCTAAAGGTGCGTTTGCCTCGCCCAAGCCAATCGTAGCTGTGGAATATTGGGGAAGTGAGAGAACATCCGAGATTGTTAAAAACAAAGCTGATAGAATCGTTAGGTGGAATGCCGACAGTATTGTCGATGCCATAAGGGAGGTGAGCTTATGAGCAAAGACAGGCAAGATCAACTTTTGGAAATCTACAAGCTACATGCCGAACTCGCGGACAGAGTAAGCCAACGACGAGACAGCGCAAACCGACTTTATGTGGGTTTGCTGACGAGCCTTGCAATTCTCCTTGCTTTTTTTCTCAGATTTGGCACGGAAACAATGCCTGTTTGGATTGGTTTATTGGCGGTGGGTGTTTTGGGCGTCGCGCTGTCTGTGCCATGGTTCATCGTCATTCGTTCCTACCGCCAGCTGAACGTCGGCAAACACAGAGCCTTGAACGAGTTGGAAAAAAAGCTTGCTTATCCTTTTTTCGAACGCGAATGGAAATTTTTAAAAAAAGGAAAAACCATAAACAGCTATTGGAAACTTACGGAAGTTGAGAGCTTTCTCCCCATTGCCCTTTTCATTCTCTCTCTGATTTTGATCATTGTTTCTATCTGCATCAAGTGAAAAAACCCATGAAAATCACACCGTTAAATAGTTGCCGCGCGCCCCGCTGTTGCTTGTTCGGGAGCGCATCAATGAATGGGAGGGTTTGAAGTGTCGTTTGCGACGGCGGATCTCCATGATCAGCATGAGGGCAAGACGCAGGTTGCCGCCATCCTGTGGCGGAGCTATGGCGGGAAGGCGCGTTTTTGCGGGCCTGTTTCGACACTGAAGTGTTTTGAGGACAACTCCCTGGTCAGGCCGGCCCTGGAGGAAGAGGGCGCGGGCCGCGTGCTGGTCATAGATGGCGGCGGTTCAGTTCGTTGCGCCTTAGTGGGCGACCAACTGGCGCAACTCGCCATAAAGAACGGCTGGGCCGGCATTGTCGTTCACGGGTGCGTGCGGGATTCTGCCATCCTCTCATCCTTGTACATAGGCATAAAGGCCCTGGGGACCAATCCCAAGCGGAGTCTCAAAAAAGGCGGCGGCGAGCGGGATGTCGCTGTGTCATTCGGCGGCGTGGACCTTGCCCCTGGCGCGCATCTCTACGCCGACGAGGATGGCGTGTTGGTCAGCCCCGCGAAACTTCTCTAATCACTCATCGCGGCACCGCGCCCTCGTTCCGATTGCGGCTTGGAATGGCGGCGGCAGTCAATTCGCATACATAGTTGGCCAAGGAAGGAATGCCAGGGCCCCATTTGTTATTTCCCAGATCCACCAGGAAACCGCTGTGCTCAAACAGAGTTTCAAGGGTCTTGCGCGAATCTGAATCGACGCCGCAGTCATTCATGCATTGCCTGAGTTGCCCGGTCGTCAACGGCGTTTTGCCGCCATCCAACCAGGTTTGGGCGACGGCTGCCGCGGCGCCTAAGACGCGGTCAGCGTCCAAGGAAGGAGAAAGGCGCGACTCCAGCTCCCGACAGCGGTCCTTGAAAAAAATCGTCTGTCTCTTGTTGACAGCTTCCCCCGCCATCGCCACCACCGCCTCGTCTAACCGGCGGGCCTTTAGGGATACCCCAGCCTCCCACAATGCCCGGCCCCAGAGTTGCAGGAAAAAAGGGTAGCCTTGGGCATCTGTCAAGACTGTTCTCGACGCCGTTTCGTTCACGCTCCAACCGCGTTCCTCCAAGGGCGCGACCAAGGCTTCCCGGGGCGCGGCGCCAGTCAATAAGGAAGGCGACATGGGGTCAGACCGCTCGATGAAGGCGGCGGCCACCGCGGCGGATGCAAGGCGGCTTGTCAAGCCGGGCGTGCCGGCCAATATGGTCCAAATAGCGCAGTTTTCTTTAACAAGATTCTGATCGAGATTAACCAGATCCTGCGCCACCTCGGGATTTAGCGTATGCGCCTCGTCAATGCTGATGATCAACGGCTTGTTCCGGCGCTGTTTGATCAATTCTTGCTTGAGTCTCGCCGCCAACGCCGGCGGCGGCATGGTGACAGCGCGGCTTCGTTCAATCCCGGCAATGCCGATGTTTGCCTTGCCTTTATCGGAAACGGAAACGGCCTCCAGCAATTTCGGCGCTAACAAGCCTGCCAGATCGAGCAAAGTGCGCACTTCATTGGCGCTGATCTCCAACATCTCGACTTTGGCGGCCCTTGCTTGTTGTTGCAACCATCGCAATAACACGGTCTTGCCCATCCCCCGGGGAGCGCTAAGCAGGGTGGGACTGATTTCTTTGCCGTTCTGCAACCTAAGCAGACAGGTGCGCAACTGAGTTTGTTCGGCCTCCCTGCCGGCCAGCACTGGGGGCATGCGTCCAGGGCCCGGCGCAAAGGGATTTTCTTCCAAGGTGAGGGGCGTCTCTCGCGACATGATCGCAGTATAGCGAACCCATCGCCCTTCAGCGTTTCAGGGTTCAACTTGTTGCGTCGCCGGGGGCGTTGAGGGACACGCCCCGTTTTGCTTCAAAACAGCAAGATTCGGGTGGATAGGGGCGAAGCGGGGCTTATACTTCCCTCCATGAACGCCGTTTCACACCCAGGGCCGCCGCGCCCGGCGGGGCCGATTAAGGGCCGCGACTACGAGCGCATCGCCAAGGCGATTGCCTACATACAGGACAACCTCAGTCGCCAGCCTTCTCTTGAGCGCATTGCCTCCCATGTCGGGCTAAGCCCTTGGCACTTTCAAAGGAAATTTCGGCGCTGGGCCGGGATTAGCCCCAAGCGATTCCTGGAGTGCCTGACGGTGGAGCGCGCTAAGGGGCTGATGGACGAATCGGCAACCCTACTCGACGCCTCCCTGGAACTGGGCTTGTCCGGGCCGGGGCGTTTGCACGAGCAGTTTGTGTCCATTGAGGCAATGACCCCCGGCCAGTGCAAAAGCGGGGGCGCGGGGCTTGAAGTGGTCTATGGCTTTCACCCTGGCCCCTTTGGTCGGATGTTGTTGGCGCGGACGGAAAAAGGCATTTGCGCCTTGTCATTTGCCGGGGCGAGCGACCTGCGACAAGTGGAGGCGTTGCGCAGGCAATGGCCCCGGGCCCGCCTTAGCGAGGATGGCGCAACCACGGGAGCGGACGCCTTGGCGGTCTTCGACCCCCGAAGCAACGCGATGCGAAAGTTCCACTTGGCGGTTCGCGGCACGAATTTTCAGGTCAATGTATGGCGGGCCTTGTTGAAGATCCCGCCGGGCCGGGCCGTTTCCTACCAACAATTAGCGGCGCACTTGGGTCGGCCGTCTGCTGTTCGCGCCGCCGCCAATGCTGTCGCCGCCAATCCCGTCGCCTGGCTGATTCCCTGCCACCGCGTGTTGCGCAAGACCGGGGCCTTGGGCGGCTATCGCTGGGGGCTGGCGCGCAAGCAATCCTTGTTGGCTTGGGACGCCGTTTTAGCTTGTTAGTTTTCCGCCATGCGTCCTGGCGCATTGACCACTTTTTAGCGACGGAAGTTTTTCACCAGGCAACTGGCGTGACAAGTGAGCGAGGGAGTGTGCAAATAGCACATGACCGACCGCGTGAAGAAACGCCGCGATGCATGGCGGAAAACTAACGAGCTAAAAGGGAGCTGCGAACCATAAAGGCCCTATAGAGCAACGGAATAACAAACAAAGTCAACAAGGTTGAAAACGCCAGCCCCCAGACTATGGCGGTGGCGACGGGGCCCCAGATCAGGGATTTCCCCGCCAATCCCGCCGCCAGAGAAAACACCCCCGCGATAGTGGTCAGCGAGGTGATGAGTATGGGGATGACGCGCCGGCGAGCGGCGTACACGGTCGCGTGCAACAGGCTCATGCCCGCTTCCAGCCGGGCATTGGCGGCGGAAATCAGCACGATGGCGGCGTTCACCGAAATGCCCGCCAGGGCCACTACGCCGTATATGGTGTAAAGGCTTAGGGGGTTTTGCGTCACCAATAGCCCCAGGGTGACTCCGGTGAAGGCCAACGGCACGGTGGCGATGATCATAAAAGGCTGAAAGTAGCTGCGGAATTGCGTCCCCAGGATGATGTAAATGAGGCCCACGCCAAGCAGCAACAGCAACCAGATGGCGTCCAGGCTTTCCTGTATGTCGTCCAGTTCGCCGGTCAGGTCCAGGGATAGGTTCGGGTAGTCAGGTTGCATCTCTCGCCACTTTTCCCGGATCAGATTGTTGGCTCGCAAGGTGTCGGTGATGTCCTCGTCTATGTCGCTTTCCACGGTGACCGCCCGGCGAAAATTGTAGTGCCGGATGTTTTGCTGACCGCGCCCGGGGTCGCTGGTCACCAATTCGCCCAGGGCCACAGACCGGCCGTCCGGCAACGACAAGGTTTGTCTCATCAGATTGTCTATATGATCTCCGCTGTCCTTCCGGGCCAACACCCTGACCTTGACTTCTTCCCCCTCGTCCTGGAAGTCCGTCACCACCTCGCCATCCACATAGGCCCTTAGGGCCCGCCCCACGCTGGCGGGGGCAACTCCCATCCTTTGCACCGCCTCCCCGTCCAGGCGCAACACCAGTTCCGGGTTGCCCGGACGGTAGTCCATGGTGATGTTTCTGTACTCCTGCCGCGCCTCGAGAAAATCGCGCAACGCGCTGGCGGCTCGCAAGATGGACGGGTAATCACTGCCTAACACCTTGGCGCTGACAGCCTTGCGGGTCGGCGGACCGTCCTCCAGTTTCAAGATGGAAATGTCGGCTGGCCCCGGCATGTTTTCCACCCGCTTCCCCACCGCATCGGCAATGTCGGCGACCTGACGGCCGCCGGGGACCTGTGGGTTCAGGCTGAACATCACTTGGCCAATCGCGTCGCCGAACAAGGGCGCGGTTTCAGTGAATTGCTGCCCGGCGAAATTGACTGAGGCGCGCAACTCGCCAGGAAGAAACTCCGCCAGAGCCGCCGTTTCGGCCCGGACCAAGGCGCGGCTGGTGTCTTCCAGGGAGGCGCCCTGGGGCATCTCCACATTGACATAGAACAGGCGAATGGGGTCGGACTCGAAGAAGTTGAAGCGGATCTGACCGCTAAGCAGGGCGCCGGCCGCCAACGCCATGATAAGGAGCAACAGGATCAATGTCAGCACCGGGTGGCGCAGGGATTTCAGCAACAGCCGCGTGTAGCCTACGCGGGCCCGATGGGTGACCGCTGTTCTTCTCTCGTGCAACTTGCCGGCCCGGGTGAAATGAACCTTCATCGCCAACACATGGGCCGGCAGGATCCAGTAGGCCTCGAACAAGCTGACCAAGAGGGCGATGCTGACCACTAGGGGGATCACTCGCATGAAGTCGCCCAAGATGCCCGGCAACAACACCAGGGGCAGAAAAGCGGCGATGGTTGTCATCACCGAAGTCGTCACGGGGGCGAACACCTCCCGGAAGGCCTCAAGCACGGCGGTCATGCCCTCCACGCCCCGCTGCAGGCGGTAATAAACCGATTCAATGACCACCACGGCGTCGTCGACAATCATGCCCAAGGCGATCACGACCCCTAACAACACGGTGTTGTTCAGGCTGAAATCGTTGGCGCTGATGACGAGAAAGGTGCCGGCCAAGGTGAAAGGTATGCCTATGCTGGTGAGAAAGGCGATGCGCGCGCCGAGAAAAACCCAGGTGACCAATAGCACAAAGAGCAGGCCAATGAGCGCGTTGTTCTGCATCAGGGCCAGGGCCTGCCGGGTGCTGATGGTCTGATCATCCACCAGAAAAACCTCCACGCCGGTGGCGTTTTTGAGAAGGTTGCGGTCCGCCACATAGTCGTTCACGCGGTCAACCAGGTCCAACACATTGGAATCCGGTTGCTTGGTGATAGTCAAGGTGGCGGCGGGCTGGCCGCGAAAAGCGACGATCTGCGCCGGCTCCTCCCGAGTGCGGGTCAATTCGGCGACGGCCCCCAAAGGCACGACGCCGTTGGCGGTGACGATGGGAAAATCCCGCATCGCCGACGGGTCAGGGCTGGTGCCCTGCATGCGCACGATCCATTTGCCATCGGCGGCCTCGAGATCGCCGGCGGAGATGTCGCGAAAATAAGCGCGAATGGTCTCGGCAATGTCCACCGGCGTCACGCCCAGGCCTTCCAGCTGGCTGGGGATGAACGCCACATGCAACTCCGGATCTGACAGGCCCAGGCTCTCAACCCGATCCACCCCCTTGATCCTTTCCAGGTCTTTCTTGATGTCGCGGGCCTGCCGCCTGAGGTTCTCATCATCGCCGGCGCTGGTCACCACCACCATGGCGCTGGGGAAGGCGTTGGAAGTGTTGATCTCATAGATCACCGGGTCCTCGGCGTCATCCGGCAACTCATCCGTGTAGGCGTTCTGCGCCTCCCGTCTTAAATCGATCAGCCGTTTGTCAAAGGTTCGCTCGTCGATCTGATTGAAGCGCACTAAGATATTGGAGATGTTGTCCCGGCTGGTGCTGAGCACGAACTTCATGTCCCGGACGCTGCGGCGCAAGGCGTCTTCCAGGGGGTCGGTGACCCGCTTTTCCACATCCACGGCGGCGGCCCCCGGAAAGACCGTCACGATGTTGACCCAGTTGAAGTTGATCTCCGGGTCTTTGGCCCGGGGCATCGCGGAATAGGACAGGGCCCCTAAGGCGATCACCAGGCAAAAAACGAGATTGGCCAATACATGATTGGACAGGAAACGCCGAATGAAATTCGTCACGGGACTATCGCAATGGCCTGCCCGTCTTGCAAGCCGTAGTGTCCCTCGGTCACCAGCCGGGCGTCCGGCGACAGGGCCACCGGCGTCGGCCGGCCCTGTTGCGCGCCGGGGATGAGATGAAACCGGGCCCTGCCATTGTCATAAAGAAAGACGCCGAAGCCGGCCTCGCGGCGCGCCAACAATTTGGCGGGGACATGGGGGCGGTGGTCCCGCCAGACGAGTTTGCCAGCGGCCCCCGGCAGGGCCGGCGCGTCGACAAAAAGCAACCGCGCTTCCCGGTTGCGGGTTTGGGTGTTGACCGTGGGCATCACCACTCGCAACTTGACGGCGTGGCCCCCGGCTGAATCTTCAAAACGCAGATTCGGGATGATCTTGACCTGTTCGATGTCCCGGGCCGGCACCTGGGCCGACACTTCCAGCCGCTCCAGGTCTAACACTTCCAACAGATTGGTTCCCACATCGGCGAATTCGCCCACCGATCCCACCCGGGCGATGATGACGGCCCGGTATGGGCTTCTAATGACGCACCGGGAGACATCCAGCTTCGCCTTCTCCAGTTGCGCCAAGGCGCCACTGCGGTCGCCGCGCAAGACCGCTAGATCTGCTTCCCTCTCATCCAACAACTCCTCAGACACGGTTTGCCTCTCTTCGAGCTTGCGGGCCCGCGCCAGTCGGCGTTCGGCCAGCCCCAGGCGCGCCTCCAGAGAGGCGATCCGCGCTTCGGCTTGGCGCGCCGCCAGCCGGTAGTCCGCGCAATCCAGCCGGGCCAGGACTTGGCCCGCCTCCGTCACTTCGCCGACGCGGACAGCGATCTCATCGATCCGCGCCTTGATCTGCGCCGACAGGTGGGCGCTGTTCAGGCTAATCACCGTGGCGGGCGCGGACTGGCGAGGATATGCGGCAAGGTCCGCCAGTCGCCCGACTTTCACCCGCGTTCTCTCTTGCGCCCAGGCCCAGGAGGCCAACAACATGGACGCCAACAACGCGGACGCCAGGCCCGCGCAAGGCAGAGCCCGGCGCGACCAAGGCGAAACAGGCGCGGATGTTCCTGTCTGCTGAGGCATTGTCTTTGCCGAGATCGGCGTCTTCATCGCTGTGAACCCGTCAATAGGCTCCACTGCGGGCCAGCGGCGTCCGGTGGAACTCACTGCAATAGTTCCTTGAGAGGCGTCTCCTCATCAGCCAGCTTTGCCTTGTCCACGGTTCCGCCAGCGGCGATCAGCTTCCTGGCGACCATGAACTCCTGGGGCCTGTTCACCGCATCCAGGGCGATGAGCTTGCCATCCTTCAGGTAGCAGGCGGCGCAACGGCGGCTGTCTTCCGGGTCGCCGCGGGTCACGATCTCATCGTAACCTTGGGACAGGCCGGCGATCTGCAACATCAAGTCGTATTGCTCAGACCAAAACCATGGCACCGCGTGATAGTTGGCCTCCTTGCCGCAGGCGGCAACGGCCGCCACCCGGGCCTGCTCCGAGGCGTTTTGCACCGACTCGAGCCGCACCCAGCGGTCATAAACGGGGTTGTGGTGCCAGGTGCAATCTCCGGCGGCAAAGATGTCCGGGTCAGAGGTTTGCGCCTGCCCGTTCACGACAACGCCGTTATCCACCCGCAGGCCCGCCGCTTGCGCCAGGGCCGTGTTCGGCAGCACGCCCACCCCGATGATCGCCAGATCCGCGGCAAACTCGCGCTCCCCGCACAGGACTTTTTCCACCTTGTCCCGGCCCTGAAAACCCGTCACGCCGACGCCGCAGTGAATGTCGACGCCCGCCTCGCCATGGGCGCGGGCGTAAAACGCCGACATCGCCGGCGCGGTGACCCGTTGCAAAACCCGCTCCATCATTTCCAACACCACGACATCCATGCCTTTTTTGTTCAGGACCGCCGCGGTCTCGAGGCCGATGTACCCGCCGCCGATGATAACGGCTTTGGCGCCGGGACGGATGTGGGGCCTGATTCGCTCCACATCCTGCAAGTCCCGCAGATAAAACACGCCGGGCAGGTCCGCGCCGGGCAACGCAAGCTTTCTCACCACGGCGCCGGTGGTCAACGCCAATTTGTCATAAGGCAGGGTTTCACCGCCATCCAGGCGCAGGGTCTTTTTGTCCCGGTCTATGGCGTGGACCCGCGCGCCTAAACGGAACGCCACTTCCGCTTTCTCATACACGGCGGCGGGGCGGATCAGGATCTGCTCCAGGGTCTTCTCCCCCGCCAAAAAGTCTTTGGACAAAGGGGGGCGATTATACGGCATGGAGTCCTCGGCGCTGACCACGATGATCTTTCCCTGCCATCCCTGCTGGCGCAGGGCCGGCGCCAACGCGGCGGCGGCATGGCCGGCGCCCACAATGACAAAGGTCTCACTCACAATCAGGCCTCCCGCGATAGTTTAACCGCAATGCGGCAAATTGCGCCGGTTAATTGCGCCAACTCGGCGTCGCTGATGATGTATGGCGGCATGATGTAGATCAATCTGCCGAAGGGCCGCACCCAAACGCCCTGCTCCACAAACCAGCCCGGCGCGACGCGCATATCGACATCGCGCGCGACTTCCACCACGCCGATGGCGCCCAGGACCCGCACATCCACCACATTGGCCAAGTCCCGACAAGGAGCCAGGCCGGCTGTCATCCGGGCCTCCATGGCCCTTACCCGCGTCTGCCAGTCCCATTGCTCCAACAGCTCGATGTTGGCCAACGAGACGGCGCAGGCCAAGGGATTGGCCATGAAAGTGGGGCCGTGCATGAACAGGCCCGGGTCGCCCGTGGAGATGGTCTCCGCCACCTTCGCGGTGGTCAGGGTGGCCGCCAGCGTCATGTAGCCGCCGGTCAGGGCCTTGCCCAGGCACAGGATGTCCGGGCGGGCCTGGCTGTGTTCGCAGGCGAACAGCTTGCCGGCGCGGCCAAAGCCGGTGGCGATCTCATCGAAGATCAACAACAGGTCAAATTGATCGCAAATCGCCCGCGCCCGGTCCAGGTAGGCGGGGGAGTAAAACCACATGCCGCCGGCCCCTTGGACCACGGGTTCCAGGATGACGGCGGCGATCTCCTCATGACGCTGTTCCGCCAGGGCCCGCAGGGACTCGATGTCCTCTTCCCGCCATTCCGAGCCGAAGCGCGCGCGCGGGCGGTCGGCGAAAAAGTGCTGGGGCAACACCTCGTTGAACAGCGAATGCATGCCGGTCACGGGGTCGCACACGGCCATGGCCCCGAAGGTGTCGCCGTGATACCCGCCCCGAATGGTTAGCAACTTCTGTTTGCGGGGGCGGCCCTGGGCGGCCCAGTATTGCAGGGCCATCTTGATGGCTACTTCCACCGCCACCGAGCCGGAATCGGCGAAGAAGACCCTCCGCAACTCCCCCGGCGCGATGGCGATGAGTTTCTCCGCCAAGCGCACGGCCGGCCCGTGGGTCAAGCCGCCGAACATTACATGGGCCATCGCCTCCAGCTGGCCCCGGACAGCCTCGTTCAGCGCCGGGTGGTTGTAACCGTGAATGGCGCACCACCAGGACGCCATGCCGTCTATGAGCTCGCGCCCGTCCGCCAGCCGGAGGCGCGCGCCTTGGGCCGAGACGACGGGAAACACCGGCGGCGGCTCCACCATGGAGGCGTAGGGGTGCCACAGGATCGAACGGTCGGTCTGCGCCATGGCGTCCCAGTCCGTTCTCATCGTAGCCGCGCTGGCGGTGGTTTGTTGTCGCTGGCTCATGTCAATGGAGGGGCCGCCAGTCCGTCCCGGTCATGTTCACCAACCCGCCGCCTGGCCATCTTTACGGGACTCCGAGGCGCCGTGATAGACGCCATTGCCATCCCGCCGGATCGCCTGGTAGCCGCCAAAGCCCTCCGTTGCCCGTTGGGTCCGGTGTCCGCGCTGGCGCAAGGCCTGGGCCGCCGACTCGGGGACGCCCTCCTCCAGGAACACTACCCCGCCGTCGGCGAGGCAATCGGCAACATCAGCGGTCGGTTCGGTGGAACCATCATGGCGCCAACGCGGGGCGTCCCCCGCCTGTTGCAGGTCCATGTTGAAGTCGATGATATTGGTCAACACCTGCACATGACCCTGGGGCTGCATGTCGCCGCCCATGACGCCGAAGCTGAGAAAGGGCCGGCCGTCTTTCAGCGCGAAGGCGGGGATGATGGTGTGGAAGGGTCGCTTGCCCGGCGCGTAGGCATTGGCGTGGGCGGAGTCCAGGGAGAATGACATTCCTCGGTTTTGCAGGACGAAACCCGTCTCCGGCACGACAACGCCGCTGCCGAAAGGGTAATAGACGCTCTGAATCAGCGACGCCATGTTGCCATCGGCGTCCGCTGTGGTCAGATAGACGGTGTCCCCCCGGCGCAGGGCGGCGTCCCCGGCGGCAACCCGGCAAGCGGTCCGTTCCCCGATCAGGGCCCGTCTCCGCCTGTTGTAGGGCGCGCCAAGCAGGGTTTCCAAGGACCCGTCGTGGAAGTCCGGGTCGGCGTAGAACTTGGCCCGGTCTTCATAAGCCAGCTTCTTGGCCTCCACCATCAGGTGCAGGCAGTCCCCGCTCATAAACCCCAGGGAAGCGAGGTCATCGTCCGCCAACATCTGCAACATCTGCAAGGCTACCCCGCCCTGGCCATTGGGGGGCAATTCAAACACCTCGCAACCGCGGTAGTGAACGGACACCGGCGCCACCCAGTCCGAGCGATGGGTTTTCAGGTCATTCTCGTCCAGGAAACCGCCGTGTTCCTTCATAAAGCCGGCGATCCTTTGCTGCAGTTCGCCGGCGTAAATGTCATTGCCGCCGCTGGCGGCGAGCAATCTGTAAGACCGGGCCAGGGCCTTGTTCGCGAAAATCTCGCCGGGGTTGGGCGTCCGCCCCCCGGGCGCGAAGGTCTGGTGAAACGCGCCCGGCAGGGTCTTGGCCATTGCCGCTGTTGCGGCGCACCATTGGCGGGCGATGACCGGAGAGACCGGAAAGCCGTTTTCCGCATACGAGATGGCTGGCGCCAACAACCGCTCAAAAGGCAACCGTCCGAAACGCTTGCTCAGCAGGCTCCAACCCTGGGCCGCCCCGGGGACAGACACCGACAGCACGCCGTCGCAGGGGATTCGGCTGGCGCCGGCCTCCTTCAATTTCGCGGTCAAACAGGCGCAGGTGAGCGATTTCGGCGACCGGCCGCTGGCGTTGAGGCCCTGCAGGGTCTGGTTTTTTTCATCCCAGACCAGGGCGAACAGATCGCCTCCCAGGCCGCACATGTGGGGTTCCATCAACCCCAAGGCCGCGTTGGCGGCAATGGCCGCATCAACGGCGTGGCCGCCTTCTTTCAGCATGGTCAAGCCGATCTCGGTGGCAAGGGGCTGGCTGGCGGCGACCATGCCACTGCGGGCGATGACCACGGAGCGGCTTTGCGCTGTTCCCATAAGCGGATTGTAACCCGAACGGCGGGGGCCGGCCCCGGCGCGGGAGACGCCGCCGGCCAGGGGCCGCCGCTATTTAGGGGCCGAGGCCCGGTTTGCGATATAATCCATCACAAACAACCGGGTCCAAGCGCGGAATGAGGAATGGCGACCGTGAGCAATTATGTCATCACAGCGACGAATCTGAAAAAATCCTTTAACGGCGAGCTGGTCGTGAAGGGGATCGGATTGCGGGTGCCGCGGGGCGGCTGTTTCGGCCTCCTGGGCCCTAACGGCGCCGGCAAAACCACCACTTTGAGGATGCTTCTCGGCCAATCCCCCCCGACCGGGGGCTCCATAGAAGTCTTGGGCCTGGAAGTGCCTGAACAGGCCCGCCGGGCGCGCCAAAACATAGGCGTGGTGCCGCAACTGGACAATTTGGACCCCGACTTCACTGTCGCCGAAAACCTGGAGGTGTACGCCGGTTTTTTCAATCTTGGCGGCGAAGCGGTGAGAAAACGGACCGGGGAGTTGTTGAAATTCGTGGAGTTGAATGAAAAAGCGAACACCCGCATTAGCGAGTTGTCGGGAGGCATGAAACGGCGCCTCAGCATCGCCCGGGCCCTGGTGAACGAGCCAGAACTGTTGGTGTTGGACGAGCCGACAACGGGGCTGGATCCCCAGGTTCGGCATCTGATCTGGGCCCGTTTGCGGGAGCTGAAAAACACCGGCACAACCCTGTTGCTCACCACGCATTTCATGGAAGAGGCGGAGCGGCTCTGCGATGACATCGTGATCATGGACAACGGCGCCATCCTCAGCCAGGGGCATCCGCGGCGGCTGATCAGCCGCCATGTGGAACCGGAGGTGGTGGAGATTTACGGCGATGTCTATAAGCTGACCCGGGCCTTGATGCACACCGGGTCCAACCGGGTCGAGGTGGCGGGAGAGACCATTTACTGCTTCACCGACAAACCCGGCGAGATCATCCAACAGGTTGAAAACAGGTCAAACATCCACTACCTGCACCGGCCCGCCAATCTGGAAGATGTGTTCCTGCGTTTGACCGGCAGGGGGCTGAGAGAGACATGACCGACTGGCGCTTGCCACAGTTGCGAGGCGGCATGTTCCTGGTGTGGCGCCGCAACCTGTTGGTGTGGCGGAAGCTGGTGGTCCCCAGCCTGCTGTTGAACTTCGGGGAGCCGTTTTTGTATCTGCTGGGCCTGGGCTTCGGGCTGGGGCATTTTATCGGCGAGCTGGGCGGCATGCCTTATGTGGCCTTTCTCGCCACCGGCATCATCGCCTCGTCCTCCATGAACACGGCGACCTTCGAGGGCCTGTTCTCCGTCTATACGCGCATGGTGCCGCAACAAACCTACGAGGGCATGTTGGCCACTCCTCTGGAGGTTGACGACATCGTTGGCGGCGAAATGTTGTGGTGCGCGACCAAGGGGGTCATCAGCAGTTCCGCCATCTTGTTGGTGGCGTTCCTGTTGGGCGCGATCACCCACTGGCAGGCCTTGCTCTGCATTCCCCTGTTTTTCCTGACCGGCCTGTGTTTCGCCGGCCCGGCGATCATGGTGTCGTCGTTTTCCCGCTCCTACGATTTCTTCAACTACTACATCACCCTGGTGATGACCCCCATGTTCATCTTTTGCGGGGTGTTCTACCCCATTGCCTCCCTGCCCGCCGTTGTCCAACCCATCGTGCAAGTGCTGCCCCTGAGCCACGCCATCGCCCTGATCAGGCCCCTGGCGTCAGGCCAGGAGCTCGTCAATGTCATGGGCCACCTTGCGGTTCTGTCAGGCTTCGCCTTTGTGGGCTTCTGGGGCGCCGCCATCCTGGTGCGCCGCCGCCTGATCAAATAATCCCCGCTCGCCGACCCGGGGCTGACACCGGCGCGGAAATGAACGCCGATAAAAAGATCGTCATCATCGCCGGACCGAACGGGGCCGGCAAAACGACACTGGCGCGGGAATTTCTGCCCGCTGAGGCGGCTTGCCCGGTCTTTGTGAATGCGGATTTGATTGCCGCGGGGTTGTCTCCTTTTCAATCTGAGGCGGCGGCCCTGCGGGCCGGACGGCTCATGTTGGAAGAAATCACGCGCCACGCCGCAAACGGCAGGAGTTTCGCCTTTGAAACCACCTTGGCAGGCTTGGGTTATGTGAAGTTGATTAAAGGCTGGCGGCAACAAGGATACAGAATTAGAATCTGCTTTGTGTCTCTTGACACGCCGGAAGATGCCTTGGAGCGAGTAGCGAAGCGGGTCCGGCAAGGAGGACACGATGTCGAGGAGGCTACCGTTCGCCGCCGTTTTTTTGCCGGCCTTAAAAATTTTCAAGAGATTTACCACTCCCTTGTTGATGAATGGCAACTATTCAGCAACATGGGAGATGAGCTGACATTGTTAGAGGAAGGGGGAAACTGATGAGCAAGACAAGGTTGCGGATACTCCAGAAAGAGCTAAAAATCCCCGTGTCCAAACTGAAGTCCAAGGATATGCGCGCCATGCCAATCGCTATGTACCGCGCCATGTTGCGGGCCCATGAGATCGCTCGTCAGACCGGCACCGGGGTGGTCATCCGTAGAGACGGCGTGTTGCAAACCGTTGAGCCTATGCCGCAGGATGAGATTGAAAGGAAAAGAACCCTGTTGCGGGAGTATGGAGCCCTGCTCCTCGGAGGAGACTAACAAGGTCAGGTTGCGGCGTCCCGTTGCCACAGCCGCTCTTCCCGCAGGGAAGGCGCGACCAACCAAGATGCTCTAAAAAATTGGGACTTATATACATAACTTGACAGGGATATGAAGGCAATTTAGGAAAAAAGACTTGGCATAACAGGAAAAGTGTGAGAGGCAGCGGACTAGGCGTGAAACGAGAAGACTTGACAAAGGATTGTAGATGTGTTACAATGGCATTGTTAATCAATAACCGAGAGGAGAATGACAATGCTGAAAATTAAAGACGCCCTCAAACGGGCTTGCGCCAATCCTATAGAACTTGTCCTGTTCATAGTGTTGGCAATTCTGATCATCATTGGAATTGCATCCGTGCTTGACACTTCAGGAAGTTTGTCAGGCTGGATAGGAAGGCGGTTAGGCATAGAGGAGGCCTGGGGCAAAGGCAAATACGAAGTGCTGACTGTCATAGGATTGGTTATAGTTGGTGTTGGTGCTTTGTTTGCCCTATACTATGCAGGCAAACGCGCTAATGCCATGGACGCCACGGCAAGAGCGCAAGCCCGAAACGCGGAAAACGCCGAGGCTGGGCTAACACAAGAACGGCTGAGGAATGCCATAGAGCATTTAGGACACAAGATGGCATCAGTACGGATGGGAGGTGCTTATGAGATCTTCCTCTTGGCAAAAGAAAATATGTCTGATAGGGACTTTGTTCAGAATCTGTTAGATATTCTTTGCTCCCATATTCGTCAAACCACTCGCGGGCAAGATTACCAACAGGAATATAAATCTTTACCTTCAGAAGAGATACAGAGCCTGGTACAGCTACTTTTCATGGATAAGCATGATGTATTTGAGTTCTGCCATATTTCCTTGCATGGTAGCCATCTGAATGGTGTTACATTTGTCCATGGCCGATTAAACAATGCTGGATTTTGGGGCGCACAATTGGAAAGTGCTAATTTTATTGGCTCACACTTACAAGGTGCGGTGTTTTGGGAAGCAAATATGCAAAGCGCTATTTTGCATAAGACACGGATGCAAGGCGCAGAATTTATCAATACACAGTTACAGAATGCAGAGCTTAACAATGCACAATTGCAAGGTGTTACACTTCGTCACTCTCATTTGCAAAGTGCTAATCTCTCTAACGCACAGTTACAAGGTGCTACCCTTAATAACACGAATTTACATGGAGCTACCATTAAAGATCTAAACTTGCAAGGCGTCAGCTATCAAATTGAACATGATGTTTCTTCTGTCGAAGGGTTTGAAAAAGAGATTCAAGCCAAAATAGGAAAGAAAGCAGACTTAGATGGCATCTTCTTTACCGAAGGAATGAGCTATGAAGACTTAGTGAGTGAAGGTGTCAAAATGGACTCTTACACTGAGGCGGAAGCCGAGCAGTGGATTAAGGAATACAGGGAGGCTATAAAAGGATTTGACAAGAGTTAGCCCGGCAAATGCGCCAGGGGCGCTTAAATCAGGCAAAGCATAGGTTCATGGGGGAAAGTCGCCCAGGGGGCAACCAGGCGTTCTAATGGCGGAAAAAAATTGGGGATTATATACATAACTTGACAGTGAATGAAGATCAGAAAAAAAGACTTGATAAGGCAGTCTGATCGTGTTATGGTGTCAGGCATGAAATCGAATAACAGAATTATGAGTCTGCCTGCTTGTTGCGCGAGGCGGTTAAGCACGGCATAGAGTCCTTCTGGTCTATGCTGAAACGCGGCTATGTAGGCACTTACCACAAGATGAGCTTTAAGCATTCAGGTCGTTACGCGGCTGAGTTCGCAGGGCGGCATAATGTTCGCCGTTTAGACACGGCGGATCAGATGGAAGCGTTAGTCAAGAGCATGGCAGGCAAGCGACTGGAATACAGAGAGCTGGTAGCCTAACCTTGACATTTTGCGCCAGGAGTGATAGACCATGAGTAAGAAACGGAACGGAACGGAACGGAACGGAACGGAACGGAACGGAACGGAACGGAACGGAACGGAACGGAACGGAACGGAACGGAACGGAACGGAACGGAACGGAACGGAACGGAACGGAACGGAACGGAACGGAACGGAACGGAACGGATCCAAGATCCTACCACAAATTGGAAAAATCGAACACTGTTTATCAATGACAATCTCCCCGTGCTAAGGGGGATGAATAGCAGGACGGTGGATCTGATTTACCTTGATCCCCCGTTCAATAGCAAAAGGCAATACAAAGCCCCCATAGGCACAAAGGCGGAGGGCCAGAAGTTTGATGACACCTGGCGATGGAATGACTTGGACGATAGATGGCTAGGGGAGATTGATAGACGCAACCCGGCTCTAAATACCATTATCCACGCCGCCAGGCAGATCCAGGGAGAAGGCACGGCGGCTTATCTAACCATGATGGGCATTAGGCTGTTAGAGCTTCACCGGGTGCTAAAAGACACCGGGAGCATCTATTTGCACTGCGACCCCACTGCTGGCCATTACCTGAAGGCGTCTATGGACGCCGTGTTTGGAAAGGATAACTTCCGCAATGAAATCGTATGGAAGCGGAAGCTAGGTGAAAAGCACAACCTGGCCAGTAAGAAGATGCCGGCGGCGCATGACTTGATTTACTTCTACTGCTTGGGAAGTGGAAAAGAGGCAGTATGGAATCAACCCGTTATCCCTTACTCGGAGGAGTACATACGGAACTCCTATCAGTACGAGGATGCCAGAGGGCGGTATTCCACATTTCCATGCACCAATGAGACAGGCGGAAACAAGCCTTATAGCTTCAGAGGCATAACCCGCGCCTGGAGATTTTCCAAAGAGCGGATGGAGCAGATGTATAAGGACGGTCTGTTGGTGCAAGCCACTCCCACATCTCCGTTCAGATATAAGAAGTACCTGGAAGATGGGGCAGGGGTGAAGATGGATGATTGTTGGCTTGACATACCACAAGTGCGCGGTTCTAAAGAGCGCACTGGCTGGGCGACCCAGAAACCTTTGGCGCTTCTGAGGCGCATTATCAGGGCTAGTTCCAATCCGGGAGATGTTATGCTTGACCCGTTTGCCGGCTGTGCTACGGCTTGTGTTGCGGCAGAGATGGAACGGCGTCAATGGGTTGGCATAGAGGCTTGTGAGAATGCCAATGAGATCATCCAATTGAGACTGGATGAGGCAGCTCTAGGAAGCTTGGGGACGCAAGCGGACATAAGCCACAAGGTCACCATAGAGCGCAACATCCCTAAACGCACTGACGCTGAGGGGATAGCAGAGGCTAAGGAGAGGAAGACGCCTGCATACAAGAAGAAGGAAAACTTTGACTTCCTGTATGGAGCGCAACGCGGCCACTGCAAAGGGTGTCATGGTCACTATAAATCTAAGGAATTGACCTTTGACCACAAGATCCCGCGTGAGAAGGGCGGCAGTGACGAGCTAGACAACCTTCAACTGCTTTGTGCACATTGCAACAGCACCAAGGGGACTGGCACTATGGAAGACTTGAGGGGCCGGCTTCAGAAGCAGGAAGAGGAGATGCTTGCTGGATGGAACGCATAGGGCTGGCCATAGCCTAAGGGGGCATTCCAGGCGCAAAAACCACTAGAATTTTGTCAAGTGAGGTATAATCCCTTAAATAAGTGCAAGCGAGACACCTTCCAGGCGCAAGAAAAGCAAAGCACCAGCAGGCAACAAGCCTATGCCGTCTGACCCGGCAGAGCTCGCCAGGGCCATGTTCATACAAGCTGACAGGAAAATTCGCAAGAAAAAGCGGCAATAAATTGCTTAAATCTTGTCAAGTTATGTATATAATCCCCAAAAAATTTCATCAAATATCCTGTCAATATCGGCTTCTAAATTTTCCGGGGTAATATCCGTATAAGGTATTTCAAGCTTTTCCAACACTCTCCTGAATCTCTGAAATCCACCTGTAGCTCTCAACTCGACCCATTCCACCCCTCGGTCGTCAAGCTGGTTTTTGTTAGTGTCAGAGAGTTTGTCAGCGATAAAAACTTTGCTGCCTCTTGCGATAACCGCATCTGCGCTTTCGGGATTGCCTTTCCCCATCAGTTTCACTTCACATTTGTGCTCTGAGTCATCCCTGATCAAATAAAAATCAACTTCTCGATGATAATCTCCTTGCCTATCAGAGACTTCAGAGCCTGCCAATTCAGATTTGTAATTGCTATCGGAAACCTCATACAACTTACACAAAGTTTGCATTAGGGGCTTTTCAACTCTTTTGCCAGCAGTGCTCCATAATCCTCCTCTTAACGCAGCTCTCTTGACAGCAAGCGTATTAATCACTATCAAAGTTTCGCTTATGTTCAAATCCACACTAACACCTTGAAATTTCAATGTTAAGGTCAATTCAAGACCATCCCCTGAATCTATGAGGTCTTTAATTGATTCGTATAGAGCGTCGTAATGATCATTCGCCGCATCTATCACAATCTCCTTCTTTTCCGAGTTAAACATATTGCTAATAGTTTTCATGTTCAAGCCGGAGTTTGTTGCTATATCTTTTTTAGGAAGTTTGTCATCCAAAAACTCATTTTTGTACCAATCAGCAGTTATGCCCTGATTGTTTATCTTTGCGTCTATCACTTTCTTGAAGTAATTTATGGCGGATTGCAAAAATTCAGCGTCTATCAGGGTAATTATTTCTATCCTGTAGTCTTCGGCGTTTAAGAGCTTTCTTATGATGTTTTTTGCGACTTGTTCTGTTATCGTCATTTTTTTGCGCTCTCGCTAAATTGTTTCAGAGTTAAAAAATCACTCCTAATCGTTGTCTCCTCAAACATGCTCAATTTAGCTAAAAGTGTTTTCATGTAATTGAAATACTTTGGTTCCTTTTCCGTAAGAAAGAAAAATCTGTCCAGGCTCTTCGCCACCCTGCCAAAAGTCCCGCTGCCGCCAAACGGATCAAAAACCAAGTCTCCCTTGAACGAATAATACGCCACGACTCTTTTACACAAGGCAACAGGAAAGATTGCCGAGTGAACTTTGTCATGCTTAGGCTCTATTTTCCAAATGTTTGAGGTCTCGTACCCATTTTCAACCTTGCTTTCATTCACAGTTTTTCTATCGTATTGACGGATATTCCAATCTATCAATTTGTCGGTGTTTTTTCTATACACCATAACATACTCAGTGACAGCGTTCGGTTTATACGCCAAAGGTTTGCGATGCTGTAGAAATCCCGCGTTCCTGTTCTTTACGCTTGTCTCCGGTTTTTCCCATACAATGTCGTCTATAAATTCCCAACCCATTTTGATTAGAGGGCCGTGAATATCAAAAGGAATGGGATACCTCTTGCTTGAGTGTTGACGACTGACTCTAGGGATAATAATCGGCGATGTATTAACTATTAGAAAACGACCCTCTTTTGTCTTCTGATATGTAAGAGCAAACACCTCCTCGAGAAAATCCAGATACTCTTGATAGCTTTTGTATATTGAGTAATCCCGTGCGTTGTAGTAAGGCGGAGAAGTAAAAGTAAGATGAAAGCTCTCATCTGGAACATGTTCCAATATCTTTCTCACATCTCCGAGAACGACTACATTTTTCAAAAAATCAGCAGAGCTTTTGTGCGCCTGCTTCCGGGCATCCTCACTGGGTTGCGCAAAATATTCTTTCCCAATTACTTTCTGGACTACTTCGTTCGGGTGATTGCGCAAAGCTTCAAGTCGCTCTCTCACATTTGCATCTTGCTTAAAAGTCAATAGTCCTCTAATTGCCTGCAAAACAATTTTAGGATCGTCGTCCCGCAGGAATTCCAATAAGACAGGAATGATCGTATCCGTTTTTAATCTTCCTATTGAGGAGACTGCTTCTCGTCTTACCTCAGTCGATTCATCTTGCAATGCAGTCCTTTTCAATGCTTGTATGTTTTTCTCCTTTTTTGTCTTTCCTAATGTTTTTACAGACCAAAGACGGATCTTTTGGTTCTTGTTTAATAGCAATGGAGTTATCCAATTGTCATCAAAGTCATTAGGAAGGTAGCCTAAATTCTGCAAGACAAACAAAACGCTTTTGTTGTCAGAATGAGCTTCAACATAGCGCGTCAACTCTCCGTTGCGCTCTTTTTTATAGTGGTTGATCTGTTCTCTTGTTAACACGACATTGCCAGCCTATAGAATCGCAATTCTATTCAAAATTCCCCGCGGCGCGCCTCTGAAATTTAGGCGCTGCCCACCTGGCAAAAATGATACACGACTATAGCAGGTTGTTCAACCATCTGGATTTTGCCTGCTAAAACAAGCTCTTAGGCAAGGCTCTGAGTTTCCCGGGCGGCGGCCAACAGCGCCAGGCGGGCGATGACGCCGTAGGTGTAAAAGCGGTTCGGATGGGCGTCCGGGGACTGCTCCTTGTCCGGAGAGTTGCAACATTCATCGAAGGCCAACCGCTCGAAGTACATGCCAGGGGAGTTGAGATTCTCGTTGGTGGCGCGTTTCGGGTGCACCCGGTAGAAGCCGCCGACCACATTCTGGTCAATCAGATACACCACGGGTTCCGCCACCGTGCCGGAGCCGCCCCAGGTCTCATTGGTGTAGATGCCTTCCTGTATGATGGCCTTGGTCACCTTTTGCCCTTCCTTGGTGGTGGCCATTTTGGTTCTTTGCTTTCTGTTCAGCTCGGAGACTTCACCAGGGCTGTGGACGGTCATAACGCCCATGCCGTAGGTGCCTGAATCCGCCTTGATCATCACGAAAGGCTTGTCTCGCACGCCGTATTCATCGTATTTTTTCTGCACGGCGTAGAGCAAGGCCTCAACATTCACGGACAAGCAGGACTCGCCCTCCCGTTTCATAAAATCCACCTCGCCGCAGTTGCGGAACATGGGTTCGATCAACCAAGGGTCCAGGTCTAATTGCGCGGCAAACTCCTGGGCGACCTCCTGGTAAAAACCGAAATGCACGGACTTCAGCCGGCCTGACCAGCCCAGGCTAAGGGGGGGCGCCATGAGTTGATCCGTGTCTTGCAGAAGTACCGGAACGCCTGCTGACAGGTCGTTGTTCAGCAACACCAGGTCCGGCCTGAAATCATCGACTACCAAGCTGGCGCCATCCCGTTGCAAAGGTTCCACGCACAGAGACACTCCGTTATCCAGCTCCAGGTTCATGCTTTTATCCAGCCCCTCAAGCAGAGAACCTAAGCGGACCTGAAAACCGGCTTTCTCCAATATCCTCTGCAAGGCGGCGATGTTCTCCAGATAGTGTTTGTTGCGGGTGTGATTTTCCGGGACGATGACGATGCGGTCCACTTGCCGGCCCAGCCGTTCCACCGCTGACTGCGCGGCTTGCACGCACAGGGACTCAAAGGCCGGGTTGAGATTGTTGAACCCCGCCGGGAACAGGTTGGTGTCTATGGGGGCTATCTTGAACCCGGCGTTTCTCAAGTCAACAGAAGCGTAAAACGGCGCGGGCGTTTGACGCCATTGGGAGCGGAACCAGGATTCTATCCGGGCCTGCCGGTCCAGGATGGCGCTCTCTATGGTCTTCAACGGCCCGGTCAACGCCGTCGTTAAATGGGGGACTGCTTGCGCTGCGGGCATCAGTGGCCCTCTGTGCGAATGGAAACGCGATTATATCCTATTTATCCCTAACGCATATCGCCCCAAAACGCCTGAAAGACAGCGAGGGCCGCCGCCACAGCGGTCTCAGTGCGCAGGGTTCGCGGCCCCAGACTCAAGGGCAGATGCCCCTGTTCCGAGGCCAGGGCCTGCTCAGCAGGGGACAGGCCGCCCTCCGGGCCGATTAACAGGCTGACCCTTGGCCGGTCAAGTCCGCCGAGGGCGGAAACCCTTTGCTGGGCGTCGGGAGTCAACACGAATTTCGCCTCGTCCCCGCCCCCCTGCAACCAGGCGCTCAGGGGTTGGGGGGCCTCCAGGGCCGGCAGGATGTTCCTGCCGGATTGCTCGCAGGCGTGAACGATGATGGCGCGCCAGTGTTCCAGGCGGGTTTGCAATCGTTGCGGAGCCAGCTTGACGATGCCGCGTTCGGTGAACAGGGGGGCGATGGTTGACACCCCTAATTCCACAGACTTTTGCACGGCGTAATCCATGCGCGCGCTTCGGGAGATGCCAAGGCCTAAGGCGATGTTCAGGGTCGGCCCCGGCTCATCCGGGTGAAAACGCGCCAATTCCACCTCAACAGCAACGCGAGTCACGGCCGCGACCCGGCCGGAAAAACTTCCTCCCTGCCCGTTGAACACGATCACCTCGTCGCCGCGCCGACAGCGCAAGACCCGCGCTAGATGATGCGCCGCCGCTTCGGGCAGCGTGACCCGGCTGGAAACGGACAATGGGCAGTCCGCGTATATTCGGATATTGCGCATAACGAGCAGGCGTCTATAATGACCGGTGTTTTGGAAAAGCGCAAAGACGCCGCCGCGCCGGCGTCCTGAATCCCATGATCAAGTCGCTAAAAGAATTCTTTGAGCGCAATGAGCAAGGCGCTGACAGCGGCGCCATAGGGGCGGACAACCGCGTTGAGTTGGCCGCCGCCGTGCTGATGTTGGAGATCAGTCTGGCTGACTCGTCCCTGGACGATGAGGAACTTGTCATTATAAAAAACGCCTTGGTCAATGTGTTTCACATGAATGCGAAACAGGTGAGCGAGCTGGTGGACCTGGCGCAAAAGGAAGTCGATCTTTCCGTCTCCCTGCATGACTTCACCCGGTTGCTGAATGAAAAATTAAGCATGGAAGAAAGGACGCAGGTGGTTGAACTGCTTTGGCAAGTGGCGTTCGCCGACGCCGTGTTGAACAAGTACGAGGAGTATTACATCAGAAAAATCGCCGGCTTGCTCTACATTCCCCATAAGGATTACCTGAAAACAAAACACAAAGTCATCGCGGAACAGGACCAGGCCTGAGGCCGCGGGACAACCTCGCGCCGGGTCTTGCGACGCCGAGTTGAGAACATGACCATACTGCAAATCATCTCCCTCCTCATCACTTTCACCGCGCTCCTGAGTTATGTCAACCACCGCTGGGTCGGCCTGCCGACCACCATCGGCGTCATGTTTCTCGGCATTCTCTTTTCCCTGCTCTTGTTGCTCAGTGAGCAACTGGGGTTTGGCACGGCCGGTCATGCCAAGGACATCCTGGGTCAGGTGGATTTTGACGAGACCCTGATGCAGGGCATGCTGTCGTTCCTCCTGTTCGCCGGCGCCCTCCATGTTGACTTGTCGGAGCTGGCGAAAAACAAGTGGATAATCGGCGCCTTGGCCACCTTTGGCGTGTTGCTTTCGACGCTCCTGGTTGGCTTCTCGACCTGGCACGCCCTGGGGTTTTTAGGCATAGAGCTGCCCCTGGTGTTTTGCTTGCTGTTCGGGGCCTTGATCTCCCCGACAGACCCCATCGCGGTGCTGTCCATTCTGAAAAGCGCCGGGGCGTCCCGCTCTTTGGAAATCAAGATCACCGGCGAGTCATTGTTCAACGACGGCGTGGGCATCGTGGTGTTCATCATCGTCTCGTCTGTGGCCTTCGCGCACATGGAACCGACCGTCGCTTCGGTGTCCTTGCTGTTTGTGGAGGAGGCGGTGGGAGGGGCCCTATTGGGCGCGGCCCTGGGCTGGTTAGGGTGCCAGATGTTAGGCAAGATCGACGAGTACAAGGTTGAAGTCCTGCTGACCCTGGCCTTGGTCATGGGTGGATACAGCTTCGCCAATCTCATCCATGTCTCCGGACCCATTGCCGTCGTGGTCGCCGGATTGATCATCGGCAACCATGGCCGCATCAACACCATGAGCGAACGCACCCGGCGCCACTTGGACGCCTTTTGGGAACTGCTGGATGAAATCCTCAACGCGGTGCTGTTCGTGCTGATCGGCCTGGAGATCCTGTTGATCCCCTTCCACCTGCAAACCGTTGGCGCCGGTTTCCTCGCCATCCTGATAGTGTTGTGCGCCCGCTTCATCAGCGTAAGCCTGCCGGTGTTGGCGTTGCAACGGCGGCGAGAATTCAGCCCTCACGCCATCAAGATCCTGACTTGGGGCGGCTTGCGCGGCGGCATCTCCATCGCCCTGGCCCTATCCTTGCCGCCAGGGGGCGAACGCGAGATCATCCTGACCATCACCTACATCATCGTCATGTTTTCCATATTGGCGCAGGGTTTGACCATGGGAAAACTGATCCAATGGACCCAGCAACGCGGCGGCTAAGGGCCTTGGTCGCGCTCGCCCCCGGGGGCGCGGCAACCGCCCCGCGGCCTTGCGGCGAACCGGCGCCCGCGACCTGGTGATCGAAAAAATCATAACCGGCGGCCAGACGGGGGTTGACCGGGCGGCCCTGGATGTCGCCATTGAGTTGCGCCTGCCCCATGGCGGCTGGTGCCCGGCCCGGCGCCGCGCCGAGGACGGGAGAATAGACGACCGTTACCAGCTGATTGAACTGGCTTCGACCCGCTACCGCGACAGAACCAAAAAGAATGTGGCGGACTGCGATGGCGCCCTCATACTGAACCGAGGCAAGCTGGAGGATGGAACGGCGCTGACCCTGCGCTACGCCCGCACCCTGGGCAAGCCAGCGTTTCTTGTTGATCTTGCCGCGCCACCGCCGTTGCCTGAGCTCACGGACTGGGTGGCGTCATGCCGAATAAAAACGTGCAATGTGGCTGGCCCCAGGGAAAGCAAACGCCCCGGGATCTACGCGGAGGCCCGGGCTTTTCTTGTGCCCTGGTTGCTTTCGTTGCGGTCTGCTTCGGCGCGCCCGGCGGACACGCAACGCAAGTAAGCCTGTTCCAGATCGGGGGCCTTGAAGCGCCGGCGGCAGGCCTCCGGCGCGCCGGCGTAGCGGATCCGACCCTGGTGCAAGATGGCCATCCGGTCGCACAAACCTTCCAGGTCGTGCAACAGGTGGGTGCTGAAGAAACAGGCCCGGCCCTGTTGCTTCAGGGCCAACAAGCAATGGCGCAGACCGGCGCGGGCCCGGGGATCAAGCCCGCTCATCGGTTCATCCATCACCAACGCTCTTTTTCCGTTCAGCAGGCAGGCGGCCAGGCCCAGCTTTTGCGTCATGCCCTTGGACAACCGGGCGGCGGGTTTATCCAGGGCGGCAGGCTCCAGGTCTAACTGGCGCAAGACCTCCCCGGCCTCGTCCGGGTCGAAGCCATGGCCGTGGAGTTTGCCCAAGCCGCGCAGGAACTCCCAGCCCCTCAGATGACCGGGCGGCTGAAACTTCTCCGGCAGGTAGGCCAATCCTTTCCGGGCCTGGGGAAAGCGGTGGGGCTGGCCGAAAATGGCGATGCGGCCTGAGTCCGCCTGGTCCAGGTCCAGCAGGCATTTGATCAAAGTGGTCTTGCCGGCGCCGTTCACCCCCACCAATCCCAGGCATTCGCCCGCCTCCACAGCCAGATCCACGCCGGCGAGCGTCGCCTGTCCGCCCCGGGACTTGGCGACGCCGCAAAACTCAATGGCCGGCGCCCTCATGGCGGCGCAGCGTCTGTTCCCTTGCGACAGGTCAGTAGAGGAACAAGGCGTTGCAACGAACATTGTCGCTGTCAACATTCCATGAAGCCCCGGTCCCGTCTGCGCCGTTGATGCAGTCCGCGCCAGCCGCCGCTGACCAGGACACCACCTCGCTCCCGGAAGCGCCCGCGCCGAAATCGTCGCCGCCCACCGCCGCCTCCCCGTTCTTCGCTGTGTTGGTCGTGCCGCGCACGATGCCCCGGCCCGGATGTCCGTCATCCAGTTTCGCGTCCAGCTCCCGCAACAGGGTCGGCGGGGCGCCCGCGCCAAACACATACGCCAGGCGCACGGTGGAGCCGCTAGTCGCGCCGCCGTCATCGTAGTCGTCGGTGAAGCCTAACAGGATGGGTTGCTGAAAGGCGTTGCCCGGCACCTGCCCAGTCAGGACGCCGGCTTCATACTGGGAGGCCCCGGCCGTGTCGCCGGCGTAGCTGCCGTTAAGGAAACGGGCGTGGGACAAGTGCGCCCAGAGCGCGCCGGCCTCCTCCCATTGGTCGATGCGCCCGTTCTGATTGCCGCCGATGGTGGGCGACCCGCCGCAGTTGGGATCCACGGCGGAGGTGATGGAGTTGCACGCCTGCTCCGGCGGCATGTCCCCCGGGATTTGCCGAAAGCGGTCGATGAAGCCGTAGTAGGCGGCCTGGATGCCGGCGTTTTGATCCGCCATGTTCCTCACCCGGGCGCTGTTGATGAGTTGCTGGCCCTTCATGATGCCGCCCAGAAGGAGACCCACCAGGACCAGGACGATGGCGATTTCCACCAGGGTGAAGCCCGCCAGGTGTTTTCGTGTTTTCATGTCGGTTAGCCTCCATGAAATTCCGTTGGTTGCCCTTTTTTCATAGGGAGTGAGCGCGGAAAAATCTCGCCTTTCCGCGGTGCCCTGCAGGATACAGGAACAGCGCGCCGCGTTGCAAATTTTTTTCGCAGGCCCCGCCCCGTTGCTTGGCGACCGGGGTCTAACCCCGTCCCCGCCACGCCACTTGGCGACCGACCCCCGTCAGCAAGCCGCTTCCGAAGGCGCGACAGGGATTTCCCGAGGCCAGACCCGTTGTTTTTCCGCCAGCGGCAGAAAGCTGAGGGCGGCGGCATAGTCGTTGAGAAGGTCGAATTCTTGCGGGGTGAAGCCCTGCTCCCGGCGCAGGATGTCATACTCGTGGCACAGGTCTATGCCAAAAAGATGGGGGTCGTCCGAGTTCACGGACACCATGAGGCCCGCTTCCATGAGTCGCCGTATGGGATGATGGCGAATGGACGGAACGGCGTTGGTCAGCCAGTTGCTGGTGGGGCAGAGTTCAAGCAACACGGCCCGTTCCCTGATGAAATCCATGACCGCCGGATCCCGAATGACATGAATGCCGTGGCCGATCCGCTCCGCCCCAAGGGCCTCTATGGCGAACCGCGTCTGTTGCGGGGCGTCCGGCCCGTCTTCCTCCCCCGCATGGAGGGTGATGCGCAGGCCGGCCTGTTTCGCCCTTGCCAAGAGGGGCGCGAAACGCCGCATCTCAAAGCCTATGTCCATATCCGCCATGTCTATGCCCACAAAGGATTCCCTGTTTTCAATGATGAAATCGGCTGTGTAGTTCGCCTCCTTCAGCGACAGGGTTTTTTGCACGATGCCGATTAAGCCAATGGCGATGTCGCGGCGCTCGGCCCGGTTGATCCCGCGCAGGATGGCGTGATGGATTTTTTCGAAGCTCAGGGAGGCGTTCGCTCCCTGTATGAAGTTCGGCGAGTAGCGAAGTTCAAAAATCCTGATGCCCTGCTCAACGCCGTATTCGCAGGCCTCGCAAGCCAAACGCTCAATCGCCTCCTCCGACCCCCACAAGGTTTGCACATTGCCAAACTTTTTCAACGCCTGCTCCAGGTTGTTCACGGGTTCGGTGATCAACCATTCCCGCCTGAAGCGGGCCGGGTCGGCGGGGATGTCAAGACCCAGACTCTTTCCGATCTCTTTGACGGTTTGCGGTTGAAAGCAGGCCTCCAGATGGCAATGCAACTCCACTTTGGGCATGGCGTGAGTGTTCATGTTCGCAAGGGGCGGGGGGCAGACAAGCAATCAATAAGGAACCAGGGCGAACGATGCCATAAGACGGGGCGCGGATTCAACCTTGAAGCGGCCCCGTTGAAAGCGGCTGCACAGGGCCGCGGGGTGCGGCGCCGGGCCGAAAGAAGGCGAACCGGGCGCGCACTGGCGCATTGTCAGCCAGGCGCCTGAAGGCTTACAATGCTCGCCTGTGTCAGGGAGTCCCATGATGAACGAAGCAGTCATTGTCTCCACCGCGCGCACCCCTATTGGCAAAGCCTTCCGGGGCGCGTTTAACAACACCAAGGCGCCGACTTTAGGGGGTCATGTCATTCGCGAGGCGGTGCGGCGCGCCGGACTGGATGGCGCTGAAGTGGAGGATGTGGTGATGGGTTGCGCCATGCAGGCCGGCACGGCGGCCTGGAACATTGGGCGCATGAGCGGCTTGGCCGCCGGCTTGCCGGCGAGCGTGAGCGGGACGAGCGTTGACCGGCAGTGTTCATCCGGCATGATGGCCATCGCCAACGCGGCGAAACAGGTTGTGGTGGATAAGATGCCCGTGGTGGTGGCTGGCGGCTTGGAATCCATCAGCCTGGTGCAAAACCAGGCCTTTGAATGGGTGGGCAAGACCAAGGATGAGAATGTCATCCGACGCAGCTCGCACGCCTATATGCCCATGTTGCAGACGGCGGAAACCGTGGCGAAGCGGTATGGCGTGCGCCGTGATGAACAGGACGAGTACGCGTTGCAAAGCCAGCAACGGACAGCGGCGGCGCAACAGGCGGGAAGGTTCGATGAGGAGTTGGCCCCCATGGCCTCCGCCAAGGTGGTCGCCGACAAGGAAACCGGGGAAATCTCCCAGCAAGAAGTCTTGTTGGAAAAAGACGAAGGCAACAGGCCGGAGACCACCCTTGAAAATCTGCAAAACCTCAACCCCGTCATCGACGGGGGATGCGTCACAGCGGGCAACGCCAGCCAGTTGTCCGATGGGGCGTCGGCCTGCGTGGTCATGGACAGCCGGCTCGCGGAGAAAAAGAACATAACGCCCCTGGGCATTTGCCGCGGCATTGCCGTGGCGGGATTGGAACCTGATGAAATGGGCATAGGCCCCGTCTATGCGGTGCCGAAACTGCTGAAACGCCATGGTTTGACCATGGATGACATCGGCTTGTGGGAATTGAATGAAGCCTTTGCCGTGCAAGTGATCTATTGCCGCGACCGGCTTGGCATCCCCAATGAACTGCTTAATGTGAATGGCGGCGCCATCGCCATCGGCCATCCTTACGGCATGTCTGGTTGCCGCATGGCGGGCCATGCGCTCATCGAAGGCAGGCGCCGGGGCGCTAAGCACATTGTGTGCGCAATGTGCGTCGGCGGCGGCATGGGCGCCGCCGGCCTGTTTGAAGTGGTGGCGTGACAGCCTGAGGCGGACGGCGACAAGCTATTTCAAAATGCCGCGCATAAGTATCCGCTTGATGTGTTTCCGGGTCTGATTGTAGAACCTCCCGTCGTCCAAGCTCTTTCCCAGCAACGAGTCGATTTGCACGGCGAAGTCAGCGTAGTGTTGCGTCACGGCCCAAATCATCATGATCAGGTGATAGGGGTCAACATCCGCCAGTTCTCCCCGCTTCACCCATTTTCTTATCACGCGGGCCTTTTTCTTCACGATGTCGCGCAGGTAGCTGTCAAGCACCGGCTTGAGGACGGGGGCTCCCGCCACAATCTCATTGGCGAAGACCCGCGAGGCGGTGGGATACAACTGGGAAAATCGTATTTTCTGATCGATGTACGCGCTGATTTCGCGCTCCGGCGATTCCCGCTCGTCCAATTCCTTCAGGGGCTGCAGCCAGATCTCCAAGATGTCGCGCAACACGGCGAGGTAGAGTTTTTCTTTGGAGGAAAAATAATACAGCAGATTGGGTTTGGACATGGCGGCCCTCTCTGCGATCTGGTCCAGCGTGGCGCCGCGGCGGCCGTACATGGAAAAAACCTCCGTCGCGGCGTCTAAAATCTTCTCCCGGTTGCGAACCTGAATCCGGCTGTCTCTCCGCTTTTCACCCGCTCGGTCCGCGTCCGGCTCGGCAGGCAGGGGAAAGCCCTGGTTCAGCGTCATTGGCGTCATGTTTTCAAGGGTTCTGTCAGCAATGGGGGCAACGGGATCATTGTACCCCAGTCAGGGATGATTTCAACAACGATATATTTTACCAAAGGATAAAATTAAAGTTGACCGGGACGGAAACAGCCGCTACAATTCGTCTAACATAGCGCCTGAATGGCGCCGGCCCCGCCGGGGCCGGATGACGCTAATGATATAATGAACGCCTTGCAACAGAGGGCAGTCAGTCCGTGTCAAAAGTGAAAACAGGTCTCATCCAGATGGGTCTGAAGGCAGACCTCGCCGACCCCGCCATGGATGTGAACAAGATTCGCGACGCCATGTTGGAGGCTCACGCCCCCCTCATCGAGCAGGCGGCGCGGCAAGGCGCGCAAGTCTTGTGTTTTCAGGAAATCTTCACCCAGCCCTATTTCTGCCCCAGCCAGGATGCGAAATGGTACGCGGCCGCCGAGCCCGTCCCCGGCGGCCACACGACGACGCTTATGCAGGAAGCCGCCAAAAAACATCAAATGGCGATTGTTGTCCCCATCTACGAGGAAGCCGCGCCGGGCGTTTATTACAACACCGCCGCGGTGATAGACGCCGATGGCGCCTACTTGGGCAAATACCGCAAGACCCACATTCCCCAGGTGGCGGGGTTTTGGGAGAAATTCTTCTTCAAGCCTGGCGCCTCCGGGTGGCCGGTTTTTCAGACCGCCTATTGCAAGCTCGGCGTGTATATCTGCTACGATCGACACTTCCCGGAAGGCTGGCGGGCCCTGGCCTTGGGCGGAGCGGAATACATCGTCAATCCCTCCGCGACCGTGGCTGGCTTGTCCGAGTACTTGTGGAAGCTGGAGCAACCGGCCGCCGCGGCCGCCAACGGCGTCTATATCGGCGCCATCAACCGCGTGGGGACGGAAGGGCCCTGGAACATCGGCGAGTTTTACGGTCAGAGCTACATCGTCAATCCCCGGGGCGACATAGAGGCTATCGCCAGCCGCGACCAGGACGAGTTGCTGCTCCATGACATCGACCTGGACCTGATCCGGGAAACGCGCAACGGCTGGCAGTTCCTGCGGGACCGCCGGCCGGAGACCTACGGCGCGCTGACTGGCCTGGAGACCGGGTAGGCGCCGGCGACCGCCCGGCAAACAAACGCAGAAGGGGGCAAACCATGAGCGTGCTGATAAAAGGGGGGACAGTAGTCACCGCGGAGCAGACCTTCGCCGCCGATGTTCTGTGCCGGGACGGCGTGATTGCCGCCGTGGGGCCGGACCTAGATGGCGGCGACCCAGCCGAAGTCATCGATGCCAGCGGCTGCCATGTCATGCCCGGCGGCATAGACCCCCATACGCACATGGAGTTGCCGTTCATGGGCACCGTGGCGTCCGAGGATTTTTTCAGCGGCACGACGGCGGGCCTGGCCGGCGGCACCACCATGATCATTGATTTCGTCATCCCCAACCCGCAACAGGACATCATGGAAGCCTATCACCAATGGCGGGGCTGGGCGGAAAAGGCGGCGGCGGACTACAGCTTTCATGTCGCCATCACCTGGTGGGACGAGTCGGTGCGCGAGGCTATGGCAACGCTGACGCGGGACTACGGCGTCAACAGCTTCAAACACTTCATGGCCTACAAGGGCGCGATCATGGCGGATGACGAAGTGCTGGTCAATTCGTTCGGACGGGCCCGTGAGCTGGGCGCCATCTGCACCGTCCACGCTGAAAACGGCGAGCTGGTCTTCCACTTGCAACGCAAACTGATTGAACAGGGCATCACCGGGCCCGAGGGCCACCCCTTGTCCCGGCCTCCGGAAGTGGAAGGCGAGGCCGCGAACCGGGCGATACGAATCGCCCAGGTAATGGGCGTCCCCCTGTATTTGGTGCATACTTCGTGCAACGATTCCCTGCAGGCCATTGAACGGGCGAGAAGCGAGGGGCAACGGGTGTTCGGCGAAGTCCTGGCGGGCCATTTGCTCATCGACGATTCCGTTTACCGGCACCCCGACTGGGACACCGCGGCGGCTCATGTCATGAGCCCGCCATTTCGACCCAAGGCGCACCAGGAGTGTCTTTGGCGCGGGTTGCAGGCCGGCATGTTGCAAACCACGGCCACGGATCATTGTTGTTTTTGTCTGCCGCAGAAACAGATGGGCAAAGACGATTTCACCCTGATACCCAATGGCACCGGCGGCATAGAAGACCGCATGGGTCTGCTGTGGCACCACGGCGTCAACATGGGGCGTCTGACAAAAAACGAGTTCGTCGCGGCGACCTCCGCCAATGCCGCTAAAATCTTCAACATCTACCCCCGCAAAGGCAGCGTCAACCCCGGCGCGGACGCCGATCTGGTGGTCTGGGATCCCGAGCGGGAGCGGACCATCTCAAAGGAGACCCACCATCAAAATGTGGACTTCAACATCTTTGAGGGCATGAGAGTGCGCGGCGCCAACATCGCCACTATCAGCCAAGGCAAAGTGGTCTATCAAGATGGCGAGTTGCGCGTGGAGCGCGGCGCGGGCCGTTACATCGACCGACCGGTCTATGCGCCCTACTACGAGGCGCTGGAAATAACGACCCGGCGCAACGCGCCCCAGGCTATGGCGCGGAGCGAATGACGCACACCAACACGACGAGCGCAAACCATGCTTAATCTCGAACCCTACTGGATGCCTTACACGGCGAACCGCGCGTTCAAGCAATCCCCCCGCATCATCGAGTCCGCCGCGGGATTTTATTATCAAACCCGGGAGGGCCGCGCCATCCTGGACGCCTTCTCAGGGCTATGGACCAGCGGGCTGGGCCACTGTCATCCGAAACTGACGCAAGCCGTTCAAGAGCAGGTCGCCAAGCTGGATTATTCGGCGGCTTTTCAAGTATCCCACACCGGCGCGTTTGAATTGGCGGCGCGGCTGGCGCAGTTCGCGCCCGAGGGTTTCGACCATGTGTTCTTCACCAACTCAGGATCTGAATCCGCCGACACGGCCCTGAAGATAGCCTTGGCTTACCACCGCCTTAAGGGCGAGGGCAGCCGCATCATGTTCATCGGCCGCGAGCGGGCCTATCACGGCGTCAACTTCGGCGGGATGTCCGTAGGGGGCATCCCGGCAAATCGCCTCATGTTCGGCAACGCGATGTTGCCTCGCGTTGACCACCTGCCGCACACCCACTGCCCGAAACACGCGGCCTTCAGCAAGGGTCAACCCGAATGGGGCGGCCACCTGGCGGAAGAGCTGGAGCGACTGATCGCCTTGCACCATGGAGAGAATATCGCGGCGGTCATTGTCGAGCCGGTGTCTGGCTCAGCCGGGGTGTTGGTGCCGCCCGTCGGCTATCTTGAGCGTTTGCGCGAGATCTGCTCGCGCCACAACATTCTGTTGATCTTTGACGAGGTGATCACGGCTTTTTTCCGCATCGGCGCTCCCTTCGGTTGCGAACGACTGCAAGTGATGCCGGACATCATCACCACGGCCAAGGGTCTGACCAATGGCGTGATTCCCATGGGCGCGGTGCTGGTCGGCAATGAGATTTATCAGCGTTTTATGAACGGCCCTGAACACGCCATCGAATTTTTTCACGGCTACACTTATTCAGGCCACCCGGTGGCTACCGCCGCGGCCCTGGCCGCATTGGATGTTTACGCCGAAGAAGACACCGGCCGCCAGGCGCGGAGCCTGGAGCCGGCGTTTGAATCTGCGCTCCACGCCCTGCGAGACGCCTCCCATGTGACAGACATACGCAACTTTGGTCTGATGGGCGCCATCGACCTGGCGCCGCGCCCGGACCAGCCGGGGGGCCGGGGCATGGAGGCCCATGTGAAATGCTTTGAAGAGGGCCTGATGATCCGGCACACTGGCGACACCTTGGCCTTTGCGCCTTGCTTCAACTTCACGCCGGAGTTGCTCGACCAGACCTTCGACATCACTCGCAAAGTTCTCAACACCATCGCTTAACCTGGAACATTCCCATGACAGCACAACCTATGCGCAACCTGAGCTTGGTCGGCCGGCGCGTCGGCCATCACATCAACGGCAAACCCGTGGCGGATGGCGAGCGCGAATTAGACCTCTGCAATCCCGCTACGGGCCAGGTCATCGGCCAAGTGGCGATGGCCAACAAAGCCACGGTGGAAAAAGCCATTGCGGCAGCCGCGGCGGCGTGGCCAGCCTGGCGGCAGACGCCTCCCATCAAACGGGCCCGGATCATGTTTCGCTTCAAGGAACTGCTGGAACAGCGCGCCGAGAACATTGTCGCCCTGTTGACCGAGGAGCACGGCAAGGTCCTGGACGACGCCCGCGGCGAATTCCTGCGCGGCCTGGAGGCGGTCGAATACGCCTGCGGCGCACCGGAATTGCTGAAAGGAGAACACAGCAAACAGGTTGCCCCCGGCCTGGACAGCTGGTCCGAGTTTCAGCCCTTGGGAGTGGTGGCCGGCATCACGCCGTTCAATTTTCCGGCCATGGTGCCGATGTGGATGTACCCCATGGCCCTGGTCTGCGGCAACGCCTTCGTGTTGAAACCTTCCGAAAAGGACCCCAGCGCGTCGATCTACATCGCGGGACTATTGCAGGAAGCGGGCCTGCCAGACGGGGTGTTCAATGTGGTCAACGGCGACAAGGAAGCCGTCGACATCTTGTTGACGGATCCCCGGGTCGAGGCCATCAGCTTTGTGGGCTCCACGCCTGTGGCGGAATACATCTACCGCACCGGAACGGCCCATGGAAAAAGGGTGCAGGCCCTGGGGGGCGCGAAAAATCACGCCGTCGTCATGCCGGACGCCGACCTGGACAACGCAGTCAACGCCCTATTAGGCGCGGCCTACGGATCCTGCGGCGAACGCTGCATGGCCATCTCTGTCGTGGTGTGCGTAGGCGATGAAGTGGCGGACGCGGTGGTGAGCAAGCTGGCGGCAAAGGCGGCGGAGTTGAAGATCGGTCCCGGCGTCGACGCCGACAACGACATGGGGCCCTTGATCAGCAAACCCCATTGCGAAAAAGTGCGCCGCTATGTGGACGCGGGGGTGGAGGAAGGCGCTGAACTGGTGGTGGATGGACGCGGCTTCACGGCGCCCGGCCATGAAGAGGGATTCTTTCTCGGCGCTTGCCTGTTTGACCGGGTAACGCCGGCAATGCGCATTTACCGGGAAGAGATCTTCGGTCCGGTGCTGTGCGTAACGCGCGCGCAGAGCTTGCAGGAAGCCATGGGACTCATAGACGAACACGAATACGGCAACGGCGCCTGCATATTCACCCGCGACGGCGGCAGCGCCCGCCACTTCACCGACAACATCAAGATCGGCATGGTGGGCGTCAATGCGCCTTTGCCGGTGCCGGTCGCTTACCATAGCTTCGGCGGCTGGAAACGCTCCCTGTTCGGCGACCTGAGCGCGCACGGCCCGGATGCCGTCCGTTTTTACACGCGGCGCAAGACCATGACCCAGCGCTGGCCGGATGATGCGGTTGAGAAGGCGCAATTTTCTTTCCCCACCATCCGGTGAACCTGGCTCCGAAGAATCAAAGTGGCGATTCCCTTGGTTGACGGCTTGCGCGAAACCCTGGCGGACTGGCAAGAGGATTTGTCCTCCTCTTGGCGCGCAATGTTCGCCGACCTGAAACTGGATTTCGCGGCAGTCAACCCGGCTTTGCGATTGTTTCCCTGGGAACCGATATTCCCCAGCCGCCGGCGTCATCCCATACCGGGCGCGCCGAAAGGGGCCCATGTTTTCCGGGCCTTCGATGACATCGAGCCGAAGCAAGTGCGTTGCGTTGTCATCGGACAAGATCCCTATCCTTGCCCCGCGTTTTCGACGGGACGGGCCTTCGAGGCCGGCGGTTGCGCGACATGGCGCGAACTGGAAAAGATGTTTTCCCACAGCATGCGAGCGTTGCTTCAGTTTGTTTGCGCCGTGCGCGGCGACGATGAAAGCTACGCCGCCAATGTTCGAAACTGGCCCCGCGCCATAGACAGCATTGAGACGGGCCGCGTCATGTTGCCGCCACCGGCGCGTCTGGCCCGGCACTGGGTGGAACAAGGCGTGTTGTTGCTCAATTCAAGCCTGACCCTCAGCCGTTTCTCCGTGGCCGGCGACCCCCATCAGCTGGAAGGCCACCTGCCCCTTTGGCGGCCACTGATAGCCAGGGTGGTCCGGCGACTGGCCGCAAGCAAGGCGAACCCGCCGGTGTTCATGCTGTTTGGCGCCTCGGCAAAAGCCGCGTTGGCGGCAGGCCAAGTGGCGACTTCCGAACACAATGTCGTGGTCAGAAAGCACCCGGCGGCGGGCGATGAGTTTCTTGCCGAAGGCAATCCCTTCAAAGAATGCAACGAGAAGCTCGCGGCGCGGGGCTTAGAACCCATCGAGTGGTGACGATGGCGGCTAAGCGCATCGGGCAAAGCGGCAGTGACTGAAGAGTACGATTACATCATCATCGGCGCCGGCTCCGCCGGTTGCGTGTTGGCGGACCGCCTGTCCGCCGACGCCGGCAACCGAACGCTATTATTGGAGGCCGGCGGCAGAGACAACAATTACCTGTTTCAACTGCCCATGCTGATGGGGCGGCTCATGCACTCCGGCATCTACAACTGGAAGTATTACACCGAACCGGAGCCGCGCCTGAACGGGCGGCAGATCTACTGGCCTCGAGGCAAGGTGCTGGGCGGCTCCTCGACGCTTAACGGCATGTTGTATGTGCGCGGCAACGCGGCGGATTACGACCGGTGGTTCAATCTGGGCCTGCCCGGGTGGTCTTATAAAGAGATCTTGCCCTATTTCAAACGCTCCGAGGGACATGTTGACCGGGCTGAAAACGCTTATCACAACACTGCCGGCCCTCTGACCGTGCGCCGCGCCCGTGGCGCCAACGAACTCTATGATGTGTTTGTGGAAGCCGGCCAGCAGGCAGGCCATCCGTTCAACGATGATTTCAACGGCGCCGCGCAGGAGGGCTTTGGCAAGTACGATTTCACCATTCGCAACGGCAAGCGTTGCAGCGCAGCCAGGGCGTTCCTGGAGCCGGCGCTGCCCCGCGACAACCTGCGGGTCAAAACTTCTGTGTTAGTGGAGAAGATAACAACGGAAAACAACCGCGCCACGGGCGCGCAATTCACGCACCAGGGCCAACGGCGCCGGGTCAGAGCCAACAAGGAGGTCATCGTGGCTGGTGGGGTCATCAACTCGCCCCAGCTTCTAATGCTCTCAGGGATCGGCGACCCAGCTGAATTGGAGAAACACGACATTGCCGTGGTCCATGGGTTGCCTGGAGTGGGAAAAAACCTCCATGACCATGTGGACTGCTGTTTGGTCTATCAATGCAAACGCCCGGTGACCCTGTACCGGGACCTGCGGCTGGACCGGGTGACGGCGGGCGTGCTGAGAGCCTCGTTGTTCGGGACGGGGGTGATCTCCACCTTTCCCTATGAAGCGGGCGCGTTCTTCAAGACGGACCCGTCCCTGCCCAAACCGGATGTGCAGGCCCACTTCATGCCGGCCCTGGAAGCGACGGCCAACATGCACTTCAATCTTTTTGAGACAGCCAATAGCGCCGCGAAGAATCACGGGTTCACCATCAGGGTGGGACCGGTGAACCCCGTCAGCCGCGGCCGCATCGCCTTGCGCTCCACCGACCCGGCGGACCCGCCTCTGATCTTCGCCGATTACCTATCCGCCGACAAAGACACGGAAGTTTTGATCAAGGCCGTGAAAATGGTGCGAGAGGTCATCGCCAGCAAGGTCTTTGATCCTTATCGCGGCGAGGAGACCGCCCCTGGCCCTGGGGTGACAAGCGACAAAGACTTGGCCAAGTGGCTCATCGACGCGGCTGATTCCACGCTGCACCCAGTAGGGACTTGCAAGATGGGCAACGACAAGGATGCCGTCGTCAACGCCGAATTGCAGGTGCATGGCATGGAGGGCCTGCGCGTCGTGGACGCCTCGGTCATGCCTATCATCACCAGCGGCAACACCAATGCGCCGACGATCATGATCGCGGAAAAGGCCGCTGACATGATCCGGGCCTGACTATTTCAATTGAGAAAAACCACTGTAACCGAATGCGCTTGACCCAACCCTGCAAACGCGGAGAGCAGAAAAAATGATCATCGACCACCGCACCTACACCTTCCGCCCCGGCGCCGTGAAGCAATGGCTGAAAAAATACGAAGAGGAGGGCCTGCCCCTGCAAAAAAAGCATTTGGGCAAATTCTTGGGCCTGTTCACCACCGAAGCGGGCAACCTGCACCAAGTTGTCTTCATGTGGGGCTACGAGGACCTGGGAGACCGCGAACGCCGGCGCGCCGCTATGGAAGCTGACCCCGCCTGGCAAGCGTTCATCGCGGGGATCTGGTCCCTGGATATCATAGAGACCCAGGAGATAAAGTTCCTCAGGCCGGTCTCGTTCTCCCCCATTCAATAAGCGCCTCCCCTGCCCCTCATTCCTGGCGTTTCCCTGTCCCCTTGAGGAGCCAAAGGCGAGGCAACACCCCGTTAACCCTGTAAATTGGGAGTCAAGCTCCCAATTTGCATGGTTTAAGCATCATTTCCCTTGTAAATGGGAGTCAAACTCCTAATCTGCAGGGTGTCAACATAAATTTTCCTTGTAAATTGGGAGTTCAACTCCCAATTTACACAGTACAAGCATATTTTCCCTTGCAAACTGGGAATCAAACTCCCAAAATACACAGTTGATGATACCTCGCGCCATAGAAAACCAGATAGTTGACGCGCTACGCGTCGTGCCTGCGGTGACCCTTGTGGGGGCGCGACAGGTGGGTAAAACCACACTCGCGCTGAAAATAACCCCAGACAAGGTGGGCAAGCCAGTGACATACTTGGACTTGGAGCGGGATTCTGACCTTGCCAAGCTGAATGACCCCGAAGCCTTCTTGCAACGGTTTGACAAGCAACTGTTGATCATTGACGAGGTGCAAAGAAAGCCGCACTTGTTCGGGGCGTTGCGAAGTCTTATTGACTCAAGGAGACGCGCCGGTGAAAAGGGGGGACACTTCCTATTGCTTGGCTCGGCTTCCCGCGCCTTGCTTCAACATTCTTCTCAGACTTTGGCGGGCCGCATTCGCTACCTTGAGTTGACCCCGCTCTCCCTGATGGAAACACGCCGCCCAGGTCGCCTGGATTCTGCCAGCGACATCAAAAAACTATGGCTTAGAGGCGGGTTCCCAGGCAGCTATCTAGCTGAAACCGACACTGAAAGCTGGAACTGGCTCTCCGATTTTATCGTCTCTTATGTCGAACGGGACCTGCCCTCGATGGGGCCAAAAATTTCCGCCACGAGAATGAAGCGTTTTTGGACCATGTTGGCCCATTGTCACGGGCAACAGGTCAACTTGTCTTCATTAGGCAATAGTCTTGGCGTGAATCATAAAACCATCCGCAGCTATCTTGACACGATGACGGACTTTTACATGGTAAGGCAGTTGCCTCCCTGGTCGGGAAACACGAGGAAACGATTGGTGAAATCGCCCAAAGCCTACATCCGTGACACTGGCATATTGCACAATCTCCTGAATGTGCCGGACTATGAAACCTTGTTAGGGCATCCGGTGTTAGGAGCAAGTTGGGAAGGCTTTGCGTTAGAAAACATTATCGCCGGTTTGGCTGACAAGTGGCAATGCAGCTACTATAGAACCTCGGGGAAAACTGAAATAGACCTGGTGCTTGAAGGGCCTAAGCGGGAAGTCTGGGCCGTGGAAATAAAACATTCAACAGCGCCCAAGGTGGGCAAAGGTTATCATCTTGGTTGCTCCGACCTCGGCGCGACAAGAAAATGGGTCATTTATCCAGGAGAGGACCGCTTCCCCTTGGCTAACGACACTGAGGCCCTGGGTCTCGACCTGTTTCTGTCTGAATTGTTTTAAGCCTGGGTCAGGCGGCTAACTGGCGCAGAACATAGCGCAGGATGCCGCCGTTGTTGTAGTAGTCCCATTCCTTAGGGGTATCGACGCGAACGCGGGCGGTGAATTCGATCTTGGAGCCATCCGCGACAGTAGCGACCACGGCGACCTGTTTCACGCCGGTTGCCAAGCCATCGATATCGTATGTCTCCCGTCCCGTGAGTCCCAGGCTGGCGGCGTCCTCGCCGGACTGGAAGACCAGGGGCAACACCCCCATGCCCACCAAGTTGGAACGGTGAATCCGTTCAAAGCTCTCCGCTATCACGGCCCGCACGCCTAACAGCTTGACGCCCTTGGCCGCCCAGTCCCGGGAAGATCCGGTGCCGTATTCGCCGCCAGCCAGAATGAGCAGGGGGACGCCTTCTTGCTTGTACCTCATCGCCGCATCGTAGATGGACATCTGTTCGTCTGAGGGCTGGTGCCGGGTCCAGCCGCCTTCAGTGCCAGAAGCCAGCTGGTTCTTCAGGCGGATATTGGCAAAAGCGCCGCGCATCATCACCTCGTGGTTGCCCCGCCGGGAGCCATAGGAATTGAAATCCGCGGGCTTGACGCCCTTGTCTATCAGGTATTTGCCTGCTGGGCTGTCCGCCTTGATGGCGCCGGCGGGGGAGATGTGATCAGTGGTGATGCTGTCGCCTAAAACGGCTAACACCCTAGCCCCCGTTATCGGTTCAATCCCATCCGGCGCCGCGCCCATGCCGATGAAATAAGGCGGGTTCCGCACATAGGTGGAATCGTCCCGCCATTCGTACCGATTGTTTTTCGGCGTCTCAATGCCAGTCCAGCGGCTGTCGCCGCCAAACACTTCCCGATAGGATTGGCGAAACAGGTCTGAATCGATGGACGCCGCCATGGTTTGGTTGATCTCGGCTTGGCTGGGCCAGATATCTTTCAGATAAACCTCTTTGCCGCGGGGATCCAGGCCCAGGGGTTCGGTTCGCAGATCTATGTCCATGGTGCCGGCGATGGCGTAAGCCACAACCAAAGGCGGCGACGCCAAGAAATTCATTTTGACTTCGGCGTGGACCCGACCTTCAAAATTCCTGTTGCCGGACAACACGGACGCCGCGATGAGATCGCCCTCCGCGACGGCCCGGCTGATGGCCTCAGGCAGGGGGCCGGAATTGCCTATGCAGGTGGTGCAACCGTAGCCCACCACATTAAAGCCAAGTTCATTCAAGGGGCCCGACAGGCCGGCTCGGTCCAGGTAGTCCCGCGCCACCAGGGAACCTGGCGCCAAACTGGTCTTCACCCAAGGTTTGGTCTTCAGCCCTCGCTCCCGCGCCTTCTTTGCCACCAGTCCGGCGCCGATCATCACTGAAGGATTGGAAGTGTTGGTGCATGAAGTGATGGCGGCGATGACGACAGCGCCGTCTTTCAGCGCATAGTCGCCATCCTGGCCCCCCGCGCCTTGCTGCGGTTCGACCTGGGCGACTCCGCCCCCCTTCCGGTTTTTTGTCGCTTCCGCCAAATGGCGGCGGAAACAGGACTTGGCATCCGCCAGGAGAATCCGGTCCTGGGGCCGCTTCGGCCCCGCCAAACTGGGCGCCACCGCGCCCATGTCCAAGGTCATGGCGTCCGAGTAATCAGCTTCCGGCGCGTCGGCGTCCCGCCACATTCCCTGCGCCTTTGCATACGCCTCCACCAGCGCGACTTGCGCGTCCGCGCGCCCGGTCAAGCGCAGATAATTAAGGGTCTCGGAATCTATGGGAAATATCCCACAGGTCGCGCCGTATTCCGGCGCCATGTTGGCAATGGTGGCCCGGTCCGCCAGCGACAGCTGGGCCAGGCCTTCCCCATGGAATTCAACAAACTTGCCAACCACGCCTTTTTCCCTGAGCATTTGCACCACAGTCAGAACCAGGTCCGTGGCCGTGGCGCCTTCTGGCAACGCGCCCGTCAGCTTGAAGCCGACCACCTCGGGGATCAACATGGTGATGGGCTGGCCCAACATGGCCGCTTCCGCCTCGATGCCGCCCACGCCCCAGCCAAGCACGCCCAACCCATTGATCATGGTGGTGTGAGAATCCGTGCCAACCACCGTGTCGGGAAAAGCTTCCATGGCGCCATTTGTCTTTTTGGTGAAGACCGTCCTCGCAAGATATTCCAGATTGACCTGATGCACGATGCCGGTGTCCGGCGGGACGACCTTGAAATTGGAAAACGCCTGCTGGCCCCAACGCAGAAACTCATACCGCTCCCGGTTGCGCTGAAACTCCAGGGCCGCGTTTCTCAGCGCCGCGTCCGCTGTGCCGAAGACATCAACCATGACGGAGTGATCGATGACCAGCTCCGCAGGGGAAAGCGGGTTGATCTGGTTCGGGTCCCCTCCCAAGGACTGCATGGCGTCGCGCATGGCGGCTAAATCAACCACCGCGGGAACGCCGGTGAAGTCCTGCATCAGGACGCGGGCCGGGGTGAACGCGATCTCCTTGCTGGGTTTCGCCTTGGGGTCCCAGTCGGCCAAGGCGGCGATGTCGTCCTTAGTGACATTGACGCCATCTTCGTGGCGCAACAGGTTCTCCAGCAGGATCTTCAGGCAATAAGGCAAGCGGCGAACTTCGTGCTCGCCTTCAAGGGCCTGGAGTGAGTGCATTGCGTACCGGGCGTTGTGAACATTGAGCGCGGTTGAACGGCGGGTCATGGACAGCTCCTTTTGCGTGTTTTTCCGGTCATTATGCCGCATTTGGCGACTGACTTGAAGCATGGCGGGAGACGGATTCGATGACGCCGCCGCCCAGGCACAAGGCGCCGTCGTAGAAAACCGCGTATTGGCCAGGGGTGACGGCCCGTTGCGGCCGAGCGAAATTCACCCGGACTTTGCCGCCATCCAGCGGCTCCACCTCGCAGGCCTGGTCCGCCTGCCGGTAACGGGTCTTGGCCGCGCAAGCCAGCGGGCAGGCCGGCGCGCCCGCTATCCAGTGCAGATTGGCCGCGATCAGGGAATCACTGAATAGGGCGGGATGATCATGGCCTTGGGCCGCCGTGATGACATTGTTGACCAAGTCTTTGCCCACCACATACCAAGGTTTTTCAGGACAGCCTTTCACGCCGCCTATGCCCAAACCCTGCCGTTGCCCCAGTGTGTAGAAGTGCGCCCCCTCGTGCTCGCCCAGCTCTTCCCCGTCCAAGCCACGGATGACGCCGGGCCGTGGCGGCAGGTAGCGGCTGAGAAACTCCTTGAAGGGACGCTCGCCGATGAAACAGATGCCAGTGCTGTCTTTCTTGTCGTGCGTCGCCAGTCCCGCTGTTCGCGCCAACGCGCGCACCTGGGGTTTCTTCAGCGCCCCCAAGGGGAACAGGCTTTGCCGCAACTGCGGTTGCGTCAGCCGACAAAGAAAATAACTTTGGTCCTTGTTCAGGTCCTTGCCCTTGAGCAGGCGATTTTCCCCGGCGCGGCGTTCATTCACGGCGTAATGTCCCGTCGCGATCTTATCGGCCCCCAGGGCCAGGGCATGATCGAGAAAGGCCAAAAACTTGATCTCCTGATTGCACAGCACATCGGGATTGGGCGTCCTCCCGTTGCGGCACTCCTCCAGAAACATCTGAAACACCTGGCGCCGGTAGGTCTCCGAGAGATCAACAGTGTTCAGGTGGATCTGAAGTTTGTCGCAAACAGCCAGGGCGTCTTCCACATCGGCCTCCCAGATGCAACCTCCCGCCTCGTCGTCTTCATCCCAGTTTTTCATAAACAGGGCTTCCACTTCGTAGCCTTGCTCCAACAGCAACAGGGCGGCGACTGAGGAATCGACCCCGCCAGACACGCCGACTATGATTTTCTCAGCCATGGAAAACGCCGCCAGGCCTCGCGCCTTCAAGGCGCGGCGATGGCGGGCGCGGGGCGAAGGCTAACCTTTTCCCCTGGTGGGGCCGGCTGCAACTTTTCTATTTTCGGGTCGCGCCAAGGGCCCTTGATGGCGTATTGCTGGCTCAGCAATTTATCGATATTGTCGTTCATCGCCTTGAACATGTTGCCGGCCAAATAGAGCATCGCCCCGACGCCGATGCCGACGGGGCCCAGAAACGCGCTGACCACCGGCAGGTTGTCCGCGAACTGCGGCACCACGGTGGCGATTTGGTCGTAATCCTGGTCCGCCAAACCGGTCCTGCCACTGATCAAGACATTGGCGCTGGGGCCCCTCAGGCTCAGGTTATTGGTGTAGGCGTGTCCGTTGGTGATCTCAAAACCGCCTGTAATCTCGTCGAAGGCCAGCCCCTTGCCTAATAAATCGGTGAAGTCCAATGACAACCGGCGCGGCAAGGTTTGCACGCTCAGCAAACCGAATAGCCGCCCGGCGGAGGGGGCCACATCCAGGAGCCGGCCCTTCTTTATCCGCATGTCAAAAACGCCGTTCAGCTTGTCCAAAGAAAAATCGAAGGGCGAACCCTCCCAGCCCGCATCGATGGCGATGCGCGTTTTCCCTTTTTTTATGGAGGCCCTGGCGTAGCCGAAGGTGTCAAGCATCTCATCGATCTTGTCCGCCTCGAGTGTGATGTTAAAGCGGGAGCGATCCCCTCCCTCCGGTTTCTCCCAGACCCCGGCGCCGGCAACGCTCAGGCCCGGCTTCTTGAAGCCAATCTCGCTAAAAGACAGCCCCGCCGGGGTCGGCGCGGCGGCTAAGCGCAGGGCGCCGAGTTGCCGGTCCCCATACACGAAGTCATCCACCTCGACGCGCAAGGGAGGGAAGGCCTTGGGATCCAGGTCGGCGGCGGCGCGGGCCTCCACTGGCTTTAGGACTAACCGCTCCAAATCCAACCGCGCCTCGTTGCCAGCGGCAGGGTTTTGCGGAAGGACGATGGCGCCGGACAAATCCGCGCCCTCCGCCTCGATGCGCCAACCATCGGCAACCTTGGCGGCAAGCAGGCGGGCGTCATCGAAGGACTGGTCGAACAGAAGCAACCGGTCGGTTCTGAGATCAATGTCCACAGTGGCGGCGGCTGGCGCCGCGCCCGCCGGGGCCAGCCCGGCGCCCCCAGCGACAGCCTCCCGGGACGCGGTGGGGGAAGGCCCTAGTTCAGGGCGAAAGAATGCCGCAGTCTCCCACCACTGGTCAAGAGACAGTTGCTCCAGGCGGCCAGCAAGGGCGATGCCGGCCTCAGGACCAGGTGGGATTGCCCCATTCCCTAAGGCCAAGCGCAGCGTTTTGAATTTTTGCGGGTCCTGCGAGTCCGGAGCGAGCGCGGCCTTGACGACGGAATCATAAGTCAACTCCAAGGGCGCGGCATCCACCAGCCTCCTGCCGATTTCCAACTGTTTTCTCTCCGCGGCGGCTTTCCCTAACGGACTGGGCAAGTTCAAAGCCAAGCCCTGCAAGTCCGAAGCGACCTGCAGGCGTTGAACCAACGCCGAACCTTGCTGTTCAAAGGCGATCCGAGCCAGCCAATCCGTCTCGCCAGACATGCGCTGGCCTAGGCGGGCGGCGAAATCCGTCAAACCCGGGTAACGCGAGGCCAGCTGGGTCTCGATAAACGCGCTGGAGGCGCGGCCGGTGATCTCAAAAGTTGGGGGCGCGGCCCTATCGTTCTTGGCGCCTGAGAGGCGCAATGTCACCGGCTGGCCGGCAAACCGGGCGTGGAGATCGCGGCCCGAGGCGGAATCTCGAGTGAAGTGAACGACCCCGGCGATGTCCTTGAGGGCCAGCTTGCCGGTGTCTATCTCTAATTTCGCCCCGCCTAACTTAAGCGCGCCATCAATGTCGGATTGCAGAAACGGGGCGTCGGCAGGCAAGCCCGGGGGCCTGAGGGGAATGCCCATGTTCAGGGCCAGGTCAACGGCGCCGGCCTTAAGCGCATCATTGGCGTACATCAGAATCAGGTTTTGCGCCAGGGGGCTTTGCGCGACAAACAGGCCCAGATCCCTGACCTTGCCCTTCACCCTGCCGTTCAGGAAAATGACTTTGGGCCTTTGGGTCAGGTCTTCTATGCGCCCGGCGCCGCTGGTCAGTCGGGCCTCAAACACTTCGCCATGGTAAAACCTTGCCGACATTTTTTCGTTGTCAAGCAACACTTCCGCGTCAACCTTATCGATAGGCGACCACTTGGGAGAGTATTCGACCAGGGCTTCGGACAGATACGCCACCCCTTTCAGTCGCCCGTTGTTGTCTCTAAAAGGGAAGTCGTTGGGACGGCCCCGCAAGGCGACCAGGGCCGAATCAACGCGCCCCGCCAACAAGGCCCTGCCCATCCATTCCTTGATCCTGAATTTGGGCGTGAGCGGCATGTAGCGATGCAGGTTTTCAAGCTGGTCGCTTTTCAGCTCGGCGACGAGGTTGACCCAAGGCAGGCCCGGGGCATCGTCCTGGGTCAGGTCGCCCCCGACAACCAATGAGAAGTCATCGGTTTCGAACCGCAAAGCGTCGGTTTGCAACTTCCATCCCGCCGCGCTCCGCAACCAGAGAAGCTCGCCGCTGATGCGAGCGAAAGAGACAGCGTCCTCGTAGATGAGCGGCATCCTGAAAGCGCCTGCTGTGGCGTCCAAAGACAGGAGGGCGCGAGAGGCGGAACCGCGCAACCGGCCTGACAGGCGGCTGATTGCCGGTTTGTCCGGCGCTAAGGCGGCGGCCAAATCTCCGAAGGCGACATCGTAGATAAACCGCTGGTCGGCCGCGGCGCCGGGCTGATAGATGAGCAGTCCATCCGTCAACTCGCCGGCGCTGATGGCGCCTGACTTCAGCGGTGCCTTGAGCGCCTCGGGAAGCCCCTCCACCTCGGCTGTCAACGGCATGAGATCTGCCGGCTTCAGATAATCGAAGCGCAGCGCGTAACGGCGCGCCGGGCCGTCTTCAAGAGCGGCGAACTCCAAGTTGGCGGCGGGCCAGGCGCCGTTTTCCGTGACCAGCTGGTCCAGTTTCACGGAGAAACGCCAGTCCTTGCCGCCGTTTGGCGAGCGCTCGCCCTTGAACCACCCCGCCAGCTCGTTGACATGCAACGCGCCGCCGCCGGCCAGCGCGTCGAATTCGCTATACGCCAGGCGTCCCTGCAAGTCGCGGAGCCCGGCGTTTTCCCAGTTGCTCCACACCTCCAGATCCGCGCTGCCGCCAGCCAGGCTGGTTTTGGCCATCCGGTATTGACCGATCCAGCGGTCCGGATTGATCTCCGTGGCCGCCACATGCAACTCGCCGGACCAGTCCGGAGACCACAGGTCGCCCCTCGCATCAAAGGCAAAGCGGATCCGGCCGCCGTATTTGCCCGGCAACTTCGCCGCCCCCGTCATCTGCAACCGGCCTTCACGGTCGGCGCGCATGGACAAGGCCACCTCGTTCAGTTGCATGGGGTCCTGCTGATGTTTAAGGTCGCGCCACTCGATGGCGGAGTCTTCAATGGCGATCCGCTCCTGCTGAAACAGCCATTCGGCAAACTCGTTGTTGCCGTTCGCGGGCCGCTCCGGGTCGGCAACGCTAACGCCCCCTATGCGCAGGGACCCGTCTAGCTGTCGCTCCACCGAGGCGCTAAGCCCTGAAATCATCACCGAGCGGGGGACAAACCGGCGTCGCCACAGGGTGGCCACAGGAGCCAGATCTATGAGCGCGGCCTTGAAACTGGCGATGGGTCGCGCGCCATCCTTGTCCAGAAGGTCGATCCCCTTCAGAAACAGGCGCGGAGTCCATCCCTCCCAGCTGGCTTCTATGGAGTGGATGGCGACGGGACGGCCCAGGTGGCGGCCGGCCCGGGCTTCAATCTCGGCCTTGTATTCATTAATGCCCGGCAACGCGAACCGCACGAGGGTGACGGCGACAGCGGCGACAAGGACAACGACTCCAGCCAGGTACACCGCAAAGCGGTACAACCCGTTGATGATTCTGTGGCGCATTGACCGGTGAACTACAGCAACACGATGTCGTATTGTTCCCTCGTGTACAGCGGTTCGACCTGTAGCGTGATGGGCCTCCCGATGAACTCTTCCAGTTCCACCATGTTGGCGGATTCCTCGTCCATAAGCCGGTCCACGATGGCCTGAGTGGCTATCACGAGCAGTTTGTTGCCGTCAAACTGCCTGACTTCCCGCAAGATCTCCCGGAAGATCTCGAAGCAGACGGTCTCGGCGGTTTTCATAGAGCCCCGCCCATGACAGGTTGGACAGGGTTCGCAAAGTATTTGTTCCAGACTCTCCCGCGACCGCTTGCGCGTGATCTGCACCAGGCCCAGAGAGGTGATTTCACTGATGGTGACCCGGGAATGATCCTTGGCGACGAGTTTCTTCAACGAGCTCAACACCTGGCGCGCGTGTTCCGGCTCCTGCATATCGATGAAATCAATGATGATGATCCCGCCCAAGTTTCTTAAACGCAGTTGCCTGGCTAAGGCCCGAACGGCCTCCAGGTTGGTCTTGTAAATGGTCTCTTCCAGGTTGCGCCGGCCCACGAAGGCGCCGGTATTCACATCTATGGTGGTCATGGCCTCGGTCTGGTCGATAACCAGGTGCCCGCCTGATTTCAGTTGCACCTTCCTGTGCAATGATCGTTGCAACTCGTCTTCGACGGAATGCAAATCCAATAGGGGCCTCTCGCCGGAATAGTATTCAATCCGGCCCATGAACTCAGGGACGAAATGCTTGCTGAATTCCATGATTTTCTTGTAAGTCTCCCTGGAGTCAACGCGGACTTTCTCCACCTCGTCGTGGATCAGATCCCGCATGGCGCGCATAGCCAAGGGCAGGTCTTCATGGACCAGTCCAGGAGCGGAGATGTCTTTTTCCCGCGCCCGCGCCGCTTCCCAAAGTTTGTGCAAAAAATCCATGTCTTTGTGGATTTCTTCCTCATCGACGCCTTCCGCCGCCGTCCTGACGATGAACCCGCCCCGGGCCAAGGCCGGTTGTTCGTGGGTGGCGGTGTGCAAAACGACATTGCCGCCGCTCGCCGCGAACTGGCGCAGATCCACTTCGTAGAGGGTGATGGCCTGACGCAACCGTTCCCGCTCCAGCTCGTCTTCTATCCTTTGGGAGATGCCTATGATGGGGTGATCGGGGAGAAAGACCAAATAGCGGGAGGGAATGGAAATGCGGGTGGTCAGCCGGGCGCCCTTGGTGCCGATGGGATCCTTGACGACCTGCGTCAGTATTTCCTGGCCCTCGGTCAGCAACGAGTCTATGGAGTTCTCCGGCAGGAGTTTGCGCTCGTCGCCGATCTCCAGATCTTCGACGGTTTCGGTCAGATCGGAAACATGCAGAAAGCCGGTGCGCTCCAAGCCAATGTCCACAAAAGCGGACTGCATCCCGGGCAACACCTTATAGACGCGGCCTTTGATGATGTTCCCCACCGGGCCGCGCTTGCGCGTCCTTTCAATGTACACATCCTGCAGAACGCCGCTTTCCACTACGGCGACGCGGGTCTCGTAGGGGGTTACATTGATGAGAATCTCTTCGCTCATGGCCCTCTCTAACCTCCCTTGCCGCCAGGTCGGGAGAGCTTATTCTATGATGAGCATTGAATCGTCCTCGAGCCCGGTGTCGAAGATGTCATCGTAGCCCTCGGCAGGCGGATTGCCGTCGTGGATCAGATATTTGCGCTGTTGCAGGTAGGCCTCCCGGATGAAAGAGTAAGGATCGATGGCTGCTTCTTCCACAAATTCCGAGGCCTCCAGCAGGTTCGCTCGCGTGTTGACGAAATTCAGGGCGGTGACCGGAAACAGAAAGATGCTGGAGAGGTAGGTGAGCGGGTTGGCCAAGTAACTGCTGGCGAAATCCGGGGTGTTGCGCGCGGTGTTCGGGCCGAAAAAGGGCAAATTCAGGAAAGGCCCCTGATAGAACCCCCAGGTGGCCAGCGTCTGGCCAAAGTCCTCATCGTGTTCCCTCAGCCCCATGCCGCTCGCCACATCAAACAGGCCCCCTATGCCTACTGTGGAGTTGACCGTGAACCGGACCGCATCGGAAAAACCCTGTTTGAGCTTCCCCTGCAAAAATGAATGCAGGATGACATTCAAATACTCCAGGTTGTCAAAAAAATTGGTGACGCTTTTGCGCACCGGCTTGGGCGTGACATCCGCGTAGGTTTCCGCGACGGGCCTCATCACATGCCGATCCAGCGCGTCGTTAAACCGGTAAAAGGACCGGTTGGTGTCCTCGTAGGGATCCGGGTTGTATTCCCCGTCTATGGTCTGAGTGCCGGCGCACCCCGTCAAGACACCCGCCGCCAAAAACGCAAGCAACACCGGTTTTTTCAGCACAAGCGTATTCATGACAATGCCCTCTTTCAGTTTTCCACGGGTTAGTCTGTTCAAACCAGCTTTATCTCAACCGCCGGCTTCCATTGCGCGGATCTTGTCCGATATGGCGTCAAGGAGCCCATTGTATCCTTTTTCTTTAATAACGGAAGCGTATTCAACCCTCTTCAGAGAGAGATCGTTCACTCCATTGGCGATGACGCCGATAATGCGCCATTCCCCGCCCGTTTGATGGGTCAGATAATCCAGGGACACAGCCTCGTCCCGCGGCCGGCGCAGTTCGGTTTTCACCAATAGCCGCCCCCTGTTCAGGGGCGTCTGGGCGACCTCCACGAAGGTCTCGCCATCGTAGCCGTTGAAGCGGGAGGCGTAGGTGGCCGCGCTAAACCGGTCGAACAAGGCCGTGAATTCCGCTTTTTCCGCATCATTCAGGGCCTTCCAGTGGCGGCCCAACACGATTTTGGCGATCACGGGGGCATCGAAACTACGGCTGATCAGGGGCGCCAGTTCCCGGTGGCGTCCCTCGTAGCCCAACGCCGCGCCGCGCCGCATGACTTCAAGCAGTTTTTCATGCAATGCCGCCACCACTTGGCTCGCCGCGCTGACCGGTGGCGCCGGCGCGGCCCCGACCTGCCCCTCCCCCTGCGCCAGGCCCCAGGGAGCGGACAGCGCGACGATGAGTAGGGCCCGCGGCGCGCCGAGCCTGCTAAGAAGCGGCATAACGGCGATTCTTCCAGTCAGCGGCCATCCCGCCCCAGTAGCGGCGGGCCGAGCTCCAGGTCATCAGCAGATAGAGCGTTCCGGTCAGCGGCAAGGCCAGGGCCCAAAGCGGGTTGAGCGCGTAGTAGCGCAGGGTCGGCAGGTAGCTCGCCGCCATAGACAGCAAAGCGGTCGCGCCCAACAGGCGCCCGTTCGCGTCGAGGGCGAACAGACTGGCGACTGGCAACAGGAAGGCGGCCAGCAACAAGACGCTGCACAAGGCCAACAAGGCGGTGGAATAGCGCAACTGGGTGAAGGCCGTCCTGGCGACCATGTTCCAGATGCCGGCCAGGTCATCATAACGGCGCTGGCTGATGACGGAGCGCGACAAACCGATCCAGGTGCGCAGGCCAGTGTCTTTGAATTGGCGCGCCAAGGCGCAGTCGTCTATCAGCCGACCCTTGATTGCCGCGAAGCCGCCGGCCCGGGCCAGGGCCTCCCGCCGCAACAGGATGCAGCCTCCCGCCGCCGCGGCCACCCGGCTAGACCCGGAGTTGGACAAGCGGAAGGGGTAAAGCAACTTGAAAAAATAGACAAAGGCCGGCAACAACAGCTTTTCCCAAGGGGAGCGCATGCGCAGGGACGCCATCAGGGACGCCAGGTCTAAATTGTCCTCCCTCAGCTTGCTCCTCAAGGCTGAAACAAGGCCCGCCTGCAAGCGGATGTCCGCGTCTATCAACAGGAGCAGTTCTGTCCGCGCCGAGGCCAGCCCCTGTTGCAAAGCCCATAATTTGCCAGTCCAGTCGGCTTCCAAGGGGCGGCCCTCGATGATCTCCAGCGTGTCAATGGCGGTTTTGGCCGCTGCCGCGGCGGTGTCATCGGTGGATTGATCGTTGATCAGGACGATGCGGAGGTTTTTTCCCTGAGCCGCCAAAGCCAGAAGCGTTTCGGCAATGACCCCAGCCTCGTTGCGCGCCGGGACCAGCGCGGTGATGTCGGACAGGTCGGCGGCGCGGTTGCCGTCGCCATCCAGGACTTCCCTGACGCGCCAGGGTTGCCAAGGCAGAATAAGAACGCCAACCCACAAGACCAGCCCCGGGACAGCGAGCCAAGCGGCTTCCATCAAGCGACTTGTTTGGCGGGTTCGTTAGACGCCGGGATGGGTTTGATTTCCGCCACCATGCCGGGGCGCGGAAACGGCCCGGCCTCCTGCTCGTACAGCACCGGCAACTCCGGAACCATGTCCCCGGCAACGCGCGGCCCGCGCACAGCCACCTTCAACGCCGTTAGCGGACGCCGGAAGGCGTCTTCAACGGCGGACGCCTCGTAGCCGCTATGCACCATGCAGTTGGCGCACTTGGGGTTGCGCCCATTGCCGTATTTGCGCCATTCGGTGTCTTCCATCAAAGACTTGAAAGTGGGCGCGTAGCCTTCGCCCACTAACAGATAGCAGGGTTTTTGCCAGCCGAAAACATTGCGGGTCGGGTTGCCCCAGGGGGTGCACTGGTATTGCTGATTGCCCGCCAGGAAATCCAGGTACAGGGGGGACTGATTGAACCGCCAATTCTTTTTCGCGCCCAGCTTGAAAATGTCCCGAAAGAGTTGCTTGCTTTCCCTGCGCTTGAGGAACACATCCTGCCGCGGCGCCCGCTCGTAACTGTAGCCTGGGGAAATGGTCACCCCTTCAATGCCCAGGTCCATGGCCAGGTCCATGAATTCGTCCATCTCGTCCGCGGTTTCGCCTTGGAACAAGGTGCAGTTTATGGTGACGCGAAAGCCCCTGCTACGGGCCTGCTTGATCACCTCTATGCACTTGTCAAAAACCCCGTCCCGGCAAACGGAGGCGTCATGTCGGTCGCGGTTGCCGTCCAAATGGATGGAAAAAGTCAGGTAGGGAGATGGCGCGTAGTCGTCCATGCGCCGGTCTAACAGCAAGGCGTTAGTGCAGAGATAGACAAATTTCTTTTTCGCGATGAAGCCGCGGACGATCTCTGGCAGGTCCCGGTGCACCAGGGGTTCGCCGCCGGCGATGGACACCACGGGGGCGCCGCACTCGTCAATGGCCTGCATGCAGTCCTCCACACTGAGGCGCTTGTCCAGGATCTCCTCGGGGTAATCGATCTTGCCGCAACCGGAACAGGCCAAGTTGCAACGGAACAGCGGCTCCAACATAAGCACCAGTGGATAGCGTTCCTCCCGGCGCAACTTCTTCCCCAAAATGTATTTGGTGATGCGATATTTTTGGATCAACGGGACGCCCATTGACATTGCTCCATTTTTCAGGATTTCTGGAATTGTAAAACAAAAGGCCCGGCAATGCAAAAAACGCGGCGATGCGGAAAAACAGGGAGGTCAAGCCCCCGCAAGCCTCCCACAGGCCGCTTTTCCCAGTGGCCGCGCCCAACAGGTAAGACCTGTTTTCGCTCACAAGGTTCATGGATTTGCTCCCGCTTTGCCCGGCGTCCGGCCGGCCCGTTCCCTGTCTGCCTGCGCACAGGGGCAACGCTGTCTGCCGCTCAAGCCCGTCCGGGTCCGGAAGGCGAGATTTTTCAGGAATGGAAAGGGCGGGGGCGTCTTGCAAGCCGCCGCCGGGCTGTTCATAATGCCATTATTTAACCGGAAACACGCCGATGCCGGAACCGCTTCACACTCCCATTCTGGATCTCATTGATTCTCCTGCTGATTTAAGGCAATTGCCGAAGAATCAGCTGGCGCCGCTGGCGGAAGAATTGCGAGCCACCCTGTTGCGCTGGGCCAGCCAAAACAGCGGACACTTCGCCGCCAGCCTGGGCGCGGTTGAACTGACCATCGCCCTGCACTACATCTACAACACGCCCGAGGACCGGCTAATCTGGGATGTGGGCCACCAAGCCTACGGACACAAGATCCTCACGGGACGCCGGGACCGTCTGCACACTATAAGAAAATGGCAGGGGCTGGCGCCGTTCCCGAAACGGGACGAAAGCCCCTATGACACCTTTGGGGTCGGCCATTCCAGCACTTCCATCAGCGCCGCCCTGGGCATGGCCCTGGCGGCGAGAAACACCGGCTCCGACAGGAAGGCCGTCGCCATCATAGGCGATGGCGGCATGACGGCGGGTCTGGCTTTCGAGGCCCTGAACCACGCTGGCGACACCGGCGCCGACCTGTTGGTCATCCTGAACGACAACAACATGTCGATTTCCCCCAATGTGGGCGCCTTGTCCAATCGCTTTGCCCAGATCCTGTCCGGCAAGCTCTACACCAGCGTGCGCAAGACGGGCAAAAAGGCGCTGTCAAAGATGCCGCCGGTGTGGGAAATCGCCCGCCGCGCTGAGGAGCACATCAAGGGGCTGATCGTGCCAGGGGTGTTGTTCGAAGAATTTGGCTTCAACTACATCGGCCCCATTGACGGCCACCATCTGCCCACCTTGTTGGAGACCATTCGGAACATCAAACAATTGGAAGGCCCCCAGTTTCTTCACATCATCACCAAAAAAGGCAAGGGCTACGCGCCGGCGGAGGCCGACCCGGTCAAGTACCATGCCGTCAGCAAACCTTTTGACCCGGAGATCGGGATGGATTCCTCCTCCAAGGCTTCCAAACTGACCTATAGCCAGGTCTTCGGCGACTGGGCCTGCGACATGGCGGCCCAAGACGCCCGACTGACCGCCATCACGCCCGCCATGCGGGAAGGCTCAGGGCTGGTTCGCTTCGAGCAGGAATACCCAGAGCGTTATTTCGATGTGGCCATCGCCGAGCAACACAGCGTCGCCGTGGCGGCGGGCATGGCCTGCGACGGGCTGAAACCCGTTGTCGCCATCTATTCGACTTTTTTGCAACGCGCTTATGACCAGGTTGTGCATGATGTGGTCAACCAGAAGTTGCCGGTGTTGTTCGCCATTGACCGCGCCGGCTTGGTGGGCGCCGACGGCCCCACTCACAACGGCGCTTATGACTTCAGCTTCCTGCGTTGCTTGCCGAACATGGTGGTCATGGCCCCAGCGGATGAAAACGAATGCCGGCAGATGTTATACACGGGATTTTTGTTGGACCAGCCCGCCTCCGTGCGCTACCCCCGCGGCAGCGGGCCGGGCGTGGAAGTCCAAAAAGAAATGACGGCCCTGCCCATAGGCAAGGGGGAGTTGCGCCGGCAGGGACGGAAAATCGCCATCATGGCCTTCGGCGCCATGGTGCAACCGGCCCTTGAGGCCGCCGCGGACCTCGACGCCACCGTCGCCAACATGCGCTTTGTCAAACCCATAGACGAGGAGCTCGCGCTAAGGCTGGCGGAAGACCACGAATTGTTAGTCACGGTGGAAGAAAATGTCGTCCAGGGCGGCGCCGGCAGCGCGGTCAACGAATGTCTTGCCGCCCGGGGCGCGGCGCGACTCGCCGTGAACTATGGACTGCCGGATCGCCTAGTGCAACACGGCTCGCAACAAGACATGCTGAACGACGCCAAACTCACCAAAGAAGGCTTGCTTGAATTTATCCGGGGGCTGTTGTAGCCTGCCGCCAGAGAAATTTGCGAAAAAAACCTTGATACGCCCTTTTTTATGCTATAACCTGCCGCCAGACGCCAGAGAAACCTGCACAGTCCGAAAGAGGCAAAAATGAGTAAATCGCCAGAAATCACCCTGACGGGCAACTCCTACGGCTTTAGAATTGCGAAAGTTGATCGTGACCACCTGTTTAAAGGATTGATAACACGGATAAAGCGGAATGGATTCATTATAGAATTCCCTGCTGGCGAAGCTCCGCGGTTGTCTCTCAAAACAACCCTCTCATTCTGGGAGGACCGGCCGCCGATATTCTCACATACCAAAATTAAGGCATGGATGGAAAAACGAGGCGATGCCCCTTGGCCTAAAGGAGAGCCCCCTAAATACATCGCAAGGTTGTCGAGGGCTGGCACCAACAAGGTTGACCCAATAAAAATAAAGATACTTGGACGTATTAACGAAGTTGAACCAGTAAAAATGCCCGCTCCTGAGCAATCTCCTGTTACTGAACAAGAAATCACTCTGACGGGGGACTACTGGGGAGCGATGTACAGCAGGCGCAACCCTAACGGTTTTAGAATTTCGCCGGAAGTTGCTCGTGACCTGTTTATTCCATTGAAATCACGGCTAAATCAGGAGGGAGTCATTATAGAATTTCCTTCCGGTGAATCTCCGCAGTTGTCTCTCGAAGTGACCCCCTCATTCTGGGATCACTGCCACGAATTCAGAATTTCCGAAATTGGGGCATGGATGAAAAAGCGAGGCGATGCCCCTTGGCCTGAAGGAGAGCCCCCTAAATACACCGCAAAGTTGTCGACGGCTGGTGCCGGCGCAATAAAAATAAAAATACTAGATAAACTTGAGCAATCTCTTGCTACTGAACAAGAAATCACCCTGACGGGTGGCTACGGAGGAGCAAGCAAGCATAATCCTAACGGGTTTAGAATTTTGCAAGGTGACCGTGACCGCCTGTTTAAAGGATTGAAAACACGGATAAACCGGGAGGGATTCATTATAGAATTTCCTTCTGGCGAAGCTCCGCGGTTGTCTCTCAAAGTGACCCCCTCATTCTGGAGGAAGGAATGGTCGCCGATACTCACACATACCACAATTAGGGCATGGATAGAACAGCGAGGCCCTGCCTCTTGGCCTAAAGGAGAGCCCCCTAAATACACCGCAAAGTTATCAACGGCTGGCACCGGCGCAATAAAAATAAAGATACTTCCTGAAGACAAAGAAGGAATTGAAAGTGAACAGGAAGAAGAACAGATCAGTCATCCTTTCAAGCCAGAAAAGATCAGGATCCGCACCGTCGACCCCACTATTGATCAGGTCGTTTCACGCCTTGCTCATAAAGAGATCATATTGACCCCCGGTTTTCAACGCAGACTAGATATATGGGAACCCGTCGATAGAAGCCGCCTTATTGAATCTCTGTTGTTGCGCATTCCCATACCCGTTTTTTATGTCGCCACGGATGAAAACGAAGTTTGGTCTGTAGTCGATGGCTTACAGCGAATCTCAACGATCCGTGATTACATAAAAAATAAGTTTCCCTTGATGCATCTTGAGTATCTGACCGGGTTGAGGGAGCATTACTACAAAGATCTCTCCCGGCCAATGCAGAGGCGAATCAGCGAGACTCAACTCATAGTGAATGTCATCGAACCAGAAACGCCTCGGGAAGTGATGTTCAACATATTTCGACGCATTAACACCGGAGGATTGAAGCTTAATGGGCAAGAAATTCGTCACGCTTTGAATCCCGGCCCGGTTTTGAACTATCTCGAAGAACTAGCTAGGACCAAAGAATTTTTGGCGGCTACTTATGAATCAATCAGTCCCAAACGCATGGCTGATGAGGAATGCATATTGCGTTTCCTCGCTTTTCATATTGCTCCTTGGGAGGGATATTCAACCTATTCCATGGACAACCATTTAGGAGAGGCTATGAGAAAAATTAACAACATGGATAAATCTAAGCGCGATAGACTTTCAGCAGATTTCAAAAAGGCTATGCGCGCCGCACATAACATTTTAGGAAGGTATGCTTTTCGAAAACAATATAGTCAACGCGATAAGCGACGTCCGATTAACAAAGCATTGTTCGAATCATGGAGTGTCGGGTTGGCTCGCCGTTCAGATGAAGAAATCAAAATTCTCGTGAAAAATAAGAAAAAAATTGTCCGCGATTTCATATCGTGTATGAACGACGATTATGATTTCTATGCAGCGATCTCCGCTTCCACAGGGGATCCTGTCAAAGTAAGAGAACGCTTCCGGGTTATTGACGAAATTATTAACAGGGGCATCTTCCATGCTTCGTGAAATCAGATTGGCGAATTTCAAGTGTTACGAGGCATTGACTTTGAATTGCGCCCCGCTGACTCTGCTATGCGGCTTGAACGGCATGGGAAAAAGCAGCGTCATTCAGGCATTGCTTGTCCTGCGACAATCCTTTGTCACAGGCGAATTGAAAGGCGGCAGGTTGGCATTAAGCGGTGAGCTCGTCGATCTCGGCACTGGCCGGGATGTGCTTTTCGAAGGCGCTGATGAAGATATTATGAAATTTGAGCTTCATCGCGGTGAGATTTCAACGCCTTGCAAACTGTCATTTGTCTATTCGGAGGACGCCGATCAGTTGCAGGCTAAAGACGCTTTGCCACCTGAAGAAACAGATTGGGATGCGGGAACAGAGTGGAGCCATTGCCCTCCATTTGGTGGAAATGTTATTCACATAGGTGCTGACCGCATTGGTCCGCAAAAAATTTACGGCCTTTCAACAGCTTTCGCTCGTCTCGGCAACTTAGGCCTTCGTGGTGAATACGCTATGAATTATCTGCACCAGCACCAGAGGGATCTTTTAGACGCTACCGATCCGCGCTTTCCTGAACAGAAAAGAGCGCGCCTTCTGAAAGTCGTGGATTACTGGCTACAGGAAGTAACGCCGGGCGCTCATCTTAAATTCGAGGAAATTCCCAAGGCGGGTGCTTTGGTTGCAGGGTTTGAGTTTGACAAACTTGGCGACGCCGCCGGAACAAATCGTTACAGGACCACCAATGTTGGTTTCGGCTTGTCGTATGTATTACCGGTGCTTGCTGGCTTGCTGGCGTCCCCCAGCGCGTTATGTTTAATTGAGAATCCCGAAGCGCACTTGCACCCCAAGGGGCAAACAAAGCTGGCGGAGCTCGCTGTTCGCGCTTCCCTCTCAGGCATTCAAGTTATTGCAGAAACCCACAGTGACCACTTTATGGATGGTGTTCGGATCGCTGTTCGGAACGGATTGATACAGCCAAATGACACTGCGTTCCATTATTTTGATCGGGATAATGATAGAACGGTAGTGTCTTCTCCCGAAGTCAATGCTGACGGGCGTCTCTCGTCATGGCCGCCCGGATTTTTCGATCAACACGAAGAAAACCTGGCAAAGTTGCTCGCGCCGAAATCTTGACATGCGGGAAATGGCGCTCAATCACGCGGCTGTTTGGGCCCCTGAATCGAACCGCAAAGAAATTTCCGAGTGGCTCAGGGATGTTGCAAAAGGCATGAGTCAGCTTATTGAAAACAAAGTCGTCGGAAAAGTATTGCGGACCTCCCGGCAGTTGCATGAGACTCTGTGTCTGCGCGATTTTTCACTACATGACGCCTATATAGAATTGGGCAGATCTGGATGCCGGGAGGAATATGGTTTTCTTATGGGATTGTCGTCTAAAACACCACTTTTGCACGAAACAGAGGAGGATATTAAGGACAGATTTTATAGCTGTGAGGGACAGAATTTGTCATCTGATGAAGGAGACCCCTTGGTTTTGTGCGCCATAACTGATGCAGTGGCAATAGGTTTTCCATCAGCTCCGCATTGGGACCGCGATCAAGTCACGGTCAGCTTTAGAGAACTATTGCCCGATGAAACTATCGAGGAAGCCTCTGAGGAGATTGATCACCTTGCCTGTTTCGCACATGCTGATCCTATTTGCGAACGGCATCGCGCTCATCATATCGATAAAATCCTTGATAACAACAAGCCTGATTATTTATGGGATAACCGCCAAGAAATTTTCCCCAACCTCATATTTGGCCAAGATGTCAAAAACCACCTCAAGAGCTCCTTATCCGATATTCGATTCATTGTTCCAGCTCTGCTAGATCTCGAGCATTCAGCCCGGGACTGGAAAGAAGACAAGGGCAGGCCCGCGCCACTTTGGAAAAGGAAGGTGACAGATGAAAGCGATCAGGTAAAAAACAACCCAACTCTCCGCCGCGAACGCAGATTTCGATCTCACGACGGCACCCCCCAAGACTTCTTTTGGCACGCTCGCTTTGGCAGCTCAGGCCGCATCCATCTTCGTCTCGACCCAGAGCACTGGGAAGTCGAAATTGGATACATTGGCAAGCACTTGCCCCTGTAAAGAACGAATCTTGAAAAGGCGGCTAGGGGCCTTGTTAGAAGTTGAGATTGAAGCGGCGGGTCAAGCGGCGCAGGACGGCCCTGGGAGGGAGATCGGGGCGCGGCAACTTGGCAGGGGCGTCCAAGGTGATTTTCAGGTGGGCAAAGCGGGCGCCATCTATGTTTTCATGGGTCAATAGCTCCCTGATGACAGTCGGGACCTTGCCATTCACAGCCAAGCCGTAGCCGCAGGCCGCGGCGATCTCGGCGAAATCAACATTCCTTGACACGGTGGCTTGCGCGCCAGTTGAATCATGCGCGCCGTTGTCCAACAGAATGTGGGCCAGGTTGTTCTGGCCATAGCTGCCTATGGTGGCGAAATTCCCCATGCGCATGAGGGCGGCGCCATCGCCGTCTATGACGATGACTTCCAGCTCCGGCCGGGCCAGTGAGAGGCCCAAAGCGAAGGAAGAAGCGCAACCCATGGAGCCAACCATGTAGATCTGGTTGTCCCGGTCATCCAAGGCGAACAATTCACGACCGGTGTATCCGGTTGTGGCGATCACTATGGCGTCGTCCGGCGCGCAACGGATGATCTCCCGCAGGGCCTGGCCCCGGGAGCCGGGATCGCCATCAAAGCGTCCGCGCAGACAGGCCCGGTTGGCCCTGGGGGGGATGGACTCGGCAGTCAGCCGGTGGGGAGCGATCGTGTCCTTGCTCATCAACAGCGCGTAGGGTTGTTGCCGCGACTCCATGGACCGAACAGCCTGGTCCAACGCGGCTTCGACATCCTGTTCCCTTGCGGGGAACGGCGCCCAGGGGATCTTTGCAAGATCCAACAAATCGGTGGTGATTTTTCCCATCAATTCATGTTGCGGCTCGTCCGGACTTCCTGGCTCGCCACGGTGGGTGACGATGAGCAACACGGGGATGTCGAAGATGTGCGTTAAGGAGGTCAGCGGATTGATCGCGTTGCCGAGGCCGGAGTTCTGCATCATCGCAACGGAACGCAAGCCGCCGGCCGCAAAGCCCGCGGCCGTGGCGACGGCGTCGCCCTCATTGGCGGAGGAAATGTAAGCCAGCTCATCGGCGTTGATGACATAGTTAATGAACGGGGTCAAATAGGAGCAAGGCACGCCAGTGTAACGGCTGAAGCCGCGGCCTCTTGCCGCTTCTATAAAGGCGTCCGCAGGGATCATGTTCAACTCGCCGGGTCAGTCGGCGGTGAAGTCGCTGGCCCGGTCTATGTCATTGACGGAATTCACATCCAACCAGTGCCCGTTGATGTAATGCGCCTTGATGGGCTTGCCCTGCCGCGCTATGTGATTAAGCAGGTCCGGCAGGTTCAGCCTCGCAAAATCATCGCGTTGCGCCAATGTTTCCAGGGCCTCTTCCAACCACTTCCTGCCATCCCCTTTCACCCTCATCATGCCCGTCCAGCGGCCGGACGGGCGCGCCGCGCCAGTGGCCCTTTCCTCTGAAATCCGTTGCAACTTCACCTCCTGCATGAACAACGAGCGATCGTCGGGCCGGTCGCAATAGGCGTAATCCGGCGCGCCGCTGATGACGGCCTCATCAACCAGGGAGTCGACGACAATCGCCATTTCGCCGGCGCTGTCCAACAGGTCCCGCAGTATGTAGGTCCTGAACAACAGATCGCCGTACATGATCACCATGTCATCGCTAAAGGCGTCCCGCGCGCAGGCTAATGAGTGCACTTCACCCGTGGAGTCGTAGGCTTCGTTCACGCAAAGTTTGATGCCGTTCACGGCAAGGGTTTCCGATTTGTAGCCGGCGATGACCGTGATGTCGTTGATGGATTGTCGCTTGAATTCATCGACCAATCTTTGCAACAAGGGCTTGCCGCCTATTTGCAACATGGCTTTGGGCTTGTCTGCAGTCAATTCATACAGGTTGTTGCCGCGGCTTGCCGCTAAAATGATCGCCCGGCAGTTTTCCGACTTTCTCAGGTAGCGTTCCTGAGCCCGCAAGAGTTCATCCGCGCCTTGCAACCTGAAGATGCTGTCGAGACTGGCGATCTTGTCCTCGACTCCAGTCAGGGATTCCTGGATGAAGATCTGCCGGCTGGCGTTTTCCATGGCTTTGACCGAAGCGCGAATCATGTGGTTGGCCCAGATGACCAGGCTGACGCCAGCCTTCCTGAACACTTCAACAGGCGTGCTGTAGTATTTTGTCGGCACGATCACGAGAGGATGCCGCCCGCCCCACTCCTTGGCGAAGGCGATAATCTCATCCGGCCGCGGTTGCTTGCTGTGGATAAGGATGGCGTCGGCGCCAGCCGCGGCGTAGGCCTCCGCCCTTTTCAGGGCCTCATCCAGGCCCCAGCCGGCGATTAGAGCCTCCACTCGGGCGACGATGCAAAAATCCGGATCTTGCCGGCTGTCTTTTCCCGCCGTTATCTTGCCGCAGAATTCATCCAGGTCCGCCAGTCCCTGTTTCTCGCCTTCGATAAAGCTATTGGTTTTGGGAAACTGCTTGTCTTCTATGCAGACTCCCGCAACGCCCCGTTGCTCCAGCTTGTTGACCAGCCGGCGCATGTTGTTGAAATTGCCATAGCCGGTGTCGCCATCCAACAGGATCGGGATGTCCGTGGCGTCGGACATGAACTCTAACATGTCAACCACCTGGGTCCAGCTGGCCTCGTTGCTGTCCCGCACGCCGAACTGGGCCGACAGGGCCAGTCCGCTGGCCCAGATGCCTTTGAACCCGGCCTGTTGCGCTATTTTGGCGGATACGCCGTTATGCGCCTCCAGGATGAACTCCAGCCGGGGGGATTCGAGCAAGCGGCGCAACTGGCGGGCCTTGCTCCCCGCCTCCGTCTTCGTGTCAGCCTTCGCAGTCATGGCTTAAAGCGCAATTCTGCCTGCTATGTCCCGTTCGGCACGGGCCACATCTTCCGGAAAATCGATCTCGATCCAAGCTTGGCCGGTGATGTCCTCGAAGCCGAACAGACCGGGCGCGTCAACAAGCAGATCGCGAACCGCCTCTTCATAAGGCTCATCCAAACGACCCGCAACGATGTATTCCCGCGTCCGGGCCGCCAGGCGCGCCGACATATCGGCATCGAAACGAAAAAACCCCACGGATTCCCCCTGATAGTCAAAGGTTAAATTCTTGTCTATTTTTTTCCTGAATTCCACCAATGAATTGTTTGCCACGCACAATTTCACCGGCTCATCGCCGGGCTCAAAATCGCGGTCCAATAGAAAACAATTGTCATATTTCGTGTTGAACAACCGGCTTAAAACCGCTGGGTCATACAGCACATCCGCGTCCATCAGCACGCTGTCCGCGCCATCGGCCAATTCAGCGCCAGCGCAATGCAGGCTCACGACGCTGCCCCTGGCGTAATCCGGATTGACAATGATCTTGACCGGCGCGCAGGACGCCATGTCTGCAAGCTCCGCATCAATGCGCTCGCGACCGTGGCCCGTCACAATGATGATGCGCTCTATCCCCTGCCTGTTAAGGTTTTCCACATGGCGCCGCAACAAGGATTTGCCGCCAAATTGCAACAGGCATTTGGGCCGCCCCCCGGCAAGCTTCCGCAAGCGCCGCCCAAGGCCGGCGGCAAGCAAGATGGCTTTCATTGGCCGCGCCGGCGTCTCTCCGCAAGATATTTGTTCATCAATGATGCGGTGGAAGCGTCATGGGAGGAACCAACGGCCTGCCCCGCCGCCAATTCTCCGGCTATCTGCCCGGCGAGCTCTTTCCCCAGTTCGACGCCCCACTGATCGAAGGGGTTAATGCCCCAGATGGCGGCTTCGACAAAAGTCTTGTGTTCATAAAGGGCCAACAGCATTCCCAGGGTGTGGGGATCCAGCTGTTTGTATAAAATAGCCGTGCTAGGCCTGTTTCCCTCAAAGCGCCGGTGCGGTTCGTCGGGGTTTGCCCGGCCCCGCATCAGGGCCTCCCCCTGAGCGATGCAGTTAGCGGCCAACAGCTCGTGTTGTCCCGCGTCATGCCGGCTCGTCAGAGGCAACAGGAAATCGATGGATGTCGCCCGCGGCCCCTGGTGCAAGAATTGAAAAAACGCATGTTGCGCGTTGCTGCCAACGCCGCCCCAGATGATCGGCGTAGTGTTCACGCCCGCGGCGCCGCCTGCCATGGTGGCCGACTTGCCATTGCTTTCCATAATCAGCTGGTTTAAATAGGCGGGCAGGGACTTCAATTTTTGATCGTAGGGCACCACGGCATGGCCCCTCAGGCCAAAGAAGTTGTTGTGCCAAACGCCGATCAATCCCAGGATGGCGGGGATGTTTTTGTCCAGTTCGGCGGCATGAAAATGGCTGTCAACGACATGAGCACCGGCCAGGAAGCGCTTGAAGTTGTCGACGCCCAAGGCCGCCGCCGCCGTCAAGCCGGCGCAGGACCAGACCGAATAGCGGCCGCCGACCCAGTCCCAGATCTTGAAGCAACGCTGTTCGCTGACGCCAAATTGCCGCGCCGCGTCCAAGTTTTCCGAAATGGCGATGAAGTGTTTGCCGGGGTCGGCGCTAGCGTGTCGCAACAGCCAGGTCTTGGCGCGGTTGGCGTTTGCCAGCGTCTCCGGCGTGGCGAAAGACTTGGAGACGATGACAAACAAGGTGGCGTTGGGGGTTGAACGGGCTAAGGTCTGCTCGATGTCAAAGGGATCCATGTTGGCGACGAACTCCACCTCTATGTTCCCATTCCGAAACTCCCATAGCGCTTCACTGAGCAGACGCGGCCCCAGATCGGACCCGCCTATGCCGATGTTCACCACCTTGGAGATCGTCTCTCCAGACGCTCCCTTGAGCTGGCCCGCGCGCAAGGCCTCGACGACGGCGAACATCCGGCCCAGATCGTCCTGCGCCTGGCGCGACAAATCAACGCCATCCAACTCTAGAGAATAGTCCTCCGGCGCCCTTAGCAGGGTGTGCAAGGCCGGACGATCTTCCGTCTTGTTGACCTTTCCGCCAGCAAACAACTCGTGGATCTTTTTTTTCAGTTCGCGCTCTTCGGCGAGTTTCAACAACAAGGACCGGGTTTCATCGGTGATGAGGTTCTTGGAAAAATCGACAAACAGATCTTGCAGTTCCAGGGAAAACCTTTGCGCCCGGCCCGGGTCTTTCTCGAAGGCGTCGGACAGACGCAGGCCGGCAACCTGTTGCTTGTGCCTATGCAACAGGCGCCACGCTTCCGCGTCGCCACATTGGTTTTGCATAGTCATGGTCTGTGTGTCTGGCAACGCCGCGCCATCTTTGAACACGCGCCCTGAAGAGGATTCGAACCTCTGACCTTCCGCTTAGGAGGCGGACGCTCTATCCATCTGAGCTATCAGGGCGTAGGGGAAAGTTTAACCCGTTTTGGCCGGCGATAAAAACGAAAACAGGAAGAGAATCCGGCCCTGGGGCGCAGGGTCGTTGATATAATCGCAACGGGAGCCAACCACCCGGATGTGAGAAATGCAGAAATATTCGGTGATCATCCCCGCCCTCAACGAGGCGGACTGCCTGCCTGACGCCCTGGAGCGGTTGCAAACCGCCCGCGGTCGGGGCCACGAAGTCATTTTGGCGGATGGCGGCAGCGTTGACGCCACCCGCGAGCTGGCGCAAGGACGGGTTGACCAGATCCTGGAGTGCGACCCGGGCCGGGCCCGGCAGATGAACCGCGGCGCGGAAATCGCCACCGGGGGCGTCTATGTGTTTCTCCATGCGGACACCTTGTTAAGCCCCGATTTCGACCGGACCCTGGACAATCTGTTTGTTTCAGAGAACGACTGGGGGCGGTTTGACATTAAACTCTCGGGTGAACAACCGGTGTTCAGGTGCATAGAGACCATGATGAACATTCGCTCCCGCCTCACCGGCATCGCCACGGGCGATCAAGCGATCTTCGCGGGGCGGCAAATTTTTCAGGAAGTCAAGGGGTACGCGGAGCTTCCGCTGATGGAGGATCTGAAATTGACGGCGCGACTTAAAAAAAAATCTCCTCCCGTCTGCGTGGCGGAGAAAGTCATCAGCTCATCCCGGCGCTGGGAAAAAAACGGCGCGCTGAAGACCATCCTGCTGATGTGGAAACTCAGACTTCGCTACGCTCTGGGGCATGATCCCAAGGCCCTGGCCCGGGAGTACCATGCCGCGGATTAAGGCCCAAACGGCGTTGCTCATATTCGCCAAGGCCCCGGTGCCGGGGCAAGTGAAAACCCGCCTTATCCCTGCCTTAGGCGCGGCTAGGGCGACTGAAATTCACAACGAGTTATTGTGGCAGACTTTGGCGACGGCGCGGCGCTCGTCCATCCGGTCCCTGACGCTGTGTTGCGCCCCTGACGCCAGGCACCCGACCCTGCTTGAATATGCTGAACGCTTCTCCCTGAGGCTGGAAGATCAAGTTGACAGCGACCTGGGAGAGCGCATGCGCTTCGCCCTCGAGCAGGCCCTGCAGGACCACCGCCAGGCCCTGCTTATCGGCAGTGATTGCGTTGAATTGACCGAGTTCGATCTGGACCTCGCCCGCCGCAAGCTGGCCGAGGGTTGCGAAGTGGTCCTGGGGCCGGCCCATGACCACGGCTATTATTTAATCGGCATGACGGCGGTGCGCCGACAATTGTTCACCGGCATCGAATGGGGGACAGACCGGGTGCTGGCGGAAACCCGCAAACGAATAACGCAACTGAATTTGAAGCGCTTCGAACTGCCCGCGCGCCGCGACATCGACCGGCCTGAAGATCTTGAATGGCTAAGTCGCCACCGAGCGCGGCAAGCGCTTCCTGTTACGGTTGCCTCTTCTCCTCAGGCGCCGGGCCGAATTTCCTGATCAATTCCCGCGCCAATTTCTCCGCCTCCCCCAATTCTTCAGCCGAGAGGTTTGATTTCGCCTTCTCCAAGGCGCCTATGGATCTGCCGTGTTTGTGTTCGGCGCCCACCCGATACCAGGCGTAGGCGAACTCGTAGTCCCTGGGCAGGCCCTTGCCGTTCAGGTACAGCTCCCCCAGCCGGTACTGAGCCTGTTTGACGCGCTGTTCCGCCGCCTTGCGAAACCATTTCGCCGCTTCCGCGTAGCTCTGTTCCACGCCATCCCCCCGATAGTGCATCATGCCAACATAGTACTGGGCCAAGGCATGATCGGAAGTTTCGGCCAAGGAGCGCATGGTGTTGTAGGCCTGATCGTAGTTCCCTATCGAGTAGGCGTACACCCCGTCGTTAAAATCCGCGCGGGCCGGCGCGAGGGGCAAACAAAACAAAATGGCTAACGCAAAAAGCCTTCTCATGGCTTGGATTATATCAGCGCAGACAAGGGATGCAAACAAAGAAGGGCGACGCTAGGCGCGGTCAGAACCGCCCCGACAGTGGTCACAAGCAAGCCGCGCCGCAATGCGCTATTCATACAGATGCTCCTCGAAGATGGAAAGGTCGTGGCCCCTGGCCGGGCCAAAGAAAATGGTCCTGTCGCGAGGCTTTGCCAGAGCGCTCTCCCCGCCGGACAAGCAACGGAGCAAGGCGTGAACAGCGTCTAACACGGTCATGTAGTTTTGCGCCGCCTCCGCCTCGTCAAACCAGGCCGCGCAAGCCTCACGAGGATAGACGCCGCCCAACACGCCATGACGGGCTTGGACAACGAATGTTGGGTTGTCCGAGAATTTGACCCCCATGGACGCCATCGTGCCGTGGTCGCCAAACGCCAGCAGGATGGCGCCGGGGTCGTTCTCCTCCAAGTGGCGGACAATGGCGTCCAGCTGGCGGGCTGCAAAGTTGCTGCTTCTAAGATACCGAGCCGAGTATGATGCGAATTGCGAGGCGTCACCGTGCTGGTAAGATCTTTCAACATGCCCCGGATATTTCAGATACGCCATGACAAATTGCGGCCCGCCGCTGACATCGACTTTCATGATCGACGCGGCGGGGGGGGGGGGGGGGGGCGGATGTCATGGCTTCAGGAGGCATTGTTCCTGAGGTTCTTGAGCCAACGAAGAAGCCGCTCCCTCAAGCGACTGAAAAAGGCGCGGATGACATAGCCGATTGCCGCCAAAAAGCTCAGTATCGAAACGATGATGAAGCCGGCGGAACCAGGGTCGACATAGGCGTGAGCGACGCCAGGCGCGGTCAGAACCGCCCCGACAGTGGTCACAAGCAAGCCGCATCGCAATGCTTTATTCATATAGATGCTCCTCAAAGATGGAAAGGTCGTGGCCCTTGGCCGGGCCAAAGAAAATGGTCCTGTCTCGAGGCTGCGCCAGAGCGCTCTCCCCGCCGGACAAGCAACGGAGCAAGGCGTGAACAGCGTCTAACACGGTCATGTAGTTTTGCGCCGCTTCCGCCTCGTCAAACCAGGCCGCGCAAGCCTCGCGAGGATAGACGCCGCCCAACACGCCATGACGGGCTTGGACAACGAATGTTGAGTTGTCCGAGAATCCGACCCCCATGGACGCCATTGTGCCGTGGTCGCCATACACCAGCAGGATGGCGCCGGGGTCGTTCTCCTCCAAGTGGCGGACAATGGCGTCCAGCTGGCGGGCCGCAAAGTTGCTACTTCTAAGATACCGAGCCGAGTATGACGCGAATTGCGAGGCGTCACCGTGCCGGTAAGATCTTTCAACATGCCCCGGCCAGATCAGATGCGCCATGACAAATTGCGGCCCGCCGCTGACATCGACTTTCGTGATCGACGCGGCGGTGAGCTCCACAGGCAGGTCGCCCCACCTTCTTTCCTCGAGGTTAATGCGCGAGCAGTATCCCCAGAAGGCCAGATCCCGTATTTCAGGATCCAGCAAGCTGCAAACCGTATGATTGTATATCGTTATGTAATTGTCCACATAAGGGCCCTTTTTTTTGCCAAACATGAGGTCCTTGTAGATCGTTGTGATCTCGTAGCCGTTCTTGCGCAGGATGCTGAACAGCGGGCTCGGATTCTGACCGGAAAACAGGCTGCCAGGAACACGGCCATCCTTCCACCTTCTCAGGGATCTCAGTTGCGAGGCGTCCAAAGACAGGATCGATTCGAGAGAGTTCATGGTCCAAGTAGCCTCAACAAAGAGGTTCGGAAAGCGCCTGAATCTTTCCTCAAACAGGTCGTGGAAATCGGTCGTCTCCAAGCGCAGGTGTTTGTTGAGCAACGCCCGCGGCGCCAGCGCATCGAAAGAAACAAAATAGAGGTTCGGCGTCTCCTGAAATGAAATCTCTCTTATGTTGGTCGTGTCACCGAAAACGGGAGCGTTCCGGTTTAGCCAATAGTCAACGGCAACAATCCCCAGCCCCGCCAACGCCGCCGCCGATAGAACGATGCCGCCCTCGCGTTGTTCGTCCATGATGCGAAAAGCCACGAACAGCGCCGCGCCGGCGGCAACGCTCAGCAAGATGAGAACAACCCAGTGTCCGCCAAGATAGAGCTCGGTGTGAACAACATGCGCCGTCCCCACGCTGGCTAATGTACCCAGCGTCAACATGGCGTTCACCCCCATTGTGGAGTGCGCAAGGAACCCGATGCGGAGCGTAAGCAACAGAAACGCGGCGGTGACGGCCCCGCCCAACGCGAGGATGTTTTTAAGGTCGGCGGCGGAAAAAGCCGTCGCGGAAGCGGTGTAGGTGGAGGCAAACGCCAACGCGATGAGCAGTGTGGCGAAGGTGAACTTGAACAGGACCGCGGCGCGGGGGGATGTCATGGCTTCAGGAGGCATTGTTCCTGAGGTTTTTGAACCAGCGCAGAAGCCGGCCTTTCAAGCGGCTGAAATAGGCGCGGACGACATAGCCGATTGCCACTAAAAAGCTCAGTATCGAAACGAGGATGAAACCGGCGGAACCAGGATCGATATAGGCGTGAGCGACCCGAGGCGCGATCAGAACCGCCCCGACAGTGGTCACAAGCAAGCCGCGCCGCAATGCGCTATTCATACAGATGCTCCTCGAAGATGGAAAGGTCTTGGCCCACGGCCGGGCCAAAGAAAATGGTCCTGCCGTTAAAATCCGCGCGGGCCGGCGCGGGGGTCAGACAAAACAAAATGGCTAACGCAAAAAGCCTTTTCATGGCTTGGAGTATATCAGCGCAGACAAGGGATGCAAACAAAGAAGAGCGACGCCAGGCGCGGTCAGAATCGCCCCAACAGCGGTCACAAGCAAGCCGCATCGCAATGCGCTATTCATACCGATGCTCATCGAAACCAACAAGGTCTTGGCGCCTGGCCGGGCCAAAGAAAATGGTCCTGTTGCGAGGCTGCGCCAGAGCGCTCTCCCCGCCGGACAAGCACCGGAGCAAGGCGTGAACAGCGTCTAACACGGTCATGTAATTTTGCGCCGCCTCCGCCTCGTCAAACCAGGCCGCGCAAGTCTCGCGAGGATAGATGCCGCCCAACACGCCATAATTAGCTTGGACAACGAGCGTCGGGTTGTCTCTGAATTTGAGCCCCCTGGCTACTTGAGTGCCGTGGTCGCCGTACACCAGCAAGATAGCGCCGGGGTCGTTCTCCTCCAAGTGGCGAACAATGGCGTCTAGCTGGCGGGCCGCAAAGTTGCTGCGGCGAAGATACGCGCTCCGGTAGGTTTCGAAAGAGCTGGCGTTGCCGCGTTGAAAAGAACGGCCAACATGCCCTGGATAGTTCAGATGCGCCATGACAAATTGCGGCCCGCCGCTGACATCGACTTTCATGATCGGCGCGGCGGTTCGCTCCACAGACAGGTCGTTCCAGCTTCTTTCCTCGAGGTCAATGCGTAAGCAGTATCCCCAAAAAGACAGGGCGCGCACTTCAGGATCCAGCAAGTTGCAAATCGTATGCTTGTATGTCGTTATATAGTTGTCCACATAAGGGCCCTTCTTTTTGCCGAACATGGGGTCCCTGTAGATCGTTGTGATCTCGTAGCCGTTCTTGCGCAGGATGCTGAACAGCGGGCTCGGATTCTGACCGGAAAACAGGTTGCGAGGAGCGCGGCCGCTCTCCGACTTTCTCAGGGATTTCAGTTGCGAGGCGTACACCGCCGCGTCCAAGGACAGGATCGTGTAGAGAGAATGTTCGGTGGGGGTGGCTTCAACAAAGAGGTTCGGAAAGCGCCTGAATCTTTCCTCAAACAAGTCGTGGAAATCGGTCGTCTCCAGTTGCAGGTGTTTGTTGAGCAACGCCCGCGGCGCCAGTGCATCGAAAGAAACAAAATAGAGATTCGGCGTCTCCTGAAACGAAATCTCTCTTATGTTGGTCGTGTCGCCGAAAACGGGAGCGTTCCGGTTTAGCCAATAGTCAACAACAACAATCCCCAGCCCCGCCAACGCCGCCGCCGATAGAACAATGCCGCCCTCGCGTTGCTCGTCCATGAGGCGGAAAGCCACGAACAGCGCCGCGCCGGCGGCAACGCTCAGCAAGATAAGGACAACCCAGCGTCCACCAAGATAGAGCTCGGTGTGAACAACATGCGCGGTCCCCACGCTGGCTAATGTACCCAGCGTCAACATGGCGTTCACCCCCATTGTGGAGCGCGCAAGGAACCCGATGCGGAGCGTAAGCAACAGAAACGCGGCGGTGACGGCCCCGCCCAACGCGAGGATGTTTTTAAGGTCGGCGGCGGAAAAAGCCGTCGCGGAAGCGGTGTAGGTGGAGGCAAACGCTAACGCGATGAGCAGTGTGGCGAAGGTGAACTTGAACAGGACCGCGGCGCGGGGGGATGTCATGGCTTCAGGAGGCATTGTTCCTGAGGTTTTTGAACCAGCGCAGAAGCCGGCCTTTCAAGCGGCTGAAATAGGCGCGGACGACATAGCCGATTGCCACTAAAAAGCTCAGTATCGAAACGAGGATGAAACCGGCGGAACCAGGATCGATATAGGCGTGAGCGACCCGAGGCGCGATCAGAACCGCCCCGACAGTGGTCACAAGCAAGCCGCGCCGCAATGCGCTATTCATACAGATGCTCCTCGAAGATGGAAAGGTCTTGGCCCACGGCCGGGCCAAAGAAAATGGTCCTGCCGTTAAAATCCGCGCGGGCCGGCGCGGGGGGATGTCATGGCTTCAGGAGGCATTGTTCCTGAGGTTTTTGAACCAGCGCAGAAGCCGGCCTTTCAAGCGGCTGAAATAGGCGCGGACGACATAGCCGATTGCCACTAAAAAGCTCAGTATCGAAACGAGGATGAAACCGGCGGAACCAGGATCGATATAGGCGTGAGCGACCCGAGGCGCGATCAGAACCGCCCCGACAGTGGTCATAAGCAAGCCGCGCCGCAATGCGCTATTCATACAGATGCTCCTCGAAGATGGAAAGGTCTTGGCCCACGGCCGGACCAAAGAAAATGGTCCTGTCGTTAAAATCCGCGCGGGCCGGCGCGGGGGTCAGACAAAACAAAATGGCTAACGCAAAAAGCCTTTTCATGGCTTGGAGTATATCAGCGCAGACAAGGGATGCAAACAAAGAAGAGCGACGCCAGGCGCGGTCAGAATCGCCCCAACAGCGGTCATAAGCAAGCCGCGCCGCAATGCGCTATTCATACAGATGCTCCTCGAAGATGGAAAAGTCTTGGCCCACGGCCGGGCCACCAAAAAGAGTCCTGTTGCGAGGCTGCGCCAGAGCGCTCTCCCCGCCGGACAAGCAACGGAGCAAGGCGTGAACGGCGTCTAACACGGTCATGTAATTTTGCGCCGCCTCCGCCTCGTCAAACCAGGCCGCGCAGGTGTCGCGAGGATAAACGCCGCCCAACACGCCATATTGGGCCTGAACAGCCGGGGACACCCAAGTGCCGTGGTCGCCGTACACCAGCAGGATGGCGCCGGGATCGTTCTCCTCCAAATGGCGAACAATGGCGTCCAGGATTCCGGCCGCAAAGTTGCTGCGGCGAAGATACGCGCTCCGGTATGTTTCGAGATCGCTGGCGTTGCCGGGCCGAAAGGAACGGTCAACATGCCCCGGATAGCTCAGATACGCCATGACAAATTGCGGCTCGCCCCTGACATCGACTTTCATGATCGGCGCGGCGGTTCGGTGCAGAGTCAGATCGTCCAAGTCTCTTTTCTCGAGCCCTGCCCAGTTTGCCGGGTCTCCGACAGAAAACTTGTGCGCAGACAGGTCGTCCCACTTTCTTTTCCCGAGTGCGATGTGTGAGCAGTATCCCCAGAAGGACAGGGCTTGTATCTTAGGGTCCAACAAGTCGCAGGTCGTATACTTTTTCGTCATTATGTAGTTGTCCACATAAGGGCCCTTCTTAAAACCGAACATGGGATTCCTGCAGATCGTTGTGACCTCGTAGCCGTTCTTGCGCAGGATGCTGAACAGCGGGCTCGGAGCCCTGCCGGAAAACAGTGAACCCTTCCTCCCCGACTTTCTCACGGGCTTCCTCAGGGACTTCAAGTGCGAAGCGTCCAAGGACAAGAGCGTTTCGTGGGAGTTCACGCTCCAGGTAGCCTCAACAAAGAGATTCGGAAAGCGCCTGAATCTTTCCTCAAACAGATCGTGGAAATCGGTCGTCTCCAGTTGCAGATGTTTGTTGAGCAAGGCCCGCGGCACCAGCGCATCGAAAGAAACAAAATAGAGGTTCGGCGTCTCCTGAAATGAAATCTCTCTTATGTTGGTCGTGTCGCCGAAAATGAGGCTGGCGCGCTTCACCTTATACATCTCGTGCTTGTACATCTCGTAGGGGTTGACGACGATCATTAGCCCGATCAGCGTCATCGCCGACAGAACAATGCCGCCCCGGCGTTGCTCGTCTATGATGCGAAAAGCCACGAACAGCGCCGCGCCGGCGGCAACGCTCAGCAAGATGAGGACAACCCAGTGTCCGCCAAGATAGAGCTCGGTGTGAACAACATGCGCGGTCCCCACGCTGGCCAGCGTCCCCAGCGTCAACATGGCGTTCACCCCCATTGTGGAGCGCGCAAGGAACAAGACGCGGAGCGTAAGCAACAGAAACGCGGCGGTGGCGACTCCGCCCAACGCGAGGATGTTTTTAAGGTCGGCGGCGGAAAAAGCCGTCGCGGAAGCGGTGTAGGTGGAGGCAAACGCCAACGCGATGAGCAGTGTGGCGAAGGTGAACTTGAATAGGACCGCGGTGGCGCGGCGGGGGGGGGGGGGGGGGCGGATGTCATGGCTTCAGGAGGCATTGTTCCTGAGGTTTTTGAACCAGCGCAGAAGCCGGCCTTTCAAGCGGCTGAAATAGGCGCGGACGACATAGCCGATTGCCACTAAAAAGCTCAGTATCGAAACGAGGATGAAACCGGCGGAACCAGGATCGATATAGGCGTGAGCGACCCGAGGCGCGATCAGAACCGCCCCGACAGTGGTCATAAGCAAGCCGCGCCGCAATGCGCTATTCATACAGATGCTCCTCGAAGATGGAAAAGTCTTGGCCCACAGCCGGGCCACCGAAAAGAGTCCTGTTGCGAGGCTGCACCAGAGCGCTCTCCCCGCCGGACAAGCAACGGAGCAAGGCGTGAACGGCGTCTAACACGGTCATGTAATTTTGCGCCGCCTCCGCCTCGTCAAACCAGGCCGCGCAGGTGTCGCGAGGATAAACGCCGCCCAACACGCCATATTGGGCCTGAACAGCCGGGGACACCCGAGTGCCGTGGTCGCCGTACACCAGCAGGATGGCGCCGGGATCGTTCTCCTCCAAATGGCGAACAATGGCGTCCAGGATTCCAGCCGCCAGATTGCTACGGCGAAGATAGTCACTCCGGTATGTTTCGAGATCGCTGGCGTTGTCGGGCCGAAAGGAACGGTCAGCATGCCCTGGATAGCTCAGATACGCCATGACAAATTGCGGGGCGCCGCTGACATCGACTTTCATGATCGACGCGGCGGTTCGGGGCAGAGCCAGGTTGTCCCATCCTCCTTTCTCGAGCCCTGCCCAGTTTGCCGGGTCTCCGCCAAAAAACTTGTGCGCAGACAGGGCGTCCCGCTTTCTTTTCCCGAGTGCGATGTGTGAGCAGTATCCCCAGAAGGACAGGGCATGTATCTTAGGGTCCAACAAGTCGCAGGTCGTATACTTGCTCGTCATTATATAGTTATCCACATAAGGGCCCTTCTTTTTGCCAAACATGAAGCTCCTGTAGATCGTTGTGATCTCGTAGCCGTTCTTGCGCAGGATGCCGAACAGCGGGCTCGGAGCCCTGCCAGAAAACAGTGTACCCTTCCTCCCCGACTTTCTCACGGGCTTCCTCAGGGACTTCAAGTGCGAAGCGTCCAAGGACAAGAGCGTTTCGTGGGAGTTCACGCTCCAGGTAGCCTCAACAAAGAGATTCGGAAAGCGCCTGAATCTTTCCTCAAACAGATCGTGGAAATCGGTCGTCTCCAGTTGCAGGTGTTTGTTGAGCAAGGCCCGCGGCACCAGCGCATCGAAAGAAACAAAATAGAGGTTCGGCGTCTCCTGAAATGAAATCTCTCTTATGTTGGTCGTGTCGCCGAAAATGAGGCTGGCGCGCTCCACCTTGTCCATCTCGTACTTGTACAACTTGTACATCTCGTAGGGGTTGACGACGATCATTAGCCCGATCAGCGTCATCGCCGACAGAACAATGCCGCCCCGGCGTTGCTCGTCTATGATGCGAAAAGCCACGAACAGCGCCGCGCCGGCGGCAACGCTCAGCAAGATGAGGACAACCCAGTGTCCACCAAGATAGAGCTCAGTGTGAACAACATGCGCGGTCCCCACGCTGGCCAGCGTCCCCAGCGTCAACATGGCGTTCACCCACCCTGTGGAGCGCGCAAGGAACAAGACGCGGAGCGTAAGCAACAGAAACGCGGCGGTGGCGACTCCGCCCAACGCGAGGATGTTTTTAAGGTCGGCGGCGGAAAAAGCTGACGCGGAAGATGTGTAGGTGGAGGCAAACGCCAACGCGATGAGCAATATGGCGAAGGTGAACTTGAATAGGACCGCGGTGGCGCGGCGGGGGGGGGGGGGGGGGGGGGGGCGGATGTCATGGCTTCACGCTGAAGTCGCTCGGATGGCAAAGTGGCAAAGGACGCTGTGCATCGTCTGGATTGTATAAGTTGAAACAAGGAACCGCAACCAGGGCGCGGCCATCACAAACGCCGGCGGTTATCCCGAAGCCGGCTCCAACAGAAACAATTCTCGCAGGCCCCCTTTCAGTTTTAACCTGTCGCGCACCAGGAAGCGTTGGCAAATTTCCTTTTCAAAATTCTCAGGGTTGTAGTCCGCATACTCTTCCTGTTTATTCTCCAAAAGCCGTTGAAACATCTCATCGTCGCGGGACACGAACTCTATGAGCGCCGTTCCTTCCAAGCGGCGAAGCCAGTCGAGAAACAGGCGCAAAGGCACATTGGCGGAGACCCGGAGGTGATGAATCATGCTAAGGCAGAGGACCAGATCCGGATGGCGGCGGTTGTCAAAGGCCGGTCGCTCACGCCCGGCCCAGCCCTGCCCAGGCGAAAGATTCGCCAGGTCCATGACCAAGGGAACGATGTTTCGCAACTTGTCGTCGCGCGCCTTGCGATAGAGCAGTTCAACAGCGTCTTGATCGCTGTCCACGGCGATGACCAAGCCTGAGTGCTCGGCGGCAATGCGCGAGAAAACGCCGATGTTCGCGCCTAGGTCCCAGGTCAGACCCGGGCGCAACGCGGCGACATGCGAGCGCACGAAATGTTTTTTTCGCTCGAAGTCCGCATCGTCGTAGCTATGGGAATCCGCGTACCGGGACCAGTCAGAACGGGCCGCCTTGCGAGACAGCCCGCAGACAAGCCGTCGCAGGCTATCCAACAAAGCCAACAACATTGTCGGGGATTGCCGGCGCCGCGCCCGCCCGCGGCTGGTTGCGCTCGGTTTGGCGCTTGACATGCGGCGTTCCAGTTGCGCGGGAAGCCAGACATGAGACAAGACGCCGCGTTTGCAACGGCTCAAACCGCGGAAGTGCTTTACTGCTTCCTCAGGAGGGATGCCTTCCAGCCGGGAACGAAGCAGGGGCTGAAAGGGGATGTCTAAATGCGCGGTCAACAGCAACGGCGTCAGGAAGGTCGCGCAAAACTGCCGGTACCCCCGCCAATACGAGCTATCCTCCCAAGGGATGAAGGAAGGCACATCGATGAAAACCGGCCGCGCGCCTTGCCACTGCACATTAAACGGCGTCGCGTCCTTCAGCATCCAGCCATGGCGCGCACTCACCTCCAACAAACGCAGTTGCAACAACGCCGCCTCCTTGAGCATGGAAAAAGGCCACTCATAAGGCCAAGTCAGAAAATCCATAGGTTCATGCTCTGCAACGGCGCTCCAACCCTCTTCCATGACGCGCCGTGCGTCCGGGTCTGTGGGGGCGAGCAAGGCGGTATCCACAACATGGCCGCTCGCGCGCAATTCCGAGAAGAAAGGCATGGCGAGAAGCTTCGCCATAACCGTGGCGGCGGTTTGATTCAACCCGCGCAGGATGCGGTGGCCACCCGCTGTTCGGCCTATCCGGTAAACGCGCCCCGCCGGATCCTTGAAGGACCCGTCGTCAGCGACAGGGACGACTTCATCGACAGACCTGTCTTTCGCGTCAAGAGGAGGCATTGTTCCTGAGGTTTTTGAGCCAGCGCAGAAGCCGCTCCCTCAAGCGGCTGAAGAAGGCGCGGACGACATAGCCGATTGCCGCCAAAAAGCTCAGTATCGAAACGATGATGAAGCCGGCGGAACCAGGATCGACATAGGCGTGAGCGACCCGAGGCGCGATCAGAACCGCCCCAACAGCGGTCACAAGCAAGCCGCATCGCAATGCTTTATTCATATAGATACTCCTCGAAGATGGAAAGGTCTTGGCCCTCGGCCGGGCCAAAGAAAATGGTCCTGTCGCGAGGTTGCGCCAAAGCGCTCTCCCCGCCGGACAAGCACCGGAGCAAGGCGTGAACAGCGTCTAACACAGTCATGTGATTTTGCGCCGCCTCCGCCTCGTCAAACCAGGCCGCGCAAGCCTCGCGAGGATAGACGCCGCCCAACACGCCATAATTGGCCTGAACAGTGAATGTCGGGTCGTCCGCGAATTCTACCCCCATGGACGCCATCGTGCCGTGGTCGCCATACACCAGCAGGATGGCACCGGGGTCATTCTCCTCCAAATGGCGAACAATGGCGTCCAAGATTCCGGCCGCTAGGTTGCTCTCTTCAAGATACTTGGCTTGGTATGCCGAGAATTGCGAGGCGTCGTCGTGCCGGTATGAACCCTTAACATGCGCCGGAAGGTATAAGTGGCTCATTGCGAATCGCGGCCTGTTGTTGACGTCGATGTTCAGTATCGCTTGGGCAGTCAGCCGCACAGCCTCGTTCCAGTTTCTTCTTCCACGCAAGCGGGCCTCGGGGTCAATAAGCGAGCAGTATCCCCAGAAGGACAGGGCCCATAGCTTAGGGTCCAACAAGCCGCAGGCCGTGTAGGCTGAAACCATAACATAGTTGTCCACATAAGGGCCTTTTTTATTCCCGAAGTAAGTGTTTGTGTAAATCGTTGTGATCTCGTAGCCATTGTTGCGGAGAATCCCGAATAGCGGGCTGGGATTTTGACCGGAAAACAAAAAAGGATCGGGATCATTTCCCCTTGCCTTCAATGCGGCCCGTTGCGAGACGTACGCCGATGGGTCCAAAGACAGAATCGTGTAGAGAGAATGTTTGGTGGCGATAGCGTCAACAAAGAGGTTCGGAAAGCGTCTGAATCTTTCCTCAAACAGGTCGTGGAAATCGGTAGTCTCCAGTTGCAGATGTTTATTGAGCAACGCCCGCGGCACCATGGCATCGAAAGAAATAAAATAGAGGTTCGGCGTCTCCTGAAATGAAATCTCTCTTATGTTGGTCGTGTCGCCGAAAACAGGGGCGTCCCGGTCCATCCTGGGGTTGCCAACAACAATCATTAGCCCGATCAGCGCCATCGCCGACAGAACAATGCCGCCCTCGCGTTGCTCATCTATGATGTGAAAAGCCACGAACAGCGCCGCGCCGGCGGCAACGCTCAGCACAACAAGGACAACCCAGTTTCCGCCAAGATAGAGCTCGGTGTGAACAACATGCGCGGTCCCCACGCTGGCCAGCGTCCCCAGCGTCAACATGGCGTTCGCCAGCCACCGGCGGCGCAGAAAAAACAGGATGCCCAACAGAAGCGTGGCACTGACGACCCCGCCCAACGCGAGGATGTTCTTAAGGTCGGCGGCGGAAAAAGCTGACGCGGAAGCGGTGTAGGTGGAGGCAAACGCCAACGCGATGAGCAATATGGCGAAGGTGAACTTGAACAACTCAGCCCGCGCCGGCGCGGATGTCGCGGAGTGGGTTGTCACGCTGAAGTCAATTCGGACAGCAGCGTGGCAATGGCCGCGGCGGATTGTCCGGGCGCCATCAGGTGCGCCCCCGCCACGCCATCGAGTTTTTGCAGGGCCTCAATCAACTCGATGCATAGGCGTCTGCCTTCCTGTTTCGGGTCAGCGCTGTCTTCCAGCCGTTGCAACATGGCGTCGGGAATCGCCACGCCCCAGAGGTTGTCCCGCATCCACTTGGCGGAACGGGCGGAAGCCACAGGCCCCAGGCCTATGAGTATTTTCGCCTGGCCCAACACGCCCCATTCGCCTAACGCCGCGATATAAGCCCTGATGAGTTCGAGGTCGTAGCATAACTGGGTCTGCACGAAACGCGCGCCTAATTCAATTTTTCCCGCCACAGCAGGGGCGCCATCCTGCTTATTCAGAAACTGCGGCACATCCGCCGCGCCGATATGAAAGCGCGGGGGCGGGTCGATGTTCCTGCCACTGGGCAAAACCCCGCCCGCGGCCATGTCCCGGGCAAACCGGGTCAGGGTCGCGCTATCCAGGTCATGCACCGCTGTGGCCTCGGGCTGGTCGCCATGGGCTGGCGAATCCCCGGACAACAGCAACAGGTTGCAGACTCCAAAGGCGGCGGCGCCGGTCAGGTCGGCGCACAAGGCGATGCGGTTGCGGTCCCGGCAGGTTAGTTGCAAGACCGGCTCCACGCCGTTAAGGGCCAACAGCGCGGCGGCGGCGCAACTGGACATGGTGGTTCGGGCCGCGGCGCCGTCGGTGACATTCACGGCTTCAACCCGGTCCTTGAGCAAGGCGGCCTGTTCCAAGAGCTTGTCCGGGGCCGCCGACAGCGGCGGCACCACTTCCGCGGTAAAACAGAACTTGCCCGTCTCCAGGGAACGCTCCAGCTGGTTCATGCGCTCAACCATTGCCGGGGCGAAGCGCTTGCGCCAACGAGGCATGCGCGGCCTCAGGTTGCTCGGACAACATCAGGTGTCCGCATTCTGGCAACACCTCAACCTCCGCCGTCGGCAGCGCGTCAATGAGGGCCGCCGAGGCCGCGAGGGGGGTCATCCGGTCTTCGGCCCCCAACACCAGGCGCGTCGGCATGGCGCACTTCCGCGCGGCTTCCAACCCGTTCGCGTATTCATGGCAGGCTTTGAGATCGGCGTGCAAGACACTGTCCAGCGAGCGCTCCAACAGGCGCATGTTGCTGTTCAGGATGTTGACGCCCGCCACCGGGTTCCCCCCAATTTGAGAGGCGTGAGAATGAGCGTGCAGCATGATCATGTCAATGGCGCTATGGTCTTTTTCCTTGGCGGCGTTCAACAAAGAGTCGCTAACCGGCATGGGGGCCGCCGCGCCTAACAGGACCAGTTGCTTCACCGTTTCCCCGGCCCGGCTGGCGGCCTCCAGCGCCACCAGGCTCCCCATGCTGTGGCCCGCTAAGGCGGTTTCCTTTATTCCCAGGGCCGCGATGAAGTCTAACAACCACCGGGCCATGTCTTCGATGGAAGGCAAGGGCTTCCCTTTCGAACGACCGCGGCCTGGCAGATCAATGGCGATGGAATTGAAACCATGCCGGGCGTAGTAGCGATTGAACAGGGTCCAAACGGTGTGATCGAGGCCGGCTCCATGGACAAAAACGATGTTAGGCAAGCCGGGGTCAAAGGGCTTTCCGCCGGTGGCGGCAAAGGCCGCGGCGCCGTTTATGTTGATTTCCATGTCTGCGGAAGTTTTGCGGGAAACTATTTTTGGGAGCGATGCAGGGCCCGGCTCAGATCGTTGAGCAGGTCCTCTGGATCTTCCATGCCGACGGATAGCCTGACCAAGCCTTCGGTGATGCCGGCCTCCCGCAACGCCTTGGCGTCCATGCGGCTGTGGGTGGTCGACGCCGGATGAATGACCAGGGACTTGGCATCGCCCACATTGGCAAGGTGGGAAAAGAGCTTCAAGGATTCGATGAATTTGCGTCCGGCCTCGCGTCCGCCTTTCAACTCAAAACTGAACACCGAGCCGCATCCTTTGGGGAGCAGTTTTTTGGCTAAAACATGGTCCGGGTGGGCGGGCAGTTCCGGATAGGTGACATACTCCACGGCCTCGTCGTCGTCGAGGAAGCCGACAATTTTTCTCGTATTCGCCACATGCCGGTCCATTCTTGCCGACAGGGTTTCCGCTCCTTGCAATATGTAAAACGCATTGGCGGGGCTTAAGGCGGCGCCGAAATCCCTCAAGCCTTCGCGGCGCGCCCGGTGCAGGAAGGCGCTGGGGCCGAAATCTTCCGCAAAATCGATGTTCAGTATCCCTTCATAAGGTTCCGTGAGGGTCTTGAACTTGCCGGACCCCTCCCAGTCGAAGCGGCCAGAGTCCACCACTATGCCTCCTATGGCGACGCCATGGCCGCCGATGAACTTGGTGAGGGAATGGATCACGATGTCGGCGCCATGCTCGAAGGGCCGCAACAAGTAGGGCGTGGTCAGCGTGGAATCCAACATCAACGGCAGGCCCGCCTCGTGGGCCAGGCCGGAGATCGTCTCTATGTCCAGCACCTCGCAACGGGGATTGCCTATGGTCTCAGCGTAGAACAACCGGGTCTTGGGACGGATGGCTCGCTTGAAGGCCGCCGGGTCCCGGGGGTCCACAAAAGTGGTGTGGACGCCAAAACGAGGCAGCGTGTAGGTGAACAAATTATGGGTGCCGCCGTACAGAGCGTGAGACGACACGATGTGACTGCCACTGTCCATGATGGCGCACACCGCCAAGTGAATCGCCGCCATGCCGCTTGCCGTCGCCACGGCCCCGGCGCCACCCTCTAGCCCGGCGATGCGCTCCTCCAGAACGGCCACGGTCGGGTTGGAAATGCGTGAATAGACATGGCCGGACCGGGCCAAGTCAAACATCGAGGAGGCGTGATCCGTTTCCTTGAAGACAAAAGAGGTAGTCTGATAAATCGGCGCCGCGCGGGCGCCGGTGACGGGGTCGGGCCGTTGTCCGCCGTGCAGGCTCAGAGTGTCAAAGCCGGGATATTTCTGCTTGGGCATAGTTCATTATACCGCTCTCCAAAACTTATGACTATCCATAAAATCTATGATAATCTGTTTGGTGAACGCTTCGCTGAGAAGCGCTGGCTATTGCCAGTCTTACACTCTCTCCACGTCCGCACACGGCGGAGCTCGCCGCAAGATTCAGCGCCGCGTTCACATCGCGGTCAAGTTCCGCTCCGCAAACGCATTTCCAACTACGATCCGCCAGTTTCAACGCATCGTTCTTTTCACCGCAGACATGACATACCTTGCTTGACGCAAACCATCGATCCGCTTTGCTGACTGACACGCCTTTCCAGCGGCTTTTGTATTCTATCTGCCTTTGGAACTCGTGAATGCCAGCGTCAGCAATCGCTCTCGCCAACCGCCTGTTTTGCATCATGCCTTTGACGCTCAGCGTCTCCATTCGGAGCTCCTTCAAACCGACTCGATTGGTTATCTCGGTCGTGGTTTTGTGAAGGTGATCCAGTCGGATGCACGCCGTCCTGTAATGCAACTTTGACAACTTCGCAACCGTGCGTTTGCGCCGATTGCTGCCTTTCTGTTGTCTAGACAACTTTTTGTTCAGCATTCGCAACTTCCGCAACAGCCGTTTCAACGGCTTCGGCGACTCATGCTTCGCGCCATCCGACAACACAGCCAGATGCTTTAAGCCTGCGTCAATGCCGATGATCTCGCCTATCGCTCTCTTGGGAGGATCGTTTGGACGGGCAAACGTCAAGGTAATGAACCACCGACCGCCGCGCTCTTTGATAAACGCCTTCCGCGCCAAACCATTGAACCTTGGCGTCTCGCGCATCTTCAGCCAGCCGATCTTTGGCAACTTAACTTGCTTTCCATCCACTTTGACAGATCCTGCGCCGTTGTCTGCCTGGTAACGGTAACCAGTGCGCTTGATGCTGCGAAATTTGGGGAAGCCGACTTTGCGCTTTGATTTTTTGCCTTTGCGCCACTTGTCAATCGCCTCTCCGCAATGGATAATCGCATTCTTCGCAGCATTCGCGCTCAATCCTTTAAGCCACGGATATTCCATATGTTTGACCTTGTTAAACCGCGGGCGCAGGGTTTTGTCGTTGCGCCATTCATCTTCTTCTAGTCCTTTTTTGAAATCGCTTAGCGCATGATTGAACGCCACGCGAGCCGCGCCGCAATGTTGCCGCAAAGCAGACGCCTGCTTGTTGTTGACGTCCATTTCAATTCGATGCGCTACAACGTTCATATTTATAAGCAGAGATTGTCATAGATTATCCTAAATTGCAAGCAACAGTTATTTGCCCAAATGTTTCGGTGTGATAGATTCCCGTTCATGGCGGAACAAGACATCATGGCCACGGCGCAGCGTTGGTTGGAGGAGAGGCGCGCAATCGCCTTGGCCACCGTGGTGGAAACCTGGGGCTCCGCGCCCTGTCCAAGCGGAAGCCAGCTGGTGGTGGACGCGGACTCTAACTTCGAAGGATCCGTCTCCGGGGGTTGCGTCGAAACCGCTGTCATCGACGCGGCCCTAGACGCCATCAACAGCGGCCGGCCGCGTCTCGTCGAGTTCGGCGTGACCGCCGAAATGGCCTGGGAAGTGGGCCTGGCCTGCGGCGGGCGAATCAAGGTGTATATCGAACCGGTGACGCCGGACTGAGGCCATGCGCGCGGCCATCCTGAAACAGGCGAACCGTTGCCGCGCCGCCAATCAGCCTTGCGTTTTGGTCAGGAACCTGGAGACTGGCGACTGCTTGGTGATGGAACCCGGCCTGCATGCCGCCGCCCAGAACGCCGAACTGCATGAAGCCGCTATGAACGCCTTGCGCTGGGACCGTTGCAGCCACGGACAAATTCAGGGACAGGATTATTTCATCCAGCCGTTGAACCCGCCCTTGAGGCTGATCATCATCGGCGCCGTGCATATCAGCCAGAGCCTTGCGCCTAACGCCCAGGCTTGCGGTTACGAAGTCGTCGTGGTGGATCCCAGACAGGCCCTTTGCCAACGCCGACCGCTTCCCCGGCGTGACCCTCAATCGGGACTGGCCCGACGCCGCCCTCGCCAAGCTGAAGCCGGATTCCCGAACGGCGTTGGTCACCCTGACCCATGATCCGAAATTGGACGACCCGGCCCTGAGCATCGCCCTGCGCTCCGAGGCCTTTTACATCGGCGCCTTGGGCAGCAAAAAGACCCAAGCCGCCAGAGCGCAACGTCTAAGGCAGGCCGGCTTCGGGCTAAACGAGCTCGCGCGCCTGCATGCGCCGGTGGGCCTCAACATCGGCGCCAGGTCGCCGGCTGAAATAGCCGTGTCCATCATGGCCCAGATCACAGCCCGCCTGCGCAACGCCGGGCAATGACGACCAGGCAGCGTCTAAGGTTGCGCCACTGGCGCTGTTTGCGGCCCCGGCGGCGCGTTTTTTATCAAATGGCGAGCGCAACACCACAGCAAAAAGGCGGTGGCGAAGCTGCTGGCGATATGGGCGATGCCGATCCCCGGCAAGCCGAGCTTCGCCACTAACAGCAACAGGACCGACACATGGAGCAGGGAAGTGACTATCCTGACATTCATGGAGACGCCGGGCCGACCTATCGCGTACATGGCGGGGTCCAAGGCAAACGCGGTCATGGCGATGGCCCCGGCGGTCAGCAACAGCATCAGCGCCGGATAGGAGGCGGCGAACTCGGCGCCGAAAAACAGGCTCAGCAGGGTTTTCCCCAAGACAAAAACCGCCAGCCAGACCAGGGCCGCCACGCCGGCGGCGACCAAGGCCGCGCGAGTGATGATGCGCCAGAGGGAGCGGCTCTGTCCGGCGGCGGCGATCTTGACCAGCTCCGGGTAGAGCGTCTCGGTGAACAGTTGCGCTGGCTTGATCAGCACATCGGCGGCTTCGATGGCGACCTTGAACAGACCGGCGGCGGCCGGCCCCAGAAAAAAGCCGGCGCCCAGAACCGAAACATGGCGATTGGCGCTGTGCAACTTGAGATGGACATTCGCGGCCCAGAGGAAGCGCCATAAGCGTTCATGGGGCCGGGTCAGACCGGCAAGCCGCCAGTCCATGCCTTCAGAGTGCCCCCGCCGTCTGAATTCGCGCCAGCCGGCCCACACTGTGGCGAGGCAGTTGCAAGCACCGGAGGCAAACCATACGCAAAGAAACGCAACAATGTTCTGATAGAACGCAAACGCCACGATAGCGCCAAGCAACCGGACTGAGGGGACCACCATCACCGTGAGCGCGATGAGATCGAAACGATTGAACAGACGCAACAGACCCAGGGGGGTCGCCCTGACATTGAACAGAATCGCGCAACAGTACATCGTCGCCAAAGGCGCCAATTCCGCGGCGATGCCGAAGCGGGCGCCGGCGAGATGGATAACCAACACTCCTAACAACATCCCCGCAAAGCAAAAGCTGGCATCCACCAAAGTGGTGAACTTGACCAGCTTCTGAAAATCCGCCCGCTTATTGTTCTCCAGGCAAGCGGCGCCGTATTTGACGACGCACTGCTCTGTTCTCAGTGCCGTCAAGTCCCGCATGGCGCTGACGACGGCATGGATGAGGATAAGCACGCCGAAGTCATGCGCGCCCAGGGACCGGGTGGCCAGGGCCAAGTACAGCACGCCGACCAGGGCCGTATAGACCTTGCCGCCAGCCAGCATGGCGGAGTTTTTGAAGACCCGGCGGAACAGACCGCTTTGCGTCGCTTTATGAATCCAGCGCGGTTTCAAGTTTGTCGCAGATCTCGTTGGTCCCGGCGGCGACGGACGCGGCCCGCGTCGCCTTACGCAGTCCTTTCAGACAACTCGACAAAGGCTTGGCCTATTTTTTCAACCTGTTCAGCGGTGTGCGCGGCGCTGACGCTGATGCGCACCAAGGACTTGCCGCCCGGCGTGGCGGGAGGGAAGATCAGGTTGACATACACCCCGCGCTCGTACAGGCCGCGCCACAGGGCTAAGGCCTGTTCGCGGGTATCGAAGAGCGCGGCGATAACCGGGCAGGGCTCAGGGCCCAGCTCATAGCCCGCCTCCCGCAGGCGCCGGTACAAACGCGAGGCGTGGCTCCAGAGTCTGACGCGCAGGTCGCCGCCCGCTTGCAGTCGCTTCAGGGCCTCCCGCGTGGAGGCGATCACCGCTGGGGAGGGAGACGCCGTGAAAATATAGGGCCGGCTCGCGTAGCGCACGAACTCAAGTTGCGGGTGGTTGCTGACGCAATAGCCGCCGGTGCTTGCCAGGCTTTTGCTGAAGGTGCCGACGATGAAGTCCGTCTCGCTCAGGACGCCAGCTTCTTCCACCAGCCCCCTCCCTTTTTCTCCCAACACCCCCAGGGAGTGCGCTTCGTCAACCAGCAGCAACGCGCCAAAATGTTTTTTGACCTCGATGATCGCTTTGATCCGGGCCCGGTCCCCCAACATGCTGTAGATGCCCTCGATGATCACTAAAGTCCGGGCCGCCCGCGGGCCCAGGCGCTCCAGTCGCTTGCCCAGGTCGTCGGGATTGTTGTGCCGGAAGCGAATAACTTCGGCGCCGCTTAGCCGGCAACCGTCGTAAATGCTGGCGTGGCTGTCTGCGTCTATGACAATGGCGTCTCCATTGTTCGCCAAACCGGAGATCACGGCCAGGTTGGCCTGGTAGCCGGTGGTGAACACTATGGCATGCTCACAACCGTAAAAATCGGCGATCTCCCGCTCTAAGGCGCGATGCCCTGAAAAGCTGCCGTTCGCCATTCGCGAGCCGGTGGTCCCCGTGCCTTGCGAATCTATGGCCGCGTGGGCCGCCTCCAGGCACTTGCTGTCGAAGGTCAGCCCCAAATAGTTGTTAGTGCCGGCAAGCAGGGTCTTTTTCCCGTTGATGCGAGCCTCCGTGGGCGAGTAGATCTCTTCCACCGGCGCGCCAAAAGGGTCAACGCCTTCCCCAAGCAGAGCCTGCCGGTCTTGCGCCAGCGTCTGAAATTTGGCGAACAGACTCATCGGGAAGAATTGACCTGCTCGTGGATCTTGTCCGCCAGATCCTTGACGGTGCGCACATCCACCAACAGATTCACGGGCATGGAGATGTCGAACTCGTCTTCAATGTCGAGCAACAGGTCCAGCACCTTGAACGAATCCAGTCCCAGTCCGGTGACCAAGTCGGCGTCATCGTCCAGCTGAACTCCCGGCGGAACAAGCTTGGACAGCTCGGTTTTCAGCTTCGCCGATATGTCTTCATAATTCACGGTCATGCTTGTTCCCCTGCGGGCTCCATCGAAGCGGCGGCGAGCGCATCGGTCAAATTGACCCTTGGCGTCCACCCTAAACACTCAGTCAGAGGGGCATTATCGCACACCCAGTCTTGGTGAGTAATCTCGTTCACCTTGCCGGGGGTCAGCATGGCCTGGCGCCGGCAAACGCCGGCTAAGAGAAGGTTGACGCGGGCGAGACCTCTCAACAAGGGAACGGGAACCTGCACTAGGGTCACCGGGCGCTTCCAGGCGACTTGACCGGCGGCCGCGATGTCGCTCCAATCGTAGCCGCCTGGCGCGCCGTCGTCCAATTCAAACAACCCGGCGGCGTCCTGCGTCGTCAGCCATTTCAGCACGGCGTCCGCCAGGTCGGCTATATGAAGCAGGCTGATCCGCGCCCCCGCCACTTTTGGCGCCAACAGGAAACCGCGGCGCATGGTCCTGAACAGGGGGGTCATCTCTCGGTCGCCGGGGCCGTACACCGCGGTTGGGCGGTAGATGGTCCAGGACAAGCCGGGGTACTGCCCGGATCGCAACAGGGCCTCCGCCTGGGACTTGCTCCGGGCGTACCAGGAATAGGCCGGATAGCGCGCCGCCAACGATGAGATCAAGAGGAACCGCGGCCGGGAGCTCTGCTTGCGCACTTCGTCAAGGAGGTTTTGGGCGCCCCTGAAGTTGACTTCAAGAAACGCCTGCAGGGAATTGCCCCGGACGGCCCCGGCGCAATGCAACACGGCGTCGCAACCCTCCACCAGCTCGGCCAGGGCGCGACGATTGTTCAAGTCGCCATTGACCCAGTGAACGAGCGGGGAATCGTCTCGCGGCCAGCGCGTCAGCGCCTGCACGGGGAAGTTTGATTTGACCAGCGAGGCAAGCAGATTGCCGCCGATGAAGCCTGTGGCTCCCGTCAGCGCCACCCGCCCTGGCATGTCGTCGCGTCTGTCAGCCGGTTTTCAACTGCGCCGCGGCAGTCTGTTTCAGATCTACCCGTTCCATAAAACCCTTGCGCGCGGCAACGCGGGACAGCTTCCCAGAGGAAGTGCGCGGCAAGGTGTGAGGAGGCACCAGGTCAACATAGCAGTAAATCCCGAAACCCTGGTAAATTTTTCTTTGCAGGCGCGAGATCAAAGACTGCCGGGCCGTGCTGTCGGCAAGACGGCACTCCACAACCAACACGATGGTTTGCTGTCCGTCGGGGGCTTCAATGTCGAAGGCTGAGGCCTCGCCCATTCTTATCTCGTCCAGGTCCTCCGCGAGCTCTTCCAGGTCCTGGGCGCGAATGTTTCTGCCATTGACGATGATGATGTCCTTGCGCCGTCCGGTCAGGAAGAGATTCTGCTCGAAAAGGTAGCCCAGGTCGCCGGTGTCCAACCAGCCGTCTTCCAACATCACCCGCCTGGTCCCTTCTTCATCGTTCAGATAGCCGCTCATCAGGCTGGGGCCTTTGATCAGGACGCGCCCGACGCGCAGATCGGGCAAAGTCTTGCCGTCGTTATCGACGATTCTGATGTCATGTTCAGGAATGGCGCGCCCGCAGTTCACGATTTTATTGACCTTCCGACGGCCTGAGGCGACGCGCACCGCCGTGCCGCGCTCCGCCATGGCCAAGGCGTCTATGGCCATGACATCCAGGCCCCGGCCCAGTTCTGAGAAGGTGGCGGCAAGCGAGGCCTCGGCGAGGCCGTAGCAAGGCAGAAAGGCGGCGGAGTCAAAACCCGCGGTAGCCATCTTTGTCGCAAAGTTGTTGAAGGCGCTGGCTCTGAGCATCTCGGCGCCGACGCCGGCAACGCGCCATGAGGACAGATCCAATTGCCGCAAGTCAGCGTCGCGGATGCGCCGGGCGCAGAGTTCATAGCCGAAGGGGGGGGCAAACGCGATGGTGCAACGGTTGCGGCTGATCAGGCGCAACCATTGCAAGGGCCGCAAGGCAAAGTCGCGGGTGGGCAAATAATCAACCGACAGCTGGGACGCAATGGGCCCCAGGACGAATCCCACCATGCCCATGTCGTGATAAAACGGCAACCATGAGGCGCAACGGTCACCGCGGCGAACTTTCAAACCGCTTTTCACGATCCCCTGCAAGTTGCTCATCACCGCTTTGCCGGTGATGACGACGGCTTGGGGGTTTTTGGTGCTGCCAGAAGTGAATTGCAGGTAAGCGGGTTCGTCGGGCTGGTTGGGCTGAAGCGGAGAATCCGAGAGAGGGACAGCGCTTAGCTGTTCCCGCGTCCCCATCCACGCCAGGGAATCATCGGCAACCGCCTCGTCCAGGAAACCGATGAACTCCTTGTGGGCCAGGGCTATCTTGGCGCCGCCGCTCTTCAACATGCCCCTAAGCTGTTTAATGTAAAGATCGTGGCTGCCGAGGTTCAACGGGACGGGCAAGGCGAATGGCACCAGGCCAGCATATTGGCAGGCAAAGAACAGGATGATGAAATCGGGGTGGGTGTCGGCAACCACGGCGATGCGGTCGCCACGCTTCAGATCTAAGGACAACAACCGCCGGGCCGCGCTCTGCGCTTGTTCCCGCAACTCGCTGTAAGGCAGAACCGTGGAGAGCTGTCCCTTGGCGTCGTAAAAATTGCATCCGGTGACGCCCGCGGCGGCGTAATCCAGAGCCTCGGACAAACTGGAAAAGTCCGCCAGATTTTGCGGCGCTGTGTTAGCAGTAGTCGTCGAATTCCGGTTCACGGTCAACACCTCCTCGCTCTCGTTATTGTTTTACATCCGCCAACAACCTGAAATGTGTTCATGTCACTCCCCAACCAAAGCAAAAATGGGCCTAGAGCCTTTCCTGAAAAACCGCGCGATTAGTGTAAAATAAACCTGCGCCTGCCGCAAAAAAGGGGCGCAATCTTGCGCCTCGACAAGACTCCGATATGGCGCAGTGTCATTCACAATATCAGGTTTTTCGTTCATTATTCTGATTATTATGCTAAAAATCTACCATATTCTACAAGAAAACAACAACTTTTTCCAAAAATTTCGCCATAGTCGCCGAAAAAAACAGCGAAAATGCTATTTTTTCTTATAAAACAATAGGTTACTTGACAAATCTAACCCCAAACATACAGGTCTTGCCTGTTAAAAACCGGCGCCAGTTGGCCGCTTTTATCCGTTTGCCCTGGCGAATCTACGCCGATGACCCCCACTGGATCCCTCCTTTGCGGCTTGAACGCAGGTTGCATCTCTCCGCCCTTAACCCCTACTTCGCCCATAGCCGCTGGCAAGCCTGGATGGCCTGGCGCGGGGGCGAGCCTGTGGGCAGGATCACCGCCCAGGTGGATGAGTTGCACCGTCAACGCTACGGGGTGAAGTCCGGTCATTTCGGCTTTTTGGAATGCGGCAACGACTCGGAAGTGGCGCGGGCCCTGACGATGGCGAGCGAGGAGTGGTTGACGCGACAACACGCCGAGGTCGCAACAGGCCCCTTCAATTTCTCCATCAACCAGGAATGCGGCCTGTTGGTGGCGGGGTTCGAGGCCCCGCCGGCGGTGATGATGCCCCACAACCGCCCATGGCATGGCGCATTGTTGGAGCAACAAGGCTACGCCCCGGTGAAAGACCTGCTCGCTTACTGGTTAAACATGGATTACAAAACCCCCCGCGCCATGCAGGCCCTGGTAAGCCGGCAGGGAAGGCGCATTGTCGTCAGACCCATGAAGCGAAAAAATTTCAAGGAAGAACTGGAGCGTCTCAGGGACATTTTCAACGACGCCTGGTCTGACAACTGGGGCTTCGTTCCTTTCACCCAGGCGGAATTCGCCGAATTAGGCATGATGCTGAGAGCCTTCGTCCCGGATGATTTCGTGCAGATCGCCGAGTGGGAGGGAACGCCGGCCGCTTTTATCGTGGGGTTGCCCAATCTGAACGAGGTGTTGAAAGACCTGAATGGCCGCCTGTTCCCCCTGGGCGCGTTCAGGTTGCTCAAGGCCATGAAAACGCGGCGGTTCGCCACGGGGAGAGTGCCTCTGATGGGGGTGAGGAAGCCATTTCAAAACAGCGTGACGGGCATGGCCCTGGTTGCGTTGGTCATCGATGCCCTCCGGCAATCTTTCAGCGCCGCCGGGATCCAGGGCCTGGAGCTGTCATGGATCCTGGAGGACAACCGGGGCCTGCGCAACATTCTCGACAAGCTGGGGGCCCGTGTTCACAAGACTTACCGGCTCTACGAGAAACGCCTGTGAAAAGGATGACGCGATGAGCCAACAACCGGCCGCAAAGAAAGTCGCCGCGTTGGTGTTGGCCGGCGACCGGTCCGGCGACGACGCAGTCGCAAAAGCAACCGGCGCCAGTTGCAAGGCCTTGGCGCCGGTGTTGGGAACCCCCATGCTCCTGCGCGTCATCGAGGCCTTGCAAGCCTGCGAGCGAATCGGCCCCTGCGTGTTGGTGGGGCCCTCGCGCCAGGCCCTGGAGAGTTGCCCGCCGTTGCGGCAATTCACCGCCCAGTCCCAGGTCAACTGGCTCCCCGGCGCGGACAGCCTGAGCGGCAGCGCGCAAGCGGGGCTGGAAAACATCGATCCGGACGCGCCGGTGTTAATCACCACGGCGGATCACGCCCTGTTGAACGAGCCCATGTTGGAGCATTTTCTGGAGCAGGCCCTGGCCAGCCGCGCCGACCTCAGCCTGGGGCTGGTGCAACACGATTTGCTCAAGGCGGCATACCCGGAGGCGCAACGCACCGTGTTGCGGTTTTCCGACGGGTCATACTGCGGTTGCAATCTGTATTTTGTCGCCAATGCCCGGGGCCGGGGTCTGATCCCGGTCTGGCGGCGGGCGGAAGCGGATCGAAAAAGCCCTCGGCTTATGGTCGCCAAGCTGTTGGGCTGGGGCGCGGTGGCGCGGTATGTTAGCGGCTCCTTAAGCCTGGCCCAGGCGTGTCAAGCCATTTTCGACAGCACGGGCATCAGCCTGGGCGTCGTGGCGATGCCCTTCCCTCAGGCTGGCATCGACGTGGACACGCCGGCCGATCTGGCGTTGGCGGAAAAGATCCTCGCCTCCTCCTGAGGGGGACTCCCCTCCCAGGCCGGCGCCAGGGCCGCCGCCTCAGCCAGGTCTTCTTTGGTGTCAATCTCGCGCCAGCGCTGGCCGTTGATGTCGCAGGAGCGCGCCAAGCCCTGCTTCGCCAAGTCGTCGACCACGCTCAGAAACCACCGCTTCAAGCCGTCGTCCCTGCTGATCTGCCGATTCAAATGTTCGCGGAACAAGGCCGGTCCGTTCTCCCGGAAATACAGCAGACCTATGGATTCGGCATGGGTTCGCTCATCCGGCAAAGTCTTGCTGACCGCCCTCACCAACGAGCCGCGCAGTTCCACCCTCATGTCATCGTCGTCGTAACGCTCCTTGCGGTCTATGGCCACGGTGATCGGCGCAGGGGGCGAGGCAAGCATGGCGTTCAACAGCGCCGGCTCAAACAAGGTGTCCCCGTTCAGCAGGATGAAGTCCTCGCCCATGGCGTGGCGGGCCATCCAGCAACTGGCCAGGTTGTCGGACACCCTGTAGAAGGGGTTGAACACGAGGTTGATCCGCGGCAACGAGGCGGCGAATCGTTCCGCCAGGCATTGTTCGACGCGCGCCGCATTGAACCCGGTGATGACATGGAGCCTGGCCACGCCAGCCTCCAACAGCGCCTGGACCTGCCATTCCAAAATGGTTCGGTCGCCGACGGGAAGCAAGCACTTGGGGAGCGTTTCAGTCAGGGGCAACATCCTTTTGCCCTGGCCGGCGCTCAGTATGATCGCGTGGGTCATTGGGGTTCGCTTTTTGAACGGGAAGTTTAACGAAATATATAATACAATGGGACTTATATACATAAGTTACACTTATGCAACTGTTCTATGCGCTCGCTGACGACAACTCAGCTTTGACAGCTCTGCTCCGCGCATGCCGGGAAGCCCCCCCGGCCAGGGAAACCCAATCCCCTAAAAGCATGTTTTTAGCCGCGTTCACATCTCTATGATCCTGATGATTGCAATACGCGCAATCCATAGGATCAGTCCTGCCCATGTGGTGGTTAACCCCACCGCATTTGTTGCAGGTTTTAGATGTGTATGCGGGATTGACTTTTTCAACCCAACCCCCGGCGCTTTCAGCCTTGTAGGTCAGCTTGCTCACAAAACTTCCCCATTCCCGCTCCAAGATTGACCGGTTTAGCCCCCGCTTCTGGGCCTTTCCTTTGGCGGTCATTTTCTGAATGTCTAAATCTTCCACAAACCATCGCGCCCCGTGGTCTTTCACCAACCGGGCACTTAGCTCGTGCAAATGGCCTTGCGCCCGTTCCCGCTCCGCCTGGCAAGCTTTAGCCAGAGACGCCCGCTTCTTCACCCTGCTGTTAGACCCCTTCTTGGCCCTGGCCAGTTTCCTTTGAAAGTGTTTAATCCTGCTCTTGTCCCGTTTCCGCGCCGAAGCAATCTCGCCGTTAGAGAGGGCATACAAGTTATCCACCCCCACATCCATGCCCACCGGCGGCCTGGGATCCACAAGCCGCTGATCCGGCAACTCCCACGCCAAGCAAACTGACACGCGCCGCGCCGTCCTCACCACTCGGAACAGCTTGGCTTTTCCTTTGTCAGGGAGCTCGCCTTTGAACCTGAATTTTCCAATTCCCTTAACGGCGACAGAATGAACCTGCCCCTTGGTGTGAATTGAAAACGCCTCGGTTTCAAAAGAGCGCATCCTATGGGCTGGTTTGAAACGGGGGAAGCCGGGCTTTTCACCGGCCTTGACTCTACGGAAGAAAGCCTGAAACGCCTTGTGAAGCCTATGCAATGCGGAACGCTGGGCACTGGCGCTAAACCGCCTATTGCCTGGAGCGTCCTGTCGCCACTCGGTCAACCCTTTCATCTGCTCATAGGCACTGGGCGACGTGCCGGTTTTCTGATAGGCGGAAATGCGCTCTTCCAGCCCGGAATTCCATAAGTCCTTTTGCTCTGCCAGGAAGGCGTCCAGCCGTTCATGGACGGGACGGGAGAGATGAGCGGTAAATCTGAAATTGCGCAACATGGCGATAGTCTGCCATATAGATATTGCTTTTGTTAAGTGAAAAGTGTAACTATTCTATGCAATTCCTAATACAATCAAGCATCCAGCAGGAGGCGGACGAACTCGCGCCAAGGAAAAAACGCGGGTCTGCCCCTGCTTCTCCCGCAAAACTCAAGCGGCAACATAATGTCAAGCATTGAACGATACATCGTCTTTGAAGCGCTCAAGCCCCTCAGCTTCGTCCTCATCATCCTAGTTGCCCTGTTCGCCTGTTTCAGCAGCGCCCGCTACCTGGCGGAAGCCGTTGCGGAAACCTTGGGCATCTACTTCATGCTCAAACTGATTCTGTTGAAGACCCTCATCGCCCTCGAGGTCCTGGTGCCCATCGCTCTGTACATCTCCATAGTCATGGCCCTGGGCCGGTTGCATCGCGATCAGGAGATCGTCGCCCTGCGAGCCGGCGGCGGCAGCGACAAGCTGGTCATCCGCGCGGTGTTGCTCATCGCTGTGCCAATCAGCTTGGCGGTGGGCGCGCTTTCCATGCAGGGCCGCCCCTGGGCTTACCGGATCAGCTACATACTGGACGCCAGGGCGAAGGCCGACCTGGACCTGGCCCGATTTCAGCCGGGCCGGTTCTATGGCAACGACGACACCGGCACTGTCGTCTATTTCACCGACAAGACCGGCGCTGACGACCAGGCTGTCAAGCTGTTCCATTACGCCCGCGCCGGGGACAACAGCGAGATCATCGTGGCCGCGACCGCCAACCAACGGGAAGACGGGGCTTTTGACAGGTTGCGGGTGCATCTGAACCAAGGGCACTTATACCGGCTAGACCGGCGCGAGGCGGATGATGTGCTGATTGACTTCCAGGAATTGGTCAAGTTCCAGGAAGACCCGGAGATCGGCCTCGAACACAAGCGCAAATCGGCGCCGACGGCGAGCCTGCTGGCTTCCGACAGCCCCCCGGACATCGCCGAGGTTCAATGGCGCCTGTCCCGGCCCGTGACGACCGTGTTGTTAGCGCTGATCGCCATTCCGCTGAGTCGCTCATCGCCCCGGCAGGGAAAGAACGAACAAGCGTTCATGGCCGCTCTGGTGTTCGCCGTCTATTACAACCTCAGCGAAGTGGCCCGGGCCTGGGTGGAGCAAGGCCTGGTCGCCAAGCTCCCTGGAGTTTGGTGGTTGCACCTGTTAATGGCGGCCGGCGCGTTGGTCCTTCTGGCCCCAGGCTTCAAGCGCAAAGCCCTTGGATGACGCCAAGGGCGGGCCGTAGCGGGTCGTAGCAGGCCAGCCAAGGAAAAGCAACCGGATGATCATCGAAAAATATCTGATGCGGCAGATCGGCATAGGCTTGCTGACCGCCGCCGCCGTGTTGTTGCCGCTGTTCAGCTTTCTGGATCTGATTGAGCAACTGGAGGATGTCGGCGAGGAGCGTTACCGCCTGCTGGACGCCTTCTATTTCGTCCTGTTGTTGCTTCCTCGAAGGTTAATCCAGTTGTTGCCGTTTATCGCCTTGCTCGGCAATGTGATCGCCCTGGGGCGGATGGCGGCGCACTTGGAGATCACTTCCATGCGCGCCGCCGGGCTGTCCCCCGCCAAGCTTAGCCTCGCCTCCTTCAAGGTCGGCTTGTTGTTGCTGTTGTTGTTGGGGGGCCTGGAGCAATTCGCCGCGCCGGTGTTGCAACAAAAAGCGATTGCCCACCGCGCCGAAGCCTTGAACCGAAGCGCGGAACTGGGAGAGGGCCTGGGCTTCTGGACGCGGGATGAAAGCCATGTCTTGCGCATAGGCGAGATCGTTCACGCCGGCCTGTTGCGGGACCTGGAAATTTTCGGCATGAACGAGGCAGGGTTGCTGGTCGAGTACCTGCATGCGGACACCGCGGAAATCATCAGCAACGAACTATGGACCTTGAACCGGGTGACAAAAAAGACTTTTCACGGCGCCCGCGCCGACACCGAACAGGCTCCCCAAGTCGATTGGCGGCCGTTCCTGGAACCCGGGCAGGTCGCCACCTTGACCCGGCCCCCGGAGAGTCTGTCGCTATTGGATTTGCGCCGTTACATTCGCCACCTGAAGAGAACAGGGCAACAACATGACGAGGTCGCGTTGGCCTTCTGGAGAAAATTGGGCGCCGGGGCCGTCATGCTCGCCATGTTGCTGTTGTCGGTGCCCTTTGTGTTCGGTTCGCCGCAAACGGGTCTGGGCAATCGCTTGGCGTTGGCGAGTCTCGCCGGCCTAAGCGTCTATCTGCTGGACCAGATTTTATCCAACGCGGGCCTGCTGTTAGAGCTGAATTACGCGCTGATCGCCCTGGCCCCCGGATTCGTTTTAGCCTTGGCCGCCGGCCTGTGGTTGCGACGGATCGCCTGAGGAGGCGCGGCGTCAGCTTTTCAGGACATAGGAGAAATTTCTCGAGAAGGTCTGCTCTTGCGCGTCAAAGATGAAGGACTCAATGTGAGTCAGCCAACCGTCTGGGGTTTTGTTGATTTCATAAGTGTTGTAGCCTGCCTTTTTTTTCGGGTCGTCGTCGCAAGCCGATGCCGACGGGACGCCAAAGACTGGCACCCGGTTGCGGCCCGTGCGCAGGAACTGGCAGACTTGGCGATGGCCGTGGCCATGGATGATCATTTCCACGCCGGCCTGGTCCAGAACGGCCAACAAGTCCTTTGCGTCAACTAAACAGCGCCGATAGCCCTCCCGGTCCGGTTGCGGGCTGTGGTGCATCACGACGATGCGGTACAACCCCCGGCCCGCAAGGCGTTCAAGCAACTGCTCAAGCCGCCGCAACTGCTCCTTCCCTAGCTTGCCCGTCGCCAGGAAAGGGGCGGTGGGGCGGGCCGTTGACAAGCCGATGATGGCCGTCGAGGCGCGCACGCGGAGGTAAGGAAAAGCCGTCGGAGGGGCGTCCGCGCCAGCGCCGGCCTCGCTCCCGTTGCCGCCGGTTTCATCCGGGTCGCCTTCCATGTAAGGGGCCCAGCGTCCGATAGTCTGGTCAAAATCATCGTGGGCGTAGCAATCGTGATTCCCCGGCACGATTGAGATATAATCGGGCCGGCCCGCGCTATCTAACCAGGCCCTCGTTTCCACGCACTCGCCCGCCGTGCCAAGCTGGGTGAAGTCGCCGCTGATGATCAGGTGCTCAGGCTGGCGCGTGGTCAGGTCGTCAAGCGTGCGGGACAACACCTCGCCGCTGTGCAAATGACGGCGGTTCAGCTTCCATGACAGATAGCCGAGAATGCGTTTGTTCATCAGCTCTTCCCGCCGGACATTCTCCAAGGACGACAGGTGAAGATCGGAAATGTGCGCGATTTTCAAGACGACAGACTCATTATTCCCAAAGCGGGCAGGCATTATAGAACATCTGTGAACGCTATGAAAAACGCCCCCCTCAGGCCGCCTCCGGCGTTGTTGCAGGTTGTGGCGCAAGAGTGCGCCGCGCCGACGCCTGAGATCTATCGGGCCATCCCGCCGGAAATTCAGAAAGACCACGGCGACGCCCTGTTGGGGATCCTGTTGTACGGCAGTTGCCTCTGGAGCGATGACCTCGAGAACAACATCGCCGATGTCTGCGTCATCGTCGATGACTACAAAAAAGCCTACAAAAAACGCTGGCTCGCGCTGTTGAACGGCTGGCTGCCCCCCAATGTCTTCTATCGGGAGTTTTCAGGCGCAGCGGGGCGGGGGCGGATCAAGGCGGCCGTCTTCAGCCTGGAGGATTTCCAAAATGGGGTCTCGAACTGGTTTCATTCCTACCTGTGGGGACGGTTTGCCCAGCCGGCGCGGTTGCTCTACGCGCGCGACGCGACAGCGCGGCGCGCGTTGCGCGAGGCCCTGGCGCAGGCGGCGCTGACCTTGCTGAAGGCGGCGGCGCCCACCCTGGAACAGGAGCGCAATGAAGTGGAGGCGATCTGGACCCGGGCCCTGTCCCTGTCCTATTCGGCGGAGTATCGTCCTGAAGGCCCGGCCCGGCCGCAACAGCTGGCGCGGCTCAACCTGGAGAGCTACGCCCGGCTCACGGCGGCGGCGGCGCCGGCCCTAGGGGACTTGTTGCGCCATCAGGATGACGAGCGCTACCGTTGCCTCCATGACGACCCGACCCGCCGGCGCGCCTGGCGCGCCTGGGCCCTCCGGCGCCGGCAGGGGCGCGTCCTGTCAGTCCTGAGGCTGATGAAGGCCTCCATGACCTTTGACGGCGGAGTCGATTACGCCGCCTGGAAGATCAGCCGGCACACGGGCGCGACTATCGAGATCACCCCGGCGTTGCGCCGCCATCCCCTGTTATTCGGCTGGCGAGTCTTCCGGCACCTGGTGAAACGCAAGATTCTGCATTGACCGCACCATGGCAAGCCCCGCCAACCCCCGAAAGAAAAAACAGCGCCTGAGCGTGGCCATGGGCCTGTGGCTCATTAAACGCGTGGAACAGATCCTAATCCGGTTTTCATTAGTGGGAGAACAACCTTTCCTGGAGCCTGCGCAGTTCCCCTGGGTCAAGGGGCTGGAGGCCAACTGGGCCGCGATCCGCGCGGAACTGGAGCGAATCATGGCGACCCCTGAGCGCATCCCGAACTTTCAGGATATATCGCGGGATCAGACCAACATCACCCGGGACGACAAGTGGAAGTCCTATTTTCTCTACGGGTACGGCTACAAAATGGAGAACAACTGCAAGGCCTGTCCGGAGACGGCGCGGAGCGTCGAAAACATCCCCGGCATGTTCACGGCCTTTTTCTCCGTGTTAGCGCCCGGCAAGCGCATCCCGTTGCATCGGGGGCCTTACCGGGGCCTGTTGCGTTGCCACCTGGCCCTGATGGTGCCGGAACCGCGGGCCCGTTGCCGGATAGAAGTGGGCGGAGAGTGGGCAACCTGGGAGGAGGGCCGGTGCCTGGTTTTCGACGACACCTACAAACACCAAGTGGAAAACGACACGGATGGCGTCCGCGTCGTGCTGTTTATCGATGTGTTGCGCCCCATGAAATTCCCCGGCTCCCTGCTGAACCAGGCGGTGTTGGCGCTGATCCGGCTGTCGCCCTTCATACAGGACGCCCGCCGCAATCAGAGGGCCTGGGAGCGACGCCTGGGCGACTAAGCTGGGCGGCGAACCGGAGGCAGGTCTCGGCCAAGGCGACCCGGTCCTGGGTTGAGCGCATGATGGCGGCGGCGGTTTTCACCCTGATCCCCAGCTCCTCTATGGCGCCGGTTTCATGGCGGTCGGCCTCATTGATGATCAACCCGTCCAGAAAATCGCGGTAATGTTCGGCGACCGACAGATTGTTCACCGGCAGGTTCATTTCCTCCATGATCTTGGCGGCCGGCCCTCTCAGGGCCTTCCCGCCCACAATGGGCGAAACAGCGACCACGGGGGCGCTGGCGGCGCGCAAACGAGAACGGACCTTCTTCAAGGATAGGATCGGATCGATGCTCAGGAACGGATTGGAGGGACACAGGATGACCGCCCTCAGGCCGTCTCCGGCCAGCAAGCTGTCAAACAGCGGATGGGGACCGGCCCGGCCGGCGCCGGCGAATTCGATGGCCCGGGCCCGGGGGCGGCAACCCAGGCGGACAAAATAATCCTGGAAGGGCAACCTGCCCTGGGAGGTGACCACCACCGTTCGCAAACGCTCAAGGGTCATGGGGAAGATCCGGTGCCTGACGCCGAAGGAACGGCAGAGCGAACGGGTGGCCTCGTCCAGATCCAGGCCGGCGCGCAGGGCCTGGGCGCGGCGCAAATGGGTGGCAAGGTCTTTATCCCCCAAATTGAACCAGGACAAACCCTTGAAGGGGGCAATCATCGCCATGAAGCGCCAGGTCTCGCCGGCGATCCCCCAGCCCCGGCCCGGATCCGACGCCTCCGCCAGCGTGTACATCACCGTGTCCAGATCGGGGGAAACGGGCAAACCCGCATGCTCGAAATCATCGCCGGTGTTGACCGCGACAAACAGCTCCTCCGGCGCCAAAATTCGGCTTAGCCCGTGGGCCAGCTTCGCCCCGCCCACCCCGCCGCACAGGGCCAAAACCCGCGCTAACGCGGGCGCGGCGTCAGGCCCCCTTGCCATGCTGCCTCGCTCTTGATCCTGCTTCGTCATCTTGCGCGCTCATTGTCGCGAACCGGGGTCGAGGTGCTTGGCGTCCCCTCCTTGCCCTACCGGAACAGGTCTTTCTCCGGCGCTCTTAGCAACGCGGCGGCGGTCTCGGCGGGGCCCTGAAGGCGCAGGCCCTTGACCAGAACGGCGGGAATGTCTTGCGCGGCCTGGCCCATGACCAGGGAAGCGGCGGCGGCAATTTCATCCGCCACGCCAACTTCCGTCGTGTTGAGCGGGTTGCCGTAGAGATCGCGCTGGCCCCGCAGGTCTAACAAGCAGGGCAACCCGGCCGCGCCTATGGCGATGCCGACGACGCCGTTGCGCCAAGGGCGGCCGGCGCTGTCGTTGATGACAACGCCCAGGTCCATCCCCAGGCTCTGTTTGAGGGCCAAGTGAATCCGGCGCGCGCTGGCGTCCGGGTTCGCCGGCAACAACAACGCCATTTCCGCCCGGTCGTTCTGCGGAATGTTGGAATGATCGATGCCGGCATTGGCGTGAATGAACCCCAATTCATGCTCGACGATTAACACCTCCGGCCGGTGTCTCACCACCCGCTTCGCCTGCGCCAAGATCAGCTCCACGAGGCGCGGGTCCTTGCGCACCTCCTCCGCCAGATCCAAAGCCCGTTCCGACGGCGTCACTTCCGCCAGGTTGACATGACGATTCTCCGCCTTTGAGACGATCTTTTGCGCGACCACAAGCACATCCCCATTCTCCGGGGAGAGCGCCAGCAGGCGTTCCGACAACAAGGCCGCCAGGTTGTTTCCCGGCGCCACCTTGGGCATGCCGCGAACGGGCAAGAGTCGCACCCCGTTGTTTTCATTCGGCGCTTTTTCATCCATCCTGAGGGGTATAATAACCCGCTTTCGCTCGCGCCCCACCGGAAAGACATGACCGACAACAAAAGCCGCATCGGAATCATCGGCGCGGGAGTCATGGGCCGGGGCATCGCCCAGCTGTTCGCGCAAGCCGGCTATCCGGTCCGCCTGCACGATGCGGACCCAACAGCAACGCAAACCGCCGTCGATTTCATTCGCCAGATGGTCCAACGCCAAGTCGCTAAGGGCCTGCGAGACGAACAGGAAGCCGCCGCCATCATGGCGCGACTGGTGGTCTGCGGGGAATTGGCGGCGCTGTCCGATTGCCAAGTCGTCATTGAGGCCGTGGTGGAAAACCTGGAAGTCAAAAAGCGGCTGTTCGCGGAACTGGAAAAGATCATGCCGGGCGAGACCATCTTGGCAAGCAACACCTCGTCCCTGCTGATCTCGGACATCGCTTCCGCCTGCGCCGATCCAGGCCGAGTCGCCGGGTTGCACTTTTTCAATCCGGCGCCGTTGATGAAGGTGGTTGAGATCGTGCCTGGGGCCCTGAGCCGGCAGAATGTTGTCAAGGCGCTGACGGCCCTGGTCGCCTCCACCGGCCATCGCGCTGTCGTGGCCGCGGACCAGCCTGGTTTCATCGTGAATCACGCGGGACGCGGACTCGTCACCGAGGCCCTGCGCATCCAGGAAGAAGGGGTGGCGGCCCCCCATGACATAGACCGCATCGCGCGGGAAGCCCTGGGGTTTCGGATGGGGCCTTTTGAGTTGCTTGACCTGACCGGCCTGGATGTTTCAGGAAAGGTGATGCAGTCTGTGTATGAGCAATTTCACCAGGATCCCCTGTTTCGCCCGTCGTCTTTGGTCGCGCCGCGAGTGGCGGCCGGTTTGTTTGGCCGCAAGACCGGAGCGGGGTTTTACCGCTACAAGGAAGGGCGCAAAATTGAACCGGAGGCCGGACCGGCGCCGCCGGTCAGCCTGACCAAGGCGTGGTTAGAGCCGAGTTGCGCTGGCGAACTGGCGACCCTGTTGCAAGCTAACGGCGCCGATATCGCGGCAACGGCAGACGAGGAGGACGCGATGCTCGTGTTGCAACCCTGGGGCCGGGACCTCAGCGACGCCTGCGCCAAGTTGAACCTGGACCCAGCTCGCGCGGTGGCCGTTGACCCGTTGCCCGCTTTAGGGGCAAGGCGCACCTTGATGTTGTCCCCGGTCACGACGGCCCAGGTCCGCGACAGCATGCGCGGCCTCCTGGCGGCCGACGGCGTCCCCGTCACCGTGATCAACGACAGCCCGGGGTTTGTCAGCCAGCGGCTCGCCGCCATGATCGTGAACATCGCCGGCAATATCGCCCAGCGCCGGATCGCGACCGTCCCCGACCTGGAAGACGCGGTTGTCCTGGGACTCGGCTACCCACTGGGGCCGCTGTCCTGGGGCGACAAAATCGGCGGCGCACGCATCGCCGGCATTCTGGACAACCTGTTTCGGCTGACCCATGACCCGCGTTATCGGAGCAGTCCCTGGGTGAGAAGGCGCGCGCAAGCGGGCGTGTCGTTGTTGACCGAGGAAGCCGAGCGGGCTTGAACTGGACCGCCCATCGCCATATAGTAGTGTTCGTTCATTGACGATCAACAGCGCTCTGTCAGTGCCGACCCGGAAGACGAAGACCATGACAACGCAGGCCCCCAAGAATAAAAACCTAGTCAGCAGCCACAGCCTGGTCTCCGCCGCGGCCCGCGAGGCCCTGATGGGACATAAACCGGTCACCGTGTGGTTCACGGGCCTGTCGGGCGCGGGGAAATCCACCATAGCGAGGGAGAGCGAGGCCGCGTTAGTTGAACGGGACCTCAAGACTTTCATCCTCGATGGCGACAATGTGCGGCAGGGGCTTAACGCCAACCTGGGGTTTTCGCCCGCGGACCGGGCTGAAAACATCCGCCGCGTTGGCGAGGTGTGCAAGTTGTTCACCGAGGCCGGGCTGGTGGTTTTCTCCGCGTTTATTTCGCCCTATAGGGCCGACCGCGACCTGGTTCGCGCCCGGCACCCGCAAGGGGGGTTCATAGAGGTCTATGTGGATGCGCCGCTGAGGGTGTGCGAGGACCGGGATGTCAAGGGCTTGTATCGCAAGGCCCGCGCCGGCGAGATCCCCGAGTTCACCGGCATTTCCGCGCCTTATGAGACGCCGGACAATCCGGAGTTGCGGATAAAGACCGGCGAGCAGACAGTTGCAGAGTCGGTGGCGCAAGTCATCAGCTACCTGGAAGCAAACCAATACATATAGCAGGCGCGGGTCGTTGATGGCCGGACAGGTGAAAACCCGGTTTGCCCCCAGTCCTACGGGTTTCCTCCACATAGGCGGCGTCCGCACCGCCCTGTTTGCCTGGCTGTTCGCCCGGCATCACGGCGGCGAATTCGCGTTGCGGATCGAGGACACTGACCGCGAGCGCTCCACCGATGAGGCCGTCGATGTCATCCGCGAGGGGCTGTCCTGGTTAGGGCTGAATCACGATGGCGGAGTGGCGCGCCAATCGCGCCGCGGAGCGATTCACCAGCGGGCGGCGCAACAGTTGTTGGACGAAGGCCGGGCCTATCATTGTTATTGCAGCCCGGAAGAGCTAGAGGCTATGCGCCAGGAGGCCCGAGCCAGGGGAGAGAAGCCTCGGTACAACCGCAAGTGCCGGGATGGAGTCCCGCGGCCGCCGCAATCTGCAACGCCGGCCCTCAGGTTCAAAAATCCCATAGATGGCGAGGTGGTCGTTGACGATCTCATCCAAGGGCGGGTGGTCATTGACAACCGGGAGCTAGACGATCTGATCATCGTCCGTTCCGACAGCGCTCCGACCTACAATTTGACGGTCGTCGCAGACGATGCCGAGATGGGGATCACCCATGTGGTGCGCGGCGATGATCACCTCAACAACGCGCCCCGGCAGATCAACATCTTTAAGGCCCTGGGTTTAACGCCGCCCCGGTACGCCCATGTCCCGCTGGTCCTGGCGCCCGGCGGCAAAAAGTTGTCCAAACGGCATGAGGCCGCCAGCGTGTTGGAATACCGGCGACAGGGATTCCTGCCGGAGGCGTTGCTTAACTACCTGGTTCGCTTGGGCTGGTCCCACGGCGACCAGGAGATCTTCACGGTGGAGGAGATGATCGATTTATTCGACCTGAAGGATGTCAACAAGGCCGCCGCCGCGCTAAATCCTGAAAAATTGACTTGGCTGAATCAGAGCCACCTCCGGGCCAGCGCGCCGGAAAGAATCGCCAAGTTGTTAGAGGCGAAATTAAGGGGGGCGGGCCTGGACCCTGCCGGGCCGCCGGACTTGACGGAACTGGCAAGGGCGCAAAAAGAGCGCGTCAAAACCCTGGAGGAAATGGCAAGGCAAAGCCGCTTCTTTTATGAAGACCCGCACCAGTCCGGCGCGTTGGACGAGGCGGCGGCGGAAAAACACCTGCGCCCGGAGGCGGCGCGGCCTCTGCAAGCCCTCAGGGAGGCCCTGGCCCCACTGGAACCCTGGAGCCGGGAAGCCATACATGATGCCATCGCTTCCGTCGCCGCGGAGCAGTCCATGAAATTCGGCAAAATCGCCCAGCCCCTGAGGGTTGCGACAACCGGCGGCACAGCCTCGCCTTCCATAGATGTCACCCTGCAATTATTGGGGCGGGACAAAACCCTAGCGCGTTTGGCCCAGGCCCTGGCGCGGCTGGAGGGCGCGCCGCAAACATAGGACAGCCCCCGTTCTGCCAGCAGGGGCCGCCTGGCTTCAGTCGAACAGGAAGTCCGCAGGCGTCAGCGTGGCGGCTTCCACTTTCCGCAACGAGACCTTGCCGCCGCCTTGGGGGCTGAGATCGATTGTCTCCCCGGAGATAATCAAATCGCTAAAAGACAGGCCCTCGAAATCGGAAAGGTCGATGCGGTCTTCGCCCTGGGTGAAATCGTAAATCACCTCCGTGTCGCGGTCGCCGGCGCGAATGACGAAAATATCCTTGCCAGCGCCGCCTATGAGGATATCCGCGCCGGGGCCGCCAGTGAGGATGTCATCGCCATCGTTGCCCCACAATCTGTCTTTGCCGCCGGCGCCGTTGAGCGCGTCCGCGCCCTGCAGGCCCGAAATAGACTCATCAGCGTCGCTACCGGTGAACTGGTCGGCGAATATCGATCCCCAAACATTCTCGAAATTGGCGATTGCGTCCCCCTCCGCATGGCCCCCCGCCGCCGTGCCATCCGCCAGGTTCACCGCCACCCCTGCGTCCGAGCGGCTGTAGTCCAAAGTGTCAAAACCCCCGCCGCCATCCAAGGCGTCTTCACCCGCGTCCCCTGCCAAAGTGTCATCGCCGCCGCCGCCGCGCAACTTGTCAGCGCCATCCCCGCCACGCAACTTGTCAGCGCCGGGGCCGCCATCCAGCTGATCCTCCCCCGCCTCTCCGTTCAGCCCGTCATCCCCCACCCCGCCAGCCAACTGGTCAGCCCCATCCCCGCCAAACAATGAGTCCATCCCCGCGCCGCCGCTCAGCTTGTCATCTCCCGCATCACCCCCCAACTGGTCATCCCCATCCCCGCCAATCAACTCGTCCGCGAACGCCGAACCCCAAACATTCTCGAAATTGGCGATTGCGTCCCCCTCCGCATGGCCCCCCGCGGCCGTGCCGTCCGCCAGGTTCACCACCACCCCCGCGTCCGAGCGGCTGTAGTCCAAAGTGTCAAAACCTTCACCGCCATCTAACGCATCCGCTCCCGGACCGCCGTTCAAGCCATCGTCGCCGCCGCCGCCGCGCAACTGGTCATTGCCCTCGCCCCCAGCCAATTTGTCAGCGCCAGGCCCGCCATCCAGCTGGTCCTCCCCCGCCTCCCCGTTCAGCCCGTCATCTCCCGCCCCGCCAGCCAACTGGTCAGCCCCATCCCCGCCAAACAACGAGTCCCCCCCCGCGCCGCCGCTTAATTTGTCATCCCCCGCCTCGCCTCCCAACTGGTCGTCCCCCTCCCCGCCAATCAACTCGTCCGCAAACGCCGAACCCCAAACATTCTCGAAATTGGCGATTGCGTCCCCCTCCGCATGGCCCCCCGCCGCCGTGTTGTCCGCCAGGTTCACCGCCACCCCCGCGTCCGAGCGGCTGTAGTCCAATGTGTCAAAACCCGCACCGCCATCTAACGCATCCGCTCCCGGGCCGCCGCTCAAGCCATCGTCGCCGCCGCCGCCGCGCAACTGGTCATTGCCCTCTCCCCCAGCCAACTGGTCATCCCCCGCCCCGCCATCCAGCTGATCCGCCCCCGCCTCCCCGTTCAGCCCGTCATCTCCCGCCCCGCCAGCCAACTGGTCATCCCCAGCCCCGCCAAACAACGAATCCCCCCCCACGCCGCCGCTCAGCTTGTCATCCCCCGCCTCGCCCCCCAACTGATCATCCCCCTCCCCCCCAATCAACTCGTCCGCGAACGCCGAACCCCAAACATTCTCAACATCGACAAAACTGTCCCCCTCCGCATGGCCCCCCGCCGCCGTGCCGTCCGCCAAGTTCACCGCCACCCCTGCATCCGAGCGGCTGTAGTCCAAAGTGTCAAAACCCCCGCCGCCATCCAAGGCGTCTTCACCCGCATCCCCTGCCAAAGTGTCATCGCCGCCGCCGCCGCGCAACTGGTCAGCGCCAGGCCCGCCGCGCAATTTGTCAGCGCCAGGCCCGCCATCCAGCTGATCCTCCCCCGCCTCCCCGTTCAGCCCGTCATCCCCCGCGCCACCAGTCAACTGGTCATCCCCATCCCCGCCAAACAACGAGTCCCCCCCCACGCCGCCGCTTAATTTGTCATCCCCCGCATCGCCCCCCAATTGATCATCCCCATCCCCGCCAATCAACTCGTCCGCGAACGCCGAACCCCAAACACTCTCAACATCGACAAAACTGTCCCCCTCCGCATGGCCCCCCGCCGCCGTGTTGTCCGCCAGGTTCACCGCCACCCCTGCGTCCGAGCGGCTGTAGTCCAATGTGTCAAAACCCGCGCCGCCATCCAAAGCGTCTTCACCCGCGTCCCCTGCCAAAGTGTCATCGCCCCCGCCGCCGCGCAAGTTGTCAGCGCCCACTCCGCCACGCAACTGGTCAGCGCCAGGGCCGCCATCCAAAACATCTGCGCCCACATCCCCCACAAGCGTGTTGCCGCCGGCATCACCGGTGAGCACATCATCGAAGTCCGAGCCCCAGATGTTTTCCACTTCGGAAAAGACATCGCCCTGGGCATGCCCCCCCGCGGCAAGGCGAGACGCAAGGTTGACAACCACCCGTTGATCAGACCCCCGGTAATCCAGGGTATCCAGGCCGGGCCCGCCGGCCAGCACATCCGCCCCCGCCCCGCCCCAGAGATAGTTGTCGCCGGCATCGCCAGTAAGCACATCGTTGTCCGCGCTGCCGTAGAGATGGTAGCCGCTATCGCCCTTGCCCCTGCTGTTCATCAGGAGAACGATCACCACCACGATGGTCAGGGCCACAATCAGCGCGTCTGTAACGGATAGCTTCATTATTGCTCCTCGATGTCAACAACAAGGGCGCCCGCGAGGCCCCGCCCCTGCTCAACAAGCGGACATGGTATCACGGAGAGAAAAAAAGGGATTTTGCCCGAATTTTGCGCTTGACACTTGCCATATCGTAGCGCAGAATTCGCCTGCTTGTCAGGAAGACGAGGGCCGGATTAAGAAGTTTCAGTGGGGCCATAGCTCAGTTGGGAGAGCGCTACAATGGCATTGTAGAGGTCGTCGGTTCGATCCCGTCTGGCTCCACCAGAATATTGCCTGTTCCGGTTTTGATGGAAAAAACAATGTTGCCACTGTCCCCTTCGTCTAGAGGCCCAGGACACCGCCCTTTCACGGCGACGGCAGGGGTTCGAATCCCCTAGGGGACGCCAAATGAAGCTTCTTGTCACTGGTTGCGCTGGGTTCATCGGCGCAACCGTCAGCAGACGCCTGCTGGAGAGAGGCGATGCTGTTGCCGGAATCGACAACTTGAATGATGACTATGACCCTCGGTTGAAGGAAGATAGGTTGTCAACCTTGGCGGATTTTGATAACTTCAGTTTCAAAAAACGGGACATTTTAGATGCCGAACAAACAGCAGAGCTGTTCAGAGAGTCGGCCCCTCAGCGCGTAGTGCATTTGGCGGCGCAACCTGGCGTCCGCCGTTCGCTGACCCATCCTAGCGCCTGCATCAACGCCAATGTCGCAGGCTTTCTCAACATCCTGGAAGGCTGTCGCGCAACCGGCGTGGAGCACCTGACCTACGCCTCGTCCAGTTCAGTTTATGGCGCAAACGGCAAGTTGCCTTTCTCGGAAGCGGACCCGGTCTCGCGCCCGGTCTCGCTCTACGGTGCCGCCAAACGCGCCAATGAATTGATGGCGCACAGCTACAGCCACCTGTTTGCCTTGCCGGTGACTGGCCTGCGCTATTTCACTGTCTATGGCCCCTGGGGCCGCCCGGACATGTCCCCCATGTTGTTTGCCAAAAAGATCTACGCTGGCAAGCCGCTTCAGGTCTTCAACAACGGCCGGCACCGGCGGGATTTCACTTACATAGACGACGCGGCGGAGGCCACGGTGAAAGTGGTGGACAACCCTCCGTCCGGACTGACAAACTGGGACGCGGGGGAAATCCATTCAGCCCGCAGTTCGGCGCCCTGCGCGCTCTACAATGTCGGCAACCAGAACGCCGTCAATCTCATGGACTACATCAAGAGCCTGGAAACCGCCATCGGCAAGGAAGCCGTTGTTCAATTCACTGAAAAACAGCCCGGGGATGTTATCGATACCCTGTCCGATTCCTCTTGGCTAAAGCGGGAATTCGGGTTTGAAGCGCACACGAGCCTTGAACAAGGCGTGAGACAATTCATCGACTGGTACAAAAGTTATTACAGTCCATGAAAAGGAGCCAAGACAGAAAAATAGCCGTTATCGGCATGGGTTATGTTGGCTTGCCCGTGGCCGTCGCGTTCGGCCGCCTTGGCGGCGCGCCCTTGGGGTTCGACATCGATGCGACAAGAATAGCGGAGTTGCAACGCGGACATGATCGAACCGCCGAGGTGAGCGCTGAAGAGCTGGCTGAAGCTGGGGTCGCCTTCACTTCAGACCGCAAGCGACTCGAAGCCGCTGACTTCTACATCGTGGCGGTCCCCACTCCTATTAACGATGCGAAAAACCCCAACATGGAACCCTTGATCTCTGTTTCAAAGACCCTGGGGGCGGTCATTCGCAAAGGCGATATTGTCGTGTATGAATCCACCGTGTACCCCGGCGCGACGGAGGAGATCTGCGCTCCCATCATAGAACGGGAATCAGGTCTGACCCGCGGCCAGGATTTTCACCTGGGTTATTCCCCGGAACGAATCAACCCCGGCGACCGGGACCATGCCTTCGCCAATATCGTGAAAATCGTCTCGGCTCAGGACAGCGCGGCGCTGGAGGTCATAAGCCGCGTCTATGACAGCGTGGTGACGGCAGGCGTGTATCGCGCCCCGTCCATCAAGGTGGCGGAGGCGGCCAAGGTCATAGAGAACATACAGCGGGATGTCAACATCGCCCTGATGAACGAACTGGCGCTGATATTTGACCGGCTGAACCTTGACACCAACGACGTGCTTGACGCGGCGGGGACGAAATGGAATTTCCTGCGTTTCACGCCGGGTCTGGTGGGCGGCCATTGCATAGGCGTTGACCCTTACTATCTGAGCTATCGGGCAACGGAAACCGGTTACGCACCAGACTTGATCCTGGCGGCAAGACACATTAACGACGGCTTGGGCAGCCATATCGCGACGCAGGTTGTTAAGGCCCTAGCCAGGGCTGGCCACCCGCCAGGGGAGTGCCAAGTCACCGTGTTGGGGCTGACATTCAAGGAAAATGTGGCTGACACCCGCAACACCCGGGTCATCGACATCATCAATGAATTGAAGCAATACAACATCAGCGCGCAAGTTCATGATGTCCACGCCGACCCCGACGAGGTTCGCAGGACCTGGCGCATCGAACTAACGGAACTCGCTTCCCTGCAACCGGCCGAAGCAGTGATCCTGGCCGTGCCGCATGAGGTTTATCTGGAGAAAAACTGGGAGTTGATCCGTCCCTTGCTCAAAAATGGAAAGGGAATCGTCTATGATGTGAAAGGCCGGCTGGACCGGAACGCGGCGCCCCCCGGCGCGCAACTCTTGAGACTCTGACCTCCTTATGAACATCTCCATAGCGGGAGCGGGTTATGTTGGCTTGGTGTCAGCCGCCTGTTTTGCCGAATTCGGCACCACCGTCGCCTGCATAGACACCGATTCGAAAAAGATCGACAGGCTCAACAAGGGCGAGCTTCCCATTTACGAACCGGGCCTTGACGCGCTCATCGCTCGCAATGTCAAACAATCGCGGTTGCGCTTCACCGACAGCTACCAAGAGGCGATTCCCAGTAGCGATTTGGTTTTCATCGCCGTTGGCGCGCCTGGCGGCCGCGGCGACGGCTACGCGGATCTAAGCTATGTCTATCAGGCCGCCAAAGACATCGCCCCGCGCCTGGAGGGCTACACGGTGATCGTTGACAAATCGACGGTGCCAGTAGGCACGGCGAGAAATGTCCGCCGCATCGTCTCGGAAACCAACCCGGATGCCGATTTCGATGTGGCTTCCAATCCTGAGTTCCTGCGCGAAGGCGCCGCCATTTCTGACTTCATGCGACCGGACCGGGTGGTGGTCGGGGCGGAATCCGAACAGGCTGTGAGCTTGATGCGCGCCCTGTACCGTCCCCTGAACCTGATTGAAACGCCCATTCTTGTCACCAGTCCGGAGACCGCCGAGCTGATCAAATACGCCTCGAATGCGTTTTTGGCAACGAAGATCAGTTTTATCAACGAAATGGCGGCCTTATGCGACGCTGTGGGCGCCGATGTCCACGCTGTCGCCAGGGGCATGGGCCTGGATGGCCGCATAGGCAGGAAGTTCCTGCACCCCGGCCCCGGCTATGGCGGTTCCTGCCTGCCCAAAGACGCCAGGGCCCTGGCGCGGATGGCCCAGGAAAATAATGTGGTCAGCCGGATCGTCGAGGCGGTGATCGAGGTGAACGCGGCGCAAGCATCTCGGATGCTAAGCAAGATCAGGGCGGCATTGGGGGGCGACGAGGCCGGCAAGACCATAGCCGCCCTGGGCCTGACCTACAAACCGGAGACCGATGACATGAGGGAGGCCCCAGCGCTGTCCATCCTGCCTGAATTGATTGCGAACGGCGCCGTGGTGCGCGCGCACGATCCCAAAGGCATGAACGAGGCAAAGAAGTTGTTGCCCCCATCCACCCTGTTTTTTGACGATGCCTACGACGCGGTGGCAGGGGTGGACGCCCTCGTGTTGATAACAGAGTGGAACGCCTATCGGAGCATGGACCTGGAGAAAATCAAACACGCTATGCGCGGCAAGGCGTTCATCGACCTGCGCAATGTCTATGAACCCGGTCTCATGGATGCCGCCGGATTTGATTATCATTGCGTCGGCCGCAACGGCGCGAGAGATTGACAACATGGCAGAGAAAACACTGCCCAAAGTGGCTGTTATAGGTTGTGGCTATTGGGGCAAAAACCTGGTGCGCAACTTTGCCGAAATCGGCGCTTTGACAGCTATTTGCGATGACAACGCCAAAACGGCGCAGACTATCGCCAGTCAGTGCCAGGTTGCCGCGTTAGACCTTGAAACAATCGTCTCGGCGGCGGGGATCGATGCGGTGGCTATCGCCACGCCGGTGAAAACCCACTTCGACATCGCAAAGAAAGCCCTGTTAGCGGGCAAACATGTCTTTGTGGAGAAACCCCTTGCTCTGCAAGTGGAGGACGCCGAAACGCTGAAGAGCTTGTCGGAACAACAGGCGCGGGTGCTGATGGTGGGGCACCTGTTGCAATATCATCCCGCGTTTCTGCAGTTGAAAAAATTGGCGATGCAGGGTGAACTGGGCCGTTTGCGTCATATCTACTCACAGCGATTGAATTTAGGCAAGATAAGGCGTGAAGAGAACATCCTCTGGAGTTTCGCTCCCCATGACATTTCCATGATCCTGGCGCTGGTGGGAAGCGAACCTGACCAGGTCTCCGCCAGTGGCGGCTTCTTCCTGCACTCGCAAATAGCCGATGTAACCACTACCCACATGTTTTTCCCTGGCGGGGAGAACGCCCAGGTGTTTGTTTCCTGGCTCCATCCTTACAAGGAGCAAAAGCTGGTGGTCGTGGGCGATGAAGTCATGGCGGTTTTTGACGACGCGCAGGAATGGGAGCGAAAGTTGCTGCTTTACCAACACAAGATGCGCTGGCAGGACGGGTTGCCCACATTCGACAAGGCCGAGGCGAAACCGGTGAAACTGGTCCCGGCCGAACCTCTGCGGCAGGAGTTGGAACATTTCTTGGCATGCATCAAAGGCGAGACTAATTGCCGCACTGATGGCGCCGAGGCCCTGCGCGTTTTGAAGGTGTTGCAGGCTTCCGAACAAAGCCTTCGCGAGCATCGCCATCAAGGTCTCGAGCAACAAGCGCGCCGCCAAAAAAACGCCGGCGCGCTGGCGGGTTGCTTTGTCCATGAAACCGCTATCGTTGACGCTCACTGCAAAATTGGCAGAGGCACTCGCGTATGGCATTTCAGCCATGTGTTGGCCCATTCCCAAATAGGGGAAAATTGCACCCTGGGACAAAATGTCATGGTTGGCCCCGGGGTTAGCGTCGGCGACAACTGCAAGATTCAGAACAATGTAAGCATCTACCGGGGAGTCACTCTGGAGGCTGAGGTGTTTTGCGGCCCGTCCGCCGTGTTCACCAATGTCAGCCATCCCCGCGCCGGGATAGAAAAGAAAAACGAATTCGCCTCCACGGTGGTCAGGCAGGGCGCGACCATAGGCGCCAACGCCACCATTGTGTGCGGCGTTGAAATTGGCGCGCACAGCATGGTGGCGGCCGGCGCTGTTGTTGTCAAAGATGTAAAGCCCTTTGCGTTGGTGGCCGGCGTGCCGGCGAAACAGATTGGTTGGGTGGGGCATTACGGCGAGCGGTTGGATGAAAATCTGGTTTGCGCAAGAACCGGGAAACACTACGCCTTGACCTCGGACGGCATGTTAGAAGAAGCAAAACCCTGACCCGGACAAAAGGAACGGCAACCAATGAAGTTTATCGACCTCGAAGCGCAGCAACGCCGTTTGGGTGGGCAACTTGATCATGCCATTCAAAAAGTGTTGGACCACGGCAAGTACATCATGGGGCCGGAAGTGCAGGAGCTCGAAGAGCGACTGGCAGGATTTTGCGGCGCAAGGCATGCCATCGCCTGCGCCAGCGGCACCGATGCCTTGTTGTTGGCCCTAATGGCTTATGGCGTTGGCCCAGGCGATGCGATTTTCGTCCCTTCCTTCAGCTTCGTAGCCGCGGCGGAGGCAACGGCTCTGTTAGGAGCAACGCCGGTTTTCGTTGATGTGACAACCGATGATTTCTTGTTAGACCTGGAGAGCCTGAAAGAAGCCATGTCTGAGGCCGCCAAACAGGGCTTGAAGCCCCGCGGCGTCATCCCGGTTGACCTGTTTGGTCAGCCCGCTGATTACGGCAAGATAAACCCCTTTACCGAGGAACATGAGTTGTTTGTCGTTGCCGACGCCGCGCAGAGTTTTGGCGCGGAGTTGAACGGCGCAAAGGTCGGCGCGCTGACGGATGTCACCACCACCAGTTTCTTCCCGGCAAAACCCTTGGGTTGTTATGGCGACGGCGGCGCGCTGTTCACAGATAATGATGACCTCGCCGGCAAACTCAGAAGCCTGCGTTTGCACGGCAAAAGCGCGACCAAATACGACAATGTGAATGTAGGAATAAACAGCAGACTGGACACGCTCCAAGCGGCGATCCTGCTGGAGAAGCTGACTATTTTTCCGGACGAGATCAGAGAGCGCAACCAGGTGGCGGAGCAATACGCGACTTTGCTGAAAGACCTGGTGAACATTCCCAAGACCCGCGAGGGATGCGTCTCCGTTTGGGCGCAATACGCTGTAAAAGTCAACAACCGCGATGGGGTTGCCGAGGCCCTAAAACAGGAAGGCGTGCCAACGGCAGTGCATTATCCCAAACCACTACACCTTCAAGTCGCCTACAACGCCGGGCCGGTCGCTGTCGATTTAACCGTTTCCGAGCAGTTGTCGTCCGTTGTCCTTAGCCTGCCCATGCATCCCTACCTGAAACGGGAAACGCAGGCGCAGGTCAGCGCGGCATTGAGGCAGGCCCTGGCTCCTGGCGTGGCGGGAGCCGCTGAACCGCCAGGATTTTTTCAACATTAGCGGGCAACCAGAAAACAATGTGTGGCATTTTTGGCGGGGTCTTCCCCGCCGACCAGAAAAAGCTGGCATCACGCATGCAGGCGGCCTCTCGCAACTTGTCGCATCGCGGTCCGGATGATGAAGGAGAACTCATTAAAGCGAGCGGCGACTCCATTGTTGCGTTCGGCCACAAGCGACTTTCCATCATAGACCTGTCTGCCAGGGGCAGACAGCCTTTTGTCAGTTCAGACGGCCGGCGCATTCTTACCTATAACGGCGAGATCTACAACTACATGGAATTGCGAAAGGAGCTTGCCGCGCTGGGCCGAAGTTTCACCACTCAGACTGACACAGAAGTGTTGTTGCAGGCTTGGGCGGAATGGGGCGTGGCTTGCTTGCCGCGGTTAGTTGGGATGTTTGCCTTCGCAATTTGGGACCAAAATGAAGGCTCCATCACCTTGTGTCGCGACGCTTTTGGCATGAAACCGCTCTTCTACACTCTGCAAAATGGCAAGTTGCTGTTTGCCTCGGAAACAGCGGCCCTGCGCCTCCTCAGTGATGCTCCCGCAAGACTCAACCACCAGCGCGCCTATGATTATCTTGTGCGCGGACATTATGATTCAAACGAGGAGACTTTTTTTGCGGGCGTTAAGCATCTATTGCCCGGATATTTCATGCGCTTCGATGTTGCCAGGAAACAGGCCCAGTCGCCTATGCCTTGGAACCATTTAGACATCGCCGAGGACCAAACCATCAGCTTTAAGCAGGCCACTGAAAAACTGCGGGAGCTGTTTCTGAACTCGGTTCGCGTGCACATGCGAAGCGATGTGCCATTGGGCGCCATGCTTTCCGGCGGCGTGGATTCCTCGGCGGTTGCATGCGCAATCCGTCGCCTTGAACCAGACTTGGACCTCCATACTTTCAGTTTTATTGCGCAAGGAAGTGACAAATCCGAAGAGCATTGGGTGGATGCAATCAACCGCCATGCCGGCGCCATCGCCCACAAAGTGACTTTATCTCCCAATGGACTGCTGACAGACATTGATTCCCTCATCCTCAGGCAAGGGGAACCCTTTGGCAGCAGCAGAATGTATGCGCATTATGGCGTGTGCCGCGCAATCCGGGAAACCGGCGTTACCGTCATTCTTGAGGGGCAGGGCGCGGATGAATTGTTAGCAGGCTATATGGGTTATCCCGGACCGCGTCTGCGTTCCTTGTTGGAGCGAGGCGCCTTCCTGCGCGCTTTGCGTTTCCTTTCGAACTGGTCAGAGTGGCCGGACCGGAGCTACGCAATGGGGCTGAAATGGTTGGTTGACGAGACTACGCAAGGCAATTTGAACGCCCTGTTGCGTCGCTTGAATGGCAATTCTTTACACCCGGATTGGGTGCGAGTTCAGAAACTGGATAATAACAAGGTGATTCGCGGCATGGACGCGGCAATCGACGGCATTCGAGGCAGACGCTTGCCGGCCGCCCTGCGTTGCGCGCTTACAAAACGCGGGTTGCCCCATCTCCTGCGGCATGGCGACCGCAATTCAATGGCCTTTTCGATAGAAAGCCGTCTGCCTTTTCTTACGACGGAATTGGCGCATTTCATGCTCAGCCTGCCGGAGACCTACCTGGTTTCCGACGAGGGGGAAACAAAATCCGTTTTTCGCGCCGCCATGCGCGGTATCGTGCCGGATGAAATTCTCGACCGAAAGGATAAAATTGGTTTTGAGACCCCGGAACTTGAATGGTTAGCGCAAAAAGCGGAGACCATCAAAACCTGGCTGGCCCGGGATTTAACATTGTCATGGGTGAATAATGAACGCCTGGGCCGAGAATTTGAAATGATCATATCCGGTCGGCGCGCCTTTTCTTGGCAAGCATGGCGCTGGATTTGTTTCACGCGCTGGCAACAACTTCACGAGGTCCAAGAGTAAGCATTCCCCGGCGGCGTTGTCAATCTCTCGCGCCGCTATCGTTTTCAGGCCGCCAACAAGTTTTGATAAAGCGCAATCAGCTTGTCAGCCTCGCGCTCCCAGTTGTAGTATTGCCTGGCGGCTTCCCTGCCGCGCCGCCCCATTTCCTCAGCCTCAGCGGGATGCTCCAATATCCATTGCATGGCTTGGGCAATGGCATGCGGGTCTTGCGGGTTCACTAAAATGCCGCACTTTCCTCCCCGTTCCATGAGGCGGCGCCACAGAGGAAAATCGGAGGCGATGACCGGCAAACCGGCAGCCATGTACTCGAACATCTTGACCGGGTAGGCATCCTGGTAGTTTTGCGTCGGATGCAAGGTCGCCAAACCAGCTCGAACACTGCCTAACAATTCCGCTGTTTGCCGGCGATCGGTCCACCCAAGAAACTCCGCTCGGACCCAGTTTGGCATGGTCTCAATCTCCGCCTGCAATGCGGCCGGTTGAAAGACGCCGGCGAGCCGAAGGCGGACTCCATCATTCGAGTGAACACGCCCCAAAGCCTCAACCATTTCGCGCGCGCCGCGAAGCAGGCTTATGGCGCCAACATAGGCGAAATGCGGCGGCCGTTCCTGGTATGGAATGGCTTTCTCTGTTTCAAACTCGGCCGGAATGGAAAAATTTTGCACTAGGACGGTTTTGGCGGAGGGGAAACGTCCAGCGATCTCCGGCACCGCCGCCACAATACCGTCAAACACACGACCCGCCAACCCTTCGCTGAGCGCCATGACCCAGGAAACGGGTCGTCTTACCCAGGCCGGCAACCAGAACTTCACCAACATTTGGCGCGGCACATCCTCATGCGCGTCGTACACTACCCGGCAACCCAAACACTTCAACGCAAACCCTAAAATCATTAGCTCGGGGTCATGGAAATGCGCCACCCGCGGGCGAGTAGCAAGGGTGGCGCGCCCCATCCGCCAGACTCCTATAGTCATCCGGGCGAGGCGGTTTCCGGGCGGGGGACCGGTGTCGATGACCCGAACCCGGCCGCCCTCCTCGACGCTATCGCCCATGCCATCCTGAACGATCAGCGCCACTGGCTCCCCAAAGGCCTGCGCCAAAGTCCCCACTTCTTTTACTCGAATTCGAATGTCCCCGCGGGGGTGCACATTGGTCAGATGGGCGATTTTCACGGCGGCTTCGCTCGCGCTCCTGAGCGCGAGTTGATTAATCCTTGGGCCGCAAGGCCCCAGCCCAAGGCCGGCAGGGGCCAATACACCGACCGAGCCGCCATCACCAACAACAGGCAGAGCAGGTTGAGCAAAAAGGCAAAAATCCAGACCGGCGCCTCCTGCCGCTTCAGAACAAAGTGACGCGCGGACACCCAAAAAGCGACCACGCTCAGACCCAGGTACATAAAGAACCCAAAAAAGCCATAGCTTACCCAAGCCGATAACGCATTGTGCGCGTACTTGCCGATATGCCCTGCGGCCGTAACATGACCGCCGAATTGGCCGATCAAGGGATGAGCGGCAATCTGCTCCAAGGCGATCTCTTGCAACTTCATTCTGTTTGTCCAACCAGCGGCTTCAAACAGATTGAAAATTTCCAGCTGGCGAGTCAGGCGAATCATTGTCATGCGATCATCGATGTTCGCCGCCACTAAAAACATTCCCGACAAAACCAGGAAGAAAATCGGCGCGACCAGGAAATACAGCGGCTTTTTAATGCCGAAAATCACGGATAACGCGAGGCACACAACCAGGAAGGCGCTGAAATCCGCGCGGCTGGCCAACATGAAAAGGACAAAAGCCCCGCTGAGAATAAGACCTATCCTGACTTTAATTCCGGCAAAAACCGCCAACAAAAACAGCAGGATAACCAAGGCGCCGCGGGAATACCCTTGATGAGTGGCCACATCGTCTCCCCACTGCCCGTAGAACCAATTAGCTCGAAAGGTGAGTTGCCCGGCGCTTATGGAGAAATGCAGGAGGAAAAGGAGCGCCAGCAGAAAGACGACGAAGAACATCCATTTAAGCGCCTTGGATTCCAGCGGCAACAGGAGGCCTGTCAGAAACAGGCAGGCCCAGAAGACGATGGTTTGCAAGGATTGCGGGATGGCCAGCTGTATGTTTTCGCCGGCCATAATCAAGTAATGCGCCACGGTCCAAACCAGGGTGTAAAGCAGAAAAACAAGCACACACAAAACATAGCGTTCCTTGACGCATAGCCCGAGCCAGTCCCGGTGCCAGGGCAATAAGACCAAAAACGCCAAGAGACTCGCGAGGGAAACGGGGCCAAACAGACCGCGAATAAAGGGTTGCAAGAGTTCCATGGCCAACAACTGGTGGTAGATCAGGAATCCCGGAAACAACAGGAAGAAGTTGAGGGCGGCGATCTTTGACAGCATATTCACGCTTGCGGAACCCCGTTGTTGGAATTGGGAGAATGGTCAATCACCGGGGGGCCAGCCTTTTTGTTTCCCCCCACCCATTAGACGCCGACGGCCTCAAGCAATACCTTCTCCAGTTTTTTTGTCAGCGCGTCGCGGTTGAACTCGCCAGTAGAGAGTCCCTTGGCGGCCACCTTGGCGGTGGCGATCCAGGCCTTGTCTTGCAAGGCGTCGTTTATCGATAGGGCGGCCTCTCTGGGGCTTTCCGGATTTAACACCAGGCCCGCGCCACTGCTCTCGATAATCCGGGCTTGCCAACCCTGATAGTTGATGGCTATCGGCGTTTGCGCTGCCAAGGCATCATAAAATTTGTTTGTGGCTGAACCGACTACTTCGGCGAGCTTGGTCTTGACGGTTGACAAAGCGGCCTTGTCAAAAAGCCGGTCGACAGAACTTTGCCAAAGCGCATCAACAGACAAAGAGAGTGAAAGCGCCATATCCGCAGCTGACAGGACTTCGGGCATTTCATTTTTCGGGACCGGCGGCAGTAAAAAAAAGTTTTTATCCAAGACGCCGGTTGACATCGCCAAGGTTTTGACCTTTTCATACTCCATGCCCTTGCCGACAACCACAAACCGGACCTCCTCATTGATTTGCAACATGTCTCGAGCCAAGCGAACCATGTAGCCAACCCCGTTTATCATGCCCAAAGTGCCGGCGTATATCACCAAGGGCTTGTCCCCCAACCAGCTGTGGCGTTCCCGAAACCTGAGGCCCTGCTCAGCGGGGACTTCAAATAGTTCGGGATCGCAGGCGTTTGGAATGACCGTGATGTTTTTGTCCGGGCAACCGCAATCGGCTATCCACCTCGCCATTCCCGGGGACAAAGCGACGACATGACGCGCGTTCTTATAGGCCCACCTCTCCAGTTTTCTTGCCAAAGTTGCCGCGACCGGACTCTTAATAGCGCCCACCATGATGGGAAACTCAGGCCATAAATCCCGCACCTCAAAGACCATGGGGACTTTGTTTTTCCAGGCGGAAAACGCCCCGGGCAGAGCCACGGTCAAGGGAGTGCTGGTGGCGAAGACCACATCGCAACGGATAGCCCTTGCCTTCAGGGTGGCTCTCAGAGCAAACAGGATGAATACCGCTATCCTTTTCAGGAACGGGGTCTCATTGGAATAAGGAAGATGCAAGGCCTCCAGCTTTATCCCCGCCACGGTTTTCCTGTGCCAACCGTTGCCACTCACCCAGCCCTCCGGCAGAAACGCCGAGGAAGTCACCATCGTCACCTCATGCCCAGCCTTCACCAAGCGCCGCGCCATCTCATAGGAGCGCGTGCCGGCGTTTGATTCCGGCACAGCAAAATACTGGTGAATGTATAAAATCCTCATGCTTTCATGGGGCCTGGGCTCGGCTTTAGCCCCGCGAGGCCTGACTTTGCCCTGCGAGGCGAGTTGACATTAACAGCCATATTGTCTATTTTTACGCCCGTGGACGCAAACCAACTTCGACCGGCGGTCTGAACGGCGCGCTAACGCGACCCCGCCGTGGTTCACTCCGACGCCAACCCGTGTCGCGTTATTCCAAAAGGCTGTTTGACCTCGCTTTCAGCGTGTTTCTGACGGCCCTGCTGTTGCCGTTGCTACTTCTGCTAACCGCTACGATTTATGCTACTATAGGCGGCCCTGCGCTGTTCCGGCAACGCCGGCCGGGATTGCGGGGTGAGCCGTTCGAGTGTCTCAAGTTTCGCACCATGGACAGCCGCCGAGACGAACAGGGGTTGCTGTTGCCCGATGAGGCCCGGCTGACGACCTTGGGGAAGTTTCTGCGCAGGACCAGCCTCGATGAGTTGCCCCAGCTGGTCAATGTGTTGCGAGGGGAGATGAGCTTTGTGGGGCCGCGGCCGCTGTTGATGGAATACCTTGACCTCTACACCGGCGAACAAATGCGGCGGCACGAGGCGAAGCCGGGCATCACCGGCTGGGCGCAAATCAACGGCCGCAACGCCATTACTTGGGAGGAAAGATTCCAGCTGGATGTCTGGTATGTGGACAACCAGTCCTTTTTTTTGGATATGAAGATCATCCTGTTGACGATTGCAAAAACCATTAAGGGGGAAGGCGTGAACCAGGCGGGCAACGCCACTGTGGAAAGGTTCCGGGGGAACCGGTGAAGCAAGGCATGGAAAGACACTTGACCGCCCTGTTTTTTGGCAGGAAGGATGACCGCCACTCCGAAACGCTGTTGGAGTTTCTTCACGCCAAATTTGCTCAAGTCACGGCGTTTTGGTCGGAAAACCCGGCGACGAAACTGGATGAAAACGCCTGCCCGCCGACAATCGATTTTATCTTCTGCTTCAGATCCTACTTCATCCTCAGGCAAAGTCTGCTCAACAGGGCAAAAATAGCGGCAGTCAACTTTCATCCCGGCCCGCCGGAATACCGGGGCATCGGTTGCGTCAACTTTGCGTTGCTGGATGAAGCTCGCTCCTATGGTTCCACGGCTCATGTCATGGACAAGCATATCGACAATGGCCCTATCCTTGATGTGGTTCGTTTTAGCGTTGCGGGCGACGCTTCCTTAAAGGAAGTGCTTGCAAAAACCCATGCTTCCATGTTGGATCAAGCCCTGAGAGTGATTGACACGCTGTGGCGGAAAAAAAAGGAGGGTCTGCAAGAACTGGCCAAAAAATCCGCAGGCGATAAATGGTCAGGGCCGGTGGGCAAGCGAGCTGATCTGGAGAATCTATACCACTTGCCCGTTTCCCCCAAAGAATTTGACGCCGCCCAGTTGGAGAGAATAATCCGGGCCACCAGCATCGATCAATATCAGCCCTATTTTGAAATTCACGGGCGTAAATTTGTCCTAGCGCGAGGAGAGCAATAACATTGAGCATGACGCTTTCCTTTCCCCCTTGGCCGGTGTACGACAAAGCCGCGCAAGCCGCTGTCTCGCGGGTGTTGGAAGCGGGACTGGGAAACTACTGGCACGGCCCGGAAGGGCGCGCCTTCGAACAGGAATTTGCCGCTTACTGCGGCGCCAAGCACGGCTTGGCGGTCGCCAATGGCACGGTAGGCCTGGAGTTGTGCCTGCGAGCTTTGGGGATAGGGCCGGGTGATGAAGTCATCGTCACCCCGCGCTCTTTCATCGCCTCCGCCAACAGCGTTGTTCTGTGCGGCGCCAAACCGGTTTTCGCCGATGTTGACCTGGACAGCCAGAACATCACTCCCGAGTCGGTCCGCGCCGCGCTGACTCCCGCCACCCGCGCGATCATAGCGGTTCACTTGGCGGGCTGGCCCTGCGACATGGCAGGGCTGAGAACCTTGGCCGAGGAGCGCGGGTTGCGCCTTGTCGAGGACTGCGCCCAGGCCCATGGCGCCGGCATTGGCGGGGTCAAAGTCGGCGCCATGGGGGACGTAGCCGCGTTTTCCTTCTGCCATGACAAGATCATTTCCACCGGCGGCGAGGGCGGCATGTTGACTACGAATGATGAGCAACTCTGGGCCAAAGCCGCCGCCTTCAGGAACCATGGTCGAGATCCCAGACATGCGCCGGTTGAGCTCGAAGGCTATGAATACCCCAACCTGCACGAATCAGTGGGCAGCAATTACCGAATGACCGAGATGCAGGCGGCCATAGGCCGGGCGCAACTGACCCAGCTGGACGCCTGGCTGGGAGAGCGCAGGCGCAACGCCATGATGTTGGCGAACGCCCTGGCCGACCTTGAGGTTCTGCGCGTGCCGCGACCCACGGACAACAAGGCCCACGCCTACTACCGATTGTACGCCTTCCTGAACCAGGAAAAACCCTTGCCGAACCGGGGCCGGGCCGGAGTGGTGGCGGCTCTGCGCCAGGCTGGCGTCCCATGCGACGCCGGCATCTGCCCGGAGATCTACCTGGAACCGGCCTATCAGCGCGGCGCCGACAAGGGCGCGAACTCGCGCTTGCCAAACGCCCGCGCCCTGGGCGAAACTTCCATTGCCTTCCCCGTGCATCCCGGCCTGGACGACGAGCTCCTGGAAGCCATGGCCGGCGCCATCCGCGCCGCGCTGACCCAAGCCGGTTGACTCGCAAGTTGCCGGGGTCGTATGGAGGGTCGAGCGGAAAAAAAAGGCTGGGGGGCGCGCCGGCGCGTCGCCGTCGTGGCGTACGACGCGCTGATGATCCCGGTGGCGTGGTACCTGGCGTACTGGTTGCGTTTCAATTTAGACGCCATCCCCGCAAATTTTCTGCGCACCGCCGCCATCATGTTGCCGGTCGTCATTCCCTGCCAGTTGTTCAGCTACATGGTCTTTGGCCTGTATCGCGGCAGCTGGCGCTTCGCCTCCTTGCCCGATTTCATCCGCATAGGCAAATCGGTCTATATGGGCGCGTTGCTCGCGGCGTTGGCGATTTTCTTCATCACCGGCATGGAAGAAGTGCCTCGAGCAGTGTTGCCGCTGTACGCGCTTCTGCTGTTCGGGCTGTTGGGAGGAAGCCGGGCCCTCTATCAATACCTGAAAAGCCGCCATCTCGCAGGCGATGGACGGCGCGTCCTGATCATCGGCGCTGGCGAGTCCGCCGGGATGTTGACGCGGGACATGATGCGCAATGGCGGCGGCCCCTATTTGCCCATAGGCATGATCGACGATGACCCCGGCAAACGCGGATTGGAAATTCACGGAGTGCGGGTCTTAGGCGCTTTCGAGGACATCCCCGGCCTCGTGAAACAACACGCTGTTGAACTGATCGTCATCGCCATTCCCTCCCTGTCGTCCAACAGGATGAAAAGATTGGTGGCGATATGCGAAGGCGTCGGGACGCCTTTCCGGACCCTGCCCAAACTCGAAGATCTGATCGCCGGACGGGTTACGGCGGACATCGTGCGGGAGGTGTCTATCGAAGACTTGTTAGGCAGGGAAAGAGTTGAGTTAGACCAGGCCCTGATGCAGGCCGGGCTGTCCGGGAAAACGATCATGGTGACCGGCGGGGGCGGATCAATCGGCGCGGAGCTGTGCCGACAAGTGGCGAGGTTTGCGCCCGCCGCGCTGATCATCTACGAACGCAACGAATTCAACCTGTATCGCGTGCAGCAGGAATTGGAGCAACGCTTCCCGCAAGTCAGGGCGACGGCGGTGTTGGGCGATGTTTGCGACCAGGCCGCCATTGAGGGCATCGTCGAAGAGCGCCGGCCTGGGGTGATCTTTCACGCCGCCGCCTACAAGCAAGTGCCGCTCTTGCAGGCTTATCCGGCGGAAGCGGTCAGGAACAATGTCATCGGCACCAAAGTGGTTGCCGATGCGGCCAGCCGGTTCGATTGCGGCAAGTTCGTGTTCATCTCCACAGACAAAGCGGTCAATCCCGCCAATGTGCTTGGCGCCACCAAGCGCGCCGGCGAGCTCTATTGCGAAGGAATGAACGCCGTTTCCGCCACGCGGTTTGTGACGGTCAGGTTCGGCAATGTGTTAGGATCCGACGGCAGCGTCGTGCCTTTGTTCAGGGAGCAGATACAGGCTGGCGGCCCGGTGACGGTGACCCATCCCGACATCGTCCGCTATTTTATGACCATCAGGGAGGCCTGCCAGTTGATCCTGCAAGCCAGCGTGATGGAAGGAAGCGGCGGCGTTTTCGTGTTGGACATGGGCGAACCCGTCAAGATCATGTATTTAGCCGAGCAGATGATCTTGCTGTCCGGCAAAGAGCCGGGAAAAGACATTGAAATACGGCGCATTGGCTTGCGGCCGGGGGAGAAGCTGTCCGAGGAGCTTTTCTACGACAACGAGCAGAAGGAAACTACGGAAAACGCCAAGATACTCAAGGCGAAACACGCCCCCACTGACCGGAACGAGATCCAGCAGGCGGTCGCCCGGCTGGAACACTCCCTGGCAGGTTCCAGCGACGCCGAGATAAAATCGTTATTGAGTGATATCGTTCCTCATTCCCAGCCGTGAAAAAACGGGCGGGGAAAAGCGCTCAGCGACCTGTTTTTCTCAGTCAGGCCCCGTTTCCCCTGGCGGCAGGGCCGGACCCTTGTTCAACCGGCCAATGGCGCAAACGCCAGAACGCCGCCAACGCCATCGTTGCCGCCAAGATCAACATCAGCCATGCCGGCAAGAGGCGAGCCGCCGTTAACAAGACCAATAAGACCAACCCGGCGTCAATCAGGGCCACGAACCGCGCCACTGCGGCGTGACTCGCCCCGGCTTGCGTCGCCAGCTGGTAGGCGTGAAGACGGTGCGGCAACCAGACCTTCTCGCCCCGGGCCGCGCGGGCCAACAAGGTCGTGGTGGCATCGACCCAGTAGTAGAGGGGCAATGCCAGGGCCAGCCACCACAGGCCGTGGACGCAGGCGCTCCAGACCAATAGCCAGCCTAACAGGTAGCCCAAGGGAATGCTGCCCGCATCGCCTAAAAACAGGCGCGCTGGTTGCCAGTTGAACGCAAGAAACCCCGCCCCCGCGCCGGCCAAAGCGGCGGCCAGCGGTGCCATGGCCCAGCCCGCGCCGCTCGCTTCTGAGGCTATGATCAGCAACGCAACGGCCAATCCCCCCCCCACCGCGATGGTCTCGACGCTCGCGATCCCGTCGATGCCGTCCATGAAGTTGAACAGATTGGTGAACCACACCCAGGCCACGCCAACCGCCAGTCGATCCGCCCACAGGGGCAACGCGCCACCGAAAAGCAACGCCGTGTCAGGCAACAGACTCAGCCCGAAGGCGACCGCGGCGATATGCGCGGCGAACCGCAACAGCAACGGAACCTGCCTGAGGTCATCAACAAAGGAGAGCGCCGCTAACGCGGCGGCGGCGGCGGCGATGCGCCAGGTCTCGGCAAACGCGCCGGTTATCAGGGAAAAAAACAGCCAAACCAACAATGCCGCCCCCACTGCCACAATGCCGCCTCCCGTGGGAACGGGCCGCTCATGACCGTGCTTCCCTGGCCGGGTAAGGGCGCCTGCGATTATCGCGCTCTTCAAAGCCGCGTATGCCAAAATCCAAGTGGCAAGACCGGCTAGCAACCCGGCAAGCAGAGTGATGAGAGTCTCTAACACCGTAGTTGCCTTTCAAACCCTCTCGAAAAACTCGGACGACCCAAAAATGCGGCTTTGCTCATTCATACGCTTGCTCTGGCATTGTTGCTCCCCTTGCGCCTCGTCTGCAACGCTTTCGGCAGAGTCAATTCAAGCGAAAAACAGGGAAATAACGCGATTTCACGCGCGTGACAATAGTATATAATGCCCCCCTGCAACATGAAACCGCAAATTCTCGCAATATTGGACAATGAATCAAGCGGGTGAAACAATAAACGCTTTAGATGACGGGGCCCGGCCGCAATCTGCGCGGACGCCCCCCAGCTCGCAAGCGACCCTCGCCTTGCTTGACCTGGTTCAGGGCGCGCGGGCCTTTCGCCTCTGGAGCCTGTTAGCTTGGCAAGATGTTCGCCAGCATTACCGCCGTTCCTTAATCGGCCCTTTTTGGATCACCATCAGCATGGGCGTAATGGTGACGGCGCTGGGTCTGTTGTTTTCCACCGTGTTTAACACCAACCTGGCTGATTACATGCCGTTCTTGGCTGCCGGTTTGGTCATCTGGAGCTTGATTGCGAGCATGGTGAACGAAGGCTGCAGCGCTTTCATCAACGCCGCAAGCATCATCAAGCAGATAAAATTGCCCCTGTCAGCTCACGGGTACCGGGTGGCGTGTCGCGCTCTCATCATCTTTGCCCACAACCTCCCTATTTTGGCAATCGTCGCCTTGCTGTTCCCGGCGCACCCTGGTTGGATCGCGTTGCTCGCCGTGCCAGGCCTTGCATTGCTCTGCCTGAACGGCGTCTGGGCCTGTCTGTTGTTCGGTCTTGTGTCGACGCGTTTTCGCGATGTGCCGCTAATCACCGCCACTTTCATGCAACTCGCCTTCTTTCTCACGCCGGTCTTTTGGAGGCCTGAGGCATTGCTTGAGCGCGCCGCCGTGTTGCAATTCAACCCCTTCTACCATTTTCTGGAACTGGTGCGGGCGCCGCTATTGGGACACGCGCCGGGGATGGTTTCCTGGCTGGTGGCGACAGGCATCACCGTGGCTGGCTGGCTGGTGATGTTCATATTCTACTGCCGGTGCCGACAACGCATCGCCTACTGGCTATAGCCACCGTGGTCGGTCTCCATCTCAACGCTGTCACGGTCGATTTCCCCGTTTACAGTCCCAGCAATCGTTCCTTGAAACAAAACCTGCTGCATCGGGGAACGGGGGGGCGCATCGCGGTGGACGCCGCAAATCATCTGTGCGTGCGCGCCCTGGAAAATGTCAGTGTCAAACTGGAACGAGGTGACCGCCTTGGCATTATAGGGGTCAATGGTTCTGGCAAAACCACCCTGTTGCGCGTATTCGCAGGCATTTACGAGCCTGTGTCGGGCTGGGTGCGGAGACAGGGGCGCACGCTATCGCTGATCGATTTTTCCCTCAACATAGATCCCGAGGCGACGGGTTATGAGAACATCAGGTTGCGGGGCGCGCTCATGGGGGTCGCTCCCGGAGAGATGCGGGCCCGCATGGGCGAGATTGCGGAGTTCAGCGGGCTCGGAGATTACCTCGACATGGCGGTGCGCACCTATTCGTCAGGAATGATGGCGCGGCTCGCTTTCTCGATTTGCACCAGCGTCGACCCCGAAATCCTGTTGATGGATGAATGGATCGGTGCCGGCGACGCCATTTTCATGGAGAAGGCCAACCGTCGTCTCGAAGACCTCATCGGCAACAGTGGCATCCTGGCTTTTGCTTCACACAGCCAAGACATGCTCGAGAGGAACTGCGACAAGGGCCTGTTGCTAGATGCCGGAAGAGTCAGGGCTTGGGGAGCGATTAGCGAAGTGTTGCGTGAATACCGTGAGATCGTGCAAGAGCAGGATGAACAGGCAACGGGATAACCATGGCCGCGATCAATAAAAAGCGCACCTCGCGGACCAGTGCCGTCAAGACCGGCAAGAAGCGGCGAACGGCCCGAGTGAAAGCCGCCCCGGCGCAACCCCTCCCTCAAGACCGACCCGTCTCTGAGATGATTGAGGAGATTAACTCCAGCTTCAAAAAAACTCACGATGTTTGCATCGTGTTTCACATTTATGATCAAGACATAGCCCAAGACATTCTGACCAGATATCTTGCGCCGCTGAGCGGAAAAGTTGACCTGATTGTCACAACAAGCGTTGCCTTGAGCGGAGAATGGATCGACAATTTAAGGAGATTTTTCCACAACAGCTTGTGCATCATAGCGACGGAAAACCGCGGACGCGACATTCGTCCTTTTTTATTGGCATACCGGTCGATAGCCGCCAAAAAATACAAGTTTGCCTGCAAAATTCACACAAAAAAGACGCCTGACGCCATCGCCGAAGGCCACTGGCGCAATCAGCTTCTCAGTTCGTTGCTGAAATCCCCAGAGGAAGTTGATGAAATAATCCGGGCGTTGGAGCGGAATAAGGACCTGGGGTTGATTGTTCCCCAGAACACCTTAACCGCTCTGTCAGAGGCAACCCTCAAGAGCAATAGGGCCTGGCTGGACAAACTGCTGGCCCGCATGGGGGAACCTGAACAGGCAGGCAAACATGCGTTCGAATTTCCAGCGAGCGCGATGTTTTGGTTTCGGGTTCGTTCCTTGGAAAAATTGTTAGATGAGAAATTCATTGCCCTGGACGAGTTCGAAAAAGAAACCGGGCAAGCAGATGGGACTTTGCCTCATGCCGTCGAAAGAATAACCTGTTTTCTCGTTGAAAAGTCCGGCTTCCAGGTTAAAACCTTGCCTTTGAACACTCGCAAAAGCGCCAACCGTGAAACCAGCGGAAGCAAGAGAAGAGGCGCCAGCAAAGCCGCCACCAAGAAAGCGATCTTGGTGGCCGGCATGCACCGCAGCGGCACTTCGGCGATAACCCGTGTGCTGAACTTGCTGGGATGCGATTTGCCCAGCGCCTTGATGAGGGAAAGCGTGCAAAGCAATGAGGCCGGGTTTTGGGAATCATTGCGCATCATGCATCTCAACAATGACATTCTCGCGTCTGCGGAATCTGCCTGGAATGATTGGCAAGCTTTCGATCCGGCCTGGCATGCCTCCCCGGTTGCCGGCGAGTTTCGCGAACGGGCCCGGGCGGTGCTGGAAGGTGAATATAGCGGCAGCCATTTGTTTGTGCTGAAAGACCCCCGGATATGCCGGTTCCTGTCCTTTTGGATGGATGTGGTCAGAGATTTTGGCGCTGAGCCGTTGATTGTCTTGCCGTTGCGCAATCCTCTTGAGGTCGCCGCTTCCCTGGAAGGGCGCGACGCCATCGACCCCTCATTAGGGGGCCTTATATGGTTGCGGCATGTTTTGGACGCCGAGATCGACTCGCGGAATGTCTCGCGCGCCTGGTTGCGTTATGAGCGGCTGTTATCGGAACCACAAACGCAGATTGACCGATTGAGCAATGATCTAAATGTCTCCTGGCCCAGGCGCTCTAGTGTCAAGGTGGAGCGGGAAATTAACCAGTTCCTGTCGCCTGAATTGCGCCATCATCATAGCGAGGACAAGGCCCTACTTGCCAATTTGAGCCTGCCTCATTGGATTCGGGCCAGCTTCGAAATTTTTGATCGCTGGACACAGGGAACAACGCAGGAAACGGACGAAGCGACTCTGGACCGAATCAGGCTGGCTCTTGACGAAGCAACGCCGGCCTTCAGCCGCGCCATGATTGCGAACCAAATGACATTGGCAAAACGCGACAGGCAGGTCGAGGAACTGAACCGCATCGCCGGCGAACGCGACAGGCAGGTCGAGGAACTGAACCGCGTCACCGGCGAACGCGATAGCCAGATCGAGGAACTGAACCGCATCGTCGGCGAACGCGACGGCCAGATCGAGGAACTGAACCGCATCGCCGGCGAACGCGACAGGCAGATCGAGGAACTGAACCGCATCGCCGGCGAACGCGACAGTCAAATCGAGGAACTGAACCGCGTCATCGGCGAACGCGATGGTCAGATCGAGGAACTGAACCGCATCGTCGGCGAACGCGACGGCCAGATCGAGGAACTGAACCGCATCGCCGGCGAACGCGACAGGCAGATCGAGGAACTGAACCGCGTCACCGGCGAACGCGACAGTCAAATCGAGGAACTGAACCGCGTCACCGGCGAACGCGATGGTCAGATCGAGGAACTGAACCGCATCGCTGGCGAACGCGACAGTCAAATCGAGGAACTGAACCGCATCGCTGGCGAACGCGACAGTCAAATCGAGGAACTGAACCGCGTCACCGGCGAACGCGATGGTCAGATCGAGGAACTGAACCGCATCGCTGGCGAACGCGACAGTCAAATCGAGGAACTGAACCGCATCGCCGGTGAACGAGACGGAGAGCTCAGAGAATTAAATCAGACCGACAAGGAGCGTAACGACTTGATCAACACCTTAGGACAATCCCTTGTTGAACACAAGATTCAGCTTGAAAAAGCAACCCGCGCTATTTTGAAACGAGACGGGAAAATTGAACAATTGGACTCGGCAATCAACGCGCGACTCGACCAGATTGGAAAACTGAACCGGACCATAGACGACTGCCACCGTCAGATTGAAAGTTTGAATCAGGTCATATTTGAACAAGAAGATCAATCTCAAGCATTGAACCGCGCCATAGATGAACTCGACAACCAACTCGAAGAATTGCGCCAAGCTATGGATGGACAAGACAATCAAGTTGAAGAATTGACCCGGACCATTGGCAACTATGATGAGAAAATTAAGCAACTCACTCAGGCTATCGATGAACGAGGCGAGCAGATTGAGACATTGCGCAATTCCCGAAGCTGGCGCGCAACCGCACCTTTGCGGTCATTGCGGCGTCTTGGGGATATTCTGAGGACATCCCAAGACCTTGGAAGCGTCTCGCTCCCAAGTGATTCCCATATTCCAGCGCTGCACACTCAGTATCGGCGGTTTTGCAGTGAATGCGCGGCGGGCGGCGGGAAAATCCCAGTTCTTTTCGACGCGGATTTTTACCTAGCCGCCAACTCGGATGTGCGCAATAACGGCGCAGATCCCTTGCATCATTACATGAAATTCGGTGCCATAGAAGATCGCGCACCGTTTAAAATTGACGCCGTCGACATCGATCCCTTAATCGAGAGACTGCATCGGACCGACCTGTCGAAACCGGAAGCACAGGCATTGGATACCGCTGTTTACCAAGCTTATTCAAGTGATCTTTCCACCTATAGCGAGAGCGAATTGCGCGACCACTACAATGACTGGGGACGAAACGAAGACCGACTCTTCTCAAGGGCCCAGTTTATTCGCATGACTTGCAACAGTCCGGTGGAAATTCCCTTGAATTTCAAGAGCGAGGAATACCTCACCATGCATCCGGAACTGAAATTGGCGCTGAAAACGGAAGGCAAAAGCAAAGACGCCGCCACGCTCATCGCGCTGAACCATTTTCTGCAACACGGTCGGTGGGAAAAGCGTTTCTACTCGCGCAGGCCCTTCTCCATAAAGCCGGTCACGCTGAAGCCCACGCCTGTTGACATGAAACTGCCAGATGAGATCGATGCGGAGAAAAGAATTTGCGTCTTCGCCCATGTTTATTATGCGGAATTGTGGGATGAACTGGCGCGACACATTGCCAACCTTCCAGAGGAAATCTATGATCTCTATGTCAACATTGTAGAAAGCGGTGCCACTCGGAAAATAGCGTCTTCCATCAAGAGCAAATTTCCCAATGCCAAAGTGCAGGTCAATAAAAATTTTGGCCGGGATATTGGAGGCTTTTTCCGGTTGTGGGAAAACATCCAAGCGGAAGATTATCACGCGGTTTGTCTTTTACACACCAAGAAAAGCCCGCATATAGAAGATGCTGGCATCGGGTGGCGAGGGGATCTGCTGAGGGCCATTTTAGGCACTAAGGAGCGCGCCGAGGAAAATATCAAAATAATGCAGGTTGACAAGAGTGTGGGACAAATCGGCGCCCTGAATTGGCGGATGGTGGAACCAGACATCTGCGAACTGAAATATGCTCAGTTGTTAGAGAAAATCGGCCGTTCCGAGCAAGTGGAAGTGGAATATCTCGGCGGCACGATGATGTTCGCGCGCACAGAAGTGCTTGCTGAAGTCTTCTCTGTCGTCAAAGACCTCAAACTCGAGTTAGGAGACGACTTGTCGCAGACAGATCATGGCTCGGGTCAGTGGGCTCATGCGGTTGAGCGTTTCATTGGACATACGGTGGAAGCCATGGGCTACCGCTTCTTTTGGCGTTGATGACAGCAATGGAAAAACAACAAATCCGGGGGCTGTCCTCTCCCGAAGTTGAACGCGAAAACCGCCTCGACAAACTGCGCCGGGCCGCTAACAGACGGGACTGGCAAATCAAGGAGCTGAACCGCATTGTTCGCGAGCGCAAAGTTGTCACCACGAAACTGGAGCGGCTCCTTGCCGACCATGATGTCGATCTCGAGGCGTTGCGAAATTCTAAAAGTTTGCGGGCCGTTGCCCTGTTCCGAACTCCGCGGCGAATTCCGCGGTGGTTGAGTCAAAAAATCCGCGTTGTCATCCAGCGCCTCATCCGAATGTTCTATTACCGCGTTCCGCTTCCCTTGGCGCTCAAAACGCGCGCCAAGGATGTTCTTTTGAGGTCAGCCGTGTTTCGCCAGTTGCTGGGAATCGGGATTGCGAAGACACCGGATCTTGCGCCACCCGCGCGCAACCCCGACTTGCAAGAACAGATAGATTGGGTGCGCCGCTCCATTCTGTTTGATAGCGACTGGTACTTGCAAAAGCGCCAAAAGTCCATGGGAGCCTATCAAGATCCGGTTGAACATTATGTCATGGAAGGCGCATTCCAGGGCTTTGATCCTGGCCCGTTCTTCAACACAAAAGATTATCTTTCCCTGCATCCTGATGTGGCGAAAGCAAAGTCGAACCCTCTTTTCCATTTTGTGCGATACGGAGCCCGTGAAGGGCGCTCCGGTTGGACCCTCGAACGAGTCCTGGAATGGCAACGCCCCTTTATGAATGATCCTGACGCCGCTCACGCGATAGCAAAGACAGGTCATAAAAACAATCCCTTGCCCCGCCTCAAAGCCGGCGATGTCGTTTCCATCTTTTGCAGTTCCAAAGGCAATTTCTTTTTTCATCAGTTCTCGGATTTGTTATGTTTGGCTTTCAAGCAGGCCGGGGTTGTCGCTTATGCCTGGTCTGAAGAAAATTTCGAGCGGCGCGCTGTCCAGGCAAAGATCATTATCGCTCCCCATGAGTTCTTCTATTTGGGTTCGGGGCTGGCTCTGGCAGGGGACGCTTACTTCGAGGACGCCATGCTGTTTAACACGGAACAATTTCAGACTCCTTGGTTCGCGCACGCATTCGAATATCTGTCCCGCTCTCCTTGGATCTTGGATATAAATCTTCAATCGGCCGCCATCTTGAATCAGCTGGGCTTGGCGACGTGGTTTTTGCCTTTAGGTTATGTGGAGGGTTACGCCCCCCTAGGTCGGCAAAAAAAGCTCCCGGCGGCGCCGGCGATAGAATCCATGCGGACGCCGTTGACGCAGACTTCGCCGCCGCGCCGTGCGCCGCTGGCCAAACGACCGATTGATGCTCTTTTCGTCGGCGCACTTTCCCCCCGTCGTGAAGATTTCTTTGCCCGTCATGCGGCCTTCTTTGCAAAGGGACGACACTTTCTTCATCTGACCGACATGTCGAGGCCATTGCTCCATGGCCAAGAAAGCGTTGTTGATCCTGAGACTTTCGCCGCCCTTGCCCAGCGTTCAAAGATCTTGTTGAATGCGCACCAGGGGGGCGCGCCATACTTCGAATGGCAACGCATGGCGCTCTACGGCTTCTGGCAGAAAACTTGCGTTGTGACGGAGACAGCGGCCCGGATCCCTGGATTCATTCCCGACACCCATTATTTTGAAGCAGACCTTGAGGATTTGCCCGCATTGATGGAATGGTTGCTCCGCGACCCGCAAGGACAAAACGCGGCAGAGACGGCGCGCGAAGCCGCCTTTCAGGCTTTCAAAAAACATTATTCGCTAACCGCCGTGTTGCGCGAATTGTTTGGCATAACCCCTTGAGCATGAAGAACGCAGACAAAGTCATTGCCGGCGAATTCGATGTGATCCGAGAAACCGGCAAGCGCGTTGACAAGGGCGTAACCGTTGTCGTGCCGCTCTACAACTATCAGGAAGTAATTTGCGAAACCTTGGACAGCGTGCTGGCCCAGTCATTTAGGCCGCTGTCTCTGGTAGTGATAGACGATTGCAGCACTGACAATTCGTTGGACACCGCCCAAGCATGGTTTCGCGCCAAAGCGGACGAGTTTGCCTGGGCGGCGTTGTTGAAACATCGGCGCAACTGCGGGCTTTCGACATCTCGCAACACTGGTTTCGCCACCGCGTCGACCGACCTGGTTTTTGCTCTTGATGCGGACAATCTTCTTTATCCCCAAGCAGTTAAGCTGTGCGCCGAGGGGCTGGCACACAGCGATGCGGCCTTCGCCTACCCCATCCTGGAAATGTTCGGCGCCAAGAGAGGATTGAGGGGCACAGAGGTGTGGTCCAAAGAGCGGCTGAAAAGAGGCAACTATATAGACGCCATGGCTTTGATTAGAAAAGCGCGCTGGCAACAGGTTGGTGGATATTTCGTGGCGGAGGACCCTCAAGGCTGGGAGGACTTCGATTTATGGTGCAAGTTTGCCGAGCAAGGTTGGCATGGTTTGCGGATACCGCAGATTTTAGGACGCTACAGAGTCAACAAATTTTCCATGTTGCGAGAAGTGGACAAAAAACTAGACATCGTTATTTCAAGAACGGAGCGGCGTCATCCGTGGCTGAGGCTTGACACTATCTACCTCGAGCATGACAATGAGCGCTGACTCACCACTACAGGAGGCTTTGGCGACTGATGAAGTTCTATATTGACACTATTCGTCCCGGATATGTTGGCGGGTGGGCGTATGATCAGAACAACCCCGATGCGCCGTTGACAGTGGTCGCAATTTCTGAGGGCAAACTGGCAGGAAGGGCCGCGGTTGATGTGTTGCGAGAGGACCTTCGCGAGATGGGTTACGGCTCCGTCGGGTTCAAGATGTATGCTCCCGCCCTCAAGTCTCTTGCGGAAGGCGAGTCTTTTGAATTCCAACTGTTGCAAAACGAAGCCCTGCTAATAGCGCACAGAATTAACCCAACATCCGGCAAGATAACGCCAATCAACATTATGGGCCCCATCTCGGAGCGTGACGAAATGTGCATTGGCGACGACGCTACCCATTATTTCAATACCGGGGAAGAAGCCGTCCAGCTAATTCAACGCTTGTGCCCCGAACTCCCGGCCACCGCAACTATTCTCGACCTGCCCTGCGGACACGGCCGAGTGTTGCGTCGTCTTCGGCGCAACTTCCCCGATGCTTGGCTCGCGTGTTCCGACCTTGACCGGGATGCTGTGGACTTCTGCTCTGCCAACTTTGGCGCAACCGGTTTTTATTCGAATGAGGAGTGTGATCTTCATTTCGACCGCCAGTTTGATCTTATTTGGTGTGGCTCCCTGATTACCCATTTTCCCCAAGACAAAACACAAAAAGTCCTGGATGAAATGTGCAAACTCCTGACTCCGAAAGGCGCTCTGATTGCGACGACCCATGGCGACTATGTGGGCGACCTCATAAAAGCTAACAACTCGGAACATACTTATGGCCTCAGTGGCAACGATAGAAGAAAGTTTCTGAGGGAGTTGCAAGCAAGCGGCTACGGTTACGCGGACTTCCCGGAACAGAGTGGCTACGGGGTATCCGTCATGTCGCGGGGCTGGGTCGAGAAGTTTTTCGCCGACTATCCCGGCGCTGACTTAAGCGAGTATATTGAACGGGCATGGGACGCGCATCATGATGTCTTTGCGGTTAGGCGGCATTTCCCCCCCCCCCCCCCCCCCCCGCCTGAAAAAAAAAGGAAAGGCGTGAATAAAAAGCGGCAAACCACAACGGCGGCGCGGCAACGAACGAAGAAGCGGTGAAGACAGCGGCGGTTTGCGTCATTGTCGTAGCCTACAATAGCGGCGCCCACCTAAGCCGTTGCGTTGCCGCCTTAGCGCGGCAAGAGCGTTGCGATTTTGAGGCGATTATTTTTGACAACGCCTCACCGGACGGCGCTGTTGACAAGCTAGGGCCTCTGCCCCCGGCGTTTCGCGTCATCAAGTCGACGCGCAACTTGGGCTTTGCTGGCGGCAACAACCGGGCGGCGGCCGAGACCCAGGCGCCTTGGATCGCCACCCTCAATCCAGACGCCTTCCCCGAACCCGATTGGTTGGCGCGATTGCTGGCCGCGGCGGAGCGCAATCCCGATGTTGACATGTTTGGGTCAACCCAGCTCATGGCCGCCAAACCAGGACGACTGGACGGGGCCGGCGATGTGTATCACGCCTGCGGCCTGCACTGGCGCGACCTGCACGGGCAACCTGCCGCGAGCTTGCCGCCGGCGCTGGAAAGAGAAGCATTCGCGCCCTGCGCCGCCGCCGCGCTATACCGAACCAGCGCGTTTCGCGCCCAGGGCGGTTTCGATGAGCGCTTTTTCTGTTTTTCGGAAGATGTTGACCTGGGATTCCGCATCCGCCTGGCCGGGGGACGCTGCCTGCAAGTGGCGGGCGCAGTGGCGCATCATCTGGGGTCCGGCAGCGCTGGGCGACGCAGTGATTTCTCTGTGTCGCACGGCTTCCGCAACCGTTTCTGGACTTTCGTCAAGAACATGCCGGGGCCCTTGTTTTGGCCCTTGTTGCCGGCGCACATCGTCGCCACTTCGGGGATGTTGGTTTTGGCGGCGGCCCGCGGTCGGGGCGGCCCGGCGTGGCGCGGATTGAAAGAGGCGCGGGCGGGTCTGGGGGCGGTTTGGCAGGCCCGGCGCCAGATTCAGCGGTCGCGGCAGGCCTCAGTTTGGCAGATCGCGCGGGCCCTTGCCTGGTCGCCATCGCCCCTGTTCCGGCGCGGGTTGCGCGGCCCAGGAAAATAAGGCGTTCGGGGAAATGTCTCCTGTCAGATCCCCGAACTGCGGCAAACCTCTTGAACAGAGTGGGTTTGCCTCGGCAGAGTTAATCTGCCGTCAGCACTCCTGTACTGTGTTGGTCCATCAAAATGAAAAGTTTTACGCAACAAATTTCATCTCAGTGGACAGACGGGGACAGCGTATCAGGCTTATTTCGGGCAAAATGTGAGAAAACTCACATTTAGCGCAAAATAATTTGACAAAAACAGGGATTGGCCCCGGCGCGGAGGCCGGGGCCTGGTTCGCGCCAGGCCCTACTCTCCCGCGATGGTCATGCTCTCTATCAACACCGAACCGGTCCTGATGTTGCCGCGGCAATCCACGTCGTTGCCGATGCCAACGATCTGCCGGAACATGTCTTTGCAGTTGGCGGCGACGGTGATCTCTTCCACTGGGTATTGGAGTTCGCCCCGCTCCACCCAGAACCCCGACGCCCCCCGGGAGTAATCACCGGTCACCTGATTCACGCCGAAGCCGATCATGTCGGTGACGAACAGGCCGGTGTCCATCTGTCTGAGCAAGGCCGTCAGGCTTGGCCCGCCGCCATCGCCAGCGCCGGTCACCACCAGGTTGTGCGCGCCACCGGCGTTGCCGGTGGGCGCCAGTCCTAATTTCCGGGCGGAATAAGCGCTCAACAGGTAGGTTTGCAAGACGCCATCCTTGACGATGTGTTTGCGCCGCGTGCCCATGCCATCCGCATCAAACGGGGCGCTTCCCATTGCCTTGGGCAAATGGGGTTGTTCTTCCACCTGCACCTGCGGAGCGAAAACCGCCGCGCCTGACTGGTCCAACAAAAACGAGGCCTTGCGGTACAAAGCGGCGCCGGAGATGGCGTTGAGAAAGGCGGCAAACAGGCTTTTCGCGACCGGCGCTTCAAACAGCACCGGCGCCTCCCGCGTGGAGAGTTTGCGCGCGCCCAAGCGCGACAAGGTTCGGCGGGCGGCCTCTTTGCCCACCGCCTCCGGGCCCTCCAGCTCGCGATGATCCCTGGCTTTGGAGTGCCAACCATCCCGTTGCATTGAGCCGTTTTCCTCGCCAATGACCGCGCAATCGATATTATGGGACGACCAGTTCCAGCCGCTGAGGAAACCATGGGTGTTGCCATACAGATGTGCGCCAGCGTAAGTGGACACCGCCGCCCCGTCCGAGTTGCTCAGGCGCCGGTCCGTTTGCCGCGCCGCCGCCTCACACTCCACCGCAAGCGCTATGGCATCCTGGGGACTGAGAGACCAAGGGTGGCACAAATCCAGGTCCGGCGTTGCTTTGGCCAGGCATTCGGGTTCGATCAGGCCGGCGCAGTCATCCTCGCTGGCGTTTTGAGCAATGGCGCAAGCCGCTTCCACCGACGCTTCAATGGCCGCGCCGGAGAAGTCCGTCGTGGAGGCTGAGCCCTTGCGGCGCCCCCTATAGACCGTGAGCCCCAGGCCTTTGTCGCGCTGATGCTCCACGGTTTCCACCTCCCCCAGGCGCGCCGTCGCCGTCAGACCCTGGCCCGCGTTGACGACAGCCTCCGCCGCGGACGCCCCTAATTGCAGGCAACGGGACAAGGTCTTGTCGATGATGGCGTGGTAGTCGTGATGGTCAGTTTGCATCGCGCTCATTAGAATCGCAAAATAGCACCGCCGGCACTCCAGACAAAACAGCGGCATGGCAAAGTGGTGATATACTCTAACCGAAACGCCGCAAGGCAACAAACGGCTTGCTCAGCCCTCTGCGGGCCAGCGCCCCGCCGGCAACCCTGACGCCTCAAACTGACCAGTGACGCCCAAACGCCCCCCAATGAAACTATGGATGTCTCGGTCGCATTAGAGGGGTTGAACAAGGCGCAACGGGCGGCTGTCGCCGCCCCGCCCGGCAACATCCTGGTGTTGGCGGGGGCCGGCAGCGGCAAGACGCGGGCGTTGACGCGCCGCATCGCCTGGCTCATTCACACCGGGCAGGCCGAGCCTGGCAACATCCTGGCAGTCACCTTTACCAACAAGGCCGCCACGGAGATGCGCAACCGGGTCGAAACCCTGTTGCCACAGCCCGCAAGCGACATGTGGATAGGCACTTTCCATCGCATTGCCCACCGGCTCCTGCGGGTCCACTGGCAAGAGGCGGGCCTGCCGCAGAGTTTCCAAATTCTCGACCGCGGAGACCAGTTGCGCATCGTCAAGCGCGTCGTTTTGGACCTGGAGCTGGATCCGGAGCAATACCTTCCCAAAGAAGTTCAGGGATTCATCAACACGCGCAAGAACAGAGGTTTAAGGCCCCAGGATCTCGACCCCCCCGAGTACCCTATGCAACAACAGCTGATAAAGATCTATCAAGCCTATCAACAGACCTGCGACCGCGCCGGTCTGGTGGACTTCGACGAGTTGTTGCTACGGGCCTACGAGTTGTTTCGAGACAAGGACAGCCTGTTGGCGCGTTACCAGCAGCGTTTTCGCCATCTATTGGTGGACGAATTCCAGGACACTAACGATCTGCAATACGCTTGGTTGCGCTACTTGGCGAGCCAAGACAACTATATGTTCGCTGTCGGCGACGACGACCAATCCATTTATGGTTTTCGCGGCGCCGGCGGCCCAGGGAACATGGCGCGTTTCAAAAAGGAATTCCCCAAAGTCACCGAGTGCCGGCTTGAGCAGAACTACCGGTCAACAGCTAATATCCTGAAGGCCGCCAACGCCCTGATCGCCAATAACGAGGCCCGCCTGGGCAAGGACCTGTGGACCGAGGGTGAGGCAGGCGCCAAGCTGGAACTCTGCGCGGCGTACAACGAATATGAGGAGGCCCGCTTTGTTGTGGAGCGGGTCAGGGGCGCCAAGATGCGCGACGGCATCGATTACCAGGACAACGCCATCTTGTACCGGGTCAACGCCCTCTCACGGGTGTTGGAAGAGACCCTGAACCAGGCCGGCGTGCCTTACCGCGTGATTGGCGGGTTGCGTTTTTACGAACGCATGGAGATCAAGGACGCCCTGGCTTATGTTCGCCTGGCGGCCTTGCCGCATGACAATGCCGCCTTCGAACGCATCGTCAACACCCCCGTCCGCGGCATTGGCTCCCGCAGCGTCGAAGAACTTCGCATCCAGGCCAGGGCCAGCGGCGCGTCGTTATGGCAAACCTCCCGGGAGGCGGTGGCGCAAGTCAAGCTCCAGCCGCTCCGCGCCTTGTCCGCCCTCGAGGGGTTTCTCGACCTGTTGCAAAACATGGCGCAGACCCTGCGCGACAAGCCCTTGGACGCGGCGGTGGACCTGATCATCCAGGATAGCGGCCTGCTGAAACACTATGAAAAAGAGGGGCGTGAGAAGGCGCAAATTCGCGCTGAGAACCTGGAAGAGCTGGCGCGGGCGGCGGCGGATTTTGAAGCTTGGTTTAAGACCAACAAGGAATACCTTGGCGAATTGGATCTCTTGTCGGCGTTTCTGTCCCATGCCGCGTTGGAAGCCGGCGAGACCGAAGCCGATGCCGTGGACGACCAGGTCCAGCTGATGACCTTGCACGCCGCCAAGGGGCTTGAGTTTCAACAGGTCTATATGGTGGGCATGGAAGAGGGGGTGTTTCCGCACTGGCGCAGTCTGGACAAGGCGGAGAACCTGGAAGAAGAGCGGCGGCTTTGCTATGTGGGCATGACCCGGGCCATGAGCAAACTGACCCTGAGTCGCGCCCTGAGCCGGCGGTTGTATAGCGCGGAGTCCGCTCCCATGCCTTCCCGCTTCCTGAAGGAGATTCCGTCCCAGCTTATAGATGCGGACGAACCGGACGACGCCGTTGCCCCCGGTTTTCTCGACGCGGCGTCAGACGCCGACTTCTCGGCGCCATTCCACCTGCAGCAACGGGTGAGACACGCCAAGTTTGGCGTCGGCACGGTGCTGAACCTGGAGGGCCAAGGCAGTCATGCCCGGGTGCAAGTGATTTTTGACACTGTAGGCGCAAAATGGCTGGTGTTAGCTTACGCCAACCTGACAGCCTTATGAGACGCGAAAACCGATGATGAAAATCACACCGTGGTGGTTGTGCATCCTGTTGTTGGCCGGTTGCGAGGCCGGCGCGCCGGGCCCGGGCGCGGGCCCGGAAAGCGAACCCGACAAGGTCTATCGCTGGAAGCTGGTGACCACCTGGCCTGCGAATTTTCCCGTGTTCCAGGAAGCGCCGGAAATGTTCGCCGCCAAGGCCCGCGTGATGAGCAGGGGACGGTTAGACATCAAGGTCTTCGCCGGCGGCGAGCTGGTCCCGGCCCTGCAGGTGTTCGACGCTGTCTCCCAGGGCGCGGTGGAAATGGGACACGGCTCGGCGTATTACTGGGCGGGAAAAGTCCCGGCCGCGCAATTTTTTTCCACCGTGCCTTTTGGCATGGGGAAGAAAGGCATGGAGGCGTGGCTCTATCACGGGGGCGGCTTGGCGCTGTGGAACGAGCTCTATGAGCCTTTTAATGTCATCGCCCTGCCTATGGGCAACACCGGCGCGCAGATGGGCGGCTGGTTCAACAAGAAGATAGAGACCATAGACGACCTGAAAGGATTGCGAATGCGCATGCCCGGCTTGGGCGGCAAGGTGTTGGCCCGGGCCGGCGGCAATCCCGTGCTGATGTCGGGCGGCGAACTCTACACCGCCCTGGAGCGCGGCACCATAGACGCCACAGAGTGGGTGGGGCCGGTGCATGACCTGCGCCTGGGTCTGAACCGGGCGGCTTCTTATTATTATTATCCGGGTTGGCATGAACCCGGCACGGAACTGGAGCTCCTGGTGAACAAGGCCCGCTGGGACGCCCTGCCTGCCGACCTGCAAATGATCGTCAAACAGGCCGCCGCCGCCGCCAGCGGGTGGATCTACAGCGCCATGGAGTATCAGAACAGCCAGGCTCTGGAAACCTTAGCGGCAAAAAAGAATGTGCGGATTTTGCCATTCCCGCCGGCGGTCATGGAGGAATTGCGCCGGGTGACGGCGGAAACCCTGGTTGCCGAAGCGGAAAAAGATCCCGATTTCAAACGGGTGTACGAAGCCTACCAGTCCTTTCGGCAACGCTACCGACGCTGGAGCGAACTCGCCCCCCAGACCCTGGAATCCCCCTGAGAGCGCTGAGCAAGCGCCGCCGGCCGCGGCGCGTTGCGGCAAGGCGGATTGACACAGGCGGGCCGGGAAAAGTATCATGAGCACTTTCCTGAAGAATGAACAGACATGAAACGCACCTATCAGCCGAGCAACATCAAGCGGAAGCGCACTCACGGTTTTCGCGTCCGCATGCGCAGCAAAGGCGGGCGGCAGATCCTGAAGGCGCGCCGGGCCAAAGGCAGAAAGCGGCTGGCCGTGTGAACCCGCGCTCCCGTCGTTTCCAGCGCAAGCACAGGTTGAGCGGCTCTGCCGAGTTCGACGCCGTTTTCAAGACCGCCCGGCGCTCCCGGGACGCCCAGTTTGTCGTGTTGGCGGCCCGGAACAACAAATCGCACCCGCGCCTGGGCCTGGCTCTCTCTCGTAAAACACTGCGGGGGGCCGTGGCGCGGAACAAGGTGAAGCGAATGGCGCGGGAGAGTTTCCGGCAACACGCAAAAGCGCTCTCAGGACTGGACATCGTGATTATGCCTCAGAAGAAAATCGTCTTAGCCCCCGGCAAATCCGGCAAGTCGACGCCGCCGGCAAAGTGGGATGACTGGCTGAAGCAACCGGACGCCGGCAAGTCCATGAGCCGGTCGTTGCAGGGGCATTGGCAAAGGATCATGCTGTGCAAGGATTGACAATCAAGGCCCTGAGCCTGCACCACCGTTTTGTCAGTCCGCTATTAGGCGTCCACTGCCGCTTTCACCCCTCCTGCTCTCGCTACGCCAGCGAGGCCGTGGCAAAACACGGGACCATGAAGGGTCTCTGGCTGGCCCTTAAACGGCTGTGCCGTTGCCACCCGTTTCATCCCGGCGGCATGGATCCCGTTCCCTGAGGAGGCCCCATGGACACGCTGCGATTCGTTCTGGTTTTGTCCTTGGCCATGGTGTCCTTCATGCTGTGGGAAGCCTGGCAACGGGACTACGGCCCGCCGGCCCGCGCCGCGGCCCGGCCCGGAGACGGGGCCCCCGCAACGCCGCCGACAACGGATTCCGGCGTTCCGGCGCTCCCGTCGAACCCAGGCGGCCAGGCCCCGGGCTTTGACGCCCCAAGTCCGGCGGAGACAGAGCAGGAGCTGATCACGGTGGAGACCGATGTGTTGCGCCTGAAAATCGACTCGGGCGGCACCCTCGTCTTCGCCGAACTGCTGAACTACCCGGTCTCCCTGGAGGAAGGGGCTAAGCCCATTGTTCTCCTGGACCAGTCAACCTCCCTGTTTCATGTCATACAGAGTGGTCTCATCGGGACGGATGCGCCCAGCCATGAACACCAGTTTTCCTCGCCGCGGAAAGCCTATTCCCTGGGCGAGAACGAGTCGGTCCTGAAGGTGCCGTTGCGCTGGGTCTCGGAACAAGGCGTGGTCGTCTCCAAGGTGTTCGAACTGGAGCGCGGCTCCTATCGCATCCGCCTGCGCCACCAGATGGAAAACCGTTCGGGGGCAAACTGGGAAGGGCGGCAATACGCCCAGATCAAGCGCGACGATCCGTCCCGGGCCGGCAGGATGTTGCTCTACACCTACACCGGCGCCGTGCTGTCCGGCCCGGAGAAACGCTACGACAAAATCAGTTTCGACGACATGCGAGACGGGCCGGTAAAGGCCGACATCGCCAACGGCTGGGCAGCCATGATCCAGCACTACTTCCTGACAGCCGTCATCCCCTCGGACCAGCAAGCCACTTACCATTATTACACTCAGGATTTCGCCAACGGGCTTTATTCCATAGGCCATATCTCCCCGGCGTTGCGGCTGGCCCCAGGGGGTCAAGACGAGCTGGTCGGCGAAGTGTATGTAGGCCCCAAGTTGCAAGCCGACCTGGCGCAACTGGCGGAGGGCCTGGACCTGACCGTCGATTACGGCTGGCTGTGGTTTCTGGCCAAGCCGCTGTTCTGGTGCCTGGAGCGCCTGCACGGCCTGACCGGCAACTGGGGCTGGTCCATCATCTTGGTGACCATCCTGCTGAAACTCCTGTTTTACCACCTGTCCGCCGCCGGCTACCGCTCCATGGCGAATATGCGCCGGGTGCAACCCCGGCTCATGGCGTTGCGGGACCGCTACAAGGACGACCGCGCCCGCATGAACCAGGCGATGATGCAGATCTACAAGGAAGAGAAGATCAACCCCTTCGGCGGTTGCTTTCCCATCCTGGTTCAGATCCCGGTGTTCATCGCCTTGTACTGGGTGCTGTTGGAAAGCGTCGAACTGAGGCAGGCGGATTTCATCCTGTGGCTAAACGATCTATCCGTCAAAGATCCCTACTTTGTCTTGCCGGTGATCATGGGCGTCACCATGTACATTCAGCAAAAACTCAACCCTGCGCCCATGGACCCCTTGCAGGAAAAAGTGTTCAAGTTGTTGCCCCTGATCTTCACGGTGTTTTTCGCCTTTTTCCCCTCCGGGCTGGTGCTGTATTGGGTGACGAACAACATCCTGTCCATTGCCCAGCAATGGCTGATCATGAAAAATCTGGAAAAAGAAGGACTCGGCGCCGCCAAGGACAAATAGCCGCCCGTCGGCAGCATGGCGCCTGTTGACACCATCGCGGCCATCGCCACGCCGCCAGGGCGAGGCGGGGTGGGAATCGTGAAGGTCTCCGGCCCGGAAAGCGGCGCCATCCTGACGGCGCTGTGCAGGATTGAGCCTGAACCCCGCGTCTGCCGGCCAGTGGCGTTTCACGACGAGCGCGGCGCCACGCTGGATCGAGGTTTGGCCCTGTTTTTCCAGGGGCCCGACTCCCACACCGGGGAGGATGTCGCCGAGTTTCATGGCCACGGCGGCCCCGTGGTGATGTCCCTGCTCTTGGGCCGCGCGTTGGCCCTGGGAGCCCGCCAGGCCCGACCGGGGGAGTTCAGCGAACGGGCCTTCCTGAACAACAAGATGGACCTGCTTCAGGCTGAGGCGGTGGCGGATCTCATTAACAGCGCCTCCGAGCGAGCGGCCCGGAGCGCGGCGCGGGCCCTGGAGGGGCGGTTCTCCGAGTTGACCAAGGAACTGGGCCAGCGTCTTACGGAATTGCGGGCCTTCGCGGAGGCCATGTTGGATTTTCCCGAGGAGGAACTGGACGCCGCCGTCGACAAGGAGCTGAGGGAACGGGAGCGGGCCTGCCGGCGCCTGTTGGAGAACATGATAGCGCGGGCCGAAGTGGGGCGAACATTGGCGGAAGGATTAGGGGTCGCGTTGGTCGGCAAACCGAATGTGGGCAAGTCCAGCCTGTTGAACCACCTGGCGCAAATTGAAAGAGCCATCGTCTCGCCCCTGCCGGGGACAACGCGGGACACCATAGAGCAACAGATCTTGATCAACGGCATCCCCCTTAAGGTCATCGACACCGCCGGACTCCGGCGCGCCGGCGCCGACGCCGTGGAACGGGAGGGCATGAGGCGGTCCCGGGCGGCGGCGGACCAGGCGGATGTGATCCTTTTGCTCGCCGACGCCACTGATTATGACTGGGAAGAGTTGCAAGCCGTTGCCCAGGAGTTTGATCCGAACAAGGTCTTATTCGTCTTTAACAAACTGGACCTGTTGGATGACGCGGGCAATGCCGGAGGCGCCGCCGAGGGCCGCAAACGCCATCCCCAGGGGCGCTATGTGTCCGCGAAAACGGGCACCGGCATCGCTGAACTTAAAGCGGCGCTGTCGAACCGGGTCATGCAGTCGGATCAATCGGAAGACGCTTTTGTCGCCCACGCCCGCCATGTTCACCTGCTTAGGGAAGCCCAGCGGATGTTGGAAGAGGCGACGGCCCGGTTCCAGCAACGGGAGGCGGTTGAGTTGTTCGCCGATGATCTGGCCCGGGTGCAACGGGTTCTGGCGGAGCTGACGGGAGAGCGCGTGGCCGATGACTTGTTAGGCGAGATCTTCGCCCGCTTCTGCATCGGCAAGTAATCGCCAGCGCGGGGCTGATCTTGCTGTCAGGTTTCCAAGTCCGGTTTTCCCCCGGTCTCCGCCGCGATGTCGGCGATAATGGCGCGCGCCATTGCCAAAGGATCCGCCGCCCTGGCGATGGGCCGGCCGACAACGAGGTAGTCCGCGCCAGCGCGCAACGCCGCCTGGGGCGTCAGCGCGCGCTTGTGTTCATCGTGGCGAGCGTCCTGGGGCCGGATGCCGGGGGTTACGATCACAAAATCCCGTTCCGGAAACTGCTCTCGCAACATCTTCACCGACTCCCCTGAGGCGATCAGCCCTTCGCAACCGGCGTCCAAGGCGCCTTTGGCCCTAGCCTTCACCAAGGCCGGCAGGTCCACCGCGGCGCCAGCCGGCCCCGCGTCCAGGTCGGCGGCGTCCATGCTCGACAGCAGAGTGAGCATCAGCAGGCGCGGCTTGGCGCCGCGCCGGCCCTGCCGAGCGGCGGCGACGGTGGCGGCGTTGCCATGGAGGGTCAGGAACTCAAGCTCGCCGGCCAACGCGGCCGGCATGTTCGCCAGGGCCGCCCTCACGGTGTTGTCTATGTCGTGAATTTTCAGGTCGAGAAACACCTTGCGGCCTTGCTCCAACAAGCGTCGGACGAAGGGCCAGCCTTCCCCTATGAAGAGTTGCCAGCCCACCTTGTAGAAATTGACCGCGCCGTCCAGTTGCCGGATCAGACCCTCGGCCTCCGCGGCGGTGTTGAAATCCAGGGCCGCGATAAGCCGTTCCGAAGGCGGCAAGGCTTTCCGCAAGTGGTTGTTTTCGCCGCGCTCCATGGTGGGCGAATGATACCACGACCCGCCCCGCGCCGAGACCCGGCGACCCCGAAGCCAGCCCTGAACCGCGCTATCCTTGCGACCCTGCAAAAGCCGCCGCTCTAAATGTTTGGCGACGCGCAAGTGCCGATAAAAAGCAAAGGTCACGGCCGTGGCGACGCCGTAGAACCCGCGCAGAAAATGACGCCTGCCGAAATAGACCTTCAACAAGGCAATGGGAAACTCCACCAAGATGCGCCACGGTGCCAACGCGCGCCCGCGCCGTTCCAGATCCTCCACCTGCAAGTCGGAATACTCGTTCAACTTGGCCACCGCCGCGCTTAGGGAGCGCACTGACCGGTGGCGCAGGGCGTTTTTCAACCGGCCCGGTGAGACGCCAGCCGCTAGTTCGACCCGGTCGTGGACGAGACTTGCCGAATAGCGTCCGGCGTCCTTGCGGTAAAGCCGCACCGGGAACAGCGTGTAGGCGAACCGATGGGGCCGGGTCTCGTGGGGAAACATCTCCTTGATTGGCACGATGTAGGCCGGGCAGGCCGGTTCTCCATGGGCAAACAGGGCGCGGATTTCATCGACCAAAGCCGGCGGGGCCACTTCGTCGGCGTCCAAATTGAGAAGCCAAGGTTGCGCGCATTGGGCCTCGGCAAACCGCTTTTGCGGGCCGTATCCCTCCCAGTCATGGCGCAGGGTCCGCGCCCCATGGGCCCGGGCCACGGCGACCGTGTCGTCCTCAGAACCCGAATCCACCACAATCACCTCCGCGGCCAGCCCGGCGATGGCCTCCAGGGTGTGGCCAAGCCGGTCGCCCTCCTGCCGGGCGATGATGAAAATGGACAACGGAAGTTTAGACATGGCCCTTCAACCCGGCGTTCGCGTTTGCTCGTACAGCGCCATCGTCTTGTCCAACATGCGTTTCAGGGTGAAGGTCCGGTTCGGGGCAATGACCGGAGCGGTCTTGAGAAAGGCCTGAACCTTCCTCGCAACAGCCGCGACATCGCCTAAGGGCGCCAGGCCCTCCGGTTGCAACTCCCTCAGGACTTCCCTTGCGCCGCCGTGGTCGTAGGCGACGACGGGCCGCCCCAGGGACAGGGCCTCCAACGCCGTTCTGCCGAAGGCCTCAGGCTCCTTGGCCAAAGATAAAACGATGTCCGAGATGGCCAACACCTCTCGCAGATCGTCCCGATGACCCAGGAAGGTGATGTCATCGCCCAGGTTCTGCGTCGCCGCCATCCGCCGCAAGGCCCGGTGGAAACGCCGCCGGCGCGGGTGGACGCCGCCGGCACTCAGGCCATGAATGTTGAGACCCGCCTGCTTCAGGGCGCGGATGACGCGGATAAAATCCTCCTGCCCTTTCCAACGAGTGATTCGCGCTGGCAGGGTGATCAGCGTCTTGCCCTGCAACCGCGGGTGGGCGGCGCGCCATTGTTCCAGCCAGTCCCGGGCCGGGACAAAACCAACAGAAAAACGCTGGGGATCCACCCCGCGGGGGATTACGGCGATCTTCTGCGGGCCGACGCCGGGGTAGTTGTCCTGGATGTAATCGCGGATGAACTCGGAAACGGCGATGACCCGCTCGCCTTTTGTCATGATCGCGCTGTAGCCGTTGACGGTGTAGGGGCCGTGCACTGTGGTGATGAATGTCGGGCGGGATGTCGCTGGCAAGCCGCGCCAGGCGACCCAGGCGACCCAGGCCGGCAGGCGCGAACGGGCGTGCAGGATGTCCACCCCTTCCTCGACCAACAGCCGGCGCAACCGGCGCGCCAATAACAGGGTGAAGGGGGACTTCTTGCCTATGGGCCAGGCGTAATGCCGGGCGGCGCCAAGCTGGGCGGTTAGCGCGCCGCCGCCGGAGATCACCAAGGCCCGGTGCCCTCGCCTCTCCAGTTCGCCGGCAACCTCGATAGCGCCCTGTTCCGCGCCCCCCATCTCCAAGGCTGGCAGGACCTGCAAGACGGTCAACGGCATGGCGGCGGGGCCAGCAGGCCCTGGTCCAACAACAGCCGCGCACAACGGGCGGCTTCGTCCAAGGAGCGATCCGGGGCTGGGAGTTCACGCCCCCCTGACCAATCAGAAAAAGAGCGGACGCGGCCCTCCCGCAACAACTTGTCAACGGCTCGATGCAGGCGACTGGGGCCCTTGCGCCTCAGCGGCAACAGACCAACGCGGCAACCTGCGGTCAGCGCCTCGTAAATCATGGAGATGCTGTCCTCGGTGACCCATACCCAAGCGGACCGGTTCAATGCCGCCGCCAACCAGTCTGGGTCGGGGCCGGCCCAGGGCCTCACCGCCACAGAGCCAGAGACTAAGGCGTCAAGCCCGCGGCTCAGGGCGGGAGGGGTGCGCGGCGATGAGCTAAGGCTCCAATGCAACTGGGGCGTCTTGGCCAAGATTTCCCTCAGGCAAGAGAGAACGGCGTCCGCGTCAAAATAATAATGCCGCGACGGGCCGCCTAACAGGATCAGTCCCTGCTTCGCCTCATGGGCCTGACCCGGCCGCATGGGATTCAAGGCGCCCTCCGTGGTGATGACATTGTCCCTTGCAGGCGGGGCGTCGTGCGCCGGCACGAGGCAGAAATCGAACCATGACAAGGGCAAGCTGGGGCGCATTAGCACGACGGTCTTGGCCCCGCGCCGCCCAAGGGCCAACAAGGGCAGGTGGGTGGCGCGCCCGGCGCCGATGGCCACTCGCGGGACGGGACGGCCCTCCATCCAGCCGTGCCGCCGGGTCAACTCGGCGCGCAACAAGACGCCCGGCGCCGGGGCTCGCACTCGACGCGCCTGAACTTGGCGTTCTTCAGCCTGTGAATAGTCAAGCAGGGCGTTGATCAGCCCCGTCGATTGGCTGAGATGTCCGGCCTTGCCATCGCAGAGCTGCCATATCACGACGGGGCCGGCGCGATCTTGGCCGCTGGCGCTTGGGCTAATGGGGTTTAGGGATGAATCGCGGCGCAAATATCGGCTCAATCAGCGTCAGGGAGCAGGGTGAATTCAGCGCCGCAATAGGGACACTTGGCCGCGCCCGTTTCCTCAATGGGCAGATAGACCCGCGGGTGGGAATTCCACAGGCTCATGTCGGGCAAGGGGCAGTGCAAAGGCAACGCATCTGGCGTGATCTCGTAGCGTTGCCTGTCATTCGGCGTGCTCTCGCCCCCGCGGTTCATCACATCCTCGCCACCTGCGCCGGCTTCATCTCATACGGCGCCGCGACATAAGCCAGCCACTCTTCATGCCGGTTGCTGCGTCCGGACACGATTTCAAAAAACCGCTCTTGCAACTTTCGGGTCACCGGGCCGCGCCGGCCGGAACCGATAAGGCGATTGTCCAGTTCCACAACAGGCGTGACTTCCGCCGCCGTGCCGGTGAAAAACGCTTCGTCGGCCACATAGACCTCATCGCGAGTCAGTCGTTTTTCCTTCACCTCCATGCCGAGCTCTTTGGCAAAGACCATGATGGTGTCCCGGGTCACCCCTTCCAGGGCCGAGGTCAGGTCCGGCGTGTAGAGCATGCCATCGCGAACGATAAAGACATTCTCGCCGCTGCCTTCCGCCACATACCCCTCAGTGTCCAACAACAGGGCCTCGTCGTAGCCGTCGTCCAGGGCCTCTTGCAGAGCCAGGATGGAATTGATGTATTGTCCGTTTGCCTTGGCTTTGCACATGGCGATGTTGACATGGTGACGGGTGTAGGAAGAGGTCTTGATGCGGATCCCCTTCTCCAGACCCTCGTCCCCTAAATACGCGCCCCACTCCCAAGCCGCCACCGCCACCTGCGTCTTGAGCTTGTCGGCTCGCAACCCTAATTCCTCAGAGCCGTAAAAACAGACGGGACGCACATAGGCCGCCGCCAACCCGTTTTCCCGCACCACGCTGAGGCAAGCCTGGTTGATGGCGTCCGCATCGTAGGGGATGGCCATTCTCATAATATGGGCCGAGCGGAACAAGCGTCGGGTGTGATCATGCAACCGGAACAAAGCCGCCCCGGCCGGGGTCTCGTAGGCCCGCACGCCTTCGAACACCCCCATGCCGTAATGCAGGGTGTGGGTCAAGACATGCACTTGGGCTTCTCGCCAGGGAACCAGCTCGCCGTTAAACCAGATAACGCCGTCGCGGTCGGCCATTGTCATAAAAAATATCCTCCGGAGTCATTCAACAGTGCGTATTGCAACATATTAACCCCGTCCCTGACAAATCTGAAAGGGGGCTTTTTTTTACCGGGACGGGGAAAAACGACTTGGTTTTTGCCCTAAAATCCGCCAAAATCGGAGCTAACCGAGCAATTTCCGTTAAGCGAGGCGGCGACATGGTGGAAGAAATCACGCCCAAAGAGGCCTTTCAAATCCTTCAGGATGACAGCGGCGCGATCTTATTGGATGTGCGCTCCCAGGTCGAATTCGACTATGTGGGCCATCCCCCGGGGGCCCTCAATGTTCCCTTGCAGGAGCATCCGCACTGGCAGACCGATCCGGCCTTTGTTGAGAAGGTCATCGCCCTGCTGGGAGAGGCTAACAAGGACGCCACGGTGTTGACCCTCTGTCGCAGCGGCGGCCGCTCCCTGTTCGCGGCCCAGCTATTGGCGGATGCGGGATTCAGACGCCCCGTGAACATCGCCCAAGGCTTTGAGGGGGACAAGGATGAGCATAGCCACCGCGGCAACATCAACGGCTGGCGCTATCACAACCTTCCCTGGGAGCAAACCTGAAAACAGCGCAACGCCATTCAGGGAGCATTAGATAGTCTGAAACTCTTGAGCATGGTTCGTCCGTGGCCGCGGGCCTAAATCAAGGGCGCTGGCGGACATTCATCCCAAGTGCGATTTTCAAGCAATCGTCCGGCTTGCTTTTTATTCCTTCCCCCCCATTGCTTAAAAAAGAAGGGCACCTGGGCGCGCCGGCACTGATTGCGGATGTCAGTCACCCACTCTTCCTTCATAGGACGGGAACGAGGGCCGCTCTCCCCGCCAACTATTACCCAGTTAATCCCTTTGTTTCTTGTTCTTTTGTTCTTGGAAGAAAAAACCTCGCTAAGATCGAGAGGGCCTAAAAGCGGTTCGCAAGACAAGAACCGGACCGCGGAAGGCAGTTCTGAAACGATTTGCGCCCGGTCGATGTATCCTGCCAATTCAACACTCGTCCCAAGCCATATATGCGGGTGCTTCTCTGCGGTAGGCCCGTTCTCCTTGTCCCACGATTTCATATAAGCGAACATTCGCTCAGGCCGTTTCGTCAACACCTGAAATTGATGATGAACGGCGTTGCGCATTGTTTCAAAAACCTTGTTTATAAATTCATCCGGCACATTCTTATGAAAAAGATCACTCATGGAATTGACAAATATGCGCCTGGGCTTCTTCCACTTCAAAGGCAAGTCAAGACGCTCAGGCCACAAACGCAGATCGAAACCTTGCTCGTAAGCGTGGTTTGCAACGCCCCTGAATCGTTCCGCAAAGACTTCCGCATAACAGTATTTGCAACCTGGGCTTAGCTTTGCGCAACCGGTAACAGGGTTCCAGGTCGAGTCAGTCCATTCAATTTTGGAATTGCCGGACATGCTAATCTCCCTTATGGAATATTATGATGGTTCCTTTAGCGAAGGTGCCTCTTCTTCTCTTTATCCCATCTTTTTTCTTACCCTCCACTTGGATTTTATTATCATCTTCTAACAATTGCAACGCGCCACGGGCATGCCTTTTAATAAATGTGGGGCCCTCACTAACATAGTTAAAGATATCCTCTGAAGTCACCGTTCTGCCCTGAAATTCACCGCTTAATTTTTCTGCCAGGTCTTTTTCAGGATGATATAGACAAAGCTCCAGCTGATTAGGATCTATCCTATCTGAATATCTGAAACCGCCACTTTCATCTACTTTCCACATCGCTTCTTTCATTTTTTCGTGTCCGAGGGGATGATTTGTGGCAAAAAACAGATCGTAGATAGTAACAGACTTCATTTCAAAAGAACGGACAAATTCAGCAACCTCTCTTAATGATTTTTGATACAACTCTCTTGCTTTGGAAACTTTGTCGTCGGACGTTTGTATAATTTCTGCAGCTGATGAATTTCCAATTAATTCATTTGTATATCTTGAAATTGGAGTTTCCGTTACAAAGCGTCTTATTGTCCCAGTCATAAAGGTAATTAGCACTTCACATTTTGGATTTTCTAAAAGTCGTTTCACTATAGAAAAAGACGCACCTTTAACTCCAAAAGGATCTATAAACGCGAAGGTTGGCGCAATTCGGAAATCTTCTTTTTCAAGATAATCTAGAATGTTGCTGAGAACATTTTCTGATTCTCCATCATAAACTTCATACCGAAAATTGTTTGGCCATTTCTCTTGCTCGATACTTTTTCTTAAGGATTCTGCTCTTTTTTTATTGCTTTCCACGAAAACAAAAACTATCTCTGTGTTCGGAAGATTGCAATCTTGAGCGACATTCAACGCTATCAGGGGCGAGCCTTCTTCTCCTCCAGAGTAACCCCCTGAACCTGAAAACCCGTCATAATAGATTATGCGTCTATTCCATCTTGCAAGAATGGGAAACCACGCTTTGAGATATTCTCTCAATATCGCATGCTTCGTTTTGGTGTGAAGTTGTATTTTCCATCTAATGTTTTTAGGTTTCGCCATTTCAGCTCTCCCGATTTTATCAATTTATACAATAACAGCTTAAAGTCCTATTTACAACAAATCCAGGCAACTTCCCGGGCGTAATATTGCCCATTCGTCCGCGCTGAATGTCCTCGATTATGGCTCGTCCGTTGCCGCGGGCCTAAATCAAAGGCCCTTTCGGGATGTTAAAATAAGGAGCAAAATCAGCCCGTAATAATAATTGTTCCAGCGCACGGCCTTGGAACCATTCGCCACGCTTTTGCCAAGATTGGTAAACCTTATGTAGACGTTTCTCCTCTCTTTTCGCATCGGCCTTGTTGGGGAAAGACATAGCAGCCCACAGGTGAAGAAGATGGGAGTTGCTCGTTTGAAGCTCTCGTAGACGCCTCGCTAGGTTCTTGGTTTGACCTATTTTGAAAAAGAATTGTTTGTTGGCAAAGTCTTCTTGCCTAATTAAATAAACAAAAGCATTTCCTGGCTTGCGTGTTTGTGGATTGTTTAATAGAGTTTCCTGTTTTTCCCCAATTGCCTGCTCGAGGCGGCGTTGAACTTCAGGGCTCGTCTCCCGGATTTTTTGGATCACATATTCCCGGTGTTGAAATTCGCCACTAAAAAACCATAAGACTATTATGTCTGCGTTTTGTCCTATGTTTTCTTCAAATAGTCGATCTATTTCCCGGGCCTCTCCCCGGCGCCACCCCTCTGCTCCAATTGCTCTTTTAATATCCCATCGGATTCCAGTTGGCATTTGCGGTAGGAGCTCGCCCATGAGCTTCTGCATTTCAGCACCACCATCCAAAACCATTAGCGCTATTTCATCTGCCGGCCGCCGTCCTAGCTCCTCCCTAATTGCTTTCTTAATGCGCTGTTGGGTATTAGGCCCTGCTTATTGGAGATTGCCAAGCGCATGTTGCCGGGTTCCATCCAAGTTGTCCAAAATTCGCAAAGCTATTTTCCGTGTTGTTTTATCTTGTTCTTTCTTAATGGTCCACTTCCACCAGATTAGGCCAAGCATTAAAACGGCAAGCAAGAAGGTCCTTGGTGAGTTGAACTCATCTAAGTAGCTTAAAACCAGCACTACAGCAACAAGTTTTAAAATAATACCCAAGTGCCGTTCCATCCAAGCTGTAGCCTTATCGATTAGATACTCTAGTAGATTGCCTAAAGCATAGATAAACAGGACACAAACATAGACAAGTAGAACACCTACTCCTGACCCAATAATAATAACCCAAGCAATCTGTATGGCGTCCTTGCCAAAAAGCGCAAATAAAGCAACGAGGATGGCTATCCCTACACCTGCCCATATCAAAACAGATAGCCGTTTGCTCATGGTGCTGGCGCACCGGACGAAGGAGATAGGGCCAATCTGTTGTTATTTAAGGCGGGGTCGTATTTGGGTTTGTTCATGGGCCTGGTGCGCAGAGTGCCGGCCATGGCTTGCCGTATCCGGTCCTGAGCGATGGCGATGTATTTTCGCTCAGTCTCCGCGCCCGCTCCCCGCCGGTTGTGCCGCAACGCGGCGACGATGGATGTTCCCGCGCCAACAAAGGGATCCAGGATCCAGTCCCCCTCGTTCGTCAGAGACAACACAAGACGTTCGATTAACTCCACAGGAAACTGGCACGGGTGCGCCGTTTTTTCCACATGATTGCTTTTCACATTTGGAATGTCCCAAAGATCGCCCGGATTTTTGCCTAAGGGGTTGCAGGAGTATTGTCCCGCCTTGGGCCCTTTGAAGTGTCTTTTAGCCGGGTATTTCTGAGGCACCCGCACCGGGTCAAGATTGAACACATAGTCTTTGGTCTTTTTAGTGAACCAGCTAATGGTCTCGTAACGGCCGGAAAATCGTCGAGAGCAATGCAGGCCATGTTCGAAGTGCCAGACGATCCGGTTCCTCATGACAAGGTTCAGGCGGGCGAAGACCGGGTGCAGAATCGCGTCGAGAGGAATGATCGCCCCGTCTCTCACATAATTCCCGACTTGCCAGCAGATGCTGCCGGCGTCGGAAAGAACCCGCACGCAATCCGCTATGACCTCCGCCTGTTGTTCGATGTAGGCGTTCACAGCGATCTTCTTCTCGTATTCCTTGCCGAGATTGTAGGGGGGCGAGGTGACCACTAATTGCACGGATTTGTCCGGGATTGTTTGCAACAACTCCAGGCAACTTCCCGGGCGCAACACTGCCCATTCGTCCGCGCTGAAGGTCCTCGATATTTTTCTATTTGCGGCGCGCATGATGCTTCCTCCGCCCTGATGTTACCCCCTTAACGCCGCTTTCTCAACGCCTTTGTCTGGCGGCGACAAACAGGGAGGCAACAGGGCTAACTCCTTGTTTCACCTATGGGAGACCCTGCAGATCGCCCATAGACGCGCCGGCTTTCAAATACGCGGGGGCTAAAGCGCTTGTTGCCGCTACGGGCCAGCCGCTTGAGCATGAAATCGAACAGGATGGGGTTGTGGCGGCGGATTTCGGCTAGGAAGCGCGCCGTAGCCCCGTCGATGAATTGCTCCCGAACCAGCTTGCGCAAAGAGAACACCGGCAGAACGCCGGGCAATGGATAGTCCGATCCGTTCACCAGCCGGTCATGCCACTCATCGGTTTCCAGCAGGGTTTTCAGTACGCGCCCATCGCGGTTGCGCTGGGTGACGGCGGAGATTTCGCCGAACAAGCGCCCCTCGTGTCGGGGATCCTTCATCAGCCGTTCGAACAAGCTGAAGTTGTCGATAAGGGGCCCCGAGGGGCCTTGGTCCAGGTCGCGCCCTTTCCCCAGAGAGGCGCAGTGGGCCGCGACAACCCGCGCGCCATGCTCCAGGGGACGGCGCAACAGCAGGGGGTTGCCAAAGTCTTGCTGGTCGTTGCCTCGCACCGCGTGTTCGTCCCCGGTGTGAATCAGCAAGGGAATGTCGGCCCGCGCCAGGGCCTCGTAGAAGGGATCGCAAAGTTTGTCGCCGGGGTTTATCCCCATGGCCGGCGGCAGCCATTTGACGGCCCGGGCGCCAGCGCGGACCGCGCGATGCAGGGCCTCGACAGCGTCCTCCCGGTATGGGTGGATGGAGGCGATCCATTCAAAATGCCGAGGATGGGCCCGATGCGCTCGCGCCGCGTAGTCGTTGGACACATAAAACGCGCTCAGGTCGGGCCGGCGCCGGCCGGTTTCATCGTAGCTATAGTCAAAGGCCAACAACATGAACCGGCTGGCGGCGGGGAACGCCTGTTTAAGGGCCAACAAGCGCTCAAGGAAGCTTTGATCCGCCCGTCCCTGTTTGACCTGCTCCCCCGTGACGCAGGAGGCGTTCAGATAAAAGCGGAACTGGGCGCGTTGCACGGGATGCGCGAGTTTGCGCAGGGCCGGATTGATCCAGACCCCGGGGCCGCTGTCGCCGAGACCAAGCAGATGCACATGGCCATCCCAGAGATAATCAGGGCGCAGGCCGTCGAAGACCTGCTGGGTCCGCTTGTCGGCGGCCAATGGGGCCGGCAGTCCCGCGGGCCGGCAGGGGTTGAGCAACCCCGGCCAACCCTGGCAACCGGCGAGCCCCAATCCCCCCAAGGCGGCAAGAAAACGGCGCCGGCGCATGGCGAACGCGCCTGCTATTCCGTGTCCGGGATGCCGGCTCCAGCGGGGGTTTGACCCTGCTGTTTCACGAACCGCCCCAGGATCAGGCCCAGTTCAAACAACAACCACACGGGCAGGGCTAACAGGACCTGGGAGATGATGTCGGGCGGAGTGAGCAACATGCCCACAGTGAAAGCGCCCACGATGATGTAGGGTCTTTTTCTCGACAGGGATTCCACATCGGCGATGCCCGTCCACACCAACAGGATGATGGCGATAGGCACCTCGAAGGCCAGGCCGAAGGCGAAAAACATTTTCAGAACGAAACTCAGATAATGGCCGATGTCGGTCATCACGGTGACCCCGGCCGGGGCCATGGAAGTGAGGAACGCGAACAACAATGGGAACACGATGAAAAAGGCGAAGGCGTTGCCCAAGTAAAACAACAGCGCACTGCTGGCGATCAACGGCAGGAGCAACCGCTGTTCATTTTCATACAGGCCCGGCGCCACGAAGGCCCAGCCCTGATACAGCAGGTAGGGCATGGAGATGAACAGGGCCGCGAAGAAGGCGAGTTTGAAGGGCACCAAGAAGGGCGCCGCCACCTCGGTGGCGATCATGCTGCTGTTCTCAGGCAGTTGCGCCGCCAAGGGGCCGGCGACCAGAGCGTAGATGTCGTTGGCGAACACGCTGAGCGCCAGAAACACAAGAAACACGCAGGCCAAGGCGCGCAACAGCCGGTTGCGCAATTCGGCTAAATGAGCGATAAGCGGCTGTTCGATATCCGCGCCGGGCCGGGAGGGGCGATCCGCCATGGGCAGGCGGTCACTGGGGGCGATTGGCGTTTGACTCGGCATCCTTGTCCTTGTCCTGGTCCGGGGCCAACGCCATCAAGTCGTCCATCTCCGCCACTTTGTCGTTGAAGTCCTTAACCTCATCCAGGCGCAACTGCTGTTCGAATTCGCGCCTGGTTTGCATGGCGAGCCGGCGCAACTTCGTCGCCCAGCGTCCCAGATCCCGCACCATCCCCGGCAACCGCTCCGGGCCGGCCACCAACAACCCGACCACGGCCAACAGCAACAGCTCCCAGAAACCAATGTCAAACACGATGCGCGGGCCGGGCCGGCCTAAGCGTTGGTCTTGTCTTTCTCGCCAGCGGCGACCTCGCCTTCGAGAGCCGCGTCGGCGGATTGCGCTTCAGACTGCCCCTTCTCCCCATCGTCGTCTTTCATGGCGTTGCGAAACCCCTTCAGCGCGCCGCCCAGATCGGTGCCGATGGTCCGCAGTTTTCGAGTGCCGAACAACAGGGCCACTATCGCCAGCACGATAACCAGTTCCCAGATGCCAAAGCTCATAGTTTGTCTCCGCGTGGATAGCGTCGGGGTTGATTATAGCCTATCTCGCCGCAAAGCCGCCGCGGGTCAGGATTTTCTGCTGGCTTTTTCCGCGTGGCCAGAGACGCCAAAGCGCCGTTCCAGCTCCGCCAGGACCTGGGCCGGCGGGATGTCCAGGCTAACTAACAACACCAGAGAATGGAACCACAGGTCGGCTGTCTCATGCGTTATGTCGGGAGCGCTCCCGGTCCGGGCCGCTTCGATGAGCTCGCCGGCTTCCTCTTCAATCTTCTCCAGGATCTTCTCCGTCCCCTGGGCGTACAGGGAGGCGACATAAGAGGCCTCCGGGTCCGCCGCTTTGCGGGAGGCTATGGTCTTCGCCAGCTTGTCGATAATATCGGTCATGGTCGGCAGGCCCCGTTCACGCCGCGCCATCGTCGGCGCCATAGATCGCCGCCGGATCCTTGAGCGGGGCGTCGGCCTCCCGCCAGCCCTCCGCGGTGTGGCGCAGATAAAAGCAACTCGCTCGACCCGTGTGGCAAGCGATGCCGCCGCGTTGCTTGACTTGCAACAGAATGGCGTCCGCATCGCAGTCCAGCCGGATCTCTCTGACCTCCTGAACATGACCGGATTGTTCTCCCTTGCGCCATAGCCGCCCGCGGGACCGGGACCAATAGACCGCCCGACCCTCTTCCAGGGTAAGCCGCAGGGCCTCGCGGTTCATCCAGGCCAAGGTCAGCACCCGCCCGGTGGCGACCTCCTGGGCAATGGCCGGCGCCAGGCCGTCCGGCCCCCAGCGCACCGCGTCCAACCAGTCTGTCTCGGCGGCGGCAGTCATGGTCACAACCTCACCTCAATGCCCCGTTCCGCCAGCGTTTGTTTCGCCTCAGCCACGGTGTGTTCACCAAAGTGAAAGATGCTGGCGGCCAGGACAGCGTCCGCGCCCCCCTCGACGATGCCGGCGGCCAAATGCTCCAGCTCGCCGACGCCGCCGGAGGCGATCACCGGCACCGGCACGGCGTCGCTGACGGCCCGGGTCAAGGACAGGTCAAAACCGTCCCGGGTGCCGTCCCGGTCCATGCTGGTCAGGAGGATCTCCCCGGCGCCGCTGGCCGCCAGGGTTGTCGCCCAAGCCACGGCGTCAAGGCCGGTGCCGCGCCGTCCGCCGTGGGTGAACACCTCCCACGCCGCCTGTTCGCCGTTGACTTGCTTGGCGTCTATGGCCGCCACAATGCACTGCGAACCAAAGGTTTGCGCGGCTTCCCGCACAAACTCCGGGTTTTCCACGGCGGCGGTGTTGATGCTGACCTTGTCCGCCCCCGCGTTCAACAACCGCCGCGCGTCGTCCAAGTCGCGGATCCCCCCGCCCACGGTCAGTGGAATGAACACTTGGCCGGCCACAGCCTCCATGATGTGCAACACGGTGTCCCGCTCCTCGTTGCTGGCCGTGATGTCGAGAAAGGCCAGTTCGTCGGCGCCTTGCTCATCGTAACAACGCGCGACTTCCACCGGGTCGCCGGCATCGATGATGTCCACGAAGCGCACGCCCTTGACGACCCGGCCGGCATCGACATCCAGGCAGGGAATGACGCGCTTTGCCAGGCCCATGGCGAATCTCAGTCGCCGCAGAGTCGCTCAACCAGGGCCAAGGCCTCCGCCAGATCCAGCGCGCCCTCGTAGATGGCGCGGCCGGTCACGGCGCCGGCGATCCCTTCTCCGGCAACGGCGCACAGGGCCTTGACATCGTTCAGGTCCTTGAGGCCGCCGGAGGCGATCACCGGGATAGTGATCGCCTGGGCCAGCTGAACGCAGGCGTCCAGGTTGATTCTGCTCATCATGCCGTCGCGCCCGATGTCGGTGAAAATAATGGCGGCGACGCCATCCTGTTCAAACCGCTGGGCGATATCGACAACATCGTGATGGGAAAGTTTCGACCAGCCATCCGTGGCCAATTTGCCTTCTTTCGCGTCCAAGCCAACAATGACATGGCCGGGAAACTCAAGGCATAGATCGGAGACGAAGTGCGGCGCGGTCACGGCGCGCGTGCCGATGATCGCGTAATTCACTCCAGCGTCAAGGTAGGTTTGCACCGTGTCCTCATCGCGTATGCCGCCGCCAACCTGGATTTCCACTTGGGGATGAGTTTCGGCGATGTCGTGGATGATGCCAGCGTTCACGGGCCGGCCCGAAGCCGCGCCATCCAGATCTATGATGTGCAACCGTTGCGCGCCAGCCTCAACCCATCTTGTGGCCGCGTCCACCGGGTTGTCGCCATACACGGTTTCCGCGTCCATGTCGCCCTGGCGCAACCGCACGCACTTGCCTTCTTTTATGTCAATCGCCGGGATCAATAGCATGATTCTGTCCGGAACGAGAAATCAGCTTATGCGAAACAGACCCGTCCATTGCCGATAATAGCACATTCTTGCGCTGGCGGCGGGAAACGCGGGTCAGTGCGCCTCGTCCCAGTTGTCGCCGACGCCGACCTCGACGATCAGCGGCACGCTGAGCGTCGCCGCGCCGGACATTAGCCGTTGCAACGCTTCCCGGCATGCATCGATCTTCGCCTCCGCCACTTCCAGAACCAGCTCGTCATGCACCTGCATGATCATCCTGATGTCCTGGTCCCGTTGCAGCAGTTGCTCGTCTATGGCGATCATGGCCCGCTTGATGATGTCCGCAGCGGTGCCCTGCATGGGCGCGTTGATCGCCGTGCGCTCGGCGTAGTTGCGCCGCGCCGCGTCTCGGGCGTTGATGTCCGGCAAGCTTAGCCGGCGTTTGAAAACGGTCTCCACGCAACCGGTCTCCTTCGCGCGGGCCCGGGTTGAGTCCATGTAGCGCTTGACGGCCGGGTAACGCTCAAAGTAGGTGTCTATGTATTGTTTCGCCGCGGTCCGGCTGATGCCCAACTGCTTGGCCAGGCCGAAGGCCGACATGCCGTAGATCAGCCCGAAATTGATGGCCTTGGCCGCGCGGCGCTGGACGGCGCTGACCGCGTTGAGGTCCACGGCGAAGACCTCCGCGGCGGTGGCCCGGTGGATGTCCTTCCCCTGTTGAAAAGCGGCAAGCAGGGCGTCGTCGCCAGACAGGTGCGCCATGATCCGCAACTCGATCTGTGAGTAATCCGCGGCTAACAGCGCCTTGCCCGGCGCGGCGCGGAAGGCGCGGCGAATCTTCCGACCTTCCTCCGTGCGAATGGGGATGTTTTGCAGGTTGGGGTCTGATGAAGACAGCCGGCCCGTCGCGGTCACGGCTTGATGGTAGGAGGTGTGCACGCGGCCGGTGGCTGGATTGACTTGTTCAGGCAACCGGTCGGTGTAGGTGGATTTCAGCTTGCTCAGGCCCCGGTGCTGAAGAATCAACTGGGGCAGTTCGTGGTCCACGGCCAGGGCCTGCAAAACGGATTCCGCCGTCGACGGCTGCCCCTTGGGGGTCTTGGCCAGCACCGGCAATTGCATCTTGTCGTAGAGGATGGTCTGAATCTGCTTGGGAGAGGCAATGTTGAAAGGCTGACCGGCTTCACGGCAGGCCTGTTCCTCCGTCTCCCGCATTTGCTCATCCAGCTCTTGGCTTTGCCGCCGCAACATGTCCGCATCGATGATTACTCCATTGCGCTCCATTTGCGCGATGACGCCCAACAGGGGCATCTCGATGTCCGTGTAGAGAGCCTTCAGCCCCGCGTCCGCCTCCAGTTTCGGCCACAGGGTTTGATGCAGTTGCAAGGCAATGTCCGCGTCTTCCGCAGCGTACGCCGCCGCCTGCTCAACAGGCACCTGGTTAAAGGGAATCTGCTTGGCCCCTTTGCCGGCGATGTCCTCATAGCGCGTGACGGATTTGTCCAGGTATTCTTCCGCCAAGCTGGCCATGTCGTGGCGCGTGCGAACGCTGTCCAACACATAGGACTGCAACATGGAATCGTGGGCAATGCCATTTAACGCAATGTCGTAGTTGGCCAGGACATTCTTGTCGTATTTGAAGTTTTGGCCGACTTTTTTGTGGGCGTCCGATTCCAGCAAGGGCCGCAGTTTTTCCAGAGCCTTGCGCCGAGATATTTGCCGGGGCGCCGCCTCGTAATCATGCGCCAGCGGCACATAAGCCGCTTCCCCGGCCCGGACGGAAAACGACAGGCCCACCAACTCGGCCTGCATGCAGTCCAAGCTGTTGGTTTCCGTGTCGAAGGCGAACAAATCGGCGCCGGCCAGCTTGTCCACCCAGCGCTCCAGCTCCTTGACCGTGCGCAGTGTCTGATATTCCGGCGCGCCGTCGCTCTCGGCCCGGGCTTGTTGCGCCGGGAAGGGGATGGCAGGTTCCGGCGCGGGCGCGGGGATGGCGTCCGCTTGCGTGAGAGTGGCCGCCGGCCCGCCGTTGATTTCCGGCAACCAGCTGCGAAACCCCCAGCGATGGTAATGCTCCTTCAGCTTGGTCTTGTCCTGCGCGCCGATCAACAGTTGTTCCGGCCCCAGGTCCAGCGGCACATCAGTCTTCAGGGTCACCAGCTGTTTGCTCAAGGGGATCTGGGCCAGATGCTCGCGCAGGTTGGAGCCCACCTTGCCGGTGAAGCTGTCCGCGTTTTTGACAATGGCGTCCAGGCTGCCATGTTCCCCCAACCACTTGACCGCCGTTTTCGGCCCCACTTTGGGAATGCCCGGCACATTGTCGGAAGCGTCGCCGACCAAAGCCAGGTAATCCACGATGCGCTCCGGCGGCACCCCGTATTTTTCCAGCACGCCGGCCGGGTCGTAGCGGGCGTTGTTCATCGTGTTGAACAGGTGAATGTCGTCATCCACGATCTGGGCCAGATCCTTGTCGCCGGTGGAAATCACGATGCGCATTCCGGCGCGGGCGGCTGTCGTGGCGAGGGAGGCGATCACATCGTCTGCTTCCACCCCCTCAATGAGCAACAAAGGCACCCCCAAGGCGCGGATGATCTCGTGCAAAGGCTCGATTTGACACACCAGGTCGTCCGGCGGCGGCGGACGGTTGGCTTTGTATTCGGGATAAAGCGCGTTGCGGAAGCTCTTTCCCTTGGTGTCAAAGACCACCGCGAAATAATCCGGTCGCTCGTCCCGAAGCAGTTTGCGCAACATGTTGACGACGCCGTAAATGGCCCCGGTCGGTTCCCGATCCGCGTTGGTCAGCCCCGGCAGGCCGTAGTAGGCCCGAAACAGGTAGTAGGACCCATCCACCAATACCAAAGAAGACTTCTTTGAAGAGTGATTGTCAGTCAAGGCGTATTTGCAAACTTGGCGGGGTCGGAGGCGTTTTTGTTAGTATAGAGGGAGACAGTCCTATATAATAGCCTACGAAAAACATTGGGGGAGACACGCCGATGAGATGGTTTATCGCCTGTTTTTTCAGCCTGGCGTTGGCCGGCGCGGCCGCGCAGGAAGACTATGCGGAGGACGAACTGGCCCCGGTGCCGGAGCCGCCGGAATTGCCCGACCCGCTCAAGAGCGGCCAAGCCATTGAGCCGCAGGTGACCATTATCAGGCGGGACGACGCCCTGATCGAGGAGTACCGGCTGGATGGCAGGCTGTACATGACCAAGATCACCCCCGCCGCCGGCCCGGCCTATTATTTGGTGGATCGCGATGGCGACGGTCAGATGGAAACCCGAATGAGCGAGATCTACGACGATTTCATCGTCCCCCAGTGGGTCTTGTTCAGATGGTAACCAGAAAAATGGGGATAAGGAGTGAAAACCACGCTTAAACATTATCCCCGTAGTCGAACTCAACCTTGCTTTGCCGGGTGATTTCCTCGAGAATTTCCGGAAGACGCCCCTTTTTTTGGATTTCGCAAAATCGCTCCTTCAGAATTGGCAGATTTATTATTTCTTCAATGCAGTCCATATATTTATCAACTATCGCCGTGATGGCGTACTGACGCTCCGCTCCTTTTCGGAGTTTCTTTAACAGCGTTTTCACTGCTTCGTCTGATTTGATTACGAAAGATATGGGATATCGTTCGACCTTGTCGATATCTAAAAAGTATTTCCGGACATCCAAGGATTCAGTCACCTGAAAAAAACGGCCTAGAGGTTTCATAACAAAATCAATGCCGCCGTCGTTAGCATTTGTTCTGCCAGTCTTGAAAAGCATAAGTGGAGACTTTTCTAAATTATTCCGTTGAAAACCGAAATACACGATTTGCTCATGGTAGAAAATTTTCAGGATCGAATAGCTGACTATCTCAAAAATTCGAGCGTCAACATCAGGCTCGATGAGCCCAGAGATAAATTCCTCTGCTTCCTTCGCGTTGGAACCAGAGACCGTTTTCAGTTTTTTGCAGGCCTTAATGAACTTGGAGAATGATGCGCGTTTTGCGCCAACATAAGCATCGATAATATCAATTACAGGCCGTGCCAAATTAAATCGCTTTGAGCCAATGGAACAGATCAACAGCTTCTCGTTTATCCAATACCTTTTTGTTTCCACAACCCTGAGAATTGGTTGCGCATCGACTTGAGCAAAAAATCTGCGAAACTCTTGGTTCATCCTGTGGTTAAGGGCATGATTCTGCAACCTGCTTCCAAAAGGCAACTCTCTTTGCCGCTTAAACAGCTTGGAGAACATTGCGCCCTCATAATCACTGTATTTGCCATTCTGGTGGAATCCGCCCTCTATATAATCTTCTACAAGAACATATATAGCATACAAATTAGCAAAACTGCCCCTGGCTTTTGAACCGCGAGAGGCTGATACGGTCTTCAGATTCAGGTATTGGAGCAGGAAACTTTTTTCAAATATATCCCGGGCGTGATTCTCAAAATAGTCTTGTAGAATTTTTTGGATTCTTGGCGTGAAATCATGTTCCATCACTCCCGGCCCTCAAAAAGTTGCAGTGGCTGTTGTTCACTGTCTAGGTGATTCTCTCGTTCGAAAGATCTTGGTTCTCTTCGCAACTTCTTCCCTTCGTAGGTGGTTCGAATTTGCAGTCGTCTCAAACCGGTCTGCATGTAGCTATTGTCTTTTTCTATGCCGATGGATTTTCTGCCAAGTTTTTTCGCCACGAACGAAGTTGTAAAGGTTCCAGAAAATGGATCCAGAATGAGATCGCCGGGATTTGAACTGGCTTTGATAATGCGCTCCAGCAAAGCAACAGGCTTTTGAGTGGGATGATTTTCATATTCTTCCATACGATATCGCACGCGCGGGAAAGCCCATACATTGCCAGGAACTTTTTTGTCGTTATACCTCTGAGGCGTTGGCTTGCGATAGTCGATTAATTTGCGCCTAGCTCCGGTTTTTGCTTCAACAAGGATGTCACTGCTGTTGAAAGTGTAGTTTTTTTTATCCTTGACGCAGAAGAGAATCGGTTCATACAGCGATCCAAAATGCTTTTTAGCCTGAACTCCGGAACTGTCATAGGACCATACGATGCGAGAGATCACATGCATTCGCTTGCGCAAGAATAAATCGAAAAAGGGCATGTTTTGCGTAGCCGTCATCACATAGAAACTGCCGCAGGGTTTGATCTTCTGAATGCACAATTCCAGCCATGTGTAACACCATTCCAGGTATGCCTCGTCTGAATTCCACCGCTCCTTATTGCCGTTGAAATTTTTGCCAATGTTATAAGGAGGATCGGCAAAAATGAGATCTACCGAACGGTCATCCACAAATTCATCCAGGGCCGCCTGCGCGTCGCCCCAAATCACTTGGTGATTTCCATTTTTAAAAAGTTTCATGCTTCCCCCCGCAGTATTGCAAATTACCCCTTTCCTGAATGTCTTTTCTGCCCATGCCACCTGTCGTTATTCGTCTGCTTCCAGCCCCCTAGCATACCAGAATCGGAAAAGATCTGACATTACTCCACATATTGCCCGAGCGTTGTCGCCTAAAACCTGGTCCGGCTTAGGCCAGCAGGAACAAGGTGGCCAGGCCCAGGAAGGTCATAAAACCCATCACATCCGTGACGGTGATCAGGATCACTCCTCCGGCCAGGGCCGGATCCACGCCTAATTTCTTCAGGGTCAGGGGAATGACGGCGCCCGCCAGGGCCGCGACAAGCAGGTTAATGAGCATGGCCAAGCCGATGATGATCCCAAGCCCCCGGTTATCGAACCACAGGGCGGCCACCAGGCCGACTATGGTCGCCCATATCATGCCGTTGAACAAGCCGACGCTCAGCTCTTTCAGCAGAAGCGAACCGGCGTTTTGCCGGGAGACTTGCCCTAAGGCCAAGCCGCGCACGACGATGGTCAAGGTCTGACTGCCTGCGATCCCGCCCACGGCCGCCACCACAGGCATGAGAATGGCCAAGGCCACGAGTTGTTGTATGGTCGCTTCGAACCGCCCTATGACCCAGGCGGCGAGAAACGCGGTCAGCAGGCTGACGCCCAACCAGCCGGCTCGCCGCCAGGCGCTGCTCAGCGCGGAGGCGAACATGTCATCCTCGCCTAATCCGGCCATGCTGCGCACGGTGTGCTCGGCTTGCTCCTGGATGACATCCACCACATCATCCACGGTGATCCGGCCTAAGAGTTTGTTGTCGCTGTCTAACACCGCCGCGGAAAACAGGTCCCGTTGCTCGAAAAGACGCGCCACCTCCGCCGCCGGGGTGGCGGCGGGGATCCCCACGCTCTCGAACAGGTGTTCGCCCACAGTGTCCTCCGGCTTGTTCACCAACACATCCGCTAACGAAAGCAACCCTAAATAATGATTTTCCCGATCCACCACTATCAGGCTGTCGGTGTGTTCCGGCACCTCGCCCAATTGCCGCAGGTAGCGGGCCACCACATCCAACGACACATCGGCGCGCACGCACACCGCGTCTATGTCCATCAGTCCACCGGCCGTGTCTTCCGGATAGGACAACGCCGCCGCGATGCGTTCGCGGTTCTGCGCATCCATGGACAACAACACGCTGTCAATGCGTTCCTCGGGAAGGTCTTGCAAAATGTCGGCGACCTCGTCCGTGTCCAGATCCTTGGTGACTTCGGCCACTTCCTGGGGCTGCATCTGCTCCAGCAAACCGGACCGAACGGCGTCCGAGACATCGGAAAGCACCTCGCCTTCCATTTCCCGGTCCACCAGCTCCCAGAGCGACAACCGGGATTTTCCGGGGAGACTCTCTAACAGATCGGCGATTTCCGAGGGGTGAAAAGTCTCCAACATCGACCTGACCTGGTCGAAGTTTTCATCCTCCAAATGCTGCAACAGGGTTGCTTGCGGGGCCGGCGCGTTCATGGCGTCAAAGGATAATGCCTCAGGCGCAAAGATAACAGCGTTTCCCGTCGCGCCGGCAAGCGGCGCGGCGCGCGAATAACGGCTCAGTCCGTCTCCAGCTGGGTCAACAATTCCGCCACTTCCGCGCCGGTTTTGGCTTGCAAGACGCTGTCGGTGATGGGGGCCAGCTGGCTGACATCGCTTTCTATAATGGTCTTCTTGACCTCAAGCAGGTAGGAGGGATGCACGCTGAACTCGCGCAGGCCCAGACCCAACAGCAGTTTCGCGTGTTTGCCTTCCGCCGCCATCTCGCCGCACATGGCCACGGGAATTTTCGCCCTCACGCCCGCCGCCAGAGTCATCTGTATCAGCCTTAACACGGCCGGGTGCAAGGGATCGTAGAGATAATTCACCTCATCGTTGACCCGGTCTATCGCCACCGTGTATTGAATCAAATCATTGGTGCCAATGGACAGAAAATCCAGATGCTTCGCGAAAATGTCCGCGCATATCGCCGCGGCCGGCACTTCCACCATTCCGCCCACCGGGATGTTCTCGTCGAATTTCAGCTTTTGCTCCCTCAATTCGGCCTTAAGCTCCTCGATCAGATCCAGCACCTGTTGAGCTTCCTGCATGTTCGACAACATGGGGATCATGAGTCTGGTCGCGCCGTGGGCGGAGGCTCGCAGAATGCCTCGCAACTGCGGGCGAAACAACGCCGGCTCTTTCAGGCATAAACGCACGGCCCGCAACCCCAGGGCCGGGTTGGATTGAATGGGGCCAGCTTGCCGGCCGCCATCCACTTGCTTGTCCGCCCCTAGATCCAAGGTGCGGATCGTCAACGGCAATCCCTGCATTTTTTTCAAGGCGCCCAGGTAGGTCTCGTAATGCTCCTCTTCATCGGGGAAGGACTCGCGGTTCATGTACAAAAATTCCGTCCGGCACAAGCCCACCCCGACGGCGCCCACCTTCCTGACGGTCTCAAAATCCTGGGGCAGTTCGACATTCGCCTGCAATGTGACCGGCACCCCGTCCCGGGTTTGCGCCGGCGCTTTCTTCAGCCGGATCAGGCGGGAATAGTATTTTTTCTCTTCTTTTTGCTGCGCGCGGTAATGGCGCAGGCTGAATTCGTCGGGGTCAACCAACAGGGCCCCCGCGTTGCCGTCGATAATGACGAGATCATCCTGGCGCAGGAAACGGCGGGCTTCACGCAGGCCGATAACCGCCGGAAGCCCAAGGCTGCGGGCCAGGATGGCGGTGTGCGAGGTGGCGCCTCCATATTCGGTGGCGAAGGCCACGATGCCCTGGCGTTGCAACACCACCGTGTCAGCGGGCGGCAGGTCGGCGGCGATGACGATGCGCCCGCCCAAGTCGCTGGCGACTTCTTCATGTTGCGGCGATTGTTGCTTCAGCAGGATCCGCTGTATGCGGTCAACCACATGGCTGATGTCGTCTTGACGGGTGCGCAGGTAGGAGTCGTCCATTTCCTCGAAGGCGCTGACCAAGGCGTCCCGTTGCAGTTTCAAAGCCCATTCCGCATTGCGCCTAGATTCTCGGATCAACTTCAGCGGCTCGTGGGTCAAGGCGGCATCCTCCAACATCAGCAGGTGCGTGTCTATGAAGGCGGCGATGTCAACAGACAGGGCGGACGGGATTTGTTTGCGAATGGCCCGCAACTCTTGTTTGGCCTGGGCGATGGCCGCGGTGAGACGCTGCGATTCAGCCTCGACCTGCTCGGCCTCGATGCGGTACTCGGGAATGTCGGCGCGGTCCTGCTCAATGACATGGACGCGGCCAATGGCGGTGCCGCGGGAAACCCCCAGGCCATGCAAGGCGGCGGTCATTGCTCCTCTCCGAACTTGTCGAGGATCAGCGTGTTCAGGGCGGCCAGGGCGTTGTTTTCATCAGGGCCGCTGACGGTCAATTCCAGGGTCGCGCCCTTTGCCGCGGTTAACATCATCAGTCCCATAATGCTTTTGCCGTCGGCGGTTTTGCCGTTCACTTTCACATCGATGTCGGAGGCAAACTCCATCGCCGTTTGCACGAAACGCGCGGCGGCGCGGGCGTGCAACCCCAGTTGATTGACGATGACAACGGTTGTTCTTTGCATGCGAACCGGTGGTGAGCAGGATTGTCGCCCGTTCAAGCCGGGGTCAGCCGGTCAGCAACTCGTACAGGGCGGCTTCGGAGTCTTCGCGCCTGAGCCGGTCCAGGAACTCCTGCTTGCTGAACATCTCGGCCAACCGCGCCAGGATCTGCAAATGCTCGTCGGTGGATTCTTCCGGCACCAACAAGGCGAACAACAAGTCCACCGGCTGTTGATCGGCGGCATCGTAATCCACCCCCTGTTCCAGCTTGATGAACGCAGCCACGGTGAAATGGGCGTTCTTCATCCGGCCGTGGGGCAAGGCGATGCCATTGCCCAGGCCGGTGTCGCCTAAGCGCTCCCGGCTCAGCAAACAGTCGAAAACCTCTTCCCGGGAGAGCCTCAAACTGGCGCTGGCAAGCAGGTCCGCAAGGACTTCCAGCGCGGTCTTTTTGCTGGAGAGGCTGAGGTTGCCCGCCACCCGTTCCGCGGCAAGAATGTCTGATATTTGCATGGCGGCGTTGTCTCGATGTCTGCCCGGCGCAAGGCGACGCGTCGGCTAACCGCGGTGGCTTGACAACTTTTCCTTGTGTTTTCTGACTTGCCGGTCGAGCTTGTCCATCATGCTGTCTATGGCGGCGCGCATGTCATTGTGCTCAGCCTCGGCGAACAAGTTGGCGCGATTGACATGCAAGGTGGCCTCGGCTTTGCTCCGCGCCTTTTCAACGGCCAACACCACATGGGCGGTGGTGGCGTGATCGAAATGCCGCAGGATGCGGGCCAGTTTCGCTTCCACCTGGGCACGCAGGGCGGGGGTGATGTCCAAATGGTGGCCAGACAAGTTGATTTGCATAGCGTCCTCCGGTGTGGTCGCGGCGATGTCTAAATGAGCCTTTTGCGCTCGTTCGACGATGGAATGGACAAGGCTTCTCGGTACTTGGCAATGGTTCGACGGGCCACCTTGATGCCATGCCCGCGCAACAGGCTGGCGATTTTGCTGTCGCTCAGCGGCTGGTCCGGCTTCTCGGCTTGGACCAGTTTCTTGATCAAGGCGCGGATCGCCGTGGAAGAGCAAGCGCCGCCATGCTCTGTGCTGACATGGCTGGAGAAAAAGCGCTTCAGTTCAAACAGCCCCCGGGGCGTGTGCATGTATTTGCGGGTGGTGACGCGAGAGACGGTGGATTCGTGCAGGTCCAAACTTTCGGCGACATCGCGCAACACCAAAGGCTTCATGGCTTCCTCGCCATGTTCCAGGAAGGCCCGCTGTCTTTCGACGATGCAACTGGCGACGCGCAACAGCGTCTCGCTGCGACTTTGCAGACTCTTGATGAACCATCGGGCCTCTTGCAGATGATTTTTCAGCGAGACATTGTCGGCGCTGCTGTCGGCGCGGCGGATCATGTTGGCGTAGCCCGCGTTGATGCGCAACCGCGGCAACGAGTCCGCGTTGAGCTCCACCTTCCAAGCGCCGTTCGCCTTTTTCACGAACACATCTGGCGCGACATATTCCGTCGCGGTCTCCTGCGCCTTGTTGCCAGGGCGCGGATCCAGCGATTGCACTAACGCGATCACCTGTTGCAACTCCTCGCGCTCCAGCTTCATGCGCTTCATCAGACTCTTGTAATCGCATCGCCCGAGCAGTTCAAGGTGCTTGCCGACCAAGACCCGGGCCTCTTCCAACCACGGCGCGCCGGGCTCTAGCTGGGCCAACTGCAAGGACAGACACTCCGCCAGATTGCGGGCGCCGACGCCAACGGGCTCCAGAGATTGGACCAGGCGCAACACGGCTTCGATCTCTTCCGGTTCGGCGTCCAAAACGCCGGCCAAGGCGGTCTGGATTTCTTCGAGGTCGGCAGTCAGGTAGCCATCGTCGTTGATGGAATCGATCAGAGCGATGGCGATAGTCTGCTCGACGGCAGACGCCGTGGTCAGGTTGAGTTGCCAGAGCAGGTGGTTGCGCAGGCTGTTTTCGCTGGCGTCGTGATAGTCATAATCGGCGCGTTCAACCGGGTCGCCGCCACGGGGCTGGGGCGCCATAGCCACGGCGCCGTAGATATCTTCCCAAGCCGTGTCGATGGGCAAGTCTTCGGGAATGGCGTTGTTTTCCAAAGACTCGGCGAGATCCGTCCCATTGTGTTCGGGCGCCGTTTCCACGGCGCGTTCAGGCGCTTCGACCGTGTTGTCCTCGTCCAGCTCCAACATCATATTGGAATCCAGCGCCTGCTGGACTTCCAAACTCAGTTCCACGCTCGATAGTTGCAACAGCCTGATGGCCTGTTGCAACTGCGGCGTCATGGTCAGGCTAGCCCCGATTTTTAGTTGCAAAGATTGCTTCATGCCTTAACCTGACAAACTGGATTCGCCCTGCGCATCACAGCGTGAATTCAAAACCCAAATAGACATCCCTGACATCTTCATTGGCCAGGATCTCATCCGGCGTCCCCTCAGCCAGAATGGCGCCGTCATTGACGATATAGACCCGGTCGCAAAAACCCAGGGTTTCCCAAACATTGTGATCGGTGATCAAAACTCCCATGCCCTTGTCGCGCAGATAACGAATGATGCGTTGTATGTCATTGATAGAGATGGGATCGATGCCGGCGAACGGCTCGTCCAACAATAGGAATTGCGGTTCGATGGCCAAGGCGCGGGCGATCTCGACCCGGCGCCGTTCGCCGCCGGACAGACTCAGACCCAGGCTGTCGCGCAGGTGCGACACATGGAACTCATGCAACAACCCGTCCAATCGTTTTTGGGCCTCGCTCACGGTCAGGTTCCGGCGGATCTCCAGGATGGCCATGATGTTTTCCGCCACGGTCAGTTTGCGGAAGATGGAGGCCGACTGAGGCAGATAACCCAGGCCCAGTCGCGCCCGTTTTTCCATGGGCAACAGGCCGATCTCCTTGTTGTTCAGGAGGACCGCGCCCTCGTCGCTCGGCACCAGCCCGACGATCATGTGAAAGCTGGTGGTCTTGCCGGCCCCGTTAGGCCCCAGCAACCCGACGATCTCGCCACTGGACACGGTCAGACCAATATCGCGGACAACCTGCCGCGCGCCATAACGCTTGGACAGGTGGCGAACGGTCAGAACATTCGGGGCCGGGGCGGCGTCCGGGTCAGGCTCCAGGGCCGGGGCGGCGTCTAAAGCGCTCATGGCGAATCGTCGTTCTTTTGTCTTTTTATGATCAATTTCACTCGGCTCTTTTTTTCCGGAGTCGCGGCCGGGGTCTTGCCTTCGGGCTGGCTCCACGCTTTCACCCGGCTGAGCTCCGTGTTGTATTCTATCCGCTCTCCGGTCAGGGTGGATTTTTCCTGTTTCACCCAAGCATCGCGGATCAACACGATCAGGTTTCGCAGTTCGTAGTATTCCAGCCTCGCGGCGCGGGCCTGGTCAAGCGTCTCGCTGCCATCCGGCAGTTGCTGATAGGTGGCGGGATTGCCCTCCATGATGAGATAGTCCAGTTCGTCGTCCTCCGTGTTGTAAACGGTCATCTTCTCGCCGGTCATGCGAATGGATCCTTGGACCACCACGACATTCCCCCGGTAGATGCCCACCTTCTCCATGTCGTCGATTTCAACCTGATCCGCCTCCACTTCGATAGGCTGGTCCTTGTCTGTTGTCAGGGCCGCCGCCGGCAAGCAGAAAGCGGCCAAGAGCAACCCGGCCAGGCCCTCAACGGTCAGACGAAACCTTGATGGTGGTCTTTTCATGTTTCACGACTTCCAAGCGCCCTTCGGGCAACCAAGCGCGCACGCCGACGCCGGTGATGGTGGCGCTGTTAGTGGTGATAGTGGTGTAGCGGTCGCTCTCCGCGTATTCCTCATCCAAAAACACGCGCGCGTCCGAGGTGTTGACTTGCAACGTCGACTCGCCAGCTTCGTTCTGCTTCCACATCGTCACCGCGCCCTGGAACAGGATAATATCATTATTGCCGTCCATCCGCCCCTGTTGCGCGGCCAGGCGCAGGGGCAACTCGTCCCCGCGGAAGATCTCCATTCGCGGCTCTAACAACTCCGTCGAATCATTGTGGGGGTAATGGGCCATATAGGCGGCGGACAGCCGGTTTTTTGGCTTGCCATCTTCTTCCATGGTCAGCGCGGAGAAGTTTTCCATATAGTAATCGGGCGATTTCGCGTCCGCGACGCTCGAACCGGGCTCCTCAGACAGCCACCGGAGCAACCACGCGCTGCCGGCCGCCGCGCCAACCAGCAAGGTCAGGATAAGCAAACGCTGCATCATAAAAACGCTCTACCCCCTCCGGCGCCGTGCGCGGGGCCAGGCGAGAACCAGGCAATCCCCACGCTTCAAAGGGCCTGAGCCCGCAACAGATCGTGCATGTTCAACACGCCCGCCAACCGGTTTTCCTCGTCCAGCGCCAACAAGGCGTTGATCTTGTGCTGTTCCATTTTATGCAAGGCCTCGGCCGCCAAGGCTCGGGCCGCGATGGTCTTGCAGTCTCGGGTCATTATCTCGCCAATGGCGGTTGTTCGCACGTCGAAGCCAGCCTCCAGCGCGCGGCGCAAATCGCCATCGGTGAAGATGCCTGCCGCCTCGCCACCGGGCCCGGTCACTGCCGTCATGCCCAGGCCTTTCGCCGTCATCTCCTCGAGGGCCTGGCTCAGCAGGGCATCCTCAGCCACGCGGGGGATGCGCGCGCCGGTGTGCATGATGTCGCTTACCCGCAACAACAACCGGCGGCCGCCCAAGGCTCCCCCGGGATGGAACAGGGCGAAATCGTCGGCGCTGAACCCCCGGGCTTCCAGCAGGGCCAAAGCCAGCGCATCGCCCATGACCAAGCAGGCCGTGGTGCTGGCTGTGGGTGCCAGCTCCAAGGGGCAGGCCTCCTTGCTGACGCTGACATCGAGACACACTGTCGCCGCGTTGCCCAAAGTGGAATCAAGCTGGCCCGTTAAGGCGATGAGGGGCGCGTTCAGCCGCTTGACGAGGGGCAACAGGGTGACCAGTTCCCGGGTCTCGCCGGAATTGGACAGGGCCAGGACCACATCGTCCTTGGTGATCATGCCCAGGTCGCCATGGCTGGCCTCGCCGGGGTGAACGAAAAAAGCGGGCGTGCCGGTGCTGGCCAAAGTCGCCGCGATCTTGCGGGCAATGTGCCCCGATTTCCCCATGCCAAGGGTCGCCACCCGTCCCTTGCAGTTCAGGATGTTGCGACAGGCGGCGACGAAACGCTCATCGATGCGCGCTTTCAGCGCGCCCACGGCCTGTTGTTCCGTGTCGATGACCGCCCGCGCCCGCTTGAGGAGTTTTTCAGCTTCGGATTTGTCGCTCAGAGCGTTCATGATGATATGCCGCCGCGCTTAGCCTTGAAACAGCCCGTATTGATACCCCGCGAAACACAGCAACAGGGCCGCGCCTTCCCAGCGTCTGATCTGCGCCTTGCTGGAGACGAACACCATCCAACCCATCAGCAAGGTTATCCCAATCATCACGGAAAAATCCCGCGCCAGGACTTCCCCGCCAAAGGCGATAGGGTGAATGACGCACGGCAGACCCAACACCATCAGCATGTTGAACATATTGGAGCCGATGATATTGCCTATGACAATGTCCGCCTCCTTTTTGAGGACGCTGGCGATGCAGGCGGCCAGTTCGGGCAGGCTGGTGCCGACGGCGACGATGGTCAAGCCGATGACCAGGTCGCTAACGCCCAGGATCTGGGCGATTTGGACGGCGCCGCGCACCAGGAGCTCGGCGCCCCCCAACAACACCAGCAGACCGACGCACATCAGCAACAGAGATTTGCCCAAGGACGGGAGGCACTTTGCCGCCCCGGCCTCCGTGGCGGTGGAAGTCTGTCGCGCCCCCCGGACCACCCACCCCACGCTCAGTAACAAAGCGGCTAACAACAGCGCGCCATCGAGGCGGCTGAGATGTTGATCGAGCATCAGCAACAGAGCCAACAACATGGCCAGGCCCATGACTGAAAATTCTCGGCCCAGGGCCTCAGCCCGCACCCCCCAGAACAGCGCCGTCGCCCCCAACACCAGGCCCACATTGGCGATGTTGGAGCCTATGGCGTTGCCGATGGCGATATGGGTTTTGCCGTCCCAAGCCGCCACCGCGCCGACCAACGCCTCCGGCATGGAGGTCGCCATGCCAACCACGGTCAAGCCGATAATCAGATTTGACACCCCTAAGTTCCGCGCCGTCGCGACGGCCCCGGCCACGAATCGGTCCGCCCCAAAAGCCAACAAAGCCAGGCCGCCAAGTGTTGCAACCACCGCTAATAACACGGCCACACCCCTTTATTTTTTCTGCTATCATGCCAGACAACCCGCTGATTTAATAGCCGGGGCCTGAGGCGGAGGCCAGCGGCGCCGGGCCTGAAAACCGGAGTTGCCGCCTTGTTCACAGGAGAAGCAATGACCATCACCAGGCGCGCCGCCTTCTCATAGGGTGTGAAACCAGGCGATGCGAGCGATGATCTTGGCGGCGGGGCGCGGAGAAAGAATGCGGCCCCTGACGGACAGGACGCCCAAGCCCCTGTTGCCGGTGGCGGGCAAGCCGTTGTTGCAATATCATCTGGAAGCCTTGGCCCGAGCTGGTTTTACCGAGCTGACGATCAACCATGCCCGCTTTGGCTCGCAGATCGAGGCGCGCTTCGGCAATGGCGGTGAGTTCGGCGTGAACATCCGTTATTCCCCCGAGGGGGACGAGCCCTTGGAGACCGGCGGCGGCATCAAGCGGGCCTTGCCGCTCTTGGGCGAAGAGCCATTCCTGACGATCAACGGCGACATCTGGAGCGACTTTCCCCTGGCCAAGCTGGCAATGGCACCCGCCGGGCAGGCGCACTTGGTGTTAGCGCCCAATCCGGCGCATCGTCCTGATGGCGATTTCGCCCTCGAGGGCCCGCGGGTCAGCGTGGAGGGCCAGCCCAAACACACCTTCACTGGCATAGCCGTGTACCGCCCGGCGCTGTTCGCCGCGGCTCGGGGAGAGCGGTTCTCTCTGGTCCCGCTGTTGCGCAAGGCCATGGCGGCCGGGCAGGTCACGGGGGAGCTCCACGGGGGCCGCTGGTTCGATATCGGCACCCCGGAACGACTGGCCGCGCTGGAGCGGCTCCTGGCCGGCGGATGACCAAAGACAGCGCAAAGCGATGAATCAGACCCGGCTTTTTTTAGCGGTGACCACCGCGAAGTTTGTCAGCGTCGCGGGCTTGATGGTGATGCCGTTGCAAATCGGCGCGCTGATGGACGGGCTTGGACTGGGGGCGGCGGCGGCCGGGTTGTTAGGGACGCTGGAGTTTTCCGCGCTGGGTTGCGGCCTGTTGTTGGCCGCGTCCGGCCTCTTGCGGGTCTCAGTCCGGGGTTGCGCCTTGATAGGCGTGGCCTTGATCGTGAGCGCCCAGACCGCTTCCGCCTTCGTTGACGCCTATCCGGCGCTGGCGGGGTTGCGCTTTTTAGTCGGCTTGGGCGCGGGCCTGGCCAATGCCGCGGCCACAGTCGCCATCGCCGCCCAGTTCCGGCAACCGGAGCGGGTGGCGGGATTCGCCTTCGGACTGGTTTATGTGGCGGGGGGGCTGTTGTATCTTGCCTCGCCCCAGGCAGTGGCCTTCGGGCATCAGCGGGGGGTGTTCCTGGGGCTGGCCGCCGTCGCGCTGTGTTGCGCGCCGGGGTTGCTTGCTTTGCCTCGGGTCAGGCCAACGAGGAAGAAACGAGCCGCAACCCAGGGCGGCCCAGCACCGGCGCGTTCCGGCGTGGCGCTCCCCGCCAGCTTGCTGTTCGCCGCCGAAATCGCGTTGATGGCAGGCATGGGCGCCGTCTGGGCCTTCGGCGAACGGCTGGGGCTGGCCATCGGCCTGACCTCGCAAACGATCTCGGTCTGGTTAGCCGCCACGATGCTGGCTTCCATCGCCGGCTCCTTGTTCACGGGATGGATGGGCTTGCGGTTCGGCAGGACCGGGCCTTACCTGACAGGCATCGCCCTGGTCTCTGGATGTTGTTTCTTCATGGCCTATCCGGGCGCGGCCATCGTGTTTATCATCTGTCTGTTGGGGTTTCAGGCTGTTCAGGCTGTCTTCATTCCCTTCCTCATAGGCACCGGCGCGGCCCTGGACCCCAGCGGCCGGCTGTCGGCGGCGGTGGTGGGCGTGGAGATCTTCAGCTTCGGCGCCGGGGCCTTTATCGGCGGCGTGGCCGTGGAGGCCTTCGGCCTGCAAGCGGTGGGTTGGCTGGCCCTATTGGGGGGCGCTCTCGCCGCGCCGTTGTTTTTCCTCGTTTGCCGGCTAATCGACGGGCCCTCAGCCGGCGGGGCGCCGGCTGAACTCCGGCGCGGCGGCCTCGAAGGCGCGGGCGAGCATGGCGATCATGTCATCGGCGTGGCGCCTCGTGAAGACCAAGGGCGGCGAGACGATTAGGTTGGAACCCAGGTTTCTGATGATCAAACCCTCCTGGCGCGTGAACTTTATCACTGCGTCGAGAAACGGATCTCCCGGCGGGAAGGATTCCTTGGTGTTCCTGTCTGTCACCAGCTCTACCGCCATCATCAGGCCCTTGCCCCTGACATCGCCGACAAAATCAAACTCCGCTGTGGCGTTCTTCAGTTTGTCAAGGCAATAGCCGCCCACTTCGGCGGCGTTGCCCGCCAGGTCTTCGTCCTCGACGATGCGCAAGGCGGCATTGGCGGCGGCGCAGGCCACAGGGTGGCCGGAATAGGTGTAGCCGTGCAGGATCGCCGCCAATGGGTGGTCCGAGTCCCAGGCCTTGCGCACTCTCTCATTGACCACCGTCGCCCCCAGGGGGATGTAGCCGGAGTTGATGCCCTTGGCCAAGCACATAATGTCCGGTTTGACGCCCCATCCCCGACAACCGAACAGGTTGCCGCTGCGGCCAAACCCTGTCACTACCTCGTCGGCGATGAGCAACACGCCGTGTCGGTCGCACACCTCTCGCACCAATGGCCAGTAATTGGCGGGCGGGACGATCACGCCGCCGGCGCCCTGCACCGGCTCGGCGATGAAGGCGGCCACGGTGTGCGGCCCCTGGTGGATGATCTCGCGTTCCAGCAACTGCGCGCAGATCCGGCCCAACTCTTCGGGATCATCCGTGTAGGGATTGCGGTATAGCCACGGGGTGTCCACTTGGAAACAACCGGGCAGGACCGGCTCGTACATGGCGCGCAGATGCATCTGGCCCCCTATGGAGGTGCCGCCGAAATGCACGCCGTGATACCCCTGTTTCAACGCGATGAACTTGACCCGTTGCGCCTCGCCGGAGAGTTTCCAGTATTGACGCGCCAGCTTGAGGGCCGTCTCGTTCGCGTCGGACCCCCCGGAAGAGAAAAACACCCTCTGCATGTCTTCAGGGGCCAACAAGCGCGCCAGGCACTCAGCCAGCGCCATGACGGGCAGGTTGCTGGTGTCCCCAAAAGTGGTGTAGTAGGGCAACTTGTCCAGTTGCGCCTGCACGGCCTGCTTGATCTCCGGCCGGCCGTGGCCCACATTCACGCACCACAACCCGCCTTGCGAGTCCAGGTAGCGCTTGCCTTCCGTGTCATAGACATAGACCCCTTCGGCCCGTTCAAACACCAGAGGCGGCGTTTGCTCGGACTCCTTGGGAGCCGCCATGGGGTGCCAGTGGCTCTGGACGCGGGTTGATTTAGGCGTTGCGTTCATAGCGTTCACTCCTGAATGAGGGTGGATGGGGAAGACCCGGGGGGCTGGGCCCTAAGGGCCGCCGCTCGGCTGGCCAGTTTGCGTTTGTCGGGCTTGTTGCTCGGCAACATCGGCAAGGCCCGTTCAATAGACAGACCCTTGGGGATCTTGTAATTGGCGAGGCGCTCGCGGCAATAATCGAGCAACGCCGGCGCGCCGGGGGGTTGGCCCGGGGCCGCCACGACGAAAGCATGGCCCACCTCGCCGTAGGTCGCGTCCCGCACGCCCACGACGCAGGCGAGGTTGACGGCGGGATGGGTCTCCAGGGCCTGCTCGATCTCCTTGGGATACACATTATAGCCCCCGGACTTGTACATGTCGGACAAGCGGCCCGCCAGGACTATGTTGCCATCCGGCCTTTCCCGGGCCAGATCCTTGGTGCGCAGCCAACCCTCCGGAGTGATGACCTCCTTGGTGGCCTCCGGCTGGTTCCAATAACCTCGCATGATGAAAGGGCCGCGGACCTGAATCTCTCCCACCTCCCCCCGCGCCACCGGACGCCCGTCCGCATCCGCCAAGCGAAACTCGCAGTCCGGCAAGGGCTTGCCAACGGTCTCGGCAAGCAGATCAACATCGTCCGTCGGCGGAATGGCGGTCACGGCGCCGGCGGCCTCGGTCAGCGCGTACATGGCGCTCACCCTGGGACAGACTTCCTTGACGATGCGTTGCAACAGCGTCTTGGACGCACCTCCGCCGCTGTAGGACACCTGGTTTATGGAGGACAGATCGGCGGTTGCGAAGCCGGGATGATCCAGCACACTTTGCAACATCACCGGCACGCCGCCCCAGAGGGTGATCCGTTTCTCTTCCAGGGTCTTGAGGAGTGCCCCGGCATCAAATTTTTCCAAGAAGCGCATGTAGCCACCGGCCACCAGACAGTGCGCGGAGGTGGCCACCACGCCGGCGATGTGATTGATGGGATAAGCGTTGATCTGCCGCACTTCTCCAGCTCCCCGCAAGGCCTGTTGCGCCAGGGCCTGACGGATGATGCCCTGGTGATGCAACAGGGCCCCCTTAGGCTTGCCTGTGGTGCCTGAGGTATAGACCAACAGGGCCGGGTCTTGGGGGGCCGCCTCCCGCATAAGCTGTTCCAGCTCTGGCGCCCCGCCCCCCGGAACGGCCCGCGGGGCCAACGCGGCGCAAGCTTGCGCGGGGCCGACGCGCCCGTCTTCATCCAGGGGGATGATCTCGCGCAGGGATTGCACCTGCCCCTGAAACAGGCGCAGGTCCTCGCGGTAGTCGCGCTTGCCGACGCGCTGGCGGGCGAAGAGAATCGATGGCTGGGCGTCCGCCAGCCCGTGGAGCAACTCGCCGCGGGCGTAACGGGGATTCAGCCCCATCCAGATGCCCCCCAGGGCGGTGGTCGCCAGGAAGATGATGAAATAATCCGGACAAGGCGGGGCCAAGGTCGCCACCCGGTCGCCCTTGGCGACGCCCAGGGCCGCCAGGGCCTGGGCGCAACGGGTCACCTCGTCCAACAACCCGGCGTAGCTCAGGCTGCGAGTCGCGCTACTGAGGGCCTCCTTGTCAGGCGTTGCGGCGGCATGCCGACACAGATAATCGGCGATGCGCTCGCCCCGGCTCGTTTGCCCCTCTATGGCCACCGCGCCGGCTTCAGGCGTCCGCGCCGGCAACTTGCAGGGGCCGGCGGAACTCGGCGCGCATGGCGGCCACGGCCGCTTGGGGCAACGACAGGATCTGCTCACACCACGCCGCGGCGGCGCCGGCGGCTTCCTTGGGGGCAACCAGATCATCCACCAAGCCGAACCGGCCCGCCTGCTCCGGATCTAACAGCCAGCCTTCCACGCAGAGCCGCTGGGCCCTATGCTCCCCCACCAGCCGGGCGATGACGCGCTGGACCCTGCCGGGCAACGGAAGGCCGATCTTGACTTCCGGCAAGCCGATCTTGTAGTCCCCGGTCTCCATGACCCGGTAGTCGCAAAGCGCGGCGAGCACCGCGCCGGCTCCCAGGCAATGGCCGGTGAGGGCCGCGGCGATGGGAGCGGGGCTGGCCGCCGCGGCGTCAAGCAACTCTCTCAGGGCGGCCAAGAGTCGCTCCCGTTCCTCGTCCGGGGCGGCTTCCATGATCTTGGTGTCCAAGCCGGCGCAGAAGTGTCCTGGGGCCCCCGTCAGGATAATCGCCCGGCCGGTTTGCGCGCCGGCCTGGCGGATGGCCCTGGTCAGTTTATCCAGCAGGAGCCGATCCAGGGCGTTGACCGGCGGCCGCGCCAAGGCGATCCGGCAAAGGCTTGCGTCATGTTCAACGGACAGCGTCACTGCGCAACTTGGCGGACGCCGCGCCTTTCAAAGCAAGGCCAGGGCCTGTTTCGCGGCGCGTTCGCCGTATTCCACGCCGCGGTTCCACAGCTGTTGGCCGGACAGCTCGGAGTGGCCGAAGGCGATGCGCCCGTACCCGGCGAGGATGGCCTCCCGGGGCGGCGGGGCGCCGTCCTTGCCAAAATAAAAGCCGGGTTGCGGCGCGACATAGGCGTGCCCCCAGCGGTTCAGGATGATGGCGGCGAGGTCCCGTTTGGCGTCAAACCCCGCCATGCCGAACAGGCGTTGCATCTGTTTGCGCACCTGAATTTCAATGTCGCGGTAGGCGGCGGCGAACAACTGATTGCGCCCCACCAAGGTCTGCGCCTGCAAGGGCAATCCCGGGGTGAGGTAGGGGACATAGAAGGTCAACACCGTGGGCTTGGCGGGGTCCAGGGGCTCGGCGTGCCCGTCTATGACCATTTGCCGCCGCAGGCTGGTGTACCAGCCGAAGCCGCTGAACCATTGGGCCGCGGCGATCCCTAACCGCTCCATGAACCGCCAGTTGCGCACCGCCACATTCACCGTGAGGATGGGGGCGTGATAGAACTGCCGGTAGGCCGCGGCCTGGGCCTCAGGCAGATCCCGCAGGATGTGTTTGTTGATCCAGCCGCCGCTGGCCATGACCACGGCCCGGGCCTTGACCCGAAAGAGTTTGCCCCCCTTGGAATAAACGACATTGACATGTTTAGCCGTTTCGGGCTTGCCTTGGTGCTGAATGTGCGCCACGGTCGCCTCCAGGCGGAGGCGCACCGGCTGGCCGGGCCGATCCAGGGCCTGCCAGTTGATGGGCCCGCGCAACACTTGCTGTAGCGTCTCGCCAGCTATGGCGGCAGGGATCATGGCCTTCACAAAGTGCCGCGCCGTGCCGGTGTTGCCCCCCGGCCAACTGACCAAGGTCAGCTGGCTGACCTCCGCGGGGTCGACGCCCCGGGCCTCGTAATACTGGTCGGTGTAGGCGCGAACGCCCGGCAGGTAAAAGTCAAAAGCGGTGTAGGCGGAGACCTGATCGCCGCCCAGGCCGCCCCCGGAGACAGCGAAGGCCTGGTCAACAAAAGGCATGACCTCAGGGGAGCAATTCAATTCCTTGGTGATGAAATCGCGATAGGTCATGGAATCCAGCCATTGCTCCCAGTCTTCCCGCCGGGGCGCGTCATAGTAATGCTCCAGGCGCAACAAGTCCTGTTTCACCTTGTCGGGCAGGGGCGCCTCCTTGAAGTCGTTGCTCCAAGGGTCAACCACCCACTTTCCGCCCGCCGCGGCGTCGAAGAAAAAGCCGGTGGTGGCGCCGGCGCGCTCGCTGTACATGGAGGTGTAATGATCCCTGGGCACGGCCAGGTCCAGGCGAGAGCCGGTCACCTCCTGAAATTCAAACGCCGTCGGCAGGCCCAGCTCATGCCAATAGCGATGAAACAAACTGTACTTTTCGGCGATTTTCGGCGGCCACACCATGCCATTTGAACCTTGGGGGGCGGTCAAGCGAACTCCGTCCACTTCAAATTCGTTCTGTTTGGCCTCGCCGCCGAAGATGGCGTGATTGTCCAGGAGCAGACAGGTTTGGTTCTTTCCGGCCTCCTTCATGAAGGTGTAGGCCGCGCCCAAACCGGCAAACCCGCCGCCCACCACCACCAAATCGAAGTCCTCGCCGGCGTCCTCGATGTTGCCGGGGCTGAAATCAATCCCTCGATCGCGGATGCTGTGGGCGGCGTTGACCACCGCCGCGGTGTTGCCGTTGGCGCGGGCGTAGTCACCGACCCCGCCGTAGCCGGTCCAGTCCGCTCCCACCCTCTGCAAGGCGGGTTGCGTCGCCGCCCGCGCCAGGCCCGGCGCGTTCATGGTCAACAAGGCCGCTCCGCTGCCGATCAAGCCGGCGTTGATAAAATCGCGCCGGGTGATGTTCTCGCCCAGTCCTAAATCGTTCAGATCGTCTTTCTTCATTACGCTCAAGTTCCTTCGTCTTGCCTCTGTCAAGGCAAGTGTAACCCATGGCGCGGCGCTGTTAAAACGCCGTGCGCAAGACTCTTACGGGGTTCGTCCCGGCAACGCGAGATTCAACGCGATGGCGAGGAGGGCCGCCGGCACCAGTCCCGTTTCCATGACAAAGCGCAGTTGTTCGGGCAAACGCTCAAGCAATCCCGTTTGTTCTGGCAGTCCGACGCCGGTGGCCAAGGTCAGGCCGATGATCAGCATGTTGCGCGAGTTGAGGTCCACCCGCGCCAACATCTTCAGTCCCGCCGCGGCCACCGAGCCAAACATCATGATCGACACGCCGCCTAACACCGCCACGGGCATGGCTCCGATCACGGCGGCCAGTTTCGGAAACAGGCCGGCCACGATCAGGAACAGGCCAGCCAAGGACACGACAGGGCGGCTTGCCACCCCGGTCAAGGCGATCAGGCCGACATTCTGGCTGTAGGTCACCAAGGGCAGGCAACCGAACGCCGCCCCCACGGCGGAACCGCAACCGACGCCCATCACCCCGCCGGCGATCTCCCTGTCGGCGGGTTCCCGGTCCAGTCCGGCGATAGTCGCGCCAGAGACGTCGCCTATGGTTTCGGCAATCACGGTGATCGAGATCAACACAAAGCTCAACACCGCGGCGGTCTCGAAGCGCAAACCGAAGGGAAACAGGGCGGGGGGCGACACCCACGCCACTGAGGCCGCCGGCCTCGGCTCCATCCATCCCAAAAAAAACGCCGCCACGCAACCGGTCGCCATGGCGATGAGTATGGCCATCATGGAGAGAAACCCCTTCCCGAACTGGTGCATGACCAAAGCTGTGCCGAGGGCCAACCCGGCCAGAAGGATGTGTTTCGGCGCGCCAAAATCGGGGGCCCCCGCGCCCCCGCAAGCCAACTCGAAGCCCACCGGCAGGAGAATCAGGCCGATGAGCAGTATGTACAAGCCGGAGACCAGAGGCGGGAACAGGAACCGGAGGTGTTTGATCAACCCTCCGGCGAGAATCAGGACCAGACCGGCGACCAAGGCGCCCCCGAACACCGCGTCCAGACCGAAACTGCCGCCAATGGCGATGGCAATGCCGACATAGGCGAAACTGGCGCCTAAGACCAGCGGCAACCGGGCACCGACGGGGCCCAGGCCGGCGGACTGCAACAGGGTGCCCAGGCCCGACATCAGCAAGGTCGCCTGGATCAACAGGGTCTTGTCGGCCGGGAGCAAGCCCAAGGCCTCAGCCACGATCAACGGCACGGCAATGGTGCCGGCGAATATCGCCAAGGTGTGTTGCAACCCCAAGGGCGCCGCCTTGAGCAACGGCAAGGTTGCATCGACTGGGGGGGCTGTTTGGCTTCTCACGGGTTTGCTCCGCAGGTTTTCCTCAATGCAAGTTTCATTGTAATGCCAATTCGTGGTATGTTAAACAGTTAGGGTAACGCTGGGCATTGACGCCATTGCTCTCGCGCAGAGAAAACCAACAAAAATCGCAATGGAAGAATGCCTGATCAAACATCGCAGTGGGGAGAAGAGTGACAAACGGGTCGCAAAAAGCCGCGCTCGGTGACGCCCCTCGGCAAGGCGTCAGCCTTGTCATGGTCTCCTACATGACCGGCGAAGTGCTGTTCTCGGCTCTGGACGCGGCGCTGGCTCCGGATCAGGAGGCTCTGCTCGAACTTATCCTGGTGGATAACGGCAATCCTCCCCAAACTGTCGAGGAACTAAAGCGCCGGGCGAAAACAGAACCACGGTTGAAGATCATCAACGGCCATGGCAATGTGGGGTTCGCGCAGGGTTGCAACATCGGAGTCAACGCGGCGCGGGGAGACTGCCTGTTGCTGTTGAATCCGGACTGTTGTCTGGCCCCCGGCGCGCTTCCCGCTTTGTTGGCCGAAGCCGAGACCCTGGGCGACGACTGGATGTTAGGTTGCCATGTGATTAACCCCGACGGATGCAATCAACGGGGGTCGCGCCGGGCCCTGCTTACCCCGCTTACCGCCTTGGTTGAAGCCTTGCGACTGGATTTGCTGATTCCACCCCTGTTTCGTCGCCACAGGCTTAACCTCCATGACTTCCCGCTCCCCGAAAAAACCAGCCGCATACCCGTTATCAGCGGCGCCTGCATGATGTTGCCGGTCGAGACCTTCCGCAAGGTGAACGGATTGGACAAAGGTTATTTCCTGCATGTCGATGACTTGGACTTGTGCCTCAGGTTGCACCGGGCCGGGACTCCGATCTATTACGCGCCCCATGTGAAGGCGACTCATTACACTGGCAGCAGCCGGAGCAAACTGTTGCAGGCGGAATACCATAAGGCCATCGGCTTCTTGCGTTACTTCTGGCAACACTTTCACGGCCCCCGTTGGTGCCTGTTGTTGCCTCCCCTCACCGTCTGCATCGTGGCGCGGCTGGGGATCAAAGCGACGTGGTTGTTGCTCCGCCGGTTATACAACGGACGCGAGCCGCAACATGGCGCCCAACCCTGAACCCAGGGCCGGCGACAAACCATTTGCTGTCATTTTCGGCGCGACGGGTCTCGCTGGCCGACACTTGGTGAAACGCCTCGCCGACCGGGGGTTCAAAGGATTGTGCCTGAGCCGGCGGGCGCCGCCGGCTCTTTATGAAGTCCCGCCCGGTTTTTCCTGGGCAACCCTGGGCAAAGACCTGGCCCTTCCCGCCGCGACGGTGTGGTTCTCCTTGGCTCCGATCTCGGCGTTGCCGGCCCTCATGACGGACCTGGCCGGCGCCTGGCCCCGGCGATTGCTCGCCTTAAGCACCTCCGGCCTGCTGTTCAAGGCGGCCAGTCCCGACCCCCGTGAGCGCGATTTGGCGCGGGACCTGGAGCGGGCCGAAAAAGCGACCCGTCTGTTCTGCGAGGATCGGGGAATCGTCTGGACCCTCTTCCGGCCCACCCTGATCTACGACCCCGGCAGGGATCGCAACATCAGCGCCATCGTTTTCTTCATCCGGCGTTTCAGGTTCTTCCCCATCATTCGGCCCGGCGCCGGACTGCGCCAACCCTTGCACGCTGATGACGCGGCCCAGGCCCTGGTGGCGGCCATAGACGCGCCACAGGCGCGAGACGCCCTCTTTGACCTGCCCGGCGGCGAGACCCTGAGCTACCGTGAGATGATCTGCCGGTGTTTCGAGTCCTTGGGACGGCACCCCAGGCTGATGGAGTTGCCGCCCGGTTTCCCCCGTGCGGCCCTGCGTCTGGGGCTAACCCGAGCCGCCCGCCTGGAGCGGATGAACGCGGCGTTGACCCTGGACCCGGCCCCGGTGCGGAACGCCCTGGGCCTCACGGGCCGGCCGTTTCGTCCTGAGTTTCCGCACCCGGGGCGGGGGGAGGACTGAAGCTAATGCGCCGTTCCCAGAGGAACTTTCCGCCATCGAACTGGCCGATGCGTATGTCAACGATGTCATAATCGGGCAAGCTGAGCCTCACTTCACATCGCCCTTCTTGCCGCGTTCCAAACTCCTCGAAGTGGAAATCGAGATTGACGAAACCGTACCCCCTGTGCGAGGGGGGAAGATTGGCCGGGTCAACGGGGGTCACATGCAGGAAGAACGGCGGGGCGATGTCGCTGTCTTCGCATTCTTCCTTCAGATAAATCAGCATGTTGTCCCTGCCTAGGGCAAGGACTCCAGGGCGGTAAGGGGGGCGGGGGTCCATGGCTTCCAACTGGCCGCGGGCCGCCTCCGACAGGCGCGCCAAGCCGGCCCGACCCTGGGGGCCGACAAACACGGCGTTAACCCCCTGCCGGGGCAACCAGCCCGGTGGTCTAAGGGCTCGCAACTCGAACCCGGAGAACAACAGATCCAGATTCGTCTCCGGAGAAATTTTTTGCACGGCGGGACGAACGAGCCCGGTGCGGGTCACGCCCAACAACTCCGCCCCATCGAAGACGAACGCCAACAGCGTTTCGCCGGCCCTAAAGGCGTCCGAGGCCCAGCCGCTCACTGTCACCGCGTCCCCAATAGGCTCCTGCCAAGTCGCGAATTGACGAAACACGGGTTGCCGGGAGACGCTATCGATCTCGCCTTCCACGCCGAAGGCGAAGGCGAGCTCTTTCCCCTGGTGCCGCATCCGGGCGCGCTCAGGGTCAAACTCCGTGTTATGCGGCGTGTAAGAGCGGGTGGCAAAGCGCGCTTGGGCGCTGTTCCCCAAGAGGGTCAGCGCCCCGGCCAGCAACGCCAACAGGATCAGAAACCGCTCGCGGCGCAGGGTCAGTCCGGGCAACGCAACCGCCGCCGGAGGGTGACGAGTCCCCGCCGTGGCGGCAACCAAGCCACCCAGCAGGGCGAACTGGATGACATTCTGCATGGTCCAGGGCACGCGGTCGAAGCTGTAGATAACGACGACAACCACTAACAAGGCGTAGCGGGCGGCGCGACTGAGGTCCCGCTCCCCCCCGGGGAAGCCCCCCGCGGGCAAGGTGTTCACAAGCAGGCTCGCGGTCAGACCCGCGACGAGGAACGCGCCGAAGGCCCCCAGTTCGCCCCACACTTGCAACGCAAAGTTATGGGGAAAGCCGGCGATGGTCTCGCAGGTCGCATAAGCGCATTCCCGTATGATCTCCGGCGCCCCTAACGGCCCCCCGAATGTCTCGCTAAAGGAAAGCCCGGGCAACCCCCGGTGAGCGTTGAACCCCAGCCCGATCCAGGGGTGTCGGTCCACCAACGCGGCCCATATCTCCCAAAGACCAAATCGCCTCACGCCACGGTCCGCATCGAGGTGAGTGTTGAGCCAATCGAAGAGCTCCAGGTTGTCCAGGAACCACGGCCAGACTTGCTTGCCCCAGAGCGGCGCGCCCAGGAACAGCGCCACCAACGCCAACAACGAAAGTCTACGCGTGAGCCGGGGCCAGGTCAACGCGGTGATAAACGCAATGATGCCGATAACGAAGGCCAGCTTGGCGCCCCACGAATAGCCTGTGGCGATGACCAACCCAATCACGGTGAAGAGGCCCCCCGCCACGAGCCAGTCCCGGCGCGTCGCGGGGCGCAGGGCCGCCAACGCGATCCAGCCCAGGAACAGCGCCCAGACCTCAGTCGCCCTCCGACTCATCGCGTAGAAAAAAGAGCCGCGGTCGGCGGCGATCGCTATCCGCGTCCCTTCCGCCGCCGGGTCCGAGTTCAACAGAGCCGCGATGCCGGCCCTCAGGTCAACGCCAAGGTTGTCTAACAGGCCAGCCAAGGCCAACACGGCGCAGATGGCGCATAGCAACCGCGGGCCAAGCCCCGCCTGCCCCAGCAGGAGAAAAACGGGCAGGCTCAAGGCAACGGAAAGCCACAACTCACTCGTTTGGCGCCATGAGGTGAAAAAAGAAGGGGGAAAGACGCTGCTTAGCGCGGCATAGACCAACGCCGCGCCCAACCAGCAGGCCCAGGGCCCAGGGCGGCGCAGGCGGCCAGCGGCGAGCAACGCTGCGAACGCCAAGATCGACAATATGGGCAACTGGAGCAAGGTCTGTTGCTGGTGGGTGGCATGCTGGAAAAGGAAGATCCAGATCGAACACCAGACCAGGATCGCAACCGCGGTCCAGTAGAGCAACGCGCCACCCCGGTTTGGCGCCGCCCGCGCCGTTGCCGCAGGAGCCTGCGCCACGGTGGCTTTGGTTTCCATGCCGCCATTATACACCCCCCGGATGGCGCGGCTTGCCCCCAGCCCGGCGGCGCGCCGCGCGAAAAAAGCGCGTCAGACCCCTGCGCGACTTAGGGACTAAGCCCTATGGGTCCAGCCACGGCGACAGCGTCTCAATCCAGGCTCGCCTGAATCTTTCGAAGGTGTAAGCCGCCGCGGTGCGCTTGCCGTTTTCCGCCAGCTTCCGGGCCAAGGTCTCGTCCGCAAGCAACTGGGCGAAGAGATCGGCAAGCCGATGAAAGTCAGGATAGCCGCACACCAAGGCGTTTTCCCCGGGACGGAAATAGCTCCCGCCGCCCCCGTGAAACCCCGCGACGGAGGCGCCGCACATCATGGCCTCCAGGGGCGGCAAGCCGAAGCCTTCCACAGGGGCGAGCCACAAGAAATGCCTATGCCCGGCAAGGATTTCAAGGAAAGCCCGATGCGGCGTGCGTTCTGGAATGATTGTCGCCTCGTAGCGCGCGCTCGGATGCCGGGTCGCCATAACCGCGTTGAAGTGATCGAAAAACCGGCGGCCCTGGGCCTTGAGGCCAAACACTGTCGAACGCGCCGGCCGCGCCTCCCAGGCCGGCATCAGCACTGGTCCATGGTCGTGATGGATGAACGGGGGGATGACCGGCAGTTCCATGCCGTAGGTCCGCAGGATGAAATCCTTGACAAAGGGAGAGGCCGCCACATATTTGTCGAAAAACCCGTCCAGGACTGCGAAGGTGTTGACCCCCTGGACATACATCAATTTCTTCCCCGGAAAAGACAAGCCCAACAGAAACTGAGAAAAGGACGGGTTGCAGACCAGGATGTCCTCCCGGCGGGCCTGTTGCTTCATCTCTTCCAGGGCGATCTTCGCCCCTTGGCCCTCATCAGGCGAGACTGATGGGGCTTCCTCTTCCGGAGACAGCGCCACAGCGACGAATTCCCAGCCCCAGGTTTCGCTGATTATCCTGCCCAGGCAACGGGCCATGTCCGCGCCGCCGCCCGGCAGGCCTGCGCCCACGACAAACACCCGCCGGTCAGCCGCGAGGGTCTGATTCAGAGCCTGCCTCATAAATCGTCGCGCATAAAAGCCCCTATTCTCCTTCCAGATTGTTATAGATGATTGAAGAGCCTGACAAATCTATCTTCAGCGGCAGGGACCGCGGATTGCCCATGCGGGCCAACATGGCCGGCTGTCGCTCCGCCGGGACCAGAAACAACAGAAAGCCGCCGCCGCCGGCCCCGAGCAACTTCCCCCCCCAGGCCCCCGCCGCAAGCCCGGCCTTATGCAACTCATCGATGGCCGAATTGGAGAGGGAAGAGGCGAAGGTCTGCTTGATTTTCCAACTCTCATTGAGAACGGCCCCGAGCAGGGACAAGTCCAGGCGCTCAGCCTGAAATGCCGCCCGCATCTCGTCGGCCAAGCCGTTGAGAGCCTTGAGCCCCGCCAGATTTGTACCTGTCCGGGACGCTTGTTCCGACAACACGGACTCGGCCTTGCGCGACTTGCCGGTGAACACTAACAAGGCATTGGCTTCCAGGATCTGCCGGTTGGCGGCAGACAAGACAATGGGGGCGACCTGCACAGCATCGCCGGGGCCGAAGGTGATGGCCTTCAACGCCGGGAAAGCCACCCCGTATTGATCCTGCCAGCCTATGGGTTTGCCTAACAACTTCGTTTCCACGAGCACGGCTTCTTCCGCCAGTCCCGCCGCGTCGCACTCCAGGCCCAGATGTTTCCGAATGGCGTGCAACAAACCCACTGTGACCGAACTGCTGGATCCCAGCCCGGCTTCCATGGGCAACTCGCCGACCATGTCGATCTCCAGTCCGGAGCGAAGGCCATACCGTTCCAAAATGGCGCGCGCAATGTCATGTTGCAATTCCCCCGCTTCCCGGACAATTTCCGTCTTGGTGTAGGACAGCCTTACCTGAGCATCGAAACGGGTGGTGATGTTGAGATAAAAATGTTTGTTGATCGCCGCGCTGATCACCAGGGAAGGATTGTCCTGAAAAAACTCTGGGAAATCCGTGCCCCCGCCGATCAGACTAACCCTGTAAGGCGTCCGGGAGATGATCATTGCGCGCTTGAGCGTTCAAAGCAATCGAGCGCGGAATGAAGCAACGCTCCATGCGCCAATTCCGCATGGCCGTAATTCTTCGTGGGGGTGTGAAATGAAAGCGCCGCCGGCAGGCCGCGCAGGTGGTTGTCCGGGGAAAACGCGGACAAGGTCACTAAGGTCAACCCGGCATCAAGGGCGGCCCGGGCCGCCTCGACGATATTCTCCGACATCCCGGAACTCGAAACCGCCATCAAAGCGTCGCCTTCCCGGGCCAGGGTGAGCAAGGGCCGCTTGAAGACCTCCCGGTACCCGTAGTCGTTTGACATGCAGGTGATGAGGGGAGCATCGTTGAAAGTGCGCGATCTGACCTTGCCCTTGTTGAGCAGGTCCTGCGCCAAGTGGGAAACCAAGGCGGCGCTGCCTCCGTTTCCTATCCAATACACCGAGCGGTCGGCGCGGCGTTGCTCCGCCCAGATCTGAATCAGGGCCTCAAGCCCCTGCTCCAAGGACGCCTCAACGCCCTGGCGACTACAGGCGGACTGGTCCAGCAATTCGGCAAACGCGCGCAACCAGTGCAAAGGGGTTCGTCCGGGAGCGTCCATCATGTGTCGCCCCGCCCGGCCTGGCGCCTTAAGCCAAGGCTGGCGCAAGGCTTGGCAACCCAAACTCTGATGACACACATTGGAATACGCCTCCCGGCTCCTGTCAGCATTTTATGTTGCCATAAGGGGAAACGCTTTTCAATGCAGGGGGCTAAGCCGGCGCACCCGGCACCCACGGACGGGGTCAAAGCGGCAGGCTGTCTTGCAGGGCGTCAAGGTCCCGCCGGCGCCGCTGATGATCCGGGATGACTTCGCTGACCAGGGCCCAGAAGCGGGCGGAATGATCCAAGTGGCGCAAGTGGCACAGCTCATGGACGATGACATAGTCGGCCAATTCGCCAGGCGTCAACATTAGCCGCCAGTTCAGGTTGATGGCGCCCGCGCTGGAGCAACTGCCCCATTGCAAACGCTGGTCGCGGATCGAAACCCGGCGCGGGCGCACGCCCAGGCGGGGGCCGTAATGCGCGATGCGGCGGGCGACATGGTCGGCGGCCCGGGCGCGGTACCAGTCCTTGAGCAACTTCCGCAATTCAGTCCCGTCCAAGGAAGTGGCGCTAACCCGCAGGAGCGTCCCGCGCCGCTCCACCCGGCCGCGGCGCGGGCGGGCGGTTGCGAACAGGTCCAATTGGGCCTGGGGCCGAATAGCCAAGCGCAGGGACTCGTCCAGAAATGGCAGGCAGGCGCCGGTGACCAGGCGCGGGCGCCGGGCCAGGCGGGCGCGGGCGTGGCGCAGAGTCGCCAGGACCCATTCGGCGTCCTCCCGCAAGGCCTCCCCGGCCTGGTCCAGACTGAAGTGCCACGGGGCGCGCACCTCGATCATCCCCTCGTCATTGACGAGCAGGTGCACATGCCGGCGGCGCGGCACGCGCTTAAACACATAAGCCACCTCGCTGGGGCCCAAGTGCGCGACCCCCCGGTGTTCAACCGTCGCCATCGGGGTTCAACTTCTCCGCCACCTGCTCCCGGTCGTGCAGGCGGGTGTACGCTCCGCCTTGGGCAAGCAGTGCCGCTGGGCTGCCGGATTCGACCAAGCGGCCGGCCTCCAGCACGAAAACATGATCGGCTCTTTCCACGGTCGACAAGCGGTGGGCGATGATAATGCAGGTTTTGTCCCGTTGCGCCGCCGCCAGGGCCTGCTGAATGTTGCGCTCCGATTCGCCATCCAGGGCCGAGGTGGCTTCATCCAGGATCAGAATGGGCGCGTTCTTGAGCAACGCCCGCGCCAAGGCGAGCCGTTGCCGCTGTCCGCCCGAGAGGCGCGAACCAGCGGCGCCGATGACGGTGTCAAACCCGTTCTCCAGGGCCTCGATAAACGCCAGGGCGTCGGCTTGGCGGGCCGCCTCCGTCACCTGCTCCAGGCTCGCGCCGCGATTGCCGCCGAAGGCGATGTTGTTGCGCACCGTGTCATCGAACAGGACCACATCCTGGCTCACCAGGGCGATGTTTTCCCGCAACCGGGACAAGGAGAGCGAGCGGATGTCATGGCCATCCAACCGGATCGCGCCAGTGAAACCGTCGTAAAATCGCGGCATTAAATTGATCAGGGAAGTCTTGCCGCTACCGGAAGGGCCGACCAGGGCGACGGACTGGCCCGGAGCGATGTCCAGGGACACATCCCGCAACACGGGCTCGCTCTCGTCATCGTAGCCAAAAGTCAGGCCGCGCACTTCGATGGCCCCCTTCAGCCTGCCGATGTCAACGACGCCGTTGTCCGTCTCCACTTCCTGGTCGATGAAAGCGAACACGCTCTCGCTGGCGGCCAGCCCTTTTTGCAGATCTTCATTCACCCGCGCCAACCTTCTCATGGGATTCAACAACATCAGCAAGGCGGCGAAAAAGGAATTGAACTCGGCCACGGAAATGCGGCCCGCCACGGCATGGCCTGCGGCGACATAGAAAATGGCCGCCAACACAATGGCCATGACAAGATTGAGCGCCGGCAGGGTGGCGGCGGCCGCCGCGATGAATTTCATGTGGTAGCGCCGATTGGCGGCCGCCCGTTGCCTGAACCTCTCCCTTTCTTGCTCCCGGCCGGCGAAAATCTTGATCATCCGGTGACCGGCGGTCACTTCGCCAAGCACATGGTGCAGGCCGGCCATGGAATCTTGCAGGGCCTGGCTCATCTTGCGCAGACGCCGGCGAATCGCCAGCAGGATAAACAGGACGCAGGGGCCGGCGAGCAACGCGAGCAACGCCATCAGCCAGTTGACATAAATCATCCAGGCGACCAAGCCGACGATGCTTAGGGTGTCCCGGATCAAGGTGGTCGCCGTGCGCGTGCCAGCTTCCTTCAGCTGGGTGACATCATAGGTGAATTTGGAAATCAGGTTGCTGCTGGCGTGCCGGTCCAGGCTGGCGCATGACAATTGCAACAGGCGGGCGAACATCTCCATGCGCAAGTCCATGACGAACTTTTCCGCGACCCAGGCCAAGGCGTAGCGAGCGATGTAGGCGGCTATGGCGGCGATGAAAAAGACCGCCATGGTCGGAATGATCACCTGGGCCATGAGGTCGGCATCGGCGGTGAGAAACACCCCTTCCGTGATGCGCTTGAACAGCGCGGCCATCGCCGGGTTGACCAGGGCCAGGACCACCATGGCCGCCACGGCGACGGCGAAAACCCGGTGGTAGGGCTTTACATAGGTCAGCAAACGCAAGTAAAGTTGAAAATCGCTGGCCTTGTCTTGAGGTTTCATTATGTCGGCCCTGTTGATTAGAGCGCGCCCGATGAGAAGAGCGCCGTCCCGCCCGCGGGCGCGGAAGCGCCGGCGCGCCACGGCGGCGGCAGGCGGCATTATACCGCATCGCCGCGGGCCGCTGACCGAGGAGCGACATGTCTAAAAAACATCCCATCATCGCCGTAACCGGATCCTCTGGCGCCGGCACCTCCAACATCCGGGTGGCTTTCGAGAAGATCTTCAACCGTCTGGGGGTCAACGCCGCCCTCATCGAAGGCGACAGCTACCACCGCTATGACCGCAAGGCGATGGATCTGCTGGCCGCCGAGGCCCGGGACAGCAACAAGAACAACATCACCCATTTCGGCCCGGAGGGCAATCTGTTCCCGGAACTGGAAGCGAGCTTCAAGGAGTACGCCGAATTCGGCACCGGCAAACAACGGCATTACATTCACAGCGAGGAGCAATCGGAGCGCTACAACTGCCCCCCCGGTTCGCTAACGCCTTGGGAAAACCTGCCGGAAAACACCGATCTGATGTTCTACGAGGGCCTCCACGGCGGGCTGATCACCGAGGAGATCAATGTCGCCCGCCATGTGGACATGCTAATCGGCATCACGCCCATTATCAACCTGGAATGGATCCAGAAAATTCAGCGGGACAAGGCGGTGCGCGGCTACACCGCCGAGGACGCGACCAACATGATCCTGAGTCGGATGCACGATTATGTTCACTACATCACCCCGCAGTTCTCGCGCACCGACATGAATCTGCAAAGGGTGCCAACCGTTGACACGGCCAATCCTTTCGGGGCCGCCCATGTCCCCTCCAGCGACGAAAGTTTCGCCGTCATTCATGTGCGCAATCGGGACAAGCTAAAGGTTGACTTCCTGTACCTGTTAGAGATGTTGCACGGCTCCTTCATGTCAACCCCCTACACCCTTGTCATACCGGCGGGAAAGACCAACTTCGCCATCGAGCTGATCATCGAGCCGATCATCCGACAGATTGTCGAGAATCGGACCGCGGCGGCGCCAACCGCCTCACCCCTCTAAGGAATCCGGGCCGGCTTCTCGGCGTTGCCTGACCGCCGCGTTCAGGCCCTGCCGGTAATGCCGGGCGGCTTCGGCGCCCGCGCCTTGTTGCTCCAGCAGGGCGGCCAGCTCCAGGGAGGCCTCAGGGCTGGCTTGCGCATCAAGGCTTTGCGTCAGATAGGCCCTCGCCTTCCCCCACAGGCGGTTTTTTTTGCACAACCGGCCCAAAGTCAGAAGCAACGCGGCGTCCTCGGGAAATCGGCTCAAGTGTTTTTCGGCAAAATCCAGCTGTCTTTTCAGGTCTTTGCCATCCACCAAGCCGAACAACCGCGCCAGTTCCGGGTCCCATTTTTTCCTAAGGGCCTGGCGCAACAGGCCCTCGCAATCCTCTTGGTCTTCATGGCGCAGGCGTTCCGTCACATAGGCCCGGAGCAGGCGGCTGTCTTTCTTCAATCGGCCCGGCACGGCCTGCCAGGCTTGCTCCAGGGCCGGGCGCTCCTCGCCCGCCTGGCGCAACCGCTCAACGCAGCGCGTCAACCGTTCCGCGTTGGCCCGGCGTTGCGCGGCGGCACGCGCCGAACGGCGCCGGCGGCGGCGCTCAGCCCACCGCCCCAGCTCCAGGGAGGGCAGACGCGGCAACTTGCGCGTCAGCCGCGACAGGAAGAAAAACAGGAGCAGAAGCGCAAGCAGGCCAGCAACAAGCACCGCCAGGCTGGTTTGCAGGGTCCATTCCCCATAGACGATGATCAGCTGGCCGGGGACGCGCTGCAATAGCCAGCCAATTAGCACCGAGGCAAGCAACGCGGCCAACAAGGTGAACAACAATCTCACGGCGCGCTCACTCGCCAGGGTCGGCGTTCCGTCCCGCCAAGTAGTTTTCCAGCACTTGCAGGGACCGGGAAACGGAGGGAACAGCCCGTTCCAAATCGGTGGCGGCCGCCGCGTCCAACATGGCCAAGGCGGCGCGCGCGTCCGGGTCGCCAAGATCGAAGTGCTCGCGCAACCAGTCCCGGCAGGCGCCCAGGGAGGCTTGAAACTGCTGCCCATCCTTAAGCAACAGCGCCAAACGGGCGGCCTCAAGTTGCAAGCGCAAATTCTGACGCAAAAAATACGCTTCTTTCGGCAACAGCACGGCGCTTGCGCCCGAACGGGAAATCACCACTAAACCTTTCAACTCCTGGCGCAGGGCGCGGAGGGCCCGCCGCCACCAGCTTGCTGTCTCCGGCCCTTCGGCCTCAGCCGGGCCGGAGGGCGCAACGGCGGACCGGACTGGTTTCAACGGCAACGCCGCCGCCCGTTTCGCCAAGTCGCTCAAGGACAGAATCAGGCCCGCAAGGGACGGGCCCTGGGCGGCCTCCTGCAATCGGTCGAGGTCCGCCGCCAACTGTCCACGCACCGGCGCGAGCCTGGGGTCGGGGATCTCTTCTAATCGCGCCGCCGCCATTTGCAACGCGGCCAGGGCCCTGTCCACATCCCGTTCCAGGGTCAGCCGGTGAGAGGCGGCGGTCAACAGGTGCCTGATCTCCATCAACCGCCAGTCCAAGCTACTGTCGCTCTGCCGAGCCAGGCGGCTGAAGCCGTCCGCCATGTCGGCCAGTCGCGCATCCGCCGCGGCCAGCCGGGCCCGCAACGCTTCGTTCTCCCGCCCCAGGCTCTGGTCGGCCGCTTCCAAAGCATCAACGCGAGCGGCAAGGGCTTGCTCTTTGGCGACCCAAGCGGCGTGGAAGTCCAAGGTCATATAGACGCTCAGCCCGGCAATGGCCGCCAGGAAGACCCACAGCGTCAGGCTCCACAAGCCCTTGAAAAACGCCGATTTTTTCGGCTTGGGCGCAGGGCGCTGTTCCGTCTCTCCGGGCTGCTCGGGTTGCGGCCCGGCCCCAGTCTTGTCCGTCTCACCGGCGCGAGCGGGCGGTGGCGCGGCGTCAGTTTTGTCCGCCAACGCGGGCGCCGCCGTTGTTGTTTCCGTTGGTTCAGCTTGCTTCTTTTTCATGCTCATCCCCGCCTTTGGTCATCTGGCCGGCCTCGTTCATCTTGACCAACGCGGACACCAATCCCGCGTCGCTGTTGTCCGCCGCCGCGCCCACCCGGAAAAACCCTTGTTCCATGGCCTGCCGTTCTATGCGCTCGCTCATCACGACTAAAGCTGTCTCGCGCAACCGCGCCTGTTCGCTTGCCGGCGTCATTTCAATCAAATTGTTCAACCCCGCCAAACTGGTGACCACCACCGCGTCTGGCGTCTCGTCCCGCCAGGCCCGTTCCATGACGGCCCGGCTCACGGCGGGCTTTTCACGCCGATAGACTTCCAGGTACGCCACTTCCGCCCCCCGGGCCGCCAACCCGTCCCGCAATCGCTCCCGGCCGCCGCGGCCACGGGCGATGAGGACTCGTTTGCCTGGCACCCGCGCCCCGGACAACGCCGGCAATTGTAGCAGGGCCTCAGCGCCGCCATCTCCGGCCTTGAGCGCGCCATCCACCCCCAGGTTCGCCAATGTTGCGGCGGTGGCCCGGCCCACGGCGCAGACGGTCTTGCCCCGCAACATGGCGCCCAGCTGGGGAAACAGGTCATGGGCATGGACCACGGCGTTCCTGCTGATGAAGACGACAATGTCGGACTCCCGCAACCACCGTGCTCGCGCCGGCAAGGACAACTCTTCCCGCGCTGGCAAGATCGCCAGGGTGGGCATTTTCACCGCCACCCCTTGGCGCGCCGCGATCAGCCCGCAAAGCCCGGCGGCTTGGCGCGCCGGCCGGGTGACCCACACCCTCTTCCCCGCCAGGGACGGGTCAGGGCCCCGCATCGCCCAAGACCTCAGCCAAAATCTCGTCCGCGCCTTGTCGCAACAGCCGTTGCCCCAGTTCGCGGCCCAAGGCCGCGCCCTGTTCCAGGGGGCCCTGGATCTGGTTTTTCTCCACCCGGGAGCCGTCAGGGCGACCCGCCAAGGCCCTCAGGCAGAGGCGCTCCTCTTCAATTTCAGCGTAGGCCGCTATGGGCAGGTGGCAACCCCCGTAGAGGCTGAGGGACACGGCCCGCTCCGCGCCGACGCGCAACGCCGTCGGTGGATGATTCAATGGCGCGATCAGGGCCAAGGTGTGCCGGTCGTCTTCCCTGATCTCCAAACCCAGGGCCCCTTGCCCGGCAGCCGGCAACATGTCCTCCACGGCCATGAACGCGCTGATCCTGTCTTCCAGCCCCAGACGCTTCAACCCCGCCGCCGCCAGGATCAACCCGTCGCACTCGCCCTGGTCCAGTTTTTCAAGCCTGCTCTCCACATTGCCGCGGAGCGCCAGCAGGCGCAATCCCGGATAGCCGGCCTTGAGTTGACATTGCCGCCGCAGGCTGGAGGTGCCGATCCGCGCGCCTGCTGGCAACTCGGTCAGGGCCGCGCAATCTTTGGACACCAGCACATCCCGGGGGTCTTCCCGCCGCATGAGCGTCGGCATGGACAGGCCGGAGGGCAACTGCGCCGGAACATCCTTCACGGAATGCACGGCCAAATCCGCCGCGCCTTGCAACAGGGCCTGTTCCAGCTCCTTGACGAACGCGCCTTTGCCCCCCAAGGCCGACAACGGCCGGCGCGCGAATCGATCCGCCGCCGTGGTCACGCCGATGATCTCGACGGCGAGGCCGGGATGCCGGTCCTGCAACGCGGCGCGAACGAATCCGGCCTGCCGCAACGCCAGCTGGCTTTTCCGGGAGACAATGCGCAAGGCTGAAGGAGGAGGGGTGTGAGGCATGTCGTTGGCGTGTCGCGCCCCGGCGGTTTGGCCCGCTTTCCGCTTGCGCGGGGATGACGAGGGTTTTATTGTATCACAAGCCGACCCTGGTTTTGGCTCCGGCAACTCTCCACGATGAAAACAGGCGTAATCATGGATCCCATAGCAGGGATCAATGTCAAAAAAGACACGACCCTGGCTTTGCTGCTCGCGGCCCAGGGGCGGGGCTGGGAGCTGTTCTACATGGAAATGCGCGATGTCTATTTGGATGGCAACGCGCCGCGGGCCCGCGCGCGCCGGTTGACGGTGGCGGACGATGCCTCCGAGTGGCACCAGTTTCATGGGCAAATGGACCTGGCGTTGGCAGACCTGGATGTGGTCCTGATGCGCAAGGACCCGCCGTTTGACATGGAATACATCTACATGACCTACATGTTGGAACACGCGGCGGCAGCCGGCGCCTTGGTGGTCAACCACCCGACGGGCTTGCGCGATGCGAACGAAAAAGCCTTCATCGCCCATTTCCCCCAGTGCATCGCGCCGACGCTAATCAGCCGCGAGGCGGGGCGGTTGCATGAGTTCACGGAGCGGCACGGGCGGGTGGCGCTAAAACCCCTGGACAGCATGGGCGGCGCCTCGGTCTTCATCGTGAACAGCGACGACGCCAACCGCAATGTCATCGTGGAAACCCTGACCGGCAAGGGGCAACGGTTCATTATGGCCCAGCAATACCTGGCGGCCATCAAGCATGGCGACAAGCGCATTCTGCTGATCGACGGCAAGCCGGTGGAGCGGGCCCTGGCGCGCGTGCCGAAAGCGGGGGATGCGCGAGGCAATTTGGCCGCCGGGGGCATCGGCAAAGGTGTGGAGTTGTCGGCGCGGGACCGGTGGATTTGCGAGCAGGTGGGGCCCACATTGCGGGAGCGGGGGCTGCTTTTCGCGGGCCTGGATGTCATCGGCGATTACCTGACGGAGATCAATGTCACAAGCCCCACTTGCGTTAGGGAACTCGACAACATCTACGGCCTGAACATTCCGGATCAAGTCATGGACCGCATCGCCGAAAAACGCGAGTTGAAGTCTTGAACACGGCCATCGCGTTGCAACCGGAGCGCGCGCCGCTGGACCGACTTGGCTTCACCTTTTGTCTGGCGGCCTTGGTCCACGGGGCCTTCATTTTCGGAGTGGCTCCCGCGCCCCGGGACCCGGCTCCGCCGCGCTACGAGACCATGGAAGTGGTCCTGGTTCAGCGCCCTGATGAGACCTTGTCCGAGACAACGCGCCTGGCGCAAGCCAATCAGCAGGGCGGGGGCGAGGTCCCGCTGGAAACCGCCCCCGCCTTGCCCCAATCCGGTGCCGACCAGCAAACGGAAGCGCCGGCCCTGCCGGAAACGCCGCCGCCCGCGCCGCGGGTGCCACAGGTCCAAACCATCGTTGACGCCATGCCGTTTCCCGCGGAATCCCTCAAGCCCCTGAGCATCGAGGCGCCGGCAACGGAAGCCGTTGAGGTCGCGCCCTCTGCCAAGATCCCAGAACCGAGCGCTACGGCCTTGCTGACCGAAGGCCTGAGAATGGTCGCTAAAAACGCAGAAGCCCAGCGCCAGCCGGAAACGAACTTGGCAGGGCCCAGGAGGAAATTCATATCGGCCAGCTCCCGCGAATACAAATACGCGGCCTACATGGAGGCTTGGCGCGCCAAGGTGGAGCGCGTCGGCAATCTCAATTATCCGGAGGAAGCAAGACGGCGCGGCATCTCCGGGAACTTGGTCCTGGATGTGGCCCTGACCCCGGACGGCGACATTCATCAGATCACCGTGCGCCGCTCCTCGGGCCACAAGATCTTGGACGAAGCCGCCATCAGGATTGTGGAACTGGCGGCGCCCTACGCGCCCTTTCCCCCCAGCATACGCGCCGACACAGACCTCCTGCACATTACCCGAACCTGGCAATTTCTGCACAACCGCGAGTTCAAATAGCGAAGTCCTTGCACAAGTATGTCATCAGATGGCGAATTGACTTTTTCGCTCATGCGGGTATGATTGCGCCCATGTCTTCCGACAATCTCGCCAACCAGTTTCTCATCGCCATGCCCAACCTGTTGGATCCCAATTTTCATCAGACCGTCACCTACTTATGCGCGCACAGCGACGAGGGAGCCATGGGCCTGGTCATCAACCGCCCCCTGCAATGCGAGTTGGGCGAGGTCCTGGAGCAAATGAAATTGGAAACGCCGGACAAAACCGTCCGCCAGGCGCCCGTCTATTGCGGCGGCCCCGTGCATGAGGACCGGGGCTTCGTGCTGCATGAATCGGACGAGCAGTGGGAATCGTCCATCAAGGTCAACGACTCCCTGAGTGTGACAACCTCCCGGGGCATACTTCACGCCATCGCGGAGAACGAGGGGCCGGAGAACTTCCTGGTGGCCCTGGGTTACGCCGGCTGGGCCGCTGGGCAACTGGAAGCCGAGATAAAAGACAACGCCTGGCTCCATGTGGCGGCAGACCTTGACATTATTTTCAACATCCCCAGCGAACAGCGCTGGGCCGCCGCCACGGCGTTGTTGGGCATAGACTTCAATCAGCTGTCAACCGGAGTCGGCCACGCCTGATCCGTTGCGCAACCTGGCCGGCATGAATAGCGACGCGCCGCGGCCCAATGTCCTGCTCTGCTTCGATTTCGGCGTCAAAAAAATAGGCGTAGCGGTGGGACAGACCCTGACCGGCACGGCGACGCCCCTGGAGACCATCCCCGTCCGCAACCGCCGCCCGGATTGGAAGCGGATCGCCGCGTTGCTTGAGCAGTGGCGGCCCCAGGCCCTCATCGTCGGCGACCCGTTGCAACTCGACGGGAGCCGCCAGCCCGTCGCCGACCAAGCCGACCGGTTCGCCAATCAATTGCAGGGGCGTTACGGCCTGCCGGTGTTGCGCGCCGAGGAACGGCTGTCAACCTTCGAGGCTCAGGCCCGGCAGGGAGCGAAGGGACAGGTGGATCATGTCGCGGCCCAGGTGATCCTGGAAGGCTGGCTCCAACAAAACCGCCCCGGTAGCGCTACAATGGCGGGCCGCGGGCGGTGACAGGTGACCATGGCGGAACACAAGCTTGATGTCGAACAGCTCATCCTAACAATGAAGTCGGAGCTGGAGCGGCATTTGCGGGAGCATGAGCGGCGCGACCCCCTGTTTGTGGGCATACAGACCGGCGGCGTCTGGATAGCGCAGCAACTGCGCCAGCTTTGCCATTCCCCCGCGCCATTGGGCGTGCTGAACATCGCGTTTTACCGGGACGACTTCAGCCGCATCGGCCTGCACCCTCGGGTGACTCCCTCCAGCCTGCCCTTCGACATCGCGAATCGCCATGTGGTGTTGGTGGATGACGTGCTTTACACCGGCAGAACCGTCCGCGCCGCCATGAACGAGTTGTTCGATTACGGCCGGCTGGCGAGCATCTGCCTGGCGGTGCTGGTGGACCGTAGCGGACGGGAACTGCCCGTGCAGGCCGATGTGGCGGGGAAGTTCCTTGAATTGGCGGCAAACGAGCAGATCAAACTCACTGGCCCGACTCCCCTGAGGCTGGAGCTCGCGAGGATGGAATGACGGGCCTGGACATTCAACTGGACTCCCAGGGCCGTCTCAAACACTTTCTGACGACGGAAGGGCTGGATCGTCAAACCTTGTCGTCCATATTGGATTACGCCGAATCGTTCGCTGTCGTCGGTGGTCGCCCTGTGAAAAAAGTGCCGTTGTTGCGCGGCAAAACGGTGGCGAACCTGTTTTTCGAGCCAAGCACCCGGACCCACGCCACTTTTGAACTGGCGGCCAAACGCCTGTCCGCCGATGTCTTGAACATCGACATCCCCTTCTCCGCCGCCAACAAGGGTGAAATCCTGCAAGACACCCTGCGCACCCTGGAGGCCATGCACTGCGACCTGTTTGTGGTGCGCCACAGCGCCAGCGGGGCCGCGCATTTCATCGCCGGGCAGGTGGCGGAGGGCACCCATGTGATCAACGCGGGGGACGGCAGTCACGCCCACCCCACCCAGGCGATGTTGGACATGTTCACCATTCGCCGCCACAAGCCGAATTTCGCCGCGCTGCGGGTGGCCATCGTCGGCGACATCGCCCACTCGCGGGTGGCGCGCTCGGAAATACACGCGCTGAACGCCTTGGGGGCCGGCGAGGTGCGCGTCATCGCGCCGAAAACCTTGTTGCCCGAAGGCATAGAAAGCCTCGGGGCGCGGGTCTTCCATGATCTGAACCAGGGGTTGCAGGACGCGGATGTGATCATCATGCTGCGTCTGCAACGGGAACGGATCAACAACGCCGTCCTGCCCAGCGAACAGGAGTATTTTCAGCGCTTTGGCCTCACCGAAAAGCGCCTTGCCGCCGCCAAATCCGACGCCATCGTCATGCACCCCGGCCCCATCAACCGGGGCATAGAAATTGATTCGCAGGTGGCGGACGGGGAACGCTCAGTCATCCTGCAACAAGTCAGCCACGGCATCGCCGTGCGCATGGCCGTCATGGCGATGGTCATGGGAGCTGCCGCCGATGCGCATTAAGATCGGCAACGGCCATGTCGTCTGTCCCGCCAGCGGGATCAATGAGCCGGGCGATGTGTACATCGCGGATGGCGAAATCGTTTCCGTTCTCAATCCGGTGGACGATTTCACGGCGGACCTGGAGCTGGCTCTGGAGGGGCAGCGCGTCTGTCCGGGCATTGTTGACCTCAGCGTGCATGTGCGCGAACCGGGCTTTGAACACAAGGCCACCATCGCTTCGGAATCGGAAGCCGCCGCCCGCGCCGGCGTGACCAGCATGGTGTGCCCGCCGGACACCCGACCCGTGACCGACACCCCGGCCGTCGTTGAACTGGTGCATGAGCGCCAACATCGCGTCGCCAAAACGCGCATCTACCCACTGGGGGCCCTGACCAAGGGCCTGGCCGGGGAACGACTCACGGAGGCGGCGGCCTTGCAACAGGCCGGTTGCGTCGGCCTTTCCAACGCGCGCCGGCCAATGGTCAACACGGAAGTGTTGCGACGGGCCTTGGAATACGCCGCCGGTTTCGCCATGCCGGTTTTCATCTCTCCGGAGGACAGCTACCTGAGCAACAACGGGGCCGTGCATGAAGGGCGGATCAGCGCCCGCCTGGGACTGCCCGGGATCCCCGAAACGGCGGAAACGGTCGCCATCAACCGCGCCCTGTTGCTGATCGAGCAAACCGGGGCGACGGCCCATTTTTGCCGCCTGTCCGCCGCGCGGAGCGTGGCCATGATCGAGGCGGCCAAGGAACAGGGGCTGCCGGTCACAGCGGATGTGGGGATCTGCCACTTGCACCTTACAGACCTCGATGTGGATGGCTTCAACGCCCAATGCCACCTGTTGCCCCCCCTGCGCGCCGACCGGGACCGGGACGCCCTGCTGGAGGGGCTGAGGGCCGGCGTCATAGACGCCGTGTGCTCAGACCACCAGCCCCATGATGAGGACGCCAAGTCCGCGCCCTTCGCCGCCACGGCGCCGGGCGCCTCGACTCTGGAGGCCCTGGCGCCCCTGATGTTCAACCTGTCCCAGCGCGAGATCAGCCTGGAGCGGCTGGTGGGCGCCCTCACCTGCCAGCCAGCGGCCATCGCCGGCCTTGAAGCAGGCGCGCTGATCCCCGGCGCCCGGGCCGATTTGTTCATCTTCGATCCGGCCCGGCAATGGACCCTCAAGGCGGATGAACTGGCCAGCGCCGGGAAAAACACGCCCTTCGACCACTGGGAGATGCAGGGCAAGGTCACTCACACCATCCTCGACGGCAAGGTGGTGTTCCAAACCGGTTGAACCAGGCGCCATGGGCCATCCGGACACCCGCGACACCCTCTTTGTCGAGGAAGCGGTCATCTTGCAGAACCAGGCCCTGCCCGGCGGGCAACGCCTCCTGCGTCTGGCGGCGGACGCCGTCGCCCAGCGCGCCCGCGCCGGCAACTTCATTCATCTGCGTTGCCACCCGGACCTGCCCATGCGCCGTCCTATGTCGATCATGCGCGTCGACGCCGAGGCGGGCTGGGTTGAAATCCTCTTCAAGATTCACGGCGTCGGCACGGAAAAATTGGCGGCCGCCCAGGTGGATGATTCCCTTAGCGTGATCGGCCCCATCGGCGCGCCCTTCAAACAGCGGGACTACCGCCCCGCGCCCCTGCTCATCGGCGGCGGGGTGGGCATTCCCCCCATGGTGTTTCTCGCCGACCACCTGCGCCGCATGGAAGGCAAGCAGGCGCGGCGCGTCTGTCCGTTTGTCGTCATGGGGTCTGAGATTCCCTTTCCCTTTGCGCCGCGGCCCTCCCGAATCCTGGTGGACGGCCTCCCGGCCGGCGTCATCGCCTGCCTGCCATTGCTGGAGGACTGGGGCATCGCCAGCCGTCTCGCCAGCCTGCAAGGCTACGAGGGTTGCCACGACGGGCTGGTCACCGACCTGGCGCGGCACTGGCTGGAGAGCATGGACGCGGCGGGGCGGGAACAGGTGGAGATTTTCAGTTGCGGGCCCGCGCCCATGCTGAAGGCCGCCGCCCTGCTGGCCCAAGAATTTTCCCTGCCCTGCCAGGTCTGTCTGGAGGAATACATGGCATGCGCCGTGGGCGGTTGCGCGGGTTGCGCCGTGCCGGTGCATGAAAACGGCGCGGTGACAATGCGCCGGGTCTGCGTGGATGGTCCGGTCTTCGCTGGCGAAGAAGTCTATCCGGCCGGATTGGAAACCGCTGGCTAAGCCTGCCGCGCCAGTCCTGGGGCCCGAAGCGGGACGCCGGCCCGGTGCGGTTGATAATAGCCAGTCCCATGAGCCTGATTTGGAACCCGCCAAGATTTTTCTTAATTTTTCTTGGCGCCCATGGAACATATAAGCTATTGAATATGAAATGAATTTTTGGTTTTTTCGGCGTTTTGGCGAATCTTGGCACGCAAACTGCATAATCCTGTGCGGGGAATAAACCCAAGAAATTTAACCCTGTAACCATCAACCAGACTTTCGGAGAACAACAATGAAATGGGAAACTCCTGAGTACAGCGACATCCGCTTCGGTTTCGAAGTCACGATGTACATCAACAACAAGTAATCTCGCATTGACTTGTTGAGAAAAAGGGGCGTCAGCCCCTTTTTTTATTGCCTCCGGCAGTCTTTTTTCCCCCGCAACCTTTTCAGCGCCCTGCGTCAGTCGCGTTAGCCGCCCCCGCGGCGCGCTTTTCACTTCCGGCCTCAGCCCGTTGGCGACGCCCGCCGGACCGGCGGCCCGCGCTCAAACCGGCCCTTCGCTCGCCCTGCGGCGGTTGCCCGTTTTGGCCTGCTATGATTAAGAAACCATGGACAGCCCCAGACTTTCTCAGTGAACACCCTGCCTGAGCGGTGGCGTCAGGCGCGGCAAGCGCTCGCGGCGGCGGAACAGCGTTTCGGACGCAAGGCCGGCAGTGTGACCCTGTTGGCTGTCAGCAAGACCCGGGGGCCTGAAGAGATTCTAACTTTGGCGCGGGAGGGGCAACGGGATTTCGGGGAAAATTACATGCAGGAGGCCCGAGAGAAGATGGAGCGGCTGAGGGAACATCCCCTGGTGTGGCATTTCATCGGTCCGGTGCAATCCAATAAAACCCGGGAGATCGCCCGGCGTTTCCACTGGACGCACTCTCTTGATCGTCTCAAGATCGCCCGGCGCTTGCATGAGGCGCGGCCCGATGACCTGCCTCCCCTGAATGTCTGCATACAGGTCAACATCGACGCCGAGCCAGGCAAAGGGGGGACGACCCCGGCGGAAGCGGGGGACTTGGCCATGCAAATTCTTCCTTTGTCGCGCCTGAAACTGCGAGGGTTGATGGCCCTGCCCGCCCCGGCGGGCGACTTTGACACGCAAAGACGCGCCTTTGCGCGGGTGCGGGCCCTCTACGAAGAACTGGTTCGCGGGGGAGTCCCGCTGGACACCTTGTCCATGGGCACCACCGGCGCCATGGAGGCCGCCGTCGCGGAGGGCGCCACCATGGTCAGGCTTGGCGCGGCGCTGTTCGGCCCCAGAACGCGAGGCGCAAGGCGAGCTGGCGCGGCGTGATATGATGAAACCATGACCGAAGTGGAAAAAATCGCCGTCGTCGGTTGCGGCAACATGGGCGCCAGCCTCATCGGCGGACTCATCGCCGACGGCTATCCGGCACCGGCCCTGTTTGGCGTGGAACCGGACGCCGGGCAACGGCGCAAGGTCCAGACCCAGTTCGGAATCCGCGCCAGTGCGGACATGGCCGCGGGCGTCGCCGACGCGGCGGCGGTCATCATGGCGGTCAAACCGGACAGCCTGCCGGCGGCCCTGGCCGCCCTGCGGGCCGCGGTCCGGGACAGCCTGAAGGCGGAGCCGACAGCTGTCGCCCCGCTGGTTCTCTCTGTCGTGGCTGGGGTCCGCGTCGCGACCCTCTCAAAAGGGCTGGACGGGCTTTGCCCGGTGGCGCGCGCCATGCCTAACACGCCGGCCTTGGTGCGGGCGGGCGCGACGGCCCTGTTTGCCGCCCCAGATGGTCCCCGGCCTGTCACGACGGCGCAACGGGACCTGGCCACCCGCATCATGCAATCCGTCGGCGCCGCCCTGTGGTTGAACGATGAGTCTCTGTTAGACGCGGCAACCGCCGTTTCCGGTAGCGGCCCGGCCTATTTTTTCCTCATCATCGAACTATTGGAGAACATCGGCGTTGACCTGGGCCTGGAGCGGGAGCAGGCCCGCGCCCTCACCGTTGAAACCGCTTTAGGCGCGGCCCGGATGCTGAAAGAAACCGGCGCGGATGCGGCCACCCTGAGACAGCAGGTCACCTCGCCCGGGGGGACGACGGAAAAGGCTCTGCAGGCGTTTCAGGATGGCGGGCTGGAGGCGCTGTTGCGGCGCGCCCTGGGGGCCTGCCACGCGCGTTCGGTGGAACTGGCGCGGGCGGCGGAATAGACCATGGGCGGCTACCTTGCGGACGCCTTGTTGCTCGTGATCGGCACGGCGCTTTCCCTCTGCCTGCTATTGGCGGCCCTGCGTTTTCTGTTGCAGATGGCGCAGGCTGACACCCACAACCCGCTGTCGCAATTTCTGCTGAAGACCACCAACCCGCCCTTGCGCCCCTTGCGCCGGGTCATTCCCCGATTTGCCGGCGTCGACTGGGCCTGCGTGGTCTTGATGATCTCCATCAAGGCCCTGGAGCTGACCCTCGCCGGGCTGATTCACCATGGCGACTTCATGCCGCTGGCCAGCTTGGTGACACTCAGCGCGGCCAAGGTCTTGGCCCTGCTCATCCACATCCTCATGATCGTCGTCTTCGCCCAAATCATACTCAGCTGGCTCACTCCTGGCAGTTACAACTCCATCACCGCGTTGTTGCACCAGTTGTCAGAACCCCTGTTGCGGCCGGCGCGCCGCCTGTTGCCTCCCATTCACGGCATCGATCTCTCGCCTGTCATCGTGTTTGTGGCGTTGCAGTTGGGCCTGATCCTGTTGGCGCGCCCGCTGGCGGACCTGGCCGGCGTCCTGGCCGCTTAAGGAAAACCCGGCTAGCTCCGCAAGCGGAACCCGCCCTTGTTTTGACTCTGCGGCCCGCGGCGTGTAGCATTTCTCAAGCTCCGATTAAAGGAGCGCAATGAGAGGAGCTTGCGATGTCCCGCATTTTCGCCATCCTGGTCGCCGCGTCATTGGCACTGGCGGGTTTGCCCGCCGCGGCTGAACAGTCCAAGACCTTCGGCGATTACACCATTCATTACGCGGCCTTCACGACGGACCTGCTCTCGCCCGAGGTGGCGAAATCCTACAAGATCCGCCGCAGCAAAAACCGCGCCCTGCTCAATGTCTCCGTGCTGAAAAAGGTCATGGAGACCACAGGCAAGCCCGTCACGGCGCGGATCGAAGCCACGGCGACCAATCTGAGCCGCCAGTTGCGGCAACTGGAGATGCGGGAGCTGAGTAGCCAAGGGGCCATCTACTACATCGCGGAAACGGCCGTGAACAACGAGGAGACTCTCGTTTTCGAACTCAACATCACCCCGGAGGGTGAATCCGTCGCGCTGAACTTCACTTTCCGGCAACAGTTTTTCACCGAATAGGGGCGCGAAAGCGGCAGGGGGAATCAACCCCGGGCCTTCTCGAACGCCGGAATCTCGTAGTCTATGGTTAACGGGGCGTGGTCCGAGAACCGCTCATCCTTGTAGATTGAAGCGGCCTTGATCCGTCCCGCCAGTCCGGGGGTCGCCACCTGGTAGTCTATGCGCCACCCCACGTTTTTCGCCCAGGCCTGTCCGCGGTTCGACCACCAGGTGTATTGCTCCGCTTCTGAGTTCACGACGCGAAAGGCGTCCACCATGCCGATTTCGCCGAACACCTTGTCCATCCAGGCCCGCTCCGGCGGCAGAAACCCGGAGTTGTTGCGATTGCCGCGCCAGTTCTTCAGGTCGATCTCCTTGTGGGCAATGTTCCAGTCGCCACAGATGATGAACTCCCGCCGGCGGCGGCGCATCGCCGCCAGGGTCTGCTCGAAGCGCCGCATGAAATCGTACTTGACCTCTTGGCGCGCCTCGCCTGAGGTGCCAGAAGGCAGATAGAGGGAAACCACGCTGAGGCCCGGGTAGTCGGCCTGGAGGAACCGGCCCTCCCGGTCGGCGGACTCCCAGCCCAGGCGCGAGACGACCTTGGCGGGGGGCCGGCGGCTGTAAAGCGCCACGCCGCTGTAGCCTTTTTTCTCCGCGCTGTTGAAAAACCCGACATACCCGGCAGGTTGCAGGACCGCCTGGCCCAACTGATCAGTCTGCGCCTTGATCTCCTGCAGGCAGACCATATCGGCCTGTTGCTTCAGCATCCAGTCAAAAAAGCCTTTTCTGTCGGCGGCGCGAATGCCATTGACATTGAGCGTGACAATTTTCATGGCCTTGCTGTGAGATATAATGCGGCTTGTGCGCCCCTATCAACAAGAGTTTATCGATTTCGCCATCCAAAACAAGGCGTTGCGGTTCGGGGAGTTCACGCTGAAGTCAGGCCGGGCAAGCCCCTATTTCTTTAACAGCGGCCAATTCAACACCGGCGCCAGCCTCAGCCGGTTGGGGCGGTTCTACCGGCATGCCATCGACCAAGCTGAGTGCCGGTTCGACATGCTGTTCGGGCCGGCTTACAAAGGCATCCCCCTGGCGGCGGCCACGGCTATGGCCTACGCCGATGCGGAGGGTCGTCCCGTGCCGTATTGTTTCAACCGCAAGGAGGCGAAAGACCACGGCGAAGGCGGGGCTGTCGCCGGCGCGCCCCTGGGCGGGGAGGTGTTAATCATCGACGATGTGATCACGGCCGGCGCCTCGGTCAATTTCGCCGTTGAGCTGATTCGAAGCCACGGCGCCCGGGCGGCGGCGGTGGTCATCGCCCTAGACCGGCAGGAGCGGGGACAGGGCCAGACCCCTGCCATCGCCGAAATCCAGCGCCAGCACGGGATCCCCGTCGTCTCCATTGTCACCCTTGACGACCTGGTTGAGTTCCTGCGGGAAAAACCCGAACGCGCAACGCAACTTGACGCCATCCTGCGATACCGGGAAACCCATGGAGCGGAAGCTTGCGTAGCAGGTTAATTTTAGCGGCGGCCCTGGCCTGCTTTTCCTGTTTCGCATCCGGCCTCGCCCGAGCCGGTTCGGAAGGCGACCGCGCCCCGCCTCCCGCTAAGGCCGCGGAGGGCGGCGCTGAGGACGAAGCCAGCGGCTGGCCCACCTACGGCGGGCCGGCGTCCGGCACGCAACGCTCTTCTCTTAGGCAAATCACGCCGGAGAACATAGACCGACTCGAGACCGCCTGGATCTACCACGCCGGCGATCTCTCATCCGGCACTGAGGAAGCCGACAACACCGTCTATCAAGTCACCCCCATATACGCCAATGAGAAGCTCTATCTCTGCACGCCCTTCAACCACATCGTCGCCCTGGATCCCGCCACCGGCGCGGAGCTGTGGCGTTTTGACCCTAAGAAGCCGTTGACGGGCGCGTTCTACGGATCGAACTATTGCCGCGGCGTAGCCTACTGGGCCGCGGCGGACGCCGCGGAAAGCGCGGGTTTTTGCGGCAAGCGCGTCGTTGAGATCACCCAGGATGGCACATTGCTGACGGTGGACGCGGACACCGGCAAGCTGTGCCAAGATTTTGGCGCCAACGGCAGGGTGAACCTGAACGCGCTGGACTACAAGGGCAAGGGGCGAGTCTATTCCACCTCGCCCGCCGCCATTTACCGGGATGTGATCATCGTGGGCGGCAGCTTTTACGACAACAAATGGGGAGACGCTTTGGATGGCATCGTGCGCGGATTTGATGTCCGCAACGGGGAGGAATTGTGGAGCTGGAACCCCATCCCCGCCCATTTAAGCCACAAGACAGGGGGAGCCAACACCTGGGCGCCCATGTCTGTCGATCAGGAAAGAGGCTGGGTCTTTTTGCCAACAGGCAGCCCCAGTTACGATGTGTACGGCGTCGGCCGCAAAGAGCCCATCCCCTTCGGCAACGCGGTGGTGGCGCTGGAGGCCCTAACCGGAACAGTGGTCTGGTCTTACCAGACGGTGCGCCACGATCTGTGGGATTACGACTTGTCCGCCATGCCGACGCTGGCCCTGGTGGAGCGCAACGGAAGCAAGACGCCTGCGGTTTTGCAGGCCACCAAGATGGGCTTTGTGTTCGTTCTGGACCGCCTCACCGGCAAGCCGCTGTTCCCCGTGGAGGAACGACTCGCGCCGCCAACAGATGTCCCCGGAGAATACGCCGCGCCCACGCAACCCGCGCCGCTGTTGCCGGCCCCGGTCACCTCGCAACAGTTGCGTCCGGAAGACGCCTGGGGAGTGGCGTTGCTCGACAAAAAAGAATGTCGGGCCAAGCTGGAGAAGTTGCGCAACGAGGGACTCTACACGCCGCCGAGTCTGCAAGGTTCGCTTCTGCACCCCTCCTTCTTAGGCGGCACCAACTGGGGAGGAATCGCCTACGACTCGGAGACCGGACTGGCAGTGCTCAATTCCTCCAATCTCGCGGCGTCCGTCACCTTAGTCCCGCGGGAGGATTACGACCCGGAAAAGGACGGAAAGCCGGGCCTGTCCTTCTATGAAATGCGCGGCTCCCCATACATCATGCTGCGCGGCGTCCTGCTCTCCTCCTTGGGCGCGCCGTGCAACCCGCCGCCCTGGGGCCGGCTGACCGCCATAGACATGAACAACGGGGAGACGCGCTGGCAGATCCCCTTTGGCCGGGTCGAGTTCGGCCCGCTCATAAAAAGCCTGCCATCCTGGGGCGCGCCCAATCAGGGCGGCCCTATCATCACGGGAAGCGGGTTGATCTTCATCGGCGCCAGTCCGGACAATCTGTTGCGAGCCTACCGCCTGCGCACGGGTGAACATCTGTGGAGCGGGACCCTGCCCGCGCCGGCCATCGCCACCCCCATGACTTACGCCCACGGCCCGGAGCGACGCCAGTATGTGGTCATCGCCGCTGGCGGCCATGACGGGTTCCAAACCGACAAAAGCGATGCCATCGTCGCCTTTGCCTTAGCCAAGCCATGACCTCTCCCTTGCAACGGGCCTGGCGGGCCCTGGCCCTCAATATCCGCCTGCTCCCCGAACGCTGGCAAAGCGGCGTGGCCTACAACCCGCTCGCCGCCGCCATGGCCCGGGACCCCTATCCGGTGTACGCGAAACTGCGGCGGCGCTCGCCGACGCACCACAGTCGGCTGATGGATGCCTTGGTGCTGTCGCGCTACGTGGATGTGGATGCCGTTCTGCGGAACCACGCCCGCTTCTCCAATGACCCGGACAACCGGCGGCCGTCGAAAATCGCCGCCATGCCGATCCCGGACCAACGCTCCATACTCTTCATGGATCCGCCGGATCACACCCGCTTGCGGGGGCTGATCAACAAGGCGTTCACGAGGGCGGCGATCAACGCCCTGGAGCCCCGCATCCGCGCCCTCATGGGCGCTTTGTTGGACGCCATCGATGACCCGTCCGGTTTCGACCTCATGGAGGCCGTGGCCGGCCCCCTGCCGGTCATGGTCATCGCCGAAATGTTAGGCGTGCCGCAGGAGGACCGGGCCCAGTTCAGACGCTGGTCAGACCGGCGGGCCCGTCTGCTGGAACCGACCTTGACCCCGGCCGAGAGGCAGGCGGCCGTGGCGACCTCGGAGGAATTGGACGCCTATTTTCTGCCCCTGATCCGGCGCCGCCGGGCCGAACCGCGGGACGACATCATGAGCGGCCTGGCGCAAGCCGAAGAGCGGGGGGACACCCTCACCGAAACCGAGATGCTGCTTCTGCTGAGATTGCTGTTAGTCGCCGGCACGGAAACCACCACCAATCTGATCGGCAATGGCATGTTGGCCCTGTTGCGCCACCCGAATCAGCTTCAGGCCTTGCGCGAGAACCCCGGCCTCATCCCCGGCGCGGTGGATGAACTCTTGCGCTACGACGCGCCAGTGCAGATGGACCTGCGAAGCGCAAAAGAGGATTGCGCGCTGAACGGCGCCGCCCTGCGCCAGGGGCAGGATGTCATCCTGTTGCTCGGCTCCGCCAACCGCGACCCCGAGGTCTTTGCAGACCCTGACCGGCTCGACTTCTCGCGCCCCAAACAGGACCACATAGCGTTCGGGCGCGGCATTCACTATTGCCTGGGGGCGGCCCTGGCGCGCCTGGAAGGGCGCGTCGCCTTCGAGATGTTGTTAGAGCGTTTTGCCGAGTTGCGCCTGCTGACCCGCCGGCCGGCCTTTCGCAACAGCGTCGTGTTGCGCGGCCTTCAGACCCTGCCCTTGGGGGCCAGGCCCCGCTAAGCCGGCGCGCGGGGCGCAAACCCGGCTTCTGACTTCCCCGGCCCCTCAGCGCGGCCGGTCCAACTGGCAAACCCGCCGCGCCAACGCCAGGCTGGCGGTCAGTCCGGGCGATTCGATGCCGAACAGGTTGAGCAAGCCGGGAACGCCATGCTCCTCTTGCGTTTGAATCCTGAAATCCGCGGGCGCGGCCCCCGGCGGCGTCAGCTTGGGGCGTATGCCGGTGTAGTCCGGCCGCAACCGGGCCGGCTCCAGGCCCGGAAAATAACGGGAAACGGCCGCGACGAATTTTTCTTTGGCGCCGGTGTCAAACGAATAGTCAAGAGCCTCAACCCAGACGACATCCGGCCCGAAGCGAACCTGACCGCTTAGGTCGCAGGTGCTGTGGATGCCGAGACCGGCCCGGCCCGCCACCGGATACACCAGGCGACTGAAGGGGGGCGGGCCGGAGTAGGCGTAATAATGGCCTTTCGCCAGGAACCGCCGCGGAATCAACGCCGATGGCAAGCCGAGCCGGGCGCACAGCTCCTGGGCCTGCAGGCCCGCGCAGTTCACTAAAGTGCGGCATAAGACCGCCTGCTCCTCAGTGCCGGTTTTCACCGTCAGGCGGTCCTGGCGCGCCGCGCCTCCCACCACCTCGGCGTTGAACAGCGTCGCGCCGCCGTTGGCGGCCAATTCGCCTTGCAGGGCCAACATGTATTCGTGGGAATCGATAATCCCCGTGCTGGGGGAATGGATGGCCCCCACGCATCTGAGGTTGGGCTCCAACGTCGCCGCTTCCGCCGGCGTCAGCCGCTCCAGGTCATTGACGCCGTTGCGTTTGGCGCGCCGCAGATAATCATCCAACACGGGCAATTCATCGGCACCGGCGGCGACGATCAGCTTCCCTAAACGGCGATGCGCAATGCCAGCCTGGGAGCAGAATTCATACAAGGCGTTTTTGCCCGCCACACAGGAGCTAGCTTTCAGGCTGCCGGGCGGGTAGTAGATGCCCGCGTGAATAACCTCCGAGTTGCGACTGCTGGCGCCCGTGCCGATGCCGGCGGCGGCCTCCAACACCAGGACCTCGCGGCCGCGCAAGGAAAACTCCCGGGCGACGGCCAATCCCAGGGCCCCGGCGCCGACGACTACGCAATCAAGCTTTTCCACCGTTCTCGTCTAACCCGGCTCAGCGCTCAAAAGACAGGCGGGCGTAGCCGACCACCCCTGGCAAATCGTGCGCCACCGGACTGAGGCTGACCAAGCCGCAGGCATCACAGGCGCCCGGATTGTTGTTCAAGAGATTGTTGACTCCTAAGGTGACCGTCAGCGCTTGTTCGCGCCACTGGAGGCGATAGCGCGTGAGCAGGTCCGTGTAGAACTCGGCGCCCATGACATTGCCGGAAGGTTGTCTGAGACTGGACACATAGCGGAAGGTGAGGCCGGTGGTCCAGCCGCCGCGGGTCCAGTCCAGCCGGGCCATGCCGCGCCACTTGGGGAAGGCGCGCTGAAAGGTCTCGTTGGTTATGGCGCCGGCCAGGTCGGTGGCCGCGAAAGAACCATTCGGGTTGGCGGTCAGCTCAATAAAGTCAAGCAAGCGCGTCGCGTTCACCCGCGCCCGCAACTGGCCCAGGGGCCTAGGCGGAAGCAACCACTCCAAGGCCAGATCCACCCCGGAGGCGTCGATGCCGCCGATGTTGCGCAACTGGTTTTCCACGCGCCGGACGGTCCCCCGGCCAGTCCTCTGCACGGCGTCGCAAAACAGCGGCGCCAAGGTCTCCACGCAGGCGGTGATGATGTCGCTCGGATTGCGCCCCTGAATGGCGTCGTCAAGTTCGAGCTGGTAGTAATCGGCGGACAACTTCAAATCCTCGACCCAGAGCAGGGAACGGGCCCACTGAGGGCGATAGGCGAAGCCGGCCGTGTAGCTTTGCGAGGTCTCCGCAAGCAGATCTTGGTTGCCAGCGGACACCGCGACTAGCTGAGAGTTGATCTGCGCAAGATCCGGCGGCAGGCCCAGGGCGGCGCACGTTTCAACGATGCGCCGGGGTTGCGGCGCATCGCGCCCGCCGTTGCCCGCGCCAATGACGCCATGCACATCCACGCAAGGATCGAGAAAAGCGAAATCGTCCTGCGTCGCGCCGCCAAACAATTCGCCTATGCCCGGCGCGCGGAGCCCCGTGGAGAAGGCGCCCCGCAAGGTCAAATCGGCCACAGGCCGCCACAGGACCCCCAGCTTGTAGGTGCTTTCTACGCCAACGCTGCTGTAATCCGAACGCCGCGCCGCCAAGGTGAGGTCCAAGTGGCCGACGCTGGAGCCAGCTTGGGCTAAGGGCAAGTTCAACTCGCCGTAAAACTCGGTGACATTGAAACCGCCCCGGGTGGCGCCAGCCGGGATCCCGGCGGTTTCTCCGCGTTCAGCGACAGGGTCGGGCCGAAACCACCCCCGGTGGCGGCGATGCTCAAATCCGGCGGCGAAAGTCAACGGGCCGGCGGGCAGTGACAGCAATTCGCCGGAGAGATTGCCGGTGTAGTCTTGCAGGGTCTGTCTGCTGAAGTCGCGTTGCGTGTAACCCACGAAATCCAACATCTCCGCAGTGATGGAGCCGCGCCCATCGGGCCCCTGGCCGCCGAAGAAATTGAAAGGCGCGCAACCGGGCGTGGCCTCACAGATGGAGGGATCGCCCAAGGCGGTGGCCAACCGGGCGGCGTTGTGCGCGCCTAATTTGCGCTGGGCGCCCCGATTTTTGCCGTAGGCCGCGCCCATGTCCCAGCGCAAGTCTCGCCCTACGAGCGTGAATTCGCCTTCCGCCAAGGCGCTGAAAAAAAGCGTGTGAACCGTCTGATCGAACACCCGCGGGCCCGATTCCAAAGGCCGCCGCCCAAAGAATTCCAGGTTCCCGTTCGCCACCGACAGATCAACGCCAAAAGGGTTGTAGGGTTGCCGGGCGTCAATGACGATGTGCCTGAGCATCGCGTTGCCGCAACCGTCGCCTAAGCACAGCGGCTCCGGCGCGCCCATGGTGGTGGAGCGGCGGCGATTGTAAGCCAAGTTGCCGGTGAAGCGGAGACGGTCGGTGACCTCGTGGGAGACCTGGGCGTAGAGATTGAGACGCCGGTTCGGCGTCATCAGGAAATTGTAACGGTCGCCATTGAAGTTGAAGCGGTCGGCGCTGGTGAAACGGTGGAAGTCGCCTCCGTAGGGATCTGCGGGATCGAACACGGGCCGGTTGTCGGCGCCATCGTTCAAGACGCCGTCATTCAAGGCCAGGTCGGCATAGCCAAAGGTAGGCCCCAGTAAAAAACGCCCCTGGGGAGTGAACGAGGAGCACCCCCCGGCTTCGCAACTTGTGGCGTAGGGGGCCGGAAACGCCGATTGGACCCGCGCTGAGGTGAAGATCTTGCCCTCGTCGGCGTAATGGACGCTGGCCATCAGGCGCGTCGTGGCGTTGCCTCCCCCCCACAACAGAGAATGTTGCGACGCTTCGCCATCGCCGTGAGAGAGATGGCCGCCGGTCTGAGCGACTAGCCTCAGGCCCTCAAAATCCTGGTAAGTGATGAGGTTGACGACCCCGCCCACGGCGTCCGAGCCATAGCTGGCCGAGGCGCCAGCCGGCAGGATTTCCACCCGCTCGATGACATTGGCGGACAACGAATTGAGATCCACCGCGCCTGGCACGCCGGAGGCCGAGGCCCCGGCGATCCAGCGCCGGCCGTTCACTAACACCAAGGTGCGTTTGGCCCCCAAGTTGCGCAATGACATCTGGGCGGCGCCGGCGCCTATGCCTGACCCATCCTGGGGGAAACCAAAATTGCCCGGCACATTGAAGCGGGTGTTGATGGCCGACCCGGAAAGGGGCAGTTGCTGAAAAATGGCGCCCAGACCGGTCAGCCCGGAACGGCTCAAGTCATCCTCCGAGAGGACTAACGTCGGCGCCGCTTGGTCCGGCAATCCGCGGGGGATGCGCGAGCCAATGACAAACACTTCCTCGATCTCAGCCGCCGGCGCCAAGGGGGCTCCCAGGACAGCTGACAGGACCGCCACCAGGACTGTTTTGCTTTGCGCTTGCATATTCCTCCGAATTATTCCATAAATAGGCACTTGAATTGTTGCTTGCGGAACGCTGATGCCGCAAAGCTGACCCGATTGCAGGTTGAAATCGTTTGCAACTCGCAGTAAAATGCCTGACTATGGGAAATCGTTTTTTATTGCCAAATAATTCGCCCAATGGTGGAAACGGGAAGTTGCGGCTCCATTGACAAAATTACGCATGAGGAATTGAAACATGACCCTTGAGAAACTTAAAACCCTGTTTCTTTCGATACCCGCCCTGCTGGTGTTGATCGTCGTGTCGGCGATGTTCCTGCTCGGCAGCGATTGGGAAGCGCACCCTGCGACCTGGACCTCGATGTGGTTGCTCTTTGCGGGAACAGCGTCGCTGGCGCATCTGTCGCTTTGCCGACTTGTGTCCAGCAAATGGACCGCCTTGGCGGCAACCGTGCTCGCCTTCTCTTCCTACTGTTGCCTGTATTACAACGGGTTGCTCTCCGCCGGCGCCGCGGTGGCGTTTTTTGGCGTGATGCTGACCTTCCACGGCATGGTGGTGTTCGTTCAAGAGGGCCATTTCCGGCAGTTGATGGTCAAGGCTGTCATTGCCCTCTTGTTAGGCGGGCAGGTCTTGGCTCTGCTTCTGCCTTTTCTCGTCTTGGGCCTGGCGAACGAACTGAGCAAGATGCGCCTGGGCGAGACCGTGGACAGCCCGGCGCCTGTGTCGATGGCGGTGCGCCGCTACCTGATCTTGGGTCTGGCCGTGCTATTGACTGGCGCGTTCACGACAGGCTTCAACGCGATCAACAAGTCTGACACGGTGGAAGGCGCGCAAACCAAGATGACATTGCCGATTGCCCGCTTAATCCAAACGCGCGCCGCGGCGGACGAGGAGTTTAAATCCAATCCAGCCCGGGTCATGGCCTGGCCCCGTTTCTTGGACAAGCAACTTCAGCTCATCGGCGGCATGGCTTTCCCTTACACCTTGCCCGGCTATGTGCGCGCCCTCAGCAGGGATTCGGCCCCGCCGGCGGCCACCCGCGGCACTGTCATAGGCCTGATCGCTCTCGGCGTGTGCCTGTTCGGAATAGCGTTTGGCGGGAGCCATAAAATTCTCTGGACCTCCCTGGCCCTGTCCGGCCTGTTGTGGATGTTGCCTATGCGTTACGCCGCTATTTTCCACTACTCCGGAACCCTGTTTTACATAGGCATTCCACTGGTCTTCTTCGCGCTGGCAATAGAGTATCTGCACCGCGTGTCCGACCATCGCCTGGTCCCCGACGTGTGCGTCGCCGCCACGGTGCTGTTTCTCTTGTCCGGCCTCCAGATGTTCCGAGAAGGGCGCTTGGACCGATTCGTTATGAACGCCGATCCCATCCTCAGCGGCACGGGAAGTTACTCCTATGACGCCTATCTGATCGACAACAAGCTGTATTACGCGCGGGGGGCGCGCAACAAAGAGGTCGATGATCACTTCAAAACCGACAGACGCGCCTGGTTCTTCCTGCATATCTATCCGGTGGACCCGGAGGTGCTGTCCGAGAAACGCAAGCCCCACGGCTTCTCCAATCATGACTTCAGGTTCAACAAACACGCCCTTCGCTTAGGGTCGCAAGCCATTGCCGAAGTCTCGCTTCCCAGTTACGACATCCACCGGATCCGCACCGGTCAGTTCATCCCCGGCGAGGGTCGGCTTTGGACCGATGAGACCACACTCAACAGGTAGGGGGTTTTAGGCTTTCGGCTTGCCGCATCCGCCCTGCGGGGAACAAAACCCGCAACAAGCAGCCAAGATCAACCTAACCGCCGCGTTGCGCTGGGCCGACCGGTTAGGATTGGGCGAAGGCGTGTGCAATCACTTCAGCCTGTCTGCGCCCGACGCGCAGGATCAGTATCTGATCAACCCCCAGGGACTTCACTGGTCGGAGGTCACCGCCAGCGATATAGTGACTGTTGACCCCCAGGGAAACATCCTTGATGGAAAAGGAGCTGTGGAACCCGCCGCGTTTTTCATTCATTCGAGGATTTATCTCAAGGCGCCGGCAACGAAATGCGTGTTGCACACCCACATGCCCTACGCCACGGCATTATGCGCTTTGGCCGATAATCGGCTGAAGTGGTGCAATCAAAACGCGCTGAGGTTCTACGGACAAATCGCCTACGAAGACGAATTCAAAGGCCTGGCGACGGATGAAGCGGAAGGCGACCGGATCGCCATGAAACTGGTTGAAAAACGCATCCTGTTCCTCGCCAACCACGGCGTCGTGGCAACCGGAGCCCACATTGCCAAGGCTTTCGATGACTTGTATTACTTGGAAAGAGCGGCAATGACCCAGGTATTGGCCTGTTCAACGGGGCAGGAACTCAAAATTGTCCCGGACCAGATAGCCGCGCTGACCTATCGGCAATTCGAGGCGCAAAGCCGCCAGGCGCGCCTGCATTTCGAGGCTGTCAAACGAGTGTTGGAGCGCGAAGCGCCGGAATTCACGCGCTAAGCTGGGATTGACGCAGGGCCTGATCCAGGTCCCACAGGATGTCGTCTATGGTCTCCAGGCCCACCGATATGCGCACCATGTCCGGGGCGACGCCGGCGGCCAGCTGTTCCTCCGGGGAGAGTTGCCGATGGGTGGTGGAGGCCGGATGAATGATCAGGGTCTTGGCATCTCCCACATTCGCCAAGTGACTCAGAAAATGCGCGTTCTCGATGAATTTGATCCCTGCTTCCACGCCGCCTTTCACGCCGAAACACAGTATGGACCCCGCGCCTTTGGGCAGGTGCTTGCGCGCCAGAGCGTGGTATTCGTTGTCTTCAAGACCGGCGTATTTCACCCAGGAAACCGCCTCGTGGTCCCGCAGATAAGCCGCCACCTTCATGGCGTTTTCGCAATGCCGGTCCATGCGCACTGGCAGGGTTTCCAGTCCCTGCAAAAACAGGAAGGCGTTAAACGGACTCAGGCTGGGCCCTAATGTGCGCAGAGTCTCACAACGGGCCTTCATGGTGAAACCAAAATCGCCAAAGGTCTCATAAAAACGCACGCCGTGATAACCCTTGGAGGGCTCGGTCAGCCCCGGAAAGTTGCCATTGGCCCAGTCGAACTTGCCTGACTCGACCAACACGCCGCCTATGGAGGTGCCGTGCCCGCCGATGAACTTGGTGGCGGAATGGGTCACGATGTCCGCGCCGAAGTCCATGGGCCTGCACAGGTAAGGCGAGGCGAAGGTGTTGTCTATGATCAGGGGAATGCCGGCGTCCTGGGCGATGGCCGCCACCGCCTCCAGATCCAGGATGTTGTTCAAGGGGTTGCCTATGGTCTCGGCGTAAATGGCCTTAGTCTTAGTGGTCAGGGCCTGGCGAAAATTGTCCGGGTCGTCGGAATTGACAAAGATCGTATTAATGCCGAACTTTCTGAAGGTGACATCGAACTGCGAATAAGTGCCGCCATACAGGGTGGCGGCTGAAATAAACTCGTCGCCCTCCTCCATCAGGGTCAACAACGCGACCATTTGCGCCGCCATGCCGGAACTAACGGCTAACGCCGCCCTGCCGTTTTCCAATGCCGCCATGCGCTCCTCGAACACGGCATTGGTCGGGTTCATCATGCGGGAATAGATGTTGCCGAAAGTCTGCAAGTCAAACAGGCTGGCGGCATGGTTGGGATCGTCGAACACATAAGACGCCGTCTGATAGATCGGCACGGCCCGCGCCCCGGTGGTGGCGTCCGGGATCTGCCCGGCATGAAGGCAGAGGGTCTCTATGCCGAAAGTCTTGTCAGCCACGCCGCGTCGTCCTAACGGTTCACGAACAAAGGGCGTTTGGCCGACACCACCATGGTGTTCACGCCGATGAAGTTCAGCCCGCCGAACAAGCGGGCGTATTCGATCTTCATGCAACGGTCCATGACCACTTGCAAACCCGCCTGCCGGGCCAGTTGCGCGGCCTCTTCATTGACAACGCCCAACTGCATCCACAACACCTTGGCGCCGATTTCCACCGCCTGGCGGGCAAACGGCAACGCCTTGTCCGGCTTTTGAAACAGATCAACGATGTCAACCTTGCCAGGGATCGAGAGCAGGTTCGGGTAACAGGGTTCGCCCAATATGGTCTGGTAATTCGGATTCACCGGAACGATGTCGAAGCCGTGTTCCTTCAGGTATTTTCCAGCGAAATAACTGGGGCGCATCGGGTTGTCCGACAAGCCCACTATGGCCACCCTTTCATTGCCCCTCAGAATTTCCCGGAGCGCCGCGCTGTCCACCATGCGGGTCAAGGGCCTGCTCCTCGCGCCCGCTCCCGCAGGATGAACTTCTGCACCTTGCCGGTGGAGGTCTTGGGCAAAGGCCCGAACATCACCACCGTGGGGGCTTTGAAATTCGCCATGTTGGCGCGGCAGAAGGCGATGACTTCAGCTTCCGTCAGGGTCGCGCCCGGTTTCAGGGAGACAAAAGCGCAGGGGGTCTCCCCCCATTTCTCATCGGGTTTGGCGACCACCGCCGCCTCCATGATCGCCGGGTGGCGGTAAAGCGCGTTCTCCACTTCAATGCTGGAAATGTTTTCCCCGCCGGAAATGATAATGTCCTTGGAACGATCCTTGATCTCCACATAGCCATCCTCATGCCACACGGCCAAATCGCCGCTGTGGAACCAACCGCCGGCAAAGGCTTGCTCGGTGGCGGCAGGGTTTTTCAGGTAGCCCTTCATCACGATGTTGCCACGGTGCAAGATCTCCCCTATGGTCTCGCCATCCTTAGGCACTGGCGTCAGGGTTTCCGAATCCGCCACCATCACAGCCTCCTGCAACGGATAGCGCACGCCCTGTCGGGCCTTGATCTCGGCCTGTTTCTCCACCGGCAAGTCGTTCCACGCGGCGCGCCACTCGCACACCACCGCCGGGCCGTAGATTTCGGTCAGGCCATAGACATGGGTGACGGGGAAGTTCATCTCTTCCATGGCTTGCAACACGGCGGGGGGCGGCGCGGAGGCCGCTGTCATCACCTTCACCTGGCGCGCTATGCCCGCTTTCAATTCGTCCGGGGCGTTGGCCAACAGGTTCAACACCACCGGGGCGCCGCAGAGATGGTCCACTCGCTCCTGCTTGATCAACCGGAAGATGTCCTCGGCCCGAACCGCCCGCAAACAAACATTGACGCCGGCCACCGCCGCGATGCCCCAGGGGAAACACCAGCCGTTGCAATGAAACATGGGCAGGGTCCACAGATAGACGGGATGGGCCGTGGTGTTCCAGACCATCAGGTTGGAAATGGCGTTCAGGTAGGCGCCGCGATGGTGGGTCACCACGCCTTTCGGGTCCCCCGTGGTCCCGGAGGTGTAGCACAGGGCAATGGCGTCCCATTCGTCTTCCGGCATCTTCCAGTCAAACCCGGGGTCGCCTTCCGCCAAGAAGGCCTCGTACTCCGTCTCGCCCACAAGCTCGCCGGCGGCGCATAGGGGATCATCGACATCAATGACCAGGAGGTTCCTGCCCTTTGCCCGCGCTATCGCCAAGGCGTCCTTGATGACGCCGGAAAATTCCCGGTCGGTGATGAGCGCCTTGGCCTCGCCATGTTCGAGCATGAACGCGATGGCGGCGGCGTCCAGCCGGTAATTCAGCGCGTTCAGCACGGCACCGGCCATGCCGACGCCAAAGTGCGCCTCGTACATGGCGGGGACATTCGGCAACATGGTTGACACGGTGTCGTTTTTGCCTATCCCCCGGCGTCTCAACGCGGACGCCAACCGCCGGCAACGGGAGTAGGTTTCCGCCCAGGTGAAGCGCGTCTCGCCATGGACCACCGCGGCGCGGTCAGGATGAACAGACGCCGCCCGCTCCAAAAAAGTCAAGGGGGACAGCGGGACATAGTTCGCCTGATTCTTGTCCAGGCCGGTTTCGTAGATGGCCCCTTGGCGCATAGCTGATCAGTGCGGGTTATCGGCCCGTCCAGACCGGCTGGCGCTTCTCGATGAACGCCGTTATGCCCTCTCGCGCATCGTCGCTGTCCATGTTGCAGGTCATGCGCTCGGCGGCAAAATCATAGGCCGCGCTCAGGTCCATGTTGATTTGCTCGTAAAACATCTTCTTGCCCAGCCCGACGGCTAAGGCGGACTTGGCGGCGATTTTTTGCGCCAACGCCGCCACGGTCTCATCCAAGGCCTCCGGCGCCGCCACCTCATTGACCAAGCCGAATCGCTGCGCGGTGGCCGCGTCTATGAAATCCCCCGTCAACAGCATCTGCAGGGCCTGCTTGCGGGACAGATTCCGGCTCAATGGCACAGAGGGCGTGGAGCAGAACAACCCCACATTGATGCCGGACACGGCAAAGCGCGCCGCAACGGACGCCACGGCAAGATCGCACTGCGCCACCAGCTGGCAACCGGCGGCGGTGGCGAGGCCCTGGACCTTGGCGATCACCGGCTGAGGCAACCGGTTAATGGTCTTCATCAGGGTCCCGCATCGGTCGAACAAGGCCTGGTGAAAGGCCCGGTCCGCGCTGGATTGCATTTCCTTGAGATCATGCCCCGCGCAAAAGGCCCGGCCCTGGGCCGCGATGACCACCACGCGGACCGTCTGGTCCTTGCCTATCGCCTCGAAGGCGGCTTGCAACGCGGACAGCAACTCTCCGGACAAGGCGTTGAACTGTTCCGGACGGTTCAGGGTCAGGGTGGCGATGCCGGCCTCCGTCGAGGTCAACAAAACAGATTCTTCTATGATTTGGGGCGCGCTTGCAGACACGGCGTTTTCCTCCGACACCAGGGCGGGCGTGGCGATAGTGTACTAAAAAACGGCGGTTTAGGGGGCTTGGCCTTTCCCATCAGGGTCAATGTCGCCGGCTTTGCGGCAACGGCGGGAATTGGATACACTTCGCCGTGAATTTTTGATGGGGAAACGCTGTGGACATTCCCGGCAAAACAGCCATTGTCACCGGCGGCGCGTCCGGTTTGGGCGCCGCCACGGTCAAACGCCTGGCGACCGCCGGTGCCAAGGTCGTCATCTTCGATGTGAACGAGGAGCTGGGCGCGGCCGTGGCCGAACAATCCGGCGAGCAGGTCCTGTTCCAGCGCGTCGATGTGGCCGCCGAGGACTCGGTCGCCGCCGGCATTGACCACGCCGTGGCGACATTCGGTGCCATTCACATCTGTTGCAACTTCGCCGGCATCGCGGTGGCCGCCAAGACCTTGGGCAGAACAGGCCCCCACGCGCTGGACCTGTATAACAAGGTCCTGCAAGTGAACCTGGCCGGCACCTTCAATGTCTTGCGCCTGGCCGCGGAACAGATGGCGAAAAACGAACCCGTCAATGAACACGGCGGCCGCGGCGCGATCATCAACACCGCCTCCGTGGCGGCTTATGAAGGGCAAATAGGACAGGCGGCGTACAGCGCCAGCAAGGGCGGCATAGTCGGCATGACTGTGCCGGTGGCCCGGGACCTGGCCAGCTCAGGCATCAGGGTCAACACCATCGTGCCGGGGCTGATCGAGACCCCGATTTTCCAGGTCCTGGAGGAAAAAGTCATCGCGGCCCTGGAGGCCTCCGTGCTGTACCCGAAGCGTTTGGGCAACGCCGCTGAGGTGGCCCACCTCGTCCAGTTTCTCATCGAAAACGACTACATCAACGCGGAGTGCATTCGCATCGACGGCGGCATCCGCATGCAACCGCGCTAAGGCCGTTTTCAACGCGGTCAGGAAGACTTGCTTACTCTGTCTGCCAAGGGAAGCAAGACCTCTTTCGCCAACCACGCCACGAGCGGCACGCAAACAGCATCGCCAAAAGCGTTAAGGGATTGCCGTTCTGTATTCGACGCGATAGGAAAATCATCCGGCACGCCCTGCAAACGAGCGCACTCCCGCACTGTCAGTGTTCGCATGCGAATCAAACCCTGCCCCGCCGCCACTAAAAATTGCTTTCCGCTGCCGCCAGCGGCGGTGCGCAGGCAACCGGCGATGTCATCATGGCGCACTTCCGCCCGTTGTCCGCTGGCGCGGCGGCGGCGAAAAAAAGTCCTGCAACTTTCCTTCTTTTGACGCGCCATAGTGTTCACCATCGCCAAATGAGGCGGCGACATCATGGCAAGATGCTTGGCGACCTTCTGTTGCGGCCACCAGCGCGGATCGTCTTGTGAAAGCGGCTCGACAATTTCATCGGAAAACCCTTCATTCTTGTACGGAGGCGGCTCCGGGACCTCCAGATTTTCCCAGCGAATGCTCCTGTTTCCCAACCTCAGTGTTTTCAATCGAGGGGGCATTAGCCGTTCCGAGCGAGGTTTGGAAAGCCCGTGATTGTCAGCGCCGGCCAGGCCTTTTACGCCAACCATGAAAATCCGCGGCCGGCTTTGCGGCACAAAAGAGCGAGCGTTCAACGCAAACACATCGCAAGCGTAGCCAAGCGCATTGAGCGATTTGGCCGTCGTGTGAAAATCCCGTCCCTCATTGGCGTACAACCAGCCGGCGACATTTTCCAACAACACTATGGGGGGACTGTTTTTCCCCTGTTTTTTCAATATGTTGTGAAATCCCCAAAAAGCCCCGGAGTGATTGCCGTTGAGGCCTTCGCCTTTGCCCGCCAAAGACAAATCCACGCACGGAAAAGAACAGGTCGCCAACATGACTTGCGGGATGTCTTCCAAGGCGACGGAAAAGATGTCTTCCACCCGATAACTTTCGTGAAAAAAGCCTCTGTATATTTGAGCGCGTTTGGCGTTCCAGTCATTCGCATAGACGACGCGCCATCCTGCGGCCTCAAGCCCCATGCGAAACAATCCTATTCCGGCAAAATACTCCGCCACGGTGAGCGGCGGCGGCCTTGTTGACGCAACGGGAATGTCTATCTTTTCCGCTGGCGCGAGAGTAGCCACTTACTCCTCCAAGGCGGCCGGAATTCTTATTTGCAAAGATAAAAGGGATGCGGTTAATCGTTGTCCGGTGGGGGCGGCTTTTCTTCAATCTCGTAATCGCCAGGCTCCTCCGCGACCGCCGCCAAAGGCGGGAGATCCGTCGCTGGATAGGGCGCGGCATCTCGCCGGATAAGTTTGGCCAGCTTGTCGACCAAGGCATCCGCTTCTTTCAACTCGCACTCCCAAACCGTGAAGACATTCCACCCCAGCAGGCGGAGCTTCCGCTGATTTTGCTGGTCGCGCTCAACTGTCCGCTCGAATTTCGGCACCCAGTAGTCTTGGCGGCTGGCGGGCGTGCGGGTCCGCGGGCAACCAGGGTGCCGGTGCCAAAAACAGCCGTGAACGAAAACCACGGCGCGATGTTTTGGCAACACAATGTCTGGCTTGCCGGGCAAGGTTCGGTCGTGCAAGCGAAACCGGAAGCCCCGCCGGTGCAACAGAGAGCGCAGGGCCTTCTCCGGCAGCGTGTCCTTGCCACGGATAAGCCGCATGATTTCACTTCGTTTTTCTGGCGATACGGTGTCCAATGCAACTGATCAACGCGGTTGGTTTCACCGGGGTTGGGCAATAAGCCGGCCTGTGAACACCCCCCGATGTTGATTATTCCGCGGCGAAATGTCAACCGGCCCCGGGCCGCGCCGCCAGCCTTGGATTAGAGCAGGTGTTGATAAACGCGCTCGCTGATTCTGATGAGGGTTTGGCGGATCTCGTCAGAGGTGTTGCCTCCCGCAATGACAGTCAGGATGGGATGGCCTTTTTTTATCCTCGCGCCCTGGGCCGGGAGGTCCGCCGTTGAAAAAAAGTCCGTTTCCCCCGCCGCGGACAAGGTTGGCGGCAGGGTCTTGAAGACCAGGTCCGCCGGCGCAAACAGATACGCCTTGCCGAAAAGCCAGTGGCGGGGCGGCGGCTCGACAGGAGCCGGTTCGTGATGGCAGGCGGCGCAATGCAACGCGACGGCGCGATGTCCGGCACCCAGCTCCAGGACTTCGACAGAGGCGGTGTATCTGGGGTTGACTTCAACGGGACATATCTCATCCCCGCGTTTGGCCGCATCGACGCCAAACAGGCCGGTCAGCGCGAACTCGCGACTCAGAACCGCGCCCAGGGCCTGCCACTGCGCGCGCTCGGAAACGCTCAAAGCCATCGGGCCTATGCTGCCGCAATAACTGAAGGGGCTGGCGTGGAACTCCGGCAGGCCCACTAATTGCCGCGTTACGCCCAACAACCGGCAACGCTGGCGCGCGCCGATGAAAACGGCAGAGAAGACAGGGCCGGGGATGCGCTCTTGCAGGTAGCAATTGACGCCGACGGGGTTCCCGTCGTAAGGCCTGATGCCCATGCCACCGGCACCGCGCATGGGCTTCGCCAACCAGTCCCGGTCTGGCGGCGGTTTGGCGCCGGCGGTCAGCATTTCCGGGCCGGGGATGTTGTTCCGGCGCCACGCATCTCCCAAGGCCGCCGGGTCCCGCGCTTGCAGACAGGCGTGGCCGGCGTTGCCCAACAGAGGCCGTTGCCGGGCCAATTGTTCCAGGACGCCAGGGTGGTTCTCCAACGCGCCGGTGAACATGAAGGGCGCGTCCGGCGCCTGGCGCAGGCGTTCAACCAGCCCGTCTGGATAGTCCGGCGCGGCTTGGCCGGGAAACTGCTCCCGCAAATCCTCGTCGCCAAAATGGTCGATCCAATAGGGCGCGTAACCGGCCCGATGGGCCGAAAACGCCGCGGCCCGGGCGCTGACGCCAAGGACAATGAGTGGCTTACCGTTCATGGGGTTTCTCATTATACTTGCGGGTTCAAACAGGCGCGGAGCAAGCCCCCCGCCCAAGACGGGACCCATGCGAAACAAGGTCATCTTCTCCGAAAACAACGGCTGGCATGAACAGCAACTGGCGGCGGCGTTGCAACAGCGCGGCATGGCCACGCAGGTCGTCTCCTTGTCGCAATGCCACCTCGGGTTTGAACAACATCCGGCGGGCATTGACATTCCCGGTTTCGCCGCCGCCTTGCCGGACGCGGCCTTTGTGCGCGCTGTGGCCGCGGGCGGTTTCGAGGAGGTCACCTTCAGATTAGACATCCTCCACGCCCTGCGCCAGCTGGGCATTCTCGTCTATAACGATGCGGGGAGCATAGAGCGCACTGTCGATAAAGGCATGACCAGCTTCCTGTTAGGCAAAAACCGGGTGCCGGCACCGCCGGTCTGGGTCTGCGAGACCCGGCAGGCCGCCGCGCAGGTCATCGCCACGGAACTCGGCAACGGGCGCCGGCTAGTGCAAAAACCCCTGTTCGGCAACTGCGGCAGAGGGTTGAAACTAATCGACTCCGACGATTGCGAACTGGACACGGACATGATCAACGGCGTTTATTACTTGCAACGGTTCATCGACCAAGACAACGGCAATGGCCGGGACTGGCGGGTCTTCGTCATCAACCATAGGGCCGTGGCCGCCATGGAGCGCATCGCCGACCACTGGGTGACCAATCGCGCCCGTGGCGGCGAATGTCTGCCCGCCGTGCTTACACCCGAACTGAGGCAAATCGCCGCGGCCGCGTCTCGGGCCACGGGCATTCTCTACGGCGGCGTCGATATCATCCGCGATCAGCAAGGCGAATACCTGGTCCTGGAGGTCAACAGCGTGCCGGCCTGGCGCGGCTTGCAATCCGTGTGTTCGCTGAACATCGCCGACGCGTTGGTTGAAGACCTGCTGAGCCGCGAGGCTTTCCCCGCCGCGGTGGCCGCAAAACAGGGGGCCGGTGCTGGCGGTTTCGGGCGGCGGGCGCGGCCTTTCTGAATCCCGGTTTTGCCCAATGCCGAGCGCAGAGGGTATAATTGCCGCGACCGCGCAATTTCTTTGACGAGAGCGACGCCGATGAATTCAGAGCAGGACCGGGTGTTTTTTTACAATTATTCCCTCGTCATCGGCCTGTTGGCCGTGATTGTCATCCTGTTCGTGGCGTTAGCCCGTTATTTCGGCATCGACGAGGATGCCATCGCGTTCAAACAATCCACCAAAGTAGCCATGAACACCGTCCCTGTGGGCCGGGTCAATATCGCCGGCGAAGAGCCGGAAGAAGAGCCTATGGTTGCGGCCGCGCCGGACGCCGCCCCTGTCAACCTGGGGCAGAAGGTGTATGAGGGACTTTGCATCAGCTGTCACAACGGGTTGCCGGGCATCCCCAAAGTCGGCGACAAGGCGGTGTGGGAAAGCCGCATCGCCCTGGGCATGGCCTTGCTCTACGAACACGCCATCAAGGGTTTCATCAGCGAAGGCGGCCTGATCGCCATGCCGCCCAAGGGCGGCAATCCCAGCTTGACGGATGAAGAGGTGAAGGCCGCCGTGGACTACATGGTGGCGAACAGCCAGTGACCCGGGACAAGCCTGTCCGCGTTTGAGGGGCTAATCCGGCCCGCCCCGGGCGGCAATGGCGCCCTCCACTTGGCCCGTCAGACTCTGGCGCAGATCGAAGATCAGGCTCAGCATGGCGGGAACGATAAACAGGGTGAACAAGGTGGAAAGCAACAGGCCGCCGACCACCACGCCGCCTATCCCCCGGTACAATTCCGAACCGGCCCCCGGCGCCACGATCAGGGGCAACATGGCGAAGGTCGAGGTGCCAGCGCTCATAAAGATGGGGCGAATGCGGTTGCGCACCGCCTCTCTGATGGCGACATGGGGCGCCATGCCTTCCTTCCTGACATGATTCAATGATTGATGCACGATCAGAATGGGATTGTTGACCACGGTGCCTAAAAGAATGATGAACCCCAACATGGTCAACACATCCAGGGGCTGGTAGCCGATGGCCAAATTGACCACCGCCAACCCCAGGAAGCCCCCCAACACGGCCAGCGGCACGCTGAACATGATCACAAAGGGGTAAAGAAAGCTTTCGAACAGCGCGGCCATCAACAGGAAAGTGATGGCCAACGCCAACAACAAATTCCACTTGAGCGCGTTGCCCGCCACCACCAATTTGTCGGCGCTGCCCGTCAGCTCCGCCCGGTAAAGCCCGCCGAAGGCCCCCCGTTCTTCCATAGGAGCGATGATCTTCTCCCGTATCAGCGTCATGGCTCTTTCGGTGGGCATGTCTTCAACCGGCAGGATGCGAATGGTGATGGTGCGTTCCCGCTCCCGGTGGTTGATCTGCACCGGGCCGGTGGTCAAAGACACATCGGCGACAGCTCCTACGGTGACCAAGCGGCCATCGGGCGTGGCGATAGGCATTTGCTCCAGCAAGTGCGTGCTGTGGGCGAAGCCTTCCTCGGCCTTCACCCGAATGTCGATTTCCTTGCCTTCGTGTTGGTAGTCGCTGACCTTGGCGCCATCCACCAAGGCGTTCACCGTAAACCCCAGCTCCCGGTTGGACAAGCCCAGCTCCGCCGCCCGCCGCCGGTCCACCGCCACTTGCAACTCCGGATTGCCCAGGTCCAGGCCGGGAATCGGAAACACCTGGGCACCAGGCAACGCCTGGGGAGCGACTTGAAAGATCTCGGCGCCCAGGATGATAAGTCTCTCCAGCTCCGGCCCCTTGATCTCAACATCTATGCTCCGACCCTCGCCGCCTTCATCCTCGAACAGGCTCCACTGTTGCAAGATGGGAATGGCCCCAGGCACGCTGGTCATGGCCTCGTAGAAGATCGGGGACAACTCGCGGGTCCGGCGCGGGTCATTGCCGGTCACGCCCATGAAGAGCATGGCGCCTTCAAACCCGAAAAAGAAGGTGTCCAGCCCGCCGCCGGCCAGCTTCTCCGCCGCCGGCGAGCCGGGGGGATGGGCCTTGAGGTCCCGCATGGCGGAGGAGAACACCTTGTGAATGGCCGCCCGCTCCTCCACCGTGTAACCCGGCGGCGGCAACAGCAACCCGAACAGAAAATCGGTGTCCCCCGTCGGCAGATATTCCGCCTCCGGTTTGATGGCGATGCTGACGCCTGCCGCCAAGGCCATGGACGCGGCAACGACGACGAACCGGCGCCGGCCCGAGGCGTTGATCCAATGGGACCGGGAGGCGATGGCGTCCCGCGCCCCGGCCGCCAACGCCGCGCCCCCCCAGAGATTATGAAAGCCGCGCCCAGGGAGGCGCGAGGGGGCCACCCTGAGGAACCGGGCCGACAAGGTGGGGATCATGGTGACCGCCATGAGCAAACTGATCCCCACGGCGCAACTGATGGCCACGGCGATGTCGGCGAACAGCTGGCCGATCTCCTCCTGCATCAGCGCCACCGGCGCGAACACGGCAATGGTCGTCAGGGTGCTGGCCAACACCGCTCCCCACACCTCCACGGCGCCGTCCCGGGACGCCTCGAAGAAAGGCTTGCCCGCCTGCCGGTGCCGGTAGATGTTTTCCACCACCACGATGGCGTTGTCCACCACCATGCCCGTGGCAAAGGCCAGGCCGGCAAGGCTGATCACATTGATGGTCCTGTTGAAGGCGGCCATCATCAGAAAAGCGCCGATGACGCTGATGGGAATGACCACGGCGACGATCAGGGTGCTGCTGACGCTGCGCAAGAAGATCAGCAACACCGTCAGGGCCAGGACGCCGCCGATGAGCAGGTTGTTGCGAACCAGCGCGATGGCGCTGTTGATATACCCGGTCTGATCCCAAGCCAGGTCCAGACGCAATCCGTGCGGGCCCAGCAGGTCCCGGTTGAGCCGCGCCACGCGCTCTTCCGTCGCCGCTATGATGTCCAGTTCATTCGCCCCCATCTGACGCTGGATGTTCATCGCGATGCTCCTGTCATGCAGGCTGAAGAGGGCGCCGGTCGGCTTTTCGTGGGTCAGCGCCACGCGGCCCACATCGCGCAGATAGATAGGCACGCCGTTGCGTATGGCAATGACGATGTTTTCCAGATCCTGCGGCGCTCGATATTCGCCCACGGTGCGCACGACATAGCGGCGCTTGCCCTCGTCGAAGTCGCCAGCGCTGTAGTTGCGGTTTTCCCGCTCTATGGCGGCGGCCAGCTCAGACAGCGTCACCTGCCGGCGCGCCAGCTTCGCCGGATCGACAATGACATGGAGCTCCGCCTCGCGCCCGCCGTAGAGATTGGCCGAGGACACGCCCGCCACCCGCTCCAGTTCGGGGATGACATAATCATCCATTAGATCGTGCAAAGTGGATACATCCCCCTTGAAGCCGCGCTCGCCGGCGAGGGGCTCAAGATGAAACCAGGCTATGGCCCCGGAGACGCCGGCCTGCCCGGAAATGATCGGCTTCTCCACATTGGCGGGGTAGGACTCCACCTGGTCCAAACGGTTCGACACCTTGAGCCGGGCGGCGTCCTTGTCGGTGCCAACTTGAAAACGCAAGGTGATTTGGCCATAACCGTCATGGCTTTCACTGCGCATTTGCGCCAGGCCCTCCAGGGATTTCAGTTCTTCCTCCTGTTCATCGATGATGTCCCGCTCCACCTCCAGGGGGCTGGCGCCGGGCCATGCGGTGGTCACCGTAATTTCCGGCTTGTCCACATCCGGGGTCAGCTGGACCGGCAACCTGAACAGCGCGACAACGCCAAACATGATGATGAAGATCACGCCCACCGCGGTGGACACCGGATGGCGAATGCAGGCCTGAATGAGATTCATGGCGGCGGATAGGAGATAGGCTCGCCGCTGACCGGCTGGCCTGGTTGCAGGCGCTCGTTGCCGCGGGTGATCACCATGGCGCCAGGGGCCAGCGCGCCCCGCACCACCGACCACAGGCCCATGGCGGCCACTGTCTCAACAGGGACCGGCGCGGCGACGCCGCGCTCAATCACATAGACCAAGGTCCTGGGGCCTTGCCTGACGATGGCGTCCTTAGGCACCAACAAGCCCGCCTCCGCACGGCCCAGAGAAAAAGTGGCGCGGGCCAACATGCCCTCCCCGATAGTCCCGTCGGGCGCGTTAAGCCGCAGTTTCACCGGAAAGGTGTGGGCTTTCGGGTCCGCCCGCGGCACCACCGCGCGCACAACGGCCTCGTAGTCCCGGCCCGGCAAGGAGTCGAAGGCCACAGTAACGGCGCCGCCCGCCTCCAAAGCGCCGAAATACCGTTCCGGGACATCCACATGCACTTCCATGGCCTCCGTTGACATCACCTCCAGAACGGCCGCGCCAACATCGCTCCATTGCCCCACCTCGGTGTGGCGGGCGACCACGATGCCGTTAAACGGCGACCGAATGACGCTGCGTTTGATATCGAACTCGATGCCGGCGAGCGTCGCGCGCAAGGCCTCGATACGGCCCTGCAAGGCGTCAAAATCGTACTGCGATTCATCCAGAGTCTGGCGTGAGATGGTCTCGGCCTCCCGCAGACGCTTGGAACGCTCCAGGCGCCGCGCCGCCAGTTGCTGGTTCGCCTGCGCCTCCTTCAGGCGCCCCCGAGCGGCGGCTAAACTCAGCTCCAAGGACGTCGTTTGCAAAGTCGCCAAAATCTGCCCTTGCGCCACCCGGTCTCCTTCCCGCGCCTTGAGGGCCGTCACCAGGCCGGCCACCTCGCTGGCCAACACGCTGGAGTGGGGCGCTTCCGCCCGGCCTGGCAACTGCGCCGATTGCTCCACCGGCGCCTCCAGGGCCTCCGTGTATCTCACTACGGCGGGTTGCTCCCCGCGACCCTGCCCCCAGGCGGCCGGGGCAAAGTGAAAAACGGCGGCGCAACAGCCAACCGCCAAGACGAGAAAGCGCAGGATCAACATGCTCGGCATCTCAATCCGCTCTACAGGAACACCGCGAACAAGACAGCGCCCAAAACCAACCGGTAGATCACATAAGGCAACATGCCAGTGCGCTCCACCAGCTTGAGGAAGAGATGCACAGTGGCGTAGGCGCTGGCGAAGGCGACTAACGCCACCGTGAGCAGGGCGGGCCAGTCCGCCGGCGCCGGGGAAGACGCCGCGGCGACCAACTCGTAACCGGAACTCAACAAGATGACCGGGATCGCCAACAGGAACGAAAACCGGCTGGCCGCTTCCCTTTTCAACCCCAATAGCAACCCCGCGGTGATCGTAACGCCTGAGCGCGAGGCGCCGGGGATGATGGCCAGGACTTGAAACAGCCCGATGAGCGCGGCGTCCCGGAGCCGAAAATGCTCCAGGCCACGCCGCCGTTCGCCACGGCGGTCCGCCCACCAGAGCGCCACAGCGAACAGCATGGTCGCGCTGGCGATGACCAGCGGATCCCGCAGGGGGCCGGCGGCGGCGGAACGAAACAGCAAACCGGCAACGCAAATCGGCATGGTGGCGATGATCAAGGCCCAGGCCAATCTCCCCTCAGCGCCGCCCCGGCCGCTGAAGGAACCGACCCAGCCGGCTAACAACCTTCTCAGATCGTCCCTCAGGCAAATGATCACCGCCAGCAGACTGCCAAAATGGGCGGCAACATCATGGGCCAGACCCTGGTCCGGCCACCCCGTGAGCGCCGGCAGCAAAATCAGATGTGCCGAGCTGGATATGGGCAGAAACTCCGTCAGCCCTTGCAAGGCCCCTGAAAGCATCGAGTGTGAAGCGCTCATTGCCGCCATCCGCCCCGTGATGTTTTTACATCCATCAACTTGAAACAGCCCGGCGTGAAGCAGACCCGCCCTGTCAATGCCGCCACAGGTGGTCCCGCTGGTCGATGAACTGAAATCCCAGCAAGTCTCCGGCGTAGTCCTTGGCAAAGGCAATGGCCTTGAATCGCTCCCCCATCTCCCCCGGCAAGGTGAGCAATTTCACCTGCTGGGAAACAGCGGGGTCGAAACCACCGTCGCCATGCCGAGAAGCGGACGCCAGCTCCATCAACCCGCAACTGATGAGGAAATGGGCCTGGGCGGCGTAGCCCGCCACCTGCAACCCGCTGTCCCCGGCGGCCCGGGCCAACGCCGTGAAATCCACCGAGGCCGTGATGTCTTGCAAGCCGGGATAGAAAAACGGATCGTCATGGCAACGATGGCGGTAATGGCACAGCAAAGCGCCCCGGTCCCTTTGCGGGTGATAATACTCATGCCGCGGATAGCCGTAGTCGATCAACAGCAAGGCCCCCCGCTCCAGGACCGCCGCCGCCAACTTGATCCAGCTTTCGGCCTGCGTGTTGCGCTCGGTGAGATAAGCGCCGCCGGCGTTTTCCGCTTGCCGGCGCTTCATAATGTCTTCAAACCACTCCGCAATGGCGCGCTCCGGCGGGCCCTCGACCCAGTGAAACTCGCCATCCCTATGACCGATGCGCAACTCTTGCGCCTCCCCGCGGCGCAACACATAGCGTTTCACCGGCATGGCGTCAACGAGCTCGTTGGCGAGCATCACGCCCTGGAACGGGGTTTCCGGCAACGCGGACAGCCAGCGCGCCCGCGGCAACAATTGGGGAATGTGGGTTGCGAACAACCGTTGCTGCCTCAGGCGCAACGCGGGGCTTCTCTCCAGGATAAGATAGTTGGCGGGCAAGGCCTCGAGGGCCTCCAATTCTTGCAACAGGTCTTTGGCCATCACGCCGGACCCCGCCCCGATCTCCAAAATGTCGCCCGCCGGCAGGGAGGCCAACACCTGGGCGCACTGGCGGGCCAAGCAACGGGAAAACAGGGAGGAGACATGGGGCGCCGTCGTAAAATCGCCTAACGCGTCGAACTTGGCGGCGCCGGCGCTGTAATAGCCCCAGCCTGGCTCATACAGAGCCATTTCCATGAAATCGTCAAAACCGATGTCGCCGCCGTTTTGACTGATGCGCTCCCTGATGAGCGCCGTCAACCCCAAGCTGTGTTCCCGGGCCTGTTTTCCGGGAACGGGCAACCGGAATGGCCCGTTGGCGCCGCGGTCACGCATTCAGGGCGACAAGTCTCGCTTCAGAGGGACAGAGATTGCCCCGTGGCGGCCGCGGTCGCTTGCAACAAAGCGCGAAATTCACCCTGTATCCGCTCCAGCGCCGCCTGATCATCCGCCTCGAACCTGAGGGTGAGGCACGGGGAGGTGTTGGAAGGGCGAATCAGGCCCCAGCCATCCTGAAACTCAATCCTGATCCCGTCCGTGTCGATGACCTCAGCGCCGGGGAAAACCGCCTTGTCCTTAAGCGCGCGCATGAACGGCTGGTGGCGCTCCTCAGGCAAGCCCACCCGCAATTCCGGGGTGGAGACGCCCCCTGGCAACTCGGCAAAGACGCGCTCAGGCCGGGCCTGGGCCTGCATGATGATCTCCAACAGGCGCGCCCCGGCGTAGATGGCGTCGTCAAAGCCGTACCATCGTTCCCGAAAGAAGATATGGCCGCTCAGTTCTCCCGCCAGGGGCGCGGCCTGCTCCTCCATCTTGCTCTTGATCAGGGAATGTCCGGTTTTCCACATCACCGGCTCGCCGCCATTGGCCTCGATCACGGTTTTCAGGTGGCGCGAGCATTTCACATCGTAAATGATTTTCGCGCCGCGGTGGCGGGACAGCACATCCCGGGCCATCAGCATCAGCTGGCGGTCAGGCCAGATTATGTTGCCGCCGCCATCTATCACGCCTAAGCGGTCGCCATCGCCGTCAAAGGCGAAACCCAGGTCCGCCTTCCGCTCCCTGACCTGCCCGATCAAGGCTTGCAGGTTCTCCGGCTGGCTCGGATCGGGGTGGTGGTGGGGGAAATCGCCATCCACCTCGCAACACATCTCCACAACCTCGTGGCCTAAGGCGCGAAACAACGACGGGGCGATGAGGCCCGCCACGCCGTTGCCGCAATCAATGACCAACTTGAGGGCCTGCTCCCCTGAGGCCGCCGGGATGTCCGCCGTCACTTGGCTGAGGTAGTCGGCGCTGACATCCACCAACCGCAATCCGCCAGCGCCGGTGCTGAATTCGCCCCGGGCCGTGCGCTGATAAATAGCCTGCAGCGCGTCTTCGAACAAAGTCTGACCCGCGATGATGATCTTGAGACCGTTGTATTCCGGCCCGTTGTGGCTGCCGGTCACCATCACCCCGCTATGGGTTTTCAGAAAGCGCGTGGCGAAATACAACACGGGGGTGGGCGCCATGCCGATGTCCGTCACATCGCGCCCGCTCTCGCGCAGGCCCGCTATCAGGGCCGCGGCCAATTCCGGGCTGGAGCGGCGGCCGTCGCGCCCGACGACAACCGCCGGTTCGCCTTTCAGCGCCGCTTCCGCGCCTATGGCCAGTCCAATCCTGTGAACCACCGGGGCCGTCAAGGTCTCGCCGACCACGCCCCGTATGTCATAGGCGCGGAAAAGCGAAGGGGAAACCTCCAGAGTCATGTCAATTCGCAGTGGTTTTCGCGGCGGCCCGGCGCGGCTTGGGCGCGGTTTTTTGTCGGTAGCGGGCGGCGATCAATTCCACCAGTTGCCGGGCCAGCTTCTCTTTGGGAGCGAGCTCCAGGCGTTGCGACCCGTCTGGCCAGTGAACCTCCAGGGCGTTGAATTCACTCTCGAAGCCGCATCCGTCTCCCACCTGGTTCGCCGCGATCATGTCCAGCTTTTTAGCCGCCAATTTTTGTTTCGCATTGACGGCAAGATTTTCGGTTTCCGCCGCGAAGCCTACGGTGAAAGGCGGTTTCTTCTGGGAGGCCGCCTCCAGCAGGATGTCCGGCGTTTTCTCCAGCTGAAGGCGCGGGCGAGCCGCGTTCTTCTTAAGTTTGCGGGGGGCCGTCTCGGCGCTGCGGTAGTCGGCGACAGCCGCCGCCGAAATGAAGATGTCGCAGGAGGCAAGAGCCGCCAACACCGCTTCCCGCATCTGCTCAGCAGACACCACTTCCACCAGCTGGGCCCGCTCCGGCGGCGCCAACGCCACCGGCCCCGACACCAAAAGCGCCTCCGCGCCAGCCTCCACGGCGGCCCGGGCGATGGCGTAGCCCATCCTGCCGGAACTGCAGTTGCTCAAATAGCGCACCGGGTCTATGAACTCCCGGGTGGGGCCGGCGGTGACCAGGACCCGGAGGCCCGCGAGCCGGCCTGAACTGAAGGAGTCGCCCAGGGCCCGGACGATTTCATCGGGTTCCGCCATGCGTCCCGGCCCGGTCTCGCCACAGGCCTGAGAGCCAGCGGCCGGCCCCAACAAGACCGCCCCCCGGGTCTGCACGCGCCGAACATTCTCTTGAGTGGCGGAATTCAGCCACATCTGCTGGTTCATGGCCGGCGCCAACAGCAAGGGGGCGGCGCTGGCCAAACACAGGGTGGACAACAAATCATCCGCCAGGCCGTGGCTTAGGCGGGCGATGAAATTCGCGCTGGCCGGCGCCGCCACTATCCGGTCGGCCCAGCGGGCCAGCGCAATGTGGCTCATGGCGGCCTCGGCCTCGTGGTCCAACAATTCGACATGGACGGGGTGGCCGGACAGGGCTTGCAGGGTCAGGGGCGTGATGAACGCCTGGGCCGCCGGGGTCATCACCACCTTGACTTCAGCGCCTTCGGCGCGCAACCGCCGGGTCAATTCCGCGCTTTTGTAGGCGGCAATTCCCCCCGTGACGCCGAGCAAAATCCGCTTGTTGGCCAGGATTCCCATGTCTGAAGTATAACTGATCAAAAAAAGCTTGCCTTGCGCGCAATCTTTTCGTGTATAGTGTCCAGACTTGTTTTGACAACGACTTTCCCTAAACAAGGAGGTTTGCCATGGCGATTCACCATTGGCCAAAAGACGAACAACCGCGCTTCAAACTGCTCAACAACGGGCCGCAGAGCCTGTCAGACGCGGAACTCATCGCCATTTTCTTAGGCTCCGGCTACAGCGGGCACAGCGCCGTTGACCTAGCCCGGGACATGTTGGTCCGGGCCGAGGGCTTGCGCCCGTTGTTAGAGCAAAATCGGGCCGCCTTGTTAAAAACCAAGGGCCTGGGGGAAGCCAAATGGGTGCGGTTGCAAGCCGCCCTGGAACTGGGCCGCCGCTTTCTGGAGGCCGAGGTGCGCGACAAGCCCATATTGAGCAACCCCGACCGCACCAAGGCGTATGTCAAGGCCTGGTTGTGCCGTTTCAAGCACGAGGTGTTCGCCGGCCTGTTCCTGGACAATCGCCACCGCATCATCAATGGCGAAATCCTGTTCACCGGCACCATAGACGGGGCCAGCGTGTATCCCCGGGAGGTGGTGAAACGCTGTCTGGAGCTGAACGCGGCGGCCATCATCTTCGCCCACAACCACCCCTCAGGCATCGCTGAGCCGAGCCAGGCGGACCGGCAGATCACCCACAAGCTCACCCAGGCCCTGGGCCTGCTGGATGTGCGCGTGTTAGACCACCTGGTGGTGGGCGACCGGGTAGTGACCTCCATGGCCGAACGGGGCCTGATGTGACGGGCGGCAGAGTCGCAGATCTCGCGCCAAGCCGCCCTCGCTTCCCCCAGCTGTGCTATGATGACGCCAAAAACGGGAGGCAAAACAATGTTGGCATCCATTTATTGCAAAGACGCCGAAGGCAGCGCCGGCCCCAGAGAAGACAAGTTTGCGGCGCACCTGAGGCACGTCGAGTCCATAGAAGACAAAATCAAGGTGGCAGGGCCCATCCTGGGGCCTGATGGGGAAAGTCACGAGGGCAGCCTGTTCATCCTCGAAGTCGACAGCCTGGAGGAGGCCGCCGCGATCCTGAAATCAGATCCTTTTTTCATCGCCGGCGTGTGGCGGGAAACGAATGTGCAGGAGTTCAAAGGCGTGGTGGGCAGCTGGGTCGGCGGCAAAAGCTGGTAATCCCTTGGCTCAGCGCCGTTGTCCGCGCCCCGTTGTCGCGCCCCCGCAAACGCGGCAAAGTGATTAAATCCCGCGCCGCTGGGCGCATGCCATTGGCAATGGCCCTGCGGAGCCTGCCTGCAGGGTTTGTCCTGATGACGACGGTCGGGCTGGCGGGTTGTCAGTCAACGCTCGGCCCCCAGGCCATTGAACGGACTCACCCCGCCTATAACGAGGCCATCATCGCCTCTGAAAACGAGCAAATGTTGCAGAACATAGTGCGGTTGCGCTATCGGGATGTGGCCTTCTTTCTGGAAATCGGCAGCGTGACGGCAAGTTTGTCCTTGCGCGCCAACGCGGGGGTGGACGCCAATGTGCAACTTGGCGGCGGCGATTCCCTTAGCCCCAACACGGGCGTTTCTTACTCGGACAACCCGACCATTTCCTACCGGCCACTGAAGGGCCAAGAACTCTTGAAGAGCATTCTCAGTCCGCTGGAACTGGAATCCATCCTCGTGTTGACGCGCTCGGGCTGGGACATAAGCCGGGTGTTCGGGCTGTGCATTGAAAGGATCAACGATCTTTACAACGCGCCCACCGCTTCCGGGCCGACGCCGAAAATGGCGCCGAAGTATGAAAAATTCAACCAGCTGTTGCAGTCCCTGAGAGCTTTGCAAAACAGACAGCTCATAGAAATCGAGAAACTTGATGACGACATTGTCGTGGAGTTGCGCGCCGACGCTCAGGAACTCAACCATGAAATGGACCAGATTTACACGCTGTTGCAACTTGACCGCAACGCCACCGCCTTCAGTCTGAACACGAATTTCCTCGACACGACGGCCACGCGCTGGACCGTGCGCCCTCGGTCCGTCAACGGCTTGCTTTATTACCTGTCGCAACATGTTGAAGTGCCGCGCCAGCATCAATCCGCCGGCCTGGTGACAACCACCTTGACCAAAAACGAGAGCAGTTTTGACTGGGGCAGAACGCCTGCGGGCCGTCTGTTTCATGTCAGGACCAGCGACAAACCGCCTGCGGACGCCTATGTCGCCACCCACTATCGGGGGCACTGGTTCTACATCGAAGACCGGGACCTCCAGTCCAAATCCACCTTCATGCTGTTGCGCCAGCTGTTCGATCTGCAAGCGGGGCAAACGGTGTCCCAGGGGCCGACGCTGACTTTGCCTGTCGGGGCAAGATGAGTCGCAAACCGGGCCGGCTTTGTTGGATGGCAACCCGTCCTCTTGCCGCAATCCGCCCGGCGGCGCCAGCCAGCGCCGCTTAGCCGGGGGTCAGGGTCACGAGGGTGCTGTGTGCGCTGGTGCTTTCCGCCATGTCCGCCTTCTGCCCGATGTGCAGCGCGTTGACATTCTTTTTCTCGCCCTCTTTTTTCGGCCACCTGCCCTTGTAAGACACTACGATCCCGGGCAGCGACGCCTCGTCTATGCGAGCGATCATGCTCAAGCTTCCGTTGCCATTGCTTAGGGTCACCACAGCGCCGTTCCTGATGTTGAGCCGTTGGGCGTCTTGAGGGTGAACATGCGCTTCGGCCAGGCCGGCGTTGCGGGCAAGTTTGGGATCGTTGGCGTAAGAATCGTTCAACCTGTAGTCTGACGCCGGCGTGATAAGCCGCAACCATTTCCCCTTTGCCCGCTCCTCGACCACGGCTTGGGGCAACCGTGGCAGGCCCTGTTTTTCCGCCGCCGCGGAGGCGATTTCTATCTTGCCGCTGGCCGTTGGAAAGCTCAGGTCAGCCCAGGGGAGCAACGGCTCCGCGCTGATGGGTTGCCAGCCTTTCTGTTGAAACTCCTTGATGCTCTCCTTCACTCCCATCTGTTTCAACATGGCGGCCATCAGGTCTTGATCCGTTTCAAACAAGGCCTCTTCCGTGTAGCCCATGCCTTTTGCCAGCCGCCTGAAAATTTCCTGGTTGGGCAAGGCCTCCCCCAAGGGGTCCATGGCCTTGGACTGCGCGCCGATATTCATGTGGAAATAACTGAAAGTCAGGTCGTCAAACTCCAGGAAACTGGCGGCCGGCAGAACGATGTCGGCGTAATCCGCCGTGTCCGTTTGAAAGCAGTCAATCACCACCGTGAAGAGATCCTCACGGGCCAAGGCCTGCCGCAACCGGGCCTGATTCGGCGCGGACGCGGCCGGGTTGGTGTTCCAGACGAACAGGGAGCGATAGGCGTTCGGATCCGACAGCTGTTCGGCAAAATCCATGTGGCTCACCGACTCAGGCTCCGCGGCGGCCAATTGGGCTCCGGCCAGTTCGTCAAAATCCAGTCCGGCAATGGCCGGCGTGTAGGTGACATAACAAAATCCGGCGCCGGCCTTGCCTATGTTTCCCGTCCAGGCGGGCAACAAGCCGACGGCGCGCATAGCGTTGCCGCCGCGCAGTTGGCGTTGAAAGCCTTGCCCCATCCATAACAGCGACGGGCCGGCGGCGTAAAGCCTGGCGGCCTTCTCAATCAGGCCGGCTGGCACGCCCGTCTGCCGCTGGCCCCACTCCGGATCGCAAGCGTCTATCAGGGGCAGCAATTCATCGCTTCCCACAGTGCGCTGGCGAACAAAATCATCGTCGCGCAAGCCTTCTCTTTGCATCACATGCAACAGACTGAACGCCAAGGCGGCGTCCGACCCGGGATAAGGTTGCAAATGAAGATCGGCGACCTGTGCCGTTTTCGTGCGCAAGGGATCCACCACGATCTTCGTCGCCTGCGCCTCGGCAAACCAGTGTTTGTGGGTATGCGGAGCGGAATGGGACGGGTTCGCCCCCCAGATCAGCACGCAGTTTGAATCCCGAATGGAGCGAGGGTCAAAACCCCAGCCTGATTCTCCGTACAACAAGGACAGCGCGGCGTGGCCCGCCGCATTGCAGATGCTGTCCGGCGCCACTTCCGAGGCCCCCAGCTTCAGGAAAAAGCGCATCGGGAAAAACAGCGCGAGTAGGGACAGCGTCCCCGAATAATGCGTGTGGATGATGGATTGGGGGCCGCGCTCCGCAATGTCGGCTTTTAACCGCTCCGTGATGGTAGCCACCGCCTCGTCCCAGCTGATGCGCTTGAACGACCCGGCCCCCTTGGCGCCGACCCGTTTCATGGGGTGCAACAACCGCTCGGTTTCATCCTGCCAGACGCCGTTATAGGCAATGGCGCACTTGTTGCACAACCGGCCGCGGGACACCGGATGCGTCTCGTCCCCTCGCACCCGGCTAATCCGGCCGCCGATTTTTTCGATGCTGATGCCGCAACCGTCGTAACAATCGCGGGGGCAATTGCTCTTTATGATCTCCCTTTGCTCATCAAACATGGTCTTTCTCCGCCGTTTTGGCTCCGCAATCTAACAGGGCCGCAAACAAACCTTGCCAACCAGTTTGCACTATAGTATCATGGCCGCACGATCATCAAGCATGGAACCCGCGACGCCGGGTCTCCTGCTGAATAAAATTAGTCTATGCTCGGCACAGGGTAGCTCCCTGAACATAGGACGGATAGGCGGAGTTTCCTGCATTCCGTGCATGATGATCGTAGGCCTGGCGCCAATTAAGCGCCAACAGATTGCGATTGTTTATCGGGGAAAACGCTATGTTGCGAGCTCTTGAAATTCACCGGCCGAATTGTGTCTCTCCTTTCTTTGAATCCGTCCGTTCCGCGCTATTATTGACCGTAGCCTTGATAGTCTTGAGCGGTTGCGCGGTTGCCCGCCCAATTTCATCGACCCTAACATTGGAGCATCAGGGCGGAAACGCCAAAATGGTGCTGATGCCCTTGGATGTGGAGTTGTCCGTACTGACAGCAAGCGGACTGTTGGAGCCGCGAGCAGACTGGACCGAGGTTGCTAAAAAACATATATTGGCGGCGGTGAAAACGGAACTGCAAGGCCGCGGCGCGACACTGCTTCTCTATCAGGAACCTGATGATGACGACCCCTTCCATCAGCGGCTTGCGGAGATAGAGCGTCTGCACGGCGTCGTCGGCCAAGCAATAGTGCGTCATAAATACACCGGCGGACGGGAACTCCCCACAAAAGGGCGGATTTTTGACTGGTCCCTGGGGCCGGAAGTCAAAACCCTCAGGCAAAAACACGATGCCGATTACGCTCTGTTTATCCAAATCAGAGACAGTTACACCAGTGCAGGAAGAATTTTGATGACACTTGCCGCTACCATGGTTGGAGCGAGCTTGGCGGGGGCGCAACAATTAGGTATCACTTCCTTGGTTGATCTACGCAATGGCGATATTGTCTGGTTTAATCATTTACTCTCCCCTACTGGCGATTTACGCACCGAAGAGCCAGCGGCAAAAACGATGTCCTTGTTGCTCAAGAGCCTGCCTCGATAAAGGATTCACATCATGCTCTCTAAATGTGTTATAGGCACTTTGTGCTGGCTCTGCGTCGTTGGGGCAACCGCAGAACCATTTCGACCATTAGAGCCAAAAATCGAAGAAAATTTTTGGCCTGACAAAACGGAACTGGAAGCCGGTTTATGGATGCAAATGGAACAGATCGAAAAAGACGCTCGCACTTCGCCTGCAAGAATCCGGGACGCAGATCTGAATCGATATCTCCATGACATTGTTTGCCGGCTCTTGCAAGACTACTGCAAAGACATGCGGGTGTATATTATGCGCAGCCCTTATTTCAATGCCTTCATGGCGCCTAACGGCATGATGGTGGTATGGACGGGCCTCCTTTTGCGCGTTCATAATGAAGCGCAACTTGCCACAGTGCTGGGGCATGAGATGGGACACTATCTGCGCAGGCATAGCTTGGACAGATTTAAAAGGATAAAATTCACGGTCACTCTATCAAGGGCTCTAAGTATAGGATTAAATATTGCGGCCGAAACTTCAACTCTGCAAAATGCGGGCATTGCATTCGCGTTGCTCGCGAGTCTCTTCTCCTACACCCGTTCCCAAGAAAGCGAGGCGGATAAATTTGGAATACAGTTGTTATCGAATGCCGGCTATGACCCCTTTGAAGCCGCCAAGGTGTGGGAAAATGTAATTGGCGAAAATAATGTCGCGCAGGGCAATAAAAGACGGCGGTCACTGTTTTTTGAGTCTCACCCGGGGAACAAGGATCGCATGAAAACGCTGAAGGGATACGCTCGCACTCTAACTGAGAATGAGCAAAGCGGTGCGGAAAAAGGGCGGGAAAGATTCATTAAGCACATGGATCCTCTCTGGAAGATGGCGTTAGAGGATGAACTCAATCTGAATCAATTCGGGAGAACCGAATTCGTACTTGACAATTTAATCGCCAATAATATCTCGCCCGGCATTACGCATTTTTACAAGGGAGAACTCTATAGGGCGCGCAAAGAAGAGGGTGATCTGGCCCAGGCCCGCTGGCATTATGAACAGGCTTTGCAGTTTGATTCTTTCCTTCCTGAAACGCATCGCTCCCTTGGGTTGTTGCAACTGAAAGAAAAACAACATGCGCAAGCCATGCGCAACTTCGAAGCGTATCTGCAACTTGCGCCGAAAGCGGAAGACAGAGAAATGATCGAATTCTATTTGGCAATGGAGCAATAATCCGATGAAAAAACTACTTGTTGTTATCAGTGTTTTGTTGCTTGGCGGCTGTAGCTCATACACCTTAGTCAAACCTGAACCTGTCAAAGTGGGAGGGATAACCGCGTCTCCTTCTAACGCCTGGAATGCCGTCCCTGCCTTGGAAAGGATCGGTGGCAGGCCCACTTGGACAAAAGACGGGGTTGCGTTGAACTCCATAACATTCTTTCCCGCTGTGAAAGATGGCAAGCCTCTGTTCAAATCAACCAAAAAAGAAAAGCACTCGCCTTTCACGGCAGACATGTTGCCTAATGAAATAGTGGAAATTGTCGAAGCTTCACTGGCAAAAGAATTAGGCGCTGTTATAACCAACAGGAGCGGATTAAAACCTCTGAGCATCGATGGCAACCCAGGGTTTCAATTCAATTTTGATTTCGTCCAAAACAGCATCCCCAGGCGGGCGCTCGTTGCAGGAGCGATCAAGAACGGCTCCCTGCATTTGATCTTCTACCAGGCAACCCGTCTTTACTACTATGACAAATATATTCAGGATGTCATGGCCATGGCGGCAAACATGAAATTGAATTAGCTCACTAAAGGAGGCTTAGGTGATGAAAAAGATCGTTTTACTTTCCTGCGTCAAAGATAAACGCAACCGGTGCGCCAAAACAGGCGATATGTATATTAGCCCCTTGTTCACAAAGAGTCTTAACTACGCGAAACAGAAGTTGCGCCCGGACAAGGTATTCATACTCTCTGCTCCGTTCTGAAGCGTCAGGGTGGAAAATGGATGTTGAGAATGTCCCGCCAGTGGTCGGTGGTTTCATGGCAGGCCCCTTCTGGCAACGATGCGATGGCGGCTTGCGTATTGTCAAGGCAGGGGTGGGTCTTGCTCAGGGTGATGGACAGAGGCGCTGAGGCGGCATGCATTGCGCCAATGAAATCAGTCGCAAAAAACGCCTGCCAGATCTCGGCGTAGCGGTCGCCGCACCGCAGGGCGTCGAACAGGGCCTGATGGATGACCTCTGGGGCCAGGTTAGGCGGGTGTTGACGGATATTGGCGACGGTGGGTTCATACCAGGGCCAGAACAGGCGGCCGTCCCGCAACGCGTACCAGAGTTTCGCGAGGAACAGGCCATAGTCGTCCGGCGTTATGGGCGGGGCGAAGCTATCCTGCAGCGCGGCGCGGGCCTCGGCGTCCAACAGCAAGGGGTTGTGCATGGCGGTCCGCAGGCTTGGCCCGGGCGCGGCGCTGAGCAACGGCGGGATGAGAACGCACCCGGCGCCTAGGCCCAGCAGGCGGCAAGAGTCTTTGCCGGTCCGCGCCAGGAGTTCGGTCAGGGTCGCCGTGGTCTTTTCCAGGGAGAACCCGCCGGCGGCCAGGTCCGCGCTCTCGCCGTGGCCGGGCAGATCGGGGCAAACCACATGGTGATCCACAGCGGCGGCGGCAATTAGCTCCCGCGCCGCCTGCGCTGACCCCGCCAAATCATGCAACGCAAGGAGCAGGGGCTTGGCCGGGTCGCCGGCCGTTACGACGGCAAGTTGCTCCCCGCCAATATCCAGGTAGCCCGGCTCAGGGCCCGGAACGCCGGAGAAGGGCGGGCTTGAAACAACACCCCCCGCGTCTCCGCCAGCGGGCGCGGCAGCTCCCTTCCAGCCCGGGGGAAAGGGACCGGGCGCGGCGGGCCGATAACGCCAGGCGGATTGCTTGTCTAACACTCTCTCATCCAGCAACGCCATGACGCGCCGATCCAGTTCATCCGGCCCCGGCGGGACGGTTTCCGCCCACACATGGTCCGGCAGGGGCGGCAGGCGGCTCTGGTGCGCTTCCAGCACATCGCCAGTTCGATACAAAGTCGCTGTGGGAGGAATCACATACTTGATGTCCGCGCTGTTGCGGTAGCGGAAGGCCGCGCCGTACCCGCCCCGGTACTGATCGCCAGCGTACATGAAGTCCATAAACCAGCCGCGCAAATAATCAGCGGGCGGCATGTTGTAAGCCAGCCGCGCCGCCGGGTCTTTCTTGTACCAGGGGAAAAAGATGGTCTGCTCCCGCAGGCGCGCCCACAACCAGGTCAGGTGGCTGCCATCCCAGCGCGGCGTGAACGGCGGCAGGTAGTGGCGCAGGATGTCCTCGCCCTCTTCCTCGGTGAACAGGGCCAAGCCATCCAGGATCAGGAAACCAACCCGTTCCGGGTGGCGCAACGCGAATTCCAAGGCGATCTCCGCGCCGGTGTGCACCCCGATGACTGTTGCCTCGGGAAGCCCCAGGGCCTCCGCGAACTCATCCAGGGCGTCCGCTATGTTCTCTATGGTGGGCGTCTCCACCGCCAGCGGGTCTGACAAGCCGAAGCCGGGGCTGTCCGGCGCCACCACGCAGTAGCGGGAGCGCAACTTCTCCGCCAATGGCATCATGGCCGCCGAGGACTGCGGCGACTGGTGCAACAACAACGCCACCGGCCCCTCGCCCCCGGTGCGGAAGTGGACTCGCCGCCGGCCCAGCGTCACATAATGCCGCTTAATCTCCATCGCGCCGCTCCACCAGTTCGATGTGTTCGCCCGCCGCGCCCCTCAGGACCCCGGCCCGGCGGCCCCCGTAGGGGAAGCCAGCGTGAGGGCCGGGCGCGGCAAGCCAGGGCAAGTCCGACCGCCATTCATCCACCTCGAAGGTCACCATGGCGATGCCGGGGGGCAACGAACCCGCCGGCGACCGGGCCGGCTGGGCCGCGGCGGGATACTCGTCCAGCTCAATCAGAAAACGGTCCGAGAGTTGCGCGATGGACAACTTGTGCAGGGTCTCATCCGGCAACCCGTAGGCCCTGGACAACACGCCGATGCGGTAAGGCGCCGGCGCCGTCGTTGGCATGCCCAAGGCGGCGCTGTAAAAATCCCTCAGGGCGGAAAGATCCCGGGCGCCGACCACCATGATGAACACCCGGTCCACCCAGGTTCGAGCCGGTTGCAAACCAAAACCGGATTTTTGCGGAGAGCCGATGTCGGTGAAATAAATCAACTCGCCGGCAGGCCCCAAGACCTGCATGGCCTTGATGTTTTGTTGATCGGTCAAATACCGCGGCGGCCCCACCACCTTGAAGCGCCGGGACCCGGCCAGGGCCTCCGCCAAGCCGTCGGGGTCTTGGACGAGGATCTCCACGGCGTTCCAACCCTCGGTCTTCATAGACTGATAATCCCTGCTGGACGGATCTTCGATGAAGCGCAGGGACACTGGCTCCCCGCTGGCGGGCTGCATGATCAAGTAGGGCCGGCCCGCCAAGGCCGGCGCGGCCCAACTGGCGGCCAAGGCCGGCGGCAACGCGCCTTGGTCCACGGCGCGATAACTCATTTCATCGCGCCAGGCCCGCTCCACCGTCGCCAGGTCAGACGCCATGATCGTCACCATAAGAATAGTCTTCAGCATGGGAGCCTTAAATCAGGTTTTGCTTGACCAACGCGGCGATGACCTCTCGCTGGACTTCCATGAAGCGGCGGCGGGGCGGCACCACCGGCGCGCCGGCCTCATCCAGCAAGGTGTTGGCGGGGTGGCGGGTCTGCGCCGGCGCGATGTGCGCGTACAGCTCCAAACGCTGCCGGGCCAACAGATTGGCCATGCCGGGGCGCCGGCGGAAACGGCGCAACGCCGCCAAGTCCAGTTCGTGGTGGGCCACCATGCTCTCGCCCGGGCCCGCGGCGGCCAGGACCCGGCCGTGGAAATCCACGAGCTTGGACATGCCGTCTGTCGACTCCTCAGGCATCCCCGTGCCGCTAACCCCGGCGCTGTTGGCGGAAACCACATAAGCCTGGTTCTCGACGGCTCGGGCCCGCCGGGCCACCTCCTTGGTCGTCAGCACCGGGCTGCCCGCCTCGCTGGTGGAGTGCAACAGGATTTCCGCGCCGCGCAGGGCCAGGGCGCGGGCAATTTCCGGGTAGAGGATCTCCTCCGAAGCCACTGTCGCCAGCCGTCCTAAGGCCGTGTCCGTCACCGGAAAGACCCCCTCCACGCCATAGATCTCCAGGTAACGATCCCAGACATCATGGGGCGTCGGGGCGAACATGGACAACAACCGCCGGTAGCGGTGGATCACTTCCCCGTTAGGCGCGAGGATGAAGCTGGTCTGAAAATAAAGGCCGGAGAAATGCCGGTCCAGCTCGTAGGCGTTGCCCGACAGAAACACCTCGTTGTCTTGGCAAATCCGCCCCAACGCCTCGTATTCCTCCCCATCCATTTCCAGGCAGGCCTTCTCGGCCCAGTCGGGGATGGACTCGCCCATGGGGAAGCCGGTTAAAAAATATTCGGGCAGCACGACAAGCCGGGTGTCCGGGCCGATGAACGCCTTGCTGGCCGCGACCTGTTCCGCCACCTTGGCGATGGCGGCGCGCATGGCCTGCCGGGCCGCTTCCGCGTCCAGGCGATTGACCGCCTGGCAACGGGTTTGCAACGCCAAGGCGCAATACGGCGCCGGGGCGGAGGGCAAGGTGGGAGGCTCCGCCATCTTACACGCCGTTCACCAACAACACCGTGGCCTCCAGGGCCCCCGCCCGCGTTTGCTTGAGGGCCTCGTAGTCGTCCGAGCGCCAGAAGGCGCGGGCCGCGTCCATGGAGGGCCATTCGGAGATGACCACAGATTGGTGATCCCAGGCACCTTCCAGGGCCTCAACATCCCGACCCTTGGCCAAGTAACGACCGCCGTGTTTCTCAACCACGGCCGGCGTGCGCTTTGCGTATTCGGCGAATCCCTCAGGATTGGTCACGGTGGCTTGCACAATGATGTAGGCGGGCATGGCGGGGCTTCTCCTCTCAGCGTTCGAGTTCAACCAGTTCGTAGAATGTCTGCATGTAGCCGCCGACCGCGCCCCGCAAGAAAACGAAGTCCTCATCGGCGGTGCACCACACATCGTATTGCGGGTGCTCCTCCGGCAACTGGCCGGCGGTGTCAACATAGCGAAAATGATGGGCCTCAAAAGTTCCGGCCGGCACGGCGATCTCTTCATCCCCCAGGTATTCCAGGCCGAAGCCCAGCTTGAACAGCAAGGGCCCCGTCGCGCCGCGGTGATCCGGGGAAGTCACCATCATGTCCGGGAAGAAGATCTTGCCCGGGCCGCGGGTTCGGTCAAAGATGGCGAAACCCATGCCGTCGCCAGCGATGGGGTGGCTGGCCAGCCAGCGGACGGGACGCGCCAGATCGAACCGTTGCGAAACGCGCCCGTCGCGCGCGCTGAAGGCTTCCGTCTCAGCGCGGGACTCCGTGAACCGCATCCAGCCGGAGCCTTCGAACTTGTCGTCTATGGTCAGGCGGGTGAAGCAATCCAGCGGGCGGTAGTCCGCGTCCACACTCAGGACCACATCCCGCAACACGGTGGGCGGGTCATCGATCTCGCAACAAGCCCGCAAGGTGCGTTTGCCGTCGCCATGGACCGTGATGATGAAGGATTCCCGGCCCCGCTCCGCGCCCATTCTGTCCGGCTTGCGGCTGGTGTATAAAATCTTGCCCCGCAGGGTTCGGTGTTTCATTTGCCGCAACCTTTCACAGGCGGTGAAAAAACCGGCCAGCGGCGATTACACCAAGGGGTTTTCACCGCTCATGTAGATATACACTTCCTGAAATTTATCGCCGCGGACGCGCCAGAAATTGGTGTTTTCAAGCACGGTCTTGTTGCCGTCCGCGGTGGTCAATTCAGCGATGAAACTGGCGGTTATTCGTCCATTGGCTTCATCCACCGCGCAGGTGAAATCGCGGTGGACTATCGTGTCGTAAGCGCCCATGAAATCGATGAACATCCGCTTGATGTTTTCTATGCCCACATGGGACGCGAACGCCGTCTGAATGGTGATTATGGCGTTGTCATGGAAACACTCCAACACCGCGCCAAGTTCTTTTTTGTCAACATTGGCAAAGTATTTATTGATTGCCAAATCGATCAACCCGTTCCTGTTCAGGTCAGATTGGTATTGCATCGTTATTCCCCAAGTGTGGTTATTTCAGCAGGTTTTCACCGCTCATATAGACGAAGACTCTTTTGAACTTGCCATCTTCAAGATAAAACCGGTTGCAGTTTTCGTACCTCAGCAACTTGCCGGTCTCTTTCGCAGTCACCTCAACAGAAAACTGCGAACAGATCGCTTGCTCCTCCGCATCGACAGTGTGAACGAAATTCCCATGCCAAATGCGCGAGTGATAATCAAACAGGCCCACGAACATCCTCTTTATTTGCTCCAGGCCGTCATGCGTCGTGTTTGAGGTCATTTCCCTCAAAACAGCGTCAGCGTGAAAGCAGTCCAGGACCAGCTCCATGTCAAAATTGTCGACGCCGTGAAAATACCGCTTTGTCACGATGTCCACATAGTATTCATAAGGAAATTTGCTCATTGGTCAGCACCTTGCGAGTTGTCAAGTCAGTGGCGTCAGGAGCCGCCGCGAAAGAGAATCATGTCGTCGTTCGGTTTCTCCGGCGCGGCAAAAGCCTTCTTGCTGTGGCTCAAATTCAATTGCAGAAACAATTCACAGAGTTTGTAGGCGATCTGTCCCGGGTTGATCACCGGCACCGGCAGCGTTTTCACCAGATGTCCGTGGGATTGGTGCATGGTTGTCGAGCCAAGCACGATCACGCTGGCGCCGTCCTCGTTCACCGCTTTCAGGCTTTCGTCCTCCAGTTTTTTGAACACGATCTCTTCCTTGCCAGCCAACAATTCTTCCAGGTCGGGCCGGGTCTTTATTGAACGCATGGACGCGCAACGATGTTCAAGACCGTATTCCTTCAGCGTCTTCGCATACAAGTGGAACCATTCGTCCCACATGGTGATGATCGAAAATTTATGACCGAGACAGCAAGCCAAGTGGAACGACGCCTGACCAGGGCCTATGACCGGCACATCGAGTTTTGAGCGCAGGGCGTACATGCCGGAATCGCTTACGGTGTCAATGCAGACTGCGTCGTAACCCTCCGCTTCCGCCTTCAGACCCGCTTCAAACACGCTCATGTCCATCAGCATGGCGTCGTAATAACTGTCGCCTAGCGCCGCCCCCCAGGAAACGGCAACGAAATCAACCTCGACGCCGGGCATAATCAACGCCTTTGGAAGTTGCGCGGCCCGGTTGGCAACCCCGGCTTCATCCATTGGAATAGGCACGATGAATTTCACTCTTTTTGTCAACGCGGCATCCCCTCTCTCTGCGGCGCGCGCTGGCCAGCGGCGCGCCGGATTGTGAAAATCGCTTGTTTTATCGCGGTTGTCAGCGTATCATATCATTATAACAATTCCAATTCCGTCCGGCACCAACCGATTTTTGATGCCAGGAGCGGCCAGGGAACTAAGAGGCAATCCATGAAACGAGTGGAGGAAATTATGAAACCAACTGCGAATAGAAAGTTCTTTTTGCCCACGCTGGCGGTGGTTGCGCTCTTTGGCGTCGCCGGCAGTCTTTCGGCGGCGGCGCTCGAGGAAATCGTCGTCACCGCTGAAAAACGGGAGGCGTCTATCCAAGACACAGCCATTTCCATCACCGCGTACACCGGCGCGGAGCTGGCGAATCTTGAAGTCAGGGAATTGCAGGGATTGAGCGCGCAGACCCCTAGCATGGCCTTCAGCCGCGCCGGGGGCGAGGCCCAGATTTACCTTAGGGGCGTCGGCAACAACACCTTCGGAATCGGCGTGGACCCTGGCGTCGCCTTGCACCTGGACGGCGTCTATTTGGGACGGGCGCAAATGGGCCTCGGCCAGTTCATGGATGTTGAGCGGGTGGAAGTCCTGCGGGGGCCGCAAGGCACGCTGTATGGTCGGAACGCCACCGGCGGCACAGTCAACATGATTTCCCGCGGCCCGGGTTCCGAATGGGAGGGTTACGCGAGAGGCTACTACGGAAACTTCGACAGGAAACAGGGAGAAATCGCCATTGGCGGGCCGCTCTCCGACTCTGTCGGGATACGGCTGGCGCTCAGAGGCATAGAAGATGACGGGTTCACCGACGACCTCGACCCGGCCGGCGGCGATCAGATTGACGATCAAAAAAGCGTGAGCGGGCGGGGGATCATCGAACTTGCCCCGCATGACGACCTGACCCTCAGGTTTCAGGCCGACTGGACGGATTTTGACAGTCACAACCGCACCATCCGCCCCTTGGACAACACCGGCATCGCCCAGACGCTGGGGGCCCTGCCCCTCGCCGATTTTGACGAAACCCGCAACAGCATCCCCAGTTTTCTCGACTATGAAACCGGCGGCGTCACCGTGACCCTGGAGTGGATGATTGCCCCTCACATCCAACTGACTTCCATCACCGGCTACAGGGAATTTGAAGACAGCTTCCGCTTCAACACCGACGGCACGGAGATCGATGTGACTGAAACGCATTTTGAAAGAGACACCAACCAGGTCTCGGAAGAAATAAGGTTGGCCTCTGTCGGCCTGGAGCGTTTGGAATGGCTGCTGGGTTACTACTACTACAACGAGGAAAAAGAGGAAGCCCTGGGGTTGCCCAACCGGAAATTCGCCAGCTTCGCCGGGCCGTTCGCCCACAATTCCTTCAATCTCTTCGGCAACAACGAAACCAAAGCCCACGCCGTGTTCGGACAGGCCTCCTATCTGGTGACGGACAAACTCAAGCTGAACCTGGGCGGGCGTTACAGCTATGAGAAAAAAGACGATGTGGGTTCCTTCACTTTCAGGTTGAATTTCGACGGGTTGCTGAATCCCGACAACCGGCTCAATCCCGCCATGCCTCGAATGCGCACCGACAGCTGGAACGCTTTTACGCCAAAGATCGGGTTGGATTACCGCCACTCGGATGATGTGTTGCTTTATTTCACGGCTTCAAGAGGGTTCAAGTCCGGCGGCACCAATTCGCTGTCAACCAGCCCGGCGGGGTTTGACCCGGAATACATCTGGAGCTACGAGGGCGGCGTTAAATCGGAATGGGGCCGGATGAGGGCCAATGTGTCCGCTTTCTACTACGATTATTCAGATCTCCAGGTGTCCACCTTCATTGACGGCACCGTGCGCATAGACAATGCCGCCAGCGCGGAAATTTACGGCGCGGAAATTGATCTGGCCGCCGCGTTAAGCGAGGAATTCACTTGGCGGCTCGGCGCTTCGGTGCTGGACACCAAGTACAAGGATTTCACTTCCGCCTTTGGTTCCAACGCAGGCGGGCCCATTGTCACCGACTTGTCTGGCAACGAGCTCATCAACGCGCCTGACTTGAAATTGTCGTCGAGCGTGAATTACAACCAGTCCCTTGCCAATGGCGCGACGCTGGCGTTCACGGGTCAGGTCAGCTATCAATCCAAGGTGTTCTTTTCAAAAGAAAATGAAAGCCTGATGAGTCAGGATGGTTACGCGCTGGTTGACGCGCGCCTGGCTTACGCGTCGCCGAATGGCAGTTGGGAAATCGCGGGCGTGGCCAGGAACCTGTTTGACGAGGAGTACTTTCAAAACACCGTGCGGTTCACCTCCATGAACGATGTCGCGCGTGACCCGAACAATTTCGGCCATCCCCTTGGTTATCCCGGCGAAGGCCGAAGTTTCGGCGTGCAGGCCGCTTACAGGTTCTGATGGAATGGCGCGGCCCCACATCCTGTTTATTCAGGCGCAGTGCCTTCCCTGGACAAACGGCTTGCACGGCACTGGCCGGGAGGATGTGCAATCCAAGACGCTGAGCATCGATGAAGCAGGGACGGATGCGACTTGCATCGTCCGTTATCCTCGGGGGTGGGAAAGGTCGGAAACAGAGCATCTGTCGGTGCACGAAGAATTTTTCGTGTTGGACGGGGCCCTTGACATCAATGGCCGGCGCTACGGAAAACACGCTTACGCTTTTTTGCCAGCAGGGCATGTCAGGGAATCCGCCCGCGCCGCGGAAGGCGCGGTTTTGCTCACCATGTTCTATGGCAAACCGGTGGCGGCGCCGGGCGAGCCGGAGAGCGGCCTCTATGATGAAACCCTGTTGATTCCTTACATTGATGTATTGGAAATGGAATGGGATCCGGGCCTGGTTGACCCCCAACTTGCCCCCGGGGTCGCGATAAAACCCTTGCGAGAAGATCCTTACACGAAGGAAACATCCTTCCTGTATTGCTCGCCTCCCCATCGCGTCCCCCCTGGCATGGCCAAACCGCAATGGACGCACTCAATGGTGGAAGAGCTGTATTGCCTCGAAGGCGAATATGTGTGGGGCGATTGCGGGCGCATGGGGGCCGGCGGCTACGCCTGGTGGCGCGAAGGAATCTACCATGGGCCTTCAGGCACGGATGTGGGCTACAACCTGTTCGTGCGGACGGTGAACGGCCCCCTGGACAACCGCTTTGACACCGAAAAAAAGCCGTTCACCTGGACGCCGGAATACAACCCGCAATTGCCGGACAGTTTGAAGCAATACGCAAAACCCTACCAGCGTCTTCCAAACTACTGACAACCCGGCCTGCTGAACTGGATATGGATGCCAACAAAACCTCCGGGGCCGGGCCAGCTTGCGCCTGGTACGCCGTCGGGGTTCTCACCCTGGCTTACACCTTCTCCTATATTGACCGTTCCATACTCTCGTTGATGGTTGGCCCGATTCGCGCGGACCTGGGGCTAAGCGACACCCAGTTCAGCCTGTTGCACGGCTTGGCGTTTGCCCTCTTCTACACGATCATGGGCATTCCCATTGCGCGCCTTGCGGATGCTCGGAACCGCAAGATCATCATCGCCATCGGCGTTTTCTCCTGGAGCTTGATGACAGCGGTTTGCGGCTTGTGCAAAAATTTTTGGCAACTTTTCCTCGCCCGCGTGGGCGTGGGGCTCGGCGAGGCCGCGCTGTCTCCCGCGGCCTACTCCATCATCGCGGACAGCTTTTCCCGCGAGCGGCTGGGGCGCGCATTGGGAATTTACGCCGCCGGGGTGTTCTTGGGCATCGGCCTGTCTTTCATTATCGGCGGCGCGGCCATCGACATGATAGCCAACGCCGAATTGGATTTGCCCGGGTGGCTAGGTGGTTTTCAACCCTGGCAACTCACATTTTTTCTCGTCGGCCTGCCTGGCATTCTCGTTGCCGCGCTGACGCTGACCATCAGGGAGCCGTCCCGTAAAAACCTGATGAACATTGCGCCTTCCGGCGGCGCTTCCACTGGGACCGGGGCCTTGCCGATAAAACACATCGTCGGTTACATAAGGCAAAACCTTGCTACCTATCTTTCCCATTTTGTTGGATTTTCCATGGTGACCCTGGTGTTTAACGGCATCTTGTCATGGGCGCCGGAGTTTTTTATCAGGACCCACGGCATGGCGCGGCTGGATGTCGGCTTTTACCTGGGGATGATCGTGCTGATTTTCGGGTCCTTGGGGATTATTTGCGGGGGGCTGTTTTCAGACTTCCTCAGCAAACGCGGCTATCCCCAGGGGCCGATGTTGGCCGGGCTGACGGGAGCGGTTCTCTTGTTGCCATTCTCCGTGTCAGCGACAATCGCGCCCACCGCGCAGATCTCCTTGGCATTGTTTTGTCCGTTGCTCTTTTTCGCCAGTTTCCCATTCAGCCCCGCCGCCGCCGCGTTGCAACTCATCACCCCGAATCAAATGCGCGCCCAGGTGTCGGCCGTCTATCTTTTTGTGGTCAACCTCACCGGAATTGGCATGGGGGCGACCGTCACGGCGCTCATCACGGATTATGTTTTCCGGGACGATGGGATGTTGCGTTATTCAATGTCCTTAGTCGGGGGGCTGGGTGGATTGTTCGCCTGTTTCATCCTTTTCGCCGGGATGAAAAATTACCGTCGCAGCATCATCCGTTTCAATGAAGAAACCGCCGGCGCGCCAAGGTGATTATGCGGCCTGAGGGTTCATTGCGGTGGCAGTTGCCGATTGACCATGCCGGCTATGGCGTTGACGACTTGCCCGCGGTCGTTCACTTGTTCAGGAAACTTGGGTTTGCGCCGACAAAGGAAAAAGCCCTCATGACGCGGGACCCCGAATCCGGAGAGCGCCGCCCTCTGGGTCAGACCAGCGCGCATGTCGTGTTCAAAAAAGGCTACCTGGAGCTCTCCGCGCCCACCATTGAAAACAATCATCTTGCCCCGCTTGTCGAGCGTTATTCCGGCCTTCACATCCTGGCCCTAGCGACGAAAGACGCGGAAGAACAGCGCCGCGCCTATCAACAAAGATACCCGGATTTGCCGGCGGTGGCGCAGGCCTCCCGGCCCATCGAATATGGGAAACACCGGGGCGCCGCGGGCTTCAAATGGTTTCCCCTGCCGGGGGATGTTTTTCGGGAAGGCATTGTTTGTTTTGTGGAACACTTGACGCGCAAGCTGGTGTTCCAGGACGAGGTGTCAAGCCACTTCAACAAGGCGGTTGCGCTTGCTGGAGTCGCGTTATTCAGCAGGGACCCGGAAGCAACAGCGGCCCGGTACAAACCCCTTGTCGTTGCCAGGCATGAGATTCCTCATGTCCATGAAAAGGGTTATTTGAGGATCATCACCCGCGAAGACATGGCGAACGATGATTTCGGGTTGAACATCCCCGCTGAGGACAGGATTGTCGGCCTGGATGTGGAGACCACTTCCCTGGCGGCCCTCAAAAACCTGTTGCGCAAAAACAAAATAGCTTTCCACGACCGGCCCGAGGGCGCGGCGGTCCCACTCCTTCCCCTCAATTCGTTTCTCCTTTTCAAGGAACAACACGCCTCGTCCTGACCCAGGCGCAGGGGCGGCCGGGCGGTCATTCGATTTCGAGCAACAGATCGCCGGCGTCCACAACATGATCGGGGCTGACCGCCACGCGCCGGACAATGCCCGCCTTCTCGGCGGGGACCGAGGTCTGCATTTTCATCGCTTCCAGCACCACCACCGTGTCGCCCCGTTGCACGCGCTGGCCCGCCGTGACCTCGACGGCGACCACTAAACCGGGCATGGGCGCGCCCAAATGGTCAGAGTTGGCGGGATCCGCCTTCTCATTGCGATGAACCTCGCGGCTTAAGGTGTTGTCCCGAACGATCACCGTCTGCGGCTGACCGTTCACCTCGAAAAACACCCGCCTCATGCCCTCCTCGTCGGGATCCGAGGTGGCCAAATAGCGGATAATGGCCTGCCGCTGGTCTTCGAAGGTCAGCACGGTTTCCTCGCCGCTATCCAAGCCGTGGAAAAAAACATGAGTCGGCAAGATGCTGACATCGCCGAATTCTCTCTCGTGTTCGGCGTAATCCCGGAACAGGTCCGGGTACATCAGATGGGAAGCCAGGTCGAAATTGGTCACCTCTTCCCTCAGCTGTTCGGCCAGGGCCCCCCGCGCCGCCTCCAAGTCAATCGGCGGCAACGATTCGCCGGGGCGGCCGGACAAAGCAGGTTGATCGCCCAACACCTTGGCCTGCAGGGCCGGCGGAAAGCCGCCAGTGGGCTGGCCCAGCTCGCCGCGAAAAAACTCCACCACGGATTCCGGAAAGGCGGTCTCCTTGTCCGGGTCAACAACATCCTCTTTGGACAGGCCGGCGGTGACCATCGCCAGGGCCATGTCGCCCACCACCTTGGAAGTGGGCGTGACCTTGATGATGTCGCCGAACAGCTGGTTGACATCGGCGTAGGCCCGGGCGATCTCGGGCCAGCGCCGTTCTATGCCCAGGGCCTTGGCCTGTTGCCTGAAATTGGTGTATTGCCCGCCCGGCATCTCGTGGACATAGACATCCGAGGCCCCGGCGCGAACATTCGCCTCGAACATCGCGTATTGCTCTCTCACCTGCTCCCAGTAATGGCTGAGCTGGCGGATGTTGTCCCCGTCCAGGCCGGTGCTGTTGTCGCCGTGGGCCAAGGCCTCCACTAAGGCGCCCAGGTTCGGTTGCGAAGTCAGGCCGCTCATGCTGTCAACGGCGGCGTCGAAAATATCCACGCCGGCCTCCACGGCCGCCAACACGGTGGCGCCGGCGATGCCGCTAGTGTCGTGGGTGTGCAGGTGTATGGGCAGGCTCACCGTGTCCTTCAGCGCGGCGATCAGTTGCCGGGCCGCCGCTGGTTTCAGCAGGCCCGCCATGTCCTTGATGCCTAAGATGTGGGCCCCCATGCCTTCGTACTCTCGCGCCAGATCCAGGTAGTAATCCAAGGTGTATTTTCCCTTGGACGGGTCCTGAATGTCGCCGGTGTAGCAGAGCGCCGCCTCCACGATCTTGCCTGTCTCACCCACCGCGTCCATGGCCACTTTCATGTTTTCGGGCCAGTTGAGGCTATCGAAGATCCTGAACACATCGACGCCCGCGGTGGCGGCTTCCTGAATGAAAAACCTGACCACATTGTCCGGGTAGTTCTTGTAGCCCACCGCGTTGGAGGCGCGCAACAACATCTGTTGCATGATGTTGGGCATGGCCGCGCTCAATTCCAGCAGGCGTTCCCAAGGATCTTCCCGCAGGAAGCGCAACGCCACATCGAAGGTGGCTCCGCCCCAGGACTCGACGGAAAACAATCTCGCCATGGTGCGGGCGTAACAGGGGGCGATGGCCACCAGGTCCCGGGCGCGCACCCGGGTCGCCAACAGCGACTGGTGCGCATCGCGGAAAGTGGTGTCCGTAACCAGGGGCCTGCTCTGCGCCTTGACCCAGTTAGCCAATCCTTTCGCGCCCTCCGTGGCGAAAACCTCTTTGGCGGCCCCCGGGCCTTTGTCTCCGGACACCGGCGGCAAGACGGGTTCGCGCACGAAGACCGGGGACGATTTTCCCTTCAGGGCCGGGTTGCCGTTCACGATCACATTGGCGATGAATCCAAGCAGTCTCTCAGCTTGGCCCCGTCCTTTGTCAAACTCGAACAATTCCGTGGTCTCATCAATGAAGCGCGTGTTGTAGTCCCCGGACTGGAACTTGGGATGAGACAAGAGTTGCAACAAAAACGGCAGGTTGGTCGCGACGCCGCGGATGCGAAACTCCATCAGGGCGCGCCGCATCCGGCTGATGCTTTCATCGGCGTCGTTCCCGCGAGCGGTCACCTTCACTAACAGGCTGTCGTAGGAGCGGGAGACCCACGCGCCGCTGTAAGCCGCGCCGCCATCCAGCCGGATGCCGGGGCCCGAGGGGCTGCGGTAGGCGATGATGTTGCCATAATCGGGGATGAAGTTGTTGTGCGGATCTTCCGCCGTCACGCGACACTGCAGGGCGGTGCCGGCGGCGGTTATCTCGGACTGCGGCGGGACGATGGCCCCAGGTTTGCCGATTTCCTCCCCTTGGGCGATCCTGATCTGCGCCTTCACGATGTCGATCCCTGTGATCTCCTCGGTCACGGTGTGCTCCACTTGCACGCGGGGGTTGACCTCGATGAAATAGAAGGCCTCGTTGACGGCGTCGTAGAGGAACTCCACGGTGGCGGCGTTGTTGATCCCGGCCTGCCGGCCCAGCCGCACCGCCGCCTCGCAGATCTCCGCGCGTTTCTCCAAAGACAGGTACAGCGCCGGGGCCCGTTCGATGACCTTCTGGTGCCGGCGTTGCAGGGAGCAATCCCGTTCAAAAAGATGCAACACATTGCCGTGGTGATCGCCAAGAATCTGCGTTTCTATGTGCAACGCGTCTTCCACCAGTTTTTCCAGGAACACTTCGTCGTTGCCGAAATAGGTGGCGGCCTCGTTGCGCCCGCGCTGCACCGCGTCGTGCAGTTCCTCCGCCTGCCTGACGATGCGCATGCCGCGCCCGCCGCCGCCCCAGCTGGCTTTCAGCATCAGCGGATACCCGATGGACTCGGCGATCTGCGCCACCGCCTTCTTGCCCTTGGGCAAGGGCCCGGAGGCCGGCATCACCGCCACTTTCGCGGCGCGAGCGACCTCTCGAGCCTTCACCTTGTTGCCCAGGTCCCGCAACACGCTCGAGGCGGGCCCGATAAACGCGATGCCGCGGACCTCGCACTGTTCGGCGAAGTCAGCGTTCTCCGCCAAAAAGCCGTAGCCCGGATGAATGGCGTCGCACTCGGCCTCAGCCGCCACCCGCAGGATGTCGGCGCCGTTCAAATACGCTTCAACGGGCCGGTTGCCCACCCCCACCTGGTAGGACTGATCCGGTTTGAAGCGGTGCAGGGCCAGCCGGTCTTCTTCCGAGAAAATCCCCACCGTGCCAAGCCCCAGCTCCCGCGCCGCCCGAACGACGCGAACGGCGATCTCGCCGCGGTTGGCCACCAGGATCTGGTTGAAGTTGTTCTCGCGCAACGGCAATCACTCCATGCAGGGGCTCAGTCGAAAACCGCTTCAGGGTGACCGTGATCGCGCCAATAGCGGGCGTATTTCCGCGACGGGCTTTGATCTGGGTCCGGATTGAACAGCAATAGCTTGACCTTGACATTTTTGGCCAACGGGAACCGGGTGGAAAACTCGCGGCATTGTCCCTGCTCCTCAAACAGCGCCTCGTAGCCGTCTATCTTGCGATAGCTGGAAGCGTGAGCGGTGCCTTTCGGATCAACAAAGACGATCTGGTACTGGTCGCCTTTGCACATCCAGAAAACAAAGTCTGGCAGGAACCGGCGATATTCGTTCACTTTCTCATCGAAATAGGGGATGTGCACTTTGTCCAAGGATTCGTCGATCTTGCTAAACATCCAGGCGTCCCACTGCGGTTTGTTGCCTTCGTCTTGCAACCACTCATCCAGCGCATTGAGAAATGTCACCTCGCTCTTCACTTTTATGATGTGCTTGATGAAATCAGCGATTTCAGGCTTGCTCGCCGTGACCATGGGCAGATAGTAATGATCGGCGACATGCTTGATCTTCAGGCTGCGGGATGAGTCTTCAGACCGGCCCGGGGTAAACGAGTCTTCAGTTTGACCCTGGGTATAGGCTTTAAATTCGTCCCGGGAAATTTCACCGTTCCAATGTTTTCTCAACAACGAGTTATACTCATCCTCTTCAACGCTACCCTGGGCCACCTTTTTTATCTTTTCATTCAGCGCCTTCAATTCTTCGCTTCTCAGGTTCGCCCGCACTTCGCGAAAATGCACAATATCCTCGTTGCCTTCCTGTTCGTTCAGCGCCCTCACCCCTTTGGCGGTTTGCGCGTTGACAGACAGATGGGAGAGCAAGCGTTCTTGCAGAAAGGGCAAGCTGTCGTACTCCTTGTCCTGGTTAATGCGGAAGTTGTCTCGCGCCTTCGCCTCTTCCCGCAGGCTGTTGATCTGTTGCGGCGTTAAACCATCCCTGACCACAAACACCGAGTCCGGGGTGTTGTCAAGCCACCTTCTGAATCGGGCCAAGGTATTCTCGCCCAGGGTGAATTTAGCCTTCACCCTTTTATCCGCTTCCTGCTGGTATTCGGGAACCAATAAGGGCATTTCTTTGCCGTTGACTTCGGGTCGCTTGGCTCGCTTAAATCCGGTCACTCGTTCATAGCCGCCTCCCCGTTCGGCATCCATGCCCTCCAACACCGAGTTGATGGCGGCGCGATTTGTGGCAAACAGGAACAGCGTCTCCAGCGGCCCTACCTTGCCGACGCAATCTTGCAACACACCCTGTTTCTGCAGGGCCAAGCTACCAAGGCGCCGGCGTTCGTTTGGCAAAGGTTCAATGCGCACGCCTCTCCCCACCGCCTGCACGACGAATTTCTTGGCGCCGCTGCCGCCGATGTTGATGAAATTGATGATGTTTGGCCGTTTGGAATCCCAGCTTTCAAAAAAGGCGCGAGAGCCCATAAGAATGGTGATGTCGCTGGTCTCCAGGCTGTCAAAAAAACCCTGCTCCTGCAAGGCGGTTGTCTCCTCAAAGCCCTTAAGGAATTCATTGTGCCAGTTAGCGGTGTCCCCTATCCTGAACATGGCGAAGGGTCGGTCGGCGTTGATCAGCTGAAACGCCAGCTCCCTGTTGGCCTCCCTGCCGCGGATGAATTGCAACCTGCCCTGGTCGCGGCTTAAAAACACCTTCTCGCGCAAATCCGAGATTGTCATATTCTCCACCGAAGCCGGGTCATCTCCGATAAGGGTTTCATCCGCCTTGCCGCCCCCGCCAAAAAGCAACTGGGCCCCTCTCCAGTCTTGCAACAATTCATCTCTGGCGGCGTTGAACAGCATTTCGTCGATTTTGCCCTCCGCGATCTGCCGCAACACCTGAAAAAACGCCCACAGGTCGTTGCTGTCATCCTCGATGTTCGTGTTGACGGAATTGACCAGGGTCAGCATCAATGGCAAATGGTAGATCTCGTCATTCCCCGTGTCCTGACGCAACCGGGCGACTTGTCTTGACGCATGGGCCAAGGTGATCAGCGATTTCAGAACGATCTGTTTTTTCTTCTCGCCGCTGATTTCTCTGCTTCGATTTTTGAAAGCCCGGTATTCGCTTTCGTTCAGATAAATGTTTTTCCCATGCCCATTCTGGATAAACTCTTGCAAGTTGTATTTCTTGACGGTGGTGATAATGTCTTCCGGGTCGGTGAAGGTCGCAGAGAAGTTGAACAAAAAGCCCTCCCGCGCCATCAGCGCGTAGTAGGCCTGCCGCTTGGAATCGTCCTTGCCGCCCTTGTGCGCCTCATCCAGCAGAACGAACCACTTGCCGCCGTTTTCATACAGGCGATAATCGGTCAGCGCGTCTTTCTGCACATCGGAGAGGTTGTCGCTGCGGTGGTAATACACCGTTTCCACATCGCCCAGCCGGGCCTGGCGCGCCTTCCCGAATTCTCGCAAGGGAACAAGATCGATGTTCAAGCCTTCCTCGTTAAACTCCTCTATGGTGAGGCGAATCTGCTTTATCAGGTGTTCGCTGGGCGCAAGCACGAGAATGTTGTGAGGCGGGATCTGCTGGCGCTCTTTAAGGTGGCGCAAATACTCGATGATCTTCACCATGACCAAGGTCTTGCCGCTGCCGGTCGCCATCCAGAAACACATGCGGTTAATCAGTTGATTATAGTAAATGGCGTCTCCTTGAGGATCCATATACTCAGACAGAATTTTGAAGACGGGGTTTCTCCGCTGGTTCCTCCGGTCCGCTTCGCTTTCATACTCTTTTATTCCAAAGGGCATGATAGTGGGCTCCATGTACACCGACTGGGCAAACCGCCTCTTGCGTTTCCTGTTAGTTTGTGACGATTCGCCGAACCGCCAGGGATTCTCCCCCTCTCCGTAGAACCGATACAGGGCCCGCGCCGCGTTCTCCAGCGCGTCTCGCTGATAATCATACAGAGTCTTGCGCCGTGAAAATCGCTCGATCTTCGGCACCCGCCAAACCTCGGGGAGCTCGCCGTAGTTCAGGTCTTTGGCGTTGTTTTCAAGCATCGGTTGCGTCATTGTTCAATGTGGATTTCAACATTAAAATTGCCACTTTTCTTTTCGCATAAATCCTATAAGATTTGCACATTCTATCTTATACTTTTCGCAAGCGTTAGGAATGCGAGGAGCATCAGGTTTTTTCCGTTCTTGCGTTACCACGCAACCACTAATTTCGTTGGCAAACGCAATAATGAACGGATCAGCCACAGGCCCCCCCTTAACGATATTTTTATGTTTTACCAAACCTCTAAAATCTGAATCAGAAGAGAATTTTTCACGGATGAATTGGAGTTGATGTTCAGTAGGGGTATGAAATAAAGAAGTGTGTCTCTTCGCCCAATCATTTAGAGCATCATCTATTATCTCAATTTCTCGTCGTGCTTCTCGCACCGAAACAATTTGCTCCGAGCTTAAAAGTTCATCAAAGTTTTCCCACAGAGTTGGGAACACCTCTTTGTCGTAATATCGGAACAAGTCAATAAAAGCACTTGTATCGAAAACATATTTCATCACATCACACTACGCTGACTGTTTGCTTATGAGACGATCTTCAAGTCTTGCAACATTTTTCATCTTCATGCCTAATATCTCAGCCATGTCATAGTCGCTGATTTTGTCTTGATAACGAGCTTGCAGGATATTTTGCAAGAATGCTTTCCCCCAATAGGAAAGCTGATTCCAGTAATAATCTCCCCCAGCATCACTTCGGGTTCCAGAGCCATATTCCGATAAAAACTCTTCCTGCATGTCTCTGAATATCCCAGGGCGAATCAATCCAGTCGCTACACATCTCACCAAAAGCATTGAACGACTGACTTTGTACCGTTTTGCCTGTTGATCATAGAAATCCTCATTTCTAACATTGCTTTTTGAAATTTGTTCTCTCAGATCCGCCATAGGCACAAGCACAGCCCCGGCAATATGATCGAAATAACGCTCGGTTTCCCGATCTTCAGCTACTTCCAGTCCATCCTTGGCTAAAGTTACGCTACTCTCTCCGTATAACAGATGAGCTAATTCATGCATCAAGGTGAAAATTTGCCTGCCATAGCTTTCTTGGCTATCGAGGCAGACAACCGGAAACTCTTCATCGTAAAGACAAAAGCCCGACATATCATCTGATTTGAACGGCCAGCGAAATACGAATATCCCTTGTCTTTCTACTGCGTCTCTCCAAGCCCAAAGCGCTTCCCGGGGATCGCTCCAATTTTGCTGGTCTTCCATGGAAACACCCAGCAAATCTTCTCCTCGCAATTGTGTTGCTAAAGATTCCAATTTTTCCTTTGGGACGAAATCGCCATTTGCACCCAAATTCACACTTTTGTGCAACGGGTCAGATACAGGATTTACCCCCTCATTTAGTTCCTTCAATGTCATTTGCGTGGCTTGGACTCGATGGATAACATTCAAGGTAGCGACCTGAAGAGAATCCAGGTTGAAACCGGGGACGCTTCTCAAAGAAGCCGCCGCATCTTCTATTTCCGGTAGTTCCGGAAAGAAAAAGACTGCTATCGGCACTTTGTAAAGATCTGCCAATTTCTCCAGTTGCGGATAAGTGGGTGCGCCTTTCCCCTTCTCCCAATCAACAAAAATCTCTTGAGTTACAGACTTGGCCCCTAGTTTCTCAACAATGTCAGCGGGGGCATAGTGCTTGCGTTCTCTTGCCCACTTCAAAACAGCAGGATTGATATTCTGCACTGGACTTCTCATCATTCCCCCCACCAGAGATAGGGTTTGACGAGTGTGATGAAGTGTTGTTTTTCCTCTTCAGTCATTTTGGCGGGGTTGATTTTTTCGGTTGTTCCATCGGCAAAGATGATCTCGTTTGTAGTGCGGCGGCGTATGGGTTTGCCGAGTATGTTTGACAGGGACTCGGCGATGTCTATGTCTTTATACAGATCTTTGAGGTTGATCTTCAGTTTTCCGTTCTTTACGGACTGGACAGTATGAGCCAGTTTGTCATCGCCAAAGAAAACATATTGTTCAAATGGAGATTTCAGGCTGTCTATTTCCAACTGATCGCCGTCTTTATAGCGGGCGTTTTTCAGGGTTTCCTCGTATTGTTCCAAGGTGTAGTATTTGAGGCAGTGGCTACTCCCTTCGTGGGATGCAGGCTTGCCGTCTTTCCAGTCTTTGGAATAAACCACTTTCTTAATGCGGGGCAATAAAACCGTATGAAAGTAATCGCCCATTTCCACTAAAGCATATTTGCGCTTGCCGCCGTCTTCGCGGTTAAGATTGATAACGGCATGGGCGGTGGTGCCAGAACCGGCGAAGTAATCAAGAACAACATCATCAGAAGCCGATGACGCGCCGATCAGATATTCATATAATGCGACCGGATGGCAATACGGAAATTCCACCCCCAATCTGTCAACATCGGCTTTTCCCTTCCCGCCATGTCCTAAAACTGAGGAGACCGGTTTGTCCACATTTTCATCAAGGTAGTATTTTCGTTGTGGCTGGATAGTTTCGTCTCTGCCAAATACAATTCTTCCTTGTTTTAGTAAATCTTGCATGAATTCTGGAGTGCCCGACCATCCGCTAGCCGGGACTGGGCATGGTTTTTCTGTAATTGGATGCACCAACGGAATATGAAATTTCTTATCTTTGCGTTGCTCTGGCGCTCCCATGTGAACACATCTATAAACTCGGCCGGTTTCTTCAATTTCTGAATAACTTTTTTCACCAACGGAAAAATTTGTTTGCCGCCGGATCCAATTTTTAAATTGTTTGCGCACGGTATTATTAACTGTCCCAGCATCTTCTACGAATTCTTTGGCCTTAAGCATGATTGTTTGGGCATTTCCCTTTTTATAGAAGAAGCGTTCGTTTGTTTTCATCCGCCAAATCACATATTCATGCTGTGTTGCCACCCCTTTAGCACCACTTACTGGATTGCGCTTGTCCCAAATCACCGTGCCGGCATCTAGTAAATCGCCACTTTCCATCAACAGGTGAAGTCTCTCGTATTCGTTTTCATCAATGTGGCATAGAAAGGAACCGCTTTCTGAAAGAAGCTTCGTTGCTAATCCGGTGCGGTTTTCCATCATTGTCAACCAGCTACAGTGTTTGTATCCATTCTGATATAGGAAGCCGCTTGTTTTGGTGTTATACGGAGGATCAATGTGAGCGCACTTCACCTTCTCCTTATACCGCCTCTGCAAGGTATTTAACGCCTGCCAGTTTTCGCTGTGCGCCAACTCGCCATCCAAGGCCTCGTCCAGGTTGCCCAGGGCCTCGAGTATCTCCACTTCCAGGGTCTTGAAGTGCTTAGTGTCCAACGGCAGAAACTTGCGCGCGCCGTTCGCCCCGTTCTTGTCGGTCAGGTCTTTCTGTCCCTTGAACAGGTCTGTCATTGAAAATTCATCATCCACCATGCCAAGCGCGCGCCATTCCTTTACCTGCGCCTTGGCGCCTTCGTGTTCCGTTATCTTCTTCAGGGTCTTGTCGGAAAGCTTGTCCAGCGTGACGACATAGTTCACATTGCGAACAAACTTGGGTTTCTCCCAGGCCCGCCGCAATTCATCCTCAAACTGGGCGATGAAATCGATGATGTCATACGCCGTTTCCTGCAAGAACTGCAACTGGTTCAGCCGTTTCTGTTCAAAGATGGTTTCCTCCTGAAACAAGTATTGGTGCATCCACAGATCAAACTGCTCCCGCAGAAAACCGCGGGCATCCTTGTTGATGAAATAATCAGCCTCAGTCTGCCGCCGGAAGACGCGGAAGGCCTGTTCCAGCCTCTCTTCGCTTAACCCCAGCCCGGCTTTTCGCGCTCGTTTGAGGATGTCATCAACTTTGGTCTTTTTTCCTTTCTCGGAATAGGAAACCTGCAGGCGCAGGACAGGGCCCTCCCCCGTTGTTTTCTCCACTTCTGAGAAGGCGAACACGAACTCGCGCTTCTCATTGTTGCGCTTGTGCTCTATCTGGGAGGCGTCAAAGTCAAACCGCCAAGTCTTCCACGCCGGGGGGCCCTCCTCTTTTAGCTCAACCGGCATGGAACGCACTAACACATCGGACTTGACATAGTAGAGCATTTGGGTTTTCCACGACAGCGCGACATCCTCACCGTCGGCATAGACGCGCTCGTAGATCTTGGCGAACGCGGGCAGGTGGCGAAAGTAAATGGAGCCGCTCTCGCAGAAATAGCGGCTGAAGAAGGTGTAGAGCTTGTCAAACAGCTCCTCGCGGAAGTCATCCCGCTCTCCGACGCGCCCGTCTATTTTTTCCAGCAACGGCCCCTGCCAGGACTGGAAGTACTGACGCTTCATGCGCATCAGGTTGACGAAGCCGGAATCGCCCTCCACCTCAGCCCCGGTGAACAACGCTTCCAGCGCGTCTAAAAATCGTTTTTCTTTAGCCGCCACGCGCATAATCCCCCTCGCCCCAAAGTGTAGCACTCCCGCCGGAGGAAATCATCATTTTTTCTCTATGCCAAGGCGGTCAAAAATGTCCCGCGCCAACTTGTGGAAATCCCAGTAGCAATCCCGAGCCGCCTTTTGGTGCGCGCCAATGACGCCGTGGGCGGGCTTTAGCATGAACATGGGTTTGTTCGCCTCTTTCGCCATGGGCATGAGCGCGCGGTAATCTTCAAAATGCGCCAAACAGTTGCTGTCGTCATCGCCCTGAATAGCAACGGCGCTTTCGTTTTCCAGCATAGATCTCGCATATTCCAAGGGCATCTTTTGTATCCAGCGTCCATACGCTGTTACAGGTCTGTCTAACCTGACAGCCTGGCGCATGACGATATAGCCAAGCGGCGCCATATTGCCTTCCGGCAGATCAAATTCCAAGCCCGGCGGCTTTTTCTGCGCGCGATCTTTCCAAGCTTCTCGCCATGCTTTCAGGGTCGGCCCCACATTGCGCAAGCCTTGAAGGGAAAACAAATCCGGGGCCAGCGGCACCACCACAGCATCGCTGGCAATCAAGGCGGCCCGGTTAATCGCCCCCAGGTTCGGCCCCACATCGACTAACGCCAGGTCGGCTTCAAATGCTTCAGCGGCATGAAAAATCAACCGTGCAAAAGCCGTAATAACGCGGAAAGCGCGGCGATCTCCATCCAAGCATTTCGGCCATTGCGCGGAAAGATCGTCTTCCCGTTTGGAGAGCGCAAGATCACCTGTCAACAGACCGATCCTATCACCGATGTTTTCAACATGGGGAGGATCAATATCACCCGTTCCTTCAAACAAGGGAGCGATGTTTTTCTCGATCGTTTTTCCATCCCTGTCTCTCCACAACTCTTCCAACCTTCTCTCAGGCAGGAATATCCCACTCAGATTAGCCTGAGGATCCAGATCCACAACGAGGACGCGGTAATCCATCTCACTCAGCATCCATGCCAAATGATAGACTAGGGAAGTCTTGCCGACGCCCCCCTTGTTATTGAAAAAAGCAAGGGTTTTCATCGTCATTTCTTGATAATGGCAAAGATGAAGGTATCCTGAATATCGAATTCAAGCGGCGGGTTGCCATTTTCCTTCAATGCTTCACGCGCTTTGGCGATGCCCATTCCAAAACGCTCCATAAAACCCAGGTTTTTCATGGCCTCGGCAACGGAAGGATTCCGGTAATCCGTCGCCGCGGGCGTTCCGAAGTTTTGCTTTGTCACCGCCCCATAAACAGAGCCGGGACTCCTGATTTGTACATGATCGCTAAACCAACTGACCTGCACAGGTGTATTGGAATTTTCGTAATTTCGGTGAATTACCGCATTGCGGACAAGCTCCTGCAAAGCCGCCATCGGGTAATCCGGTTTTTCGACGTGCGTCTGCCCACTGGTGTCAAGCGCAATGGAAATATGTCGTTTCAATAGACTGTCCACTTCTCGCAACTGGTCTGAAAGAGTGCCGTTCAATTCGGTTTGATCGACAATGGGAGCTGTCACTTCCCCGCCGTCGTAACGCACGAACTGGATGTAAGCACCAGGGAACCAATCCCGCGGCCTATTGCCAAGCACAAGAATCGCCGTGACAGTGGGGATTCCTTCCTGCGTCGCAAGGCGCAACACTTTCATCTGTTCTATTTCATTACGCCTGTTTTTCGCCAACGCTTCAGGGGAGACCGCAACAGGAAGGTACTCATCCCGGAATCTGGACAGATCCAAGTCTGCTTCTACTTCGGCACCAATGACATCTGTCATGTCATGGGGGAGATTTCCCGAACGTCGTTTTTCCGTAAGACGGCGTTCTTCCTCAGGGCTAGCCTGGGTGCGGCGCGGGCCAGTGCGAATCCAGCAACGACCCTTCACTTTCACCGGTGGATTGTCTGAAGGTTCAACCTGGATCACTGCAATCTCGCAATCTTGCAATGTTTTTTTGCCGACCGCCATGGTAGGGAACGGAAGCATTTTCCCGTCCTTGGAAAGTCCGCCGAGTTCCAATAACAGGCTGTCGTTAATAGGCGTATTGGCGCAGTTGCCGTTGTCATCTATCCCGAGAAAGAGAACACCCGGTTTCTTATGATTGGGCAGATCGTTTGCAAAAGCGCAAATAGCCTCTCGGAATTTATCCAGATCCTTCAAGGAAGACGCGAATTCCACTCGATCGCTTTCGCCAGCTTTCATAAGATCGATCAGTTCGTTATCACTCAGCATGTCATTGCTCCCCCAAGAGAAATCATCCGGCCCCTCTGGCCCCCCGGCGAAGCAATCAGACCGCCCCCCGCAAGGGCTTATGATACCCTGTTAGCCCCTCGATGGGAATAGCCGGGACGGGGTGCGACTGGGGGCTTTCCCCTGCCCCGGCGCATTTGACCAAACAACGCGGGCCGACGGGCACTCCGGCAAACCGCCAGCGTTTTTTCCCGCGCCGCGTCCTCCAGGGCGACCCGCCGCCAATCACGCAACCCCTGTCTCGCGCCTCTCCTCAATCTCCAACACCGCCAACCCAAGACCCGCTGACCGCGCCTCCGCGCAACGCTTTTAAGAAGGGGCCGTGTCATTGCTCAATTCATTCTTTAACAGGCTAGCTGTCAGCAGTTTGACATCACCGATTAAGTCTTTACTCAACAGGCCCCGTAACTCCTGACGAATTCGGTCCTCCTCATAGTCGTCTGCAAGAGCATCATGCTCATCTCCATCACTGGCAACAAGCCAAAAATCGTGTTTTTTCCCCGCAACAAGATCTGAGATTTCTTTATATTTCGCCGCGCCGTGGCATAGCGTGAAAAGACTGCCATAAACCTTCAAGATGTTTTCATCTCGGATTCGCCGCATCGCTAATTCATTTCTCTTTTTTTCATCTACCATGGCGTTATATTCTTCCTTGCGATTCTTATAAGCTTTTATTAACTGGGTTTCCTCGATAAGAACCACTACCTCTTTCTGGTTTCGGGTCCGAATCTTGAAATAATCGCAACAGTGACAGGGGCCCAATCCTATATCCGTTCTCATGTCATCAGGTTTGTTACTGCCGTCGTCCATGCGATAAGCCTTAAATGCTTCGCCTTCAAGTGGCTTGCCAGCAACTTCTATCTGTTCAAGGTATTTGTCAAGAAGGGTCACAAGGTCAAACCCTTCAAACGCAGATCGGCAAAAGGTCGGATTAAGCTCTCCTTGATAGCCATCATATCAGCTTCAAAATCTTCGCCGTGGTTTTCGACTCCCTGAGGGGTAAAGTGATTCAGGGCTATTAGTGTCTTGTCTTCAGGCTTTTCTTTCACATGCACTTCAAGCCATTTGAGAATGTCTATACTATGCGTGGCGATAACAACATTGACTCTCTGCTGGGACAGAGCGAACAAAGTCTCCGCCATCACGACTTGCCATGCCGGATGGAGGTGCGCCTCGGGTTCGTCTATGAAGATGAAGGTTTCTTCATCTATTATCTTGCGCTCAATTAGCAGAGCCAAAATGCCAAGATTGGCTACTCCCATCGCAACCAGTGGCAAAGGAAGAGCTTGGCCATTCTCTTGAAACACCAGTTCTCCATGCTCAGAAATTTCAATTTTGCCATTTAACACATCTTCCCTCGTTAATTTTTCGAGCAAGTTCGGGAAAGCGACCCCATTGGTAGGTTTTCTCCTCAAGGCGGAAGATAATTCATAAAAATAGTCTGGAACGCCAGTCAATTCTCCTCTCGAAGAGCGAGCACTTGGATTCAGAATTAGATATTCCAAAGCCTCCTTTAATCTCCAATAGAGAGGCGATTCCAGATAAATCACCTTGGAATATGCTCGTAATAGTTGCAATCCGGGCATGCTTACAGAGAAACTGCTCCGGCCTCCTTCCGCAATCTCAAACTTCCCAATGTCCGTAATGTCAATAACAATATCCTTATCCTGCTTATTATAAAAGAGTGAAAGATCAGGAGTTTGAAAATTCATTATCAAATTCTGCCGGGCTTTATATCCCAGGCCCGAAATAACAAAATCTATATGTTCTTTATTGCTAATTTCTTCGTGCAATTTGTCAATCTCTTCCTTCAATTTCAAATGCTGGATCGCTCCTGTTATGCCATCCAGATCCAATTCTTCACAAAGTTGCAAAATTTCCTCCCATTCCTGTTCAACGATATCACAAGTCTTTTTTAGTTCTTCATATTTTTCAATGAGCTGGGGATAGCGACTCCCGAGAGTGCCAGAAACCTCTTCGTAGCTCTCGTAGTCATCAGCCTGCAGAGTGACAATCCTTTCCATATCTTGAATATCGCTCCGCATTTTCTGAACATAACTCTCCATTTGCTGAGTATTAGGCAAAGATGGGAAAATAGTTGAGATACTTTCCAGTACTATCTCTGTCATTTGTAATTCCCGTAAGATAGGTTTTGTCAACTCATCTAACCATACTGCGGCAAGGTTGGCGTTCATCGCATTGAACAACGAGTAGAGCAATTTCGATACATAGCTCTTTCCGGTGTTATTGGGCCCTGCGAAAACGGTGAAACGGCCGATGCGAATTTTCGCATCATTCAATTTCCCAAAATTTCTTATGTTCAGATCGAATAACATGTTGCTTCTGTTGTTTTTTCGCGTCTCTTCTTTCGCCGGCCTGTCTTTGGTTTTTGGGCAAAGCCTTAAAGTTTCCTTTTACCACTTCTTCAAAGCCCCCCGCAAGGGCCTATGATACCCCATTGGCCCCCCGATGGGAATAGCCGAGACGGCACCAGGCGGCGGCGCAGGGCCGCAACCGGCGCACAGCGCGGCGCCTCAACCAAGCCGCGCCAGCAGGGCCTGCTTGTCCGGTTTGCCTGAGCGGGCGCGGGGCAGTTCGTCAAGCGGGATGTAGCGGGACGGCGCTTTGTAGGGGGCCAGCTGTTTGCGGCAGTGTTCGTCCAGCCCGGCGGGGGAAAGCGGCTCGTCCGCCACGATGAAGGCGACGACGGACTCGCCGAGTTTCTCGCAAGGCGCGCCGACCACAGCCACTTCCCGCACCGCCGCCAGCTGGGCCAGGACGGCCTCGATCTCGGCCGGATAGATGTTCACGCCGCCGCGATTGATGAGGTCCTTGTCCCGGCCCCGCAGAACGATATGCCCGCGCTCCAGCCGGGCGGCCAGATCCCCAGGATAAAACCAGCCTGCCGGGTCCCCCGCCGTTTCCCGGCCCGCGCTGTCCAGGAAGCGCGTCGCCACGCCGGGGCCTCGGTAGCGCAGGCCGCCGGTCTCCCCGGGGGCGACCGGGACGCCTTGTTCATCCACCACCTGCGCCTCCACCCGGTAGGCGGCCCGGCCCGCCGTGTGGGCCCAGTCCTCATACTCGCCGGCGGTCAACACGGAGACGCCGCCGCCTTCGCTGGAGGCGTAATAACCCATCAGGTTCGGGCTGAGCTTTCGCCGCGCTTCCCCGGCCTCCGCGGGATGCAACGCCGCGCCGCTCACCACCAATTTGCCCAGGCCGGGAAAGAGCAGACCCTGTTTATGCAACGGCAGGAGCTCCCGCAACTGGGTCGGCACCAGGAAGGTCGCGGTGGCCCCGGAGTCATTGATCGCCGACGCCAGTTCCTCAGGCCCATGAGGCGGGGGGTCCAGGATGACTACGGCCCCGGCCGCGAGAAAGCTCATGGCGAAGGAGCGGCCCGCGCCGAAAAACAGCGGCGTCAATCCCAGAAACCGATCTTGCGCGTTGAAACCAAGGCTCACCCACTGGCTGATGAAACGCTGGTGCATTTGCTCGTGGCTGACCAGGGCGCCCTTGGGCTTGCCGGTGGTGCCGGACGACAGGGAGATGAGCAGGGGCAACGCCGAGGCCTGGGGCGCCGGCGGCAACGGGGCGCGGTCGGCTTGCAACCAGTCATCGCTCAGCGCCAGGGCCTCAAGACCGGGCAACGGCGCCTGGTTTTGCTCCGTGACGACCAGCCGGGCCTTAAAGGCCGTGGCCGCCGTGGTCTTCTCCGCTTCGGTCCAGCGGTGGTCTAGGGGCAGGATGACGGCGCCAAGCCGGGCCAGCGCGTAGTGCAGGAGCAAATGATCGGGATGTTCCCTCAGGGCCAGTCCCACCCGGTCGCCGGCCTTGACGCCGCGCTCATGCAGGCCGGCGGCGGCCCCTTCCACCCGGCGCCACAACTCAATGTAGCTGATCCGCTCCCCGCCGAACGCGATGGCGGTCTCGTTGGGGCGGCCCGCCGCATGGCACTGCAGGATGGACGCCAGGTTCAGGGGGGCGGCGTCATTCAAGGTTGTAGATGCGCCGGGCGTTGTCCCGCAACAGCTTGCGCCTGACCACCGATTTCAGCCTCATGGCGTCGACCTCGCGCCGGGCGCGGGCGAAATCCAGCACGGGGAAATCCGTGCCGAACATGACCTTGTCCTGGCCGTAGCTGTTCAGGTAATTGACAAAACTCCGGGGCCAGTATTTCGGACTGTGGGCGTCCGCGCCGATATAGACATGCTCATGCTTCCAGGCCATGGCGATCATCTCGTCCGCCCAAGGGATGCCGATGTGGATGCCGATGAGCTTGAGTTCCGGGAAGTCGCAAGCCACCGCGTCTAAGCGGATGGGCTGGCCGGTGCTTCGGCATGGCAACTCCTTGGCGTAGATCATCGATTGCCCCACCTGCACCTGCACGGGGATCCCCAGCTCGCAACACTTGGCGTAGAAGGGGTAGCACTTCGCGTGATCAGGCGCCAGCTCAAACCAGTGGGGGTAGAAATGGGCCCCGATGAAGCCGCGATTTTTGACCGCGTCCTCCAGCTCCCGGACGCCCTCCATGCCCATGAACGGGTCTATGCCCAACAGGCCGGAAAAGCGGTCGGGATGGGCGGCCACGGCGTCAGACACCAGGCCCGGCGGCAAATGGTAGCAACCGGGCAGGCCCAGACGGCCGGCCTTGGCGGCGATCAGCAAGGCGCGCTCGGTGCCGGCCTCGTCCATGCGGTCTAACATCCGCGCCAGGGGCAACCCGCGCAACAAGCTGGCGTCGGCCTTCATCTTCCCGACGAAAAACCCCTCGGCCCAATCCGGCCGGTGCGCCAGGGCATCCGCGGTCCAAAGGTTGACGACGGCGTCTATGGCCTTGATGTCATCCACGGCGGCGCTTTTGTCCAGGGCCTGTCATGCGCAACACTATAACCCCGTCTGCCGCGCTGACAATGAATTTATCGCGGATTTCCCTCGCCACGGCCCGCTTAGCGGAGCTTCGGCAACACCGCTTCGGCGAATAACCGGGTCTGCTCAACCATGGCGGCTTGGCGGGCCCCGTGGGGCGCCGCCACCGGCGATCCTCCCAGAACATAGACATGGTCGAGGCCGAGGGCCAACAGCTCTTCCATCCGCGCCAAGCACTTGGCGGGCGGGCCGCAAATGGAAAACCAGTCCACAAACTCGTCATCCACCATGGCGAGGTGCGCGCCCTGGTCCTGGCCGTGCCGCCCCATGTCGTAGTCCGAGCGCATTTTTTCAGCCAGGGTCTGCAAGGGCCGGGGGAGATGCTCCAGCGGGGCGTGTTTCATGCCAGCGAAATGGGCCACCATGCCGGCTATCATTCTCCCCAGGTCGATGGCCCGTTGCTCATCGGGGTCGCAAACCAGGTTGATGTACGCGCCAATGCGCAGTTCTTCCCGGGGGCGTCCTGTTTGCTGCAGTCTTTGCCGCGCGACGGCCAGGGCCCAGCGAATTCTCTCCGGCGCGCTGCCCACGGCGAAACTGATCCGGTCGGCGACATCCGCCGCCATGCGGATGGTCCTGGGGCCGGTGCAGGCGATGTCTATGGGCGCGGGGGGCGCGGCGGCCGGGTCCAGCCAGCGCAAGGCCGAATCCCGCTCCCCGCGGCGGACGGTCTGACCCTGGCAGTAGGCGCGCACCTGTTCCGCATAGACGCGCAGTTGCGCGGTGGTCGCGCTGCTCCGGCCTATGTGCGCCAGGGACGAGTCGCCCCGCCCCAGGCCGCAGATGCAACGGCCGCCGGACTCCATCTGCAACGCGCTGATGGCGGACGCGGTCACGGCGGCGTCCCGGGTCAGGGGATTGGTGACCCCCGTGCCTAATTTCAGCCTGCTGGCGCGGGCGGCGGCCAAGCTGAGTTGGCCATAGGGATCGGGGCTTAAATTTTGCGTGTCGGGGCAAAGCAGGATGTCGAAACCCATGGCCTCGAGGTCTGCCGCCAGCCCCGCCGTGTGGCCGGGCGCGGCCTCCATGACGATGCCGAATTCCCGCGTTTGGCCTGCTCGCGCCATCAGCGCACCAGCAGGAGCGACAGGGCCGGGAACAAGCTCACCAACAGCAACCCCACGAGCATCAGCCCCAGGAAGGGCAACGCGCTTTTGCAGGTTTCCCAAAAACTGGTTTTGAACGCGCCCATGGCGATGATCAGGTTCAGCCCGAAGGGGGGCGTCAGGTAGCCGATCTCCAGATTGACGATCATCACGATGCCAAAATGCACCGGATCCATCGCCAGGGAGCGGGCGATGGGTTCCAACATGGGCGCCAGGATCAGCACGGCGGAGCCGATGTCCATGACGGCCCCCACCAACAACAGGAACAGGTTGGCCCCCAACAGGAAGCTGCGCGGGTCGGCGACATGCCCGGAGAACCAGTCCACCGCCGCCATGGGGACCTGCTGGTAAGTCAGGAAAGTGTTGAGGCTGACGGCGAACATCAAGACGGGAAACAGCGCCCCCAACACCCGGGTGGTCCCGGCGACGACCTCGTGAGAATCCGCCAGCTTCAATTCCCGGTGCACGCACAACTCCACGACAAAGGCATAGACCACCGCCACGGCGGCGGATTCCGTGGCCGTGAAATGCCCGCTGTAGATGCCCCCCAAGATCAGGATGGGCATGAACAGGGCCCAAACGCCCTCTTTCAGGGCCGCCCAGAGCTCTCGCCAATCCAGCTCGCCGGCGGGCATGCGGCGGTTGAACCACAGCGCGTAGCCGCTCATCAACAGCGTCAGCACCAAGGCCGGCAGGAGGCCCGCGATGAACAGGTCGGTGATGGAGGTGCGCGTCATCACGCCGTACAGGATGAGCGGGATGCTGGGCGGCACCACGATCCCCAAAGTGCCGGCGGCGCAGATCGTCCCCAATGAAAACGACTTGGAATACCCCTCCCGCAACAAGGCCGGATACATGATGCCCCCCACCGCCAAGAGGGTCACTGTGGAGGAGCCGGAAATGGCGGCGAACAGGGCGCAGGACAGCACCGTGGCCACGGCGAGCCCTCCCGGGATCGGGCTGGAGGCGGCTTTCACCAAGCGCACGAGGCGCTGAGCCATGGCGCCGCGGCTCATCACCTGACCCGCCAAAATGAACAGGGGGAGGGAGAGGAGTATGTCCTTGTTCAGGGCGTGCCAGGCGTCCAACACGACAAAGCGCAATGGGTCGTCTCCATACACGCCATAGACATACAAGACCGCCGCGCCCAGGATCACCAACAGATTTTGGCGCAACAGGATGAGCGCCGCGATCAGGCCGGTCAACAGCAGGGCTTCCATCATGGGGCGTCCCTAATCGTTGACTTATCGTTGACCGCCAGAGGGTCCGGCGGACGCAACCCGGGCCAGGCGGCGTAGATGGCGTGGCGCAGGCCCACCAGGAAAAAGGCCACGGGGATGGCCGCCAACACCGGCCATATCGCCACCGGCAACAGGGTGGAGCGTTCCCCCAGGCGGATTGATTCCCAGGTCAGCTGGCCGCCCAAACCGGCGATGAACAGGCAGAACAGGCTCATTAACCCGTCTTGCAACCGCTCAATGACGGGGCCCCATCGGGCCGGCAACCAGTTGTCGGCAAAGCGGGGACGGATGTGGGTGCCGCCGGCCGAGGCAAGCCCAAGGCCAAACATGACGACGAAGACATTGGCGTAAACCCCCGCTTGCCGGGCCCAGTGCAGGCCCACTCCCGTGAGTTCACGGGACAACACATCCATGAACATGGCGGCGATCAAGGCCAAGAACGCGCAGGTGGTCGCCCCGCGCTCCACCCGGTCCAGCCCCCGCAGGATCCGTTTCGCTGTTTGTCTATGCAAAATCATGCCGCCTGTTGGCGTTGCTGAGCGCAAGCTCCTACGGTTTCTCTCCCCTGCCATTGATGATATAAGGAAGTCTTGCTTTGTCCAGCGTTCCTTTCAGACTACGCGCCGTTCGCCACAGACACAAGCCGCCATGCCGCCATTTCGAACCACGCGCCTGTCGCTCCTGTCCCTGTTGCTGATTGCGGGCCTGCTGGCCGGGGGCGCGGCGGCGACAGAGACGGCGGCTCCGCTCAAGGTCAGGGTCGCTTCCCTGGGGGTGCCGAACACGCCCTGGCATGACTTCTGGGTGCGGTTTGAGAAGACCCTGCGCGCCGTCGACCGGGCCGGCGAGATCGACCTGGACATGTTCATCGCTGGCGAGTTGGGAAGCGAGGAAACGGTGTTGGCGAACTTGCGCCGCGGGCGCGTGCAAATCGGCGGGTTCGCGTTGCAGGGGGTGGCGACTCTAATTCCCGAATTGAATGTGCTGTTGGCACCGTATCTGTTCGATTCCCCCGCGGAGGCCGCGTTTGTCATGGACAACTATGTCACGGACGCCTACGCGAGGCTGTTTGCGGAGAAAGGGCTGACTCTCATTCAGTGGTCGGAAGTGGGCTGGTTTCACATCTACGGGAAAAAACCGATGCTGACGCCAGAGGCGGTGGCGGGCGTTTCCATGCGGGCCTCGAACGCCTTGGGATCGCGCCATTTCGCCGAGGCCGTCGGCGCTGACCTGATCCCCCTGAGCTTCGCGGAGGTCATCCCGGCCCTGCAGACGAACTTGATTGAAAGCGGCCAGTCCGGGGTGGGCATGTACACCATCGCGGGGATCGCCCGGGCCGCGCCGCACCTGATGTTGACGCAGCACGCCTTCGACATGGGGCCGGTGCTGGCCAACCAGGCTTGGCTGGATTCCCTGTCTGACCGCCAGCGGCGGCTTGTCCTCGGCAGCATCGAGAGCGTCGAGGTGAACCGCGCCTTCATCCGCGGGGCCCTGGACGATTACTTCGCCCACGCCCTGCCGGCGATGGCGGTAACCATTCACGAACTGAACGAGGAGCAACAGGCCCGGTGGCGCGCCTTGACGCTGCCCACCCATGGCCCCCTCTTGCGGAAGATCGGGGGGCAAGCCGAACAGATCTACGCGCTGGTGCGGCAGGGCAAGGCGGCTTTTGAGGCAAGTCGCCGCGGCGGGCCTGCCGCTGACGCGCCGCCGCCGTGAACGGGGGAAAGCGCACTGGCGAGCTAGCCGTTCAAACCGAGAGAGGCGCCCCCCTGCGGGAGCGGGGGCCTATCGATAGGGGGGGTATCAGCCGGCGGCGGGTCGTCTATCCAGTTGGTGCGATTTTCGCGCCGTTGCGCCTGAAAACGAACCTCAAGGTTAAACTCAAGACCCAGGCTCCCCTTTGATGGGGCAGTTGTCCTCTTTCTCCACCAGGTTGAAAGCAAACAGGAACTTGGCCATGCCAGTCAGCACGCCCAGGACCAGGCCGAGTTCAAGAATTTCGCCATCGCTGAAATGCCCCCGTAACTCCTCGTACAGAGACTTGGACAGGGCCCCGTTCGGGTTGGTCAGCAACATCTGGTCCGCGAGCCGCAACGCGGCCCGCTCCGGGCCGGTGAAGGGCCCATTCTCATAATCGCCCCCGGCGGCTAACGCGTCGATCTCCTCATCCGTCAGCCCGGCTTCTCGCGCATCCAGCCGGTTGCCTTGGTTGCAAAACCGGCAACCGTGGGCCTGGGACAACCTGAGCCGAACCAGCTCCTTGACGCGGCGCGACACCTTCCCGCCGTAAAACACCTCCTTGTAAAAGCTGTTCACATACCAGTCATACAACTCCGGATGATTGCCGAAGGCCTCGAAGAAAGTCGCGTCCCCGCGCACCGCCATGGACTTCCGCCAAGCCTCGTGCAAGGGCTCCGGCAACTTGTCCCGGGGCACTCGTTCAAGAAAAATATCTGGCATGTTTCTCTCTGAACCGCCTCTTAAAACTGGTTTGCATTCGCTTTCAGGGCGTTCGCGCGCTAAACCTTCATCATTTGGGAACTATATACTTGGCACACAAGTTATAGAACCTCCACCCAATCCAGGTTGAATTCCACCAGTTGCAGTATGTATTCCATTTCCACCATTCCCGGGTCTCTGTTGATCTTGAACTTGGTCGCGCTTGGCGGAACTGGCTCGTGAATAGTGAACTGCGAACCATGCGGCTGCCAAGTGAACACTTGCATGTCTCCCTGCATTCCTCTGAAATTTCCTCTTGCGTTCAGCTCCCACGTGTAATCTTGGGGGACAAAGGGCGCGATGGGCCGTTCGAACAAGGTGAACTCCTGCGACCTCATGTTTCTCAATAGCACGACCATGCGGATATCGTCATAATCCCACTTCGCCTTGTTGATTCGCTTGTTGTAAACATCCAAGACGGATCGTCCCGTGGCTTGAAGGTCCACGAACGGGTCGGTGATGCCCGACGAGAAAACGGGACTGTTCCTCCCGCTGATCAGGCGAATGGACTTGGCCTTGTGCGGCTCCTTGTGTTGCACGGTCTTGACAGACCAGCAACAACCGTTCCAAGAGACGTCCGCGATCCCCACCGGCTTGTTGCCGTATGACTGCCCTGAAATGGAGTCTGCGAATATCCTGCTGAAATGATTGCCGGTGATGTCAGCGTGCCCCACGGCCTTGATATGCACGATGCGCTTGCATATCGACTGTATGACCTCCGCTGGAAACTCACTAAGCGGATACGGCTCGTGTTTCTCTATTCCGTCTCGCGTTCTCACTCTCGGCACGAAGCACCTCCCGAACAACGGCTCTGATCATGGGCACGGGCACTGCGTTGCCCACCTGTTTCCTTATCTGACTGTCGTTCCCTATGATCTCGAAGGATTCCGGGAAGCCTTGCAAACGCAACATTTCCCTCGGCGTCAAGCGCCGCTCGCCATTGACCAGCAGATAGTTGTAGCTGGCGTTCGCTCTCAGGGCGCAACTGAACGGATGTGAACTGATGTTCCCGCCCTTGTTCTCATGCCAAATGGACGGCGTAATCTTCGGCTTGTGCATGGCCTTCCGCTTCGCCTTGATCTGCTCACTCACGAAATGACGCTTGTCTGGCCTAGGTTCCAGTATTTCTTTCAATGGCGTGTACTCGCCCTTGGTCTCCGGCCACCGGAACAGATCGTCAGTGCCGCTTTGAAACCCCACGATGATCGTTCGCTCCCGCTTTTGCGGCAACCCGAAGTCAAGCGCGTTCAGCACCTTCCATTGATGCGAGTATCCGAGCCCCGCCAGGCCCTCGAGTACTTCCCGCAACACGGCCCCGCGCGAGATGGTGGAGAATTGACGAACGTTCTCCAATACCACGGCCTTCGGCCTCTTGGCCTTCAATATTCTCAATATTTCATCGAACAGCCTGCCCCTCCGATCGTCAACCCCGTTCATGTCCCCGATGATGCTGAATGGCTGGCACGGGAACCCGGCCAGCAACAAATCGTGATCCGGAACGGCGTCATCGGCGATGCGGGTTATGTCGGATTGCGGAAAAATACCAAGGTTTGCCTTGTACTGCTTGCGGCAGGGGTCGTCTATGTCCGATGCGAATATGCACTTGAGCCCCAAGTCATGCGCGGCGTAATGGAACCCGCCGATCCCGCAGAACAAATCGGCGAAGGTGGAGACCCCAGCGTCCTGCAATGTCTTGGGTATCGCTGATCGCAGTTTCAGGTTCATTTGCTCAACTCCCTGTAGGTCAGACGCTTCCCCGTCACGCCAATCACTATTCCCCGAATTATGGTGCTACCCAATCCGTCGCTGTCATCGAACACCGGGAGTTCCACCACTTCCGGTCGCCGCGTTTGAAAGGGTAATCGGAATCGGCGGTCCATGAACCAAGCAGTCTTCTGCGTCACTCCTAAAAGCTCGGCCATCTTGGTCTATGCCACGCCCTTGCTGTGGATGCCGAAGATGAACATGGCGAACAACCACTTCTGAAGCCGGGAATAATTGTCACCATGTTTTGAGCGTCTCATCGCTTTCTCTCAATCACGATATTCTTGGCATCCACACCGGCGTAGATTTTATCCTCAAGATAACTGGCCGGACAAATCGGTTCGTCCAGACAGGATCTGGGCTAATTCCGCGCTGGACACCGGTTTGTCATTAGTCCCGCGACAATTTCAACGCTCATGGTTTGTCCCCTTTAAGAATCCCTGTTTCGAGTTGCGTGTGATACCATGCAAGCAATGTATCATGCCCAGCGACAAAAATGCGCGATTTTTCTTCCCTGATGGCGAAAAATCCATCCAGACAACGAGGAACAGGGAACAAGCCACATTCCCCGTCGCCAGTGGCAGTCGGCCCTCAGGATTCCGGCTCGCGCCGCGGGGGCTAGCCCAGCTTCTGAATGGCGTCGACTTGCCTGCCCCCATCCCAACCCAGGGCCTCATCCGTCGCTTGCGCAAAAGGCAACCCCTGCCATCTGCCCTATAACTTCCATAGATGGGAAGGCGCACACACGAATTTCGCTCGGCTTGGCGAGTGGTTAGCTGGAATTTGCTAATTGTCATCGCTTGTCTGATTGCGATTGCCAGCGTCGGCGAGGCGTGGCTCAGGCTGGCGAAGCCATTTGTTCACTCGCGCTTTCCCCAACGCTTTGCGCCTCAAGCAGGGCTCCTCGGACAACCCAACGCGGAAGTTCGCTGGACCAACGGCGCTGATTTCTGGACGGTTTCCAAAACCAACAGCCTGGGGTTTCTCGACCGTGAGCCAATAGACCCGGAACGGGCCGCCGCAGGTTGCCACATCGCCGTGCTCGGCGATTCCATGGTGGAAGCGAAAGAAGTGCCTATCGCCAACAAATTTCATGTCCTGCTGGAGGCCATGAGCACCAAGGCCTTGCCCCATTTGAACATCACCACCGCGGCGTTCGCGGTCGGCGGCACTGGCCAGATCAATCAACTGCCGTTCTACGATGAGTATGCCCGGCGGTGGCGTCCCAAGCTCTTGACGCTGGTCTGGGGGCCCACGGACTTTGTGGACAATTCCCCGGTTCTCAAGGCCTTGAGTTCGTACGAAGGGTTGGATCCGGAACGGATGCCCTATATGACCGCGCGGCGGGGCGCGAACGGGGAGATCGGTTTGGCGCCGCCCGACCCAACCTTTGCGACGGGACGATTTGACGCGCGGTCTTGGATCGCCCTCGCCCATTGGTTGCGGGAGCTGTTCAGCAAGACCGCCAGCGTTTCCTATTTCACGAGCTGGCTCTATCAACAAAGCAAACCTCTGTTTTTCGCGCAGTTCGATGCCGCCCTGGCCACGCGGGCGGAAGCGCTAAGTCAGGCCCCCCGCCACGCCGCGTTGCGGGATGGCTGGACGCCAACGACGCGGAGCCGCATCCCCTTGGTGTTCAGGCAAAAACGCCTGCCGCCCGTTTTTGAGGAAGCGCTGAACTTCTCGGTCTTCGCCCTGGATCAGTTCAAGGCGCGGGCCGCGCGGGATGGCTTCGCTTTGGCGATCTTGGCAACCCACAGCATGGGGACTCAAGGCGACCCGATCTTCGACCGCATGGCGGCGCTGGCCGCGGCCCGAGGCATCCCCGTCATTTCTCAGCTAGATTATATTGTTCGCCAAGGCGCCAAGGCCAAAGAAGCGCAATGGGAGCGCGACAACCATTGGTCTGTCGCTGGGCATCGGTGGGCCGCAGGAGCTCTGCTGGACTACCTGCAAGAGAACCCGATGGCGTGTCGCTCCGATGACTACGCCGCGCCCTGATTTCATCGGCATTGGCGCGCAGAAATGCGCCACAACCTGGTTGGCGCTGTGCCTGCGCCAGCATCCGCAGATCTTCATGGCGTCGCCCAAGGAGCTCAAGTACTTCAACGAGAATTTCGCCAGAGGCGAGGCTTGGTATCTGAGCCATTTCAAAAAAGCCGGGGGGAGGGAATACAAGGCGGTTGGCGAGTTCACTTCGTCTTATCTATACGCGAATCCGGCGCGGGTGCGGGATTGCTTGGGCAAAGTGCGTCTTGTGGTCTCCTTGCGCAATCCGGTGGAGCGATTTTTCACCCACTACCGGATAGCGATCCGCCGGGGGTTGCTTCCCAAACGGGATTTTCAGAGGGTGGACATGCGGGCCTTGAACAACGCGGCTTTGCGGTGTCCTGACTTGTTCGAGGAAGGCAAGTACGCGGCGCCGTTGCAAGCGTACCTGGATATGTTCGGCGCGGAGCGGACGCACATCATCATCAAGGACGATATTGACGCCGCGCCGCAGGCGGTGATTAAGGCCCTCTATCGATTCTTGGGCGTTGACAGCGATTTTGTTCCGCCGGCGGTCTTTGCCCAAATCCATCCCAGTTTCATCCACAAACATCAATTTCTGCAAACTTGGCGGCTCTGGGTGGCGCGGGCCGTCAAGAAACATGCGCCCTGGGCCGTCAACACGCCGACGCGCGAGGCCCTGTCTCGACTCTATCGCAAGGTCAATCGCGACAAACGGGACCTGGTGATCGACGACGACGCCAAGGAGTTCTGTCAAGCGTACTATCGGGACGAGGTGGCGCGCCTGAAAGCGTTGTTAGACCGGCCCTTGCCGGGATGGAAGTAACGGGCGTTTCATGAAAGTTTGGCACCGCCAGCGGCAAGAAGTGGCCCAGTCAATTTCAGGATCTCGATTTCACCCCAGCTTGGCATAATGATATAATCATGGCATGTTTCCCGGCCGAGAACGGGAACGCTTGCCGGGAAGCCTGACGCAATCAGGACGCCCACACACAGAAATCTTAACGCTTGCCGCGGATGCGGACGGAAAATGACAGCTTGGAAACCGCCCCTTGTGGGGCTCAAGATCATCGAATTCTCTCACATGGTCATGGGGCCCAGCGCGGGGTTGTTGCTCGCGGACCTGGGCGCGGATGTCATCAAGCTGGAACCCTTGACCGGCGACAAGACGCGGTGGTTGCGCGGCGCTGGCGCTGGCTATTTCGCCATGTACAACCGCAACAAGCGCAGCGTGTGCATGGACCTGAAATCGGACCAGGGGCGGGCCCTGGCCCGGCGCTTGATTAAAACGGCGGACGCGCTGATCGAGAACTTTCGGCCGGGGGCCATGGAGAAGCTGGGTTACGGCTATGAGGCATTGGCCAAGGACAACCCGCGCTTGATCTACTACTCGGCCCGGGGCTTCCTGTCGGGGCCTTACGAGCATCGCACCGCCCTGGACGAGGTGGCGCAGATGATGGGGGGACTTGCGTACATGACCGGCCCGCCCGGCCAGCCTCTGCGGGCCGGCGCCTCGGTGGTGGATGTGATGGGAGGGATGTTCGGCGTCATCGGCATCCTGGCGGCCTTGGCCCGGCGCGACGGCGACGGGCGCGGCCAGCGGATCAACAGCGCCTTGTTCGAAAGCGCGGCTTTTTTAGTGGGCCAGCACCTCGCGCAAGCCGCCGTCACCGGCGAGCCGGCACCACCCATGCCCGAGCGAGTCTCCGCCTGGGCCATCTACGATGTGTTCGCCGCCAAAGACGGAAAACAGGTGTTCGTCGCCGTGGTCAGCGACATCCAGTGGCAGACCTTCTGCGCGCATTTTTCCCTGGCTGAGTTCGCGCGGGACGAGAGCCTGGCGACCAACGCGGGGCGGGTGAGTCAGCGGGAACGGATCCTGCCGCGGGTGCGCTCGCTGTTCCTTGGCTTCACTGGCGCCGCGCTGATGGCGCGCCTGGAGCAGTGCGGGTTGCCCTACGCCCCGGTCTCCAAACCGGAAGAGCTGTTGCACGACCCGCACCTGTTGGCGTCCGGCGGCCTCCTGGATGTCGCCACACCGGAGGGTCAGCAGGCGAAATTGCCAGCGCTCCCATTGCAAATGGATGGCAACCGGTTTGGCCTGCGCCGCGACGCGCCGCGGGCGGGGCAACACACTCGGGAGGTCTTGCGGGAGCTGGGATTGAGCGATGCGGACCTGGACGCCTTGGCGCACGAGAATGTGGTGGCGGCGCTATAAATAGGCCCAGGGACGAGCGGCTTGGTCCTGGTGCTGAAACGCCTCGATCTTGTCCCGGTGCTTCAGCGTCATGTCGATGGCGTCAAGACCGCCCAACAGCATTTCCCGGTGCGCCGGCTCGATGTCGAAATGAAACGCGGCGCCAGCCGGGCCGCGCACGGTTCCATCCTTCAAGTTGATGGTGATGTGATTGGCGGCGGGCGCGGCGCGAGCGTAGTCGGCTAACGCGGCGATGGCCGGGGCGGGCAACCGGATCGGCAACAGGCCGTTGCGCGCGGCGTTGTTGTAGAAAATCGAGCCGAAACTGGGCGCGATCACGGCGCGGAAGCCGTATTCCGCCAACGCCCAAACGGCATGCTCCCTGGATGACCCGCAACCAAAGTTGTCCCCGGCCAGCAGGATGCTGGCGGCGGCGTAGTCCGGCCGGTTCAGGATGAAATCAGGATTGTCTCCCTGCTTCTCGCCGCGCTCATAGCGATAGCGCCAGTTGGCGAACAGGCCCTGGCTCAACCCCCGCTTCGAGACGCGCCGCATTTCGCGGGACGGGATAATGGCGTCGGTGTCGATGTTGACGCGCAACAGCGGCAGGGCGACCCCGCTGTGCGCGACAAACGGCTTCACGCCGCCTCCACATCGCGCGCCGCGGCGATGCGCCCCGCCAACGCGGAGGCGGCCACGGTGGCGGGGCTGGCCAGGTGGGAGCGCACCCCTCGGCCCTGGCGCCCCTCGAAGTTGCGGTTGGTGCTGGTGATGACCCGCTGGCCCTCGGCAAAGCTCTCGCCCCCAGCGGAAAAACACAGCGAGCAACCGGACTCGCGCCACTCAAATCCCGCGTCCATGAACACCTGATCCAGCCCTTCCCGTTCCGCTTCGCGTTTCACCTGGCTGGAGCCGGGGACGCAGATCGCTCTGAGGCCCCGGGCCACTCTGTTGCCTTTGAGGACCTGGGCGGCGGCGCGCAGATCGCTCAGGCGGCTGTTGGTGCAGGAGCCGATAAAGGCGGCATCGATAGGCACCGTGTTGATCGCCGTGCCAGCCTTCAGCCCCATGTACGCCAACGCGCGCCGCATGGCCTGGCGCGCGTCGCGGTCCCGTTCCTGGTCGGGGTCGGGAACGGCACCCGACAGGTTTATCGCGTGTTGCGGGCTGGTCCCCCAGGTGACAGTGGGTTCGACCTCCGCCAGCTCCAGGCGCAAAGTCTGGCCATGCCGCGCCCCCGCATCGGTGGCAAGCCGCCGCCAGTGACGCGCCGCCCGCTCCCACTGGTCCCCCTGGGGCGCGTAGGGCCGGTCGCGCACATAGTCTATGGCGACGGCGTCCGGCGCGATGAGGGCCGAGAACGCCGAGAACTCCACGGCCATGTTGCACAGGGTCATCCGGGCTTCCGGCGAGAGGCCCTGGACTCCGGGGCCGCAAAATTCGACGACGCGGCCCGCCGCGCCGGCGGCGGTGTGCTTGCCTATCAGATGCAGAATGATGTCTTTGGCGGTGACGCCGGCGGCCAGCTCCCCGAACAGTTCAACGGCCAGTTGCTCGGGTTTCGCCACTCTCAGCGTTTCGGTGGCCAAGGCATGCTCGCATTCGCTAGAGCCAATGCCCCAAGCCAAGGCCCCTAACCCCCCCAATGTGCAGGCGTGGCTGTCAGGGCAAACCATCGTCAACCCAGGCAACGCGATGCCCTGCTCGGCGGCGATGACATGGGAGATGCCCTGCCGCGGATCATTGATGTCGAACAGGGTGATGCCGGCGCGCCGGGCCGCGCGCCGGGCGCTGAGCACAAATTGCGAGCCGCCGGGCATGGCGGTGGCGTCTCCCCGTCCCGGCAGCGTATCGATGACATGATCCATGACGCAGAAGACATGCCGGACATTGCGCACCGGGCGGTGCGCCTCCTCCATGCTGTTCAAAGCGATGCCGGCGGCGCGTTCGTGCAGAAAAACCCGATCTATGCGCAACAGGCTGGCGCCGTCGTCCAGGTCGGCGATCAGATGGTCGTCCCAGATTTTTTCAAACAGGGTTCGGGGCATGGCGGCGGACAGCGACGCGTGACTATGATATAAAATCATAACATTGCTACTTTGCCGGGAGAAGCGGAGCGCCTTATGACAGCGATGGTCGATGTGTTGATCAAAGATGTGCAGATAGTGAGGCCCAATGAGAATGAGGCGGCCCGCGGAGACATCGCCATGGCCGCCGGCAAGTTCAGCCAGGTGGGCCCGAGCCTGGATCCGGCCCAGGCCCGGCAGGTGGTGGATGGCGGCGGGTTGTTGGCCTTCCCCGGCGCCGTCGATGCCCACATGCACACGGGCATTTACGCGCCGTTGGCCGAGGACGCCATCAGCGAGAGCCGCGCCGCGGCCATGGGCGGCGTGACTTGCAGCCTGAACTATCTGCGCACCGGCAAGTATTACCTGAACAAGGGCGGCCCCTACAGCGAGTTTTTCCCGGAGGCCTTGGCCCTGTCGGAAGGCCGGTTCCATGTGGACTACGGCTACCACCTGGCGCCCATGTCGGCCGGACACATAGATGAAATCGATGCGCTGATAGACCGCCACGGCGTCACCTCCTTCAAGATCTTCATGTTCTACGGCAGCCACGGCCTGCACGGGAAATCAGACGATCAAAGCGATTTTCTGATGATCGGTCGGGATGAGCGCTACGACTTGGCCCATTTCGAGTTTGTCATGCGCGGCTTGCGCAAGGCCATGACGCGCCGCCCGGAGAAGGCGGAGCAAATCAGCCTCAGCATGCACTGCGAGACCGCCGAGATCATGCGGGCCTACACCCGGCTGGTGGAGTCCGAAGGCCGCTTGCAGGGCCTGCCCGCCTATCACGCCTCGCGCCCCCCCCACTCGGAGGGTCTGGCGATCTTCATCGCCTCCTACCTGGCCCACGAGACGGACTGCCTAAACATCAACCTGTTGCACTTGTCGTCCCGCAAGGCGGTGGAGGCCGCCCTGTTGATGGCCGAGGCCTTTCCTCACATCAACTTCCGCCGCGAAGTCACCATCGGCCATCTCATGTTGGACACGGACTCCCCCTGCGGCAATCTGGCCAAGGTCAACCCCCCCATTCGGCCGCGGGAGGATGTTGAATATCTTTGGAAGGCGCTCTTGGAGGAAAAACTGGACTGGGTGGTGAGCGATCACGCCTGTTGCCGGCATGAGTTCAAGGTGGACGCGGCGGCCCCAGGCGATGTTTTCCTCGCCAAGTCGGGGTTCGGCGGCACGGAGTATCTGTTGCCGGCCTTGGTGAGCGAAGGCGGGAAGCGGGGGATGACTCTCAACCACATCGCCCGGGCCGTCAGCTGGAATCCGGCGCAACGCTACGGCTTGAACGGCAAGGGCGACATCGCGCCCGGCTACGACGCGGACCTGGCCCTGGTGGATCCTGACGCCAGCTGGGTGGTGCGCGCCGCCGCGTCGGAGTCCGCCCAAGGCTACACGCCTTTTGAGGGCCTGGAGCTCTCCGCCCAGGTCAAACAGACCTGGTTGCGCGGGCGTTTGATCTACGACAGCGGCATCGTGGGAGCGCCAGCCGGCCGCTACCTCAGACGGCCTTATTCGGGTTGCGCCGATTGACCGCCGCCGGCGCGAGGGACGGCCTTCTGTCGCCTTTGGTCCAGGCGAAGGTCATGTGGTATTGGAAATGGTCGGGGTTGTAGAAGGCATCCAGGCGGTCCAGTTGCTTCCCGTTTTTATCGAAGCAACGCCGAATGAGTTTCAGCAAGGGCTTGCCGGGCGTGACCCCTAAGGCGTCGGACACCACCGGCGGAGCGGCTTGGGCGCTCAGGGTCTGCTCGCCCCTGGCGATCTTCAACCCTGACTTCCGCAACAACTCCAGGCGCGGATGTTTTTCCAACTCCCGCTTGGCCACAGAGCCCCGGTTCAGCCCCCGGGACCAGCTTTCATAGTAAGCGAACAGCACGGTTTGATTGCTTCTGACGCGGACAATGTGGCACAAGGGCTGGTCTTCGCCGAGCTCAAACTCGTCTAACACGGCCGCCGGCGGATGGATGAAACGCAGGCTGAGGACCTTGATTTTCGTTTCCCGGCCCATCTGTTCAAGACTGTCCAGCACGCTGTTAAGCGGCGCGTTGAGCATTTCCGGGCGGTAGCGGTAATTGACGAAGGTGCCGCGGCCACGGTGGCGAGTCACCAGTTTTTCGGCGACCAGTTCATGCAGGGCGCGTCGCGCCGTGATCCGGGACACCTTGAAGGAGAGGGACAATTCCTTCTCGGACGGCATCAGGGCGCCGTCTTCCAACACCCCGCCGACGATGCAATCTCTCAACATCGCGTACAGCTGATGGTACAGGGGCGCAGGCGCGTCAGGACGCAAGACCTCGTGGTGGTATTTCCGCAATAATTTCTGCGTTGAGTCCATGGGGAAAACCCTTTGGGGCCGCTGGGAAAAACCTTAACACATTTCCGCCGCCATGTTAGAATCGGTGCGCCGATCTTGGCCCCCTGGAGGGCAACGCCATGCAGACCAGCGAGCTTGAACAACGCCAACACGCCATCCTGCCGAAGCCGAACCATGACGAGCTGGCAAGGCAACAGTTTGTCCGTTCTTTCAAGGAACACCTGGTGGCCCAGGTGCATCCAGGCAACCGGCTGGCTTACGAGCGCCGGGCGAAGCCCGGTTTCATCGAGAAGCGCGGCCGGGCGCCCCGGACCCGTTTCGAAGTGGGCGAGACCATGACCCAAGATCCCCATTACCGGATGTTCAGCGCCTTGTTGCGCACCAGCCAGGAGATGATGTGGTCCGCCGCGCAAAAACCGGTGCAAAGGGATCTGGACCAGCTGATTGAGCAGGCCAAAAAGGCAGGGGACAGCGGGGGGAGCTTGCGCCTTGACCCGACTCTGGAAGTGCCGCGCTACCACCGGGCTGTGGACATTCATTGCCAGCCCGGCGGCTACCACACCGAGGTCGCCGACGATGATGTGGCCCCTGGGGCCATCTACGACCGCGCCGTCTTCATCTACGCCATGGGGCAGATGGGGCCGGACAACGCCGACATGGGCGCCAGCGCGGTGGCCTGGTTGCGAGAGAACCATCCCGACCTGAAGCCGGCGCGCATCTTGGACCTAGGTTGCGCCGTGGGCCACAGCACCACGCCTTACGCCGAGGCCTGGCCCGAGGCGGAAACGCACGGCATCGATGTGGCCGCGCCCATGTTGCGCTACGCCCACGCCCGGGCCGAGGCCTTGGGCGCAAGGGTGCATTTCTCCCAGCAGAACGCGGAAAAAACCGATTTCGAGGACGCTTCCTTCGACTTGGTGGTCTCTCACATTCTGTTGCATGAGACCTCGGCGAAGGCCCTGCGCAACATCATCGCGGAGTGTCATCGCCTGTTGAAACCCGGCGGACTGATGGTGCATGCGGAGACGCCGCCGTACAAGAATCTGGAACCCTTTGACGCCTTCATGTTGGACTGGGACACGCGCAACAACAATGAGCCGTTCTGGGGGCGTTCCCACGAGGTCGATTATGTCGAACTGAGCAGAAAGGGCGGCTTCGACGGCGACAAGGTGTTTGAGACCATGGCCCCCAGCGCTTATCAGACGGCCCAGGCGCGACGCTCCAAGGTCTTCCAGGGCGGCGATTTCGGCGGCGGCGGCCTGTGGTTTCTGTACGGCGCGCAAAAGTGACCTCCCCAAGGCCAGCGCGCTTTTCCTATGAATGACAAGCCGCGACTGAAGCGCAAAGCCAAGGGCGAACGGCCTTACTTCCACGACGATCCGGCCGTTGACAAGCTCTTGGCCATGCTGATGGGGCTGACCGGAGAAGTGTCGGTCCTGCGGGACCGGCTGGACACCGTCGAGCGTCTAGCCGCTGAGCGCAACCTGTTCACTCAGGACGAGATCGAGAACTACCAACCTGATGAGGAGGCCCTCAGAGCCCGCGCCGCCAGCAGGGAAGCCTTGTTAAGCGAGGTCACCCGCATCATCCAGGCCGAGCTAGAGGGCTTGGAAGACGACGACCAAGGGCCTTACGAAGAGGCGCTGGAGCTCGTCCACGACGACGACCGCCCTGATTGACCGCTCGCTGGCGCAACGCCAAGGGCCCCGGCGCCGCGCCTCGCAAGGAAAGAAAATGGGAGCAACCAATGTGAAAAGCCAACCGCATCCGCCACATCCTGGCGAGCCGGCCATCCTGGAAACCGTCGTTGCGCAACAAAATCTGTTTCCAGAGGAGCTCGTTGCAACCGGCTTGCCAAAGAATGACAGAAACGCAAATAAGATGCGTTTCAGCGACAGGCGTTTCCACGACTGGTACCGGTTTGTTCTATCGTTTCCCGCTCATTTGGTCCGTGAATACATCGCCAAGTTTGGACTAAGCGCGGGCGATGTCATCCTGGATCCGTTCTGCGGCACGGGGACCACGCTTGTCGAAGCAAAGCTAGCGGGAATGCCAAGCATTGGCGTTGAGGCGAACACCATGGCCCACTTTGCGTCTTCCGTCAAAACGGACTGGGACATTGACCCTGCAGGGTTAGTTGAACATGCCGCCTTCATTGCTAACCAAGTGAAAAAAATCATCCGTCCAGACGGAAAAATTTCGCGCCTCGCTTTGCCGGAAGAATCGCGCGACTTGCTTTTGAAGGGATCCATCAGTCCGTTGCCTTTGCGCAAGTCTTTGGCGTTATTGGATCAAATTAGAAAAAGCGAGGATGCGCCCTGCAAACGACATGAATTGCTGGCGTTTGCAAGATCGTTAGTTGTTTCCACCAGCAATCTGTGTTTCGGCCCGGAGGTGGGCGTGCGTCAAATAAAAAAGAGCGACGCCCCCGTTGTGGAAAGCTGGCTGGCTGAAGTGAGAAAAATCGCAACGGATTTACGCCAAGCAAAACACTGCAATGCCCCGGCCGCTGTTCATCACGCAGACGCCCGTCAATTAACCGCGCTGTTGCCTCCCCAAAGCGTCGCGGCGGTTTTCACCTCCCCGCCCTACCCCAATGAAAAGGACTACACCAGAACCACGCGCTTGGAAAGCGTCATGCTGGGATTCATTAAAAACAAGGGGGAATTGAGAACCTTGAAAAATTCGCTTCTCAGATCCAACACTCGCAATGTGTATAAAGGCGACGAAGATGACAAATGGGTGGCGGAACAGCATCAAGTGCAGAACCTAGCGGTGGAAATAGAAAAACGCAGAATCGCGTTAGGCAAAACCTCTGGTTTTGAGAAGCAATACAGCAAGGTGACAAAACTGTATTTTGGAGGCATGGCGCGTCATTTGGCTGAAATGCGGCCGCTTCTCAAGCCTGGCGCGCGCCTCGGCTATGTGGTGGGGGATCAAGCTTCGTACTTGCAAGTCATGATCCGCACTGGGCAAATACTGGCAGACATAGCCAAGTCTTTAGGTTACAAGGTGGAGAACATTGATCTGTTCCGCACCCGTCTTGCAACCGCCACGCGGAAACAGATGAGGGAAGAAGTTGTGGTCTTGCAATGGCCCGGTCGTTGACAAGGAGAATTTGAACATGACAAAAGACGACTCTAGATACTCAAAACTGATAGAAGGCGTCTTTCTTGAAAATTACAAAAAAGGCGCTAGGGAGACAACTTTTCAACGAGAAGATTTAGTCAAAACCGCAACAAAACTGGGCGTGGAGCTGCCCAAGAATCTGGGCGACATCATTTACAGTTTCCGCTATAGAACTTCCCTGCCAAAATCAATTCGTGATCTGGCTCCCGCTGGTCTGGAGTGGATTATCCGTCCAATCGGCCCGGGGAAGTATCAATTTTCTCTGACAGCCCTGCCTCGAGTGCTTCCCAACCTCCTTATGGCTGAAATCAAAATTCCAGACGCCACGCCCGGGATCATTGCAAAATACATCGTTAACGATGAACAAGGACTTTTAGCAAAACTAAGATACAACCGAGTCATCGATATTTTTTCAGGAATGGCCTGTTATTCCCTTCAAACCCATCTCCGGACAGCCATACCGGATATAGGGCAAGTTGAAACTGATGAGATTTATGTCGGCATAGACAAACGCGGGACCCAGTATGTTTTCCCTGTTCAAGCCAAAGGAAGAACTGATCAGATAGGCATTGTCCAAATAGAACAAGACTTTGTTTTGTGCGCCGCAAAATTTCCACAATTGGTTTGTTGTCCTATAGCGGCGCAATTTATTGAAGACGACCTCATTGCCCTTTTTGCGTTTGAAGCGGGAGAGCGAGGAATCGCTCTTGGCGATGAGAAACATTATCGTCTCGTTCCGCCCGAAAAAATGACTGACCAGGACTTGGCCTCGTATCGAGAAGCAACCACCGATGGCGCCTAAAGCAAGCGCATGAACCGCGCCGCGCAAGAGGGAAACGGCGTGCTTGATGAGAAAGGCGGGCGACGGTGGTTGCTGTTCGGCGTAGCCAGCGTCACTTTTTTTCATATCACTGGCGCCACCTTCACTTCCTTGGGGGTGGTCCTGCCCCACATGATCGAGGCCTTGTCCTGGAGCATGACCGAAGCCGGCGCCGGTTTCACTTTGTTGGCCTTGCTGACGGGACTGGCCAGCACCGTGCCGGCCTGGACCCTGCGCCGCCTGGGGGCCAAGGCGACCTACGGGTTGGGCGGAGCGATCATGGTCGCCGGTTTCATCCTGTTGGCCCTGGCCGACGGCCTCCAGGCCTATTTCCTCGGCGCGGCCCTGCTGGGTCTGGGCTTTCCCCTGTGCGCCACGGTGCCTGGCGTTCATCTGCTCAACAACTGGTTGCCTGACAGGCGTTCCTTCGCCATCGGGGCCTACATGACCATCGGCGGATTAGGCGGCGTGGCTGGGCCTCTGGTCGCCACCAGCATCATCAACGCGGCCGCCGGCGCCTGGCGTGTTCATTGGTGGGTCATGGCCGCCATCAGCCTTGCGTTGGCGTTGGCGGCGCTTGCCACTGTGAAAACCGCGCCGGACAGACCCGCGGCCGGCGGGCCGGAGGAAGAAGAAACGCCGGGCGAGAGACATTCCAACAAAGTCTATCAAAGCGAGGAGAACTGGTCCTTGCGGGAGGCCCTGCGAACGCCGGCCTATTATGTGATCGTCGCCGCCATGACGATGACCCTGTTTTGCGGCGTCACCATGAACGCCTGGACGGTGGCGCACCTGGGGGGGCTGGGGGTTCCGGCGGCCATTGCCGCCGGAGCCCTCAGTGCCCAAGCGGCGGTCAATGCGCTGTCGCGCCTGGCCGGCGGCGCGTTGGCGACGCGCATCGACCCCAAGTGGCTGTTGGCCTCGGGCCTCCTGGCGGAGGCGATCGGCATGTTGGCGCTGGCCGTGGCCGACGATCCCTTTTCCATCGCGCTGTTCGCCATTGCAGAGGGCTATGGCTTCGGCATGTGCCTGTTCGCCACCACGGTCCTGTTGATCAATTACTTCGGGCCGAAAAACAACCCGGAACTTCTGGGGGCGCTGAATCTGATCACGACGGCGGCCATGTTGGGGCCGGTCGCTGGCGGCCTGGTCGGGGATCGGCTGGGGGGCGTGGCCATTCTCTTTCAAGGCTACGCGCTTCTGCTGTTGATCATTTTCATGTTGGCACTCCTGATGAAACCTCCCCGGAAATAGGCGTACGCAACTCGCGAGACGCACGGGCCAAGCCCCGCTTCTCTGTGAGGTGGTACAATCCACGTCCGTGACCCGCAACCTGAAAACCGCGCCATGACGAGGCCCAAAAAGCGCTTGCAGGGCCCGCTTCGGACCGCCGCCATGGGCGCGGCCATGGCTGTCGCGCTGGGTCCCCCCCCGCCTGCGTTCGCGCAGACGACCCTGGAGGAAATCACGGTCACGGCTCGCCGGCGCGAGGTTACTTTGGAGACGGCGCCAGTGGCGGTGTCGGCTCTGTCCGGCGTGGATTTCGACAAGGCCAATGTAGTGAAATTGGACAACTTCAATGGTTACGCGCCAGGGCTGGTGGTCGCCAAAAACGACGGCGCAGGCCGGGTGGTGACCATTCGCGGCATAGGCTGGGAAACGGCGCAAAACCTCGGCTCTCAACCTGGCGTGCTGACCTACATGGATGGCGTCTATCTCGCCAACCCCTTGGCCCTGGGACTGACCCTGGGGGAGCTGGAGCGCATCGAGGTCTTTCGCGGCCCGCAGGGCACAGAGTTTGGCCAAGGCACCACTGGCGGCGCCATCAATTTAGTCACCAAAAAACCGCATTTCGATGGAGTCGAGGGTTCGGTGGAAGTGAGCTACGGCTCCTATAACAACATGCAGGGGCGCGTGAGCGTCAATGCGCCACTGTCGGATTCCTGGGCCTTTTTAGCCTCAGTGCAGAAGCGCCGGCGCGACGGTTTCGCCCGCATCAAGGGGGGAGCCTTAGATGGCTACGAGCTGGATGACGCCGATTCCCTGACTGGCAAACTCACGGCGCTATGGCGGCCGTCGCCCGCCTTTTCGGCCCGGGCGCAGATCTTCCTGCACGATGCCGACCAGCATGCGGCGGCGCAAAAGAATATCGATGACCCCAATCCTGACCCACGGGAATTGACCCAAGACTACCCCGGCATCTTCAGGTTGGAGAACCACAGCGCAATGCTGACCATGGAGTGGGAAGGGCCCTTAGGCGTGGCGGTCAAATCCCTGACCGGTTGGCAATCCCTTAGCAAAGCGCAATCGGTGGATGGTGACCGGTTGACCGAAACCACCTTGGCCATCAACCGTCTCGGCTTCTCCTTTGAGAACTGGGATGTGTTGCCCTTCTGGGACAACGACTCCAAGGCCGTTAGCCAAGAGCTCAATCTCAGCCATCGAAGCGAGCGGCTGGACTGGACCCTCGGCGCCTATTACCTGCGCCATGAAAATTTCAACGACTTTTTGGAGGCCACCGGCGCGGCGCCGTTCGCGGCTTCACCAGCGGCCCAGCCCCGGGCCCAGTTGACAGCGGCCAATCTGCCGCCGTTCCAGTCCGACCTGAACTTCAACGAGGCCCGCACGGTCACTCGCAAGGACTACGCCTTCTACGGGCAGGCCACTTACCGTCTGAGCGACAGGTTCGCGGTGACCGCCGGCCTGCGCCACCAAAGCGAGAAGCAGGAAGATGAAACCTTGCAGTTTTTTTCCATAGCCAGTCGCTTGCGGGCCGACGACTCCGGGCTTACCTGGAAAGCGGGGGTGGACGCGCATCTCACCGAGGACAATCTGGTGTACGCGTCGGTCTCCACAGGCTGGAAGAACGGCGGCGTCAATCCTGGGGCCATCAGCGGCAACGCGCTCTTTTTGGATGGCGCCTTCCCGCCTGAGGAGGTGACGGCTTATGAGATTGGCAGCCGCAACGCCTTTTTAGACAACCGGGTCCGTCTGCATGTCGCGGCTTTCTATTACGACCACAAGAACTTGCAATTCATCTACGAGGATCCCGCGCCATTCGCCGGTGGCACAGGCGTTATCCCCAAGACGGAGGAGTACGGCGTTGAAACTGAGTTCAGCTGGTTGGCGACCGAGGGCTGGCAACTGGATGGCATGGCGGCGTGGCAAGATGGCAAACTGAGATCCGAGGTGCCGGCCCTTGATGTCATCGACTTCCGGGAGGCCCTGGAGCCGTTCCAGGTGGGCTTGTTCACCGAGGCGGGGTTTAACAAACGGCTGGAGTTGGCCAACAACGCCAATTTGAGAGGCAACAAGCCGCCTAAATTAGTGGACTTCACGGCCCGGCTGGCCCTGACGAACAGGCGCGAGCTGACGGGCGGGGCCATGTTGACCTCCAAGGTGGAATACTTGCGCCGGGGGAAATTCCAGGCGCGAGTCTTCAACAACCCCCTGGTTGACGCCGTGCCGGCCTACGACCTGGTGAACTTGCATCTCGCCTACGCCTCCGGCAGGTTGCCATTGACCCTCAGCCTAAGCGTGACCAATGTTTTTGATGAAGACGGAATCAACAACACCTTCTCCAATCCCTACGGGATCTGGAGCACCAGCCGCGAGTACATTCCGCCGCGAGAAATCATCGGCTCGCTCGGCTACAATTGGTGAGTCAAAAACGCGCAAAACAGCTTTCACTGGATAGCTGACTCAGGGTATGATTCGCATTGTGTGAAAAACGGGTGGTGGCAAAGCGCTTTCAAGAGCTGTACACTCGAGATGTCGCGTCCCGTTAATGATTTTTAATGATTTTTCCTCAAGGGCGTCAAGGTTGGAAATGTCTCGCTGGCAAACATGTTTGAAAACACTCGAGAAAGAGTTGCCGCCTCAGCAATTCAGCACCTGGATACAGCCCCTGCAGGCCGTGGAAGATAGCGACAGCCTGGAACTCTTGGCTCCTAATCGATTCGTCTCAGACTGGGTCAGAGACAATTACTTGGCGCATATCGAGGAGTTGTTGCTGTCCCCAGGGCGTAAACAAGCGCTGTCCCTGTCCATCCGGGTCGGCAGCAATGGAGCCAGCGCCGGGGAAAGCCCCCAGCCGCGCCAACAAATCCGCCATGCCCGTTCCTCCAAGAGACCCTCCGGCAACCTCAACGCCAGTTTCACCTTCGACAGCTTCGTGGAAGGAAAATCCAACCAGCTGGCCCGGGCCGCCTCGCTTCAAGTCGCGGAGAATCCAGGAAAGTCTTACAACCCCCTGTTTATTTACGGTGGAGTGGGCCTGGGCAAAACCCATCTGATGCACGCCATTGGCCACGCCGGGTTGCAACAGAACAAGGATCTCAATGTGGCCTACCTGCATTCGGAAAGGTTCGTCGCCGACCTGGTGAAATCCCTGCAACGCCACGAGATCAATCAGTTCAAGCACTATTACCGCTCATTGGATGTGTTGCTCATCGACGATGTTCAGTTTTTCGCCGGAAAAGAAAAGTCCCAAGAAGAGTTTTTTCATACTTTTAACACCTTCTTAGAGGGGCAAAACCAAGTGGTGCTGACCTGCGACCGTTTCCCGAAAGAAATAGACGGCATAGAAGAGAGACTGAAATCTCGCTTTAGCTGGGGGCTGACAGTCGCCATTGACCCCCCTGAACTCGAAACCCGGGTCGCCATTATCAAATCCAAAGCGGAAGCCGCAGGCGCGCCGCTTCCCAATGAGGCGGCCTTTTTCATCGCCGAACGCTTTAGCGCGAATGTGCGGGAACTGGAAGGCGCCCTTAATCGGGTGATAGCCAACGCCAGCATGATCGCCAAACCGATAGACATCGAACTCTGCAAGCATGCCTTGCGGGACATGTTGTTGGTGCAAGATCGACAAATCAGCCTGGAAAACATCCAGAAAACAGTCGCTCAATACTATAGAATCAAGGTGGCGGACCTGCTCTCCAAGAAACGAAGCCGCTCCATAGCGCGTCCAAGGCAAATGGCCATGACCTTAGCGAAAGAATTGACCAGTCACAGTCTCCCTGAGATCGGCGACGCCTTCGGGGGACGGGACCACACAACCGTGTTGCATGCTTGCCGGCGCATCGCCGCGCTTTGCAAGAGCGACAGCAAAACCGAAGAAGAATACAAAAACCTGGGCAACATCTTGGCGAGTTAGATGATCAACCTGTGGATAACTTCAACGATTTGTAGCATGATACGGGAATTTATGAGTTATCCACAGGTCAATCGATTTTAATTCACCTTTGTTTCACGCAGATTTTTTCAATCAACCTGTTGAAAATTATCAGAAAAACAAGTTCGTTCAACTTATCCACAAGGTTAACAGTAACCAGGAGTCATAATTATGAATTTTGTTATCATTAGGGAAACCCTGTTGTCCGCGTTGCAAACCATTGCCGGCGTGGTGGAACGCAATCCTACCCCCACCATTTTGGTCAACTTGCTTTTGGAGAACTCCGACAAGGGACTTCGCCTGACGGCGCAGGACGAGGAAATGCAACTGACAACTACCGTCGAAGGGGACTTCGGCGAAGCGGGCTCGACCACTTTGCCAGTTCGCAAATTGTTGGACATCGCCCAGTCATTGCAACCGGAAGCCGAATTGACCTTTTCCTTTGCGGAGGGACAGGCCACAATCGTATCGGGCCGAAGTCGTTTTGTTCTGGCGACTTTGCCGGCGGATGAATTTCCGCAGATTGAACTGGAGGATGGCGACATCGCTATCGCCATTCAGCAAGGCTTGCTCAAGGCGTTGTTAGAGAAAACGGCTTTCGCCATGGCGCAACAGGACATACGCTACTATCTTAACGGGTTGCTTCTGGAGGCGCAGCCGGACCGGTTGCGCGCTGTGGCCACCGATGGCCACCGCCTTGCCTGGGCCGAGACCGAGCTTGCCCTGCCGGTAGAAGAGGTCAGGCAACTGATCATTCCAAGAAAGGGTGCGCATGAATTGAGCAAATTGCTCACGGACAGCGACGACGAAGCGGCCATTAGGATGACCGAGAGCCATATTCGCGTCGACCTGGGCCAGCATGTGTTTGTCAGCAAACTGATTGACGGCCGGTTTCCTGATTACGCGCGCGTGGTGCCGGAGCAGGGCGAGACGCCTGTGGTGGCGGAGCGGGAGGCGTTGCTGACGACGTTGAATCGCGCCGCCATACTTTCCACCGAAAAGTCCAATGGGGTCAGGGTCAGCCTGAGCAAAGACACCTTGCGGGCCGTGGGCCGCAGTGACTCGGAAGAGGCGGAGGACGAGATCGACGTGGAATACGCGGGGGACGAGATGGAATTGGGCTTCAATGCGGTTTATCTGCGAGAGGCCGTGGACCATATTCGAACTGATTCGGTCAACATCACGGTGTCCAGCCCCAAGAGCGGGTGCTTGCTGGTGCCCCATGTTCCCAATGGCGGCGGGAGCGATGCGAAATACGTGGTAATGCCCTTGTTGCTATAGCAACGCCGCCATCTTGCCAGCCCGCGTAGCAGGCGAGCCGGCGCGACCCATGCGCATGGAATGGTTGCGGGTAACCGATGTTCGCAATCTATCCGCCGTTCATATCGCGCCCGGCCCCAAACTCAATGTCATTTCAGGCCCTAACGCCAGTGGCAAAACGGCTCTGTTAGAGGCCATTCATTTTCTGGGTCGGTGCCGCTCTTTTCGCGTTGCCGGGGTGGATCAGGTGGTCCGCCATGGTCAGAAGACCTTGGAAGTCAGCGCCGGGGTGCGCCGGGCCGATGAGTCATTGGTTGTGACAGGCGTTCAGCGCGGCCGTGGCCAGCTGAATATTCGTTACAACGGACGGGATGTTCGCAAGGTGTCGGAGCAGGCGGCGCAGTTTCCTGTCATCGCCGTCACCCCGGCGAGCGGCGAGTTGGTCCTGGGGGGGCCGGCCCTGCGCCGGCGCTGGCTGGATTGGTCGATGTTTCATGTGAAACATGATTACATGGAAACTTGGCGCGCCTACTACAAAGCGTTGAAATGCCGCAATAGTCTCCTTAGGGAAAACCTTGAGACGCAGTTGCCTCCTTGGGAGGAGGCGATGGGCCGGGCGGCGGACCGGCTGAATGAGCAACGCCAGGATTTTCTGAAGGAACTTTCCGCCGAGTTGGCGCGGCTTGCGGAGGATTTGGCTCTGCCGTTGCCGACTTTGGCGCACGAGCGGGGTTGGCGGGAGGGAGTGCCTTTGGATCAGTGTTTGGCGGAACAGCGCCGGGAGGATTTGGAAAAAGGAAAGACAAGTTGCGGGTTGCAACGGAGCGACATTCTCATGGCGGAGGGGGGGCGCAAAATCCGGCATTTTTATTCTCGCGGGCAGATCAAGCAGTTCATGCTCATCCTGTCCTTGGCCCAGGGCAATGTGTTTCGGCGGCGCACCGGGCAGTCGCCCATTTTGTTGGTGGATGATTTGACGGCGGAGTTGGACGGGGACAGCCAGGCGCGGATGCTTGACCTGGTCGCGGCCTATGACGGGCAGGTTTTCGTCACCACCACTGGCGCTGGGTTGTTGCCGAGTTCGTTGCCGGAGCAAAAAATGTTTCATGTGAAACATGGCTTTGTCGCCGCGCCGTGATAGAATGAGTCAGAGGAAACCCATGAGTTCCACAGGATAGACCGATGTCCACTCCGGATCGTTACGATTCTTCCAAAATCAAGGTGTTAAAAGGGCTCGAGGCCGTGCGCAAACGGCCCGGCATGTATATTGGCAACACGGACGATGGCACGGGCCTGCACCACATGGTGTTCGAGGTGGTTGATAACAGCATCGATGAGGCCCTGGCGGGTTATTGCTCCCAGCTGGAGGTGACCGTGCATAGGGACGAGTCGGTCACGGTCATCGATGACGGCCGCGGCATCCCCGTTGGCATGCACGAGGAGGAAGGCGTTTCCGCGGCTGAAGTCATTATGACCCGGCTTCACGCCGGCGGAAAGTTCGACGACGATTCCTACCAGGTGTCAGGGGGCCTGCATGGGGTGGGGGTCTCTGTGGTGAACGCCCTGTCATCCTCGCTCACCTTGGTCGTCCACCGGGACGGGCAGGCGCACAAGCAGGAATACCGCGATGGGGAACCGCTGGCGGCATTGACGCCGATAGCGCCTTCAGAGCGGACCGGAACGGAAATCCGGTTCTTGCCCAGTGGCGAGGTGTTTGCCGATGTTGAGTTTCATTACAACATTTTGGCGGAACGGTTGCGCGAACTCTCGTTTCTCAACTCTGGAGTGAAGATCGTCCTGACAGACGAGCGCGCTGGCAAAAAAGACCAATTCGAATACAAGGGCGGCATCGCCGAGTTTGTCCGGCATCTGAACCGCAACAAGACTCCCCTGCATGAGACGGTGGTCGCCTTCGAGGTGGAGCGCAACAAGGTGGCCGTGCAACTGGCCATGCAGTGGAACGATTCCTACCAGGAAAACATATTTTGCTTCACCAACACCATTCCGCAACGGGATGGCGGCACGCATCTGGCGGGGTTTCGCAGGGCCTTGACCCAGAGCCTGAACGGCTACATGGAAAGTTCCGGCCTGGCCGCCAAGGCGAAAACCGCCATTGTGGGCGAAGATGCGCGGGAAGGACTGACCGCGGTGTTATCCATAAAACTCGCCGATCCCAAATTTTCCTCGCAAACCAAGGACAAACTGGTGTCCAGCGAGGCTCAACCGGCCGTCGCGGCCGTTGTCCAAGAGAAACTGCAAGAGTTCCTGATGGAAAGGCCGGGCGAGGCCCGAGCGATCTGCGAGAAGATCGTGAAAGCGGCCCGGGCCCGGGAAGAGGCCCGCAAGGCCCGTGAGTTGACCCGCCGGAAAACGGCTTTGGATGTCGCTGGCCTGCCTGGCAAATTGGCCGACTGTCAAGAGAAGGACCCGGCGGCCTCAGAGTTGTTCCTGGTGGAAGGCGATTCCGCCGGCGGCTCGGCGAAACAGGGCCGAGATCGCCGCTACCAGGCGATTTTGCCCCTGAAAGGCAAGATCCTGAATGTGGAAAAAGCGCGTTTCGACAAGATGCTGTCGTCCCTGGAGGTAGGGACTTTAGTCACCGCCCTGGGTTGCGGAATAGGCAAAGAAGAGTTTGACATCAACAAGTTGCGCTATCACCGGGTGATCATCATGACGGACGCGGATGTGGATGGTTCCCACATTCGCACTCTGCTCCTGACTTTTTTCTTCCGGCAAATGCCGCAGTTGCTGGAGCGTGGCCATATCTACATCGCCCAGCCCCCCTTGTTCAAGATCAGGAAGGGAAAGAAAGAGCGCTATCTCAAGGACGAGCCGGAAAAAGAGGCCTATCTGCTGGAATTGGCCCTGACGGACGCGGCCATCAAAGCGCCAGCGGAGGCCGCCGCCGACCCGGAACGCCTGCCCCGGCTGGGCCGGTTGTATCTGAGAATGAAGCGGGAACTGGCGCGGCTCGCCAAGCGTTATCACCCCGACATTCTCCAGGTCATTTGTCTGATGCCGCGCTTGGCGCCGGCGAACGGCGCCGGCCGGGCCCAGGTTGAGGCGTGGTTCGAGGATTTGCGGGGCCGCCTGGCGGCCCTGGACTCGAACGGCGCGCAGCATCAGGTGGAGATCTTCGCCGCCGCTGAAGGCTACGGCGGTCGGGTGGATGTGACCGCCCCCGGCGCCGCTTCAGCCAATGTCTTTGACCCTGATTTTTTCGCCTCGCCTGAATACCTGAATCTCTCGGCCCTGGAAAACGAGTTTGCCTTTGAAACGTTGGAAGTCAGCCGCGGCGACAAGGCGTTCGCCGCGGAATCGGTGGCGCAGGCCATAGACTGGTTGTTGGACGAGGCCGCCCAGGGCCTCCATCTGCAGCGTTACAAGGGATTGGGCGAGATGAACCCGGAGCAACTCTGGGAGACCACCATGGATGCCGCCACCCGCAACCTGTTCCAGGTCAACATCGAAGACGCGGTGGCGGCGGACGAGATCTTCACCACCTTGATGGGAGACCATGTGGAACCAAGAAAGGATTTCATCGAGGCCCACGCCCAGACAGCGGAAAACATCGACATCTGAGGCTCAACAGAGCCCGCGTTAGCGGTTCGGGACCGCCTGCGCCAGACTCCAGACTTGCACCTGTTCGACCCCGTTGCGCTTCAACAGGCGGGCCAGTTCACCCACGGTGGCGCCGGTGGTGACCACATCGTCTATCAAGGCAATTCTCTTGTAACTTATTGATTTTGATATAGAAAAAGCGCCTCTGACATTCACCCGGCGTTGCGCCGGGCTCAGGGCGTGTTGTTGCGCCGTCGCCCGGTGCCGCCGCGCCCGGCCCTGGATGACAGGCGCGGGCAGGCGCCGCGCCAGGGCTCGGGCGATCTCTCCGGCTTGGTTAAAGCCCCGTTGCCGGAAGCGGGCGGCGTGCAAGGGGACCGGCAGGAGACACTCCGGCATCGCCATGTTTGCCGAGTCGATGCGCTCGGCCAATAAGTCGGCTAAGGGGGGAATCAGGTCCAACCGTCCCTGGTATTTGATTTTTTTGATCATCAGATCGACGGGATAGCGGTAGGCGCAGGCCGCCACGCAGTCGTCGAAGGCCAGGGCCCGCGACTGGCAACGGGGGCAGGCGCTGGCTCTTGGCGCGCCTCCGCAAGGACAACGGACCGGGTCCTGCCGCGCCGGCAGATCGGCGCGACAGCCCCAGCAGAGCGACGCGCGCCGATCCGCGCCGACCTCGCCGCAGAGGGGGCAAACGCGCCGAGTCAACATGCGGGCCTCCTTGCTTGGCAAGCCAGGCCCGGAAGGCCCGGGCCCGGCCGCAAAAACCTGCGGTTGTCAGTTTTTTCAGGCTCGGAAAGTTGACAAACGCGGCGCCATTGATAACATGAAAGGCCCGCGGGCGTAGCGCGAGAATGAAGCCATGGGAAATCCTGCTGAGAATCCATCTTTCGACCGTCCGGTCGCGCGCCGTGATTGGGAATTGGCGGAGATTGTAGCGCTTTACAAGCAACCCTTGAACGATTTGTTGCACCAGGCCCAGTCCGTTCACCGCGCCTGTTTCGACCCGAACGAGATACAGTTAAGCACCTTGGTCAACATCAAGAGCGGTGGCTGTCCGGAGGATTGCGCCTATTGTCCGCAAAGCGCGCGCTATCGCGCCGGCGTGGAGAACGAGCCGTTAATGTCTCTTGAGCAGGTATTGGCCGCCGCCCGGGCGGCCAAGTCCTCCGGGGCCACCCGGTTCTGCATGGGCGCGGCCTGGCGCGGCCCCAAAGACCGGGATCTGGACCGAGTGGCGGACATGATCGCTGGCGTCAAGGCCCTAGGCCTTGAAACCTGCGCCACCTTAGGCATGCTCAAGGAGGGCCAAGCGCGCCGGCTGAAACAGGCCGGCCTTGATTACTACAACCACAACCTGGACACCTCGGAGGCCTTCTACAGCGCGATTGTCAGCACCCGCGGGTACCAGGACCGATTGGACACCTTGGAGCGCGTGCGGGACGCTGGAATCCATGTCTGTTGCGGCGGCATAGTGGGAATGGGCGAGTCCGTGGAGGACCGGGCGGCCCTGTTGCGCACCTTGGCCTGCTTGCCCCAGCAACCGGAAAGCGTGCCGGTCAATTTGCTGGTGAAAGCGGAAGGCACCCCGCTGGCGCGACAGAACGATCTGGATCCCATCGATCTGGCGCGCACCATCGCCACGGCGCGGATCCTGATGCCCAGAGCCTGGTTGCGGCTGTCCGCTGGCCGCGACGCCATGGACGACGCCACCCAGGCCCTGTGTTTTCACGCCGGGGCGAACTCCATCTTCTATGGAGACAAGCTCCTGACCACCGACAACCCGGATTTCGCTCGGGATCAATCCCTATTCGCGCGCCTGGGCCTGAACGCCCAGTGCGCTTGAACCGGTCGCCCGCGGCCGGGAGGCGATGACCGCGCCGGATCCTTTTTCCCTCAAGGCGGGCCTGGAGCGGATCGCGGCGGCGGGTCTGCGCCGGACGCGGCAGACCCTGGACTCGGCCCAGGGCGCGACAGTCAGCATCAAGGGCCGGCGGCTGATCAACTTCTGCAGCAACGACTATTTGGCCCTGGCCCAGGATCCGCGGCTGACCGCGGCCCTCCGCGGCGGCCTTGCCGCCTATGGGGTGGGCAGCGGCGCCTCGCCATTGGTCTGCGGCCGCAACCGCGCCCACGAGGAGCTGGAAGACGCGGTGGCGGCGCGCCTGGGACGCGCTCGAGCTTTGCTCTTCTCTAGCGGCTATTTGGCGAACCTCGCCGTGGTCACCGCCTTCGCCTCGCGCCGGGACGACACTATCGTGATGGACAAGGCCAACCACGCCTCTTTGGTCGATGGCGCCCTGCTGGCGCGGGGGCGGTTGCGGCGTTACGCGCCCCATGATTTGGCGGGCCTGGAGCGGCTTTGCACAGGGGCCGGGCGGGTCTTAGTGGCTACGGACAGCGTGTTCAGCATGGACGGGAGCCTGGCGGCCCTGCCATCCATTGCCGCCATTTGCGCGCGCCGCGGCGCCTGGTTGGTGGTGGACGACGCCCACGGGTTCGGCGTGCTGGGCTCCCGTGGCGGCGGCGCCCTGGAGCATTTTGACCTGGATGAGGCCCAGGCGCCGTTGACGACGGCGACCTTCGGCAAGGCCTGCGGCGTCATGGGAGCCTTCGCGGCCGGGACCGCTGACGCGGTGGAAACCCTTGTGCAGCGGGGCCGCCCGTACATCTACAGCACCGCCATGCCGCCGGCCCTGGCGGTCGCCGCCCGGGAGGCCCTGGACATCGTGGAGCGGGAGACCTGGCGCCGGGAAAAATTGCGGGCTTTGACGCAGCGTTTCACTCGCGGGGCCAAACAGATGGGCCTGCCACTGCTTCCCTCCGCCACGCCCATCCAGGGATTCATCGTCGGCGACGCCAGCGCCGCGGTCCAGTGCGGCCAACGGGCCTTGGCCCGGGGCCTGTTGCTGAGCGCCATCCGTTCCCCCACCGTGCCGAAAAACACCGAGCGGTTGCGCATCACGCTGACCGCCGGCCACAGCGAGGACCAGGTGGATCAATTGTTGGACACGCTGGCGGAATTGGCCGCGACCCTGGTCCCGCGGCCATGACTGATTCCCCGTACCAGCGGGATCAGGCCCTGTTGCGGCGCAACTTCGACCGGGCCGCCAGCGGCTACGATCAGGTGGCGGCGTTGCAACGGGTTGTCGGGTCGCGCCTGCTGGAACGGCTTGATCCCATTCGACTAAATCCGCGGCGCATCATAGACCTGGGCGCTGGCACCGGCCGGCCAGCCGCGCAACTGGCGCGGCGCTACGCGGAGGCCGAGGTGGCGCAACTGGACCTCGCCTTCAACATGGTGGCGGAGAGCCGGCGGAGAAAACCCTTGGCCCGGCAACATTTCCTCTGCGCCGACGCGGAGCGCCTGCCATTGATTGACGCCTGCGCCGAGTTTGTTTTCTCCAATCTGATGTTGCAATGGGCGTCCCGCCTGGACCGGGCCCTGGCGGAGGCCCGCCGGGTTCTCAAACCAGAGGGGCTGATCCTGTTCTCCACGCTGGGCCCCGGTTCCTTGGCGGAGTTGCGGGAGAGCTGGGCGCGGGTGGATGATCGCGTTCATGTGAACGCCTTTATCGACATGCACGATGTGGGAGACGCCCTGATTCGCGCCGGCTTCGCTGACCCAGTCATGGAAACAGAGCGCTTCACGCTGCTGTACGACGACGGCATGGCCTTGATGAGAGAGTTGCAGCAATTAGGCGCGAGCAATGTCAACAAGGGCCGGCCCAGGGCCCTGACTGGCAAGCGAAAACTTCAGGGGATGTTGGCCGAATACGAAACCCGACGGCGCGACGGGAGCTTGCCGGCGACCTTCGAGGCGGTTTACGGCCATGCCTGGGCCGCGGCGCCCCCCGCCCCCGGGGACTTCATCCCCATCCAGCCGGTCGCCGCTCCGTGAACCTGTTTGTGACCGGCACCGACACCGAGGTGGGCAAGACCTGGGCGACCCTGGGGCTGATGGCGCGGCTGCAGGGCCAGGGCCTGAGGGTCAACGGCATGAAACCGGTGGCCAGCGGCAGCGCCGGCCCGGCCGGGCGGCTGAGAAACGCGGACGCCACGCTGATCCAGGCCCAGTCGAGCCGCCGGATCCGCTACGCATGGGTCAACCCTTACGCCTTCGCGGAACCGATCGCGCCGCATATCGCGGCCGCCAAGGCGGGCGTCTCTATCGACCCCCAAGTCTTGGACAGAGCCTTTCACGCCGTGGCCGCGGGGACGGACGCGGTGATTGTGGAGGGCGCCGGCGGCTGGCGCTCGCCCTTGGCGGCGGACCTGCAAGCCAGCGACCTGGCGCGCCGCTGGGGCCTGTCCGTGGTCCTGGTGGTTGGCCTGCGCCTGGGTTGCATCAACCACGCCTTGCTGACGGCGGAGTCGATCCGAGCGGCGGGTTTGCCCTTGGCCGGCTGGCTGGGGAACCGCCTGCGCCGGAATTACCAGGAAGCGTCGGCCACTCTGGATTGCCTGCGCGAGCGGATCCCCGCCCCGTTTTTGGGGGCCCTGCCTCGCTTGGCGCGTCTGGCCCCGGCGGCCCTTGGCGACGCCATAGACTCGGCCCCGCTTATGACTTGCATTGCGCCGCGAAACGGGGCATAATGCCCTTCTGCCGCTGACGCCGGGCTGGGCGAGTTCCCCTTGGCGAAGGAGAAGCGGCGGGCCGAATGCGCCAGCTGGCCCCGCAACGAACAACAAAAACGACGCTGAGGAACACGGCATGCCTTTCAAAACGCTGAAACTTCTCTGGAGGGGAACGCTCTCCTTGCCGTTGCTGTTCGGGACCACCGCGGCCCAGGCGGAATACGGCCTGAACTTGCCTCGGGGGGTCACCCCCTTGAGTCACAACATCTACGACCTGCACATGACGATTTTCTACATCTGCTGCGCCATCGCGGCAGTGGTCTTCGGCATCATGTTCTGGTCTATCTTCCACCATCGGAAATCCCGGGGCGCGCAAGCCGCCAGCTTTCATCACAACACCACGGTGGAGATCATCTGGACCGCCGTGCCACTGCTGATCCTGGTGCTGATGGCCATTCCCGCCACCAAATCCCTGATTATGATCGAGTCCACCGGCGATTCCGACCTGACCATCAAGATCACGGGCCACCAGTGGCGTTGGCATTATGAGTATCTCGAGGAAGAATTCGGTTTTTTCAGCTCCCTGCACCCTGACAGCAACGCTGCGCGCCAACTGCGCTCCGGCATCGACCCCCACGAGGTGGACAACTACCTGCTGGAGGTTGACAACCCCGTCGTCGTGCCGGTGGGGCAGAAAATCCGTTTTATGACCACGGCCGCGGATGTGATCCATTCCTGGTGGGTGCCGGCCCTGGGCTGGAAGCGCGACTCCATACCCGGGTTCATTAACGAATCCTGGGCCATCATCGAAGAAGAAGGCACCTACCGCGGCCAGTGCGCGGAGTTGTGCGGGCGGGACCACGCCTTCATGCCCATCGTGCTGAAGGCAGTCAGCGAAGACGAGTATTACGATTGGGTGGGCGAGATGATGGTGGCCGCCATGGACGCTGAGGCCGGCGCCGATCGCGAGTGGACCCTGGACGAGTTGACGGCGCGGGGCCAGGAGGTCTATAGCACTTTCTGCGTCGCCTGCCACCAGGTGGACGGGCAGGGAATACCGGGCGCGTTCAAGCCCTTGGTGGGCAGTCCAATCACCACGGGCCCGGTGGAGAATCACATCAGCACGGTGATGAACGGGGTGGCCGGCACGGCCATGGCGCCGTTCGGAGGGCAACTGAGCGATGTTGACATCGCCGCGGTGATCACCTATGAGCGCAACGCCTGGGGCAATGACTCCGGCGAGCTGGTCCAACCCGCGACCATCACGGCCTTGCGCTGACCCGATAGACCACCCAACGACACGCAGAGCGAACGAGGGCAAGAGCAATGAGCGAGGCAGTAATGAACGGCGCGCCGCCGCGCGAAGACCACCACGACGAGCACGACCACAAGCCAACGGGAATGGGCCGGTGGCTGTTTTCCACCAATCACAAGGACATCGGCACCATGTACCTGGTGTTCTCCCTGATCATGTTCTTCGTCGGCGGGGCCATGGCTCTGGTGATCCGCGCCGAGTTGTTTCAGCCGGGTCTGCAATATGTGGATCCGCAGTTTTTCAACGCCATGACCACCATGCATGCTTTGGTGATGATATTCGGGGTGGTGATGCCCGCGGGGGTGGGCTTGGCCAACTGGATGGTGCCGATGATGATCGGCGCGCCGGATATGGCCCTGCCGCGCATGAACAACATGAGTTTTTGGATCCTGCCGTTCGCCTTCGTTATGCTGTTGGGGACTTTTTTCATGGAAGGCGGGGCCCCCGCCGCCGGCTGGACCATGTATCCGCCCTTGGTCTCCCAGATGGGCGACGGCTTTCCGTTCCTGATCTTCACGGTGCATTTTCTTGGGGTCTCGTCCATCATGGGCGCCATCAACATCATCGCCACGGTGTTCAACATGCGCGCCCCAGGCATGGGCTTCATGCAGTTGCCTCTGTTCGTGTGGACCTGGATCATCACCGCGTTTCTGTTGATCGCCTCGATGCCGGTGCTGGCCGGCGCGGTGACCATGTTGCTCACCGACAAGTACTTTGGCACCAGCTTCTTCAGCGCGGCGGGCGGGGGCGATCCGGTCATGTTCCAGCACATCTTCTGGTTCTTCGGCCACCCGGAGGTCTATATACTGATCCTGCCGGCCTTCGGCATCGTCTCGCAGATCCTCCCCACTTTCGCCCGCAAGCCCCTGTTTGGCTACACCTCCATGGTGTACGCCACCGCGGCCATTGCTTTTCTGTCCTTCTTCGTCTGGGCCCATCACATGTTCACGGTGGGCATGCCGTTGGCGGGGGAGCTGTTTTTCATGTACGCCACCATGTCCATCGCCGTGCCTACCGGCGTCAAGATCTTCAACTGGGTCGCCACCATGTGGCGCGGCTCCATGACCTTTGAGACCCCCATGTTGTTCGCCCTGGCCTTCGTGTTCCTGTTCTCCATAGGCGGGTTTTCCGGGCTGATGTTGGGGATCACGCCGGCGGACTTCCAATACCACGACACCTATTTCGTCGTGGCTCACTTCCACTATGTGTTGGTCACCGGCGCTGTTTTCGCCCTGATGGCGGCCACCTATTTCTGGTTGCCCAAGTGGACCGGCCACATGTACGACGAGAAGCTGGGCCAGTTGCACTTCTGGCTGTCGGTGATCTCCGTGAATGTGCTGTTTTTCCCGCAACACTTCGTGGGGCTGGCGGGCATGCCGCGCCGCATCCCGGACTACAATGTGCAGTTCACCGAGTGGAACATGATCTCCAGCGTCGGCGGCTTCGTGTTCGGATTCAGCCAGTTGCTGTTCGCCTGGGTCGTTATCAAGTGCGTGCGCAAGGGGACCCAAGCGAGCGAACAGGTCTGGGAAGGAGCCAGGGGCCTGGAATGGACCCTGCCGTCGCCGCCGCCGTTCCACACCTTCACCAAGCCGCCCCAGGTGGATGAAAGCCTTGCGCACTCCTGAGGAATCCATGGGCGCGAAGCCGGAGCGGGACGAGGCCGCGGCGACGGCCCGGCGCAAGAAGGCCAACATCCGGTTGGCCCTGCTCTTGGCCTTGGTGGTCCTGGCCATCTATGTCGGGTTCATAGCCAGTCATTTGTAGCCCTGGAGCGAGGCGCGCCATGTCGGACCAGCAGGTGAAAAAGACGGTTGGCAAGTTGTTGATCGCGGTGGCCTCCATGTTCGCCTTCGGCTACGCGCTGGTGCCGCTGTACCGGGTCTATTGCGACCTGACCGGCCGCGGCAGCGTCGTGGCGGTCAGCGAGACGGAAGGCGGCGCGGTGGATGAGTCCCGCCGGGTCACGGTGGTGTTCGACACCAACACTCGAAACTTGCCCTGGACCTTCAAGGCCAAGCGGGACAAGCTCAAAGTCCGGCCCGGCGAGTTCACCGAGGCCCTGTTCGTGATCGAGAACCGGGCGAACCGGCCCGTGGTTGGGCGAGCCATTCCCAGCGTGTCGCCGGTGCAGGCCGGCGTTCATTTCAACAAGGCCGAGTGTTTCTGTTTCGTCGAGCAGGCGCTGGCGCCGGGGGAGCGCCGGGAGGTGGCGGTGCGGTTCATGGTTGAACCCGAGTTGCCAGCGCGGTTTGCCTCGCTGACCCTGTCGTACACTTTTTTCAACCTGGAGAAACCTGAGGCCGCGGCGGCCCGCATCGCCGCCGGGCCGGCGGACGGGAGCGGCGCGTGAGCGGCCCCGGCGCAGGAATCTCAATCATGCTTGAACCCCATTGAGGAGACCCCATGTCAAATCCCCAAGACGCCTATTTCATTCCTGAGCCCAGTCGCTGGCCGTTGGTGGCCTCGGTGTCCCTGTTCATCATGTTTTGCGGCGGCGCGGTGATGTTGAACGGTTCCATACTTGGCTCCCACATCCTGCTGTTGGGTTTTGTCGGCTTGGTCTATCTGTTTTTCGCCTGGTTCGGCGATGTGATCGTCGAGAGCCTCAAGGGGTTCTACAACAGGCAGGTTGACATCAGCTTTCGCTGGGGCATGGTTTGGTTCATCTTCTCGGAAGTCATGTTCTTCGCCGCCTTTTTCGGCGCGTTGTTCTACGCCCGCATCTACTCAGTGCCGTGGCTGGGCGGAGAAGGCGCAGGCGCGGCGACCAACGAGTTTCTATGGCCGACGTTTGACAACGCTTGGCCCCTGTTGCAAACGCCGGACATGACGGTGGAAGGTTTGGCCAGCAAATTCACCGCGATCAAGGAAGTGATCCCCGCCTTTGGCATCCCCGCGCTGAACACGGTGATCTTGCTGTCCAGCGGCGCCACCGTGACTTTCGCCCATTGGGCGCTGAAAAAAGGTCAGCGCAAACCCCTGTGCTGGTGGCTGTTCGCCACTGTGGCCTTAGGCGTCATCTTCGTCGGCTTGCAGGCCGCCGAGTATGTTCACGCCTACCAGGATCTGGGTCTGACCCTGAACTCCGGCATCTACGGCTCCACCTTTTTCATGTTGACGGGCTTCCACGGGTTTCATGTCACCATGGGCGCCATCATGCTCACCGTTATCCTGGCGCGTTCCATGCGCGGCCACTTCAGCGAGGAAAACCACTTCGCCTTCGAGGCTGTCGCCTGGTACTGGCACTTTGTCGACGTGGTCTGGCTGGGCCTGTTCATCTTCGTCTATTGGTTGTAGCGCGGTCTCCACAGCCCGGCTCCGGCCGCTCTCTCCTTAGGGGCCCTCGCAACCTCCGGCGGCGGGGAGAGGCCGGATCCTGCTCCCGCGTTGTGGTAACATTCCCGGCCATGGCCGGCCACAGCAAATGGGCGAATATCCAGCATCGCAAAGGACGCCAAGACGCCAAACGGGGCAAGCTGTTCAGCAAACTCATCCGCGAGATCACGGTGTCCGCGCGCCTCGGCGGCGGCGACCCCGCCGGCAACCCCCGGTTGCGGGCGGCCATTGACAACGCCCTGGCCGGCAACATGCCCAAGGAAACCATCGAGCGGGCGGTGAAACGGGGAGCGGGCGGCGACGGGGGCGGGAACCTGGAAGAGGCGCGCTACGAAGGCTACGGCCCGGGCGGGGTGGCGGTCATGGTCGACTGCATGACGGATAACCGCAAACGCACCGTGGCGGAAGTGCGGCACGCCTTCACTAAATGTGGCGGCAACCTGGGGACAGATGGTTCGGTGGCTTATCTGTTCACCAAGGTGGGTCTGATCGCCTACCCGGCTGGCACCGACGAGGACGCCTTGATGGAAGCGGCGCTGGAAGCAGGCGCCGCGGATGTCGTCAACAACGACGACGGCTCTCTGGATGTGCTGACCGCGCCAGACGACTTCATCGATGTGAGGGAGGCCTTGCGGGCGGCTGGGCAGGTCCCCGACGCGGCGGAGATCACCCTGCGCGCCGGCGCCGGCCATGTCGTTGACCTGGACGGGGCCCAAACCATGACGCGCCTGTTAGACATGTTGGAAGACCTGGACGATGTGCAAAAAGTCTATTCCAACGCGGAAATTCCCGATGACATCCTGGCCCGACTGGATTGACCCGACTCCGCCGGCAACCGCGCAGAGCGCCCCGGCCCGATGATCCGCATTCTTGGCATAGACCCCGGTTCGCGACAAACAGGCTACGGCGTCATCGAGATGGATGGCAACCACGCCACCCACATCGCCCACGGCCACATCCGCATCGCGGGCGATGGCTTGGCGGACCGCTTGCGCCTGATTTTCCGCGATCTCACCGGCGTCATCGGCGAATTTCAACCAGCCGAATGCGCCATCGAGAAGGTTTTCATGCACCAGAACGCGGACTCCGCCCTGAAGCTGGGGCAATCTCGCGGCGCCGCTGTCACGGCCTGCGCTGAACAGGACTTGCCGGTCTTCGAATACAGCGCCAACCAGGTGAAACAAGCTACCGTGGGCAAAGGGCATGCGGCCAAGGAACAGGTGCAGCACATGGTCAAGGTGTTGCTGTGCCTTGCCGAGATCCCCCAGACGGACGCCGCCGACGCCCTTGCCGTCGCGCTGTGCCACGGCCATGTCCGGCAAAGCGTGGCGCGCATGGATGGCGTGTCCGGGATCGCGCGAGGCCGGTTGCGGTGATCGGCTCCCTGCGCGGCAGGATCGTCAGAAAGCAACCGCCCGCCCTGACTCTGGAAGTGCAAGGCGTGGGCTACGAGCTGGAAGTGTCCATGAACACCTTTTATTCACTGCCGGAAACCGGCGCGGAGGTTCGCCTTCTGACTCATCTGACGGTGCGGGACGATGCCCACCTGTTATTCGGTTTCGCCAACGAGGATGAGCGGCATGTGTTCCGCGCCTTGATCAAGGTGAGCGGGGTGGGCGCGAAGCTGGCGTTGGCGATCCTGTCTGGCATCGAGGCCGGCGACTTCAAGCGGTGCATCGAGGCCGGCGACATGGCCCGTCTCATCCGCCTGCCAGGCATTGGCAAAAAGACCGCCGAGAGGTTGATCGTGGAGATGCGCGACCGGCTCGGGGATTGGCAGACCGCGGCCGCGGGAGACAGCCTCGGCCCCCGCCGCCAAGCCGCCGACCCGCTTCACGAAGCCACCAGCGCCCTGATCGCCTTGGGCTACAGGCCCCAGGAAGCCAGCCGGCTGCTCCAGGCGGTGGCGGGCGCAACGGGGGATCTGGATAGTGAAACCCTCATCCGCGAGGCCCTGAAGGCCGCCGCCAAAGGCCCATGAGCGAACCCAACCCGGTGATCTCCGCCGCCAGCCTGCCTGAGGACGCCTCAGCGGACCGCACCCTGCGCCCCCAGCGCCTCAGCGACTACCGGGGGCAACCCGCCGTGCATGAGCAGATGGAAATTTTCATCCGCGCCGCCCAGCAACGGGCCGAACCCCTGGATCATGTGCTGATCTTCGGGCCCCCTGGCTTGGGCAAGACCACCCTGGCGCATATCATCGCCAACGAACTGAATGTGAATCTGCGGCAAACCTCAGGGCCGGTGCTGGAGCGCCCCGGCGATCTGGCCGCCCTGCTCACCAACCTGGAAGCCCGGGATGTGCTGTTCATAGACGAGATCCATCGCCTGAGCCCGGTGGTGGAGGAGATCCTCTATCCGGCCCTGGAGGATTACCAGATCGACATCATGTTGGGCGAGGGGCCGGCGGCAAGGTCCATCAAGCTGGATGTGCCGCCTTTCACCTTGGTGGGCGCCACCACCCGGGCCGGCCTCCTCACTTCGCCGTTGCGAGACCGCTTCGGCATCGTCCAGCGCCTGGAGTTCTATTCCATGGAGGACCTGGCCGAGATCGTCGCCCGCTCCGCCGGGATCCTGAAAGTCCCTGTCGAGGCGAGCGGCGCCGGGGAAATCGCCGCCCGCGCCCGCGGCACCCCCCGCATCGCCAACCGACTGTTGCGCCGCGTGCGCGATTACAGCGAGGTCAAGGCCGACGGCCGCGTCAGTCAGGCCACGGCCCGCCGCGCCCTGGACCTGCTGAATGTCGACGAGCATGGGTTCGACGCGATGGATCGCAAATTGCTGTTGGTCATCATGGAAAAATTCGACGGCGGCCCGGTGGGCATAGACAGCCTCGCCGCCGCCATCGGCGAAGAGAAAGACACCATCGAGGATGTCATTGAACCTTACCTGATCCAGCAAGGCTTCGTGATGCGCACCTCCCGAGGGCGCATGGCGACCCGGCATGCCTGGTTGCACTTCGGTCTGCCTGTTCCCCAAGGCCGCGCTGGGGACAATGATCTATTTGATCAAAATCCCTGAACAGATAAACTTGCGTTGAAAGACCACCCGTTGAAACCCACAGACGCCATAGGCGGCCAACTCTGCTTGCGGATGCGAACATGAATCCTGACCTGTCTTTTTTTCATTTAATCGCCAACGCCAGCCTGCCCGTTCAGGCGGTCATGGCGATCCTTGTGTTGGCCTCCGTCGTGTCCTGGACGATGATCTTCAAAAAACGCACTTGGCTCAACCGGGCCAAACGAGAAGCCGACCAGTTCGAAGACCGGTTCTGGTCCCTGGAAGACCTGACCCCGCTGTACAATCGGGTTTCCAACAAACGCTACCGGGCCGCCGGCATGGAAAGGCTGTTCGAGGCCGGGTTCAAGGAGTTTGTCCGCCTGCAAAAACAGGAAGGCATCGTCGCCGACGCCGTGATGGAAGGCACGCAACGGGCGATGCGGGTGGCCCTTAACAAGGAGATCGAAGGCCTGGAGTTGCACCTGTCGTTCCTCGCCACGGTCGGCTCCACCAGCCCGTACATCGGCTTGTTCGGCACGGTGTGGGGGATAATGAACAGCTTTCGCGCCTTGGGCAATGTCCAGCAAGCGACCATCGCCATGGTGGCTCCAGGCATCGCTGAGGCGCTCGTCGCCACCGCCATGGGCCTGTTCGCCGCCATCCCCGCGGTCATCGCTTACAACCGCTTTTCCAACGATGTGGAGCGCCTGATCAATCGCTACGACACCTTCACGGAAGAGTTCTCCTCCATCATGCACCGCCAGGCGCACACCTGAGGCCCAGCCGCCATGCGTCCCCGTAGCCGCAAACGGCCCTTGTCCGAGATCAACGTCGTGCCTTACATCGATGTCATGTTGGTCTTGTTGATCATCTTCATGATCACGGCGCCGTTGCTCAGCCAGGGCGTGAAGATCGAGTTGCCCCGGGTGCCGTCGGAACCCCTGCCAGCCAGCGACAGGGACCCGGTCATCGTCAGCGTCGACGCGGCGGGCGACTTCTTCATCAACTACGGGGAAAACCAGGACCAACCCATCCCCCCTGAGGTCCTGGTCAACAGGATCAGCGCGTTGGTCAAGCACCGGCCCAAGTTGCCGGTGCTGGTCAAGGGAGACGCCGGCGTCAGCTACGGACGGGTGGTGCAGGCCATGGCCCTGTTGCAGGCCGCCGGGGTCAAAGGCATCGGCTTGGTCACCAAGGCGCCGGAGCAATGAGCCATGTGGTTTTTGACCCTGCGTTCCGGCTTTTACTCGGTGGTCCTGCACGCGGCGGTGCTGACGCTGTTGGTCGTCAATTTCAATGCCCCGCGCCCGCCCGTTTTCAAGCCGCGCCCCCCTGAGAACATCGTCGAGGCCGTCAAGGTCGATGACAAGGAAGTGGAAAAGGAGCTGCAACGGCTGAGAGATTTGGAGAAGGCGAAAGAGCAGGCTCTGGAGAACAAGCTGAAGGCCATCGAGAAGAAGGCCAACGAAACCGAGAAAAAACGGCAAGCGGAAGAGCGGCGCCTGGCGGCGGCAAGAGAAAAGGCGGCGGCGGAGAAGAAAAAGCGGGAGCAAGCTCGCCTTGAGGAAGAGAAAAAAGCGGCGGCGGAGCGTCAGCGCATCGCAGATGAGAAAGCGCAGGCCCAGGCGGAGTTGAAACGGATCGAGGAGAAGAAACAAAAAGCCGAGGCGGAGCGCAAACGCCTCGAGGAAGAAAAGCGCAAGGCCGAGGCGGAGCGCAAGCGTCTCGCGGAGGAGCAACGCAAAAAGGAGGAAGCAAAGGCGTTGCAACAGCAACTGGCCCGGGAACAGCGGGAACTGGAGCAGGCCCAGCGGCAACAGACCCTGCAAAAGCTCACCTGGGAGATCAGCCGCAAGGTGTCCGGCAACTTCAACAAGGTCGGCCTGCCCCAGGGGTTGACCTGCAGGTTGGCGGTGCAGGCTATTCCCGGCGGCGAGGTCATCAGCGTGACCCTGAGTGAATCCAGCGGCAATGAAATTTTCGACCGGCGGGCCATCACCGCTGTTGAGAAGGCCTCCCCCCTGCCGTTGCCGGCGGATCCGGCCCTGTTTGACCGATTGCAACTCAGGAATTTTCTCTTCACCTTCGCGCCGGAGTGACCGCCTTCGGGCCGGCGGAATTAACCGCCATCGCGCAAAAGTGGTAGTATGCCCCCATGACAGCGACTGGCATCGCCGTGAAAGCTAACAACGCTCGCGCCGCCAAGGGGTTGGCAGGGGGCCTGCTGTGGCTTTTATTGGCCGCCGGGCCCGCCGCCGCCCAGGAGGGGCTGGAGATCCTGATCGACACCGGCGTTGAGGATCCCCTGCCCATCGCCGTCGTCCCCTTCGGTTGGGCCGGCGCGCCGGGGGGCGCGCCCCTGGACCTGCATGTGACCATCGCCAACAACCTGGAGCGAAGCGGCCGTTTTTTCACCATAGACCCGCTGGAGATGCCGCAAAGACCCACTGACTACAGCGCGGTCAATTTCAGGGACTGGCAACTCTTGCAAATGGAAAACCTTGTCATCGGCCACCTGAAAGAAACCGCAAGCGGCGGTTTCGACATCGAATTTCGCCTGTTGGATGTGTACAAGGAGACGCAGATCGCCGGTTTTCGCATAGCGGCCACGGGCAAACAGTTGCGCCGCACCGCCCACCGCATCAGCGACATCATCTTCGAGAAACTGACCGGCATCCGCGGCGCTTTCGATACCCGCATCGCCTATGTCACGGTCAAGAAAGACCCCGCGGGCGCGGAGCGTTACGCCCTGCAAATCGCCGACGCCGACGGCTTCAACCCGCAAGTCCTGCTGGAATCCACCCAGCCCCTGTTGTCGCCGGCCTGGTCGCCGGATGGCCGGCGTTTGGCCTATGTGCTGTTCGAGGAGCGGCGCGGCTCGACGGTGTTTTTGCAGGATGTTTTCACGGGCGCGCGCGAAAAAGTGGCCGCCCACGAGGGCATCAACAGCGCGCCGGCCTTCTCCCCGGACGGGCGGAAGCTGGCCATGACCCTGTCCAAGGAGGGCAACCCGGAGATCTTCGTTCTGAACCTGGAGGATAAATCCCTGCAACGGATCACCCGCCACCGGGCCATTGACACGGAACCGAATTGGTCGCCGGATGGCGCAAGGCTGGTGTTCACCTCTGACCGGGGCGGCTCTCCCCAGATCTATGAAGCGGACCTGCGGGGAGGCCAGCCGCGGCGGCTGACTTTCAGCGGGTCTTATTCCGCCCGGCCCCGCCACGCGCCGGATGGCGGCGGGCTGGCGTTGGTCTATGGCGGCAACGGCGGTTACCAGATAGCCTACCTGGACCTGCAAAGCCGCTATCTGAGCGTGCTGACCAACAACCGTCTGGACGAATCCCCCAGTTTTTCCCCCAACGGCAGCATGATCATCTACGCCACCAAAGGGGCCCAAGGCTCCGAACTGGCGGCGGTTTCAGCCGACGGCACCGTGCATCAACGGCTGGCCCTGCAAGACGGCGAGGTGCGGGAACCAGCCTGGGGGCCTTTCCCCAAACGCTAATCCACATCGCTATTCGCGCACTTGTGGCATCATAATCCCTGAGCAACCCGGAGGATCTCCCCATGCTTCGCAAACTGGTTCTGATTTTTTTCATCGGCGCGCTATTGAGCGCCTGCGGCTCGAGACCCGAAAGAAACCAAGGGGCGGAGGTGGAAGAAAGAACGGTTGGCGCCGATGCTGACGCTAACGAGCAAGACGCGGGGGACAGCGTCCAGTCCTTTGGGCTGGAAGAGGATCAGAGCGCGGCGTTGCGGCAATTGGAGGACCCGCAAAGCCCCCTGTCCGTGCGCATCATCTACTTTGACTACGACAGCAACGCCATCCTGCCGCAGTTCAACGAGGCGATACGGGCCCACGCCGAATTTCTGCAAGCCCATCCCGACATGATCGCGACCCTGGAAGGGCACGCCGACGAGCGGGGTTCCCGGGAATACAATCTCGCCCTGGGCGAACGGCGCGCCTTGGCGGTGAAACAACAGCTGGTCTTGTTAGGCGCATCGGCCGGGCAAGTTCGGGCAGTGAGCTACGGCGAGGAACGGCCCGCCGCCACGGGCAGGGATCAGGAAGCCTGGGCCTTGAACCGCAGGGTGGAGTTCGTCTATTAAGGGCAGGCATGACATGAGAGCCACCGGAAAATCGGCCCTGGCCCTGCTCATCGTCGCGCAAGCAGTCGCGGCACCGGCGCAAGAGCGGGCGGGCGCGGCCCAGGATACGCTCAGCGCCCCCGTGGAGAGCCTGGAGGAGTCCCAAGGATTGATGGAGATGTTCCGGCAGATGACCCGATTGCAAGAGGAGATAGACCGCCTGCGCGGCGCGATAGAGGAGCAAAACCACGGGCTGGAGCAACTGAAAAGAAGACAGCGGGACTTGTATGCCGACATGGACCGGCGCTTGCAACGGTTGGAAGGCGGCCCGGCGGGGCCGGCGGCGCCGGGGTTGGCGACCGAGGGCGCGGGGTTGCCCAGCGCCGCCAGTCCGCCCTTGGAAACCCTGACTCCCGTCATTGATCCGGCGGGCGGCGGCGCGCAATCAGACGCCTCCCTGACCCTGGAAGTGGTCGGGCAACGCCGTCCGGAGCCGACCGCGCCGGGCGCAACGACCGCTCCGACCAATCCGGCGGATGCCGCCTTCGGCGCGTCCCCGCCATCCACCGCCGACACGGGCCGTCTCGCCATCGCCACAGCGGCCTCAGACCCGACCCAGGCCCGCGCCGCTTACCAGCAAGCCTTGGACCTGCTGAAGCAGTCCCAGTACAATCAATCCATAGAGGCCCTGCGCAAATTCCTGCTGGCGCATCCGCGCACCGAATACGCGGACAACGCCCAGTATTGGTTGGGGGAGGCCTATTACGCCAATCGCCAGTTCGGTCAGGCGCTGATCGAATACAACGCCTTGTTGCAAGGATACCCGGACAGTCAAAAATTCAGCCACGCGAAACTGAAGCTGGCTTATTGCTATCACGAATTAGGGCAACCCGAGCAAGCGAAACAGCAGCTGGAAGAGCTGATCCGGGCCTACCCCGACACCACCGTCGCGCATTTGGCGCGGGACCGCCTCAGGCAGATCGGCGCGTCGCTTTAACACCCAACCCGTTTTGTTTTCCTTTGGCGTTAGCTCAAGCGAAAGCTGTATCGAGATTCTCAATCCCAGCGTCAATCAACATGCGGGCAAACTCCTCGCCGTTGATCAAAGACAAAGACATCCGCTCTTGTTGCCTGGTCTCTCTGGTCTCTTTAGCTAGGTTGACACACTCTTCGGAGAACTCTTTAGCTGTGGACACAACCCAGTAAATCTTTGAGTAATCATCGTCAAGGAGCTGATTTTTTCTGTATTCCCTTATTTGTTCCAGCGCCCATTGATTGGTCTCACTCTCAGTGCCGTGAAACTTGGCCTGCACATAAACGAGAGTTTTAATAGATTCAAAGGTTGCAATAACATCCACATCTGCCGCGCCCTCTTGAGCCTCCCCCGTCTTCGGTGGAATAGAGGCATCGCTTGCGCCAATTTTCTCGAAATACCACTTTACTAACTGCTCGAATTTGCCAGGATCCAATTCCTTGTAGATATTCTCCAATACGATTTCTCTTGCTTGTTCCATTATCGAAGAATGCAGGCTCAAGGGTTTGTTTTCTTTGTGATGGCTTACAGCTGTATCGATAGACTTTTCCAGATCCGATATATCTGCATTGGTCACCCGAATTTTCATGCGAGAGGTCAAGGCCCTGTCAGCGTAGTCAGCTCTGCTGATGTTTTTCGCTCCTTGGTGGAGATAGACCCTTCGGAAGAAACCTAAATCGATCTCTTCGTCATCTACGAAAAGAAAATTATCCTTCTTCTCTACGGATTTGTTGTTCCAGGTTTTTAAATCAACGGCGTTGACTTCCCTGATTAGTTCCGGCTCGCCCGCAATCTCATAGATCGAAAATGCTTTGTAGCTCGGAACCAGGACACGGTCCCCCGGTTTCATCTCGTGCAGAAAACGCCAGAGACCAAATCTGGACTTCGATTTGTACCCGAATAGATCTTTCATCTCTTTATCCCAATCATCCACATGACTCGCGGAAGGGGCTTTGCTTAAAAACTCGGGATTGCTGACAGAGGAAAAGCCTATGGTCAAAAAACCCACGCCCTCCTCTTTTTCCAAAAGTGGCCGGGCCACTTCTTGGTGATGGGAAATTCTATGCAACCAATATCTCATGCCATGTCTCCTCTGGGCGCGGAATAAAACCGCTTGAAATTATAATGACGGGTCCAGACAAATCAACCCGACTGATTCGCTGGTCAGCCTCTTCAGAATATACAGGTGCATATAGTTGCCAGCACTTTTGGCGTTTAGTGAAGCGCCGGCTCCACCCAGTCCCCAATCAGGTCCCGCAGGCCGGCCCGCTCCACCAGGGCGGCGGAAGCCTGGACAGCGTCGGCGATGATCTTCTCCTGGTCCGCCTTCGTGGAACGGCCGTTCTCCACAACAATGTCGCCGTTCACCACCACATGCCTGACATCCGCGGCGCGGGCGGACAAAGCGAGACAGCACACGGGGCGGGTCTTTGGCTGATGATGAGGCCCGCTTAGATCAACCATGACAAAATCCGCCAAGGCCCCTTCTCTCAGGACTCCCAGGTTTTTGTTCAGCAGGCGGCCCCCGTTCCGGGTCGCCATGCAGAGGACCAGCTCGGCATTGGCGGACTCCGGGTCCAACTCGCGGAGGCGTTGCAAGAGCTGGGCGGCCTTCATCGCTTCGAATATGTCTTGCCCGGCGACGGCGACGCCGTCGGACCCCAAGGCGACATTGACGCCGGCCCGCATCAGCGGGCCCAGTTTGATGATGCCTGAGGCCAAGTATTGATTGGAGATCGGGTTGTGCGCCACCGTCGCCCCGGCCGCGCCTAACAGGGCGATTTCCTCCGCATCGAACCAGATGCCGTGAGCCAGGGTGGCGCGGTCATCCAGAATTCCTTGCTCGCTGAGCCACCGGGCCGGCCGCAGGCCATGGATGGATTCGAAAATCTCCACCTCAAATCGGGATTCGCTGCAGTGCGCGTGCCAGCGAACGCCCAGCTCCGTCGCCAGTTCATGGGAGGCGATCAGGAGCTCCGGATCGAGATACACGACATTCTCAGGCGCCGGCCAGACCTCAACCAACGAGCCGGCCGGTTTCTCCCGGAGGCAGGCGCGCGTGATGTCCAGTTCTTCCCGGACGCTGTAGCGGAACAGCCGCGGGTCGCAGTTCATGCGGCGGCCGCCTTCGACCATGGGGCCGTAGATGCCCCGGGCCGCCACCCCCCTCATTCCCAGTTCCTCTATGGCGTTGGCCACGCCGATGATGGTGGCCTCGTCAGTGGGCGCGTAATGGTTATCGACCAGGGCCGTAGTGCCTGAGAGCAGGCCATGCAAGGCGCCCAGGCGGGCGGCGCTGATGGCGTCGGATTGATTGACGGCCGCCGCCAAGGGCATCATGAACTTCGCCAACCAAGGCAACAGGGACATGCCGTCCCCCAGGGTTTTGCCCAAGTTTTGGAACAAGTGGGTGTGGCCATCCACGAGGCCGGGCATCATCGCCAGCCCGGAAAAATCCACGACGCGATGCGCGCCCGCCACCCGCTCTTCAACTTCCCGCGCCGGGCCCACGGCGACGATGGCGTTGCCGGCGACGGCAAGGGCCCCATTGCGGATGTAGGGGTCATGCTTGTTCAGGGTGACGATGTCCCCGCCTTTGCACAACAGATCGACGGCCAGCTTGCCGGCGTTCTCTCCGTGGCCTGGCGGCGCCGTCGAAGCTGTCATGGCCCTTGTCATGGCCTTTGGCCGCCGGGCCCGGCCGCGCTCAGCCACGCGCCCAAGAGTTCGCGCTCGCGCTGGGTCATGCCCGTTGCGTTGTTGATGGGCATGTCATGGGTCAGCACGGTTCTTTGCAGGACCTTCTCGGCGCCGGCCCTGAGCTGGCCGGGGGTGTCCAACATAAACCCCAAGGGGGCGACGGGAAAGATCTCGCTGGCGGGTCTGGCTGAATGGCAACTGGCGCAGTGCGTTCGCACAATGGCGAACACCTGTTCGGCGTCGGGGGCCAGGCTCGGCGCCGCCGCGGTGGTCCGCGCCGCCGGGGCGGGGGTGAAAGTCAGGGCGATGGCGGCGGCCAAGCAGGCCCCGCCCGCAACCAACCAGGGGAAGCCCTTGCCCGGCCCAAGATGCAAGACATTGCGCTGGTGCCGCAAGGCCGCGCCGGCAAGCATGATCAAGGTCAGGATCGCCCAGGCGTATCGATGCGTGTAAGCCAACGGGAAGTGTATGGCCAACATGGAAAACACCACCGGCAATGCGAAGTAGTTGTTGTGCCGGGAGCGCCGCTTGGCAAGGGCCCCGCAGTTTCGGTCTAGCGGCGCGCCGGCCCGGAGTTGCCGGTGCATGGCGATGTGATTGGGAACAATGATGAACTGCACATTGGCGGCCATGATCGAGCCCAAGATCACGCCGACATGCACGCAGGCGGCCCGGGCGCCGAACACTTGTCCAAAGAACCAAGCCGCGAAGGCGGTCAGCAAGGTCATGCCGAGAAACACCAAGGCGTCGTTTGCGGCGGCCCCGCACAGGAAGTGGTAAGCGAGCCAGGCGACGATGATGGACCCGGTGCTGATGCCTATGGCGGCGGCCGGGGTCAGGGCCCGCACCGAGGGGTCGATGAGATAGATGCTGGCGCCTAACCAATAGATCAACAAGAGCAACGCGAAACCACTCAGGAAAGTCAGCTGGGCGGCCCCGGAATGGGCCAACATGCCCGGCGCTTCCGTCTCCGGCCAGTATTGCTCATGGTAATAGAAGTTGCCGCCGTGAACCTCATGCAGCGTGCCGCGAACATTCTCGCGGGCCACCTTCTCTCGGGCTTTGCGGGCGGAAAGATCAAACCAGTTGAAGTAAAAAGAAGTGCCTACCCAGGCGATGCCGGCGATCACATGACCCCAGCGCAACAGGGTTTCCAGCCAGTTCAAGGCGATGTTCATGCTGTCATAGGCGCAAGACTCGCCTCGCGTCAGCTGTCAGGCAGGCCCTCGTAAATTCGCGTCAATGGCGCCGCCACGCCCGCCAGAGGCTTGCGGGCCGGCAACTGGTAACTGCCCGCCCGGGGCTTGTGGAAGCGCAGTCGGCACAGCTGTTCGGCCATGCACACCCCGGCGGCGATGCCATCCACCACCGGCACTGGCGACTGCCGAGCGATCTCCCCGGACAGACCGGCAAACACCGCGCCGGCCAGGACGACGGCCTCCGCGCCCTGTTCCCGGACCGCCTTGTCTATCTCCCCAATCAGCCGCGGCGCGACGCGCTCGGGCGACTCCAGCTCTTCTTGCGTCAGCGCCGGCAGGGCGCGCACGCCGGCAAGCCGTTCGCCCAAGCCGTATTCAAACGCCAGCTCCCGGTACAGGTGGGCGGCCCGGTCGCCGAAACTTACCAAGGCGAAACGCCCCCCCAACATGCAGGCTGTCAACATGGCCGCCTCGCTCATGCCCGCCACCGGGATGTTCAGCAACTCGCGCAAAGGCTTGAGGCCGCTGTCAAACGACACGGCCAACAACACGGCATCGCAACCCTCCGCGTGTTCGGCGGCCAAGTTGATGCTTTCCACCGCGCCCAAGGCGTTCTCGGTTCTGCCGCTGATGATCGGCGCGCCCCGTTTGCCGGTGACTGCGACCACTTCGGTGTCGGGCAACGCCGCCTGGCGGGCGGCCTTAGCCACGGCGCGGGTGACAAATTCGCTGGTGTTGGGGTTGATGAGGAGCAGGCGCATGATGGTTTGGCAAACCGCGATTTCGCATGATGGTAGCATGTCGCCAGCGGCTTAGCCATGACGGGAAAGGCCCGGCGCGGGGCGGGATGGAAGACGGGCCGCCCTTGGCTCAGGCCCTGTTGCGATTGACCGCGCCCGCCGGAAAGGGTACGCTACGCGCTGTTTTTTCAGGCACCGGCTAATCCTGTCCATGGCAAAACCCTCCCCCTCATTCTGGCGCGGCAAGACCTACGATGATTTTCTGTTCCGCCCGCAGAAGGGATTCGCCGGGTCGCGGCGCGACATCAGCTTGTCCAGCCCCTTGACCCTCGGCATCGCGTTGGAACTGCCCATCGTCTCCGCCAACATGGACAGCGTGACCGGCGCTGACATGGCCAGGGCCATGGCCATGGAGGGGGGCCTGGGCGTCGTCCACCGCGCCATGACCATCGAGAGGCAGGCGCGCAAGGTCGCCCAGATCAAGCGCAGCCAGAGCGCGGTCATCGCCCAGCCCCTGTGCCTGCCGACGGGGACCGCCATACAGCAGGCGCGCAAATTTGCCGACAGCAACGCCATCACCGGCATCCTGATTGAAACCGAACCTGGCAGCGGCATCCTGGCGGGCCTCCTGTCCCGCCGGGACCTGCCTTGGGACAGCGGTCAGGACGGACAGCCAGTGGATGATTTTATGACGCCTTTCGACCGGCTCATCGTGGACAAGCCCGGCATTTCCATCGAACAGGCCGCGCGGATTTTGTTTGAGAAACGCATTGAACGGTTGCCCCTGGTGGATGAAAACCGCCGCATCCATGGGTTGATCACCCGGCGGGACATCATTTCCCTGCGGGAGCGCCCCTACGCCAGCAAGGATGACAACGGCCACCTTTTGACCGCCGCCGCCATCGGCGCCCGGGGCGATTACCTGGCGCGCGCCGCCGCCCTGTTGGAAGCCGGCGCGGACTGCCTGTTCATCGACATCGCCCATGGCCATTCCAAGGTCATGGAGGAGGCGGTTGGGGCGTTTCGCAAGCAATTCGGCTCGGTGCCGCTGGTTTGCGGCAATGTGGCCACCGCGGCGGGGGCGCGCTTCATGCGCGACATCGGCGCGGACGCGGTCAAGGTCGGCGTCGGGCCGGGGCGCGGTTGCCGCACCCGTTTGGAAACGGCGGCCGGCGTGCCGCAGTTGCAGGCCATACGCGAGAGCTGGGAGGCTGTGGGAGACGCCCTCCCCGTCATGGCCGATGGCGGCGTCAGGACCGACAAGGACATCTTCCTGGCCCTGGCCTGCGGCGCGACGACGGTGATGTTGGGCAGCGCCTTGTCCGGCACCGATGAGGCTCCGGGCAGGGTCATCGAAGACCCCGTGACCAATACCAAGAAGAAGATCTACCGGGGCATGACTTCACCGGAGGCGGTGCTGGAATCGCTGTACGAACCGGAGAACGCCGCGGAAGCGGACGCCGCCCTGGACACCCCGCCGGAAGGGCAGGAGATCCAGGTGCCTTACAAGGGCAGCGTCATGGACATTCTGCATCGCATCCGCGGCCACCTGCGTTCATCCGTCAGCTACGCGGGCGAGGCCACCTTGCAGGCGGCCCGGGCCAAGATCCTGGAGGATCCGGAAGCCTATTTGATCCCGCTGTCCGAATCCTCCCGCCGCGAATCCTACGAACGCTGACGGCGCGCCGCGGTCATTGCCAGACGGTGAAATCGCCGGCACCCGTTGTCTCGAGATAAAACCGCTTCAACAAGTTGCCCGCCACGCGCAAGCGGTACGCCGCCGTGGCGCGCAGGTCCGTTAGCGGCGCATAGTCGCGGGACAAGGCTTTTATCCCCGCCGTTGCCGCCGCCTCGTTCCAGAGGCGGCCCCGGAGGGCATCTTCGCAATGCTCGGCCCGTTTCGGCACCGCCGCCATGCCGCCGTAGCAGACGCGAATGTCCGCCACCACGCCATGCTCAAGCCGCATGAAATAGGCCCCGCAGACCGCCGAGATGTCCTGATCGAAGCGTTTGGACACCTTGTAGGAACGCAAGCGGCAACCCTCGTCGGCCCCGCACAAGGGGATGTGTACCGCTTGAACAAACTCGGACGGCGCCAGGGCCGTTTGCTGATAGCCCAGGTAAAACTCGTCCAAGGGCAGTTCGCGGACCCCTTCCTCGCTGCGCAAAACCAGAGTCGCACCCAAAGCCATCAGCACCGGCATGGCGTCGCCTATGGGGGAGCCATTGGCGATGTTGCCGCACAGGGTGCCGGCGTTGCGTATGAGGGGCGAGGCGAAGCGGCGGCTGATCTCATGCAGATCCGGATAGTGTTTCTCCATGACAGCGAAGGCGTCGGTGAGACTCACCGCCGCGCCGATCTCCAATCGCTCCGGCGTCTCGTCAATGCGTTGCAACTCCGCCACATTGCTGATGTGAATCACGCAGGGCAATGCGCGATGTTGCTTGGTGACCCACAGACCCACGTCGGTGCCGCCAGCTAGTAGCACGGCGTCGGGATGGCGCGCCAACAACGCCGTCAATTCAGGCAAGGCAACGGGGGAGAAATATCCCTTGTCCGCCCCCAAGGCCCAGCCGGCGTCGGGCCGGATTTGGTCCAGTTCGCGCCGCAAGGCCTGTTCATCCAGCTGATCTGGCTCGTAATCGCGCATGGCTTGCGCCGCAGCGATGATGGGTCGATAGCCGGTGCAACGACACAGGTTGCCGGACAACGCGTCGTCAATCGCGGCGCGATTGGGGCTGGGATTGTTTCGGTACAGGGCGAACAGGGACATGACAAAACCTGGCGTGCAAAAGCCGCACTGGGAGCCGTGGCAATCCACCATAGCTTGTTGCGCCGGGTGCAGGCGGCCCTTGTTGAGCCGCTTCAAGCTCTCCACCGTGTACAGGGCCTTGCCGTCCAAGGTGGGCAGAAAGCGTATGCAGGAATTGATGGCGCGAAAGCGCACCCGGTCCGCGTCCGGCTCGGCGATGACGACGGCGCATGCGCCGCAGTCTCCTTCGGCGCATCCTTCTTTAGCGCCGACGCGTTGCAACTCTTCCCTCAGGTAATTCAACACGGTGGTGGTCGGTTCAACATCCGTGGCTTCATGGACGTGGCCATCCAGGAGGAAACGGATGGGGCGCTGGCCCGTCTTTTCAGCTTGCGGCGAGGACATGGAGGCGCCCGAGCTAACTGCCTCTATAGGTGCTGTAGCTCCAGGGTGAGACTAACAACGGCACATGATAATGCGCATCCGCGTCGGCGATGCCGAAGCGCACGGTCACCTGGTCGAGGAAAGGCGGCGCGGGCAATTCAAACCCCAGAGCGGAAAAGTAGTCGGCCACATGAAACACCAGCTCCCAAACGCCGGGCCTGAATTCGTCGGCGCGCAACAAGGGATCGTCGCAACGGCCGTCGGCGTTGGCGCGGACAGTCTTCACCAAAGCGCGCGTCGCGCCCTCCACCGCATGCAACTCTATGGTCATGCCCGCCGCCGGCAAACCGCGGGCCGTGTCCAAAACATGCGTAGTGAGAAAACCCATAACCTTGTCATGCCCGAGTTACATGGTTTGTCCTGCGGATAGCTTGTCTCCTTGAAACAAACTACCCATTCGTGGCGCATGTTCCCACTCCTGCATTCTTTGCCGCGCTATTTCGATGTATTCTTGCGACAGATCAACCCCGATCCAATTTCGATCATTCAACGCCGCCATTTTGCAAGTTGTGCCTGAGCCGCACATGGGATCAAACACAAGATCGCCCTTGTTCGTCCACGACAGAATATGATCCTCCGCCAGTTTTTCAGGAAACACAGCGGGATGTTTGAATGCGATCCTGTCTGAGGTGGTCCCTCCGAAGCCTACCGCGTAGGGCCATATATTAGTCCGAGTCTTTTCCTTTTTGAGTTCTTTGAGGATCTTCCTGTTCACCCCATCCGGCCCCTTGTTATGCACTACCATTTCATAGCCATTGCGGGCCGTTTTTTCTTTCAAGGGGTTGAAGGTTTTGGGTTTTCCCTTGCTCAGCACAAACATGAACTCATAAGCGTTCGTGTACGCGTTGCTGCGCATGAACGGCGTGTTTTTCTTTTGGTAAATCATCACATCATGGGCCAGAAACCCGGCTTCCTGAAAGTAAAGAGCCTGTCTGAAACTGGTGAGGCTCCGTCCGCCATGAATTTTATCGCCCACTATCCAGACGACCACGCCGCCTTTTTTGGTGACCCGGTAAAGCTGGTTGGCGATTTCCTCGAAAGGAAACGAATAGCCTCGATAGTCCCGCAGATTGTCATAAGGCGGGGAGGTCACTGTGAGGTCAATCAGGCCCTCATCCATGGCCTGCATGAACTCTGAGCAATTCGCTCTGTAAAAACGATTGTGTCTCATCGTCTCAATCCCAGCCGCGCTGCGCGCGCCATAAACAATCATACCCGATTTTTGACGCTGTCATCCACGCCTTTTCCGGGCCCCCGGAGGTGGGCGGCCGCCGGGCGGGCCGACCCCGGCCGCGTCTCAAGCGCCGCCCTTCACCAGCCGACCCTGGGTCCACACCTTGACGATGTTGTGCCGGTCGGCGTTGTAGATAATTTTTTGCAACAGGTCTTCGTCCCGGTCCAGACCCTCCCACAGGATGAGATTGCTGTCTTTCACCGTGGCATCGACCACCATGGCATCGAAGGCGTAACCCTCTTTGAACAAGCCAATGGGGGCGTTCAACGCCAGGCCGCCGCCGGTGGTCGCCATCCAGAAGGCCTCCTTGAAGTCGATCCGGGCCCCCGGCGCGCCCCGCGCCGCGCTGGCGGCGTCCGGGTCAACCCCCTCCTCCAGGGCGCGGGACGAGGTCACCGCCATGGCGCAGTTGCACAACAGGCTGGGGTTGGCCCCCCCTGAAATATCCGTGCCCAACCCCACTTGCAAACCCTGATCCAGCACCTTTCTTGCGGGGAACACGGCGTTGGAAAAATAGTGGTTCGACAAAGGGCAGTGCGCGATCCCCGTTTGCGCCTGTTGGATGACCTCCATGTCCCCCTTGTCGATGAAGTTGGCGTGGGCCAGCACCGTCTTGTCCGTCAACAGGCCGAACCGCTCCAGACTGAGGGCGTCGCGCATGCCGTGCCGCTCTATGACATAGGCGTGTTCCCAATCGCTCTCGGAGCAATGAGTCTGCACATGGCAGTCGCAGGCTTGCGCGAGCTCCCCCAGGCCCCGCAACATGGCGTCGGTGCAGGCGGGAATGAAACGGGGCGTCACCACAGGTTTGACCAGGCCCGCCTCGTTGCCGGGCATCCCCCGCACGCCCTCGATCAGGGCGCGGGTGTCGTCAAGCCCCCGGGCAACAGACGGATCGCGGTAAAAATCCGGACATTGATCGGGATTGTCCATCGCCACCTTGCCCACCCACGCCCGCTGGCCCCGGGCCAGGCAGAGCTCGGCCAGGCGCAGGGTGGACTCAAGGTGGATGGTGCCAAAATACACCGCAGTGGTCGTGCCGTTGGCCAGTAGGGTTTCCACCAGGGAGCGATAGACCCTTTCGGCAAAAGCCGCGTCCGCGTATTTGGCTTCCAGGGGGAAGGTGCATTGCTGGAGCCAGTCCGGCAGGGGCAGGTGCATGGCCTTGCCAAGTTGCGGCCATTGCGGCGCGTGAATGTGCAGGTCAACCAGGCCCGGCAACAAATACTGCCCTGTGGCGAGGATCATCAGACGGTTGGCCCGGGCCGCCTTGTCTTTCGCTTCGCGGTAGCCGTCGGCGCCGGGCCGGCGCGTCGCCGCTATGCAACCCCTATCGTCCACCTCCACCAGGGCGTCCGCGAGGATCTCGACCGCGCCGCAAACCGGCGCGTGGATCAAGGTGCCGCAGACGACAAAATCGCTCATGATTGGCCGCAAGGGTCTGTGGCGAGAAACATGGTTGTTCCGCACTTTACAGCTTGCCGGGGAGTTTGCAAAAACTATTTGTTCGCCGGCGGCGCCACGCGGCAACTGACTTTTGCCCTCCGCGTGAAACGGGGCGGGCCGGGAGACAACAAGTGATAACATGGCGTTGGTGCGCAAGTTCTCCGCCATCATTCTTATCGTTGTCGCCGCCGTTGCCGGCTACTTTGTCGCCAGCGCCGGGAAGCCGATGACGCAAAACGCTACGGCAGAGCAAGGCCCGGCGGCCTGCGCCAAGCCGGCGGCCCAGGCGGAAATGGCGTGGATTGAAGGGGGCGTTTTCACCCAGGGCGCGACGGGGTTTTACCCTGAGGAAGGGCCGCCCCGGACCCTCGAGGTAAAAGGTTTCTGGATCGATAAGTTCGAGGTGACCAACGCCCAGTTCAGCGAGTTCGTGTCGGCGACTGGCTATGTCACCGTGGCGGAGCGGGAACCGGATCCGCAACACTTTCCCGGCCTTGACCCGGCGCTGTTGACGCCCGGTTCCGCCGTTTTCATCAAGCCGACGGCCGCCGACGGCAAGCTGACGCAGTGGTGGCGGTTCATCCCGGGGGCGAACTGGAGGGAACCGGCCGGTCCTGGCGGCGCCACCATCGCGGGCCGGGAACATCATCCCGTTGTTCACATCGCCTATGAAGACGCCTTGGCCTACGCGAACTGGAAGGGGCGCGCCTTGCCGACGGAGGCGCAGTGGGAATACGCGGCTCGGGGGGGGCTGGAGCAAGCGGTTTTCGCTTGGGGAGACGAATTTTCGCCAGGGGGGAAACATCAGGCCAACACTTGGCAGGGTATGTTTCCCGCGCTGAACGCCAACGAGGATGGCTTCCCCGGCACGGCCCCGGTGGGATGTTTCCCGGCCAACGGCTATGGCCTGCACGACATGATCGGCAATGTGTGGGAATGGGTTGACGACTGGTATCACCCGGGACGCGACCTGGAAACCGCGACCGGCGCGCCGGGACACGATCCGCGCCAACCCGGCGTTCCGGTGAAAGTGATCAAGGGCGGCTCTTATCTGTGCGCCGAAAATTACTGCCGGCGTTATCGCCCTGCCGCGAGACATCCCCAGGAGCTTGCCTTAGGCGCCGCCCATCTGGGATTTAGAACCGTGAAAAACCCGGCGCCCTGAGGAGCGGGCGGCAAGTCACTGTTCGGTTTTGACCGGCAGGAGCTGGGGCGCGCGCAACAGGTATGTGGCGACGCAGGCTATGGCCAATGGTACGGCGAAGACGATGAAATTCGTCTGAGTTGTGTAGCCTAAACTGATCAACACGCCGCCCAGGTAAGGCCCTATGATCGCGCCAACGCGGCCCGCGCCAATGCTCCAGCCCACGCCAGTGGTGCGGATTTCCGTGGGATACAGGCGCGCCGCGGAAATGTAAAACCCGACAAACCCGCCCAACACGCAGAAACCGATGCAGAAGCTCAACAGGAGCAACAGTCCCACTTTTGCCGGCGCCAAGCCGAAGGTCGCCATAAAGACGATGCCGAGGGCGAAGAACCCGATGATCAGGGGACGCAATCCGAACCGGTCGGAGAAATACCCCAGCAAGGCGCCGCCCAGGAAGGCGCCGAAATTCAACGCGGTGCCGACATAGATGGCGTTGTCCACTGGCAACCCCGCGTCCTTGGCGATTTTTGGCACCCAGCTGAACAGGAAGTACAAGGTGAGGAACGACATGAAAAAACCGCACCACAACAACAGGGTCCATTTGCGGTAATCGGTGGTCAACAGACTTCGCACCGAAGGTTTTGCGGGCCTCTTCAAGGCGGCCGGCAAGCTCTCCAGACAGGCCCAGCCCATGCGCGTCAAGATCCGGTTCAACTTGTCCAGGGCCCTGGCCGGTTGCCGGGCGGTCAGAAACTCCAGGGACTCGGGTAGACAAAACCAGGCCACGCAAGCGGCGGCGAGGGTCAAGCCGCTGCCGCAATAAAACACCGCCTGCCAGCCATATTGGGCAATCAGCCACACCGCGGCGAAGCCGCCTATGGAGGCGCCCAGGGGATAACCCACTTGCACGAATCCCACCGCCAAATTGCGCCGCCGGCCGGGGGTGTATTCGGCGGCCATGGAGGTGATGCCGGCCAGTATGCTGCCTATGCCCAGTCCGGTGACGACCCGCATCCCTATCATTTGCTCCGCGTTTGTGGTCATGCCAGTCAGCGCCATGCTCACGCTGACCACGATCAACGCCAACAGGATCATCGCTCGCCTGCCGATGACATCGGTGAACGGGGCGATAAACGCCGCCCCCAGGGTCATGCCCACCAAACCGGCGCTGAAAATGATGCCCAGGGTGTAAGGGGTCAGTCGCCATTCCGCGGAGAGGGTGGGCGCGGTGAAGGCAATGGCCAAGACATCGAATCCATCCAACATGTTCAGGGCGAAGCAAATCAGGATCACCTGCATTTGCAAGCGACTGACAGGCCGCTTATCGATGAGCTGGCGAATGTCGCCGGCGCGGTCAGAAGGCTGAGACATTTAGCGAACCAACTCCACATCAACCTCCAGGTCCAAAGCGGCCCAGGTTCGATCCGCGGTGAACACCGTGGCTCTTTCCTGAACCGCAAGGGCCAAACAGGCGCGGTCGCCCAGGGACAGGCCCAACTTCTGGGTTGCCGTTCGCATCAGGCCCGCCGCCATCGCCTGCGTCTCGTCAAAGGGGCGAATATCCAGCCCGAAAGCCTGCAAGGAGGCCCGGGCTTCTTCCTCGCTGGCCCCTTGGTCAACATAGCGGGAGATGACTTCGGCGACATTGACCGCCGACATCATCCCGTCCTTCAGACCGCGGGCAGCGCGCTCGGCGCCGGCCTCGTCAAAGCTAATGGCAAGCAGGGCGGAACTATCGAAAACGACGCTCAACTTTCCCCCCACAGAGCCGGCCGCGCCGCGAGGAACTGATCCACAACGCTCTCGCCTGGTTTGCGGTATTTTCTCATGCGGGCTTGCACTTGCCTGATCGCCACCGCCGGGGAAGCAACGCGCAACTCCCCCGCTTCAACGCGGGCCGTCACATAACCGTCGTGGTCCAGAAGCATGGCCTCCCGCATCGCGGCCGGCACCAAAAACCGGCCATCCGGCGCAACCTTGAGGGTCTGTGGCTTGATGTCGCCAGGACTGGCGGAGGGCGGGTCCGCGGGCGCGCCCTCTTGCTCATGCCAGATCTTCCAGTGTTGGTACTGCGTGTGGGCCGTATTGGCATTGCCGTTCTCCGCCTTGTAGCGCGCAATGACCTCCTGGCGGTGCGCTCGCCGGCCCTTCTCGCGCGTCAGCTCGTCGGCGATTTCCCAAACCCGTCCGGTCTTGGTGTCGCGCCCCGGGCGGGGGTGTGTGACTGGTTGATAAGCTATGGAATTTGTCATGTTTATATCCAGATTGTTGAAATCTACGGCAGTATATAAGAAATTTGGCGACTTGTCAGAAAATTTTCGCGTCGCCGTGAAGAGAGAGATTGCAAGGTTACCCTAAAGGTTGGCTAACACTTCGTCCAAAGTGGTCAAGAGCAAGTCCGCGTTGTCCTTTGAAAAAGGCAGAGGCGGACGCATCTTCAACACATTGTCATAGACGCCGATATTGCTCAGCAACACTCCCCGATCTTTCATGCGATTGACGACCAACTTGGTCTGAGGGATCGCGGGCGTTTTTTTCTCTCTGTCGGTGACCAGCTCGGTGCCGATAAACAGGCCGTGGCCGCGCACATCGCCGATGAGTTCATGCTGGTCCTGCAAGCCCCGCAGGTTGTCCCGGATATAGTCGCCCACTCTCAGGGCGTTCTGTTGCAGATTTTCCTCTTCGATGACATCCAACACCGCCATGCCCGCCGCGCATTGCACGGGATTGCCGCCGAAGGTGTTGAAATACATCACCCGCTCGCGAAACTCGTTGACCAGATCGGCGCGAGCCGCCACGCCCGCCACAGGGTGGCCGTTGCCCATGGGTTTGCCCATGGTGGCGATGTCAGGCGTTGCCCCGCCCACCTGGTAGCCCCACATTTTCTTGCCGGTGCGGGCAAACCCGCCCTGCACCTCATCGGCGATGTAAAGCCCGCCCGCGTCCCGCACCAGTTTCATGGCCTTTTCCATGTAGCCATCCGGCACCTTGGGCAATCCTTCATTGGCGAAGATGGAGCAGATCAACATGCCGGCAAAGCCAATTCCCTCGTCTTCGAACTCGTCAATGGCCTGTTTCACCTTGTCGGCGTAGGCATCGGCCAGGGCCTTTCCGGACAGGCCGTCCAAGGGTCGGTAAGTCTCAGGGAACGGCACGGTTTTGACTTGGGGGGAGGGGGCCTCGCCGCCATGAAAAATGCTGGACAACTCATCCACGGCGGTGGTGTTGCCATGATAAGTATGGTTGGTGCAGATGATGCCTTGCTTGCCGGTGCAGAGCCGCGCCATGCGCAAGGCGATTTCGTTGGCCTCGCTGCCGGTGCAGACGATGAAGGCCATGGACAAGGGATCGTCATGCAGGCCGGTCAACCGCTCGGCGTATTCCAGCACCAGCTCGTGCAGGTAGCGGGTATGCACATTCAGGGTTTGGGATTGTTTGTGCAGGGCCTCCACCACGCGGGGGTGGCAATGCCCCACATTAGGGACATTGTTATAGACATCCAGGTACTTCCCGCCATCCGCGCTGTAAAGCCAGACCCCTTCTCCTCTGACAATATGCACTGGCTCGTCGTAGAACAAGGGAGCGCCCGCGCCTAACAAGCGGTGGCGCCGGGCCAGGAGTTGCGCGTTATCCATCAGGGTTGTCGCCGCTGGGTTTCCCAAGCAGGGTATCACCCCCGGCGTTTCGGCGCAAACCCGCGCCGGTCTGCCTCAGGGCGCGGCAGACGATTGACCCAGCAACTTGACAGTCTCCCGCTGGATCACTTCTATGGCCAGATCCACAGTGTCGATATGGGTGCGGTAAGAGAGCACGGCGAAGCGCAACATATACACGCCGTCGATGAGCGTGGAGGTCAAAAAGATGGTGCCGTCGCGGCGCAGGGCCTCCAGCAATTGCCGGTTGAACTCATTGGGGTCGCCCGGCGCGTCGACATAGCGGAACACGAAGATGGACAGCTCGGGCTCAGGGCCGACTTCAAACCCGGCCAGGGACTTAAAGCGTTGGTAGGCGTAGCGGGTCAACAGCAACTTCTCACTGAGCATGGCGCGAAACGGGGCGACGCCTATCAGCTTCAGCGGCAACCAAAGCCGCAAGGCGCGGAAATGGCGCGTCAACTCCGGCCCCAGGTCTGAGGGGGAGTATTCTTCTTTGTCGCCGTGGTCGTCCTGCAGGTAGTTCGCCGTGTGAAAATGCGCTTTGTACAGTTGCTCGCCATCTCTGACCAGGGCCGCTCCCAGGCCAAAGGGCGTGTGCAGGCCCTTGTGGGGGTTCACCACCATCGAATCGGATGTCTCGATGCCAGCGAACCGGTCCCGGGCTAGGTCGCTTAAAATGAAGAAGCCGCCGTAGGCGCCGTCGACGTGCAACCACAGCCCATGTTCTTTCGCAACGCCGCTGATCCGGTCCAGCTGATCCACATTGCCCAAGTCGGTGGTGCCGGCCGAGCCGACGATGAGCCAAGGTTCAAGCCCTTGGTCCCGGTCATCGACTATGGCCCTTGCCAAGGCCCCGGCATCCAACCTGTATTGCGCATCCGTCGCCACTTCCCGCTGGACGCAGTCCGTCATCCCTATGATGTGCAGGGCTTTTTTAACGCAGTGATGGGTAAAGCGAGTGGCGTACACCACGGCCTTCTCGTAGCGCTTCGCCTTAAGGCCGTGGATTTCTCTGGCCGTTGTCAGGCAGGCAATGGTGGCGATGCTGCCGCCAGAAGTCAAAATCCCATGGGCCCTGTCCTTGGGATACCCGAACAACCCCGTCATCCATTTGACCAGCTGATGCTCCATGCGCACCGCGCCGGGGGAGTTGTCGAAATTGCCGGAAAACTCATCCGTGACCGCCGCCAAGTAGTCGCCCAGGGCCGAGTAATACATGCTGCACGGGGGTATGTAGCCAAAAAACTTGCCGGACACCAAGTTCAAGCCTGGGTAGTCCACATGGTCCCGGTACAAACGCAACGCTTCCTCAATGGCGACGCCCTGCTCTGAGATGGGCGAGTCGTAAAGTCCCCGGCCCATGTCGGGGGCGTCGATGTAGGCTGGGCGCGCTGGCAAGGTTTCGAGAAAATTCTCGATGTAGCCGTTGACCGCTGTCAACAATTCCTGGCGCCGGCCCGCATCCGGTTCTATGCTGCCCCCCTGGCGCTCATAGTGTTTTATTTGCCTGATTAGTTCTTCCACGGGTCGCTCCACTCCAAGCACTTGTTTGCGGCTTTAGCGCTATAGAGACAGCACTCAGGGGCAGGGAGCGTTGTCTCTAATGCGCCTGTTGTTTAGCCGGATTGGCGTTAGGCGGCCAGCAACGAGTCGGCGGTGGATTGAGACCCTCGCCGTCAAGCTCGTCCCTTGCAACGCCAGAGGACGCGGATGGCTTAGGCGGCCGCCCCCTTTTCGAATATGCTGTCGCTCAATGGCGGCTTGGTCTTGGCCTTGATGCAAACCTCGGGCGGAATGTCAAACACCAGCGCATGGTCGGGGCCAATGCCCTCCTCGCGCAAACAGGCGGCCATGTCATCGTCGGCCGCGGTGAAACCGGCGCGGCGGTTGAACTCCCATTCATCTTCCAGGCATTGCCAGCCTTGCTCGACGATTTGCTCGCGGGTCACTTCCTCGCCGTAGAACAGGCCATAGCATTGGCGCATCTCATCCAGGGTGGGCTCCAAAAATTGACAGAAACCGGAGGCGTCGCACACGGCGTTGACGATCTGCGATTCCTGCGAGGCGCGCACGGCGTCGTCCCCTTCCAGTTTGGGGTCAATGACCAGGCCGGCGGTATGGTCCGCGCCCATGGCGCTGGTGGCGTAGGTCACGCCAGCCGCTTTCAGAGGGCGCGGGTCCCAGGCCGGCAGAGCCTGCCCTTTCGCCACGGGGATGCGATGGTGTTTTCTATGCGCGCCTATGGACAGCGCGCCATTGCCTATGAGGGCGCCGATTTCGGTGCCCTTGCTGATCTCATCGCGCAAGAGTTTCTTCGCCCCTTCCGCGTCGCCCCATTCCATGCCGCCGGAGTCCATATAGACGGCAATGGCCGCGCCGGTCTCTATGGTGTCAACCCCCAGCTCGTCGCAAAGCCGGTCCAGGTCCGCCACATCTTCCCAGTTGTTGATGGCGCAACAGGAGCCCAACAAAGTCAGGGTCTCGAACTCCAAGGCGGAAGTGACATAATTGCCCGCCGCGTCGTGGATGATGTTGGAACAGCGCACGATGCAACCGTTCATGCAGTTGTGCATGCCGCCGCCGCGCTTGGGAAACTCCTCGTGGATGCGGGCCCCGTCCAATTTGTCGACTTCCGGATTTCTCCCCTCGGTGCGGTTTTTATACGGGAAGGTGTGCAACATGTTGGCCAAGGGAACGCCGGTGCTGGTGCCGCCCTTGAAGATGTCATGGCGGCCATCGCTCAGATAGGTTTTGCTGAAGACCTTGTTATTGGCGGCAAAGGCTTTGGCGTCCGCCGCTTGCCTCAGGCGCGCCTTGCCGGGTTCGATCACCACCCATTTCAGACACTTCGCGCCCATCACCGCGCCGATGCCGCCGCGAGCGGCATGACGGGCCGGACGCCGCTCCTTGTCACGATCTGTGCATGCCACTGAGGCGGATTTCAGCATCAATTCTCCCGCCGGACCGATGCTGATGGCAGAGGCGTTTTTGGGTCTGCCGGCAAGCAATTTTTCGCAACAGGCGTAATTCCACATTCCCTTGTAGTCGTCGGCCCTGGTCAGTTCAACGCCTCCTTCGGTCACCACCAGGCCCCAGCGGCTTTCTCGCTCTGCCGGTTGGCCGGTCACAACAATGCCCCGGTAACCCAACTTCATGAGATCCTGAGCCGGATTGCCCCCGGCATTGGCCTCCTTGATCCCGCCCGTGAGCGGGCTCTTGCAACCTACGGACAAGCGCCCTGAGGTGGGAGCGGAAGTCCCGGACAGAATGCCCGGCGCCAACACCAGGATGTTGTCCGGTCCCAGCGGGTCGCAGGCAGGGTCGCACTCCTCCAACAGGATGCGGGCGGACAGGGAACGCCCCCCTAAATACTTCCACTCCGCCGGGTAATTGGTTATGGAAACGGTCAGCGCCGTCATATCCACGCGGATCAGTTTGTCATCATTCCAAACGCCGTTCATGTTATTCTCCCGCCTGTCGCTCTGTTAGATTTTGGAACAAGTCTATGGCCTGCATGGCTGGAAAGCAAGCATGGCGCAATGAAGGGGCCGCGGCCCCGCCAGCTTGTTTCCCGGCCCCTAGCGGTTTCCGCCTGGCCCGGCGGCCTCGGCCTGAGTGGAGGCGTTTGGCCCCACTTCGCGCACTGGCGACGCTTGGCCCGAGCGTGGCGCGGCTGTGAGACGACAATGGGCATGAAGCGGCAAGATGCCGGCGCAGCGGCCCAAACGCGGCCCCTTTCGGTTGACAATTTCAGTCTCGCCAACCTGCCGGATGATTATTACGAGGACCCCTACCCCTACTATCACGCGCTGAGAGCGCAGTCCCCCGTGCATCGTTGCCCGGACGGCAGTTACTTTTTCACCCGCCACGCCGATCTCTGCCGCATCTACCGCGACTGCAAGGCGTTTAGTTCCGACAAGAAAAAGATGTTCCGCCCCTTGTTCGGCGACACGCTGTTGTACGAACATCACACCACCAGTCTGGTGTTCAACGATCCACCATTGCACACCCAGGTGCGCAAGGCCATAGGCGACGCCCTGTCGCCCAAGACGCTCATCGCCATGGAACCAGACTTGCGCAAGCTGGTTGCCCGCCTGTTGGACGACCTCGAGGACCAGGGCCGGTTCGACGCGGTGGCGGACTACGCCGCGCTCATCCCCGTTGAAGTCATCGGCAACCTGTTGCGCATTCCCCGCGAGGACCGCGGTCTGTTGCAACGCTGGGCCAGTGCCATATTGGGTGCGTTGGAGTTCGATCTGTCCGCGGAGAAACGGGCGGAAGGCAACCGTTGCGTGCGGGAGTTTTTAGATTATTTAGAGGGGCTGGTGGCGGCGCGGCGAAAAAATCTTTCCGATGAACACGACGACATACTAAGCCGGCTAATCAAATGGAAATCCGGTGGTTTCACCCTGTCTGACAAGCAACTACATCACCAGTGCATTTTCATTTTGAACGCGGGGCATGAAACCACCGCGAACCTCATCGCCCACGGCATTTACTGTCTGCACACCCAGCCTGAACAGCGACGATTGTTGCAGGCGCAACCCGCGCTCATCGATTCCGCCGTCGAGGAGCTGTTGAGATATGAATCGCCAGTGCAATTAGGCAACAGGTTGACGACTGAAGCCGCACGCTTCGATGAGGTCGCCATCCCGGCTGGCGCGACTTTGACTTTCGCCATCGGCGCCGCCAATCGAGATCCGGCGGTCTATCCGGACCCGGACCGATTCGATGTGACCCGCAATCCCCGCAATCATTTAGCCTTTGGCGGCGGCATTCACACCTGCGCCGGCCTCAATGTGGCCCGCCTGGAGGCTCGCATCGCCATCCCAGCCCTGTTCAACCGCTTCCCCGGACTGTCGATGACCGCCGCGCCGGTCAGGGACAAACGGGCCCGCTTCCGGGGCCTGTTGTCGTTGCCCATGGCTGTGGATGGAGGGGGCGAGTGATGGCGCGGGATTAGCCGGCGCGGAGTTCGGCGGCGCGGGCGTGGGCCGTCAGACCCTCGGCCCGGGCCAGGGTTGAGGCCGTCTTGGCGAGCTTGGCGGCGGAGGCGGCGGTGCATTCGAGCAGGGACGAGCGTTTTTGAAAGTCATAAACGCCCAGGGGCGATGAGAACCTTGCGCTCCTGCCGGTGGGAAGAACATGGTTAGGACCGGCGCAGTAATCGCCCAGGACCTCGGAGGCGTAATGCCCCAGGAAGATCGCGCCGGCGTGACGGACGCCGGTCAACAGGGCTCTGGGGTCGCGCACGGCGAGGCCCAAATGTTCCGGCGCCAGACGGTTCACGACATGGCAGGCCTGTTCCAAGGTCTTGACGCGAATCAGCGCGCCGTTGCGCTCCAGGGAGGCGCGGATGATGTCGGCGCGCTCCAGGCTGGCAAGTTGCCGGTTCATGTTGGCTTCGACTTTGTCCAGCAGGCCGGGGTCGGCAGTCACTAAAAGGGCCCTGGCGTCCTCGTCATGTTCGGCCTGGGCGAACAAATCCAGGGCCAGCCAGTTCGGATCCGCGCTGTCATCCGCGATGATCACCACCTCAGAGGGCCCGGCGATCATGTCTATGCCGACAACGCCGAAGACCAACCGCTTGGCCGCGGCCACATAACGGTTTCCCGGCCCCACGATCTTGTCCACCGCCGGCACCGGAGCGGCGCCATAGGCCAGCGCCGCCACGGCCTGCGCGCCGCCTATGGAAAAAACCCGGTCAACGCCGGCAATGGCCGCCGCCGCCAACGCGACGGGGCTGAGTTCATCGTTCACGGCGGGCATCGCCATGATGATTTCCGCCACGCCCGCCACTTTCGCCGGAATGGCGTTCATCAGCACGGTGGACGGGTAAGCCGCTTTGCCCCCCGGCACATAGATGCCCACCCGCTCCAGGGCCGTCACCCGTTGGCCCAGGGTCGAGCCGTCCGCATCCCGCCACTGCTCGGACTGCGCCTGCTGGCGCTGGTGATAGGTTCGGATGCGTTCGGCGGCCTGTTCCAACGCGGCCCGGAGGGCCGCCGGCAACTTGGCGAGGGCCTGACCCAAGGCCGCGCCCGGCACTTCCAAATCGCCCAGATCCGCGGTGCGGCGGTCAAACTGATTGGTGTATTCCAGCAGAGCCGCGCCGCCCCGTTCCTGGACAGCTCGCAGGATCTCGGCAACGGTTGCGGTCAGCGCCGGATCCGGCCCGGTGCTGGCCGCGAGCAACCGCGTCAGTTGCTCCTCGAACCCCGGGTCCGCGCCGTTCAACCGGGCCAACCGCATCATTGCCCCACGGCTTCGGCTAGTTTTTGGATAATCGGCCTAATGGCCTCTCGTTTCATTTTCATGGAAGCCTTGTTGACGATCAGCCGCGAACTGATCGCCGCCATGCTCTCCAGGGGCGTCAGCCCGTTCGCCTTCAAGGTGTTGCCGGTGTTCACCAGGTCAACGATCAGGTCCGCCAGGCCCAGCACGGGGGCCAGCTCCATGGAGCCGTACAGCTTGATCACTTCCACTTGCTCTCCCTTGGCGGCGAAATGCTCCCGGGTGGTCTTGACATACTTTGTCGCGATGCGCAGACGGCCCCGGGGCGCGGGGGCGTCCTTCGGCCCTGCCACCATCATGCGGCACCGGGCGATTTTGAGGTCCAAGGGTTCGTACAGATTGTCGCTGTCGTATTCCGTCAGCGCGTCCTTGCCGGCGATGCCCAGGTCCGCGCCGCCGTGGGCGACATACACCGGCACATCCGCCGCCCGGATGATGATCAGCATCGCGCCGGGCCAGTCGGTCTGAAAAATCAGCTTGCGCTCGGAGCGCGGGTCTTCTCGAGGGCTCAACCCGGCCCGGGCCAGCAGGGGCAAGGACTCCTCCAGGATCCTCCCTTTGGAGACGGCAAGGGTGATTTTGTCTTTCACTTGCTCCATTCCTTAAGAGGGCAGGCGTTTAATGTCAGCGCCTAATTGCGTCAGCTTTTCCTCTATGGTCTCATAACCGCGGTCGATATGGTGAACCTGTTTGATCAGGGTTTCCCCTTCCGCGGCAAGACCCGCCAAGATCAGACTGGCTGAGGCGCGCAAGTCTTTCGCCGTCACCTCCGCGCCCTTCAATTTATCGACGCCGTTCACCACGACGCGATTGCCTTGGAGACTCAAATCCGCTCCCATGCGTTGCAACTCCCGCACATGCATGAAGCGGTTTTCAAAGATGTTTTCAACAATGGCGCCGCGGCCCTCGGCGATGCAGTTCATCGCCGTGAACTGCGCCTGCATGTCCGTGGGAAAGCCGGGGAAAGGCGCCGTGTCTATGTCGACGGCCCTAGGCCTGGCGCGTTGCTCTTTCAGGGAGATGGCGCCGTTGTCGACGAGTGTCTCGCACCCGGCCTCCCGCAATTTTTGCAAGACCGAGCCTAACAAAGGCTCTCTGGCGTTTTTCAGCTTGATGGAGCCGCCGGTCATGGCGGCGGCGACCAGGTAAGTCCCTATCTCGATTCGGTCCGGCAACACTTCATAGCGCACGCCATGCAGTCTGCTTACTCCTTCCACCTCAATCCGGGAAGTGCCAGCGCCCTTGATCCGGCCCCCCATGCTGTTCAGACAGTTCGCCAGGTCCGTCACTTCCGGTTCCTGCGCCGCGTTTTCTATGACGGTGACGCCATCCGCCAGGGTGGCCGCCATCATCAAGTTCTCCGTGCCGGTCACCGTGACCAGGTCCAGGTGAATGCGAGCGCCATTGAGCCGCCGAGCCTGGGCCCGGATGTAACCGTTTTCCACCTCAAGCTCCGCCCCCATGGCGACCAGGCCCTCCAGGTGGACATTGACCGGCCGTTGGCCGATGGAGCAACCGCCGGGCAGGGACACCTCAGCCTTGCCGTAGCGGCTGAGCAACGGCCCCAGCGCCAATATGGACGCCCGCATGGTCTTCACCAGCTCGTAAGGCGCATACAGCGAAGTGATGTTGCGGTTGTTGACCTCGATGTTCATGCGCTCGTCTATCACCAGTTCGGACCCCATCCGTCCCAATAGTTCCATGGTCGTGGTGATGTCATGCAGGTGAGGGATGTTGCCGATCAGCATAGGCTCATCCGTCAGCAGGGTCGCCGCCAGGATGGGCAGGGCCGCGTTTTTCGCGCCGGAAATCCTGATCTCTCCCTGCAACGGCGCGCCCCCCTTAATGACCAATTTGTCCATGGCGCCCCTTCAGGATAAGGCCGGCGACGGCAGGCAACCGGATTCCGGCTGGCGCGGGGGCGGGCCGGCCCGGGGGCGAGGCGTTTTCACGAGAATGAGGGGGTCACCCGGAGAGACTTTTTCTTCTCCCATTCTTCCGGCGTGCAGGTCTGGATGGAGAGAGCGTGAATGTCCGTTCCCATCTTTCCGCCCAAAGCCTGGTAAACCACCTGGTGCCGTTGCACCTTGTTTTTCCCGGCAAAGACCGCGCTGACAACGAGAGCGCTGAAATGAGTCCCATCTCCGTCGACCTCAACCTGGCTGTCCGGGATGCCAGTCTCTAGCAGTTTTTTAATGTCTTCGATCTGCACGAAAATTCCCCGAATCCCATTGGCGCCCCGCCCCGAGGCGCCGGGGGAGCGCGTTCATTCCACCAGGGATTGCATCAGTTTCTCGTTTTTGTCCGTCAACTTCTGTATCAACGAGGCCAAGCCGTTGTTGCGGATCTCCGAGGCGAAAGACTTGCGGTAGGTCTCGACCAAACTCACCCCCTCGAACGCCACATTCACCACTTTCCAGTCGCCGCCGCTGATGTGCATGGTGTAATTGACCGGCGTGGAGTCAGGATTGGCGTCTGACCTGATTTCGGTCTTGACCATGACGATGTTGGGTTTGGAACCCGTGAGGGTCTCCAGATAGACCACTTTTTCATTAGTGAATCCCAGCAACGCCTTGGCGTAGGTGCGGACCAGCAGGGTCTTGAATTCTTCGGCAAACACGGCGCGCTGTTGCGCGGTGGCCTTGCCCCACTGCCGGCCTAACACCCATTTCGACATGTTCAGAAAATCGAAGTTGGGGAGGATCAGATCGTTGATGACCTCGTAAATCTTCTCCGGGCGCGCCTCCAACAGCTCTCGCTCCGCGTTCACGCGGGCAATGACGCTGTTCACCGTGGAAATGACGACTTCTTGCGGTTCCCGGTCCGCCGCTGAATGGGTCGGCGCTGAAAACGCCGGCAGCAACAACATGGCGACAAAAACAACTCTATGCTTCATGGCTTGGCTTCTCCAGAACTCTGAGGGAATGGGGCGCATTTTAACATATAGCCATTAGAGGCGGGGGCGTCGTCCTAAGTTCAGGTTTTCCCATCGAAGGGCCGGAACGCCAATATCAGCTTGGGCAACAGGGTCAGGGTGGCCAGAAGGGCGATGAACATGGCCAACGCGGTGAGCAACCCGAAGTAGATGGTCGGGATGAAATTTGAGAACACCAATATGGAAAAGCCCACGATGATCGTTATCGCTGTGTAGAACACGGCCCGGCCTATGTTGGCGTGGCAGTAACGCAATGTCGCCAGGTAACCGGCGGGCTGGCCCGGGAGCTCTTCCCGGAAGCGGTAGATGTAATGAATGCTGTTGTCGACCGCGATGCCTATGGTGATGGCCGCGATGGTGATGGTCATCATATCCAGGGGAATGTCCAGCAAGCCCATCAGGCCCAGGATGATGCCCGCCGCCAGGATGTTCGGGACAATGCCGATAAGGGCCAAAGACACGGAACGAAACAACAACAGCAACATCAGGGCGATGCCCGCCATGACCACCCCCAAGGTCTGGATTTGGGAACTGAACAGGCTTTGCAACATGTTGTTGTACAGCACCATCATGCCGCTGATCTGAAATTCCTCCCGGCTCAGGCCCAGTTCCGTTTGCAGGCCGTTTTCGATCTCCTCCAGCAGAGACTTGCGGCGCAGGTCCGGCAGGGAATCGAGTATGCGGAGATTGATCCGCGCTTCGTTATCCGCTATGGAAATGTAGGGGTCGATCATGCTCTCCTTGATCTCGGCGGGCATCTTCTTGTTGATGACGGCCAGCTCGAAGGCGTCGAATTCCTCGCCCTCGTTCAAATCCTCGGCCAGGCGCAGGACTGACGCCAAAGACTGCGTCTTGCCCACCGCCGGCAATTGGTCCAGATAATCATGCGCCGCCTTGATCCGGTCGATCTTGTAGGCGGTGAACCAGGCGTCAGCCGGATCTGCCGGTTCCGCTTCAAACCCGAACAGGTCGTCCAGGGAGTCGAATTCGTCGTCCGCGCCGGCTTCCTCTTCCCCGTATTCGGCCACCGGGTCGAACTTCAACACCACATCCAGGGTGGCCGTGCCGCCCAATTTGTCGTCGATCAGCTTCAGGCCCTGATGGATTTCGGTGTCGGCGCTGAAATAATTGACGAAGCTGTTTTCAACTTTCAACTGGGCGATGCCAGCCACGCTGACCACGGCCAACAACGCCGCGGCCACCAACACGCCGTTGCCGTGTTTTTCCGTTAATTTCGCCAGCGCGGCGGTGAATGGCGTTTCCCGCTTGTCCGGAGCGGCGATGTTTCGGTCCAGCAGAACGAGCATGGCCGGGAACAGCAGAAAAGAGGTCAGGAAAGTCATCGCCAACCCCAGGGTCATCATCCAGCCGAAATCGATGACCGGTTTGATGTCGCTGACAACCAGAGAGCCGAAGCCAATAATAGTGGTCAGCGCGGTGTAAAGACAGGGCCAGACCATGCGGCGAACGACCCTTGCCACCAGTTCTCTTTGCCCCAGCTCGGCAAAATCCCGGCGCAGTTGCCGGTAACGCACGATCAAATGCACATTCATGGACATGGTGAGAATGAGCATCAGTGAAACGAAGTTGGAGGAGATGACCGTCACTCGCCACCCGATCAATCCCAGCAGTCCCAACATGACCGTTATCGCGAAGACGCAACTGCACAGAGGCAACGCGACGAAGCGAAACTGGCGGAAGATGCAAGACAGCATCAGCACCAGAAAGATGAACACGCCCGCCCCGAACACCGCCAGATCGTTTTTGATGAAGGTGATCATGTCGTCGGCGATCATAGACACGCCGCCCAGGTGCAGGGCGCCCTGATGCCGATGCGAGTCGATCACCGCTCGCAACGCCGCGATGGTCTCATGCCGGGCCCGGTCCGTCCGCGTCTTGGCGGCGTCGTAATCGCGCAAGAGCTGATGAAATTCCAGCGACTCCGCCTCGCTCAGGCCCTCCGCGTCCCGTTTGATCAGCAACCGGTTTTTCTTTCTCTGCAACGCCGTGTAGCGTTCTTTTGGAGCCAGGTTGACCAGCAAGGCCGTGGTGCCGCCATCGGCGCTGATGATCAGCTCCCGAAACACCGGGCTGTTCACCAGCTCCTCCCGCGCCGCCTCCCGGTCCACGGCGGGGTCCTCCAGGGTGCGGTAATTCCGCGCCACCTCTGACAGCTTCCCCCCGACGATTTTCACCAGCGGCACGTCGATCAGGGACACCACCGATTCAACGCCCGGCGCCTGTTTCAGATCTTCCCGCAACGCGCGGATTGTCGCTATGGAGGCGTCTGAAAACAACTCGGCCTCAGGGGTGAAGGTCACAAACAGAAACTCGCGGGCGCCGTACCGTTCGTTCAGCTCCCGGAAAACGCGCAAGTCCCGGTCGCTCTCCAAAATCAGCGAATCCGCCGAGGCATCCAGCCTGAAGTCCTGGGCTGATCTGGCGAAAAACAAAAACGCCGCACCCAACAGCAACAACGCAAGCCGAGGATGGCCAAGCACGCAACGGTCGTAGGCAACCGCTATCCGCTCAAGCATGTCCTCAGCCTCATTGAAACGCCTCAGAGGGAAGTGGAGCCAGGATTGTTTCCGGTCTCCTGTTTGCTGAGACGCAGGCCCAGTTCGCGCAGTTGCTGCCCGGAGACGGGCGCCGGGGCGGCGGTGAGCGGACAACTGGCGGTTTGCGTTTTGGGGAAGGCGATGACTTCCCGGATCCCCTTGGCCCCCGCCATGATCATGACAATGCGGTCCAGGCCAAAGGCGATGCCGCCATGGGGGGGGCAACCGTAGGACAGGGCCTCGATGAGAAAGCCGAATTTCTCCCGGGCCTCCTCCGCGCCGATGCCGATCAGTTCCAACGCCTTCAGTTGCAATTCCGGGTCATGGATGCGGATGGAGCCGCCGCCCAGTTCCATGCCGTTCAGCACCAGGTCGTAGGCTCGCGACAAACTGTTCTTCAGCTCTTCCCCATCTCCTGTCGCCAGGTCCGGTCCTGAGGACGCAGGCGCGGTGAAAGGATGGTGCAACGGGCCCCAGCGTTGTTGCTCTTCGTTGTATTCGAACATCGGAAAGTCCACCACCCAGAGCGGCGCCCAAGGGCCTTTCAACAGGTTCAGATCTTCCGCCAAGGCGGTGCGCAAGGCGCTGAGGGAATCGTTCACGATGCGCGCCTTGCCGGCGCCGAAGAAGACCAGATCGCCGGTGGCCGCCCCGGTGCGTTCCAGAACGGCTTGCACCGCGGCGTCCGGCAGAAATTTCAGGATGGGAGACTGCAGACCCTCCCGTCCCCGGGCCAGGTCATTGATCTTGATGTAAGCCAATCCCCTGGCGCCGTATTTGCCCACATAGGCGGTGTAATCGTCGATCTGCTTGCGGGTGAGCGCGTTGCCGTCGGGCAAGCGCAGGCAAGCCACCCGTCCGTCGGCTTGCCTGGCCGGCCCGGAGAAGACCTTGAATTCCACCTCCCGCATCACATCGCTGAGTTCCACCAGCTCCAGGGGGTTGCGGAGATCCGGCCGGTCCGTGCCGTAGCGCCGCAGGGCCTCGGCGTAGCTCAGGCGCGGGAAAGGGTCCCCCAGGTCTATGCCCTTGAGTTGCTTGAACAGGGCGCGGATCAGGTCTTCCATCAGGTTCATCACATCGTTCTCTTCCACGAACGACATCTCCACATCCAACTGAGTGAACTCAGGTTGCCGGTCGGCGCGCAAGTCCTCGTCGCGAAAACAGCGGACGATCTGGTAGTAGCGGTCCAGGCCTGACATCATCAGCAATTGCTTGAACAACTGGGGCGATTGCGGCAGAGCGAAGAACTCCCCCGGCTGGATCCGGCTCGGCACCAGGTAATCGCGGGCGCCCTCCGGGGTGGCCTTGGTCAACGCTGGCGTCTCGATGTCGAGGAAACCGTGTCGATCCAGGTAGTCGCGGATGGCCCGGGTGACGCGGCTGCGCAGTTTCATGTTTTCCTGCATCTCGTCCCGGCGCAAATCCACATAGCGGTAGCGCAGGCGGATGTCGTCTTGGACATTCTCATCGTCCAGCTGGAACGGCGGCGTCTTCGCCTTGTTCAACACCTCGATGGCGCGCCCTGACACCTCCACCTCGCCGGTGGGCAGGTTCGGGTTGACGGTGCCTTCCGGGCGGCGGCGCACCTGGCCCTCGATGCGAATGACATATTCGTTTCTGACCGCGTCGGCGATGGCGAACGATTCAGCCTGGTCCGGGTTGTACACCACCTGGGCCAGACCCTCCCGGTCCCGCAAGTCGATGAAGATCACCCCGCCATGATCGCGCCGCCGATGCACCCAGCCGCACAGGGCCACTTCCTCGCCCACCAGGCTGGTGGTTAATTGTCCGCAATAATGAGTGCGCATGGGCGAAGGGGTCAGTGTTTGGCGGGAGCGGGCGCGCCTTTGGCCGCCGGAGCGGTGGATTTTACCGCATTCGCCCCAGATTTGGCCTTTTTTTCGGCCCCATCCTTGCCCGCGCTGTCCGCCGTGGTTTCCTTGCCGTCTTTTGCCGCCGTTTTCTTTTCGGCGGCGTCTTTCTTGTCGCCGGCCTGGTCCGCGCCGGCGTCCCGCTTGTCTTCGTCCTTGGCCACATTCTTGCGAGATTTCTCATCCTTGAAATCCGTCTCGTACCAGCCGCCCCCCTTCAGGCGGAAGGCCACAGCGGAGACCAGCTTGCGCAGACCGGGTTTTTCACACTCAGGGCAATCCACCAGCGGCGCCTCAGAGATCTTTTGCAATTTCTCCAGTTTACAGCCGCAGAGATCGCAGGCGTATTCGTAAATTGGCAAGCTGTCGCTCTCGCAGGATTTTTCTCAAAATTATGGGCCGGACGCTGAAAATTCAAGACCGGACGGACTGGTGGGTCGTGCAGGAATCGAACCTGCGACCAACTGATTAAAAGTCAGCTGCTCTACCGACTGAGCTAACGACCCGGCGCGGGGGGATGATAACCTGTGCCATTCAAAACCGCAATTTAGCTTTTGGCTTGTTAGTTTTCCGTTATTCTGCCTGGCGCTTCCGCGTTCAGTCAGTCATGTGCTTTATGCACACTCCTTCCTTCACTTGTCGCGCCAGTTGCCTAACGAAAAACTTCCGTCGCCAAATGGTTGTGGTTTTCCGCCATGCGTCCTGGCGTTTCCTCGCTCGCTCGGTCATGTGCTATTTGCACACTCCCTCGCTCGCTCGTCACGCCAGTTGCCTGACGAAAAATTTCCGTCGCTAAATGGTGGCAGTTTTCCGCCATGCGGCGCGACGTTTCCTCGCTCGGTCAGTTTTAGCTTGTTAGTTTTCCGTTATGTTGCCTGGCGCTTCCGCGTTCAGTCAGTTTAGCTTGTTACATCCGCCATGCGTCCTGGCGTTTCCTCGCTCGGCCAGTCATGTATTTGACATACACTCCCGCCCTCGCTCGTCACGCCAGTTGCCTAACGAAAAACTTCCGTCGCTAAAAAGTGGTCATTATGCCGCTTGCCTGACGAATGTTCCGTCATGCTTCGTGGATGGACGGGAAGATGAGGTGGAATGGGCGCAACTTGGGGCAGGGCTTTTTACGACACGCTGTGAATCCATCCTTGGACACTCTCGGTGCGGCCATCCGGGCCGCGCAGGGTCTTAAAAGCCCTGCCCTCAAGCTACGCCCCTTTTAGCTTGTTGCGCCGCTTGCTTGACGAAAAACTTCCGTCGCTAAAAAGTGGGTGATGCGCCAGGACGCATGGCGGATGTGACAAGCTAAAAGCTAAAGGGGCACCTCAACTTCCCACAACCCTGGTTGTCCCAGGCGCACCCGGGCCAGGGCAAAGTCCGGCAACCGCGCCGCCCCCAGGCACTTGCCGTCAAACCGCACCCCGCGGACGCTGATTATAGAGTAGTCCCATTTCCGGTGAGGGTCCGGCAAATGGTAATTGAGTTGGAACTCGCGCCTCAGCGCCCCAGGCTCGCAAGCCTCCTTCACCCACGCCAGCCGCGAGCCGTGCCGGTACACTTCATAGCCGCCCGCCCGCGCCGCCGGCGCCCCCACCGACGCCGCCCGATGCAAAGCCCGATATTCATTCGCCACCGCCGGGTCAACCCGGGACAGATCCGGCGTGGAAAGGGTTACAATGGTGTTGTTATAGACCTTGAGCCGATGGAGAACAGGAGGGAAAGGATCTTCGGGCAGGTTGCTCCGTATCGCTTTTCCCCTTTCATCTAAGTAGAAATCCGGGTCGCGACTGGGGTCGTAGGTGAACCGGCGCCGGTCTGCCGCGGGAAGAATCAATCTACTCCAACTGAGGTGCACCCGTATGCCCGTTTTGAAGTATTTTTCTTCTATGTTAATGGCGGCGGACTGGGTCTGTTTCAGCATGTGTTCGTAACCCTGCCGCAGCGTCATATTCCAGTAATCCATCTCGTGCCAAGCGCGCAACCGTTCCGGAGTCTTCCGGTCCGCTAAAAAGTTGAAATAAAGGTGCTGGTTAGGATGGATCTGCGCCATCTCCAACGCCGCCGCGCCCAGTCCCGCCGCCATCAGCGCGCAAGCCGCGTCGCCAACCCATTCTTTTCGCACCCCCCGCGCCGACAGCTGGCGCAATCTCATCAGGGCGAAGGTCGCCAGCAGGCAAAACGGCCCGTGCAGAAAATAAAAATGCCGCCAGCTATTGAGAGTGTTAGGCCGCAACAAGACAAAGGCGAGCAGGGGCAACACGAGACAGGTTGCGAGCAGGACGCCAAAACGCAACTCGGCAACCCCCCCCCCACGCCACGCCCGGCCCGGCGCCCGCGCCGCGTCTGACGACGCCTCCAGCGGCAAGGCCCAGGGCCACTAGGCCCAACAGACCCAACAACAAGGTCACCGGCGGCTGGCTGATGGCAAACCAGCGCAACACATAATCCCAAGGCAATGCCGCGCTGGAAAACGTCTGACCCTGGAACAATTGGCGTTGAACGAGAGGATGGTCGGCCAACACCACGACCATTTCCACCAGCCGCCCTGCGGGGTCATCCCAGAGGTAGGGCAGGCTGATGAACAAGACAAGGACCCCCCACAGGGCGAAGGCCCCAGTGGTCGCCGCCACCCGCCGCCGCGCCGCCCGCCCCCCGGCCCGGAACCAGGCCCAAGCCCGAAAGACCAACACGACGGCAAACAGAACCAGGCCCATGACGCGCAGGTGGATGAGAAGCCCCGCCGCCGCCCCGCCCCACCGATAGGCCCCCACCGAGTCCCTGTCAAAGGCGCGACACACAAAGAGCAAGGCCATGACGAAGGCGCTGGCGAACACCGGATCCTTGCTGTTGAAGAAGGAATGGGCGTAGAGACGCGGGGACAGCAGGAACAACAACATGACCAACAACGCCACCAGCCGGTCGCCGGACAGGCGCCGCGCCAACAGATAGCAACAGAACCCGCCGATTAGAAACCACAGGTGCGTCAGGACATGGCGGGCCAAATGGATATGGCGCGGGTCTTCCAGCCCTAGGACCCGTTCCGTCAACAGGAACAGGGGCAACTCCAGGGCCGCACCGTAGAAGCGGTCATGGGTTTGCAACAGGGTTTGGTCGCTATGCAGGACATAATTGACTGCATTGATGGCGACAAGACGCTGGTACCCCATCGTATCCGACGAGATTCCGTAATCATCGACGATGGCGAGGCCCGCAATCAAAAACAAGGCCCACACGCTCAACGCCAAGCCATGGAATCGGGCCCATTCTCCAATGCGGTTGGTCATTGCCGCCATGTTCATGTTGTCAGGCTTGGGTATCATGGCGGCTCGGCGCCTTCGTTGAGAATGGAGAGATACTTGTCATAGACAAACAGGCGGTTGCGGCGTTTGCCGGTGATCTCGCGAGCAATGCCGTGTTTGATGAATTGTTCCATCGCCGACGCGACAGCGGGAAAAGAAAGGTTTGTGCGCCTGCATATATAGGGCGAAGAGAGTATCGGTTGCTCCTTTAATGCTTCATGCGCGCGCAAGAGCGTGCCAGCGCGCCGGCCTTGTTGTTCCAGGGCGGCTCGGTCTGAGGCAAACAACCGAGACAATCGCCGCGCTGTTTCGACAGCCCCCGTGGCGGTGGAGCGCACTCCCTCGAGAAAGAAGGCTAGCCAGTTTTCCCAATCACCCGCGTGGCGCGCTTGATTGAGCAGGTCGTAATAAGCACTTCTGTGTTGTTTAAAGTAGAGGCTCAGGTACAGAAACGGCTCCCGCAACATGCCGGAATAGTGCAACAGGAGGGTGATCAGCAATCTCCCTACGCGCCCGTTGCCATCAAGGAAAGGATGAATGGTCTCGAACTGCGCATGGGCCAGTCCCGCCCGAATCAGCGCCGGCAACCCGTCGTCATCGGCGTGAAGAAAACGCTCCAGCGCGGCCATGCAGTCAGGCACGGCGGTGTGCGGCGGCGGAACGAAGAGGGCATTGCCGGGGCGGGAGCCACCGATCCAGTTCTGGGATGCGCGAAACTCGCCGGGCATTTTGTCACTGCCGCGTCCGCCCGATAATAATTTGCCATGCATCTCGCGGAGCAACCGATTGCATACGGGGAGCTCCTCCAAGCGGGACAGACCATGCTCTAACGCCGCCACATGATTGGAGACCTCGACGACATCGTCAAGCGGGACGCCAGGGGCCTCTTCCAGTTCGAAGAGCAGAAGATCAGACAGAGACGACTGCGTTCCCTCTATCTGGGAGGAAAGCACGGCCTCTTTGCGTACATAGCTGTAGAGAAAGAGCGTCTTGTCCGGCAACAGCGCCGAGATGCCATCAAGCCGGCCGAGGGCAAGCACAGCGTTTTCTAAGGCCTGCTGAAGCGGGCCGTCCATGCGCAGAGGGGGGACAGGCGGCAACGGCTCTGGGATAAAAGCGCGGACCGGCTCATCCCCGCCATGCAAGGTTTCGTATCTGCCGGTTTGTTCGCGTTGCATAGTGGAAGCCCTATTCAAAAATTCCGCAATGGCGGATTATACTATTAATATTTCAGGCATGAAAATTTAATAACCGATTGGCTTATTAAGATTTGTTAAATAGCCCCGCTTGCTATTAACATTTCAGGCACGAAAATTTAATAGCGGATTCCCTTATTAAAGTTTGTTAAATAGCCCCGTTTGCTATTAACATTTCAGGCATGAAAATTTAATAGCGGATTCACTTATTAAAGTTTGTTAAATAGCCCTGCTTGCTATTAACATTTCAGGCATGAAAATTTAATAATCGATTCCCTATATTGCGCTTTGTGGAATAACAGGATCCGTTGTTACACTTTCAGGCGCAGAAATGGAATAACGGGCCGAGGACTATCGGCGAGAGGGGACGCTGTTGTCCGCCGATGATGTTGTAACTGTTTGATTTTCAAAAGGTCGAGCGATGAATATAGCGATGCCGATAAAGCCCCTGGGACAGGTGGAAGTTGGGCCTCTGCGGGACGCCATATTGGCCCAGGACGCCGCGGCGTGGTTTGAGCAGGAATACCGGCAGAAGGAGTACGATGTCCACCGCTACACCGAATCCATCGTCATGGTGTTCACCGACGGGTCCGGCTGGCCGAACATCGAAGTCAGCAAGCAACCGGGTTGGGAGCGGCTGGCCGCGGCCGCGGTGCCCGTGATGCACGACATTATCGATAGCGGCTACCCGCCCGGCGGCGCCATCATCCGCGCCATGGCGGCAAAGCTCCTCGCCGGCGGCAAGATCAAGCCGCATCGGGATTCGCACCCGTCGTTTTTGCACGGGCACCGCATCCATGTTCCCGTCACGACTAACTCCCGGGTGCGATTCATGTTGGATGGGCGCCCCTACAAGCTGGAAGTGGGCCAGGCCTATGAGATCAACAACCAGAAGTTGCACAGCGTGATGAACAAAGGCAAGGAAGACAGGATCACTTTCATTTTCGATTATGTGCCGCCCGGCCATATTGACCGCGCCGGCGGCATGCGCGATTCGCCTTGACGACGCTGCTCGCCACCTCCGTGGTGAGGGGAGCGCGCCAAGGTGAAAGCCACGGCGGCGTGTATCTTATCGACCTGGACCGACAACGGGTCGCGCAGACCCTCGACTGGAACAAAATGGACATCGAATGGGAAGGGCGCGGCTGGGACCGCGGTTTGCGCGGCATCGCCTTTGACGGGGACAAGGTGTGCATCGCGGCCAGCGATGAGTTGTTTTTCTACACGCCCGGTTTTGAAAAGATCGCATCGCACCGCAACCCCTACCTGAAACATTGCCACGAGATCTTCCGCTACCAGCGCAGACTGTACTTGACTTCCACCGGCTTCGATTCCCTGCTGGGCTTCGACCTTGACAAGGGCCGTTTCTCTTGGGGGTTGCGGCTCAGTTATGACGGCGCGGCCTTCAGTGGCGCCCCGTTTGATCCCAATTCCTCCCGGGGGCCTCTGCCCGGCAATCAGTTGCACCTCAACACGGTGTTTTGCAACAGCAAAGGCATGTTTCTTAGCGGCCTCAGGACCGGCGGCGTGCTGATTTTTAACGGCCGCAAGATCAGCCGCTGGGCCTCCCTGCCCCAGGGGACGCACAACGCCCAACCCTACCGGGAGGGCGTGTTGTTCAACGACACCCAGGCGGATCTAGTGTGCTATGTTTCTCCAACAACGCAGTGGGCCTTTCCCGTGCCGCGTTATGACGAGGATGAACTGACCCATACGGACCTGGACGACGCGCGCATCGCGCGCCAAGCCTTCGGACGCGGGCTTTGTCCTCTGGAGGGAGGGCTCATCGCGGCGGGTTCGTCGCCCTCCACCGTTGCGCTGCATGATCTTGACGCTGGGAAGACCCTGCAGCGGGTGACGCTGAGCTATGACATTCGCAACGCCATACACGGTCTGGAGGCGTGGCCCTGGGATTTCATAGATTGATGGCTTCGTATTTTCTGTAGCGGTCGCGGACAGGTTCCACTATTTCGACCAGTTCATCCAGGTGGCGTTCATAGTTGCGCCAGAAGTTGAGCGCGCCGGTGTAGATGGGTTGCCGCACCTGTTCCGAACTGGCGGTGCGCACCGGGCGCTCCGTTTCGTAAAAGCGACCGCAAGCTTCTTCCCAAGGCAACTCGCAATGGTCTAACAAGCGGCGCGCCTGGCTTTCAAAATCCATCACCATCTCCTCGTATTGCACTGTGAGAATGCGGCCCGGCAACGCCTGATGCCAGTGGTCCATTATGCGCAAGTATTGCAGGCAATACTCCCCGAGGTCTGTCAGATCATAGGAAAAAGTCTGTCCCTTGGCGTAATGTTGCCGGAAATTGCCGACGCAGGCGTCCAAGGGGTGCCGGCGGGCATCGATGATCTTCGCCTGCGGCAGGATGAGGTTGAGAAAGCCGATGGTGGGAAAATTGTTCGGCATCTTGTCGATGAAAAAAGGCTTGCCTTCAGTGCGGTGCAGTTGCGCGTAATTGATGTAATCTTCGCCCAAGGCGGTTAAATGCGCCGCTTCGAGCTCTCGCACCGCTTCGGGATAATTCACGCCGTCCGCCCGATTGCGATTGAGGGACATGGCGACCCGGCCCAGGTAAGGCAGTTCGCTGGTGCCTTCCACCTGGCTGTGACTGGCGAGGATTTGCTCCACCAGGGTGGAACCGGAACGGGGCAGGCCCAACACGAATATGGGGGCGCGGTCGGGGCAACCTTTCCCGGCCTTCTCCTCCAACAGCGCCTTGTCAAACACTTCAACGATGGCGTCATTGATGGTCTCCGTCTGCACCGGGTCGTACTGCGCCAACATGCGTTGTTTGCCGTTGCCCCGTGCGTAATAACGCCAGGCCTTGTCGTAATCCTGTCGGTCATCGTGGGCTTTGCCCAAGGCGAACAGAAAATTCACCTCCGATTGCTCGGTCAGTCCCTCAGGGTTATCGACGCGGGCCGCCATCTCGGCGATCTGCTCGTCGCTGAAGCGGTAGGTTTTCAGATTGGCCAGGCTCCAGTAGATCTCGCCGTTGTCGGGTCTGACCCGAATGCAGTCCCGGTAGGCTTTGATGGCCTCGTCCTGTTTGCCTATGGTCTTGAGGGCGTTTCCCAGCCCTAACAGGGCGCCGGGATGTTCGGGCGCCAAATCCAAAGCGCGGCGGTATTCCCGCGCCGCTTCGTGGTTCAGGGCGGCAGGGGAGTAAGCGCCGGCCAACAGAAAATGGGTGTGAGGATTGTTCGGATTGATCGCGATGGCGTTTTTGAAGCAGTCTATGGCCTCTTCAAATCGGTCCTGCTCTTTCAGCACCCGGCCCAAGTCAACGACGGCGGTCAGAAAATCCGGCGCGATGCCCACCGCTTTGCGCAACAGCCGTTCGGCGTCGTCATAGCGCTTTGCCGTCGCGGCGACCATGGCCAACATGCGCAGGGCATCGACATTCCGGGGGTTGTTGTTCAACACCTGTCGGTACAGTTGCTCCGCGTCCTCGATGCGGCCTTCCTGATGATGTTTGGCGGCCAGGGCCAGCTTTTTGCGTTCCGGCGAGAGTTCAAACGAGGCCTCGAAGGCCGCGTCGGCTTCCTTGCCCCTGCCAGTGGACGCCAGGGCCTTGCCCAGGTTGAAGCGGGCCGCGTCCAATTTGGGATCCAACCGCGCCGCCTTTTGCAACACCTCGACAGCTTCCTCGTAACGCTCCTGTTCCAACAGCGCATAGCCCAGGTCTTCATGGGCCTTGGCGAAGGTCGGCGCCAAGGCGATGGTCCGCTTCAACACCTGTTCCGCCTCATCCAATCGCCTCCGCTTGATCAACACGGCGCCCAACAGGCCCGACATGTTGACATCCTTAGGATTGCGTTCCACCGCTTCCCGACATAGTTTCTCAGCGGCCACCGGATCGCCGGCGTTGATGAGCTCCAGGGCCTCGTCAAACAGGGCTTTGGGCGCGTAGATCTCCGGCATGGGCGCGTGGCGGCATGTTTTACGAAGGGGCGGCGGCAGGGGCGCGTTCTTCCTTGATCTCGGCGCGCCAGTCCAGCACATTCATTTCAATCACCGCGAAGGCGCCGATCCAGACCACCTCGTCCCAGAAGTAGAAGAAAAGATCCGTTGTCCCCCAATACACGGCAGTGATGAAAATCACCCCGTAGAGCGCCGGCTTCAGATAATTCATTGTGGTGGTGACCCGGCCGCGGGTGATGCCCCGGTCCTGCAAACGGATGTTGACCTCGATCAGCATCATGATCGTCAGCCAGCAGAGCAACTCGAGCAAATCCAGCCACCCCAATAGTTTTTCCCGCTTGTAATTGAAACTGTCCGCCACCACTCGCCCCTTCGTCAGCAAGACATACCCGCCGCTTTCTCCCAGTTGCGCGCAATTGTCCGCGTCTATGTACACATAGTCCTGGTTGGTGACAAAGGACAGCTTGTCGTCCGCCAGCTGACACAAGTCGGTCACCTCCGGCAACGGCTTCACATCCGTGTAGAGTTTGTAAACATTGGCGCTGTACGCGTAAGTCGTGTGCATAATGAACACATAGCACGCCAGGCGGATCCCGTGGAGCAACCGTTTGACCAGCGGACTGAATTGCTCATCAGACAGCGCATAGGTCTCAAGCTCGAACAACAGGATCAACACCATCCAAGTTCCGTGGTCAATGGAGGCGGCAAAGACCTGAGTGACGGCAAGCACCTGAATCCAAGTGATGAAAGGCTCCGCCAAGGTCAGGGTATGAATGGCGGCGCGCAAGTCCCGGTCTAAATAGAGAGCGAAATTGACCAACAACAAGAAGTAAATCGTCCACTTGACGGACTGCTTCAGGAGGCGAGGATTGATGGTTCGCGCGTTCACAAGCTGATTTTATTGCAGACGCGCCGGCGCTTCCACTTGGCGCGCCTCCCGTTGCCGCTGTTTTTCGCGCCGCAACATCACCCAGCCGGCGCCGGCGACGCCGAGACTGACAAGGACGATGATGACGGTGGCCAGGGCGTTGACATCCGGCGTCACGCCCAGGCGGATCTTGGAGAAGATCCACATAGGCAGGGTGCTGGCCCCCGGGCCGGACACGAAGCTGGCGATCACCAGGTCGTCCAATGACAGGGTGAAAGCCAACAGCCACCCGGCCAACAGGGCCGGGGCGACAATGGGCAAGGTGATGTCCATGGTCACCCGGAACGGCCGCCCGCCCAGATCCATGGCCGCTTCCTGCAACGATTCATCCAGGGTCATCAGGCGCGCCTGCACGATGACGGCGACATAGGCCATGGAGAAGGTGATGTGGGCTATGGCAATGGTTGTTGCGCCCCGCTCGCCGGGCCAGCCGATTAGGTCCTGCAAACTGACGAATAACAACAACAGCGACAGCCCGGTAATGATTTCTGGCATCACCAGGGGCGCGGCGATCATGCCGGTGAACAGAGTCTTGCCGCGAAATCGCCCCATCCGCGTTAAGGCCAAACCCGCCAAAGCGCCCAACGCCGTCGCGAAGGTGGCGCTGATAAAAGCGATGCGCAGGCTAAGCAACGCGGCCTCGATGATCTGCGTGTTCTCCAATAGCGCGAAGTACCAGCGCAGGGAAAAGCCTCCCCATACCGAGACGATGCGGGAATCGTTGAATGAATAGATGATGACTAAGGCAATGGGGATGTATAGAAACGCATAGCCGAAGCACAGCGCGCTGAGCAGAAAGACGGAGCGTTGCCGGTTCATGTCCCTTGCCTCGTTTCCCGCGCCTGAAGGCGCTGAAAGAACATGAGCGGCACCACTATGATAAGCAACAGCGCCACTGCGACCGCGGCGGCCAGGGGCCAGTCGCGGTTGCCAAAGAATTCGTCGTAGAGGGTTCGGCCTATCATCAGCGAATCAAGACCGCCCAACAGCGCCGGGATCACAAACTCGCCCAAGGCCGGGATGAACACCAACAAACTGCCGGCGACAATGCCGGGCATCGAAAGAGGCAGGGTGATGTCGCGAAAGGCCTCCAAGGGCCCGGCGCCTAAATCGGCGGCGGCGTCGTTCAGATCGAAGTTCAGCCTTTCCAAAGCGGCGTACAACGGCAAGACCATGAAAGGCAGATAGGAATAGACAATGCCCACATAGACTGCGAAGTCTGTGTATAACAACCTGAGAGGGTGTTCAATCAGGCCCAGGGACAGCAGCAGTTTGTTAATAAGGCCGTGGGTGCTCAACAGACCGATCCAGGCATAGACCCGCAACAGGAACGAGGTCCAAAACGGCAGGATGATCAGGAGCAGAAAAATGTTGCGCCAAACGGGGTTGGGGGTTCGGGCGATGGCGTAGGCCAGCGGATAGCCGATGAGCAGACAAAGGCAAGTGGAAATCAGCGCGATCCGCAGGGACTTCAGGTAGCTGATCCGGTACAGATCGTCTTCCAACAGGAAACGGTAGTTGTCCAGGGTGGCGCGAAAAGGATGGACCGCGTCCGCGCTGAAATCGAACAGCGGGGTGAATGGCGGCCGAGCTATTATCGGGTCGGAAAAACTGATCTTAAGCACAAATCCGAACGGGACCAGAAAAAACACCAACAGCCACAGATAGGGCGCGGCGATCACAAATCGGCGCCACAGGTTGTCGCCGCCGCTGGTCTGCGCTATGGCAACGCTCATTCGGTCAGCGCCACGCTGCTTTGGATGTCCCAGGAAAGATAGACCACATCGTCCCATTCCAGCATGCGCGTGGCGGAGCGCACTCGGTTTTGCGCGCTGACTTGCACGATGGCGCCGGCGTCTGTCTTGACGCGGTAGATGGACAGGCCCCCGTAGTAGCCCAGATCCCAGACCACGCCTTTTAACACGGACAGCTGGTCCCCGGCCGGCGCGGTCTTGCTGATGGAGATCTTTTCAGGCCGCACGGCAAGGGTCAGCCGGGAGTTTGGCGCCATTGTTTTCGGCGCCGTCTCCGGCGCCATGGCTTTAACCCTCGCGCCAATTTCCGCGCACTCCACTTCCATGCGTCCCCCGTCCATTTGCTTGACCTCGCCTTCAAACAGGTTGATGGCGCCGAAGAAATCCGCGACATAGCGGTTCACTGGGTACTCGTAGATCTCCTTGGGCGTCCCGCATTGCGCGAACCGTCCCTGGCGCATGACGGCGATGCGCGTCGCCAGGGTCATGGCCTCTTCCTGGTCATGGGTGACGACGATGAAAGTGACGCCGGTCTGATCCTGGATGTTCATCAGCTCGAACTGGGTGTGCTCTCGCAGTTTCTTGTCCAGGGCCGCTAGCGGCTCGTCTAACAACAGCACCTTGGGGCGTTTCACCAGGGCTCGCGCCAACGCCACGCGCTGCAACTGGCCGCCCGACAGCTGATGAGGCTTGCGTTTGGCGAACCCCTCGAGTCGAACCAACGCCAACATGTCTTGCACGCGAGATTGAATCTCCGTCCTGGGCAAACCCTCTTTGACCAGTCCGTAGGCGATGTTTTTCTCAACGGTCATGTGTGGAAACACGGCGTAAGACTGGAACATCATGTTGACTGGCCGCTCGTACGGCGGGCTGGCGGTGAGGTCCGCGCCGTCAATCAGGATGCGTCCCGAGGTGGGCCGCTCGAACCCCGCCAACATGCGCAACAAGGTGGTCTTGCCGCAACCGGAACCGCCCAGGATGGCGAAGAGTTCGCCTTGGTAGATGTCGAGGCTGACATTATCAACGGCCCTGAATCCGTCAAAGTCCTTGGAGACCCCCTGGATTCGAATGAACGGCGTGGCCGCCGGGTCCAGCCAGGCGGGTTTCTCCACAGGCTTGGCGACGGGCGGTTGCGTCATAAGCGGCGGCGGGCCTTTGTCAAAGTCCTGATTTTATTCGCGTCCAGGCGCGCGAGCGCGGCCGCTCCACTTTGGGAGCGTACACCAGGGTGGCCGTGAGGCGCCTCTTCACATCCGCGTTGGGATAAATGGCGGGGTCCTCCGCGATCGCCGGGTCAATCAAGGGCGTCGCGCTGCGGTTGCAGTTGGCGTAACCGATGAAATTAGAGACCGGCGCGATCACTTCCGGGCGCAACAAGAAGTCGATAAAGAGATGGGCGTTATCCGGATGGGGGGCGTCGTAAGGGATGAACATGTTGTCAATCCAAGTGGGGATGCCTTTCTCCAACATGGCGTAGCCCAGGTTGATGTCGATGCCGGCTTCTCGGGCGCGGGTTCGGGCAACGGAGTAATCCCCGGACCAACTCATGGCCACGCAGACCTCCTTGTTCGGCAAGTCGATCAACATCTTCGCGGAACTGAAATAGCGAATGTAAGGGCGTATGGATTTCATCAGCTGTTCCGCATCCCTGAGATGGCCCGGGTCTATGGAATTGCCGGGGTAGCCTAAATAATTCATCACCATGGGCAGGGCGTCTATGGAGCCGTCCAACACGGTGACGCCGCAATCGGCGAAGCGCGATATGATCTCCGGCTTGAAGAAAAAATCAGCCGTTTCAAGATTGACTTCAGGCACGCGTTCCCTGAGCATGTCAATGTTGTAGGACACCCCCGTCGTGCCCCACATGTAGGGAACGGCGTGGCGGTTGCCCGGATCGAAGCCGGCCATGGTGCGCAGGATGTCCGGATCCAGATGCTTCCAGTTGCTGAGCTTGGCCTTGTCAACCGGTTGATACACCCCGGCCTCAATCAGCCGCGCCGAATAGGAGGCGGAGTGGACCACCACATCATAGCCCGTGTTGCCGGCCATGAGCTTGGCGTCCACAATATCGGTGGTGTCGTAGATGTCATAGTTGACCTTGACGCCGAACTCCTTTTCGAAATCGGCCAGCGTCGTCGGCCCGATGTAGTCCGCCCAGTTGTAGATGTTGACGACCTTCTCCGCCGCGGCCAGCCCGTTGCCGGTGGCGCACCACAGCGCCAGCAACGCCACTGCCAAGGTTCGCGCGCTCAGGCGTGGATGATTCCCCCTGCCCATGAAGCCATTATACCCGCAGATTCGGCGGCAATTCCCATTTTCAGGCACTGGTTGCAAGCGAGACCCCAGGCCCGTTTCCCGTTTATGGAGGTTGGGCGACAATTTGCGTAAAATCTATTTACCAAATCGGTAAATAGATTTAGAATAGGAAAAATCAGATGCGGATTTTCTACCGAACCAGGACCCAGTGCCTAAAAAAGAAGATGGCGGCATAGATTGGGCGCGGGTTGCGGCGATAACTATTGTTGAAATCGGAGATTATCATGACTGACCGCGGGCATGTTTTCAGCCCGGACTGGGTGTCCCCTCCCGGCGACACTATCCGCGATTTAATGGCGGAACGAAATTGGAACCAGGTGGAATTAGCTGACCGCCTTGGGTTCAGTCTCAAGCATCTGAACCAGCTTGTCAAAGGCAAAGCGCCGATCACAAAAGACACAGCTTTGCGGCTTGAACGAGTGCTTGGCTCAACGGCCAATTTCTGGTTGAACCGGGAAACTAAATATCGCGAGCGGCTGGCAAGATTGCAAGCGCAAGAATGTTACAAAAACGGAAAGACAAACAATCTCAAGATGGAATTGCTTTGAAATAAACAGATTAGAACTCTAAAATTTGGACGCAGGGGGAGTGGAGTATGATCGGCTATCTGTTGCTTACGGATTGTCTCTCGACCCCGATAACATCGCGAAGATTATTAAGTCGCAGGATATTAAGGATTACGAAGAGGAGCCATCTGAATCAGATACAGATAGATACATCGGCTCGGAACAAGTCTGAATGCGATTTTTTAATTGATATGGGTTTCCATTTTGCCTGTCCGCAGAGATTCGTATCCTCGGCGATTCGATAGATTCTTGGAAATTTGTTCGATAATAGACGTCCTTGTTGCCCTTGAACCGACTCGCACGCCAACTTCATTGGCAATTTGTTTCAAAAGGGCAGTTGTAAAGGTTTTTTCATCCGCGAATTTCTCATTCAATTCTTGGGGAGGTAATTTTTTGATTTGGTCGGCAATCTCTTTTGCTTTGCTCCGTTCATTGACCGTAAGCCGCTGGCTTTTAGGGGATGCGCTAATTTTCCCAGAGGAAAGCCCTAAACTTCTTGAAAGGAAAGGGTCTGCCTCAGCCAACCTAACCAAGAGGATAAGCCTTTCAACAGTCGATGAAATTTCCCCCACTTCTTCAATAGTTGGAACACTGCTCATCTTTTCCCGAAATTCTGATAGGAAATGAATTAGTGTCGCCAGTTCCTTGTCAGTTTTATCTTTTGATTCCTGAGAAGGCAAGGCTTCAACCAGATCTGTCAGTTTGCTGAGAAAAGCCTCTATTCTTTTGCCGCTCATTTTATTCGAGTCTTTCATCTTCAAAACCTCTTCAGAAATTCTTCTGCGATTTGTGGATATTCTTGCTTTTCAGCGGCACGGTAAGCATTATCCGTATCATGCAACCATACTGGCAAGCTATTTTCCGCCGCTTCGGTGTAACCTATTAACTCAGTGGTATGGGTATCAAAACATTCAAGGGGACCTTTCCTTAACTGCTCCATTTTATCGAAATGCGCATTAGTAATCCTACCTCCACCAATCCTTACTCTCACGAAAAGCGCGGCGCCAAATTGAGCGAAAGCATTATTCCCATTCCTTGTTCCAGCTAAGATAGATGCCCGATTCATAAACTTTTCGAGCTTGTTCGTTTTTTCAATAAGGATGTTTAATCCGATTGTGGAAAGATGATCAGGTATGGCAGTTATGACATACCAATTGCTTGCGGCAAGCGCGTTTTGAGTCATTAAATATAAATTAGGCGGGCAATCGATAAATATGTAATCATATTTTTCTTCCAATTCCTTAACTACTTTCCTTAAAAAAGACCTGTCCCGAATAAATTTCTCGGCATTTTTTTCTTTCAAATCCTTAAATACTTTCCTTAAGAAAGACTTGCCCCAAATAAATTGCTTAGCATTTTTTTGCAACATTTCCATGCTTGGATACACTCCTGCAACTTCGCTATCCCTGATATCTGTGCCAATCAAGTCAATGTCGCAAGGAATTAAATCAAGCCTTGGAATACGCTCACCTATTATTGGTGATTGCCAAACATAGCGTTCAGCCTCGATAGGCTTCTCATCGAGAAATCTTTTATACATGGTGGCAATTGTGCCAATGCCCGACTTTCTTTTTTCCCAATCTTCAATAGACGCGCAGAGAAATGTCAGGTTGGTTTGAGGATCTATATCGATCAAAAGAACATTTTTCTCTTTAACGCCCGCCAGCCAACACCCAATGTGGTAGGTGGATGTTGTTTTTGCAACACCCCCCTTGTAGTTGATAAAAGACACAACTTTTGCCTTTTTCCCGCTCATTTTCTTCAAGACCTTCATCTTCAAAACCTCTCCGGAAATTCTGCCGTGATTTTTGGATATTCTCGCTTTTTGGCGACATGGCGAGCATTATCCGTATCATGCGATTGTTCCAGCATAGCCTATAAATGGGTGCGAGTCAAGGGGCGCCTGCCCCCGGCCAGAAATGAGGCCCCCCGGGGCGGTTGCTTGTGGACAGGCCGGCGTGGTTGTGAGACCATATAGCCCTATTTTGAGCAATTTGAGGTGGCTATGCCGCGGAGCCTGGAAAAATCCCATGCCCATTTCCGCAAGGCCATGGAGCGGTTGCCCTTGGGAGTGACATCGAATTTTCGCTACTGGGGGGAAGACCGGACGATTTACATCAAACGGGGCCAGGGCGGCCGGATTTGGGACCTTGACGACAACGAATACATCGATTACCGCTTGGGCTACGGACCGGCCATTTTAGGCTACGCCGATGCGCGGGTTGACCAGGCGGCCCGGGAGGGCATGGCGACCGGCGGGGTGTTCGCCTTGGCGACAGAGCTGGAAAACACGGTGGCGGCGCGGATCAGCCGCATGGTGCCGGCCGCCGAACTGGTGCGGTTTTCCGTGTCCGGCACGGAGGCGGTCATGGCGGCTCTGCGTCTGGCCCGGGCCTACACTGGCAAGGATGAACATGTGTTGGTGGAAGGGGGGTATCACGGCATATCCAACGACACCCTGTGGCAGGTCGATCTGGAAAACTGGAACGAGGGCGAGGGAGAACCGTCGTTGCGGCCCTACTGCGAGGGCGTGCCGCAAGCCTGCCGCGGCTTGATGCACAGTGTTCCTTTGAACGACGCCGGCCGAGTTGAGGATTTGTTCAAGCGACGGGCCGACAAGTTGGCCGCCTTCCTGATTGAACCCATGATGGGGAATTGCTGTTCCATCACCGCGGAGCGTCAATACATTGCGGATGTGCGCGAGTTGTGTTCCCGGCACAATGTGCTGTTGGTCATCGACGAGGTGAAGACCGGTTTTCGCGTCGCCAAAGGCGGCGTGCAGGAGTTGTTAGGGGTGCAGGCCGATCTCTGCGTCTTCGCCAAGTCCATGGCGAACGGCTACCCCATTTCCGCGCTGGCCGGCAAAGAGGCGATCATGCGCACAGTGGGGAAAAGGGTGGTTCACGGCGGCACCTACACCGGCCACTCGGTGACATTGGCCGCCGCCAACAAGACCTTGGAAATTCTTGACGAGACCACCGCCTTGGCGGACATCGCCGACTACGGCGCCAAGTTGCGCGAGGGCCTGGGCGGAATCCTGTCCCGGCGCGGCATCCCGCACTGTTTTGTGGGCCACCCGTCCATGTCGGGCATGTTTTTGAGCGCGACGCCCCCTAACAACTACCGGGACTGGAAGCGCACTGACTACGCCTTCTACAAGGCCCTGGCGCCGAACCTGCACGACGCCGGCGTGTTGGTGGAGCCGGACTCCCGGGAGCCATGGTTTGTCTGCGCGGCCCACGATGAACGCTGTCTGGAGGACACCCTGGAGCGGTTTGAACAGGCCGTCGATCTCACCCTGGCGCAACCGAACCGCGCGCAGATCGCCACCTTGTGATTGTCGCAACACTCCCGGTCCGTGAACAAGCGCGCCGCCCACAAGCATGATGTCATCGTAATCGGCGCCGGCCACAACGGCCTGGTCAACGCCGCCTACCTGGCCAAATCCGGCCTGGATGTCTTGGTCCTGGAGAAAAACCCCTGGATAGGAGGCGCTTCTGTCAGCCGCTCGCTGTACGATGGCTGGACTTATTCGAATTGCTCCTATGTGTGCAGTCTGTTCCGCCCGGAGATCTATCGCGACCTGGAACTGGCTCGCCACGGCCTGCAAGTCATTCCCTTCGACGGCGGTCTGACCTTCATGCGCAACGGCGACTACTTCGGCAGCTATCCCGATGAGGAGCGCCTGCGCCGCGAAATCGCAAGGCACTCCAAGCGGGACGCGGACGCCTACAACCGTTACACGGCGGATGTCTCCCGGCAGACCCAGCTGATTCGTCCCCTGTTGCTTAGACCCCCGCCCGACCCCACCTCCTTCAGGCCGCGGGATGTGATGGAGCTGATCCATTTGCTCAAGACCTTCTGGGACCTGGGCGAGGAAGTGTTGTACGACACCATCCGTTTCTGGACCATGAGCATCGGCGATTTTTTAGACGAGTATTTTGAGTCCGATGTCGTCAAGGCGCACTTGGCGGGCAGCGGCATCATTGGCACGGCCCTGGGCGTGTACTCCCCCGGCACGGCCTATGTGCTGTTGCACCACTACATGGGGGATGTGGATGGCAGCATCGGTTCCTGGGGGTTCGCCCGCGGCGGCATGGGGTCCATCGCCAAGGCGTTAGCCAGCGCGTTTCAAGCCTTTGACGGCAAGATCGAGACGGAGGCCGGCGTGAAAACGATCCGAGTCGCCAAGGGCCGGGTCAAGGGCGTCGTGTTGGAGAACGGCGATGAGCGCCACGCCAAGATCGTCGTCTCCAATCTGGATCCGAAACGCACCTTTCTGGAGATCATGGATGAAAAAGATCTGCCCGCCGAGGTGGTCAGGCGCGCCCGCAATTTCAAGATCCGCGGCTCTTCGGGAAAGGTCAACATCGCCCTGGACGGCATGCCCGATTTTTACACCCTCCCCCGGGGGCATGAGCTGCTCAAGACGGACTTTCACTTCATCGACTCCCTGGAGCGCATGGAAAGGGCCTACGACGACTGGAAAAACGGCGCATGGTCCAAGGATCCTTACCTGGACACCCTTCTTCCCACCCTGGTGGATCCGACCATGGCCCCGCCCGGCAAACACATGATGACGGTGTTCGCTCAGTACTGCCCGCCCAAGGTCAACGGACAGGATTGGACCGACGCGCAACGGGATCAATTCGGCCAGACCGTCATCGATCAGATCGCCGAGTACAGCCCGAACTTCAAGGACCTGATTCTGCACGCCGAGATCCGCACTCCGCGGGAGCTGGAGAACGAGGTGGGCCTGACCGAGGGCAATATCTTTCAGGGCGAGCTGACCGCCGATCAGCTGTTGTTCAACCGCCCTTTCCCCGGCTACGCCCAGTACCGGGGGCCGGTCAAGGGTCTGTACATGTCCGGGTCTGGCACCCACCCAGGCGGCGGCGTCATGGGCGCGCCGGGCGCCAACTCGGCCCGGGAGGTGTTGCGGGATCTGCGCCGGAAGAACATCGTCCCAGACGCGCTTAGCGATGAATAAGCAATACGACGCCATCGTCATCGGAGCCGGCCACAATGGACTGGTTTGCGCCGCTTATCTGGCCCGGGCCGGTTATTCGACCTTAGTGTTGGAAGCCAACAAACAAGTGGGCGGCATGGCCGGCGCGCGCGAATTGGCGCCCGGCTACGCGGCGCCGGCTTGCGCCCATTTGCTGTTCCTGCCCTGCGCCAAGATCATGGCGGAGTTGTCCCTGGAACGGCACGGTCTGCGGCCGGCGGCCACTAATTTAGACACCATTGCCTTAGCCGCGGATGGCAATCATCTCATCTTGGCGGGGAGCGTCCTGCGCGGCGGCGAGCTCGCTGGCGCGGACCGCGACGCCTACGCCCGGTTCCAAAACCAGCTTCGCCGCTTCGCCAAGCTGTTGCAAAAGACTTTTTTGACCCGTCCGCCGCGCCTGGCCCGCGGCGGCTTGGCGAACTTGGCGGCGCTGGCCAAGCTGGGTCTTAGCGCGCGCCTGTTGGGGCGGGACGACATGCGGGAACTCTTGCGCATTGGCGCGCTCAACATCCACGACCTGTTGCGGGAGACCTTTGTCGATGAGCGCCTGCAAGGCGTCTTGGGTTTTGACGCCGTGTTAGGCAGCAACCTGGGGCCCCGTTCCCCTGGCACGGTGTTGACCTATCTGCACCGTCTGACGGGTCAGGCGCGGGAGGGCGGCAACGGGGTGTGGACGCCGGCGGGAGGCATGGGGGCCCTGGCCCAGGCGTTGCGCGCGAGCGCCGCGGCCGCGGGCGCGGAGATCCTCACGGACCAGCCAGCGCGCCGGGTTCTGCTGGACCATGACCGGGCCGTCGGCGTTGAAACCGCGAACGGCAGGCAGATCAACAGCCCTGTCGTCGTTTCCAGCGCCGATCCCAAGACCACCTTCCTGAAATTGGTGGGCGCAAGACACCTGGAAACCGGTTTTGTCAGGCGCGTCAACAACATTCGCATGCGCGGCAAGGCGGCCAAGTTGCACCTGGCCCTGGATGGCGTTCCGGTGTTCAAGGGCCTGACCGATGAGCAGTTGGGGCAGCGCCTGGTCATCGCGCCCTCCCTGAACTATGTGGAGCGGGCGTTTGACACTTCCAAGTACGGGGAATATTCGCCGGAGCCGGTCATGGAGGTCACCATTCCGTCGGCGCATGAAACTAATCTGGCGCCAAAAGGAAAACATGTGCTGTCCGCCATCGTGCAATACGCCCCTTATGACTTGCGCGGCGGCTGGGAGGCCGGACGCGCCGTCTTCCGGCGCCGGCTCATCGACAAATTAGTGGAATACGCCCCTGGCATCAGAGAGCAAGTGACAGTCGCGGAGTTGTTGGCGCCCCCTGACCTGGAGCAAGCCTTCAATCTCCATGGCGGGCATTGGCACCACGGCGAGTACAGCTTGGATCAGTTTATGATGTTGCGTCCAGCGCCAGGCGCGGCCCAGTACGCCACGCCGGTGGCCGGTTTGTACCTGTGCGGCGCGGGCGCTCATCCGGGCGGCGGCGTCATGGGGTTGGCGGGTCGCAACGCGGCCACTGAGATCATGAAGCGAGAGGGGCGGCGATGAGCGTCCCCCGCGCCAGGGCCGCCAGACCTGAGGCTCCGCGGGAGACGGCCCGGCGGCTGTTGACCACGCCATTCCACGAGCGCGCGGCGGCCCTGTGCGAGACCAACCTCTGGTCGGACTGGAAGGCTTACACCGTGGTGGATTGCTACACCACCGTGGAAGACGAGTACTTCGCCATTCGCAACGCCACCGCGGTGTTCGACCTCTCGCCCATGACCAAGTACCGGATCGCCGGCGCGGATGGCTTGGCTTATTTGGACAAGCTGATGACGCGCAAGATGAGCGGGTTGACCCCGGGGCGCGTCAGGTACGCCGCCTGGTGCGATGACCAGGGTCATGTCATGGACGACGGGACGCTGTTCCACCTGGAGGAGCGGCGCTGGCGCCTGTGTTCGCAGGAGCGCCACCTGGACTGGCTGTTGGCGACGACCCAGGGGTTCGAAGTGGAGATCGACGATGAATCCGACGCCGTGGCCGGACTGGCCGTGCAGGGGCCGACCTCCTGCCGGACCTTGCAGGCCCTGGGCTTGGCGGGCGTCGAGGCCCTGAGGCCCTTTCAATTGCGGGCGTTTTCCTTCGCGGGAATGGAACTCTTGGCGTCGCGCACCGGTTTCACTGGCGATCTGGGCTACGAGTTGTGGATTGACCCCGCTGGCGCGGAGGCCCTGTGGGACGCCTTGTTCGCCGCCGGGGCGCCCTACGGGATCCGACCCTGCGGCGGCCAGGCCCTGGAGATGGCCCGCATCGAGGCGGGATTCATCCAGGCGGGCGCGGACTTTGCGCCGGCCGTGGAGCTGTTGCGCCCTGAGCGTGGGCGCTCTCCCTTCGAACTGGGCTTAGGGTGGCTGGTGGATTTCGACAAGCCGGTGTTCAACGGCAGGCGGGCCTTGTTGGAAGAACGGGAACAGGGTTCGCGTTACCGCTTCGTTCGGTTGGACATTGACGGCAACAAACCGGGCCACGACGCCTTTATCTACAATGACAAAAAAGACCTCGTGGGGCATGTGACCTCCGCCACCTGGGCCCCCACGGCCAAGATGAACATCGCCTTGGCCTCGTTGGAAATGCCTTGGGGGCGGCCCAAAGACAAGCTATGGGCCGAGATCTACTACAACCGCGAACTGGAATGGCGGCGGATCATGGCTCCCTGCCGGGTGGTGGCGGGGGCGTTTTTCGATCCTCCACGCCGCCGCCAGACGCCGCCGGCGGGTTGCTGAGCATGGCCACGCCAGACCCAGGGCCGCAAGAACGGGGCCGGCCTGAGGAGTTGCGGGATTTTCTGCAAGCGTATCCGGAGACGGAAATCCTCGAGCTGTTGCTTCCTGACATCAACGGCATCCTGCGGGGCAAACGCATCAACCGGCGCGAGTTTGACGCGCTGTACCGGGAGGGGCTGAAGGCCTGCGCCTCCACGCCATTGCTCGATAGCCGCGGGGAGATCGCGTTTGAAACTGGCATCGGCACAAAAGACGGCGACCCGGACATCATGAGCTATCCGGTGGCAGGCACCCTGGCGCCGGTGCCGTGGCTGGCGTCGCCGGCGGCCCAAGCGCTGGTTTCCCTTTATGATTTAGATGGCGCGCCCGGGGTTTTCGACTCGCGCCATGTGACGCGGCGCGCCTGCGGAAAACTCGCCGCGGCCGGACTGCATCCGGTGATCGCCACGGAATTTGAGTTTTACCTGTTGGAGCCGGGCGACGGCGCCGTCCCGCGACCAAAGCTGGGAAAGATCCCCGGCACGGGCCTGAAACAGGAGGGATTGCAGTATGGCGCTATGGAAGATCTGTGGGAGCTCGATTCCTTTTTAATGGACCTGCAACGGCACTGCGCAATGCAGAAAGTGCCTGCGACCGCGGCGCTGTCGGAGCTTTCTCCAGGGCAATTTGAGATCAACCTGCATCATGTCAAGGATCCGGTGACCGCCTGCGACCATGGCGCGATGCTCAAACGCCTTGTCAAAGGCACGGCCCTCAAGCATGACCTAGGCGCGGCCTTCATGGCCAAGCCCTTTGCCGAGGAGTCCGGCAGCGGTCTGCATGTCCATGTCAGCCTGCTGGACGAGGCCGGCGAGAATGTCTTTGCCGGTCCTGCCGGCGCGCCCCGCCCGGCCCTTTCCCAGACCCTGAGGCACGCCATCGGGGGCCTGCAACAGACCATGGCCGACGCCATGGCCATCTTCGCCCCCAACGCCAATTCCTACCGGCGCCTGCAACCCCGCTCCTTCGCGCCGTTGACGCCTAACTGGGGCTACAACCACCGCGCCGTGGCCTTGCGCGTGCCGATTTGCGACCGCAAGAACACCCGCATCGAACACCGGGTGGCGGGCGCGGACGCCAATCCATACCTGGTGGTGGCGGCCCTGCTGGCCGGCATCCACCATGGCATCGCCAACCGTTGCGAGCCAACGGAGATGGTGGCGGAAGGCGCCATGATGGACGAACAGGAGGCCACCCTGCCGCGGCGCTGGGAGGCGGCTCTGGACCGGTTTAAGCGCAGTGAGATCCTGCCCGAATACCTGGGTGAGGAATTTTGCCGCGTGTTTGAGATCATGCGGCGCAACGAGTGCGAGCGTTTCCATGAGCAAGTGGGGAACCTGGATTACGAATGGTATCTGCGTTCGGTATAATGCGCGCGACCGAGCAACGCGGCAACGAAAATGGAAAGCATAACGAAACACATTGAAAACCAACCCTCTGGTTTCACCTTGCGGCAGGCCTTCTACAAGGACGCCGCCATCTACCGGCGCGAACTGGACCGCATCTTCATGCAGTCTTGGCATTATGTCGGCCACCTCAGCCAGATTCCCTCTGTAGGCGATTATTTTCTCTACGACCTGGCTGATGAATCCGTGATCATCATCCGCGCTTCCCAAGACGGGGCGCAAGCCCTGTTGAATGTGTGCCGGCACCGGGGGTCCCGCCTGTTCACCAAGGCCTGTGGCTGGCACAAGTTGCTGGTGTGTCCCTATCATGGGTGGACTTACGAGCTGGATGGCGCGTTGCGCGGCGGCGCTTACCTGTCGCCTGACTTCAACAAGGATGATTACGCGCTGAAAGCGCTCCAAGTGGAGATCTTTCACGGCATGATCTTCGTCAATTTCTCCTCGCAACCCGCTTCCTTCGAGCCCATCCGCCAGGATCTGGACCAATGCTTGCGCCCCTACGGGCTGGCGCGGGCGCGGGTCGCCCACCAGCAGAGCTACCGCATCGAAGCGAACTGGAAACTCGCCGTGGAAAACTACTGCGAGTGTTATCACTGCAACCCGGCCCATCCTGAATACGCCGAGGGGCATGGCCGCGCCCGGCCCGATGAGGATGTGGCGGAATTGTTGGAGAAGGTCATGGCGAAGGGAGAAAAAGTGGGGTTGCCCCGGCATTGCGTTGACAAAAGCTGGGCCGCCGCCGGGGGGCTGGGCATAGACCGCGGCTTCGACCGCTATCCCTTGCTGAAGGGTTTTGTCACGGGCAGCAAAGACGGCAAGCCGGTGGCGCCGTTGTTAGGCGACATCCGAGATTATGACGGCGGGGCCACTGACATACAGATAGGCCCGTGCACTTTTTTCCTGGCCTACTGCGACCATGTTGTCGTCTATCACTTCAAACCCTTGGCCTTGGACACCGTGGCCTGCGACATCGCCTGGCTGGTGAATGGCGATGCCCGCGAGGGGAAGGACTACCAAGTGGATGAATTGATCTGGCTTTGGGATGTCACCACCATCGCGGACAAACGCATCATTGAAAACAATCAGAAAGGGGTCAATTCGCAATTCTACCAACCGGGGCCTTACACGGAGATGGAGAGCTTCACCCGCGGTTTCACCGACTGGTACCTGGATGTGATGAGAGCCTCCTGAACGCGGCGGCAACGGGGAGAGATCGTGGCGATAGCAGGCGGCTGTTTATGCGGCGCGGTGCGCTACGCCTGTCAACAGGCGCCGGTTGACATCGGTTATTGCCATTGCCGGATATGCCAGCGCGCCTCGGGCGCGCCGGTGGTCGCATGGGCGTCATTCCTTCTGGATGCCTTTAGCTACATCCGGGGCGCACCCCGGACATTCCAGTCATCCACCGACGCCCGGCGCGAGTTCTGTGGCGACTGCGGCAGTCAGCTGTTGTTCCGGGACACGGCGGAAGCCAAGTCCGTTGACATCAACGTCGGCACCCTGGACGATCCCGGCCAAGTTGCTCCTCGCTACCATATCTGGACTGAAAGCCAGCTGGAGTGGTTCAAAGTGGACGACTCCCTGCCCCGCCACAAACAGGACTGCTGAGCCGGCGCCGACTTTCTGTTTTCACAGGCCTTGGGGCTTCATGGGGAGGCGGAGCCTGACTGGGACGAGGACAAAGAAACGACGCGAGATTCGGGGAAAAGACAAGTCACTGTGGCGCCCTGGCCGGGCGCGCTGCTTATCTTGAGCTCGGCGTCGTGCTGGGCCATGACATGCTTGACGATGGCGAGGCCCAGCCCCGTGCCGCCTTTCTCTCTGGAGCGGCTCTTGTCAACCCGATAAAAGCGCTCGGTCACCCGGTTGATGTGTTCCTGAGGGATGCCTTCGCCGGAGTCCGCCACCTCCAGGCAGGCGCCTTGGCCCAGCCGGCGCCATGTTATTCGGATCTCCCCGGCGGGGGGCGTGTGTTGCACCGCGTTGACGACTATATTGGAAAAGGCGCTGTGGAGATTGTCCTGATTGCCCTTCAAGGCCAACGCCGGGTCGGCTTCCAGGAAAAAATTATGCCGCTGGCGGCCGCTTAAAGTTTGGGCTTCGTTTTGCGCCTCAGCGAGCAACGCGGCCACCCTGACCTCGCTGTCCGCGTCCTGGGAGGTTTCGCTTTCCAGTCGGGACAACATGAGCAGATCCTCAATCAAACTTCCCATGCGGTCGGCTTGGTCTCGCATCTGTCGCAACCGCGGCCGCCAAGATGGCGGACACTCATCAGCGTCGCCCTCGAAGCTTTCAAGATAGCCGGATATCACCGTCAACGGCGTCCTCAGTTCATGGGATGCGTTGGCGATGAAATCCTTGCGCATGCGATTGGCCAGTTGAATGTCCGTGATATCCCGCGCCGCTAACAATTGGGAAGCGCCAGCGTGGCGGAACACCCTGATCTCCAGGCTGAGGTCGGCGTTCGCCGGCGCTGAGATGATCAGGCTTTCCGCGGCGTCGCCGTTGCCGTTTCGAGCGAGATAGTCGGTCAACTCGGGGTGTCTGACCAGATTGGAGAAGCGCTGGCCGCTGTCCCTGGGATAGGTGATGCCCAAATACTCCAGGGCCTTCTTATTGGCCCACTCGATGCGCCCCTCAAGGTCCAAGACGACGACGGCGTCCGGCAGGGCTTCGGTGGCTTCTTCAAAACGCGACAAAACCCCAGCCAATTTCTCTTCGCTCCGGCGATGGCGAGCGCGAAGGAAGCCGATTTCCCTGCCGATCTCATTGACGACGCCGGACAGATCCGGCGGATTTTGCTCATGGCTGTTGCGCGCGAACCGCCCGAGGTTTTTCAAGACATGGAAATGCCAAAGCAGGTAAGCGCACAACCCCGCCGCCAAACATAAAAAGACCTGGCCCGCCAACAGCCCCGCCGTTGTGGAGACAATGATCGCGAGACCTAGTCTCAACAGGTCGGGACGCATCGTTAAACTCAATGCTGGGGAGAGAAACGGTATCCTACGCTGCGCACTGTTTGAATGAAGCGGTTGCAACCGTGGGGCTCCAGAGTCTTGCGCAAGCGACGGATATGCACATCCACGGTGCGCTCCTCAACATAGACATTTTGACCCCACACTTGATCCAGCAACTGCTCGCGGGTGTGAACTCTTTCCGGGTGAGTGATGAAAAAATGCAACAAACGGAATACTGTGGGACTGATGTTGACAACCCGCCCGTTGGCCATCACCCGAAAGGTCTCCGGATCCAGGGTTAATCCCTGGACGGTGACAGCGCCTTCGATTTCATGATCTTTGGCGCGTCGCAACACGGCGCGGATCCGGGCCAGGAGTTCCTCGGTGGAAAAAGGCTTGGTGATGTAATCGTCAATCCCGGCGTCCAGCCCGCGCACCTTGTCGGCATCCAGGCCCCGGGCCGTGAGCATGATGATCGGCAGAGACTTGGTTTCAGGGTTTTGGCGGACGCGCCTCGCGTAGGCCGCGCCACTCATGCCGGGGAGCATCCAGTCCAACAGCATGAGGTCGGGCTTGTCATTGTCAAGGATGGAGCGGGCCTGTTCAACATCGGCGGCTTCCCACAGGGCGTAGCCTTTCTTCCTCAGCGCGTATCCCAACATTTCCCTGATGGAAGGTTCATCCTCGACGATGAGTATCTTGCCTTTCATAAAAGAGGTCGCGCCGTTCAACATGAGGTTATTAAATAAAGGAGCTATATTACAACTCTATGACAAAAACCGCTATGTCGCGGAACGCGACCGAAAAAACGGGGCTAACGCCCCCTCGCGCCGTGAACATGGGGAGTACCGGGCGCCGGGGCCAGAGTTGCCTGTTAGGGTCCGCCCTTTTTTGCGAATGCCTGTATAATGGCCACACCCAGTTGCGTTTGCGCCCTTAGTGCCGAGTGAAACAGGAGCTTTCCATGAGCGACGGTCTGTTGCCGCCAGCCTTTGCCGAACTTGAAGCGTTTATAGATTGGTCTCTTGCCACCGAGTCCGAACGCTTGCGGAAACGGCTGGATTCTTCCATGGAGGAAATACGCGCTTTCTATTCCGCCATGTTGGGCCGCATTGATGAGGCACTGGAACACCTTAACGGATTTCCCTTGGATCAATTAGGCGCTCCCGAGCGACGCTTGATGAACATGGCCCTGTCGCTTGCGGAAGTCTGGGTGGCTGTGGAGTTGTACGACCGGGCGGACCATCCTTTTGGCTTGGACATGCGCCGGTTTGTCCCCGGCGAGGAGACGAGTCTGTGGCGCTGAGTCACAAGACCCACACCGAAAGATACCCCGAATTGGGCACGGGCCCCGTGCCTATCCGTTCCTGCGTTGACCCGGAGGTGTTTGAAGCGGAGCGGGAGGCGGTGTTCCGGCGGCAATGGCTCAATGTGGGCCGGGTTGAACTCATCCCCGAACCCGGTGATTTTTTCGTCAAGGATATCGAAGTGTGCCACGCCTCGGTGTTGACAACGCGAGGCCCCGACAATGTCATTCGTTCCTTTCACAATATGTGTTCGCACCGGGCCAACCAGGTGGTCTGGCAAAAACGGGGCAAGCGCCGCAACCGCTTTGTCTGCCCTTTTCACGGCTGGGCCTTTGACGCTAAGGGCAAGCTGGTCAACATGACCGATGAGAGCAACTTTTTCAATGTGGATAAGGCGAAGCTGGGTTTGACGGAAATTCAAACTGAGACCTGGAAGGGATTTATCTTCATTCGCCTTGACCCGCAAGACGATCAATCCCTGCAAGCGTATCTAAGCCCGGTGGCAAAAGCCTTGAAAGACTACCCGTTTGCCGAATTGACCAAACGCGAATGGTACGCCGTGGAGGAGAAAGTCAACTGGAAGGTGTTGTTGGACGCGCAACTGGAGGGTTGGCATGTGCCTTTCCTGCACAAGAACAGTCTGGCGCGCTCCACTTCAGCGGCCGGCATGTTGTTGCGCCACAGCATCTTGGAAGTCCTGGGGCCTCACGCGCTGTTAGGCACGGAGCCTCCCCCGGTGTTCAACCCTACGCCGGTGGGCCAGGCAAGCCTCAAGCACGGAATAGGCGCCTATGACGCCTTTGCCTTTACGGAACCCCGCCGCACCGAGGCCCGAGAGTATCATCTGCAGGGGGCGATGAATCTGTACTTCATCTTTCCGAATGTCATCCTGGGCCTGATGCGCGATTGCTACTGGATGTACAATGTGTGGCCCCTGACGGCAGACCGTACGCTGTGGGAAATCGGGGTCAACACCGCGCCGCCGCGCAACGCAGGCGAGCTGTTTTGCCAGGAGTACAACAAGGTGGGGTTGCGCGACACCTTGATGGAAGACACTGTCGCCCATGAGAAGGTGCAACAGGTGTTGAAGTCCGGCGCGAAAACGCATTTTCACTTTCAGGATGAGGAACTGGCGTTGCGGAATTTTCACCACGCCATCGATGCCTGCCTGGCAACCCGTCAATCCCCTTGACCCCGAGGAGAAAAACCATGCACAGCGTTCGAATCGTTTATCCGAGAAAAGCTGGTTCGTCGTTCAACTGGCGGCATTACTACGACATCCATCTGCCCTTGGGCATTAGCCTGTTGCGCAAACATTGCGGCATCGCGCCATTGCAGGTGGAAGTGGACCAGCATATCGCCACGGCGGATGGCGGCGCGGCGCCCTATCACTGTGTATGCACTTTGCGCTTCGGCAAGAAAGAGGAAGTGGACGCCATGATAGGGCTGTTCGACATCGAAGAAGCCCGGAAACAGCTGGCGGAAGACTGGCCCAACTACACGGAAGCCGACCCGGAACTCCTGCTCAGCGAAATCATCGAGGCCGACCCGGCGACGGGGCGGCCCCTGGAAGCCCCCTCGCTCTGACCCTTGACGGCCCTTAAATTTTTGGGTCAAACAGCCCTTTCAGGTAGTTGTAAATTTTCTTCTGCACCGCCCTTGTCGCTCTTTTCACAGGGGCCTCGCTTGCCACACTCCTGACTCTGCCTTTTCCATCAAAGGTGAAGTCATTTCTGTTTCCCGCAGAATTCGTTTATTGGCTATCTTGGCCATGTCCGGGTCCAGTTCATAGCCTATGAAACCACGGGCCTCCTGCAGGGCGGCAACGCCGGTGGAACCGGAACCGGCAAACGGGTCAAGGACTATGGATTTTTCCCCTTTCGCCGTGAATAGCCGGATTAAATGCCGCAATAAATCAACCGGTTTCACCGTCATGTGCCCGTGCTTGTTTCGCGGTTTTTTTGCCGGTATGACTGTGCCGGGGAAGCGTCCCGGCTCAATCAAGGGGTCGTCCGCGTCAATCAGCCCCACCCGATGTTCCAGCCAGTTGTTCGCGTAAGTGCCGTCCCGAGGCGCTTGGGCCAACACAATGCTTTCCATTTGGGGCTTTAGCTGGGGCGTCTTTCTGCCGTTCAGCGCGGCGATCCGCCGTTGTTTTTCCTTTTCGGGGAGCCTGGACTTCCTGATGAAATGTTCCTGCGAGAACGCCTTGGCCTGCCCTTCATATCGCCACGCCAACAAATCTCTGATCTCAAACCCCGCGTCTTCAATGGCCGCGGCGGTCCGGTGCGCCAAGCGCGGCTGGGAAAAGCATAAAACAAACCCACCTGGTTTGAGGACGCGGAGCCATTCTTCCGCGACCGGCAGTAAAAACCGATACAAATCTTTTCCCTGTTGCGAGGTGAACTTCATCCCGGCCGGGAGCCCGCCGACCACGCCTTTTTTCACTCTTTTGCGCAGTTTGCCATGGTCCCAGCGGTCGTCCATCCCATCGATGAAATAGGGGGGATCAGTCAGGACGAGAGAAATGGAGGAGCTTGACAATTCCTTCATGCACGCCATGCAGTTTGCGCAACGAACACACTCAGAGGGAGGAGACTTCTTCGCTTGTTTCGGCTTGATCTTCGCCGGTGGCGCCATCGTCCCGGGCCTGTCTTTAATTCGGCCCGAACAAGGGAGTGTTCTCATATCCGATCATTGTAGCAATTATTGAGAGAATGTTTTGCCTCAGCGCGAAACAAACCGAGGGAAACGGCGCGGAATGGGGGAGGGAGAAGCTCTGTTTTTCAGTCAGGGCGGGAGCGTCTCCGTGGCAGGCGCTTCCGAGGCGTCCGGCGCAAGCGCGGCGGGCGGCGCCTGGGGGTTGATGCCGTGGGGCCGGATCATGCCCGTGAAGTAGCCTACGAACAGGAGAATGAACAGGGCGATGGACAGAGCGATGCGCAGGGTCAGGGATTTGACGGCGCGTTTGCTTTGACCCTTGTCGCGCACCAGGAAGACCAAGCCGGCCCCCAAGGCCATCAGAATGATGATCAAGGTCGCGATAACAGCGATTTTGAAGAGCGCCGCGCCACTCATGTTTGTTCCTCTGGGGTCGCCTCTGTATGATTGCCGCTATGGTTCAGACCATAAAAGTATATGCCCTTTTCGCAGGCGTCGGCGCCGGTTTCGCCAGCCGCTGGCCCGCTCGCGCCGCGGGCGGCGCCGGGCGGAGAGAGTGAGCCAGGCCGCGATGCGCCTTGGAGAGTGGCGTTTCACCCCTAATCTGTGGCCAAGCCTGGCCTTTGTCCTGGTGTTGGCGTTGCTTATGCGTCTGGGCTTTTGGCAGTTGCAACGCGCCGAGGAAAAACAAGCTCTGCAGGCGGAATATCAAAGCCGCGTGGCGGCCGAGCCAGTGCGGCTGGCCGAAGCCGCAGGTCGCCGCGAGCGGATGACGGAGATGCTGTGGAGACGATGCGTGTTAAGCGGGGAATACGATTCGGACACCGTGTATCTGCTGGACAACCAGGTCTTCCGCGGGCAGCCGGGCTACCATGTGTTTGCCCGGTTCCTGTTGGATGACGGCGCGGCGGTGTTGGTGAACCGCGGCTGGGTTGCCGCGCCCATCCGCCGGTCTGAGGCCCCGGAGGTCGCCACGCCCCGGGGGGCGGTGACCCTGACTGGGGTGGCGTCGCCCCTGCCGGCCACGGGCCTGCCTTTGGGAGGTCATGTGGCGGAGCAGTTGTCCGGCAAGTTCACGCGGGTGGCGCGCATCGATCTGGAAGAGATCGCGGCGGACACCGGCTGGACGCTGTTGCCGTACATTGCGCGCTTGGACGCGCCGGGACCGGCGGGCCTGTCCCGGGTCTGGCCGGCGCCGGGTTTTGGCAAGGAAAAACACCAAGGGTACGCCTTTCAATGGTTTCTTATGGCCTTCGCCTTGACAGTGATTTACATCGTGGTGAACGCCAAAAGGCAAGGCGATGACAACAGGGGGCCGCAATGAGCCGGCCACGGACTGTCCTGTTGCTGTTGTTCGCGGTCTGCGCCCTGCCGCCGTTGCTGTCCTGGTTCCTTTACCATCACACAGAGTTGGGCCGGAACCCGTCAACCGGTCAACACGGCGCGTTGATCGACCCGCCCCGCCCTTTGCCGGACTGGCCCCTGGTCAATCCATTGGATGAAGCGGCCGCGGCGGGGAGCCTGCATGGCAAATGGAGCCTGGTCTATCTCTTGGATGGGGCTTGCCGGGAGGCCTGTCGCGAGAACCTGCATCGAATGCGGCAACTGCGCCTGACGACAGGCAAGCATATCCACCGCGTGCAGCGCGTCCTGGTGGCGGCGAATCAGGATAGCGGCGCCGGGGCGCCCTGGGGCGACTTCCCCGGCCAGTTGCTCCTGGTGGCGCCTGAGCAGGCGGCTTTGGCGCGCCTGTTCCGCCGCGATGAGAGCGACCGTCCCTTCGAGCGAGGCCGGCTGTACCTGGTTGACCCCTTGGGCAACCTGATGATGAGCTACGAGGCTGGCGCGGATCCGGGCGGCATCATCAAGGATCTGAAGCATTTGTTGAAATACTCCAGCATCGGATGACCCCTCGCGCCCTGCTCGTCCTGTCGGTGTTTTCCCTGTTGTTGGCCGGCGTCGTCGTGGCGTTGGGCGCTTATGTGCGTCTGTCCGACGCCGGGCTGGGTTGTCCGGACTGGCCCGGTTGCTACGGCAAGTTGTTCGTCTCAGCGGACCTGGAAGCCAATCCGCCGCCCGCCGCCTCAAGCCGGCCCTTCGATGCGGCCAAGGCCCAAAAGGAAATGGCGCACCGCTACGCGGCCGGCGTCCTGGGCCTGGCCTTGTTTCTCTTGGCGGGTTTGGCTTGGCGCTTGCGACACCCGCAACGAATGGCGGCCTACATCTTGGCGGGCCTGGCGTTGTTCCAGTCTCTGTTGGGAATGTGGACGGTGACGGAGCTACTCAAGCCCGCCATCGTGGCGGCCCACTTGTTGGGCGGCATGGCGATCCTCGCCGCGCTTTACTGGCTGGTGTTCCGGCAACTCTTTCCCGGCTCGGACCGGGCGGCGCCGGCAACGGCCCCGGCCCCGACGCCGGCCCGATGGGCCTTAGCGGCCTTGGCTCTGCTGTGCGCGCAAATTTTTCTGGGGGGCTGGACGAGCGCCAACTACGCCGCGTTGGTTTGTCCGGAGTTCCCCGCCTGCCGGGATGGCCTGTGGTGGCCGGAAGCGGACTTCAGGGAGGGCTTTGCGCTGTGGCGCGAGGGCCGGATCGATTACGAAGGCGGCGTTTTGGCGGCCCCGGCCCGAACGGCGATCCACCAAGCTCACCGGTTGGGCGCGGCGGTCACGGTTTTAGTCGTCTTAGCCACCGCCGGCGCCGCCCTTAGGCAGGCCCGGGCCCCGTTGCGCCGGGTCGCCATCGTTCTGCTTTGCGTCTTGGCCGCGCAGGTGTCTTTGGGGGTGGCCAATGTGTTGCTCAGGTTGCCCCTGGCCGTCGCTGTGGCGCATAATGTCGGCGCCGCGCTGTTGCTGTTGGCGTTGATGACCCTGTATTTGCAGGCCCGCGGCAAACCGGACTGATATGACAACCCTGGTTCCTTCATGGCGGGATTATCTCGCCTTGTGCAAGCCGAAGATCGTCGTGTTGATCGTGTTCACCGCGGTAGTCGGCATGTTGCTGGCGACGCCGAGCGTGGCGCCGTTGCCACTGTTGTTGGCGGCCACGACGGGGATCGGGCTGGCCGCCGCGGCCGCCGCCGCGCTCAATCATGTGGTTGATCGAAGGGCCGACGCCCTGATGGCCCGCACCCGCGGCCGGCCGTTGCCGACCGGCCAGCTGTCCTCCCGCGCCGCCTTGGTCTTTGCCGGTTGCCTTGGCGTCTTGTCCATGGCCATTCTGGGCCTGTTGGTGAACCCGCTCACCATGCTGTTGACCCTTGTCTCATTGATCGGCTACAGCGTCGTCTATTCCCTGTTTCTCAAGCGGGCCACTCCGCAGAACATCGTCATCGGCGGGGCGGCGGGCGCGGCCCCGCCGGTGTTGGGCTGGGCCGCTGTCAGCGGCAATCTGCACCCGCACGCGCTGTTGCTGTTTCTGATTATTTTCGTCTGGACGCCGCCGCACTTCTGGGCCCTGGCCATCGCCCGGCGCCGGGACTACGAGAACGCCGAGATCCCCATGTTGCCGGTGACCCATGGGGCGGCCTTCACCCGATTGCACATCCTGCTGTACACGCTGCTGTTATTCATCGTCAGCTTGCTTCCTTATCTGACTGGCATGAGCGGCCTTGCTTACTTGGCGGGCGCGGTCGCCTTGGGCGCGGGCTACCTGCGTTTGGCGGTGAAGTTGCTTCGAACCCGCGAGGAAGCAACGGCCATGCGGGCCTTTGCCTATTCCATCTGGTACCTGGCGGGGATCTTCGCCTGCCTGTTGGCGGACCACTACCTCCCGGCCGCGGCGGCGCCGTTGACCTTGGCCGCTTAGCGCCGCCGGGGCTTAATCGGCTATGGCAAGCCGCATTTTTTCCAAAGCCTTGCGCTCCAGCTGACGAATGCGCTCGGCGGAGACGCCGTGCCGCGCCGCCAAAGTGTGCAAGGTGGCCTTGTCTTCGCTTAGCCAGCGTTGCTGAATGATCGCCCGGCTGCGGCTGTCCAGGTTTTCCAGTGCCGCGCTGAGTTTCCGCCGCAGGCCCTGCTCAAGCTGGGCCTCCGCCAACTGGTCTTCCGGCGTGGCGCGGCCGTCTTCCAGGTACCCCGCGGGGCTGAAGGTCTCCTTGCCGGCGTCGCTCTCGACGGGGCTGTCGAAGGCCGGGTCGCAGGCGCTAAGGCGTTGCTCCATTTCCATCACTTCTTTGGGCTTCACGCCCAGGTCCTGGGCCACCGCGTTCACTTCGTCCTGATTCAGCCAACCCAGGCGTTTCTTGCTAGAGCGCAGGTTGAAGAACAGCTTGCGCTGGGCCTTGGTCGTAGCCACCTTGACGATGCGCCAATTGCGCAGAATGAACTCGTGGATCTCCGCCCGGATCCAGTGCGCCGCGAATGAGACCAGGCGCACCCCCAGCTCCGGGTCAAAGCGCTTGACAGCCTTCATCAGGCCGATGTTGCCTTCCTGGATCAGGTCCGACTGGGCCAAGCCATAGCCGCGGTAGCCACGGGCGACCCGGACGACGAAACGCAGGTGGGACATGACCAATTGCCGCGCCGCGTCCAAATCGTTATAGTCCCGCAGGCGCCGGGCCAGGGCCTGTTCCTGTTCGGCGCTGAGCATGGGGCTCTCGCTCACCGCCATCGTGTAAGCCTCGATGGAACCGAGCGCGGGGATCGGTTGCAGGGCCATGATGTCTTTCATTAGGATTTCTCCAATTTTCAAGTCTTGCCGCTTATGTTAGCACTCTTTTGACAAGAGTGCTAACAATTTGTTCGTTTTTTTCACCAAGGCGCCAGGGACCTTGACCAGAGCAGGTCGCGGCATGGTGCCATAAGGCCCTTTAACCATTGATAAACCGTTGATTTTTCAGGCCTCCTTGCAGAGAGCGCGGCGCCCTTAGGGATCGATGGCCTTCAGGTGGCGTTTGACGGAGGCCCAGGCGCCGGCCAGGCCCAGGACCATGCCGGCGAGAAGCAGGACGCCGATCTCGGCGGCATTGATGGCCTCCAAGGTGAAGGAGTTGCCGTATAATTCCGCCAGCCGGGCCACTGGCCTGTTCAGCAACAGCGTCGCGGCCTCAAGCAGTAGCCACGCCAACAACGCGCCGCCAGCGCCGTAGAGGAGGCCGGAATAGAGAAAAGGCCGGCGTATGAAAGCGTCCGTGGCGCCGAAGAGTTTGTTGATTTCGATCTCCTGGCGACGGCTGTGCAGGGCCAACCGCATGGTGTTGCCGACCACCAGGCCCACCGCCACCGCCAACAAGGCCCCGACAATCAGGGTGAAATGTTGAAAGAGCTCGATGATCCGGCGCAGTCGCTGGGCCCACTGCCGGTCGAATTGGCCGGCATCCACCTCGGGCAGTTCGCGCAGGGCCTCAAGCAACCGGGCGTTGTCCCCGGATGAGAGGGAATCGATCGCTGGCTGAACCATCAACACGGCCGGCAGGGGGTTGCGCTCCAGAGCCTCCAGGGCCGCGTCGAGACCGGAGTGCTGTTTGAATTCAATCAGAGCCGCCTCGGGGCTGATGACCTCCACCGCTCTGACATCGTTGCGGGTTTGCAACCGGGCCGCCAAGGCTAAGGTCCGTTGCTCGTTGATTTCCGGCGTCAGAAACAGGGAGATATGCGCGGCGGCGTCCCAATCGGCGGTGACGCGGCGGGTGTTTTCCAGAAACGAGTAGAGACCCGCCGGCAACGCCAGGGAAATGCCGACGACGGCGGTGGTCAACAGCGTCCCCGACGGATTTTTGCACAGCTGTCCCAGGCTGAAGAAGAAGGCCTGGGCGTGTTGCAACAACCACACATTGACGGTTTTCAAGAAGCCCGTCGAACGATTTTTCCCGGCCTGTCTTCTCACCCGGGGCCCTCGGCCTTGTCTGTCTGGGGCGAGAGTCGGCCGTCGTCCAGGACGATGAAGGGCTTGTTCATGCGCTTGATCATGTCGAACTCATGGCTGGCCAATAACACGGTGACGCCGACCCGGTTAAACTCCTCATACAGCTTCATAATTTCCCAAGACAGGCTGGGGTCCAGGTTGCCGGTGGGTTCATCGCCCAACAGCAGCGCCGGCCGATGCGCCACCGCCCGAGCGATGCCCACTCGCTGTTGTTCCCCGCCGGACAGGGTGATGGGGAAGGCCCTTTCCTTGGCCAGCAGACCCACCTTGTCCAGCGCGGCGTGGACGCGCTTTTTGATCTCCTGGTAGCGGTAGTGGCCGGTCACCACCAAGGGCAAAGCCACATTGTCGAAGACGGTGCGTTCGTTGAGCAACCGGTGGTCCTGATAGGTGAAGCCAATGTTGCGGCGATACAACGGGATGCGTTTGCCGGTCAACTTCCCCAGGTTTTGTCCGTTGACGACGATATGGCCCTGGGTGGGCCGCTCGGCCAAGAGGATAAGGCGCAACAGAGTGGTTTTCCCGCTGCCGGAGCCTCCGGTCAGATACACCATGGCGCCCTGTTGCACATGCAGGTCGACCTGTTTCAGGGCTTCGTGGCCGCCGGGATAGCGCATGGAAACTTCGGCGAACCGGATCATGGGGCGGGCGCGTCGTCTTTTGAGGCAATCATGGGCGCGTTTCAGGCTACAATAGGCGTTGAGAACGACACGAACGCAATAATAGCACTAACCTAAACCCGCGTTATGACCTTCAACCCCGGATTTTGCCGCCTGGCGCTGTGCTTGGCTGTCGCGTTGCCGATCCTTCCCGCCACGGCGGAAGTCCACGAATATCGCTTGGCCAACGGCTTGAAACTCCTAGTCAAGGAAGACCACCGGGCGCCGGTGGCGGTCTCCCAGGTCTGGTACAAGGTTGGGTCCAGCTACGAACACGACGGCATCACCGGCGTGTCCCATGTCCTGGAACACATGATGTTCAACGGCACCGCGAACCACCCCGACGATGCCTTCTCCCGGATCATCTCGGAGAACGGCGGCCGGGACAACGCCTTCACCGGCCGGGATTACACCACTTATTTTCAGATCCTGGAAGCGTCCCGGTTGGCCGTCAGTTTTGAACTGGAAGCGGATCGCATGAGCAATCTGGTTTTGCGAGAAGAGAAATTCGAGAAGGAGCTGGAGGTCGTCAAAGAAGAGCGGCGCTTGCGCACCGAGGACAACCCGGTGGCGTATCTGTACGAAACCGCCCTGGCCACGGCCTATCAGACCAGCCCCTATCGCCATCCCATCGTAGGCTGGATGGCGGACCTTGACGCCATGGAGCTGGCTCATTTGGAGACCTGGTACCGACGCTGGTACGCGCCCAACAACGCGACTGTCGTGGTGGTGGGCGATGTGGAGCCGGAAGCCGCGCGCCGGTTGGCCCTCAAACATTTCGGCCCCCTCGAGCCAGCCCCCCTCTCCCCGCCCCGGGCGGCGTCGGACCTGGCGCAACAGGGGCAAAAACGGATCACGGTGAAGCGCCCCGCGGAGTTGCCCCATCTGTGGATGGCCTACAAGGCCCCGGCATTGAGGCCGGGCGGCGCGGACTGGGAGCCCTACGCCCTGGAAGTTCTGGCGGGGGCCCTGTCTGGCGGCGACAGCGCCCGGTTCGCAACTAACCTAGTGCGCGGGCAGGAGATCGCCGCCTCCCTCAGCGCTTCCTACACTCTGGCGGCGCGGCTGGATGGCTTGTTCGTCATCCAGGGCGCGCCGGCCCGGGGCAAGACCGTGGAGGCCCTGGAGCAGGCTGTCCGGGCCCAGCTTGAGGCCTTGCGAGAGAATCCGGTCAGCGAGCGGGAAATGGCTCGGATCAAGGCGCAGGTGATCTCTGGCGAAGTCTATGAGCGGGATTCGCTGTTCCACCAGGCCCTGGTCCTGGGTCTCTTTGAGACGGTGGGCTTGTCTTGGCGACTGGCGGAGGACTACGCCGCCCGCGTCTCGGAAGTGACGGCGGAACAGGTGCAAGCAGTGGCGAAGCGGTACTTTCGGGACGACGGCTTGACCGTGGCCGCGTTGGTGCCCCAGCCCATAGCGCGGGAGGCGCGGCCATGAGTCCCGCCCCCCTGGGCCCTCGGCTGACGACGGCGGCCATGTTGCTTGCGCTCGCAACCCCGGCTCTTGCCTCCCCGGACATTCAGCATTGGCGGGGCGCCGGGGGCAGCCGGGTGTTTTTCGTCGAGGCCCGCGAGTTGCCCATGGTGGATGTGCAACTCTTGTTCGACGCCGGCAGCGCTCGGGACCCGGCCGGCAAGAAGGGCCTGGCTGTCCTGGTGAACAGCCTGTTGGACGAGGGTGCCGGCGAATTGGACGCCACGGCCTTGAGTTTCGAGTTTGAACGCCTGGGCGCCATCTACAGTGCCGCCGCCGGCGCCGACTTCGCCTCGGTGAGCTTGCGGGCCTTGTCCGACGAGACCCTGCTGGGGCCGGCCCTGCGCAATTTGCGCCGGGTGGTCGTTGCGCCAACCTTTCCCGCCGACGCCGTCGAGCGGCAGAAACAGCGCATGCAATTGGCCATCGAGCGCAAAGGGCAGGCGCCGGCGGAACTGGCCCGGGACGCCTTCATGGCCGCCATTTACGCGGGCCACCCTTACGCCTTTCCCAACGCCGGCGCGCTTGAGGATGTGGCCTCCCTGACGGAGCGGGATGTCGCCGACTTCTACCGGCGCCTGTATGTCGCTGGCAACGCCATGGCGGTCATTGTCGGCGACCTGACCCGGACCCAGGCCCGGGACTTGGCGGATGAATTGACAAACGCCTTGGCGCCGGGAGGCAAGCCGTCTCCTCTGCCGCCGGTGGCCGCGCTGGCGGCGCCGGCCCGGATCAGCGTTAAGCACCCCTCCTCGCAAACGCACATCCTACTGGGGCAACCCGGCGTGAAACGGGGCGATCCCGATTATTTCCCCCTGTATTTGGGCAACCATGTGTTGGGGTCCGGCGCCATGGTGTCGCGCCTGCATGAGGAGGCGCGGGAGAAACGGGGCCTGGCTTACAGCGCCTACAGCTATTTTTCCCCGCGCCGCGAGCGGGGGCCCTTCATCGCTGGTTTGCAGACCCGGGCCGATCAACAGGAGCAGGCCCTGAGAGTGATGCGGGAGACCATCGAGGCGTTCATCGCCGCCGGCCCCACGGTGGATGAATTGCGCGCGGCGAAGAAAAACATCAGCGGCGGGTTTCCGTTGCGACTGGACAGCAACCGCAAAATCCTCGAGTATGTGGCGATGATCGGTTTTTACGGACTGCCCTTGGATTACCTGGACACTTTTGTGGCGCAGATTGACGCGGTTTCCCTGGCCCAGATCAAAGACGCCTTTGCGCGCCGCCTGCAACCTGATCGGTTCGTCACCGTCACCGTGGGGCCGGCGCCGGCCGAGGAGGGCGCGGACTGAAAGGCAGAGGGCGCAATGCCGGCGCGATCCGCATCATCGGCGGCGCCTGGCGCGGGCGCCGGTTGCTCGTGGCCCCTGAACCGGGCCTGCGCCCGACCCCGGACCGCTTGCGGGAAACCCTGTTCAACTGGATGGCGTTTTCGCTTCCCGGCGCGCGATGTCTGGATCTGTTCGCCGGCAGCGGCGCCTTGGGGTTCGAGGCCCTGTCCCGGGGCGCCGGCGAGGCGGTGCTGGTGGAGCGCGGCAAACGGGCGGTGGGCGCGTTGGAGCGGAACCGGGCCGCCCTGGGCGCAACGGCGGCGGAGATCGTCCACGGCGACGCCTTTGAGTGGTTAGAGACGGGCCGCCAGCAGTTCGACATGGTTTTCGTTGATCCGCCGTTTCACCAGGGCCTGGCGCAAAGGGCTTGTGAGTTGTTGGCAAACAGGGGACACTTGGCGCCCTCGGCGCATGTCTATGCCGAAACGGAGCGGGAGGCCGTCATAGAGATGGCGGGGTTGAAAACAATAAAACAGGCGCGGGCGGGACAGGTGAAAGGCCTGTTGCAACGCTGGACGCCGGGGATGAGTGAATGAAACTGACGGCGATTTATCCTGGCACATTTGACCCGATCACGAACGGGCACGCGGACATCATCAAGCGGGCGGCGGGCATGTTCGATTTGGTCATCGTGGCGGTGGCGGGCAGCACCGACAAGTCCACCGCTTTCACCACCGACGAGCGGGAGTCCCTGGCCCGGGAAGTCTTGGCGGATTTCAACAATGTGGAAGTGGCGCGGTTCACCGGCCTGATGACGGCCTACGCCCGGGAGCGCGAGGCGCAGATCATCGTGCGCGGCCTGCGGGCCGTGTCCGATTTTGAATACGAGTTTCAAATGGCGAGCATGAACCGGCAGTTGCACGCTGGCGCGGAGACCGTGTTTTTAACGCCAGCCGAACATTTGAGCTACATTTCCTCCAGCCTGGTGCGAGAGATCGCCGCCTTAGGGGGCGATGTGAGCAAATTCGTCCACGCGGCGGTGAAAGAAGCGTTGCGCAAGCGGTTGTCCGCCCCCGAGCGCGGCGACTGATGCGACCCAGAACGGCTTTTCCCGGCCTCGCTTCATCCGGAAGGGGGGCAGACTGGCAGGAGCAAACCATGCGAATAACGAGAAAAATCCTTGGCGTCGGCGCCGTTTTTTTGCTCTCAGGCGCGGTTTCATTGTGCCGGGCCGAGGCGCCGCCGGCCCACGCCGTCGCCAGCGCCCATGACCTGGCGACTAGCGCCGGGGTGGCGATCCTGCAGGATGGCGGCAACGCCTTTGACGCCGCCGTGGCTGTCAGCGCCGCCCTGGCCGTGGTGGAGCCTTACAGCTCCGGTTTCGGCGGCGGCGGCTTCTGGCTGTTGCACCGGGCCAGCGATGGCAAGCAGATCATGTTGGATGGCCGGGAGACGGCCCCTGGACTGGCCCACCGCCGGATGTACCGAGACGCGGATGACAAGGTTGTCGAGCGGGCCTCCTTGGACGGCCCCTTAGCGGCGGGGATTCCGGGGATGCCAGCGGCCCTGGCGCACCTTGCCGAAAACTATGGCCGCTTGCCCCTGAGCAAGACCCTGGCCCCGGCGCAACGCTACGCTAAACGAGGTTTCGAGGTGAGAGAGCGCTATCGCCGGCTCGCGATTTACCGGGAGGAAATTCTGCGCCAGTTCCCCGCCAGCGCCAAGATTTTTCTGCGCAATGGCGAAGCGCCGCCCGTGGGCTGGGTGGTGCGCCAGAGGGACTTGGCAAAAACCATCGCCGCTTTGGCGGAGCGGGGCCGGGCCGGTTTCTACAGCGGCGCCGTGGCGGACCGCCTGGTGCAAGAGACGCGCAAGCACGGGGGCTTGTGGCGGCTGGAGGATCTCAAAAATTACCGGGTGATCGAGCGCCGGCCTATAACAGCAATGTACCAGGGGATGCGGGTTGTTTCCGCGCCGCCGCCCTCTTCTGGCGGGATCGCTTTGGCCCAGGCCCTGCGCATGTTGAGCGCGTTTGACTTGCAAGCCATGGGCGGCGTGCAGACCCGGCACCATGTGGTGGAGGCCATGCGCCGAGCCTATAGAGATCGGGCCGTGTTCCTGGGGGATCCGGACTTTGTGAAAGTGCCGGTTGAGCGCCTTTTGGCAGAGTCCTATCTGGCGGGACTGGCGCTGACCATAGACCCGCGCCGCGCCACGCCCAGCGCGGCCCTGGGCGCTGAGCCCCCGCCGTTGCAAACCGGCACGAACACCACGCATTTCTCGGTGATGGACAAGGAGGGCAACCGGGTGGCGGCGACCCTGAGCATCAACACGCCCTTCGGTTCGGGTTTCGTGGCGGACGAGACCGGGGTGTTGCTCAACAATGAGATGGACGATTTCTCCGCCAAGCCCAATGCGCCCAATGCCTACGAGTTGGTGGGAGGCAAGGCCAACGCCATCGAGCCCGGGAAACGGCCGCTGTCCAGCATGACGCCGACCTTTCTGGAGACGCCGGAGCGGGTGGGCATTTTAGGCACCCCAGGCGGCAGCCGGATCATCAGCATGGTCCTGTTGGGCGCTTTGGATTTCGTTCAGGGCAACCTGCCCAGCTCCTGGGTGAGCCTGCGCCGCTATCATCATCAATACCTGCCGGATCAGTTGCAGTTTGAAGAACATGGTCTGACCGAATACGAGCAAAAGGCCCTGGCGGACCTGGGCCATCAGCTGAAAGAGATCTCCCGCCGTTACGGCAACATGCACGCCATTTTGTGGGACAAGAAGGAAAACAAGGTCTATGCCGCCAGCGACCCCAGGGGCGAGGGCCGGGCCGAAGTCGTCGAATAGTTGTTTGCGCGGCTTGCCGCCGCTTGGCGCTTGCCGGCGCGCCTCACCGCTGACAGCGGGGGCAATAATAGCTTGAACGCTGCCCTTGTCGGATCTGCCGGATGGTCGTCAGGCACAGCCGGCAGGGCAGGCCGGCCCGGTCATAGACATTCAACTCGTGTTTGAAATAACCGGGGGCGCCGTCGCCGCCGACAAAATCGCGCAAGGTGGTCCCGCCCTGGGCCAAGGCCTTGCCTAAGACCTCCTTGATGGATGACGCCAGGGCCTGGCAACGGGGCAGGGAGACAGCCTCAGCCTTGCGCTTAGGGTGTATGCCGCTTTCAAACAGGGCCTCGTTGGCGTAGATGTTGCCCACGCCCACCACGATGCGGCTGTCCATGATGAAGGTCTTGACCGCTTGACTTCGTCCCCGGGCCATAAGACGCAGGCGCTCGCCGGTGAAATCGTCTCCCAGAGGTTCCGGCCCCAGTTCCCGCAACAGCTTGTGCGCCAAGGGATCCCCGCGGGTCCAGTGCAGGGAGCCGAACCGTCTCGGGTCGCGAAACCGCAGACAGGCATGGTCATCGAAAACAATATCGATATGGTCATGCGGCCCTGCCGGAGTCGCCGGATCCATGATGCGCAAACTGCCTGACATGCCCAGGTGCAAGAGCAGGCGGCCCTGGGGAAAATCGAATATCAGGTACTTCGCCCTTCGGCCCACCCCAAGGACCCGCTGTCCGGCGAGCTTGCTCTCCAGGGCGCGGGGAACGGGCCAGCGCAAGCGGCGCTGGCGCACCACCACTTTCCGCACGACTTTATCCGTCAGGTGGGGCGCGATCCCCCGCCGCGTCGTCTCAACCTCAGGCAGTTCCGGCATTTTTCTTTTTTGCGCGACATGAACTGTCGCATAGGCGTGGCGCCATGGTTTGTGGGCAATCGCTGTTGAATCTTTTTGGGGCGATTTTGCCTGCTGAAGCGTTATAAGGGCGGCAGGGCCGCCAGCTGAAAATCAAGCTGATGATCCTGCTGGGGTGTAAAATAACATTCTGCGCATGACATGCGCAAACCATGAGAGAGGCATGCGGCATGACTGAATCGATATTTAGTCCGTTTCCAAGGGGCCCGTTCCAAGTGATTTACGCTGACCCTCCTTGGGACTACAAGGGGCAAAGCCAGCATAACGGCGCAGGCGGAGAGTTGACGGGGTGCGCGATGACGCACTACCCGACCATTACCTACAAAATGTTGGCTGATCTGCCGGTTATGCGGTTGGCGGACAACGACTGCCTGCTGTTCATGTGGTCCAGCAGCCCGCACCTTGATCAAGCCATTGAGTTGGGCAAGGCGTGGGGCTTCCAGTGGGCCACCATCGGCTTTGTTTGGGATAAGCAGAGGGTGAACCCGGGCTATTACACCATGAGCCAGTGCGAGCTCTGCCTGGTTTTCAAACGCGGGCGCATCCCTAACCCCAGAGGGAAGCGGAATGTCCGGCAGTTCCTGTCGAAAAAGCGCGCGGCGCACAGCGCCAAGCCAGAGGAGGTGCGCAAGCGGATTGACGAAATGTTCCCCGACCAAGACAAGATTGAGCTTTTCGCCCGCTCCTACGCGGACGGGTGGAAGTCTTGGGGCATAGACCTGCCGCCGGCTGATTCCTTCAAATTAACGAAACTGGCCAATGCCGCGTGAACGCTAATTTCTTCTTTTCGCGACAGAATTTGTCGCATAGTCGTGGCGCCATGGTCTGTGGGCAATCGCTGTTGAATCTTTTTGGGGCAATTTGGGTTGCTGAGCCGTTATAGGGTGAAGGGGGGCCGCCGGCTGAAAATCAGGCTGACGATCCTGCTGGGGTGTAAGACAACATTCTGCGCACGAAATGCGCAAACAATAAGAGGGCATGCGCCATGACAAAGACCAATGACAAACCCAATATATTCAACTACGCCACCAAAGAGTTGTCCCAGGACGCCGTGATCTGTTGGCTGATCGACTGGGCTGGCAGGCAAGATGTTCAGGATAAAGAAGACAAGGACTTGCGCGAGTGTGGCCGCCGATTTGTGAAGGCCTTGCTGGCTGAACATGGAGCCAGTCTGGCTCCTGACAACGAGGAGGAGATTAAAATTCGGCAACAAGACCACAGCATTGATGTTCTTGCCCGCATCAATGGCCAGGTCCTTTTGATCGAAGACAAAACCAGCACCAGCGATCATAGCAAGCAGCTGAAGAGATATTACGATGCGGTGGTCGAGGGAAAAACGGGGTTGGGAGAAGTCCACGAAGAGGACCTGTATCCGATTTTTCTCAAAACCGGCAATCAGTCTCGCGCCGAAGAGAAGAGAATAGAAGAGAGCGTGGAAACCGGCAGAAGCTACAAGGTCTTCAATCGCAAGGAATTTTTGGAAAAGGCGTTGAACGATTACAAGGGAAGCAATCCCATACTGCTGGATTTCAGAACTTATCTGCAGGAATGGGAAGACGACGCCAATAGCTTCAATGACTGGAAAGAAGGAGAAAGGACAAAGTGGTCATGGAACGCTTGGCAAGGATTCTTCAGGCACCTTGAGGGGAAACTTACACATTGCAGGGGGTGGGGTTATGTACCCAATCCGCAGGGTGGTTTCTTGGGCTTGTGGTGGAGTGTCAATGATATACAAGGAGGGGAGATGTATTTGCAGTTGGAGATCGTCACGGGGAAATCGGATATTCAAAAACTCTGTTTCAAAGTGGCAGTGAGCAACAAGGAAGACAGAGGCGCTATGAAAGATAAATGGCGCAAGCTGGTGAGTGATGAAGGCGGCGAGGAAGTTGAACTGTCCAGAACAAGAAGCGGGGTGACAATGACTATTGCCCTATGGAAGAACCCCTGGCTGGCTTTCGACTCTGACGGCAGGTTGGACAAGGAGGCCACGGTCGCCAATCTCAAAAAGGCCGAGGCAGTCTTGGCCAAAGCCATTGACATGGAGCGCCAGGGCGATGAAACGCAAAGTTGAAAAGGCCCTGTTTCCTTGTCGAGCCACCCGTTTTTTCACAGAGCCTTCCGTGATGGGTTGACGGGCGGCGACGGCGTTGGGCGGCGTCCGGCGAAACGGGAGGCGGATCCGTTGAGGGTTGCGTGAACGATGCGATTGTTGGGAATCGATACCGGCGGCACCTTCACGGATTTTGTCTATTTCGATGGAGAGGCGCTCCATGCGCGCAAGGTCTTGTCCACTCCGGAAGCGCCGGAAGCGGCTGTCTTGCAGGGCATTCGGGAACTGGCCATTCCCCTGGCCGGTCTGCATATCATTCACGGCTCCACCGTGGCGACCAATGCGGTGCTGGAAGGCAAGGGGGCCCGCGTCGTCTATGTGGCGAACCGCGGCCTGGGCGATGTGCTGACCATAGGCCGGCAGGCGCGCCGGGCGTTGTACGACCTGCAACCTGAGCCGCCGCCGCCTCCAGTCCCGGCGGAGCTGTGCCTGGAGACCGGCGGCCGTTTGGACGCCAACGGGGCGGTGGTGGAGGCCCTGACGGAGGAGGACATCGCCGTCTTGTTGGAGCAGATCCATGAGCGTGGCGCGGAATCCGTCGCGGTGAATCTGCTGTTCTCCTTCGTCGATGACCAGTTTGAGCGACAGATCGCCCGGCGGTTGCCCCCGGGCCTGTTCGCCTCCATCTCCTCCCAAGTCCTGCCTGAATACAAGGAGTATGAGCGGGGCATCGCCACTTGGCTGAACGCCTATGTAGGGCCTCTGGTGGCGGGCTACCTGGACAAGATGGCGGCGCGAACGCGGCCCGCCTCCTTGTCCATCATGCGCAGCTCGGGGGATGCATGCGGCGCCAACCAGGCCGGACGCGAGGCGGTGCATCTGTTGTTGTCCGGGCCGGCGGGAGGGTTGACCGGGGCCCGGCATTGCGCCGGTCAAATCGGCGTGGGGAAGTGCATGACCTTCGACATGGGCGGGACCTCAACGGATGTGGCCCTGATAGACGGGGACATCGCTCTGACCAATGAGGGCCGCATCGGCCCCTATCCCGTGGCCGTGCCTATGGTCGATATGCACAGCATAGGCGCGGGCGGCGGTTCCATCGCCTACGCGGACGCTGGCGGCGGCTTGCAGGTTGGCCCCCAGTCCGCCGGCGCCCGGCCGGGGCCAGCTTGTTACGATCAGGGCGGGGCCCTGCCCACAGTCACGGACGCCAACCTGCTGTTGGGACGCCTGCCCCCGTTCACCCGCCTGGGGGGGACGCTGACGCTGAATGGCGACAAGGCCCGACAGGCCCTGGCGGGCCTGGCGGCGGAACTGGGCTTGGCCACGGCGGAACAGGCGGCGGAGGGCGTGATCGCCCTGGCGAATGAACATATGACCCAGGCCCTGAGGCTGATCTCCGTGCAACGGGGGATCGACCCCCGGGATTTTGTCCTGGTGGCTTTCGGCGGCGCGGGCGGGCTCCATGTTTGCGCCCTGGCGGAGGCCTTGGAGATGCGCCGGGCCTTAGTGCCGGCCCGGGCCGGCGCGCTCTCGGCCTTCGGCATGCTCGCGGCCCCGGCGGGCCGGCAATACTCAAAAACCTTGGCGGTCCTGTTAGAGGCCGTCGCCGCGGAGGACATCAACCGGGAGTTGGCTCGGTTGCGGGAAAGGGGTCTGGCGGAATTGGCGGAACAGGGGCTCCCCGCCGCCGCGTTGCGGCCTCGGGCCAGCCTGGATCTGCGCTACCGCGGCCAGTCCTCAACGCTGAACCTGGAATGGGAGAACGACATCGAGATGGCGGCGGCGCGGTTTCACCAGTTGCATCGCGCCCGTTACGGCCATCAGCTGGACAATCCCGTGGAATTGGTCAACGCGCGCCTGGGCCTGAGGGCGTCGCCACCGGCGTTGCCCCTGTCCGCCATGCCGGAAGCGAAGGCTCCCGGGGACGCCGCCAGCAGTCAGGAGACGCGAGTCCATGGTTGCGCCGAGCCAGTGCCGTTGCTTTCCCGCGAACGCCTGAGGGCGCCAGTGCCCGGACCCTTTGTCGTCTGCGACCCGGACGCCACGGTGTTTGCCGCCCGCGGTTGGTCGGGCCGAATTGACCAGCAGGGGAACATCGCGCTTGAGAAAAGCTGAAACTCGTAGCGCGTACCGGGTTATGCTCCGCCCATCGCCCGCTGTCAGGGTCTCATGCTGAAAACTGGCGGTTGTGTTGATTGATAGGCGATAATGAAGTCGCCATCGCCGCCTGTTACTTCCGCGCCCGTTATCCCGTCCAGGCCCTCTAACACCGCGCCAGCTCCGCCGCCGTTATGTTGATTGAAAACGGCCTCTTGCCTTCATCTTTATCAGCAGTGGTATCGTCATCAAACTGAAAATGGAAAGTTCCGCCAGCGTCAGCGTCAAAGTAAAGCCGATAATGCGATTGATTAGCCCTGTCATCTGCCGGTGGCAAATCCACGGGTTCAAAGTCGCCTATGCCGTCTATGTTCATGGGTGTCAGGCGGCCTTCCTCAGCTGTGATTATGCGGATGTCAAAGCCGCCGTCTACGGCGTCCACATACGCCCTCTCTGTGCCATCCAGTTCCTCTAATGCCGCTTGCAAATCCGCCAGCGTTATACTGACTAGCAGGGCGTCAGTCCGGGCGTCATCAAACGCCAAACGGAAAAATCCGCCGGTATCAGTATCGCCGGCGGCAGGGAAGATCGGGGTGTTGGCTAGGGCAAGAAGCTGTTGCAGGATTGACTTTTTCGGGGCCGCGTCCCCGGCGGCAGGGTCAGTTAGCGATAGGGCATATTGACTGATAAAGGCGTCAACATCGCCTTCGTCAGGGCTATCTCCGGTATTTCCCCCCTCGTCATCTCCGTTTTTCTCAGGCAACCGGCTAATCGCCAAGTGCAATTCTGCAAGGCTAATATCGCCTTGCGCCAGATAATGCCAAAAGGCTTTCCACATCGTCCCGATTGACATGGCCTGACCATCGCCGTTATTGCCTTCGCTGTTGCCGCCTTCGCCTTCGTCTGCCGGGGCCTCCTGCTGTTGTCCGTCGCCGCCCTCGCCGGGCGGATTGCCAGCGTCAGAATTTTTATTCAGCTCATGCGCGCGGTCAGGTTTTTCGGCCGCATCTAAATCCTCGAATGTATCAGCGTCGATCAATAACGCCATCGCTGTGTCCCCTCGGTTCTGTGTCGCAGGTCATGCAGTTCAGATATGCCGGGGGAACGCCCAGGCGTAGGCAAGGCAAGCCGGCGCAGGCGGTAAATCAGTCGGTGGAAAAAGGAAAAGCCCCCGGGGGTCGCCGGGTTAGTTATCGGTTGGGCTTGTTATACCGGTGCTTATGCTTTTTCAGATTGGCCCGCTCCATGGCCGCTATCTGCTTTCGAGTTGCGCTCGCTTTCTTAGGCCCTGGGGCCTGCCGGGCAAGACGTTTTTTCAGTTGCAACATCTGCCGCGTCTGCCGTTCAATCCGCATTGCCGGCGTCCGATTGCGCCTGGGCCGCAGGGCGGCCAGTGGTGATAATCATGGTGCTGTGTCTCGCTTGTTTAGCTGATTGTTAGTTAAGTCGTCCGGCAAGATAAGGGCGGCATAGGGCAAGTCCCGCACGGCGCATAACAGGGCCTCTCACCGCTCGGTAAAGTAACCTTCCTCTCAATGCCCTGATAGCGTCCATTAAAGAAGCTGTCTGAGTGCTCTGCAGGTGGAAATTCCTCCTGACAAAAGCTGAAACTCGTATATTAAACGGTTATTTGTTGCTAAATTTTGTTGCTAATTTGTTGCTAATTTGTTGCCATTTGTTGCCATTTGTTGCCATTTGTTGCCATTTGTTGCTAAATTTTGTTGCTAAATTTTGTTGCTAAATTTTGTTGCTATTTGTTGCTATTTGTTGCTATTTTCCCTATAATTTTCTATCACTTTCTGCTATAATATAAGGAGACTTCATGTGTTAGCTAACCTGCCTTTGTGGGCATACATCCTGCTTACACTGGCACTCACCCATGTTACCATCGCCGCTGTCACAATTTACCTCCACCGGCACCAAGCGCACCGCGCCTTGGACTTGCATCCGGCCATCAGCCATTTTTTCAGGTTCTGGTTGTGGCTGACAACGGGCATGATCACCAAGGAATGGGTGGCGGTCCACCGTAAACACCACGCCAGAGTGGAGACCGATGAGGATCCTCACAGCCCGTGCCCGTGCCAATACGGCATTTTGAAGGTGTTGCTGGAGGGGACGGAGCTGTACCGAGACGAGGCGAAAAACCGCGCCACGGTGGAGAAATATGGACATGGCGCCCCCGATGATTGGATTGAGCGGCATCTTTACAGCCGTTTTCCAGCTGGCGGCGTGGCGGCGTTGTTGGTTTTGGATGTGCTGTTGTTTGGCGCCATCGGCATCACCGTGTGGGCCGTGCAGATGATGTGGATACCCTTTTGGGCCGCTGGCGTCATGAACGGCGTGGGACACTACTGGGGCTATCGGAACTATGAATTGCCGGACGCCTCCCGGAACATCGTTCCCTTCGGCCTGCTTATCGGCGGCGAGGAGTTGCATAACAACCATCACGCCTTCGCCAGTTCCGCGCGGTTTTCATCCAAGTGGTACGAAATAGACATGGGCTGGAGCTACATTCGCTGTCTGCAACTGCTGAGGCTGGCCCGGGTGAAAAAAGTCGCTCCCCGTCCGCGGATCAACCGGCAAAAAAAGCATATCGACCTGGACACGGTGCAGGCGGTGGTCAGCAACCGCATGCATGTCATGTCCCACTACGCCAAAGCCGTGTTGAACCGCGTCTATAAGGAAGAAAAGGCCAAAGCCAACAACCTCTCGGCCCGGCACCGGTTGCGCCGCGGCCGGCGTGGCCTGCTTCGGCACGAGTTCATATTGGACTCTCAGTCCATGCGCCGCCTGCGAGCCATGTTGGCGAAGAACGCCAAGTTGCGCACCGTGCATGAATACAAACACCGCCTGCAACAATTGTGGCAGGAGAAGACAGCTACCCAGGAGGCGCTGAAACACTCCTTGCAGGAATGGTGTCAACAGGCCGAGGCAACGGGCATCAAGGCGCTGGAGGAATTCGCGGCGGTGTTGCGCGGCTACACCTTGCAACCCGCGAGCTGAGGTTTCCCGAAGCGTTTAGATTTTGCCGATTATGAACACCTGGCCCAACTGCGGCAATGAGCGAGGGCAACATCCACCGCCTAAACAAGGCGCGGGGAACGGGGCAAGCTGACAATGTGGCAACATCCGACCGGGGGTTAGAGATAAAGTTAAGCGATGGTGTCAGTGTTGTTTTTCTCTCTGACCCTGAGGGGGGCTTTTGCGCCGGCGGCATTACTGAGAATGCCGACCCGACCATGAAAAAACAGCTGACCGCTGAGATGGCGAGCATGGGCCGGCCCCTGTTTTTCATAGACCCTGACAAGGGGGACGGCGTAGCTGAATTAAGCCGCCTATACGCAAAGGGAAAGCAGGCATGACCGCCAAGCGCAAGGGCCAAGGCAAGGCGTCCGAGGGCAAAGCGGCGATGGCGTATATGCGCCGGTTGCATGGCGACCCTGCCACTGCGCCCCTGGCGGACTTGGCGGAGCAGGCGGACGCGGATTATGACGCGGCGGATTTAGCCCTTGGCCCTGAGGGCGAGCAGACCACTGACAAGGGGCATGAAAAAACAACAGAGAGACAAGCGCAATGAGCAGGGCCCTGGGGGGCGTTTAGGGGCGTTTTCAGGCGTCCTGTAAGGCTATGATGCCAGGGGGCAAGCGGAACAGCGCGACAGGGGCGATTTTAGGCGGCCCTGCGGCGCATGAAAAAACAATAACAACAGAGAGATGACAACATGAAAAAACTGCTGACACTTATTATGCCGGCCCTTGTCTTAACTGCCGGCGCACCACAGGCAGACGCCTTCGGCGCATTTGCCCTTGACGAGGCGGCCTGGGCTTTTGCCTTTGCAGGCGGAGAGCGAACCCAGGCCGAAGCTGAACAGCGGGCGTTGTCATTGTGCGCCCAAGAGGGCGGGCGCGATTGTGTTATAAAATATCAATACACCGGGAGCCGTTGCGGAGCGGCGGCCTTAGCAGAGGAGCAGGGCCTGCGGGCCTGGGGCTTTGGCCATGCTGACAGCAGGGCGGAAGCTATTATCAACGCGATAAACTTTTGCAAGAGTGAAAACACAAGCGGCGGAACATGCCGCAAAGTGGCCGTAGCGTGCGGCGATGCCGCCCCCCGGCAAGTGGCAGACGCGGCCCCGCAAGCCCCGCAAGCTGACCGCACCAACCCCCCACAGGCAGACGCGCGCGAGGGCGCACCGCAAGCGGCAAACGCACAAGCGGAAGCTAATGCGATCATTACTAAGGCGATCCTTGACCGGGCAGAATTCTGGTTTGAATTAAGCAGCTTCTACTACCGTGAGGGACACTATAAGAACCTTGAGCCGGCCGCTGACCGGGCCATTGAGCTCGATCCTGAAAATGCGAGAGCTTACTTATACCGGGGTATTTCCAAGAAAATCGCGCAAGACCCCGAGGGCGCACAGGCGGACTTTGACTTGGCTAGGGGGGCCGCTGACCGGGCCATTGAGCTCGATCCTGACAATGCGAGAGCTTACTTACTGCGGGGGCAGACAGCGACCACCCCCGAGGACACTAAGCTGTACCTAGACCGGGCTATGGCGGCCGCTGACCGGGCCATTGAGCTCGATCCTGAAAATACGGAAGCTTACTATACCCGGGGGCTCGCAAAAAAAACCTGCAAGATAACCTGATGTTCCTCTTAACTGACCCCGAGGACAGGATAGCGAACTCCATAGCGATCTACGAGGACATCATAGCGGACTACAGCCGGGCCATTGAGCTCGATCATCCTGACAAAGCGCGCATTCTCACGAAGCGGGGCCGCGCCAAATTTAGCCTTGCCGACCTGATTGCCGGCGCCGCTGTCCAACACCAGCCCCCCGGCCGGGCGAGCGGCCCGCCCCTGGCTAAAGCCGAAGCCGCCCAAGCCGCCGGCCGGGCGACCGCCATAGCGGACTACAACCGGGCCATTGAGCTCGATCCTGAAAATGCGACCTATTACATCCTGCGGGGGAAAGCCAAGAACAAGTACACTTCTTTGCTGAAAAAAGACGCCATCGCCCGCAATCTCGAGAGTATGATGGCGGACTACAACCGGGCCATTGAGCTGGCGCGCAAAGCAGGCAATACGAGCATTGAAGCGGCGGGATATACCGAGCGATCCGAGCTCTGGGGCAGATGGTATCAAACAAGAAAAGGATCGTCTTTAGATTCAATGGCTGTTACTGAAGATAAAAAAGCCATAGCGGACATAAAACAGGCCGTTAAGCTCAATCCTTGGTATGCGAGCGAGGTAGAGGCTAAAGAGGCCATCCTTGCGATCACGAAAGATAGCCGAAGATCTATTGAGAAATCCAAAAAAGAGACTAGGGATTTTTTCCTGAAAGCGATCAAGGATACTGCGAACCAACCTGCGGTCAGGGAGGTGTTAGAGGCCCAGCTCGAGGAATTGATTGAGGATTAGCGAACCGGCCCCAAGGTTAGGGCAAAGGCATAGCTGAAAGTTTAGGCGCGGCCCCTGGACGCCTGGGGGCCGTGTCCTTTTTTTCATTGACCCGTTCAATCTGTTCAGTGGCAAAAGACTATCTGACTTTTCTTATCCTGCCGGCCCTGCTGGGCCTTGCGGTTGCCTATGCCGTCCAGGAGGGCATTTAGCTTTGGCCTGGGCTTTGGCCCTGGGCCCTGCTGGGCCTTGCGGTTGTCTGCCTGGCGGCGATAGCGGCGGATTTGGCCCTGGGCTTGTTAACCCTGTTGGCCCTGGGCCTGCGGAAGCTGGCCCGCATGGGACGCGCAGGGCATGAGAGATTGACGCCATGACCGCCAAGCCTGAGCTGACCCCCTGCCGTTCCCGGCTTGCCCCTGGCGGCGCGTGTCAGGGCGGCCTATGGCGTAGCATAGCTGAGCGCAAGAAAGCGGCCCAGGGCGGCCCCCTGGCGTTCACTTTTGCCAGTGGCAAATAGATAATGCCGTCCAAGCGCAAACCGGCCCTGGCGTTCACTGAGCTGACTTGCCAGTTTGCGCCTGAGACCCGCTACCTGCCGGCGGGGAAAGCGACCCGCTACATGGGGGGCAAGGCGGCATTGACGCTATCAGGGGGCGCGTCCGATAAGATAGTCTGCCTAATGCGGCGCATGGCCTGGGGCGTCCGTTGGCCAAAGCGGGCCTGGGACCGGCACCCCTTTGACAAGGGCATAATCCAAGTCAGGCAGACCCCGGCGGATTATGAAAGCGGCGCAACCTACGAACTGACGGCGCGAGAGCTGAGCGAGGGCGGACGCCTGGCAAAAGCCGCCGTTGACTTTCCCCCCGGCGCGGAAAGCTTAGGATGGCAGGGGACGGAGTCAATCCGGGCTTTCCCACTGGTCAGAACTGAGGACGCTATCCTGTTATGGATACGGGCGGACACTGGCATAAAGGGCGGCCTGATTGACGCTGTGGCAAGCGCAAAGGGCAAGCGGCGCGACTGGCAGACAGCCTCAGCCGGCAGGGTTCAAAGGCCGCTGTCCCGGGTGAAGACCGGCCGGTCCTCTCCGGACAGGGCTTCATTGTACTGATAGCCTTCCAGGTCAAAGCCCTTGAGGTCTTCCGGGTTATCGAGCCGGTTGCGAATGATGTAGCGACTCATCAGCCCCCGGGCCTTCTTGGCGAAAAACGAAATCAGCTTGTACTCGCCGTTTTTGCGTTCCTTGAACACCGGCGCGACGATGCGGGCGTCCAGCTCCGCGGCTTTGACAGACTTGAAGTACTCGTTAGACGCCAAGTTGACCAGGATGTTGTCCTTCTGCTTTTTCAGGGCCGTTGTCAGGGCCGCATTGATGCGGCCGTTCCAGAAGGCGTACAAATCGCCCCCGCGGTTGGTCTTCAGCTTCGTCCCCATCTCCAGGCGATAGGGTTGCATGAGATCCAGGGGCCGCAACACGCCGTGCAAGCCAGAGAGAATGCGCAGATGTTTTTGCGCGTATTTCAGGTCGGCGGCGCTCAAGGTGTCCGCGTCCAACCCGGTATAGACATCGCCCTTGAACGCCAACGCCGCTTGCTTGGCGTTCCGCGAGGTGAAGGGCAGGGACCAGGCGTGATATCGATGGGCGTTGAGATCCGCCAGCTTGGGGCTGATCCCCATCAGCTTGCCCAGCGCCTGGGGCGTCATCCCCCGCAACTGGTCGATCAACTCCGCCGAGTCGTCCAGGAACGGCGGCAAGGTGAAGGTCCGCGTCTTGGACTGCGTGTCAAAATCCAGAGTCTTGGCGGGCGAAATGACAATCAGCATGGGCGGGAACCATACGCCTGACAGGATCAGGTGTCAATTTCAGATGAGGCGGGTCGCGGCAGATCTGCTTGCCGAGAAGGTTAACGCTGTTTCTTACGGACTAAGGATCCCTCCGATGACCTTCTGAGGGCCATGCTCTTTCCCGGTGGGGCGGGGCTTACTTGATTTTGCCTTCCCGGTAGATGACATGCTTGCGGACGACAGGATCGTATTTTTTTATTTTCATCTTGTCGGGGGTGTTCCGCTTGTTTTTGGTGGTGGTGTAGAAATGCCCGGTGTCAGCGGATGAAATCAGGCGGATTTTCTCTCTTGCGCTGTTCGCCATGGTGGGCCTCCTAAATTTTCACTCCACGGGCCCGCATTTCGGATAACACCTGGTCCAGGCCCAGTTTGTCGATGATGCGCAGGCCCTTGTTGCTGACCCGCAGTTTTACCCAGCGGTTTTCGCTTTCCACCCAGAACCGGCGCTTGTGCAGATTCGGCAGGAACCGCCGCTTGGTTTTGTTATTGGCGTGGGAAACATTGTTTCCCGCCATGGGTTTCTTCCCCGTTACTTGACAGACCCGCGACATGGCGATGCTCTTTGATAACTGAAAAAGCGGATCATACACACTCTCCGGGAAAAAGCAAACGCTATGTTCAGACCCAATCGGGACTAGCTCCCGCGGGGGGGCCTCAGATTTAAGCGGCGGTCGCAACCCTCGGGCAGTGCTGGCGGCAAAGGCGGCAAGTGGCCGCAGGGCCTCAATTTTGCCTGAACGCGGTCAACACCTGGGTGTATTCGCTGGGATAGAGATTGGGCAGGGCGTATTCTTGTCGGGTTTTTTTGATCAGTCCGACCCCCGGCGCGTACCACTCAGTTTGCTTCACCTTGATGATCTTGATGCCCAACATCAACCGGCGGGGGAGGTCCAAAAAGCCAATGGCGTCAATGCGCAGGCAATCGGAGAAACGGCCGGCGGGGACTTCCACCGTCTCGTCGCGGCTGGCGATGGCGTAGTCCAAGGTCAAATCCCGGCTGATCAGTTTTCTGCCCTCGTCGAGTTTTTTGGGCAGGTCAAACAGGTAGAGCCTTGAGGGCGCGCTCCATTCCGTCCCCGGCTCCGGGGGATAGGCGATGAGCTGGGCGCGGCCATTTTCACCGGCGCCATCGTGCCACACGCCTGTGGCGGACTTGGTGAAAAAACGCTTGCCGCCGCTGGCGTAACGCTTGGGATAGCGTTGGACGCCGGCGCGGGTTTCCGCTTTCAGGTTGAGAACGATGGATTTTTGCAGGACGGGTTCCAGCAGGATGGGAGTTTTTCTGCTGATGTCGTATTCCCATTGATAACCGGGGAGGGTCGGGAAGTAATCGACGCGGGGCGGCTCCGGTTCCGCGCAGGCGCCGGCCAAAAACAGAGCGGCAAGGAGGCAGGAGTGACGAAACATGACCGCCAGCTTGCTTTTCCGCCGGCGCGAACCGCTATTTCGCCAGTTTCAAGGCGCGCTCTATCTCCAGCTCCCGCTCCAGGTAGGACATCCTCGCCAAGATTCGCTCCGCCTGATAGTAATCCGGCTTGGGGGTTTTCTGCGTCAGCAAATGCCTGAGTTGTTCGACCGCCACCCGCGTCTCGCCGGTGAGAAAATAATACTCGGCGTTGGCCATGCGGGACTCCACCAGGTGGTTTGATTCGGCCTCGGCCCGGGCCAGGTAGTCGTAATACACGATGTCAGTCTCGTGAAACTTTCCGTAGTGGCGCAACTTCTCTCGCGCCTGGTGGGGTTGCTCCCCTTTCAACAAGGCCTCCGTGTATTTCAGCACCAGAGGGCGGTAGTCCGGGTAGATTTTTTCCGCCTCCGAGAAAATGCCAAAGGCCTCGTCGTAATTTCCCTGTTCCGTCTCAATGGCGGCGGCGACCAACAGGTAGGCGATGTTTTCCTTGTCTTTCTCCAACAACGCGCGACTATGTTTCCGCGCTTCCTTGTAGTCTTGCGCTGCTGTCAGCGCGATTGCCAGCCCGTACCGGTACACTTCCGCCAGCTCCTCAGTCTCCGCTTTCGCCAGCTGGTCGGCGAAAAACCGGACCGCGACCGTCGGGTCTTCCTGCGCCAGGACCATCAGTTTCGCCTTGACCAAGTGGAAACTTTTGCTCTCGTCATAGCGGCGCAGGACCGGGAAGGAGGCGGCCCGCGCCTCGGAGTCGGCGATGCGGCGGGTGGTCAGCGGGTGGGTGCGCAGGAACTCCGGCGCCTTGACGGCGTAGCGGGAGTTTCTTTCCAGCTTCCTGAAAAAATTCGTCATTCCCCGCGGATCGAACCCGGAACGGGCCAGCAACTGTATGCCGATGCGGTCCGCTTCCTGCTCGTTGGAACGGGTGAAGTTGATCTGCTTCTGGGCAGCGGCGCTCTGCACGGCGAGGATGGCCGCCTGCCCGGCGTCGGGGTTCTGCGTGGCCACCAAAATGGCGCCCAACATGGCCGCCAGCCTGGGAATGCTCATTTTTTTGGACATCTCCACGGAGCGCGCCATGTGTTTTTGCGTGACATGGGCGATTTCATGGGCCACGACCCCGGCCAGCTCGCTTTCGGAGTCCGCGTTCAGGATAACGCCGCTATTCAGCCCCACAATGCCGCCGGGCGCGGCAAAGGCGTTGATCTGGGAGTCGTTGATGACGAAGAAGGTGAATTGCTGGGTGTTGTTGTCGCTCTGGGCCACCAGGCGGTAGCCTATGGATTGTATGTAGGTTTCCACCTCCGGATCGCCGATGATGTCCGCCTGCTTCCTGATCTGGCTTAAAAAGGCTTGGCCCAGGCGCCGCTCAAATTCCGGGCTCAGGAACCCGCCGGTGGAATCGCCGATGTCAGGCAGGTCAAGGGTCGTCACCTCCGCCGCCGCCGGACCGCACAGGCACAGGCCAAGCCACAAGGCGACAAATCGTTTTTTCATAGGGTTTAACACTCTGCAAGCCTAAGCGATAGAGTCAAACCAGTCCGCGGGGTTCCACAGGGGCGCCGATGCGCGACCTGCCCTAAAGTGTAGCAGGAAAACAGGGGGAAGCGGCGTTTGCCCCCGCTTTCCGTCCGCGGGCGGCAGACGCAGGCCGCAACGCAGCTGTCTGAAAGCCGGCGGGCGCAATCCCCGCTTCCCCGGCAAGGAGGTTGACCAACGGGGTGAACGGGGGTACCCTCCACGCTATGAAACAGGCGCAAGGCATCGGCAAGTATTTGGACAAGGCGCACCGGGCGGACTGTCTGAAACTGATGCAGCGATTGCCGGACGAGTCGGTGCAGATGGTGTTTGCGGACCCGCCCTTCAACCTGAGTAAAAAGTACCTGTCTTACAAGGACAACCTGCCCTTGCAGACTTATCTTGATTGGACCCGGGCCTGGCTGACGGAAGCCGTGCGGGTCTTGCGGGACGACGGGTCGCTGTTTCTCTACAACATCCCCAAGTTGCTCACTTACTCGTCCTGCATATTGAACGAACTGGCCGAATTCCGGCACTGGATCGCCTGGAATTCCAATGGCCGCCCCCTCGGGAAAACCCTGCAACCCGCCCATTACGGCATCCTGTTTTACACCAAGACAAGAAAGAACAAGTTTTACGATGTGCGCGCTCCCCACAAGGTTTGCCGTCATTGCGGCGGGCACGCCAAGGATTACGGCGGCAAAGAGCGTCTGCGCCACGCCTTCGGTTGCCAGATCAGCGATGTGTGGGATGACATCCACCGGGTGCGGCACGCTTCAAAACGCATCGCTTCCCATCCGTGCCAGTTGCCGGTGCATTTAATCGAACGGATAATCTTAATGACGACGGATGAAGGCGACATCATGCTGGATCCGTTTTGCGGCAGCGGCGCCGGGGCGGTGGCGGCCAAGCAGATGGGAAGACGCTACATTGGCGCCGATCTTGATCCCGCTTACCAAAAAGAGGCGCAAAAAAAACTCCAACAAGCCGCGCCGGTGAAAACAGGCAACGCCTACCTCTCCCTCCACTTGGGGAAAATCGTTTCCATCAGAGACAAAGACCTTCAGTCCCTTCCGCCACGCCGCCACCCCGAAGGTTTGAGCGCGCAAGTTGCAAACAAACCGTCTTTGGTTTCGCAACCCATGTCTTCTTGTCAACGCCATTGACGGATGCCTGAAGCGAAAAACGCCTTTTACGCCCAGTCCGGCGGCGTCACCGCCGTGATCAACGCCAGCGCCTGCGGACTCATTCAGGCGGCAAGGCAACGCCCCGACCGGATCGCCAAGGTCTATGCGGGGCGCAACGGCATCATCGGCGCCCTCACCGAAGACCTGATCGACACAAGCCGGGAGACGGACGCCGCCATTGCCGCGCTAAGGCACACGCCGGCGGGCGCTTTCGGCTCATGCCGCTACAAGCTCAAGGGGCTGGAGGAAAACCGGGCCGAGTATGAACGGCTGATCGAGGTCTTCAAGGCGCACAACATCGGCTATTTTTTCTACAACGGCGGCGGGGATTCCGCCGACACCTGCCACAAGGTCTCCCAGCTGTCTGAAAAGCTGGGTTTCCCCGTGCAGGCCATACACATTCCCAAGACGGTGGACAACGATCTGTCCGCGACGGACAACTGTCCTGGGTTCGGTTCGGTGGCCAAGTATGTCGCGGTGTCGACCAGGGAAGCGTCTTACGATGTTCAGTCCATGGCCAGGACCTCCACCAAGCTGTTTGTGTTGGAAGTGATGGGGCGCCACGCGGGCTGGATCGCCGCCGCCGCCGGTTTGGCGGCGGACGATGACGACACTCCCATCGTCATCCTGTTTCCGGAGATCGACTTCGACTCGGAGCGGTTTCTCGCCAAGGTGAAGGAATGCGTCGAACGCCACGAGTATTGCTCTGTGGTGGTCTCGGAAGGGGCCAAGTGGCCAGGCGGGCGGTTTCTCTCCGAACAAGGCTCGCGGGACGCCTTCGGCCACGCCCAGCTGGGCGGGGCCGCGCCGGTGGTGGCGAATATGGCGAAAGAGGCCCTGGGCTACAAATATCACTGGGCCGTCGCGGACTACCTGCAACGCTCGGCCCGCCATATCGCCTCCGCGACCGATGTGGAGCAGGCCCTTGCCTTAGGCAAAGCCGCCGTGGAACGGGCCCTGGCGGGGGAGAACGCCATCATGCTCGCCATTGTTCGCGTCTCTGACGATCCCTACCGCTGGGAGATCGGCCAGGCCCCTCTGGCGGAAGTGGCGAATGTGGAGAAGTTCATGCCCAGGGCCTTCATCAGCGCGGACGGCTTCGGGATCACGCCGGCCGGCCGCGCCTATTTGGAGCCCCTGATTCGGGGGGAAGACTACCCGCCATACCGCCAGGGGATGCCTCAATATGTCCGGTTGCTTAACATTCCGGTGGCGAAAAAACTGAACAGCGACTTTGAACTTCGCCTGTAACCCGTTACACTGCCCTCTGTTTCCCCCCTTGTTTTCGCAGGAAACCCCAAAACCGATAAAACCAAGAAAAATGAGGAGTTGACATGTCGCCATTAGCCCTTGCCTTAATTTGCAGCCTCGTCGCCATCTGGTACGGCACTCTGTCAGTGCGCTGGATCCTGGCCCAGCCCGAGGGCAATGAACGCATGAAGGCGATCGCCGCCGCCATCCAGCAGGGCGCGTCCGCTTATCTCAACCGGCAATACGCCACCATCGGCGTGGTCGGCCTGATCCTCTTCATCGCCCTGAGCCTCCTGTTGGACTGGGCAACGGGCGTCGGTTTCTTGATCGGCGCCGTGTTCTCCGGCGCCGCTGGCTACATCGGCATGAATGTCTCAGTGCGGGCCAATTCGCGCACCGCCGCGGCGGCCAGCCAGGGGATCAACGCCGCGCTCATCATCGCTTTCCGTGGCGGGGCCATCACCGGCCTGTTGGTGGTGGGCCTGGGCCTGTTGGGGGTGGCCGGCTACTACATGATTTTGCAACGCCTGGGCTTAGAAAACAAAGCCATCCTCCATGCGTTGGTGGGCCTGGGCTTCGGCGGTTCGCTGATCTCCATTTTCGCCCGGTTAGGCGGCGGGATTTTCACCAAGGGCGCGGATGTGGGCGCGGACTTGGTGGGCAAGGTCGAGGCCGGCATACCAGAAGACGATCCCCGCAACCCGGCGGTGATCGCGGACAATGTGGGCGACAATGTGGGGGATTGCGCCGGTATGGCCGCCGACCTTTTTGAAACCTACGCCGTCACCGTGATAGCCACCATGTTGTTAGGCAGCCTGGTGGTGGCCGGCAATGACAATGTTGTGCTTTACCCCTTGGTGTTGGGCGGCATCTCCATAGTGGCCTCCGTGATCGGTTGTTTCTTCGTCCGGGCCGGCGCCGGAGGCTCCATCATGGGCGCCTTGTACAAGGGACTGATCGTGTCCGCCGCGTTAGCCGCGGTGGCGTTCTATCCCGCCACGCTGTGGATGATGGGCGCCACCAAGGAATTTTCCGTCAACGCGCTGTATTTCTGCGCGCTAATCGGCTTGGCGTTGACCGCGGCCATGGTCTGGGTCACGGAATACTACACCGGCACTGAGCACCCGCCGGTGCGCCATGTGGCCGCCGCCTCTGAGACGGGCCACGCCACTAACATCATCGCTGGCATCGGCGTTTCCATGAAAGCGACGGCCCTGCCGGTGTTGGCGGTGTGCGCCAGCATCTGGGGCGCGTACCAGCTGGCGGAGTTGTACGGCATCGCCATTGCCGCCACTTCCATGTTGTCCATGACCGGGATCATCGTCGCGCTGGACGCCTTCGGCCCCATCACCGACAACGCGGGAGGCATCGCGGAAATGGCGGAATTGGACGAGGAGATCCGCAACATCACCGATCCCCTGGACGCGGTGGGGAACACGACCAAGGCCGTGACCAAGGGTTACGCCATAGGCTCAGCCGGGCTGGCGGCCCTGGTGCTGTTCGGCGATTACACCCACGCCCTGAGCGAGGCCGGCAAGCAGGTGGCGTTTTCCTTGTCCGACCCTATGGTGATCATCGGCCTGTTCATTGGCGGGTTGGTGCCTTATCTGTTCGGGGCCATGGCCATGGAGGCCGTGGGCCGCGCCGCCAGTTCCGTGGTGTTGGAGGTCAGGCGGCAATTCAAGGAGATCCCGGGAATCATGGAAGGCACAGGCAAGCCGGACTATTCCCGGGCCGTTGATTTGTTGACCAAGTCCGCCATCAAGGAAATGATTGTTCCCTCGTTGTTGCCGGTGTTGGTGCCGGTGATCGTGGGCAAGGTGTTGGGGCCTGTCGCCCTGGGCGGTCTGCTGTTGGGCTCTATCGTGACGGGCCTGTTCGTCGCCATTTCCATGACCACGGGCGGCGGCGCCTGGGACAACGCCAAAAAGTACATTGAGGACGGCAATTTAGGCGGCAAGGGATCAGAAGCGCACAAAGCCGCCGTGACCGGCGACACCGTGGGCGACCCCTACAAGGACACCGCCGGCCCCGCCGTGAATCCGCTGATCAAGATCATCAACATCGTGGCCTTATTGATTGTGCCGTTGATTTAGAGGCGGTTGCCAGAGTTTCTCCAGCTGGTAGTAGTCTCTGGCGTCCGGGCGCATGATGTGCGCGATGACATCGCCGAAATCGATCAGTATCCATTCGGCCTGTTGTTGCCCTTCGACGCCTAAGGGCGAGACGCGCTTCTTTTTGGCTTCTTCCAGGATCTTTTCCGCCAGGGCCTTGACCTGCCGGTCCGAGCGGCCACTGGCGATGACCATGAAATCCGTCATGTCAGTCAGCCCGCGGACATCCAGGATTTGCGCATCCAGGCCCTTCAGGCTCGCGATCGCCTCTGCGACCAGTTCGGCAAGACTGCCCGGCGCCAAGCTCATGCGTACAACTTGTTTTCCATGATGTAGCGATGCACCCCGGCGGGCAGCCACTCCCGCGCATCCGCGCCGGCCGCCAACAACTCGCGGATCCGGGAAGAGGAAATGTCCGGGACGGATAGTTCGGTCTGGTAGATGCAACCGCCCGGCTGTTTGCGCAGGGCCGCCAGCGATGAACAGGCCCGGGCCTCGCGCCAGACCCGCAGCGTTGCGTCCGGGCGGCGCGTTTTGCTCCGGCGGGGGACTAACACCAAATGAGCGTGGTCCGCCAGGGCTTGCCAGCGGCGCCAGGACGGCAATGACTCGAAGGCGTCTGTTCCCATGATGAAGCAAAGCGGTTGGCGCGGGTCCTGGGCCCGCAAGGCGCTGAGGGTGTCGATGGTGTAGGAAACGCCGCCCCGCGCCAACTCCATGTCGCTGGCCACAAGGCGCGGTTGTTCCGCCACGGCCCGTTCCAACATGGCGAAACGGTGCCGCCAGCCGGCCGCGGCGCCGGACTTGTGGGGCGGTTCATTGGCGGGGATGAGCCTGACTTCCTGCAAATCCAGGGCGTCCCGGCAGGCTCGCGCCATGTCGATGTGGGCGATGTGAACCGGGTCGAAAACGCCGCCCAACAATCCTATGGGTTTTCTGCCTGAGGCCTCGGTCATTCGCCGTTATTGCCGGATATGCCCGTCGCCGATGACTATGAACTTTTGCGAAGTCAGCCCTTCCAGACCCACAGGCCCGCGGGCGTGGAACTTGTCCGTGCTGATCCCTATTTCGGCTCCCAATCCGTATTCGTAGCCGTCCGCGAAGCGCGTTGAGGCGTTGACCATGACCGAGCTTGAGTCGACCTCCGCCAGGAAACGCCGGGCGCGCCCCAGATCTTCCGTCACGATGGCGTCGGTGTGCTGGGAGCCGTAGCGCGCTATGTGTTCCATGGCCTCGTCCAGCCCGCCGACGATCTTCAGCGACAGCGCTGGTCCCAGGTATTCGGTGGCGTAGTCTTCCGGGGTGGCGGCCTTGCTGCCGGGCAACAGCCGCCGCGTCGCTTCATCGCCGCGGATTTCCACCCCGGCCTCCTCGTACATGGGGCCTAGGCGCTCCAACACCGGTTTCGCCACCCCCGCGGCCACCAACAGGCATTCCATGGTGCAACAGGTGCCGTAGCGCTGGGTCTTGGCGTTGTAGGCGACAGCCACCGCCTTATCGACATCGGCCCGGTCGTCCACATACACATGGCAGACGCCATCCAAATGTTTGATGACCGGCATTCGGGCCTCCTTGCTGACCCGGGCCACCAAGCCTTTGCCGCCCCGCGGGATGATGACATCCACGCACTCATCCAGGGCCAACAATTCCCCCACCGCGGCCCGGTCGGTGGTCTTCACCACCTGCACGGCGTCCTCGGGCAGACCGGCCTCGCGCAACCCCTCATGTATGCAGTCCGCAATCGCCAAGTTGGAATGAATAGCCTCCGAACCGCCCCTCAAGATCGCCGCGTTGCCCGATTTCACGCACAGGCCGGCGGCGTCCGCCGTGACATTGGGCCGGGACTCGTAGATGATCCCCACCACCCCCAAAGGCACGCGCATCCGTCCCACCTGTATGCCGGTGGGGCGCTGGTTCATCCCCGACACTTCCCCGATGGGATCAGGGAGGCCCGCCACCTGTTTCAAGCCGTCGGCCATGGCCTCGATGCGCGCGGGGGTGAGTTCAAGTCGGTCAACCAGGGGCCCGTCTAGCTTGTTTTTGCGGGCGGCCTCCAGGTCTTTGCCGTTTGCCTCGGCCAGCACCCCCCGGCGTTCCCGCAACTGCTCCGCAATCGCTGCGAGCGCCGCGTTTTTCACGCCCGTTCCGGCCCGCGCCATGGCCCGGGCCGCCGCCCGGGCCGCCCGGCCCGTGGAGAGCATGTAGTTTTCCAATTGCATGTTCGGTCTGCCTGTACCGCCGGTTGCCGGCCGCCTGCATTGTATTACACTTAGGCGGGTTCCAGGGTCGGCGGTTGCAACCGGGCGCCGGCGATGGCGAACATGAAATTCTCCAGCAGTTGCCAGCTGTCTGTTTTGAGCGCGCCCTTGAGGGCCTGGTCGATGATCGCCGCCTCAGACAACAACATCCCCAGGGCCTCGGGGCTGAAGCGGCGGAGCAAGGCGCTGACCGCGCCCCGGCCCTGGTTCCACACTTGGTGGGCGTTGAGGGCCTGTTCTTCGGGTTTGCCTCGCGCCACCTCGCTGGCGATGGCGTTGGCGCGGCGGAACGCCCATAGCAACGCGCCATAGACGCTGATGGGTTCAACCCCTTCTTTTTTCAGTCCCCGCAACATCGTCGCTATGCGTTCGAGCTTGCCTAAAAAAACGCTGTCGATCAGGTCAAACACATCAAACCGGGCGCTATCGACAACCATGTTCAGCACATCGCCGCTGGCGATGTTGTCTTTTTCGACCACCAGCGCGAGTTTGTCGATCTCCTGTTTGGCCGCCAACAGGTTGCCCTCGACGCGCTGAGCGATGAGGGCGGCGGCGGCGCTGTCTATGCGCTTGTTCTGTTGCCGGCAACGCGCCGCGATCCAGCCAGGCAACCGCGCCGCCCCCACGGGCCAGATCTGCACGGCCGCGCCCCTCGCCTCCAGGGCCTTGAACCATTTTGTCTGCTGGGTTTTTCTGTCTATGCGCTCGGAAGTCATTAACAACAGGTTGTCCGGGGGGGGCTTGGCGGCGTAGTCGAGCAAGGCCGCGCCGCCTTCCCGTCCGGGTTTGCAATCGCCCATTTTCAGCTCGATGATGCGTTTGCTGGAGAACAGGGACAGGTTGGCGCTGGCCTCGCGCAATCGCCCCCAATTGAATCCTGCTTCCACATCCAGGGCCACGCGCTCGTCATGGCCGGCGGCGCGGGCCTGGGCGCGGATGGCGTCAACCGCCTCGGTCATCTGCAAGGGTTCGTCGCCGCTGAGGTAATAGACGGGCAACAACTCGGACTTGCCCAAGTGCGCAGACAGTTGCTCCGGCGTAATCCGCATGACCTATCGGAGCCGGGCTGTCAATGCCGGTTCGCCACCGTGCTGAGTTGCCTGATGATTTGATCGACGACTTGTTTGATGAGCTCCGTCCTGAGGCCTTCCTCCTCGATAAATTTTCCCAGCGCCGCTTCTTCATCAAAGGTGTAGTCCCGAAAAACCCTGAGGGCCTGGTTGTCAACCAGGAGTTCACCGTCGGCGCGGCTGATGCTGACGCGAAGGGTGAAAACAATCTGGTATTCCTCCACCTTGCCGGTGGTGGGGGAAACGCTTAGCGCTGTCTGTTTAAAGTTCTCGCCGGACAAACTCAGCGCGTAATCGGCCCCCTCCATGCTGTCCCTGATCTTGACCCTGGCAATGGCTAACTGCGACCTGAGCTCGGCGGCTAAGGGGCTTGTTTCCGCCACCCTGAGATAGACGCTGAAAGACTGCGACTGTTCCGGACGGGCCGCCGGCGCGTGGCCGCGCAAGTGAAACCCGCAACCCTGCGCCAGGGCCGCGGCAAGCAACATCAGGGCAAGGGCGGAAACTCCCGGTGTCCGCTTGTTTTGAAAAACCTTCAGTGATTGCGCTAATTTCAACAAGTTCACACTCTAAGAAGTTGCGCTGGCGCGCTGGCTCGGATCCTCTCGAAGCGCGCAATCAAATTGAATTCACGGGGGGGAGGGGGCTGGAGGATGCGCGATTCGGCGAGCCGTAGATAGTCCTCCTCGATGTCGTAACCGACGCAGGACCGCCCGTTCTTGACAGCCGCTAAGGCTGTCTGCCCGCTGCCTAAGAACGGGTCGAGCACTTCGTCGCCTTCATCGGAATAGAGCGCGATCAGGCGTCGCGCCAATTCTTCGGGGAACGGGCAAGGATGATCGAGGGTGTTCGGCGGCACCGGCGCGATGTGCCAGACATTGTTGGCGATGTCGCGGGTGAACAGTTCGTCGATGTCCAACGCCTTCTTCCGGCCGCGCCGGGCCTCGCCGGGCTTGCGGAAGACAAGAATGTATTCGGTCATGATGTTCGGGTAGTAGTAGCCGGGCTTGGGGTGCTGGATGAACACCCCGGCGCGCTTCACGCCCCCTGTCACCTTGTTCCACACGATGTCCTGATGGAACTCCCAGCCGATGCGCCCCATGCGCTCGGTAATCAGCATCGGCGTCGGGTAGTGCTTGCCCTTGTGCAGGATGGTGCCGACGACGATGGCGCAGAACCCGCCATCCAGGGTCGCTCGCAACACTTCCCTGAAGACCTTGGCGATGTTGTCGAGATAGTCGTCGAAGGTCTCGCCGAAGGCGCGGTATTCGCGTTCGCGGTGCCAGGCTGTGCGGCCGTTGCGCGCGTGAATGTCGTAGTCGATGGCGTTCCAATAAGGCGGCGATGTGACGGTCAGCGCGACCGACGCATCGGCGCATTGTTGCATCTCCATGCTGGACTGGCAGTAGAACCGGAAGCCCTGCCCCTCGACAATGCTCTTCCGTGGCTTCCGCCCCTTGACGACAGTCGCTTCCGTCTCCGCGTAGTCGAGGGCCAGTCGTTCATGGCTCCCCGTGGTCTCCCCGGGCTGAGTGTCTCGCAGATTAGCCATTGAGGTCACACCCCAAGAAGTTGCGCTGGCGCAGTTTGGCCGCCTCCATGACGGTGAAGTCGCCGGCGCATGGGTCAAGCACTATGTCGCCTTCGTTGGTCACCGCCGCCAAAAGCTCGCCTTGCAGGTCAATGGGCTTGCGGTGCGGATGCCTGCCGGGGGGCGCCTTCTCACGCCAAGTGTCCGGTATGTTGTGAATCTTCCAGACGCCCTTGGCCTTCTTCGGCTTCTTCTGCGCCACCACGCAATACTCCGTGACGCGCCTCGAGCGGTAGCCCATGCCCATTTTGTCTTTGTCCCAATTCACCAGGTCAACCACATCCAGGTTAGCGCCGTCCAGCCAAGAGCGAAAACCGTTCAGCAACTCGAATTTGTCCAACCAAAGAAAAAGATGGCCTGTTGGCATAAGGGCCCTGTCAATGCCTTGCACGAAGGCGGAAATGGCGTCGTGGTCCATTTGTTTCAGTGCGCATCGCGCCTTGCCGCGACTTTTGCCTTCGTTCCCATACGCCATCTTGTCGAGCACTCCCCGATATTGGGGGTCCAGGAAAGCCACCGGCAGGGCGGCCTCCGGCAATTTTTTCAATAGGGCCAAGCCATCCATCTTCAAGCGCGTGTTGAGCTTCAGTTTCGCAGGCAACTTGATGGGCGGCGGCTTGATCTCCCTGGTGGTGGAAAACACCGTGGCGGCCGCCTGCTCAAAGGCGTTGTCGGAAATTGGCGCAACCTTGGGAGTGGCTACCCTCGGCATGGTGCGGTTCTCCCCTTGGTCAATGGGCTAGCTTTGCATACCATTCCCTTTTTTTCAGGATTTGTCAAAGGCCCCGCGGCCTCATGGCTTCACCACGATATTGACCAAGCGTTGCGGCACGACGATCAGCCTGAGGATCTCTTTGCCGGCGGCGTGCCGGTGGACATTTTCGTTCGCCAGAGCCGCCGCCTTGATGGCGTCCTCAGTGGCGTCGACCGGAACGGAAATTTCCCCGCGCCTTTTGCCGTTCACCTGAACCGTCAGGCGAAGCTCGTCCCGGACCAGAGCGGTCTCGTCCGCTTCGGGCCAGCTGGCGTCTATGAGCGGCGTTGCGTTGCCTAATTCGCGCCAGATCTTGTCGGCGATGTGGGGGACGATAGGCGCCAACAGCAGGGTGATGACTTCCAGCCCCTCGCGCCGGAGCCCCCGGCTGTTTTCGGATTGATCGTCCAGGCGGGTCAGCGTGTTGATCAATTCCATGACCGCGGCGATGGCGGTGTTGAAGGTGTAGCGTCGGCCTATGTCGTCGTTGACCTTGACGATGGTCTGGTGAATTTTGCGGCGCGCGGCTCGTTGCTCTTCGGTGAAAGAGGCCGGGTCTGTCGGCGCGGCGGCGGCGCAGTTGGCCCGGGCGAACTTCCAGTATCGCTTGAGAAAGCGATGGGCCCCCTCGACCCCCGCGTCCGACCATTCCAGACTTTGCTCCGGCGGGGAAGCGAACATGATGAACAGGCGCGCCGTGTCGCTCCCGTATTTGTCGACCAGGTCCTGCGGGTCCACCCCGTTGTTTTTCGACTTGGACATCTTCTCCTTCTTGCCGATGACAACGGGCCGGCCGTCGGCGAGCAGGCGCGCCGCCACGGCCCGGCCCTTGGCGTCCCGCTCCAGCGTCACTTCCTTGTGGTTGAAATAGGTTTTGCGCCCCCGCTCTTCCCGGTAGAAGGTTTCGGCGACCACCATGCCTTGGGTCAGCAGGTTTTTGAACGGCTCGCTGTGCCGCGTCAGACCCTGGTCCCGCATGAGCTTCAAAAAAAACCGGGCGTACAGCAGGTGCAACACGGCGTGTTCCACGCCTCCCACATATTGATCGACGGGCAACCAGTAATCCGCCCGTTCGTCCACCATGGCGTCCGGGTTGTCGGGACAGCAGAAGCGGGCGAAATACCAGGAGGACTCGAAAAAAGTATCGAAGGTGTCGGTCTCCCGTTGCGCCGGCGCGCCATTGCCGGGGTGCCGGGCGTTGATGAATTCAGGCATGTCCCTCAGGGGCGAACGCACGCCGGACATCTCGACCCCCTCAGGCAAGACCACGGGCAACTCGTCGGCTGGCACCGGCGCCTCGCGGCCCTCCGCATCGGTGACCATGGGGATGGGGCAACCCCAGTAACGCTGCCGGGCAATGCCCCAATCGCGCAACCGGTAGTTGATCTTGCGCGCGCCGGCCTGGTTTTCTTCAAGCCAGGAGGCAATGGCGGGAAACGCTTGCTCCGAGGTGAGGCCGTCAAATTCCCCCGAATTTTTCAGCACGCCGTATTCCGGCCAAGCCCCCTCGTCGAGTCGCAACTCGCCGCCGTCGGCCGGATAGACCACCGGCTTGATCTGGAGGCCGTATTTTTTGGCGAAATCCCAGTCCCGTTGATCATGGCCCGGCACCGCCATGACGGCGCCGGTGCCATAGCCCATCAACACGAAATTGGCGACCCAGACCGGCAATCGCTCGCCCGTGACGGGGTGCAAGACCTCCACGCCCAAAGGCAGGCCCTCTTTTTCCACGGTTTCCAGTTCGGCCTCGGAAGCGCCGGCGTTGCGGTGCTTCTCCAGGAACGCGGCGACCTCTTGGTTGTTTTCAGCGCGGGCCAGGGCCAGCGGGTGTTCAAGGGCCACGGCCATGTAACTGACGCCAAACAAGGTGTCGTGCCGAGTGGTGAAAACCCTGAGCTTGTCATCGTTGCCGGCGATGGGGAAATCGATTTCCACCCCCTCCGAACGGCCTATCCAATTGCGTTGCATGGCGCGCACCGACTCGGGCCAGCCGGGCAAGTTGTCCAGTTCGCTCAACAGCTCCTCGTTGTAAGCGGTGATCTTCAAAAACCACTGGGGTATTTTCTTTCTTTCCACCACCGCGCCGGAGCGCCAGCCCCGGCCATCTATCACTTGCTCGTTGGCCAGCACGGTCTGGTCCACAGGATCCCAGTTGACCGCCGCTGTTTTTTTATACACCAGACCTTTTTTGTGCAATTCGGTGAAAAACCATTGCTCCCAGCGGTAGTAATCCGGTTTGCAGGTGGCAAGCTCCCGGTCCCAGTCATACGCGAACCCCAGCCGTTTCAGTTGCTTGCGCATGTAATCGATGTTCTGGTAAGTCCACTGCGCCGCCGGCACCTGGTTTTCTATCGCCGCGTTTTCGGCGGGCAGGCCGAAGGCGTCCCAGCCCATGGGTTGCAACACATTCTTGCCCCGCATGCGCTGGTAGCGGGAAATGACATCGCCGATGGCGTAATTGCGCACATGTCCGATGTGCAGTTTGCCGCTCGGGTAGGGAAACATGGACAAGCAGTAGAATTTTTCCCTGCTTGGATCCTCGATGGCCTTGAAGGAGCGATTCTTTTCCCAAAAGGCTTGAACTTCGGTCTCGATGCGATGGGGCTGGTAAGCGGCGTCCATAGTGTTCGCGGCGGTTTCGTCAATTGGGAAGGATACCGCAACAGGCTGGCGGCAGACAAGCGGAGAGGCGGGGGAGGCCCTTCCGGGCCCCCTGTCACTCAGGCAGAGCTGGATGTTAAGGAGGACTCGACTTGAGTGAGCGGGGGGCCTTTCCGGGGTCATCCATTTGGAGATAAGGATGTTGATGCAAGGAACAGCGGTTAGTCGGCGTCTCCCACTGTCAAGACATCCTGGTTTTTGTCGATAGTGGACTGGCCTATGCCCCTGACATTGGCGAGCTCCTGCAAAGACGCAAACCCGCCGTTCTCTTCACGGTAGTTGATGATGGCATCGGCGAATTTCTCACCGATGCCATGCAGGCTCATCAACATTTCCTTATTGGCTGTGTTGATGTTGACCACTTCGTTGGCGGACAGCGCCATCGGCAGACCGAAAAAGATCAAAAAAGCAAGATCTCTAACAATTTTCATGACCATCTCCTCAAAGTTGAATTGTTTGAAAACACTCTTTATCGCAAGCGTTGCCGCCTGTGACGGAGATGATTATTGGTCTGCCCGGACGGGTTGAAAAGCGAAAAATTGCCCGATTTGTGACAAAACTCACAAATCGGGCAAAAAAGTTTCGCCCCCCGGGTCTGGGGGGCGATTGCAGGATTGAATAAGCGCTGGCGGGGCGACCCCGCCAGCCGCCCCCCTTAGCTCAGGCGAGGGCCCTCAGAAGAACACCTGGGTGCGAAAGGACAGGTATTCAGGGTCGCCGGCCTCCACTCCCCAGTCGCAGGTCGTCCCCAGTCCGTTATCGCAGAAGGTTTTGACATAGTTCAGGCGAAACATCATGTTGTTGTTGACATACCAGTTCAGCGCGGCGGTGAGGGCCTCGCCGGAGTCCGCGCCAATGCTGTCTCCCAGGTCGGCGGAAGCATAGCGCAGACCCAGCTCCCAAGCGCCCCAGCCGCCGTGGCCGACCGGCTTTTTGACCTTGACGCTGGAGAACGCGCCCTTTTTGTAGCGCCGGCTCTCTCCGGTCGGAAACCAGCTGCCTTGGACATAAAACCCCTCCATATCGGCGTTTCCAGCTAGCTGACCTCCATCGAATTCGCCGTAGTAGTACTCGCCGCTGGCGGAGAAGCTTCCCCAGATCATGGCGGCTTCCAGGCCCGCGCCCCAAAAATCATCTGCGGTGATCCCGCCATCTGAATCCACGATGCGCGCGCCGGCCGACACCTCAGGCCGGACGCGGACCCGGCCAACCTCGCCGTTGGGGTAGCGCTTGTAGCCAAAGCTTGCGCCCAGGTGCGCCAGCTGGTTCGCCGACTGCTTCACCGGCAACCAGACAGCCCGGCCGGTGAAGCCCCAGCCGTCGTCGAAGCGGCGGGGACTGATGGACTCGCCGCTGCCGCTGCGTTGGCGCATCAGGTAGAAACCGCCAGCCAATGCGTGTCTGTCGCCCGCGCTGGCCATGGTGATGCCGGGCGCGCGGCCACCGATGCCAATGGCTTCCGAGGTGAACAAACTGGTGGGCGCGGAACGCTCGATAAAGGTGATGTACTTGGAGCTGGTGAGTTCGCTAAGGGAAAACGGCGCTTTCCGTTGGCCGACGGTGATGGACATGGGTTTCCAGGCTTTGTACTTGATGTAGGCGTCCTCAATGGCCATGCCTGTGTCATCGGCGTCTTCCAGGTCGAACTGGAGTTTCCAGTCCCAGTGTTTCCAAGAGACGCCAGACAGATAAATGCGGGCGCGGCGAATTTGTTGTTCGCTCTCGCCCACAGAGCGGACGCCGTCGTTGCCGACCAAAGTCACATCGTGTTGCAGGCGGCCGCCGATGCGAAACTTATGCTCCTTGTCTCCCAACTCCAATTTTCCCTTCGTCTTCACCGGAGGGGCTGCGGGGGGCGCCGCCGCCGTTTTCCGGTGGTCCTCTCGGCCCCTCGGGCCGCCGGCCGCCTTCTCGTTTTCAGACTGCGCCGTCTTCATCAACAATTCGTATTCCTCTCCGGTGATGCTGTTCCGATCCCTGAGTATCCTCAACAACTCCAGCAGGGCCTCGTTGGCGGACCAGGCCGGCATGACCGGCGCCGCCAAGCCGCCGAGCAACAGGGCGCATTGCATGAACCCAAGGGTCGATCTGAACATATTGATTTCCTCCTGCAAGCAAGAACGGGTTTCTCTGAGGTAGGATGGTGGCAGGCGATTATGACAACAGAATGACAAGCGGCGCCGTTAGGCGCGGCGCCGCGGAAAGAGCCTGAGACTCAACGCGCGCGGACAGACCCCACCGGCAAGTTCCGCCGGGTGAAAGTCGTCAATGGCGCGCTAAGGCCATTGAAAAGAACGGCGGCTTAGAAGAGTTTTCGCACTGTTACCCCGAAAGTTCGAGGTTCGCGGGCGTAGGTGTTCAGTTTGCCTGTTTGCAACGGCACATCAAACACCAAGCCAGTGTAATCTTCATCCAGCAGGTTGCGGGCCCACAGGGCCACATCCAGATCAATCCCCTGCAACACCAGGCCGGCGCGCGCGTTCAGCAAGCCAAACCCGTCATGAAGTTTCAAGGGGTCGACGTTGATGTCGGTGACGATGCTGCTGCGGTAGTTGTAATCGGCGTGAACATACCCGTTCACGGTGGCGCTTAAGGGGTGAGAGGCGCTGGCCGAAAGGATGAAGGCGTGTTCCGGGTTGCCGGACTTGCGGTCGCCGGAACGGTCGCAAAACTGATCATTGGGGTTGCGCCGCCCCGGATCCGGCTGGCCGGTCAGGAACGGGGTCGCCACCCAGCAGTTGGCGCGGACAAAGGAATCGTATTCGGCGTCGTTGTAGGTGTAGGAACCGCTGAACATCACATTGGCGGTCGGTTGCCAAGTCACCTCCAATTCCCCGCCCTTGACATCCAGCTTGCCGGCGTTTTGCAGGTTGAAGCCGGTGCCGGTGAAGGAGTTGCTCTGGAAATCCTTAATGGTGGTGTAATGCAGGGTCAGGTTCGCCCGCAGGTGTTGCGCCGGGAAGTCCGCCTTTACCCCCACCTCGAAGGAGTCCGAGGTTTCGGCGCCGAACAACTGGCTGAAGGCCGGATGAATCCGGTCGGTGTTGGTCCCCCCGGATTTGAAGCCGGTGGCGTAGCCTCCGTAAAACATCAGGTCGTCGTTGGCGAACCAGCTCAGCTTGACATTCCAGGTGAGCTGGCTGTCGTTCAGCGTTTCATCCACATTGGGGCGCGGCGCCAGCACCGGCAACAGGTAAAACCCCCAGCCCGGAGCGAACAGCGGGCCCAGGGCCTGAAGGTCCGGCCGCGCCAGCCCAGCGGAGACCAAGGCGAGGTTGGTGCCTATGGCGGTGAAGTTCGGCGGCGGCCCTGTGTTGTCCTGCTCAAACACGCCTAACAAATCCTTGCTCTCGTCTGTGTAGCGCAGGCCGGCGGACAGTTCCAGTTGCTCCATCACCCGGAAATCGACCTGGCCGAACAGGGCCCAGGCCTCATGGTCTTGCGTCATCATGTTGCGCGCGCTGGTGCCGGGCGGCCCGGCGTTGGCCACCGTGGGGACCAGTCCGCCGGTGGCGGCGGACAAGGCGTTCACGCCATTGACCGCGGCAGCCAAGTCCGGGTTGCTGTTGACCAGGACCGCATTGGAGTGCAGGCCGAAACTGGTGTCGGTCCTGCTGTACAAATCCTGGGTGAAGTAATACGCGCCGGCGATGTAATTGAATCGTTCGCTGTCGTAGGCGAAGCGCAATTCTTGGGAGAAAGTGTCGGATTTCGCGTCGTTCAGCCGGTTGACCACATCGGCGGCGCTAAAATCCGCGTCGATGTTGTCAAAGGTGCTGAATTTGCGGAAGGCCGTGATGGAAGTCACCGTGCCAGGACCGACATCCCAGTTGATTTCCGCGGACGCCCCCTTGTCCTCGTTGGACGATGTTGGCAAAAAGCCCACCGCCACCACGTCGTCGAATAACTGATTCTCGGAGATGACCGGCGCCCCCAGGGCGGCGAACAGAGCGTCGGAACCGGGCTGGCCGTTGAAACTGAAATAGTTGTTGCGCAGGGTGCCGGCGGCGCAGCAAACCTCGTTCAGTTCGGCGTAGTCCAGGATGACCCGCGCCGACAGGTCCTCATTGGGAGTGAACAACAACTGGACTCGCCCGCCCCAGCGGTCCCGGTCGTTAATGACACTCTTGCCGGAACCGAAGGCATCGACATGGACCTCGCGGGTCAGCGCGTCAATGTTGATTTCTTGATTGGCATCGAGACCGAGGGCATCGACATACCCGTCGCGGCTGGCAAGGAAGCCGGTGACCCGGACAGCGAGCAGGTCCTCCACCAATGAGGCGCCGAAGCCGCCGTTGGCGGTGAACAGGTCGAGATTGCCATAAGACAGCTCAAAATAGTTGTCCCCACCCTCGTGGTTAGGGGCGACGCTGTTGATGAGGATGGCGCCCGCCGAGGTGTTGCGTCCGAACAGGGTGCCTTGAGGCCCCCGCACCACTTCCACCCGTTCAATGTCCACCAGTTCGTTAATGATGGAGCTGGGCTGGGCCCGATAGACCCCATCCACATACAGGCCCACCGACGGCTCCAAGCCAAAATTCTGCGCGCTGGTGCCGATGCCGCGGATGGAGAAATTGGCCGTGGTCGAGACTTGGCTTCGGTCCGAGATCAAGCTGGGGACATTCTGTTGCAAGTCAAACACATCGGTGATGCCGTATTCCACGAGTTGCTCTCCCGCCACGGCGGTCACGGCCACCGGGATGTCCTGTAGGCTCTGTTCGCGTTTTTGCGCGGTCACCACGAGCTCCACGAGACGGGATTCCTCTTGGCCTGAGACAGCGGCTGGCGCGGCCGCGAACAGCGCGGCGGCAAGCATTGAAAACAACGGGCGGGAAAAACGGGATGAATCCTGTTTTGCGTGAGGCGACATGAGATTCTCCTCTGTAAAAAATCGAAATAGCGGGCGGCCCCCGGCACTGAGGGCCCTTGCCCAAACCTGCCGAAAACCCCTCCCGGGGTCGGTCCGGCTGGACAACCGCCGGCTGATTATTAGCGATGTAGCCTGCATAAGCAACCTTTTCCGCGTCTCATCCACTCAAATTCAGTCGGTTGAGAGCCAGTCAAAAGGCTCGGCGGCGGTCACGGACTCCGGCAACCAGGTCTCATGCACATGGAGCCACGCGATGCCGTTGGGCGTCTTCTCGTCTTCGAGGAAGATGGCGGATGACAACCGGCCGTTGTTCGCAGGGTTCGAATTCCGGGCGTTCCGCTGCCATTCCTCATAAGTCACAAGATGAATGGGGGCCGCCGGAAGCGTTTTTCGCTGGACATTGCGGATGCTGATGTGAAAATCGGGATTGTCGCCATGCAACTTTTTGAATTCGGGCCAAAAACGCCTTCCTTCCAACATGGCCCCGCCCGGCAGGACGATGGTGAAATCCTCGCGCATCCTGCATAGCATCCCGTCGGCGAACGCCTGTTCATCGTTTTCACAATGGCCGCCAAACCACACTTCAAAAAAGCGGTGCAGGGCGATGACTTCCAGGGCGAAGCGGTCAGTGTAGGGTTGGTCTGCGTGCATGGAATCTCAGACGTTTTCCGCGGGAGGGGCTCAGGCGCCGGCGCCGCGCTTGGGGGATTGACAATTCATCATCGCAATCGGTTGTTAGCTTGCTCTTCATACTATTATATACTACGCGAGAGAAGAACGCCTTGCGAATGACAAGGGGCGCAAGATCAGGGCCATGGAGGCTCCAAGGAAGGCAAAGCTCCTGAAAGACGGCCCCAGCGCGAGACAGCATGGAGAGACATAGCCACAATCGAGAGCGCCGGAGGCTACATCGTGCCCTCTTTTTTAGCGAACCGGGTTTCGTCGCAACGGCTGTTGCGTCTTGTTGAGATCGGACTCGCCGTTGCCTTGGTCCTGGCGTTGGCGGACCTGGTCCGGCAGGGGTTTTCGGCACTGCAAGACGCCGGGAAACCGGCGCTGAGCGCCACTGGGACGCGGGCCGGCCCCGCCTCTCAAGCCCATGCCGCCGCGCCGGGTCAGCCGTCGCCCGCGTTGCTGTCTTTGTTCGGCGCGGGTCGGCCCGCGCTGGCGGAAGGGCCCGATTTCGCCGGCGAGGCGTTGCCGGAAACCGGGTTGGACCTGATTCTTAAGGGCATCATAGCGCGCCGGGACAGCGACCGGAAGCTGGCCCTGATCGCCCAGGGCGGCGGCAAGGAAGAAGTCTATTGGTTGGGAGACCGGATCGCCGGCGCCGAAATCGTGGGCATAGGGGCGCGCCAGGTGGTCCTGTTGCGCGACAACATTCGGGAAACCCTCACCTTGGAGGAGGCGAAGTTGCGCAAAGACGCCGGCAACGGGCGCCGCCAAGCCGCCCGCGTCGCCGGGGCGCCCCGGCCGCGAGAACAGGCCCAGGCCGGCGCTTCCAACTGGGGCGTCGCGCGGCTCAGCGAACGCCAGCGAGTGGTGGCCCGCGCAACGCTCGATCAGCACCTTGGCAGCCTGCCTAGCCTCCTGAGGCAGGCCAAAGCGGTGCCCTACCTCAGCAATGGCGAGCCGGCCGGCTTTCGCGTCGTGGGCATCGACAAGGGCAGCGTGTTCGAGGATCTGGGCCTCAGGCGAGAAGATGTCATCGTGGCCGTCAACGGGGTCTCAGTGCGCAACATCCAGGAGGCCCTGGCCGCCTACAACTCCTTCAGATCTGCTGAGGCGGTGCGTCTGGATCTCTTGCGCGGGGGCCGCGAGGTCTCCCTCGATTTTTCCATACAGTAGCCGTCGGTGAGCTCTCTCCGCTTGTTCTTGTTTCTGGCGTTGGCGTTGCCGGCGGCGGTTTGGGCGAAGACGGTCAACTTCGATTTTGAAGATGCCGATCTTCGCGCCGTCATCCAGGCGGTGGCTGAGTTCACCGGCAAGAATTTCCTGGTGGACCCGGCGGTGAAGGGCAAGGTGACCGTGATGGCCCCCGAGCCGCTGACGGAAGACGAGGCCTACCGGGTGTTCCAGTCCGTGTTGGAAGTCAATGGCTATGCCACCGTGGAATCCGCGGGCGTCATCAAGATCGTCCCGGCCGCCCAGGGGCGAACCCGCGGCCTGCCCCCCGGGAGCGGGGCGGCAAGCCCAGGCGGCCTGAATCCTGAGGACCTGGTCACTCGAGTCATCCACCTGGATCATGTTTTCGCAGAGCGCCTGGTGCCAATTTTGCGCCCCTTGCTTCCCGCCTACGGCCATCTCGCGGCGGATCCCAAGTCCGCCTCGCTGATCCTTACCGACCGGGCCGCCAATGTGGAGCGCCTGACCGGCATCATCAAGCGCCTGGACCGTCCGGCGCGCACCGGCGAAGTGGAGCTGGTGGTCCTGACCCATGCCGCGGCGGAGGAACTGGCCCAGCTGTTCAACCAGTTGCGCTCGCACGAGGGCAAGGATAAAAACGCGGCCGCCGACGGGGTAGCCGTGATAGCGGACGCCCGCACCAATAGCCTGATCATCAAGGCGGATCCGGACACCCGCCGGGAGCTGAAGGCTCTGGCCGCGCAACTGGATTCCCCCGCCATCAGCGGCGGCGACACCCATGTCATCTACTTGAAAAACGCCAACGCGGAAAACCTGGCGGAAGTCCTGAGAAGCACCATAGACGCCGGCCCGGAAGGACGGGGGGATTCAGACTCCCCGGCCCCCCGCGGACTCTTGGGCAAGATCAACATCCGGGCCGACGCGGAAACCAACGCCCTGATAGTGACCGCCACCAAGTCCGACTTCGCCATCGTCGCCGAGGTCATCAGAAAACTGGATGTGCGCCGCCTGCAAGTGTATGTGGAGGCCCTCATCGCCGAGGTCAGCACCCGCGCGGCGCAACAGCTGGGGGTGCAGTTCGGCGTCGGCGACGGCGCAAGAGGGGACCAGCAGGGCCTGGTGGGCGGGACCAATTTCACCTTGGGCGCCAGCCTGTCGACGGCGGCGGTCAACCCCTTGGCCACCGGCACTGGTTTCTCCCTGGGGTTTGTCGACGGGACCATCACGCTGCCTGACGGCACGGAGATCTACAATATCAATGTCCTGGCCCAGGCCCTGGAGGAGCAGACCGACGCCAATGTGCTATCTACCCCCAACATCCTGACCATGGACAACGAGGAGGCGGAAATCGTCGTGGGCCAGAATGTGCCGCTCATCACCGGGGCCTACACGCAAGTGGGGCAAGGCACAGCGGTGCAAAATCCTTTTCAGACCATAGAGCGGCGGGATGTGGGTCTGACCTTGCGCATCCGGCCCCAGATCACGGAAGGCAGCGCCATCAAGCTGGAGATCTTTCAGGAGGTTTCCAGCGTCGCCACGCAACGGGGGGACGCCCGGGATCTGGTCACCAACACCCGTTCGCTGACCACCACTGTGGTGGCGGAAAACAATCAGATGTTGGTGTTAGGCGGCCTGATCCAGGACGACATTTCCAAGAAGGAGCAGAGAGTGCCGTTGTTAGGTTACATTCCCGTGCTGGGCAACCTGTTCCGCTACTCGGACGACAGTCGCCGCAGAACCAATCTGTTAGTGTTTTTGCGCCCCCAGATCATCCGCGGGCCCAAGGACATGGACATCCCCACCCAAAACAAATACCAATACCTGGACCAGCTGAGCAGGTTGCCGGTCTTCAAGGAGTCGGAAGAAGACGCCTCTCCTCTGGAAGAATGGGAACTCATCACCGGCATGAAAGGCCCCGGCGCCGGCTCTGAAGAACCTGCCGCGACCAATGACGAACAGGAAGGGCCGCCCCCTCCCCATGAATCCGCCCGCCCCTAAGGCCCGCCCCGCCCAGGTCGGGAAGCGGGCGCCGTCCCCGGCGCCCTCCAGCGCCGCGCGCGCGTCGCAATTAGGCTGGCCCCATGAAGCCCGGCCCGATCTGGACAAGCTGGATCGGCAACTGGCGGGCCGCTACGGTTTCGGCCCGGCGCGCCGCCTGGGGGTGTTGCCCGCGTACCAGCAGGAAGAGGCCACTGTGGCCTGGGTGCGCCCCGATGTGGACTGGGGCGCCTGGTTGGAGGGGCAGGCCGAATTCGGCGCCGGGTTCAGGCCGGTGATGGTCCCCGAGCGCTTTTTCAACCACGCTTTGCAACGCGCCTTCGAACGCGCCGGCGCGGCGGCGGACGCGGCGCAGGGCCTGGATGCCGTCATCGATTTGCAAGCGGCTTCCGCTGAGTTGCCGGAAACAGCCGATCTGTTGGACAGCCAGGACGACGCCCCCATCATCCGCCTGCTGAACGCGGTGATGACCCAGGCCATCGAGGAGGGGGCCTCCGACATTCACATCGAACCGTTTGAGACCCGCGTCGTCATCCGGTTCCGGATGGATGGCATCCTGCGGGATGTGGTGGAGCCGCCGGCGGCCCTGTCCGGGCGCATTGCCGCTCGGGCCAAGGTGTTGGCGCGCTTGAACATCGCCGAGAAGCGCGTTCCCCAGGACGGGCGCATCGGCCTGCGCTTGGGAGGGCGCATGATCGATGTGCGGGTCTCCACCTTGCCCACCCACTACGGCGAACGGGTGGTGATGCGCATTCTGGAGAAGGAGCAAGGCCCCCTTTCCCTGGAGCAACTGGGCATGCCGGAAGATGTCCGGGAAAAGTTTGCCCGTCTCATCGATTCGTCCCATGGCGTTTTTCTCGTGACTGGCCCCACCGGTTCCGGCAAGACCACCACCTTGTACGCCGCCTTGCGGCAACTCCAAAGCCCCGACCTCAACATCATCACCGTGGAGGATCCGGTGGAGTACGATCTGGAGGGAGTGGGTCAAATCCCGGTGAATGTGAAGACCGGCATGACCTTCGACAAGGGCCTGCGGGCCATCCTCAGGCAGGACCCGGATGTGATCATGGTGGGCGAGATACGCGATCTTGAAACCGCCCAGGTGGCGGTGCAGGCCAGCCTGACCGGCCATCGGGTGTTCTCCACCCTGCACACCAACGACGCGGCGGGCAGCGTGACGCGCTTGGTGGATATGGGCGTCGAACCCTATTTGGCGGCCTCGAGCCTGTTAGGCGCCATGGCGCAGCGCCTGGTGCGGAAACTCTGCCGGGCCTGCCGCGCGCCCTACGCGCCTGGGGCCAGCGAGCGCCGGCAACTGAACGGCGAGTTGCCCCCGGGGCTCACCCTCTACCGCGCCGGCGGTTGCGAGGCCTGCGCCTACACCGGCTACCGCGGCCGCACCGGCATTTATGAATTGATGGTGGTGGATGAGCGGCTCCGGGGCCTCATCCACGACAACCGCGGCGAACAGACCCTGCGCCAGGCGGCCCGCGAAGGGGGGATGCGCGCCCTGCGGGAAGACGGCATCGCCAAGGCGTTGGCCGGGCAGACCAGCCTGGAGGAAGCGTTGCGGGTCGCGAGCGACTGACATGGCCGCCTTCGAATATGTCGCCCTCAACGCCGCCGGCCGCGCCCGGCGCGGCGTGTTGAACGGGGATTCGTCGCGCCAAATCCGCTCCCGCCTGCGCCGCCAGGGATTCCATCCCATCGAAGTGCGCGCCATCGTGGAAGACGCCTCAAAGGGCGCCGGTGCCCCGCGCCAGCGGGTTTCAGCGACGGCTTTGGCGTTGCTCACCCGGCAATTGGCCACCTTGATCCGGGCCGGCGTGCCGCTGGCTGAGGCCCTGGGCGCCTTGAAAGATCAGACCGCCAATCGGCGTTTGCAATCCGTGTTGGCCGGCGTCCGCGCCCAGGTCATGGAAGGCGCCGCGTTGCACCAGGCCCTGGCCGGTTATCCGGGCGTGTTTCCGCCGTTGCACCGCAACTTGGTGGAGGCGGGCGAGGCCAGCGGCAAGCTGGAGGAGGCCTTGGAGCGTTTAGCCGATTACGCCGAGACCCGGCGCGCCTTGCGTCAGACCATCAGCGCGGCGTTGCTGTACCCGGCCGTGCTCACGGCGGTGTCGCTCCTGGTGGTTGTCGCCCTGTTGACCTATGTGGTGCCGGAGGTGACCCGGGTGTTCGAGCAAACCGGCCAGGAACTGCCCTTGCTAACCCGCAGTCTCATAGCGAGCAGCCATTTTCTGCGGGACTACGGCTGGTTGCTCATCGCCGCCGTGGTTGCGAGCTTGCTGTTGTGGCGTTGGCTGTTAAGCCGGCCCCGGATTCGGTGCTGGCAGGACCGCCTGTTATTGGAACTTCCCCTCATCGGCCCCCTGAACCGAACCCTCCATGCCGCCCGGCTGGCCCGCGCCTTGGCCATCTTGACAAAGAGCGGCGTGCCGTTGTTGGAAGCCCTGGAACTGAGCGGCGGCATGATCGAGAATGAGCCTTTGCGCGGCGCCGTGCGGGAGGCGGCGGCGTCTGTGCGGGAAGGAGGGCGGTTGCATGTCGCCTTGGAGCAGTCCCGCTGGTTCCCGCCGTTGTTGACGCGACTGATTGCCGTTGGCGAGGACAGCGGCGAGCTGGACGCCATGTTGGAACGGGCCGCGTCCCACGAGGAGCGCGAACTGCAAACCGCCTTTTCCACCGCCGCCGCCCTCTTGGAGCCGGCGCTCATCCTGCTTATGGGCGTTTTCGTCCTGGTTGTCGTCTTGGCCATCCTGCTCCCCATCTTCGAGATGAATCAGCTGGTGGGGGCGTGAAGATGGTTGCCAAGCAACGGGGATTCACCCTCATCGAACTCATGGTGGTGGTCATCATCATAGGCATTTTGGCGGCAGTGGTCGTCCCTCTCGTGATGGACCGCCCGAAGCAGGCGCGGATCGTCAAGGCGCAGGCCGACCTCCGCGCCCTCACCTCGGCCTTAGGCATGTACAAACTGGACAACCACCACTATCCCAGCGTCGATCAGGGCTTGGAGGCCTTGGTGAAACGGCCTGAGGGCAACCCGGCCCCCGCCAACTGGAACCGCTACCTGAGCAAGCTTCCCCTGGATCCATGGGGGAATCCGTTTTACTACCTGCATCCTGGCAAACGCGGCGAGATCGATGTCTTCAGCGCCGGCCCCAACGGACGCCGGGGCGATGGGGACGACATCGGTTCCTGGGATCTATGAAACAGGGCCCCGACGGGCTGACGACGGCTCAGGGCTTCACCCTGCTGGAACTCCTGGCGGCGATGGCGATCATCGCTGTTTTGGCGGGGCTGGTCTTGCCGGGGCTGGGGGGCGCCTGGCGCCGGGATCTGGCCCTTGCCGCCGAGCGCCTGAGCATGGTCATCAATCACGCCCGGCAGGAGGCCCTGCTGTCTTCCCGGCCCTGGCGCCTGGAGCTGGACTCCGAAGGTGGGCGCTACCGCTTTTCGCAACGCGCCGACAACGAATTCGCGCCGGTGGCCGCGCCGCCTTTTGCGGAAACCCGCCTGCCGCTCGGCGTCTCCTTGCGGGAGCTGGCGATCAACGGCCAGGCCGCTGAGTCTGTCGGATTGGTTTATTTCTCGCCCACCGGGGAGCAGGACGCCTTTCGGGCCGTCCTGCAAAGCGGCGATAGGCGGAGAATCATCGTCATGGGGCCCACTGGCCCGGCCCGGACGCGGACGCCATGAGGGACCGCCCCGGCCGGGCCTGCGGCTTCACCTTGTTGGAGGTGTTGGTCGCGTTGGCGGTGACGGCATTGGCCATCGCCGCCCTGTGGAAGGCCCTGAGCCAAGGGATGGTCGTCGCCCAGGGCCTGCCGGAGCGGAGCGCGGCAAGGTGGGTGGCGCACAACCGCATCGTCTTGCGCCAGGCCGCCGGGGAGTGGCCGGCGCTCCGGACCTACCAGGGTAGCGCGGAAATGGGGGGCCGGGAATGGCACTGGGAAGAACAGGTCAGCGCCACCGAAGAACCCCGCTTGCGCCGCCTGACCGTCAAGGTCGGCAGGACGCCTGAGACCCTTTCCTTGGTCACTTTAGAAGGCTTTTTGCGCCATCCGGCCCGGCGCGCGCCGGAGGAACAGGCCCAATGACGAAGCACTCAGGCATGACTCTGTTGGAGCTGGTGGTCGCCATCGCCATTTTCTCCGTGGTGGCCGCCGCCGGTTACGGGGCTTTGGCCCAGGGGCTGGCGGTTCAGGACAAGTTGCGCAAGCAAAGAAGTGTTTGGCAAACCCTGGAAACGGCGTTCAATCTCATCGCTTTCGATCTGGGGCAGGCCCTTGATCGCCCGTCCCGCGATGGCTTGCAACAGGGCCTGGCCTTCAGCGCGCCTGGGGCTGGGGCCGGCGGCCAACCCGAGCCGAGGCCCCTGTTAGCGTTCACCCGAAGGGTCCCTGCTACTTCTTTCCGCGCCGGCGCCGCGAGTCCGTTCCTGCGGGTCGCCTACAGCCTGCAAGATGGCGGCCTCTATCGCGAAACCTGGCCCCATCCTGATCAGCCCTATGGGGTCGAGGCCGACGGGGCCCTGCTCTTGTCCGGCGTCAAAGCGGTCCGTTGCCGGTTCCTGGATCCTGCCGCCCGTTGGACCGCCCAGTGGCCTCAGGCCTCCTCTCCCGCGCCGGCGCAACGGGTTGGGCCGCCTAAGGTCGTGGAGCTGACGGTGGCGCTTCATGATCACGGCGTTTTCAGGTGGCTGTTCCATGTGGGGCCGCCGGCCTAAGCCCGTGTCCGCAACCACTGCGCCGCGCTCGCGCCGCGCCCGCGCTGGCTCCCGTGGCGTGGCCTTAGTCGTCGTGTTGCTCATCGTCGCCTTGCTAACCGCCATCGTCGCCCGCCTAGGTTTCTCCAATCAACTCTGGACCCAACAGGTGGCGAACAGCGGCGACTTGCTTCAGTCGGTCCAAGTCAGCCGCGCCGTCCAGGAGTGGGCGCGCCTCATCTTGCAGGATGAGAACCCCGATTACGACGGCTATGGGGATCTGTGGGCCAGGCCCCTGCTCCCCATGCCGGCGGGCCGCGGCCTCGTCCAGGGCCGCATGGAAGACATGCAGGCGCGTTTCAACCTCAACAACTTGGTGAACGAGGATGGCGAAGTCAACGATGCGGCGCGGAAGCAATTCACGCGCTTGTTGCGCCTGTTGGGTTTGTCGCCGGGGATTGCCGCGGCCGCCATAGACTGGATAGACCCGGATGGCGACCCCAGCGGCCCCTGGGGCGCGGAAGACGGTCATTATCTTGCCCTGAACCCGCCTTACCTGGCCGCCAATCAGCCCTTTGTTGACCCCGCCGAATTGCGCTTGGCGCGGGGGGTGGACGGTGCCGCGTGGGAGAAGTTGCGGCCTCATGTCGCCGCCTTGCCGCGCTATGGCTCCAGCGTCAATGTCAACACGGCCGGCCCGGTGGTGTTGGCGGCGATGATCCCGGCCTGGGGAGGGCCGCAAGCCAGCCTGGGCAAGGCCAAGTCTTGGACCGACAAAGCCAGGCGGCAACCCTTTCGCGCCATCGGCGATTTTTACCAGCAGACGGGCCTGACGGGGGGCCAAAGACCCGCCGGGCTGGATGTCAAATCGGAATTTTTCACCGCTCGCGTCCAAGTGAGCGCGGGTCGCGCGCGCCACCGCTTGGCCACCCTCTACCGCCGCGCCGGCGCCGGCGTCGCCATCGTTGGCCACAAGCGGGAAATGGAATGATGATTTCACGCCGGAGGATGGGCTGAATGGCGCAGGGCGAGTATTGGCAAGTGCAACAAACCCCGGCGGGATTGCGCTGGGCCCGGCGGCCGGCGGCGGACGCCCCGCCGACCCAGGAAGGAGAATGCGCTGGCTGGGAGTCCCTGCCGGCCCCGCCGGGGGCGCGGCTTGCGCTGTGCGTACCCGGCCACCAGGCGCGGATTCACGCAGTGGAGGTCCCCGCGCGCAACCGCCGGCGTTTTCTCGCCGCCCTGCCTTTCGCCCTGGAAGATCATCTGTTGCGCCCGTCGGAGGCCTATCATTTAGCGCCGTTGGCGGCCCTCTCCCGGCGGCCCGGTAGCGGCTCGGTCTTGACGCCGGTGGCCGTGGTGGAGCGCGAGCGACTGGCCGGATGGATAGAAGCGGCTGAACGGCATGGCCGCCACTTGGCGCTCGTGGCGCCGGACTACCTGTTGTTGCCTGAGCCGGCCGCCGACGCCTGGTTGTTGGACGCCACCGAGACGCCGTTGTTGTTGCGGTTTCCAGGGCCGGCTGTAGGCGCGGCGTTGCACGGCGCGATCGCCGCCCGGCCCCCTGGCGCCTTGTTGCTCGCTTTGGAACAGGCGCAAGTTGCGCCGAAACGCCTGATAGCGCGGACGCGGGGTCGGGAACAGCGTGAACAGGTGGCGAACTGGCGGGACTGTTTGCGCGACTTCGATGTTGAGCTGGAACAGATCGAGGCCGATTTGCCCCGCCACGCCTGGCTGGCGCGCCAGCCCCTGCTGGCGGCCTGCAATCTGCTCACAGGGCCCTATCGGCCCCGTCATCGCGGTGTCTTCCGGGCCCGGCACCTGGCGCCGGCGGCAGGCTTGGCCGCCGCCCTGTTATTAGTCCTGGCGGCGCAGTGGCTTCTCGACGGCGCGCGGATGCGGACCGAGCATGAACGGCTGACCGGGGCTCTGGAGTCCACCTACCGACAGGCCTTTCCCGAGGCTCGAAATTTAGTAGATCCGCGTCATCAGATGGCGCAATGGCTGTTGGCCCGGGAACAGGGGGCCGGGGGGCCGGCGCATGCCGACCTGCTTGCTTGGCTGGAGCAATTAGCCCCCCTCATAGACGCCGCCGACGGGCGATTGCAGGGGTTCGATTTTGATGGCGAGAACATCGCGTTGGCGTTGAGCTTGCCGGATTTTGAAACGCTGGAAGCCCTGCAAAAACAATTAAGCCAATTCGCGGCGGCGCGGGTGGAGCATGCGGAGCTCAAGGATGGCAGGGTGCAGAGCCGCATTCAACTGGAGTGGTCGGCGTGAGGTTGCGATTCCCCTGGTGGCAAGCCCGCGCCCCTAAGGAGAAGCGTCTCTTGGGCGCAGCCGCCATCGCGTTGTTGGGCGCGGCGTTGTTTTCAGCCCTGGCGCCCCGCCTCGAGGAGCGCCGGCGTTTGGTTGCGGAATTGCCCCGGTTGCGCGCGGACCTGGCTTGGATGGAGGCGCGGGTCGCCGTTGTGAACCGCTTGCGGGCCGCGGTCGGGGAGGCGGCGTCTGCTGAGCCTGGGGCCGGGCCGGGCGTCTCCGCCGCTGGGGTCGAGGAGGTCTTGCGGGACCTGGGTCTGCGCGAGCAAGTCAGCGGTCTGCGGTCCGGCGGTGAGCAGGGAGGCCTGGCCATCGCCTTCAACGAAGTGGCGTTCAGCGACTTGGCGTTGTTCGTCTCCCGCTTGCAAGCCGCCGGTCAGGGCCGCGTGGTCAGCGCGCAGGTGAACCGGCTGGAGGGCCGAAGCGGCTCCGTCTCCGCAAGCCTGGGCTTGCGCTGAGGGCGCCTCGCTATGAGGGCCTGGCGAGGAGAGCCTAGTGAGGAGGGCCTGGCTTGTCAGGCGTCGTTGTTGCCGTAGATCGTCTGCTGGCGGCGCCCGGCGAAGTCAAGCAGGCGCTTGATAGGCGCACGGGCCCGTTCAATCACAGCCTCATCGACAACAATCTCGTTGCCCCCCTCCTCAAGCAGGGCCGACAGCTTGGTCAGGCTGTTCATGGCCATCCAGGGGCAATGGCCGCAACTCTTGCAGGTGGCGCCTTTGCCGGCGGTGGGGGCCTCGATAAAACGCTTGCCCGACGCGACTTCCTTCAGCTTGTGGAAAATGCCCTTGTCGGTGGCGATGATGAAGGCGTCCGCGTCCAGCTCCCTGGCGGCCTTGATGATGCCGGTGGTGGAGCTGACCACATCGGCTTGTTCGAGGACGGAGGCCGGGGACTCCGGGTGCGCCAACACCTTCGCCCGGGGATGTCGTTGCCTGAGTTCCGCCAGTTCCCGGCCCTTGAATTCCTCGTGGACGACGCAACTGCCCTGCCACAGGATCATCTCGGCCCCGGATTGCTCTTGCACATATTCCCCCAGATATTTGTCCGGCGCCCAGATGATCTTCTGTCCCGCCGCCGCCAGGCCCTTGACCACCTCCACCGCGCTGCCAGAGGTGACCATCCAGTCGGCCCGGGCCTTCACCGCGGCGCTGGTGTTGGCATAGACCACCACAGTGTGATCGGGATGACGGTCGCAAAAGGCCCCGAATTCGTCGGCGGGGCAACCCAGGTCCAGGGAGCAGTCCGCATGTAGGTCAGGCATCAGCACCCGTTTTTCCGGGTTCAGGATCTTGGCGGTCTCGCCCATGAAGCGCACGCCGCAGACGATGAGGGTGGCGGCGTCTGTCTCGTGACCGAACCGGGCCATGTCCAGGGAGTCAGAGACGCAGCCGCCGGTCTCGTCGGCGAGCCGTTGCAGGTCGGGATGGGTGTAGTAATGGGCGACTACCACGGCGTTCTGTTCCCGCAAGCGTTGTTTGATCTGGCCCAGACGCTGGTCCCGTTCCGGTTGGCTTAGGGTCTCCACCACCGTTGGCGGCACTTGAGCCGGCGGCAGACGGTAGTCTCGGAGGGGGATGGCGGCGTTCATGCCGGCGCCACGCTGTACAGGCGGGCCGGACGGTGATTGCCGTTGCGGCGTTTTTCTCCCGTCTCCCGGATGTGGTCGAAGGCCATCACCCGCTTGCGAAAATTGCGCTTGTCTAGCTTCTCGCCGCCGATGATCTCATAGACCTCTTGCAGTTCGCTCAGGGTGAATCGGGCCGGCATGAGATTAAGGGCAATGGTGGAGTATTCCAGCTTGGCGGCAAGGCGCCGCTGGGCCATCTCCATGATCCGGGCGTGGTCAAACGCCAAGGTGGGGAGCCGGTTTGCGGGGAACCATGCCACCTCCTTGGCGTCGCTGGCGGCGCGAGGAGACAGCCGGTCAACCGGCGCCAGCGCGTAATAAGCCACCGTGATCACCCGGCCTCGGGGGTCCCGGCCGGGGGCGCCAAAGCTGTAGAGTTGCTCCAGATACACGCCGGTCAGCCCGGTTTCTTCCCGCAACTCCCGCAGGGCGCAGTCCTCCAGATCCTCGTCCAGCTCGACAAACCCGCCTGGCAAGGCCCAATGATCCTGATAGGGGGGCGCGGCGCGGCGGATCAGCAGGACTTTCAGTTGCCGGTCCTGGATCGTGAAGATCACGATGTCGGTTGTCACCGCTGGGCGCGGGCGGTCGTCTCGGCTCATGGTTTGAGACCTTGCGCGTGTCTGACCCCCAAATGTTAGTGTAGAAACTACACTAAAGCAAGCCTGAATGCGCTTTTTTGTTAGTCGTCATCGAGCCCCTCATCCGATTCCTTGTCTTGCTTAAACAAATGAAAGTTTTCATCTACCTCCCGGATCTCATAAGTTGCTTTTTTGATCAGTCCGAGATCGTACTCAATCATCAGGTCAATTAATTTCGGACCATCAATTAATTCATAATTGCTCTTGGCTTCTTTTTTTGCGGCGGGAGAAAAGGTGGAAGATGTGATAAATACACCCTTGTGTCCTTTTGAAACGTCATTAAACTCGCGTATATCTTTTGGTGGCACTGATGATGTCTTGTAGTGCTTGGCTTGGACAAGCACCTTTTCCAGTCCTAGTCGATCCTGAGTCATGATGGCATCTACACCTCCATCACCGGGTCCTCCCACGACCTCGCCTCGTCCGTAGCCCATTTTGACCAGCAATTCAGCCACTAGATTCTCAAAATCCTTATCCGAAATTCCTTCGATACGGCTTCGTAAGTCAATGGCAAGTATATCTCGCCATTGGTTGTAGACATCCGCTATCTGCTCTTCAGGTATTTTTTCAACATCCCTTTCTTCATCCGTTACGGAAGCCGGAAAATCCTCCTTGCCATCTCTCTGTTGTTTCCTTAGTGCCGATACTTCCCGCGTAGCAATTTCACCAGAATGGGAACGAAGGAAATTTTTACCCTCATTCGTAATTCTGTGTTTCCCATGTGGCCCCTCCAGTAAACCAGCTCCTTTTAAGGCAATCAACACGGAGTCTATATTCGCTCTAAACCTCGTCTTTCCTTGTAGTGGAGCGGACATCTCGTTCACATCCTCTTTACTAAGATTCAACAAATCGGCCACTTCTTTCCTGATTTTTTGGTTGGACACAGGAGAGCTGACCGTGGATAAATATTCCAAAATTGGGCGATTTAATTTAGACGGTGTAGGCACTCCCATTTTTTGTACCTCCGTTGGCCAAAAAGAGAAATTATATACATCATCTTGACGCTACGCAACTGTTCTATGCGTTCGTCGCCGATTACCCGGTTGTAAAGATCGATTAGTTGTTGGCGAGTTGCCTGCATAGCTGTTACAGACACTGCAATTGGGTGTCAGCCAAGCGGGATTGGGCGGTGGCGCAGTATTCGGGAGCGGTGTCTATCCCCAGGAAACGCCGGCCGTTGCGCCGGGCTGCCACGCAGGTGGTGCCGGCGCCGGCAAAGGGGTCAAGCACGGCGTCGCCGCGGAAGCTGAACAGCAACAGGGCCCGGCGCGCCAGTTCCTCCGGAAACATGGCGGGATGGTCGAATTCTCTCATGCGCCGCTCTGGGGCGATGGACCACTTGGCCACCACCCATTCCTTGAAAGATTCGGCGTCAATGTCGGCGTCGTCCGATTTGCCGGTCTTTCTCAGATCGCCCTTGCAAAAGATTTCCAGGAACTCCCAGGTGTATTTCAGGTAAGGACTGGAGGGACTTTTCCAGCTTCCCCATGCGGTGTATTTGCAGTTGTAGTTGTTCTTTTCCCACAGGATCTCGCCCTTCCAGATGAGTCGCCGCGCCATGAAATAATTGGAGATGACATGGTGGCTGGGGATGTAGTCCGAAAACAGCGGTTGCACATTGACGACGATGCGTCCGCCGAATTTGAGCGTTCGGATGCACTCATCGAACACCCGGAACAGCTTGTCGAAGTAAGCGTTCCAGTCTGTCGAATCGCCATCGACGCCGTTGCCTTGATAACCTAGGCCGAAGTTGTAGGGCGGCGAAGTCAGCACCAGGTCGATGCAGTTGTCCGGCAGTCGTTTCAGCGCCTCCTCACTGTCGCCGCACACGATTTGATCAACAAACTCCGCGGGCAAGGCGTTGTCCCGGCGATGAAATCCGTGGTCCTTGGCGTAGTAATGCTTGCCGCGCCGTTGTTCTTTTTGCTTGCGCCCGCGAACCTTGCGCTCCTTGTTGTAGCCGACATACAGGCGCTTGTTGCCGTTAAAGCCGTAGCTTTTGATGTTCTCCACCGCGGGCAAAATGTCAGCCATAGCCCCCGGGGCGCCGTGTTCCGCGAGGGTCGCGCTGATGGCGGCGGACAAGGCGTCCAGGTCAATTTGTCGCAACCAGACTTCCAGGGAGTTGTCGGTTCGGGAGACGAAAAAATCCTCCGGGTCAAAATGGTTGTTAAGCAGGGCAATGGCGGCATCGGCATCGGCTTCCAGAGGACCGGCGGCGTTCAGTTCGATGCGCCGATATTTTTCTGTGAGCATTATTCTTCCTATTAGGGTCGGACAGAGGGCATTAGGCTTTATTGCAGGGTGAAAAATCAAGCAGGCGCAAGGCTGAGGGCGGGGAGCCGCCCCTTGCTCGGGTTTCTTCATCGGAGAGAGGCGATAGAAGAAATCACGAAAATCCACGGCTATTCTGTGGATTTTATGCAGAAATCCACAGAGCTATTGTGGATTTTTGGCGTAAATCCGCAGAACTGTTGTGGATTTTATGAGGAAATCCGCAGAGCTACTGTGGATTTTTGGCGAAAATCCACAGAACTATTGTGGATTTCCGTCTTTTTTGCTATTCTCGACCCCATGCAGGTCAGACGCGCTATCAATTTGCCGGGGTTGCTAGCTCGCAAGTCCTTCTTTCTTTTTGGCCCCCGCGGCGTCGGCAAGACTTTTTTGGCCAGAAAGCAACTGGACGGGAGGGCTGTCTTTTTCGACCTCCTGAACTCAAACACTTTCATCGAGCTGGCCGCCAACCCCGCCAACCTGGAAAGCCTGGCGCAGGGGCAAATAACCGGACAGGGCGAGCCTGTTTGCGTTGTCATTGACGAGATACAGAAATTGCCGGTCCTATTGGACGAGGCGCACCGCCTTATTGAGAACAGGCGATGGCGCTTCCTGCTGACTGGCAGCTCAGCGCGCAAACTCGGACGGCAAGGCGTCAATCTCCTGGCTGGCAGGGCCTGGAACCAGCATCTCTATCCGCTAACCTGGAAGGAAATGCCGGATTTCGATTTGCTCCGCCAGTTGCGCTACGGCAGTTTGCCCCCAGTGTGTCTGAGCCGGGAACCCCAAGAGGAATTGCAGGCTTATGTCGCGAACTACATCACCCAGGAAATTCAACTGGAGGGCCTGGCCAGAAAGATCCCCCAGTTTTCCAAATTCCTGAGGGCGGCCGCCTTGTCCAACGGGCAGAGCCTGAATTTCGACAAACTCGGACGGGACTACGCGTTGCCGCCAAGCACCATTCGCGAGTATTACGCCATCCTGCAGGAGACCTTTGTCGGCATTATGTTGGAACCCTGGAATAAATCCGAGAAGCGGAAAGCCGTGAGCGCCGCCAAATTCCACTTCTTTGACACCGGCGTGTTATCCTTCCTCAACAGCACCCTGGGCCTGGAAAGAGATTCCAGCGCCTACGGAAACCGCTTTGAAACCTGGTTGATTAACGAGATCAAGGCCTTTGTCGGTTATCACAGGCTGCATCTCCCGGTGCGTTACTGGCGCGCCCAAACGGGCCACGAGGTGGACCTGGTGGCGGGAGACGAGATCGCTGTTGAGATCAAAGCCACTCGCAAGGTGTCTCAGGAGGACAAAAAAGGCCTCAAGGCCTTGCGGGAAGAGGGCATCATCAAGCAATTCTTCCTGGTGAGCGAGGACGAGACCGCCATGTTTCAGAACGGCATCCACTGCCTGCATTGGGCCGATTTCCTGAAAAGACTGTGGGATGGCGAGGTGCTTCAGACACAACCACCCTCGCTGTTTTAGGGCCATAGTTACAGCAAGGAAGAATCCAGACGACTCTACAGCCGTTGATATAAATGCAACCTCCCGCTCACCCCAAGATATATCACATTGTCCATGTGGACCGGCTCGCTTCCATCGTCAAGGGTGGCTATCTTTGGTGCGATAAGGAGGTTGGCAAGAGAGCGCCGGGTGGCACAACAATCGGCATGGAAAAAATCAAACGACAACGAAGGGGAAAGCTCTTGTACAGTCATCCCGATCTTCATGTCGGCGATTGCGTGCCGTTTTACTTTGGGACGCACTCCGTAATGCTCTATGTGATTTTTAAGCGGAATGACCCAGAATTAAGCTATCGAGGCGGGCAGGACTCCATTATTTATCTGGAAGCGGATTTGCGGCAAACGGTTGCCTGGGCAGACGAACAAAGACTGCGGTGGGCGTTCACGCTTTCAAATGCTGGTTCTTTCCACTTCGAAGACCGGTGTGATTTGGCAAATCTGGGAGAGATCAACTGGGAGGCGGTGTATGCTAAACAGTGGCAGGAGTGCAAAGAGGATAAACAAGCCGAATTTCTGATGGAGCGGCAATTTCCCTGGAACCTGATTCTACGCATTGGAGTGCGTTCCGAGCAAATGCGCCGGCGCGCCATGGCTGTTGTTGAAACGGCGCGGCAAAAGCCGCGTGTCGAAATCAAGCCCGACTGGTATTATTGACGACCAAGGGGGAATGATTATGATCGAATACAAGACTGGGGACATTTTCGCTGAAGATGTCGACGCTTTGGTTGCTCCCGTCAACTGCGTTGGAGTCATGGGGCGCGGTCTTGCCCTGCAATTCAAGCGCGAATTCCCTGACAATTTCAAAAAATATTCTAAGAAGTGCAAGGGTGAAGAAATAAGGCCGGGGAATATGTTTGTCTTTGAGACTTCTTCAAACGGACAATCAGCATTAGACCTAGAAACCCAGCCGGGAAATAAGTTTGCCTCTGAGACGAGACGGGTCGCTGATCCTAAATACATCATCAATTTCCCGACCAAAAGAGATTGGCGAAGAAAAAGCCGCATGGAGGATATCGAATCCGGTCTGAAGTCGCTTGTAGATGAAATTCAGGGGCGACGCATCCGTTCAATCGCCATTCCAGCCCTTGGCTGTGGGTTAGGCGGCTTGGAGTGGCGGAAAGTGCGCAAACACATGGAGGCTAAGCTAAAACCATTGGCGGAAGACGGTGTAAAGATAGTCATATTTGCACCTAAGGAGGACTTTGAGACCGAACGGGCAACCCTTCGGGGCGATGTTCCGAACCTGACAGCAGGATAGACGGCGTTGTAGCGGCGGGCGGAGGGACGAGACAACAATGAAAGTGACCAAAGAAGCAATGGAAGCCGCAGTCAGGGAGAACATACTCAGCGCCTCGCAGGCAAAGGCCCTGCTGGATTTTTTGAGGGCCCGGCCCGGGGCGGAATCCCGTTTCAACTTCACCCATGCCTTGTATTACGCTGGCGGCCTGGTCGCCATCGGCGCGGTGACGATCTTTATGAACCTGGGCTGGGAGAAGTTTGGCGGCTGGGGGATGTTTTGCATCGCCTTGGCGTACGCGGTCATCGGCTTGTTGTTGGCCAATGGCTTTCATCGCCGCGGCTACGCCACGCCCGCAAGCCTGAGCGCGACTTTTGTCATCGCGGCAACGCCGCTGGCGATTTACGGACTGCAGGAGGCCCTGGGCTGGTGGCCCGAGGACAGCGCCTACCGTGAATACATCTATCACGGTTTCCACGATTTCATCAGATGGCCCTGGCTGTACATGGAGCTGGGGGCCTTGATTGTCGGCTTGCTCATGTTCTGGAAATATCGCTACCCATTCTTGTTGCTGCCCGTTGCGATAACGCTTTGGTACGCTTCCATAGACTTGGCGGTGATGATGGCCAACATCCCTGCTGATGACTTTGGCGACGCCTACCGCCTGCGCGCGGATGTTACCTTAGGTTTCGGTTTGATTGTGATCTTGCTGGCTTTCTGGACGGATCTCAGGGCCAGAAAAACCGCGGACTACGCCCACTGGCTGTATTTTGCCGGCGCATTGGCGTTTTGGGGGGGACTGACCTCGCAACAGTCCGACAGCGAACTGGCTCAATTTATGTATTTTTGCGTCAACCTGCTCATGGTTGGCGCGGGGGTGGCGTTGGCGCGCGGGGTGTTCGTCGCCTTGGGCGCCCTCGGGGCCTGCCTCTATCTTGGACGCCTGGCCTTCGAGGTGTTCAAGGACAGCTGGCTGTTCCCTGTCGCGTTGGCGGCCACCGGCTTGTCGATCATCTACCTGGGCATAGTGTGGCAGAGAAACGAGCAGGCCCTCACTCGCAAGGCGCACAGTTGCCTCCCCGCGCCGTTGAGACAACTGCTGGCTGACCGGGCTGGCCTGGATGACCTAAGAAGGCCGAGCTGAGCGAGAAACCTAGGGTCCGCCGCCCGGAAAGGGGCGAAAAGGCTTGTATTTCGCGCAAAACAGGCTAAAATCGGACGGAAATCAAGCCGAGGGCCTTGACAATGCCTAAGCGCAGGAACACATCAAAGCTATTGCCCAGTAGCAAGAAAACCCTTGCCGTGGCGGTTTCGGCGCTGGTGGGAGGCGCCCACGCCCAAGACGCTGGGGCCCAGCAAGTGTTGGAAGAGATCGTCGTCACCGCGACCAAGCGGGAGGCGAACCTGCAGGACATTCCCGTCGCCATTACGGCGTTCACCACCGCCGACATCGACCGGCGCGGCTTCGAGGGCATGGATGATTATGTCAAGTTCATCCCAGGGCTGGCGGTCGGACGGCGTGAACCGGGGGGCAACGCGGTGGTGTTTCGCGGCGTGGCGGCCTCCGGCATCCAATTCGGAAACAATCCCTCCAGCGGCGTGTATTTGGATGAACAGCCTATCACCATAGCCGGCATCAACCCGGATCCGCGCCTGGTGGACATCGAGCGGGTGGAGGCCCTGAGCGGCCCCCAGGGCACCCTGTTCGGCGATGCCTCCCAATCCGGCACCCTGCGCATCATCACCAACAAACCGGACGCCGAGGCGTTTGAAGGCTGGGTCGAGGCCTCTGGCTCAAAAGTGAAGAGCGGCGATGCGGGCTACGATGTCAGCGCCATGGTCAATCTGCCGGTCAGCGAGCAACTCGCCATCCGCCTGGTTGGCTTCCATTCAGAGGAGGCCGGGTACATCGACAATGTGCTGAGCGACAGCCCGGGCGGCACCTTCAACAACGCGGACTATGTTGGCGAGGATGTCAACACCGAAGAAAGCAGCGGCGGCAGGGCCGCCGTGCGCTGGACCCCGAACGCCGACTGGACCGTGGATCTTTCCGCCGTGTTTCAGCAATTGGAGGCGGACGGCTTTGCCGACACCACCGATGGCGTCGGCGAGCTGGAGCAGGTGCGCTTCAACGATGAGGCGTACGATGAGGAATGGTACCAGCTCGGCATCACTTTGGAAGGCAAGCTGGGTTTTGCCGACACCCTGTTGCACGCCTCTTATTTCGACCGCGATTTCCGTTACGACGCCGATGGCACGGATTATCAGTTCGCCTTCAATCAGCTGTTCAATGACGCCTATTACGATGTGTACAACTTTGGCGGCGACCCGGAAAAAGGTTTCGCCGTCAATGATGTGCATAACAAGCGCTGGACCGTGGAAGCGCGGCTTTCCACCCCGGCGGAATCCGACAGCAAATGGTTTGGCTTGGTGGGACTGTTCTACAACCGCAGCGAGGAAGACTCCCTGTTCGCGGCGGGCAATGACGGCTTCCCTGGCTCGCCGGCGTTTTACTACATGGCGTACAATGTCGCTTTCAACAACCCGCAGTACATAGACTACGACGCCACCATCCCCAACCCGGATTTCAACCCGAACACCGCTTCCCTGAACGGCCTGCCTCCAGGCAGCTGGGACCCGGACAACAACAACTGGTTTTTCGGCACTTACGATGAAACCATCGAGCAGTTCGCCCTGTTCGGCGAGTTGAGCGTGGATTTCACCGAGAATTTCACCATCACCGCGGGGGGCCGCTGGTTCCGGGTGGAACGCGAATTCCACCTGGTGCAGGGCGGCCTGCAACAGGACGGCATCCAACCCAACTACGACACCGATTTCGTCGTCACCGATGAATCCACCCGCGCCATTGACCATGGCTTTGTGCCAAAGGTCAACCTGACCTGGCGCTACAACGACGACATCATGCTGTACACGACTTATTCTCAGGGCTTTCGCAGCGGCGGCGGCAACGGTTCCAAACGGATTTCAGGGATCCCCATCTCCTACGACCCGGACAAGCTCAAAAATCTGGAAGTGGGGGCGAAAACCACTTGGTTGGATGGCCGCCTGCGGGCCAACTTCACCGCCTACAAGATGGTCTGGGATGACATACAGATACAGGTCGAGGACCCCAATCCCCTGGTGTTTTCCCTGGGGATCGTCAACTTCCCACAGGCCAAGATAGACGGCTTCGAGTTCGATTTCGCCTTCACGCCGGCCGCGGGCTGGGATCTGGGCGGCACCGTGGCCTACAACGACGCCGAAATTTCCCGGTCCGCCACCCTGGATTTTCTCGGCTACACGCTGGAGGCGAACGAGGGAGACCGGTTGCCCATCACGCCGGATTGGAAAGCCAGCTTGTCCGCGCAATACACCTTTCAGCAGGCGATGTTTGGCGCTGAACCCTACATACGCTTCGATTACTCCCATGTTGGCGAGGCCATCAACGCGATCCAGTCTCTTGAAGCCATTGTCAACGCGGTGCCGCCGACCATACAGGAGCCCTACAATGTCGGGGATTTCAGGATGGGGCTGGAGGCTGAGACCTGGAGCGCGTCTTTTTATGTCAACAATGTCTGGGACGAGCGCGGCGACACCTTTGTCAACAACCGCTGGGCTGAACGGCGTTTCGGCATCAACCCGCCTCGCATCTTCGGCGTCACCGTTAGAAAGCGATTCTAAGTTCCCCCGTCTAAGGGGTGTATGGCTACACTCAAACAATGGTTCCGGGACAACGCCATTGAAGAGGTGGAGGCGTTAGTTCCCGACCTCGCCGGCATGGCAAAGGGGAAGTGCGTCCCGGCGGCGCGCTATCTGCAAGACAAGGGCATACGGATCGCCGAGGGTCTGTTCTGCCAGACCATCGCCGGCGACTACGCCGAGTATGTTGAGAGCGTCAATCCCGGCGACGCGGATATGGAAGCCAGGCCGGATGTGGAGACCATGCGCAAGGTGCCTTGGTCCCCTTACCCCACCGCCGGCATCATCCACGACTGCTATCGCCTTGATGGCGACCCGGTCAGCGTCGCGCCCCGTCATGTGTTGAGGCGCGTCCTGGCTCTCTACGAGGAAAAAGGCTGGCGGCCCGTGGTGGCGCCGGAGATCGAATTCTACCTGGTCAAGCCCAATGCGGACGCGGACTATCCCCTGGAACCGCCCATAGGGCGCTCGGGCCGCCAAGAAGAGGCCCGGCGCACCTTCAGCATAGACGCCCTGAACGAATTTGAGGGCGTGGTGGAGGATATCTACTCGTTCTCCGAACAGCAGGAGCTCGATGTTGAAACGCTGACCCATGAAGACGGCATCGCCCAGCTTGAGGTCAATTTCCGGCACGGCGCGCCGCTGAACCTGGCGGACCAGGTGTTCGCCTTCAAGCGCACGGTGCGCGAGGCGGCTCTCAAACACAAGATGCATGCCACCTTCATGGCCAAGCCGCACCAGCGCCAGCCCGGCAGTTCCATGCACCTGCACCTGAGCGTCATTGATCAAAAGACCGGCCAAAACATCTTCGTCAGCAAGAGCGGCAAGCCCAACAGCCTGTTCAAGAGTTACATCGCGGGCCTGCAAAGACACCTGCCCGCGGCCATGCCGATCTTCGCCCCCAATGTCAATTCCTACCGGCGCATCGCCCGCTACTACTCCGCGCCCGTCAACACCCACTGGGGATTCGACAATCGCACCGTCGGCCTGCGAGTGCCTGCCGCGCCATCCGCCGCCACCCGCGTGGAAAACCGCGTGCCGGGGGCCGACAGCAATCCCTACCTGGCCATCGCCGCTTCCCTGGCGGCGGGTTTTCTCGGCGTCAAGGAGCGGCTTCGCCCCTCCAAACCCCTGGAGGACAGTGCCTACGACCGGGCCATCACCCTGCCCCGGGACCTGCGGGCCTCGTTAAAACTCCTGAAGAAATCCGCGCCTATGCGCGCCGTTTTAGGCGAGGAATTTGTGCGCCTTTACGCCGCCGTCAAGGAGCATGAATATGAGACTTTCTTCCAGGTGATCAGCTCCTGGGAACGGGAACACCTGTTGTTGAATGTTTGAGCGGCACGACCGGCGCCGGCCCGTTCCTTGTCAAAGGACTGAAGAAGACATCGCAGGTTTGAACCCTTGAACGACATGGCGCGCAACGCCTTGGACTGGCAGGCCTTGGACCGTGAACACCATCTGCATCCGTTCACCGACGCGAAGTCATTGGCGGACGAGGGCTGCCGGGTCATCACCCGCGCCGCTGGCCCTTACATCTGGGATGCGGAGGGGAACCGGCTCTTGGACGGCATGGCGGGCCTGTGGTGCGTCAACATAGGCTACGGCAGGAAGGAGCTGGCTGAAGCGGCCTACCAACAGTTGCTGGAACTGCCCTACTACAACAGTTTCTTCAAGACTTCCCATCCCCCCGCCATTGAATTAGCGGCGTTGCTTGCGGAGCTCGCGCCGTCCCATCTTAACCGGGTGTTTTTCACGAACTCCGGGTCCGAGGCCAACGACACCGTCGTCAGGCTGACGCGGCGCTATTGGGACCTGGCCGGCAAGCCCGAAAAGCGCATCATCATCGGCCGGCGCGAGGCCTATCACGGCAGCACCATCGCCGCCGCCAGCCTGGGCGGCATGAAGCCCATGCACGAGCAGGGACATCTGCCCATTCCCGATATTGAGCATATCGCCTCGCCTTACTGGTACCGCGACGGCGACGGGCTGACGCCGGCGCAATTTGGCTTGCGCGCCGCAGGGCTTCTGGAAGAGAAGATCGACGAGTTGGGCGCGGACCAAGTGGCGGCTTTCATCGGCGAGCCGGTGCAGGGCGCCGGCGGCGTCATCATTCCCCCCGCCAGCTACTGGCCAGAAGTGCAACGGATCTGCAAGGAGCAGGACATCTTGCTGATCGCGGACGAGGTGATTTGCGGCTTTGGCCGCCTGGGCGCTTGGTTCGGCTCCGATTACTACGGGATAGCCCCGGACCTGATGCCCATCGCCAAGGGCCTGTCCTCCGGCTACCTGCCCATAGGCGCCGTCATGGTGGGCGACCGCGTGGCGGACTTGCTCATCGACCAGGGCGGAGAGTTCGCCCATGGCTTCACCTACTCAGGCCACCCCGCCGCCTGCGCCTTGGCGTTGACCAATGTCAAACTCCTGCGGGATGAGAAGATCATCGACAAGGTGGCGACTGACACCGGCCCCTATCTCGAACGGCGCTGGAACGAGCTGACGGATCATCCCCTGGTGGGCGAGGCCCGAGGCGTGGGTTTCATCCGCGCCCTCGAATTGGTCAAGGACAAGGCCGCCCGGACCTTTTTTGACCCCGTGGGCGAGGTCGGACGGCTGTGCCGCGATGTGTGTTTCAACAACGGCCTGATCATGCGCGCCGTGCGCGACACCATGATCATCGCGCCGCCGTTGATCCTGACGCGGGAGCAGATAGACGAGCTCATCGAGCGAGTCAAGACCTGCCTGGACCTGACCGCCAAGCAATTGAACCTGACATGAACAGCTCGCCTTATCCGCAACCCCATTGCCGCTCCTACTACGCGGCCACCGCCAATCCCGGCCCCGATTGTCCGCCGTTGGAAGGCGCGCGCCGTTGCGACGTCTGCGTCGTGGGCAGCGGTTTCACCGGCGTTTCCGCCGCGCTGAGCCTGGCCGAGCGCGGCTACAAGGTCAGCGTGTTGGAGGCGAACCGCATAGGCTGGGGGGCCTCCGGCCGCAACGGCGGTCAGCTCATAGGCGGCCTCAGCGGCGAGGAGCGGATGAGGCAAGCGCAAGGCCGGGCTTCCGGCAAGGATCTGGACAAACTGCTCTGGGATCTGGGCTGGGCCGGCCACGAGATCATCAGGCAACGGGTGGAGCGACACGCCATCGATTGCGATCTCAAGTTCGGTTACATGGACGCCGCGCTCAAGCCGCGCCAGTGGCGGGAGTTGCAGGAAGAATGCGAGCGGTTGCAGCGCATGGACTTTCCTCATGAAGTCAGATTGGTGCCGCGGGAAGACATGGAGGAAGTCATCGGCACCCGGACCTACATAGGGGGCTTGATCAACATGGGCAACGGGCACCTGCATCCTCTGAACCTGTGTCTTGGCGAGGCGGTTGCGGCGGCGCGCGCGGGCGCCGAGTTCCACGAGCAATCTCCCGTCATTGACATAGCCCACGGCAAGCGGCCCAAAGTGCGCACGGAGCGGGGAGAGATCAGTTGCGACTTCGTCATCCTCGCCGGCAACGCCTACCATCAGCTGGAGACGGGGCGTCTGGGCGGCTTCGTGTTTCCCGCCGGCAGTTTCATCATCGCCACGGAGCCCTTGTCCGCGGCGCAAGCCCGCGCCATCAATCCTCTGGACCTGGCCGTGTGCGACGCCAACCACATCGTCGATTATTTCAGGTTGAGCGCGGAGCGGCGCCTGCTCTTCGGCGGCCGTTGCAATTATTCCGGACGAGAGCCGCGCAGCATCCGGGACGCCATCTTTCCCCGCATGGTCAAGGTGTTCCCCCAGTTGCGAGACATGCGCATAGACTACGAGTGGGGGGGCAAGATCGGCATCGTGTTGAACCGCGTCCCCCATCTGGGCCGGCTGGATAAAAACATCTACTACGCCCAGGGCTATTCCGGCCATGGCGTGAATGTCACTCACTTGGCGGGGCAACTCCTGGCGGATGCCATCACCGGCGCTCAGGAGCGTTTCGATGTGTTCGCTCGAGTCAAACATCACCGCCTGCCCGGCGGCCGCTGGTTTGGCAACCAGCTAGTGGCCCTGGGCATGCTCTACTTTCGATTGCGGGATTTACTTTGAGGCGTAGAGGTAAATCATCTCCAGGGCCAAGCTGGCCCCCGCCAGGGAGGTGATCTCCCCGACATCGTAATCCGGGGCCACTTCCACTAGGTCCATGCCCGCCAGGTTGACGCCGGCCAAGCCCCGCAGCGTCTGTTGCGCCTGGTGCGAGGACAGGCCGCCGATGACAGGAGTGCCGGTGCCGGGGGCGCAGGCGGGGTCCAGGCAGTCTATGTCGAAAGTCAGGTAGCAGGGATGGCCGCCGACGATGTTCCGCACCTTGTCGCTGACGGCCGCGGCGCCGCGCTCATGCACCCAGGGCGCTTTCAGCTGGTTGAACCCCCAAGTGTCCTTGTTGAAGGTGCGCAATCCCACCTGCACGGAGCGTTTCGCCTCGATGAGCCCTTCTCTCGCGGCGTGATAAAACATGGTGCCGTGGTCAACCCGTCCGTCGTCGTCTTCCCAAGTGTCCGAGTGCGCGTCGAAATGGATCAGGGACAAGGGGCCGTGTTTTTCCGCGTGGGCCTTGAGTATGGGATAGGTGATGAAGTGATCGCCTCCCAAGGCAAGCAACCCGGCGCCTTGCGAAATGATCCGCCGCGCATGTTCCTCTATCCGTTGCGGGATGGTCTCGGGGCGACCCGGGTCGAACTCGCAGTCGCCGTAGTCGATCACCGCCAGCTTGTCAAAGGCGTCGAAACCCCAGTCGTCCAGCTGGGCCCAGCTCAGCTGGGCGGAGGCCTGCCGGATGGCCCTAGGGCCGAACCGCGCGCCGGGCCGGTTGGTCGTGGCGGAGTCAAACGGGATCCCCGTCACGGCCAAGTCAACGCCCGCCAGCTCGCGGGCGTATTTGCGTCGCATGAAGCTAAGGGCGCCGCTGTAAGTCGGTTCGCTCCGGGTGCCGCGCAGGGTCTCCCGGTGAACGGCTTGATCAATCATTCCTTCCGTCATCGGCCCGGATTATAGCGCGAGGAGCCGGAGCCAGACCCCGCGCCGGCCTTGCCCTTAAGGCCCTCCAGCAGGGCCGCCAGGTCCTCAGGCAGGGGGGCGGACCAGGCGACCGGTTTGCCGTCAGCCGGATGATTCAGCGCCAGCCGCAGAGCGTGCAAGGCTTGCCGGGGGAATTCGGCGATCCGACTTTTAAGCATCTCTGGGATGTTTTTGGCAAGTCGCTTCCGGCCTCCATAATGCGGGTCGCCGACCACGGGGTGGCCTAAATGCGCCAAATGAACGCGGATTTGATGGGTGCGCCCCGTCTCCAGGGTCAACTTGAGTTCCGTGCAACCGGGGTGTCTGCCGATGATGCGGTAGTGAGTGACCGCGGGCCGGCCCCTGGCGACGACGGCCATGCGGGTGCGCAAGAGCGGGTGGCGGCCTATGGGCGCCTCCACAGCGCCGCCGCCGATCAGCTCCCCATGAACGAGGGCGCGGTATTCCCGCGTGATTGCTCGCGCCTGCAAGTCCTTCACCAGCTTGGTGTGGGCCGCCAACGATTTCGCCACCACCATGATTCCAGAAGTGTCCTTGTCCAACCGTTGCACGATGCCGGCCCGAGGTGCCTGCGCCAACTTGGGGCAGTGATGCAACAGGGCGTTGACCAAAGTGCGGTCGGGGTTGCCCGCGCCGGGGTGAACCACCAGGCCGGGAGGCTTGTTGACGACGATGAGATGCTCGTCTTCATGGATGATGTCCAGAGGGAGGGCCTGGCCGGTCCAGTTCTCGTTCCGGTTTTCCAGCAGGGCGTTGATCTCGATGACCGAGCCGGCGCGCACGGCGTCTTTTTGCGCCAGGGCCGCGCCATCGACCGTGACGAAGCCGGCTTTTATCCAGCCCTGCAAGCGCGCGCGGGAATGTTGCGGACACAACAGAGCCAGCGCCTGGTCCAGCCTTTTGCCGCCATGCCCCTCCGGCACAGTCACACTCAATGTCTCGCGTTTCACATCCACAACCTTGCAGTGTCCCGGGCCGGGCGGCCCTGGTTTCAGGCGCGCCGTCAACCCGCTAACGGGCCCCGTTGATTTGCCTTGCGCCGACGCTTGCTGTACCCTCAGGGCCATGCGCTATTGGTTTCTGTTTCTGTGCTTGTTGCTTGGCGGCGGTTGCGCCTGGCTCGGCGATAAAGATGATAGCGCCAAAAACTGGACGGTGGAACGCCTGTATTCCGAGGCCAAGGGGGCGCTGGATTCCGGCTACTACACCAAGGCGGTCGAATACTACGAGTTTCTCGAGACCCGTTTCCCTTTTGGGGTGTACGGGCAACAGTCCCTTCTGGACCTGGCCTACGCCTACTACAAGACCGAGGAATTCGAGTCCGCCATGGCGGCCTGCGACCGTTTCATCCGCCTGTACCCGCAGAACACCCATGTGGATTACGCCTACTATCTCAAGGGCCTGGTGAACTTCAACCGCGGCAAGGGATTTGTGGAGCGGTTTCTGCCTATCGATTCGAGCCAGCGGGACCAGAGCGCTTCCCTGACGGCGTTTCAGGCCTTCGCTGAGCTCCTTGAGAAGTACCCGCAAAGCGGCTACGCGGAGGACGCCAAAAAAAGGATGGTGTTTCTGCGGAACCGGCTGGCGAAACACGAGGTGCATGTCGCCAACTACTACATGAAAAGAGGCGCGTATTTGGCGGCGGCCAACCGGGCCCGCTATGTGGTGGAGACTTACCCGCGCACGCCCGCCGTTCCCGAGGCCTTGACCGTGATGTCCAAGGCGTACAAGATTTTAGAGTTGCATGACCTGTCCAAAGACACCTTGCGGGTGTTGGAGTTGAACTACCCCAACCACCCCGGTCTGTATGAAGTGAAGGAAACGGTGGTGCGTTAGGCGCGTCAGACTTCCCGGTAGCGGGAAGTAATGGGATAGCGCCGATCCCGGCCAAAGGCGCGTTCGGTGATCTTCACCCCCGGAGCGGCTTGGCGGCGCTTGTATTCATTCCGGTCCACCAGCTGGATGACTTCGCGAACCGTTTCCGCCTCGTAACCGGCGTCTATGATCTCCTTGGGGCTGAGATCCTGTTCGATGTATTTCTCCAATATCGGGTCAAGCACTTCGTAGCTGGGCAGCGAGTCCGAGTCCTTCTGGTCAAAGCGCAGTTCCGCCGTCGGGGGGCGCTCGATGATCCGCCGCGGGATGACTTCTCCGTCGCCGCAGCGATTGCGCCAGCGGGACAGCGCATAGACCAATGTTTTAGGCACATCTTTCAACGGCGCGAAGCCGCCCGCCATGTCGCCGTACAAGGTGGCGTAGCCCACCGCCATTTCGCTCTTGTTGCCCGTGGTCAAAACCAGCTTGCCGGTCTTGTTCGACACGGCCATGAGCAGAATCCCGCGGCAACGCGCCTGTATGTTTTCCTCTGTGGCGTCAACGGGCAGGGCCTGGAAGACGGGCGCCAGGATGTCCGAGAAGGCGGAGAACGGCGCCTCTATGCTGATCTCGCGGCAGGAGACGCCCAGGCGTCCCGCCATGGCGCGGGCATCCTCGACGCTCATGTCCGCGGTGTAACGGGAGGGCATGATCAGGGCCTCCACATTGTCCGCCCCCAGCGCGTCCACAGCCAAGGCCAAAGTCAGGGCGGAGTCGACGCCTCCGGACAAGCCGATGACCGCGCCATTGAAGCCGTTTTTCCGCGCGTAATCCTTAACGCCCAGGGTCAGGGCCCGGTAGATGCCCTCCTCGGAGGACAGCGGAGGGACTTGGCCCATAGGGGCCCGCAAGGCCAGGCCGCCATCCGCCTGCTGAAGCGTCACCAGGCACAGGCATTGTTCAAACTGCGGGGCCTTGAGGGCGAACCGCCCGCGGGCGTCAATGGCCAAAGAGCCGCCGTCGAACACCAGCTCGTCCTGGCCGCCGACCAGGTTGACATAGATGATCGCCATGCCGTAGCGGGCGGCGCGTTGTCGCAACAGCTCTTCCCGCTCTCGCGCCTTGCCGGTGTGGTAGGGGGAGGCGTTGATGTTGACCAACAACGCCGCGCCGGCCCGGGCCGCTTCGCCGACACACTGTTCCGTCCACAGGTCTTCGCACACGCTTAGCGCGGTCTTCACGCCCCCCAGCTCCACCAATGTCAGTTCCTCTCCCGCGCTGAAATATCGCTTTTCGTCAAACACGCCATAGTTGGGCAGGTTCCGCTTGTGGTAGGTGGCGATGACTTCCCCGTTCCTGAACAGGGCGCACGCATTGAACAACCGGCCATCCCGTTCGAGAGGGCAGCCTATGACGACATCGATGCCTTGCGCCGCGTCCAGGACCTGGCGCCAGGCCTGTTTGATCTGGGCGTGAAAATGGGGGCGCAACAGCAGATCTTCCGGCGGGTAGCCAGTCAAGGTCAGCTCGGGAAAGACCACGGCCGCCGCCCGCGCCTCGTCTCTGGCTTCCGTTGCGCGCTCTATGATCCGGTTCGCGTTTCCCTCAATGTCGCCGACGCATAAATTGATCTGGGCAATGGCAATGCGGCTCATTCCATTTCCGCGGGACCAGGCGTCACGCCCCCCGGCCCAGGACTTGGGCGATGGCCGTTCCCAGGTCCGCGGGGGATTTCACGGTGGCGACGCCGGCCGCCTCCAGCGCGGCGAACTTGTCCGCGGCGGCGCCTTTGCCGCCGGCGATGATCGCGCCGGCATGGCCCATGCGCTTGCCCGGCGGCGCGGCGACGCCGGCGATGTAGCCGACCACCGGTTTGGTCACGCTCTGCTGGATGAACGCGGCCGCTTCTTCCTCAGCGGCGCCGCCGATCTCGCCGACCATGACGACGCCTGCGGTGGCATCGTCTTGTTGGAACAACTCCAGGCAATCGATGAAATTCATCCCGTGGATCGGGTCGCCGCCTATGCCTATGCAGGTGCTTTGCCCCAGCCCCGCCAAAGTGGTCTGGCGCACCGCCTCGTAGGTCAGGGTGCCGGAGCGGGAGACGATGCCCACGGAGCCGGGTTGATGAATGTTGCCCGGCATGATGCCGATCTTGCATTCTCCGGGGGTGATGATCCCCGGACAGTTGGGGCCGATCAGCCTCGCGCCGGGGCGCGAATCGATGTTGGCGCGGGCCTTGATCATGTCGTTGGTGGGGATGCCCTCGGTGATGCAGACGATGGTCTTGATCCCGCCTTCGGCAGCCTCGGTGATGGCTTCCGCGGCAAACGCGGCCGGGGCCATGATCATGCTGGCGTCCGCCCCGGTTTCCATGACGGCCTCCTTGACGGAGTTGAACACGGGCCTGCCAAGATGAGTCTGCCCGCCCCGGCCCGGGGTGACGCCGCCCACGATTTGGGTGCCGTATTCTATGGCCTGCTCGGAATGGAAAGTCCCTTGGCGGCCGGTGAAGCCCTGCACGATGACCTTGGTGCGCCGGTCAACGACTATGGCCATTAGCCGCCTCCTCGCGCCGCCGCGACCACCTTCACGGCGGCATCGGTCAGGTCGTTGGCGGCGATGATCTTGAGGCCGCTGTCGTCTAAGAGTTTCTTGCCCTCAGCGACATTGGTGCCCTCGAGCCGCGCCACCACCGGCGTTTCTATGCCCACTTCCCTGACCGCCGCGATAATGCCCCCGGCGATCAAATCGCAACGCACTATGCCGCCGAAGATGTTGACCAAAATGGCCGCCACTTTCTTGTCGGACATGATCAGCTTGAAAGCCTCCGCCACCCGCTCCTTGGTGGCCCCGCCGCCCACATCCAGGAAATTGGCGGGTTCGCCGCCGTGCAACTTAATGATGTCCATGGTGGCCATGGCTAGGCCGGCGCCGTTCACCATGCAGGCGATGTCGCCGTCCAGGGCCACATAGTTGAGGTCAAACTGCTCGGCCCGGCGCTCTTTTTCGTCTTCCTGGCTGGGGTCGCGCCAGCTCTCCAGTTCCGCCTGCCGGTACAAGGCGTTGTCATCGACAGACGCCTTCGCGTCTAGAGCCTCCAGGTCGCCGGACTGGGTGATGACCAAGGGATTGATCTCCACCAGGCTGAGGTCTTTATCGACGAAAAGCCGGTGCAAACCCGCTATGATCGCCGCCAGTTGCTTGCTTTGCTCGGCGTTCAACTCCAGGGAAAAACCCAGGGCGCGGCACTGGTATTGTTGCAACCCCATCACTGGGTCTATGGCGAAGGTGAAGATTTTTTCGGGCTCCGTTGCCGCCACTTCTTCTATATCCACGCCCCCGGCCCGGGAGGCCATCACCGCGATGCGGCGCTGGCTGCGATCAACCAACATGCCCAAATACAACTCGGACTCGATGTCGGACAGGGCCGAGACCAACACGCAGTTCACGGGCTTCCCGTCGGGGCCGGATTGCTTCGTGACTAGGCTCGAGCCAAGCAACGCCTTCGCGCACTCTTCCAGGGCCTGCTCGCCCTTGACGATCTTCACCCCGCCGGCCTTGCCGCGCCCGCCGGCATGCACCTGGGCCTTCACGATCCAGCTGTCTCCGCCCACCGCTTTGGCGGCTTGCAAGGCCTCGTCGACGGAACGGGCTGGTTTTCCCTCTGGCGTGGGAACGCCATATTCGGCGAACAACGCCTTGGCCTGGTATTCATGCAGGTTCATGGCGGCGCCTGTTATTGTTGCGGGGGCCTGCTTTTGGCCCCGCTCAGGCGGGTGGCGTGGCGCATCATAAATCGCTTCGGGGCATCGCCTCGATAGTGTGAGAGAATGGAGCCATGTCGCGTTTGCTTGTCATAATAACACTGCTTGCGTTGGGGGTTGTCCTGCTAAAGCGGCTTTTTTTCGGAAAACGCCCGCGCCTGGAGGAGGACCGCGCCAATCGCGTCGCAAAGATGATCCAGTGCGACTATTGCGAAGTGTATTTCCCGGAACCTGCCGCGGTGAAACGCGGCTCGGGCCGCTATTGTTGCGATGAGCATTGTCAGGCCGCGGGAAAAAACAGCGATGAATAGAAGGGGCTTGCCGCTAAGGAGAAAAACCAGCGGGCTTTGCCTGCTTGGCAGGTTGCTCATCGTCGCGTGCTTGGGCCTCGCGCTCTATGCGTTGTTGGCGTCAGCGGCGTCGGCGTCTTCACCCCGGACCACGGTGAGCAGCAAGTCATGTATGGACGGATTGCCCGCCGCGATGTTGCCGGAATCGATGGACTGGCCGCCGTCGTCCAGGTTGCTGACGCACCCCCCGGCTTCCCTGATGAGCAGGGCCCCTGCCGCGATGTCCCAAACCCTGAGCCCGTATTCCCAAAAGCCGTCCAGGCGGCCACAGGCCACATAGGCAAGATCCAGCGCCGCTGATCCGGGCCGCCTGAGACCGGCGGTCAGGGCGGTCAGTTGCTTCAGCTCCCTCAGGTAGGCGTCTATCCTGTCAAAGGAGCGAAAGGGGAAGCCCGTGCCGATCAGCGCGCCCTTCAGCGAGGCGCGCGCGGCGACGCGGATGCGGCGATTGTTCAGCTGGGCGCCGCCGCCGCGGCTGGCGGTGAACAACTCCTGGCGCAGGGGGTCATAGACGATGGCGTGCTCCAGTTCGCTCTTGCGCCGCAACGCCACCGAGACCGCGAACTGGGGGAAGCCGTGCAGAAAATTGGTGGTGCCGTCCAGGGGGTCTATGATCCACTGACATTCGCTGTCCCCTTGCGCGCCGCTTTCCTCAGCCAAAATGGCGTGGCCAGGGTAGGCCTTGCGTATGGCGCCGATGATGACCTCTTCCGCGCGCCGATCAACCTCGGTGACGAAATCGTTGCGGCTTTTCTCCGTCGCCTTGATGTTCTGCGACTTGTCCAAGTAGCGGACGATTAAATCGCCGGCCGCGCGGACGGCGCGAACGCCTATGTTGAGCATGGGGGACATGAGAATGGACAAACTATTATAAACTACGCGGGGCCTTGTTCCGCAACGCCCGCTCTCTGCTTGCATCGAGGACGCCATGTTGGAAAAAGTGAAAATCGTTCTGGCGAACACCACCCATCCCGGCAACATTGGCGCCGCTGCCCGGGCCATGAAGACCATGGGCCTGAGCCGGTTGGCCTTAGTGGCCCCCAAACGCTTTCCCAGCGCCGAATGCGCCGCCCGCGCCGCCGGGGCGGATGACATCCTGGCGCAAGCCCAGGTGTTCGCCCGCCTTGAGGAGGCCGTGGCGGAGTGCGCCTTAGTGCTTGGCTCCAGCGCCCGCGTCAGGAACATTGCCTGGCCGGCTCTGTCTCCCGCGGCGGCCGCGGCCCAGGCCCTGGCCCGGGCCCAGGCCGATTCCGCCACCGCCGTGGTCTTCGGTTGCGAGCAATCCGGCCTGTCCAATGAGCAACTGGAAGTGTGCCACGCCATGATGCGCATCCCCACCAGCGCGGATTTCTCCTCGCTGAACCTTGCCGCCGCGGTGCAGATTGTCTGTTACGAGCTTAGAAAGCAGGCGTCCGCGCCCGGCCTGGGCAACGGCGCGACCGAGCAGGATTCAGGGCCGCCGTTTCCCTCCGCCGCCGAGATGGAGCATTTCTACCGGCATTTTCAACAGACCCTGACGGACATTGGCTATTTCGACCCGGCCCATCCACGCCGGTTGATGCGGCGGATAAAACGCTTGTTCAACCGCGCGCAATTGGACGGCAATGAATACAACATCCTGAGGGGCATCCTGGCCGCCGTTCAGAACCAGGTCAAACCGGAGCGTTGAGGTAACGGGCCCCGCCGGCCTGGCCCGCGCCATCCCGCGCCGCGCCTAAGCGCCAGGGCGCCGCGCCGCTGTCCCGCAACCGTTGCAGGGTCTGTTCCGCCGCGCCGCTGTCCACCACCAACACCATGCCGACGCCGCAGTTGAAGGTGCGGCGCATCTCCGCCGCGTCCAAGCCGCCTGTCGCCTGCAGCCATTTGAACAGCGCCGGCCATTGCCAACTGCCGCAATCCACCTCCGCAATCAGACCCGCCGGCAAGGCCCTGGGCAGGTTTTCGGTCAACCCGCCGCCGGTGATGTGCGCGATGCCTTTGGGCCTGAGGGCCGGCGGCAAGGCGAAGAGGGCCTGCTTGTAGATGCGCGTCGGCGCCAACAGCAAGGTCTCGAAGGGGACGCCCTCCAGCTCGTCGGTCAAGGCTGTCCCTGAGTCAGCGAGGATCTTTCGGATCAATGAAAAACCATTGGCGTGGGGGCCGGAGGATGGCAAGGCGATTAACGCATCGCCGGGTTGCGCGGTCTCCCCGGTGATGATGGCGTCCTTCTCCACCGCCCCGACGCAAAACCCCGCCAAGTCGTATTCCCCCGGCTGGTACATGCCCGGCATTTCCGCTGTCTCCCCGCCCACCAGGGCGCAACCGGCGATTTTGCAACCCTGGGCGATGCCGGCGATGACCGCCGTCGCCGTGTCCTCGTCCAGACGGGAGCAGGCGAAGTAATCGAGGAAGAACAAGGGTTCAGCGCCCTGGGCCAGCACATCATTGACGCACATGGCCACCAAGTCTATGCCTATGGAATCGTGCCGGCCCAACTCCACCGCGAGTTTTATTTTCGTGCCGACGCCGTCGGCGCCAGAAACCAGCACCGGTTGCCTGTACCCGGCGCTTGACAGGTCAAACAGGGCGCCAAACCCCCCTGGCCCGGCCAGGGTTTCCGGGCCTTGGGTCTCCCGCGCCAGGGATTGAATGACGGACACCAACCTGTTGCCCCGGTCTATGCTGACGCCGGCGGCCTCGTAGCTGGATTGATTCGCAGGGGTTTCGGTCATAGAGTACAATGGTATAGAGGCAAGCCCCTTGCGGCAATTCCCCGGCCCTGCTCCGGCCCCGGGGCTTCCCGATTTCCCATAAAGTGAAAGCATGAAAAAAACGCTCGCCATTTTCTGTTGCCTCTGTGGTCTGTATCCCGCGTTCACCGGCGCGGTCAGGGTGCCGGGGCTGTATGAGGCGGAAACCGTGGTGGCGGACCAATCGGCGGCCGCCCGGCGAGCGGCTCTTCGCGCCTGCCTGCGGCTGGCCCTGGTGAAGCTCACGGGTGAGAGCGAGGTGCTGAGGAACGCGGCGTTGTCGCCGTTGTTGAATCGGCCGGAGCGGTTTGTGCGGGAATACCGCTACAAGGAAGTCCGAACGCCGCCCCCCGCGCTTGGCGCGCCGCCGGCAACAGAATTGCGCCTTGTGGTCCGGTTCGACGAGGACTCCCTGAACAAATCCTTGCGCGACTCGGGCGTGCCGGTATGGGGTCGGGAACGGCCGTCCATGCTGATCTGGCTTGTCATCCAGCAGGATCAGGCGCGTCTGTTCGCTAATTCTGAGGAAACGCCTGAGGCCTTGGCGCTGTTGCGCGAACGCGCGCAACAGCGCGGCATCTTCGTCATGTTGCCATTGTTAGACCTGGAAGACCGCGCCGTGTTGCAGCCCCGGGACATCTGGGGCGGCTTTGGAGGGCCGGTGTTGGCCGCGTCGGCCCGCTATGAGGCGGATGTTGTTCTCACAGGGCGCGTGGAGCCGCTGGCGGAGGAGATCTGGAACGGGAAGTGGACGATGTATCAGCGCGGCGCGGTCCGCGCCGAGTGGCGGAGCGAGACCGGTTTCTTCGACAAGGCGCTGAGGCAAGGCATCGATGGCGCCATCGACAGATTGGCGGCGGAATTCGCCCAGGCGAAGGTCTATACCCGCCTGGGCGAGGTCCAGCTGGTGGTCAACAATGTTCATTCCATTGGCCAGTACGCGCGGGTCATCGACTATCTGGGCTCCCTGAGCGCCATCAGCGAGGTGCGCGTGACGAAAGTTCGGGAGGGCGAGATGACATTGGCCCTGTCCGTTCATGGCGGCGAACGGGCCGTGTCGCAGGCCCTCAGCCTGGGCAGCGTCATGGAGCCGGATCGGGACGCCGGCGGCAATCACTACCGCCTGACGCCTTAGTGGTCTCCACGCCCGCCATGACGCCTCCAGACCGCGACCGCCTATCCTCGCCGGCGTTCATCCATGCCGCCCCGCCAGCAGACGGGGAGAAGCAAATTCCCTTGATAGCGGATGGCGCGACCCGCGCCCGTCCCGCGCCGGCGGACGCGGACCGGCAACTCCCTTTGGCGTTCAGCCGGCTGGACATCTACGACTTCGCCTCCTATCTGCCGGGGGCCAACGGGGACGCCGTCGAGTGCCTGTTGAACACGGCTTTGGGGCGCGGCGGCGCCGGCGCCAAGAACATCTATCTGTGGGGGAAGCAGGGCGCCGGGAAGAGTCATTTGCTTCAGGCCGCCTGCAAGCTTGCCGCCGCCGACCAGCGGCCCTGCGCCTATGTCCCCTTGGCCTTGTTGGGCGATGCCCGGCCCGAGATCTTCGCCAGCCTGGATGAACTTAGCCTCGTCTGCATGGACGATTTAGACGCGGTCGCTGGCAGGGAAGAATGGGAAATCGCCCTGTTCAATTTGTTCAACAGGCTGAAAGACGCGGGCATTCCCCTGGTGATGAGCGCCCGGAACAGCCCCAGCGGCATCCCGGTGTGCCTCCCTGATTTGAAATCCCGGCTGGCTTGGGATCTGAGCTTTCGTTTGCGGCCCATGGACGAATCGCTGAAGATGACCGCCTTGCAACGCCGCGCCGAGGCCCGGGGCTTCGCCCTGAGCGACGGCGTGATGGAGTACCTGATTCGACGGGTCAACCGGGACACGCACAACCTGTTTCGCTGGCTGGACCGCCTGGATGCCCACAGCCTGGTGGCGCAAAAGAAACTGACCGTCCCCTTCGTGAAGCGCATCCTGGAAGAGGGCGGGCAAACCGGGGCAACAGCCGATAAACAGCAATAGTTTCAATGAGTTGCGACAAGTCAGAGGCGGCGAATAAGCCGCGGCGGAGTCAGAACGAAGCCTGACCCGTTTTTCGGCCCTTGCATAGTTGTTCGCAAAGGCCGAAACTATGAGGGACAACAACCCAATCAGGGAAACAGGAAAACCATGAACCCCGTTTACAGTTTGCTGAGCCATAGCGTTGAGGCATGGGTAAGGCAGGAGAAGGGAAACAGCCAGTCTCTTGTCAACGGCCTGCTGAGATATATTGAGGCCCGCGGCAACCTTCGCCCGCCGCAAAAGGAAGCTGTCCAGACCTATCTGTGGATTAAATTCGAGGGCGGCAACAGAAAACTCTCCCAGATGATCAGGGACGGGCTGTTGCACGACGAGCAGACCGCCCGGGAATACCAGAATTACCGCAATTTTGGAGACAATTATGTGGGGCACTTCCTGAATCAATTTTGCCAGGACAACGGACTGACCAACCTGCATCGGAGGTTGGTCAACGACCCGCAAGGAGAAGAAACGGATTGGGAAAAACTGCTGGATGAATTGCTCCATGATTTTGACTACGCCAATTATCTTTTCAGCTTGCCCATGGGGGCCGGCAAGACCTTCCTCATGGCGTGTTTCATCTACCTTGACCTCCACTTTTCCACGCTGTTTCAAAAGCGGGATGAAAGATTCGCCCACAATTTTGTGATTTTCGCCCCGCACGCCGCAAAGACCGCCATTCTTCCGTCCCTCAAGACCATCAGGAACTTTGACCCCGAATGGGCCTTGCCTAAAGCGGACGCCGACAGGCTCAGACGAGTCGTCTCTATCGAAGTGCTTGACAGCTTAAGCTCAAAAAGAAGGGACAAATTGCACGGCAACAACCCGAACCTGGAAAAAGTCAACCGCCTCAGACAGACCAGTGACTTCGGCATGGTGTTCATCACCAATGCCGAGAAGGTGGTGTTGGAAAGGTATGAAGACCGGGCTCGGGCCCATGCGGACAGCCTTAAAAAGCGCTCCCAGGCTGACTTGCTCGATGAACGCAAATTAGAGGAGATAGAAAAATCCAATGCGCTCAGGGGAGCCTTGTCCATGGTGCCGAATTTGACTGTGATTTTGGATGAAGTCCATCACGCTTATGGAAGCACGGGAAACGGGGAGAAAAAACTGAGGCGAGCGATCGGCATATTGAATCAGCACGGGAACATCAACACGGTCATAGGCTTGTCCGGCACGCCTTATGTGAAGAGCCGAATTGAAGTTGGCGGCGAGGCCATCAGATTGAATCAGATACAGGACATTGTTTATCACTATCCCTTGAATGTTGGCATAGGCAAATTCCTGAAGAGGCCTGACATCAAAGACGCCAATATAGAAGAGAAGGCGTTTGTCAAACAGGCGCTGTCCGAATTCTTCAAAAGCTACGACAAGACCTACGCCAATGGCGCAAAGAGCAAAGCCGCTTTCTATTGTCCTTCCATCAAAAACCTGAACGAGGAAATTTTGCCGGTTGTTCAGGAGTGGTACGGTGAAAACAGGCCCGGGCGGGAAGAGGAGATATTCAAGTTCTACTCCAAGGTGGACAAGCAGAACAAAAAGTACGCGTTGCCTAAAGACAGCCTGATTGCTTTTAACAATCTTGACATGCCCCATTCAAAAAAGCGCGTGATCCTGTTGGTCGCAGTGGGCGCGGAGGGCTGGGATTGCAGGAGTCTGACATCGGTGGTGTTGCCTCGGCAGAAGACCGCCAAAAACTTTGTGTTGCAGACGACTTGCAGGTGTCTAAGGGAAGTGGATGACGCCGCGAGTGAACGCGCCCTGGTTTATTTGTCCAGGGAAAACTACTACACACTCGATCAGGAGCTTAAGGACAATTACCAGCTGTCCATATCCGACTTGTCCAAGGTGGAGGACTCAATACAGGTTCAGGTGCGCAAGCCGCGGCTTGGAAAACTCAACTACAAGCAGGTCGAGTCCCGTTATCGGATAGTCAAAAAAACCACTCCCGGAGTGAAGGAAATAAAGCAATTACTTAGAGACTTCCAATTTTCCACCATTAAGAGAAAATACCGCTATGAAGAAGGCGTTGTCTCCAGCGCCATAGGCAGGACGGGATTGGTGCGCGAGGGGAAAACCGACTATGTGGAGAAAGAAACAACGCCTGTTTTTTCTTTCACGGATTTTCTTTACGACTTGGCGGCAAGCAGTTATGGCATGCTTGGCCCCTATGATCTTGAGAAGCAATACGGCGCTGAACTCCAAGAAGTGCACAAGCAGATTGCCGAGGAACTGAAATGGATCACCCTGAATCCGCATATCGATTTGAAGGATATTGTCGCTTCTGTCATTGCCGGCTTCATGAGCAGCGTGGAGTATGGCAGGGAAGCGATAGAACAGGAAACGGAGATTGAACTATTGGAATGGGAGGGCAGCTATAACGAGATGAGTTGCGTCTCTCCCAATGGCGCGGTCTATAAATTCATGCCGCGCTTGGGGAGAGGCGATTTGAAAATGTACAGAAAACATCCGGAAGATGTTGAAGAGCTGACTCGCGAGCTTGATCAGCAGGATATTAGCTTCAATTACATCCCCTATAAAATGGACAGCGAATTTGAACGAAACGCGCTTGCTGAGATGTTGAAGCTGGCGGAGCTGGAGAAGTTTGAGATTTACTTCAATGGTTACAAGGATGAGAGGTTGCAATCATTTTGGGTGCAAACCCCCAGGGGCCGGTACACCCCTGATTTTTTGATCTTGAAAAGGAAGAAGGGGAAGCGCCGCAAAGGCCAGAGAATCGCCATTGACAAGGTTTTAATCATAGAGACCAAGGGGAAGCCCTATTACGACGACGACTTCAAGGCGAAAGAGCAATTTATCCAGAGTGAATTTCTGCAACGCAACAAACATTTCAGGTATCATTGCTTCGTCGATGACGATAAAAACGATTTCAGAGTCCACCTGGATAAATTCAAGCAATTGTTAGATAATTTTTGATCAGCAAACGCTCTGTCGCCTTGCTGTCGAGACGAGAAAAGAACATGAAAAGATCCAGACGGTACAACATTACCCCTGCTTTAGGGCAGGCGTTGCTTGACTTTCAGGGGAGAAGATTCCCCGAAAATATGGATGTCTTTGAAACGGAAGCCACCGAGGAAGTCAGAACTGCGAGGTCCAAAGGGCAACAGTCCCTTGACGAGGACCTTGATCCGAACCCGGGTTTCCGGAATTTGCTTATCCAGGGCGATTGCCTGTCCGCCTGCGCGCACCTGAAGTCCGAAAACATCTCGGTTGACTTGGTCTACATAGATCCTCCTTTCGCCAGCGGCGCGAATTACGCCAAGAAGATTTATCTGAGAAACGGCGGCAAGTCCACAATCGAAACTAATGGCGGCACCATCGGCGAAGAGGTGATGTATGGCGATATATGGCAGAAAGAGGACTATCTGAACTGGCTGTATGAGAGGTTGCTGGTTATCAAGGAAGTGATGAGCGAAACAGGGAGCATCTATGTGCATTTGGACTGGCATATCGGTCATTACGCCAAAGTCCTGATGGACGAGGTGTTTGGCGAGGAGAATTTTGTGAATGAGATAATTTGGAACTACAGCACGCAAGGCAGACCTGTAGACAGGTTTGCGCAAAAACACGACACGATATTCATGTACGCCAAGGATAATGAAGTTAGATACTTTAATTTGGAAGAGGCAAAAACAAAGTATAGCAAAAGCTATATTGACTCGCACTTTACCGATGTCGATAAAGAAGGCAAAAAATGCAGAATCAGAATTGATGCAGGAGTTGAAAGAATTTATTACCCGGAAGAGGGTATGTTGCCTAATGATGTATGGGATATTCCATACGAAAATTCCATGTCTTTGGAACGAACAGATTATGTAACGCAAAAACCTCACAAATTGCTTGAGCGCATTATCAAAGCCTCTTCGGATGAAGGCATGATCGTCGCCGATTTTTTTTCTGGTTCCGGCACCACCGCCAAGGTGGCCCGCGACTTAAACAGAAAATTCATCGCTTGCGACATAGGCGTCAACGCCATTCAAACCACCCGTGACCGCCTGGCGAAGGCTGGCGCCGATTTCGATGTGTTGAAAATCAAGGATGGTTTGCGCCTGTTCAGGAACCCGGAACAGACGACTGCCAAAATTTTCAATCTCATCAGCGGCTTCAGAACCTCTGCGGAGTTGGAGCTTGGCGATTTCTGGGATGGCGGCATTGCCTCGGCTAAAGGCTCTTACACCCCCATCAAGTTTTCCGGCATTCACAGACGATTGACCAAGGAGTTGATAGACTTTTACCTGGAGGAAATCTACAAATTGGAAGATACCACCGATCAAGCCAATGCGATCATGATCATTTACGCCCATAAGGCCCCGGAAATAGACCAGAAATATCTTAACAGGCTGTTGGATGAGATCAGCAAGACGGAATTGAAGGTGAAACTCGTGGCGTTGGATGATCTGCTCGGAGAGAGAAAAGACACCTTTTTCACTCCCGATGGCGTGGACATTCGCGTGCGCAAGCAGAAGAATAAATGCAAAGTGGAGATCAAGAAGTATTACAGCCCCTACCTGAAAAACAAAATCGATGAATACAACGCTCAAAAAACCCAAAGAGGCGCGATTGAACAGGATTTAAGCAAGGCGGTGGAAATCAGCAAGGAGGGCCTGGAACTCATTGAGGCGGTGCAGTTTGACACCACCCTGAAGAAGGTCTGGAAGAGCAACCCCGCTCTGGAAGACAAGGCCGGGGCCAAGGAGAAAATCAAAGGCGCCTACTTGCTCGACACAGATAAATTCAAGCTGAAGATAAGGAACATAGCGGGAGACGAGATCATCCTTGCCAGCGACGAGCTGTGACAATGCGGCGACGCCTGGCTGATTATGCGGCGGCTTGAAGGCAAAATCGCGGTGGTCACCGGTGCGAGTTCCGGGATAGGACGCGCCATCGCCCTGGCTTATGGCAGGGAGGGGGCGAAGGTGGCGGTGAATTACAATCGCTCGGCCCGCGCCGCTGAGGAGGTGGCGGAGGAAATTCGCGCCCGTTCCGGCGCGGCCCTGGCAATCCAGGCGGATGTGTCAGATCCGCAGGCTGTTGACCGGCTGTTGGAGCAAGTGCGCGATGAATTTGGCCGGGTTGATGTGTGGGTGAATAACGCCGGCGCGGACATACTCACCGGCGCGGGCGCCGAGTTGCCCGATGAGCAAAAGCTGGCCCGGCTGATGGAAGTGGATTTTAAGGGAACTGTGCATTGTTGCTGGGCCGTTGCGCCAGTCATGCGGCAACAGGGGGGCGGCGTCATTGTCAACATGGCCTGGGACCAGGCGCTCCATGGTTGCCCGGGCGTCAACCCGCAGATGTTTTCCGCCGTCAAGGCCGGCGTGTTGGCCTTCAGCAAGTCTCTGGCCACCACCCTCGCGCCTGAGGTCAGGGTCAATGTCCTGGCCCCCGGCTGGATCGCCACCGCCTTTGCCCAGGAAGTCATGGATGAGAGCTACTACGCCGAACGGCTTGCTGAGATCCCTCTGAACCGCTTCGGCGTTCCGGAAGATGTGGCGGTCGCCGCCGTGTTTTTGGCCTCAGACGATTCCGCCTACATGACCGGCGCCGTCCTCAACATCGGCGGCGGCGCGGCCTGACCCCTCAGGATTGAATTCAAAGCATGATTATGAAGGTCTTAGAGCCGGCCCTCGTCCCGCGCTTGCCGCGTCTCCTCTCGCGACATTGTTGTTTCGCGCCGGTCCCGTTCCGCGAACATGGCGTTGCCGATAATTTTCACGACAAGCTGTTTTAACGTCCTGAAGTCTCCTGACTCAAAGTCAGCTTGGTTGACGCGAATGAATTGCCACGAGTTGTTGGTTTCAGAAGTCACTTGCCGGCACCATTCCCGCATGGCGACATCCTTTCTTTCGATGTTTTCCCAGGCGCGGTCTTTCGTTTCAATGATCCAGTTCACCTCCCCGTTTTCGGTTTTTTGAACTGCTACCCAGTCGGGGTGGTAAAATCCGATAGCGCCGCTTTCTTTCACATAATCAACGCGAAACGAGGCGCTGGAATCTCCTTGTTCGATGGTGCCGAGGGCGGCAAAACGCAGGACATCCTCCGCTTGCTCCAGAAACTCGGCGAAGGCTCGTTCGTAATCGTTGCAAGTCGCCATGAAGTTGAAAACGGTTTTGCTAGCTTCCAAGGGCGGCAAAGTTCCCCATAGGGTATCATAAGGCCGCCATTAACTTGTTGGACCCTTTCCATGCCTCGCGCTAACGAAGAACGCAGTCAACGACAACCGCGGATGAAAGAGCGGGCCGCTGTCCGCCGGGCCGGCGCCATGGCCGTGTTGTTGGCGCTCTCCGCGAGCGCGTTGGCGGCGGGGGATGGCTATGAGAACGCCCGACAGGTCATGTTGGCGGCCATCAGGGCAACGGCGGCGGACACCCAGGATTACACCGGTTTGGCCCGTCTCGATGACCGGGTCATGCAGGCCATGGCCGCCGTGCCGCGCCATGAGTTTGTGCCGCCGGCCCTGCGCGAGCTCGCCTATCTGAACAAGCCGCTGCCCATAGGGGAAGGGCAGACCATTTCGCAACCCTACATCGTCGCGCTAATGACCCAGCTGGCGGGGGTGGAAGCGGACGGTGTGGTGTTGGAAGTGGGGACCGGATCCGGCTATCAGGCCGCGGTGTTGGCGCGGCTGGCGCGCCATGTCTATTCCGTGGAGATCATCGAGGCCTTAGGTCAGCAGGCTGAACAGACCCTGGCCCGGTTGGGCGTCGACAATGTGTCCGTGAAAATCGGCGATGGTTATCAGGGCTGGGCCGAACACGCCCCTTACGACGCCATCGTTGTCACCGCCGCCCCCGCGGCGACGCCGCCGCGCTTGCTGGAGCAGTTGAAGCCCGGCGCCCGCCTGGTGGTGCCGGTGGGGCCCCAGCGCCGGGCCCAATCCTTGCGGGTGTTGGAAAAAAAGGCAGATGGCGGGATTGAGGTCCAGGACATTTTGCCGGTGGCCTTTGTGCCTATGGTGCATCCGGACGAGTAGCGGCGAACAACCATTCCTCCAGCGTCGGCAGGCCCGCCGGAGCCGCGGTTAGGGTTCGTCCGGTTGCGCTTCCCCTTCCTCGATCATCTTCGTCAGGCTTGCGTAATCGATTTTGCCGGAGCCTAAGAGCGGCAGGCTCGCCACCGGCGCGATCGCCCGCGGGATGTACAGCTCCCCGTACTGGAGTTCCCGCGCTTTTTCCTGCAAGCCCTTCCTGTCGGCTTGCTCGCAATCCGTCGCCAGGACGATCTTCTCCCCTTTGCGTTGGTCGGGCCGGGCCAACGCGGCGTGATTGAAACCGGGCCAGGCGGCGCTGGCCAGCTCCTCAACGGCGGCGAGAGAGATCATCTCCCCGCCGATCTTGGCGAAGCGTTTGGCCCGTCCCCGGATCTCGATGTAGCCATCCTCGTCAATGGCGGCGATGTCGCCGGTGTCGTGCCAGCCTTCCCCTTGCTCTGTTGCGGGGGGCTGAAGCTTCCCGCCGCCGCCATGCAACAGATAGCCCAACATGACATTGTCTCCTTTCACCATCAGGCGGCCGCCGGTTTCTATGCCGGGGACGGGCGCCAGCCGCGCCTCCATCCCTGGCAACAGCTTGCCGACGCTGTTCATTTTATGGTTGAGGGGCGTGTTGACCGAGATCACAGGACTGCACTCCGTTACGCCGTAGCCTTGCAGAATGCGCGCGCCGAATTTTTCCATCCAGATTTTTTGCGTGTCCTCGCGCAACTTTTCAGCCCCTGCCAACACATACCGCAATGAATGGAAATCATAAGGGTGGGCGTGGCGGGCGTATCCTCTTAAAAAAGTGTCGGTGCCGAACAGGAACGAGGAGTTGGTTCCATACACTAATTCAGGGATAAGCCGGTAATGCAGGGGGGTGGGATAAAGGAAAATCTTGCTGCCGCCCAACAGGGGCATCAGGCAACCCACATTCAAACCGAAGCAATGAAACAGGGGGAGGCAGTTAAAGAAGGTGTCGCGGGGCAGAAAGTCAATCAGGCAACGCACCTGGGCGAAGTTCGACAGCAGGTTCCTGTGGGACAATGCCACGCCTTTAGGCACTCCCTCTGAACCGGAGGTGAACAGAATGACGGCGGGTTGATCAGGGTCCCGGTTGCGCAACATCCGGTGATAATGCGCGCGGGCCCGTTTGCCGCGCAACAGGCCCGCCAGCTTGTTGGTCAACCCGATGCGTCCGCGCAAGTCCTCCAGATAGATCAGCGTGACCCGGGCGTCTAACGCTTCGACGACTGATTCCAGCGCGGCGTTTTCAATAAACCGCCGCGAGGTGTACACCGTCTTGATCGACGCTGTCTCGCAGGCCTTGAGCAACACTTGCGCGCCGCCGGTGAAGTTGAGCATGGCAGGCACCCGGCCCAGGCATTGCAAGGCCAGGAAGCTGATCAGGTTCGCCGCCACATTGGGCAACAGCAGACCAACATGCTCTTGCGGCCGGGTGTCCTTGTCTATTGCCGCGGCGAGAATGAACAGACGCGTGAACAACTGCGAGTAAGTCATCGGTTCGCGGTTGATGTCTTCCAACACGGCGCGGTTCTTGCCGAATAGTTGCGCCGCGTCCAACACTGCGTCCAGCAGAGTCCTGTCGGGGTCGTAACAGAGCAGGGACAACTTGTTCATCAGGTTCTGCATGGCCGCCGCCGCGGCCTTGCGCCGTTTATGCCCGCGCAGGGATGGCGGCAGGCTGATCTTCTCAGGCGGCAGGACCGTGAGCTTGATTTTGGGGAAGAGCTTGATGTGTCCCCGCCCTTTCATGTAGGAGAAGGGGCTGTATTGCGCGCCGTCGATGGCGATGGGCAGCAACATGGCTTCTGACTTGTCGGCTATCAGCCCCGGGCCTTCATAGACCTTCATCAAAATGCCGGTGGTGGTGATGCGGCCTTCCGGGAAAATGACGGCCTTGCGGTCTTCCTGCAAGAATTTGATCATGGATTTCACCGCCAGGGGGTTGGCGGGATCCATGGTGAACAGATCGACAAACCGGAGAAAAGGCTTGAAGCGTTTCTCGGTCGCGATCTGGATGTTAATGGCGAAGGTGGGGGTTTCCGGCAACCAGGCGTAGAGCAGGATGCCGTCTAACAGCGAGGTGTGGTTGGCGATGATCAACACCCGCTTGCCCGCCTTGGCGTAGTGTTCCATGCCGGTCACTTCGACTCTGTAGAGCAACCGCAACAGGCAACGCAACAGGCGTTTCACCGTCCTCAGCATGGGGCCATTCTACTGGAAACGCGCGCCGGTACATAGCTGGCGGACAAGGACGGCCCCGGCTTGCGCGGGCGGCGTCCCCTAAACCCCTTCTTCCTTGTCAGGGCCGGCCTGCAAAGGGTTTCAGAGACCGCCGGTTCGGCCCAGGGACTGCGAGACCCTCAGTTTCTGATTGGGTTTCAGGAAACTGCTCTTGCGCAGATTGTTCCAGGCCAACAACTCTTTCACCGTGACATTGAACTTTTTGGCTATGAGCCACAGGCTGTCGCCCTTCTTCACTGTGTAGGCCACGGCGCCCTGTTCAGCTTCGGAATTGGCGAGTTTTTCTTGCTCATCGCCCAGCCACAGGTTCAGCTTTTGTCCGGGGCGCAAGTACCTTTTTGAGGAAATGCCGTTCCAGCCCGCCAGTTGCCGGACGCTGACGCCGTACTGCCTGCCGATGTCCCAGAGCGTGTCGCCGCGCCTGACCGTGTAGATGTACTTGCGGCCATCGCCGGCGCTTTTCAGCCCGCGCAACCGCCGGTTGTCCATACTCAGCGTGTAGTGCTTGCCCGGCTTGCGGGCGACAGGGATGAGCAGGGAATGGCCTGTTCGGATCAAATTGCCCCGCAGGTTGTTCGTCTTTTTCAGGGTCGCCACGGAAGTCCGGTGGCGCGCCGCTATCTTGCCTAAGGTTTCGCCCCGTTTGATGATGTGCCGCTTCCAGCTGGCGCGTTCGCTGTCTGGCAACTCCGCGAGCTTTTCCAGGAAAGCGGTTTCCATGGCGACAGGCACCAACAGCCGGTGGGGGCCTTTCGGGTCGGTGGCCCAGCGGTTGTAGGCCGGGTTCAGCTTGTAGATCTCATCCATGTCCAGGTTCGCCAGCTCCGCCGCGACAGCCAAGTCGATCTGCCCCTCCAGGTCAACCTCGGCAAAATAGGGTTCGTTCTTTATGGGGGTCCAAGACACGCCGTGCTGTTCCGGGTTGGCCACGAGTTCAGACACGGCCAGCAGGCTTGGCACATAGCCTCGCGTCTCTCGGGGCAGGCGCAACGAGAAAAAGTCCGTCTTTTTTCCTTTCTTCTTGTTGCGCCGGATGGCGCGGGCCACATTTCTTTCTCCGGTGTTGTAGGCCGCCAAGGCCAGCAACCAGTCGCCGTCGAATTGCCGGTGCAACTTTTCCAGGTAGTTCAGGGCCGCCGTGGTGGCGGCGACGATGTCCCGGCGCCCGTCATACCACCAGTTCTGTTTCAGCCCGTAGATCCGGCCGGTGCTGGGGATGAACTGCCAGATGCCAGAGGCGTGGCTGGGCGAGTAGGCAAAAGGCTGAAAGGCGCTTTCCACTATGGGCAACAAGGCCAGCTCCATGGGCATGTCTCTTTTCTCTATTTCGCCGACGATGTGGAACAGGTAGGGGGTCGCCCGTTCCGCCACTCGGTCCAAATACGCTTGTTTTTTTGCGTACCAGGCGAGTCTCGACTTGACCGTGCGTTGCGTCAGATGGCGCGGCAGGAACAGCTGGCGGCTCAGCTTGCGCCAGATGTCCGCCTCCGGCGTTGCGTCTTGCTCGGATTCGGATTGGCTCTGGCCCGCCTGGGTCTCGGCGCCTTGGTCCTCGACCGCCAGCGAGGAAGCCGCCTGTTCCGGTGGCGCGGCGGGTTCCGCCGTTGCCACGAGCGCGGCGGCGTCTGCCGATGCGCTGTCTGTTGACGCCGGCGTGGCGGCATCCGCCGCTGCCCTGTCTGTGGTCGTGGGCGCGTCGCCGCGCAACACCGCCGTGTTGCAGGCGCTTAGCAAAACCGCCATGCTCAAGGCGGCGCTTACGGTGATCATTCTTAACTGAAAGGTGTTCATCGCTTCACTCTAACGGACGCTTTCGCGCAATGTCAAGCTTTTTTCTTTATTTATCATATAGTTTTGATGAAAAACTTGAAATGACAATAACTTACGCCGTCCCCTTTATTGTTTTTGCGCCCCGCCGCTTCGGATAACGGCTACTCAAGGGTTGCTCCATAGTGTAACATTTCGCCAAGGATGAAAACACCGGGAACAAAGTCAGCGGCGTTTGCCCGCGCCGGGTTTCTGTCCTGGCTGGCGGGGTCGGCGGGGGGAGTCTTGTCCCGGCGCGAACAGGAGGAAATGAACCGGATTTTGCCGGATCTGTTCGGCTACCATTTGGCCCAGGTCGGTTGCTATCCGGGCAAGACGCTGCACGAGGCCAGTCGCATTGGCCATAAGGTGGTGTTGCGCCTGGAAGAGGACGGCCCGGGGAACGCTGGCGGGGCGGTGGCCGCCGCCGCGGCCCTGCCGTTTGCCGCGGAGAGCATCGATGTCGTGTTAGCTCCCCATGTCCTCGAATTCGCCCCGGAGCCCTACGGCACCCTGAAGGAGATCGAAAGGGTCCTGATTCCCGGCGGCCATCTGCTCCTGGTCGGTTTCAACCCGTGCAGTTTTTGGGGGTTGCGGCGGCTGGCGCCGTGGCGGCGAGCCAATTCGCCCTGGAACGGCCGCTTCCACAGCGCGTTCCGCGTTCGGCGCTGGCTGGGGCTGTTGGGTCTTGAACCCCTTGAAACGGGCCGGTTTTTGTTTCGCCCGCCCCTGGAACAGGCGGCCCTGATGCGGCGTTTGCTGTTTTTAGAGAAGCTGGGAAAACTCTGCTGGCCATTTTTGGGGGGGACTTATGTCATCTTGGCAAGGAAGCGGGTTGCGCCTCTGACGCCGATCAAGTTGCCTTGGCGCGGACTGCGCAAGCCCATCGCGTCCGGCGCGTCGGCAGATCCCGCCACCATGACGGCGCCTGGAGATTGCGCCGAATGAGCGGCGCGGTGGAGATTTTCACCGACGGCGCCTGTCGCGGCAACCCGGGCCCCGGCGGCTGGGGGGCGCTGTTGCGCTATGACGGCGCGGAGCGGGAATTGTCCGGCGCCGCGCCGGAGACCACGAACAACCGCATGGAGCTGATGGCGGCGATCATGGCCCTGCAGACCCTGAAGCGTCCCTGCCAGGTGCGCCTGACCACGGACTCCAGCTATGTCAAAGACGGCATCATGGAATGGATAGCCGCGTGGAAGCGCAAGGGCTGGCGCACGGCGGCTAAAAAGCCGGTGAAAAACCAGGATTTATGGGAGCGGCTGGACGCGCTGGCGGGCCGGCACAAGATCGAGTGGCGCTGGGTGAAAGGTCATAGCGGCCATGCGGAGAACGAGCGGGTTGACGCGCTTGCCAACAAGGCGATAGACCAGTTGCTTGCAGGCGGCGATCCTGCGGAATTGGGCGGCCAAGACGAGAGGAGACAGCCATGCGCCAAGTTTTTTTAGACACGGAAACAACCGGCCTGGACCCCGCCCAGGGGCACCGGCTCATTGAGCTCGGTTGCGTGGAATTGAAAGACCGCCGCGCGACAAGCCGCGTCTTTCACCACCGGTTCAACCCGGAGCGGGAGATCGAGAAGGAGGCTTACGAGAAGCACGGCATGAGCCGCGAGGATCTGGAAGACAAGCCGCTGTTCAGGGATTTCGCCAGCGAGTTTGTGGAGTTTATTCGGGACAGCGAGGTCATCGCCCACAACGCGCCGTTTGACGCGGCTTTTATCAACGCGGAACTAGCTCTCCTGGGCGAGGAATGGGGCCTCCTGACGGACCATTGCCGCAAGGTGACCGACTCCCTGGAGATTGCCAGGGAACTGCGCCCTGGGCAGAGGAACAACCTGGACGCCTTGTGTACGCATTATCAGATCGACAATTCACACCGGGACTTGCACGGCGCGCTGGTGGACGCGAGGTTGTTGGCGGAAGTGTATTTGGCGATGACCGGTGGCCAGGAGGCCCTGCTATTGGACGGGGAGGAAAACGACGGCGCCCCGTCCGCCCCCCGCGTCTCCCGGTTCGCCAACGCCGGCGCGGCGCGCCGCTTCAAGGTGATCGAACCCACCCCCGCCGAACTGGAGGCGCACCGCGAGATGATGGCGGAGATCCAGCGCGAAAGGGCTGCGGTTGGGATTGAAGAGCAGGATGCGGAGGATAAAAAACAAGGGACTGACGCCGCCGCCGACCATTGACACCGTTAGGCTTCGCCGCGCCATGGGTTGCGCGATCTGGGCCGCGGCTCCTCTGTCGCCGCGACCGATGGCCGTTCCCTCAGGCGGTGGCCGCCGCGCCTTCCAGGACGCTTTTGAGTTCCCCGTTCTGAAACATCTCCAGGACGATGTCGCAACCGCCGATCAGCTCGCCGTTGACAAACACTTGGGGGAAGGTGGGCCAGTTGGAAATGCCCGGCAGGTTGCTGCGCACTTCAGGAGAAGCCAACACATCGACATAAACAAAGTCCACATCGCATGACTTCAAAGCCTGCGCTGTCCGCATGGAGAAACCGCACTGGGGGAAATCCGGCGTTCCCTTCATAAACAGGATCACGGGGTTGTCGGCGATGATCTGCTGTATTTCCTCAACGACGTTGCTCATTGTGCGCACCTCATTAAAAGCCAATGTTGCGCCATTCTACACCAAATTCCGTTCCGTCTCACGCCGCCGCGCCATTTAATGCGCCGCCAGCCGGGCCGCGCTTGCGCCAAGCGGCGGTTTCCCGGTGTTTGCTCAGGCGGGGCTTCCCCAGCCGCCGCCCCCGGGGGTTTCCACCAGCAGGCGGTCGCCGGGCTTGGCTTGCAGGCTGACTTTCGCGCCTATGGGCCGGTCGTTGAGGCGGTTCGCGCCGGGCGCGGCGGCCGCGCCTGAGGCTAATCCCCAGGGCGCGGAGCGCCGGCGTTCGGTCAGCAGGGTGACCTGGGCGTCCTCCTTGAAGAGATATTCGCGGACGATGCCGTTGCCGCCCGGACGCAGGCCCGCGCCGCCGGAGCCACGGCGGACGCCGTAGCGGGTCACCCGCACCGGGTGGTTCATCTCCAAGGCCTCGATGGGCGTGTTCAGGGTGTTGGTCATGTGGGAGTGGATGGCGTCCAGCCCCGGGAAGGCCGCGTTGCCGCCGGTGCCGCCGCCTATGGTCTCGTAGTAATCCCAGGGCCTGCCGCCGGTGGCGCCGCCGAAGGCGATGTTGTTCATGCTGCCCTGGCTGGCCGCCGGGATTTTGTCCGGCAACGCCGCGGCCAACGCGCCAGCGACCACATCCACGATGCGCATGCTGGTCTCCACATTGCCGGCGGCCACGGCGGCCGGGTAGGTGGCGTTGAGCAGGCTGCCTGCTGGCGCGATGATCTCAATGGGGCGCAGGCTGCCAGCGCATGGGGGCGTTTCCGGCGGCATCAGGCAATGAAAGCAATAATAGACCGCCGCCGCCGTCACGGACTTGGGACAGTTGATGTTGCCGCCGACTTGCGCCGCGGTGCCGCTGAAATCCACCGTTGCGCGTCCGTTCGCCACGGTGATCGCGGCCTTGATGGGGATGTTGACATTGCCGCGCCCGTCGTCGTCCATGACATCGGCGAACCGATAGACGCCCTGGGGGATGGTTTTCAACCCCGCCACCGCCAGCCTGTGGGCGTAGTCATGGACCTCGGCCAGGCCCCGGCGAAAGGCCTCCACCCCCATGGTTGCCGCCAGTTCGCCGACCAGTCCCTCGCCGCGCCGATTGCCGCTGACCTGGGCGAAGAGGTCCGCGTGGCCTATCTGGGGCGTCCGCAGACGCGCCTTGACGCCATTGAAAACCTCCTCGTCGAGGCGGCCTTCCGCGATGAGTTTCGTGGGGGGAATGACGATGCCCTCTTCTTCCAAGGTGTGGGACACGGGCATGGATCCCGGCGCCTTGGCGCCGATGTCCGCGTGATGAGCGCGATTTGCCGCGAAGCCGAGCAACTGGCTTTCCGCGAACAGGGGCGCGATCAGCGTCACATCCGGCAGGTGCGTGCCGCCCAGGTAGGGGTCGTTCACGATGACCATGTCGCCGGGCCGCCACTCCAGTTGCGGAATGATGCCGCCCATGGCGTAAGCCATGCTGCCCAGGTGCACCGGAATGTGCGCGGCCTGGGCGCACAACAGACCCTCCGAGTCGAACAGGGCGCAGGAGAAGTCCAGCCGGTCCTTGATGTTGGGGGAGACGGCGCTGCTTTGCAATATGGCGCCCATTTCCGCGCAGAGCGCCTGGATGCGATTGATGAAAAGACTTCTTTCTATGGAATTCATTATGGAAAACGCCGCCAAGGTGGGTATAATGCTCAGCGGTCGCAGTTTAACTGAAATTCACCGCAACTATGGGGGTGCAACGATGAATCCGCTTAAAACAGTCAAAGGCACTTTGATTTTGGGTTTCCTCACCGCGGTCGTTCTTCTCTATCTCATGGGCGGCGGCAGGGGTTTGAATCTTTGGTCGTTGGCGGTCTGGCTGCATGTCTTCTTCGGCGTGATCTGGATAGGATTGCTGTACTACTTCAATTTTGTGCAGACGCCGGCGGTCGCCGCCGCCACCGCGGATAGCGGCGGGCCGGGGCCTGCCGCCATCAGCAAATATGTGGCGCCTTTGGCCCTGCTGTGGTTTCGCTGGGCCGCGTTGTTGACCTGGCTTACCGGCGCAGTGGCGCTGGAATACATGGGGGTCGGTTTGGTCGAGGCCTTCACCTTGAGCAGAGGCGCGGTGGTTATCGGCGTAGGCGCCTGGTTGGGCACCATCATGCTGTTCAATGTCTGGATGCTGATCTGGCCGAACCAGAAGAAGATATTGGGCATGGTGGAGGCCTCGGACGCGGAGAAGGCCAAGGCCAAGGTGGTCGCCGCCATGACCTCGCGCACCAACACCTTTTTGTCCATCCCCATGCTCATGTGCATGGTCGGGCATGGCCACGGGTTGCCCTGGTAAGCGCCTTTTTTAACGATCTTTGTGGAGAGAGGCGCCGGCGCATCCGCAACAACCTCGCCTGTTTTCACCCTTGCCGGGGCGGACTTGGCATGCCTCCCCGGCAAGGGGGAACATTGAAGTTTCCCCGCCAATCATAGCAGACCCATGTCGCAGTCAGTCATGTCCACCTACCAGCGCATGGATGTCGGCTTCGTCTCCGGGCAGGGTCCCTGGTTGGTTGACGAGCGGGGGGAGCGCTATTTAGACGCCTTGAGCGGCATCGCGGTCTGCGGCCTGGGGCACGCTCATCCCCGCATCGCCCAGGTGGTGGCGGAGCAGGCCGCCCGCCTAGTTCACACCTCCAATCTTTATCGCATCCCCTTGCAGGAGAAGCTGGCCCAGCGGCTGGCTGACATCGCCGGCCTGGAGCGGGCGTTTTTCTGCAACTCGGGGGCCGAGGCCAACGAGGCGGCGATAAAAATCTGCCGCAAGCTCGCCCATCAGAAGCGGCTTGAGAATCCAGTCATCGTGGTGATGGATGGCGGCTTTCACGGCAGAACCCTCTCCACTCTGAGCGCCACCGGCAACCCCAAGGCGCAGGAAGGGTTTGCCCCCCTTGTGGCGGGGTTCCATTGCATTCCTTATGACGATGTTCAGGCCCTGCTTGACCTGGAGGGGGGGCCTGAACAGATCGTCGCGGTCATGCTGGAACCCGTGCAGGGAGAGAACGGCGTGGTGGCGCCGCGCCCCGGCTATCTGCAGGCCCTGCGGACCATCTGCGACCGGAACGGTTGGCTGTTGGTCCTGGACGAGGTGCAGACGGGTCTGTGCCGCACCGGCGCCTGGTTTGCCTATCAGCACGAGAACATCCGGCCCGACATCGCCACCCTGGCGAAATCCCTGGGGAACGGCTTGCCCATCGGCGCCTGCTTAGCCGCGGGGACGGCCGCGAACCTCTTTACCCCTGGCAGCCACGGCTCCACCTTCGGCGGCAATCCCTTGGCCGCGGCGGCGGCCCTCACCGTCATCGAGCTGATGGACGAGCAAAAACTCGCCGCCCGCGCCGCTGAATTGGGTACAATCATGTTGGCCCGGTTCAAGGCTGAGTTGGGGGGGCTGAAGGAGGTCATCGAGGTCCGCGGCAAAGGCTTGATGATCGGCATCGAACTGGCCCGCCCCTGCGCCGAGCTAGTCGCCCGTTCCTTGGAGCGGCGCCTGTTGATCAATGTGGCCGCTGAAAAGGTGGTGCGGCTGTTGCCGCCATTGATCATCTCGGATGCTGAGATGAATGAAATAATCGATGTGGTTTGCGCGTTGATCAAGGACTTCGCCCGTTGAGGAGCAATGCCATGCCCATGCCGCGCCACTTTTTAACCTTAGGGGATCTGGACCGAGCCGAACTGGATGCTCTGCTGGCCCGCGCCGCCGAGTTGAAACAGGCCTTCAAACAAAAGCGGCTGGAGCGCTCCTGTCCGGGGCGGGTGTTGGCCATGGTGTTTGAAAAATCCTCCACGCGCACCCGCGTCTCTTTTGAGACCGCCATGGCGCACCTGGGGGGGTGCGCCATCTATCTGCCGGCGAACGACACCCAGTTGCAACGCGGCGAGCCAGTGGAAGACACCGCCCGGGTGTTGTCGAACATGGTCGATGGCGTCATGCTGAGAACTTATGAACACGAGAAGCTGGCGCGCTTTGCGGAAAACGCCGATGTGCCGGTGATCAACGGCTTGTCCGACAGCTTCCATCCCTGCCAGTTGTTGGCGGACTTGCAGACCTTCTATGAGTTGAAGGGCCCCATAGCGGGCAAACGGGTGGCTTGGTTAGGAGACGGAAACAACATGTGCCAGTCCTACATCGATGCCGCCCGACTGTTCGATTTCCGGTTGACCATCGCCGGTCCCGCTGAGTATCCGCCAGATCCGGACCTGGTTGCCGCCGCCGGAGACAATGTGACGCTCACCCGCGACCCGGCGCAGGCCGTTGCCGCCGCCGACTTGGTGGTTACCGATGTGTGGATGAGCATGGGGCAAGAAGCCGAACGGGCTGAGCGGCTGGCCCTGTTCAAACCCTATCAAGTGAACGAGGCCCTCATGGCGCAGGCCGCGCCTGACGCGATCTTCATGCACTGTTTGCCGGCCCACCGCGGCGAGGAGGTCAGCGCCGCGGTCATTGACGGCCCGCAGAGCGTTGTTTGGGAAGAAGCCGGCAACCGCCTGCATTCGCAAAAAGCCCTGTTGGAATTTCTGTTGCGCCCCTGATGGGTCCATGCGCTTTCTGTTGAGCAACGACGACGGTTATCAGGCCCTTGGCCTGGAAACCTTGGCGCGCGCCATGGCCGCTTTCGGCGAGATAAAAGTGGTGGCGCCGGACCGGAACCAAAGCGGGTCCAGCCATTCCCTGACCTTGGAAGCCCCGCTGTACGCCAAACAGGCGAGCAACGGGTTTGTGTATGTCAATGGCACGCCCACGGATTGCGTTCACTTGGCCATCACCGGCCTGTTGGAGCGGTTGCCGGACATGGTCGTGAGCGGCATTAACCATGGGGCGAACCTGGGTGATGATGTGATTTACTCCGGCACCGTGGCGGCGGCCATGGAGGGTCGGTTTTTGGGGCGCCCCTCTATGGCCGTGTCCTTGGCCGGCGAGAACCCCTCCCATTATGAAACGGCGGCGAAGGTGGTCGAAAACCTCATGGAGCGGTTGCTTTCAGACCCCATAGACAGCGAGTTGCTGTTGAATGTCAATGTTCCCGATGCGCCGTTCGAGCAACTGCAAGGTTTCGAAGTCACCCGCCTGGGGCATCGACACAAGTCTGAGCCTGTTATTAAAATGAAGGACCCGAAGGGCCAGACCGTGTATTGGGTTGGCCCCGCTGGCGCGGGCGAAGACGCCGGCTTTGGCACGGACTTTCACGCCGTTGCCGCGCGGCGGGTTTCCATCACGCCCTTGTTGGTGGATCTGACCCGTCACGCCGCGCTGGAGCAAGTGAACAACTGGGCAACGAACCTCAAGCTGCATGAATAGTCACATTCAGGGCATAGGCATGACTTCCCAGCGCTCCCGGGACCGGCTGGTGGACCAGTTGCGGGACATGGGGATCCAGTCGGAGCTGGTTCTGGACGCCATCAAGAACACCCCCCGGCATCTCTTTGTCGATGAGGCCCTGGCCAGCCGCGCTTACGACAACATCCCCTTGCCCATAGGCTACAATCAAACCATATCGCAACCCTATGTGGTGGCGCGCATGACCGAGGCCTTGTTGAAGAAGGGCGAGGGTTTGGGTCAGACCATCAAGCTGGACAAGGCGCTGGAGATCGGCACAGGATGCGGCTATCAAACAACCATCCTGTCGCAGTTCGCCCGCAAAGTCTATAGCGTCGAGCGGATTGAGGCCCTGTTGAATGAAGCCAAGGAGCGTTTCGATAAACTTCAATACGGAAACATCGAGGCGAAACACGGCGACGGCAAACACGGCTGGCCGGAGAATGGGCCCTACGACGGGATCCTGGCGGCTGCCGCTTCCACCGGAGTCCCGCAGGACCTGCTGGAGCAACTGGCGCCTGAGGGCCGTTTGATTATCCCCGTCGGCCGCAGTGGCGCGCAAAAACTGTTGTTGATCACCCGCGGCGCGGAAGGCTTCGTTGAGAAGCGCTTGGACGGGGTGAACTTTGTGCCTATGTTGGGGGGGACCAGTTGAGTTGCGCAACGAAACAGCGCGCCCGCCGCGCCCTCTTGGTGGTTTTCCTAATGAGCCTGTTGGGAGCTTGCGCCACTGCCAAAGCGCCCGTCGCGGCCCGCCAGGGGAAGGAGCCGCCCGAGGTTACTGTGTCCTCGTCCTCCGCCCCCGCGCCCGCCGCCATGGCGCCGGAGAAAAAACCTCCGGGGGGGCACCTGGTTGACAAGGGCGACACTTTGTACTCCATTGCCTGGCGTTATCATCTGGATTACAAGTCCATCGCTTCCTGGAACGCCATCGCCCCTCCTTATGTCATTTACCCGGGTCAGCGCCTTCGTCTCGCCCCCAAGGAGCAAAAGACGGCGGCGTTGCAACCGGGGCCGGTCGCCACCCGGGACCCGGCCCGGCGCCCCCCGGTTGCGCCTCCCGTCGTCGTTCCGAAACCGAGCGTACCTGTGAAGCCCGCCATCAAGCCGCCGCGGGTCCCCGTCCCGAAGAAAGCCGTCGCCGGCGCCGCCGCCGGGCCCGCGTCGATTCGTTGGCGCTGGCCAGCGCGGGGAACGCTGTTGAAATCCGACACGCCCACTGCTCGGAAAGGCATAGACATTGCCGGAAAAACCGGCCAGAAAATCGTCGCCGCCGCCCCTGGCGAAGTGGTTTATAGCGGCAGCGGTTTGTTGCATTACGGCAGGCTCATTATCATCAAACACAACGAGACTTATCTAAGCGCGTATGCCCACAATCAGACTTTGATGGTGGCGGAAGGGGACAAGGTCAAGGGTGGACAACAAATATCCACCATGGGCGCGGACAGCGGCGGCAGGCCAGTCCTGCATTTTGAGATACGCAGGAACGGGGAACCGATCAACCCATTGCAACAGCTTCCGCAGAGTTGAGGCCGGCCCGCCATGAAGCGCGCCAGGGCGTCAAGAACGGGCTCGGGAACGGGGCCGCCCAGGCCTGAGCGTTGTTTCCTGGCAAGCGAGGAACTGGCGGAACAGCGCAAGTCTGAGAACGGCGAACTCGAAGCGTTGAATCTGGACAACCCGCCCGCCGCCAAAGGCGTCGCGGCGGAGCGAGAGGCGCCGGCCGGCGAGGGCGCCATAACCCGGGGCGACTTGGACGCCACCCGCTTGTACCTGAGCGAGGTTGGCTTTTCTCCGTTGTTGACCCCCGAGGAAGAAAAGTTTTTCGCCCGCAAGGCCCGCGCCGGTGATGAAGCGGCCCGCCGGCGCATGATCGAAAGCAACCTGCGATTGGTGATCAAGATAGCCCGCCGTTACATGAACCGGGGGCTGGCCCTGTTGGATCTAATCGAGGAGGGAAATCTCGGCTTGATCCGGGCCGTGGAGAAGTTCGATCCGGAAAAAGGATTTCATTTTTCCACTTACGCCACTTGGTGGATAAGGCAAACCATAGAGCGGGGCATAATGAACAAGGGCAGGACCGTGCGCTTGCCTATTCATGTCATCAAGGAGATCAACACCTATTTGCGGGCCGCTCGAAAATTGGCGCAAACTTTAGGCCGCGAACCGGGGCCGGAGGATGTGGCGAAAATGTTGGACCGGCCGCTGGAAAATGTGAAGCGCCTGTTCGGATTAAACGAGCGAGAGACCTCCGTGGATGCCCCCCTGAGACGGGAATCCGCGCGTTCATTATTGGACACCTTGCCGGACGAGCATAACGCCGACCCCTCCTTGTTGCTTCAGAACAACGATGTGCGAAAACATCTGGATCAGTGGCTGGAACAGTTGCCGGAAAAGCATCGCGCCGTGGTGGAGCGCCGGTTTGGTTTGCACGGCAAGGAGGCGGCGACATTGGAGCAGACCGGGCGGGAGCTGGGGGTCACCCGGGAGCGGGCGCGGCAGATCCAGCTGGAAGCCATCCGGCGCCTGCGGCGGATCCTGGAGCGGGAGGGTTTTTCCTTAGAGGTCCTGTGCAACGAAAACTGAGGGCCCGCGTCGTGTCAGTCAATCATAAAAAGCGCCGCCGCAATGCGCCGGCCTTCTCCCGACAAAAAATTGAAAGAGCGGCAGGCGGCGCCAGTGTCCATGATCTCAAAGCCGATTTGCCGAAGGTAAAGCAGTTGACAGGCCTCGTCCGGCGGAAAAGCGACGCGCCGGCCGGTGCCGAACAGGACCACTTCTGGTTTCAATTCGATGATGATCTCAACATGCGACTCCTTCAGGTCCCGCGCCTGTTCCGGCAGACAACCTTCGACAACCGCATCGCTTGTCACTATAATGCTTGAGTTGTAAGATTCGTCTGCAATGGTGATGGAGCCTCTCGAATAGGCGGCGATTCGGCGCCGCTCCAGAGCTGAATTATCCAGTTCAAGTTTCATTGTTTTTGCGAGGAAAAAACAGCCGTGAAAATCGTGTTATTAGGCGCGCCAGGGGCCGGCAAAGGCACTCAGGCCACATTTATCAGCAATGAGTTTAGCATACCGCAAATATCGACCGGCGACATGTTGCGGGCCGCGGTCCGGGCGCGAACGCCTCTGGGACTGGAGGCGGCTCAGAAAATGGACGCGGGGGAACTGGTGCCGGATGAATTGATCCTGGGTCTGGTCAAGGAGAGGATCGGCCAGGACGATTGCGCGAGGGGTTGTCTGTTCGACGGTTTCCCTAGGACCTTAGGGCAGGCTGAGGCTATGCAACGGGAAGGGATAGCCATAGACTGCGTAGTGGAGATTGTGGTGGACGACGACGAGATCGTCGAGAGATTGAGTGGCCGGCGCTCCCATCCCGCCTCAGGGCGCACCTACCATGTTGTCTTTAACCCGCCGCGCCAACCGGGCCTGGACGATCTAACGGGCGAGGCGCTGGTTCAAAGAGAGGATGACAAGGAAGAGACAGTCAAGAAACGCTTGCAGGTGTACCGTGAGCAGACCGCTCCCCTGATCAGCTATTATCAGGGCCAAGCCGCTATCGATGCCAATGCTCTCCGGTATTTGCGGTTTGACGGGGTGGGCGCCGTTGATGAGTTGCAAAAAAATATCATCTCGGCGTTGAAGTCGGTATAATGAAAAGCGTGAAACAAGGGTGTGACTCCGATTGCGCGGGGAAATGTTTTGACTTGCATTGAAGATGAAGTTGCAAAAGCGGAAAACCTGTATAGTAGCTCGCGGTTTTTGATTTTTTCTGTCAACATCAACCTAACCTGCTGACCAAAGTAGAGGGGGAAACCTATCATGGCTAAGAAAGGCGCGAAGAAAAAGACTGGCAAGAAGAAAGCGGCCAAGAAGAAGGCTGGCAAGAAGAAGGCGGCCAAGAAGAAGGCCGGCAAGAAGAAGGCGGCCAAGAAGAAGGCCGGCAAGAAGAAGGCTGGCAAGAAGAAAGCTGGCAAGAAGAAGGCTGGCAAGAAGAAAGCCGGCAAGAAGAAGGCTGGCAAGAAGAAAGCTGGCAAGAAGAAGGCCGGCAAGAAGAAGGCCGGCAAGAAGAAGGCCGGCAAGAAGAAGGCTGGCAAGAAAAAAGCTGGCAAGAAGAAGGCTGGCAAGAAGAAAGCCGGCAAGAAGAAAGCCGGCAAGAAGAAGGCTGGCAAGAAGAAGGCTGGCAAGAAAAAAGCTGGCAAAAAGAAAGCTGGCAAGAAAAAAGCTGGCAAAAAGAAGGCTGGCAAGAAGAAGGCCGCCGCGGCAAAGGCGTCCGAGAATAAGGTCGCTGGCGCGGCGTAGTCCAGGCCGCGCCGGACAAGGCTCTATTGCAAGCTTTCCCCGAGTTGTGAGATCGGGGAGGCAGAGCCGGTGGATCCGGCGTCGCGTTGCGTCGCCGTTGCAATCGCGGCCCTTGCTCCGGTGGCGGAAAAAAAACGGGGCCAGACTTCTCTCTCCATGGCAGGCGCCAGGGTCGCGCCCCGCCTGCGTGGGATGAGGGGTTTAGCCCCTTTTTCATTTCATAATCGACATGGCGTCAAGGCGCGCGACCAAAAGACGCAGGCGCGCCGCTTGGCGTTTTCATCTCGCGGTCATTCTGCTTTGCCTCGCGGCGGGGTATGTGGCTTGGCTGGATCTCCGCGTCCGCTCGGAGTTCGAAGGCAAGAAATGGTCTTTGCCCGCCCGCGTCTATGCCAGTCCAGTGGAAATATACGCCGGACAGGCGTTGACCCCCGACCAAGCTGAAAAGCTGTTGCTGAATTTAGGCTATCGGAAGGCGCCTGCTGTTAGGCAGACGGGTCAATACAGCCGGACCTCTTCCCGGGTCAGGTTCAGGCAACGCGACTTTCATTTCTGGGATGGCAAGCAGGAAGGCCAATTCATCCAGCTGGAGTTTCGCCAGGGACGAGTCAGCGCGGTGGCGAACTTGACTTCGAACCGGTCTTTGCCACTGGCGCGCCTGGAACCGGAACTCATAGGCAAGATCTATCCCAACACATTCGAAGATCGCATTTTGGTGGCCTACGACGAGGCGCCGCCGGTTTTGATTAACGCGCTGTTGGCGGTAGAGGACAGGAATTATTTTCGGCACCGAGGCGTCGATCTCAAGGGCATTCTCAGAGCCTTGATCAACAACATCTTCAGTGGACGCATCGAACAAGGCGGCAGCACGCTCACCCAGCAACTGGTCAAGAATTTTTTTCTGAGCCAGGAGCGGACTTTCACCAGGAAGGCCAATGAAATCGTCATGGCCCTGTTATTGGAATGGCGTTACGACAAGCAGGCGATCCTGGCCGCCTACATCAACGAGGTTTATTTGGGGCAACAAGGGCGGCGCAGCATCCACGGCTTCGGCACGGCCGCGGAGTTTTATTTCGCCAAACCGTTGCAGGAGTTGCGCGCGGACCAGCTTGCCCTGTTGGTGGGCATGGTCAAGGGCGCGTCTTTCTACAATCCGCGGCGGCATCCCGAAAGGGCGAAACGCCGGCGCGACCTGGCGTTGACCCTGATGTTTCAACAGGGCTATTTGGATGAGGCGGCGCAGGAGAAAGCGCGGGCGCGCCCCTTGGACCTGAGTGCCAAACCCCGCTGGAGTCTCAGCCGGCATCCTGCGTTTTTGCAACTGGTGAAAGAGCAACTATTGCGCGAGTATGACATCTCGGAGTTGCGCACCAAGGGGTTGAGGATCTTCACCACCATGGAAACGACCCGGCAGAACGCCCTCGAGCGGACGCTCCGTGAGCAACTGAAAGAATTGGAGCGGGTGAAATCCTTGAAGCCGGGCGCTTTGCAAGCGGCTGGCATCTTCGCCCAGAACAGCACCGGCGCCGTGTTGGCGCTGACCGGCGGCCGGGACGCGGGGCAAGTTGGTTTCAATCGAGCCTTGCAGGCCCGGCGCTCCATAGGCTCGTTGATCAAACCCTTTGTGTATTACGCCGCGCTTGCCGACCCGGAACGCTATTCGATTTTGTCGAAGATCGATGACAGCGACATAGCGCTAAGGTTGGCCGATGGGACTTCTTGGCGGCCTAAGAACTACGACAGGAAAAATCACGGCTCCGTAACCCTCATGGAGGCTTTGGCCAAGTCCTACAACAAGGCGACCGTGAGGTTGGGCCAACGAGTTGGTTTGGAAAGAGTCATCGATGCCATCGAGAAGGCTGGCGGACTGTCCGGCATCGACCCGTTTCCTTCCGTGTTGTTAGGCGCTCTCGAGCTGACCCCGTTTGAAGTCAGCCAAGCGTATCAGACTTTGGCGAACGGCGGTTTTTTCGCGCCGCTCAACAGCATCAGGGAGGTGCTGGACGAAAATGGCCGGGCCTTGAAACGCTACGGCTTGGAGGTGCGCCAGGTCTTGCAAACCGAAGCGGCGTTTCTGACCAACTTCATTTTGGCGCAAACGGTGAACCACGGCACCGGACGGGGGCTGCGGGCCCTGGCGCCTGCCAAACTTCCGCTGGCCGGCAAAACGGGCACCACCAATGACCTGCGCGACAGCTGGTTTGTCGGTTTCGGCGACGATGTTTTCGGCGTGGTCTGGTTGGGGCGCGACGATAATCAATCAACACGGCTCACCGGGGCCGCCGGCGCCATGAAGATTTGGGCCCGCGCCGTTCAACAGCAAGACCTGGCAAAAATTCAACTGTTGCCGCCCCCCGGCATAGGGTTGTTGAAACAAACCAGCGTGAAGTTCGACCAATCCTGCGTCGCGTTTCCCGTCATTCCTTACGCGCGCGCTCACCGACCTCAGGGCCTAGCCGCATGCGCGCCTTGACTTGTGTTATGTTTGCCATGATGAATAAACCGCATCCGGCGCGCTGGGCGGTCGCCAGCCTGTTGCTCTGCGGCGCCTGTTCAACCGGGCAACAAACCCAGCGGGCGGGAGCCCCCGTCGTGGATGGATCGCGGAATGCCGCCGCCGCGGCCGCCACTGTCGCCGCCCCGGGCCGCGGGGCGCGGCAAGAGGAAGCCGGATTAGCGCCTCCCACCGGTGAAGCCCTTGGCGTTGAGGCGCCGCCTGGCGAGGAGGTTGGCGAGACCCTGCCGGTCATAAGCCTGGCCCCCGCCGCGCCCGGCCTCCCTTATGGAGACAGCGAGGCCCGCGCCCTTGAAGTCGCGCCGTTGCCCGCGCCGGAGGGCCTGTCAGCGCCGGAGTCAGGACCTAGGCCAAAACCCAAGCAGTTCGCCGCGGTCCCTGTGGCCATCAGCAACAACCCGGCTGTGGCTGCCCTATTGGATGAGGCGAAGTCCCAGGCCAAGCAGGGCCATGCCGCCGGCGCGGTGAACGCCTTGGAGCGGGCCCTGAGGTTGGAACCCAAAAACCCTTACCTGTGGCATCTCCTCGCGGCCCTGCGCATTGAACAGGGTCAATGGCAACAGGCCCTTTCCTTGGCGGGCAAATCCAATTCTTTAGCGGGCCGGCTCCCGAAGTTGCAGGCCGCTAACGCCCGCCTGATGGACCGGGCGCGGCAAGGCAGTCAATAAAGCTTGCAAGGGCCGGGGTCTGGTCCGTTCAAAACGATTCCGTGTGGTAACGCCAAGCTTTGTCAGGCGGCGCCTCGGGTTCCATTCCCGCTTTTGCTTTTAGATGCGCCAAGAACGCCGGCGCCGTCGGCAGGCTCTCCCATACGGCGGGCAAGAAGGTCGCGTTCAACTCCCCTCGCGCTATGATCAGGCCGTCAACCCCTGGCCGCAACTGTTCCAGCAGGGCCTGCTCTGTTTCAAAGCGCAGGGCCTGAGGGGGGGACAGGACGGACACGCTCAGGGAAGTCTTCGCATACTCCGCAGCGGTAAGCGGCTTGAAACGGGGATCCTTGAAGGCGGCCTTGCGGGCATTGTCCGCCACATTTTCTATCAGGGGCGAGGCGGCCCGCAGAGAACCTATGCAGCCTCTTAGCCTGCCGTCGATTTTCAGGGTGACGAAAGCGGCGCCGGGGGCCTGCAACCGGGAGTCGAAAGCGGCCGCGCGCACCTTGAGGGCCTGTCCCGACTTCAGAACGCTTTCGATAGACTGCCGCGCCACCGCCGTCATCGCCTGTTTCTGCCGGGCCGAATAAGCGCCGCCATGGTGGAATGAATAAGCGCCATAGCCGACCACCCGGTCCTTGCTTCCAGCCGTGTCCCCCGAGTTTCTCAGGTCCAGGATGTTGACTTCCATGCGGTTTCTTCTGGCTATTTGCAACAAGCCGCCCATAGGTCTGCATCCGCAGGCTTGGCGCGGGCCGATTTTTTCGAGTTCGCAACGCTGGATGGCCGCGCTGGTTTGGGAGTCAAACCCTTTGGCTGTGTTGTAATCATGGTAATGGCTGAGGTCTGAACTGACCACGATCAGGGTTTCATCTCCTCCCCAGAGCAAGTCCAACACCTCCGCCACCTGGGCCGGCGCCGCGTCGCCCACCAACAGCGGCACGAGAGTGAACTTTGCCAAACTCGCCTGCAGGAAGGGCAAGTGCGTCTCCAGGCTGTGTTCCTGTTCATAAGCCCCATCCACGACCGCCACTTGCGGCAATGGGATGATTTTTTCCACAGCGGATTGATCGATCTCCACCTTGCCCAGAGGAGTGGCCAAGGCCTTCGCATCGGGCAGGGCCATTCCCTGAAACGGGACCCGGTGCGCCGGCCCGAGCAAAACCACGCGGGAAACGCGGTTTCTGACGGGTTTCAGACAGGCGTAGGCGCTGGCGGCGACAGGGCCGGAATAGATGTAGCCGGCGTGGGGAGCCACCAGCGCCTTGGGCGGGCAAACTTCAGGGACTGCCCGATCCAAATAAGCGAACACTGTCCGCTCCAGCTCAGCCGGGTCGGCGGGATAAAAAAACCCCGCCACGCTTGGCGGCCTGACGCGGTCTTGCGTTTCAGTCTGCGACATTCATCCCCCTGTCAGGAGGGAGCCTACGGCGTCAACAAGGTCACTGCGCGGCAAACAAGGCGATCATAATGGCGACCAAAGCGGCGCCAAACACCGACAAAAACCGGTACAGGGCCGCGAACTTTTTATCTATTTCAGCCAGCACCTTTTCGTTGGCGGCGTTGGCCTCGGTAAAGGCTTGCTTCGTGTCAGACCGCAACTTGTCAGTGGCGGCGTTGGCCTCGGTGAAGCCCTGCTCCGTAGCGGCGTTGGTTTCAGTGAAGCCCTGCTTCACCTCGGCCCGCAACAGATTCAAGTCCGTCTTGGTGCCTAAATTCTCGTTCACGGCCTGATCCAAGGTGTTCACCACAGTCTCAGCCTGGGTCTCGTCAAAGCCGCCCTGCTTGAGGGTCTTGGCGGCGCGCAGCGTGTCGAATTGGGGAGTGGTCATTGTCACAGCCTCCGTCGTATATCCGGCAAGGTTGATAGAAAGAAGTCATAGCCAAAAGGTCATTCATAAAAAGCGGTTTCCACTTGGCACAAGACAAGAATAGCGGGAAAAGTCGCCCTGTCAAGAAAAAAAATCGTAAAAATTAACGCCCTCGGGAATCGGAGTTTGCTCTCGCGCTCGCCGCCCCTGCGTCGAATCAAGCGCTGCTCGGGTCGCCCCGCCGCCCGGAGAGCTTCTTGTGAAGCCGCGCCACCTCGCCGATGATGATCATGGAAGGGGGTTTGATGTCATTGCGCGAGACGATCTCTGTCAAGGTCCCCACCGTGCCGGCGTAGGTCTTCTGCTCCGGCATCGTGCCTTGTTGGACGATGGCGGCAGGGGTGTCCGCCGCCATGCCATGCTCAAGCAGGCCGCGCCGCAACGCATCAACGCCCTTGACGCCCATATAGACGGCGATGGTTTGTTTGGGCTGCGTCAATGTTCGCCAGTTGAAATCCAGCTTGCCATCCTTCAAATGACCGGTGACGAACACGCAAGACTGGGCGTAGTCGCGATGAGTCAGCGGAATGCCCGCGGCGGCCGCGCAACCGGAGGCGGCCGTAATGCCTGGCGCCACCTGGAATGGGATCCCCGCCGCGGCCAGCTCCTCGATTTCCTCACCGCCGCGTCCGAAGATGAAGGGGTCGCCGCCCTTGAGGCGCAACACGCGCTTGCCTTCCTTGGCCAGGCGGACTAACAGGGCATTGAGCTCAGCTTGCGGCACGGTGTGGCTGTCCCGCTCCTTGCCCACATAGATCTTTCGCGCATCCTTGCGCGTCAGAGCCACGATGGCGGGGGCGACCAGCCGGTCGTACAACACCACGTCGGCTTGTTGCATCAGGCGCAGGGCCCGGAAGGTCAACAAATCAGGGTCGCCGGGGCCGCCGCCGACCAAATACACCTCGCCGGTCTTGTTCGCCCCGGCCCCCTCCGTTGCGGGGGATGTTTCCAGGGCCTGCTCCAGAGCCCGCGCCGCCGCCTCATCCTGGCCGGCGAAGACCATTTCCGCCACCGGCCCCTGCGCGATGTCTTCCCAGAAACGGCGGCGCTCCCTATCCTGAGGAATCCGCGCCTTCACCCGCCCGCGAAAATCTCGCAACAGCGTCGCCAGCCGGCCGTAGGCCGCCGGAATCAGCGTTTCCAGTTTGGCCCGCAACAACCGGGCCAGGACTGGCGAGGCCCCGCCGGTGGAGACCGCCACCTGCACCGGGCGCCGGTCGACAACAGAGGGCATGATGAAACCGCAGAGTTGCGGATTGTCAACCACATTGACCGGGATGTTCCTCGCCGTGGCGGCTTCCGCCACCCGCCGGTTTGTTTGTTCATCGTCCGTGGCCGCGATGACCAACGCGCAACCGGCCAGATCCTCCGGGATGAATTCCCTTGCCTGGCGACTTATCCGCCCCTGTTCTTCCAGAGCCGCTATTTCCGCCGTGGCCTCCGGCGCCACCAACGTCGCCTCAGCCTCGGTCTCCAGCAGGCCTTGCAATTTATTGGCGGCCACCTCGCCGCCGCCCACCACCAGGCAACGCCGCCCCTTCAGGTTGAGAAAAACCGGAAAGAACCTCATCTCTCCGCGCCGCCCCAGGTCAGGTTTTGGGCAGGGTGACCCCCGCTTGCCCCTGGTACTTGCCGCCCTTGTCCTTGTAGGAAACCTCGCACTCTTCGTCGGATTCGAGGAAGATCACCTGGGCCACCCCCTCGTTGGCGTAGATCCGGGCGGGCAACGGGGTGGTGTTGGAAAACTCCAGGGTCACATGGCCTTCCCATTCCGGCTCCAGAGGCGTCACATTGACGATGATGCCGCAACGGGCGTAAGTGGATTTGCCCAGGCACACCGTCAACACATTGCGGGGGATTTTGAAACGCTCGATGGTGCTGGCTAGGGCGAAGGAGTTGGGGGGGATGATGCAAACATCCCCTTGGAAGTCCACGAAGCTGTTTTCGTCGAAGTTCTTGGGATCCACCACCGCCGAATTGATGTTGGTGAAGATCTTGAAGCGGTCCGAGCAACGCACGTCGTAGCCGTAGCTGGAAGTGCCATAAGACACCAGCCGGTCGTTGCCATTGCGCTTGATCTGCGCCGGCTCGAAGGGGCTGATCAAGCCTTGCGTGGCCGCCATCCAGCGGATCCATTTGTCGCTCTTTACCGGCACGACCTCAGGCGTTTTCCACGACGATGCGCGGAAACTTGCCGCTGTAGTCCTTGGCGCGCAATGAGAGTTTCGCCGCCGCCTTGCGGGCGATGTCGCGGTAAATGGAAGACAGCGGCGCGTCCGGTTCCATCGCCACCGTGGGGCGGCCATTGTCCACGGCCTCGCGGATGGAGGCGTCCAGGGGCAAGGACCCTAACAGCTCAACCCCGTATTGCTCCGCCATTTGCCGCCCTCCGCCGGCGCCGAAAATATGCTCCTGATGACCGCACTGGCTGCAGGTGTGGATGCTCATGTTCTCCACCACCCCCAAGACCGGCACTTCCACTTTCTCAAACATCTTCAGGCCCTTGCGCGCGTCCAACAAGGCGATGTCCTGAGGCGTGGTCACGATGATGGCCCCGGAAACCGGGATCTTCTGGCACAGGGTCAGCTGAATGTCGCCGGTGCCGGGAGGCAGGTCTATGACTAAATAATCCAGGTCTGACCAATTGGTGTCCCCCAACATCTGCTCCAGCGCCGAGGTCACCATAGGCCCCCGCCAGATCATGGGCGTCTCCTCGTTGACCAGGTAGCCGATGGACATGGATTGCAATTTGAAGCTGAGGTTGGGCTCGATGGACTTGCCGTCGGGACTCTCCGGCTTGGCGCGGCAACCTAACATGCGCGGCTGGCTGGGGCCGTAAATGTCCGCGTCCAGGATGCCTGTCTTGGCCCCTTCCGCCTGCAGGGCCAGAGCCAGGTTCACGGAGGTGGTGGACTTGCCTACGCCGCCCTTGCCGGAGGCCACCGCGATGGTGTTTTTTATGTTGTCCAAAGTCTTCACGCCCCGTTGCACGGCGTGGGCCGCGATGTTCGTTTCGATGTCCAGTTCCACCGCGCCCACTCCTGGCACCTGTCGCAACCGTTCGGACACGCTCGCCCGCAAGGTTTCCTCGTAGCCCTTGGCCGGATAGCCCAATTTCAGCGCGACGCGGACGGCGTCCCCATCCACTTGCACATCATCGACCGCGCCGGCGGCCACCAGGTCCTGTTCCAGGTGAGCGTCCCGCACTTCGGCCAAAGCCGCTTCGATGGCTTCGCGACTCGTTTTCGTCATGGCGTTGTCCAACAGAGAATTTCGACTGAGACATTGTACACTAATTCTTCACAGGCAGGCGGATTTCCCCGTTCCGCATTGCGGCTTTGAGCGCTTTGCTACACAATGCCGGCAGAGCAAGCGATGACCGGCAAGCAACGCAAAATTTTCGTCACCAGCGCCCTGCCTTACGCAAACGGTTCGATCCACATCGGCCACCTGCTGGAGGCCATACAGACGGACATCTGGGTGCGTTTCCAAAAATTGCGGGGCCGCGACTGCCTGTATCTCTGCGCCGCCGACGCCCATGGCACGCCCATCATGCTGAAGGCCCAGCAGGAGGGCATCGCGCCGGAGGCTTTGATCGAACGAGTGCGGGCCGAGCAGCAACGGGATTACGCGGCCTTCGGGATCGGCTTCGACAATTTTCACACCACCCACTCGGAGGAAAACCGCGTCTTCGCCGAGTCCATTTACGCCCGTCTGAAGGACGCGGGGCGCATCAAGCGCCGCGCTGTCAAGCAATTCTACGACCCGGTCAAGGAGATGTTCCTGCCGGATCGTTTCATCCGCGGCGAGTGTCCTTTCTGCCGCGCCCAGGGGCAGTACGGCGACAGTTGCGAGAGTTGCAACCGCACCTACGAGCCCACGGATCTGATCAACCCCGTCTCGTCCCTGTCCGGCGCCGCGCCTGTGGAGCGGGAGTCCGAGCATTATTTCTTCGATCTGCCCGCCTTTGAGCCGATCCTGCGGGACTGGGCGCGGGCCGGCCATTTGCAGCCGGAAGTGGCCAACAAGCTGGAGGAATGGTTCGAGGACGGCCTGCGGGAATGGGACATTTCCCGGGACGCGCCTTATTTCGGCTTCGAGATCCCGGGGGCCCCGGGGAAGTATTTTTATGTGTGGGTCGATGCGCCCATGGGCTACTTCGCCAGCCTGAAGAACCTGCTGGACCGAACCGGGCGGGACATCGCCGAGTTCATCGCCGCGGACAGCGTTGCCGAGATGCACCATTTCATCGGCAAGGACATCATGTATTTTCACACCTTGTTTTGGCCCGCTCTCCTCAAGGCCAGCGGTCATCGCATGCCCACCAATGTGTTTGTCCATGGCTTCCTCACGGTGGACGGGCGGAAGATGTCCAAGTCCCGCGGCACCTTCATCGAGGCCCAGACCTGGCTGGAGCACCTGGACCCGGAATGCCTGCGCTACTATTTCGCGGCGAAATTGGGCAACGGGGTGGACGACATAGACCTGAACCTCAATGATTTCCTGCAACGGGTCAACGCGGACCTGGTGGGCAAGGCGGTCAACATCGCCAGCCGCTGCGCGGGCTTCATCAACAAGCGTTTTCAGGGACGGTTAAGCCGCCGCATCCATGACGAGGCGCTGTTGACGCGCTTCACCGGCGCCGGCGCGGCCATCGCCGGGCATTACGAGGCCCGGGAATACGGCAAGGCCATGCGCGAAATCATGGCCCTGGCTGATGAAGCCAATCGCTACATAGACCAGCGCAAGCCCTGGGTGGTCGCGAAAGAACCCGGCAAGGACGACGAGCTGTCAGCGATCTGCTCATTGGGGTTGAACCTGTTTCGATCCTTAGTCATCTACCTGAAGCCGGCCTTGCCTGATCTGGCGGCCCGGTCCGAGGCCTTCCTGAACATCGATCCGCTGTCCTGGGACGATCTGCGCGCGCCGTTGTCAGACCACCGGATCAACCCATTTGAGCCTCTGATGGCCCGTGTGGAGAGGGGGCAAATCGACGCGATGATCCGGGCCAGCCAGGAAAACCTGGCCTCCGGCGAATAATCCCGGCGCGCTCCCACTCCTGCCATGTCGGAGTTGTTGCTCATCTTCGCGGCGGCCAGCTTGGTCAACAACATGGTGGCGGACCATCTCTTGGGCGTCAGCTTGGCGACGGCCCCTGGGGAGAAAATGGCAATGGCCTTGGACCTGGCGTTGGCGCTCTTGTGGACGTTGCCCATCGTGGTGTTGGCCCTGGCTCTGTTGGACTGGCTGATCATCTCGGCCTTCCGGCTGGATGCCTACCGGCTGGTCATCTCGGTCATGGCCGTCGCCGGCGTCGCGTTGGGGGCCGGGACGCTCCTGGGGCGGCTCGCCCCGGCCCTGGCGCAAAGGGTCGAACGGTGCCTGCCCCTGCTCGTGTTGAACTGCATGTTGTTAGGCGCGATCCTGCTTAACGCGCAACAGGAACACAACCTGGCTGGCGCGCTGTTGTTCGGGCTTGGCAGCGCCGCCGGTTTCGGTCTGGTGTTGTCAGGCTTCACCGCCGCCAACGCCCGGCTTGAGGCGGCCGATGTGCCGGCACCCTTCCGGGGGTTGCCGGTCCAGCTGATCACCCTGGGCCTGATCGCCATGGCCTTCGCCGGTTTCTGAACCCCGTCCATGTCTGAGCCTGTCGCAGCCACCCTGATCCTGTGCGCGTTAGCGGCGGCCCTGTGGCTGTTCGGGCGGGACGGAGCGGCCCCCCCCGGGCGGGAAGCGAAGATCGATCGCATAGACGCCTTGCTTCCCCAGACCCAGTGCGGCGAGTGCGGCTATCCGGGTTGCCGGCCCTACGCCAAGGCCATCGTCGAACAGGACGTGCCCCTCAATCTTTGCCCGCCTGGCGGCGACGCCGTCGTGGCCCGGATAGGAAGGTTGTTGGGCCGCTCGGCCCGCCATCACGGCGCCGCGCCGCCGTTTGTCAGCGCGACGGCCCTGATCGACGAGGAAAACTGCATAGGTTGCGTGAAGTGCGTGGCGGCCTGCCCCGTCGACGCCATCATCGGCGCTGCCGGGCAGTTGCATGTCGTGGCGCCGCAATACTGCACGGGATGCGGGCTGTGCCTGCCGCCTTGTCCCGTGGACTGCATTTCCATGGCGCCTTCCTGAGGGGCGCGGACCATGCGCGAACTGCATGATTTTCCGGGGGGACTGCGTTTAGAGCCGCGCAAGGAGATCACAGACCAGAAGCCGTCCCTGTTGCATCCCCTGCCGGAGCGGATGTTCCTGCCCCTGCAACAGCATATCGGCTTGCCGGCGGAGCCGCTGGTCAAGCCCGGCGACAAGGTGTTGAAGGGCCAGATGGTGGCCCAGGCCGGGGGCTATGTGAGCGTGCCGGTGCATGCCGGCACCTCCGGGAAGATCATCGGCTTGGCGGAGCATCCGGTGCCTCATCCCTCCCTGAATCAGGCCCCGTGCATCGTGTTGGAACCCGATGGCGAAGACGCCTGGTTCGACATCCGCCCCACCGAGCGCTACGACACGGTGGAGCCCCGGCAACTGCAAAAGCTGATCCGGGATTGCGGCATCGCCGGTCTGGGAGGGGCTGGGTTTCCGGCCCATGTCAAACTGATGGAGGGGGTGGACAACGCCGTTGACACCCTGATCATCAACGGAGTCGAGTGTGAGCCGCACATCACCTGCGACGCCCGGCTGATCCAGGAAAAGGCCAGCTATGTGGTGTCTGGCGCGCGCATGATCCGGCATGCCGTGCAGGCGGCGCATTGCGTCATCGCCGTCGAAGAGGACATGCCGGCCGCCTACGAGGCATTAGCCGCTCTGGTGGACGACGACTTGGAGCTGGTCAAGGTGCCGGTGCGCTACCCGGCCGGCGGCGAGAAACAGCTGATCAAGACCCTGACCGGCCGGGAAGTCCCCAGTGGCGGCCTGCCCATACACATAGGCATCGTCATTCACAATGTGGCCACCGCCGCCGCTGTGTTCCGGGCCGTCACCCGCGGCGAGCCTATCGTCTCGCGCTATGTCACGGTGACGGGCCGGGTGGAAAATCCCGTCAACCTGCAAGTGCTGATCGGCACGCCGGTCAAAGACTGTCTCAAGACCTGCGGTTACGAACACAGGGAGGAAAACAAGGTGATTATCGGCGGCCCCATGATGGGCATCCGCGTCACTCATCTCGACATGCCGGTGATCAAGACCACCAACTGCGTCATCGTCGAGGAAAACGCCCCCCTGCCTCCGGAAATGCCCTGCATACGGTGTGGCGAATGCGCCCAAGTCTGCCCGGTGGAGCTGTTGCCGCAAGTGTTGCACTGGCAGGCCCGGGCCGGCGCGCTGGAGGCCGCTAAAGAACACCACTTGTTCGACTGCATAGAGTGTGGTTGTTGCGCCTATGTTTGCCCCAGCCGCATTCCCTTGGTGGATGATTATCGTCAGGCGAAATGGCGCATCGCCCAGGAGGAAGAGCAGGCTCGGGGCACCGACCTGGCCCGGACGCGGTTCATGCGCAGAAACCAGCGCCTGGAGCGGGAGCAGGCGGCCGCGGCGGCGGCTGAGGCGGCTAACGGCGCCGCGACTGAGAGGCCCGGCCCGGGCCGGACCGACAAGAAGGCCTATGTGCAGGCGGCCATCGCCCGTGGCAAGACGAAGCGCCAGAACCGCCGCGCCGGCGACGAAGACCGCGCTGAGGAAAGAACCGATGATTGAACGCCCGGCCGGCCCCCCCCATTGGCACAATAACAGCGCCGTCAGCGCGATCATGGCGGAAACCTGCTTGGCGTTGTTGCCCGGCATCGTTTGCTATGTCTGGTTTTTCGGCTGGGGGATAGCAGCGCAATGTCTGTTGGCGGCGGCGTTTGCCCTGTTGTTTGAGGCGGCGGCCCTGAGGTTGCGCCGGCGCGACCCCCGCCCCTTCCTGCGCGATGGCAGCGCCGTCGCGACCGGCCTGTTGTTCGCCCTGTGCGTCTCTCCCCTGTTGTCCTGGTGGGCCTCCTTGGTCAGCGTCGCTTTTGCGATCCTCATTGCCAAGCATGTTTTCGGCGGCTTGGGCCGCAACCTGTTCAATCCGGCCATGGCCGGTTGCGTGTTCGCGCTGTTATGCTTCCCGGAACAGATGAACGCCTGGCCGCCGCCCGCCCCCGGCGCGGCGGTTCTGGCCCCCAGCGAGCAACTGGGACAGCTGTTTTCCGCCCTCGGCGGGGCCGGCCCGGCAGCGGACAGCCTCAGCGGCGCCACCCCGTTGAACGCGATGAAGGTCCGGTTGGGGGCCATGGACACCATGTCGGAGATAGAAGCCGCCCCCATGTTTGGCCGCTTGGGCGGGGCGGGCTGGGAGTGGGTCAACCTCGCCTTCCTGTTGGGGGGACTGTGGTTGCTGCTCCGCGGCATCATCCGCTGGCATATCCCGGTGGCGGTTCTGGCCGGCGTCTTTTTGACCAGTTCGCTCTTTTACCTTTACGACGCAGACCTGCACGCCTCCCCGCTGTTCCACCTGTGCGCCGGAGGCACTTTGCTGTGCGCCTTCTTCGTCGCCACAGACCCCGTCACCGCCGCGACCACAAACCGGGGCCGGCTCATCTACGGCGTCTTGATCGGCGTCTTGCTTTGCCTCATTCGAATCTGGGGGACATTCCCGGATGGCGCGGCGTTCGCGGTGCTGATCGCCAACGCCTTCGCGCCCCTGATTGATGTGTTGGCGCGGCCCCGGGTGTTCGGAGAGCAACGGTGAGCGGCAAGGCGGCCCCCGGCCTCCCGGGCCTGCTGTTGGCTTGCGCGGTGGCGGTGGCGGGCATCTACCTGGCGGAGCGGCTCCTGAGAGACGACATCGCCCGCGGCCGGGACCAGGCCCGGCTTGACGCCATCCGGGAAGTCATGCCTCTGAGATGGAACAACAATCCCCTGGCAGACCAGATCCGCGCCGCCCTGCCGGGGCCGGCCGGTCGCGCCCACAGCGCCGAGGTCTATCGCCTGCGGCTGGATGGCGAACCGGTGGGGCTGGTGTTTAGCCCGGTGCGGGCCGAGGGATACAACGGCCCCATAGCGCTCACCTTGGGAATCGGCTACGACGGGAGGGTGACGGGGGTGAGAGTCGGACGGCACCAGGAAACGCCGGGCCTGGGGGATAGGGTTTCCCAGGATCATTCGGACTGGATATTCGGCTTCGAGGGCAAATCGCTCACCCGCCCGCCTAAGGAGGACTGGGCCGTGGCGGCGGATGGCGGCGCCTTCGATCAGCTGAGCGGCGCCACCATCAGCGCCCGGGGGGTGACGCAAGCGGTGGCGCGGACCTTGGTTTACCACGAGGCCAACCGCTCCCGTCTCTTCTAAAAACCGCATGGTCGCAGACATGATTGGGGGGGCAGGAAGGGCGCTATCCGTTTTTTGCTTGACTTGATTTAACATATCTCGCAGACTGAAACTCTCCATGTCTCTTGCCACGCAGATCATCGATCAACAGGTCTCCGGCATCCTGGAGAAACACCCGGAGGTTTTTGCCACCGAGCTTGGGTTAGGAAAAGACAAACAGAAAAAACGCTCGGCGGCATTTCTGTTTCTTGTCGCCAAAACAATTTTTGGCCTCACCGATGAAGAAGCATTCGACGGCATCGTCGACGGCGGCAACGATTTCGGAGTCGATGCGTTGTATTTTGCGCCGCCCGACGACGGCGAGCTTCACATCACCCTGTTGCAAGGGAAATACAAAACCGCCTTGACCGGCGACTCAGCCTTTCCGGAAAAGGCAATCGCCGGCATGATTGACGCTATCTCTGTTCTTTTCGATCCGAAGACTCCTGTGCGATTAAATCCGCGGCTGGCGCAACGGGTCGAGGAAATTCGCTCATTCGTCAGGGATGGCGCGATTCCACGGGTCACCGCGGTGGCGGCGAACAATGGAATGCGCTGGATGGCGGAAGCGCAACAACGGATTGACAATGCCTCCAAGGATTTCAACGGGCAAGTCGCTTGGCGGCATGTCGGGGCTGAGGATATTCTGTCCCTGTTGCAAGCGCGGCAATCCATCAACACCGAGCTGAGGTTGACCGGGCAAGCCATTGTCGAGACTTTTGATTTTCGGCGCGCACTGATCGGGCGCATGTCTGTCGCCGAGCTCGCGCGGCTAACCAACGACTACGGCAATCAACTCTTTGAAAGAAACATCCGCCGCTATTTGGGCCTTGTTGGCAATCGCGTCAACGAGGCTGTTGCAACCACTCTGCGAGCCCCGGCCCAGCGGCCTAATTTCTATTTTTACAACAACGGCATTACGATTGTTTGCTCTAAGTTTAGTTACAGCGCGTTGCAACGGGACAACTGGACCGTTCATATAAAAGACCTGCAAATCGTGAATGGCGGCCAAACGGCGCGCACCGTCCAACAGGCGCATCAAGAAATCAATGCGGAAATCGAAGAGGCGCAAGTGCTAATCCGCATCTACGAGCTTGGAGAGGACGACGCCGAGGTTGTCGATGCGATCACCTTCGCCACCAACAGCCAGAATCCAGTGGATTTGAGGGATTTGAAGGCGAACGATCCGCGTCAAAAGGCTCTCGGCGAGTCGATTGCCGGGCTGGGATACAAGTATCGCGCTAAACGGGAGGACCGAACGGTGTCACCCGATGAATTCACAAGCGCCGTCGTTGCCGAAGCGGTTCTGGCGGTCTGGCGCAAGCGGCCCCATCAGGCGCGGTCCAGGAGCAGAGAGCATTTTGGCGCGTTGTACGAGACGATCTTTAAGCGGAGTCTGAACGGCGCGCAAGCGATCATCGCTGCGTTGTTGCTCAGGCATGTGGAAAATCGCCGCAAGCGGCCGCCTCCGGATGCGCCTGATTTTCTTGCGTATGGTTCCCGTTTCATCGCCATGCTTATGGGCGATTATCTTCTGAGCGAGATGAACATTCAGCTCGAAGGCCTCGATCATCAGAATTTCGCGCTGGCGCGAGACCTCGTGGAGCAAAAATCGGACCGCTACGCGCTTCGCGCCGAAAGGCTGATTGGCGAAGAGCTTCAACCGTTGTTTAGCGCGCCAGAAGAACGGACTTTGCAACGGCTGTCAGCGACCTTTCGCAGAGCGGATTTAATCGACATCTTCCTGCAAGCCCGCGAGGGCGACAAAGCCTGACCCCAAAGAGGCAGGCGCGGGGGCGGCGCGCGGGGGATTACAGGCGGTTTAGGGCGTTGGCGAGGCGGTCCGGGCGCCGGTCCAACAGGCGCTGGCGCAAGTCGTCGGCTATCAGATAGAGGCAGGGCAGGGTAAGCAGTATGACAAAGGTGGCGAAGACCAAGCCGAATCCCAAGCTGACAGCCATGGGCGCCAGGAACCGGGTTTGCCCTGAGGAGAAAAATATCAGGGGAGAGACCCCCAGGAAAGTGGTGATGGTGGTCAACGCTATGGGCCTGGCCCTGACCATGCCAGCCTGCGTCACGGCGGCGACCCGATCCTGCCCCCGGCTACGCAGTTTTTTGGCGAAGTCAATCAGGATCAGGGAATCGTTCACGATGATGCCCGACAGGGCCAACATGCCAATGATGGATAGGAACTGAAGGTGGTAGCCGAACAAGGCGTGGCCCGCCACCACCCCGATGAGGCCGAAGGGAATGGTCAGCATGATCACCAGGGGGTCGATGAGGGACCTGAACAGCGCTGTGAGCATGAAGAAGATCAGGATCAATGAAATAGACAGGGCCCGGTACATGCCGCCGAAGGATTCCTCCATTTCTTTTTTCTGGCCCAGGAACAGCAACTCATAGTCCTCCCCCGGGGCCGGGGAAAACGCCTTGTCCAGCAACCGGGTCACCGCCAAGGGCGTGATGATGGCGGAGTCCACTTCCGCCCTGATGTTCGCCATGCGGCGGCCATCGCGGCGCCGCACCTCGTTGAGGCCCCGGCCCGCGCTGATGTCCGCCACATCGCCTAAATAAACGGTTTTGCCATCAGGAAGCACAATGGGCAACCGCTCCAAGCTGGCGGATTGTTCGCGCAGGTCCTCGGGATAGATGACCCTGACTGGCACGCGCTTTTCAGACCAAGTGACATGCGCCGTTTCGTTGCCCAGGAAGCCGCTGCGCACGGCGCTGGCCAGCTGGGACTGGGACAGCCCCAAGCGGCGCCCGCGGTCGTTCAGTTCATATTTGTATTCCAGCTTGCCCGGCTCCTGGTCGTGGCGGGCGTCCCGCACTCCCTCCAGCCGCGCCAGGTAAGATCGGATGGCCTCGGCCTTGGCGCGCAACAGGGCGAAGTCGGCGCCGGCCAGTCCCACCGATATGTCAGCGCCCGCGGGACCGCCCTGGGGCTTGAGGATGCTGAACCGCTTGACCTCGCCGTAGCGGGAAAACTCGACGCGCAACGCGTTGATGATCTCGTCCGTGGAACGCTCCCGCGTCCCCCGGTTGGAGAAATTGAGGCTGATCAAGGGCGACGCCCATTTCTCTATGAAGCCCTCGGGTTTCGCCTGCTTCAAATCCACCACCAGCTGGATCAGGTTGCTGCCGGTGATGAAGCGGTTGAAATCGATGAAGGACAGGCCCACATTGGTCAACAAGGACTCCATTTCCTCTTCCCTGACGACCTCGGAGACAACCCTCTCCAGCTCCCCGGTCAGCCTCAGGCTGTCCTCCAGGCTGTAGGTGTTCGGCGTCTCCAGGTTGATGAAAAACTGTCCGGACTCGATGTCGCCGAACTGTTCGTAGGGCAACCGGGTGACGGAATAGGCCAACGCCACCACTAACACCCCGACGCTCAGCGTCGCGACGGCGTAACGGTTGGCCACGGCCCAGTTCAGCAACTTGCCGTAGCGGGCCAGGAGCTGGTTCCAGTCTAAACGCTGCCGGACGCCGGCGGCGGGGGGCCTGAGGAAGTGCGCCGCGTGGGAAGGCAGGACCGCGAAGGCCTCCACCAAGGAGCCTAACAAAGCGGCGCACACGACGAAGGGTATGGCTTCCATGAACTCGCCCCAGATGCCCTCTATGGAATACATGGGGAGAAAGGCCGCCATAGTGGTGAAGGTGGCCACCAGGACCGGCCAGAACACCTCCGCTGAGCCGGTTTGCGCCGCTTGGCGGAAACCCTGGCCCTGCTCCAGGTGGCGGTAGATGTTTTCGGTGACGATGATGGCGTCATCCACGATCATGCCTAACACGATGAGAAAGGCGAACAGGGAGATCATGTTGATGGAGTAGCCGAACAGTTGCATCAACCCCACGCCGAACAGAAAGGACACGGGGATGCCGAAGGCGGTAATCAGGGCCACCCTGAAACTGAGCAACAGGCACAGCGCGGCCAACACCATGAGCAGGCCCACCACGGCGGAAGACTTGACGGTGTTGAGACGGGTGTCCAAATACACGGAGGTGTCGGTGTGGGTGGCCAGCCGCGCGCCAGGGGGCAGGGCGCGTTCGAAGTCCTGGCCCAGAGCCCGCATGGCGGCCGCCACATCCACTGTGGAGGCCTTGGCGGTTTTGGTCACGGTGAGGTTGACCGAGGGCTGGCCGTTGAAGCGGGCGTAGGAGCCCGCTTCCTCAAACCGCCGCTCCACCTTGGCGACTTCCCCCAACCTGAGCTCCCCGCCGCGGGCGTTGGCGGCCAAAACGATGTTCTCTATCTCCTCGGGTTCGGGGGCGACGCCCTTGCCGCGCAACCGTATGTCTCCCTCCGCCGAGCTGATCTTGCCGCCGGGCTGGTCCCGCAGATTGCCGCGCAGGGCCGCCATGACCTGCTCCAGGGGCAGCGCCAACGCCGCCAGCTCGAAGGGATCAACGACGACCCAGATCTCCCAGTCCCGGTCGCCGGCCACGCCCACGCTGGCCACGCCCGGCGTCTGCAATACCCGGCGCCGCAGCGTCTCCGCCAGCTCAAACAGCTCCGCCTGGGGCAGGGCGCCGAACAAGGTCAGGGTGATGACCGGGAAGCGCGTCCGCACCCGGTTCAGCTCCGGCTCCTCGGCCAGATCGGGCAAGTCGTCCAGCCGGTCCAATATGGTGCGGGCGTCGGCCATGAAGTCATCGACATTGGAGCCGCTTTTCAGCTGGATGAACAGCGTGGAAAACCCCTCCCGGCTGATGGAGCTGATGTAGTCTATGTCCTGGGTGTCCTCGAAGCCATCCTCTATGGGGATGGTGACCTGGGCCTCCACCTCCACCGGCGCGGCGCCCTCGAATTCCGTGCCTATCCGCACCATGTCCAACTGCACCACCGGGAATAGCTCCTGAGGCATGGAGCGCCACGCCATGACGCCCAGGATCATGACCATGAGCAAGCTGAGGTTGACCAGCAACGGGTTGTTGATGGCGAAGCGGATGACAGGCATGGTCAGGGTTGTTTGACGGAGACTTCCTGGCCGTCGGAATACGCCGCCACATTGCGCGCCACGATCAGCGCGCCGGTTTCCACGCCTTCAACGATGCGCAGATCTTCATGGCGGGCGATGATGCGCACCGGTTGTTTGAACAGCTTGTCGCGCCGGAGGGCGAACACATAGCTGCCGCCTTCCTCATCCAGGGCGGCGGTGGCGGGGACCACCTTGGCGTCTCTATGCAGGCGGCCCGGCAACGCCACCTGGGCGATCTTGCCGGGGTACAGGCCGGCGCCGTCAACCCGCACCCGCAGGGCATGGGTGTTGGTGGAAGGGTCCGGATCCATGGCCAAGGCCACCAGGACGCCCTGCAGGGGTTTCCCCTCGACTGTAAGATTCAGAGTTTGCCCCAGGGACAGGTTTTCCGCCAACGCGCCGGGCGCCTCCAGATACGCATCCAGTTCCCGCGCTTGCACCAAGACCACGGCAAGCTGGCCCGGGGTCACATAGTCCCCCTCCTCCAGGCGCGCCGAGTTCACCACGCCGTCAAAGGGAGCCCTCAAGGTGGCCCGCTCCTGGTTGCGGCGCGCCTTGGCCAGGGCCGCCTCTTTCTGCCGCCGCCGGGCCGCCGCCGTGGCGACGCTGTGCCGCAACCGGGCCGCCTCCTGTTGCTGGCGCGTCAGCCTTTGCTCCGCCTCATCGTAGCGGGAGCGGGAAGCCAAGGAGGCCTGTTGCAGTTGCGCCAACCGCTCCAATTCCTGCTTAAACAGGGCCGCTTCTTTTTCCTCCAGTGCCAGCAGGGCGCGATCTCGCTCTATGGCGCTGATCTCCCGGCTCAGCTGGGCGCTGTTTTCCGTCACGGCGTCCTGATAATCGCCATCGTCAATCTCCAGCAGGGCCTGACCCGCGGCCACCCTCTGCCCCGGTTCCACCAAGCGCCGTTGCACCCGTCCCGCCACCTCAAAACGCAATTCCGCCGTGCGCGAGGGTTGCAGTTTGCCGGCGATCCAGACGACGCGCCGGACATCCCGTTGTTCGACGGCCACCGTCGTCACGATCTGGGGGGGCGGTTCGCGCAAATCCGCTTGGGGCTCAGGGCGGGTCAGGAAGATCAGCCCGGCGCTGAGCAGGGTCCCTGCAAGTATGGCCGCGATGCGCATGACCGCCATGATAATACAGGATTCGCGCGGGAGCAGATCCGCCGCCTCGCTTGTTGCGGCTTGTCAGACCGCCAGCGTTAAATGATAATAGGCCTATGGAATCACCCCCCTTGTCTGGCAATGGATGGCGGCCAGCTTGGCCCTTGGCCCTGTGCCTGCTTGCCGCTGGAAACGCCTGGGCCCAAGGCGCCCCCGGCGCCGGTCTTTGCCCGGCGGACGCCGACCTTCTCGCCCGCCCCGTGGTGGACGCCATCCTGGAGGCGGGGGACATCTACATCAACGCCGACAACATCAGCGCGACGGATCAGGGGCTCTCGCGCTTGCAGGGCAATGTCGAGTTTGCGCAGGACCGCCGGCAGGCCCGCGCCGACGAGGTGGTTTACAACCGGGACGAGAACAACGCCGATTTCTCCGGCAATGTGCAATACTGGGACGAGACCCTGTACCTGGGCGGCGCCGCCGGCCAGGTCGAACTCGATGACAGCACGGGCCGCTTTACGGAGGCCGAATACTATCTGCTGAAGCGCCGCGGCCGGGGTCGGGCCGAGGAGCTGTTCGCTGAGGCCGACAAGCTTACTACGGGAAAAAACATCAACTACACCACCTGTTCGACGGCGGGCGCCGGCGGGGTGGGAGGCAATTTCTGGGAGCTCTCGGCCAGCAAACTGACCCTTAATCACGAGACCGAGCGCGGCGCTGGTAGAAACATTGTCCTGAAGATCAAAGGCGTCCCGGCCCTGTACGCACCTTACTTCACCTTTCCGCTGAGCCGGGAACGAAAATCGGGCTTTCTCATGCCCGGCTACGGCGTCTCCCGCGGCAACGGGCTGGAACTGCGTTTGCCCTACTACTGGAACATCGCGCCCAACATGGACGCCACCTTCACGCCGCGGGTGATGGCCGACAACGGCGTCATGGGCATGGCCGAATACCGCTACCTGCTTGGCTCGGGTCGGGGCGCCCTGAACCTGGAGTACCTGCCGGACGACGACGATTTCAACGGCCGCGACCGCAGCCTCATCAGGTTCCAGCACGAGCAAAGCCTGTTAGCCAATGGGAGCTTGTCCCTGCTCTACAATCGCGTCTCGGACCGCGAATATCTGGAAGACTTCGGCAGCCAGCTAAGCAACTCCAGTCGTCGCTACCTGCCGCGCCGCGCCAGCCTGCGCTTCCGGGGGAACAAGTGGGACCTGTTGGCGCGGTTGCGGGATTACCAAGTGGTGGATCGCAGCATCGACGCCATTTCCAGACCCTACAAGACCTTGCCCCGAGTCCGTTTCAGATACGCTCCGCTATCCGGCAACAACCGGCTGAATGTGGATTTTGTCTCAGAGGCCGTTTATTTCGACCGCGGCGGTGACTCGGGGCTGGGAGTCAATGTGACCGGCCTGCGCGCCGACCTGTACCCGTCTGTCAGGTTTCCGTTGCGTTCCTCCGGGGCGTTTTTCATCCCTAGAGCGGGCCTGCGCTACACCCGCTACGACTTGGACGAACAAGGCTCCTTCGAGAAGAACCCGGATCGGACCCTGCCCATCGTCAGCGTCGACAGCGGCCTGTTTTTGGAGCGCGACGCCCGATTTGCCGGCGGGTCTTATCTGCACACCCTGGAATCCCGGCTGTATTACCTCTACATCCCCTACAAGGATCAAACCCATTTGCCCGTGTTCGACAGCGCCAGTCTCAATCTGAATTATGACGCGCCGTTCACGGACAACCGGCTTGTGGGGACGGATCGGATAGGCGATGCCAACCGGCTCGCCATAGGCGTGGCAAGCCGGCTGATCAGCTCAGAAACGGGACAGCAAACGGCGTTTGTCCGAGTCGCGCAGTCCTATTCATTCGAAGACCAGAAGGTGCTCAGGCAACGGCTGAACGCCCAAGGCGAACTCGAGGACATCGGGACGCCCAACACAATCCTGTTTTCCCCCCTCGTGGCGGAGGCCGGCGCCGAGTTCGGCCCTTGGAACTTGAACGGCGAGTTGCAATGGGACCCCGAGGAAAACACCGTCCTGAAAAAGTGGCTCAGGGCCCAGTACCGGCCCGCCAACGACCGGGTTTTCAATTTTTTCTACCGGGCGGTGCGCTCGAAGTCCGGCCAGTTGCGACGCAACCTCACCGACATCGAACAGACCGATCTGTCTTTTCGCTGGCCTCTTAACCCCAGCTGGAGCGTGGTGGGCCGGTGGAATTACGCCATTCCCGAAGGCCGGTCGCCGGATTTGTTCGCGGGCGTGGAATACCACAGTTGCTGTTTCGGCGTGCGGGTTGTGGGCCGGCGCTATCTGACCAATTTGGATGGCGATTTCAACACCGGCGTTTTCCTGCAACTGGAACTCAAGGGTTTGGCGGGCGTCGGCAGAAACACGGTGGATTTTCTCCACCAGGTCATCCCTGGCTACGAGAGCGAATTTTAGTCCATGGGAAGGCCCTTGGCTGTCTGCCTGTTGTTGGCTTTCTTGGCCGGCGGGTGGCCCGTCGGCGCCGTTGAACTGGACCGCATCGTCGCCATCATCAACGACGATGTGATCATGCGCAGTGAGTTGCGCGCGAAAATCAGAACGGTGACAAACCAGATGAGCGAGCAAAACATCCCCCTGCCCCCCCAGGACATTCTTGAGAAGCAGGTGCTTGACCAACTGATCCTGACGAAGTTGCAGACCCAGATGGCGGATAACACCGGCATACGAGTGGACGAGGAGACCCTGAACCGCGCCCTCGGCAGGATCGCCGCGGAAAATGAACTGAGCCTGAGCCAGTTTCGGGAGATCCTGGAAGAGGACGGCTACAGCTACGAGAGGTTTCGGGAAGACATACGCGACGAGATACTGATTTCGCGCTTGCAACAACGGCAGGTTGACAACCGGGTGGGCGTGACCGACAGGGAGATCGATAACTTTCTCTCAAACCAGGTTCTGCGAGGGGAGACGGACACGGAGTTTCGCATCGCCCACATCCTTATCGCGACGCCTGAGGGAGCCTCGTATCGGCAATTGGCTGAGATCAAGGAGAAGGCGGAAAAAGCCTTAGCGGAACTCAAAGCCGGCGACGATTTCAGCCGCCTTGCCGCCATCTACTCGGATGGCTCGCAAGCCCTGAACGGCGGCGACTTGGGCTGGCGCAAGGCCGGTCAGGTGCCGACCCTGTTTGCCGACTTCATCGCCGACATGGAGCCGGGGGAGGTCAGCGAACTGATTAAGAGTCCCAGCGGCTACCACATCATCAAACTCACGGAGCGGCGCAGTGGCGAGAAGGTGGTGGTGACCCAGACTCGGGCCCGGCACATCCTGATTCGGCCTAACGAGCTGGTCACTAACGAAGACGCCTACCGCCGCCTGGAGCAACTGAAGACCCGCATAGATGGCGGCGACGACTTTGCCGAGCTGGCCAAAGGCAATTCCAATGACACCATGTCGGCGGCCCAGGGCGGCGATCTGGGCTGGGTCAGCCCCGGCGACCTGGTGCCGGAGTTCGAGCAGGTGATGAATGTCCTGGAACCCGGCCAGACCAGCGCGCCGTTCCGCTCCCAGTTCGGTTTTCACATCCTCCAGGTGTTGGAGCGTCGGGAACACGACAGCACCGAGGATGTCAGGCGGGCGCGGGCGCGGGAGGCTATTCGCCGGCGCAAGCTGGAGGAGGCGCGGGGCGACTGGTTGCGCCAGTTGCGGGACGAAGCCTACGTCGAGTACCGCCTGGGGGCCTTGAAGTCCCTCTGACCCCCCGCGTCGCCCATGGCTGTGAGTGAAGTTGCGCTCTCTCTGCCCAGGCTGGCGCTGACCGTCGGCGAGCCGGCGGGCATCGGCCCCGACATCGTAATCGGGGCGGCCCAGCGCGCTCTGGAGGCGCAATTGGTGGTCATAGCCGATCCGGACCTATTGGAGAGCCGGGCCCAGCGGCTTGGCGTTCCCCTCGAACTGACAGAATACCACCCCGACCGCGTTGGCGAACCCCAGCGGCCGGGGCGGCTCTGTTGTTTGCCGCAACCCCTAAAGCGCGGCGTCGCGCCGGGGCGCCCGGATCCCCGCAACGCGGGCCGGGTGTTAGAGGCCATCGAAACCGCTGTCCGGGGGTGCCTGACGGGCGCCTTCGCCGCCATGGCCACCGCGCCTGTAAGCAAGGCGGTCATCGCGGAGGGCGGGTTCGTTTTCACCGGCCACACCGAATACATCGCCGCGCTCTGCGACAGCGCGTTGCCGGTGATGATGCTGATGAACGATTTTGCGCGAGTGGCCCTGCTTACCACCCATCTGCCCCTGGCCCAGGTGCCGGAACGGGTCACCCGGCGCCGCCTGCGAGATGTCATCACCGTCGTTCATGGCGACCTAAAGGCGAAATTCGGAATAGCCAAACCGCGGCTCCGAGTTTGCGGCCTCAACCCCCACGCCGGGGAACAGGGCCTCCTGGGCCGGGAGGAAATCGACGCCATGATTCCGACTCTGGAAGCCCTGAGGGAGCAGGGGCTGACATTGCTAGGCCCCGCGCCCGCCGACACCGCGTTCACCCCGGCTTCCCTGCGGGAGGTGGATGCGGTTGTCGCCATGTTCCACGACCAGGGGTTGCCGGCCCTGAAGTCCCAGGGCTTTGGCAAGACCGTGAACATCACCCTGGGCCTGCCCATCATCAGGACCTCGGTGGACCACGGCACCGCCTTCGACCTGGCGGGAACGGGTCGGGCGGAGACCTCTTCCATGGAGGCCGCGTTGCGTTGCGCCCTAGCCTTGGGGGCGCGGCGGCGCGCGTCCCAGCTTGGCGAGAAGAGCTAGCTTGCCGCGCCCGCGCAAACGCTTCGGCCAGCGTTTTCTCATCGACGACTCGGTGGTGGAGCGAGTTGCGCAGGCCATAGACCCGCGCCCGGACGAACGGATCGTGGAGATCGGCCCTGGCAAAGGCGCGCTGACCTTGCCGTTGCTGGCCCGGGTCGGACAGCTGGATGTGGTTGAGATAGACTGGGACCTGGCCGCCCGCCTCGAGGAAAAATGCCGTGGCCAGGGGAAGCTCAAAGTGTTGCGCCAAGACGCCCTGCGACTGGATTTCGCCACGACCTTCCCGGAGCGCCGGCTCAAGCTGGTGGGCAACCTGCCTTACAATATATCCACCCCCTTGCTGTTCCACCTGTTGCGTTTCCCCCATATCCACCAGATGGTCTTCATGTTGCAAAAAGAGGTGGTGGACAGGCTGTGCGCCGCGCCGGGCGACCCCGGCTATGGCCGGCTCAGCGTCATGGCGCAGGCGCAATGCGCTCCGGAAAAGCTGTTTGAGGTGGGGCCGGCGGCCTTTTCCCCGCCGCCGAAAGTTCATTCGGCTTTGACCCGCCTGACTGCCGCGCTCCATTCTCGCAAACGGGTCAAAGACTACGGACGGTTTTCTGAGTTGGTTCGCGCGGCCTTCTCCCAACGGCGCAAAAAAATCGGCAACAGCCTAAAGGCCTTGCCTTTGGCAGAGTGCCTGGAGGCCCTGAACATCCCGCCTTCGGCCCGTCCGGCGGATTTAAGTGTTGAGGACTACAGCAATCTTGCCAATGCCTGGGCCGAACGCGGAAGCACCAGGCAGAATAACGCAAAACTGACAAGATAAATGAAGAAACGCCACGCCACATGGCGGAAAACCACACACTTTTAGCGACGGAAGTTTTTCGTCAGGCAACTGGCGTGAGGAGCGAGGGCAGGAGTGTATGTCAAATACATGACTGGCCGAGCGAGGAAACGCCAGGACGCCTGGCGGAAAACTAACAAGCTAAAGGGGCACTTCGGTTTCCCACATCCCCCGTTGCCCTAGGCGAATCCGGGTTAGGGCGAAGTCCGGCAACCGCGCCGCCCCCAGGCACTTGCCGTCAAACCGCACCCCAAAGGCGCTGATTGCAAAGCCGCCCTGTTTCCGGAGGAGAGGGTCCGGCAAAAGGTCCGCGTTCGCCGGATAAAGTCTGAGCCGGAACGGAAACCACAATTCCCCAGGCTCGCAAGCCTCCTTCACCCACGCCAGCCGGTCGCCATGCAGGTGCACATCGAAGCCCCCCGCCCGGACCGCCGGTTCCCCCGCCGTCGCCGCCCGATGCAAAGCCCGATACTCATTCGCCACCGCCGGGTCAACCCGAGACAGATCCGGTGTGGACACGGTCAACATCGTGTTGTTATAGAGCTTGATCCGATGGAGAATGGGAGGGAAAGGATCTTTGAGTAGGAAGCTGGGCTCTCCGCTTCCGCTTAAATAGAAATCCGGATCCTGAGCGGGGTCGAAGGTGAACCGGCTCCGGACCGCCGCCGGGAGGATCTGCATATTCCGGTGCCCTCTCATGTTAATGATGGAAGCAGGCTCTCGTTGCATGATGTGTTCATATCCTTGCCGAAACATCAGGTCCCAGTAATCCATCCGATAGCGCTCGCGCAGTCGTTCCGGGGTTTTCCGGTCCGCTAAAAAGTTGAAATAAAGGTGCTGGTTAGGATGGATCTGCGCCATCTCCAACGCCGCCGCGCCCAGTCCCGCCGCCGTCAGCGCGCACGCCGCGCCGCCCACCCATTCTTTTCGCAACCCCCGGACAGACAACCCGCGCAACCACGCCAGGGCGAAGGTCGCCAGCAGGCAAAACGGCCCGTGCAGGAAATAAAATTGCCGCCAGCCATTGATGGTGTTATGCCGCAACAGCGCAAAGGCGAGCAGGGGCAACACGAAGCAGGTTGCGAGCAGGATGCCAAAGCGCAACTCGGCGGCGCCCAAACCGCGTCCCGGCCCGGCGCCTGCGCCGCGTCTGACGACGCCCCCAGCGGCAAAGCCCAGGGCCACTAGGCCCAACAGACCCAACAACAAGGTCACCGGCGGCTGGCTGATGGCGAACCAGTGCAACATATAATCCCAAGGCAACGCCGCGCCGGAAAACGCCCAAAATGCCTGACCCTGGAACAATATGCGGTGCCTGTTGAAAGGAGGGTCGGACAACACTGTCCAATATTCTGAAAACCGCCCTACGGGGTCTTCCCATAGATAGGGCAGGCTGATGTACAAGACAATGACCCCCCACAGGGCAAAAGCCCCAGTGGTTGCCACAACTCGCCGCCGCGCTACGCCATCCCCGGCCCGGAACCAGGCCCAGGCCCGAAAGAGCAACACGACGGCGAACAGAACCATGCCCATGATGCGCAGGTTGACGAGAAGCCCCGCCGCCGCTCCGCACCATCGATAGGCCCCCACCGAATCCTTGTCAAAGGCGCGGCTCACAACGAGCAAGGCCATCACGAAGGCGCTGGCGAACACTAGATCCTTGTTGTTGAAGAAGGAATGGGCGTACAGGCGCGGAGACAGCAGGAACAGCGCCATGACCAACAGCGCGGTCAGCCGGTCGCCGGACAGGCGCCGCGCCAACAGATAGCAACAGAACCCGCCGATTAGAAAAAACAGGTGGGTCAAGACATGGCGGGCCAAGTGGACATGGCGCGGGTCTTCCAGCCCCAGGATTCGTTCCGTCAACAGCAACAGGGGCGCCTCGAAAGCGGCGCCGTAGAAGCGGTCATGGGTTCGCAACAGGGCTGGATCCCCATGCAGGACATAGTTGAAGGTGTTGATGGCGACAAGACGCTGGGCTTTCGTATCCCACGAGACGCCGTAGTCATCGACGAGGGCGAGGCCCGCGAGGAGGAACAGGGCGCAGGTAATCAAGGCTAAGCGATGGAACCGGATCCGTTCTCCAATGCGATTTGTTATTGCTGTCATGGCGGAAAACCACACATTTTTAGCGACGGAAATTTTTCGTCAGGCAACTGGCGAATTGACCACTTTTTAGCGACGGAAGTTTTTCGTTAGACAACTGGCGCGACAAACATTTAGCGACGGAAATTTTTCGCCAGGCAACTGGCGTGAGGAGCGAGGGCGGGAGTGTATGTCAAATACATGACTGGCCGAGCGAGGAAACGCCAGGACGCATGGCGGATGTAACAAGCTAAACTGACTGAACGCGGAAGCGCTAGGCAACATAACGGAAAACTAACAAGCTAAAACTGGCCGAGCGGGGAAACGCCGCGCCACATGGCGGAAAACTAACAAGCTAAACAAGCTAAAACCGGTTAGCATAGTCATAAGCCGTTGCCTGAAAAACCCCCGCTCGTTGCCGAAATAAGTCAGGAATGTTAACGACACTCGACAGATCATGCAACTGGCGAAAAATGTTCAAAACCCGGCCGTCGGAAAGGCGCAACTCAAAAGCTAGGCCGGACCTTGGTTTGCCGAAGAGAATGCGCTGTCGGTCCGGCGCCACCGCTATATGTATCCCTATCTTGAACTCGGAGTTCTTAGCGTAGCCGGTGTTGGGGGGAAAGTTAAGGGGCGCAATCTGGCGCAGATGGGGCGGAGTGTGGTCCCGGGGGAACAGGGTGGTTTCCTTGCCGGTGGCCAAGTCAAACATCAACAAGCGGGTCGGGAAGCTGCCCGAGTCGAACATGAGGAACCGCGCCTTCTCAAGATGGCGAACGGCGTGTTGCTGAATGAAACTGCCCCGGACCAGCTCCTTAAACCGCCGGTTGTTCTGATCTATGATGCCGAAGGCGTTGAGGAATGGCAACGATGCCACGATGTCGCCCGGGGCGATGTTGTTCGCGCCGCCCGCGTCGGCGCCCAGCTGGTGTATGGAGTTAGCAAAAGCGGGGTTGTTGCATCCCGCCAAAGTGCCGGCCGCCAGGCGGCAATGGTGTATGGAGTTAGTAAGAGCGGGATTGTTGCACCCGCCTCCCTGAGGGAATCCAGATCCGCCGCGGTGTATGGAGTTGGTAAAAGCGGGGTTGTCGCGCCCGTTAAAGTTGCGTTCAAAGAGGATGCTGTAGGGGGATTCAAGCAACGCCTCCAGGAGGTCAATTTCATCCAACAGACGTCCCCTGCCATCTATCAGGTTGACGGTGTCATGCCATTTCCAGTTCTCATAACACGCCACGACTTTTTCCTTATGGTTCACTCGAAGAGTCTTGGTTCTCAGTCGTTGCGGTTGCCTGCTTCGGACCAAGGCGAGATTGTCATCGATAATATGGGGCCAGGGTTGGCTGTAGTCCTCGCGAAACCAGCGCGGTCGCCCGTCCTGCGCCACGCGGGCCACGCCGGCGCCGTGGGAAAAAGGAACACCCACTTCAAAATGGACCAACAAGTCTCCACCGGGATAAAGGGAGACTGAGCGCACTATCAGCTCTGGCCAATCAACTTGTCGGTGGAGGTGATCTTCACCCTTCCAGTTGTATGCAGAAACGATGTTGGCCTCTTTGATGGCTTGGAGCCGGAGTGGCACGGCGCGGCTCACTTCGCCATTGCGCGAGTATTCCACCGCCAGGCAACCCCCAGACAGCCCCGGTGGAGAGGGCGGACAATGCTCAAGAAACATGCCGATCCCTCCCCCTACCAGCACCGGGTCATCGAATCTCTCGGCGGCGATGAACTCGATGCGCTTTGCGCTCGCCTCACGGCTGGCAACGCGCGCTGTCAGACATCTCAGTTGACTGAATTTTTTCGCCCGAAGTTTTATCCTCGTTTTCTCTGTCGTCGTTTTCTCTGTCGCCTCATCCCTATCGCACTCAAGCAGGCCCACCGTGTTTTTCTCGTTGCTTCCGTCAAGGGATTCGACTGACTCGTCATCGTCTTCAGGCGCACTGAGGCCGCGCATTTCCAAGGCTCCGCTCAGGGCCTTGTGGGCAGAGTGCGCCAAGTGGTGGAGGGACATGCGGGGTTGCCAGATCCACATGGCCACAAAGAAAGCGCCCAGAGCCAGGGCCGCGATCAACAGGATAAAAGGGGGTTGTTTGGGCATCAGTCAAATTCTACCACTACCTCAACTTCCCACTTCCCTGGTTGCCTTAGGCGAATCCGGGTTAGGGCGAAGTCCGGCAGTCGCGTTCCCCATAGGCAATTGCCGTCAACCCGCACCCCGCTGGCACTGAGTCCGAAGTAACCCCGTTCCCGCAGACCGCTAGGCAAACGGCCCGCGTCCGCCGGATAAAGTCTGATCTGGAACGGCGACATCAATTCCCCAGGCTCGCAAGCCTCCTTCACCCACGCCAGCCGGTCGCCAAGCAGATACACATCAACCCCCCCCGCCCAGGCCGCTGGTTCCCCTGCTGTCGCCGCCTGATGCAACGCCCGATACGCATCCGCCGCCGTCGGAGCAATCCGTGATAAATCCGGCGTGGAAACGGTCATCATGGTGTTGTTATAGACCTTGAACCGGTGGAGAACGGGGAGAAAAGAGCCCTTGAGCAAGCTTGGCGGCGGAATTCCGGCGTTTCTTGCCAAGTAGAAATCCGGGTCCCGATCGGGGTCGTGGGTGAACTGGCTCCGGGCTGCCGCCGGCAGGATCTGCACATGGCGGTTGTTCGCTGACGCTCGCGGCCTCATGTTAATGGTGGAAGCGGGCGCTTGCCGCAGGATATGTTCATATCCTTGCCGCAACATCATGTCCCAGTAATCCATCTCGTAGCGTTCGTTTAGCCGTTCCGGGGTTTTCCGGTCCACAAAAAAATTGAAATAGAGATGCTGGTTAGGATGGATCTGCGCCATCTCAAGGGCCACGACGCACACCCCCGCCGCCATCAGTGCGCAGACCGCGCCGCCAACCCATCTTTTTCGCAACCCTCGCACTGACAGCTGACGCATTCTCATCAGGGCGAAGGTCGCCAGCAGGCAAAAAGGCCCGTGCAGGAAATAAAAATGCCGCCAGCCATCGATGGTGGTGGGTCGCAACAGAATAAAGGCAACCATGGGCAACACGAAGCAGGTTGCCAGCAGGACGCCGAAGCGCAACTCGGCGCCCCCCCATGCCGCGCCCGGCCCGGCACCCGCGCCGCGCCTGACGACGCCCCAAACGGCAAGACCCAAGGCCCCCAGGCCCAACAGCCCCAACAACAAGGCCACAGGCGGCTGACTGATGGCGAACCAGCGCAACACATAGTCCCAAGGCAACGCCGCGCTAGGAAACACTTGCCCCCTGAACAACTCATAAGAGGTAAGATGAATGGGATGATCAGCTGACACCACGGCCATTTCCGCCAGCCGCTCTATGGGGTCGCCCCAGAGATAGGGCAGGCTGATGAACAAGACAACGCCCCCCCACAGGGCGAAGACGCTAGTGGTCGCCACAATCCGTCGTTGCGCCGCGCACCCCTCGGCCCGAAACCAGGCCCAGGCTCGAAAGACCAACACGAGAGCAAACAGAACCACGCCCATGATGCGCAGGTGGACGAGAAGTCCCACTGCCATCCCGCCCCACCGATAGGCCCCCACCGAGTCCCTGTCAAAGGCGCGACACACAAAGAGCAAGGCCATCACGAAGGCGCTGGCGAACACCGCATCCTTGCTGTTGAAGAAGGAATGGGCGTACAGGCGCGGAGACAGCAGGAACAGCAACATGACCAACAGCGCGACCAGCCGGTCGCCGGACAGACGCCACGCCAGCAGATAGCAACAGAACCCGCCGAATAGAAAAAACAAGTGCGTCAGGATATGGCGGGCCAAATAGACATGGCGCGGGTCTTCCAGCCCCAGGACCCGTTCCGTCAACAGGGACAGGGTCAACTCGAAGGCGACGCCGTAGAAGCGGTCAGCGACCCATCGTAACCGGCCTGGGTCATCATGCAGGACATAGTCGACGGTGTTGATGGCGATAAGACGCTGGGCTCCCGCATCCCACGAGACGCCGTAGTCATCGACAATGGCGAGGCCCGCGATCAAAAACAGGGACCACACGACCAGCGCCAAACTATGAAATCGGGCCCGTTTTAGCTTGTTAGTTTTCCGCCATGCAAGCGGTGAATTGACCATTTTTTAGCGACGGAAGTTTTTCGTTAGGCAACTGGCGCGCCAAGTGAAGGAAGGAGTGTATATCAAATACATGACTGACTGAACGCGGAAGCGCCAGGCAACTAACAAGCTAAAATTAGAAGTGGATATCAGTTTCCCACAGCAAACCTCCGCCAAGAACGAACTGCCACAGGCGAATCCGGGCCAGGGCGAAATCCGGCAGTCGCGCCGCCCCCAGGCACTTGCCATCAAACCGCACCCCGCGGATGCCGAGTTCGAAGTAGCTTCCACTAGGCAAACGGCCCGCGTCCGCCGGATAAAGCCTGAGCCGGAACGGCGCCATCAATTCCCCGGGCTCGCAAGCCTCCTTCACCCACGCCAGCCGCTCGCCATGCAGGCGCGCATCGAAGCCCCCCGCCCGGGCCGCCGGCGCCTCCGCTGTCGCCGCCCGATGCAGAGCCCGATACGCCTCCGCCACCGCCGGGTCAACCCGGGACAGATCCGGCGTGGATACGATCAACATGGTGTTGTTATAGACCTTGAGCCGATGAAGAACGGGAGGAAAAGAGTCCTTAAGCATGCTTGACGGCGAATTTATGGTGTTGCTTACCAAGTAGAAATCCGGATCCCGCTCGGGGTCGTAGGTGAACCGGCTCCGGGCCGCCGCCGGGAGAATCTGCACACTGCGGTTGAATCGCGGCCTCATGTTAATGGTGGAAGCGGGCGCTTGCCGCAGGATGTGTTCATACCCTTGCCGCAACATCATGTTCCAGTAATCCGTCTCGTAGCGCTCGCTTAGCCGTTCCGGGGTCTTCCGGTCCACAAAAAAGTTGAAATAGAGATATTGGTGGGGATGGATCTGCGCCATCTCCAACGCCGCCGTGCCCAGACCCGTTGCCGTCAGCGCGCAGGCAACGCCGCCGTGCCATTTTCTTTGCAACCCTCGAACCGATAGTTGGCGCAACCCCATCAGGGCGAAGGTCGCCAGCAGGCAAAAAGGCCCGTGCAGGAAATAAAAATGCCGCCAGCCATCGAAAAGCGTGGGCCGCAACAGGACAAAGGCGACCAGGGGCAACGCAAAACAGGTTGCCAGCAGAATGCCGAAGCGCAACTCCCCCCCCCCCCCCCCCCCATGCCGCGCCCGGCCCGGCGCCCGCGCCGCGTCTGACGACGCTCCCAGCGGCAAGACCCAAGGCCCCCAGGCCCAACAGCCCCAACAACAAGGTCACCGGCGGCTGGCTGATGGCGAACCAGCGCAACACATAGTCCCAAGGCAACGCCGCGCTGGAAAACACCTGACCCCGGAACAGTTCGAAGACAATGTTAGGATGGTGGGACAACAGCGCGACCATTTCCGCCAGCCGCCCTGCGGGGTCCCTCCAGAGGTAAGGCAGGCTGATGAACAAGACAAGACCCCCCCACAATGCGAAAGCGCCAGCGGTCGCCACAACCCGCCGCCGCGCCGCGCCCTCGGCCCGAAACCAGGCCCAGGCCCGAAAGAGCAACACGACGGCAAACAGAACCACGCCCATGATGCGCAGGTTGATGAGAAATCCTGCCATTGCCCCGCACCCCCGATAGGCCCCCACCGAGTCCCTGTCAAAGGCGCGGCTCACGACGAGCAAGGCCATGACGAAGGCGCTGGCGAACACTGGATCCTTGCTGTTGAAGAAGGAATGGGCGTAAAGACGCGGGGACAGCAGGAACAGCAACATGACCAACAGCGCGATCAGACGATCGCCGGCCAAGCGCCGCGCCAGCAGATAGCAACAGAACCCGCCGATTAGAAAAAACAAGTGCGTCAAGACATGGCGGGCCAAATAGACATGGCGCGGGTCTTCCAGGCCCAGGACCCGTTCCGTCAAGAGGAACAGGGGCGCCTCGAAGGCGGCGCCGTAGAAGCGGTCATGGGTTCGCAACAGGGTTTGGACTTCATGCAGGACATAGTTGAGGGTGTTGATGGCGACACGGCGTTGTCCATCCGCATCTAACGAGACGCCGTAGTCATCGACGATGACGAGGCCCGCTATCAAAAACAGGGCGCACACGACCAGCGCCAGACTATGAAATCGGGCCCGTTTTAGCTTGTTAGTTTTCCGCCATGCAAGCGGTGAATTGACCATTTTTTAGCGACGGAAGTTTTTCGTTAGACAACTGGCGCGACAAGTGAGGGAGGGAGTGTATATCAAATACATGACTGACTGAACGCGGAAGCGCCAGGCAGGATAACGGAGCCTGCAACACTTTTAGCGACGGAAGTTTTTCGTCAGGCAAGCGGCGTGACGAGCACGGGATGGAGTGTATATTAAATACATGACTGACCGCGTGAGGAAACGCCGCGATGCATGGCGGAAAACTAACAAGCTAAACTGACTGAACGCGGAAGCACCGGGCAAAATAACGGAAAACTGCAACTATTTTAGCGACGGAAGTTTTTCGTCAGGCAACTGGCGTGAGGAGCGAGGGCAGGAGTGTATGTCAAATACATGACTGGCCGAGCGAGGAAACGCCAGGACGCATGGTGGAAAACTAACAAGCTAAAAGGGGATGTCGACTTCCCACTTCCCTGGTTGCCCCAAGCGCACCCGGGCCAGGGCGAAGTTTGGCAACCGCGCCGCTCCCAGGCACTTATCGTCAAACCGCGCCCCGCTGGTTCTAAGTCGGAAGTAGTCTCGTTTCTGGCGCTGGGCCGGCAAACGGGTCGCGTCCGCTGGGTAAAACCTGAGCCGGAACGGCGACATCAACGCCCCAGGCTCGCAAGCCTCCTTCACCCACACCAGCCGCGAGCCGTGCCGGTGCACTTCATAGCCGCTCTCTCGCGCCACCGGTTCCCCCGCTGTCGCCGCCCGATGCAAAGCCCGATACGCCTCCGCCACCGCCGGGTCAACCCGAGACAGGTCTGGCGTGGAAACGGTCATCATGGTGTTGTTATAGACCTTGAACCGGTGGAGAACGGGGGGAAAAGAGTCCTTAAGCACGCCTGGCGGCGGAATTCCGGAGTTTCTTGCCAGGTAGAAATCCGGATCCCGAGCGGGGTCGTGGGTGAACCGGTTGCGGGCCGCCGCCGGGAGAATCCACACATTGCGGTTGATGCCCGCTGGCGCTCGCGGCCTCATGTTAATGGTGGAAGCGGGCGTTTGCTTCAGGATGTGTTCATATCCTTGCCGAAACATCAGGAACCAGTAATCCGTCTCGTAGCGCTCGCGCAACCCTTCCGGGGTCTTCCGGTCCGCTAGAAAGTTGAAATAGAGATATTGGTAGGGATGGATCTGCGCCATCTCCAACGCCGCGACGCACAGCCCCGCCGCTGTCAGCCCGCACGCCGCGCCGCCCAGCCATCCTTTTCGCGCCCCCCGCGCCGGCAACTGGCGCAACCCCATCAGGGCGAAGGTCGCCAGCAGACAAAAAGGCCCGTGCAGGAAATAAAAATGCCGCCAGCTATCGAGAGTGGTGGGCCGCAACAGCGCAAAGGCAACCAGCGGCAACGCAAAGCAGGTTGCGAGCAAGACGCCGAAGCGCAACTCGGCGGCGCCCAAACCGCGCCCCGGCCCGGCGTCCGCGCCGCATCTGACGACGCCCTTAGCGGCAAGGCCCAAGGCCACTAGGCCCAACAGACCCAACAACAAGGTCACCGGCGGCTGGCTGATGGCGAACCAGTGCAACACATAGTCCCAAGGCAACGCCGCGCCGGAAAACGCCTGACCCCGGAACAATTCGCGTTGAGCGACAGGATGATCGGCCAACACTGTCCAATATTCTGAAAGCCGCCCTGCGGGGTCGCCCCAGAGGTAGGGCAGGCTGATGAACAAGACAAGAACCCCCCACAGGGCGAAAGCGCTAGTGGTTGCCACAATCCGCCGCCGCGTCGCGCCACCCCCGGCCCGAAACCAGGCCCAGGCTCGAAAGAGCAACACGACGGCAAACAGAACCACGCCCATGATGCGCAGGTTGATGAGAAGCCCCACCGCCATCCCACCCCACCGATAGGCCCCCAACGAGTCCCTGTCAAAGGCGCGGCTCACAACGAGCAAGGCCATGACGAAGGCGCTGGCGAACGGCGCATCCTTGCTGTTGAAGAAGGAATGGGCGTAAAGACGCGGGGACAGCAGGAACAGCAACATGACCAACAGCGCCGCCAGCCGGTCGCTGGACAGGCGCCACGCCAGCAGATAGCAACAGATCCCGCCAAGCAGAAAAAACAGATGGGTCAGGACATGGCGGGTCAGATAGACATGGCGCGGATCCTCCAGCCCCAGGATCCGTTCCGTCAACAGGAACAGGGGCAACTCGAAAGCGGCGCCGTAGAAGCGGTCAGCAAACCTTTGCAGCCGGTCTGAGTTGTCAGGCAGGATGTAGTTGAGAGTGGTGAGGGCGATGCCACGCTGGACTCCCGTATCCCACGAAACGCCGTAGTCATCGACGATGGCGAGACCCGCTATCAGGAACAAGGCCCACACGCTCAACGCTAAGCGATGGAACCGTATCCGTCCTCCAATGCGGCTTGTCATTGCAGACATGCCGCCATATTACCCTTTTAGCCTGTTAGCTTTCCGTTATCCCGCAACCATTTTAGCGACGGAAATTTTTCGTCAGGCAAGCGACGTGATGAGCGCGGAAAGGAGTGTATATCAAATACATGACTGACTGAACGCGGAAGCGCCAGGCAGGATAACGGAAAACTAACAAGCTAAAACTGACCGAGCGAGGGAACGCCGCGCCACATGGCGGAAAACTAACAAGCTAAAAACTAAAGAGGCAACTCGATCCACTTCCCTGGTTGCCCCAGGCGCGCCCGGGCCAGGGCGAAGTCCGGCAGTCGCGTTGCTCCCAGGCACTTGCCGTCAAACCGCACCCCAAGGGTGCCGAGCATAAAGTAGCCCCATCGCCGGCGCGATTCCGGCAAACGGCCCGCGTCCGCCGGATAAAGCGCGAGCCAGAACGGCGACATCAATTCCCCAGGCTCGCAAGCCTCTTTCACCCATGCCAGCCGCTGGCCGTGCCGGTGGACTTCATAGCCGCTCGCACGCGCCACCGGTTCCCCCGCCGTCGCCGCCCGATGCAAAGCCCGATACGCCTCCGCCACCGCCGGGGCAACCCGGGACAAATCCGGCGTGGATACGGTTATAATGGTGTTGTTATAGACCTTGAGCCGATGGAGAACAGGGGGGAAAGGATCTTTGAGCAAGAAGATTCGCCTTGCGTTTCCGCTTAAATAGAAATCCGGGTCGCGACTGCGGTCGTAGGTGAGCTGGTGCCGGTCTGCCGCGGGAAGAATCATTGCACCCCACATGAGCCTCGAGATGAAGTGATTTTTTCCCAGGTTAATGGCGGCGGACGGGGTTTGTCTTAACAGGTATTCGTAACCCTGCCGCATCGCCATGAAATTGTAATCCATGGTGTAGCGGGCCCGTAGCCGCTCCGGGGTTTTCCGGTCCGCCAAAAAGTTGAAATAAAGGTGCTGGTTGGGATGGATCTGCGCCATCTCCAACGCCGCCGCGCCCAGTCCCACCACCGTCAGCGCGCACGCCGCGCCGCTCAGCAAGCCCCTTTGCAACCCCCGCGCCGCCAGCTGGCGCAACCCCATCAGGGCGAAGGTCGCCAGCAGGCAAAAAGGCCCGTGCAGGAAATAAAAATGCCGCCAGCCAGTGAGGGTGTTAGGTCGCAACAGCGCAAAGGCGACCAGGGGCAACGCAAAGCAGGTTGCGAGCAACATGCCGAAGCGCAACTCGGCACCCCCCCATGCCGCGCCCGGCCTGGCGCCCGCGCCGCGTCTGACGACGCCCCCAGCGGCAAGGCCCAGGGCCACTAGGCCCAACAGCCCCAACAACAAGGTCACCGGCGGCTGGCTGATGACGAACCAGTGCGACACATAGTCCCAAGGCAACGCCGCGCTGGAAAACACCTTGCCCCGAAATAATTCATTAGAAACGACAGGATGGTCGGCCAACACTGTCCAATATTCTGAAAACCGCCCTGCGGGGTCGCCCCAGAGATAGGGCAGGCTGATGAACAAGACAAGGACCCCCCACAGGGCGAAAGCGCCAGTGGTCGCCACAACCCGCCGCCGCGCCGCGCCACCCCCGGCCCGAAACCAGGCCCAAGCCCGAAAGAGCAACACGGCGGCAAACAGAACCACGCCCATGACGCGCAGGTGGATGAGAAGCCCCGTTGCCGCCCCGCCCCACCGATAGCCCCCCACCGAGTCCTTGTCAAAGGCGCGGCTCACAACGAGCAAGGCCATGACGAAGGCGCTGGCGAACACTGGATCCTTGCTGTTGAAGAAGGAATGGGCGTAGAGACGCGGGGACAGCAGGAACAGCGCCATGACCAACAGCGCCGCCAGCCGGTTGCCGGACAAGCGAAACGCCAACAGATAGCAACAGAACCCGCCAAGCAGAAAAAACAGATGGGTCAGGGCATGGCGAGCTAAATAGACATGGCGCGGGTCTTCCAGGCCCAGGCCCCGTTCCGTCAACAGGAACAGGGGCGCCTCGAAGGCGGCGCCGTAGAAGCGGTCAGCGGCTATTTGCAACAGGGTTGGGTCGTTATGCAGGACATAATTGAGGGTGTTGATGGCGATAAGACGCTGGGGTTCCGTAGCCGACGAGACGCCGTAGTCATCGACGATGGCGAGGCCCGCTATCAGGAACAAGGCCCACACGCTCAACGCCAAGCCTTTTAGCTTGTCAGTTTTCCGCCATGCATCGCGGCATTTCTTCACGCGGTCGGTCATGTATTTAATATACACTCCCTCCCGCGCTTATCATGCCGCTTGCCTGACGAAAAACTTCCGTCGCTAAAAGTATTGCGAGATGGCGGAAAACTGACAAGCTAAAAGGGTGGGGTGGGCGTAGCTTGGGGTGGGGCTTTTAAGACCCTGCGCGGCCTGGATGGCCGCGCCGAGAGCGTCCAAGGATGGATTTACAGCGTGTCGCAAAAAACCCCACCCCAAGCTAGGCCCTGGTTGGCGCGCCAGGTTGCATGGCGGAAAACTGCAAACTTTTAGCGGTGGAAGTTTATGTCGGTTAGCCATAGCAGATCCTCGCCAAGAACGAACTGCCACAGGCGAATCCGGGCCAGGGCGAAATCCGGCAGTCGCGCCGCCCCCAGGCACTTGCCGTCAAACCGCACCCCAAAGACGCTGATGATAAAGTAGCCCCGTTTCTGGTGATGGGCCGGCAAACGGCCCGCGTCCGCCGGGTAAAGATCCAACCGGAACTTGCGCCTCAGCGCCCCAGGCTCGCAAGCCTCCTTCACCCACACCAGCCGGTTGCCATGCAGGTGCGCATCAAAGCCCCCCCCGCGGGCCGCCGGTTCCCCCGCCGTGGCCGCCCGATGCAAAGCCCGATACGCCTCCGCCACCACCGGGTCAACCCGAGATAGAACTGGTGTGGATACGGTCAACATCGTGTTGTTATAGACCTTGAACCGGTGGAGAACGGGGGGAAAAGAGTCCTTAAGCGCGCCTGGCGGCAGATTTCTGGCGGCGTTTTCCAGGTAGAAATACGGGTCCCGAGCGGGGTCGTAGGTGAACTGGCTCCGGGCCGCCGCCGGGAGAATCTGCACATTGCGGTTGATGTCCGCCCACGATTGAACCTTTCGCGTTCTCATGTTAATGATGGAAGCGGGCGCTTGCCGCAGGATGTGTTCATACCCTTGCCGCAACATCATGTTCCAGTAATCCGTCTCGTAGCGCTCGCGCAACCGTTCCGGGGTGTTCCGGTCCGCCAAGAAGTTGAAATAGAGATATTGGTTAGGATGGATCTGCGCCATTTCCAACGCCGCCGCGCCCAGCCCCGCCGCCGTCAGTGCGCAAGCCGCGCCGCCAACCCATCTTCTTTGCAACCCCCGCGCCGCCAGCTGGCGCAACCCCATCAGAGCGAATGTCGCCAGCAGGCAAAACGGCCCGTGCAAGAAATAAAAATGCCGACCGCCATGGAAGGTGTTAGGCCGCAACAGGACAAAGGCAACTAGGGGCAACGCAAAGCAACTTGCAAGCAAGACGCCGAAGCGCAACTCGGCGGCGCCCAAACCGCGCCCCGGCCCGGCGCCCGCGCCGCGTCTGACGACGCCCCCAGCGGCAAGGCCCAAGGCCCCCAGACCCAACAACCCCAACAACAAGGTCACCGGCGGCTGGCTGATGGCGAACCAGCGCAACACATAGTCCCAAGGCAACGCCGCGCTGGAAAACACTTGACCCCGGAACAGTTCGAAAACGATGTTAGGATGATTGGCCAACATCACGACCATTTCCGCCAGCCGCCCTACGGGGTCTTCCCAGAGATAGGGCAGGCTGATGAACAAGACAAGGACACCCCACAGGGCAAAAACCCCAGCGGTCGCCGCCACCCGCCGCCGCGCCGCGCCCTCGGCCCGAAACCAGGCCCAGGCCCGAAAGAGCAACACGGCGGCAAACAGAACCACGCCCATGATGCGCAGGTTGACGAGAAGCCCCGCCGCCGCGCCGCACCACCGATAGGCCCCCGCCGAGTCCCTGTCAAAGGTGCGGCTTGCAACGAGCAAGGCCATGACGAAGGCGCTGGCGAACACCGCGTCTTTGCTGTTGAAGAAGGAATGGGCGTAAAGACGCGGGGACAGGAGAAACAGCAACATGACCAACAGCGCGACCAGCCGGTCGCTGGACAATCGAAACGCCAACAGATAGCAACAGAACCCGCCGACTAGAAAAAACAAGTGCGTCAGGACATGGCGGGCCAGATAGACATGGCGCGGGTCTTCCAGCCCCAGGATTCGTTCCGTCAACAGCAATAGAGGCAACTCGAAGGCGGCGCCGTAGAAGCGGTCATGGGTTCGCAACAGGGTTTGGACTTCATGCAGGACATAGTTGACGGTGTTGATGGCGACACGACGTTGTCCATTCGCATCTAACGAGACGCCGTAGTCATCGACGATGGCTAGGCCCGTAATCAAAAACAGGGCGCATACGCTCAGTGCCAGACTATGGAATCGGGCCCGTTCTCCGATGTGGTTGGTTATTGCAGACATGCCGCCATATTACCCTTTTAGCCTGTTAGTTTTCTGCCATGTGGCGCGGCATTTCCTCGCTCGGTCAGTTTTAGCTTGTTAATTTTCCGCCATGCGTCCTGGCGTTTCCTCGCTCGGCCAGTCATGTATTTGACATACACTCCTGCCCTCGCTCATCGCGCCAGTTGCCTGGCGAAAAATTTCCGTCGCTAAAATAGTTGCAGATTCCGTTATTCTGCCTGGCACTTCCGCGTTCAGTCAGTCATGTATTTGACATACACTCCTTCCTTCACTTGTCGCGCCAGTTGCCTGGCGAAAAATTTCCGTCGCTAAAATAGTTGCAGATTCCGTTATTCTGCCTGGCACTTCCGCGTTCAGTCAGTCATGTATTTGACATACACTCCTTCCTTCACTTGTCGCGCCAGTTGCCTGGCGAAAAATTTCCGTCGCTAAAACAGTGGTCAATTCGCCAAGTTGCATGGCGGATGTAACAAGCTAAAACGGCACCTCAACTTCCCACCTCCCTGGTTGCCCCAAACGCGCCCGGGCCAGGGCGAAATCCGGCAGTTGCCGCGCCCCCAGGCATTTGCTGTCAAACCGCACCCCGCGGACGCCGAGTTCAAAGTAGCCCCGTTTCTGGTGATGGTCCAGCAAACGACGCGCGTCCACCGGGTAAAGCCTGAGCAGGAACGGAAGCATCAATTCCCCAGGCTCGCAATTCTCCTTCACCCACGCCAGCCGCTTGCCATGTAGGTACACATCGAAGCCACCCGCCCGGGCCGCCGGTTCCCCCGTCATCGCTACCCGGTCCAAATCCCGATACGCATTCGACACCACTGGATCAACCCGGGACAGATCTGGCGTGGACACGGTCATCATGGTGTTGTTATAGACCTTGAACCGGTGGAGAACGGGGGGAAAAGAGTCCTTAAACACGCCTGGCAACGGATTTATGGCGTTGCTTCCCAGGTAGAAATCCGGATCTCGACCAGGGTCGTAGGTGAACCGGCTCCGGGCCGCTGCCGGGAGAATCTGCACATTGCGGTTGATGTCCGCTGGCGCCGGAACCGTCCGCGCCCTCATGTTAATGGTGGAAGCGGGCGCTTGCCGCAGGATGTGTTCATACCCTTGCCGCAACATCATGTTCCAGTAATCCGTCTCGTAGCGCTCGCGCAACCCTTCCGGGGTCTTCCGGTCCGCCAAAAAGTTGAAATAAAGGTGCTGGTTAGGATGGATCTGCGCCATCTGGACAACCACGACGCCCAGTCCCGCCGCTGTCAGCGCGCAAGCCGCGCCGCCGAGCCATCCTTTTCGCACCCTCTGCGCCGACAGCTGGCGCAATCCCATCAGGACGAAAGTCGCCAGCAGGCAAAAAGGCCCGTGCAAGAAATAGAAATGCCGCCAGCCATGGTAGGCATTGGGCCGCAACAGAACAAAGGCAACCAGGGGCAACGCAAAGCAGGTTGCGAGCAAGACGCCAAAGCGCAACTCAGCGTCCCTCACGCCGCGCCCCGGCCTGGCGCCCGCGCCGCGTCTGACGACGCTCCCAGCGGCAAGGCCCAAGGCCCCCAGACCCAACAGCCCCAACAACAAGGTCACCGGCGGCTGGCTGATGGCGAACCAGTGCAACACATAGTCCCAAGGCAGTGCCCCGCTGGAAAACATCTCGCCCCGGAACAAGTTGCCTGCGATGAGGGGATGGTCGGTCAACGTCGCCCAATATTTTGAAAAACGCCCTACGGGGTCGCCCCAGAGATAGGGCAGGCTGATGAGCAAGACAAGCCCCCCCCACAGGACGAAGACCCCAGCGGTCGCCACAACCCGCCGCCGCGCCGCGGGCCCCTCGGCCCGAAACCAGGCCCAGGCCCGAAAGAGCAACACGATGGCAAACAGAACCACGCCCATGATGCGCAGGTGGACGAGAAGTCCCACTGCCATCCCGCCCCACCGATAGGCCCCCACCGAGTCCCTGTCAAAGGCGCGGCTCACAACGAGCAAGGCCATGACGAAGGCGCTGGCGAACACCGCATCCTTGCTGTTGAAGAAGGAATGGGCGTAGAGGCGCGGGGACAGCAGGAACAGCAACATGACCAACAGCGCGGCCAGCCGGTCGCCGGACAGGCGCCGCGCCAACAGATAGCAACAGAACCCGCCAAGCAGAAAAAACAGGTGCGTCAGGACATGGCGGGCCAGATAGACGTGGCGCGGGTCTTCCAGCCCCAGGACCCGTTCCGTCAACAGAAGCAAGGGCAACTCCAGGGCCGCGCCGTAGAAGCGGTCATGGAGTTGCAACAGGGTTGGGTCCCCATGCAGGACATAATTGAGGGTGTTGATGGCGACAAGATGCTGGCCTCCCGTATCCGGCGAGACGCCGTAGTCATCGACGATGGCGAGGCCTGTAAGGAGGAACAGGGTGCATGCAATCAATGCCAGACTATGAAATCGGGCCCGTTCTCCGATGCGATTTGTCACCGCAGACATGCCGTCATATTACCCCTTTAGCCTGTTAGTTTTCCGCCATGTGGCGCGGCGTTTCCTCGCTCGCTCGGTCATGTGCTAATTGCACACTCCCGACCTCGCTCATCATGCCGCTTGCCTGACGAAAAATTTCCGTCGCTAAAATAGTTGCAGATTCCGTTATCCTGCCTGGCGCTTCCGCGTTCAGTCAGTCATGTGCTGTTTGCACACTCCTTCCTTCACTTGTCGCGCCAGTTTTCTGACGAAAAACTTCCGTCGCTAAAAGTGTTGCAGGCTCCGTGATCCTGCTTGGCGTCTCCTTGCTCGGATGGATTTACAGCGTGTCGCAAAAAGCCCTGCCCCAAGCTAGGCCCTCAGATGTCGCGCTTAGGATGCATGGCGGAAAACTGGCAAGCTAAAGGGGTACCTCAACCCACTTCCCTAGTTGCCCCAAGCGCGCGCGGGCCAGGGCGAAGTCCGGCAACCGCGCCGCCCCTAGGCACTTGTCGTCAAACCGCACCCCGCGGGCACTGAGTTCGAAGTAGCCCCGTCTCTGGTGATGGGCCGGCAAACGACGCATGTCCGCCGGGTAAAGCCTGAGCCGGAACGGATGCGTCAACGCCCCAGGCTCGCAAGCCTCCTTCACCCACGCCAGTTGCTTGCCATGCAGGTGCACATCGAAGCCCCCCATCCGGGCCGCCAGTTCCCCCGCCATCACTGCCCGGCGCAAATCCCGATACGCATTCGCCGCCATTGGATCAATCCGGGACAGATCTGGCGTGGAAACGGTCAACATGGTGTTGTTATAGACCTTGAACCGGTGGAGAACGGGGGGGAAAGAGTCCTTAAGCACGCCTACCGCCGGATGTCTGGTGTTGATTACCAGGTAGAAATCCGGGTCCCGAGCGGGGTCGTAGGTGAACCGGCTCCGGGCCGCCGCCGGGAGAATCCGCACATTGTGGTTGATGTCCGCTGGCGCCGGAAAAGTCCACGGCCTTATGTTAATGGTGGAAGCGGGCCCTTGCCCTAGGATGTGTTCATAACCTTGCCGCCACATCATGCTCCAGTAATCCGTCTCGTAGCGCTTGTGCAATCGTTCCGGGGTCTTCCGGTCCGCTAAAAAGTTGAAATAGAGATATTGGTGAGGATGGATCTGCGCCATCTCCAACGCCGCCGCGCCCAGCCCCGCCGCTGTCAGCGCGCAAGCCGCGCCGCCGAGCCATCCTTTTCGCAACCCCCGCGTCGACAGCTGGCGCAACGCCATCAGGGCGAAGGTCGCCAGCAGGCAAAAAGGCCCGTGCAGGAAATAAAAATGCCGCCAGCCATCGATGGTGGTGGGTCGCAACAGCGCAAAGGCGACCAGGGGCAACGCAAAGCAGGTTGCGAGCAGGACGCCGAAGCGCAACTCGGCGGCGCCCAAACCGCGCTCCGGCCCGGCGCCCCCACCGCGTCTGACGGCACCCTGAGCGGCAAGGCCCAAGGCCCCCAGGCCCAACAGCCCCAACAACAAGGTCACCGGCGGCTGGCTGATGGCGAACCAATGCAACACATAATCCCAAGGCAACGCCGCGCCGGAAAACACTTGACCCCGGAACAATTCATAAGTGGCAGTGGAATGATTGGTCAACACCACGAACATCTCCACCAGCCGCACTACGGGGTCCTCCCAGAGATAGGGCAGACTGATGAACAAGACAACGACCCCCCATAGGACGAAAGCGCCAGCGGTCGCCGCCACTCGCCGCCGCGCCCCGCGCCCCCCGGCCCGGAACCAGGCCCAGGCTCGAAAGACCAACACGAGAGCAAACAGAACCACGCCCATGATGCGCAGGTTGACGAGAAGTCCCGCTGCCGCCCCGCACCACCGATAGGTCCCCACCGAGTCCCTGTCAAAGGCGCGGCTCGCAAAGAGCAAGGCCATGACGAAGGCGCTGGCGAACACTGGATCCTTGCTGTTGAAAAAGGAATGGGCGTACAGGCGCGGAGACAGCAGGAACAACAACATGACCAACAACGCCACCAGCCGGTCGCCGGCCAAGCGCCGCGCCAGCAGATAGCAACAGAACCCGCCGATTAGAAACAACAGGTGCGTCAAGACATGGCGGGCCAAATGGACATGGCGCGGGTCTTCCAGCCCCAGGACCCGTTCCGTCAACAGGAACAGAGGCAATTCCAGGGCCGCGCCGTAGAAGCGGTCATGGGTTCGCAACAGGGTTTGGTCCCCATGCAGGACATAGTTGAGGGTGTTGATGGCGACAAGACGCTGCCCCGCCGTATCCGGCGAGACGCCGTAGTCATCGACGATGGCGAGGTCCGTAATCAGGAACAGGGCGCATGCAATCAATGCCAGACTATGAAATCGGGCCCATTCTCCAATGCGGTTGGTCATTGCCGCCATGCCGCCATATTACCCTTTTAGCCTGTTAGTTTTCTGCCATGTGGCGCGGCGTTTCCTCGCTCGGTCAGTTTTAGCTTGTTAGTTTTCCGCTATCCTGCCTGGCGCTTCCGCGTTCAGTCAGTCATGTGCTGTTTGCACACTCCTTCCTTCACTTGTCGCGCCAGTTGTCTAACGAAAAACTTCCGTCGCTAAAAAGTGGCCAATGCGCCGCTTGCCTGACGAAAAACTTCCGTCGCTAAAAGTGTTGCAGGTTCTGTTAGACAACTGGCGCGATAAGCTAAAAGGGGAGACGGGGTAGCGTAGCTTGGGGCAGGGCTTTTAAGACCCTGCGCGGCCTGGATGGCCGCGCCGAGAGCGTCCAAGGATGGATTCACAGCGTGTCGTAAAAAGCCCTGCCCCAAGCTAGGCCCTAGGGTGTCGCGTTAGGCAGGATGGTGGAAAATTAACAAGCTAAAACGGTACCTCAACTTCCCACCTCCCTAGTTGCCCCAGGCGAATCCGGGTTAGGGCGAAGTCCGGCAGTCGTCGCGCCCCCAGGCACTTGCCGTCAAACCGCACCCCGCGGGCGTCGAGTTCGAAGTAACCCCATTTCCGGCGGTGGTCCGGCAAGCGGTCCACGGCCGCCGGGTAGAGCTTGAGCCAGAACAGAGGCATCAACTCCCCTGGCCCGCAGGCCTCCTTTACCCACACTAGCCGGCCGCCATGCAGATACGTATTGAAGCCCCCCGCGCCACCCACCGGATTCCCCGCTGTCGCCGCTCTATGCAAAGCCCGATACGCATCCGCCACCGCCAAGTCAACCTGGGACAGATCTGGCGTGGATACGGTCATCATGGCGTTGTTATAGACCTCGATCCGGTAGAGAACGGGGGGAAAAGGATCTTTGGGCAGGCTTTTTCGGTGCGAGTTTCCGCTTAAATAGAAATCCGGATCGCGACTGGGATCGTAGGTGAACCGGTTGCGGGCCGCCGCGGGAAGCAACTCTATGTTTGGGTTGATAGCATCCTCGAACATTGGAACGCCGCGCTTGCGCATGTTGATCACAGCCGGGGGCGGCACCCGTTCCAGGATATGCTCATAGCCCTGCCGCAGCATCGCATTCTCGTAATCCGTCTCGTACTGGGTCTTCAACCGCCCCGGGATATGGCGCTCCGTCAGGGCATTGAAATAGAGGTGCTGGTTAGGATGGAGTCGCGCCATCTCCAACGCCGCGCCGCCCAGCCCCGCCGCTGTCAACGCGCAGGCAACGCCGCTAATCAATCCTTTCCTTAGGCCCCGGACAGGTAGCTGGCGCAACCACATCAGGGCGAAAGTCGCCAATAGGCAGAAGGGCGCGTGTAGAAAGAAAAAATACCGCCAGCCATCGTGGATGTTGGGCCGCATCAAGATGACGGCGGTCAAGGGCAACGCGAGGCAGGCGATGAGAAACCAGCCGAAGCGCGGCAAGTTGCGGTCTCGCGCGGCGTTCAGCCCGGCGGCTTGGTTCAGATCCCCTCTGAAGACGCCCCAAGTGGCAAGACCCAGCGCCCCAATTCCCAATAGACCCAACACCAGAGTCACCAGCGGGGTGGTGATGGCGTGCCAGTGCGTCAGGTAATCCCAAGGCAAGTTCGCGCCGAGGAACAGCTCCCCTCGGAACAGTTGCAAAGTGGGCGTCAGGTTATAGATTTCAGGGAGATCCTCCGGCATGTTCCGGAGCCTGAGGGGGTTTTCCCAAACATACGGCAGGCTGGCGGCTAAGGCAAAAAGCCCTGCCAAGACAAACGCATAACTGGTCGTCAAGATCCATCTGCGTTCCCTCCAACCTCCTTCCCCCCCACCGGCCAGAAAGAAATCCCAAACCCGAAACGCCAACACGATGGCAAACAGAGTCGCGCCCATGATGCGCAGGCTGGTCAAGAGTCCGACAACCGCCCCACATAGTAGAAAAGCCCCAACAGTATCTTTGCGGAAAGCGCGGTTAGCAAAATAGAGAGCAATGACGAATGCGCTAAGAAACGGCGGATCCTTGCTGTTGAAGAAGGAATGGGCGTAGAGGCGCGGAGACAGCAAGAATAACAACATGACCAACAGCGCGACCAACCGGTCGCCGGACAAGCGCAACGCCAATAGGTAGCAAAAGAAACCGCTGACCAAGAACAACAGATGCACCATCAGGTGGCGGCTTAAGTAGATGTCCCGGGAGTCTTCCAGGCCCAAGGCGCGCTCAACAAACAGCGGCAACACTTCAAAGGCGGCACCGTAGAAGCGGTCATGGGCTTGCAACAGGGCCTGGTCGCCATCCAAAACATAATTAAGGGTGTTCTCAGCAAGTTCGCGTTGCAACCCGTCGTCCCCTGAGGCGCCGTAATCATCGACGATGGCGAGGCCCGTGATTAGGAACAGGGCGCATGCGATCAGCGCCAGACTATGGAATCGGGCCCGTTTTAGCTTGTCAGTTTTCCGCCATGCATCGCGGCGTTTCCTCGCTTGGTCAGTCATGTATTTAGTATACACTCCTTCCCGCGCTCCTCACGCCGCTTGCCTGACGAAAAACTTCCGTCGCTAAAACTGTGTGGTTTTCCGCCATATAGCGCGGCGTTTCCTCGCTCGGTTGGTTTTAGCTTGTTAGTTTTCCATTTTAGCTTGTTAATTTTCCGCCATGCATCGCGGCATTTCCTCGCTCGCTCGGTCATGTGCTAATTGCACACTCCCGACCTCGCTCATCATGCCGCTTGCCTAACGAAAAACTTCCGTCGCTAAACGCTTGTCGCGCAGTTGCTTAACGAAAAACTTCCGTCGCTAAAAAGTGGGTAATCCGTTAGGCAGGATGGCGGATGTAACAAGCTAAAAGGGGATGTCAGTTTTCCACCCCGGTTGCCCCAAGCGAATCCGGGTTAGGGCGAAGTCCGGCAGTCGTCGCGCTCCCAGGCACTTACCGTCAAACCGCACCCCGTGGACGCTGATTACAAAGTAGCCCCGTTTCCGGAGATGATCTGGCAACCGGCCCGGGTCCGCCGGGTAAAGCGCAAGCCGGAACGGCGACATCAATTCCCCAGGCTCGCAAATCTCCTTCACCCAAGCCAGCCACGAGCCATGCCGGTGCACTTCATAGCCCCCCGCCCGGGCCGCCGGCGCCCCCGCCGTCGCCGCCCGATGCAAAGCCCGATACGCCTCCGCCACCGTCGGGTCAACCCGGGACAAATCCGGCGTGGATACAGTCATCATGGTGTTGTTATAGACCTTGAACCGGTGAAGAACGGGCGGGAAAGGTTCTTGGGGCAGGCTTTTTCGAGGCGAGTTTCTGCTTAAATAGAAATCCGGATCGCGACTAGTGTCGTGGGTGAACCGGCTCCGGGCCGCCGCCGGTAGGATCTGGATCTGCGACACTCGCCGCCTCATGTTAATGGTGGAAGCGGGCCTTTGCCGCAGGATGTGTTCATACCCTTGCCGCAACATCATGTCCCAGTAATCCGTCTCATAGCGCTCGCGCAACCGCTCCGGGGTCTTCCGGTCCGCCAAGAAGTTGAAATAGAGGTGCTGGTTAGGATGGATCTGCGCCATCTCCAACGCCGCCGCGCCCAGGCCCGCCGCCGCCAGCGCGCAAGCCGCGCCGCCGAGCCATCCTTTTCGCACCCTCCGCGCCGACAGCTGGCGCAACCCCATCAGGGCGAAGGTCGCCAACAGGCAAAAAGGCCCGTGCAGGAAATAAAAATGCCGCCAGTCATCGAGGGTGTTAGGCCGCAACAGGACAAAGGCAACCAAGGGCAACGCAAAGCAGGTTGCGAGCAGGATGCCGAAGCGCAACTCGGCGGCGCCCCACGCCGCGCCCGGCCCGGCACCCGCGCCGCTCCTAAATACGCCCTTGGCGGCAAGGCCCAAGGCCCCCAGGCCCAACAGCCCCAACACCAAGGTCACCGGCGGCTGGCTAATGACGAACCAGCGCAACATAAAGTCCCAAGGCAACGCCGCGCTGAGAAACACCTGACCCCGGAACAATTCATAAGGCACGACAGGATGGTTGGCCAACGCTGTCCAATATTCTGAAAGACGCCCTACGGGGTCGTCCCAGAGGTAGGGCAGGCTGATGAACAAGACAAGGCCCCCCCACAGGGCAAAACCCCCAGCGGTCGCCGCCACCCGCCGCCGCGCCGCCCGCCCCCCGGCCTGGAACCAGGCCCAGGCCCGAAAGACCAACACGACGGCAAACAGAACCACGCCCATGATGCGCAGGTTGACGAGAAGTCCCACTGCTATCCCGCACCACCGATAGGCCCTCAACGACTCCTTGTCAAAGGCGCGGCTCACAAAGAGCAAAGCCATCACGAAGGCGCTGGCGAACGGCGCATCCTTGCTGTTGAAGAAGGAATGGGCGTAGAGGCGCGGGGACAGCAGGAACAGCAACATGATCAACAGCGCGACCAGCCGGTCGCCGGACAATCGAAACGCCAGCAGATAGCAACAAAACCCGCCGATCAGAAAAAACAGATGGGTCAGGACATGACGGGCCAAATAGACATGGCGCGGGTCTTCCAGCCCCAGGATCCGTTCTGTCAACAGGAACAGGGGCGCCTCGAAGGCGGCGCCATAGAAGCTGTCAACGATCACACGCAACCGGCCTGGGTCATCATGCAGGACATAGATGACGGGGCTGATGGCGACACGACGTTGTCCATCCGTCTCTAACGAGACGCCGTAGTCATCAACGATGACGAGGCCCGCGATCAAAAACAGGGCGCATGCAATCAACGCTAAGCGATGGAACCGGATCCGTTCTCCAATGTGGTTTGTCATAGCCACCATAATGCCGCCATATTATATTTTAGCGACGGAAGTTTTTCGTCAGGCAACTGGCGAATTGACCATTTTTTAGCGACGGAAGTTTTTCGTTAGACAACTGGCGCGGAAGCGCCAGGCAGAATAACGGAAAACTAACAAGCTAAAACCAACCGAGCGAGGAAACGCCGCGCCACATGGCGGAAAATTAACAAGCTAAAAAGGGAGAAGTGTGCATGAAATAGATGACTGACTGAACGCGGAAGCGCCAGGCAGGATAACGGAAAATTAACAAGCTAAAACGGCACCTCAACTTCCCACCTCTCCCGTTGCCCTAAGCGCGCGCGGGTCAGGGCGAAGTCCGGCAACCGCATCGCTCCCAGACACTTGCCGTCAAACCGCACCCCGCGGACGCTGAATTCGAAGTAGCCCCGTCTCTGGTGATGGACCGGCAAACGACGCGCGTCCGCCGGGTAAAAATTGAGCTGAAACTCGTGCCTCAGCGCCCCAGGCTCGCAAGCCTCCTTCACCCACGCCAGCCTCGAGCCGTGCCGGTACACTTCATAGCCGCTCGCACGCGCCACCGGCGCCTCCGCCGTCGCCGCCCGATGCAAAGCCCGATACGCCTCCGCCGCCGGGTCAACCCGGGATAAATCCGGCGTGGAAACGGTTACAATGGTATTGTTATAAACCTTTATCCGATGGAGAACGGGAGGGAAAGGATCTTCGGGCAGGTTGCTCTGTATCGCGTTTCCCCTTATATCTAAATAGAACTCCGGGTCGCGACTGGGGTCGTGGGTGAACCGGCGCCGGTCTGCCGCGGGAAGAATCAATCTACTCCAACTGAGGTGCCTCAATATGCCCGTTTCGAAGTATTCTTTTTCTATGTTAATGGCGGTGGACGGGGTCTGTTTTAATAGGTACTCGTAACCCTGCCGCATTGCCATGAAACTGTAATCCGTGGTGTAGCGGGCCCGTAGCCGTTCCGGGGTCTTCCGGTCCGCTAAAAAGTTGAAATAGAGATATTGGTGGGGATGGATCTGCGCCATCTGGACCGCCACGACGCCCAGCCCCGCCGCCGTCAGCGCGCAAGCCGCGCCGCCGAGCCATCCTTTTCGCACCCCCCGCGCCGGCAACTGGCGCAACCCCATCAGGGCGAAGGTCGCCAGCAGGCAAAACGGCCCGTGCAGGAAATAAAAATGCCGCCAGCCATCGAGAGTGGTGGGCCGCAACAGCGCAAAGGCAACCAGGGGCAACACGAAGCAGGTTGCGAGCAGGACGCCGAAGCGCAGCTCGGCGGCGTCCAAACCGCGCCCCGGCCCGGCGCCGCGTCTGACGACGCCCTGAGCGGCAAGACCCAAGATCCCCAGGCCCAACAGACCCAACAACAAGGTCATGGGCGGCTGGCTGATGGCGAACCAGTGCAACACATAGTCCCAAGGCAATGCCGCGCTGGAAAACACCTGACCCCGGAACAATTCATCAATAGTAGTGGGATGATCGGCCAACACCACGAACATCTCCGCCAGCCGCCCTACGGGGTCGTCCCAGAGGTAGGGCAGACTGATGAACAAGACAACGCCCCCCCACAGGGCGAAGACGCCAAGGGTCGCCGCCACCCGCCGCCGCGCCGCGCCCCCCCCGGCCCGGAACCAGGCCCAGGCCCGAAAGACCAACACGGCGGCAAACAGAACCACGCCCATGATGCGCAGGTTGACAAGAAGTCCCGCCGCCGCCCCGCTCCACCGATAGGTCCCCACCGAGTCCCCGTCAAAGGCGCGGCTCACAACGAGCAAGGCCATGACGAAGGCGCTGGCGAACGGCGCATCCTTGCTGTTGAAGAAGGAATGGGCGTAAAGACGCGGGGACAGCAGGAACAGAGCCATGACCAACAGCGCGGTCAGCCGGTCGCCGGACAAGCGAAACGCCAACAGATAGCAACAGAACCCGCCAAGCAGAAAAAACAAGTGCGTCAGGACATGGCGGGCCAAATAGACATGGCGCGGGTCTTCCAGACCCAGGACTCGTTCCGTCAACAGGAACAGGGGCAACTCGAAGGCGGCGCCGTAGAAGCGGTCATGGGTTTGCAACAGGGTTTGGTCGCTATGCAGGACATAGTTGACAGCATTGATGGAGACAAGACGCTGGTACCCCATCGTATCTAACGAGACGCCGTAGTCATCGACGATGACGAGGCCCGCTATCAGGAACAAGGCCCACACGCTCAACGCCAGACCTTTTAGCTTGTCAGTTTTCCGCCATGCGTCGCGGCGTTTCCTCGCTTGGTCAGTCATGTATTTAATATACACTCCTTCCCGCGCTCGTCACGCCGCTTGCCTGACGAAAAACTTCCGTCGCTAAAAGTTTGCAGTTTTCCGCCATTCTGCCTGGCGCTTCCGCGTTCAGTCAGTCATGTGCTGATTGCACACTCCTTCCTTCACTTGTCGCGCCAGTTGCCTGGCGAAAAATTCCCGTCGCTAAAAGTGTGTGGCTTTCCGCAAGGCAGGATAACGGATGTAACAAGCTAAAACGGAAAACTGACAAGCTAAAAGCTTAAAGAGGCACCTCAGTTTCCCAAAGCAACCTCCCGCCAGGAACAAATTGCGCCAAGCGCACCCGGGCCAGGGCGAAGTCCGGCAGCCGCGCCGCCCCCAGGCACTTGCCATCAAACCTTACCCCGCGGATGCTGAATTCGAAGGAGCCCTGTTTCCGGAGATGGTTCGGCAAATGGTACGCATTCGCCGGGTAAAGCTTGAGCCGGAACTCGCGCGTCAGCGCCCCAGGCTCGCAAACCTCCTTCACCCACGCCAGCCGCTGGCCGTGCCGGTGCACTTCATAGCCGCTCTCTCGCGCCACCGGTTCCCCCGCCGTCGCCGCCCGATGCAAAGCCCGATACGCCTCCGCCACCGCCGGGTCAACCCGGGACAAATCTGGCGTGGACACGGTCAACACCGTGTTGTTATAGACCTTGAGCCGGTGGAGAACGGGAGGGAAAGGATCTTCGGGCAGGCTACTCCATGTCGAGGTCCTTGCATTTAAGTAGAACTCCGGGTCGCGACTGGGGTCGTAGGGAAACCGGCGCCGGTCTGCCGCGGGAAGAAGCTTTAGACCGAGTTGAAGATGTAGCTGAGGTGGTGATTTATCTATGTTAATGACAGCGGCCGGGGTCTGTCTTAGCAGGTATTCGAAACCCTGCCGCCACTCTGTGAAGTTGTAACCTGTCATGTAGCGGGCCCGTAGCCTTTCCGGGGTCTTCCGGTCCGCTAAAAAGTTGAAATAAAGATGCTGGTTAGGATGGATCTGCGCCATCTCCAACGCCGCCGCGCCCAGTCCCGCCGCTGTCAGCGCGCAAGCCGCGCCGCCCAGCAAGCCCCTTCGCAGCCCCCACACTGGTAGCTGGCGCAATCCCATCAAGGCGAAGGTCGCCAGCAGGCAAAAAGGCCCGTGCAGGAAATAAAAATGCCGCCAGCCCGGGAGGGTGGCGGGCCGCAACAGGACAAAGGCAACCAAGGGCAACGCAAAACAGGTTGCGAGCAGGACGCCAAAACGCAACTCGGCGGCGCCCCATGTCACGCTCGGCCCGGCGCCCGCGCCGCGCCTGAATACGCCCCTGGCGGCAAGGCCCAAGGCCCCCAGACCCAACAGGCCCAACAACAAAGTCACAGGCGGCTGGCTGATGACGAACCAGCGCAACACATAGTCCCAAGGCAGCGCCGAGCCGGAAAACACCTGACCCCGGAACAATTGGTGGTTGCGGTAGCTAGGATGGTCGGCCAACGCCACCCAATATTCTGGAAGCCGCCCTATGAGGTCTTCCCAGAGATAGGGCAGGCTGATGAACAAGACAAGCCCCCCCCACAGGGCGAAGACCCCAGCGGTCGCCACAACCCGCCGCCGCGCCGCGCCCCCCTCAGCCCGGAGCCAGGCCCAGGCCCGAAAGACCAACACGGCGGCAAATAAAACCACGCCCATGATGCGCAGGTTGACGAGAAGCCCCGCCGCCGCCCCGCACCACCGATAGGCCCCCACCGAGTCCCTGTCAAAGGCGCGGCTCACAACGAGCAAGGCCATGACGAAGGCGCTGGCGAACACCGGATCCTTGCTGTTGAGGAAGGAATGGGCGTAGAGACGCGGGGACAGCAGGAACAGCGCCATGACCAACAGCGCGACCAGCCGGTCGCCGGCCAAGCGCCGCGCCAACAGATAGCAACAGAACCCGCCAAGCAGAAAAAACAGATGGGTCAAGACATGGCGGGCCAAATAGATATGGCGCGGGTCTTCCAGCCCCAGGGCCCGTTCCAACAGGAACAGGGGCAACTCGAAAGCGACGCCGTAGAAGCGGTCAACGACCACTCGCAACCGGCCTGGGTCGTCATGCAGGACATAGTTGAGGGTGCTGAGGGCAATAGCCCGTTGTGGGACTGTGTCTATCGAAACGCCGTAGTCATCGACGATGGCGAGGCCCGCAAGGAGGAACAAAGCCCACACGCTCAATGCGAGACTATGAAATCGGGCCCGTTTTAGCTTGTTAGTTTTCCGCCATGCAAGCGGTGAATTGACCATTTTTTAGCGACGGAAGTTTTTCGTTAGACAACTGGCGCGACAAGTGAAGGAGGGAGTGTATATCAAATACATGACTGACTGAACGCGGAAGCGCCAGGAAGGATAACGGAAAACTAACAAGCTAAAAGCTAAAAGGGGATGTCGGCTTCCCACCTCCCTTGTTGCCCCAAGCGCACACGGGCCAGGGCGAAGTCCGGCAACCGCGTTGCCCCCAGACACTTGCCGTCAAACCGCACCCCACGGGCGTCGAGTTCGAAGTAGCCCCATTTCCGATGTTGGTCCGGCAGGCGGTCCGCGGCCGCCGGATAAAGCCTGAGCCGAAACGGATGCATCAACACCCCAGGCTCGCAAGCTTCCTTCACCCACGCCAGTCGAGAGCCGTGCCGATACACATCGAAGCCGCCTGCCCGCGCCGCCGGCACCCCCGCCGTCGTCGCCCGATGCAAAGTCCGATACGCATCCGCCACCGCCGGGTCAACCCGGGACAAATCCGGCGTGGATACGGTCAACATCGTGTTGTTATAGACCTTGAACCGGTGAAGAACGGGAGGGAAAGGATCTTTGAGCAGGAAGCTGTGCCTTGCGCTTCCGCTTAAATAGAAATCCGGGTCGCGTTTCGGGTCGTAGGTGAACCGGTTGCGGGCCGCCGCCGGGAGGATCTGCACATTGCGGTTGACCTGCCGCGGCGATGACACCTGCCCTCGCGGCCTCATGTTAATGGTGGAAGCGGGCCCTTGCCGCAGGATGTGTTCATACCCTTGCCGCAACATCATGTCCCAGTAATCCGTCTCGTAGCGCTCGCGCAACCTCTCCGGGGTTTTTCGGTCCGCCAAAAAGTTGAAATAAAGTTGCTGGTTAGGATGGATCTGCGCCATCTCCAACGCCGCGACGCACAACCCCGCCGCCGTCAGCGCGCAAGCCGCGCCGCCAACCCCTCCTTTTCGCAACCCCATCAGGGCGAAGGTCGCCAGCAGGCAAAACGGCCCGTGCAGGAAATAAAAATGCCGCCAGCCAGTGAGGGTGTTGGGCCGCAACAGGACAAAGGCAACCAGGGGCAACACGAAGCAGGTTGCGAGCAAAACGCCAAAGCGCAACTCGGCAATCCCCCATACCGCGCTCGGCCCGGCGCCCGCGCCGCGTCTGAATGCGCCCCAAACGGCAAGACCCAAAGCCCCCAGGCCCGATAGGCCCAACAACAAAGTCACCGGCGGCTGGCTGATGGCGAACCAGTGCAACACATAGTCCCAAGGCAACGCCGCGCTGGAAAACACCTTCCCCCGGAACAAGTGGTATTGAACGACAGGATGGTCGGCCAATGCCGCCCAATATTCTGAAAACCGCCCTACGGGGTCGTCCCAGAGATAGGGCAGGCTGATGAACAAGACAACGGTTCCCCACAGGGCAAAGACCCCAGCGGTCGCCGCCACCCGCCGCCGCGGCGCGCCCCCCTCGGCCCGGAACCAGGCCCAGGCCCGAAAGGCCAACACGACGGCAAACAGAACCACGCCCATGATGCGCAGGTTGACGAGAAGTCCCGCCGCCGCCCCGCACCACCGATAGGTCCCCAACGAGTCCTTGTCAAAGGCGCGGCTCACAAAGAGCAAGACCATCATGAAGGCGCTGGCGAACACTGGATCCTTGTTATTGAAGAAGGAATGGGCGTACAGGCGCGGGGACAGCAGGAACAGCAACATGACCAACAGCGCGACCAGCCGGTCGCCGGATAATCGAAACGCCAACAGATAGCAACAGAATCCGCCAAGCAGAAAAAACAAATGGGTCAGGACATAGCGGGCCAAATAGACATGGCGCGGGTCTTCCAGCCCCAGGATTCGTTCCGTCAACAGGGACAGGGGCAACTCGAAGGCGGCCCCGTAGAAGCGGTCAACGTCTATTTGCAACAAGGTTTGGTCGTCATGCAGGACATAGTTGACGGTGTGGATGGCGACAAAACGCTGGTATCTCGTATCCCACGAGACGCCGTAGTCATCGACGATGGCGAGGCCCGCTATCAGGAACAGGGCGCACACGATCAGTGCCAGACTATGGAATCGGGCCCGTTCTCCAATGCGGTTGGTCATTGCAGACATGCCGCCATATTACCCTTTTAGCTTGTTAGTTTTCTGCCATGTGGCGCGGCGTTTCCTCGCTCGGTCAGTTTTAGCTTGTTAGTTTTCCGTTATCCTGCCTGGCGCTTCCGCGTTCAGTCAGTCATGTGCTTTATGCACACTTCTTCCTTCACTTGTCGCGCCAGTTGCCTAACGAAAAACTTCCGTCGCTAAATGCTCGTCACGCCGCTTGCCTGACGAAAAACTTCCGTCGCTAAAAGTGTTGCGGGATGGCGGAAAACTAACAAGCTAAAAGGGGCGCAGCTTGGGGTCGGGCTTTTAAGACCCTGTGCGGCTTGGATGGCCGCGCCGAGAGCGTCTCGCGGATGGATTTACAGCGTGTCGTAAAAAGCCCGACCCCAAGCTATGCCCTCGGGGGTCGCGCAGGCAGAATAACGGAAAACTAACAAGCTAAAACAAGCTAAAACTAGAAGTGAATGTCGGTTTGCCACATCAAACCCCAGCCAGGAACGGATTGCCACAGGCGAATCTGGGCCAGGGCGAAATCCGGCAGTCGCGTTGCCCACAGGCACTTGCCATCAAACCGCACCCCAGAGGCGTTGATTATAAAGTAGCCCCGTTTCTGGTGCTGGGCTGGCAAACGGCCCGCGTCCGCCGGGTAAAGTTCCAGCCGGAACCTGTGCATCATCGCCCCAGGCTCGCAAGCATCCTTCACCCACACCAGCCGGTTGCCATGCAGGTGCACATCAAAGCCTCTCGCCTGGGCCACCGGTTCCCCCCTGGCGCGGAGCCATTCGCGGCTTCGCCAGACATCAAAGCCCTTTGCCCGGCCCACCGGTTTCCCCGCCATCGCCGCCCGGCGCAAAGCCCGATACGCCTCCGCCACCGCCGGATCAACCCGGGACAGATCTGGCGTGGAAACGGTCAACATGGTGTTGTTATAGACCTTGAACCGGTGGAGAACGGGGGGGAAAGAGTCCTTAAGCATGCCTGGCGGCAGGTTTCTGGCGTTGGTTTCCAAGTAGAAATCCGGATCGCGACTAGGATCGTAGGTGAACCGGCTCCGGGCCGCCGCCGGGAGAATCCGCACATTGCGGTTGATGTCCGCCTGTGGGCGAACCCCTCCCCGTGGGCTAATCCCTCGCAGCCTCATGTTAATAGTGGAGGCGGGCGCTTGCCGCAGGATGTGTTCATACCCTTGCCGCAACATCAGGTTCCAGTATGTCTCGTAGCGTTCGCGCAACCCTTCCGGGGTGTTCCGGTCCGCTAAAAAGTTGAAATAGAGATATTGGTAAGGATGAATTTGCGCCATCTCCAACGCCGCCGCGCCCAGTCCCGCCGCTGTCAGCGCGCAAGCCGCGCCGCCAACCCATTTTTTTCGCAACCCCCGCGCCAGCAACTGGCGCACCCCCATCAGGGCGAAGGTTGCCAGCAGGCAAAAAGGCCCGTGCAGGAAATAAAAATGCCGCCAGCCCTGGTAGGCAGTGGGTCGCAACAGAACAAAGGCAATTAGGGGCAACGCAAAGCAGGTTGCGAGCAGGACGCCGAAGCGCAACTCGGCAACCCCCCATGCCGCGCCCGGCCTGGCGCCGCCCTGAGCGGCAAGGCCCAAGGCCACTAGACCCAACAGGCCCAACAACAAGGTCACCGGCGGCTGGCTGATGGCGAACCAGTGCAACATATAGTCCCAAGGCAACGCTGCGCTTGAAAAAACCTGACCCCGGAACAATTCATCAGTGGTAGTGGGATGGTCGGCCAACGCCACGACCATTTCAACCAGCCGCCCTGCGGGGTCCCTCCAGAGATAGGGCAGGCTGATGAACAAGACAACACCCCCCCACAGGGCAAAAACCCCAGTGGTCGCCACAACCTGCCACCGCGCCGCCCGCCCCCCGGCCCGGAACCAGGCCCAGGCCCGAAAGACCAACACGAGAGCAAACAGAACCACGCCCATGACGCGCAGGTGGATGAGAAGTCCCGCCGCCGCCCCGCACCACCGATAGGCCTCCACCGAATCCTTGTCAAAGGCGCGGCTCACAAAGAGCAAGGCCATCACGAAGGCGCTGGCGAACACTGGATCCTTGCTGTTGAAGAAGGAATGGGCGTAAAGACGCGGAGACAGCAGGAACAGCGCCATGACCAACAGCGCCGCCAGCCGGTCGCCGGACAAGCGCCACGCCAGCAGATAGCAACAGAATCCGCCAAGCAGAAAAAACAGGTGCGTCAGGACATGACAGGCCAAATGGACATGGCGCGGGTCTTCCAGCCCCAGGACCTGTTCCGTCAACAGCAACAGGGGCAACTCGAAGGCGGCGCCGTAGAAGCGGTCAGCGTCTATTTGCAACAGGGCTTGGTCGCTATGCAGGACATAGTCGACGGTGTCTATGGCGATACGACGCTGGTTTACCACATCCGGCGAGACGCCGTAGTCATCAACGATGGCGAGGCCCGCTATTAAGAACAGGGACCACAAAATCAACGCTAGGCCATGGAATCGGGCCCGTTCTCCAATGCGGTTGGTCATTGCAGACATGCCGCCATATTACCCTTTTAGCTTGTTAGCTTTCCGCCATCCCGCAACCCTTTTAGCGACGGAAGTTTTTCGTCAGGCAAGCGGCGTGATGAGCGAGGACGGGAGTGTATGTCAAATACATGACTGGCCGAACGCGGAAGCGCCAGGCAGGATAACGGAAAACTAACAAGCTAAAACTGGCCGAGCGAGGAAACGCCGCGCCACATGGCGGAAAACTAACAAGCTAAAACGGAAAACTAACAAGCTAAAAGCTAAAGAGGCACCTCGACTTCCCATAGCAACCCCCCGCCAAGACCGGACTGCCACAGGCGAATCCGGGCCAAGGCGAAATCCGGCAACCGCGTTGCCCCCAGGCACTTGCCATCAAACCGCACCCCGCGGACACTGAATTCAAAGTAGCCCTGTTTCCGGAGATGGTCCGGCAAATGGCCCGAGTCCATCGGATAAAGCTTGAGCTGGAACTCGTGCCTTAGCGCTCCAGGCTCGCAAGCCTCCTTCACCCACGCCAGTTGCTTGCCATGCAGGTGCACATCAAAGCCCCTCGCCCGGGCCGCTGGTTCCCCCGCCGTGGCCGCCCGATGCAAAGCCCGATATTCATCCGTCACCGCCGGGGCAACCCGGGATAAATCCGGCGTGGAAACGGTTACAATGGTGTTGTTATAGACCTTGAGCCGATGGAGAACGGGGGGGAAAGAGTCTTCAAGCACGCTTGCCTCCGGATTTCTGGCGTTGCTTGCCAGGTAGAAATCCGGGTCGCGACTGCGGTCGTAGGTGAACCGGCTCCGGGCCGCCGCCGGGAGGATCTGCACATGGAGGTCGATCTGCCGCGGCGATGGCGCCTTCCCTTGCGGCTTCAGGTTAATGATGGAAGCGGGCCCTTGCCGCAGGATGTGCTCATAACCTTGCCGCATCGCTATGAGGTGGTAATCTGTGGCGTAGCGGGACCGTAACCGTTCCGGGGTTTTTCGGTCCGCTAAAAAGTTGAAATAGAGGTGCTGGTTAGGATGGATCTGCGCCATCTCAAGGGCCGCGACGCACAACCCCGCCGCTGTCAGCGCGCAAGCAACGCCGCCAACCCATCCTCTTCGCAATCCCATCAGGGCGAAGGTCGCCAACAGGCAAAAAGGCCCGTGCAGAAAATAAAAATGCCGCCAGTCATCGAGGGAAGTGGGTCGCAACAGAACAAAGGCAACTAGGGGCAACAGGAAGCAAGTTGCGAGCAGAATGCCGAAACGCAACTCAGCGCCCCCCACGCCGTGCCCCGATCCGGCGCCCGCGCCGCGTCTGACGACGCTCCCAGCGGCAAGACCCAGGGCCGCCAGGCCCAACAGACCCAACAACAAGGTCACCGGCGGCTGGCTGATGGCGAACCAGCGCAACATAAAGTCCCAAGGCAACGCCGCGCCGGAAAACACCTCCCCCCGGAATAATTCATAAGGAACGACAGGATGGTTGGCCAACGCTGTCCAATATTCTGAAAGACGCCCTGCGGGGTCCCTCCAGAGATAGGGCAGGCTGATGAACAAGACAAGGCCCCCCCACAGGGCAAAAGCGCCAGTGGTCACTACAACCCGCCGCCGCGCCGCGTCCCCCCCGGCCCGAAACCAGGCCCAGGCCCGAAAGACCAACACGAGAGCAAACAGAACCACGCCCATGATGCGCAGGTTGACCAGAAGCCCCGCTGCCGCCCCGCACCACCGATAGGCTCCCACCGAGTCCTTGTCAAAGGCGCGGCTCACAACGAGCAAGGTCATGACGAAGGCGCTGGCGAACACTGGATCCCTGCTGTTGAAGAAGGAATGGGCGTAGAGGCGCGGGGACAGCAGGAACAGCAACATGACCAACAGCGCACTCAGCCGGTCGCCGGACAAGCGCCGCGCCAACAGGTAGCAACAGAACCCGCCGAGTAGAAAAAACAGGTGCGTTAGAGCATAGCGAGCTAAATAGACATGGCGCGGGTCTTCCAGCCCCAGGAGCCGTTGCGTCAGCAGGAACAGGGGCAACTCGAAGGCGGCGCCGTAGAAGCGGTGAGCGTCTATTTGCAACAGGGTTTGGTCGCTATGCAGGATGTAGTTGAGGGTGCCGATGGCGACGTCACGCTGCCCATCCGCATCCCACGAGACGCCGTAGTCATCGACGATGGCGAGGCCCGTGACCAAAAACAAGAACAACAAGATCAACGCCAAGCCATGGAATCGGGCCCGTTCTCCAATGCGGTTGGTTATTGCCGCCATGCCGCCATTATATAGCGGTCAATGCGCCAGGCGGGATGGCGGAAAACTAACAAGCTAAAAGGGGATGTCGACTTCCCACTTCCCTGGTTGTCCCAGGCGAATCCGGGTTAGGGCGAAATCCGGCAACTGTCGCGCCCCCAGGCATTTGCCGTCAAACCGCACTCCGCGGGCGTAGAATTCGAAGTAGCCCCATCGCCGGCGAGATTCCGGCAAACGGCCCGGGTCCGCCGGATAAAGCTTGAGCAAGAACTCGCGCCTCAGCGCCCCAGGCTCGCAATCCTCCTTCACCCACGCCAGCCGGTTGCCATGCAGGTGCGCATCGAAGCCGCCCGCCCGCGCCACCGGTTCCCCTGCTGTCGCCGCCCGATGCAAATCCCGATACGCCTCCGCCAACGCCGGGTCAACCCGGGACAAATCCGGCGTGGATAAGATCAACATCGTGTTGTTATAGACCTTGAACCGGTGGAGAACGGGAGGAAAAGGATCTTTGAGCAGGAAGCTTTGCCTTGTGCTTCCGTTTAAATAGAAATCCGCGTCGCGACTGGGGTCGTGGGTGAACCGGTGCCGGTCTGCCGCGGGAAGAATCATTTTACTCAAATTGAGTCTCGAGATGAGGTATTGCTTTTCCAGGTTAATGGCGGCGGTCGGAGTTTGCCTTAGTAGGTGTTCGTAACTCTGCCGCATCGCCATGTCCCAGTGATCCATGGTGTAGCGGGTCCGTAGCCGTTCCGGAGTTTTGCGGTCCACAAAAAAGTTGAAATAGAGATATTGGTGGGGATGGATCTGCGCCATCTCCAACGCCGCGACGCACAGCCCCGCCGCTGTCAGCCCGCAGGCAACGCCGCCGACCCATCCTTTTCGCGCCCCCCGCGCCGGCAACTGGCGCAACCCCATCAGGGCGAAGGTCGCCAGCAGACAAAAAGGCCCGTGCAGGAAATAAAAATGCCGCCAGCTATCGAGAGTGGTGGGCCGCAACAGCGCAAAGGCGACCAGCGGCAACGCAAAGCAGGTTGCGAGCAGGACGCCAAAGCGCAACTCGGCACCCCCCCATGCCGCGCCCGGCCCAGCGCCCGCGTTGCGTCTGACGACGCCCCCAGCGGCAAGGCCCAAGGCCACTAGGCCCAACAGCCCCAATAACAAGGTCACCGGCGGCTGGCTGATGGCGAACCAGTGCAACACATAGTCCCAAGGCAACGCCGTGTTAGGAAACACCTGACCCCGGAGCAATTCGCGAGAGTGGATGGCAGGATGATCGGCCAACGCCATCCAATATTCTGAAAGCCGCCCTACGGGGTCCCTCCAGAGGTAGGGCAGGCTGATGAACAAGACAAGGCCCCCCCACAGGGCAAAAGCCCCAGTGGTCGCCGCCACCCGCCGCCGCGCCGCCCGCCCCCCGGCCCGGAACCAGGCCCAGGTCCGAAAAACCAACACGAGAGCAAACAGAACCACGCCCATGATGCGCAGGTGGACGAGAAGTCCCATCGCCATCCCGCCCCACCGATAGGCCCCCACCGAGTCTTTGTCAAAGGTGCGACACACAACGAGCAAGGCCATGACGAAGGCGCTGGCGAACATTGGATCCTTGCTGTTGAAGAAGGAATGGGCGTAGAGACGCGGGGACAGCAGGAACAGCGCCATGACCAACAGCGCCGCCAGCCGGTCGCCGGACAAGCGAAACGCCAACAGATAGCAACAGAATCCGCCAAGCAGAAAAAACAAGTGCGTGAGGACATGGCGGGCCAAATAGACGTGGCGCGGGTCTTCCAGGCCCAGGCCCCGTTCCGTCAACAGAAGCAGGGGCGCCTCGAAGGCGGCGCCGTAGAAACGGTCAGCCTCTATTTTCAACATGGTTTGGTCGCCATGCAGGATATAGTTGACAGTGTTGATGGCGACAAGACGCTGCATCCCCGTATCCCACGAGACGCCGTAGTCATCGACGATGGCGAGGCCCGTAATCAGGAACAGGGCGCATGCAATCAACGCTAAACGATGGAACCGGATCCGTTCTCCAATACGGCTGGTTATTGCAGACATGCCGCCATATTACCCTTTTAGCCTGTTAGTTTTCCGTTATCCCGCAACCCTTTTAGCGACGGAAATTTTTCGTCAGGCAAGCGGCGTGATGAGCGCGGGAAGGAGTGTATATCAAATACATGACTGACCGAGCGAAGAGATGCCGCGATGCATGGCGGAAAACTAACAAGCTAAAACGGAAAACTGACAAGCTAAAAGTTAAAGAGGCACCTCAACCCACTTCCCTGGTTGCTTCAGGAGAATCCGGGCCAAGGCGAAATCCGGCAACCGCGCCGCCCCCAGGCACTTGCCATCAAACCGCACCCCGCGGACGCTGAGTTCGAAGTAGCCCTGTTTCTGGTGATGGGCCAGCAAACGGCCTGCGTCCACCGGATAAAGCTTGAACCGGAACTCGCGCCTCAGCGCCCCGGGCTCGCAAGCCTCCTTCGCCCACGCCAGCCGCTTGCCATGCAGATACACATCAAAGCCTCCCGCCCGGGCCACTGGTTCCCCCGTCATCACTGCCCGGCGCAAATCCCGATACGCATTCGTCACCACTGGGTCAACCCGGGACAGATCTGGCGTGGATACGGTCATCATGGTGTTGTTATAGACCTTAATCCGGTGGAGAACGGGGGGGAAAAACACCCTAGGCACCTCCGGTAGCGAATTTACGGCGGTGGTTCCCAAGTAGAAATCCGGGTCGCGTTTCGGATCGTTGGTGAACCGGTTGCGGGCCGCCGAGGGAAGAATATGCACATTGCGGTTGTCCCGCCGCGGCGATACCGCCTGCCGTGGCTTCAGGTTAATGATGGAAGCAGATGCTTGTCGCAGGATGTGTTCATAACTTTGCCGCTCCGCTATGGCGTAGTAATCCATTTCGTACCAGGCGTGTAGCCGTTCCGGGGTCTTCCGGTCCGCAAAGAAGTTGAAATAAAGTTGCTGGTTAGGATGGATCTGCGCCATCTGGACAACCACGACGCACAACCCTGCCGCTGTCAGCGCGCACGCCGCGCCGCCGAGCCATTCTTTGGGCAACCCCCGCGCCGACAGCTGGCGCAACCCCATCAGGGCGAAGGTCGCCAGCAGACAAAAAGGCCCGTGCAGGAAATAAAAATGCCGCCAGCCATTGATGGTGGTGGGTCGCAACAGCGCAAAGGCAACCAGGGGCAACGCAAAGCAGATTGCGAGCAAGACGCCGAAGCGCAACTCGGCGTCTCCCCCTAAGCTGCGCCCCGGCCCGGCGCCCGCGCCGCGCCTGACGACGCCCCAAACGGCAAGACCTAGGGCCCCCATGCCCAACAGACCCAACAACAAGGTCACCGGCGGCTGGCTGATGACGAACCAATGCAACACATAGTCCCAAGGCAACGCCGCGCTGGAAAGCACCTGCCCCCGGAACAATTCATAAAGAACGATAGGATGATCACTCAGTACCGCTGGCATTTCCACCAGACGCCCTACGGGGTCCTCCCAGAGATAGGGCAGGCTAATGAACAAAATAACGCCCCCCCACAGGGCGAAAGCCCCAGTGGTCACTACAACCCGCCGCCGCGCCGCGTCCCCCTCGGCCCGGAACCAGGCCCAGGCCCGAAAAAGCAACACGATGGCAAACAGAACCACGCCCATGACGCGCAGGTTGACGAGAAGCCCCACTGCCGCCCCGCCCCACCGATAGGCCCCCACCGAGTCCCTGTCAAAGGCGCAGCTCACAACGAGCAAGGCCATGACGAAGGCGCTGGCGAACACTGGATCCTTGCTGTTGAAGAAGGAATGGGCGTAGAGGCGCGGGGACAGGAGAAACAGCGCCATGGCCAACAGCGCCGCCAGCCGGTCGCCGGACAATCGAAACGCCAGCAGATAGCAACAGAACCCGCCGATTAGAAACAACAGGTGCGTCAGGACATGGCGGGTCAAATAGATATGGCGCAGATCTTCTAGCCCCAGGACCCGTTCCAACAGGAACAGGGGCGCCTCGAAGGCGACGCCGTAGAAGCGGTCAGCATCCATGTGCAACAGAGTTTGGTCGTCATGCAGGACATAGTTGAGGGTGTTGAGGGTGACACGACGTTGCTCCACCGTGTCCGGCGAGACGCCGTAGTCATCGACGATGGCGAGGCCCGTAATCAAAAACAAGGCCCACACGCTCAACGCCAGACTATGAAATCGGCCCCCTTCTCGAATGCGATTGGTCATAGCCGCCATGCCGCTATTATATAGTGGTCAATGCACCAGGCGGGATAACGGAAAACTACGACTATTTTAGCGACGGAAATTTTTCGTCAGGCAAGCGGCGTGATGAGCGAGGGAAGAAGTGTATATTAAATACATGACTGACCGAGCGAAGAAACGCCGCGATGCATGGCGGAAAATTAACAAGCTAAAAGGGGATGTCGACTTCCCACTTCCCTGGTTGCCCCAAGCGCACCCGGGCCAAGGCGAAATCCGGCAGTCGTCGCGCCCCCAGGCACTTGCCGTCAAACCGCACCCCGCGGACGCTGGTTGCAAAGTAGCCATGTTTCCGGAGATGGTTCGGCAACCGGCCCGCGTCCGCCGGATAAAACCTGAGCCGGAACGGCGACATCAATTCCCCAGGCTCGCAAGCCTCCTTCACCCACGCCAGCCGCTGGCCATGCAGGTGCACATCAAAGCCCCCCGCCCGCGCCGCCGGCGCCCCCGCCATCGCCGCCCGCTGCAAAGCCCGATACGCATTCGCCACCGCTGGGTCAACCCGGGACAAATCCGGTGTGGATATGGTCATAATGGTGTTGTTATAGACCTTGATCCGATGGAGAACGGGAGAGAAAGGATCTTTAGGCAGGAAGCTTTTCTCCGCATTTCCGCCCAAGTAGAAATCCGGGTCCCGAGCGGGGTCGAAGATGAACCGGCTCCGGGCCGCCTCCGGAAGGATCTGCACATTGCGGTTGATGTCCGCCACCGTCGCCGTCCCAACTACCCCCACCATCGCCGTCCCAACTACCCGCGGCCTCATGTTAATGGTGGAAGCAGGCGTTTGCCGCAGAATGTGTTCATACCCTTGCCGCAACATCATGTTCCAGTAATCCGTCTCGTAGCGCTCGCTTAGCCGTTCCGGGGTCTTCCGGTCCACAAAAAAGTTGAAATAGAGATATTGATGGGGATGGATCTGCGCCATCTCCAACGCTGCCGCGCCTAGCCCCGCCGCTGTCAGCGCGCAGGCAACGCCGCCGACCCATCTTCTTTGCAACCCTCGAACCGACAGCTGGCGCAACCACGCCAGGGCGAAGGTCGCCAGCAGGCAAAACGGCCCGTGCAGGAAATAAAAATGCCGCCAACCCTGGAGGGTGTTGGGCCGCAACAGGGCAAAGGCAACCAGGGGCAACGCAAAGCAGGTTGCGAGCAAGACGCCGAAGCGCAACTCGGCGGCGCCCAAACCGCGCCCCGGCCTGGCGCCCGCGCCGCGTCTGACGGCGCCCCTAACGGCAAGGCCCAAGACCCCCATGCCCAACAGGCCCAACAACAAGGTCACCGGCGGCTGGCTGATGGCGAACCAGCGCAACACATAATCCCAAGGCAACGCCGCGCTGAAAAACACCTGACCCCGGAACAATTCATAAAAAACGACAGGATGGTCGGCCAACACTGTCCAATATTCTGAAAGACGCCCTATGGGGTCGCCCCAGAGATAGGGCAGGCTGATGAACAAGACAAGGCCCCCCCACAGGGCAAAGACCCCAGTGGTCACTACAACCCGCCGCCGCCCCGCGCCGCGCCCGGCCCGGAACCAGGCCCAGGCCCGAAAGACCAACACGACGGCAAACAGAACCACGCCCATGACGCGCAGGTGGATGAGAAGCCCCGCCGCCGCCCCGCACCACCGATAGGCCCCCACCGAGTCCCTGTCAAAGGCGCGGCTCGCAAAGAGCAATGCCATGACGAAGGCGCTGGCGAACACCGCATCCTTGCTGTTGAAGAAGGAATGGGCGTAAAGGCGTGGGGACAGCAGGAACAGCAACATGACCAACAGCGCGATCAGCCGGTCGCCGGCCAAGCGCCGCGCCAGCAGATAGCAACAGAACCCGCCGATTAGAAAAAACAGATGGGTCAGAACATGGCGGGCTAAATAAACATAGTGCGGGTCTTCCAGACCCACGACCCGTTCCAACAGGAACAGGGGCAACTCGAAGGCGACGCCGTAGAAGCGGTCAGCGGCTATTTGCAACAGGGTTTGGTCCCCATGCAGGACATAGTTGAGGGTGTCGATGGCGACAAAACGCTGGCCTCCCGCATACGGCGGGACGCCGTAGTCATCGCCGATGACGAGGCCCGCTATCAGGAACAGGGACCACACGATCAACGCCAGACTATGAAATCGGGCCCGTTCTCCAATGGGGTTTGTCATTGCCGCCATACCGCCATATTACCCTTTTAGCTTGTTAGCTTTCCGCCATGTGGCGCGGCGTTTCCGCGCTCGTCACGCCAGTTGCCTGACGAAAAACTTCCGTCGCTAAACGCTCGTCACGCCGCTTGCCTGACGAAAAACTTCCGTCGCTAAAATGTGGTCAATGCGTCAAGTTGCATGGCGGATGTAACAAGCTAAAGAAGAGGCACCTCGGTTTCCCATAGCAACTCCCCTCCAGGAACAGACTGCCCCAGGCGCGCGCGGGCCAAGGCGAAGTCCGGCAGCCGTCGCGCCCCCAGGCACTTGCCGTCAAACCGCACCCCGCGGACGCTGATTATAAAGTAGCCCCGTTTCCGATGATGGGCCGGCAAGCGGCCCGCGTCCGCCGGATAAAGCTTGAGCCAGAACTCGCGCCTCAGTGCCCCAGGCTCGCAAGCCTCTTTCACCCACGCCAGCCACCGGCCGTGCCGGTGGACTTCATAGCCGCCCCCGCGAGCCGCCTCCTCCTCCGTCGCCGCTCGATGCAAGACCCGATACACCTCCGCCACCCTCGGGTCAACCCGGGACAGATCTGGCGTGGAAATGGTCATAATGGTGTTGTTATAGACCTTGAGCCGGTAAAGAACGGGGGGGAAAGTCTCTACCGGCAGGTACCGGCCCGGGCTTTTGTCCAAATAGAAGTTCAAATCGCGAGTCGGGTCGTGGCCGAACCGGTGCCGGTCTGCCGCGGGAAGAATCTCTATATCCAACTTCTCTTTCCTTGTTGCGAAGTCTTCTTTGATGTTAATGGCGCCGGCCGGGGTCTGTCTCAGCATGTATTCGTAACCCTGCCGTAGCGTCATATTCCAGTAATCCATCTCGTGCCAAGCGCGCAACCGCTCCGGTGTCTTCCGGTCCACAAAAAAGTTGAAATAGAGATATTGGTGGGGATGGATCTGCGCCATCTGGACCACCACGACGCCCAGCCCCATCGCCGTCAGTGCGCAAGCCGCGCCGCCGACCCATCTTCTTTGCAACCCCCGCGCCGACAGCTGGCGCATCCCCATCAGGGCGAAGGTCGCCAGCAGGCAAAACGGCCCGTGCAGGAAATAAAAATGCCGCCAGCCATGGTAGGTATTGGGCCGCAACAGAACAAAAGCAACCAGGGGCAACGCAAAGCAGGCTGCGAGCAGGACGCCGAAGCGCAACTCGGCGCCCCCTCCCAAGCCGCGCCCCGGCGCGGCGTCTGCGCCGCGTCTGACGACGCTTCCAGCGGCAAGGCCCAAGGCTCCTAGGCCCAACAAACCCAACAACAGGGTCACCGGCGGCTGGCTGATGGCGAACCAGCGCAACACATAGTCCCAAGGCAACGCCGCGCTGAGAAAAACCTTCCCTCCAAACAACATGTAAACGGTGGTGGGATGATTGGCCGATGCAACGACCATTTCCGCCAGCCGCCCTGCGGGGTCCCTCCAGAGGTAGGGCAGGCTGATGAACAAGACAAGGCCCCCCCACAGGGCAAAAACGCCAGTGGTCGCCACCACCCGCCGCCGCGCCGCGCCCCCCTCGGCCCGGAACCAGGCCCAGGCCCGAAAGACCAACACGGCGGCAAACAGAACCACGCCCATGATGCGCAGGTTGACGAGAAGCCCCACTGCCATCCCGCTCCACCGATAGGCCCCCACCGAGTCCCTGTCAAAGGCGCGGCTCGCAAAGAGCAAGGCCATGACGAAGGCGCTGGCGAACACCGGATCCTTGCTGTTGAAAAAGGAATGGGCGTAAAGACGCGGGGACAAGAGAAACAGCAACATGACCAACAGAGCCACCAGCCGGTCGCCGGACAATCGAAACGCCAGCAGATAGCAACAGAACCCGCCGATTAGAAAAAACAGATGGGTCAGGACATGGCGGGCCAAGTGGACATGACGCGGGTCTTCCAGCCCCAGGATCCGTTCCGTCAACAGGAACAGGGGCAACTCGAAGGCGACGCCGTAGAGGTGGTCAGCGGCCCTTCGCAACAGGGTTGGGCCGTCATGCAGGATGTGGTTGAGGTTAGCGAGGGTGATATCCCGTTGAGGGTCTGTGTCCGCCGAAACGCCGTAGTCATCGACGATGGCGAGGCCCGCAAGGAGGAACAGGGCGCATGCAATCAACGCTAAGCCATGGAACCGGATCCGTTCTCCAATGCGATTTTTCATTGCCGCCATAATGCCATCATTATAGCGGTCAATGCGCCAGGCAAAATAATGGAGCCTGCAAGTGTGTTTTAGCGACGGAAGTTTTTCGTTAGGCAACTGGCGCGACAAGCATTTAGCGACGGAAATTTTTCGTCAGGCAAGCGGCATGATGAGCGCGGGAGGGAGTGTATGTCAAATACATGACCGACCGCGTGAAGAAATGCCGCGATGCATGGCGGATGTGACAAGCTAAACTGACTGAACGCGGAAGCGCCAGGCAGGATAACGGAAAACTAACAAGCTAAAAGGGGCGTAGCTTGGGGCAGGGCCTTTAAGACCCTGTGCGGCCTGGATGGCCGCGCCGAGAGCGTCCAAGGATGGATTCACAGCGTGTCGCAAAAAGCCCGACCCCAAGCTAGGCCCTCGAGTGTCGCGCTAGGCAGCATGACGGAAAACTGCAAGTTGCAATGGCGTCTTTACTGCACTATCATTCGCCCTGAAAGTCAAACAAGTGATCGCCATGTCCTCGCAATTGCCTTACGAACAATACGAAGGCGGCACGGCTCTGGAGGAAGCCGAGCCGAAACTCAAGCGCCCGCCCCTCTACAAGGTCATCTTGGTGAATGACGACTACACGCCCATGGAGTTCGTCGTCCATATTCTCGAGGCCTTTTTTGTCATGGACCGGGAAACCGCGACGCGGATCATGTTAGAGGTGCACACCAGGGGGATAGGAGTGTGCGGCGTTTTTACCTTGGAAATCGCGGAGACCAAGGTGGCGCAGGTCAACCAATATTCGCGCGAGCATGAACACCCTTTGCTGTGTACAATGGAAAAAGCCTGAAAAAACCGCAAGATCGAACATGCTTGATAAAGACTTGGAACAAACTCTGCACGACGCCTTCAGGAAGGCGCGGGAGGCGCGGCGCGAATATCTGACGGTCGAGTGTCTGCTGTTGGCTCTGCTGGACAACCCCCCTGCCGCCCAAGCGCTACGGGCCTGCGGCGCGGACCTGGGCGAGTTGCGCGACCTCCTGTCCCAGTTCCTTGGCGCCAATTCGCCGTTGCTTGTCGAGGGCGACGAGCGGGAACCCCAAGCCACTTTGGGCTTTCAGCGGGTGTTGCAACGGGCGGCGTTGCATGTGCAGTCCACCGGCAAACAAGAGGTCACCGGCGCCAATGTGTTAGTGGCGATCTTCAGCGAGCGCGAATCCCATGCCGCCTTTTTTCTGAATGAGCAAGACATCACGCGACTGGATGTGGTGAATTACATCTCCCACGGGATTTCCAAGGTGCCGGAGGAGGGGGCTGAGGGCGCCGCCACCGGCGCGGACAGCGAGACGCGCCAGGGCGACAGCGCCAAGAGTCCCTTGGAGCTCTTCACCGTGAACCTGAACCAGCAGGCGGAACTGGGCAAGATAGACCCGCTCATCGGGCGTGAACACGAGGTGCGGCGCACCATGCAGATACTTTGCCGACGCCGGAAAAACAACCCCCTGTTAGTGGGCGAGGCAGGCGTCGGCAAGACCGCCATTGTGGAGGGCATAGCCAGGCAGATCGTCGAAAAACAGGTGCCGGAGGCTCTGTCGGGTTGCGCCATACACGCCTTGGACCTGGGAGCCCTGTTGGCCGGCACCAAATACCGCGGGGACTTTGAAAAACGCCTGAAAGGCGTCATCGCCGAACTGACAGAACAGGATGGCGCCATTCTTTTCATCGATGAGATCCACACCGTTATCGGCGCCGGCGCTGCCTCCGGCGGCGTTATGGACGCCTCCAACATCATCAAGCCAGTGCTGGCTTCCGGCGAGGTCAAGTGCATAGGTTCCACCACCTACCAGGAGTTTCGCGGCATCTTTGAGAAAGATCGGGCCCTGGCGCGGCGCTTCCAGAAGATCGATGTGACCGAGCCTTCCATCGAGGAGACCGTGAAAATCCTGCAAGGGCTCAAGTCCAGATTCGAACAACACCACGCCGTGCGCTACACCCACCAATCCCTGCGCTCGGCGACGGAATTGACCGAGCGTTACATCACTGACCGCCGCCTGCCCGACAAGGCCATAGATATCATCGACGAGGCCGGCGCATCGCAACAACTGTTGCCGCCCTCGCGGCGCAAGAAGGTTATAGGCGCGCCCGACATAGAAACCATCGTCTCTCGGATAGCGCGCATTCCATCCAAGACGGTGACGGCCTCCGACAAGGATGTTATGAAAAATCTGGAGCGCAACCTCAAGATGGTGGTGTTCGGCCAGGACCGGGCCATCGAATCTCTCGCTTTCGCCATCAAGATGTCGCGCTCGGGGCTAGGCAATCCGCAACAACCCATAGGCGCTTTTCTGTTCGCGGGCCCCACGGGAGTCGGCAAGACAGAAGTCAGCAAGCAACTGGCCAATGTGATGGGGATTGACTTGGTGCGCTTCGATATGTCCGAATACATGGAGCGTCACACTGTGTCGCGCCTGTTAGGCGCGCCTCCGGGCTATGTGGGCTTCGATCAGGGCGGCCTGCTCACCGACGAGATAAACAAGCGCCCGCATTGCGTGTTGCTCCTGGATGAGATGGAAAAGGCCCATCCCGATGTGTTCAACCTGATGTTGCAAGTCATGGACCACGGGACCTTGACGGACACCAACGGCCGCCAAGCCGATTTCCGCAATGTGGTGTTAATCATGACCACCAACGCGGGGGCCGACCGCATCAGCCGAGCCTCCGTAGGCTTCACCCGGCAAGACCACAGTTCCGACGCCCTGGAGATCATCAAAAAGACCTTCAGCCCGGAATTTCGCAATCGTCTCAGCGCCATCATAGAATTCAACGCGCTGGACCAGAAAACCATACTCAATGTGGTGGATAAATTCCTGGTGGAGTTGCAGGCCCAACTGGATGACAAGAAGGTCTCTCTCGAAACGGATGAAGCTGCCCGCCTGTGGTTAGGGGAACATGGTTACGACAAGGTTATGGGGGCCAGACCCATGGCGCGTCTCCTACAGGAGCGGATTAAAAGGAAGCTCGCCGAGGAACTCCTGTTCGGCAAGTTGCTTCATGGCGGGCGCGTTTTCGTCTCCGTGGCGGATGGCGATCTTGCCGTCAATGTTGAGGAAAAAGAAACGGTCGAGGGATGATCGGACCATTGGTTAGCGTAACTAGAAGCCCCCGATTGGAAAACCCACGCCCGTTGCCGAAAGGGGTCAGGAATGGCATCGACGCTCGACAGATCATGCAACTGGCGAAAAATGTTCAAAACCCGGCCATCGGAAAGGCGCAACTCCAGAATCCGGCCGTGTGTTTTTTCATTGAAGAGAACGCGTTGCCGGTCCGGCGACACCTCTATATGGCCATTGACAGCCGTAACCCGGCGCAGATGGGTCGGAGTGTGGTCCCGGGGGAACAGCGTGGTTTCCTTGCCGGTGGCCAAGTCAACCATCAACAAGCGGGACGGGCCGTGAACGCCATCGGTGCCCAAGTTGTCAAACATGAGAAACCGCGCCTTCTCAAAGTGACGGACAGCGTGTTGATTGACGAAACTGCCTCGCACCAACCGCTTTAGCCGCCGAGTGTCCCGGTCTATGATGCCGAACGCGCTAAGACTCCGCAACGAGGCCACGATGTCGCCTGGGGCGATGCTGTCCGCGCCGCCCGCGTCGGCGCCCAGCTGGTGCGCGAAGTTAAGATGAGTGACATCACACTGCCTAAGCTGGAGGAGGAAGATGCCGTTGTAGGGAGATTCGAGCAACGCGCCCAAGATGTCAATCTCTTCCAATAGACGCCCCTTGCCATCTATCAGGTTGACGGTGTCAACCATCCATTTCTGATCGCGATGACAGGTTATGTCTTTTTTCAGATGTCCCACCCGCATGGGCAGAACGTTGTTTCCCCATTCCATTCGCCCGCCTGGGACCAAGGCGAGTTGGTCATCGACAATATGGGGCCAGTGGTGGCTGTAGTCCTTGCGAAACCAGCGCGGATGCCCGTCTCGCGCCACGCGGGCCGCGCCGCCGCCATAGGGAAAAGTATGGGCCAGTCGAAAAGTGACCAACAAGTCTCCGTCAGGGTAGGGGGCGACTGACACCACATTCACATTTCTCCAGAACACCCAACCCGGGGGATGTTCAGAAAGGTAGTCCTCTTCAGAAACGATATTGGCCGCTTCGATGGCTTGGGGCCGGAATGGCACGGCGCGGCTCACTTCGCCATTGCGCGAATATTCCACCGCCAAGCAACCCCCAGACAACCCCGAATGCGGAGGGGGTGGACAATGCTCAAGAAACATGCCGACCCCTCCCCCTACCAGCACCGGGTCATGGAGCCGGTCGGCGACGATGAACTCGATGCGCTTTGCACTCGCCTCGCGGCGGGCAACGCGCGCTGTCAGACATCCCAGTTGCTTGAATTTTTCTGACCGAAGTTTTCTCCTCGTTTTCTTTGCCGCCTCGGACCTGTCGCACTCAAGCAGGTCCGCCGTGTTTAACTTGTTGCTTTCGCCCTCCGGCGCGTTTTCCAGCGCGACGCGCCGGGCCGCGGCCACTAACTTGTCCCTGTCTCCAGACGCGATGAAGTTGCGCATTTCCAGAGCGACCCTCAGGGTTTTGTGAGCGGAGTGCGCCAAGTGATAGGGAAACACGCGGGCTTGCCAGACCCACATGCCAGCAAAGAAGGCGCCCAGAACCAGGGCCGCGACAAACAGGATGAAAGGGAGGCGTTTGAGCATTCACCCAATTCTACCATTTTAGCTTTTAGCTTGTTAGTTTTCCGCCATGCGTCCTGGCGCTTCCGCGTTCAGTCAGTCATGTGCTGCTTGCACACTCCCTTCCTCGCTCCTCACGCCAGTTGCCTGACGAAAAACTAACAAGCTAAAAACAAGCTAAAAAGGTTTGCTCCCCTCCATGGTGAGTGATTCAAGCCGCAAAAACCCCTCCGGCAACCGTTTCTCGTTCGCCAGGTCCCGTAGCGCCGCGTCATCGCTCTGGTTCAGGTCGCGCGAGACTATATTCGAGAAACCGGCGTCCTCGAGGACGCCGCGCAGGTGCGGTTCATCATAGACAAAGGGTCCGTAAGTCTCGCCCATGTTGTTGATTACAACGGCCCGCCCTCTTTCGGTGGACTGGCCGCTGGCCCACTCAATGTACCGCTCTTGCAACGCGGAAGGTTGCGGGCCGCATAGTTCAATCAGGAAAGCCAGATCCGGGGTGCAGATGCGCACCTTGCCGCCCGGCGCTAACACGCGAAAACACTCGCGCAACATGCGCTTTGCCTGCCGTGTGGCAAGCAACCCAATTAGATGTTCGCTGTAGGCGTAGGCGAAAGTGTTGGACGCAAAGGGAAACGGGCGCGTCGCATCCAGGCGCAAAACCCGCGGAGAGCAGGGAAACAAATCCGAATTCAGCCAGCCCTCCAGCAGGCAGTCGCCACAACCAAGATGCAATTTCGGTTCGTCTGTCTGCGCAAAATAGCGTTGGACAATGCGGCTGTTGGCGCGCAACAGGGTCCGCGGCCATTGTCGCAAGGTCCGCAGACACCGGTACAAGTGCCTGCCTAAGTCGCGGAGGTGGACTCGCTCCAGTTTTAGCTTGGCTTTTTTTCGCCACTCGGGAGGGGGGTTGAACACCCGTTGAACTTTACCACTATTTTTGTCTGCCGAAGTTTTTTCTTCAGCTCCCCTGCCGCCTCGGATTAGTCGCGCTCAACCAAGCCCGCCGTGTTTAATTTGTCACACCCGCCCTCCGGCGCGTTTTCCAGCGCGACGCGGCGGGCCGCAACCTTTAGCAGAGCCTCGTCTTCAGGCGCGATGAGGCCCCGCGGCTTGGCGTTAAAAAGCGGCTTAGCTCAATTTTCTGTTATTCTGCAAGGGGATAGACACTTTTCTCCATTGTATTATAATCAACCCGATATGCAGATGGCTAAAAATAGCGCAATATGACTGCTGAAAATCGACAGTCTCAACAATTCGCGGATTCCGACCCGTCCATCGAGCCAGCGCTGAATGCCGCGCAGTTTGGCGCCGCCGTCTCGAATCAACAAGCTCTTGGGTGGCAATGTCCCCGGCCCGCCATAGCGCCTGATGCTTCGGCGCCGAGCGTGTCTGTGATCATGCCGGCGCGCAACGCGGAGGGGACGATTGCGGAGGCGCTGGAGTCGGTGCGGGCTCAGGACTATCCCGGACGGGTGGAGGTTGTCGTGGCGGATGGTTCGGACACGCCGGCCATGATGAAGTTGTTGCAACAGCGCTACCCGTGGGTGCGGGTGGTGCCGAATCCGTGTCGGGTCATCGCGCCGGGGGTGAACGCGGCGCTGGAGGTGGCGACGGGGGAGGTGGTGGCGCGTTGCGATGCGCACACGATATTGCCGCCGGATTATCTGCGGTTGGCGGTTGAGACTTTGGAGGAGACCAGGGCGGCGAATGTGGGGGGGCGGCAACGGCCATTTGGGACGACGTTTTTCGAGCGCGCGGTGTCGTGCGCGTTGGACACTTTGCTTGGCACGGGGCGGGCGCGGTTTCGGGTCGGAGGACCGGAGGGGCCGGACAACACGGTGTACTTGGGGGTGTTTTGGCGCAAGACTTTGGACGCGGCGGGGGGGTATGATTCCTCCTTGGACGGTGCCGAGGACTATGAATTGAACTGTCGGTTGCGGAAAAACGGCGGGGTGGTGTGGTTCGACCCCAAGTTGATGGTGGATTATCGCGCGCGGGACACTTGGTGGTCTTTGGCCCGGCAATATTTTGGCTATGGTCGTTGGAAGCGGGTGGTGCTGTGGCGTCATCCGCAGGCGGCGTTGCCGCGGCACTTCGCGGCGCCGTTGTTGGTGTTGGGCTTGGCGGGGTCGGCGGGGTTGGGTTGGGCCGGGGCGCCTTGGCTGGCGGCGGCGTTGGTGCCCTTTGCATATCTTTGCGCCTTGGCCGCCACGACCTTGGCGGCGGGGATCCGCCAGCGGGAGCCGGCCGCCTTGATCCTGCCGGTGGTGTTGGCGACCATGCATTTAAGCTGGGGTCTGGGCTTCTTCCTGCCGCTGTTCCGGACGGCCCGGCGCGCCGCGCCGCCGGCCCGGGCCAAGCCAACCCTTGCAGAAAGCGCTGAATCCGCCGCCGTCTCGAATCAACAAGCTCTTGGATGGCAATGTCCCCGGCCCGCCATAGCGCTCGATGCTTCGGCGCCGGGGGTGTCTGTGATCATCCCGGCGCGCAACGCGGAGGGGACGATTGCGGAGGCGCTGGAGTCGGTGCGGGCTCAGGACTATCCCGGACGGGTGGAGGTTGTCGTGGCGGATGGCTCGGACACGCCGGCCATGATGGAGTTGCTGCGACAGCGCTACCCGTGGGTGCGGGTGGTGCCGAATCCGTGTCGGGTCATCGCGCCGGGGGTGAACGCGGCGCTGGAGGTGGCGACGGGGGAGGTGGTGGCGCGTTGCGATGCGCACACGATATTGCCGCCGGACTATCTGCGGTTGGCGGTTGAGACTTTGGAGGAGACCAGGGCGGCGAATGTGGGGGGGCGGCAACGGCCATTTGGGACGACGTTTTTCGAGCGCGCGGTGTCGTGCGCGTTGGACACTTTGCTTGGCACGGGGCGGGCGCGGTTTCGGGTCGGAGGACCGGAGGGGCCGGACAACACGGTGTACTTAGGGGTGTTTTGGCGCAAGACTTTGAACGCGGCGGGGGGGTATGATTCCTCCTTGGATTGCGCCGAGGACTATGAATTGAACTGTCGGTTGCGGAAAAACGGCGGGGTGGTGTGGTTCGACCCCAAGTTGATGGTGGATTATCGCGCGCGGGACACTTGGTGGTCTTTGGCCCGGCAATATTTTAGCTACGGCCGTTGGAAGCGGGTGGTGCTGTGGCGTCATCCGCAGGCGGCGTTGCCGCGGCACTTCGCGGCGCCGTTGTTGGTGTTGGGCCTGGCGGGGTCGGCGGGGTTGGGCTGGACCGGGGCCCCTTGGCTGGCGGCGGCGTTGGTGCCCTTTGCATATCTTTGCGCCTTGGCCGCCACGACTTTGACGGCGGGGATCCGCCAACGGGAGCCGGCCGCCTTGATCCTGCCGGTGGTGTTGGTGACCATGCATTTAAGCTGGGGGCTAGGTTTCTTCCTGCCGCTGTTCCGGACGGCCCAGCGCGCCGCGCCGCCGGCCCGGGTCGAGCAGGCCGTTTCAGAGGCGTAAGCCGCCAGCTGAGGGATAGCTCGACGCCTCATGTTCAACCCCCCTGGCACCGGAACAGGCGCCGCGCTGGATAGCCCGGACACCACCGGCGGACAGGATGTCGCCATGGCCTTCGCCACCCGGGTTGGCCTTGTCATAGTCGGGCTCCTGATCCAGGGAATGTTGGCCTACCTGTTGCTTCCTGAAGGCAGGGGCAGCTACGCTCTGTGTCTTGTGTTCGGCACCTTGTTGGGCCTATTCTTCGCGCCTGGCGCTCAGCAGGGCGCGCAACAGTTTGTGATGACCGGGCAGACCACCGTGTCTCAGGCTGTGTCCTCGGCCCTGACGATTTGCTTGGTTGGCGGGCTGTTGGCCAGCGTGGTGGCCATCCCATTGATCCACAGCGACCTCGCCTTTTTTCACAAGGCGGAAACCCATTCTTTTTACTGGGGGCTGGCTTTGGTGCCCCTCACGGCCTTCTCGGCCGCTGTCGAACATCAACTGGCCGCCCTCAGACGCTTTGCCCGGCTGGCGGTCTTCTCGTTGCTTAGGGTGACGACCAACGCGCTGGCGGTGTTGTTGTTCGTCTGGGGCTGGGGGTTAGGGGTTGATGGCGCCCTCGCGGCTTTCGCCACCGGGCCTTTGGTGATGATAGCCACCTGTCTTTGGTATCTGCGGCGACATTGCGGGCTGGTTCTGACTTTTCCGCCATCCCGCTCGTGTTTCACGCGGATCCTCCATTATGGCTGGCGCTACCATCTTGCCCGCATCGGGGGGGGCATAGGGCCGCAATTAGGGATCGTCCTGTTGGGGGTGATCGCCAGCGGCGCCGACATTGGCCTGTTCGCCGCCGCCATTTCGATCATATTCGGATTTGGCGTGGTCTCCAATTCGGTGAGCAACGCGATGTTGCCCCGCATCGCGGGACGGGAGCGTCACGAACTGGCGGCCCGGTGTTTGCGCTTGGTCTGCGGCGGCACGGCCCTTCCCATTCTCTGCTTGTTAGCAGTTAGCGAGCCACTGGTGCGCTTGTTGCTGTCGGAGGCCTTCCTGCCCATGACGCCGTTGCTCTGGATCATCGCGCCTGGAAGCTTGGCCTCCGCGACCGCCAACATATTGATGACCTACTTCAAGGGGGTTGACCGTCCGGGGATCTGCTCCTGGGGGGTCTGTCTGGGACTCTGCGTCAATGTCGGCGCGTTGTTTTGGCTGTTCCCGCTCACGGGAGTTCAGGGTGCCGCTTGGGCTTTGACCATCGGCATGGTTTGCCAATGTCTATTTCTCACCGCGGTGTTCAGCAGGCTGACCGGCATGAGTTGGCGGGCCGTGTGGTTGCCGCAAGGCGGGGACGCGACCTACCTGCGCGAGTCCCTCTGGGCCCTGTGGGAGCGCGGCGCCGAGAAAAGAGTTGCCCCCTGATGCCGCGGATCCTGTTCATCAGCCCCTTGGGTTCGGGGCAATCCGCCACCAATGTTATCGGCGGGAACAGGTTGCTATCCGCCGAGTCCGCAAGCGAGTTGCGCCGGCGGGGGTTCGACCTGGAGTGCATTGACACCTCCGGCGATGTCACCAATCTGCCCGCCTGGAGGATTCAGGCTGCGCGCCTCATGCGGTTTCTGCGGGTGTTCGGGGGAGCGGCGCGGAAGATTCGGCGTTGTCAGCTGGCGTTTCTCGTCTTGGGCGCCAACTCGGCGACCCTGTTGGCCTCGTCCCTCTGGATAGTCTGCGCGTTGGCGCGACGCCCCTTGGTGTTGCGCTTCTCCGGTTCCGAACTGCACCGGGTCTATCGCGGCTACGGCCCGGTTGCGCGCTGGCTGGCCGAGCGCGCCTGGTTGCGCTCCGCGCTGATCTATGTCGAGACCCGGCGCCTGCGCCGGGACTTCGGCGACCCCGCCAATTTTCGCTGGTTTCCCAATACGCGAAATGTCCCCGCGCCGCCCTCGGCCCGGCCCGGCGCATCCGCGCGCGCCGCCGGCAAGTTGCTCTTCATTGCCCGCCTGGAGATGGACAAAGGGCTGGCGGAGGCCCTGGAAGCCTGCCGCGGCCTGCCTGAGCATTGCCACCTGCGGGTTTTTGGGCCAGGCATGTCCAACACGGACTTTTCCCTGTTCGACAACCATCCCAGGGCCAGCTACGGCGGCGTCCTGGAACCCGCGGAAGTGCCGCGAGTTCTAGTCGAACACGACATCTTGTTGTTCCCAAGTCGCTATGACACTGAGGGCTACCCCGGCATCATCATTGAGGCTTTCCAATGCGGCCTGCCTGTCATCGCCACTCGTTGCGGCGAAGTCCCGGAACTGGTCAAGCACGAGGAAAACGGGCTGTTGGTGGCGCCTCGTTCCGCCGCGGCTTTGCGAGCCGCCATCGAGCGTCTGTTAGGGGATCCGGCCCTGCGTCGCCGTTTAAGCAAGGGCGCCAGACGCCAAGGAGAGCGTTTCCGCAGCGCGAACTGGCACGGCCGCATGGCCTCGGACCTGCGCCGCCTGTGCCGGCGGACAGGGCCCGCCAGCGAATTCGAACCCTTTGCCGCCACCGCGGCCGGCGATGAGTAAGGGGCCATGGCCGCCTCTGAGTTGACTTCTCCCCCACGGTTGCCATTTATCGTCACGATTGACGCCGAGGGCGACAATCTCTGGGCCCGACCCCAGCAGGCCCTGACCCGGAACGCGGCGCGCATTCCCCGGTTTCAGTCGCTGTGCGAGACTTACGGCTTGAAGGTCTGCTACATGGTTGATTACACCATGGCGCAGTCGCCGGTGTTTCAGGAATTCGCCCGCGACCTCCTCGCCCGCGATGCCGGCGAAATCGGCATGCATCTTCATGCCTGGGAGACTCCGCCCTTCATGCCGTCCCTTGACAATGACAGGCGCTCCAATCCATACCTCACGGAGTATCCTAAAGACATCATGCGCGCCAAGGTGCATCGCGCCACCTCTCTGTTGGAGGACATCTTTGACATCCCCATAATCAGTCATCGCAGCGGGCGGTTTGCCTTTGACGAGCGTTACGCGCGCATACTTGCGGAAAGGGGATTTTTGGTGGACTGCTCAGTGTCCCCCCATGTCTCCTGGGCCGGTTGCCTGGGCCATGCCGACGGAAACGGCGGCCCGGACTACTCGGGATTCAGGGACTCGGCCTACTGGCTGGACCTGGATGACATTTCGCGCCCCGGCGCCTCCGCGTTGCTCGAGGCGCCGGTCACGGTGTTCCGCTCCTGGCCGGGCTGGATAACCCCCCCGGCCCCGGGCCGCAAACGGGAGTGGATCAAGCAAGCCGTGAACCGCGTTTTCCCTGCGTTGCAATGGCTGTATCCCACCTATCCCCGGTATCGCCCCAGGCGCTTCGGTTTTTTGGCGGCGGTGCGCCAGGTCAGCAGGGTCGTCAGCGCCGCAGAGGCTGGCAGGACCCACCTTGAGTTCCTGTTGCACTCCTCGGAGCTAATGCCGGGGGGCAGTCCAAGCCTGAACAGCGAGGCGGACATAGACCGGCTTTACGAGGAGATCACCGCCCTGTTTGAGGTGGCCGCGCGGCATTGCCGCTCCATGACCCTCAGCGAATTCCATAGCTGGCATTCCCGGATCTCTCCCGCCCCAGTTGAACCGCCCCTCCGGGAGACCGGGCCGGACCAGAGGGCCGAGATGGGTTGCCGTGAAGGACGGGAGACTTGCAACCCGGGACTTCAATAGCCGCTGGGACCATGAAGCCGGACTTGGCTCAGCCGCCTCGGCAACTTGACCGCGCCCAGGATCGGCTTTTCTCATTGGCCTTCTGGGGGCTGGCTGTCATCACCCTGTTTAACTTGCAACACCTGTATCTTTGGGGCGCGCCGGGGGTAAAGCTCGTCAGCCTCCTGGCGGCCCTGGGTTGTTGCCTGCTTCTGTTGGGCCGGGCCGCCATTCGCCGTCGCTGGCGGCCGGGGACGCCGGGCGCGTTGTTGATCGCCGCTTTGGCGTCTTACATCGTCCTTGGGTCTGGCGCCTGGTTTGCCGCCGGCCTGGAGCGCGCGGCGAATTTTGACCGTGATGTGTTGCGTCAAACTTTCTTCCTTATCGTGGCTGTGGCGGCCCTGTCAGGCGGTCGCGCCCTGTTGGAGCGCACTGGCGCTGAGTCGCTGTTGCGGGGCGCGCTGGCGCTCCTGACAGGGAGTTGCATAGTCGTTTTGACTTCGCCGCTGTTGCGGGATCTGGGCGTAGTGTGGCCTTATGTTTTCACTTTTCGCTGGCCCGGCGCTTTTATCGAAGCCAATGAAGCGGGTTTCATCGGTTGCATGACGGCGTCTCTCGCGCTGGCTTTTTTGGGTCAGGCCTCGGAGCATGGCGCGGCCCGCGCCCACCGACAGCGCAGGTTGGCGTGGTTGGGGCTGGGGGCGGGAGGGAGCGCCATCGTGGCGTCGATTTCCATAACGGCTTGCGTCGTTTTTGCCGCCATCTGGCTATTCCACCTGTGGGCCAAAGGCGTGAGTGGTCGCCGGCTGGTCCTCCAGTGGGCCCTGGTGGCGAGTTTGTTGGCCGCCTTCGTTTATCTGGCTGAGCCTGTGCGAAAGATCAGAACCTACGCTGAAGCTAATATCGGCGCGGATTATCGCATGACCTGCCCCCAGCCCCTTGGCGGCAACCCCGGCTTAGCGAGCGACTGCGCCATGTTGTTGGCGGCGCGGGACACCTTGGATGGCGCGGGCTTGCTGAACTGGGCTGCGTCGACGCCCGTCGCTTCTTGGCACGGGGTCGGGCTAAGGGGCGAACCGCCGCGGATCGTCGCGCTGGATTTGTCAAAGATGGGCCTGAACGGGCGCCTCCCCCCGGAGTTGGGCGGGCTGGACCAGCTCGCCCAACTGCGTCTGGGCGGCAACCAGCTTGCCGGGCCCATCCCGCCGGAACTGGGAAAATTGGCCCGCCTGCGTCGGCTGGATCTGCGCGACAACGCCTTGACGGGGAACATTCCGCCCGCGCTGTGGCGCCTTTCCCGACTCAGAGAGTTGGAGTTGGAGAATAATCGATTGACTGGCGCGCTCCCGGCGGAAGCGCGAACGCAGGATTTTATGACCTTGCTTCTGGGGGGGAACGATCTGTCTGGCCCTGTCGCTGACATCAACAATTTCGGCAGCGGGGTCTTGAAGAGCATGCGCAGGCGGTTGTTCGTGTGGTCCTTGGGCATGGATAAATTCCTGGATTCGCCCCTCATCGGGAACGGCATAGGCCAGCTTCGCCGCAGCATGGAGGGCGCCCCCACCGACAGGGTCGGCAACCCGACGGAAATCCACAATGTGTATCTGATGTTGGCGGGCGAGGCGGGCCTGGCGCCGTTGTTGCTCTATCTGCTTTTTCTCTACTCACTGTTGCGACTGCAGTGGACGGCGCCCCGCTCCTTGGCCCGAGATGTCGCCACCGGCTGGGCCTTGGCCATGGCGCTTTACGGCGTGACTCTCCATCATTTCACCGTCCTGGGCGCTTTTATGTTTCTTGCCGGTTTGTGTTGCGCTTTAGGGGCGGACAGCGCGGACAGCTTCCGTCCAAGGCGTCAAGAGGCGGCCTCGTGATGCGGGGATTCAGCTTGCCTTGGCGAGTTGGCGTTGTCCGGGAGCGACTCGTCGCGGTCGCCTTCTGGGCTTTAGCGGTCATGCTGTTGGTCAACCTGCACTATCTGCACCTGTGGGGGTTGCAAGGGGTGCGAGAAGCGGGCTTCGCGTTCATGTTGGCTTGTTGCCTGTTGGCGCTGGCCCTGAGCCGAGCCTGGGCCTGGAAGAGCATGGGAACGCCGTTTCTGTTGATTGTCGCGACGATCGTTTCCTATTTGGTTATTGGAAGCATCGCCTCTCTGGTGAACGCCGCCGCGCGAGCTGAGTTTCTTATAGATGTGGCGCGACAGGTCTTCTTTTTGCTCGTGTTGTTGACCGCCGCCTTGGGCGCGCGCGGGTTGTTGAAGAGAACCGGCCCTGAGGCGTTGTTGAAAGGGGCGTTCGTTGTCCTGATAGCAAGTTGCGTCATTGTTTTTGCCTCGCCATTCCTGCGGGACCTGGATGTGTTGCCGGTGTACCGGTTGCCGCGCTGGACCGGCGCTTTCACCGACCCTAACGACGCAGGGTTCATCGGTTGCATGACAGCGGCTCTTGCGTTAGCGTTTTTGGGCAACCGCCGCCACAGCAAGCTCGCATGGTTGGGTCTGGCGTTGGGGTATGCCGCGGTCCTGGGCTCCTTGTCCAAGATGGCGGGATTGGTCTTTTGCCTCCTGTCGCTGTTTTTCATCGCGTTGCATGGCCGGCGGCAACTGCTCCTGCTCTACATTCTGCCTGTTGCCAGCCTGCTCTCGACGGCTTCTTTCTGGCTGACGGAGCCAGTCAGCGCCTGGTTGAATGACATGCAAGCGGGCTCCTGCCAAGAAATCTTCGCAGACAACCCTGGTTTGGCGAGCGACTGCGACATTCTGTTGACCGCGCGCGAGACCTTAGGCGCAGAACGCGCGCTGAACTGGGACGAGTCGACGCCTATGAATTCCTGGTATGGCGTCAAATTGGGGGGAAAGCCGCTCCGGGTGCAGGGTTTGTACCTGATGAGATTAGGGATGTACGGAAAGATCCCGCCGGAATTGGGCGCTCTGGACCAGCTGGTCGTGTTGCGCATGGGCCGCAATTATCTGCACGGTCCCATTCCGCCGGAATTGGGCCAGCTGGCCAACCTCGCTGAATTGGGGCTTGGCAAAAATCGCCTGACCGGCGCCATTCCGCGGGAGCTGGAGCGCCTGTCCAAGCTCAAGGTGTTGTTGCTTAAGGACAATCAGCTGGTTGGCGCCGTGCCGAAAGCGGTGCTGGAGCTGGATCTCTCGGTGCTGCGTTTGCAGAGAAACAAACTTTCCAATGCGCCCCCCAACCGCACCCGCACTCGCATCCGGTTGCCGACATTAGAGACAGCAAGATTGAGCGACGCCGGCTATATGATAACCGCTATGAAAGGGGACAAGCACCGTAGCGGCCTGGCCATCCGATGGGGGCTGGCGAAAGGGGGGCTGGATCTGTTTCTGGAGGCCCCGTTTATCGGCAATGGCATCTACAGGCTCCATTATTTGAGCGCTGACACCATCAATTATTTAGGCGAGATGGAGGGCGTCCACAATGTCTATCTAATGTTGGCGGGCGAGGCGGGTCTTGTTCCCTTGTTGTTGTATCTTTTGTTTCTCTGCTCCCTGGCGCGTTTGCTCTGGGTTGCCCCGAAGTCCCCCGTGCGGGATGTCATCGTCTTCTGGGTAGCTGTCATAGCCTGCTTCAGCATGGTCTTTCAACACCTGCTTACCCTAGGCGCCAACATGTTTTTAATCGGTTTATGTTGCGCCTTGGAGCCGGCAAGCCGGGGGGTGAGATTCCCTCAACCGGACTCTTGACAATTGCTTTAGCGATGGAATGAAACATATCACTGACCAAGTGAGGAAGCGCCAGGACGCATGGCGGAAAATTACCACGAGCTTGTGCGTCCTGTTTCTGATAGCGGGCTTTGCCATCGTCGATGACTACGGAGTTTCGCCGGATACGGAAACCCAGCGTTTTGTCGCCATCGACACCCTCAACTATGTCCTGCATGACGACCCAACCCTGTTGCGAAGGGCCGCTGACCGCTTTTATGGCGTCGCCTTCGAGGCGCCCCTGTTCCTGTTGACGGAACGAGTCCTGGGGCTGGAAGACCCGCGCCATGTCTATCTGGCCCGCCATGTCCTGACGCACCTGTTGTTTCTAATCGGCGGGTTCTGTTGCTATCTGTTGGCGTGGCGCCTGTCCGGCGACCGGCTGGCGGCGCTGTTGGTCATGTTGCTGTTTCTCCTGTCCCCGCGTCTTTACGCTCATTCTTTCTTCAACAGCAAGGATCCAGTGCTCGCCAGCGCCTTCGTCATGGCTTTGCTCTTTGCGAGCCGCGCCTTTGACAAGGACTCGATGGGAGCCTATCGGTGGTGCGGGGCGGCGGCGGGGCTTCTCGTCAACCTGCGCATCATGGGCGTGGCGTTGTTTGCCGTCGTGTTGCTCTTTCGGGCCTGGGCCTGGTTCCGGGCTGGGGGGGGCGCGGCGCAGCGGCGGGTGACGACGACCACTGGGGTCTTCGCCCTGTGGGGGGGCCTTGCCCTGTTCATCAGCCTGCCCTATCTCTGGGGCGACCCCGTAGGGCGGTTTTCAGAATATTTGGCGGTGGTGACCGACCATCCTGTCGTTCAACGCCAATTGTTCCAGGGTCAGGAGTTTTCCAGCACGGCGTTGCCTTGGGACTATGTGTTGCGCTGGTTCGCCATCAGCCAGCCGCCTGTGACCTTGTTGTTGGGACTGTTGGGCCTGGGGGCCCTGGGTCTTGCCGTTGGGGGCGTCGTCAGACGCGGCGCGGGCGCCGGGCCGGGCGTAGCATGGGGCGCCGCCGAGTTGCGCTTCGGCGTCCTGCTGGCAACCTGCTTCATGTTGCCCCTGGTTGCTTTTGTCCTGTTGCGGCCTAACACTCTCCATGGCTGGCGACATTTTTATTTCCTGCACGGGCCTTTTTGCCTGCTGGCGACCTTCGCCCTGATGGGGTTGCGCCAGCTGTCGGTTCGGGGGTTGCGAACAGGATGGCTCGGCGGCGCGACTTGCGCGCTGACAGCGGCGGGGCTGTGCGTCGTGGCGGTCCAGATGGCGCAGATCCATCCTAACCAATATCTCTATTTCAACTTCTTGGCGGACCGGAAGACCCCGGAACGGCTAAACGAACGCTACGAGACGGATTATTGGAACATGATGTTGCGGCAAGGTTATGAACACATCCTGCGGCAAGGGCCCGTTTCCACCATTAACATGAAGTCGAGAGGGTGGGTGTCATCGACGCAACTGGTCAACCGCAATGTGCAGATTCTCCCCCCGGCGGCCCGCACCCGGTTCACCTACGACCCTGCTCGCGACCCGGATTTCTACTTGGGAAGCAATGCCATAAATCCACCGCCGGAGGCGCCTAAGGAGTTTTTCCCTCCTGTTCTCCATCGGCTCAAGGTCTATAACAACACGATGTTGATCCTATCCACGCCGGATTTGTCCCGGATTGACCCGGCGGTGGCGGATGAGTATCGGACTTTGCATCGGGCAACGATGGCTGGGGAACCGGCGGCCCGGGCGGGGGGCTTTGATGTGTACCGGCACGGTCAGCGGCTGGCGTGGGTGAAGGAGGCTTGCGAGCCTGGGGCGTTGATGCTCTCGTTCCGACTCGCGCTTTACCCGGCGGACGCGGGCCGTTTGCCGGCCCATCACCAGAAACGGGGCTACTTCGAACTCGGCGTCCGCGGGGTGCGATTTGACGGCAAGTGTTTGGGAGCGACGCAACTACCGGACTTCGCCCTGGTCCGCGCGCGCTTGGGGCAGGCAGGGAAATGGGAAGTTGAGGTTCCGTTGTAGTTTTCCGCCAAGCAACCTAGCGCGCCAACCTAGGCATAGCTTGGGGCAGGGCTTTTTACGACACGCTGTAAATCCATCCTTGGACGCTCTCGGCGCGGCCATCCAGGCCGCGCAGGGTCTCAAAAGCCCTGCCCCAAGCTACGCCTATGCCACCCCGTCTCCCCTTTTAGCCTGTCGCGCCAGTTGTCTAACAGAACCTGCAACACTTTTAGCGACGGAAGTTTTTCGTCAGGCAAGCGGCATGATGAGCGCGGGAGGGAGTGTATATTAAATACATGACCGACCGCATGAAGAAATGCCGCGATGCATGGCGGAAAACTAACAAGCTAAAAGGCTTGGCGTTGAGCGTGTGGGCCTTGTTCCTCCTTGCGGGTCTCGCCATCGTCGATGACTACGGCGTCTCGTTAGATACGATGTACCAGCGTAATGTCGCCATCGACACCATCAACCATGTCTTGCATAGCGACCCGACCCTATTGCGAACCCATGACCGCTTCTACGGCACCGCATTCGAGTTGCCCCTGTTCCTGTTGACGGAACGGGTCCTGGGTCTGGAAGACCCGCGCCATGTCTATTTGGCCCGCCATGTCCTGACGCACTTGTTTTTTCTGCTTGGCGGGTTCTGTTGCTATCTGTTGGCGTTTCGCTTGTCCGGCGACCGGCTGGCCGCGCTGTTGGTCATGTTGCTGTTCCTGCTGTCCCCGCGTCTCTACGCCCATTCCTTTTTCAACAGCAAGGATGCGCCGTTCGCCAGCGCCTTCGTGATGGCCTTGCTCTTTGCGAGCCGCGCCTTTGACAGGGACTCGGTGGGGGCCTATCGGTGGAGCGGGGCGGCAACGGGGCTTCTCGTCAACCTGCGCATCATGGGCGTGGTTCTGTTTGCTCTCGTGTTGGTCTTTCAGGCCTGGGCCTGGTTCCGGGCCGAGGGGGGCGCGGCGCGGCGGCGGGTGGCGGCGACCGCTGGGGTCTTCGTCCTGTGGGGGGGCCTTGTCTTGTTCATCAACCTGCCCTATCTCTGGGGCGACCCCGCAGGGCGGCTGGCGGAAATGGTCGTGGTGTTGGCCGATCATCCTATCGTTCTTCTTGAATTGTTCCGGGGCAAAGTGTTTTCCAACGCGGCGTTGCCTTGGGACTATGTGTTGCGCTGGTTCGTCATCAGCCAGCCGCCGGTGACCTTGTTGTTGGGCCTGTTGGGCCTAGTGGCCCTGGGCTTTGCTGCTGGGGGCGTCGTCAGACGCGGCGCGGACGCCGGGCCGGGCGCGGCGTGGGGCGTCGCCGAGTTGCGCTTCGGCGTCCTGCTCGCAACCTGCTTTGCGTTGCCCCTGGTTGCTTTTGCGCTGTTGCGACCCACCACCCACAATGACTGGCGGCATTTTTATTTCCTGCACGGGCCTTTTTGCCTGCTGGCGACCTTCGCCCTGATGAGGTTGCGCCAGTTGCCGGCGCGGGGGGCGCGAAAAGAATGGCTCGGCGGCGCGGCTTGCGCGCTGACGATGGCGGGGCTGGGCGTCGTGGCGGTCCAGATGGCGCAGATCCATCCCCACCAATATCTCTATTTCAACTTTTTTGTGGACCGCAAAACGCCGGAACAGTTGCGAACCCGCTACCCTATGGATTACTGGGACATGGCGATGCGACAAGGTTATGAACGCATCCTGCAACACGAGCCAGCTTCCACCATTAACATGAGGCCGCAGGGGAAGGTGTCATCGCCGCGGCAGATCAACATCCATGTGCAGATTCTCCCGGCGGCGGCCCGGAGCCGGTTCACCTACGACCCTGATCGGGATCCAGATTTCTATTTAAGCGGAAACTCGCCTCGAAAAAGCCTGCCTCAAGATGCTTTCTCTCCCGTTCTCCATCGGCTCAAGGTCTATAACAACACCATTATGACCGTTTCCACGCCGGATCTATCCCGGGTTGACCCGGCGGTGGCGGAGGCGTATCGGGCTTTGCATCGGGCGGCGACGGCGGGGGAACCGGCGGCGCGCGGGGGAGGGTTCGATGTGCACCTGCATGGGGGCCGGCTGGCGTGGGCGAAGGAGGTTTGCGAGCCTGGGGCGTTGATGCGTCCGTTCTGGCTCGCGCTTTACCCGGCGGACGCGGACCGTTTGCCGAACCATCGCCGGAAACGGGGTTACTACGAACTCGGCGTCCGCGGAGTGCGGTTTGACGGTAAGTGCCTGGGGGCGGCGCGGTTGCCGGATTTCGCCCTGGCCCGTCTTCACCTGAGGCAACCAGGGAAGTGGGAAGTTGAGGTGCCGTTGTAGTTTTCCGCCCTCCCGCAACACTTTTAGCGACGGAAGTTTTTCGTCAGGCAAGCGGCATGACGAGCATTTAGCGACGGAAGTTTTTCGTTAGGCAACTGGCGCGACAAGTGAAGGAAGGAGTGTGCAAACAGCACATGACTGACTGAACGCGGAAGCGCCAGGCAGGATAACGGAAAACTGACAAGCTAAAACTGACCGTGCGTGGAAACGCCGCGCCACATGGCGGAAAACTAACAGGCTAAAAGGGTAATATGACGGTATGTCTGCGGTGACAAATCGCATTGGAGAACAGATCTGGTTCCATCGCTTAGCGCTGATCGCATGCGCCCTGTTCCTCCTTGCGGGCCTCGCCATCGTCGATGACTACGGCGTCTCGTTAGATACGGGAGGGCAGCGTCTTGTCGCCATCAACACCCTCAACTATGTCCTGCATGGGGAATCAACCCTGTTGCGAACCCATGACCGCTTCTACGGCGCCGCCTTCGAGTTGCCCCTGCTTCTGTTGACGGAACGGATCCTGGGGCTGGAAGACCCGCGCCATGTCTATTTAGCCCGCCATGTCCTGACGCACTTGTTTTTTCTAATCGGCGGGTTCTGTTGCTATCTGCTGGCGCGGCGCTTGGCCGGCGACCGGCTGGCGGCGTTGTTGGTCATGGCGTTGTTTCTCTTGTCCCCGCGTCTTTACGCCCATTCCTTTTTCAACAGCAAGGATGCGGTGTTCGCCAGCGCTTTCGTCATGGCCTTGCTCTTTGCGAGCCGCGCCTTTGACAGGGACTCGGTAGGGGCCTATCGGTGGTGCGGGGCGGCAGTGGGACTTCTCGTCAACCTGCGCATCATGGGCGTGGTTCTGTTTGCCGCCGTGTTGGTGTTTCGGGTCTGGGCCTGGTTCCGGGCGGGGGGGGGGGTGCGCCAGCAGGTGGCGGCGACCCTTGGCGTCTTCGCCCTGTGGGGGGGCCTTGTCTTGTTCATCAGCCTGCCCTATCTCTGGGGCGACCCCGCAGGGCGGCTGGCGGAAATGGTCGTGGTGTTGGCCGATCATCCTCTCATTCTTTATGAATTGTTCCGGGGTCAAGTGTTTTCCAGCGCGGCGTTGCCTTGGGATTATGTGTTGCGCTGGTTCGCCATCAGCCAGCCGCCGGTGACCTTGTTGTTGGGTCTGTTGGGCCTGGGGGCTTTGGGCCTTGCCGCTGGGGGCGTCGTCAAACGCGGCGCGGGCGCCGGGCCGGGCGCGGCGTGGGGCGCTGCTGAGTTGCATTTCGGCGTCCTGCTCGCAACCTGCTTTGCGTTGCCCCTGGTCGCCTTTGCGCTGTTGCGGCCCAATGCCCACGATGACTGGCGGCATTTTTATTTTCTGCACGGGCCGTTTTGCCTGCTGGCGACCTTCGCCCTGATGGGGTTGCGCCAGCTGTCGGTTCGGGGCTTGCCCAAAGAATGGATTGGCGGCGCGGCTTGCGCGCTGATGGCGGCGGGGTTGTGCGTCGTGGCCTTTGAGATGGCGCAGATCCATCCTAATCAATATCTCTATTACAACTTTTTAGCGGACCGGAAGACTCCAGAACGGTTACGGTCCCGCTACACCACAGATTACTACGCCATGGCAATGCGGCAAGGGTATGAACACATCCTGCGGCAAGGGCCCGCTTCCGTCATTAACATGAAGCCGCAAGGAAGAGAGTCATCGCCGCGGCAGATCAACATCCATGTGCAGATTCTCCCGGCGGCGGCCCGGAGCCGGTTCACCCACGACCCCAGTCGGGATCCAGATTTCTATTTGAGCGGAAACTCGCCTCGAAAAAGCCTGCCTCAAGATGCTTTCTCTCCCGTTCTCCATCGGCTCAAGGTCTATAACAACACCATTATGACCGTTTCCACGCCGGATCTGTCCCGGGTTGACCCGGTGGTGGCGGAGTCGTATCGGGCTTTGCATCGGGCGGCGACGGTGGGGGAACCGGCGGCGCGCGGGGGAGGCTTCGATGTGCGCCTGCATGGGGGCCGGCTGGCGTGGGCGAAGGAGGTTTGCGAGCCTGGGGCGTTGATGCGTCCGTTCTGGCTCGCGCTTTACCCGGCGGACGCGGACCGCTTGCCGAATCATCTCCGGAAACGGGGTTACTTCGAACTCGGCGTCCGCGGAGTGCGGTTGGACGGCAAGTGCTTGGGGGCGGCGCGATTGCCGGATTTCGCCCTGGCCCGGATCCGCCTGAGGCAGCCAGGGAAGTGGGAAGTTGAGGTTCCCCTTTTTTAGCTTGTTAGTTTTCCGCCATGTGGCGCGGCGTTTCCTCGCTCGGTCAGTTTTAGCTTGTTAGTTTTCCGTTATGTTGCCTGGCGCTTCCGCGTTCAGTCAGTTTAGCTTGTTACATCCGCCAGGCGTCCTGGCGTTTCCTCGCTCGGCCAGTCATGTATTTGACATACACTCCCGCCCTCGCTCCTCACGCCAGTTGCCTGGCGAAAAATTTCCGTCGCTAAACGCTTATCGCGCCAGTTGCCTGACGAAAAACTTCCGTCGCTAAAAATGTGTAGTTTTCCGCCATGCAATCTGGCGCGTCAACCAGGGCCTAGCTTGGGGTCGGGCTTTTTACGACACGCTGTAAATCCATCCCTGGACGCTCTCGGTGCGGCCATCCGGGCCGCACAGGGTCTTAAAAGCCCGACCCCAAGCTACGCCTATGCCACCCCGCCTCCCCTTTTAGCCTGTCGCGCCAGTTGCCTGGCGAAAAATTCCCGTCGCTAAAAGTGTGCGGGATAACGGAATGCTGAATTTGGCAAATTGGGAATTTTACATTACACTGCGCGACTATGAAAAAACATAGTGAAAAAAAGCCCAGGGGCGCCTTGGGAAGGTTTTCCGCACTGGCGCTTGGCAGGTCACAGGCAAGTCCTCGCCTTATATGGTTGCATTGAGTGATTGACCATGAGTAAGAAAAACCTGCGGCGAAGTGCCGGCAAGCAAGCAAGCAAGCAAGCAAGCAAGCAAGCAAGCAAGCAAGCAAGCAAGCAAGCAAGCAGTAACACCTTATCGAAACCTGGAGAGTCGAATTGGAAAAACCGCACACTGTTCATCAGTGACAATCTGCCTGTATTGCGCGGGCTGAATAGCGAAATGGTTGACTTGATCTACCTTGACCCGCCGTTTAACAACAAGAAGCAATACAAGGCCCCCATAGGCACGCCTGCTAAGGGGCAGAAATTCGATGACACTTGGCGCTGGACAGATTTAGCTGAACGCTGGTTGGGTGAGATTGACTGGCGCAACAGGATGCAATCCCCTAAAATATAATATGGCGCCAATGATAAACCGCATTGGAAAACGGGCCCGCTTCGATAGCTTGGCGTGGGGTCTGTGCGCCCTGTTCCTGATTACGGGCCTCGCCATCGTCGATGACTACGGCGTTTCGTCGGATACGGGGGGCCAGCGTTGGGTCGCCATCAACACCGCCACCCATGTTCTGTTTGATGAACAAGCCCTGTTGCGAACCCATGACCGCTTCTACGGCGCGGCCCTGGAGTTGCCCCTGTTTTTGTTGACGGAACGGGTCCTGGGGCTGGAAGACCCGCGCCATGTCCACTTGGTCCGCCATGTCTTGACGCACCTGTTTTTTCTAATCGGCGGGTTCTGTTGCTATCTGTTGGCGCGGCGCCTGTCCGGCGACCGACTGACCGCGCTGTTGGTCATGTTGCTGTTCCTGCTGTCCCCACGTCTGTACGCCCATTCCTTTTTCAACAGCAAGGATCCAGTGTTCGCCAGCGCCTTCGTCATGGCCTTGCTCGTTGTGAGCCGCGCCTTTGACAGGGACTCGGTGGGGGCCTATCGGTGGTGCGGGGCAATGGCAGGATTTCTCATCAACCTGCGCATCATGGGCGTGGTTCTGTTTGCCGTCGTGTTGGCCTTTCGGGCCTGGGCCTGGTTCCGGGCTGAGGGGGGCGCGGCGCGGCGGCAGGTGGCGGCGACCGCTGGGGTTTTCGCCCTGTGGGGGGGGCTTGTCTTGTTCATCAGCCTGCCTTACCTCTGGAGGGACCCCGCAGGGCGTCTGGCGGAAATGGTCGCGCTGTTGTCCCATCATCCTAACATTGTCTTCGAACTGTTCCGGGGTCAGGTGTTTTCTAGCGCGGCGTTGCCTTGGGACTATGTGTTGCGCTGGTTCGCCATCAGCCAGCCGCCGGTGACCTTGTTGTTGGGCCTGTTGGGCCTGGCGGCCCTGGGTCTTGCCGCTGGGGGCGTCGTCAGACGCGGCGCGGGCGCCGGATCGGGGCGCGGCGTGGGGGGCGCCGAGTTGCGTTTCGGCGTCCTGCTCGCAACCTGCTTCGTGTTGCCCCTGGTCGCCTTTGTCCTGTTGCGGCCCACGCTTTTCGATGGCTGGCGGCATTTTTATTTCCTGCACGGGCCTTTTTGCTTGCTGGCGACCTTCGCCCTGATGGGGTTGCGCCAGCTGTCAGTTCGGGGCTTGCCCAAAGAATGGATTGGCGGCGCGGCGTGCGCGCTGACGGCGGCGGGACTGTGCGTCGCGGCGTTGGAGATGGCGCAGATCCATCCCCGCCAATATCTCTATTTCAACTCTTTAGTGGACCGGAAAACCCCGGAAGGGTTGCGCGAACAGGACGAGATGGATTATTGGAACATGATGTTGCGACAGGGTTATGAGTGGCTCCTGGAAGAGGCCCCGGAGGCCGCCATCAACATGAGGCCGCGGGGAGTTGAAGTGTTGGCGGACATCAACCGCAATGTGCAGATTCTCCCGGCGGCGGCCCGGAGCCGGTTCACCCACGACCCCAGTCGCGATCCGGATTTCTACCTGGGAGGCAGTGTCTTCCATCTGCCGCCGGGCGTGCATAAGGCGTCTTTTCCTCCCGTCATCCATAGCTTCCAAGTCTATAGCAACACCATGATGACCGTTTCCACGCCAGATCTGTCTCGCGTTCACCCGGTGGTGGCGGATGCGTACCGAGCCTTGCGCCGGGTAGCGATGGCGGGGGAACCGGTGGCCCGGGCGGGGGGTTTCGATGTGCATCTGCATGGCGGCCGGCTGGCGTGGGTGAAGGAGATTTGCGAGCCCGGGGAATTGATGTCGCCGTTCCGACTCGCGCTTTACCCGGCGGACGCGGACCGTTTGCCTGATCATCTGCGGAAACGGGGCTACTTTGCAATCAGCATCCGCGGGGTGCGGTTGGATGGCGAGTGTCTGGGGGCGGCGCGGTTGCCGGACTTCGCCTTGGCCCGCGCGCGCTTGGGACAGTCCGCTGTTGGCGGAGGCCCGCTTTGGGAAGCGGAGGTGAGCTTCGATTGAGTAGGCGCCGCCCGGCGTTGGCGTTGGTCTGCTTCGCCGCATTGGGCGCGACCCTGGTCCTGGCGCGGGAGGTCGCCTACGGAGTGGCGCTGACTTGGGATTCCGTGGAGTATGTAGGCATTGCCCGAAACCTGTTGGCGGGGGAAGGTTTTACCCGGTTTTTCGGGGGGCATTACAAGGCCTTCCCCCCGCTGTATCCCGCGTTGCTGGCTGGCGCCAGCCTGGGGGTCTTCGACCCCTTGGCGGTGGCGGGTCCGGTCAACGCCGTTCTCTTTGGCTTGACGGTGTTTGTCGCCGGCTGGTGGCTATGGCGGCGTCTGGAATCCCGTCTGCTGGCGCTGTGGGGTTGCGCCGCCGTGGCCGTGGCTTGGCCCTTGACCTGGATGGCGTCCTGGGCCATGTCCGAAACGGCGTTCATTCTGTTGGCCCTTCTCGCGCTCATTCAGACCGAGAAGTTTCTGGAGGGCGGCAAGCGTTCGGCGTTAATCGCGGCGGCGGCGCTTGCCGCCTTAGCCTGCCTGACCCGTTATCTGGGCGTCTCGGTGGTCCTTGCCGTCGCGTTGTTGTTGGTTTTTCGGCGCGGCGCGACGCCTGCTGAGAAGGCAAGAAACCTCATCGTGTACGCGGTGGTTTCCCTCCTCCCGCTCTGCCTGTGGTTGTGGCGCACCTTCTTGCTCACCGGCACTTTGGCTGGCAACCGGGGCCGTGCGTTCTACTCATTGCCGGAGATCCTGGATGGCGCTTTCTACGAGCTGGCTCAGTGGGCCGCCCGTGGCTTGCCCCTGACATTGGCTGTTGTCTTGTTGTTGGCGGCGGGGCTGGCGGCGACTTGGGGCTTCGTCCAAGGGCGGCCCGACTTGTCCCCTCGGGACTGGCGTTCATTTTCCGTGTTTGGCGGGTTTGCGTTGGTCTATGTCGCGTTGCTGGTCCTGGCGATGATGTTGGGGGGCACTTGGAGCGGGTTTCAGGCAAGGTTTTTAGCGCCGATTTACATCCCGTTGTTGTTCGCGGCAGCGTTGGCGTTGGAGCGCTCGTTCCGGGGGTTGCGAGCAGATGGACTGTCGGGTGCCAAGCCGCCGGCAAAGGGCGTGGCGGCGTTGTTGTCTCCTCTTGCGATGGCGACCCTGACAGCCATGCTCCCCCTGTGGTTGGTCTATCAGGGGGCGTTGAATGCGCATGCGATACACAGGGCCAATCAGGGCGTGGATTTGGGTTACGCTCGCGCCAGGTGGGCCCATTCCGAGTCCCTGGAATATGTGAGGTCGGCGGCGCTTTCCGGCGCGCTGTTTAGCAACGATGCGGCGGCGGCGTACATTCACACCGACACTCTGGCGAAGCATCGCTACATTCCCTGCGATGAGAGCAAGTTGCGGCCCCGTCTGACAGCCGCGGGCGCCGACGGCCCGGTTCATGTCCTGTGGTTCCATAGACCTGAGGTTGTTCGGTGTTTGGCGGACGTTAACAAGTCTGCTCTTTTCAAAACTCGCCAGGACCGGGCCCTCGGGTTGCCGTGGTTAACGCCGGTGGCGGAGCTGGCTGATGGCGCCCTGTTCGAGTTCTCGGTTGAAAACGCGCCGGAAAAATCGCCGGTGGTGAATTTGAAGCCGGGCCCGCCATGAACGACAAACCCTTGCTCCTCGCTGCTTTGCCGCCATTGCTATTGTTGGCGGCGTTGGCGGCGGCGCTCCTGCTTGGCAAGGACCGTGGCCAGTTTTATCGGCCCGGTTTCCATAACACGGTCTCGGCGAATCACATAGCGTTGGCGGCGAACCTGTCCCCCGCGCGCAACTTCGCGGGGATCAAGCGTTATGTCTTGGACGAAAACGGCGCCCTTGGCTATGACCTCTACAACCGCTTCCCGCCGGGAGGCTACCTGCTGATGAAGTTGGCCATGTTGCCCTTCTCCGACGACTTGTCGGCGCAACTCCACGCCGCGCGGATTGTGATGTTGCTGTTCTTCGCGGGGGCCGCGATGTTGGCGTGGCTGTCCCTGCGCCGGCTCACTGGCAACGACTGGGTCGCGTTAGCGGCTGTTTTGTTGGCCTTCTCGTCTTATTATTGCCTGTATTACAGCGACATGGTCGCCACTGAATCCTGGCCGGACCTGTTCGGCATGTTGTTGGTTTTCCATGGCATGACCCTTTTCGTTCAGGAGAACCGCTTTCGGCAGTTATTGGCCAAGACTTGCCTTGCGCTGTTGTTGGGTTGGCATGTTTTGGCCCTGCTCTTGCCTTTTGTCATCCTGGGGCTGGCGCGGGAACTGGTCGCGCCGCCGCGTCCTTTGTTGGGGTCTTTGTTGCGCAGTCGCTACTTGGCCTTGGGCCTGGCCACGCTGTTTTTCGGCGGGGCCGTGTTAGGTTTCAACTTTGCCAATGAATTCTTCGCGCTGAAGGGCAAAACGGCGTTGACGGACTTGCCTACCTTCCACTCTATGCGGTATCGCGTCGGATTGAACGAAGAATTCAACGCCGCTCACGCCGAGGCGTTGGCTTGGCCCCGCTATCTGCGGGAGCAGTTCCATCGCATCGGCAAGATGTCGCTTCCTTACATCTTGTCTGGCGCCGAATCCATGCCCGGGACCGGCGTCCTGGGGGGACTGGCGTTCTGCGCCACTCTGTTGGGGTTGGCGTTTGTTCGCCACAAAATTCTGTGGGCGGTTCTCGCGCTGTCCGGCTTTTGCTGGACCCTGCCTTTGCGCAATGCGGCCGCCTTCGCTGATTTTGACGCCCTGTCCTATATCGGCATCCCGCTGGCTTTGTTCTCCCTGACCTTGTTGGGCTTGAAGCGGCTGGCGGGCGAGCGCCTTGGACTGGGCGTGGCTGTGGCCGCGTTGTTGGTCTTTGTCGCTTCCGGCGTCAAGAATGCCCGCGCTGGTTTCGACGCTGAAAACATCGAGTTCCACAAAACCCTGCTGGCTGATTTTGAAGCCATGCGCGGGATGACGAAAGGGAAGGCGGTGTTTGTGCCAAGGATGGGCTACGGCGCGCATATGAGGGGTGCCTGGTTTGGGCAGTTCGCCATGTATTATCTTGCGGGCAGCGCGGTTCTCTTCACCAGTGACTTGGTGCGCCGCGAACTTGCCGATTTCATCATCAAGCCCCGGCTCTGGGAGGGCGCGCCCTCGCTAACGCCGGAAAACCGGTTGGCGTTCCTTTACGACCGGGCTGTTCACGATGAGCAAATAGACCGGATCATGGCGGCGGCAGGGGCGCCGGCAATCCGCGTCGTTCAGGAAGGGCAGGCGTGGGAAGCGCGCCTGCATGACGGCGAACTTTTCTACGCTGTGAGTCCGCAGGACGCCGGGGCGCCGTTTGACATTCGCGCCTACAACAGATTGCTGGAAGACACCGAGATTTTTCTGCATGTCGTCCCGGTTGACGCCGGCGATTTGCCCGAAGACCGCAAACAGCAGGGCTTCATTCAGCTGGACTTCAGGTTCAAGAATCACATCCTCAGGCATGGAAACCGGGCTGTTGCGGCGGTGGCGTTGCCCGACTACGACGTCGCTCGCATACGCACCGGGCAGTTTGTTTCCGGCGCGGGGGACAAGAAGCTGTTGTGGGAGGCCGAGGCTGATTTCAGGGAGCCAGGGGCGGGCGCAAGCCAGAAGCGGCCCCAAGCTGTCCCCTGAAACGACAGCGCGGTTGCTGTTTTACACAGCGTTGGCGAAGGCAAGGACGGGCGCGGGAGTCATGGAGGCTCGCGCCCTCAGAGAAAATGGCGCAGATCGTTGAAGGCCCGGCGCCCCTCGCTCGCCGCCGGCCCCCAGTGTTGCAATCCCCGGAACTCCGAATGGCCGAAGCCTATGCGTCCGTGTCGCTGGCTTGCCGTCTGCCGGGCCGGCGCCTTGCCGTCCCGACCGAAGAAGAAGCCCGGCTCAGGCATTATGTAGGCGTGCCCCCAGCGGTTGAGCACGATGCCGGCGATGTCTCTTTCGGCTTTGAAACCTGAGGCGGCGAACAACTCCTCAAGTTGCCGGATGATCTGTCGCTCGTAGCCGGCGTAGGGGGTGGAGAACAACTCCAGCCGGCCTATGTTGCCTTGCTCTGCCGCGGCGCGCCCCGGGGTGAACATGGGGACATAGAAGGTCAGCACGGCGGGTTCGCGGGGCGCCAGGGGCGGGCGCCGGTTTCCCACCACCATGGGCCGTCGCAGGTTGCAGGCGAAACCGAACTCGCCCTCGTAGCGGCAACCGGAAACGCCCAATCTCCACATAAATTCCCAGTTGTTGAGCGCGACATTCGCCACCAAAAACGCCGCGTGGTTGAAAGAGTCAAAAGCCGCGCGCTGGGCCTCCGGCAGATCTTTCACCACATGCTTGTTGACCCAGCTGCCGGAAGCCATGATCACGGCGCGGGCCCGCAGGCGATAGACCTTGCCGCCCCGCGCGTAGCTGACCCACGCCCAGTCGGACTGGCTTGCTTCCCTGCTGTTATGTTCAACCCGAACGACGGTTGAGGACAAGCGCAGGCGCACCGGCTGTTCGGGCCGGTCCAACTGATCGAAACGAATGTCGCCGTTGATGATGTCCGCGAAGGCGTCGCGGCCCGCAATGGCCTGGGGCATGATCCGTTTGATGAAGTAACGGGCGAAACCGGTGTTGCCGCCGGGGAAGGAGTGGCGGTTGTCAATGTGGTCGTCCCGGTAGCCCTTGAAGCCGGGCAGGCCAACATTGAACATGGCAAAGGCCGAGGTGACATCGCAGGTGGAACCCATAGCGTCCGCGATGATGGGGTCCACATAGGCCGTCACCGCCGGGTCCAGCCCCAGGATTTTCTCCAGGTAATGTTTGCATGACATGGAATCCAGCCAGGGGCCTAAGCCCTCCTCCCCGTGAGGGCGTTTTCGCGTCTCGTTCCACGCCAACAAATCGGCGCGGACCCGTTCTGGCAAGGGCAGGTCCTGCAGCCTGTTGTCCCATACATTGACCACATGCCGCGCCGCTTGCCCCGGCGCCCGCGGTTTGTAGAAGTGGCTCACATCTATTCGGTCCCACAGCCAATGCACGAAGCCGTAATTGTCGTTGCCGAAGCGAATGGAGGCGGCCTCCGGCGCGGGTTCGCTGTAGGTGAACTCCCGCGGCGCGCCCAGGCGGTCGTAGTAGTAGGCGTCGCCCACCGCGTAGGCCGGTTCCTCAGTGGCGACAGGCGGTATGGAAAACCCGTTGGCCCCTTGGGGCGCGGTCAAGCGCTGCCCCTTGACCTCAAACTCGTTCTGTTTGGACTCGCCGCCGAACACCGGGTGGTTGTCCAGGATCAGGCAACGGGCCGTCTTGGGCATGGTGGCGGCAAACTCGTAGGCCGCGCCCAATCCCGCCATGCCCGCGCCCACGACAACCAGGTCGTAGAACTCGCCGGTGTCGATCCAGTCCGGCCCCGCCTGGTCGTACGCTCCTTGGCGAATGGCGTGGGCCTGAGCGACGGCCTCCGGCGTGTTCCCGTGGGAGGAGGCGTAATCACCCACCCCGCCGAAGCCGTACCAGCCTTCTGGCAGGGCTGGCGGCGGGGCTGGCCGTCGCAGTCCCGCCCGCGCCAGCGGTGCCGGCGCCGTCAACAGGGCCGCCCCGGCCCCCGCCAGGGTCGAATTGACAAAATCCCGCCTGGTGATTTTCAACATTTGTCACTCGCCCATTAAAAATTTCGCGGTCAGGCCGCCAGCGCGGTCATGCAACGCGAGGCGCGCGCCAAGACACGGCCCTAAAAAACTGGTTAAGAATCATTGGCTTCTTGTTTGCGAGGCCCCGTTATCTCGCCGGCAATGCGAACCACATGGTGGAAAACCTCGTTTAGAAAATCAAACCAGTCCTTGCCATCATGGGTGATGTCATCAAGAAGAAAGCGCCTGCTGACACCAAGGTTTTTCAGTCGTTGCTCCATCTCGGCGGTTACGATGCCTGCTATCAGCATATTTACGCAGTTCGCCGGTGTTGCCTCAAAGCTTTTTTGCACCGCGCCAAGACGCTCCAAGGCGCCAGCCGGGTCCGTGCCGCCCTTGATCTCAATGGTGGCAACCACACGGTCTTCACCCTCGGCGTTTTGTCGAAATTCGATATCTGGCTCTGAACCGTAGGACATTGAATAGCCATTAGGCAACTTGAATCTCGTTCTCCGATCATCCCGTTCTTCTATGAGAGCTTGTGCGTCAAGCCATTGCAAAATCCGGTCTTTGACCATGTTTTCCGCATCCTGCCCGATGAGATTGCGAATGGAACCGTCAAGTCCTATTCCCATGTTGGCAATGATGTTGCGGTAACCGTTCTCAAGGGTCCAATCGCCGGATCCTTCGATGATTGAGGAGATCACCGTGTTGTAAAGCCGGGCAAGCTTCTTGCCCTGTTCTATGGTTATCCGGCTTTTGCGACCGGTTTCCCATGCCTCCACGGAAACGGCCATTGCCGCCACTCTTTTGCGGGACAGCAACGCGATTCCCCGGTAGTATTCGGATGTTTCCGGATGGCGGCAAAACAACTCCGGGTGAGCAAAAACCTCCTTGGGGTCAATGCCGGATGAGGCAACATGGTCCCAAGCCGCTTGGCTGATCATCAAGTCATCCAATGGCGGGAAGGACAATGAACCATTGAAACTCGCGATCAAATTCCGCAGTTTGACATCCGTTCTTTGCCTGATCCTCGCTGACAGCACGGATGATCGTTTCTTTGCGTCATCCAGTTTAGTCATTCGAGCGAATCCATTTATAAACGCACTTTCTGATTTCCCGGCGGCCAAAACGTCCCATTTGCTGGCTGGAATTGCCCTTGCCCCGGGCTAGCAACCAAATGTGGCGGCACTCAAACCCTGATTGTTCCGCAAAGTCGGACAGGATCAGATCCACCGGCACCTCCTCGCCGTGATATTGCACGTTGTCGTTCACCATGAACACGACGCCGCCCGGGCGCGAGACCCGACCCAGTTCGGCAATAACCACCGCCATTTCCAGGAAGTACCCCTCGAGCAGGCGAATCACATGGGGGTTAGAAAGCTCGGCCGCGCGGGCCTTGAGCGTTTGCGCCACTTCGTGGATGGCATCCTGCTCCTCGTACATGCGCACCGCGTTTTTCAGCAATGCGTTGTTGCCGTAACAACTTTGCAACCAGGCTTTTTTCGATTTGTTTTCCACTGTCGCGGACAACAAATCCTGCCGCAAATTCGCAAAGTCTTCCTGAGTGTATCCCAGCCAGGCGAGTTCGAGGGCGTAGTTCCGAGTGTAATCGTAGCGGTTTGCATAGGGGGGAGAAGTGATGATCGCATCGAATGCGCCCCCAGGCAGACCGCGCAATGTTGTCAAACAGGAACCGGTGATGAATTTTGGCATCCCCGCGCCGTACTTGGCCTTGAGCGGGCCTAAGTCCTCGAGCATTTCCGCCAGCCGCGTCTGCAACGCCTGCGTCAAGGATTGAACAGGCCCTTTGTGCAACCGCGTCCGCAACTTTCGCCCTGAGCGGTAATCCCAACGCAGATATTGTCCGTCCTTTCGGGTGTAACTCACTTCCTCAAGCACGCTCATGCAGGCGACATTCAACATGACCGCCGTTGCCTCGTCTTCAACGCCGGCGATGAATTCCCGGGCCTTGGCCAGCCCCGCCTCGGTTTTCTCCGGAAACGCTGACTCGGTGATGCGGACATGGCGGAACGCATGCTCCCGGCGGGGTTTGCGACTGGACTGCACCCGTTCCAACAGGGATTGTCCTTCCTTTTCCAGGCGCTTGCGGCTTAACCCATTCGCGGCGTAGGCTATGGCCTGGCCCGCCAACACGCCGACCGGCATGATTTCTATGCCGGTCCCTTTCAGCCCGCGGCCAGCCGCCGTCAGCGGCGTTGTTCCGATGCCGGAAAAAGGATCCAACACGGATTCCGCGTCCTCGATCAGCGCCTCCACCAGTTCGCCGGAGAATCCTTCCTTGTACTTCATCCAGCGCAACCCGGGCCGCGCCCGGTTGCCCTGATAGGACACGACCTTGCGGGTTAGGCCGGGGTGAATTGCGAGACGGGATGCAAACCTGTCTTGCAGGGACTGCCTGCCGCCCACGGCGCCGCCATGGGGCGAGGCCACAGGCGGGATTGACACGGTTCGCAAGGTTTTTCCTCTATTCCTTTGTGGGCGTTTCGGGTGTGGGAAGTGTAGATGATCCGGTTGCGAAAATCCAGCCTTTTAGCTTGCTTTTAGCTTGTTAGTTTTCCGCCATGCGGCGCGGCGTTTCCTCGCTCGGTCAGTCATGTATTTGATATACACTCCTTCCCTCGCTCATCACGCCGCTTGCCTGACGAAAAACTTCCGTCGCTAAAAGTGTGTGGTTTTCCGCCATGCGTCCTGGCGTTTCCTCGCTCGCTCGGTCATGTGCTGTTTGCACACTCCCTCGCTCACTTGTCACGCCAGTTGCCTGACGAAAAATTTCCGTCGCTAAAAAGTGGTCAATGCGCCAGTTGCCTGGCACGGGTTGCTTACAGCAAGAGTTTGGCAATCACGGGGATGAACAGGCCGACCAAAACTATCGTTTGGATCAACATCATCCTCAGCATCCGCGACTCAAGATTCGCAATCTCGGTCTTGGTGGCCACGTTTTTATCGATGTTCTCCTTGATGCCCTCGACGGTTTTTTCCAGGGTCTCAATCTTGGCGGCCATAACTTCAAGATCGGACTTGGTGGCCATGTTCTTAATATCGTCCTTGGTGGCCAGGGCCTTAAGCTCTTCCTTGGTGGCCAAAAGCGCAAGATCGGACTTGGTGGCGACCGTCTCATTGACCGCTTTGTCTATGGTTTCCACGACGCTTTCGGCCTGTTTCTCGTTAAACCCCGAGCTTTTCAAGGCTTTTACCGCCTTGTGAGTGTTAAAAGTCACATTAGGTTGCATGATTTTCACCTCTAAACAAAGGCAAGTTTCCAGGCCGGTTTCGGCGCGGAATTCCTTGCCATCCGCTTAAATGCCCCTAATTAGGGACAACCCGTGGTCCCAATCAGCAGGCCAGAAGCCGATCTGTTCGGGACGCAACGGGAAGTATAAGACACTCCATTTAGCCCTGTCAATTTTTTTTAGCTTGTTAGTTTTCCGCCATCTCGCAACTATTTTAGCGACGGAAATTTTTTGTCAGGCAACTGGCCCGACAAGCATTTAGCGACGGAAGTTTTCCGTCAGGCAAGCGGCGTGATGAGCGAGGGCGGGAGTGTATGTCAAATACATGACTGGCCGAGCGAGGAAACGCCGGGACGCATGGCGGAAAATTAACAAGCTAAAACGAAAAATTTCCGTCGCTAAAATAGTTGCGGGATAACGGAAGACGGGGCGGAGTGGGCGTAGCTTGGAGGCAGGGTTTTTAAGACCCTGTGCGGCCTGGATGGCCGCACCGAGAGCGTCCAAGGATGGATTCACAGCGTGTCGTAAAAAGCCCTGCCCCAAGCTATGCCCTCGTTTGTTGCGTCGCTTGCCGAGCGAAAAATTTCCGTCGCTAAAAGCGTGTGGTTTTTCGCCTTGCGCCGCCGGCTTAGTTGTTGATTTCGTACGATGGAAGGGCGTTCAGGGTCTCCACCGCGAACCCGGCTCTTTCCTTGAATTCATCGATGACAGCTTGCAACTCCGCCAATGGCGCGTATTCGTGAATGTCGCTCGCCCCTTCCGGACAACGCCTTTTGACGATTTCCAGCACTTCATCCGGACCGTTCTGACGGCTGGCTCGAACCACTTCGTTGGCTTTGGCAAGCCGGTCCTCTTCGTAGGCCCGCAATCCTGCAACCGGAGCGCCCTGGGTCGCCAAGGCGAAGGCCAGGGCCCGGCTGTCTATGATCGCCTGCGCCGCGCCGCTTGAGCTGACCGGAATGAGGGGATGGGCGGCATCGCCCAACAGCGTCACCCGGCCAAAAGTCCAACGCTCCAGCGGGTTCCGATCATAAACGGGGAATTCGTACACCTCCCGGGTCGCGCCCAGCAACTTAGGCGCATCGAGCCAATCGAAGACCCAGTTCGAGTATTTGGGTTGCAGTTTTTGCTGTTTGGAAAATTTGAGCCAATCTTCACTTGGCGCTTCATGCTCTGTCATGGATAGCGCGCCTATCCAGTTAATCAGGCTGCGTCCGCTCCCGCGCCTCAACAGCGCGCCGGAGATGGGGTAGGCGACGAGCCGGAGCCGTTTGTCGCCTATGATGATCATGGTTTTCCCATCGAGGAACTGCGCCGCTTCCACGGCGCCACGATAAAGAACCATGCCTGAATAGAGCGGCTTGCCTTCGTCCGGGTGCAACTTTCGCCGGGTTGTCGAATGCAACCCGTCGGCCCCCACCAGGATGTCGCCCTCGACCTCTGAGAAGCCGCCGGCGCGGCGGTGTTCAAAGCGCGCGGTCACTTTCTTGGCGTCTTGGGTGAAATCCGACAATGCGGAATCGGTGACCACCTTGTCAGCGCCCGCCCGGCGCTTGAAAGCTTCAAGCAGGATGATGTGAAGGGCGCCCCGGCCCAGGGACCACTGGGGCCACTTGTATCCGGCCTGAAGGCCGCAAGGCTGGCTTATGGCCAAGGCGCCTGCCGCGGTGTAGTAGCTCATCGCCGCGGTGCGGATGGCGACCTTGTCTATCTCTTCTTCGAGACCTAGTTCGATGAGCTCCCGAGCCGCATGGGGAAGTATGTTGATGCCCACCCCCAGGGGAAGAATCTCCGGGGCGGCTTCATGGACCGCCACTTCGATGCCGGCCTTTTGCAGACTCAGGGCCGCTGTCAAACCCCCAATGCCGCCGCCTGCCACCAGAACCTTCATTGTCAAACCCGCCGGCGCGTCAAGGCGAATTATCTCTCTGGTTGCGCCTCGTCCAGTTGAGAACGCGCCAACTGGGCCGGAAACGCCGCCCGCTCCGCCGCGCCCTGGGCGCTCTTGTCCGTCTTGGAAAAGACCCAGGCGAACAGAAACGCGGCCCCCATGGAAAACAAGGTGGGGTAGGCGTAGGGGAAAATCGGTTCGGCGAAACCCAGGGCCTGCACCCAGACGGTGGGGCCCAGGATCAGCAACGAAGTTGCAAGGAGCAGGCCGGCGCAACCGCCCGCCAGGGCCCCTCTGGAGGTGAACCCGCCCCAGTGCATGGACAACAACAGCAAGGGGAAATTCGTGCTGGCGCCTATGGCCAAGGGCAAGGTGGCGAGGATGGCCACATTGTGCCCCTGAAAGACGAACGCCAGCCCTATGCCTATGACGCCCAGGACCAACACCGTGGCTCTGGCTATCCACAACTCTCGGGACTCGTTGCTCTCGCCCTTGCACAGCGTGTTGGCGTAGAGGTCGTGGGAGACCGTGGCTCCCGCCGACAGCGTTATCCCGGAGACCACTGCGAGAATGGTCGTGAAGGCGACGGCGGAGATGAAGCCCATGAAGACATCCCCGCCCACCGTCCGCGCCAGGTAGATGGCCGCCATGTTGCTGCCGCCGGCGATGTCTATGCCGGCGCGGGCGTATTCGGGGTTGTCCGTGAGCGCGACCACCGCGCCGAGTCCTAGGACGATGGCCACCACTTGAAAGTAGGCGATCAAGCCCAGAGCCACCGCCGCCGAAACGCGGGCCTGGGCGGCGTCTGGCACGGTGAAAAAACGCATCAGCACATGAGGCATGGCCGCGGTGCCGCCGATGAACGCCAGGCTGAGGGACGCCACGGAGATCATGTCGTTGTAGAGTCCTCCCGGCCTCAGCAACTCCAGGCCCCGGGGGTGCGCCTCGACGGCGGCTTGCGTCAGGCCGCCCAGGCTGAACCTGAAGTGGAGCAACACCCCCAGGGCCAGGATCGTGCCGCCGCCCACCAACAAGACAGCCTTGATGATCTGCACCCAGGTGGTCGCCGTCATGCCGCCGAAGATGACATAGATCATCATCAGCGCCCCGATGACCACCACTCCTTGGCGGTAGCTCAACCCGAACAATCCCTCCACTAAGGCGCCGGCCGCCACCAGCTGGGCCAACAGATAGGGCAACATGATGGACAGCGCGCAAACCGCCGACAAGATCCGGACGGGCTTGCCGGACAACCGGTAGGAGATGGCGTCCGCGAAGGTGTAAGAGCCTAAGTTTCTCAGCCGCTCGGCGATGATGACCAGGACCACGAGCCAGCTCACCACCAAGCTGACGATAAACAGCAACGCATCGAAGCCGACTATGAAGATCAGTCCCACCAGTCCCAGAAAAGACGCGGCGGACATGGTGTCCCCCGCAATGGCAAAACCGTTCTGGAGCCCCCCCAGGCGTCCCCCGGCCGCGTAAAAATCCTTCCGGGAGCGGGTGCGCCGGGCCGCCCAGTGCGTGATGAACAGGGTCAGAATCAGGAACAGCGTGAAAGTCGCCCCGGAGGCGAAATTGACCGCGGAAGCCCCTTGCTCCGCCGCCTGCGCCGGCAGGGACAACAGGCTAAGGGCCAGGCCCGCTGTCATCAGACTCTTGTCAGGCATCGGCGGGCATTGTCTTAAGCAGGCGCCTGAGGGCGGCGTTGTCCCGGTTGACGCGCCAGCTGTAGTAACAGGCCGCGCCGATGACCAGGCAGACCATGGCCAAAGCGCCTAAGAGGCCCGTCGTCACGGCGGCGCCGGGCCAAGCCGGGCGCGTCAGCAACGCCGGGGCGTGAACCGCCGCCAGGTCGTAGAGGAACACCAAGGCGATGTGAAACGCCGTCAGCTTCAGCGCCAGCCGGTTGCGCCGCTGGGCGCAACGCTGGCGCGCTGCGGCCGCCCCTTGCTCAGGTCTGGCCGGGTCTTGGCTCATTGCAATGAGTCTCGTTTGCGGCCAGTATAGCGCTTTGCCGCGCCGGTTTCGCTGATGAGCAACAAGCCCTCGCCTAATGGGATCTACGCCTGGTACGCCGTTGCCGTGCTGATGATCTCTTACACCTTCTCTTTTGTCGACCGGCAGATCCTGAACCTGATGATCGGCCCCATGCGCCAGGACTTCAACCTGAGCGACACCCAGGTCAGCCTATTGATCGGCTTTGCTTTCGCGCTGTTTTACACCATCATGGGGTTGCCCTTGGGGCGTTTGGCGGACCGGGTGTCCCGGAAGCATCTCATCATGGCGGGCCTGGCTGTGTGGAGCCTGGCGACGGTTTGTTGCGGCTTTGCCCGTTCCTTTGGCCAGCTGTTCCTGTTGCGCATGTCGGTGGGCGTGGGGGAGGCCGCCCTTAATCCCTGCGCGTATTCCATCATCAGCGACAGCTTCTCCAAGGAAAAATTAGGCAAGGCCATAAGCGTCTATGCCCTGGGGATCAATTTGGGCGTGGGCATCGCCTTTCTGTTTGGCGGCGCGGTGATGGGGTTGGCGGGCGACCTGGGCGACACTGGCATCCCCCTGATAGACGCGCTGGCACCCTGGCAACTGGCCCTGGTTTGCGCCGGCCTGCCAGGGGTGATCATCGTTCCTTTGGTGTGGAGCATAAGAGAGCCAGAGCGGAAGAATGTTCTGACCAAAAACGGCGAGACGCTCAAGTCCGTGCCTGTCTCCGAGGTTGTCCGGTTTGTCCTGCAAAGGAAGCAGACCTTTGTTCCGCTGTTCGCCGGCGGGGCGATCATGTCCATTATGGGCTACGGGTTTTTGGCTTGGACGCCGGAGCTTTTTATCCGTCTCTTCGGCTGGACCGCCGCGGAAAGCGGCGCGAAGATCGGGCTGGCGGTGTTGTTGTTATCCACCACCGGCATCTACGCGGCCGGGGCCCTTGCTGATCGCCTCGTCGCCAAGGGGAAGACCGACGGGTATCTGCGAATTTTGGTTTGGTCGGGCCTAATCCTGACCCCGCCCTGCATCCTCATGCCGCTGATGCCCGCCGCTGGCCCGGCCTTCGTCCTGTTGTTGCCTATTGTCTTGTTGTTCACCTGCCCTTATGGGGTGTTGCCCGCCTCCATACAGGTGATCTCTCCGAATCAATTGCGCGGCCAGATTTCGGCGCTTTACATGTTCTTCAACAACATTATCGGCCTGGGTCTGGGGCCCACCATCGTGGCCCTCATCACCGACCGGGTGTTCGCGGACGACATGGCGTTGGGCTATTCGCTCTCTATCGTGTTGGGTCTGACGGCGCCGTTGGCGGCCCTGTGTTTCTACATTTGCCAAGCGCCTTTCAGGCGCAGCGTGGAGCAGGCTCAGCAGTGGTCAACGGCGGCCCAAAACGTTTGATGCTCGTTTGAGGCTCGCGCCCCGAAACAATCGTGAAACGGCCCCTGGGAATCATGGCGGAGCCGCCAGGCCCTCAGCCTTGCCAAGGCCGAGGGCCGACAGCGGTATAGTCTTGCGCTTAGTTGAAGTTCCGGCGCAGGGACAGGGACCAAGTGGCGGGCATGCCGTACACGCCCTCTTCGTAGCCTGAGCCAGACCAGCCAGTGATGAGATAGGCTTTGTCGGTCACATTGCGCCCCGCCGCGGTGATGGACCAAGCGTCATTCGCGTCGCGCCAAGTCAGCGCGAGATTCAACAGGGCGTAGCTGGGTTGCACCAATGCGGGGGCGTTTTTCGCGTCGTTGGCCACCTTGCTGGTGTAGGACAGGTCCATGCGCGGCGTCAGAGTCCCCCAGTCGCCCAGGCTGTATTCGTATTGCGCGGCGACATTGATGTTCCACTCCGGCGCGTTGACCAAATCGTCCTCGATCTGGAAATTGACGCCCTCGTCGAGTTTGGTGTATTCCGCGTCCAAGAAGCCCACGCCGGCTTGCAACAGCATCTGCGGCGCTGGCGCGGCGGTCATTTCCAGTTCGAACCCCAGGATCTCCGCCTCCGCCGCGTTTTGCGTCGTCAGGCCGATGACGGGATTCTCCGCAGAGCCGGTGCCGGTGGCGGCGTTGGCGGTGACCTGCAAGTCCGTGTAGTCGGTGAAGAACACGGCGCCGTTCAAGCGCAAGCGGTTGTTCGCCCAGGTGGACTTGAATCCGCCTTCATAGACCTTCACAAACTCAGGCCCGGCGACCGGCGTCGCCGTCGCCGGCGGGAACACCCGCTGAGTGAACGCGCCGGCCTTGAAGCCTTCCGAATAAGACACATAGGTCATCAGGTCGTCTGTCCATTGGTAGGACAGGTTGACATAGGGTTGCAATTCTTCGGTGTTCGACTGGGCGGGTTCCGGCGGCAACACGCAGGCGCCGTCCCCAGGGCGCGGGATGGGGTTGTTGCGGCAATCGGGCAACCCCGCCACCAAGCCGTTGCGATCTATGCCCACGGTGGAGTCCGCGGCGAACTCCTTGTCCTCGTCCGTGTAACGGACGCCCACTGTCAGCGCCAGCTGATTCGTGATGTCGTAGGTGCCTTGGGCGAACACGGCCTTGCTTTCATTGTCTATGGTGCCGCCGCTGTCGAACACGGTGTTCAGCGGCAATTCCACCACATCCAAATGCTTGCCTGTTTCCTCCAGGTAGTAAAACCCGATGATGTAGCTTAGGCGCTCGGCGAAGGCGGACCCTAACAACTGGAGCTCCTGGGTGGTCTGCTTTTGCTCGTAGTCGTTGGCGGTGCGCACCAGGACATGGGCCTGGTTGCCTGAGTGGCCGCCGTCCCGGGACCAGAACCCGTCTTCAACCCGGCGGTGCGCGCTGATGGACTTGAAGGTGAGGTTGTCGGTCAAGTCCCACTCTATGGTGCCGCCTACGCCCCAGACATTCAGTTCAGAGGCCGGGCGCACCCGGATGCTGAAGCGGTCATCCGACTGCAATTCCGGAGTGGAACTGACATGGCTGCTCCAAGTGCGGTAGGGGCCTACGGCCCACTGATTGTTGAAGCAGTTGGGGTTGTTGAACCTGTCGGGGTCGGTGCTGATGCGCCAGCCGCCGGGGCCGGAAGTGTCCAGGCATTGCGGGTCCCCGGACAGAAAATTATTGAAGGGGGCAAACCCCCGGTCCGGATTGGCGGGGTCTTCAATAGCGGCGATCAGCACATTGGGAGCGGGCTTTTCGCGGGTGGCGGAGTAATCGGCCGTCAGGTCCACGGTGACGTCGTTAGACGGCGTCCAGCGCAGAGCGACGCGCCCCGACCACTCATCGTTGTCGCCCAAATCGGGCCCCTCCGGGTTCAGGTTTTTCACATAGCCGTCGCGGTTCCGGGTGGAGAAGGAAAGACTGCCCGCCAAGGTGTCGTTGAGAGGCACATTGACATAGCCGTTCGCGTCGATCCGGTCGTAACTGCCGGTGGTGACTTCGGCCCGGCCAAAGAATCGGTCGGTCTCAGGCTTGCGGGTGACCACCGAGATGGCGCCGCCTATGGTGTTGCGTCCGAACAGGGTGCCTTGGGGGCCGCGGAGTATCTCCACGCGCTCCACATCCACCGTGTCCATGACTTGGCCGATGGTGCGGGCGATGTAAACCCCGTCGAGATAAATGCCAACCCCCGGGTCGACTGGCAGGGCCCAGTCAGCGCTGCCCACGCCGCGGATCATGACGATGGCGGCGGAGTTGCCCGCGGCAATGGCGGAAGTGAAGTCAAAGACCACATTGGGGGTGAACTCCCCCAGGTCGGAAAAATCCACCATGCCCCGCGACTCGATGTCTTCACTCGAAAACGCGGCGACGGAGATGGGCGTGTCTTGCAAGCTTTCCTCGCGTTTGCGCGCGGTGACGATGATTTCCTCCAGCGCGCTGACCTGAGCCAGGGCCTCCGCCGTCGCGCCGCCAAGGACGCAGACGCAAACGAAGAGTAAAACAGGGCGCAGGGCCATCCGTCCCGTCTTGTTAGTGTGGGTGAACATGGGTTTTCCTCCTTTTGGTTTTGGTTGATCAGTTTGTTGAAAGGACCCGTCCCGGGCGTTTCGCGTCGCGGGATGAGATTGATTGGCAATGCAAATGCACAGCGCGCCCGGCTAATCAAAATTGACCGCCGCCGTGACGCCATAAGTGGGTTCAGACAGGCTCGGCAGACAGATGTTCGATTCCACCAGCCCTTCAAGACTGGTGGCGCCGCGACAGTATTCAGCGCCATTCAGATTCTTGCCCCAGACCGCGATTTCGTAGCGTTCCGCCGGCCCGAAACGGTAGCTCCCCCGAGCGTCCAGGTTCCAGAAGCCTTCCTGTTGACTCAGGTTGGGCGCGTTGGCCAAGTCGTAAGTCACCTCGTCTTTGTAGCGCCAGCTGGTCTGCAAGGCCACAACGCCGCCAGCGACAGCGAACTCCTTGCGCAACAAGCCATTGAAGGTGAGATCGGGAACATTGGGCAGGTTGTTGCCCTTGTTCACGCCCAGGATTGCCCCTGGGTCGTCAATCTGCCCGTCCAGCACGCCGATGCCGGCGGAGAGAAACCAGCCGCCGGCTGGCGCCCATTGCAATTCCACCTCGCCGCCCTTCATGCTGGCTTCTGGCACATTGAGCAGGCGCGGAATGGCGATCCCCGTGTTCGGGTCCACCAAGGGCTGGAAAGATTGCAGGTTCTCCCAGTCGTAATAGAAGAACGCCCCGTTGAGTTGCAGGCTGTTGTTCATCCACTGCGTTTTGACGCCGATTTCATAGGCCCACAGAATTTCCGGCGCCACGCTTTCCGCCGCGTTGCCGGTCAAGGCCTGCAGGGCCGCGAGACTGAAGCCGCCCCCCTTGAAGCCCCGGGAGACGCTGCCGTAGATCAGCGCGTCGTCGGTGGCTTGCCAATCCAGCGCGAAGCGGGAGCCCCAGTCCGTTGAACTGAAATCCAGCTTCTCCACCGGCGGCAGAAACAGGCCCGGCAAGTTTGGAACTTCATCGAGGCCGGGGAAGAAATTCCGGCCCACTGGCGGGCAGAACGGGGGGCCGCCCACCGCGCCGACGCACCTCACGGAGGGCCTGTTGTAGCCGTCTTTGGTTTCCTTGGTCCATCTGAGCCCCGCCGTTGCGGTCAAGACGGGCGTCAAGTCGTATTCAACCTGGCCGTACACCGACACCGCCTGGTTGTCCTGGTCAACTTGGGTGTTTGGCACGATGTTGAAATTGCTGGGGCCGGCGGGCGCCAACGGCGCCGGGGTTCTGCGCACCACGGTGGCGTAGCGTCCTTCTTCAAAAAACCAGTAGCCCCCCAATATCCAGCGCCAGTCCTGGGCGGAAGGGGATTGCAGTCGCAATTCCTGCGACCACTGGTCATATTCGCCTTCCTGGTAAAATTGAAAGCCGGGGTTGGGACTGGAGTCGGAATCCTCCTGGTAATCCACCACGAAGGAGTCGTAGGCCGTCACCGCGGTCACCGTCATGGCGTCCAACTCCCACTGCGCCCGGAATGAGAAGCCCCAGAGATCCACATTTTCCTTGTGCTCAAGGTCGCCGAAGACATCTTCCCAGTCCTGATATTGATGATTGAACCCGGTTGAATCGATGCAGTCGGGATTGTTTTGCGGGATGATGTCGTCCGCCGGCACCGGGCAAGGCGCCATTCTGTCGTTGGGGTCCCGCAAGCCAGTGTTTTTGAAGGGATCGGGATTGGAGCGGGAGATGCCGCCATGAACATTGAGCAACAGCTCCCACTGCGAAGTGGGCTGAAACAGCAATTGTCCCCGGGCCGCCTGACGCTGATAGTTGCCGGTCTTTTCCCCCAGGGTTTGATTGTCAAAAGGGCCGTCCCGCATGTTGCTCGACAGGGCGATGCGCGCCGCCGCCTTGTCGCCTATGGCGAAACCTGCCGCGCCTTCCAGATCAAACTGATCATAGCGGCCATAGCCGGCCTCCAAATAGCCTTCCGGCTCCCCGCCAATGCGGGGTTTGCGGCTGATGTAGTTGACCGCGCCGGCCGTCGTATTGCGCCCGTACAAGGTGTTTTGCGGCCCCCGCATGATCTCCACCCGCTCCATGTCGAAGGCGCTGAAGGTGACGGCGAAAGGCGAATTGAGCGTCACATCGTCCAGGTACACCCCGACGGCGCCGACCACATTCAGATGAAAATCGGCGGTGCCGACGCCGCGAATGAAATAGTTGGTCTTCGTTCCGCCTTGCGGCAACACGCCGGCGTTAGGCACATGCAACATGATCTCCTCGGCGCTGAGCACCCCCAGTTCGCCCAGGCTCTCGCCAGTGAAGGCCTGAACCGAAATAGGCACATCCTGCAACGATTCCGCACGTTTTTGCGCGGTGACGATCACTTCCTCAATCTGCGCGGCAACAGGCGCGGACAAAAAGACGCCGCAAACCAGCAACCTGCCGGCAAAACGCGCATGCGGTCCTGAACTCTGCAACATTAACGATTCCCCCTAAAGCGCTTAAGAATTGACGCCAAAAACAGCCTGCCAACCTCCGCAAAGGTTGCGCCGCCTCTTGGAAAACAAAGCCGATGGAATGCTCCCCGGCGGACATTGTCTCAGATAAGGGCTGTGGGAGTCAATCGGTTTTCAAAACGGCGCGAGGCGCAAGGGTGGCTCCTCATCCATGGTCGGCGACCGCCGCCCGGCCCTGGCGCGCCACATAGATGCCGCTGGCGACGATAAGGGCCATCCCGGCCCAGGTGTAAGGCCCCGGGATTTCGCGCCAGAAGAAATAGCCGGCGGCGATGGTCCATATCAGGCGCACATAGTCCAAGGGCGCGACGACAGCTGGCTGCGCCAGCCGCATCGCCTCGATGTAGCAACCCAGGGCGACCGTCTGCGACAGGCCCAGCAGGAAGAACAGCAGCCAGTCCCACCGCGCCGGCGCGGTCCAGTCGCCCAAGGCCCAGGGAAGGAACAGGATGACGCTGGCGATGGTCAGGTAAAAGTTGAGGGACCAGTTGTTTTCAGTGGTGGACAAATACCGGGCGGTGATGATCATCAAGCCCACCAGGAGCGACAGAAACAGGGTGGTGAGGTGGGCGATATGAAAATGGCCGGGCGTCGGCCTCAATATGAGCAGCACGCCGACAAATCCGGCAACGATGGCGCCCCAGGACTGGGTGCTGACTTGCTCCTTTAGCAACCAGGGCGAGAAGATGGCGATAAAAAAAGGAATGGAGAAGGTTAACGACACAAATTCCGCCAGCGGGATGTGCTTCAGGCCGTAGAAGATGAGCAGGACCACCGTGGCGCTCATAAGACTGCGCAAGCCGTGCCAGCCCGGCCGGCGGGTCTTCAGCTTGCCCAGGTTGGCGGTGGCGCTGGTGGCGATGATCAGGACGAGCAATCCGGCGACGCTTCTCAGCCAGGTCACTTGCACCACCGGGTAGCGTTCCGTCAGCCATTTGCCTAACACATCGGCCAGGCAAAAAAACACCGTGGCTGTCAAGATGTAGCTGACCGCCAGATAAGGGTGGTGTTGACGCGCCATGGCAGACAGGAGCAGTTTAGGGGCTAAACAGGGGATGGCCCGCTTCTCTGCGGAAAAACAGCCCTCTCGTCAGTTGGCGGGAAGCCGGCCCAGGGCGGCGGACAATTCCGGCAGGGCCTGGAACAAATCGGCGACCAGGCCGTAATCCGCCACTTCGAAGATGGGCGCTTCCTCGTCTTTGTTGATGGCGACGATGACCTTGCTTTCTTTCATGCCGGCCAGATGCTGTATGGCGCCGGAGATGCCCACGGCGATGTAGAGGTCCGGGGCGACGATCTTGCCGGTTTGCCCCACTTGGTAGTCGTTTAGCACATAGCCAGCGTCAACGGCGGCCCGTGAGGCGCCTATGGCGGCCCCCAATTTGTCGGCAATGTCTTCCAACATCTTGAAGTTGTCGCCGCTGCCGAACCCGCGGCCGCCGGAGATGACCACCTTGGCGCTGCTGAGTTCCGGGCGTTCCGTTTCCGCCCCTTCCTGACTGAGGAAGGCGGACAAGCCGACGGGAGGCGTCGCGTCTATGGATTCCACGACGGCCGGCCCGCCGGTGGTTGCCGCGGCGGCGAAATTCGTGGAGCGGACGCTGATGATCTTGATCTTGTCTTTGCTCCTGACCCTCGCCATGGCGTTGCCGGCGTAGATGGGGCGCACGAAGGTGTCTGCGGATTCAACCTTGATGATGTCTGACACCATGTCCACATCCAACAGCGCCGCCACCCGCGGCAACAAGTTTTTGCCGAAGGTGTTGGCAGGCGCCAGGATGTGGCTGGCGCCGGCGCCGCAAGCGACCACCAACGGCGCCAACTCCTCCGCCAACGCATGTTCATAATGCGGGGCGTCCGCATGCAGGGCCTTGGCGACGCCCGCGATGCTCGCCGCGGCCGTTGCCGCCGCGCCGCTATTGGAGCCCGCCACCAACAGGCTCACATCGCCGCCCAATTGCAAGGCGGCGGTCACGGTGTTCAGCGTGGAGGTCTTGAGGGCGTTATTGTCGTGTTCCGCGACGACTATGATGCTCATTTTCAGATCACCTTTGCTTCGTTTCGCAGTTTGTCAACCAGTTCGTGAACATCCGCCACCTTGATGCCGGGAGGGCGGGCCGGCGGCTCAGCGATGTCCAGGGTCTCCACGCCCGGCTCGATGTTCACGCCCAATTCATCCGGCGTCAGGACCTCCAGGGGCTTTTTCTTGGCTTTCATTATGTTCGGCAGTTTCACATAGCGCGGCTCGTTCAGGCGCAGGTCTGTGGTCACGATGGCGGGCATTTTCACCGAGATGGTCTCCAGGCCGCCATCCACCTCGCGGGTGACCTTCAGCCCGGCGTCGGTGAACTCCACCTTGGAGGCGAAAGTGGCCTGAGCCCGCCCTAACAACGCCGCCAACATCTGCCCGGTCTGATTGTTGTCGCCATCTATGGCCTGTTTCCCCAGGATGACCAATTCCGCCCCTTCTTTCTCGATGATCGCCCGCAACAATTTCGCGATGGCAAGCGGCTGGGTTTCCACCTCCGTTTCGATCAATATGGCGCGGTCGGCGCCCATGGCCAACGCGGTGCGCAGTATGTCTTGGCACTGCCCGCCGCCGACGCTCACGGCGATGATCTCCTCAGCTTGGCCGGCCTCTTTGATGCGCGTCGCCTCCTCCACCGCGATCTCGCAAAACGGGTTCATGGACATCTTCACATTGGCTGTTTCAACGCCGCTGCCGTCTTGTTTCACGCGGATGCGAACATTGAAGTCCACCACGCGCTTTATAGGCACTACGATTTTCATGCTGTCTCTCTCAACCGAACGGAGCCGGGGAAAGGCGCAAGGATACACCATAACGCCTGTTCGGGGGGAGTTCGGCGGGCCCTTGTCGCATTTGCGCAAGTGGGAGACGACCCTCTCAGCGCAGGGAGAAACCGCTTGGGGGCGGTTTTTTCACGGCGCGTTGCAAATCCATCCCCCGGCGCGCGCCGCATGGCGGAACATTGACCTCCAGTCTTGGATTTCTGGCATACTAGAAACATGCGCGCTCTGCTAAAAATCCTGTTGGCGGCTTGCCTGTTGTCCTTGGCCGCCTGCGCTGACTGGTTCGCCAAGGCCCCGCCTCCCAACATTCTGTTGATCTTGGCTGATGACTTGGGCTACTCGGACCTGGGCGTCCTCGGTAGCGAGATCAACACGCCGAATTTGGATGCGCTGGCCCGGGCCGGCAAGCTGTTGACGAATTTCCATGTGGGGCCCACTTGCTCTCCCACCCGCGCCATGCTGTTGTCCGGCGCTGACACCCATCGCGCCGGTCTGGGCACCATGAACGGCATGCAATCGGAAGAGCAACTGGGGCTGCCCGGCTATGAGGGGTTTTTGAATAAGCAGATGATCACCCTTCCGCGCTTGTTGCGCGAGGCTGGCTATCACACCTACATGGCTGGCAAGTGGCAATTAGGCTATCAGGATGGGCATTACCCTCTGGACCGGGGCTTCGACCGGGCCTTCTGGTTGAAACACGGGGGCGCCAGCCACTTTTCCGACATGCGGGGCATCATGGAGCCACAGGCGGTGGCTTACTGGGCTGAGGACCGGGAGCGGGTGGAGAGCCTGCCTGATGACTTTTATTCTTCCGTCTATATCACCGACAAGCTGATGGAGTACATAGACAGCAACCGCGGCGATGGCAAGCCGTTCTTCGCTTACGCCGCCTACACAGCGCCCCATTGGCCCTTGCAGGCGCCGCAGGAATACATAGACAAGTATGAGGGCGTCTATGCCGGCGGCTATGACCCGATTCGCCGCTCGCGAGTGAAAAACATGCGCGCCGCCGGGCTGATAAAAGCAGGCTCAACCCCGGCTCCCCGCCATCCGGAATGGCCTGACTGGGAGGCGCTGAGCGATGAGCAGAGGAAGCTGGAAGTCCGCCGGATGCAACTCTACGCCGCCATGGTGGAGGCCCTGGATGACAATATCGGGCGCTTGATTCAGCATCTGAAAGACGCCGGCGAGTACGACAACACCTTTATAATGTTCTTTTCCGACAACGGCGCGGAGGGCAACAATCCCCAAGACCTAGGCACCAATCCCCAGTGGGTGCCGGCCCACTTCGACAACAGCTATGAAAACATGGGCAAACCCGGTTCCTATGTGTCCACCGGGCCGGGTTGGGCCCATGTCAGCAACACGCCGTTTCACCTTTACAAGGCCTTCCCCACTCAGGGCGGCCTGTTGGCGCCCGCCATCGCCGTGTTCCCGGACCGGATAGAAGCCGGCAACCCTTCAGACGCCTTCGCCACCGTGTTGGATGTGGCTCCCACCTTCTTGCAACTGGCCAACATGCCCCGGCCCCCGTCGGAGGTGGACGGGCGCCGGATGCAGTCCTTAGTGGGCGCGTCCCTGTTGCCGTTGCTGACTGGCAAAGAGGCCGAAGTCCATTCCTCCGACTATGTTTATGGCATCGAATTGTTTAACCGGCGCATGATCCGCCAGGGCGACTGGAAACTGCTTTGGCTCAACCGACCCTGGGGCGAGAGCGACTGGGGTCTCTACAACCTGGCGGAAGACCCAGGCGAGCAGAATGACTTGTCGCAGGCCCGGCCGGAGAAGTTGGCCCAGATGTTGGCCCTGTGGGAGCGCTATGTGGCCGCTAACGGCGTGAAGGTGTTCCCGGAGATAAAAATGCGTTTCAGCAATGGGAAGAACCATTATCAATAAACCAGCCCGAGGGCGCCGGCGCCGCGAACGCAAGCCCCTGCAAGCCAAGCTCGCCGCGTTCCTGGTTGTCGCGGCAACGTCGATAAGCGCTTGTTCCGAAAGGGAGCAGGCTCAGGAGGTCCAAGCCGGGCGGCCCGTAGCGGCAGGCGTTCAGGGCGAGGCCTTGGCGGACGCGATTTACATCAACGGGTTTGTCTATACGGTCAATCCGGAACAACCCACGGCGGAGGCCCTGGCGGTCAAGGAGGGGCGGATCGTCCTGGTGGGGAGCGACGAGGAGGTTCAATCCTTAGCTTCGGAGCAAACCCGGGTGGTTGACCTTGAAGGCCGGATGCTCATGCCTGGCATCCACGACATGCATGTCCATCCCAAGGAGGCCGGGGAGAAACATCACTTTCAATGCGGGTTTCCGTTCACCTTCACAGTGGCTGAGATCGTCGAGAAATTAAAGGACTGCGCCGCCCAAACCCCGCCCGGCGAATGGGTGCGCGGCGGCCAGTGGGCCATGGAATTGATGGAATCCGACACCGTGCCGCACCGGGAGATCCTGGATGCGGTCACCACGGCGCACCCCGTTTATCTTGGGGATTCCACCGTGCATGCCGCTTGGCTCAACTCGCCGGCCCTGGAGGCCCTGGGGATAGACGGGGCCACGGCGGATCCACCGGGAGGCGTTATCGTGAGGGAAGCGGATAGCGGGGCGCCAACCGGGGTGCTGATAGACAACGCCGCCTACGATGTCCTGAAAGCGCTTCCCCCGTACACGGACGCGCAGTATCAAACCGCCCTGGCCTGGGCCATGCACGAGCTGAACAAGGTGGGCGTCACCGCGATCAAGGACGCCATTGCTGACCGGCACGCGCTACGGGCCTACCGAAGCCTGGATGAGTCCGGCCTGTTGACCATGAAGGTTAGCGCCAGCCTGCCGTGGAGAATGGCCTGGGCCGACGACCGGGAGCAGGAGCTCGAGAATGTGCGCCAACGGACCGAATACGCCACTAAAAATGTGGGAACGGACTTCATCAAGATCATGCTTGACGGCATCCCGCCGACGCGCACCTCCGCCATGTTGGCGCCTTATCTGCCTGACGGGAAGCATGGCGACAATTTTTCCGGCAAGCTGATTCATGCGCCAGAGCAATTAGCCGAGGACCTGATCAAGCTGGATGGCGCGGGGTTGACGGTCAAGATCCACGCCACCGGCGACCGGGCGGCGCGGGTGGCCCTGGACGCCATAGAAGCGGCGCGCAAGGCGAACGGCCCCTCGGGCCTGAGGCACGAGATCTCTCACGCGGAATGGGTGCATCCCGACGACATCCCCCGCTTCAAGGCGCTGAACGCCGTCGCGGAGTTCTCCCCCATCCTGTGGTATCCGACGCCCTTGCAGGAGGTTATGGCAGAGGTGGTGGGAGAGGAAATGGCGGGCCGCATGTGGCCTATTAAATCGCTGTTAGAGGCGGGCGCGGGCGCGATCTACGGCTCCGACTGGCCCTCCGTGGTGCCGGATCCCAACCCGTGGCCAGGGCTTGAGGCCATGGTGACCCGGCGCGACCCCTACGGGAAGGCCCCGGGCGCGCTGTGGCCGGAACAGGCCATAGACTTAGCCACTGCCGTGCGGATTTTCACGATTAACGGGGCCTCTGCCGCGAAACGGGATGACGAGACAGGCAGTCTGGAGGTCGGCAAGTCCGCCGACTTCATCATCATAGACCGGAATATCTTTGCCGCGCCGGTGGAAGACATCAGCGAGACGCAGGTGGTGTTGACTGTTATTTCTGGGAGGGAAGCACATCGCTCTTCCTCCTTTTAGCTTGTTACATCCGCCATGTGGCGCGGCATTTCCTCGCTCGGTCAGTTTTAGCTTGTTAGTTTTCCGTTATGTTGCCTGGCGCTTCCGCGTTCAGTCAGTTTAGCTTGTTAATTTTCCGCCATGCATCGCGGCATTTCCTCGCTCGGCCAGTCATGTATTTGACATACACTCCCGTCCTCGCTCGTCATGCCGCTTGCCTGGCGAAAAATTTCCGTCGCTAAACGCTTGTCGCGCCAGTTGCCTAACGAAAAACTTCCGTCGCTAAAAAGTGGTCAATTCGCCGCTTGCCTGGCGAAAAATTCCCGTCGCTAAAAGTGTGTAATTTTCCGTCATTTTGCCTAGCGCGAGCTACACCGCCCCCCGCCTCCTATTTTTTCTTGTCATGCCCCTCAGCTTGATTTAACATCCGTCCCACAACGGTGAGGCTGGCGTTTTGCGGCCTGTTCGGTAACACAATAACAAAGCATGCGCAATCTGACTTGGGGGGAGGAAAATGGCGGCCCGCTTTGGGAAGCGGAAGTGAACTTCGATGAGTAGGCGCCGCCCGGCGTTGGCGTTGGCTTGCCTCGCCGCATTGGGCGCGGCTCTGGTCCTGGCGCGGGAGGTCGCCTTCGGAGGGATACTGACTTCGGATTCTGTGACCTATGTAAGCGTCGCTCGAAACCTGTTGGCGGGGGAAGGTTTTACCCAGTTTTTAGGGAGGCATTACATTTACTTCCCGCCGTTGTATCCCGCGTTGCTGGCCGGCGCCAGCCTGGGGGTCTTCGACCCCTTGGCGGTGGCGGGTCCGTTCAACGCCGTTCTCTTTGGCTTGACGGTGTTTGTCGCCGGCTGGTGGCTATGGCGGCGTCTGGAATCCCGTCTGCTGGCACTGTGGGGTTGCGCCGCCGTGGCCGTGGCTTGGCCCTTAATCTGGATGGCGTCCTGGGTCATGTCCGAAACGGCGTTCATTCTGTTGGCCCTTCTCGCGCTCATTCAGACCGAGAAGTTTCTGGAGGGCGGCAAGCGCTCGGCGTTGGTCGCGGCAGCGGCGCTTGCCGCCTTAGCCTGTTTGACCCGTTACCTGGGCGTCTCGGTGGTCCTTGCCGTCGCGTTGTTGCTGGTTTTTCGGCGCGGCGCGACGCCTGCTGAGAAGGCAAAAGACATCGTCGTGTACGCGGTGGTTTCCCTCCTCCCGCTCTGCCTGTGGTTGTGGCGCACCTTCTTGCTCACCGGCACTTTGACTGGCAAGCGGGGCCGCACGTTCTACTCATTGCCGGAGATCCTGGATGGCGTTTTCCACGAGCTGACTCGGGGGGCCGCCAGTGGTTTGCCCCTGACATTGGCTGTTGTCGCATTGTTGGCGGTGGGACTGGCGGCGACTTGGGGCTTCGTCCGAGCGCGGCCCGACTTGTCCTCTCGGGACTGGCGTTCATTTTCCGTGTTTGGCGGGTTTGCGTTGGTCTATGTCGCGTTGCTGGTCCTGGCGATGATGTTGGGGGGCACTTGGAGCGGGTTCCAGGCAAGGTTTTTAGCGCCGATTTACATCCCGCTGTTGCTCGTGGCGGCGTTGGCGTTGGAGCGCTCGTTCCGGGGGTTGCGGGCAGACGGATTGCCGGATGTCAAGCCGCCGGTAAAGGGCGTGGCGGCGTTGTTGTCTCCCCTTGCGATGGCGACCCTGACAGCCATGCTCTCCTTGTGGTTGGCTTATCAGGGGGCGTTGACTGCGAACGCGATATACAAGGCCGGTCAGGGCGCGGGTTGGGGTTACACCCGCGCCAAGTGGGCCCATTCCGAGTCCCTGGAATATGTGAGGTCGGCGGCGCTTGCCGGCGCGCTGTTTAGCAACGATGCGGCGGCGGCGTACATTCATACCGACACTCTGGCGAAGCATCGCTACATTTCCTGCGATGAGAGCAAGTTGCGGCCCCGTCTGACAGCCGCTGGCGCCGACGGCCCGGTTCATGTCCTGTGGTTCCACAGACCTGATAGTAACTGGTGTGTTAATAAGGTTCCTCTTTTCAAAACTCGCCAGGACCGGGCCCTCGGGTTGCCGTGGTTATCGCCAGTGGCGGAGCTGGCTGATGGCGTCCTGTTCAAGTTCTCGGTTGAAAACGCGCCGGAAAAATCGACGGCGGATTTGGAACCAGGCCCGCCATGAACGACAAGCCCTTGATCCTCTTAATTTTCCGCCATGTTGCTTGGCGCGACGCCCGAGGGCGTAGCTTGGGGCAGGGCTTTTTACGACACGCTGTAAATCCATCCTTGGACGCTCTCGGTGCGGCCATCCGGGCCGCACAGGGTCTTAAAAGCCCCACCCCAAGCCACGCCGTCCCTTTTTTTTAAGCTTGTTAGTTTTCCGCCATGCGACGCGGTGTTTCTTCACAGCTTAGTTGCCTGCCTCAAGCTGTTTTTTTGGCCGCGGAAGAGCAGGCCCCTCTATAGTGGGACGCTGAGCCTATTTTTTTCTTGCCATGCCTCTCAGCTTGATTTAACATCTGCTCTGCAACGGGTGAGGCTGGCCTCTTGCGGCTTGATCGACAATACAATAATAAAGCCTGCGTAACTTGCCTTGGGGGAGGAATCGTTCATGTCCTACGCAAATTTTTTCGCGCGTTCTTTCGCGCTACGGGGCGCGCTGTTGTTGAGCCTAGGCCCTTTTTTGTTCACTTCTGGCGCCCTGGCCCAGGGAACGCTACTCGAAGAGGTGATTGTCACCGCGCAGAAACGCGAGGAATCGTTGCAAGATGTTCCCATCGCCATCAGCGCGCTGACCGGCGATCAATTAAACGAGTTGGGCGTCGCCACCCCCAACGACCTGATGAATGTTTTTCCCAACTTAATCCTGAAACCCGGCTCCGCCCTTAACACGGGATTTTCCATCCGCGGGGTAGGCACGGACAACTTCCATGTCACCGCGCAACAGGCCGTGGGGCAGTACCTGGACGAGGTGTCCCTAATTTCCCCGATTATCGGCAGCTTCGGCCTGTTCGACATGGAGCGCGTCGAAGTGTTGCGGGGGCCGCAAAACACCTTGTTTGGCCGCAACACCACCGGCGGGGCGGTCAGCATGATCTCGCGCAAGCCAGAAGTGGGGGGCGAACTCAACGGCTACGGGCGAGTGAACGGCGGCAACGAGGGCCGGATCGATTTTGAAGGCGCGGTGGGCGTCCCCTTGGGGGAGCGCGCGGCGGCGCGGCTGGCGGTGCAGACCAAGAACCGGGGCGCCATCTACAACAACCTTCTTAACGGCGAGGATACCGGTGAGGAGGAGCGCCATTCCGGGCGCGCGCAACTGGCCTTTGAGCCCTCCGAATCCTTCCGCGTTTTGGCCAACGGCCACTTCACCCTGCAACGGGGCGACCGGCTTCCCTTCAGGGGCATAGGTCTGTTGGACAGCCAGCGCCTCGCGGCGGCGGGCTTATTGGACGCCGACGGCAACATCCGCGCCGACGCCGGCGAAACCGCAGGCGGCCTGCTCAATCCCGCCAGGGGCCTGCGTTGCTCCCGACTGGCGGACGGCACCGCTCAGTACAAGGAATTGAACACTTGCGTCACCATGGTGGGCGGCGACCACCGCACCCTGCACAATATCTCCTCCGCGGACTGGCAGGATGTCTGGGATGGCGCGCCCAACACCTCTAACCTGGATTTTTACGGCGGGTTCCTGCGGCTGGAATACGACTTCCCCAGTTTTACCGCCACCTCCATCAGCAGTTACGACGAAGTTCAGTTCAATTACATAGAAAACACCGGCGGCCAAGCTTACGCCGGTTTCTTCCCCGGCCAGGATGCGGAATACAAGGCCTTCCAGCAAGAGGTGCGGCTCACCTCCACCCACGAGGGACCCTGGCGCTGGATCTTCGGCGGGTATTATTCCTCCGAGGATGACACCTTGGCGACGATCATCAGAAATGGCTCGCCTGGCACGCCGCCTTTTTCGGTGATTCCTTCCATAGAGATCCAGCAGGATGTGGACATCTATTCGGTCTATGGCAAGATCGACATCGACCTCACAGAGCGGCTCACCCTGTTCGGCGGCCTGCGCTGGACGCAAGACTCCAAAGAGGGCATCAGCATCGCCCGCATCGCCCCCGGCACCGAATCGGGCCAGGTGGGAAGCCCGCGGTTGCCGGATGATTTCTACACCGACCTGGCCCGCTTGCGGGCAATCACCGCGGGCGCAACCGGCGGTTGCCCGCCGCCGCCATTGCCCTGCCAAAGCCCGGATCTGCCGGTGAAGCAGGACATCAAGGAGTTAGGCGGCAAGATCGGCTTCAACCTGCAATTCAACGACGCGGTCATGGGCTATGTCAGCTTCGCCAGGGGTTTCAAGTCTGGCGCGTTTGACACGCGGGCCTTGGCGGCCTTTGCCGGCACGGCGGACAAGCCGGTGGGGCCTGAGTTCCTGAACGCCTTTGAAGTCGGCATGAAGTCCGAACTATTGGATGGCGCGTTGCAATTCAACGCGGCGGTGTTCAGGTACGACTGGGAAGACTTGCAGATCTTCGATGTGGATTCCCAAGGGCGTCCCGCTTTCCTCAATGTGCCGGAGACGGAGATCGTGGGGGCTGAGGTTGACTTCAAGTGGGCCCCGGGAGCCGGCTGGTTTGTTTCTGGCGGCCTGGGTTATCTGCATTCGGAAATCAAGGATGATGGCGGCCTGGCCAATATCAACAAAGGCGCGCGGTTGAACCACACGCCGGAAATCACCTTCAACGGCCTCATCCTCAAGGAATTCCAGGCCGGCGATGGCTTGGTGACCCTGCAAACTGACTTCCGCTACTCCGATGAGTTCAACTCGTCCGCGAACGAAGAGCCCGGCACCGTCACCTCCGAGGCCTTTTTCATCAACGCCAGGGCTAGCTACCGGTTCGGCAATGAGCAACAGTACGAAGTGTCGGTCTGGGGGGAAAACCTCTCCGCGGAGAAGACCTGCTATGACATATCCAATAATGAAACCCTGACCGTCGCCAATGGTTGCACGCCAAACCCTGGCATGGCTTTCTTCGGGGGAACTTTTCAGATCGATTTCTGAGTTGGCGGCAGACGATGTCGAGTCCTATGGCGGACGGGATGCGGCGCGGGTTGCTTTGTCTGTTGGCGGCGGCCCTGCCTGTTTTGACCGGTTGTTCCGCCGCGGATAGCGAGACGTCGGGCCAAAGGCCCAATGTGCTGTTAGTCGTGGTGGACGATGTGGGGTTCAACGATCTGGGGATCTTCGGCAGCGAGATCGAAACGCCTGTCATTGACGCGCTGGCCCGGGAGGGCGTCCTGCTGACAAACTTCCATGTCGCGCCTAACTGCTCCCCCACCCGCGCCATGCTGTTGTCCGGCACGGACAGCCATATTGCCGGCCTGGGCAATATGTTTGAGGACCTTGAAAGACAACGACCAGATGGCGACCAGCTTGGCAACCCGGGTTACGAGGGCTACCTGAATTTTCGCGTGGCGGTGCTTTCCGAGCTGTTCCGGGACGCCGGTTACCACACCTACATGACGGGCAAGTGGCACTTGGGCCTGGACGATTTCAACGGCCCCGATGACCGCGGCTTCGAGCGCTCTTTCGCCATGTTGGAAGGCGGCGCCGGCGCTTTTTCCAATATGTTGGCGCTGTTCGGCGAGCGCAAGGCCTTCTATCGGGATGATGGCGAGTTGCTGGATTCCCTGCCGGATGACTTTTACTCGACCCGCCACCAGGCCGAGAAGATGATCGAGTACATCGCTAACAATCACGGCGACGGCAAGCCGTTTTTTTCCTACCTGGCGTTCACTTCCCCCCACTGGCCCCTGCAGGCGCCGGAGTCCTCCATCGCGAAATACCGCGGCAAATACGATGAGGGCTACGATGCGCTGAAAGCGCGACGCTTGCAGGCCCTGCAGGACCGGGGCTTAGTCCCCGCTGATGCGGAGCCGTTTCCGCGCTTTCCCGGAGAGCGGCCCTGGGAGGCGCTGACGGCGGAAGAGCAACGGTACCAGGCCCGGGTGATGGAAGTCTATGCCGCCATGGTCGATGATGTGGATGTCTATTTAGGCAAGGTGGTGGACTACCTCAAGCAGATTGGCGAGTATGAAAACACCGTTATCTTCTTCCTGTCCGACAACGGCCCGGAAGGCCATGACATAGGCCGCGCCATCCCGGTTTTTGCCCAATACATAGAATCGTGTTGCGACAATAGCTATGAGAACATCGGCAAACCCAATTCCTACATTTACTACGGACAAAACTGGGCTCAGGCCGGCAACACCCCGTTGCGAACCTACAAAGGCTACCCTTCCCAGGGGGGCGTGCGGGTTCCCGCCTTTGCCCATTATCCCAAGGGGATTCAGGCCGGCGCGCGCTCCGACGAAATTTTGTCAGTCATGGATGTGATGCCCACTCTGTTGGAACTGACGGGCATCGAACACCCTGGCGCGCGCTATCAGGGCCGGGAGGTGGCGCAGATGCAGGGGCGCTCCATGTTGGCGCTCCTGAAAGGGGAGGCTGAGGCTGTCCATCCCGCCGACTACGCCATAGGGTGGGAGCTGTTCGGCAAGCGGGCCTTGAGACAGGGCGATTGGAAGATCATTTATGCGCCTTACCACCCGGACCGGGATTTTCGGAGCCTGGGCCTCAAGACCGACGTTTGGCAACTTTACAACCTTGCGGAAGACCCGGCGGAGCTGAAGGACCTGGCTGAGTCGCATCCGGACAAATTGGCGGAGATGACGATGCTGTGGCAGGAATACGCCGTCAGAAACAATGTTATTCTGCCCAATGTCATCAGCGGCTATTAAATGAAACCGACCCGGCAACAAGCGAAACCGACCAAGACCCAGGTGCGCGGCCTGAGTGAGTGCGTGGAGGAGGTCATGGACAATTACTTCAAGGACCTGGACGGGCATGAGGCGGCGAACTTGCACGAGCTGGTCATCTCCCAGGTGGAGAAACCCCTGCTGGAAGCCGTGTTGAAGAACTGCAATGGCAACATCACCCGCACGGCCCGGGCCTTGGGCCTGAATCGCGGCACAGTGCTCAGCCGCCTGAGAAAATACAGGTTGACCCGCTGAAGCTCGCCCTCCCGCCCTCCCGCGCCGCTATGGAGTCTCGCAAACATCCATGAGCCATGACATGGTGGCGGCACGACGCGCCTTGGTCAGCGTCTCGGACAAGACCGGCATTCTGGAATTCTGCCGGGGCCTGAGTCGCCTGGGCCTTGAGATCCTTTCCACCGGCGGCACTTTTCAGCTGTTGCAAGATGGCGGCGTGCCGGCGACGGATGTCTCCGCCTACACGGGTTTTCCGGAGATCATGGACGGCCGGGTCAAGACCCTGCACCCCAAGATCCATGGCGGCCTCTTGGGGCGGCGCGGCCAGGACGACGAGATCATGGAGGCCTTGGACATAGGGCCCATAGACCTGTTGATCGTCAATCTGTATCCCTTCGAGGCCACTGTCAGCCGCCCCGGTTGCGAGCTGGCGGAGGCCCTGGAGAACATCGACATAGGCGGGCCGGCCCTGCTCAGGGCCGCCGCCAAAAACCACCAGTTTGTCGCCGCGGTGGTGGCGGCGGAGGATTACGCCGGCGTGCTGAAGGAGCTAGAAGAGAACGAAAGCCGGCTGAGCTACGACACCCGTTTCAGCTTGGCGCAGAAGGTTTTTGCCCACACCGCCAATTACGACGCGAATGTGTCCAATTACCTGGGGAGCCTGGACCACCGGGGCGCGAGCAAGAACTACCCAGACGCCTACACCATGCAGTTCAGGCTGTCCCGGGAACTGAGATACGGGGAGAACCCCCACCAGACCGCGGCGTTTTACACAGACCCGCGCCCCGCCAGCGGCACCATGGCGGCGGCCCGGCAGTTGCAGGGCAAGGCCCTGTCCTACAACAACATCGCCGACGCGGACGCCGCCTTGGAGTGCGTGACCGGGTTTTCCAAACCCGCCTGCGTCATCGTCAAACACGCCAATCCCTGTGGGGCCGCCGAGGCCGAGTCCATCACCGCGGCGTACCTCAGGGCTTACGCCACAGACCCGGTGTCCGCCTTCGGCGGCGTCATCGCTTTCAACCGGCCCCTGGATCGGGAGACCGCCCGCAAGATCATCGACCAGCAGTTTGTGGAGGCGCTGTTGGCGCCGGAGGTGGAAGAGGGCGTCCTGGCCGCGACGGGAGAGAAGCCGGAGGTGCGGGTGTTGGCCGTGGGGCGGCGGGACGGCCCCCTGTGGCAACTGGAACTCAAGCGGGTCAGCGGCGGCCTGTTGGCGCAAGACGGGGACGGGCTCTTGTTCGAGCCGGGGCGGTTGCAGGTGGTCTCCCGGCGCAAGCCGCGCCCGGCGGAGCTGGAGGACCTGCTGTTTGCCTGGCAAGTGGTGAAATATGTCAAGTCCAACGCCATCGTCTATGCGAAAGACCGTTGTGCTTTGGGGGTGGGGGCCGGTCAGATGAGCCGGGTTGACAGCGCCCGCATCGCGGCCCTCAAGGCCGCCGACGCGGGCCTGGAACTGGCGGGCGCGGTCATGGCTTCGGACGCCTTTTTCCCGTTCCGAGACGGCATAGACACGGCGGCGGCGGCGGGCATTGCCGCCGTCATACAGCCGGGGGGGTCAAAGCGCGATCAGGAAGTCATAGACGCGGCGAATGAACACGGCATGGCCATGGCTTTCACCTCCATGCGCCATTTCCGCCACTGAAAACGCGGGATCAACGGCGCCTGAGGGGATGAACACCCTGGTCATCGGCGGCGGCGGGCGGGAACACGCCTTGGCCTGGAAGCTGGCGCAATCGCCCCGGGTGGAGAAAGTCTATGTGGCGCCGGGCAACGGCGGCACAATGGCGGAGGACAAGGTGGAAAATATCCCTCTGGCCCCCGACGCGATTGCCGACTTGATCGTCTTCGCCAAGCGGAACGCCGTCTCCCTAACCATCGTGGGGCCTGAGGGGCCCCTGGTGGCGGGCGTCGTGGATGAATTCACCGCCGCCGGCTTGCCCTGTCTGGGGCCCTCCAAGGCCGCGGCGGCGCTGGAAGGCTCCAAGCATTTCGCCAAGGCTTTTATGCGGCGGCACGGCATCCCCACGGCGGAAGCCCGGAGTTTCACCGAGCTGGACGCGGCCCTGGCGCACATCGATTCAAGAGACGGGGCCGTGGTGGTCAAAGCCGACGGTCTGGCCGCCGGCAAGGGCGTGGTCGTTGCTGACGCCCCCGGCGAAGCGCGGGAAGCGGCCAGGGCCATGTTGTCCGCCGGGAAATTCGGCGCGGCGGGCCGGCGCATCATCGTGGAAGAACGGCTCAAGGGGGAAGAACTGAGCTTCATCGCGCTTGCCGACGGCGAGCGCGCCGTGCCCTTGGCCAGTTCTCAGGACCACAAGGCCCGGGACGACGGGGGCCGGGGGCCTAACACCGGCGGCATGGGCGCCTGTTCGCCGGCGCCCTTGGCAGACCCGGCGTTGCGCGAGGCCATCATGGGGCGCGTTATCCGGCCGACGCTCCGCGGCATGGCGGCGGAGGGGCGGCCTTACCGGGGGTTCCTCTACGCCGGACTTATGGTCGACGCCGCCGGCGAGCCTAAGACGCTGGAGTTTAATTGCCGCTTGGGAGACCCGGAAACCCAGCCCCTGTTGATGCGCCTGCGCAGCGATTTGCCGGCGCTGTGCGAGCTGGCTCTGGCGGGGGAGTTGGACGGGGCCGCCGTGGAATGGGACCCGCGCCCCGCCGTTGGCGTGGTCATGGCCTCCAAGGGCTATCCCGAGGGCGCCACCAAAGGCCGGGAGATTTTCGGCCTGGAGGGCCTGGAGGCTGGCGGATGCCAAGACCTCAAGGTATTTCACGCCGGCACCCGGCGGAGCGAAGGGCGGACTCTCACTAACGGCGGCCGGGTGTTGTGCGTCACGGCCCTGGGGAGCAACCTTGCTCGCGCCAGGGACAAGGCTTATGGGGCCGTCAGGGCCCTGCGTTGCGAGGCCCTGTTCTGCCGCGCCGACATCGCCCGCTCGGCGGCGGCCCGAGAGGTTAGGGTCTGAAAACTCCCGATTGCCCGCAAATCCTTTGCCACAGCGCGAATTTCTTGAGGGGCGGGGGCGGGCGGCGCTAAAAACGCGATTTTGAACAAAAAAATTCGTGTTTTTTCCTTTTTCATTGTGTATATAATGCAGGCGAGAGGAGAGGGTTGTTAGAGAGAGCATCATTCGGGCCGAAAAATTTATCCCTCGTTTAATCTTCTCCGGAACGAGGCAGTCAACCTAAAACATTTTTACAGCGAGGTTCAAGATGGCTACAAAATCAATTGCTTCAAAACAAACCAAAGCCCAAATTCTGAGCGTCATTGCCGAAACCACCGGTCTAACTAAAAAACAAGTCGCCGCGGTGTTGGATTCCGTAGCCGATTTGGCAGCCGGCCATTTGCAAAAAGGCGGTTCCGGCGAGTTTGTTGTGCCGTCATTGGGATTGAAACTGCGCCGGGTGAGGAAACCCGCCAGGCCGGCGCGCACTGGCATCAACCCAGCCACGCAGCAGACGATCCAGATTCCGGCAAAAGACGCGATGGATGTGGTTCGCGCCACGCCGTTGAAGGCCCTGAAAGACGTCGTCAGCGGCGCGTAATTTGAACGGAGGAGCCGGGCCTCTGCAGGCCTGGCTCCCGCCCTGCGCGGCGCGTCCGCCTTAGGGGCGCCACTGCAGGAAGTTTCGCAACAGAGTCAGCCCCGCGCGCTGGCTTTTCTCCGGATGGAACTGGGTGGCGAACAGATTGTCGCAGGCCACTGCGGCGGCGAACTCAACCAGGTAGCTTGCGGTCCCCGCGCAGTCTTCCGCTCGCGCCGGTTGCGCGTAATAGCTGTGGATGAAATAAAACCGCTCATCCGGTTTGATGCCCTTCCATAATGGATGGGGCCGGTCTTGCCTGACCTGGTTCCAGCCTATGTGCGGAATCTTGTAAGGCCTGCCCCTGCTCTCGTCCTGAACCGTGGGGAATTTGAGGACTTTCCCCGCCACCAACCCCAGGCCCCGAGTGCCGCCATCCTCTTCGCTGAAGTCCATCAAGGTCTGCAGGCCCATGCAAATCCCCAGGAACGGCCGGGTTCGGATGCGCTCCTTGAGCAATTCCGGGAACCCCCGTTCGCTGAGGGTCCGCATGCATTGCCCTATGGCCCCCTGTCCGGGAAAGACGAGGCGGTCGGCGGCCCTGACCGCCTCGTGGTCGGCGCTGACTGAGACGCGGGTTGTCGCCTCCGCCACCTGCTCCAGGGCCTTGGCCACAGAGTGCAGGTTGCCAGAGCCGTAATCTATGATGACGACGGATTCCACGAGCTTGTCCAGGGTTGCTAAAGACTGCCCTTGGTGGAAGGCAACGCCCCCGTCATGCGCGGATCCAGCTCCACGGCGGCGCGCAACGCCCGCCCGAAGGCCTTGAATATGGTTTCGGCGATGTGGTGCGAGTTTTTGCCGCGGATATTGTCGATGTGCAGGGTCATCATGGCGTGATTGACGAAGCCTTGGAAAAACTCCCGGATCAGATCCACATCGAACTCGCCCACTCGCGCCCGAGGATACTCGACAAAATACTCCAAGCCAGGCCGGCCTGAGCAGTCCAGCGTCACTTGGGAGAGGGCCTCGTCCAAAGGCACGCAGGCCTGCCCGTAGCGCCGGATCCCCTGTTTGTCGCCCAGGGCCTGCTTGAAGGCCTGTCCCAGGGTGATGCCGACATCTTCGACAGTGTGGTGCGCATCGATCTCCAAGTCGCCTTGCGCCTTGATGGTCAGGTCAAACAGGCCGTGCCGCGCCACCTGGTCCAACATGTGTTCGAGAAACGGCACGCCCACCTGCAACACGGCGGCCCCGGCGCCGTCCAGCCCCAGGGACACGGAGATGTTCGTTTCTTTGGTGGCCCGGTCAACGACGGCCGTTCTGCTTTTGCTCATTGTTCAGGAGGACTTGTCCGGCGCGGATTAAAAGCCTGAGGAGGGAACCATACCGCAGTTGGCGCGGCAATGACAAGCCCGGCAAGGCGGCGACTTCACTGGGCCTGGATTTGGCTAAGGGGCCGCGGGGAGGCGGCGCACCTCTTGGTCATCGGCGATCAGCAGCGTGTCCGCGGGCCGTTTGGCGAACAGGCCGTTGCTCACCACGCCGGTGATCTCGTCAATCCTTTTTTCCAGCCGGGTCGGATCGGTGATGGACAGATGATGCACATCAAGAATGACATTGCCGTTGTCCGTGAGTCCGCCTTCCCGCAAGACCGGTTGCCCTCCCAGCTTGACCAGTTCCCGGGCCGCGTAGCTTCTGGCCATGGGAATCACCTCCACCGGCAGGGGAAAGGTTCCTAAAACATCCACCATCTTGCCATCATCGACGATGCAGATGAAACGGTCGCTGACCGCGGCGGCGATTTTCTCGCGGGTCAGGGCCCCGCCGCCGCCCTTGAGCAGTTGCAAGTGCCGGGTGGCCTCGTCGGCGCTGTCTATGTAGATGGAGAGTTCGTTCACCCCGTTCAGGTCAAACACAGGCACCTGGCGCTGCCTCAGCCGTTGCGCCGTGGCTTCCGAACTGGCCACCGCGCCGTCGATGCGGCGCCGGATGCCCGCCAACTCGTCGATAAAACAGTTCACGGTGGTGCCGGTGCCGACGCCCACCACCATGCCGTCTTCCACGAAGGCCAAGGCCGCCCGGGCGGCGCGCGTTTTCTTATCCAAACTCATCGGTATAGAATGGCGTCAAGAAGCAAGGCTGTCATCTTAAGCGGATGTTTGCGGAATACCAACAGCTAATCAGCGAAGCCTGCGCCCGGGTCTATGAGGTGGCGCGGCGCTCCAGTCTGGATTGCGCCAGTCAATCCTCCCGCGCCCTGCAAAACCGCGTCTGGCTGAAGCGGGAAGATCAACAACCGGTGTTTTCCTACAAGCCCCGCGGGGCCTACAACCTGCTGGCCTGCCTGAGCGTTGACCGCCAGGAACGGGGGGTGGTGGCCGCCTCCGCCGGCAACCACGCCCAAGGGGTGGCCCTGGCCGCCGGCAAGCTGGGCCTGAGGGCCACCGTGGTGATGCCCAAGACGGCGCCGAACATCAAGGTCAGCGCCGTGAAGAGGCTGCAGGCCGAGGTGTTGTTGCACGGCAACACCTACGACGAGGCCCAGGCCTTCGCCAGGACCCTGGCCGCCACGGAGGACAGGGAGTTCATCTCGCCTTACGATCATCCGCTGATCATCGCCGGGCAGGCGACTGTGGGGGTGGAGTTGCTGGAACAGTGCGAACGGCAACCCGACTGCGTTTTTGTTCCGGTGGGCGGCGGGGGACTGATCGCCGGCATCGCCCTCCATGTTAAAGCCGTCAACCCCGCCATCAAGGTGATCGGCGTGGAGCACGACGAAGCCGCCTCTATGAGTCGCTCCCTGGAGGCCGGGGAGCGGGTCGCGTTAGAGGATATCGACATCTTCGCCGACGGCGCGGCGGTGAGCCAGGTGGGGAAGGAGACTTTTCGGATTTGCCGGGAGCTGGTGGATGAGGTTCTGGTGGTCAACGTCGATGAGATCTGCGCCGCCATCAAGGACATCTTCGAGGACGCTCGCTCGGTGCCTGAACCGGCCGGCGCCCTGGCCCTGACGGGGCTGAAGCAATATGTTCAGCGCGAGAGCCTGCGGGACAAGGACCTGGTCGCCATAGTCAGCGGCGCGAATCTGAATTTCGACCGGTTGCGCCACATCGCCGAATTGTCGGCCCTGGGCGAACAGCGGGAAGCCTTGATCTGCACCACCATCCCTGAGCGTCCGGGCAGTTTCCGCGCCTTGTGCCGGGACCTGGGGCCGCGGCAGATCACGGAATTCAATTACCGCTATGGGGACGCCCAGGACGCCCAGGTCTTCGCCGGCGTGCAACTGCGGCGCGGCGTCGAGGAAAAGAACCAGTTGCTGGCTCATCTCAAGGAAAAAGGCTACCCGGTCATCGATTTGAGCAACGACGCGGTGGCCAAGCTGCACCTGCGCTATCTGGTGGGCGGTCACGCCGGCAATGTCGACAACGAGGTTTTGTACCGGTTCGAGTTTCCCGAGCGCTCCGGCGCGCTGTTGCATTTCCTCACCCGCATGGGGGAGCGTTGGAACATCAGCCTGTTTCACTATCGCAACCACGGCGCCGCCTACGGCCGGGTGCTGATGGGCATACAGGTGCCGCCGGCGCAACGGGGCGAATTTCAGGCGTTCCTGGACAGCCTGCAGATCAAGCACTCAGAAGAGACCAACAATCCCGTTTATCAGAAATTTTTGAGCTGAAGACGAGCCAGCTCCTTGCTCCCCGCCGGGGCCAGGCCCCTTTGACAAGAGGGTATCAACCGTCGTGCCGTTACAGATCTTGAACTTGAACCAAGGGTCCAAGTGGGAACAGCTGATGGCGCATCAGGCTTCCCGCTTCAAGGCGGGCTTGCTCACAACGCCGCGGTTAGTTCCCTGGTTGACAAAAAACAAGCTCAAGTTTCTGTCGATCTGAACACGAACACGACAGAAGATACCCAAACCAAACCTTTCCCCGCCCCTCCTCTCTGCAGGATTTTGCGCCTCTCATGCCGCCCAGGTCAAACAGGCGCGGGATTCAATCCCCCGCTGTTTCCACCTGGCTTCCCTGGGTCAGCGCCTCGTTGACCTTTTGGTGGAGGCGCTCCACCACCGAGCCCACCTCAGAAGTATAGTCCTTATTTTCCTGTTGGCACGCAAACATTTCGTTGGCGATGTTCAAAGCGGCTATGACCGCCGTTTGCTCCGCGCCGATGACGCTGCCGCTGTTTTTCATTTTCCGCATTTTCTCGTTGACATAGTTCGCCGCGGTTTGCAGTTGCTCCTCTTCGCCTTCCCGGCAGGAAATCAGGTATTCCTTGTCGAGGATCGTGACGGGAACTGGGTTGGTTTGGGTCACGGGCGCGTCTCCATGGTGCGCAACCGGGAGATCATGGCTTCGACGCGGGCTTTGGCCTGTTCCGTCTTTTCTATCAGCGCGGCGCGTTCTTTGACCAGGTTTTTCTGCTGGTTGCGCAGGGCGGAGTTTTCGGTTTCCAGACTTTTGTTTTGCTGAATCAGCTCGTCAACTCGCGCCTCTAAGGCGCCTAGGTCCATCACCCCTGATTGTGTTTCTGACATGATGTCCCCTCCCGCGGTCAGTGGTCTTAGTGGATGATTGGCCTGCAAATATAAAACGGCTCTGAACGGCAGTCAACCGGAAAGCGGCGAAAAACGGCGGGCCGCGCCGGCGCGGAGAAGGGGCCGGCCCCGCCTTCTTCGCCAGGGTCTGCAACCCGCGGGGCCTGCCACTTGCAAGTTGCCCGCGTCGCCCTGCAAAATACCCCCTGTGAAGCCGACCGGAGCCTGATGATGAACCCCCCCGAATTTCAGAAACGCCGAAAAAAACTCATGGACATGATGGGGGACGATTGCGTCGCCATTCTGCCCACCGCGCCGGAGCAAATGCGCAATCGGGATGTGGCCTTTCCCTACCGCCCCGACAGCGATTTTTACTACCTGACGGGGTTTGCCGAGCCGGAGGCGGTGATGGCCCTGATCCCGGGGCGGCCGGCCGGCGAGTTTGTGATGTTCTGCCGCGAACGCGATGCGGAACAGGAGCTTTGGCACGGCCCTCGGGCGGGGCTGGAAGGCGCCTGCGAGGATTACGGCGCCGCCGACGCCTACCCCATCAAGGACTTGGATGACATCCTGCCGGGCCTGCTGGAGGACCGGGGGCGGGTCTATTACACCATGGGGAACAACGCTCCCTTCGATCAACGGGTGTTGGGCTGGGTCAACGAGGTGCGCAACAAGATCCGCAACGGCGTGCATGCGCCGGACGAGTTCATTTCCCTGAACCACATCCTCCACGACCTGCGCCTTTACAAGAGCCGGAACGAGATCAAGGCCATGCGCCAGGCGGCGAGAATTTCCGCCGCGGCCCATGTCCGCGCCATGCGGTCTTGCAAGCCGGGGATGATGGAATATCAGGTCGAAGCGGAAATGATCAACGAATTCATGCGCCAGGGCGCGCGCGCTTCGGCCTACCCGCCCATCGTGGGCGGCGGCGCGAACAGTTGCGTGTTGCACTATGTTCAAAACGCCAAACGGCTTGAAGACGGCGAGGTGTTGCTGATAGACGCTGGGGCCGAATACGACTACTACGCCAGCGATGTGACTCGCACCTTTCCCGTGAACGGACGCTTCACCCAGGCGCAGCAAGACATCTACGAACTGGTGTTGGCCGCGCAACTGGCGGCCATCGACGAGGCGCGGCCGGGCCGCCTCTGGAACCAGCCCCATGAGGCGGCGGTGGAGGTTCTGACCGAGGGCTTGGTGGCCCTGGGCATCCTTCGCGGCCAGCCCCGGGTGCTGATTAAGGAGAAGGCTTATGAGAAATTCTACATGCACAGGACTGGCCACTGGTTAGGCTTGGATGTGCACGACGTGGGCGATTACAAGGTGGAAGGAGCTTGGCGCATGTTGGAGCCGGGCATGACCCTGACCGTTGAGCCGGGGCTGTATTTCGCGCCGCGCCGGGGCCTGCCCCGAAAATGGTGGAACATCGGGGTGCGCATCGAGGACGACGTCCTGGTGACCCGCGAGGGCAACGAGGTGTTGAGCCGGCGCGCGCCCAAGAGCGTCGAGGACATAGAGGCGCTGATGACCCGGCATTGAACGGGAGGGGGCGCCGTGGGCGCTGACTATGAGGTGGCGGTGATTGGCGGCGGCATGGTCGGCGCAAGCCTGGCCCTGGGCCTGGCTCGGCAGGGTCTGAAGACCGCCCTGATCGAGGAGACGCCGCCCCGATCCGAAGAGCAACCCAGCTATGATGACCGGGGCTTGGCCCTGGCGGTGTCTTCCCAGCGGATCCTGGCGGCCCTGGGTCTGTGGGACCAGCTCGAGGTTTGCCCCATATCTCAGGTCCATGTCAGCGAGCAGGGGCGTTTGGGGTGCGTCAGGATGTCCGCGGGGATGTTGGGCCTGGAGGCCCTGGGATTCACGACGACGGCCCGGGCCCTGGGCCGGGCCCTGTTCGCCGCGCTGGCGAAGCGCGATGAGGTTGATCTTATATGCCCGGCTTCAGCGACCGGGATTGAGACCGGGCCAGACCAAGCCAGGGCGCTGTTCAGGCGCGCTGGCGGGGACGACGCCCTTTCCTGCAAGCTGTTGGTGGTGGCGGATGGAGCCTTGTCAAAATCCCGGGCCTTCGCCGGGATTAAGGCGCGGCGGCGTGATTGCCTCCAGACCGCCATTGTCAGCAACATCACCGTTGCCCGGGATCATGGCCACAGGGCCTACGAGCGTTTCGTCCCAGGCGGCCTGATCGCCCTGTTGCCATTGGCGGGACGGCGTTGCGCGACGGTCATGATCGTGCCGGAGCGGCAAGCCGACGAGTGTTTGGCGCTGAGCGACGACCACTATCTGGACCGCCTGCAACAGCGTTTCGGCAAGCGCTTAGGGGCATTTTCCGGGCTGGGGGCCCGGAAGTCTTACCCGCTGTTTTTGTTGAAACCGGAGCGACAGACGGGGGAGCGGGTCGTTCTGGCGGGCAACGCCGCCCACGCCATTCACCCTAACGGGGCCCAGGGTTTCAATTTGGCCTTGCGGGATGTGGCGGGGTTGCTGCGGCGCCTTGCCGCCGCGGGGCGCGCCGGGGCTGACCTGGGGAGCGGGGCCCTGCTTGACAGCTATGTCCGCTCTCGACGGACGGACCAGCGCCGGGTCATCCGCTTCACCGACGCCGCCTGGCGGGTCTTTGGCGGCGCAAACCCCTTGTTGCGGGCCTCGCGCCATGCCGCCATGTTTCTTTTGGACGCGCTGCCGGCCCTGAAAAGAGAATTCATCCGAGGCGCGGCGGGTCTTGGGCCGGGCCAGCTAACCGCCCTTGAAGACCGCGCCGACGCGGCGGCGGAGCTTGCGCCTTGAGCCGGTTGAAAACCGAAATTTTGATCGTCGGCGGCGGCGTGGTCGGCGGCAGCATGGCCCTGTTGGCGGCCCTGGGAGGAGTCGAGTGCGTCCTAGCGCAACGGGGCGAGCCGGACGCGGCCGCCCCGGCGGAGGACCCGCGGGTCCTGGCGCTGACCTTGGCCTCACAAAAGATCCTGCGGTTCATTAACATCTGGAAACGCCTGGAGGGGCCGGACCTGGGCCGCTTCGAGCGCATGAGGGTGTGGACTGAGAACGATGCGGGCGCCATCGGGTTCGACAGCGCCGCGGTGGGCCAGCCAGCGTTGGGACACATCGTTCGGCAACGGGCCTTGGAGACGGTCCTGGCTCAGTCCCGCGAGTTTGTCCCCAAGCTGAAGGTCCTCACAGGAGCCAGTCCGGCAACACTCAGCGACGGGCGGGGCGAGGCGCGTCTCACATTGGAAGACGGGAGGGAAGTGACGGCCAAATTGCTTATTGCCGCCGATGGCGCGAGGTCCCGACTCAGGCAACTGGCGGGCGTGGAATACAAGGTTCGCCCCTACGGGCAAACAGCGGTGGCCTGCGTGGTTTGCGCGGAGCGCCCCCACGGCAATGTCGCCCGGCAGCGTTTCCTGGAACGGGGACCTTTGGCTTTTCTGCCCATGGCTGAACCGCGCCAGTGCGCCGTGATCTGGTCAACCACGACAGAGCAGGCGGCGGCGTTGCTCGCCATGGACGAGGCCGGTTTTCGCTTGGCGTTGCGGCGGGCTTTTGCCGACTGTTTGGGGGAGATTGTCCATTCGGGCCGGCGGTTGGGGTTTCCCTTGCAACGGGCCCAGGCGCGCCGTTATTGTTCCGACAGGGTCGCGCTGATCGGCGACGCCGCCCACTGCGTCCATCCCTTGGCGGGCCTGGGCGCCAATCTTGGATTGTTGGACGCGGCCAGCCTGTTCGAGGTCATCGGCGCGGCGCGCGCCAAAGGGCGGGACATCGGCAGCGCGGCGGTCTTGAGAAAATACGAGCGTTGGCGCCAGGGCGAGAATTTCCTGGTGATGATGGCGCTGGAGGGGTTGAAAAACCTGTTCGAGAAGCAGGCGGGAGTGTGGCCGCGGTTCAGGGATTTCGGGATGAGGGCGTTTGATTCTTCGCCAGCGCTTAAACGTTTCGCCATCCGTCGGGCTATGGGGCTGAGCGGGGATCTGCCCGCCATCGCTCGGGATCATTCGGTATGATCGCAAGCGCGGCCCGGAGCCGGATCTGGCCCCGCTTGGCGGGGAACAACGAGCGAGGACATCGAACCTGATGGCGGTGAATTTCATTCGGAAAATTGTGGAAGAGGACCTGGCGCAAGGGCGTTGCCAAGAAGCCGTGCGCACAAGGTTTCCGCCGGAACCTAACGGCTATCTGCACATTGGCCATGCCAAGGCGATCTGCCTGAACTTCGGGATAGCGGAAGAATACGGGGGCAAGTGCAACCTGCGGTTTGACGACACCAATCCGGAAAAAGAGGAGCAAAAATACGCCGCGGCCATACAAGAAGATGTCCGCTGGCTGGGGTTTGACTGGGAAGATCGATTGTTTCACGCCTCAGATTATTTCGAGGTGCTGTTCCAGTACGCCGTCGAGCTGATCAAGATGGGGCGCGCCTATGTGGACAGCCTGAGCATGGAGGCGATCCGGGCGCGGCGCGGCACCTTGACGGAGCCGGGCCAGGACAGTCCGCACCGCAACCGGCCCGTTGAGGAAAGCCTTGATCTGTTCCACAGGATGAAGGCGGGCGAGTTTGACGAGGGAGACCATGTGCTTAGGGCGAAAATAGACATGGGCTCTCCCAACTTGAACATGCGCGACCCGGTGCTGTACCGCATACGCGAGGCGGACCATTACCGCACCGGCGCGGCATGGCGCATTTACCCCATGTACGATTTCACCCATTGCCTGTCCGATGCCATAGAAGGCGTGACCCATTCCTTGTGCAGTTTGGAGTTTGAGGATCATCGCCCCCTCTATGACTGGTTCATCGACAATTTGGCCCCGCCGGCGCGGCCCCGGCAATACGAGTTTGCCCGGCTGAATCTGGAGCACACGGTGTTGAGCAAGCGCAAGTTGCTGGAGCTGGTGCGGGAGCGGCGCGTGAAGGGCTGGGACGACCCGCGCATGCCCACCTTGTCCGGCCTGCGGCGGCGCGGTTTCACCCCGCGCTCCATTAGGGAGTTTTGCGAACGGATAGGCGTGACCAAGAGCGATGCCTACATAGACATGGCGGCTTTGGAGCATGTCATCAGGGAGGAGCTGGACGCTAACGCCCCGCGCCGCATGGCGGTGTTGCGCCCCTTGAAGGTGGTGATTGACAATTACCCGGAGGATGAGGAGGAGCTATTGGACGCGGCCAACCATCCACAGAACAGCGGCCTGGGGTCGCGGCAAGTTCCTTTCGCCAAAGCGCTTTACATAGAAAGGGACGATTTCATGGAAGAGCCGCCGCGAAAATTCTTCAGGTTGGCCCCGGGGCGGGAGGTGCGGTTGCGTTACGCCTACTTCATCACTTGCAACGAGGTGGTCAAGGACGCGGACACCGGCGAGGTGATTGAGTTGCGTTGCAGTTACGATCCCGCCACCCACGGCGGCAGCGCGCCCGACGGGCGCAAGGTTAAAGGCGCTCTGCACTGGGTGTCCGCCAAACACGCGCTCAGGGCCGAAGTCAGGTTGTACGACCGGCTGTTTTCCGCCGCCAACCCGGAACGGGACGGCGACGACTGGAAGGCTTGGCTTAACCCGGCTTCTGAGGAGACCTTGACGAATTGCTTTGTTGAACCGGGCCTGGCCGAGGTTGCGGCGGAGGCGCGCTTCCAGTTTGAACGGTTGGGCTATTTTTGCGCCGACCGCGAAGACTGGCGCCCTGAGGCTCCGGTGTTCAACCGGATCGTGCCGTTGCGCGACGCCTGGGCCAAGCTCCGCAAAACCGAGCTTGCTCCCGTGAACGAAAAGACAACCGCATGAAAAACAACTCGATAGAACGGCTGGACAGACAAAAGAAGGCCACGCTAATCAATGATCTTATGGGAGGTTTGAGAAGTTATGAAGCAATCATCTGAGGCCCTGAGCCAGTCGAACATAGCGGGGTTGTCCCTGCTCAGCCGCGGCAAGGTCAGGGATATTTACGCCGTCGATGATGAGCATCTGTTGATCGTGGCCAGCGACCGGATCTCCGCGTTCGACGTGGTGTTGCCAGACCCGGTGCCGGGCAAGGGCCAGGTGTTGACCGCCGTGTCCAACTTCTGGTTCGACAACACCGCGGCGCTCGTGGACAACCATCTGAGCGGACGACCGCTGGAGTCCATCGCCCTCAGGGCGGACGAGCTCGAACAGCTTGCCGGCCGGGCCGTCGTGGTCAAGAGGCTGAAGCCCCTGCCCATAGAGGCCATTGTCCGCGGTTACCTCATTGGCTCAGGGTGGAAGGATTACCAGCGCGGCGGCGCGGTGTGCGGCATTGAATTGCCTGAGGGTTTGCAACAGGCCCAGCGGTTGCCGGAGCCCATATACACGCCTTCCACCAAGGCCGCGCAGGGAGAGCATGACGAGAACATCAGCTTTGAAAAGACCGTTGAACTCTTGGGCGCCGGCTTGGCGGAGACAGTCCGCCAGCTTAGCCTGGAACTTTATCAGCAGGCGGCGGATTACGCTTTGGGGCGAGGGATCATCATCGCGGACACCAAGCTGGAATTCGGCACGGACGCGCAAGGCGCGTTGCATTTGATTGATGAGGTGTTGACTCCCGACTCCTCACGCTTTTGGCCGGCTGACTCCTACCGGGTCGGGACCAGCCCCCCTAGTTTTGACAAGCAATATCTGAGGGATTACCTTGAAACCTTGGACTGGAACAAAAAACCGCCGGCCCCTCGGTTGCCCGCCGCGGTCATCGCCAACACCGCCGCCAAATACCAGGAAGCGCAACGCCGCTTGTTAGATTGAGTCATGATTCCTCTGCACGACGACAATCCCACCCACATCACCCCCGTGGTGACGGTGGTTTTCATCGTCGCCTGCGTCCTGGCGTATTTCTGGCAGGTTTCCCTGGGCGGGCAAGGCTATCAGATGTCCGTCTATGCCCTGGGGGTGATTCCGGCGGTTCTGTTGGGCCAGGCGACCCTGCCAGCGGAATTGGCCATCGTCCCGGCAAGCCTGACCATTTTCACTTCCATGTTCCTGCACGGCGGGTTCATGCATCTGGCGGGCAACATGCTCTATTTGTGGATTTTCGGCAACAATGTGGAAGACGCCATGGGGCATGGGCGCTTCATCGCGTTCTACCTGCTCTGCGGCGTGGTGGCGGTGTTCGGACAGGTGTTGCAAGATCCGGCCTCGAAGATCCCGATGATAGGCGCCAGCGGCGCCATCTCCGGCGTGTTGGGCGCCTACTTGTTGCTGTATCCCCAGGCGCGGGTGTTGGTGCTTATCCCGCTGGGGTTTTTCTCGCAACTGATACGGTTGCCGGCGTTATGGGTGTTGGGGTTCTGGTTTGTCTTGCAACTGCTTAACTCCGTCCTCAGCGATTCCAGCGGCGGCGGGGTCGCCTGGTTCGCCCACATCGGCGGCTTCGTGGCCGGCATGGCGCTCATTCCTTTGTTCAAGTCTCGCGAAATGACCTTGTTTCACAAGGCCCACGGCACCCGGCGCTGGGCCAAGCGCATTCTCCGTTAAGACAAGAATGGGTTAAACCCCGGTCATGGCGTTGCCGCCACGGGTTCGGACGGCCCGGCTGTGTTTTTGACGCGCTTGCCTTCGTGATCGATGTATTCCACCGTGGCCCTCAGGCGATAGCCCGCGTCAGCGGCGGCAGGCAGATATTTGTAGCTGTGTCCCGCCATGCTTTCGACCTTGACCCAGCCTGTCTCATCGTTGCCTCGCTCCCACTGCCAGCGTTGCCGGTTGTGGAAGCCGGCGCGTTTGACCCAGCCGGCCAGTCGCGCGCTGATTGGTTCGCCGACCTGCGGAAACATGGCGGCGTTGACGAAATGAGCGGCCGGCGCCTTGCGGGGGCTTTGAAATATCGAACCTTCTGGAAATTCAGCCACCTGCCTCAGCTCCAGCGCTTTTTTTAACAGCAGGAGATCTTTCGGGTCTGCCGGAAAGTCCTTTTTCAAATCCACCCAAACGATGTGGTCGCCTGCCCCCACCTTGTCAAGCACCCCATCCGTCTCGCCCGGGTGGATGTGATGATAATTCCCTTGGCCAATATGGATGTACAGGAGGGAAGTGGCGTTGCTGAAGATTTGCTCGTCAATCAGATGATGCTCCCGGACATATTGCAAAATCTCCGCGTTCACCCACTCCGCGTTGCCCGCGCCCGGCAGACCTTCATGATAGGCCTGTTTAATTTCGCGCCCGTTTAGCGTCGCGCCGCAACAGAGCCAGGCGAACAAGACCAAGGCGGTCAACATCTCCCTCTTCCCGCCACGGCCCGCGAACTTATCTAAGGCCATGGTCGCGACGAACAGGAGTGGAATGTAGGCGATAGAGAGATACCTCTCTCCCAGAGGCTCGATGCTCATTTTCGCTTGCATCGCTCCTATCGCGGCCAAGTGCGCCAAGGCGAAGCCGCCAAACAGGCAAAAGGGCATCCATCCTGTTTCAGACTTGAAACGCCAGTGGATGAAAGCGCGTCCCACCCCTGCCGCCGTCAAAATCAACAGCGCCCCTCCCACGACAATTCTCTCCCTCTCCTCCAGCAGATGAAAAAACACCCATGTGGTCAGGTCGCTGAGATATTTGCTTGTGGTTTCCCACAGAGTGAATGATGAAGGGCCTCTGGGGCCGAAGAAGGCGCCATGGTCTAAAAAAACCAAGTGCAGCCACAGCATCATCGGCGCCATGGTGATCAGCAAGCTCATGCCTATGCGTTTCGCCTTCTCCGAAGGCGCCACGCCGCGCTGGCCAAACAGCAGGATCAACAGGAGCGTTATCGAGACAAAACCTATGTAGCGGGTCATAAAGGCCATGGAAGCGAACGCTGCCGCCCAGACCAGGTTGGCGCGCCGGCCGCTCTCGAGATAGTTGCAAGTTTGCGCCAAAAACAGCAGGGTGAACAGGATGAAGGGAGGCTCAGACAGCGCCGCGGACGCCACCTCGGTCAGGGGGAGCGCCAACATGATGGCAAGGCAAGCCCAGATCACTAAAAACGGCTTTGCAATGCACCGGCGCAGGCAGTGTCCCGCAACGAATAGAGTCAGTCCGAAACAAGCGGCGTTCAAAGGGCCGGCGACTTCGTAGGGGTCTAACGCACCCAGGCTGGCGGCGGCTAACAGCAGGGGATACAAAGGCGGCCAATGCCAATAGGCCCATTCGTTCAGTTGCGCAAAGCCTTTGCCCGCCAACAGGTTCCGGGCTGTGGAGATGTAAGTGGCCCAATCTCCGATGAGGCCCACTCCGTAGGCGGCTTCTCGCGCCAGGATGGACATGGCGCCTAAGATGGCAATGGCCGCTATTAGCAGGGAGAAGCGGTCAGGGCGGAATCGATCAAGTGAAACAGCGACTGGAAACAAGCGCATTTCTTTTGAGAATTTTAAAGTGTCACTTTAAATTACTCAAACCGCCAATGCGGCGCCGGCGCTGGCTCATGGGCAGTTTCGCCCTTGAAAAACGGGCTCAGGCGGCTTGCTCCAGAGCGGCGGTGTAGCGGCCCAGGCATGCCAAGTGATTGCATTTTTCCCGGTGCAGCAACGCGGCTTGGGCGGTCTCGACATTAGCCGGTTTGCCGGCCCAGGTTTTCAGGCAAGGCTCTTGCAAGGCGCGCCCATAAGAGAAACTCAGCGGCCAGGGCAACGAGTCGTGGGACTGGTTCATGGCGTTCAGATGCGCGGTGGCCAGCTCCGCGCTTTGACCGCCGGACAGGAACACGATGCCCGGCAACGCTTCTGGCACGGTCTCCAACAGGCAACGCACCGTCTTGTCCGCCACCTCCTGGACGCCCGCCTGTCGCGGACAGCCTTTGCCTGAGAGGACCATGTTGATTTTAAGGATAGTGTGTTCCACCGCCACGGCTTGCCGGCGCAGGGCGGCGAAAACCTCATTCAGGGTCCTCGCCGTCGTCTCGTAGCAGGCATCGATGTCATTGTCCCCGTCCATCAGGACTTCCGGCTCGACCATAGGCACCAGGCCGGCTTCCTGGCACAGCCCCGCGTAGCGAGCCAAGGCGTGGGCGTTGGCCTCCAGGCAGGCGTCGGTGGGCAGGCGCCGCGGGCCGGCTTCTATGGCGATCACAGCGCGCCACTTGGCGAACCTGGCCCCCAATTCGGCGTACTCGGCAAGCCGCTCGCGCAAACCGTCCAGCCCCTCGGTGACCTTCTCGCTCGGATGGCCAGCCAGGTCCTTGGCGCCGGTGTCCACCTTGATGCCGGGCATGATCCCCTGCTCAACCATGACCGCCGGGAAGGGGGCGCCGTCCACGGTTTTCTGCCGCAGGGTCTCGTCGAACAGGATCATGCCGCTGATGAATTCCGCGGCGCCAGGCGCCGTGATCAGCAGTTCGCGATAAGCCCGGCGGTTTTCCGCGGTGGATTCGAGGTCTATGGAGTCGAAACGCTTTTTTATGGTGCCAAGGCTTTCATCTATGGCAAGGATGCCCTTGCCACTGGCCACCATGGCGGCGGCGGTTTGCGTCATTTGTTCGGAGAGATTGCTCATTGTGGGTTGCTCCTCAGAAGGGCGCGGGATGGTTTGCGCGATATGTTACCACAAGCGAGGGGTTTGGCCCCGGAGGGCGGGAGCCGGCGCCGGTTAAAGCGCTCAAGAGAGAGCGGCCTTGTCCACCCGGATGATCTTCATGTTGTTGGTGCCGCCGCGATGGCCCCTGAGATCGCCTTTGGTGATCAGCACCAGATCGCCATCGGCCACCAGTTTGAGCCGCGCCAAAATGGCGATGATTTCCTGGTTGACTTCTATCGGATCCGCGGTGGTTACATCAAAGTGAATGGGATAGACATCCCGGTACAGGCGCGCCTTGCGCATGGTGGAGGCATGGCGGGTGAACGCCATGATGGGGATGCCGGAGCTGATCCGCGACATCCACAGGCAGGTCGAACCAGTTTCCGTAATAGCGGCAATGGCCTTGGCGTTGATGTGGTTGGCTGTGTACATGGTGGCTAGGGCGATAGCTTCATCGATGCGCTTGAATTCCTGGTTGACTCGGTAGTCTGACTGCTGGGTTTCCTTTTGCTTTTCAGTTTCCTCGCAGATGCGGGCCATAGCTTGCACCACCTGGTCCGGAAACAGGCCAATGCTTGTTTCTCCGGACAACATGACGGCGTCTGTGCCATCCAGGACGGCATTGGCGACATCGAACACTTCCGCGCGGGTAGGCACCGGGTTGTCGATCATGGTCTCCATCATCTGGGTGGCGGTGATGACCGCGCGATCCATGTTGCGGGCCTGTTTGATCAACTCTTTCTGCACCGGCGGCAGGGCCGCATCGCCGATCTCAACGCCCAGATCGCCGCGGGCGATCATGATGGCGTCGGACGCCTCGATGATTTCCTCCGCGTTTTCCAGCGCCTCGACCCGTTCGAACTTCGCGATGATCCCGGCGTTCGAATTCGCTTGCTCCAACAGGGCCCGCGTCTCGCGGATGTCGGCGACGCTGCGGACAAAGGACACGGCAAAATAATCGGCGCCTATGGCGACGCCGTGGAGCAGATCCTTGTGGTCTTTTTTCGTCAGGGCCTCGGCGGAGAGGCCGCCGCCTTTCAGGTTGAGGCCTTTGTTGTTCGACAGGGGCCCTCCTATCAGGACGCGGCAACGCGCCTTGGTCTTCGCCACGCTGACCACTTCCAACGCGACGCGGCCGTCGTCCACCAACAAGATGTTCCCCGGTTTGACATCCCGGCTCAGATTCCGGTAGGTGACGCCCACCTCGCGCTCGTTGCCGGCCGCTGGAGGCAATGCGGAGTCAAGGGTGAAGAGTTCGCCTTTTCGCAACAGGATTTTGCCATTCTCGAACCGTTGCAACCTGATCTTGGGCCCCTGCAAATCCGCGATGATGCCGATTTCCACGCCTTTCTTCGCGGTGATGGCCTGTATGGCCCGCACTCGCTCCTTGTGTTCGAGATGGGTCTGGTGGGAATAGTTGATGCGGAACAAATCCACGCCGGCCTCCACCAGTTTTTCCATCATTTCCGGCTTGTCCAAGGCGGGTCCCAGTGTTGCGATGATTTTAGTTCTGCGCATGTGTTGGTTTCGTTCCGTTGACAATGCGGGCGGCACCCGGAGGCGGGGAAAGGCGCCAAGGTTCAATCATAACTGGAACAGGCGACAGATTTCCATGAACTTTTTGTGAAAAATCGTTGCGGGTCGTGAACTTCCCCCGTTGCCGCCGCTTGTTGCGCGGAGCTTGCCGCTGTCAATCCGGCGGTTGCGACTAAGCCCGTTCCGCCCGTTGCAGGGCCGCTTCTTGCAGGACAGCGATGGCAGGCAGGGTTTCGCCTTCGAGAAATTCCAGGAAGGCGCCGCCGCCGGTCGAGATGTAGGAGAGGTCCTGCGTCACGCCGAAGCGGGCCGCCGCGGACAAGGTGTCGCCCCCCCCGGCAACGGAGAACCCCGGGGTGGCGGCAATGGCCCGGGCCAGGGCGGCGGTGCCGCGGGCGAAGGGCCCCAGCTCGAAGACGCCCAAGGGGCCGTTCCACAGCACGGTGCCGGCGGAACGGATGATCCGGTCGTTGACGGCAATGGTTTTTGGCCCCACATCGCCGATCAGGTCGTCAGGGGCGATCTCTGCTATGGTTTTGACCGTAGTGACGGCGTCTTCCGCGAGGGTCTTGGCGCATACCGCGTCTATGGGAAGGGGGATGTCCATGCCGCAGTCTCGGGCGCATTCCCGGATCGCCGTCGCGGCGGGCGTTAGATCCGCTTCATGCAGGGAATTGCCTATGGGTTGTCCGGCGGCGCGCAGGAAGGTGTTGGCGATGCCGCCGCCCACCACTAGTTGATCCACCTTTTTCACCAGGTTTTCCAGGGCCGTCAGCTTGGTGGAAACCTTCGCGCCGCCGACAATGGCCACCAGGGGGCGCCGGGGGGCCTCCAGCGCCTTCGAGAGCGCCGCGATTTCGGCAAGCAACAGCGGCCCGGCGCATGCCACTGGCGCATGTTTGGCGACGCCATGGGTCGAGGCCTGGGCGCGATGAGCCGTGGCGAAGGCGTCGTTGACATACACATCGCACAGACTCGCCAGCCGCCGGGCCAGCCCGGCGTCGTTTGTGGTTTCCCCCGGCGTGAAACGGATGTTTTCCAACATGACCAACGCGCCCGGTTGCGCCGTCAAGCCCTCTCCCCAGTCCGCAACTAGGGGCGTCTCCCGGCCCAACAAGGCGGAAAGTCGTTCGGCGACCGGCGCCAGGGAACAGCTGTCGTCGTGATGGCCGGGCCGGGGCCGGCCCAAGTGTGAGACCACGATCACCCCGGCCTCTGCCGCTAACAGGCGGCGCAGGGTGGGCAGGCAGGCCCTGATGCGGGCGTCGTCTTGCACGACGCCGGCGCTAAGGGGCACATTGAAGTCAACCCGAACCAGGACCCGCTTGCGGGCCAGGCTCAGGTCGTCCAAGGTCAGGAGGCCGAGGGGGGGGCCGGAAGGGGACAAGGCTAGGCCCGCCGGTTCAGGCGGCATTCATCAGCGCGACCGTGGTGTCTAACATCCGGTTGGAGAAGCCCCATTCGTTGTCGTACCAAGCCACCACCTTTGCCGCGACGCCATCTATGACCTTGGTCAGGGAGGCGTCGTAAGTGGCTGAGGCTGGGTCATGGTTGAAGTCAACGGAAACCAAGGGCGCGTCGTTGTAGGCCAGGATCCCCTGCAAGGGGCCGGCGGCGGCCGCGCGCATGACCTCGTCGATCTCCTCAACGGAGGTGGCGCGGGCCGCGAGAAAGCTCAAATCCACCATTGAGACATTGAGGGCCGGCACGCGCACGGCGTAACCGTCCAGCTTGCCGTTCAATTCCGGCAGGACCAGGCCCACCGCCGCCGCGGCGCCGGTCTTGGTCGGGATCATGGACGAGGTGGCGGAGCGAGCGCGGCGCAGGTCGGAGTGATAGACATCCGTTAGCGCCTGGTCATTGGTGTACGAGTGAATGGTCGTCATGATGCCGTTGACGACGCCTATGCGCTCATGCAGGGCCTTGACCACGGGGGCCAGACAATTGGTGGTGCATGAGGCATTGGAAATCACGGTGTGTTCCGGCTTGAGGACCTGGTGATTAACGCCATAGACGATGGTGGCGTCCACATCGGCGCCGCCGGGCGCGGAGATGATGACCTTTTTCGCGCCGCCGCGCAGATGGGCGCTGGCCTTCTCCTTGGTGGCGAAAAAACCGGTTGATTCATGCACCACATCCACGCCCAATTCGCCCCAGGGCAGTTGCGCCGGGTCCCGTTCCGACAGAACCCGCACCTTGTCGCCGTTGACCAACATGAAATCGCCTTCCACAGACACTGTGCCGGGAAATTTGCCGTGAGCCGTGTCGTAACGGGTCAGGTGGGCGTTGGCGGCGGCGTCTCCCAGGTCGTTGACGGCGACGATCTGGATCTCGCCCGTACGGCCGCTTTCGTAGAGGGCCCGCAGGATGTTTCTGCCGATCCTGCCATATCCGTTAATTCCAACTCTTATTGTCATTGCGCATGTCTCCGGGTCGTGACTGAAAATCGGTTCAGGCTGTCAAACAGGCTTCAACCAGCTCCAACAAGCCCTCCACGGTGACGCCGAAATGCTTGAACACAGCGCCGCCAGGGGCGGATTCTCCAAAAGTGGGGACGCCCAATATCTTACCATCAAGCCCAACATATTTTCTCCAGTAGTCGGGGATGCCGGCTTCAACGGCGATGCGCTTGCGGCAGGCAGGGGGCAAGACCTCTTCGCGGTAGGCCGCCGGCTGGGCGTCGAAGACATCCGTCGAGGGCATGGACACCACGCGGACGCGCCGGCCGGTTGCGTTTAGCCGTTGCCCCGCTTCGACGGCGAGGGCCGTCTCGGAGCCGGTGGCTATGATGATCGCCTCCGGTTCGCCCTCTGGATCCTCCAGAACATAAGCGCCGCGCTCGATGCGCGCCAGCTGGGCTTCGGTGCGTTGCACGAAAGGCAGGGTCTGGCGGGACAGCAACAGAGCCGTAGGCTGGTCGCGGTTTTCCAGCGCCGCTTTCCAGGCGATGGCGGTCTCCACCGAATCGGCGGGCCGCCACACCGACATATTGGGGATCAGGCGCAGGGTGGCGGCCTGCTCCACCGCCTGGTGGGTGGGGCCGTCCTCGCCCAGGCCGATGGAATCATGGGTCAGCACGAAGATGTTGCGCAGTTTCATCAGCGCCGCCAGGCGCAGGGCGTTGCGGGCGTATTCCGTGAAGATGAGAAAGGTGCCGCCATAGGGGATGAATCCGCCGTGCAGGGCGATGCCGTTGTTGATGGCGGCCATGGCGAATTCCCGGACGCCGTAATAAAGATAGTTTCCGCTGGCGCGCTCCTTATCGATGACGGTGGAACCGTCCCACAAAGTGAGGTTGGAGCCGGTTAGATCCGCCGAGCCGCCGATCAATTCCGGCAGGGCCGGGCCGTAGGCGTTCAGCGCCTCTTGGGAGGCCTTGCGGCTGGCGATGTTTTGCGCCTTGCCGGTGGTTTCCCCGATGTGAGCGGCGCAGGTTTTTTGCCATTCCGCCGGCAGGCCGCCGCGAGTCCGGCGCAGGAATTCCCGGGCCAAATCCGGGTGTTTCGCTTGGTAGAGGGCGAACTTCTCGCCCCAGGCGGCTTCCAAGGTTGCGCCCCGTTGCCGGGCGTCCCAGCCGCGGTAGATCTCGTCTGGCACTTCAAACGGGGGCCAGGGCCAGTCTATGGCCTCTCTGACCAGGGCCGCCTCGTCTTCCCCTAAGGGGGCCCCGTGGGCAGAGGCCTTGCCCTGCTTGTTGGGGGATCCCCAGCCGATGACCGTGTCGCAACACAGAAGGCTGGGTCTGTCGGTGACAGCTTGCGCCGCCGCCAGGGCTTGGCGCACCGCCTCGGCGTCGTGGCCGTCAACGCCGGGGATCACATGCCATTGATAGGCCTCGAAACGGCGTGGAACATCCTCCGTGAACCAGCCCTGCACCTCGCCATCTATGGAGATGCGGTTGCTGTCGTAGATGACGGTGAGTTTTCCCAAGCCCAGGACGCCGGCCAACGAACAGGCCTCGTGGGAGATCCCTTCCATCAGGCAACCGTCGCCCACCGACACATAGGTGCGGTGGTTCACAATGTCCAAGTCGTCCCGGTTGAACTGCGCGGCCAGGGTCCGTTCGGCGATGGCCATGCCGATGGCGTTGGCCAGGCCCTGCCCCAAGGGGCCTGTGGTGGTTTCCACGCCAGGGGTCAGGCCATGCTCGGGGTGGCCCGGGGTTTTCGAATGGAGCTGGCGAAAGTTTTTCAGCTCTTCCAGGGGCAACTCATAGCCGCTCAGATGCAGGACCGCGTACAGCAACATGGAACCGTGGCCGTTAGACATGACGAATCGGTCCCGGTCAACCCACCGGGGATTGCCGGGGTTGTGCCTGAGAACCCCGTTCCACAGCGCTTCGGCAATGTCCGCCATGCCCATGGGCGCGCCGGGATGCCCGGAGTTGGCCCGTTGCACCGCGTCCATGCTTAAGGCCCGGATCGCGTTGGCAAGTTGACGCCTTGAAGGCATGGCCAGTCCCCTTATTTAGAGCTGATTGATCGCTTGGACGGGGCCGACGCTTTTTCGATCCGCGGCGACCCCGTGGCAGATGACTATGAAATTCTACCATAACCGATTAGAATGCGCGTTGATTAGACTTCCCAAAAACGCCATGAATCGCTTGTTCACCTCAGAATCCGTGTCCGAAGGCCATCCCGACAAGGTTGCCGACCAAGTGTCGGACGCGGTTTTGGACGCCCTCCTTGAACAGGACAGCGGGGCGCGAGTGGCCTGCGAGACTTTGGTGACCACTGGCATGGTTGTGGTGGCGGGGGAGATCACCTCCCAAGGGAATGTGGATTACCCTGAGGTGGTCAGAAGCGTTATTCGGGACATAGGCTACACCTCGTCCCGGCTGGGATTTGACGCGGAGAGTTGCGCCGTGTTGGTGGCGGTGGACAAGCAGTCGCCGGACATCGCCCAAGGGGTGAACGAGGGCGAGGGACTGGATGCGGACCAAGGCGCCGGCGACCAGGGACTGATGTTCGGCTACGCCTGCGATGAGACCGACGTGCTGATGCCGTTTCCCATCACCTACGCGCACCGCTTAGTCAAAAAACAGGCTGAGGTGAGAAAAGCCGGGCGACTTCCCTGGCTGCGGCCCGATGCGAAATCCCAGGTCAGCGTGCGCTACGAGGAGAATGAGCCTGTCGCCGTCGACACGGTGGTTTTGTCAACGCAACATGACGATGACATTAGTCACGAGGACCTCGTTGAAGCGGTGGTCGAGGAGATCATCAAACCCGTGTTGCCCGGCGGCATGATCACCGCCGCCACCCGCTACCTGGTCAACCCCACTGGCCGGTTTGTCATCGGCGGCCCCCTGGGGGATTGCGGCCTGACGGGTCGGAAGATCATCGTCGACACCTACGGCGGGTACGCGCGCCATGGCGGCGGCGCCTTCTCCGGCAAGGACCCGTCAAAGGTTGACCGCTCGGCGGCCTACGCGGCCCGGCATGTCGCCAAAAACATCGTGGCGGGCGGCTTGGCGAAACGCTGCGAAGTGCAAGTGGCTTACGCCATAGGCGTGGCCGAGCCGGTCAGCTTGATGATCAACACCTTTGGCACGAACGCCGTGCCGGAAGCCCGCATCGAGGCATTGGCGCGGGACATTTTCGATCTGCGCCCCAAAGCCATCATCCAGGCGCTGGACTTGCTCAGCCCTCGCTACCGGCAAACCGCCGCCTACGGCCACTTTGGCCGCGAGGGGGCCAGCTTCACATGGGAAGCCACCGACAAGGCCGCCTTGCTGAAAGGCGAGAGCGGCAAAGGTTAGAGAAAGTCCCCACTGGTTTTTCAACCAGGGCCCGCTTGGCGCAGGTGCTGTGAGCCGGAAAGCAGACAGGAATGCGATTGCTACAAGGGTTCCGCTGGGGAAGCGGCGCGCGCGAGTTTTTGGGCGAGCATTTTAACTTGTTTGCGTTCCTGCGGCGGTGGAAACCCTATGATATTCGCATGCCACATTCTCTATGGGACGCGCTTGGATTGTTGTCGTCTAGCTCCTCAAAAACTGCTGATAAGGGTTTGCTAATTCCTTTATCGAATAGGTTTATATCGCCACAGTGTCCTGTTCCGCCTATTAGCGCTGAGTACATTGCTTTGTCAGCAGGGCCAAAGCTAATTTCCAGCAAGTTGCTTTGATCGTTATACCATTCCAAGGATATCTAGCCATCCGGATCTACCTGGAAATCGGTAGGCGGTGGCAACCGCCCTTCGATTTTAGTCCCAAGAAAAACAGCGCAATTAATAATTCCACTGTGAGAAACGGGTGTCGCTCCTTCTCCATCCCAATTCGGAATAACATATTTCTCCATCATGGAAAGCTGGTGCTGGATATCTATTATCGCCTCGTGGATTGGCGCCTTGACTAATTTCTCGACCATGTTTTTGACCAACGCTGTTTTAAGTTCGCGGGTTATTCTCGTCAAGGGGCGCGAGCCAGAGAGTATAGCATAAAAGCGTCAGGCGCGGCCCCAATTCCTCAAGGAAGGGGGGTAAAATCCGGGCGGTTGTGAAAAACCCCTCAGACAGGGCCGTTTCCCTTCCCCAAGCAAGCAGGCCGGCGGCCCCGCTCGCGCGGGCGACGGTGGGCGTGTTGGGTCATGTTGACCATGGCAAGACCGCCTTGGTGAGGGCGCTGACGGGGATGGAAACAGACCGGCTCAGGGAGGAGAAGGAAAGGGGCCTGTCCATTGTGCCGGGCTTTGCCTGGCTGGAGTCGGAGCGGGGGGTCATGGATTTCATAGACGCGCCGGGGCATGAGGATTTTATCCGCATGATGGTGGCCGGCGCCACCGGCATGGATTGCGCGCTGTTAGTGGTTGCCGCCAACGAGGGAATAAAGCCGCAGACGGAAGAGCATTTCAACATCGCGAGACTGTTAGGCGTTGACAATGGCCTTATGGTCATTTCCAAGACGGACTTGGCGACATCCCAGGAACGAGCCCGGGTCCAGGACGCGCTCAGGCGTTTCACGGCAGGCGCCTTCATGGAGAGGAGCCGCATCATGGAAGTTTCCATCAGCGATGAACAGAGCGTGGATGAGTTGCGCCGAGCCTTGGAGCGCCAGCTGCTCAAGCCCTGCGAGAGAAAAAACGCCGGGCAGTGCTACTTGCCCTTAGACCGGGTGTTCACCATGGCCGGCTTCGGCACGGTGGCGACCGGCACTCTGAGAAACGGCGACCTGTTCAACGGGCAGGAAGTCGAGCTCCTGCCCCAAGGGCGGCGCGTCCGCATCCGCCAGTTGCAAGTGCACAACCAGCCGCAAGAAGCCGCAAGTCCGGGCCAGCGGGTGGCGGTCAACCTCCGCGGCGTCTCTAAAGAAACGCTGGCGCGGGGCGATGTCTTGGCCGCCCCTGGCTATCTGCGCCCGACAGCTCTGTTGGATGTCGAACTGCGAATCATCGACCAGCCGGCCCGTTTGCCCAAGCGCGGCGAGACACTTCGCGTTCTGCTCGGCGCGGGCGAGACCCCGGCTGTCTTGCGTCTGTTGGGAGAAAAGGCGTTGCAACCGGGCGCGACCTGCCTGGCGCGCCTGGCCTGCCGGCGCGCGGTGGCCGCGCCGGTGGGGGAGCGGTTTATCCTGCGAACCTTGTCGCCTGCCGCCACCATTGGCGGCGGGCGCATTCTTGACAACGCCCCGGCCCGGCGCCGAGATTCAGGCCAAGCCGCGGCCACCGACCGGTTGCGGCGTTTGGCAAGCGGCGACAAGGCCCAGGTCATCCTTGAGTTGCTGGATTCGAGGGGCCGCCGGGGGATTGACTTGGCGGAACTGACCGCGGCCGCGGCGGTGCCAGCGGATGAGTTGCCCCGGCTGTTGGATGAAGCCGGAGCGATTTTCGTGTTGTCGCAACGGGTTATGTCTCGCGTCGTCTTCGAGGGCTTGCGCAATGAAGCGATGGGCATCATCAAGGATTTTCACTCGGAACACCCGGCGCGCCCCGGGCATCCCTTGGAGGCGTTGCGTTCGCGCTTGGGGGTTGATGAGCCGGTGTTCAAACGCCTCATCGAACGCCTGGCGCAACGGGGGCTGGTTCGCCTGAACAAGGGTAGCGTTCGCCTGCGGGAATTCGACCCCTTGGGGACCCTCGACTCTGAACAGCGAGAGACCGCCAAGGCTCTGGCCGCGGCCTTCAAGGCGGGGGGCTTCAGCCCCCCGGAGCTGGACGAAGTCTTGCAGGGCGACCCGGAGCGCGAACGCCTGTGCCGCCTTTTGATGGAAGCCGGCGAACTGGCGTCGCTGCGCAACAGGGACCTAGGCCGGGCTGTCGTGTTCCACCGCAACGCCGTAGAGGAAATGGCGCGCAAACTGAGAGGAGCCTACCCCCCTCCCGCCACCTTCACTTTGTCGGAGGCCCGCAAACTCGTCAACACCTCAAGAAAATTCGCCATGCCCTTGTTGGAACACTTGGATAGCCTAGGTATCACCTTGCGCCTGGGGGATAAACGCAAACTGCTTTAACGGCAGAAAAAGATCGTCCGCCCATTGTGGCGCAAGACCGGTCTCCTTTATTTCTTCCACGGCGCCCGCGACTTTGCTCTTGGCAATCAGGGCAAAAAATTCTGGGGAAGGCGCCAGGGCATTGTTCAAATCATTGGGTTCAAATTTATCCAGAGAGTCGCCGTATTTACGCATTGACAGCGAGATTATTTTTCTTCCTGTTGCTGATGAAAGATAAAGAAAAAGATGCTCCAAGTATTGGCTCCCGAATAAATTTGGCTGGAAACCGTGGAAGCAAGTTAAATTCAGCACATTGCTGTTGTTCAGAATAATTTTGTATCCTCCCCGAAAAAACACCCCCAAGAGAAGAGGCGCAGGACGCCTTTTCTCAATTTTGTACCAAGGTTTGCGGTTCTTTGTTATAAAACGCTGATTGAAACCCGTGTTTTCCCCGAATTGAATGTATTTTTCTGCTTCTTCAGAATGCGCACTGTCAGCAGAAAACAGGAGAACCGGTTTGTCGGAAGCAGAGAGCGCCTCGTAATCAGCGTCGTTAAACACTGGTTTGCAAATTTGCGAGCTCTTGGTAATGCACGGGACACACTCTGATTTTTCAATGCCTTTTTCCTTTGCAGTTGACGGGCGAAGAACAAAAAAATCATTCGCTCCTGTGGCTATCCCCCGACTAAATCTGCCAAAAAAGTCCAGCGACACCGTTTTTGCCTGATCCACTTCAAATTCTTGTCTTTGAAACAAAGGGAGCCATTTGGAATTAGGATTCAGCTCCTTATAGGGAAGGTCTGAAACAGGATCGATTTTGTCAAAAGTTTCAAGTTCAGCGGTGGATTTCACCGAATAAAATTTTACCGAAGCGTGACGCACAGCTTTGTCATAAAGGATAATGCCTACTGAGGTGACCGCGTCCGGGAAAATGTCTTTTTCACAAGTCAAACTCAGAATAGCGAACAAGTGACGGGATTCTATAAGTTTTTCCTTTACCAAATGGCCATAACCAGTGTTAAGGAATTCCAGAGGCATGAGATAGGCCATTCTCCCTGCTGGACCAAGCTCAGAAAGCGACTTCAGCAGAAAAGCGGATGCGGTATTAGTGTAACCAGACAGTTTGATGCCTAAGCGCTGTTGGAACTCCTGGAACACGCCGTTTCGATTTAAGAACTTTTGGAAGCGTTTGTAAGGGGGATTGCAGACAATGTTGGCATGTTTTTTGCCCCAAAAGCGTAAATAATCCTGTGTAGCGATGAAGCTGGAATCCAAGCCTGTTTTCTGTTGCCAAAAATCGACAATTTTAGTGTCTAATTCACAAGCTGAAAATGTAATGCTCAATCCTTCAGGGATGGCTTCATAAAAAGCGCCCAATCCAAAAGCCGGGTCGAAGAGAGATCTTTTTCCAGATGCAAGCGTCCATTGCGTCATAAACCTGGCGACATCCGGATGAGTGAAAAATTGACCAAAAAACTTGCGATGGCCCTCTCCAACATGCTGGGTATATTCAAACATTGTCGATAATCTGCTGTGAAAAAACTACTGGATCGAGATAACCTCGGCCTCCTTGAAAGGTCACATAGAACAAAAGTCTTCCGCGTTCCAATTCCTTTAACACAGAATGATGTTTTGGCATGTCGATTCGGCCAATGATCTCTTCTCCCACTTGGATGTTAATTTTGATAGTGGTTTTTCCCTGGTTCTTGCTATCCTTCTCAACTGAGAAAATAACCCCTTCGTTTTTGGGATCGCAACTTAGCTTGAGAATGTCTTCGAATGAAATAACATAAGCCTTGTCAAAAAACACTTGCAAATAATAGTATCTCACGCCAAAACGCTGGATCCACCGATTTACAAGCGCTAAGTCTTCGAGTTTTGGCGTAATACTCAAGTAGTCTCTTTTATGTAATATCTTGATTTGCTCTTTTAGAAGTCTTAGATGCTCACTGAGACGCCTGAGTTCCTTTGACGATGACCATGATCTCAGGCGAAAGTCTATCTCCCTAAATGTGTTAGATGTGGCGCTTTGTATCAATTTATGAAGCTCCGGGCTCTTTTCTAAAAGCAGGCCAGATAAAGGCTCCTGCAAAAGAATGTTCCGAATCCTGTTGCATTCCATTTCCGCCTTGCGGGTTCTGTTTTCCATAAAGTTAGAGTATTTATTTGCCAAGAAACTGCTTGAACGAACTTCGATGGCAGCGATTGCTTTGCTTACAAAAGCATCGTCAAGATCCGAATTTTTTCCAGGAGCATCCGAAGCGCGAAAAATCAGGAGGTCGGGTTTCTTCCCAATGCTGTTTAGTTCATCCCGATACTTTGAATAAAACTCAGCAAATCCTGGATCCCCTGCGGCGATATTGTCCGCGCGTCCATACCGAATAGCGCGGCATTCCTTAGAGTGTTCGTTAATTGCGTTGAAAACCACTAGTTCGGCCCAATCGCCTTGCTCTCTGTTTGTAAGAAATTCGGAATTTGCCATTGTCGGCGAGCGGCCACTAATTTGAATGTCCGTGCTTATATTGAACGGCAACGCGCCGATCAGGGAGGCGATTGTTTCTTTGTACATGTCATGCAAGCCTTTGTGTGATTTCCGCAAAGTCTTCAAGTTGCTCTATCAAGACTGTTTAGTCCAGCCATGTGGGTCTGATAGCATTGCCATTATGCCATTTTACATGGTTTTTGGGCGGTTGTGGCAACTCGCGGGGAACTGGCGAAACACCAGCAGTGTCCCAAGTCTGGGCCCCTGTGGCAAGTGGCTTGCTGGCCGGAGTGGGGCCTCAGCCCTTGGCGGCCCCAGGTCGCCGCCCGCCTTAGCGGCGCGAAATGTCGATTTTTTGGTGGAATTCCAGGGAAAACCATAGTAGGGTACGGCACTGGACACGAAAGTGAATTTGGAGACGAACCTGAGATAAATCCCCCCGCTCTCGGCGCCGCCGGCGCCTCGACAAGGAGCAGGTCCCATGGACGATGTATTGACGCAATTGACAAACTGGAGCGAACCCTGGTTGTGGGTGTCTTTGGCGGCTGTTTTGTGCGCGTTCGCCCTGATCGGGTTTCTGCCGCTTGCCTCGGAGCGGGAACTCACCACCACCCATGTGGAACAAGTCCTGATGCACCTGAGGCGGGCGCTGTTGCTTGCATTCCTGCTGTTGGCCCTGGGTTTTCCCGTCATTCTGTGGTCATTGGCGGCTAATGTTTCCGGCAGCGCCGCCACGGCGAGCAAGGTGGTTCACATCGTGGTCTTCCAGCAGGCCTGGAGGATGTGGGGCCTGTTGGCGGGCGCGTTATTGGGCGGACTGGTCCTGAAAGTCATTTTTTTGCGGTGCGTTCAGCCGCGGTTTTCATCCTGGTTCATATTCAGGCGGGTGTCGCAACGGGGCGATTTCGTTTCGGACATACGGGCGGAGGCCAACCGTTTCACGGAGAAAAATTTCCAGCCGGACAAGCACTACCAAGCCGGACAGGTGTTCCTCGGACTGAAAGAGGACGGTTCGCCCCTGCGTGTGAAGGTCGGAGACTGGAAGGCGTGGAATCAACGGATCGTCGGCCCCACCCAAACCGGCAAAGGCGTTTTCTTCGGGGTGCAACTGGACCAGTCGATTCGTCAAGATTTTTGCACGGTTTTTTTCGACCTCAAGCCGGACCAGCACGCCTTAGGCATCATGCGCCGGGCTTGCGAAGAGACCGGCCGGCGGCTGGTGATGGTGGATTTCAATGGCGAATTGCCAGGGAAGTGGTCGCCTTTCAGGACCGGCACGGAACGGGAGATAAAGACCCGCTTGATGCAGGCTTACGACCTGGCGGAGCGGGGCGACACGGCGGACTTCTACAAGATCGGCGAACGCGAGTTTCTGGAATCCGTTTTTGACCAGTGGAACAAGGAATTGATCGAATTGCCGCGGTTGCTCAAGAGCGCGAAAAATCCGCCGCCAACGGTCAGCAATTTGACCAGGGAAATGTTGGCCCTGCCCGCCCTCAAGCCGGGCTTGCGCAAAGGCGTCGATGTGGAGCGGGTGTTGCGTGAAAACGCCGTGCTGTATGTGCGGTCATCCACCACCGATCCCGTTGTCAAACGCGCCACGCGGGTGTTTCTATTATGCCTGTTGCAGGCGGCGACGCGGTTGCATCGGCGCCGCGAGCGCGCCAGCCATCTGTTTGTCGGGGTGGATGAGGCGAAGTTCATCGCCACCGATATTTTAGGCGACATATTGGCGACGATCACCGGGTTTGACTGCCACCTTGCCATCGCCTACCAGAGTCTGAGCGATTTAAGGTCTGTGAACCCCAGGCTGGTCAATGTGGACGCTTTGGAGGCCAGCGTGGAAAACAACTGCAAGATGTCTCTCTACTACCAGCCCAATGATTTTGAGACAGCTGAATACGCGGCGCAACAGAGCGGCACCCGGCAGGCGAGTCGTTACCGCATGAATATCGACATCAACAAGGCGGGCGGCGAGTCCTACGCCGACCGGAATGTGATCACCCAGGAAGACACTTTTTACATTCATCCCAACACCTTGCTGATGATGTCGCCTCGGGTGTCCATGTTGAAGAGGCCCGGCAGTCTTGCGGAAATTCTTTACACCTCCTGGGTCAACATAGACCCGGATTATCTCGATGACAGCAAGTGGCGCGGCGGCCAGCGCAAGGAAAAACAGGGACCCTAATCCCGTTCGGGGGCAACCCTGCGGCGGTGACCTCCGACGGGTCGCACGCGGCGACCCCTGGACGGGTTGCCTCTGAAGGCGGCGCCCTCGCGCCTATTTTCCCAGCGCCGCCGCCTGCCTAGGGGCGTTCTTCGCCACGCCCCGGGCTAGCTCCGGCGCGCCTGTGGGACACTTGTTCAGAAACCTCAGCCGCGCCGCGAAAGTGGCGGGCCATGCCGCCTTTTTGATGGCGAAATAATATGACAGCGCCGGGCCGCATGGCGCTGGCCGCGCGTCCGAGGACAAGCACAGCAGGGCCTCGCAAGACAGGCGGGTCATGCCCGTTAACAAATCGTCGCCGCTCGCGGCCGGCCCGTGCGCCAAGGCCGCAAGCAAGAGCGCGCTGTGAAACATCCGGTTCATCATCCGGTCTCCGTTAAATCAAGATGTTTGAAAAAAAGGCGGCCGTGAGGCCGCCTTTCGCACTGGTTAACCCCAGCCTGATGCAAGCGCGATATGACTATCGTTTTGCGGCTGAAGGTCGCAATGGTGACTCGCTGGTTTCAGGAACGCCTGACAGACTGCCACTTTTTCATAACGGTCGAAGTTTTGAACCGCCTCTTGGCAGTCAAGTGTGACAGTCATGCAGTGGTTGTCTTCAGGGTCCTCGATGCAGACTTCGGCAAGGTGAAAGGGCGCGCCTAATCCGATGACCTCGAAGGTCCGGGGGTGGCGCTCGTCGGTGACCAAGTCGCCGGTTTTCACTTCGCCATCTCTGACTATCATAGACCAGTAGTCTCCATCGTTCTCCGCTTTAATCGCGGAATCAATGCCAGCACGGAGTTGATAATCAACTTTCATGATTGCTGCCTCCAGAATTTCGTTAAGGGGCGGCAATCCGCAATTATCCGGGCGCCCCGGATAAATCCGGGTTGCCCGTTCACTCGGCGCTGAATATAGATGATGCCGGTCGTTGTTGCGGCGACAAAATTGAGCGAATTGTGACAAAACTCACAAATAACGGAAAAAAGTTCCGGGCTGCGTTCCAGATCTCTTTTCACAGGCGGCGTTGTCAATCGAAACAATTTGACTTTCTCCCTGGCTGCGGGCATGCTTGCCAACCCATTGGAAGCGCGATGCGCCGGCATGAAAATCGTCGCTGACAAGGCCATTCCCTTTGTAGAACCCTTCTTTTCGACGTTGGGCGAAGTCGAGCTTCTCAGCGAGGCCGAGCTAACGGCGGCATCGGTGAGAGACGCGGATTGCCTAGTGGTCAGGACCGTGACCCGCGTCAACGAGGAACTGCTGGCCCGTTCGCGCGCGCAGTGCGTGGCAAGCGCGACCACTGGCACAGACCACATCGACCTGGAGTGCCTGAAGGCCCGTGGCATCCTCGTGTTTGACGCAAAGGGTTGCAACGCCGGGGCGGTTGCCGAATACGCGCTGAGCAACCTGTTCGCCTTGTCCGCCGACAACGGGTTGGCGCTGGAAGGCAAAATCGCCGGCATCATTGGCTGTGGCAACACCGGCGGGCGGTTGCGTCAGCTCTTGGACGCTATCGGGGTTGAAACGCGAGTCTATGATCCCTTCATCCGGAACCAGAACGGCAGTCTTGTTTTTCAGGAATTGGACGAGGTCCTGGACGCGGACATCATTAGCCTGCATGTGCCGTTGACGACCATAGGCGAACATCCCACTTGGCGCATGATCGGGCGCGACTTTCTGAAGCGGCTCAAAACGGATGTGACATTCATCAACACCTCAAGGGGAGGCGTGGCCGATGAGCGCGAGCTGTTGCGTTTCGCCAAGCGCAACCCCGCCAGCCGGCTGGCGCTGGATGTCTGGGACAATGAGCCTTGCATCAATCAGGAGTTGCTCGCGGCGGCGACCATGGCGACTCCCCATATCGCTGGCTACAGCCTTGATGCAAGGGTCAACGCGACGCGCCGGGTGTATGAACAGGCGCGCGATTTTTTTGGCTTGCCGGCGCGACCGCCGGAGGTGTCTTTGCCGCCCCGCGAAAAGGCCGAGTTGCGCCTGGACAAGTTTGGCGACGACATGGAAGCGGCGCGGACTGCGGTGTTGGCGGCTTATGACGCGCGCCGGGATTGCGCGGCCTTGAGGGAGATGATGAACCTTGAACCAACTCAGCGCGGGGCGTTTTTCAGTTCCTTGAGGGCGAATTACGCGCACAGGCGGGAGTTTTCATCGTTGCGGTTGCGCCTGCCAGGGACCGCCGGCGTCCTGTCTGCCAAACTCTCACAGCTGGGGTTTGAAACGCAAACCGAGGGGCCGCGGGCCGCGCCATGAACCTGGGATTGCTTGCTTCTCATAATGGCAGCACTATGCAGGCGCTCATCGACGCCTGCCATTCGGGTCGGCTGAGGGCCACACCTGTTGCAGTTGTCAGCAACAACAAGGAGTCCGGCGCCTTGGCCCGGGCCCGCAAGGCGAACATCCCCGCGTTTCATCTGAGCGGCGCCACCCATCCCGACCCGGCGGCGCTGGATCGGGAGATCGCCGAGACTCTGTTGCAACATGACGCAGACCTAGTGGCGTTGGCGGGCTACATGAAGAAAATCGGGCCGGCGATGTTGGCCGCGTTTCCGGCCCGGATCATTAACATTCATCCCGGTTTGCTGCCCGAATTCGGCGGCCGGGGCATGTATGGCAGGCGGGTGCATGAGGCGGTGATCGCCTCAGGCGCGTCGGAGACTGGCGCAACCATTCACTTGGTGGATGAGATTTACGATCACGGCCCCATATTGGGGCAACGCGCGATTCCGGTGCGGCAAGGGGAGACCGCAGACAGCTTGGCCGCGCGGGTGGCCGAAGTCGAGCGGCAACTCTATGTGGATGTGATTGACGGGATCATCCGGGGGGAGATCCGGTTGGAGGCGGACTCTTTCAGTCAGACACAGTGATGGTGATCCGTTTTGACGCAACGGGAGGGGCGTGGGGCCTGTGGGCGAAATCTCCTAACAAGAGTTGCAGGGTGTGAGCGCCAGGGGGCAATTCCAAAGTGGCTTCCGTTTGGCCCAGTCCGTAGTGACGATGCTTTTCATCGTTGATGATGGGCAGGTCCAAGGACGGGATGGCCGTGTCGATTAGCAGATGGTGGTGGCCGGTGTTCTCGTACTGGATGCCAGCCGGGGCGACCCCCATGTTTTTCAAGCCGAAGCGGACGGTGATCGGGTTGGACACGACATCGCCATCCTTAGGCGAGATGAAATACAGCGCCGCGCCTTCGGCCGCGGGGGTTTGCGTCTGCGCGGAAGAAAAGACCGCAACGGTTGCAAGGATGAGAAAAACGATTTTGCGCATGGTGGAGCCTGTTGTGGGTTGGACTTCTGAAAGAGTCTATCATAATCGCCCGGCTCGTCCTGCGCCGTCTCGCCACAGGGCCGGCCATTGCCGCGCCCTGATGATGGCCTGAAACCCCGAACTGCTTTCCTAAGCTATTGCGCCTGCGCCTGGCGGATGGCCTCGATCTGTTGCAAGCGAATTTGCTCGGCGATTTGGGGGCCCTTCAAGTTTTCAACAGCGATGGATTTCGCGTCTATGGACAGGCAGGCCTCGTGATATTTTTTGAACAGGGCCGATTGGGGGTAATGCCCCTGTTCCAGACCGGTGCGCCCCCGCAGGTCGGCCTCGCAGGCGATCAGGAACTGAGCAAACCGTTCGGGACGGCGAAAGGCGTCCACGGCTTCCAATTTGTTGAGCACGGTCGCGGGTTTCATGTCCTCTATGCGGTGGCAGTCGAGATGGTAGCGGGCGACGATAAGGGCCAAGTCCCGGTATTTTTTTGGCGCCCGCAAGCGGTCGCACAAGCTTTGCACCAGTTCGGCGCTGCGTTGCTCATGGCCGCGATGACTGGGCCATTGCTCCCTGGGGGTCGTGGCCTTGCCCAGGTCGTGCGTCAGGGCGGCGAACAGCGTTTCCGCCTCGTCAGTCATTTTTTTCGCCTGCTCCAACACCAACATCGTGTGGACGCCGCTGTCGATTTCCGGGTGATATTTCTCCGGTTGCGGAACGCCGAACAGGTTGTCAATCTCCGGAAAGACTTGCGCTAAGGCGCCGCATTCCCTGAGGGTTTCAAAATACCGCCAGGGCCGCGCCGTCAGCAGGGCCTTTTCCGTCTCCACCCAGACTCTTTCCGGCGCTATGGTCTTGAGCTCCCCTGAGGCGCTGATCGCCTGCAAGAGGGATTGCGTGTCGGCGCAGAGGGTGAAGTCGAACTGGGCGACAAACCGCGCCGCGCGCAGGGCCCGCAACGGATCCTCGACGAAGGCCGGTGAAACATGGCGAATGATCTTGTCTTCCAGGTCTTTCGCGCCGCCGTAGGGGTCGATGAGAGTGCCGTTCGCGTCCCGGGCCATGGCGTTGATGGTGAAGTCGCGCCGTTGCAAGTCCGCTTCCAAGGTGACCCCCGCAGAGGCGTCGACGACAAAGCCCCGGTAGCCCGGGCCGGTTTTGCGCTCAGTGCGAGCCAAGGCGTATTCTTCTTTGGTGTCCGGATGCAAGAAGACGGGAAAATCCTTGCCCACCTCCAGGTAGCCTAAGGCGGTCATTTCTGTTGGGGAGCTGCCGACCACAACCCAGTCCCGGTCCTTGAACTCCAGCCCCAAGAGTTCGTCCCGGACTGCGCCGCCAACTTGATAGACCTGCATAGCGTGTTTCATAAAAGCATGATCATAAGGGTTTCCGGCATGGAAAAACAGGCCTCCCCATCCTTGTCTTAAGCTTTGCAGGGTCAGCCTCAAGGTTTTTTGGTATAAAGACAGAATGCGCCAATCCAATTTTGTTTCATTGATGTTCATCGCGGGCGTCATTGTCGCCGTCAGCATGGGGATTCGACAATCCTTCGGGATGTTCTTGCAACCTGTCGTTACTGACCTGGCCCTCACCCGGGAGATCTTCGGCATGGCCATCGCCCTGCAGAATCTCATCTGGGGCATGGCGCAACCTGTGGCCGGCATGTTGGCGGATCGCTACGGCAGCTTCCGGGTGTTGATCGTCTCCAGCTTGATCTATCTTGCCGGCTTGGTGTTAGGCGCTTACTCCTCGTCTGTAACCGGTCTTTACCTGAGCCTGGGCGCGCTGATCGGCTTAGGCCTGAGCGGCACCACCTTCGCGGTGGTGTTGAGCGCGATCGGCAGGATGGTGCCGGCGGAGAAGAGAAGCATGGCCTTCGGCATCGTTTCCGCTGGCGGTTCCATCGGCATGTTTTCCTTCATCCCCGCCAGTCAGCTGTTCATAGACCGCTACGACTGGGGCGTCGCCCTGCTGATTTTGGCGGGGTGCGCCCTGATCGTCCCGTTGTTTTCCCTGTTCTTTCTCAAGGCTCCCCGACCCGTTCTGGCCCAGGAGGATGAGCGCGAAGGCACCCTGCGACAGTTTTTACGGGCCGCCGGGGGACATTCCGGCTATTGGCTTTTGAACCTGGGGTTTTTTGTGTGCGGTTTCCATGTCGTGTTCATCGCGACGCACCTGCCGGCGTTTTTGAATGACAACGCGGTCTCGCCCATGTTGGCGGCCGTCGCCTTGGGTCTGATCGGCTTCTTCAACATCGTCGGCACCTGGCTGGCGGGTTGGTTCGGCGGGCGTTACCGGAAAAAATACCTGCTGAGCAGTTTGTATTTGGGCCGGGCCGTCGTCATCGCTTTGTTTATCGCATTTCCGCTGAGCGACGCCTCGTTGTTGCTGTTCGCTGTGGCCATGGGCCTGTTGTGGTTAAGCACCGTGCCGCTGACCAGTGGGTTGGTTGCCGAGATATTCGGCGTTCGCTACGGCGGCACCTTGTTCGGCATCGTTTTCTTCAGCCACCAGATCGGCAGTTTTCTCGGGGCGTGGTTGGGGGGGTACTTCTACGACGCCACTGGCTCTTACACCTTGATGTGGCAGATGTCGGTGTTGTTGGGGCTTGTCGCCGCCCTGTTGCATTGGCCCATCAGGGACGGGCGGCTTAGCCAGCGGGAGTTGGCGGCGGCCTGATCCATGGCGCGGAAGGGGCCGCGGCCGGTCAGCGGCGGCGTTCGAGGTCGGCAAGATAATCCATGGTCTCTAACATCCGCTTAAACGATCCTGCCGAGGAAGCGGACACGAGGTATCTGCCGTTGACGATCATGGAGGGGACGCCGGTGATCTTCGCGTTGCGGGCCAACAAGAACGCCTGCTTCATCTTGACATCCGTCTCGTTTGAATCGTAGTGTTTGGCGAACTCGTCCCCGTCTAGGCCCAATTTATTCACAAAGTTGATCAGGCTCTTCCGGGTGTAGAGGCGCCGTTTGCTAACATGCAGGGCCTTGAACAGGGGAGTGTGCATTTTTTCCACCACCCCCATTTTCTCCGCCGCGAAATAGGCTCTGGCGTGGGGGATCCAGTCCTTGTTCAGCACCCCTGGAACGCGCCTGAAGACCACATCCTCAGGCAGGTTTTTTCGCCATTTCGCGAGGTGCGGCTCGAAGCGGTAGCAGTGAGAGCAACCGTACCAAAACACCTCGACCATCTCGATCTTGCCTGGCGACTGAGTGGGTTGGACGGGTTTGATCGAGGTGTAAGCGTCGTCCGGAGACTGGGCTTGCGCAACCCCCGCCAGCAGGCCGGGCAACAACAAAAGGGAGAGCAGTGTTCGCGGCGCCCGCAGGGCAACGCCGCCGTTGTTGGTTTTCGTTGTCACAGTTCGCCGTAGGAATGCAACCCGGAAAGGAACATATTAACACCTAAAAAGGCGAACAAGGTGACAAACAAGCCCGCTATGGCCCAAACCGCCATGAGCGCGCCGCGCCAGCCACGGCTCATGCGCAGGTGCAGCCAAGCGGCGTAGTTCAGCCAGACGATCAAGGCCCAGGTTTCTTTCGGGTCCCAGGACCAATACCCCCCCCAAGCCTCGGCGGCCCACAAGGCTCCCAGGATGGTGGCTATGGTGAAGAAAGCGAACCCCAGGGCGATGGCCTTGTACATCATGTCGTCCAGGTCCGCCCGCTCTGGCAACCGCGCCAACGCGCCGTTGCCGTCCGGCTTGGCTGCGCTCCCCTTGAACAGATAAGCCACCCCCAACATGGCGGCGATGCTGAAGCAACCGTAGCCGACGAAGTTTGCCGGGACATGGAGCTTCATCCAGTAGCTTTTCAGCGCCGGCACCAACGGTTGAATTTCATGGGCGCCTCGGGCCAGGCTGTACCATAGCAAGAAGCCGACGGCGGCGCTGATGATGAGCAGGACGAAGCCGCCCAGGGCTCGGGTCCGGTAGGCCCTCTCGTAATAGAGATAAATGAGGGCGGTCATGACGCAAAACAGGACGAAGACCTCATACAGGTTGCTGATGGGGATGTGGCCTGTGTCCGGACTGAGCAGGTAGGACTCGCGCCAGCGCGTCAGCAAGCCCGTTAGTCCCAGCCCCGTCGCCGCCCAGGTTAGACCGGAGCCGGTCGCGCCGGCGAAGGCCGAACCGGTGAACAAGGCGAGAAAATAAGCGGCAGTGGCCAAGAAAAAGAGCAAACTCATCCAGGCGATGGCCGGCTGGCTGGCCAGGAAGTAGCGCAACAGGAAGAGCTCTTCGGCCCGGGCCAGGTTGGCGTCGTAGAGCCAATGGGCGGTCAGCGCCAGGAGGGCGACCACGAGGAGCAACCGTCGCAGTTCCGTCCAAGCGATGCCGGCGTAGCCCAACACGATGACCAAGGCGATCAATATCACCAGTTCGGACTGCTCCATGAACTGGCGGTTGTTGAGAGACAGAAAGACCAAGGCGAACAGGACCAGGGCCAGCCACAGGCCATCCACCAGTTGCAACCGGCGCTTCGTCTGTCCGAGAGCCTGGGCGGAGGGCTTTGTGTTCATGGCGCAGGGTGGCGATTTCTATGGAAGCAGGCGTTTTATTGTATCCGAAACCTGAGCGAAATAGCGATGGAAGTCCCGGGCGTGACGGACGCGAACGCCGGCCATCAACACTTCGCTCCCTCCTTCCCTGGGCTTCGCCACCGCCCATAAACGCAGGCGCGGCATGTAAAGCAACAGGAACACCCCGGGGATCAGCATGGCGAACCCCCCATAGACCCATTTGACGCCGGGGGAACGGGTGATTTGCAACCCTGTGGCCTCCACATGCTCGAAATCGGTCAGTTGCAGGTAGTAAGGCGAGCCGTACTCAGGCAGCGCCGCCAACGCGACGATGGAGTCTTGCAAAAACCGCAAGGCCTGTTCGGAGAGTTCGCCGCTGGCGTCGCCCTGGTTTTCCGGCAGGGCCAGAAAAGCGTGTTGCAAGCCAAACCATAGGATCTTCATGGAGGCGTTGCTCAGGGTTTGCGCCGTTGCCGCGTCCGGGCCAGAGGCCGCCATAGTCTCCCGCAGCGTGGGGAAGCCACCCTCTCGGAACAGCCTCATCAGCCTTAGCGCGACAGCACTGAGGGCCTGCCGGGGGGGCGCCCCGTCCCCCGCCTTAGCTGAGACCAGGGCCTCCTGATTGTCAGCGTAGATCCGCCGCAGGGTCTGCTCGTCGTTCAGCAAGGCGAGAAAGCGCAGGAAGCGCGCTGGCGAGCCGTCGTCATCGGCGGGCAGATGCAGGTATTCAAATTCTTCCCCCGGCGCGGAACGCATGCCGCTCAACAGGAATTCGCGCCCCTCCAGCGCGACGGGATGCATGTAGTTCAGATATTCCCTGGCGCGTCCGTCGGGATGGCGCAACTTGAAGGTCACGCTGGGGCCGTAGTCCCGAAATTTTTTCCGCAGGGCCGGGTCGTCGTTTTCGAAAATGTTGTGTTTTCGAAACTCCACCAGCTCCAGTTGGCGCGTCTCCCCGTCGTGCCGCAGCGTCAGGGTCTGGTCAACCACCGCCGCCTGTTCGTCGGCCCGGGGGGCCGGCGCTGTCAGGTCGTGCAGCTTGAAGCGCAACTTGGAGCCACCGTCTCCGAAGCTGGCTTGGTAAATGGCGTAGTCGCGGTAGCGCAACGGGTGGTTGACGGCGATAGTGTGTTCCAGGGTCTCGGCGCCGGCGCGAATGATGAGATCGCTTTCGAAGGACTTGGGCTGGCCGTTGGCGTAATGCTCCACGCGAAAGTCTTTGAGGCGGATTGCGAAAGGCAGAGGTTGCACCAGATAACCGTCTTTCAGGTTGACGAAAGCGGCGCCCGCGGCGCGCCCTTCGGGGATGAGAACATTGGCGCGGAACGAGGGATTGTCCACGGGCAACTTGCTTTGCTCCGGGATTTCGCTGATGGGGATCGACCGGGTTTCCGCTTTCAGTTCGCCCCGCAGGTGCCGCAGTTTCAGCGGCGCGTTGCTGTCCATGAGGCCCCCCAGGCAGATGATGACCACGGCGAGGTGGGTGAACAAGTAGCCCAGCCGGTTGCCGGCCCCTTTCATGGCCGCCACGGTGATCTTGCCAGCCTGCCGTTTGCTCCGGGTTCTGAATCCAAGCCGGCGGAAGCAGGCGGCGACGGCGTCCGCCGCCTCGTCCGGGGGCAGGGCGGTTTGGCAACGGCTGTGGTTGGGCAGACTGATCAGTCGCCATTCCTCCATGTCTTCCTGATACTGCCTCATGGCGGCGAGGATGCGCGGCGCGTTGCGGCACAGGCACACGCTTGTCGAGACGATGAGAAACGCCAGGATGAACAGGAACCAGGGGCTGGAATAGACATCATACAGGCCCATCCGCTCAAACACGCCATGCCAGAAGGGGCCGAATTTGACTATGTAGTTCTGATACGGCTCATTCTGCTTCAACACCGTGCCGATGACGGACGCCAAGGCCAGGGCCATCAGGAGGGCGATGGCCAGGTCCATGGAACTGATGAACCGGAAAAACCGCCGGATGGCGAACCGGGGAGAGGAAGTCGCGGGCATCGGTTGCGTCCCCCTGTGTTGGCGGGGGGCCGGACGGGTCAATGCAAACCCTGCAAGTAGTCCGCCACCGCTTCTATGCTGTCGTTGGACATCCTGCTGGCCAAGTCGCGCATGATGCCGTTCTGATCGTTCACGCGCTGTTCAGCCTTGAAGGCCTTGAGCTGGGTTGCCGTGTAAGCCGCATGCTGGCCGTTGATGCGCGGATAGTTCGCCGCGGGGTTGCCTGAGCCGGCGGGGCCGTGACAGGCCATGCAGGCCGCCAGCCCTTTTTCCGCGTCGCCGGCGCGGTAAAGCCGTTGCCCCAGTTCCACATTCTCCGGTTGGGTTGCGCCGACCTCATGGGTCTGGGCGGCGTAGTAGGCGGCCAAATCCGCGATGTCCTGATCCGTCAGGGACATGACTATGGGGGCCATCTGGGCGTTTTCCCGGCGTCCCTCCCGGAAGTCGCGCAATTGCTTTTCCAGGTATTCGGCGTGCTGGCCGGCGAGGTTGGGCCAAGCCGGGTTGTTGCTGTTGCCGTCGGCGCCGTGGCAGACGACGCAGGTGGCCGCTTTTTGTCTGCCTGCCTCGATATCGCCCGCCGCCGCGACCGCTGTCGCCAGCGTCAGGGGCAACAGGCTGGGGATCAATGCGTTCAGCGTTCCGAGTCTCATGGACTGGGTTTGTTCACCTTGGGTCTTGTCGCTTAGGGTTTGCCAAAGTCTTTATCTTACCGAATAATTGCAAAAAGTGGATTGCCCTTGTTAGAAATTTTCCATGGATCAGCGTCGCTATCACAACGCCAGCTACCTTTGCAGCGTCCACGAGCTGTCGCAGTTGCCTGCGGACACCGGCGCGGAAGTGGTCTTCGCGGGCCGGTCGAACGCCGGAAAATCCAGCGTGATCAACGCCCTGACCCAGCAAAAAAAGCTGGCCCGAACCAGCAAGCAACCCGGTTGCACCCGGCAGATCAACTTTTTTCAGCTGGGGCGGAACGCGCGCTTGGTGGATTTGCCCGGCTACGGCTACGCCCGCGTGCCAGATTCCCTGAAAGCGCATTGGGGACGGCTCATAGACGGCTATCTTGCCCAGCGCCGCTCCATAGCGGGTCTGGTGTTGATCGTCGATATCCGCCGCTCCATAGCCGAACCTGACGCTCAGATGTTGGCTTGGTGCGAGGCCCGGGGCCTGCCGGCCCGGATGTTGCTGAACAAGGCCGACAAGCTTTCCGGCGGCGCGGCGCGGCGGGCCTGTCTGGAGGTCGAGAAGCGCCTAGGGCCGGGCAGTGGGGCGCAACTCTTCTCCGCCGCCGAAAAGAGCGGCTTGGAGGAGCTGGTTCGGGCGCTGGAGGCGTGGCTAGCGCCGGCCGGGCCGACGCCAGACTTTCAGGGGGCGGGCGTTCAGGGTCAATTTTGAAGGTTGCCCTGGGGCTGGCCCCGGCCCCATGCCGAATAAAAACCGGCCTCGGAAACGCAAGGGGGGAGAGAGGTGTTCCGGGGCCGGGAGCCCCGCCAAAAGAAGCCGGGACTTTTTGCAACTTGCACAGGAGAAACGCGATGTATCGCCTTGTTTTTCAATGTGGACATGCGCCGCCGCCAAAAAGTTCCCTTAGTTCGGAGATGGCGATTTATACACAGACGGGGGAAAGAGCGGGGAATTTTCCCCGCAAAAACGGCGCGGCTCCTGCCACAGTGGGTTGTGTTTATATAACTATATGAAATTTAAGGAGTTTTTGAAACTGATTAAAATTTATCAATTTTGTTGAAAAATCACTATATAAGTGTGTTTTGAGATCTGTTTTCTCACGCTATCCACAGAGTTATCCACAGAAAATGTGGATAACAAACTATCTCTAATACAGATAAGCAGTTAAGTTTTCATACTGATAAAAAGGATTAAACAGAGACGCTAACTTGCGCTAAATCGCGCCGCGAAAAACGCCCTGTTTTTTCACATCGCGTATTTGCGCCGGAACTTGTCCACGCGCCCGGCCGTGTCCAGGATCTTCTGTTTGCCCGTGTAGAACGGGTGGCATTTGGAACACACTTCGATATGCAGGGCGCCCTTGTGGGTTGAGCGGGTGGCGAAAGCGTTGCCGCAACTGCAAGTGACCTGGATGTCGTGGTATTCCGGGTGGATGTCAGCTTTCATTTTTTATTTTGCCTGATTTTCAGGGGCGGCAGTATAACGAAAAACGATGCGCCATGCAAATAGATTCGGGCTTAGCGCCTGCGGCCCAGCCGCCCCTGGCTCACAGCCTGAATTCCGCCACCACGGGCGCATGGTCTGAGGGTCGCTCCCAAGCGCGGGGCGCGGCGTCTATCCAGCTGTCCGCGCAACGCCGGCTGAGGGCGGGGCTGGCAAGGATGAGATCGATGCGCAAGCCCATGTTGCGGGAAAAGGTCGCGCCCCGGTAATCCCACCAGGAAAACGAGTCCTCTTCTTGCTCGAACAGCCGGAAGGTGTCCGCCAGGCCCTGGGCCGTGAGTCTGTCTAAGGCCTCCCGCTCCGGCCCGCTGCACAGGATTTTGTCCCGCCAGGCCTTGGGGTCGTGAATGTCCTCGTCCTTTGGCGTGATGTTGAAGTCCCCCAACGCCACCAGCTTCTCGTGTCGCGTCAGCAGGTCGGCGGCAAAGCCATCCAGCCGCCTCAGCCAGTCCAATTTGTAGCCGTATTTCTCAGAACCCACCTCCGCGCCGTTCGGCACATACAGGTTCAGCACGCAAATTCCATCCAACATCGCGCACAGGACGCGCTTCTGCGGGTCATCGAAATCCGGCAACGCGACATGGAGGGCCTGGGCCGGACGCTTGCTGAGCAGGGCCACGCCATTGTAGGACTTCTGCCCGGCGAAGACCGCCTGGTAGCCCTGTTCCAGCAGGGCCGCGCCAGGAAAGTTCTCGTCCTGGGTCTTGGTTTCCTGCAGGGCCAGCGCGTCCGGCCGGTTGTCATCCAACCATCGCAACACATGGGGCAGGCGCGCGTTCAGCGAGTTGATGTTCCAGCTGGCGATGCGCCACATGGGGGTTTGCCTTGGCGCTTAGGCGCCGGCCCCGTCGGGTTGAGGCTGAATGCCGGAGTGGCGCAACAAGGCGTCTATGGCGGGCTTGCGTCCGCGAAACTCAACGAACAAGTCCATGGGCTCTCGCGTCCCGCCTTGCTCCAACACGCTGTGGAGAAAATCGCGGCCGGCCGCGGCGTTGAAGATGCCTTCTTCCTCAAACCGGGAAAAGGCGTCGGCGGACAGCGTTTCGGCCCACTTGTAGCTGTAGTAGCCGGCGTCGTAGCCCCCCGCGAAGATGTGGGAGAAGCTGTGCTGAAAACGGTTGTCCGCGGGCGCTTCCACCACTGCGACCTCGCGCCTGATCTCGTCCAGCAGGGCCTGAATGTCCGCGCTGTCATGTCCCCGCCGCTCATGGTGCAGGCGAAAGTCAAACAGGGCCAGCTCCAATTGCCTGACCATTTGCATTCCCGACTGAAAGGTCCGGGCCCGCAGCAACTTGTCCAGGAGTTCGGCGGGCAGGGCCGCGCCGGTGTCAAAGCGCCGGGCGAACAGGTCCAGGGATTCCCGCTCCCAGCACCAGTTCTCCAGGAATTGACTGGGCAGTTCCACCGCGTCCCAGGGAACGCCATTGATGCCGGCGACATCCGCGTGGTCAACCAGGGTCAGGATATGGTGCAGGCCGTGGCCGAATTCATGGAACAGGGTCAGCGCTTCATCGTGGGTCAGCAACGCCGGCTTGTCGCCAACGGGCGGGGTGAAATTGCAGGTCAGATAGGCGACCGGCGTTTGCGCGACGCCATTGCGCAGTTTGCGGTTGACGCACTCGTCCATCCAGGCGCCGCCCCGCTTGCCCGGGCGGGCGTAGAGATCCAGGTAGAAGCTGCCCCGCAACCGGCCCGCCGCGTCCCGGACATCGAAAAACATCACCTCGGGGCGCCAGGTTTCAACGCCGGTCTTGGCTTCCACGCGAATGCCGTACAATTTTCCCGTCACGGCGAACAGGCCTTCGATCACCTGCTGAGCGGGAAAATAGGGGCGCAAGTCTTCCGGCGAGAAATCGAATAGTTTTTGCCTGAGTTTCTCCGAATAGTAGGGGAGGTCCCAGGCGCGCAAGTCTTCCATGCCGTGTTCCTGCTGGGCGAAGGCCCGCAGGTCCGCCATCTCCCGCTCCGCCATCGCCTTGCTGCGCCGGGCCAGCTCTTTCAGAAAGGCCATGACCTCCGCCGGCGTGTCCGCCATTTTTTTCACCAGCGAATATTCCGCGTAATTCGCGTAGCCCAACAAGGTCGCCAGTTCTTGTCGCAACGACAGGATTTCCGTCATCAGCGGGCCGTTGTCCCATTTCCCCGCTTGAGGCCCCCGGTCGGATGCGCGGGTGTTGTACGCCATGTACATTTCCCGCCTGAGGGCGCGGTCGTCGGCGTAAGCCAACACCGGTTGATAGGAGGGAAACTCCAGCGTGAACACCCAGCCCTCCTGCTCGCGCCTTTTGGCGTTCTCCGCCGCCAGGGCCCGCGCCATCTCCGGCAGGCCCGCCAGCCGCGCTTCATCCGTGACCTGCTTGGCCCACCCATGGGTGGCGTCAAGCAGATTTTCCTCGAACCGGGTTTGCAGTTTGGAGAGCGTTTTTTGCAAGGTCTTGCACCGCTCCTTGTCCCGCTGGTTCAACTCGACCCCGGCCAGGCGAAAGTCCCGCAAGGCGTTCTCGATGATCTTGCGCTGAGCCGCACTCAGCCCGGCAAACTCGTTGCTTGCCGCTAAGGCCTTGCAGGCCCGCCACAGGTCTTCATCCTGCCCCAATGCCGTGGCGTGCTCCGTCAGCTTGGGCAAGCAGGCGTTGTAGGCGTCGCGCAGGGCCTCGTTGTCCGCCACCGAATGAAGATGGCTCACCGGCGACCAAGCGCGTTGCAACTGGTCCTGCTTGTCCTCCAGGGGTTGCATCAGCGACTCCCAGGTGGGCGGCTCGCTCCGCTTCGCCAGGGCCCGCGCCAAGGCGCGATGTTCATCCAGCAAGGCGGTTATGGCCGGCTCGATGTCCTCCGGTTTGATCCGGCCAAAGGCGGGCAAGGGCAAGTCTTCAAGCAAGGGATTGCTCATGGCTCAATCGCGGCTGGCGGGCGGGGGTCTTAGCCGCCGCCGATGGCGGGGACGAAGAACACCTCGTTGTCTTCTTTCAGGGGTTGCAACAGGCCCAGCCGGGAGATCTGCCCATCCACTGCCACGGCGAGGCCCGGTTTAAGCTTGTCTCCGTTCATCAGGGCGTCTTTCAACCCCGGATAGGACTGGTCCAGGGCCAAGATCAACCGCCGGACGGTGCGCCCTTCCACCCTGACTCGCTCCTTGCCGCCGGTGCGGGCCTGCATGGGCTTGGGGATCCAGACTTCTGGCATGCTTAAGGGCCTCCGTTGCCCCGGCCCCGTTGCGCGTTGAGCGCGGCGCAGACCTTGCGGGGCGCCATGGGCATGGAGTTCAACCTGATTCCCACGGCGGCGTGGATGGCGTTCGCAATGGCGGCGGGCGGCGGGGCGATGGAAATTTCCCCGCAACCCCGCACGCCGAAGGGGTGGGCCGGGTTGGGCGATTCGAGGATCACCGTTTCAATCATGGGCAAATCCAGGGCGGTGGGCATGCGGTAGTCCAATAGGCTGGCGTTTTTCATGCGGCCCTCCTCATCGTAAAAATACTCCTCGTTCAGGGCCATGCCTATGCCCTGGGCCGCCGCTCCCTGCATCTGCCCCTCTACATAATCGGGGTGTACGGCCTTGCCCACATCCTGGAAGATGGTGTAGCGCAGGATGTCCACCTTGCCGGTGCCGGGATCCACCTCCACATCCACCAGGTGGGCGGCGATCCCGGGAATGAAGCCGTCTGGCGCGGCGGTCTTTTCGCAACTGATGGGGCCGCCGGTTTCAAACATCCGCGCCGCCACCTCGTTGAAGGACAGGGTGGCCGCCCCGTTGCTGAAGACCCCGCGCTCCACGGTCACTTGCTCTGGGTCAATCTCCCACAGCAACGCGGCCCGCTCGCGCATCTGCTTCAGGACCCCCTGGGCCGCCTGGCACACCACGGCGCCGGTGCCGTAGGTGGTGCGGCTTCCCACCGACGGCGCGGAAAAGCCTATGGAGCGGGTGTCCGCCACCGCCGGGGTCACCTGCTCCACCGCTATGCCCAGGGCCTCCGCAGCCTGCATGGCCAATGCGATCCGGGTGCCGCTGAGGTCCGGGCTGGCCGTCGTCAGCGTCACAGAGCCGTCCGGGTTGACTTGCATGCGCGCGCTGGAGGCCTCGCCGATGTTGAACCACAGGCTGTAGGCCAGCCCGCGCCCCTGGTTCGGCTCCTCCAAGGGCGCGGCGTAGTGGGGGTGCGCCTTCACCCTTTTCAGCAAGTTCTCCGTGTCTATGGGGGCCAAGGGAAACCCCGGCAACAACCGGTCGCCGGTCCGGGCCAGGTTTTTCATGCGGAAATCGACAGGATCCAGGCCCAGCTCGCCGGCCAGCTCGTCCATCATCTGCTCCACGGCAAACAGGGCCTGGGGCGCGCCCGGCGCCCGGTAAGGCCGCATGGTGGGTTTGTTGACGATGACATCGAAGCCGTTGACTCGAATGTTTGGCGCATTGTAGCGGGACATGGAAGACAGGACGCCTAAAAACACCGGGCCGCCGGCGTAAGCGCCCGCCTCGTAGGCCAGATGCAGATCGGCGGCGGTTAAAGCGCCATCCCGTTTGACGCCGAACTTCAGCTTGATGTAGGCCCCCGGACTGGGGCCTGTGGCCCGGAACACCTCGTCTCGGCTCATGGCGATCTTCACCGGGCGGCCGGTTTTTTTGGACAGCACGGCGGCCACGGAATCGATGTAGGTGCGCTCCTTGCCGCCGAAGCCGCCGCCGATCTCCAGCGGGACGACGTTGATGTCGCTGATGGGAACATGGATGAGCTCCGCCAAGTGGTCCCGCAGGGCGAATTGACCCTGGGTGGAGGTCCACACGGTGACCTGGTCGTTGCTGTCCCAGCTCACCGTGGTGACATGGCTTTCTATGTAGCCTTGGTGGATGGTCTCCGCGGTGTATTCCCGCTCTAACACGAGGTCGGCTTCCGCAAACCCCTGGTCCAGGTCGCCTTCGCCGAACTGCATGCGACTGGCGTTGGGCAGGCATTTTTCCGTGGGCATGATGAAGGCGCCGGGAAAGTAATCTTCATGGATGGCGGGGGCGTCCTCCGCCATGGCCGCGCGCACGCTCATCAACGGCGGCAACGGCGCGTACTCCACCTCAATCAGGCGCGCCGCTTCCGCGGCGACATGGGGGTTGTCCGCCGCCACGGCCGCCACGGCGTGGCCGTCATAGAAGACCTTGTCTCTCGCCATGCAGTTGTCGGCGGCCTCGCCCATGTTCATCATGCCGGCGGCGCCATGGTCTGTCAGCTTGTGTTCGACTTTGGGGAAATCGGCGCTGGTCACCACCGCGCGCACTCCCGGCAGGGCCGCCGCGGCGCGGGTGTCTATGGCCACGATCCGGGCATGGGCATGGGGACTGCGCAGGATCTTCCCGTGCAACATCCCAGGCAACTGAAAATCATCGGCGAAGATAGCGCGTCCTGTCACCTTGTCCAAGCCGTCCGGGCGGGTGGGCGTGGTGCCAAGCACTTTGAATTCGTTGCTTGCGTTTTGGGCTGTGTTCATTGCTTAGGCCTCCCTCATGGCGGCGGCCGCTTTCAGGACGGAGCGCACCAGCTTGTCGTAGCCGGTGCAACGGCACAGGTTGCCCGCCAGCCAGCGCCGGACTTGCGGCTCGTCCGGGTTCGGATGCTGGTCCAACAGGGCCTTGGCGGCCATGAGAAATCCGGGGGTACAGATGCCGCATTGCAACCCGGTCTCTTCCAAAAAGGCCTGTTGCAAGGGGTGCAGTTCACCATTCCGCGCCAGACCCTCCACTGTTTCCACGGCGCAATCCTCCGCTTCCACCGCCAACATGCAACAGGCGTTCAGCAACACGCCGTCAACGATGACATTGCAGGCCCCGCAGTTGCCGTCGTTGCAGCCTTCTTTGGCGCCGGTGAGGCGCAGGATGTCCCGCAGGGCCTCCAGGAGACTCTGCCGGGGTTCGCATAGAAACTCCTGGGTCGCGCCGTTGATGGTCGCGGTGACATGTGATTTATTGCTCATGGCGTTTTCTTTCTCTCTTCATGTCGCTTGCTGGTTGCGTCAGCCTGCCTCGCGCTCCAAGAGGAACGGGATTCGGTCAACCCCTCTTCCTGGCCCGCTCGACGGCCTTGCGCAAGGCGCGGGCTGTCAGGGTCTCCACCAATTGCTTGCGGTGTTCCACTGTGCCGCGCATGTCGTTGATGGGCTTGGCGGCGGCCCGAGCCAGCGCCGCCGCCGTGGCGATGGCCTCGTCGTCCACCGCTTGCCCCGCCAGGGCCGCGCCGGCCTCCTCCACTAACAGGGGGGTCGGGGCGACGGCGCCGATGGCGATGCGGGCCCCGTCGAACCGTTGGCCTGAGGCGTCCAGTTCCACGAACGCCGCCGCGTTGGCCACCGCGATGTCCATCTCGTTGCGGGGAATGAAACGCAGGAACGCCGCGCCGGAACGCGCCGGCGGCAGGGGCAGGGAGAAGGAAACCAAAATTTCGTCAGCGCCAAGAGAGGTTTGGCCGGGGCCGACGCAGATGGCTTCCACCGGCGCCTCTCGAGTGCCTTGGTTGTTGTCAATGCGCGCCGTGGCGCTGTGAACGATGAGGGTCGGAACAGTGTCGGCGCTGGGCGCGGCGTTGCAAAGGTTGCCGCCCAGGCTGGCTCGTCCTTGCACCTGCACGCCCCCTATCAGGCATGCCGAATCCGCCAGGGCCGGAAACTTTTCCGCCAGCTCCCGGCTCTCCCACAGGGTCCGGCAACTGACCGCCGCGCCGATGATCAACTGGCCGGCGTTGATGCGCCACTGCGTGAGCTCCGGGATTTTTTTGGCGTCTATGACAAACTGGGGCTGCTTGCGCCCATTGCGCATGAACACCAACAAGTCAGTTCCCCCAGCCAACAACTGCGCTTGGCCCCCATGCCGCGCCATCAGCGCCGTCGCCTCGTCCAATTTTTGCGGCGCCAGGTATTCAAAATCGTTCATGCCGTCAATCTATATTATATCGCCGCGTTCAACAACCGCCGCGGCCCAGGGCCGGGCCAGCGCGTTTTGCTTGCGCCAGCCCTTTGCTGTATAATGGCACCTGCGGAATCTCAGGAGCGCGATAACGATGAACGGGCCAGTCAGTCCCAAAACAGGCGTCATATTCAAGTCTTACGAACCCTTGTCGTCCATGCGGAAGTATGCGCGGCAGACCGAGAGCGCGGGCCTGACCGGCGGCTTTTGGATTGCCGAGGCGTATCACTGGTTCCGCCAGTACGGGCTGGAGGCCCGGGGCTGTTTCACCACCTTGGCCGCGGTAAGCATGGCGACGGAAAGCATCCCTGTGGGCCTGGGGATCACCTCGCCTTACATGCGCCATCCCACCATACAGGCCTCCGAGGCGGCGGCCATAGACGAATTGAGCGAAGGCCGGTTCATCATGGGCATTGGCGTCGGCAAGGTGGGCATCGAGTATCTCGAATACGACATCGAAAAGTTGCGGCCGGTCAAGGTTCACCACGAGTCCATGGCGATCATGCGCCGGGTTTTTTCCGGCGCGGCTTACGACTATGAGGGCGAGTATTTCAAGTCTTCCATGCCGGCCTACGACCGCGCCGGCGCCGGTCTGCGCGCGACGATTCCCATCTATGTGGGCGCCACCGGCCCCTTCATGCAGAAGCTCTGCGGACGCGAGAGCGACGGCATGTTGTTGGCGGGGTTGACTTCCCCCGCCTTCGTCAGATACGCCATAGACAACATGAACGCCGGGGCCGCCCAGGCGGGGCGCGCCTTGCCGGCGGATTTTCCGGTGGGCGGCGTCATCCTGTGTTCCTGCTCAAGGGATGGCGACAAGGCCCGGGACGCGACCCGGCCCTACACCGGCACCTATGTGGTCAACAAGATCAGGAACATTAAAAACGATGTCATCCTTGCCGGCTCGGGCCTGCCGGATTCCGCCTGGGAGCCCTTCCGCCAGGCCATCGCGGCGGGGACCCAGGACGATGTGACCCGCTATGTGACTGATGAAATGATGCGCAAGTTCACCGTCATCTCAGGCACGCCGGAAGACTGCCTTGAGATCACGCAAGAACTGGTGGATGCGGGTTTGAACCTGCCCCTGCTGGAGGTGGTGGGCGCCTCCGAGGCCGACAATCTGGAGACCATTCGCCTGATGGGCGAGGAAGTGGTGCCGCGGCTTAAACCGGCCCCCGCCGCTGCCGCCTGAAAGAGGCGGCCCAAAGAAACCCTGTCTGCCACCTTGCCCCATTGAGAGGAACCGATGAAATTAGCGACTTTTGACATTGAACGCGACGGCCGGCGCACCGTGGGGGCGCGCCGCGACGATTGTTATGTTGACTTGGCGGGACTCTCCGGCGGCGGTTTGCCGGCGGACATGATCGCCTTTCTGAAGGCGGGAGACGCCGCCATGGAGCAGGCGCGGGCCCTGCTGGCCGGGTTGCCCCCTGAGGTTGACGGGGCCCATGATCATGTCTATGGCGATGCCGAGATCGTCTTGCAGGCGCCGGTGCCGTTGCCGGGCAAGATCGTCCACACCTCCTGCAATTTCGACACGCACCTGCAAGAGCTGACCACCTGGCAGGATCCCGAATGGGAATCCCACAACTGGGGCGATTTTCATTTTGAGCATCCCACCGGCTTCCTGGAGGCGCCCTCTTCGGTGGTTCCCAGCGGCGCGGGCGTTGAAGTGCCGGTGTTCACCCGGCAACTGGATTACGAGGTGGAAATCGCCATCATCATCGGCAAGGATGCCTTCCGGGCCGGCGTGGAAGAAGCCTTTGACTATGTGGCCGGCTACACCATCTTCAACGATCTTTCGGCCCGGGACATCCAGGCCCGGGAACATTCCAACAAGGTGATCCTCATGGGCAAGAGCTTCAAGGGCTCTTGTCCCCTGGGGCCTTGGCTGACGACCTCGGACGAGCTGGAAGATCCCCATGATCTGGACATGAAACTGCGGGTCAACGGCGAGTTGCGCCAGGACGCCAACACCGGCCAGATGCGTTACAAGACCGCGGAACTGGTCTCCTGGTGGTCCAACATGGGGTTGCATCCCGGCGATGTGATCACCAGTGGCAGTCCGCCGGGGGTCGCGGCGGGCATGAAGACGCCACGCTGGCTGCAGCCAGGAGACACGGTGGAGGCCGCGATTGCCGGGTTAGGCGTTTTGACCACCCGGATCGTGTAAGCGTTTGAACAACAGAGTGGAGACGGGCTGAAGTGACGATTGACAACCACAAAGAACTGGCCGCCAGGGCCATTGAGCATATAGACCGGGAACGGCTGGTGAAATTGGTGATGGATCTGGTGAACATCCCCAGTCCCACTGGCGAGGAAGAGGAGGTCGCCCGGCTTCTGCATGGGATCCTGGGCGACGCGGGCTTCGATGCCGTTCTGCAACCCATAGGCGACAGCCGCTACAACGCCATAGGCCGAATGCAAGGGCAGGGCGGGGGCAAATCCCTCATGTTCAACGGCCACTTGGACACCTCCTTTGGTCCGGAGCAAGCGCACCGCGGCCTCGGCTACCAGTGCAAAGCCACCTTGGTGGACGACGAGTGGATCTATGGGATGGGCTCTTTCAACATGAAGAGCGCCATGGGCACTTACATCGTCGCCACGGAGGCGATACGCAAAGCCGGCATCAAGCTGGCGGGGGATGTGGTGATCGCCGGCGTGGCCGGGGAGATAGAAAAGGCGCCGGTGGATGATTTCGAGGGGAGGCAATACCAAGGCTACGGCGTCGGAACGAAATACGCCATCACCCACGGCGCGGTGGCGGACTTCTGCATCTTGGGCGAGCCTACCAACATGATGCTGATCCCGCGCCACTGCGGCACCACTTGGCTGAGAATCACCGTGCCGGGCCGCCTGATTCACACCGCTTGGTCTGACGCCAACGCCAACGCCATCAACAAGGCCCGGAAGGTCCTGAACGCCATTCACGACTGGATGCCGGATTATTGCCAGCGCAACCGGGTGGGCGATTTTCAGCCCCGGGTCAATGTCTCCGCCATCGAGGGCGGCTGGCCCTGGCGCGGGGCGAGAACCCCGGACAACTGCCGCATCTACATGGATGTCAGAACACTGCCCGAGGCGTTGCCGGTGCAAGCCTACAACGAAGTGCGCGAATTAGTGGCCCAGCTGGTGAAAGCCAACGAAGAACTGGCGGGCGTCAAGGTGGAGGTCTTTCTGTCGGCCCCCGGCACTTCTGTGCCCGATGACCATGAATTGGTGCGGACTATCGTCTCCGCCCATGCCGACCAGCTGGGTGAAGCGCCGAAAATGGGCATGGAGACCTGGTACAGCGACGCCGCTCACATGAACCGCTACGGCATTCCCACCGTGAATTACGGTTCGGCGGGACGCATTCGCAAAACCGACGGAGGCGGCTTCTCCACCGCCCAAGGGGAGGCGGTTCACATCGGCGACATGTTGGACATCATCAAGGTCTATATCCAGTCCATGCTGATGCTATGCGGCACAGTGGATTGACCGGCCTGGCTGCATTGTCCCGGCCCTATGAGGCCGCCGAAATCTTGTCGTTCGCCTCTTTTGACGACCTGGACGCGCTGACGAAGCGCGCCGCGGAACTGCGGGATCAGGGCCACGGTCAGGTCATCTCCTATTCCCCTAAGGTGTTCATCCCCTTGACCCAGCTCTGCCGCGATGTGTGTCATTACTGCGTGTTCGCGCAACCGCCGCGCCGGGGCCAAAGAGCCTATCTGACGCCGGAGGAAGTCCTGGACATCGCCCGCGCCGGCGCCGCGGCGGGCTGCCACGAGGCCCTGTTCACCCTGGGAGACCGGCCCGAGACGCGCTACCAGGCCGCTCGCGACGAACTGCGCGAATTGGGTCATGCTTCAACGCTGTCTTACCTCAGGGAAACCGCCCAGCGGGTGTTGAACGAGACCGGCCTGTTGCCCCACCTGAACCCCGGCGTCCTGACCCGCGCCGAGCTGGAAGCCTTGCGCGGCGTGTCCGCCTCCCAGGGCCTGATGTTGGAGAGCGGCGCGGAGCGGCTGTGCCGCAAAGGCGGCCCCCATTACGGTTCGCCGGACAAGCGCCCCCAAACGCGCCTGGACAGCATCGCCGCGGCGGGGGAGGCGCGGGTGCCGTTCACCACCGGCATCCTCATAGGCATCGGCGAGACCCGGCGGGAACGGCTGGAGTCCCTGTTGGCCTTGAGGGAATTGCACCAGGCCCATGGCCACCTGCAGGAGATCATCATCCAGAACTTCCGGCGCAAGCCTGGCACCAAGATGCAGGACGCCCCGGAGCCTACGCTGGAGGAATTGCTGTGGACCGTCGCCATGGCCCGACTCGTCTTCGGGCCTGAGATGAACTTGCAGGCGCCGCCGAATCTCTCGCCGGGCGCGTTGACGGCGATCATCCGCGCCGGGATCAACGACTGGGGCGGCGTCTCGCCGGTGACCCCCGATCATGTCAACCCGGAAGCGGCCTGGCCCCGTCTGGCCGAGCTCAGTGCCGCCACGGAGGCCGCCGGCAAGGCGCTGACGCCGCGCCTGCCCATCTATCCGCGCTACGCCAAGGCGCCGGAGGCGTGGTTGGCGCCGGCCCTGCGAACCCCGGTGTTGCGCAAGACCGACGCTTCCGGTTTCGCCCGCCCGGACGACTGGCGCCCCGGCGCGGGCCGCGCCGCGCCGGCCTTGCCGACCCGCGCTGGCAAGCCCAGGACCGCCCGCAACGGCCTCGCCCCCGTTATTGACAAGGCCCTGGCTGGCAAACGCCTGGACGAGGCGGAGCTTGTCGCCTTGTTCAACGCCCGCGGCGCCGATTGCGGCCTGACCCTTGCCGCCGCCGACGACCTGCGCCGGGCCGTCAACGGCGACACGGTGACCTATGTGGTGAACCGGAACATCAACTACACCAACATCTGCTATTTCGGTTGCGGGTTTTGCGCCTTCTCCAAGGGACGGGTGGCGGAAAACCTGAGGGAAAGGGGCTACAACCTGCCCCTGGACGAGGTGCAGGCGCGGGCCCGCGAGGCCTGGCGGCGGGGCGCCACGGAGGTCTGCCTGCAAGGAGGCATACACCCGGATTACACCGGCGCCACCTATTTGGCCATCGTTCGGGCGGTCAAGCAGGCGCAACCGGACTTGCATGTGCATGCCTTCTCGCCCCTGGAGATCCTGCACGGCGCCCAAACCCTGGGACTCTCCCTGGAATCCTACCTGCTGGAGCTGAAACAGGCCGGCCTGGGGACCCTGCCCGGCACGGCGGCGGAGATCCTGGACGATGAAGTGCGGCGCATCCTGTGTCCGGACAAGCTGACTACGGCGGAATGGCTAAAGGTGGTGAAGACGGCTCATCAGGTTGGATTGAGAACCACCGCCACGATCATGTTCGGCCATGTGGATGGCCCGGTCAACTGGGCGCGGCACCTGTTGCGCCTGCGGGCCCTGCAGGAAGAGACCGGGGGGATCACCGAGTTTGTGCCGCTTCCGTTTGTCTGCCAGGAAGCGCCCCTGTATCGCCGCGGCCGGGCCCGCAAGGGGCCCACCTTCCGCGAGACGGCGCTGATGCACGCCGTGTCGAGGTTGGCCTTGCATCCGCATGTCAGCAACATACAGGCCTCCTGGGTGAAGCTAGGGCCCGAGGGGGTCAAGGCCTGTTTGGATGTTGGCGTCAACGATCTGGGCGGCACCCTGATGAACGAGAGCATCAGCCGGGCCGCTGGCGCCGTTCATGGCCAGGAATTCACCGTTGAGGCCATGCGCCAGCTGATTTTGTCGGCGAGTCGGACGCCACGGCAACGGACCACCACCTACGAGCCGGTTGAGCGTGAAGAGCCGGCGCCGCGACAAGGCGTCGTTGGCTGCGCCGCGCACTGGGAGAGTTCAGACCTTGAGACCCATGCCAGCTTCTCGAACTAAGGTGCGAACCATCTGCCGCGCCTGCGGGCATGGCGGTTGCGGGGTTTATGTGGCGGTGGAAAATGGCGAGCCTGTAAAGGTGTTGCCGGACTGGGAACACCCGGTCAGCAAGGGATACACCTGCAAAAAAGCCCACGGGTTTCTGGAGTTGCAAACCCACCCGGACCGGTTGCTTTACCCCATGGGGCGCGTGGGCGAACGGGGAGAGGGCAAATGGCGGCGGCTGTCTTGGGACGAGGCCCTGTCGCTCCTTGCCGACAAGATGAACCAAATCAAAACCGAGTCAGGCGCGGAGTCTGTGGTCTTTGGGCATGGCACGGGCCGCGATTTTCACCGGTTCGTCTATCGCGTGGCCAATCTGTATGGTTCGCCCAATGTGCTTACGCCGGGGCACATGTGCTACCTGCCGCGGGTCGCCATCTGCAAGGCGTTGGGCATGGACATCCCCTTGTGCGATTACGACAACAACCCCCGGTGCGTCGTTGCCTGGGGGAGCAATCATCTCATTTCCAACCCGGATGAAAACAAAGGCATCAACCTGGCCAAGACCTTGCGCGCCGGAGCCAAGCTGATCGTGATCGACCCCAGGGGAAACAAGCTGGCCGACAAGGCCGACCTCTGGTTGCAACTGCGGCCCGCAACCGACTCGGCGTTGGCCCTGGGCCTGCTCCATGTCATTGTCCGAGAGAATTTGCACGACCATGATTTCGTCAACAACCACACGACCGGGTTTGAGCAACTGAAGAAACGGCTGGAAAAATTTCCGCCGGAGGTGGTTGAACAGATCACCTGGGTGCCCAAAGAAAAGATCATTCAGGCGGCGCGCTTGTACGCCGAAACCAAACCCGCCGCCTTGCAGTGGGGCGTCGGCGTTGAGCAGAATGTCAATTGCGTGGATGCGGATCGGGCCTTGATCTACCTGGTGGCGCTGACTGGCAACCTTGATGTCCCCGGCGGCAATGTGATCTTCGGCTTGCCCCCGGGGCTGCCGCGAGCGAAGTTTTCCATGTTCGACCAGTTGCCTGAGGGACAACGCAAAAAGCTGTTGGGCGGCGACAAGTACAAATTGGGCGCGTCCATCAACCGCCTCACTCCCCATGTTGTCTGGGACGCCATTGAAACCGGAGACCCTTACCCGGTGCGGGCCTTGGTGGTCTTCGCCAGCAATCAGTTGATGGCCCGGGAAAACGCCAACCGGGTTCACAAGGCCTTGAAAAAAGTGGAGTTTTTCGCCGCGGTCGATATTTTCAAGACGCCCACCACGGAACTGGCGGATCTGGTGTTGCCCGCCGCAACCTGGCTGGAAAATGACAACATCGCCGACTACTGGAAGGTGCATGGCTATGTTTTTCCCCGGTTGAAAGTGGTGGAGCCGCGGGGGGAGGCCTGGCCGGATCATGTCATCTTGAACGAGCTGGGGAAAAAGCTGGGTTTCAGGGATGAGTTTTGGGACACCTATGAAGAATCATTGGATTTCATCCTGGAGCCGGCGGGTTTGACCTGGGATGAATTCAAGAAGATGCCTTATTTGCGCAACGAGCCGGAATTCAGGAAACATGAGAAGCGCGGATTCAATTCCGCCAGCGGCAAACTGGAATTGCATCTGACCCAGTACGAGGAATGGGGGTATGACCCCCTGCCGGACTTTGTGGAGCCTCCTGAGAGCCCCGCCAGGGAGGAAGAATTCGTGTCCCGCTACCCCGTGGTGTTGACAACGGGACACCGCGTTTTCAATTATTTCGGCTCCGAGTTGCGCCAGTCCCGGTATTTGCGCAAAGGCCACCCTGACCCGCTCATCGAGATGCACCCGGAGCTGGCGCAAACCAAGGGCATTGAAGATGGCGACTGGGTTTGGGTGGAGACGCCAAGAGGCAGGGTGAAGCTCAGGGCGAAATTGTTTGACGGAATAGACCCCAGGGTGGTTAGCGCCGAATTTGGCTGGTGGTTTCCCGAAAAAGGGGCGCCGGATTACGGCTGGAGCGAGTCCAACATCAATGTGCTGACCATGGACGGCCCGCCCTTGGATCCAGGCATGGGCGCCACCAACCTGAAGGGTCTGATGTGCAATATCGAAAGAGCGCGGCCACAATGACATTGCCCACGGAACGATTTGATTATTCCGCCATGCCGGGGCGCCCGCCGTTGAAGTTGCCTGAGGGGGCGCGCATCGCTGTCTATTTGGTGGTCAACATAGAGGAGTGGGACATCGAGAAGCCCATTGCCCGCGAGTATGTCACCGCGCCGGCCGGGATGGCGACGGTGCCCAACATTCCCAACTGGGCTTGGCACGAGTACGGCATGCGCGTCGGCGTCTGGCGCATCATGGACGCGCTGGAAAAGCGCAACATCAAGGCCTCCGCCGCTGTCAACGCGCGGGTTTGCGAGGGCGCGGGCGAGCCTGTCGCCCGGGCCATGTTGGCGGCCGGCTGGGACTTCATGGGCCACGGTTACCACCAGGTTCCCATGCACGCGGTTGAAAACCAGCGGGAGATCATCGCCCGTTCCTTCGCCGCGTTGCGAGACTACGCGGGCAAGGCGCCCAAGGGCTGGCTGGGGCCCGGCCTGCACGAGACCCTGGACACGCCGGAGCATCTGGCTGAGGCCGGGTTCAAGTATGTGTGCGACTGGCCCATGGACGAGCATCCTGTGACGATGAAAACCAGCGCCGGCCCCCTCATGGCCATGCCTTATTCGTTTGAGCTCAGCGACTTGCCCATGATGGTTGTCCATCACCATAGCTCGGAGGTGTGGCTGAACCGCGCTGTAGATCAGTTCGACCGGCTCTATCAGGAGGGGGCGGAACAGCCGCGGGTGATGTCAATGAGCGTTCATCCCTATATAATGGGCGTCCCCCACAGGATTAAACATTTCGAGGCGGTTTATGATTACATGGGCGCCAAAGACGGGGTGTGGTTCGCCACGGCGGACGAATTGTACGATTGGTTTAGCGGAGAGATGACATGAGCATGACTATCGCGGCGGACAAGATCTGGACCAGCGAGCTGAACAAGACCGAGGATATTTTGAGCCGGTTTGATCGGAGCCGGCCCGTGCGCTTCTACGACACCACCTTGCGGGACGGGGAGCAGTCGGTAGGCGTGTGCTTCACCCCGGAGGAGAAGTTCCATATCGCCTGCAAACTGAGCGAGCTGGGCGTGTCGCGCATAGAATCCGGTTTCCCGCGGGTGTCGGCGGACGACGCCAAGGCGGTGCGGCGCATCATAGACGCGGGCCTGGAGGCGGAAATCTGGGGCTTTTCCCGGGCGGTTGCCGCCGACATCGATGCCCACCTTGAATTAGGCACGGAGCATGTCCTGATTGAGATCTCCACCAGCGACATGAAGATCGAGGCCTATGGCTTCACCCGCGACATCGTCTTGCAGCGCGTCACGGACGCGATCCGGCACGCGAAAGACAATGGGATCAAGACGGTCAATTTCTTTGCGGTGGACGCCACTCGCAGCGACCTGGGCTTTTTGCGGGATGTGTACTCGACGGCCATCGAGCAAGGCGCCGACGAGGTCTCCGTGGTGGACACCATAGGCGTTTGCTCCCCTGAGGCGGTGGAGCGGATGATCGCCCAAGTCGCCGCCTGGGTGGGACCGGACATCCCCGTGCATTGGCACGGGCACAACGATTTCGGCATGGCGACGGCTTCCGCGGTGGCGGCGGTTCGCGCCGGCGCCCGCTGGGTGCAAGGGACCATCAACGGCATGGGCGAGCGCGCCGGCAACGCCGACATCTGTGAAGTGGCCCTGGCGCTGCAGTGCCTCTACGACATGCCAGTGGAGCTGGACCTGACCCGGGCGCGGGAAGTCTCCAAGGTGGTGCAAGAGGCCGGCGGCTACACGGTGGATGGCTGGAAGCCCGTGGTGGGCGAGTTTCTCTACACCCGGGAGAGCGGGGCTGTGGCCAATCAGTTTCACCTCCCGCAGGCCATAGAACCCTACTCCGCCGAGCTGGTGCATGCCGACCGCCGCATCGTCCTGGGCAAGAAAAGCGGCCTGTCCAACATCAGGATCAAGGCCGAAGAGCTGGGACTGGACATTCCCAAAGACAAACAGGGCGCCGTATTGGCTCAGGTCAAGGAAATCGGCGTCCGGAATGCGCGGTTGGTCACCGACGAGGAGTTCAAAGACATCGTTGCGCAGGTGGCGTGAGCCAGGGCCGCCCTGTTTCACCATGGCGACGGCATGAGGAATAACGGCGTCGGGAAGCCATGAAAGCGATCAACCGGGTTTGCGTCGTCGGGGCCGGCGTTATCGGCAGTCTGCTGGCCGGTCATCTTGGCGCGATTGTGGACACCGTTGTGCTGACGCGCCGCAAGGACCATGCCCGGGCCTTGAACGAGGAAGGTTTGCGGGTGAGCGGCAAGTCCGAGTTGCGCGCCGCTGTGCTTGCTTCAACGGATCCGGCGGCCCTGGGCGAGGTGGATTTGGTGATTGTCGCCACCAAGGCGCTGGCCGTCGAAGCGGGCGCCAAAGCGATGCAGGGTCATTTCCCCCAGGCCCAGGTGTTGATGATTCAGAACGGCCTGGGTTGCGAGGAGGTGGTCAGGCGTTTTGGCTCATGGCCCATCATATCCGGCGTCACCTTTATGAGCGGCGTTCGCCATTCCGACACCCATGTGGAGTACGAGTTGGACACCGCCACCTGGATGGGCCCCTGGGCCCAGGGCGGCGCTGTCTATGAGGATGTGGCGCAGGTCGCGGCCCTGTTCAACCAATCGGGCTTGAAGGCGGAGGCCTATCAGGACCTGTTGCCCTACCAGTGGTCCAAACTGATCTTCAACTCGGCGATCAACAGCATAGGCGCTTTGACGGATCTGCCCCATGTCAAGGCCTTTGCCGAGCAGGCCCGGTTGGAAGACCTGGGTCGGCTGGTGCGCGCCATGATGGACGAGGCCAAGAACATCGCCGCGGCCCGAGGGGTGACGCTGGCGGACGACCCCTGGGAGATGAATGTCAACGCGGTCAAGCAGGGCCAAACCAGCGGCGAGGACTACGCCCATGTGCCTTCCATGTTGGACGATGTGCGCAACGGGCGTCTGACGGAAATAGACTGGATCACTGGCTCCATCGTCCGCGAGGCCCACAGGGCGGGCGTGCCGGCGCCCTACCACGAAACCCTGTATCGACTCGTGAAAGCGCGTGAGCTGTCTTACGCGCCGTCAGCCGGTTAATTTTGGGAGAGCGGGCCGGCCCCTGTTTTTCCCTCCCCTCATTGCCCTTGAATAGCGCCCGTGTTGGAGACACTCCAAGCCTATCCCCTGTTTTTCTACGCCGCTGTCCTTCTGTTGGGGTTGGTCGTGGGCAGCTTTCTGAATGTGGTGATCCATCGGTTGCCGGGCATGTTGGAGGCGGCCTGGCGGGAAGAATGTTGCGAACTGCTGGAGGTCCAGTCCTCCGGCCCCGCCGCCGCGCCCCGCAGTCTGATCAGGCCCGGTTCCAGTTGCCCCCACTGCCAGCGCCGTCTTCCGCCCCAGGAAAACATCCCGGTGCTGAGTTTCCTCTTGCTCGGAGGACGATGCGCCGGGTGCAAAAACCGGATTTCCTGGCGCTACCCCCTCGTGGAAACGCTCACCGCGGCGTTGACCCTGGCTGTCGCGGCCCGCTTCGGCTTGACCCCGCAGACCGCGTTCGCCTGCCTGTTCACCTGGGCCTTGGTCGCCTTGGCCTTCATCGACATAGATCGGCAACTCTTGCCCGACTCCATCACCTTGCCTTGCCTCTGGTTGGGTCTGCTGTGCAATTATTTTGGCCTGTTCACCGATCTCCACGCCAGCCTGTTGGGGGCGGTGTTGGGCTACGGCGCGCTGTGGGCGGTTTACAGCGTGTTCAAACTCATCACCAGCCGAGAAGGCATGGGCTTCGGCGACTTCAAGCTGTTGGCCATGTTGGGGGCCTGGGCCGGCTGGGAGGCTCTGGCGGAGATCATCCTGCTCTCTTCCTGCGCCGGCGCCTTGGCGGGCGCCGGGTTGTTCCTGTCGCGCCGGCGGCAGGAGCAGGGGCGGGCAGGGGAGCAAGGCGCAAGCTCCCTCGCTGGCGTCCTGGCGACTCCCATTCCTTTCGGCCCCTTCCTGGCCCTGGCGGGCTGGCTTAGCTTGCTCTGGGGACCGGGCCTGTTTGGCCCCTTGGCCAGCCTGGCGCAAGGGCCATGACCGGTTGCCTGCGGGTGGGCCTGACCGGCGGGATCGGCAGCGGCAAGTCCACGGTGGAGGGTTGTTTCCGGGAATTGGGCGCGCCGACCATAGACGCGGACGCGATCTCCCGCCGGGTCGCCGAGCCAGGACAGCCGGCTTTCGCGGACATTGTCGCCTTGTTCGGTCCGGAGGTCGTGGATGAATCCGGCCGGTTGCGCCGGGCGTTGATGCGGGAACGGGTGTTCAAGGACCTGGCGCTTAAAAAAAGGCTTGAGGCTGTTATCCACCCCTTAGTGCGCCAGGAAATTCAGGCTTTCACAGACAGCGCCGACGGCCCTTACTGCGTGATTTGCGTGCCATTGTTGTTGGAAACCGGCGCCCGGGCGCGGACGGACCGGATCCTGGTGGTGGATGCGCCGGAGGCGTTGCAGGCCTCGCGAGCCAGCCAGCGCGACCAGGCAGACGCGGCGCAGATCAGGCAAATCATCGCCGCCCAGATCCCGCGGGAAGAGCGCTTGCGGGCCGCTGATGATGTCATCAGCAATGACGGCAGCCTGGAAAACTTGAAATTGCAGGTTAAACGCCTGCATTATAAATACCTTGAACTGGCGTCTCGCCCCGGCGCGCTAAGGCCATGACTGACATCCTGATTTACGAACAGCCGCTGAACGAGCGCATCAGAACCTTTTTAAGGATCGAGCATCTGTTCAGCCAAGCCAATCATTATTCGAGCAATCCGGACGCCTGGAATATGCGCTTGGTTATCGCCGCCCTGCTGGAGGTGAATGACCTGTTGGAGCGGTCCGAAGTCAGGAAGGATGTTGTTTCAGGACAGTTGCCCAAAGGAATTCGAATGGAGCTGGTGAACGAACTGGAGCGGCACGCTGAGACGCTCCGGGCCTTGAGCAACAATCCCCAGGTGGACTCGGAGCGGTTGCAAAAGATCCTGGACAACATTAACGAGTACCTTTCGATCCTGTCAAACCTGGGTTGGGATCCTGGCGCGTCTCTCAATTCAGACGAGTTGCTCAACTCGATAAAACAGCGGATCTCCATCCCCGGCGGCACTTGCAATTTTGACCTGCCTAATTACCATTACTGGTTGAACAGGCCGTTAGAGACGCAGGAGCAAAATTTGCAGATTTGGCAGAAGGATTTGTTGATCATCCGGGACAGCGTGAACCTGACCCTGAACATGATCAGAAACAGCGCCAATCCATCGACGGAGGTTGCCGTCAACGGGTTTTTTGAACACCCCATAGACTCGGACACCCCCGGCCAACTGGTGCGGGTTAAACTGCCCGGCGACTCCCGGCATTTCCCCCAAATAAGCTACAGCAAGCACCAGTTCTCGATCCGTTTCATGGAGCAGCCCCAGACTACCCAGCCGGCGACCAAGACCGCGGAAGATGTCGTGTTTGAACTGCATTTTTGCGCTCTGTAAGCCGGCAAAAGGACTGCCCGCGGTGGAACCCGTCCCGCGGCCATCAGCGTTTCAATTTTGCGTCAGCCGTTCGAATCCCTCTCGGTAGCTGTCCTGAAACAACATCCTTAAAGACATGGGGGCTTTGCGCCGCTTGCCTTTCGGCAAGGTCATGGTCCTCCCGTATTCCACCACGCGGGGTTCCGCCGTTTCCAGCGTCTCAAACAATTTTTCCTTGTAGTGGGTGTCGGCATTGCCGGCCAATTGCAGGCCCTTGGTTTCCAGAGCCAACACGCGCCGGGCGTTGCCCTTGCCCCGTTCCACGCAAACGACAAAATCAGGATACACGCGGTGGCGCTTCCAGCCTTGCAGGCCGTAATCCTGGCGGGCGGCAAAGCGGTGCCACCAAGCAACGGCGCTGTGTCCATCCAGATAGAGGGCAAAGTTCTTTTCCAGCCCGTTAAACTCTTTGGCGTACACTTTTTCATACAGGGATTTTTGCGAGGGGCCGCCGTATTGCTGGAATAGGGGCAACTGGTTTTCTTCCACCAGTTTTTGCAGTTCTTGCGCCAGTTCAAACCCATCCTCATCTGCGATTAGTTCAAAGCGAATGGCGCGGCTTTCCAACTTGCGGCAAAACACGGTTTGCGCCTCGCGCTCGATAAGTTCTGTCAGGCGCCGTTTCAAGATTTCGGAAAGATCGTAGCGCCGGTCAAAGATGTCCTCGTCTGTGTGTCCCTGAGAGCGCAGGTTCTCGAACATCCTCTCAACCACTTGTGTCGCCAGGTAGGGGTTGGGCAGGATGTCGTAGATGCGGCGGCTGAAAAATTCGACAGTGAGTTCCTTCTCCACCTCCAGCTTTTCCTCATCGGCGTCGTAATCAAACTTCGGCAGATTCACGGGCAAATCCAAAATTGCGGTGGATTCCTGAATTTCTTGTATGGCGGCGTAATTCAGATCCAGCTGAGCAGTCGCCACTTTCGACCAGTCAAGCCCACCCAGGACATCGTTTTCGTAATCCAACAAGCGGTAGCCCCTGCCAGCGCGGTGCATCACCTGAGGCAGGAAGATCTCCAAATCGCGGAACGGCTTGCGTCTGTGGACAGGAAACAAACTGCCGCCCTTGCCGTTTGCCCCATGGTCGGCGCCGCTGCGGACAAATTCGGCAAGGTCGCTCATGCCTTCTTGCTCCAGCCCGAGTTTGACATTTTCTATGGCTTCGCCGACATCGCGGTCATAGCAGTAGATGTAAGACTCGTCCAGGGCCGCCCTGCCGGTCAGTTCCGCATCGGGTTGGCGCAAGACGCGGCCGGTCATCTGAGTCAAGGCTCGTTGCGAGCGGGTGGAATCGAGCAACGCAAGCACATAAGCAAAAGGACAATCCCATCCTTCCCGCAAGGCGTCTTTTGTCAAAATGTAGCGAACGCTGGAATAGGGCGACAGCAGGTCTTCATCGGCGATTTCGTCTTTTTCCGCGGTCTTCCGCCGAATGTAATCTGCCGGCACCTGCAACTGCGTCATCAGGTATTCGCGCACATCTTCGGCATGAATGTGTTTTCCGTCTCGCTGTTCGCTTCCGACGCGCTCCACGCGGACTAACATGATGGGGCGAATGTAGCGGCCACTCTCGTCTTGCAGTCGGCGGGCCTCCCGCTCTAACCCTTCCAGTCGTTCCTTGGCCTTGGACAAGGCGTATTGCCAGCCGGTGCCAACGAAGTTGTGTATGTTCAGCGGCAACTTGATCATCTGTTCACGCTTTAGCGCGTTCCCTTGCACATCCACCAAGATGTTGCTGACCCCTGGCTCCGGCGTCGCGGAGAGTTCCAATATGAAGCGCGGGTTGAACTCGCAAAGGCGCAAACGCCGTTGCGCCGTGTAGGCGTTGTGCGCCTCGTCCAGGACGATGATCGGGCGGGCGATTTTGAGGACATTGAACAGACTGTGCTTGATCGCGCCCCCATTGTCCGGCGCCGGTTCATCGTTGTCGCCGCCGGTGGTTTCAAGGTCGCGGTGTTTCTCTAACAGCTTGTCGCGCTCCGCTTTGTCGTCCGGTTCGGGAAAAAACGCGGGATAGCGCCCTGTGTCGCGAAAAATTTTGAGAAAATGTCGATCCTGCCGATCCGTGGCTTGCAACATGATCGGCAACACGCACAAATGGCTTTCCAAGTCCGCTAACGAAAACGAGTCGGTCTTTTTCAGCAACTTGACCCGGCCGCCGCAGGCGCGTTCCAAGGCTTGGCGATAAGGGTGCAAGCGGTGCGCAAAGGCGCGCCAGGTTTGCCGAAAGATGGCGCGGGACGGCGTGATCCAAAGGACCAGTCCGGATTTTGGCCTCATCCGTTCCAGGGCCATTGCCCCTAACAAGGTCTTGCCGCCGCCGGTGGGCAACTTCATGCAGACATGGACCACGGGGCAATCGTAGCTGTCTTGTCGCTTGGCATAGGGAGGCGGGACAAGTTCGCCGCTTTTGTCCTTGACATGGGGCAGGATGCCGCGGCGACCCAGGACCTCCCAGGTCTTTGCGAAGCTGTCCGGTGGTTCCTCTTCCTCCAGGCCCGCTTCTTTTAATGCGCTTATGCGTTTCCTTGCCTTGTCTTGCTGTTCTTTCAGCTCGGCAAGAAATTGTTCGAAGGCTTCAAGGGCCTGTTCCTGAAACTCCTTAGGGCGCATCCTTCAGTCTCCGAACAGGCGATGGATGGCGTAAGGCAACTGGCAGAAGGTTACCTTGTGTTTAGTCAGGTCTTTTTGTGAGACGAATTTCCAGGGCGCGAACACCAGGGCGATCTTGCCTTTTTGCATCGCCGCCGCGCCGATGCGCTCCGCCATGGGCATGGTCAGAGCGGATTCGGGAGAGCGCAGGAATGTTATGTCCGGGCGGTAGATCATGTGCAGATGGTATTCTTCCGTCTCGCCGAAACAGCAGTCCTTGCCGGATCTGATTTTCTCCAGGGTCACCCCCGTGGCGATGTAGGCGACATGACGCGCCAACGAGTCGTAGGGCGGCACGCTTTTGCCGGTGATGAGGTTCTCGATGTTGAGCTCCTTGCCCAAGGTGCAGAAGGCAAAATGACCGCCTAATCCCGCTTTCAGGTTTTCCTCTCTTGCCCCCGGCACGCCTTTGATGACGCGGCGGACGCGCTCCGCAGTGATGCTGTCGGCGTAGTCCTCACATTCCACCAAGATGAATTTGCGGTTGCCGCCGTCTTCTTTGTTGAGTTCCAACACCGCTTGCGCCGTGGTGCCGGAACCGGCGAAGGAGTCAAGGATGATGGCGTCCTTGTCCGCCCCCAGGGTGATTATCCGCTTTAACAGACCCAACGCCTTTGGATTGTCGAAGGGTTGCTTTCGGTCGTTGAAGATCGTTTTGATAAGCTTGCGGGCGCCGTCGGTGTGTCCCACCTCGTCGTAAGGCCAGATAGTTAGGGGAACCACCCCTTGTTGCACTTCTCGCAGGTATCTTTTCAGTTGCGGTTTGCCTTTTCCGTCGCGACCGAAGAAAACGCGGTTTTCTTCTATCCACGCCTGCATTTGTTCTTTGCCCATTATCCAGCTTCTTTCTTCCGACGGGTCGTAGGTCTTTCCGGTCTTGGGGTTCACAATGGGATAGTTATATTCCGGCACATAAGACTTGACGGTCAGATCGCCCGATCGCCAAGGTCCCCTGTTATCATTGTCGTCGTATCTGTAAAGTTCGTTTTGTCTCTCGCCACGGGGCAGGAGATTGCGTTGCCAAGTCTCGGTTTGTTGATCGTCGTCGCCATTGTTCGCCTTGCGCTTTGCGTAACAAAGCACAAAATCGTGGTTGTCGGAAAAATACTTGGCATCGTTGGCGGGGCTGTATTTTTTCTGCCAGATGATGTTGGCGACGAAGTTGTCCGCGCCAAAAATCTCATCCATGACCATGCGCAGGCGATGTTGCTCGTTATCGTCTATGGAGACGAAGATCGCGCCGTTCTCCGCCAAGAGTTCCCGCAAGAGTTGCAGGCGCGGCCACATCATGCACAGCCACTTGTCATGACGCTCCGGGTCTTCCCGGTCCACTTCGCCCTTGTCCTTCAACCACCGTCTCATCAGCTCCGAATTGACATTGTCGTTGTACATCCACCCCTCCTTGCCGGTGTTGTAGGGCGGGTCTATGTAGATGCAGTTGACGCGCCCGGCGTAACGCGGCATCAGGGCCTTGAGGGCTTGGAGGTTGTCCCCATGCACCACCAGGTTGCCTTCCTCAACCACTTCATTCTTTCCGCCGCTTTTGGGCAACACCGACTTCTTGCGCGCCACATCCAGGGTGCGATAAGGCACGCCCAAGTGATGCGCATAGACGATCTGCTTGCCTTTGAAATCCAAAATCGGCATGGCGTTAAAAACTGGTGCGCAACACAAAGCCCAAATTTATCAGGCGAAATTCCATAGCCGGTCGGCTGACCTCAAACTCTTCCGCCAATGTCTTGATGTCTGCGGGCTTTTCCAAATCGAGGGCTGGATGATCCTCAAGGTATTCATCTAACAACGCCTCTGGCATCAACAATCCAGCGGCATAGGTGTTTGCCTGCATTTCCATCAAATGATCAACGCCAGCAACGCTTTCCTTGCGATGATAAACCGCGCGGTCGATGAAGACCGGAATATCCTCGTTTCTTCTATGGAGTTGATAATGCCCAATTTCATGGGCAATGGTGAAGCGCCGCCGCGCCGGTGGATGGCGCAAATTGACGACGATGGCTTTCTCCTTTACCGCCAAGAAGCCTGAATATTCATTCTCCAACGGCTTTTCATTGAGAGAAAGCCCCAGGCACTCAACAATCCGGTTAAGATTCACAGGCAGAGCCAACGCCTCTGACTGATGAAGTAGTTTCATCGCTTTCTCGTCAATGCGCTTGAATGAGCTGTTCATATTTCACCCCTCCTGTCTTATGTCGGATTCATCGTCTTGGCGCTGGACTTCCTTCAGGGCTTTTTCCAAGGTGGACCCGGAAGCCACGGAGATATTCAGCGCTTCTAATTCGCCACTTAGCAACTTCGGCTTTTTTTCGGTTTGCAGAGACACCTTCCGACTCTGTGCCAGACGCTCTTCCGCCTCAGCTATTCTTGGCATCAATTGTTCGAGGGGAGCTTCCAAGGCTTCCGCTATGCGAGCCAACAGGAATATATAAGTCCTTCGGGAGCCTGCTTCGATATTGGCGAGGTGAACGCGAGAAATATGCAGGCGTTCGGATAGTTCACTCTGTGTAAGGCGCAATTCACGGCGGCGCGTTTTGACGCGCTCCCCGAAAATTTGCTGAAATTGCTCTCCCAAAGACATTTTTCTTGCAAATTCAATGAGTTATTGTCAATTCCGCTCAATATCCAATAGAATAATGCCCCTGACTTTACTAATTGTCAATAAAAATATGGGAATATAAATGTTTCTATTTGCTACAAAAATATCTAATTTTTCTCTTGATAATCGTTTGCGGAGTGGTAGGATAGAGGCTGGCGGCACCTGCCTATGCGGGTGCTATTCATTAACCTAAGGATGGATTTCGAGCTTTGAACAGGCCGGTTTCCCCCTAAAGATGCGACAACAGGAGAACCCTGATGAATGTCAAAAATCAGGGTTGAAGAGAGCAAACGATGAGCGACAAACGCAAACAGGACAGGGAGTCGAAGACGATAGATTTCACTGAACAGGAGGAGCGCACACAGAAAACCCCCGCCACCATTCGGGACTCGCATCCGCCGCCCCCGCCACCCCAGCCCAAGCCGGTTGACAAGCCGTCCAAAAAGGATTGACAATGGCTTGCGTCACTACAGGAGGAGGCAAACATGAACGAGGTTGCGGGTCGCGATTACCACGAGCTGTTGTTCGGCGTGCGGCGTTCTGTGCGCTACCACAATCGTCGTCGCCGGTTTTACACCGTGCTCCACAAATTGCAGGTGTTTTGTTCGCTGGTGTTGGCGTCGGCGACCGTGATGGCGTTTGCCGGGGCCATCGGCGGCGAGTGGCCGCTGTGGGCGAAAACCTTGCCAGCCGCGTTGGTCAGCGTATTGGCGGGTCTGGATCTAGTGTTTGGATCGGTGGATAAAACCTGGTTGCATGCGGACCTGGAACGGCAGTTCATTGAACTGGAGCGGCAACTGGAAGCGGCGCGAGACAACCCGACAGCGGAATTGATTGCCCAGATGACGGACCGGCGCTTGGACATCGAACGGCAAGAACCACCGGTGTTGCGGGTGCTGGACACCTTGTGCCACAACGAATTGGCCCATGCGATGGGCTATGGGGCAGAGCAACAGGTGCGGGTGGGCTTTTGGCAACGCCTGTTTGCGAACTTCTTTGACTTAGCGGACCACCGCTTAGGTCGAGCCTGACGCTTCTGCAAATCCGGTTTTAACAAAAAACAGATGGAGAATTTTATTAGCGCGCGAAATGCCTGCTTTTGCTTAATGGATTTTGCATACTGCCGTTCGTGAATGAAATTGAAATAATAAAAAGTGAATTGGATGAAATGCACGATCTCTTTTCAAGAGTTGTGCGGATTATCCCTAGTTTCAGCATAACAGACCCTAAGATACTCCCTTACGGTCTAAAGCCCCATACTCGCTCTGTCAGTTGGCTTGTCGAACAGGTTATCGTGCAACAAGCAAAGTACAACAGAAAGCATCTCAATATAAGCGATGTGGAGTTCGATCTTCCGGACACCAGCCTTCATGATTGCATTGTTGTTAAAAACACGCAGAAAAAATACTATGTAAATATAAAAATTACCAGTGCTTCCCGGCAGTCTAAAAATGACATTGCCGCTGTTGAAAAATTGTATATGCAGTATAAAGCGAACCCCTCATACCGGCTCATTTACGCTGTGTTTCAATTTTCTTTTGACAACACCTACATTATCTTCGAGAAAGATAAGATATACACATTCTCTCCTCAGTTTCTTCCCATATATGTGAACCCAAGGAACGACAAGCTCCAGGCGTTCTACCAAGCAAGCCTGGAGGAAAGAACGAGAGATGAATTTCTAAGCTTGCTTCAACAAAACTCAACCAGCATTGTACTGGACTGAATCTTCACTCGAAAACAATTTCCCCGTTGTCTTTTTGATGCGATTCTCTATGATTTCGCAATAGCGAGGGTTCAATTCATAGGCGATGCAACGCCTATTGTTTGCAATGCAGGCGCTTATGGCGGTTCCTGAACCTGCAAATGGGTCTAAAACCACTCCTTGCGGCGGACAGCTTACCCTAACCATTCGTTCGATTATATCGAGGGGTTTCTGGGTGGGGTGGTCTTCTCTTTCGGCATGTTGTTTATGCAACCGGGACACGCTCCACACATCCTTAGGATTGTATCCAATCTCCAGCCATTTGCTTCCTTTGAACAAATTTCTTGTTCTGGCTTTTTTTGTTTCAGGATCGTACGGAACCCTGACCGAATCAAGATCGAAATAGTAGTTCTTGGATTTGACAAAGAAGCCTATGGTGTCGTGAACCGAGGAAAACTTGCGAGTTGATCCTCCCATGCTGGGCACTCGCCGGTCCCAGACGATCTCATTCAGCATGGTCATTTTCTTCTTTATGAGCGAAAATATCTCCGGGGAGTGCCGCCAAGTGGTGAATATATACAAACTTCCGCTGTCTTTAATTTTTGGGATTGTCAGATCCACCCATTTCATAGTCCATTCAACAGTTTCCTCCGCGTTCATTATGTCGGAGTCATTGCCGTAGTCTTTGCCTAAGCCATAAGGCGGATCGGCTATGACAAGATCGATTGTTTCATCCGGAATAGAGAGGACTCCTTCCAAGTAGTCCTTATTATGCAGTTCGTAGTTCATTTCCGCCGCTGTAGAGTAATCTTTGCTCCGCGCCTGAGGTCAAATCTTCGGCTGTAGTGTGGCGGAATTTTACAATTTGTCAAAGGGTTTGCGTAGTCGGAACAGCCCCTAATGGGCGAAATCGATCGCGCTTTAGGGCTTGCCCGAGGCGCACCCCGGCGTCGGGTCGCCCCCACACATCGCTGATGAGGGCGATGCCTTGCGCGCCGTTGCGCCGGGCGGCTGGCAAATCCTCCAGTTTCATGCCGCCCAGGGCGTAAACGGGAATGGGCGTCTGCCGGGTCAGCGCGGCGAAGCGGTCCCACCCCAGGGGAGCCGCGTCGCCGTGGCCGCGCTTGACCGGCCCCAGGACGCAGAAGTCAGCGTCTATCTTCACGGCCTGTTCCAGTTCGCGCTGGTTGTGGCAGGAGGCCGCCACTAACAAGGGGCGGGGCAGGGGGCGGGCGGGGGTTTGCATCAGCCTGTCGCTGTTCAGGTGAACGCCAGCGGCCCCCAGGGCCGTCGCTTGGTCGGGGGTGCCGTTCACAAGCAGTCGCGCGCCGGCTTGCTGGCATCTTTCCAACAGGGCGGTGAGGACGGGTCTATGGGCGTCCAGGCCGGCCTTCTTGCTCCTGAATTGCGCCAGGCTGACCCCGGCTGACAGACGCTCCGCCAGTTGTTCGGCGAAGTCCGGCGGATAGCTTTCCAGGTCCGGCGTGATGAGGTAAAGGCTTGGCAATTGGCATGCCGCGATGATGCCTTTGTTCGCCGCGGGGAAGTCTGCCGCGGACAGGGAAGTCCGGTCGGCCCAGGCGATTTCCTGTCCTTCTTTTCCCTGCGCCGCGCCGCGCCAGCGGGTGATCTCCCAAACGGCGAAGCGCAAGGGCTTGCCAGGGTAGTCATAAGCGAAGGAGAGCAATGGCGCGGCCTCCCTGACCTCTATGCCTGTTTCCTCCGCCAGCTCTCGCCGCAGGGCCTGCAAAGCGGTTTCGCCGGCCCTGATCTTGCCGCCGGGGAATTCCCACACTCCGCCTAAGTGGGCGTCTTGCGAGCGGCGGGCGATAAGCACTTGGTCTTGCGCGGCGTTATGGACGATCCCCAGGGCCACCCCAGTTCTTTCAGGAGGCGCGTCCGGCCCGGCGCCGGCCGGTTTGGCCCCTTTCATGTTCGGTAGTTGGCGTTGATGGCGACATAGTCGGGGGACAGGTCGCAGGTCCAGTAACGCCCCTCCACCTGGCCCCTGTTCAGCGCAACGCGGAGCGTGATTTCACTGCCGCGCAAGGCGGTTGCGCCGGCCTCCTCTGTGTAATTCCCGGCCCTGGCGCCTTTTTCAACCACGCACACTTCGTTCAACCAGACCGAGACCTTGTCGATCTCCAACCGGTCTATGCCGCTTCTCCCGATGACGGCCAAGATCCTGCCCCAGTTCGGGTCGGAGGCGTACAAGGCGGTTTTGACCAGGGGAGAGGTCGAAAGGGCCGCCGCCAAACCAGCGCATTCCGCCTCGTTGCGGGCTTGCTCGATCTGGATCGTGACGAATTTCGTCGCGCCTTCCCCGTCCCTGACAATAGCTTGGGCCAGTTCTTGGCAAACCTCCTCCACGGCCTCCTCCAGCAGGCGGCGGCTCTCGGCGGCGACGGGGCGCCGACCCGTCGCCACCAGGGCGCAGGCGTCGTTCGTGGAGGTGTCGCCATCGACGCAGATCCGGTTGAACGATTGCGCCACGCAAGTCTGTAGCAAGCGATCCAGTGCCGTTTGCTCCAGCGCGGCGTCCGTGGCGATGAAAGCCAACATGGTCGCCATGTCGGGGTGGATCATGCCGGAGCCTTTGGCTATGCCGGTGACGACTATGGGGCCGGCGTCGGTCTCGAAACTTCTGGAAGTCCCCTTGGGCGCGGTGTCCGTTGTCATGATCGCCTTGGCGCAGTCCAGCCAGGCCCCCTCGGTCAGCCCCTCGCACAGGGCCGGCAACGCGGCGCGAATCTGCTCCACCGGCAAGGGCTCGCCGATGACGCCGGTGGAAAACGGCAACACGGCCTCCGGCTTGCAACGCAACTGCCGGGCCAGGGCCTCGCACACCGATTTGGCGTCCGCGATTCCTTTGGCGCCGGTGCCGGCATTGGCGTTGCCGGCGTTGATCAACAGGTGTCTCGCCGGGCCTTGGCGCAGATGCTCCCGCGCCACGGTCACCGGCGCCGCGCAAAACTGGTTGCGGGTGAACGCCACGCTCACGGTCGCTTCCGGGTCGAAGGCAAGCAACGCCAGGTCATCCCGCGGGGTCTTGTAGATGTTCGCCGAAGTCGCCGCCGTCAGCGCGCCGGCAACGGGCAGGAGCTCCGCGGGGGGCGTTAATGAGACGGCCATGGCGCGCCCTCAGCTCAGCCTGCCGTGGCAATGCTTGTACTTTTTCCCGGAACCGCAGGGGCAAGGCTCGTTCCGGCCGATTTTTTTCTTTCCGCGTATGTAGGGTTTCTGTTGCGGCCTCTCCATAGGCGCGTCCGCGGCGGCGGGGTCGCCGAGGGCATTGGGCGCGTCCGGGTGATTGAACTGCATGTCGGCGGGCATGGCGCGGCGTTGCAGCCACTGCAGATCCTGCTCTGCGCCAATGTGCACTTTCGCCAACAGGGTGATGACATCGCGCTTGATGTTCTCCAGCATGGCGGAGAACATGTCAAAGGCCTCTCTTTTGTATTCCTGTTTAGGGTTTTTTGCCGCGTAGCCCCGCAATCCTATGCCCTGTCGCAGATGATCCATGGCCACCAGGTGTTCCTTCCAGTGCCGGTCCAAGGTGTCCAACATCAGGTCTTTTTCAAGCCGGCGCGTCAGTTCATCCGGCAGGCCCGCGCTTTTTTCCTCGTTGTCTTTGCGGACGGCTTCCCGAATTTTTTCGGCCAGGGCCTCCTCTTGCAGGGAATCGTCCTCGTCAAGCCACTGGCGCAAGGGCAGGCGCAGATTCAGTTCCCGGTCCAGGGTTTCTGTCAGTCCCGCCACATCCCAGGTCTCGTCCATGCCGCCGGGGGGGATGTGGGCGGTGAAAATGCTTTGGGTGACATCTTCCCGCATGGTCTGAATGTCCGCGGAAATCTCATCCACTTCCAGCAGGGTGTTGCGCCACTCGTAGATCACCTTGCGCTGATCATTGGCCACATCGTCGTATTCCAACAGGTGCTTGCGGATGTCGAAGTTGTGCGCTTCCACCTTGCGTTGCGCGTTTTCAATGGCCCGGGTGACCAGGTTCGATTCAATCGCCTCGCCTTTCTCCATGCCCAGGCGCTGCATGATGGCGGCCACTCGCTCAGAGGCGAAGATCCGCATCAGATTGTCCTTGAGGGAGATGTAAAACCTGCTGGAGCCGGGATCGCCCTGCCGTCCTGAACGACCGCGCAACTGATTGTCCACCCGCCGGGACTCGTGTCTCTCGGTGCCGACGATTCTCAGGCCGCCGCTGGCTATGACGCGCTCGTGCCGGGCCTCCCACTCCTCGCGCTTTTGTTGCGCCGCCGCCTCGTCTATGTCGCCCGCCGCTTTGAGTTCCGCCTCCAGGTTGCCGCCCAAAACGATGTCGGTGCCTCGTCCCGCCATGTTCGTGGCGATGGTCACCGTCCCCGGCCGGCCGGCTTGGGCGATGATCTCGGCCTCTTTTTCGTGATACTTGGCGTTCAACACCTGGTGTTTTATCTTTTCCTTTTTCAGGGTGCCGGACAGGTATTCCGACACCTCTATGGAGACGGTGCCCACTAACACCGGCTGGCCGCGTTGCTGGCAGTCCTTGATGTCCTGGACGATGGCGTCGAATTTTTCCTCAGAGGAAAGATAAATCATGTCCGCATGGTCCTCCCTGATCATGGGCAGATGGGTCGGCACCACAATCACCTCCAGGCCGTAGATCTGCTGAAACTCGTACGCCTCGGTGTCCGCCGTGCCGGTCATGCCGGCTAGCTTGTCGTAGAGACGGAAGTAATTCTGGTAGGTGATGGTCGCCAGGGTTTGGTTCTCGTTCTGAATAGGCACGCCTTCCTTGGCTTCCAGGGCCTGGTGCAGGCCGTCGGACCAGCGTCGTCCCGGCATGGTTCTGCCAGTGAACTCATCGACTATCACGACTTCTTGGTTTTGCACGATGTAGTCCACATTGTTGTGAAACAGCGCATGGGCCCGCAGGGCGGCGTTCATGTGATGCAGGATGGGGATGTTCGCCGGGTCGTACAGGCTCCGGCCCTGTTCCATGATCCCGTGCCGCAACAACAACTTTTCCATCCGCTCATGCCCGGCCTCTGTCAGGTAAGCCTGCTTGCTTTTTTCATCCAACGAATAATCCCCTTCCTCATCCTCCTCGCTTTGTTGCGCCCGCAACTGGGGAACGATTTTATTCATGCTGAGGTACAGGTCCGAGCGGTCATCCACCATGCCTGAAATGATGAGGGGCGTGCGGGCCTCGTCGATCAATATCGAATCCACCTCGTCAACGATGGCGTATTCCAGTTCCCGTTGCACCCGCTCTTCCTGGTGAAACTTCATGTTGTCCCGCAGATAGTCGAAGCCAAATTCGTTGTTGGTGCCGTAGGTGATGTCGGCGGCGTAAGCCTCCTTGCGCTCGTCGTTCCTGAGGCCGGACACGATCACCCCCACCCTCAGTCCCAGAAAGCTGTAGATGGCGCCCATCCATTCGGCGTCCCGTTGCGCCAGATAGTCGTTGACGGTGATGATGTTGACCCCCTTGCCGGTCAGGGCGTTGAGGCAAGCTGGCAGGGTCGCCACCAGGGTTTTGCCCTCGCCAGTGCGCATTTCGGCGATATTGCCCTGGTGCAGAACGATCCCGCCTAACAACTGCACATCGAAGTGGCGCATGTTCAGGGTTCGCTTGCCGGCCTCGCGCACTAGGGCGAAGGTCTCCGGCAACAACGCTTCCAGGGTCTCTCCTTGGGCGCATCGGGACTTCAGCGTCTCGAGGCGGCGGGGGAATTCGGCATCCGGGAGTCCGGCAACGCTCTCCTCAAGGGCGTTGATCCGGGCAACGGTCTTGCCCATTTTCCGCAGGAGACGCTCGTTGCGGCTGCCGAGAATTTTTGCGAACAGCTTGCCGATCATCGGGGGGAGGGCCTAGGGTCGCAACGCATCAGACCCGGCAAACCCGCCGGGCTTAGGACAAAATTGCAAACGGGAAGCGCCGGGGTTGCTCTACTGCAAGGAGAGGTATCTTCCCGGGTTGACATTTTTGCCGTTTTTGACGACCTCGAAGTGAACATGGGGTCCGGTGCTGCGCCCGGAATTGCCCATTAACGCAATGACCTCGCCTTTTTCCACCTTCTGACCCACGCTCACCAGGTTTTGCCTGTTATGCGCGTATTTGGTGACATAGCCGTTGCCGTGACTGATTTCAACCAGGTTGCCGTAGGCGTGGCGAGGGGCTGACCAGATCACGATGCCATCGGCGACGGCGGTGATCATTGTCCCCAATTTGCCGGCGAAATCCACCCCTTGGTGAAACTCGCGCGCGCCGGTCAACGGGTCCGACCGGTAGCCGTAGAGTGAGGACACCCAGGTGCCGTCGCCGATGGCGGGCGCGCCCGCCGGCAAGGCCTGTTCCTCCAGGCGCCTGTTTCTCAGCAGGGTCTCCAAGGCCGACAGCTGGGTGTGGCGGTCCTGCAAGGCGCGCTCCAGCTCGTCAACCTCGCTGAAAAAATCAAACTGCGGAAAGGAGAGTTGGCTGTCGCCGCCCGAGACGCTCCCCAGGCCCTCATGAGGGCCGCCCAGGCCCGGCGAACTCTCGAACTCAAACCCCTCCAGTTCCGCGGCGTCCGCAAGGCGGGAACCCAAGGCGTCCAGCCTCATAACACGGCTCTGCAACAGGCTCAGCCGGCTTGCCATGGTGTTGAGGGAGGTCTGGGCGCGGGCCTCCAATTCCTTGAGGACATCCTCCTTAAGGGCGTTGGCGCGGCGGGCCTCGCTCATCTCTTCGGATTCGTTGACGGCGCCGCCGACCATGAAGGCGGCCAGGGCCGCGGCCGCAAGCGCCCCCCCCAGGACCAGCCCTGCCGCGCCCGAAGAGAGTTTCAGGCTCTTCTTTCGCTTATTCAGAAGAATTATGATATTCATAATCCACTTCTTTTTTTAAGGAAGAAGGGCAACCTCCATGACTGACGCCTCCTTCAAACCCAAAACCATTTCGCATCTGTTAAACGCCGCTTCCAGCCTGCGCCGGATACGCCACCATATAGAAAAACTAGAAAAACTACAAACTGAGTTGCAAAAAGGGTTGAATTCGCCTATGAATCAACATGTTAGAGTTGCTAATTATCAGCGGGAAACGCTGATTTTGCACGCTGACAGCGCCGCCTGGGCGGAAAAATTGCGCTTCAAAACCCCTGAAATCCTCGCCGTGGTGAAAAACGCCTCGGAGCTGGCGGAAATTCACGCCGTTCGCATCAAGATCAAGCCTGTGGAGCCGCCGGCTCCGGTCCAGCGAACCCTCCCGAGGCTGTCTCCCGCCAACGCCAAACTCTTGCGCCAAACCGCCGCCAATGTCTCTTCCGATGCTTTGCGCTCGGCCTTGCAGGCGCTGTCTAAAAACGCTGGGGAGGGCGGTTGAGCGGGAGCTTACAGGCCCACCGCCGCCAATGGCTGGATGAAGGAGATCGGCATTTCGGAGGCGTTCTCGAAATTGACGATCTCCCAGGCGTCTTCTTCGGCGATTAGCTTGCGCAACAGCCGGCTGTTGAGTTCGTGTCCGGACTTGTGCCCTTGGTAGGCGCCGATCAGGCTGTAGCCTAACAAGTACAGATCGCCTATGGCGTCCAGGATCTTGTGCTTTACGCACTCGTCCCGGTAGCGCAGGCCATTCTCATTGACGATCTTTTCGTCGTCGGCGACAATCGCGTTTTCCAGGCTTCCGCCCAGGATCAGGTTGTTTTTCCGCAGAAATTCGAAGTCTTTGGTGAAACCAAAGGTTCTGGCGCGGCTGACTTCCTTGACGAAAACCGTGGTCGAGAAATCAATCTCCGCGTGGCAGTGCGTGTCCGTGAAGGCAGGGTGGTCGAACTGAATGGTGAAACCAATCTTGAAACCCTCAAAGGGCGCCAACATGGCCCACTTGTCACCGGCTTCTATGCGCAGGGTCTTTTTTATCCTGATAAAGCGTTTCAATTCATCCTGCTCTTTCACCCCCGCCGACTGAATCAAAAAGACAAAGGCCCCGGCGCTGCCGTCCATGATTGGCACTTCCTCGGCGCTCACATCTATGTAGGCGTTGTCTATGCCGAAACCGGACAAGGCGGACAGCAGATGCTCCACCGTGGAGATGCCCACTCCGTTCTTGACCAGGGTGGTGGAGAGCCGGGTGTCGCCTATGTTGTCGGCGCGGGCCGGTATGGCGGCGGGGGGGGCGTGATCGACGCGGCGAAAAACGATGCCTGTGTTGACCTCCGCCGGGCATATAGCCAGTTTGATGTCTTTGCCCGTGTGCAACCCGACGCCCTTCGCGCGGATGACATTTTTCAGCGTGCGTTGTTTGATCATCGGACCGCCCAAAGCCCTGGTTCAGGAGTCATCGCTTTTTCCAAATGTTAGCACATTGGCGGGCAACCCGGCCCCCCATGGCGCGCGGGCCGTTGTTGCCGCCGCTCCCGGGGGCGTTGCGCCCCGGTCTGCCGCCGGTTCGCCCCGGCGCCCCTTAGTCGGCCTGGCGCCGCAGAAACGCCGGGACATTCAGGTCTTCGACGGCCCCCGACTCGGCTTTGGCCTTTTTCTTCTTGCGCTCGATGGCGGGGGATTCCAAGTCCCCGTAATTCACATTGCTAATGCCGCCCGCCACCAGCTCTATGGGGGGCGCGAGGGGCTGTTCTTTCACCTCGGGACCTTGCCCCAATCCGGTGGCCACGACGGTGACCCGCACCTCGCCGGACAGGTTGGGGTCGATCAGCATGCCGACGATCACCTCGGCGTTCTCAGCGGCGATCTCCTTAATGGCGTTGCCTACCCGGTTGTAGTCCTTCATGGTTAAATCCTTGCCGCCGGTGACATTCACCAGGATGCCCTTGGCGTTCTTGAGCTCGATGTCCTCGAGCAAGGGGCTGGAAATGGCGGCGTCCGCCGCCATCTGGCCCCGGTCCTCGCCCTGGGCCTTGCCGGACCCCATCATGGCCATGCCCATCTGCCCCATCACTTTTCTGACATCGGCGAAGTCAACATTGATCAATCCCGGGCGGGTGATGATCTCGGCGATGCCTTGCACCGCGCCCAAAAGAACATTGTTGGCGGCGCTAAAGGCGTTCAGCACGAGAGTTTCCTCGCCCAAAGACTGGGAGAGTTTGTCGTTGGGGACGGTGATCAGCGAATCGACGAACTTGCTGAGTTCGTCTATGCCTTTCTCCGCCACCTGCGCCCGTTTTTCGCGCTCCCACTCAAACGGCTTGGTCACCACGGCCACGGTCAATATGCCCATTTCCTTGGCCACTTCCGCGACGATGGGGGCCGCGCCGGTGCCGGTGCCGCCGCCCATGCCCGCCGTAATGAACAGCATGTCCGCGCCTTGCAACACATTCTTGATCGTGTCCTGATCTTCCAGGGCTGACTTGCGGCCTATTTCCGGGTCCGCGCCCGCGCCTAACCCATGGGTGACATTGTTCCCTAACTGCAAGGTCTGGCACGGCGCCGTGAAGCGTTCCAGCGCCTGGATGTCTGTATTGGCGCAGATGAAATCGACGCCCTCTATATTGGTGTTGAGCATGTGTTCGACCGCGTTGCTGCCGCCGCCGCCCACGCCCATGACCTTGATGACAGCCGCCTGTTTGGCAGGGGTTACCAATTCAAATGACATTTTCCCAACCTCCTGAATCGATTGAAAAGAAAAAAGTTGTTAAAAATTGCCTTGAAACCAGCTCTTCATCCGTCCCCAGACGCCTTGCATGCCCGCGTCGCCGAAGCTCGCGGGCTCTTGCAGTTCGCGCACGGCGAATAGCAACAGGCCCACGCCAGTGGAATAGATCGGATTTTTGACGGTGTCGGCCAACCCGCCGCTGAGTTGCGGCGCGCCCACCCGCACCGAAGTGTGAAAAATTTCCTCAGCCAGCTCCACCGCGCCTTTCATGTTGGCGCTGCCCCCTGTCAACACCACGCCGCGGGGGATTCGGTCTTCGTAGCCGCTGTGTCTGACCTCGGATTGCACCAGGCTGAACAACTCCTCGTAACGGGGTTGCACCACCTCCGCCAGGGTCTGGCGAGCCAGCTGGCGGTCGGGCCGGGCGCCGACGCTGGGGACTTTTATGTACTTTTTGCCGCTGTCTTCCTGCTCGTCTTCGTCCAAATCGGCTAATTGCGTCAGGGCGCAACCGTGTTCCACCTTGATGCGTTCGGCGGACTGGGAGGGCGTGCGCAAGGCGCTGGCGATGTCGTTGGTCACCTGGTCGCCGGCTATGGGTATGACCGCCGTGTGGCTGATGGCGCCGTCGGTGAAAATCGCGATGTCCGTGGTGCCGCCTCCTATGTCAACCAAGCAGACCCCCAGGTCTTTTTCATCCTCGGTTAGCGCCGAGTGGCTGGAAGCTAGCTGTTCCAGAATGATGTCATCCACCACCAACCCGCACCGCTCCACGCACTTGATGATGTTCTGCGTGGCGCTGACCGCGCCGGTGACGATATGCACCTTTGCTTCCAGACGGACGCCCGCCATGCCTATGGGTTCTTTAATGCCTTCCTGCTTGTCGATGATGAATTCCTGGGGCAACACATGGAGGATGCGATGCTGCTCCGGCACAGTCACGGCCCGAGCCGCGTCAATCACCCGCTCCACATCGCCTGTGGAGACTTCATTTCGGTCGCGGATGGCCACGACGCCATGGGAGTTCATGCTGCGAATGTGACTGCCGGCGATGCCGGCGTAGACCGCGTGTATGTCGCAACCCACCATCAACTGGGCCTCTTCCACCGCGCGCCGGATCGTCTGTATGGTCGCATCGATGTTGACGACCATGCCCCTCTTCAGCCCGTAGGAGGGGCTGGACCCCAGACCGATGATTTCGATCTCCCGTTCAGGAGACACCTCGCCGACAATCGCCACGACCTTGGAAGTGCCGATATCCAGTCCAACAATCAAATTCTTGTCTGTTTTTTTCGCCATGTCCGCTCACCCAGCTGCTGTGATTGCAGGGGTCGCCATCCACTTGATCGCGAACCCGTTTGTGTATCTCATGTCTATGGACTCCACCTGGGACAAATTCAGAGCCTGCGGCGCCAACACGAACCGGGAAAATCGCTCCAGTTTTTCATCCACTTCGCGCTTGCCCAACATGATCTGGGGGCCGCTCGCCAATTTGAATTCCCAGGCGCGCCGTTCCGTCAATGTCAGGCTGGCCAGGCTCAGGTTCCACGGTGCCAGCTTGGCCCGAATCAGCGCGCGTTTTTCCAGCGCCAGCCCGTGACTGCCGAGGGGGCCGTGCAACAGCGGCAATCCCGCCGGGAAGGAATCCGCCGCCGGGGTGAACACCTTGCCGTCGCGGCTGAGCAGGTGCTTGTCCCGCCAGCGGGCGACTGGCTCGTGTTCCGCAATGTACACAGTGAGGGTGTCCGGCCATACCCGTCTGACGGTGACCTCGTTGACCCAGGCCTCCCGCAACAATCCGCGCCGGATGGTCTCCACATTGACATCGAAGAAACCGCCCCGGGCCAGCTTGGCCGCGCTTTCCTTGAGTTGCCCCGGGGACAGGTGAATGAACTCGCCTTTGACGCGCACATATTTGATCGGCAGGACTTCGGGCCGCGAGATCGCCAACCAGAAATACAGGGCTAAAGCCAGCAGAGTCGCCATCAGCAGGAAGCCTAAAGGGAAGCGAACCGGCGCGGGGGGCGCCTGCGCCTCCGGCCCTGGCCGCGTTAGCGCCGAATTCACGCCGCCGCCCTCCGGGCTTGTCCGAGCCCGCTCTGCGCCTCCAGGCTTGTAGCCAACACCCGCAACGCCAGGCTGTCGAAATCGATGCCTGCCTGCTTGGCGGCCATAGGCGCCAGGCTGTGGCTGGTCATGCCCGGCACCGTGTTGACATCGATCAGGGAGAACCGGTCATCCTCGTCCATGAGCAGGTCAACCCGGCCCCAGCCGCTGGCGCCGACCGCGTCGAAGCCTCGCAGAGCCGCCTCGCCCAGGGCCTTTTCCTGGTCTTCCGACAGGCCGCAGGGGCACAGATAGCGGGTGTCGTCGTCCAGGTACTTCGCCTGATAGTTGTAGAACTCCCGCTTTGTCTCTATCTTGATGGCGGGCAGGGCCGCGCCGTCTATGATGGACACCGTGTAATCCCCCCCCGTCAACCACTGCTCGCACAACACGCGCTCGTCGTAACGGCGGGCCTGGCGCCAGGCTTCTGCCAGGTCCTCCGGGGAGGCCGCCTTGGACGCGCCATAGCTGGATCCTTCGCGCGCCGGTTTGACCATCACCGGGAACTGGAGCTCATCCCTTGCCGTCTGCAGGTCTGCGACGGAAAGCAACTCCCGGAATTTCGGGGTGGCCAAGCCATGTTGCGCCCATATCCACTTGCATCTGATCTTGTCCATGGACAGGGCCGAACCCAACACCCCGCTTCCCGTGTAAGGCATGTTCAGGGTCTCCAGCGCGCCCTGGATCACGCCGTCTTCGCCGCCGCGCCCGTGCAACGCGATGAAGGCGCGGTCGAAACCGCCCTCAATCAGCGTATGGATGATCTTTTCGTCCACATCGATGGGGTGGGCGTCCACGCCCTTGCGCCGCAGGGCCTCATGAATCGCTGCGCCTGTTTGCAGGGAGATCTCGCGCTCGGCGGAACGCCCGCCCATAAGCACCGCCACCTTGCCGTAGCGGGCCGCCTCCCCCAAGTTTTTGCTCTTGCCCATATTCAATGTCGAACCGCCTCGCCGAGGATCTTCACTTCCGGCACCAAGGCGACCCCGAACCGGTCCGCCACCTTTTCCTGGACCTGTCGGATCAGGGCCTCTATCTCCCCGGCCTTGGCGTGGCCGTCGTTGATGATGAAATTCGCGTGTTTCTCGGAAACGCGGGCGCCCCCCAAGGCAAAACCCTTCAGCCCGCACTCCTGGATCAGGCGCGCCGCGAAATCGTTGGGAGGGTTCCTGAACACGGAACCGCAACTGAATTGCCCCATGGGTTGCGTCGCGCTGCGGCGCGCCAACAGCTCCCGAATGCGCTCCTCGGCCTGCCCGTCCGCGTCTTGCTCGAACCGAAGCCCGGCGCTAAGAAACCACTCATCTTCGGGCCGCCGCTCCGGCGCCAGTTCCGCCTGCCGGTAGCCCACGATGAAGTCCGTGGCGGGCCGTTGGCGGCGTTCGCCTTGGCGCGTAATCGTCTCCACCCACTCCACGACATCCCAGATCTCCGCGCCGAAGGCCCCCGCGTTCATGGCCAAGGCGCCGCCTATGGAGCCGGGGATGCCCGCCAGGAACTCCCCGCCGGTCAGTCCGGCGCGGGCGCTGAATCGGGCCACTTTCGCGCACGGGGCCCCGGAGCCTGCCAGCAGGGCGCCAGCGGTGAGCCGCCGCAGGCTTTGCTTCATGCCGCTCAGGGAGATGACCGTGCCTCTGATGCCCCCGTCGCGCACCAGGACATTGCTGCCCAAGCCGATCCAAACCAGGGGTTCGTCTTCCGGCAGGCTCGCCAGGAACGCCGCCAGGTCCTCAGGATCCCGGGGAATGTAAAAACGGTCCGCCACGCCGCCGACCTTCCAGGAGGTGTGCCGGGCCATTTCCTCGTCCATCTTCAAGCGTCCCCGCCACTGGGGCCGCGCCTGCCCATTGTCCGGCCCCTTGTTCATTTGCCGTTCCCCTTGTCTTTGCCGCAACTATCCAGCAGGCGGGGGGCCAAGTTTGCGATGTCGCCCGCGCCCAACAGCAACAGAATGTCGTCTTGCTCCACCATGTTTCTCAGCACCTTGGTCAGCTCCCGCTTGTCGGCGATGAAAACGGGTTCCACGCCGCCCCGCACCCGCACCGCCCGGCTGAGGGCCTGGCTGTCCGCGCCGTTGATGTGGGGTTCGCCGGCCGGGTACACATCCAGCAACACGAGGGCGTCCAGGCCCGCCAACACTTGGCAGAATTCCTCGAAGAGATCCCGGGTGCGGGTGAACCTGTGGGGCTGGAACACCACCACGATCCGGCGACCGGGCCAGCCGCCGGCCACCGCGCTGACCATGGCGGCTATCTCGCTGGGATGATGGGCGTAGTCATCCACCAATAACAGGGTTTTGCCCCCGATCCGGATCTCGCCCAGGACCGCGCTGCGCCGGTCGATGCCCTGGAAGTTCGCCAGGCCGGCCCGGATGGCCCGTTTTGACACGCCCAGCTCGGCGGCCAACGCCACTGCCGCCAGCGCGTTCAACACATTGTGACGCCCCGGCAGGTTTAGGCGAGCCTTCAACCAGTCGGCCTTGCCGCGGCGCGCCACGGTGAAACGGCTGCAGGAGCCTGCAAACTTGATGGCGCCGGCCCGATAATCCGCGTCTGCGTCTATGCCGTAGGTGACGAAAGGTCTGTTGACCCGGAGGATCGCGCACTGGGCCCCGACATCGTCGGCGCAGACCACCGCCAGCCCGTAGAAGGGCAGGCGCAACAGGAAATCGACGAAGTTGTTTTCCAGACTCTCGTAGTTGTCGCCGCAATTCTCCAGGTGGTCCTTGTCTATGTTGGTCAGCACGGCATAGACGGGCTGCAGGCGCAGGAAGGAGGCGTCGCTCTCGTCCGCCTCCGCCACCAGGTATTTCCCTTGACCCAGTCCGGCGTGGGAGCCGGTGATGTTCAGGCGGCCGCCGATGATGTAGGTCGGGTCTAGCCCTCCTTCCGCCAACAGGTTGGCCGCCAAACTGGTGGTGGTGGTTTTTCCATGGGTGCCGGCCACGGCGATGCCCTGCCTGAAGCGCATCAGTTCGGACAACATTTGGGCCCGCGGGATGATGGGTATGCGCTTTTTCCGAGCGGCGGCCAGCTCCGGGTTGTCGCCGGAGATGGCGCTGGAATACACCACCACATCGCTGCCGTTGATGCGCCGCTCATGGTGTTTGTAGCTCACCGCCACGCCCATGTTTTTAAGACGGGCGGTGGCGTTGCTTTTCTTGAGATCCGTGCCGGACACCCGGTAGCCCAGGTTGCGCAGGACCTCGGCGATGCCGCTCATGCCGGCGCCGCCTATGCCGACGAAGTGCACATGGTTGATTCGTCTCATGTCGCGGTTTTCAGCCATGGGCCGCCTCCAGGCAAAACCGGCCCACCGCTTCGGCGGCGCCGGGGCGGGCCAATTCTTTGGCCTTGCGGGCCATGTCGCGGCGCTTGTCCGCGGCCGCCAATTCCGCCAGCAGGGCCTCCAGCCGTTCCGCCGTCAATTCGTTTTCAGGCAACAACGCCGCGCCGCCTTGCTCGCTCAGGTACCGGGCGTTCGCCATCTGATGGTCGTCTATGGCGTAGGGAAAAGGCACCAGGATCGACGCCAGTCCCGCCGCGCACAGCTCGGCGATGGTGAGCGCGCCGGCGCGGCATATCGCCACATCCGCCCAGGCGTAGGCCCCCGCCATGTCGGTGATGAAAGGCTCTACCCGGACTGCCTCCAGGCCCAGGTTGCGGTAGCGCTCCGCGGTCTCGTTGTCTTGCTCCCGCCCGCATTGGTGCCGCGCCTCCAGGGGCGTCCGGCGGCTAAGCCTTTTCAGCCCCTGCGGCACGATTTGGTTCAGTTTCCGCGCCCCTTGGCTTCCTCCTAACACCAGAACCCGCAACGCCTCCGGGGTCGCGCCCGCAACGCGGGGCTTGACGGCGGGCAGGTTTGCGATCTCCTGGCGCACGGGATTGCCCGTGGTGACCGCTTGGCGCCCCGGACTGAAGGCGTCTGGGAAGCCCTGCATGATTTTCGTCGCGAACCGGGCCAAGATCCGGTTAGTGGTGCCGGGGATGCGGTTCTGTTCATGGATCAGCAGGGGAACGCGCAACAGCCAGGCGGCGATGCCGCCGGGGCCGCTGGCGAACCCGCCCATGCCCAACGCCGCCGCTGGGCGCCGGCGCAGACACAGGCACAGGGCCTGCAACACGGCGATGAACGCCGCGCCCGGCGCGAACAGCAACCTCAGCAACCCCTTGCCGCGCACGCCGCCTATCCGAATGGTCAGCAACTCTATGTCCTGTTCCGGCGCCACGCGCGCCTCCAGGCCCCGGGCCGTGCCGAGCCAAAACAGGGGGACGCCCTTGGAGCGAAAGTAATCCGCCACCGCCAGGGCCGGATAGACATGGCCGCCGGTGCCGCCCGCCATGATCATAATCGGTCTATTTCCCATAGTCGGGCGTCTCCTTAAGGCTTTGCTCAGCCAGCGCGGCGCGGTTCTCCCGGTCCACCCGCAACAGGATGGCGATCAGGATGCAACTGGCGACCAGGCTGTTGCTGCCGTAGCTGAACAGGGGCAAGGTCAAGCCCTTGGTGGGCAACAGACCGACATTGACGCCCATGTGTATGAACGCCTGCGCGCCTATGGACAGGCCCGCGCCGTACGCCATGAACGCGGAGAAGCTTCTGCCGCCGCGCTGGGCTTCCCGGGCCGCGGCAAAGGCGCGGCAGACCAAGAGAAAGAAGGTCAGGATCAGCGCGAGGGTGAACACCAGGCCCAGTTCCTCAGCCACAATGGCGAAAATGAAGTCCGTGTGCGCCTGGGTAAGGTAAAAGAGTTTTTGCACGCTGCTTCCCAAGCCGACGCCGAACCATTCACCGCGCCCGAAGGCCATCAAGGACTGGGTGAGTTGATACCCCGAACCAAAAGGATCTGCCCAGGGATCGATAAACGCTTTCAGCCGGGCGGAACGGTAGGGCGCCAACACCGCCAGGGCCCCCAACGCGGCCGCCGCCGCCAACATGCAACCGAAAAATCGAAGCAACGGCGCGCCGCCCATGAACAACATCCCCAACATGGTCAGGAAAATAATGACGGCGGACCCGTAGTCCGGTTCCAGCAGCAACAGCGCCGCGACTAGGGTCACAACGCCGAATGGCATGACAAAACCGGAGAAGGTCGAACGCAACGATGCGGCGCGCCGCACCATGTAGGCGGCCACATAAGCGACAACAAAAATTTTGACGAACTCCGAACTTTGCAGGTTGACGGGCCCCAGCCTGATCCAGCGCATGCTGCCGTTCACCTCTCGTCCAATGCCCGGCGCGATGGTCAACAGGAGCAACGCGATGCCGGCCAGCAACAGCCAGCCGCTGAATTTCTCCCACTTCGCCATGGGGATGTTGAAGATGACAACGCCCAACGCCAGTCCCGCCAACAGCGCGGCGGCCTGTCTCCAGAAATAATAGAGCGGGCCGCCGTAATTGCGATCCGCCAAGGTGATGGAGGAGGAGGTCACCATGACCAACCCCAGGGACAGCAGGAACAAGGCGGCCATCGCCAGCCAGACATCGTAGGCGCGGGGGGGCGTTGCCCTGGCGTCGCCAAACCGGTTTTCGCGCGGGTTCATCCTGACCCCTCCGCCTTTGCCAGGGCCCGGGCCAGGCAGCGTTTGAAGGCGTTGCCCCGGTCCTCGTAATTCTCAAACATATCGAAGCTGGCGCAGGCCGGGGACAACAACGCGATGTCGCCGGGGCGCGCCTGCTCCATGGTCGCGTCAACTGCGGCCTGCATGGTCGCGGCGTAGGAGACCCTTTCCCGCTCCGCCACCACCGCGGCGATGCGGGGGGCGCTTTTGCCTATGAGCGCGACCGACCTGACATGAGCCTCCAGACTCTGCGCCAACGCCGAAAAATCGGCGCCCTTGCCGTCGCCGCCGGCGATCAGGCGCACCCGCTTTTGGCCGTCCGCGAAGCCCCTCAGGGCCGCCACGGTTGCGCCGACATTGGTTGCTTTTGAATCGTTGAACCACTCCACGCCGTTGTGCGTCGCCACCCATTCGCAACGATGGGGCAGGCCCTCGAAACGGCGCAGCGTCTCCACCATGGCCGCCATGGGCAGGCCGGCGGCTTGTCCCAGGGCCAGGCAGGCCAAGGCGTTGGCCGCGTTGTGCAAGCCGCGGAGTTTGAGTTCGGATTGCCTGAGCAAAAGGGAGGGCCCCTGGGCCAGCCAGGTTTCGCCATCGTGGCGGCGCCGGGTGAAATCGGCCTCCGGCCGGTTCAGGGAAAAGGTGATCGTCTCCCGCCCCGCCTGGCTCATGCGCCGCGTCCGCTCGTCGTCCAGGTTGATGATCATGGCGCCGCCCCCGGCATAGATTCTTTCCTTGGCCATGGCGTACTCCCGCACATCGCCATGCCGGTCCAGGTGGTCGGCGGAGATGTTCAGCACCGTCGCGGCCACGGGCCGGTGGGAATGCAGGATTTCCAGTTGGAAGCTGGAGAGTTCCAGCACATAGCAGTCTGGCATGGGCTGCTCCAACAGGTCTAACGCCGGCGCGCCGATGTTTCCGCCCAGACCGGCCCGCCGTCCTGCGCGCTGGAACATGGCCGCCAACAGGCTGACCACCGTGCTTTTGCCATTGGAGCCGGTGACGGCGATGAGGGGCGCCGGCGCGTTGCGGCAGAACAGTTCCACATCGCCTATGACTTCTAGCCCCAGGGCCTTGGCGTTCCAAATGGCGGGGTGAGAGCCAGGCACGCCGGGGCTGACCACCACCCGGCCCGCGCGGCGCAACAGGGCCTCATCGAACGACTCTCCCAAAAAGACTGGCGCTTCCGGATGTTGCTCTCTCAGGGCCTCCAGAGCCGGAGGCGCGTCGCTATCGTCCGCCACCGCCACAGTCTCTCCCTGTTTGGCAAGGTGTCTGACGCATGACAGGCCGGTCTTGCCCAGGCCCAACACCAAGGTGTCGAAGCGTCGGTTGGCCGTCGTCGTCGGCGCGAAGTCAGCGATCATGGGTTGCAAACCGGAACGGAAGACCATGGTGGCTTACCGGAGCTTCAGGGTCGCCAGCCCGATCAGCACCAGCACCACGGTGATGATCCAGAACCGAACGATGACCCTGGGTTCGGGCCAGCCTTTGAGTTCGTAGTGGTGATGCAGGGGCGCCATGTGGAACAGGCGCCGGCCCGTTAGTTTGTAGGAGCCCACTTGCAGGATGACGGACAAGGTCTCCACGACGAAGACCCCCGCCATGATGAAAAACGCGAGCTCCTGCCGGACGATGACGGCGATGACCCCCAAGGCGGCCCCCAGGGACAAGGCGCCGATATCGCCCATGAACACCTGGGCCGGATAGGTGTTGAACCACAGGAAGCCCAGGCCGGAGCCGGCGATGGCCCCGCAGATGATGCAGACCTCCCCCACGCCGGGGATGTAGGGGACATTGAGATATTCGGCGAACTTGACATGGCCGGCCACATAGGCGAACACGGTCAGGCCGCCAGCCACCATGACGGCAGGCAGGATCGCCAGGCCATCCAGGCCGTCGGTCAGGTTGACGGCGTTGCTGGAGCCGACGATGACGAAATAGACCAACAGGATGAACGCCAGGCCCAGTTCGTAGTTGACCGATTTGACGAAGGGCAAAATCAAGCGGGTCTCGGCGGGGACTTCCGCGCTGAGGTACAGGAACACGGCGGCCAACAGGCCAAACACTGACTGCCACAGGTATTTCCAGCGAGCCGGGAGGCCGGCGGGGTTCCGCCGGACGATTTTGCGGTAATCGTCGATCCAGCCGATAATCCCGAACGCCAAAATCACGCCGAACACCACCCAGACGAAGCGATTGGAAAGGTCGGCCCAGCACAGGGTGCTAATGGAGACGGACAACAGGATCAGCAATCCGCCCATGGTCGGGGTGCCGACCTTGGTCAGGTGGGTTTCAGGGCCGTCGTCCCGGACTTCCTGGCCGATTTGATACTTGTCCAGGTAGTGGATGAGGCGGGGGCCTGCCACCAAGGCGACCAGCAGAGCCGTCAGCGCCCCCAGGATGGCGCGCATGGTGATGTACTGAAAGGCGTTGAAGCCGCTGTAGTACTGGGTCAGGTATTCAATCAGCCAAAGCAGCATCAGTCTTGCTCCGTCAGGGCTTCCACGGCCCGCTCCATGGCCATGGCGCGGGAGCCTTTGACCAAGAGATTCACGCCCGGGGCCAGGTCCCGGCGCAGGGTTTCGATGAGGTCGTCCATGCGGTCGAAGTGGCGGGCGCCAGCGCCAAAGCCGTCGACGGCTTGGCGCGCCAAGGGCCCCAGCCCATACAGACGCTGGATTCCCGCGGCCCGGGCGCGCTCGCCGGCCTGCCGGTGGAACCCCGCCGCCCCCTCGCCCAGCTCGCCCATGTCGCCCAGGGCCAACCAGGCGCCGCCAGACAAGCCGCGCAGCGTTTCCAGGGCCGCCTCCAGGGACGCCGGATTCGCGTTGTAGGCGTCATCGAAGAGGCGCGCCCCCTTGAGGCCCTGTTTCGGCTGCAGTCTGCCCTTGACAGCTCGGGTTTTCTCTAGCCCCGCCTTAATCCGGGGCAGGGGAACATTCAGGGCCAGGCAACAGGCCGCGGCGGCCAGAGCGTTTAGCACATTGTGCCTGCCCAACAGCCCCAGCTTGATGTCGGTCTCCGCGCCGTTGAAGCGCAAGGTGAAACGGGTCTGTCCCCGCTCCGGGTCCGCGTTCACATCGACGGCGGTCACCGCGGCGTTCTCGTCCAAGCCAAAGGCGAGCCGCCGGTTCGCCTTGGCGGCGTCCCACCACAAGTCCGCGTAGTCGTCGTCCCGGTTAATAACGGCCGCGCCATCCGGGGCCAGCCCTTCGTAGATCTCGGCCTTGGCCCGAGCCACGCCGGCGACGGAGCCGAATCCTTCCAAATGGGCGGGCGCGCACTGGGTGATCAAGGCCACGGTGGGCCGGGCCAGGCGGCTTAGCCAGCGGATCTCCCCAGGGTGATTGGCCCCCATCTCCACCACGGCGAAGCCGTGCCGCTGATTCAGGCGGAACAGGGTAAGGGGCGCGCCTATGTCGTTGTTCAGATTCCCCCAGGTGGCCAACACCTCAGCGTCCTCCGACAAAATGGCGTTGATCATTTCCTTGACGGTGGTCTTGCCGTTGCTGCCTGTCACCGCCACCACCGGCAGCGTGAATTTGTCGCGCCAGCGGGCCGCCAACAGGCCCAGGGCTTGGCGGGTGTCTTTGACCTTGAGGAGCGGCCGCGCGCCGCCCGCATCCCGGGCCGCCATGACGGCGGCGGCGCCTTTTTCAAAGGCGGCATCGATGAAATCGTGGCCGTCGTGGCGCGAGCCTCTCAGGGCGACGAAGAGTTCGCCGGCCTTGACCGAGCGGCTATCTATGTTGCAACCCGCAAAGGCCCGGTCAGCGCCTGACAATGCGCCGTTCACGGCCTCTTGGGCTTCCGTTAGTTGCATCGTTATCACCCTGCGCTCCCCAGGCATTGCCTAACCTGCGCGGCGTCGTTGAAGGGGTGGCGGACGCCGGCGATGTCCTGGCTGGTCTCATGCCCCTTGCCCGCGATCAGCACCACATCCCCCGGCCCGGCCCGGTCCAGGGCCAGGGCGATGGCCTTGGCGCGGTTGTTCTCGATAAGCGCCTTGTCCGCGTCTTCCATGCCGGCGAGGATGTCCGCTATGATCGCATCCGGCGGCTCATCCCTGGGGTTGTCGTCCGTCAGGATCACCTCGTCCGAGTGGGTCTCCGCCAATTTTCCCATAAGGCCGCGTTTGGCCCGGTCGCGGTTGCCGCCGCAACCGAAGACGCAAATCAACCGGCCGTCGCAAAACGCCCTGGCGCTGTCCAGGGCCTGTTCCAAGGCGGCGGGGGAATGGGCGTAGTCGATCACAATCTTCTCCCCGGCGCGGCCGGCCAGACGCTCCATCCGGCCCGGCGGGGATGTGAGTTCGCCAGCTTGCCCCATGATGTCATCCCAGGGGAACCCCAACAAACGCATGATCCCGATTGCCGCCAACAGGTTGGCGGCGTTGAACCGTCCCGCCACTCCCGTGTTGATTTTCCCGCTTCCCCAGGGGCTGGAAACGGCCAGGGAAATGTTTCCCTGGGAATCCGTTGAGACCCGCGCCCAGAGCAGGGGATGTTTCCCCTCCGTCTCTAGGCCCTCCGCGCCGGACAGGCCGTAGCTGATGGTCTCTATCGTTTCCGGCAGGCCGCGCAGGATCTGCCGGCCGCACTCATCGTCGTGGTTGACCACCGCCCCTTGCAGGGACTCGAACAGAAAGAGTTTCTTTTTGGCGGCGGCGTAGGCCCGCAAGTCGCCGTGATAGTCCAAATGCTCAGGGCTGAGATTGGTGAACGCGGCCACGGCGAAACGCACCCCTTCCACCCGGTCCTGGTCCAAGGCGTGGGAGGAGACTTCCATGAAGACCGCCTCGATCCCTTCGGCGGCGAAACGGGAAAGCAGACCTTGCAGGGCGACGGGGTCGGGGGTGGTGTTGAGGCCCGGTTGCAGATCAGGGTAAAGCCCGCTTCCCAAGGTGCCGCTCAGGCCCGCCGGTTTCCCGGCCAAGGCGGCGTAAAGTTGCGCCGACCAGAACGCCACGGAGGTCTTGCCATTGGTGCCGGTTACGCCGACTGCCTTCAGCTTGTCTGAGGGGTGGCCATAGAAGCGCCCCGCGATCAGGCCGGATTTGCCCCGCAGATCCGCCACCGGAAACACCGGCAGGCGACACTCCTCGAGGCCGGGCGCCAATGCCGCGTCTATGGCGACGGCCCTGGCCCCCGCCCGGGCCGCGTCCTTGACAAAGGCGCCGCCATGGACGCGCTCTCCCCGACATGCCAAAAACAGATCGTCCTTTTGGACGAGGCGGCTGTCCAGGCTGACGCCGGTCACCCTCAGCGCCTCCGCCATGGGCGCCGCTGTCAGCCCCTCCAACAGCTTGGCCACTGGCGCGCCGCCCGCCATGATCAGATGCCCGCCCCGGTCACGGTGTTTTTCACCAACATCGTCCGTTGTCTAACGCCGCCCAAATCATCCGGTGGAACATTCAGCACGCGCAAGGCGTTGCCCATCACGCGAGCAAACACTGGCGCCGCCACTTGGCCGCCGAAATACTGCCCGGCCTGGGGTTCGTCAATCACGACCGCCAACGCCAGCCGCGGGGCCGTCGCTGGCGCGAATCCGGCAAAAAGAGAAAGATATCGGTCCTCGGCGTAGCCCGAACCAGCCGCCTTGTGCACAGTCCCCGTTTTGCCAGCGACATGGTAGCCGGCCACGGCCGCCGCTTTGCCGCTGCCCCCTGGCCCCACCACCGCCCTCATCATCTCGCTCACTAAGCGGGCCGTCGGCGCGGGCAGGACCCGGCGCCCCGGCGCCGCGCCGCTTGTCTTCAGAAAGGACACCGGGCGCAACACGCCGCCGGTCGCCAAAGCCGCGTAGGCTTGCGTTAGTTGCAAGGCGGTCACTGACAGGCCGTAGCCGTAGGACAGGGTGGCGAGCTCCAATTGCGTCCAGTCCCAATAATCTTTCAGCTGGCCGGCGGACTCCCCCGGCAACCCGCTGTCGGTGCGGCGCCCGAAGCCCACCGCGTCGTGCAATTCCCAAAGCCGCTGGGGCCCCAAGGCCATGGCGATGCGGGTGGAACCGATGTTGCTGGATTTCCTGATGACATCCCGCACGGATAACTGGCCGTAATTATTGAGGTCCCGGATGGTGTAGCGGCCGATCTTCAGGTAGCCGGGCTGGGTCTCCACCAGGCTGTCCGGCGCGTACAGCCCCGACATCAGCGCCGCGGCGATGGTGAAGGGTTTGATGGTGGAGCCCGGTTCAAACACATCCGTGACCGCCCGGTTCCGGTACCGGTCGCTCTGGAGGTCGGCGCGGTTGTTGGGGTTGAAGGCCGGTTGCGCCGCCAACGCCAAGGCCTCGCCGGTGCGGACATCCAACATCACCAGGGTGCCGCCCCGGGCCTCGTGGGCCGCCACTGCCGATTTCAGTTCCTTGTAGGCCATGAATTGCAATCGGTTGTCTATGCTCAGGGCCAGGGACTGGCCGGGAACAGGTTGTTTGATGTTCTCAATGTCCTGGACGACATGGCCATGCTGATCTTTCAACACCCGCTTCTTGCCAGGGCTGCCCCGCAACCGGCTGTCGTAGGCCAGCTCCAGGCCTTCCTGCCCGCGGTCATCCACATCGGTGAAGCCAATGAGATGGGAGGCCGCTTCCCCGGCCGGGTAATAGCGTTTGTATTCCTTCCGGATTTCGATCCCCGGCGCCTTCAAGGCCCGGATCTGCCGCGCCGTGTCCGGGCGGACTTGGCGCTTCAAATAGACAAACTGCTTGCCTTGCTTGTTGGTCAGGCGCCGGGCCAGGTTTTGCGGCGGCATTTCCAGCAGGCGAGCTAGTTCCGTCAGGTCCGCGCCCGCGGCGAGGACTTCACCGGGCCGGGCCCAAACAGAGGCCACCGGAGCGCTCACCGCCAAGGGTTCGCCTTTTCTGTCGGTGATGATGCCCCGGTGCGCGAAGATAGGCACAGTGCGGACTGACCTGTTGTTGCCTTGATCTATGAGGAAATTCTTGTTCAGGATCTGCAAGTAGAAGGCCCGGCCGGCAATCAGGGCCGCGGCGACGCCGAAGCAGGTCAACAGGCACCAGCGGCGCAGTTTGTAGTCGTGGGTTTGGCCTAACCCGTTCATGGCACCAAAAACATCAGCGAGCCGTTGTCTGGCTTGCGCAGACCCAGCCGCTCTCGCGCTATCGATTCGATCCGGTCGTCGAGAGCCCAGGTGCTTTGCTCAAGCTGAAGTTGCCTCCATGCTTCATCCAGTTGATCCTGGGTCTTTTTAAGTTGCTCTAGCTCCACGAACGCCTTGCGCGCCGCATGCTGGGTCTGCACCACCTGAAGGGCCGAGGCCATCACGCCAAGGGCCAATAGCAAAGCGATGGTTTTCATGGGACCAACCTCTCCGCGATGCGCAGCACGGCGCTCCTGGCCCGCGGGTTGGCGTCCAGTTCTTGCCGGCCCGGCCTGATGAGCCGGCCCGCCGCCTTCATTTGCGGCCGGGGTCGGGGGACGACGACAGGCAGGCCCTTGGGGTAGGGATCATCCGGGCGGGATTGCTCGCGGATAAAACGCTTCGCGATCCGATCTTCCCCGGAATGGAAGCTGATGATTGCCAATCTTCCCCCGGGACGCAACGCCGCCGGGGTTTGGGCCAGGGCGTCCTTTAATTCGGCCAGTTCGTTGTTCACGCGCATCCTGACAGCCAAAAACGAACGGGTGGCGGGATGTTTGTCTTTTTCCACGGTGGGCGCCGCGGCCCTGATCAGGTCCGCCAATTGCCGGGTGGACGCTATGGGCGCGGTCGAACGCCGCTCGACAATGGCCCGGGCGATGCGCCGGGCGTAGCGTTCTTCACCGTAATCGCGCAGGACGGCGGCCAGTTCGCCGGCGTTGGCCTGGTTCAGCCATGCCGCCGCGCTGAGGCCCTGTTTCGGGTTCATCCTCATGTCCAAGGGCCCGTCATGGAGAAAACTGAAGCCGCGGGCGGGGTCCTCCAATTGCGGCGAGGAGACACCCAGATCGAACAACACGCCGTCGACGGCGCCCGCCAGTCCGTTCCGCTCCACCACCTTGCCCAGGTTGGCGAAGGAGGCGTGAAAACAGGCGAACCGCTCATCGCCGGAAAACTCAGCCTGGGCGAAGCGCGCCGCCTCGGGGTCTTTGTCCAAGGCGAACAGGCGGCCCCGGCGCCCCAGACGCCGCAGGATGGCCCGGCTGTGCCCCCCGCGCCCGAAGGTGCAGTCGAAATAACAGCCATCTTCCCGCAATTCAAGACCATTCAACACCTCTTCCAGAAGCACCGGCTTATGCGCGCGTTCATTCAACTTGCGGGCCGGGTCAGCCGGGGACCAGCGCGCCGAGCGGTTTCACAGCGACAGGGATTTCAGGGCCTCGGAAGGCTCGCTGTCCTCGCCTCCCACCGACCCTAACCAAAGATCGCGCCGTTTCTCCCAATCCTTTTTGTCCCAGACTTCAAACTTGTTGCCTTGCCCAAGGATGACGGCCTGCCGGCCCAATCCGGCATGCTCGCGCAATTTCGCCGCCACCAAAATTCGTCCTTGGCCATCTAGCTGGCAATCGGTGGCGTAACCGCGCATCATCAGCTTGGTCATGCGGCTTTGCTTGTCAAAATCGGACAGGCCCGCCAACTTGTTCTCGATCACTTCCCATTCCGGCAACGGATACAGCCACAGGGAGCGGTCCAGGGGGTTGAGAGTCTGCACCAGGCAACCGGCCGCAATCCCCATGAGCCGCTCGCGAAAGCGACTGGGAATGGCCAATCGGCCCTTGCTGTCAAGACTGATGTCGCTGCAGCCTCGGAACATTTTGGGACTCTCCCCTTGACGCAGAAAACCACATTTACCCACTTTCCCCCACTTTTAGGAGACTATAGAGACCCGGCGGCGGTTATGTCAAGCAGGATTTTGCGATTTTTTGGCAAAAAATCGGCTGTGCCGCCGCCAGGTTAGGGGAGGGCGTGGAAAAGATAGAAGGTTCTTGGGGGAAAGTTGCTGATATATCATTAACTTATTGATTTTTATTGATTAAAAACCGCAAGAAAATCAGCGGCGAGGGGCGGGGGGAAACCGGAGAGAAATTGGCGGCAAAGACGAGGGGATAGAGGAAATTCGCCGCAACGGGGGTTGCTCCCGCTGTTCAGGGGCGAATTCCCGGCTGGGGTGGCGGGGTTTGTCCCCGTTTTCTCTCAGACAGGGCGGCAAAAGAGGGAGTCAGCCTGTAAGCCGGGTTCTGTCGAGGACAATCATTCATCTTGGACGCATGTCGCCATGCGCCTCCAGCAGCCTACCCGGGGACAATGCGGGCCGCATTATCGCCCCCCTATTTGGCCTTGCTCCAGGCGGGGTTTGCCGTGCCATGGCTGTTGCCAGCCATGCGGTGCGCTCTTACCGCACCATTTCACCCTTACCTCCCGCGCAGTGCGGGGAGGCGGTATGTTTTCTGTTGCACTTTCCGTCGGTTCGCACCGCCCAGGCGTTACCTGGCGCCCTGCCCTGAGGAGCCCGGACTTTCCTCTGCCAGATTGGGACGGCGCCAATCAGCGCCGACCCTTGGGCCTGACAGCGATTGCCCGGCTGACTCCCGCCGCCACCCTACCACAAAAATCGGGGTTTGCTCCCCGTTGCTTGGGTTCAGGCGTCTTTGCGGGACAAGACTTTTTGCAGGCTGAGGGCCAACTTGTAGATTTCGTTCTTGTTGCCTCCGGACAGCTCCGCGGCGATCTGGGCGCTTTGCTTCAGCGACAGGGATTTCAGCAAAACGGTTAACATGGCTTCCAGGTTGGACGCGCCTTTTTTCTTGTTGCCGGCGATGACGACGACGAACTCGCCGCGGCGCTGGTCTGGCTCTTGCTCTATCCATGCCTTCAAGCCCGCCAACTCGCCGCGCCGGATGGTTTCAAACTTCTTGGTGAGTTCGCGGGCGATTGAGGCTTCCCGGCCGCCGCCGAAAACCGCTATGGCGTCGTCCAAAAAGGCTGTTATCCGGTGGGGTGCTTCATAAAAGATCAAGGTCCTGCTTTCGCCGGCCAGCGCTTGCAGGCGTTTGCGCCGGGCGACCGATTTTTCAGGGGCGAACCCCTCGAACAGGAAGCGGTCCGGCGCGATGCCGGAGGCCGACAGGGCCGCGATCAGGGCCGCCGGGCCGGGAATGGGGGAGACCCTGACGCCTTTCTCGTGCGCCTGCCTGACCAATTTGAAGCCGGGGTCGCTGATCAGGGGCGTCCCGGCGTCGGCCACCAACGCCACTTCGGCGCCCGCGGCCAGCTGGGCAATGGCCTGGGCCGTCGCCTTGGTTTCGTTGTCCTTGTGGAAAGCGCGCACGGGCGTTTTGATGTTCATGCCGCTCAGCAACTTGCGGCTGTGGCGGGTGTCCTCGGCTAATATCAAGTCCACCGCGGCCAGGATTTCCCCGGCCCGGCGGCTCAGGTCTCCCAGGTTGCCTATGGGGGTCGCCACTATGTATAAGACGCCGGGTTTGTTTGAGTCCAATTTGCCCCCGCTCCGTTGCACAAGCCGTTCAGGATGTGAGACCGCTCAGCGGTTTGCCGGAAGCATGCCTTGGATCATGTTTTCTCGGCGCGGATTTGTCCCGCGGGGATGAAGTCCCAGCAAAAGGGACTTACAAGACATGAGTTGCGCTTATGCCATGCTCCCTGCTGTAGTGTTACAACGCGCTTGCCGTCAACAACCCGGCGCTCTTTTTTCATGCCTCGCGTCCGCCGTTGTGGCCAGCGTCCAGGCGCCTGGTTCGCCCGCGACTTCCGCATCGGCAACGCCGTCCAGAGACTCCAGGACCGCGTCAACGACCGCCGCCGTTGCGGTTGGCGTCAATGCCGCCAGCAACTCAGGCAATCAGGTAATCAAGCGAGCCGTCGCCGGCCAGGCGCAAATCGCCCCACTGCAGGACATGGGGCTCGTCCGCCGTCAGGGCAATAGTGAAGTTGCCCGGCTCCCCGGTGACTTCCGCGCTTGTCACGCCGTCCAGGCCCTCTAACGCCGCGTCCACCTGGGCCGCCGTGGCGCTGATGGGCAGGTCAGCGGTGATGGCATCGTCAAATCGCAGAAAGTAGGAGCCGCCCTCCGCGCGATAGTACAGGTGGTAATTGGAACGGTGCAGGCCGTCATCGGCCGCCGGCAAATCCAAGCCGCCGCCGATGCTCAGGTCCCCGGCGTCCAGGCGCCTGGTTGCGCCGCCGCCTGTTATGATTTTCAGCAGGTTAAGGTGCTGTTGCAGAATGGACTCTTCCAGTTGCGCCTCTTCCGCCGCGCCGCCATTCCCCTCCGGATCGGGATCAGGTTGATCCTCCGGCTCGGGGTCAACAATGACCCAACGGCGATCCGCGTTGTTCCATACCGCAAGGGCGAAGTCGTCTATGACAAGCGCCTCGCTACCGAGATTAAGCAGGGTGATGGTGCCGCCGTCAGGCAGGGTGAGTGTCCTGTCATCCGTTGCGCCATCCCCGTCCGCATCTGTCAAATCGGAGAGTACCAGCCCTTGAGACTCGAGATCGCGCGTGGGGTCAATGTTGAAGTTCCCGAAGGCGAGAGCATCCCTGTCCGTGCCGGCAACCCTGAAGTCCGTGATTACATCACCTTCCAGGCTGGAGGCGCGAACGTTGCTGCCGCTGCAGCCGCAGGAGACCTGAGCCTGATTGAACCTGAAGATGTCCGTGCCGGCGCCGCCGGTAAGCGTGTCGCGCCCCGGGCCACCGGTGAGCCTGTCGTCCCCCGCGCCGCCGGTGAGCGTGTCGTTCCCCTCGCCGCCGTTCAGCCAGTCGTTTCCCTCGCCACCCTCCAGCTGGTCGTCGCCCGCGCCGCTGGAGAGCCCGTCGTCCCCCGCGCCGCCGTAGAGCTTCCTGCCGCCAGAGAGGTAGTCGTCCCCCGCGCCGCCGTAGAGCTCCCCGCCGCCATAGAGGTCGTCGTCCCCGTCGCCGCCGTAGAGCGTGTCGTTCCCCCCGCGCCCGCCGTAGAGCCGGTCGTCCCCCGCGCCGCCGCGTAGCGTGTTCTGCCCATCGGCCACCCTTGACCCCCTCGCGTAGGCGTCCACATGGCCGCCGTAGAGCTCGTCGTTCCCCGCGCCGCCCTCCAGCGTGTCGCTCCCCGCGCCGCCCTCCAGCAAGTCGTCCCCGTCGCCGCCGTAGAGCTGGTCCTTCCCCCCGCGGCCGTAGAGCTTGTCGTTCCCCTCGCCGCCCTCCAGCCGGTCGTTCCCCCCGTGGCCGTAGAGCTTGTCGTTCCCCGCGCCGCCGTACAGCGTGTTGCCCCCCGCGCCGCCCCAGAGCGTGTCGTCCCCCGCGCCGCCATCCAAGACATCAGCCCCAAGGCCGCCATACAGCCAGTCGTTCCCCTCGCCGCCGTAGAGCTGGTCGTCCTCATCGTGGCCGTAGAGATTGTCGTCTCCCGCGCCGCCGTCCAGCGTGTTGGCCCCCGCGCCGCCATAGAGCGAGTCGTCCCCCGCGCCGCCCTCCAGCGTGTCGTCCCCCGAGCCGCCCCAGAGCTTGTCCCTCCCCGCGCCGCCGGAGAGCTTGTCGTTCCCCTTGCCGCCGTAGAGCTCGTCGTTCCTCGCGCCGCCATCCAGCCGGTCGTTGTGGTCAGAGCCGACAACACGCTCAACATTGATGAGTCTGTCGCCCGCGGCATCGCCGCCCGAACCCGCGCCCTCGTAGGTGGTGACCCGCTCATTGTAGATCGTTCTTGTCACCTCGGAAAGGGTGATGGTCACGCCCGCAGACGAACCGGTGTAGTAGGCAGTGTCCTCGTCGGCGCCGCCATCCAAGACATCAGCCCCAGGGCCGCCATACAGCGAGTCAGCCCCCTCGCCGCCGTAGAGCTCGTCGTTCCCCTCGCCGCCGTAGAGCCTGTCGTACCGCCCCCCGCCGCCGTAGAGCTGGTCGTCCCCCTTGCCGCCCCAGAGCCAGTTCCTCCCCGCGCCGCCGTGCAACTGGTCATTGTGATCAGAGCCGACAATATGCTCAACATTGATGAGCCTGTCGCCCGCGGCATCGCCGCCCGAACCCGCGCCCTCGTAGGTGGTGACCCGCTCACCGTTGATCGTTCTTGTCACCTTGGAATAGGTGATGGTCACGCCCGCAGACGAAGCGGCGTAGGACACAGTGTCATCGTCGGCGCCGCCATCCAAGACATCAGCCCCCGCGCCGCCATCCAGTTGGTCGTCCCCCGCGCCGCCATCCAGCTCGTCGTTCCCCGCGCCGGCATCCAGCTGGTCGTCCCCCGCGCCGCCATCCAGCTCGTCGTTCCCCGCGCCGGCATCCAGCTGGTCGTCCCCCGCGCCGCCATCCAGCGTGTCGCTCCCCGCGCCGGCATCCAGCTGGTCGTCCCCCGCGCCGCCATCCAGCGTGTCGTTCCCCGCGCCGCCATCCAGTTCATCGTCCCCCGCGCCGCCCTCCAGCGTGTCGCTCCCCGCGCCGCCATCCAGCTCGTCGTCCCCCGCGCCACCCTCCAGCCTGTCATCCCCCACGCCGCCATCCAGCCGGTCGGCCCCATCGAGGCCGTAGAGCCGGTCGTTCCCCGCGCCGCCATCCAACCGGTCGTCCCCATCGCGGCCGTAGAGCTTGTCGTTCCCCCTGCCGCCGGAGATATGGTCGTTCTCGGCGGTGCCTCGGATATCGTCCGCGTTATCCGTGCCGGTCAATATGTTGTCGTAGTCTGCCATCGTCATTTCTCCTGCTTATTGTTTGCGCCCAGGCGTCCCCGGGCGTTGCCTGGCGGCTTTAATCGGTTCAGTCATGGAGAACATGAAACCAATTGTAGCGCAAAATTCTTGCCTTATCAACGCTTTTCTTCTAAATCCCACGGCGTTGCGACTATTGCATGCAGTTCCCCAGCAAAAAGTTCCAAAGCCGCCGCTTCCGTCATACAATAAGTCCGTGCGCCTGCTTGTCATCACTCTCCTGCTTGCGGTCTTGCCGGGTTGCGGGACCCAGGGCCAGCGACCGGACAGGCCCGGCGCCCCGGAGGCGCGGATTGACGGGCCCGCCGATGAGCGCTTGCCCGAACCCTCCCAAAGGGAAACCCTGCGCCAGTCGGAATTACACGCTAAGCCGCCGCCCGGGCCGCCTTCCGCGTTGCAACCCCAGCAAATAGCCTTGTTGTTGCCGTTTCGGGGGGGCTACCGCAAGGCCGCCGAGGCGGTTAGGGACGGTTTTATCGCCGCTTGGCACAGCGCCGGCGACTACAAGCCGGCCCTCAGGATCTATGACGCCAATGCGCTGAATGTGGAGCAAATCTATGGGCAGGCCGTGGCCGAGGGCGCGGACTTCGTCGTGGGGCCGTTGGAGAAGCAAGCCGTGGAAGAATTGGCCAAACTGACGGACTTGCCGGTGCCGGTGTTGGCTTTGAATCAGACGCAGGCCGGCTCCGGCGAGAAACCCGCCGCCGGCCCCGGCGTTTTGCCGAGCCTCATGCAGTTCGGCTTGTCCCCGGAAGGCGAGGCCCGGCAAGTGGCGCAAAGGGCCCGGTTGGACGGGCGCGGCAAGGCCTTAGTCATCGTACCTAACGATCCTTGGGGGCAACGGTTGCATCGGGCCTTTCGAGACGCTTGGCTGCCCTTGGGCGGGAGGGTGTTGGAGCGGGTCAGCTACGATCCCCAAAGCAAGGATTACTCCTTGCCGGTTAGACGCTTGTTGAACATAGACGCCAGCGAGGAGCGGGCCCGGCGCTTGCGACGGAAGCTGAATGTGGCGTTGCGAAGCGAGGCGCGACTGCGCCAAGACGCGGACATGATTTTCATGGCGGCGTTTCCCGTCGCGGCGCGGCAACTGGTGCCTCAATTCCGTTTTCACAAGGCCGAGGGGCTTTCTGTCTATGCCACCTCCCATGTGTTCACCGGCTCCGTCAATCCTCAGGCCGATGCGGACATGAACGAAATCATGTTTGCCGATCTGCCCTGGATCCTGCTTCCCCGGGCCGGGGCGTCGTCCTTGCGGGCCCTTGTGGACGAGCATTTTCAGGCCTCTTCCGCTTACCGGCGTTTGCATGCCTTGGGCGTGGATGCGTTCCGTCTCATCCCCCATCTCCCCCGCTTGGCTTTGGACGGGGCGGCGAGTTTTGCTGGCGCGACGGGCCTGCTCACCATGGCGGGGGATGGCAGGATCAACCGGCAACTGCTCTGGAGCAGGATCGTCAATGGCGAACCGGAATTGCTTCGAACCGAGGGGAACGATGGACGCTGATGGGTTTCGCATTGGCGCGCCGGGGCCGTAGCGAGTTCCTGCCGCGGCCCCCCGGCAAAGGGCGCGAGCGATGAAGAGAACAAGGGGCCTCTCCACCACGGAGCTGGGCAAACAAGCGGAGGATTTCGCTCTGGCTTACTTGCAACAACAGAACCTGACTCTGGTTTGCCGCAACTTCCGTTGCCGCTTCGGCGAGATCGACTTGATCATGCGGGACAAAAACACCGTGGTGTTTCTGGAGGTCAGGTGGAGAAGGAGCAACCATTTCCTGGCGCCGCTGGAAACCATAGACCGCCGCAAAAGAGACAAGCTGGTCAAGACCGGCCAGCTGTTCATTCAAAGCGCGCAGGCGCCTGGGGATTCCGACTTTCGTTTCGATGTGGTCGGGTTGACAGGGGTCGGCGAAGACAGGAAAATAGAGTGGATCAAAAACGCTTTTTAAGAGACCGCGCGTCAGCGCGCTGACCCCCTTGTCAACGACCCGGTATTCCAACATGAAAAAGACACGACGCATTTCCTTGGTGGCAACCCGCGCCCTTTGCCGTGATTTTTTAGCCAAGCAGACACGGCCCGCTCTAACGCTTCTCTTGCTTGTGTGTTTGGCACTGTTGCAAGGTTGCGCCGCCGTCGCGGTGGGCGGCGTTGCGGCTACGCCCATCATGGCCGCCGACCGCAGGACCCTTGGCACCTTCATAGAAGATGAGGCGATAGAAAACAAGTCTCGCTTGGCTCTGAGCAGAGACAAGGCGCTCAACAAGCGGGTGCATGCGAACTTCACCAGTTTCAACACCATGGTGCTGGTCACCGGCGAAGCGCCCGTCGAGGAAGACAGACAGGCGGTGATTGACCTCGTAAAAGGCGTGGAAAAGGTGACCCATGTGCAGAATGAAATGGCCATCGCGGCTCCCAGCTCTCTGGTTTCCCGCGGCGCGGATTCGGTCACCACGGCCAAGGTGAAAACCAAGCTGTTGGCGGCAAAGGATCTTTCCGGCATCCATGTCAAGGTGGTGACGGAAAACGGCGTGACCTACCTGATGGGGCTGGTTTCCCGCGTCGAGGCCGACAGGGCGACGGAGATCGCCCGGCAAACCGGGGGCGTGCAGAAAGTCGTCAAGCTGTTCGAATACACGGAGTAAGGCCCGCGCCGGGTTTCAGCGCCTGAGGGTTTGCCCTGTCAAGGCGTCCCGGATCTGGCTGGGCCGGGTCTCCTCGCCAAGCGGGCCGGGGACATAATCATCCAGGCGCTTGCCGAAGTAGGCCCGGACCTGAGGCCGGGTGCGCGCCGGCGGGCAACCGGAAGGATTGGCGCTGGTGGAGATCAAGGGGCCTGCCGCCTCACAGAGTTGCCGGACGATGGGGTGCGCCGACACCCGCACTGCCAAACCGGCCCCGCGCCCCCTGAGCCAGCGCGGCGCGTCCGGGCGCGCCGGCACAATCCAGGTGAAGGGGCCGGGCCATGACGCCCACAGCGCTTCCTGAGCCGCCGCTTTTGAGAAGTCCACCAGGTTAGACAACTGCGCCGGGCTTGACGCCACGACGATCAGCCCCTTGCCGGGGCGCCGCCGCTTCAGCCGCAAAATTCGGAACACCGCCGCTTTGTTCCAAGGCGAGCAACCCAGTCCCATCACGGCCTCCGTAGGGTAGGCGATGACCCCCCCGTTCTCCACCGCCCGGGTGGCGCGCTTCAGGCGCCATGGGTTCAGTTTGGACTTATCCGGCCCGCTGTTTCTGCAAGGCTTCATCCTTTTGTCGAACGCCCCGGGCCGTCTGTTCGCGCTCCGCCGCCACGCTTTCCGCCAGCTCGTCATCTTGCAGGGCCAAGATTTGGGCCGCCAGGTAACCGGCGTTTTTGGCTCCGGCCTTGCCTATGGCCACGCAGGCGACTGGGACGCCCCCCGGCATCTGCACGGTGGAAAGCAACGAGTCCAGCCCCCCCAGGGACCCGGCGTCCAATGGCACGCCAATAACAGGGCGGGTGGTGGCGGCCGCGACGGCTCCCGCCAAATGCGCCGCTAGGCCCGCGCCGGCGATGAACACGGCGCATCCCCGGACCTCTGCGTCTTTGACATAGACGCGGGTGGCTTCTGGCGTTCGGTGCGCCGAGCTGATCTTCACCTCCGTGCGGATGGAAAACCGCTCTAACACTTCTATGGCGGCCTTCATCACGGGCAGGTCGGAATCGGATCCCATCAGGATCGCCACGAAAGGTTTGCTCATGGCGTCAAGCTGTCTTGCGCCCGCGGCGCCGGTTGCGGGGAGCGGGGGCCTTGGCGATCAGCGCTTGGCAGTCTTCCAAGGTCAGGCGGGCCGGCGCCATGGACTTGGGGATCTTCGCGTTTTTCTTGCCGTCGGTCACATAGGGGCCGTAGCGGCCATTCAAGACAGCGATGTTTTGCTTCTTGAAAACCTTGATCTCCTTCTCGGCGTCCGCTTTTTTCTTGGCCCGAATTAACGCCAGGGCCCGCTCCAGTTCCACCGTGCAAGGGTCGTCTCCCTCTTCCAATGAAACGAACTTGTCGCCATAGCGCACATAAGGGCCGTAGCGGCCGCTGTGGACGCTGATCTTCTCGCCTTCTTCGGACTCGCCCAGTTCTCGCGGCAATTTGAACAGCTCCAGGGCCTCTTCCAAGGTGATGGAGTCCATGCGTTGCTCAGGCTTCAGGCTGGCGAACTTGGGCTTCTCTGGGTCGTCCTTGACGCCAAGTTGCGCATAAGGGCCGTAGCGGCCCACCCGGACCGAAACGGGGCGGCCGGTGACTGGATCCTTGCCCAAAATCCGCGCCGCCGACGCCTCGCTGCGGCTGACGCCTTCTCCCTTGTCTTTGACTTTCTCGGAGAAGGGCGCCCAGAAATCCCGCATGAGGGGGATCCACGCCTTCTCGCCTCGGGACACGGCGTCCAGTTCATCCTCTAGCTTGGCGGTGAAATCATAATCAACATAGTCGGTGAAATGCTCGGTCAGGAATTTGTTGACCAGGCCTCCCACGGCGGTGGGGACGAAGCGCTTGTTGTCCATCTCCACATATTCGCGGTTTTTCAGGGTGGAGATGATGGAGGCGTAGGTGGAAGGCCGGCCTATGCCGTATTCCTCCAGGGATTTGACCAGGCTGGCCTCCGAAAAACGGGGAGGCGGCTCCGTGAAATGCTGTTCCGGGCGGATTTTCAACAGGCTCACCCGGTCTCCCTCCGCCAATGGCGGCAGTTTTCGCTCGGTGGTCGCCGCCTTGTCGTTCTTCCCGTCTTCCGTTCCCTCTTGATACAAGACCATAAACCCCTTCTCCACCACCGTGGCGCCGTTGGCGCGGAACAGGTCTGGCTCATTTTCCGGCGGCCGCAGGGTTTTCCCGCGTTGCTCCCCGCAAGCCAGGTCCACCGCCACCGTGTCGATCAGCCCGTGGGCCATTTGGCTGGCCACCGCCCGCTTCCATATCAGTTCATACAACCGAAATTGGTCGGACGAGAGTTTGGCGCGTAGCGTCTTGGGCTCTCGATAGACCGAAGTGGGCCGCACCGCCTCATGGGCCTCTTGCGCGTTTTTGGACTTGGTCTTGTACTGGCGCGGTTGCTTGGGCAGGGCCTTCGCGCCATAGCAGGCGCCGATGAACTTGCGCATTTCGGCGATGGCCTCGGTGGCCAGGCTGACGGAATCGGTGCGCATGTAGGTGATCAGCCCTACGGCCCCTCCTCCCACATCAACGCCCTCGTACAACTGTTGCGCCGTCCGCATGGTTTTTTGCGTCGTGAAGCCCAGCTTGCGGGCCGCTTCCTGTTGCAGGGTGGAAGTGGTGAACGGCGGGGCCGGTTGCCGCTTGCGTTGCTTTTTCTCAACCTTGCTGACGATCAGCGCGCCTTGGGCCTGCTCGTCTAAGGCGCTGACGACTTTCCGCGCCCGTTCTTCGTTCGTGATGGAGAACTGCTCCACCTTCTCGCCGCCAAACCGGATCAGCTTCGCCGGAAAGTCCGCTTGCTCGTGGTTGAGATCGGCCTCTATGGTCCAGTACTCCCGGGTTTTGAACGCTTTTATCTCCTCCTCGCGCTCCACGATCATCCTGAGGGCCGGACTCTGCACTCTGCCAGCGGACAACCCGGCGTGCAGTTTTCGCCACAACAAGGGGGACAGGTTGAAGCCCACTAAATAATCCAAGGCGCGCCGGGCCTGTTGCGCGTCAATCAAGTTCCGGGAAAGATCCTTAGGGTTGTCCATGGCCTCTCGGATCGCGCTCTTGGTGACTTCATGGAACACCACGCGCTTGACTTCTTTTTGGCCTAAGGCTTTTCGCTCCTTGAGCAGTTCGCACAAGTGCCACGATATGGCCTCGCCTTCCCGGTCCGGGTCGGTGGCCAGGTACAGGACATCCGCCTTTTTCAACGCCTTGGCGATGGCGTCGACGAAGCGGGCGTTCTTCTCGATGATCTCGTAGCGCATCTCGAAATCCTTTTCCGGGTCCACAGCGCCAGATTTGGGCAACAAGTCCCGCACATGGCCGTAGGAAGCCAGCACCTTGAAATTGTTCCCCAGGTAGCGATTCAGCGTCTTCGCTTTCGCGGGGGATTCCACCACCACCAATGCCGTGTTCATAGCGTTCTTTTCCTAGTTTGTCTTCAAGTTGTCGGGGATGCTCGCCTTGGCCCCCTCAGGCCTGGGGCCTTCGAGCGTACACCCCCGGAGCGACGGCTGTGACCAGCCCGTCCAATTCCAGTTTCAACAGCCTGCCCGTCAGCTCTTCGATGCTGAGCCGGGTTGCAACCACCATCTCATCCAGGCTGGTTGGCTCATAGCCTATATTATCAAGCAAGATTTTTTCCTGTTCGTCAAGCGCCGCCGCCCCGATTGGCGCCGCCGGGGCCGGGGCGTCCTTGGCGGCCTCCATGAAGGCTTCTCGAAATGGCGCGATCTCTTCGAGGATGTCCTCAACGCGCCCCGCCAGCTTGGCGCCATTGCGAATCAAGCTGTGGCAACCCTGCTTGAGGGGGTTCCTGATGGACCCCGGCACGGCGAACACCTCGCGATTCTGCTCCAAGGCGTGTCGCGCCGTGATCAGGGAGCCGCTTTTATGGGCCGCCTCGACCACGATGACGCCCAAGCATAGACCGCTGATGATGCGATTGCGCCGCGGGAAATTCCTGCTGTAAGGCTTCCAAGACAGAGGAAATTCGGACACCAAGGCGCCGTCCGCGCGAATTTTGTCTGCCAACCTGAGATTGGCCCGAGGATAGATGCAGTTCAACCCGCCTCCCAACACCGCTATGGTCTTGCCGCCTTGGGCCAAGACGCCCTTGTGGGCTTCCGTGTCTATTCCGGCCGCCATGCCGCTGGTGACGACGATGCCCCGTTGCGCCAGCTCTCCGGAAAAATGGTTGGCATCCGCCCGTCCATCTGGAGTGGCCCGCCGGCTGCCGACCATGGCGAGCTGGGGCGCGCTCAGCAAGGCCGGGTCGCCACTGACGAACAAGGCCAAGGGTGGCGCCGGGATCTGCTTTAACAGGGTTGGGTAGCGTTCATCCGTCAGGACCGCCAAATGGCGTCCTTGGCCCTCTAGCCATTGGAGTTCCCGGTCGATCTCCTTGAGATCTGGCTGGCGCAGACATTCAAGGGCTTTGGGGGACAGGCGAGCGCGACCCAGCCGTCCTCCGGCCGCGGCTGAAATCAGAGCCCGGGGACTGTCGAAGCTCTCCAGCAACGGGTGGAGATTGTCGTCGCTCCAGGCCGCCGCATGCAACAGGGTCAGCCAGTCGCGGAGTGTGGTCTTGTCGGGATCTTCATCCATGAACTTGTCATCCAAGGGGTCAGTCGCCGCCGGCCTTTCGCGCGCCGGTCAATATGGGTTTTTTGTCGCAACGCTCTGCCGGGGGCGCCGCGCCGCCGGCCGCTTTTGACTGTATAATGCCAGTCATCGCCATTAGAACAGAGCGCGGACAGAATGTCAAAATTAACCGTGTTGCATTTTCCCGACCCCCGTTTGCGCCATAAGGCCCTGCCCGTGGACGCCGTGGACGAGGACATCGGCCAGTTGTCCCGGGACATGTTGGAGACCATGTACGCTGAAAAAGGCATAGGGCTGGCCGCCACCCAGGTGGGCGTGCCGAAGCGGGTCGTGGTGATGGACTTGTCGGAGGGCAAGGATTCGCCCATGGTTCTGATCAACCCGGAGATCAAGGAAAAAAGCGGCAGCGAAGAGATGGAAGAAGGGTGTTTGTCGGTACCGGGTTTTTTCGAGACCGTGAGACGGGCGGAGCAGGTCGTTTTTCAGTGCCTCAATCTGGATGGGGAAGAAATGGAAGTCCGGGCCGATGGCTTGCTCGCGGTGTGCGTCCAGCATGAGATAGACCACCTGGACGGAAAACTCTTTATCGACTATCTGTCCCCGCTTAAACAGCAGCGTCTGCGCAAGAAACTGGAGAAGCGGAACAAGGCCCCGGCGTTATTGTGAACAGCCTGTTGTGAGCGACATTGACGCCCCCTCTTTGAAGCTCTCCTTTGCCGGCTCTCCCGACTTCGCGGCGGACATTCTCCAGGTCTTGGCGGAGCGTTCGCCCCATAAAATCCAGCGCGTCTATGCCCAGCCCGACCGACCTAGAGGGCGCGGCAGAAAAACCATCACCGGACCGGTCAAGGCGTTGGCGGCACGGCGCGGCATCCCGATGTTGCAACCAGCCACGCCGGAGGAACTGGCCCTGGCCCACAGGGACGATGACAGCGACGCCCTGGTGGTCGCCGCCTATGGCCTGTTGCTGCCGCCGGAGACGCTGTCCCGGCCCCGCCATGGTTGCGTCAATGTGCATGCCTCCCTGTTGCCGCGCTGGCGCGGGGCGGCGCCAGTGGCGCGGGCGATCCAGGCGGGGGATGCGCAAACAGGCGTCTCCATCATGCTCATGGACGCCGGACTCGACACCGGAAAAATCCTGGCGCGCAGGGCCTGCGACATCCTCCCGGACGACGCCAGCGCGTCTCTGGCGCCGCGGCTGGCGCGTCTGGGAAGCGCTTGCTTGCTGGAGGCCCTGGCCGCGTTGGCGACCGGCCGCGCCAAGCCGGAGGAGCAGGATTCCCGCCTTGCCACTTACGCTAAAAAAATCACCAAGGACGAGGCGGAAATAGACTGGCGTGAAACCGCGGCGCAGGTGGCGAGGAACATCCGAGCGTTCAACCCGGCACCCGTCGCCTTTGCCACCCTCAATGGCGTGAAATTGCGCATCTGGCGCGGCGAGCCTCTGACCACAGGCGTGGCGGGCCGCCCGCCGGGCGCGGTCCTCGCCTACACGGCGCAGGGGCTGGATGTGGCGGCGAAAGACCGGCCCGTGCGCATTCTCGAGTTGCAGGCGGAGGGAAGAACAAGGCAGAGCGTCGGGGCGTTTTACCATGGGCGTCCCCGGCTGTTTGAGCCTGTTCCTGGCCCGGCGGACGCGGCGGCCGCCACAAGATGAACGCAGGCCCGCGCTTGCTGGCGCAGGATGCCAGAGCGGCCGCGGCGCAGGCCCTCGCCCGGGTGTTGGACGCCGGCGCGACCCTGGACGCGGCGTTGGCGGGCTGTTTGGCGGGACTGGAACTGCAACAGGACCAACGCTTTGCGAAAGAGCTGTGTTTTGGCGCGTTGCGGTGGTTCGACCAGCTGGAATTTCTGCTTGAGCGCCATCTCGGCAAGCCCCTCAAAAGAAAGGACGCCGACATCAAGTGCCTCATCCTCGTTGGCCTCTACCAGTTGCACCATCTCAGCACCCCCGACCATGCCGCTGTGGCGGCCACGGTCGACTCGGCCGCGGCCTTGAACAAGGCCTGGGCAAAGCCCTTGGTCAATGCCGCGCTAAGGCGCTCGCAACGGGAATTTCACCGGCTTCAGCCGGAACTGAACCGTTGCCCTAGGGCCCGACATTCCCATCCGCAATGGCTGATCGACGCCATCCGGGAGGATTGGCCCGAGTGGTGGGAAGCAACCCTGGAAGCGAACAATCAGCGCCCCCCGTTGCATTTAAGGGTCAACTTGCTGAAAACCTCCAGAGAGGCTTACTTGGACGAACTGGGGCAGGCGGGCCTGGCGGCGGAAAAAATAGACCTGGGCGCCACCCCGGGAGCCCTCCGGGTGGAAAAGCCCGTCGATGTCAGCCACCTGCCCGGTTTCGAGGCCGGGCGCGTCTCCGTGCAGGACGCCGGGGCCCAGCTGGCGGCCCCTTTGTTGGACCCGCAACCTGGGGAGCGCGTCCTGGACGCCTGCGCCGCGCCCGGCGGAAAGACGGCGCACCTCCGCGAGATGCAACCGGCGCTGGGGTCAATCACGGCCCTGGACGCGGATGAGAAACGCCTGGGGCGACTGCGGGACGCCCTGGGCCGGCTGGGCCTCGCCGCCGCCATCGTCCATGCCGACGCCTGCGCCCCAGACTCCTGGTGGGACCGGCGCCCCTTCGACCGCATCCTGTTGGACGCCCCATGCAGCGCCGCTGGGGTCATCCGCCGCCATCCGGACATTAAGCGTTTGAAAAGCCCTCAGCAACTTGCCGCCTTACAAGACCTGCAAGCGAAATTGCTGCAGGCGAACTGGCCCCTTTTGCGCCGGGGGGGAACGCTCCTGTACTCGACCTGCTCCCTGTTGAGGGCGGAAAACGACCGGGTCGTTGAGAGATTTTTGGACCAGGCCCCTGACGCGGAGCTGGAGACGATCCGGGCCAGGTGGGGGGTGGCCACAAGTTGCGGGCGGCAACTGCTTTCCTGCCAAGATGACACGGATGGGTTTTACTACGCGACACTGAGGAAGGCCTGAGTGAAGGGCCGTTTTTTGGCGTTGCCCGCGTTGCTCCTGTGGCTCTGCGCCGGCGCGGCGGCGGAAGGGCTCACAGTGGAGCGGGTCTCTGGCCGCTGGGCGGAAACTGGCTATTTCCTGGACGCCCAAGTGAAATTCGAGCTGGATGGCGATGTGTTGGACGCCCTCAACCACGGCGTTGACCTTAACATCGCCTTCCTCGTCAGGGTCAAGGCGGAACGCCGCTGGCTCTGGGGCCGGTTGGAAAAACGGGACGCCATCAACTTCAAGCTGGGCCGCCGCCCTTTGTCTAATGTCTATGTGGTCAGCGGCAGGACCGGCCGCCGCCAATTCGATGATCTCGGAAATGCGTTAAAATACTTGGGGACGATTGACGGTCATCTTTTGTTGGACAACGCAGAATTGAACAATGAGCAACACCTCACCGGCTTGTTCAGGGCCCGGCTGAATGTGGACAATCTGCCGCCGCCTTTGCGCCCCGTGTCCTTCATGTCAAACAAATGGCAACTGAGCAGCCCATGGCGGCGGTGGACCATCAGGCGGCCATGACGCGGGGGGCGCCCCCCGGCCCCGCGACCCGCGCCGTCGAACCCGGCTCACTCGAGGGCGGCGCGCGGCGGGCCATGCTTGCCATAGGGGCCCTGTTGTTTTGCTTCATGCTGGCTTCTTTGCTGATCATGAGCAAGGCCCTGCAAAACTCGGCGCAGTTTGATCAACTCTATTCCGGCCTGCTGATTTTCAACGCCCTGGGCTTGCTCATCCTGGTGACGCTCATAGCCGTGAACCTGCACAGCCTGATCCGGCAGACGCGCGAAAAGGCGGCGGGCGCGCGCTTGACCGTGCGTCTGGTGGCCATGTTCGTCATCTTGGCCGTCACGCCGGTGCTGATCCTTTATTATTTCTCCCTGGACTTCCTGCACCGGGGCATAGACAGCTGGTTCGACCTGCGGGTGGAGCAGGCTCTGGATGATTCGCTGAACCTCAGCCGGCTGGCCCTGGACGGCCGCATGAAAGAGATTCTCAAGCAATCTGAGAAGATCGCGGAAGAGATCGCCATGACCGATGACGCCTTGATCCCCCTGGAGATTGACCGCTTCCGCGCTCGGAGCGGCGCCGGCGAATTGACCGTGATGGGAAAGCAGGGAGCCATCCTCGCCTCCAGCTCGGCGGACACGGAGAATTTCGTGCCGGACTCGCCGGATGAAACCGTGTTGTTTCAGGTGCGACAGGGCAACAGCTACATCGGCTTGGACACGACGGAAAACGCCGGTTTGTCCATACGCGTCGTGGTCAATGTGCCGGAACCTGACCTCAACGCCGGGGGCCGGATCATCCACGCCCTGTATCCGGTGGCCCAAAAGGTCAACGAGCTGGCTGACAGCGTTCAATCGGCCTTCGTGCAATACCAGGAGCTCTCCTACCTGCGGGAGCAGATCAAGCTGAGTTTCATTCTCATCCTCACCATGGTGTTGTTGTTCAGCATCTTCTCCGCCGTTTGGGCCGCCTTCTATTCCGCTCGCAAACTGGCCGCGCCCATACGCGACTTGGCGGAAGGGACGAAGTCCGTGGCCAAGGGAGATTATCACACCAGGCTATTGGTGCCGGGCAATGACGAGCTGGGGTTTCTGGTGGCGTCGTTTAACGACATGACTCGCAAGCTAGCCAGCGCTCGGGATGCCGCCCGGCAGAGTCAAGACGAGGCGGAGGTCCAGCATAAATACCTGGAGGCCGTGTTGGGGCGCTTGTCCTCCGGCGTCTTGGTGCTGGATTCGGAAAAACGCCTGCGCACCGCCAACATCAGTTGCGGCGAGATCCTGGGGGTGGAAATCAACCAACTCACCGGTCTCTCCCTGAGTCGGATCGGCCAGCGCCATCCGCGCCTCGAAAAACTGCGCCGGCGGTTTCAGGCCCATTTGGACGCTGGCGATACAGACTGGGGCGAACAAGTGGCTCTGTTTGGCGCGAGCGGTCGGCAAATTTTAATGTGCCGGGGCACCTCCATTGTGTTGGCGCGGGAGGAAGTCTCCGTCCATGTCATCGTCTTCGATGACATCACAGCCCTCTTGCAGGGGCAACGCGATGCGGCTTGGAGCGAGATGGCTCGGCGGCTGGCCCACGAGATCAAAAATCCGCTGACGCCCATACAATTGGCGGCGGAAAGACTGCAACACAAGTACCATCGGGCCTCCCCGGAAGATCGTGAGGAAATGTTGGACCGGTTGACCACGACCATTGTCAACCAGGTGGAGACCATGAAGGCCATGGTTAACACTTTCTCGGAGTACGCCCGGCCGCCGGTCATGGCGCCGGAGCGCGTGGATCTGAATTTGTTGATAGAGGAAGTGGCGGAGCTCTACAAGAGCGCGGATCCCGCCGCGTCAATCACTTTGGATCTGAAGCAGGACCTGCCTCTTATCACCGCCGATCCTCGCAAACTGCGCCAAGTGTTCAACAACCTGCTCAACAACGCCTTGGAGGCGGGCCGGCGCGCCGAGTCTATGGCGTTGTCCATTTCCACTTCCCGCGTCAGCGAGTCCGCCATGGACTACATAGAAACGCGCATCAGAGATTCGGGGGAGGGCATCAGTGAGGATATAATCGCCACCTTGTTTGAACCTTATGTCACCACTCGGCGGCAAGGCACAGGCTTGGGTTTGGCGATTGTGAAAAAGACGGTGGAAGAACACGGCGGACAGGTCCTGGCTAACAACAACGCGGACGGCCCCGGGGCCTGTTTGACCATAAGATTGCCGGTCTTCGAAGGCCGGAGCGTGGCGAAGCCTGAGCCGGCGTGGCGCAGAAACGCGGTATGACCACTGAGAAAATTTTGGTTGTTGACGACGAGCCTGAGATCAGAAGCCTGATCAAGGAGATTCTGGTTGACGAGGGGTTCGACGTGGCGACGGCGAAAAACGGCGCAACGGCCCGCAATCTGATGGGCCTGTTTCGGCCCCACTTGACTTTGCTCGATATCTGGATGCCGGATATAGACGGCATCTCCCTGCTGAAGGAATGGAAGGAATCCGGAGGGGCGGTGAACCCCGTTATCATGATGTCCGGACATGGCAATGTGGAGACCGCCGTCGAGGCGACGCGCTTGGGCGCTTACGACTATTTGGAAAAGCCCCTCTCTTTGGCGAAGCTGACCCTGACCATCAAAAACGCGCTGGCGGCCGCCAAGTTGCAAAAGGAGAATCTCCGCCTGCGGCAATTCTCCCAGCCGCCGGCGACGATCGTCGGCAAGAGCGAGAAAATGACGGGCCTGCGCAACCAGTTGAGGAAGGTCGCCAACCTTGACGCTCCAGTGCTGATCATCGGCGAGCCAGGGACGAACAAGGAGACGGTGGCGCGTTGCCTGCACGCCGAAAGCGACCGCCGGGACCGGCCTTTCGTCTCTCTCAACATCTCGGCTCTCGCGCCGGATGCCGCCATTGCTGAAATTTACGGTCGGGAAGAAGGGGGCGCGGTCCACGCTGGCTTCATGGGCCGGGCCGAGGGCGGCACTCTGTTCATCAAGGACATCGCCGATCTGGACATGGCGGCCCAAGCGCAACTGCACAACGCTCTGGAGCGGCGCAAATACAAGCGAGTGAATGGCGCGGCGCCGGTTGAGCTGAACGCGAGAATAGTCGCCGCCACCTGCCACGCCATCGCCCAGCGGGTCAAGCAGTCGGCTTTTTTAGACGATCTCTACTTTCAGTTGAATGTGCTTCCGATCACTGTGCCGCCGTTGCGGGAGCATTACGAGGATGTGCCGGAAATCCTGCAATACTATGTCAATCACTTTGTGGAACGCGCCGGTTTGCCCTACCGGCGTTTCACCACCGCGGCGCAAAACAGGTTGCGCCGTTACGCTTGGCCCGGCAACATCCGGGAATTGAAAAACTTGGCGCAACGGTTGTTGATCTTAGGCAATCATCCGTCCATAGACTTGGCGGATGTTGAGGCGGCCTTGGGCGAACAGCCGGCGGTTCAGCAGGTCAATCACGCCGAAAACTTTGATCTTCCGTTGCGGGAGGCCCGGGAAAACTTTGAAAAAGCCTACTTGGAACATCAGCTGAAGCAGGCCAACGGCAGCGTTAGCAAGATGGCGCGGTTCGTGGGCATGGAACGGACCCACCTTTACAGAAAGTTGAAGTCTTTGGGCATCAATGTGAAAAATTAAGGCAGGCCCGTGAAAATCATCATTTTGGGAGCGGGACAGGTCGGCGCCTCCGTGGCCGCCAACCTTTGCGGTGAAGCCAACGATATCACCGTCATAGATATCAAACCTGAAGTCTTGAGCTACTTGCAGGAGAGATACGACCTGCAAACCGTCGTCGGCGCAGCCTCCCACCCCGCGGTGTTAGAGAAGGCCGGCGCCAAAGACGCGGACATGATCATCGCCGTCACCAACAGCGACGAGACCAATATGATCGCCTGCCAAGTCGCTCACACGGTCTTCAGCACGCCCACGAAGATCGCCCGCGTCCGTAGCGGCGAATATCTGAAACATTCCAACCTGTTTGACCCGCGGGCCCTGCCTGCCGATGTGTTGATCAGCCCGGAGCGAATCGTCACTGAATACATTGAACGACTGATCAGCTTTCCTGGCGCCCTCCAGGTCCTGGATTTCGCCGACGGCAATGTGCAGATGGTCGCGGTTAAAATCGCGGAACACAGCGTCTTAGTCGATGTGGAGATCGCTTCCCTGTCCAAACGCTTGCCAACCAGCGATTTCAGGATCGTGTCCATCTTTCGCGAGGGGCAGGCGATCATCCCCGACGGCGACACCCGCATACGGGAAGGGGACGAAGTCTTTATCATTGCCGCGCCCAAACACATCAAGACCATCATGAGATTGATCAAGCAAAAGGAAAAGCCGGCTAAGCGCATTTTGATCGCCAGCGGCGGCAACATAGGCACGCGCCTTGCCAAGTTGTTGGAGAACAAACACCAGGTCAAGGTCATCGAGCTGGTGCAGGGGCGGGCGGAAAAGGCATCGGAAGAACTGGACCATGCCATTGTCATCAAGGGAGACGCGGCGAACGAGGAACTGCTGATCGAGGAGAACATAGACGAGATGGACGTGTTTTGCGCCCTGACCAATGCAGATGAGGCCAACATCATTTCCTGCATGTTGGCGAAACGCCTGGGGGCCAGGAAGGTCATGGCGCTGATCAACCGGGCGGCTTATGTTGATCTGGTGCAAAGCGAAGTGATCGACATCGCCATTTCTCCCCAACAGGCCACTATCGGCAGCCTGTTGGCGCACATCAGGAAGGGCGATGTCGCGGTAGTCCATTCATTGCGCCGCGGCGCGGCAGAGGCCATAGAGGCTATCGCCCACGGCGACGCGAAATCCTCCCGCGTGGTGGGGCGGTCCCTCGAGGAAATAACCTTGCCCCCCAGCACGAGCATAGGCGCCATAGCGCGCGCCGGCGAGGTGATCATTGCCCACCACGACACTGTGATCGAGTCCGAGGATCATGTCATCTTGTTAGTGGCGGACAAAAAGCGCGTTCCCGAAGTGGAAAGGCTGTTTCAGGTCGAAGTGACCTTTCTGTAAGGAAGTTGGCCCCAGGGCCGCGGGCCGAAGCCGTCGGCCCCGGGTCAATCTAAGGCGTCTTTGGCCGGGCTTTTAGCTTTTCGTGGATGTTGTTCTTCCTGAAGCTAAGCCCCGGCGTTAGCTCCGACACTTCCAAGGACAAAGCTAAAGGTCTGCGCTCGTACAGGTCCGCCAGTTGCTTGACCAACGCCTCAAACAGATTTTCGCCTGCCGCCTGCCGCGTCTCAAACTCCCTGCCAGCTCCAATCTTCGCCGTCAAATGCACAAACCCGTTCTCCGGGTCGCCGTCGGCAATCAGGCATTCCTCGCAACGAACCGCCCGGAACCGGATTCCCCCAAGGGGAAAAATCCCGGACTCCAGCGCCGCTTCCTTCAAGGCTTTGAACAACTGGGGCAAGTCCAGCTCTTCATCCAGGTTTGCTGAATACTCGAGGATAAAATGCGGCATGTCAGCGCTTTCTGTTCATCGCGCCGCGCCTATTGAGCGCCGCGTCACACCGGAAACTCGGCGTTGATTTGTCCGGTGCCGGAACTGGGGAAGTAGTCGCTGATGATCTCCACTTTTTTGTCGTATTTGTCCCAGCCCAACATGCCTAACAACATGGCTGTGTCGTGCATCCATCCCTCCCCATGGCACCGGTAGGCGTACTCGGAAAACATCTCCGTGAAGGTCTTGAAGTCGCCTTTTTTCCATAAATCCACCACTCGCAAGTCCGCCTGCCGGTAAAACTCGTCGCTGATCTGAAAGATTTTATCGCCCGCGTTCGAATTGTCGTTAAAGCGGTGAGACAGGGAACCGCTGGCCAACGCCATCACCTTGTTGTCGCTTTTTTCAATGGCCTCTCTGACAGCTTCGCCAAAGCGCCGTGAATCGTTCAAGTCGTGCCAGGCGCACCATGCGGCCACCGACACCACTTTGAAATGCCCGTCCCCGTTCATGTAGCGCATAGGCACCAAGGTGCCATACTCCAAGGTCAGGCTGTCTATGTGATGAGAGCGCGTGTTGACCCCCCGCGCATTGGCGCATTCGGCAATCAAGTCCCCCAGACCGGGATTGCCTGCGTAGTCATATTTCATATCCTTGATGAAGTGAGGCAACTCGTGGCTGGTGTAGGTGCCCTTGAAACGCGCGCCGCTGTTGATGTGGTAACCGCTGTTCACCATCCAATGCACATCGAAAACCACGACCGTGTCCACGCCCCGCGCCCGCGCCCGCTGACTTAGCTCCCGATGCCCCTCGATGGCGTTTTCCCGACACCCCTGATGAGGTCCCGGCAACTCCGATAAATACATGGACGGCACATGAGTTATCTTTGCCGCCAATGCCAGTTCACCCATGGACTATAGCCTCCCGGTTTGGCGGCGTGGTCTGATGGGCTCTTGCGCCGCTTGTTATGAGCGATTTACCCATGGCGCCAGTCGCGCTACCGGCCCAACACCGGAATTCTGTGAGTCCCATGGGCCACGCAGATGTTTTTCGTTTCCATGTAAAAGTCGAAACTGCAATCACCGCCATCCCGCCCGATGCCGCTTTGCTTCATGCCCCCGAATGGGGAAGGCAGGTTTCGGTTGTTTTCCGAATTGACCCAGACCATGCCGGCCTCCAGGGCCTCCGCCATGCGCAGGCCGCGCCCGCTGTCTCCGGTCCAGACATAGCCCGCCAAACCGTAATCTGTGTCGTTCGCAATTTCCACGGCCTCCTCTTCCGTGTCAAAGGGGATGACCGTCAGCGCCGGGCCAAAAATCTCCTCGCGCGCGATCCTCATGTGGTTGGTCGCATTGGTGAACAGGGTTGGTTGAATGAAGTTTCCACGGCTTTCCACATTCGCCAAGTCGCCCCCCGCGGCAACAGTCGCGCCATCTTGGCGCGCCGCTTTCACATAACCCATCACCTTGTCCAAATGGGTTTTGTGGATCAAGGGGCCCACCTCCGTCTCGGGGTCCAGGGGATGTCCCACCTTCAGGTTGTTGACCCGTCGCTCCAGGGCCGGGAGAAAGTTGGCCGCCGCGCTCCGTTGCAAGAGCAGGCGGCTGCTTGAGGTGCAACGCTGTCCGTTCAGGCTGTAGATCATGAATACCACAGCGTCCAAGGCGCGGTCCAGACCCGCGTCTTCAAACACGATGACGGGGTTTTTGCCGCCCAGTTCAAAATGCGCCCTTTTCAGGGTGGCGGCGCCTTGGGCCATGATGCGAGCGCCGGTCACGGTCTCGCCCACAAAAGCGATAGCCTTGATGGCGGGATGCTCGGTCAGGGCCTTTCCGGCCTCTTCCCCTAAGCCGTTGACGGTGTTCCACACGCCAGCGGGCAAGCCGGCCTCATGAGCAATCTCCACTAGGAGCATGGCGGACAGGGGGCTCAATTCCGCCGGTTTATGCGCTACGGCGCAACCGGCCGCCAGGGCCGGCGCGATCTTCCAGGTGGCCAACATGAACGGCGTGTTCCATGGCGTGATAACGCCCACAGGGCCTATGGGCGTACGCTTGGTGTAATTGAGATGTTCGTTTTGGTGCAAGGCCAAGCCATTGTTGGCCTCCGGCGCCTTGTCGGCAAAAAAGCGAAAGTTCTCAGCGCCGCGAGCGGCGGCGGCCTGCATGAATCGAATGGGCTGACCGCAGTCCATGCTTTCCACCAAGGCGATTTCCTCAGCCCGTTGCTCTATGAGAGCCGCAAGCCTATGCAACAACTGCTTGCGGGCTTTGCCCGAAGTGTTGCGCCAGCTTTCAAATGCGTCTTGGGCGGCTCGACAGGCCAGATCAACCTCGGCAACGCCCCCCGCGGCCACCGCGCCTATGGGGGTGTTGTCCACCGGCGTCAGGTTCTCAAAAGTCCGGCCCGAAGCGCTCGAACAAACCGCGCCGTTGATGAAATGACCAGTTGCATTGTCCCGGAACCGTTTCAGACGCTGCTCCGCCTTCTTGATGTTCTCTTCCAGTTGTTTGTTCATTGACATTATGTTGCAGGGGAAGTCCAAAAAGCTCATTTACGCAATACATATATTTCATCGCTGTTGCAGAAGGCAATTCTACACCTCACAGGGGTCAAGGGGAAGCAATGTAGTTAATCAGCCGCCCCACCTGTTCAACCTCTATCGTCACCTCGTCTCCCGGCCGCACGTCGGAAAGCCCTTTGGGCGTGCCGGTCGAGATCATGTCCCCTGGTTGCAGGGTCATAAATTCAGAAAGATATTCAATTAGATAAGGAATATCGAATATCATGTCCCGCGTTGTCCCTTCCTGGCGCGTTTCCCCGTTGACGCAGGTTCGCAAGGTTAAATCATGCGGATCGCCCACATCGTCCCGGTCTATGATCCAGGGGCCCAAGGGCGTCGAGTCGTCGCGGCACTTAACGCGCAGATTTGGACGGTAATAATTCTCCAGGTAGTCCCGGATTGCGTAATCGTTGCACAGCGTGTAGCCCCCCACATGGTCCATGGCATCCTCTCGTTTCACCTTGCAGGCTGTCTTGCCGATGACTGCGACCAGCTCCGCCTCATAGTGCATGTAGTCCACGCCGCGGGGTCTGAGCGCTGTCTGCTTGTGTCCGATGAAGGCGTTTGCCGTCTTCAAAAAGATCAAGGGCTCCGCTGGCGGTTTGAACGCCAATTCGGACGCATGGTCGGCGTAGTTCAAACCCAAAGCGATCACAGCGCCATGTTCTGGCGGCAACCATGTCACTTGGTCTTCGGGCAGGGTCTCGCCATCCGCCGCGACGACGCTGTTGTCATCATTCACGATCACCTGTCGAACCCGGTCGCCGAATTTCACTCGCGCCCTTTTCATTAGGCGTCCATCACACGGCGGTCAACACAGCCCGGCAACTTGCCATCCGTTCCGCCGCGCTCGGTATTCGGCTTCGGCGACTATGTGGTTTGTCAATGAACCGATCTGTTCGATCTCGACAACCACTTCGTCTCCTGGCTTCACCTTCACCCGGCCGGCGGGGAAGCCGCTGACCACCACACTCCCCGTCGCCAAGGTCATAAACTCGCTCAGGGCCTCGATGAGGGCGGGGATGGAAAGCCTCAAGCCGGCTGTCGACGCGGTTTGTTTCACTTCCCCGTTCACGCGGGTTGTCACCGCCAGCCCATGGGGGTCGGGGATCTCGTCCCGCGCAACGATGTAAGGCCCCACAGGGCCGAATGAATCGACGCACTTGGTCTTGACCGGCGGTCTGAAGTAACTGTCTTCGGCCAGGGTGAAATCGTTGAAGATGGTGTAGCCGCCTACGCAGTCCCAGGCTTCCTGCTGGTTGACGCGGGAAGCCGGGCGGCTGATCGCGACAGCTAGGCCCGCGCCGGTGTGGATGCCATCCGCCTGCTCCGGGCATTGCACATCCATTAAATGCGCCGTGAGCGTGTTGGGGGGTTTGACAAAGAACACAGGTTGCTCAGGGGGCGCCCCGTAAGGCGCGGCGTGAAAGCCTGCCGCCAGTTGCGCGTAGTGTTCAGCGTCGTTCAGGGCGGCGCAGATGACGGATTGATCGGTAACGGGCTCCCAGCGGATTTCTTCCGGCGCCAACGCCGCGCCGCCTAAATGAATTCGCCCTTGGTCATCCAATGCGGCGTCCCGCAGGGCGCCATCCGTTTTGAGACTTATCTTTCTCATCTGAAGCGACAGCTTATGCCGCCGAGGCGGCCGTAGTCCGCCTCAAAGACATCTCCAGGCCGCACGGGCACTGGACGGGTGAAAGAACCGGCCAACAGCGCCTGGCCTGGTTCTAACGCGGTGCCGTGGGGCGCGAACCGTTTTGCGATCCAGACTATGCCATTGGCCGGATGATCCAACACGCCCGCCGCCAAGCCGGTCTCCTCCACGATGCCGTTCCGGCGCAACAAGGCGCCGCACCAGCGTAAATCCAGCTCTGCAGGTTTGACCGGCCGCCCTCCCAGGATGACGCCGGCGCTGGCGGCATTGTCGGCGATGGTGTCGTAAATCCGGCGCGCGTAGCCGGTGTCCGGATCAACGCGGAAAGTGCGGGCGGCGATCAACTCTAGGGCCGGGATTACATAATCTGTTGCTTCCAACACTTCGGCGACGGTTGTTTCACCTGCTATCCTGTCTTTCAGAACAAACGCCAGCTCGACTTCCATGCGGGGATCGGTGAAACGGGCGGCTTCCAGTTCGGCGCCATCCTCGAAAAACATGTTGTCCAACAAGACGCCATAATCCGGCTCATCGATCTGCATGGTCATTTGCATGGCCCGCGAGGTCAGGCCGATCTTGTACCCCCTTGTTTCGCTTCCCTCAGCACGTTTGAAGTCCATCCATTGTTTCTGCACCCGGTAGGCGTCGTCCATGCTCATGTCCGGATGGCTGAGAGTCAGCGCCTTGATTTGGCGGCGCTCTTTTTCCGCGCTGTGCAAGTCCCGCGCGGCCTGCCGGATCTGTTCCTCGTTTAACATGGCATGCGCCGGGGTCGCGCGATTGGCCAATCAGGGCGCAACCGAGACAAATTCGGTGCCAACTCCCGCATCGGTCAGAATCTCGTTGATAAACGAGTCTGCCTCTCCCTTGATGATATGGGACTTGCCAACGCCAAAATCCAGCGGCTCAAGGCAAGCTTGCACCTTAGGGATCATGCCGCCGTGAATCACGCCCTCGGCAATCAGGGCCTCCGCCTGTTTTTGGGTGAGCGTCGACAGCAACCGGCCATTGCGGTCCTTCACGCCTTCCTCATCGGTCATCAGGATCAATTTTTCCGCTTTTGTGGCTTTGGCTATGGCGCTGGCCACCTCGTCGGCGTTCACATTAAAGCCAGGCCCGCCGGGTTCCATGCCCGCCGTGATGGCGGTGACAATGGGGACCGCGGCGCGGGGCAACGCCTCCAGCAGGGTGGTTTTCACATAAGCCGGCGCGCCGACGAGGCCCAGAGCAACTTCTTTTTGCTTGGAGCAAACCAGGCCGGTGGAGCGGTCGAAGATAACGCCTTGGCATCCTTTGGCGTCCACGGCGTTCTTGATCTTGTTGCTTATCTCCAAGAAAACCTCATTGGCCACTTCCAGGCCCTCCTTCGTGGTGGCTCTGAGGCCATTGACTTTGCTCGTTTCCATGCCTAAGGCGCGCATCCGCCGGTCCAATTGCCGCGCCCCTCCGTGTACGATAACCACATTGATGTCCAAGCGCTTCAGAAAGACCACATCGCTGACCAGTTGCGGCACCAGTTGTTCATCCTCCAATACGGAGCCGCCGATTTTCAGGACAAACTTTTTCCCCTGAAATGCTTCCAAATAAGGGATGGCCTCCCTCAGGGAAGGACCGCTGAAATCATGTTGTTCGGCAAGTTTCCTGGCCGTTTCCAGCAAGATGATTTTATCCGACATGATTGTTTGTGTTGGCCGTTGTTTCCATAGTGATTGACAAAGGGGCATTTTAACACGAACTCCCGTTGGATTGACATATTGTCTTGGTCAGTGCGCCAACCCGGTTGACACGCCAAAATGGCAAGTCTAATGTTGCAACACGAGTGATTTCACGGGAGAGCGCGCCGTGCATGACGCGCCATCTGCAAGCGTTGCGCAGAAGGTGATAGTTCGCTTGGATGCGCATTGCCAAAACTTCATCGCCATGTCGCCTTGAACCCCGGCGCGAGGAAAGTGTCGCGCTGGCGACTGGCGGGGGTCCTGACCCTGATCTTGCTGACCGCCGTCAGCTATGCGCCGGCCATGCTCTGGGGCGGTTTCGTCTGGGACGACCGGGTGGTGACCGACGCAAAAGTGTTGCGCGATGCGTTCGGACTGTGGCGGATCTGGTTTTCTCCCGCTGACCTGAAGCTCTGGGAAGGGCATTACTGGCCCCTGGTCTATACCTCTTTCTGGGTGGAACGCCGGTTGTGGGGGCTGAACCCTGCCGGTTATCACCTTGTCAATGTGGTCTTGCATCTCGTCAATGCGTTGCTGTTGTGGCGACTGCTGTCGCGCCTTGAGGCGCCCGGAGCCTGGTTGGTGGCCGCGGTGTTCGCCGTTCATCCGGTCCATGTGGAATCAGTGGCGTGGGTGATTGAGCGCAAGGACCTGCTGTCCGGGCTGTTCTATTTGACGGCCTGCCTGGTGTGGACGCGAGGCGGCGCCTTGCCGCGGCTGTGGTCGAGGGATTATTCGCTGAGTTTGGGCTTGTTTGTGTTGGGGATGTTGTGCAAGTCCATTGTCGCGACCCTGCCGGTGGCGCTGTTGCTATTGCATTGGCAACGGGGCGGGGAGGCGGCGCGAGCGGCGCGGCGATTGTTGCCGTTTTTCGGGGCGGCGTTGGCGTTGGCGCTGGCGGACTTGGCTTTCGTTCGCGCCCGGGAAGAGATCGCTTTTGACTTTACGCTGTTGGAACGATTGTTGATTGCGGCGCAGGCGTTGTGGTTTTACCTGGGCAAGTTGCTGTGGCCGGTGGACTTGGCGGTGATCTACCCGCATTGGGAAGTGGGAGCGGGCAACTTAGCGAGCTGGGCCTGCGTGTTTGGCGCGGCGGCCTTGGGGGCGGCTCTGTGGGGCTGGCGGCGGCCCTTGGGGCGGGGGCCGCTGGCGGGGATGTTGTTCTTTGGGGCGACCCTGTTGCCGGTGTTGGGCCTGGTGGATTATGGCTACATGCAGTTTTCGTTTGTGGCGGACCGCTATCAGTATTTGGCAAGCGCGGGAGCGTTGGCGGTGTTGATTGGGCTGGCGGCGCGGGGGATGGAGCGGTGGCGCGCGGGGTTGTCCGGGACTGGCGCGGACGGGGCCCTGCGGTGGATGGCGGCCGGGTTGGCGGCGGCGTTGCTAATCACTTTGGGGGCGTTGACTTGGCGCCAGGCGAGCATCTACCAGGATGATGTGACTTTCTTCCGGCATATTCTGTCGCATAACCCGACGGCGCGAAGCGCGCAATACAACTTAGGCAATGCGTTGCTTAACGCGGGCCGCCCGAAGGAAGCCTTGGAAGCCTACCGCATCGCTATGGAACAAGACCCGGACAGCGCCGACGCCTATTCCAACACAGGCCGCGCTTTTATGGACCTGAACCGCCTGGACGAGGCGGTGAAATGGTTGCAACGGGCCCTGGAACTGGACCCCCGGCATGAGGTTTCCTGGCAAAACCTGGCGTTGGCGCGGATCCGGCAACAGCGGCTCGAAGAAGCCGTGGCCATCTATCAACATCTCCTCAGCATTGCCCCCGGCAATGTGGGGGCGCACTCCGGCCTGGGCGTCGCGTTGCATTACCTAGGCAGATCGGAGGAGGCTCTGCAGAGCGTTGACCGGGCGTTGGCCCTGGACCCCAGCTATGAGGAAGCGCTCAACAACCGGGCCGCGATGCAACAAAGCCTGCAAGCTGAGGCATCCGGCACGGCAACCGCGCCACCCTAAAAATCGCTTTCCCCGCCTTCGTAGGCTCTGACAGGCGTGCCGGACAGGGGTTCGCCGCCGTGCCTGCCCACCCGGTAGGTTTCTTGGAAGTACAGGGAATGGGTGCGTTCCTCATTCATAAAATGCGGGTGCATGGAACACACCATGTTTTCAGGAAGCACGAAATCAAAGCCCTCGCCTATGCGCGGCATTTCTATCATGGTCATGCCTATGGAATGGCCGCAGACATGGCCTGAGCGGTAGCCGCGGTCGAATATCGGCTTCATGCAGGCGCTGCTGGCCGCTTCGGCCGTGTTGCCGGCCTTCATGTGCTCTTTGGCCAGTTCGTGAAACTCCTGGTAGGCGGTCATCATCTCCCGGGTTGTCGCGTCCATGCCTTCTGGAAACATGGGGCGAGAAAATTCGACCCAGTGGCCGCCTTCGCCAGCAATCTCAAGGCCGTACATCAAGCCGTCAGCGCCCTGCACCGGGCGGTTGGACGGGAACACCATCTGCGGCTGGAGGGAGCCATTGAGGCCCACTTGCACCATGTCCATAGTGTTGCGGGCGCAACCGGCGGCGGCGAAGGTCTGCTCGGCAATGCCCATTAATTCCGCCTCGGTCTTGCCTGGTTCGTAGGCTCGGATCACATCCAGCACGCCCTGCTTGTTGATCTCCATGGAGTGTCGCACCGAGGCCAGCTCCTCCTCGCTTTTTTGGGCGCGGGCGTAGTCGAACTGAACTTCAAAATCGATGATGTTGAAGCCTTTTGCCGCTATGGCGGAGTAATCGCGCACATTGATGATGTACTGCAAACCGTAGATGCCCAGCTTCTTCACTCCCTTGCCCTGTAGAAAATCCGCCATCCATTCGCCGCAATGGGGTGGGAACTCCCGTTGTTCGATGAAGGTCGCCGTATGGTCGCCCACCCAGGTGGCTTCCTTGGGAAACACGCAGACGGGGTCGCCGGAGGCAGGCACCACCACATAAGCGTAGCGGTGCAATATCAAGAAGCCGCACAAGTAGCGCACGGCGCCTTCGAATCCTGTGTATTCGCTGCCGCTGACGATGAGCGCATCCAGCCCTTCTTGCGCCATGGCCGCGCGGATGTTGGCGTAACGCCGGTCGATCTCCGCTTGGCTGGGGCGAAAGCGGTTGATGTAATCGGTCATGCTGTTTCCTCCATAAGTTAAACTAAAGCAGGCTAATGTTCAGGGAGCTCCAGGCGCCAGGAGGCCTCCAGCCCCTTTATCATGGCCGCGCAGGCTTCGTTCATGGGGCAGAGGATGCCCAGCTCCCGGCCCAGCCGGGCGATGCCACCGTTCAGGGCGTCCACCTCGGTCAGCCTTTCCGCCATGACATCTTGCAACATGCTGGGGGGGTGGTAGTAGGCTTTTTCCCTGCCGTAATCGAGCAACGCTTCCGGGTCGCTGTCTAAGTCGATCCCCAGGGCCTCCGCCACGGCCACGCCTTCCTTGACCAGGACCGACATGACCTGGCGCACGCCTTTCTGGTCGCAGGCCACGCCGTGGGGCAACCGCGTCAGGGCGCCCATGGCATTGGAGGCGGAATTGAATATGAGTTTGGTCCATTGCGCGCCGCGGGCGTCTTCCATGGCGAGACAATCCATGCCGCCGCGGTTCAGCGCGTCTGCCAGCCGTTTGACTTCCTCCATAGAGGCTGGATTGGTCGCAAAAGGGCCTATCCAGGTCTTGCCGCCGGCGTCGTGATTGACCACCCCCGGCGAGGTGATGTGTCCTGCCGGGAAGATAGTGCCTTGTATCACCCGCGGCGCGTATTCCGCCACGATCTCTTCGTTGCCTATGCCATTTTGCACCGAGCAAACCGCGCCATCCCGGAAGACAGGCGCGACGGCCTCCATGGCGGGGCGGGTGAACATGGTCTTGGTGGCGACAATGCCGAACTCGCATTCAGGAATGGCTTGCGGGTCCGTCCGGGCATTGACCGTCGCGACAAAATCGCTCAGGCCTGTCAGCCGCAGGCCGTTTTTGTTGATGGCGTCAACATGCTCTTGGGCGAGATCAAAGGCCCACACTTCGACATCATCCAGCCGGGCGAGATGGGCCGCGTATAAGCTGCCAATTGCGCCGCAACCGACGATGCAAATTTTCATGGAGACACTGCCTTTATATTCGAGTTGTCAGAATGCAGAAGTGCGCAAGGATAGCCCTTGTTGCAAGGCTTGTCAAATCAGATTCATCAGGGTCTGGTTTCTGACAGCGCTCGGGGGTTGTCGCCTGAAGCGGGAGTCGACGCCGGTTTGCGCTGTCAAATTTGCTATGATGACGCTTTTGCAGGCGTTTCAGGCGGTTTTTGAAATGGTTAGAGCGGGCATAGTCGGGGCTTCCGGCTACACGGGCGTTGAACTCATGCGGCTTTTGTCCCAGCACCCTGGGGTGGAACTGGCTGTGGTTGCGTCCCGGGGCGAGCAGGGCCGGCCCGTTTCCGCCGTGTTTCCGTCTTTGCGCGGCGTGGTTGACTTGGCGTTTTCCGCGCCGTCCGCGCCCGCCCTGACGGATTGCGATCTGGTGTTCTTTGCGACGCCAACCGGGATGGCCATGGGCCAGGCGCCGGCCTTGCTTGACGCGGGGGTCAAGGTCATCGATTTGTCAGCGGATTTTCGCCTGCAAGACAAGGATGAATGGGAACATTGGCACGGCTTGAAGCACGCCTGTCCTGATTATCTAAGCCGAGCCGTGTATGGCTTGCCGGAAATGAACAGGGCGCAGATCAGGGAGGCGCAACTGGTGGCTAATCCGGGTTGCTATCCCACGGCGGCGCAACTGGGTTTCCTGCCCTTGCTGGAGCAGGACCTAGTGGAACCCGACACTCTGATCGCTGATGCCAAATCCGGCGTAAGCGGCGCCGGACGCAATGCCACTCTGGCGACGCATTTTTGCGAGGCTGGCGAGTCTTTTTCCGCCTATTCCGCCGCGGGTCACCGCCACTTGCCGGAGATCAGACAGGGGTTGTCCGCCGCGTCGTCCGGGGCGGTCGAGCTGGTTTTCGTCCCCCATCTGTTGTCCGTCGTCCGGGGGTTGCAAGCCACTTTGTACGCCCGGCTGAAGGACCGCGACGCCGACCTCCATGCCGTTTTCGCAGACCGTTACAGTAGTGAACCCTGGGTTGACTTGTTGCCCCGGGGCAACCATCCAAGCATAGCCTCGGTGCGGGGATCGAATATGTGCCGGATAGCCTGCTTTCAGCCGCAACAGGGCGCGACGGTGGTGATTTTGGTTGTGATCGATAACTTGGTCAAAGGGGCAGCGGGGCAGGCGGTGCAGAACATGAACATCATCTGCCGTTTTGATGAAATGGCGGGGTTGCCCCTTGCGGCGCTCTCGCCGTGAGGTCGCCTTGCCGCGCTAAGCCATGTCAAAGTTCGTTGTCAAGTCACGGCGCGGCTGGCGCTGGTTGCTCGCCGGCGCGGCTCTCGGCGGGGTGGCCCTGTTGTTCATGCTGTTGACGAAATTTGGCAACTGGGCGGATAGCGGTCTCTGGACTGAGGGCGGTTGGAACAATAAGGCATTGCAGGCCGCCAATCGGGACTTGCGGGCCGAAAACATCCAGCTTAGCGAAAAGGCCATAGTGTTAGAGCAGGCGGCCAACCTGGACAAACAGGCGGCGTCGCTGTTGACGGATGAATTGAAGGCCGCCCAGGAAGAGATTTACAACTTGAAAAAAGAGCTGGAGTTTTACCGGGGGGTCATAGACGCGGAGGGCAACCGTGGTTGGCTGGATGTTCACGGGATGCGCATTTTGCCGCTGAATCACGAACGGGGCTATCGTTTGGAACTGATATTGATTCACGCTGCAAAATCTGATAAGAAGGTCGCGTGCGTGGTGGAAGTTGTTCTGGAAGGAGTGCGGGAAGCTGGCACGGAATATGTGAACCTGAAAGAGATCACCTTGGACAAGGATGTGGTTTATCGTTTCAAATTCGGGAATTTTAGGCGTTTCGAGAACAATTTTGCCTTGCCGGAGAATTTCAATCCGCAAAGGATTTTCGTCAAGCTGATGGTGGAGGACAAAAAGAAATCTGAGTTCAAAAGAGTGTTTGATTGGCCTGCAAACAGCACCCGGGAGGCGTCAGATGTTGGGTAAAAACAGCAAAAAGAAAACCAGAAAAATTGACACTTTGATCGGGCCGCAAACGAAAGTGGCCGGCGATATCGATTTTGGCGGCGGCCTGCATGTTGACGCCGTAGTCAAAGGGAAGATCAACGCGGACAATGATGACCACGCCGTGTTGTCCCTCAGTGAGCAGGGTTCTATTGAAGGCGACATAAGCGTGCCTTACGCCATTTTGAATGGCAATGTGACCGGCAGCGTGCATTGCCGCGAGCATCTCGAGCTGGCTTCCAAGGCGCATGTTGAGGGCGACGTCCATTACAACTTGGTGGAAATAGCCGCGGGCGCCCAGGTTAATGGCAGGCTGATACATACGCCGAATGTCAGATCGGAGGCGTCTCCGGCGGTCAAACCGAAGCAGGTTGCGGGGAAGCGCTCGGAATTGGATGCGAGCGACGGGTTGCTGAGTGAGAAAAAACCCTTTGTTGAAAAACAGCGCTGAACCCCGCCTGAGGGCCGCTCAGGGTGCGCCGGCGATTTGCCTTTGTTTCGTCTTGAAAACAGAGTGGTTTGGCGCTATCATTGATTGGCAATGCAGGCCCCGTGCGGGCGTCTGAAAGAAAACGATTATGGGGATGGCCATGTCAGAAATAGCAGAAAAACTGCCGGATCCGCTGGTGTTCACCGAGGGCGCGGCGGCCAAGGTCAAGCAACTTATCGACGATGAAGAGAACGACGCCTTGATGTTGAGGGTGTTTATCTCAGGCGGGGGTTGCTCTGGGTTCCAGTACGGCTTCACCTTTGACGAGAGCGTGACCGAGGGCGACACCGTTGTGGAAAAAGCGGGGGTGAGGCTTCTTATCGACCCCATGAGCATACAGTACCTGACTGGGGCCGAGATCGATTACTCAGAAGGACTGGAAGGCGCGCAATTCGTCATTCGCAACCCCAATGCGCAGACCACCTGCGGTTGCGGTTCGTCATTTTCCGTTTGATTTGTAGAGCCCCCCTAAAATAACGGGTTTGCGGGCGCCTGTGACAGCGGGCAAGTTCGCCGGGATCTTGTCCAAACGCTGTTTCGCCAGCCAGGCGAAAGCCACGGCTTCCACCGCGTCAGGGTCGATCCCGAACTCAGCAGTGGATTTAAGACTGAGGCCGGGCAACCGTTGCCGCAAGCGTCTCATCAAAACCATATTGCGCGCTCCGCCGCCGCAGACGAGGACTTCTTGGGTTTTGGGCGCGTGCGCCGCGATGGCTTCGGTTACGCTGGCGGCAGTCAGTTCCAACAAACTAGCCTGCACATCCTGAGGGCGAGGCTCACCCCCTGTTGTTCCCATCATTTCGGTTAGCCAGCCCAGGTTAAAATCGTCTTTTCCGGTGCTTTTGGGCGGCGCGGCGGAAAAATATGGGTCGCTGAGCAGGCGTGTCAGCAGTTCGTCGTGGGCCTCGCCGGACGCGGCCCATTCCCCATCCTCATCGAAATCCCTGTTCAGGCAACGCTGGATCCAGGCGTCCATGAGCGTGTTGCCGGGTCCGGTGTCGAAGCCTTGAACCGCGGCCGCCGAGTCGGCGGGCAACAAGGTCACATTCGCCATGCCGCCCAGGTTTAGCACGACGCGGTTGACTTGGTCGCTGCGAAATTTCCAGGCGTGAAAGGCTGGCGCCAACGGTGCGCCTTGTCCCCCTGCGGCCATATCGGCGCGGCGAAAGTCCGCCACAGTGTCGATGCCGGTCAGATTGGCGATCAGGTTGGGGTTGCCGATTTGCAGGGTGCGCGGCGGGGTTGCCGCGGGCAGGTGCAGGACTGTTTGCCCATGGCTGCCTATGGCTTTGACCTGTTCCGGCCTTAGATCATTGGCGGCCACCAACGCTCGCGCCGCGTCTGCGAAGAGTTTGCCTGCCAGCGCATCCAGTTCGGTCGCTTCACTAAGCGATGAGGCGGCGTTCAACCCGGCCAGCGCCTGTCGGACCTTCCTTTCGATGGGAAATTGCCGGTAGTCGAGGATGACAAGCTCATCGCCTTCTATATCGACTAAGGCGGCGTCTATGGCATCCGTGCTGGTGCCGGACATGAGTCCCAAATAGCGCACGGCCGCCTCAGCCGGGTGAACTCAACGGATAACCACTTCACTCCCGGCTTGCGCCAACCATGCGGCATCGAGGTTTGTGACGCGGCCGGCGACAATCGGTTGCGATTGCTCTAACAAGGCAAACAGGCGGGAGGTTCGGGCCTTGAACTGGTCCATTTCCGACGCCGAAATGCTTTCGGCTATCGGCAGGGCCACTGTTAGCGGGTTGCGATGCGCGCCGTGGACCAGAAATTCATAGTGCAAGTGCGGCCCGGTGGCTAGGCCCGATTTGCCCACATAACCGATGATTTCTCCTTGGTTGACCGAGCGGCCCCGTCGCAGGCCTTTTTTGTACCGGGAAAGATGGGCGTAGAGCGTGCTGTATTTCCCCCCGTGCCGAATGATGACCGTTTTTCCATAGCCCCCCTTGTTGCCGACATGGTGAACCACGCCAGCGCCGGTGGCTTTGACCGGCGTGCCGGTCGGGGCGGCGTAATCCACCCCCCGATGGGCTCGGATCTTGTTCAGGATGGGGTGTTTTCGTCTGAGGTTGAAATGGGAACTGATGCGGCTGAATTTAAGCGGCGTTCGCAGAAACGCTTTGCGCATGCTCATGCCGTCCTCCGTGTAGTAACCCGCCTGGCCATTCCCCTGTTGATGTCTAACCGCCCGGATTGTCTTGTCCTGATTGGTGAACTCGGCGGCGAGGATAGGGCCGTCCGCGACTTTTTCCCGCTTCTTGTATTTCTCCTCATAGACCACCTTGAAGCTGTCGCCCCGGCGAATGTCCAGGGCGAAATCTATGTCCCAGCCGTATATGGCGACCAGTTGCATGATCAAGTTGTCCGACAGACCGGCTTCCTGTCCCGCCAGAAACAGAGAGTCGTTGATGACGCCTTCCATTTGTTTGATCCGTCTTTCCAGTTCCGTGGTGGTGATTTCGCTGGCAAAACCGTTTTCCCCTCTTGTCACTCGCAGGGTCTTGGTCAGGTCCAGATCGAATTCAAGGGCTTGCAACTGATCGTCGTCAACCAGGAAGGAGATGGTTTGACCCGGAATCAGTTTTTTCAAAGTCGCTGTTTGTTTGCTCAGAGTGACAATGTTTCGCAGATCCTGGGGGCTCAGGCCGAGACGCCTGAACAATAGCGAGAGGCTGTCCCCGTTTTCGATTTTCACTGTGATGCGCTTGGCTGTCTCGGCTGGCGTGGCTAAGGCCAAGGGGTCGGCCGGTTCATTAGGCGCAACCGGCGCAGGTTGCGCGGGCGCCGCCGCCGACGGCTTCCCGCTGGGAGGCAGGGTTGCGGGAGGCTGGGTCTGCTTGGGGTTCTCCTTGTCGGGGGAAGGGTCGTGAACATGATGGGCGAACAGGGTCGGAGCTGGGAATTGCGCGGCGGCCCCAGTTTCCAATTCAGCGGCGTTGAAACGCTCGTGCCGCGCGGTTGGGGTTTCCGGCTCAGGTTCGCTGAGATATCCGTACATGGCGGCGGTAAAGGGGAGCAACCCAAGCAACAACCAGCAACCGGGGCGCCGGTACCAAGGGTTCTCGGCGATCCAAATGATCTTTGGCTTACGGTTGTTTTTTATATATACTTCGTAACTCATTGTGTTTCCCGCATAAATCAGTGCGGAAAATAACCCCTAATTCAGGAGTGGTCAACAACAAAATAGCGAATTTTGAGGAAAACGAGCTGAAAATGACCGATTTAGAGAAATCGTTGGAGATGATTCGCCGTGGGGCGGACGAAATCATCAGGGAAGAGGACTTGCGGCAAAAACTCGAACAGGGCAAACCGCTTCGGGTGAAAACGGGTTTCGACCCGACTGCGCCGGATTTGCATTTGGGCCATACGGTGCTGATTAACAAAATGCGTCATTTCCAGGATCTGGGCCACCATGTCATGTTTCTCATCGGCGATTTCACCGGCTTGATCGGTGACCCTTCCGGGCGCGATGACTCCCGCAAACCGTTGACTCCTGAGGAGCTGGCCGAGAATGCGGAGACCTACAAAGAGCAGGTCTATAAAATTCTGCGCCCCGATGAGACGGAGATCTGCTTCAACTCCGAGTGGGGCGAGGCCTTGGGCGCGGCCGGGATGATC
>OZ241853.1:0-990000 GCA_965202685.1 Gammaproteobacteria bacterium | reverse complement strand
ATGCTTCCTGGAAAAACCTCTAAGCTTCAGGTCAAAACAGACCGTACCCCAAACCGACACAGGTGGGCGAGGAGAGTATCCTAAGGCGCTTGAGAGAACTCGGGTGAAGGAACTCGGCAAAATGGCACCGTAACTTCGGGAGAAGGTGTGCCCCCGGTATGTGAAGGCCCTTGCGGCCGGAGCAGAAAGGGGTTGCAGTGACCAGGTGGCTGCGACTGTTTACTAAAAACACAGCACTCTGCAAACTCGCAAGAGGACGTATAGGGTGTGACGCCTGCCCGGTGCCGGAAGGTTAATTGATGGGGTTAGCTTCGGCGAAGCCCTTGATCGAAGCCCCGGTAAACGGCGGCCGTAACTATAACGGTCCTAAGGTAGCGAAATTCCTTGTCGGGTAAGTTCCGACCTGCACGAATGGCGTAACGATGGCCACACTGTCTCCACCCGAGACTCAGCGAAATTGAACTCGCTGTTAAGATGCAGTGTACCCGCGGCTAGACGGAAAGACCCCGTGAACCTTTACTACAGCTTTGCACTGGACTTTGAATATGTTTGTGTAGGATAGCTGGGAGGCTTTGAAGCGGCGACGCCAGTTGCCGTGGAGCCAACCTTGAAATACCAGCCTGGCATGTTTGAGGTTCTAACCTAGGCCCGTGATCCGGGTCGGGGACAGTGCATGGTGGGTAGTTTGACTGGGGCGGTCTCCTCCCAAAGAGTAACGGAGGAGCGCGAAGGTACCCTCGGCACGGTCGGAAATCGTGCTATGAGCGCAAAGGTATAAGGGTGCTTGACTGCAAGACAGACAAGTCGAGCAGGTGCGAAAGCAGGTCTTAGTGATCCGGTGGTTCTGAATGGAAGGGCCATCGCTCAACGGATAAAAGGTACTCCGGGGATAACAGGCTGATACCACCCAAGAGTTCATATCGACGGTGGTGTTTGGCACCTCGATGTCGGCTCATCTCATCCTGGGGCTGAAGCAGGTCCCAAGGGTATGGCTGTTCGCCATTTAAAGAGGTACGCGAGCTGGGTTTAGAACGTCGTGAGACAGTTCGGTCCCTATCTGCCGTGGGCGTTGGAGAATTGAGAGGAGCTGCTCCTAGTACGAGAGGACCGGAGTGGACGCACCTCTGGTGTTCCGGTTGTGATGCCAATCGCATTGCCGGGTAGCTATGTGCGGACGGGATAACCGCTGAAAGCATCTAAGCGGGAAGCCCCCCTCAAGATGAGTTCTCCCCTGGGCTTTAAGCCCTCTGAAGGGCCCTCGAAGACGACGAGGTTGATAGGCTGGGTGTGGAAGTGCAGTAATGCGCGAAGCTAACCAGTACTAATTGCCCGTGAGGCTTGACCATATAACACTCATAAGGTTTGTGGCGCGACAGCGCGATTCCCTCTTTTCGGTTTTGTTTTCCTGGCGGCCATAGCGCGCTGGCACCACCCGATCCCATCCCGAACTCGGAAGTGAAACGGCGTTGCGCCGATAGTAGTGCGGGCTTGCCCGCGCAAGGGTAGGTCACCGCCAGGGCTTTCTTCTTAAGCCCCTGCTCGGAAACGGCGGGGGCTTTTTTGTTCCGGAGCCGCGTTTCCCAAGGCGCGTCAAGTTTTGTGAGGCGCGCGGGCTTCCCGGGGGTTATAATTAACGGCGCTTGCAAACTTTTTCACTGACAGGGCATGCTAAATCAAGCGCGACCTCGATTTGACGCTGTGGCGCCGACCGTTTACTGGCGCAAATTGGCCGATGGCAGGATCCAATGCGATCTATGCCCCAGAGCCTGCAAGTTGCGCGAGGGTCAGCGCGGGCTGTGCTTCGTGCGGGCCTGCCAGGATGGCCAAGTTGTTCTGACCACCTATGGTCGTTCCAGCGGCTTTTGCATAGACCCGATAGAGAAAAAACCCCTTAACCATTTTCTGCCTGGCACCCCAGTGTTGTCATTCGGAACGGCAGGTTGCAACCTGGCCTGTAAGTTCTGCCAAAACTGGGACATCAGCAAGTCGCGCGAAGTTGACACCTTGGCGGACTCCGCGTCCCCGGAGCGACTGGCCCAGGCGGCGGCGCAAACGGGTTGCCGCTCGGTTGCCTACACCTACAATGATCCGGTGATCTTCCATGAATACGCCATTGATGTGGCCCAGGCTTGCAGGGAGCTGGGCGTGAGGTCAGTGGCGGTGACCGCGGGTTATGTCTGCGATGCGCCACGGCGCGAATTTTTTCGCCACATGGACGCGGCCAACGTCGACCTCAAGGCGTTCACGGAGCGATTTTATCGGCGCATCACCGGCGGTCGGTTGCAACCCGTGTTAGACACCTTGTTGCACCTGAAGGAGGAAACCCGAGTTTGGTTCGAGATCACCACCTTGTTGATCCCGGATGAGAATGACGACAGTAGGGAGATCGAGGCTATGACCCGGTGGCTGTTTGACAACTTGGGCGAGGATGTGCCCCTGCATTTCACCGCGTTTCATCCCGATTGGAAAATGTTGGACAAGAGCAACACGCCCTTTGCCACCTTGGCGCGGGCCCGAGAGATCGCGCTCAAAAATGGCCTCAAGTTCGTTTACACGGGGAATGTCCATGACAGCCGCGGTGGCAGCACCTATTGTCGCTCCTGCGGGGAGTTGCTGATTGGCCGGGACTGGTATGTGTTGAAGGCCTGGCGCCTGACTCCCCAGGGGCGTTGCCCGCGCTGTGGCGCGCCATGCCCTGGCGTATTCGAGGCCGCTCCCGGCTCCTGGGGCGCGAAACGCCGCCGGGTGGCGTTAGGCGGCGAAACCCGCCACCCAAAACAGGGATCAGTCCCCGCGCCTGGGGCCTGAGCGCGGGTTGCGTCCCCCACCCCCCAAAGGGACATCTTTCAGTGTGTTGACAAAGGATGTAAATTTATTTGACAAACGCTCAATTCCGGCATTATACTCCCCCTCTTTTAGCGGATTGGAGCATGGCTTCGGTCTTTGATTGTTTTTGGAGGTGCGAAAGCGAATGGTTGAAATCTGGTTTTTTGTCCGTTTTTCAATGACTTAAACATTTGAAAAATGGCGACAGTTCCTGTTGCCGCAGAGGTCGCCGGGGAATTAAGCGATCCATGAGTTTGCAACGGATTGCAAGCGGTTTTTCAAAATCAACCAAACTTCAACGCGCAATTGGGTCGGCGACAATGCCTGGCCGCAAGGGGGATATGCACTCAAAACCCCGCTAAACAACGAGGAAACTCGAGTAAAAAATGGCTACAGTCAATCAGTTAGTGCGCAAGCCGAGAAAACGGCAAAGGGTCAAAAGCAATGTGCCGGCCCTGGACAGTTGCCCGCAAAAGCGGGGGATGTGCACGCGCGTGTACACCACGACGCCGAAAAAGCCTAATTCCGCCCTGCGCAAGGTCGCCAGGGTGCGGCTGACCAATGGCCACGAGGTGACGACCTACATCGGCGGGGAAGGCCACAATTTGCAGGAACACTCTGTCATCCTGATACGGGGCGGCAGGGTGAAAGACCTGCCCGGCGTGCGCTACCACACCGTCCGCGGCACCTTGGACACCTCAGGGGTGGCGGACCGGCGGCAACGGCGGTCGAAATACGGCGCCAAGAAGCCTAAAACATAGGATAAGGGCCATGTCCAGAAGAAGAGTCGCCGAAAAGAGAACGATCCTGCCGGATCCGAAATACCACGACCAGGTGTTGGCGAAATTCATCAACATGGTCATGCGCAGCGGCAAGAAGTCCATCGCCGAGAAGATCGTTTACGGCGCCTTGGATGAGATCGGCGCTAAGAAGAAAACGGATGATTCCTTGGCCGTGTTCAACCAGGCGCTGGGCAATGTGAAGCCCATCGTGGAAGTGAAATCCAGGCGGGTTGGCGGAGCGACCTACCAGATTCCGGTAGAGGTGCGTTCCGACAGAGGCACGACCTTGGCCATGCGCTGGTTGGTTGACGCCGCCAAGAAAAGGGGCGAGAAGAGCATGGGGCTGCGCTTGGCTGGCGAGCTGATGGACGCTTCGGAAAGCCGCGGCGTTGCGATTAAAAAGCGGGAGGACGTCCACAAGATGGCCGAGGCCAACAAGGCGTTTTCCCATTACCGGTGGTGACAGGAGAACTTTGGCAGTCATGGCGCGCGCCACTCCCATAGAAAGTTGCCGGAACATCGGCATCATGGCCCACATAGACGCCGGCAAGACAACCACCACCGAGCGCATCCTCTATTACACCGGCCGTTCCCACAAGATGGGCGAAGTTCATGACGGCGCCGCCACTATGGACTGGATGGAGCAGGAGCAGGAGCGCGGCATTACCATCACCTCGGCGGCCACTACCTGCTTCTGGAAGGGCATGGCCGGCCAGCACCGGGAACATCGGATCAATATCATCGATACCCCGGGCCATGTGGATTTCACCATTGAAGTTGAAAGATCCCTGCGGGTGTTGGACGGGGCCTGCGCCGTTTTCTGCGCTGTCGGCGGCGTTGAGCCGCAATCGGAGACTGTCTGGCGACAAGCGAACAAATATGGCGTGCCGAGGCTGGCCTTTGTCAACAAAATGGATCGTAGCGGCGCCGATTTTCTCCGGGTGGTCAAACAGGTCAGGGAACGCCTGGGCAATGCGCCGGTGCCGTTGCAACTGCCCATAGGGGCGGAATACAAGTTTGAAGGCGTGGTTGACCTGGTAAAACAAAAAGCCATCTACTGGGATGATTCGAGCATGGGCATGAGGTTCGAGGAAAAAGACATCCCGGAGGGGCTGGCGGGGCCGTGTCGGGAATGGCGGGAGAAGCTGGTGGAAGTCGCCGCCGAGGCGAATGAGCAACTGATGGAAGTCTATCTGGAAACGGGTGAACTGTCCGCGGAACAGATCAAGCAGGGCATCAGGGAAAGGACCCTGTCGAACGAAGTGGTGCCGGTTTTGTGTGGTTCGGCTTTCAAGAACAAGGGCGTGCAGTGCATGTTGGACGCCATCATCGACTACCTGCCTGCGCCTCATGAGGTCCCCGCGATGAAAGGCGTCTCCGCCAACGCGAAAGACGTCGAAATCATCCTCCAACCCAGGGACGATGAACACTTTTCGGCCTTGGCTTTCAAAATTGCCACCGACCCCTTTGTCGGTGCGCTGACATTTTTCCGGGTTTATTCGGGAGTGCTGAATTCCGGCGACACAATTTACAACCCCGTCCGGGATAAAAAAGAGCGCATAGGCCGGCTTTTGCAGATGCACTCCAATTCGCGGGAGGAGATCAAGGAGGTCAGAGCTGGCGACATAGCGGCCGCGGTGGGCTTGAAAGACATTACTACTGGCGACACCTTGTGCGAGGCAAAGCATGCCGTCATCCTGGAAAAGATGGAGTTCCCCGATCCGGTGATCTCCGTGGCAGTGGAGCCCAAGACCAAGCCTGACCAGGAAAAAATGGGCGTGGCTTTGGGGAAACTGGCGCAGGAAGATCCCTCTTTTCGCGTTCACACCGACAGCGAATCCGGACAGACCATCATCTCAGGCATGGGCGAATTGCACTTGGAGATCATCGTCGACCGGTTGCGGCGGGAGTTCAAGGTTGACGCCAATGTGGGCAAGCCCCAAGTGGCCTACCGTGAAACCATCAAAAAGCCGGTGGAAAAGGTGGAGGGCCGGTTCGTGCGCCAAACCGGGGGGCGCGGTCAGTACGGTCATGTCGTGTTGAAGATCGAGCCGCAAGCGCCCGGACATGGATACGAGTTCGTCAACAAGATAGTTGGCGGCGCCGTCCCCAAAGATTACATACCGGCCGTTGACAAGGGCATACAAGAGCAGATGGAGAGCGGGGTCGTGGCCGGCTACCCCATGGTGGATGTGAAGGTGACCTTGTGCGACGGGTCTTACCACGAGGTTGACTCCAGCGAAATGGCCTTCAAGATAGCCGCCTCCCAGGGCTTCAAGGATGGCGTCGCTCGCGCCGCCCCGGTCTTGTTGGAACCCATGATGAGCGTAGAGGTGGTGACGCCGGAGGATTATCTGGGCTCGGTGACAGGGGACTTGAGTCGGCGCCGGGGCATGTTGTCGGAAACCGGGGATTCCCCCGCTGGCAAGATCATCCGGGCGGAAGTCCCGCTGGAGGAAATGTTTGGCTACGCCACTGCCCTGCGTTCAGCCACCCAGGGGCGCGCCACTTACACAATGGAATTTTTGAAGTACAATCCCGTCCCCGGCAGCGTGGCGGACGGGATCCTGTTGGGAAAGCAATAATCACAACTTAACGAGGTAGAAAACCAATGTCCAAGGAGAAATTCGAGCGTACGAAGCCGCATGTGAATGTCGGCACGATAGGCCATGTGGATCATGGGAAGACGACGTTGACGGCGGCGATCACGAAGGCGATGTCGGCGCGGTACGGTGGAGAGGTGAAGGAGTACGCGCAGATCGACAATGCGCCGGAGGAGCGAGAGCGCGGGATCACGATAGCGACGGCGCATGTGGAGTATGAGAGCGAGGGGCGTCATTACGCGCATGTGGATTGTCCGGGTCATGCGGACTATGTGAAGAACATGATCACGGGGGCGGCGCAGATGGATGGTGCGGTGTTGGTGGTGAGCGCGGCGGACGGGCCGATGCCGCAGACGCGGGAGCACATTTTGTTGGCGCGTCAGGTTGGGGTGCCGCGGATCGTGGTGTATTTGAACAAGGCGGATCAGGTTGACGATGGGGAGTTGTTGGAGTTGGTGGAGTTGGAGGTTCGGGAGTTGCTGGAGGCGTATGAGTTTCCGGGTGAGGAGACGCCGGTGGTGGTGGGGAGCGCGTTGCGGGCGTTGGAGGGAGAGGAAGGGGAGTTGGGGACGGGTTCGGTGGAGCGATTGATGGCGGCGATGGATGCGTACATCCCGGTGCCGGAGCGGCCGGTGGAGCAGCCGTTTTTGTTGCCGATAGAGGATGTGTTTTCGATCAGTGGTCGTGGGACGGTGGTGACGGGCCGGGTGGAGCGGGGTGTGGTTCGAGTGGGGGACGAGGTTGAGATAGTGGGGATTCGGGAGACGGCGCGGACGACGTGCACGGGGGTGGAGATGTTTCGGAAATTGTTGGACGAGGGACGGGCGGGGGACAATTTGGGGGTGTTGTTGCGCGGAACGAAGCGCGATGAGGTGGAGCGTGGACAGGTGTTGTGCGTGCCGGGGAGCATCACGCCGCACACGGGATTTGAGTGCGAGGTGTATGTGTTGAGCAAGGAGGAGGGTGGTCGCCACACGCCGTTTTTCAGCAATTATCGGCCGCAGTTTTATTTTCGGACGACGGATGTGACGGGAGCGGTGTCGTTGCCGGAGGGAGTGGAGATGGTGATGCCGGGGGACAACATCCAGTTGGGGGTGTCGTTGATCTCGCCGATAGCGATGGAGGAGGGGTTGCGTTTTGCGATCCGTGAAGGGGGGCGCACCGTGGGCGCCGGCGTCGTGTCCAAAATCGTCGAGTAAAGGCGCGACAACGGACAAAGAGTAAGACGGCATGGCGGACAAACAGGTAATTAGGATCAGGTTGAAGGCGTTTGATTACCGCCTGCTCGATCAATCCACCCGTGAGATCGTCGAGACGGCGCGCCGCACTGGCGCTCAGGTGAAGGGGCCCATTCCCCTGCCGACCAAAAAAGAACGCTACACAGTGCTGATCTCGCCCCATGCCAATAAAGACGCCCGGGATCAGTATGAAATCAGAACTCACAAGCGCTTGATCGATATCATCAACCCGACAGAAAAGACAGTGGACGCCATGATGAAACTGGACCTTGCGGCAGGCGTGGATGTCCAGATAAAACTCGGCTAAACCGGCGGGGCGAAAACATGACAATTGGCATAGTGGGCAAGAAAGTGGGCATGACCCGGATCTTCACGGAAGAGGGTCGCTCCATCCCCGTCACCGCCATAGAGGCGACTCCTAACCGGGTGACGGGCCTGCTCGATCCGCAACGCGACGGCTACCGGGCAGTGCAGGTGGCTTATGGCGGCAAGCGGCCCAAACTGATCAAAAAGCCTCAGGCTGGAACGCTGGCCAAGGCCCAGGTAGATACGGCGGAAGGTCTGCGTGAATTCAGGTTGGAAAAGGACGAGGGTGGTGAACTTGCCCTCGGCGCGGCGATCAAGGTCGATATTTTCTCCACTGGCCAAAAGGTCGATGTGACCGGCGTCACCATAGGAAAAGGTTTTGCCGGGGTGATAAAAAGGCACAACTTCAGTAGTCAGCGCAATAGCCACGGCAATTCCCGGGCCCATCGCGCCCCCGGCTCCATTGGCCAGAACCAAACCCCGGGAAGGGTTTTCCCCGGCAAGAAGATGGCGGGGCGCATGGGAGGCGAGAAGCAGACCGTGCAGAACCTGGAAATTGTCAGAGTCGATCCGGACCGGAACCTGATGCTTGTCAAAGGAGCCGTCCCCGGCGCCAGGGGCGGGCGCGTCATCGTTCGACCCGCCGTCAAGGCGGGGAAGCCAGCCTGAGGAGCGCGTCATGGAACTCAAACTGCGCCATGTTGAGAACAAGAAGACGGATAATCTGGAGGTTTCGGACGCGGTGTTTGCCGTTGCCTATAATGAGCCACTGGTGCACCAGGTGTTGACTTCTTACCTGTCAACGGGGCGGGCCGGCTCGAAGTCCCTTAAGAATCGCGCGGCAGTCAAGGGCGGCGGCAAAAAACCTTGGCGGCAGAAGGGATTAGGGCGATCCCGGGCCGGCACCATAAGAAGTCCCATCTGGCGCGGCGGCGGTGTGACTTTTGCGTCAGGCAAGCGGAATTACGCCAAGAAAATCAACAAGAAAATGTATCGGGGCGCTCTACGCTCGATTTTGTCAGAGTTGGTTCGCCAGGAAAGGTTGGTTTGCATAGACGAATTGGCCATGTCAGAGCCGAAAACCAAGGCCGCAGTGGCGGCCCTGGCTCACTTGGGCCTTGACGAGACGCTGATCGTGGCTGATGAGGTCAGCGAAAACTTGCATTTGGCAACCCGCAACCTGCCGAAAGTGGCGGTTATCGAGGCGCGCGACATCGATCCCTGTTCGCTAATCGGGTTTGAGCGTGTGTTGATGACGAAACCGGCGCTGAAACGAGTGGAGGTCTGGCTATCGTGAACCAGGAGAGGCTGATGCAAGTGTTGCTGACGCCGCGGGTGACGGAAAAGTCCACCCTATTGGCGGACAAGCACCGGCAATTTGTCTTCAAGGTCGTCAAAGACGCCACTAAGCCCGAGGTCAAACAGGCCGTTGAAAAGATGTTCGCAGTCGAGGTCGAAGCCGTGCGAGTGATAAACATGAAGGGCAAACGCAAGACCTTCAGACAAAAGCGCGGGCGCCGGGCCGACTGGAAGAAAGCCTATGTCAAACTCAAAGCCGGCTTCGACATTGATTTTGCCGGGGCCTGAGGAAACGCTGGAAAGATGCCTTTAATCAAGCCAAAACCGACTTCGCCGGGACGCCGGGGCGCAGTGAAACTCGCCAACCCGGACTTGCACAAGGGCAAGCCTTGGGGCCCCTTATTGGAGAAGCAGAGCAAGAAGTCCGGGCGCAACAATTGCGGCAGGATCACCGTGCGTCATCGCGGCGGCGGCGCCAAACAGCGTTACCGCATCATCGATTTCAAACGCGATAAGGACGGCATCCCCGCCAAAGTGGAGAGAATTGAGTACGACCCGAACCGGACCGCGCATATTGCCTTGTTGCGTTACGCGGACGGGGAGCGGCGCTACATCATCGCGTCCCAAGGCCTTAAGGTGGGGGAGGAGCTGATGTCCGGCAGCCAGGCCCCCATTAAAAAGGGCAACTGTTTGCCTTTGAGAAACATCCCCGCCGGTTCCACTATTCATTGCGTCGAATTGAAGCCGGGCAAAGGCGCGCAACTGGCGCGCAGCGCAGGGGGCAGCGCGCAACTGGTGGCGCGCGAAAGGGGCCATGCCATGTTGCGCCTGCGCTCCGGCGAGGTTAGAAAAACAGCCCTGGATTGCCGGGCGACTATCGGCGAGGCGAGCAATGTGGAACATTCCCTGCAAAAATTGGGCAAGGCCGGGGCCAAGCGTTGGCGCGGCGTGCGTCCAACGGTGCGAGGCGTGGCCATGAACCCGGTGGACCACCCCCACGGCGGCGGCGAGGGGCGCTCCTCCGGTGGACGGCATCCTTCCACCCCCTGGGGCTACCCGACCAAGGGCTATAAGACCCGTAAGAACAAGCGCACCGACAACTTGATCATTCGCAAGAGGAAGAGTTAGGGGAGGGACATGCCGCGTTCGATAAAAAAAGGGCCTTTCGTGGACCATCACTTGCTCAGGAAAGTTGAGAAAGCCAGAGAGAACAATGACAAGCGCCCCATTAAAACATGGTCTCGGCGGTCCATGATCGTGCCGGACATGGTGGGGTTGACCTTGGCGGTGCACAATGGCCGCGACCACATTCCCGTTTTCGTCACGGAGAACATGGTGGGCCACAAGCTCGGAGAGTTTGCTCTTACCCGCACTTTCCGGGGTCATATTGGCGACAAGAAAACCAGTTGACAGCGGGGAAGAGGCAATGGCGACGACGGCAACTTTGAAGTATTCGCGCATGGCGCCGCAGAAATTGCGCTTGGTTGCAGACCAGATACACGGCCTGCCGGTTGACAAGGCGCTGAATCTCCTGACTTACAGCAACAAGAAGGCGGCGGGGATCATTAAGAAGGTCCTGGAATCGGCCATTGCCAACGCTGAGAACAACGACGGCGCGGATGTCGATGAGTTGAGGGTGGCGGCGGCCACGGTAGATCAGGGGCCGGCGCAAAAGCGCTTGCGGGCGCGGGCGCGGGGGCGCGCCGACAGGATCTTGAAACGCACCAGCCATCTGACAATAACGGTAACTGAAACAGCGGAGTAAAAAATCCTATGGGACAGAAAGTACATCCGACGGGGATGCGCATCGGCATCATTAAAAACTGGACTTCCACTTGGTACGCGGACACGAAAAACTACGCGGCTTATTTGCAGGCCGACTTGCAGGTGCGCGATTACCTGAGAAAGAAATTGTCTAACGCTTCCGTTAGCCGGATTCAAATCGAGCGTCCGCCCAATGAAATCAAGGTGATTATCCACACCGCCAGGCCGGGCATTGTGATCGGCAAAAAGGCGAGGACATAGAACGTCTGAGCGCGGAGGTGTCGGCGATGGCGGGCAATATGGCGCGGGTCAGCGTGCAGGAGATCAGAAAGCCGGAATTGGACGCGAGCCTGGTGGCAGAGAGCGTGGCCCAGCAGATCGAGAGAAAAATCATGTTCAGGCGGGCCATGAGGCGCGCTGTGACCAATTCCATGCGGTTAGGTGCTTTGGGCATCAAAATTTGCGTCAGCGGACGCTTGAACGGCGCGGAGATCGCCCGTTCTGAATCGTACCGCGAGGGTCGAGTGCCCCTGCACACCTTGCGAGCGGACATAGACTACGGAACCGCCAACTCCAATACGACCTACGGAGTAATCGGCGTCAAGGTCTGGATCTTCAAAGGCGAAGTGTTCAGCATGGAAGAGCGGACGGACGGAACAAAGGCGGCGTCCTGAGCAACGAGGAGGGTGCAAGCGCATGTTACAGCCTAAACGGACAAAATTCAGAAAACAGAGCAAGGGCCGGAACCGCGGGCTGGCGAGTAGCGGCAACAAAGTCAGCTTTGGCGAATATGGCCTGAAGGCCGTTGGCCGGGGGCGCATCACCGCGCGGCAGATTGAGGCGGCGCGCCGCGCCATGACCCGGAAAGTGAAACGCGGCGGAAAGATCTGGATACGGATTTTTCCCGATAAGCCGATCACTACCAAGCCCTTGGAAGTGAGGCAAGGCAAGGGCAAGGGCAATGTGGAATACTGGGTGTCTGTGGTGCGGCCCGGCAAAATGCTTTACGAGATCGAGGGCGTCTCCGAGGAACTGGCTCGGGAAGCCTTCCAATTGGCGGCGGCGAAGTTGCCCATTAAAACAACTTTTTCCAGCAGGGTGATTTTGTAAATGAAAGCATCGGCTTTAAGAGAAAAGCAACCCGCGGAATTGCGGGAGACGCTCGCGGAGCTGTTGCGCGAACAGTTCAACCTGCGCATGCAAAAAGGTTCCGGGCAACTTGGCAAGCCCGCCCGGTTCAAGACGGTGCGCCGGGACATCGCGCGCGTCAAGACGGTAATGCATGAGATGGCGAAGAGCGAAGGCCATGAGTGATTCGGGAAAAACGGCAAGAACACTCACTGGAACGGTGGTCAGCAACAAGATGAACAAGTCGATTGCAGTGGAGGTGCGGCGAACGGTGAAACACCCGCTGTACCAGAAATACATCCGGCGCTCCACTAAGTTGCTTGCCCATGATGAAAACAACGAGTGTAACGAAGGCGATCTGGTTGTCATAGAGTCATCCCGTCCCCTTGCCAAGAACAAAGCTTGGCGGTTGCAGAAGATACTGAGCCGGTCCCGGGAAGTTCAACCCGGTTAAAGGCGTGAAGCGTGAAATCAGCGAGAGTGCCGCATGATACAGATGCAGACAGTGTTAAAAGCCGCCGACAACAGCGGGGCGCGCCGGTTAATGTGCGTGAAGGTCTTGGGCGGTTCGAAGCGGCGCTACGCTGGGATTGGCGATGTAATCAAGGTCAGCGTGAAAGAGGCCATCCCCAAGGGCCGGGTGAAGAAGGGAGAGCTATACAACGCCGTGGTGGTGCGCACCAGGAAAGGAGTGAGGCGGGCGGATGGCTCACTGGTCCGGTTCGATAGCAACGCCGCCGTGCTGTTGAACAACCAGTTGCAACCGGTTGGCACGCGCATCTTCGGGCCGGTGACGCGCGAACTCAGGGGGGAGAACTTTATGAAGATTATTTCCCTGGCGCCGGAAGTGTTGTGAACGGCGGTTAAGAGGCATGAACAAGATCAGAAAAGGCGACGAAGTGGTGGTCCTGGCCGGCAAGGACAAGGGCAAGCGCGGCGTCGTGCTGAAAGTCAACATGGCCGAGAGCAAAGTGGTTGTCGAAAATGTCAACATGGTCAAGCGCCACACCAAAGGCAATCCCGCCCAAGGCGCTCCGGGTGGCATCGTCGAAAAGGAGAGGCCCCTGGCGATCTCCAATGTGGCGCTCTGGAACCCGGTTGCAAGCAAGCCGGACCGAGTGGGGTTCCGGCATTTGGAAGATGGGCAGAAGGTCCGTTATTTCAAATCCAACAAGGAAGTGGTCGACGTTTAAATCTGCCAACAAGCGGGAAGACGACATGACGAGATTGCAAGAATACTACCAGGCCGAAGTGATGCCTAAGCTGATTAAGCAGTTTGACTACAAGTCGCCTATGCAGGTGCCGCGCATCCTCAAGATCACCCTGAACATGGGGGTAGGCGACGCCATAGCTGATAAAAAAGCCATGGAACACGCTGTGAGCGATTTGACGCAATTATCCGGGCAGAAGCCCATAGTGATCATGGCGAAGAAATCTGTGGCGAATTTCAAAGTCAGAAAAGGTTTTCCCAACGGTTGCAAGGTCACGCTGCGACGGAAGCGCATGTATGAATTTTTAGACCGGCTCATTTCAATTGCCATCCCGCGCATCAGAGACTTTCGCGGCCTGAGCGCGCGTTCATTCGACGGGCGCGGCAATTACAGCCTGGGCGTTAAGGAGCAAATCATTTTCCCTGAGATAGATTTCGACAAGATAGACAAAATCCGCGGCTTGGATGTGACTATCACCACTTCCGCGAGAACAGATGAAGAGGCGAAGGCCCTGCTGTTGGCTTTCAATTTTCCGGTCCGAAATTAGGCCGGAGTTTTTTTACAGGCAGAAGAATATGGCAAAAACATCCATGGTGAACCGGGAGCGCAAGAGAAGGCGCTTGGTCGAAAGATACACCAAGAAGCGAGTCGGGCTGAAGGAGATCATCAAAGACATGTCGCTGACTAAAGAAGAACGCCAAGAGGCAAGAATCAAGTTGAACAAACTGCCCAGGGATTCCAGCCCAGCGCGGTTGACGAACCGGTGCAGCCTGACGGGAAGGCCCAAGGGCTACTATCGAAAATTCGGCTTGGGAAGAAACAAACTGCGCGAGGCCGCCATGCGCGGGGACATTCCCGGGCTGGTCAAGGCGAGCTGGTGAGAAAGACGACGAGCCAAGTGAGAGTGTGAAATGAGTTTGCAAGATCAAATAGCCGACATGTTGACGAGGATCCGCAACGGCCAGCAACGGTTTAAGCTGGAAGTGGCGATGCCCTCGTCCAAACTGAAGGTCGCGGTGGCGACAATTCTCAAGGAAGAGGGTTACATCGAAGATTTCGGCGTGGAAGAGGATGGGGCCAAGCCCCGCTTGACCATTAAATTGAAATACTTCGAGGGCAAGCCAGTCATTGAGCTGTTGCAACGCGTGAGCAGCCCCGGTTTGCGCCGCTACAGCGCCAAGGACCAGTTGCCGCGGGTGCGCGGGGGGCTTGGCACGGCAATCATCACCACATCCAAAGGCGTGATGACCGACAAGGCAGCCCGGGAACAGGGCGTCGGCGGCGAAATTATCTGCATCGTCGCTTAGGGGGGCAAGGTGTCGAGAATCGCCAATAATCCTGTCGTCATTCCCAAAGGCGTGGATGTCAGCGTCCAGGGAGCGGAAGTCAGAATCAAGGGCGGCAAAGGCGAACTGGCGCACACCATCCATCCAGCGGTGAAACTGAGCCGGGAGGACAATCAGTTAAGGCTTTCCGCAAAGAGCGGAACGAAGTCGGTGAAGGCGCTGGCAGGAACCACCCGGGCGGTGTTGCAAAATATGGTGACTGGCGTGTCGGATGGGTTTGAGATCAAACTGGATATAACGGGGGTGGGCTACCGGGCGCAGGCGCAGTCCGGAGTGTTGAATCTGACCTTGGGTTTTTCCCATCCCGTCAATATCGATATTCCGCCGGGGGTTGCGATTGAAACCCCTAGCCAAACCGAGATCATTGTGAAGGGAGCGGACAAGCAAAAGGTCGGGCAGATGGCGGCGAACATTCGAAGCTATAGGCCGCCGGAGCCTTACAAAGGCAAGGGCGTGCGCTATTCCGACGAACAAGTGTTGCGCAAGGAAGCAAAGAAGGCATCGTGATGCTGATATACTGAAATGAAGAAAAAAGCGGCAAGACTGAGAAGGGCCGGAAGGGTGCGGGCGCGCATCAGGGAGCGAGGCGAGAACCGGTTGTGCGTGTTCCGCACGCCCCGGCATATTTACGCCCAAGTTATTGCGCCGAATGGTTCAGGGGTGTTGGCCAGCGCCTCGACTTTAGACCGGGAAATTCGTCCTCAGGTCAAGAATGGCGGCAATAGGGAAGCCGCTGGCGTTGTGGGCAAGGCCATTGCCGAGCGCGCGAAAAAAGCCGGGGTGACCCGCGTGGCGTTCGACCGGTCGGGCTTCAAGTTCCATGGGAGGGTGAAAGCGTTAGCGGACGCTGCTCGCGAACAGGGCCTGGAATTTTAACTATCAGCGAGAGAGAAAACTGAAGGTGGCAACGACGAAATCAATCACTGGCAACGACGATCTGCTTGAGAAGCTGGTCGCGGTCAACCGAGTGGCCAAGGTAGTCAAAGGCGGCCGCATCTTCGGCTTTGCGGCCCTGACTGTCGTGGGAGATGGCAACGGCAAAGTGGGTTTTGGCCGCGGCAAAGCTAGGGAAGTGCCTATAGCCATACAAAAAGCCATGGAAAAAGCGCGCCAGAACATGATCGAAGTGCCGTTGAACGGCACTACCTTGCATTACCCGGTCACCGCCCGGCACGGCGCGGCCAAGGTCTATATGCAGCCCGCGTCGGAAGGCACAGGCATCATCGCCGGCCGCGCCATGCGGGCCGTCTTCGAGTGCGCGGGCATCTACAATGTCCTGGCGAAATCCATCGGTTCGACCAATCCGATCAACGTGGTTCGCGGCACTGTGAAGGGCTTGCAATCCATGGTGGCGCCGGAACATGTCGCCGCCAAACGCGGCAAGACCCTCGAGGAGATCACTGGCTGATCATGGCCAAGAAAACAAAAGAGTTGAAGGTGACCTTGAAGCGCAGCATCAATCGCCGCATTGCGGCGCACAAAGCTTGCGTGGCAGGGCTGGGGTTGCGTCGCATAGGGCATTCGGTCACGGTGGCGGACACTCCGGAGACTCGCGGGATGATCAACAAGGTGTCCTACCTGCTGGCGGTTGAGGAAGCGTGACATGAGACTCAATGAGATAAAACCTGCCGCCGGTTCCAAGCGACCAGGCAAGCGCGTGGGCCGGGGCATCGGTTCCGGCAAAGGAAAGACAGCGGGACGCGGCCACAAGGGGCAGAAGTCGCGTTCGGGCGGTTACCACAAAGTCGGCTTTGAAGGCGGGCAGATGCCTTTGCAACGGCGCCTTCCCAAGGTGGGATTTCGTTCCCATCTGGCCCGGAGCGTCGGCGAGATCCGGTTGGACCAGCTGGAAAAGGCGGCGAGCGAAGTGGTGGACCTCAAGGCTCTGCAAAAAGCCGGCCTGCTCTCAGGAAAAATTAAACGAGTGAAAATCATCGCCAGCGGCGCCATCGGCAAGGCCTTGATTATCAAGGGCTTGCAGGCCACCAAGGGCGCCCGAATCGCCATTGAAGCTGCCGGTGGAAAATTCGAGGAGTGACGGGAGACATGGCGACGAACAATCTTGCAATACCCGGCGGACTGAGCGGCCTGACTCAGCTGACCGAATTGCGCCGGCGCTTGTTATTTGTGCTGGTGGCGTTGTTCATCTACCGGATCTGCACCTTCATCCCGGTTCCGGGCATTAACCCGGACGCGCTGGCCCAGTTGTTCGAACAACAGCGCGGCACCATCCTGGACATGTTCAACATGTTCTCAGGAGGGGCATTGGAACGCTTGTCCGTGGTCGCCTTGGGCATCATGCCGTATATTTCCGCCTCCATCATCATGCAGATTTTGTCGTTCGTTGACCCGCGGCTGAAGCAGTTGCGCCGGGAAGGCGAATCCGGCCGCCGCAAGATCACGCAATACACCCGTTACGGAACAGTTCTGTTAGCGACTTTTCAGGCCCTGGGGGTGTCCTTGGCCCTGGAAGGGCAACAGGTCGCGGGTGGGGCCATCGTCTTGGATCCTGGCTTGGGGTTCCGCATCACCGCGGTAACCACTTTAGTCACTGGCACCATGTTCCTGATGTGGTTGGGCGAACAGATCACCGAACGCGGCGTGGGCAACGGCATATCTCTGATCATCTTCGCTGGCATCGTCGCCGGTTTGCCCTCGGCCATAGGCGGCACATTGGAGCTGTCGCGCACTGGCGAATTGCACCTGATCATGGTGTTCACCCTGTTTGCTTTAGCCATAGCGGTGACAGGGGTCGTGGTGTTTATCGAAAGAGGGCAACGCCGGATCACTGTCAATTACGCCAAGCGCCAAGTTGGGCGCAAACTATACGCGGGACAGTCCAGCCATCTGCCCCTGAAGCTAAACATGGCGGGCGTCATCCCTCCGATATTCGCTTCCAGCCTGATTCTGTTTCCCGGCACCTTGGCAAGCTGGGCCGGTCAGGCGCGAGAGATGCGCTGGTTGCAGGATCTCGCCACCCTGTTGCAACCGGGGCAACCCATTTATGTGGCTTTCTACGCCGCCGGGATCATTTTCTTCTGTTTTTTCTACACAGCTGTCGTTTTCGATCCCAGGGAGACGGCGGACAACCTCAAGAAATCCGGCGCGTTCATTCCTGGGATGAGGCCAGGGGAACAAACGGCCCAATATCTTGATGGAGTGTTGACGAAACTGACCATGGCAGGGGCTATCTACATCACCTTTGTTTGCTTGCTCCCGGAGTTTCTGATCATAGAGTTCAATGTTCCGTTCTATTTTGGCGGGACTTCGCTGTTAATCATCGTGGTGGTTGTTATGGACTTCATGGCGCAGATTCAGGCCCACTTGATGTCGCACCAATACGAGAGCGTGTTGAAAAAGGCAAACTTGAAGAGCCACGGGCGGCGTTAACAGCCGGCGAGGGTGAAAAGACATGAAAGTTAAAGCATCGGTAAAGAAAATCTGCCGCAACTGCCGCATCATTCGCAGAAAGGGCAGCGTCCGCGTAATCTGTTCCGACCCGCGGCACAAACAACGGCAAGGCTGACAGCCGGGGAGAAACGACATGGCGCGCATTGCAGGCATCAACATACCGGACAACAAGCAGGTGAGCGTGGCGTTAACGCATATCTACGGCATAGGCAGGTCGAATGCCCAAAAGATCTGCGTGGCAACGAGCATAGAGCCGCATCTCAAAGTGGCGTCCCTGAGTGAGGCTCAGCTGGACACGCTGAGGGCGGAAGTGGCCAACTATGAGCTGGAAGGCGACTTGCGCCGGGACACTTCGATGAATATCAAACGCCTGATGGACTTGGGCGCGTACCGCGGCATTCGTCACCGGCGCGGCCTCCCCCTTCGGGGCCAGCGCACCCGCACCAATGCTCGGACTCGCAAAGGCCCCCGCAGAATCATCAAAAAATAAATGGTAAAAAACCAACAGACAAACCATGGCAAAACCAAGAAGTTCGAGAAGTTCCAGAAAGAAGGTAAAGAAGACGGTGATTGACGGGGTGGCGCATGTCCATGCCTCGTTCAATAACACCATCATCACTATTACCGACAGGCAGGGGAACGCTTTGGCCTGGGCCACCGCTGGCGGCAGCGGTTTCCGGGGGTCGCGCAAAAGCACGCCATTCGCGGCGCAGGTGGCGTCCCAGAAGGCGGGCGAGGCGGCTCAGGAGTTTGGCGTGAAAAACCTGGAAGTCAACATCAAGGGTCCGGGGCCGGGGCGCGAATCCGCTGTGCGCGCCTTGAATGCGCTGGGTTATAAAATCACCAATATCACCGATGTGACGCCCATTCCTCACAATGGGTGCCGGCCGCCGAAGCGGCGCCGGGTGTAACGGGAGACAAGATATGGCGCGTTACCTGGGTCCCAAGTGCAAGCTCAGCCGTCGCGAGGGCATGGACTTGTTTCTGAAAAGCCGCGCTCGGCCCATTGAGGCGAAGTGTCAAATCGACAAAGCGCCGGGCGAGCATGGCGCCAAGCCAAAGAGGGGGACGGACAAAGATTACGCCGTGCAACTCAGAGAAAAGCAAAAGTTGCGCCGGATTTACGGCGTGTTGGAAAAGCAGTTTCGCCGCTACTACAAAGAGGCGACGCGGCGCCGGGGCTCCACCGGCGAGAACCTGCTGGAGATTTTGGAGTGCCGCTTGGACAATGTGGTGTTCAGAATGGGTTTCGGCAGCACGCGCAACGAGGCTCGGCAGTTGGTGAGCCACAAGGCGGTCCTGGTGAACGGCAAACCCGTCAACATCCCTTCTTTCCAAGTCGGCCCCGAGGATAAAATCGGGATTAGGGAAAAAAGTCGGACGCAACTGCGCATCAAGGAGGCCCTAGATGTGGCGGGACAAATTGGTTTCCCCGAGTGGGTGGATGTGGATAGCAAAAAAATGGAGGGGGTGTTCAAATCAGTGCCGGAACGCAACGAATTGTCATCTGACATCAATGAACAATTAGTTGTGGAACTCTATTCCAAGTAAGCAACCATAGGAAACACGACATGTCGTCAACATTCAGCGAATTGTTAAAGCCGCGCCGGGTCAATGTTGAAAACATCAGCAATACCTTGGCCAAAGTCACCATCGAACCGTTAAACCGGGGATTTGGCCACACCTTGGGGAACGCCCTGCGCCGGGTCTTGCTATCTTCCATGCCCGGATGCGCCGTGACGGAAGTGGAGATAGAAGGAGTGTTGCATGAATACACGACCATAGAAGGCGTGCATGAAGATGTGACGGATATATTGCTGAACCTGAAAGGTCTGGCGATTAACATGCGCGCCAAGGATGTCGCGGTCCTGTCTCTGAACAAGGCCGGTCCCGGGGAAGTCAAAGGCGGTGACATCACCGTGGATCACGACGTGGAAATCGCCAACCCCGACCACTCAATCGCCAAGCTAACCAGAGGCGTTGAATTGAAGATGCAACTCATTGTCGAACGCGGGCGCGGCTACCGCCCCGTCGTGGTGGGAATCCCGGACGAGGACGCAGAGCAGTACATAGGCCGGCTTAAACTTGACGCTTCCTTCAGCCCCGTCAGGCGCGTTTCTTACGATGTTCAAAGCGCCCGCGTGGAGCAGCAAACGGATTTGGACAAACTGATCCTGGAGATCGAAACCAACGGCACCCTGGACCCTGAAGACGCCATCAAGGAAGCCGCTAAGATACTGCGCAATCAGCTGTCCGTGTTTGTTGATCTGGAGGCGGAGGAGACCGGGGAAATGACCGTTCCGAGCCACGCGCCGGAAATCGACCCGATCCTGCTGAGCTCGGTTGACGACCTGGAGTTGTCTGTCCGTTCGGCGAACTGTCTCAAGGCGGAAAGCATTTATTATATCGGCGACCTGATTCAGCGCGAAGCAAAGGATTTGTTGAAGACTCCTAGCTTGGGTAAAAAATCTCTGACGGAGATCGAAGATGCGCTGGAACAACGGGGCTTGTCCCTGGGGATGAAACTGGAGAACTGGCCGCCGCAAGGCCTGTATGAAGACCGGTACATGCCCGCGTCCCGCCGGTGAAACACATAACCCTGGATTGTTGACATGCGCCACAGAGAAAGCGGACGGAAACTGAACCGAAACAGCAGCCATCGGCGCGCTTTGTTTCGCAACATGACTGTTTCATTGGTGCGGCATGAGGCGATCAAGACCACTGTGCCTAAGGCGAAGGAGTTGCGCCGCGTTGCGGAGCCCCTGGTTACGCTGGCTAAAACGGATTCGGTCGCCCGCCGCAGGCTGGCTTACGCCCGTTTGCGCGACCGCGGCGCCGTCACCAAGCTGTTTAATGAACTGGGCCCTCGTTATCGCGACCGTCCGGGCGGGTATCTAAGGATCCTGAAATGCGGCTACCGGGTTGGCGACAAGGCCCCTATGGCCATCGTCGAACTGGTGTCGCGCCCTGTGGATTCGGAAGAGAAAACGATAGCACGGACGACTGAATAACAACTATAAGAAAAGCAGCAAACCTCGGAGCCGGATTCTGTCCGGCTTTTTTTTAGCTTCGGCTCGCAACCTCGTTCTTCCCAGCGCGGTTTCCGTCCCGTCGACAGGTCCGTTATTGAGTTTTTGTTTCCGCGCCCGGCTTGAACAGTTGCTCGCCGGCCACGGTGAAATTTCTGATGATGTCCCGCCCCCGCGGGCCGCGGATGAAGGCGATGTATTTCCGGGCCAAGCCGGCCTTTACCTGGGGGTGTCTTGCCGGATTGACCAGAATGACATGGTAGGGGTTGAAGAGCGCCGGGTCGCCTTGGCTGATGACCGCCAAGCTGATTTTGTCCTTGAAGGCCAAATAGGTGCCACGGTCTGACAGTATGTAGGCCCGCTTGTCGTCGGCGATTCTGAGGGCCGCGCCCATTCCTTGCCCTACGGCCAAGCGCCATTCCCCCGCCGGGTCGATGCCCGCCTGCCTCCACAGGGATTTTTCCTTTTTGTGGGTGCCGGAATCATCCCCGCGGGAAACAAAGGCTTGTTCATGGTGGGCAATGGCAACCAACGCCTCGACGATGGCGCTCATCTTGCCAGCTCCGGCAGGGTCCGCCGCCGGCCCCAACAGGACAAAGTCGTTGTGCATGACCGGCGCTCGCTCCACGCCATGGCCCGCCGCGACAAAATTTCTTTCGGCGTCGGGGGCATGGGCGAGGACCACATCGACATCGCCGTTCTCGCCCAACTTGAGAGCCTTGCCGCTGCCAACCGCGATGACATCCACTTTCACTTCGTGTTCCCGTTCAAACGGCGGGTGCAGGACCGCCAACAACCCGGAATTGTCTGTGCTGGTTGTCGTCGCCAGACGCAGTCGTTCTTGAGCCGTTGCTTGCAACGGAATCAACAACAGCAAACAGGCGGCAAGCCCCTGGATATTTGCCACCGTCAATTTGCCATCAAGGCTAAGATCGCAAGCAACAGGGCCAGCGCCGCCAAAATGAAAATCAGGGTGAAACGCCGCAAGATCTGTCGCAGACAGGTTGCCAACATTTCATTTTGTCGGGCCAGCTGTTCGATGAGTTTGACCTGCTCGACATTGGCTTCATCGGCCGCGTCCAGGCGCGCTTCCAGCCGTTCCACCACTTCTCCCAGGTTGTCGGGCGTGACCACCCCGGCCTTGTCCTTGTGGCTCCCGCCTTTTCGCTCTTTGATTAAATCGATCAGCTTGCTCGCGCCCTGAATGATTGCCGGCGCCGTGTTGAGAAGAGTCCCAAGAGTAATAGGGTTCATAAATCGTTTTCTCGTCATTGTCAGCGCATTTTATCTCAGCGCCATTTTTTTGTAAGCAACTTTTCCTGTAAAATAGACACCTCCAAAATCAATGCGAACAAGTCGCAAAACAATATGGACATATCGCAGAAGGCGGAGATATTTCGCCTTAAATCATTCATCGCCCGGCGCATCATCGGCCAGAAAAAGCTGGTGGACAGGCTCTTAATCGCCTTGTTGGCCGATGGCCACCTGTTAGTGGAGGGCGCGCCGGGGCTGGCCAAAACCCGGGCCATCAAGGTGTTGGGAGATGGCGTGCAGGCCGATTTTCACCGGGTGCAGTTCACCCCCGACCTATTGCCCGCCGATCTAACCGGGACGGAGATCTACCGCCCCCAAGATGGCTCCTTTCACTTTCAGCAAGGCCCCTTGTTTCATAATCTGATCTTGGCGGACGAGGTGAACCGGGCGCCGGCAAAAGTGCAATCGGCGTTGTTGGAGGCCATGGCCGAGAGACAGATCACGGTAGGCAGAGAGACCTATCAACTGCCGAAGCTGTATTTGGTCATGGCGACGCAAAACCCCATTGAGCAGGAAGGTACTTACCCCCTGCCCGAAGCGCAACTGGACCGGTTTTTGTTGCATGTTGACATCACTTACCCGGAGGCGGAAGAGGAGCTGAAGATATTGCAACTGGCCCGGCAAGAGGCCCTCCACCAAGACGGCGCGGCGGACTCATGGTCGGCAGTGACGCAGGAGACCATTTTCGCGGCCCGCAACGAAGTCCTGGACATCTACATGGCGGAGAACCTGGAGCAATACCTGATTCAGCTTGTGTTAGCCACCCGCAACCCTGGCGCCTACGGGGACGACCTGGCCCAATGGGTGCAGTATGGGGCTAGCCCCCGCGCCACCATCGCGCTGGATCGTTGCGCCCGCGCCCATGCCTGGCTGAATGACCGGGACTTTGTAGGGCCCGAGGATGCGCAGGCTGTCGCTTTCGATGTGCTGCGCCACCGGCTGATACTGAACTACGAGGCTGAGGCCGAAGGCGTTTCCACGGACCAGGTGGTGACAGAACTCATCGCCCGCATTGCCGTGCCATAGCCCCGCCTCAGGCTAAACCGGACAGCATCACAGCGTTTCCCCCAGTCGCCCGCCTCTGCAACCTGCGGCGGCGAGCAAAAGAAAACTATCCTTCAGAGGGCCGGTCGCCGTAGCGGTACAAATACCAGGAACCGACGCTGCGGTAAGGCCGCCAGCGTTCCGCCACTTTCAACATGGCTTCTGTGTCGTTTTGCGGAATTTCGTACGCCGAAGCAATGGCTCTTCTCAGCGCCACATCAGCAATCGGGAACACATCGAGACGCCCCAGGCCGAACATTAGATACATGTCCACCGTCCAGTCGCCTACGCCTTTGATCTGCTTCAGCTCCCGGCGGATGACCTCATCGTCCGCGGAACGCAACGCGGCGAGACGCAGAGTTCCAGTCGTGATTCGCCTGCACAAGTCGTGGATGTAATCGCATTTTCTCGCGGAAACGCCTGTCGCCCGCAACTCTGCCCGGGATTTTTCCAGCGCTTTGCGAGGCGTGATTCTGCCCTTGGGGAACAGGGCTCGAAAACGGCCCATGATGGTGTCTGCCGCGGCCTTGGATAATTGCTGGCTGATGATCGCGTTGACAAAAAAACGGAAGTCGGCGCGCCTCGATTTCAAGGCGCAGTCGCCGATTTCTCTGATGATTTTCGCCAGTCGCTTGTCCTTCCGTTGCAGGCGGCGGACGATGGGGGCCAAGTCCTGCGTTGTCATGTTCATCGGATTATATATTCAAAACCGGCCTGGTCATCATGAAGTCAGACAATCTATTGGGGACTTATATACATAAGTTACACTCAAGCATATTTTTCTACGCGCTCGCCGTCAACAACCCGGCTGTCACAGCTTTGCCCCGCGCGTGCCGGGACGCCCCCCCGGCCTGGGAAACCAAGTCCCCAAGAAGCATATTCTTGGCGGCGTTCACATCTCTATGGTCTTTATGACCACAATAAATGCAATGCAAATGCTCTCGGCGGCCCATGTGGTGATTGACGCCACCGCACTTGTTGCAGGTTTTAGATGTGTAAGCCGCGTTGACTTTTCTCACTCGCCCACCAGCACTCTCAGCCTTGTAAGCCAGAATATTGATAAACTTTCCCCATTCCTGTTCCAGGATTGATCTGTTTAGCCCGTGCTTGCCTTTGCCTTTGGCAGTCATAGCCTGTATATTCAGGTCTTCAACAGACCACCAGGCGGTGTGTTCCTTTATCAGTCGCCGGCTGATCTCATGCAACTGTCCATGCGCGCGCTCCTGCCGTGTTTGGTGCGCCTTTGCCAGCGAACGGCGCTTCTTCTCCCGGTTGTTAGACCCTTTCTCAGCCCTGGACACTTTCCTTTGCCAGCGCTTAACCTCGCTGTTGTCAACCGCCATGCGGGGCGCCGTCTCGCCGTTAGACAGCGCATACAGACACTCTACGCCTAAGTCCATTCCCATCTCAGGGCGCGTGTCAACCAACGCCAGCCGGGACGGCAACTCGCAGGCTATTTGAACCTGGATCCGCTTGGCGGTTTTCACCACTCGCAGATTTTTACACTTGGCGTCAGGCAGTTCGCCTTTGAATCTAAACCGCCCTATGCCCTTAATGGCAACCGAATAAAACACCCCCTGGCAGTGTATTGAAAATTGCGATGTTTCAAATGACTTTACGCGGTTGATAGACTTGAAACGCGGAAAGCCTGGGGTCTCTCCTGCTTTTACGCGGCGGAAGAAGGCTTGGAACGCCTTATGCAACCTGTTCAAAGCCGAACGCTGACAGAAGGCGTCAAACTGCCTATGTTCAGGGCAGTCCCTGCGTAGCTCGGTAAGAGACTTGCACTGATCATAAAAGCTGACCGTCTTGCCTGTTTTCTGATAGGCGGAAATCCGCTCCTCCAGGGCCGCGTTCCATAAATCCTTCTGCTCTTGCAAGAAGGCGTCCAGCCGCCTATGCGTAGGGGCGGATATGTTAGCGGCAAATCTGTATGTCCTCATTGCCATGCTGTCAATGTCGCCATATTAGAATCTATTTGTCAAACTCATTGTAACTATTGTATGTAATTCCCATCTATTGTATAATCCCCCCAGCAGGAGCAGTTAGCGCGATCCCGTTTTTCGCTGTGTCAAAAGATGCAATCCGACATCGCCATTGACAGTCCCGTACGGGCCACCGTGCCGGCCCTGGCGCGTCTGAGTCGTCCGGCGGCCGCCATCCGCCTCAGCGGTGGCCGGGTTGCTCTCGCAAGGCAGAGCGGCGCTCGCCAATCTCCTTTCAGGGGGCGGGGCATGGAGTTTGACGAATCCAGGCTGTACCAGCCAGGAGACGATGTTCGCAACATAGACTGGCGTCTGACAGCGCGAACGGGCAAGCCCCACACCAAGCTGTTCCGGGAGGAGCGCGAACGACCCGTGTTTATCTGGATTGACCTGCGCGCTTCCATGCGCTTTGCCACGCAGGGGCGGTACAAGGCTGTGGTCGCCGCGGAACTGGCCGCCCTGACAGCCTGGAGCGCGTTGAACCATGGCGACCGGGTAGGGGGGGTGATTTTCTCCGATGAGGAACACCACGAGCTGAAACCGCAACGGGGCAAATCCGCTGTGTTGCGGTTGCTTAACCGCATCGCGAACCACGCCGCCTGGACCAACCCAGGGTCGGAAGGGACAAACCAGCAAACGCTCACTCACGCCTTGTCGCGCTTGCGCCGGGTGGCCCGGCCGGGCAGTTTGCTCTTCCTGATCAGCGACTTCCGCCGGCTGGACCATCAGGCGGAGATGCAAATCAGCCTGCTCAGCAAACACAACGAGGCGGTCATGCTGTTTGTTTGCGACCCACTGGAACAGGTCTTGCCGCCAGCGGGGCGGTACCGGGTCAGCGACGGCAGCCGTGAGTTTCTGCTTGACACCTTTGATGACGGCCTTGCCCAACAATACCGGCAACGATTTCAAACCCGCGAGGAGCGTCTGCTCAGGCTTTCCCGATCCAACAGGATCATCTTGCTCCCCTGCATGACCAATGACGAACCATTGACGGTGTTAATGAACGGGCTTAATCCCGGGGCCCGCCGGGCGCCGCGATGAATGCGCTTAGATTGCGAATTTTATCGGCCCCGCCGGCCCCGCCGCCCTTGAGGCAATGACTGACCCTGTTGCGTTGCCTCTCAGGGACATTCATCTGCCGGCGGATGTCAGCTGGTGGCCCCCCGCGCCGGGGTGGTGGGCATTGTTAATCGCTGTCCTGTTGATCCTGGCTCTGGCGTTGCATTTTCACCGTCGGCGTCAACGGCGGTTGCGCTCCGCCATTTCCTTGGCAAGACAGGAGCTGGCCCTGATCGAAGCCAAGTATGCTAAAAGCCGGGACGCCAAACACTGCGCGCAGTCTCTTTCCATCCTGCTAAGGCGCTTGTGCGTCAGCGTTTTTCCGCGGGCCGACGCGGCCGGTTTGACCGGCGCCCAATGGCTGACATTCCTGGAGGACATTTTGCCGGGCCAGGTGTTTTCCGGCAATGCGGCCCGGGCCCTGTTGGAAGCGCCGTATAGCAAGCATGTCGCTGAGGACGCCGTCGCGCCGTTGTTGGCGTTCTGCTCAGACTGGATCGAGGCTCTGGCCCGCTCAGGGAAGGCTCATGGTTGATTTCGAATGGCCCTGGCTGGCCCTGTTGTTGCCGTTGCCGTACTTGGTTCACCGCTGGGCGCGGCCTGTTGAGGCCCTGGCGGAAGCCGCCCTGCGAGTGCCTTTCTTGGAAGATTTCATTGAAGCCGCGCCGGGGGCCGGGAAGGGTCGGCCCCGGTCTTGGCCCCTGTGGGCGGCGTTGGCCGCCTGGTGCCTGCTGGTGCTTGCCGCCATGCGCCCGCAATGGACCGGCGAGTTGATCGAAGTCCCCGTTAGCGGCCGGGAGCTGATGTTGGCGGTTGACCTATCCGGCAGCATGGAGCAACGGGATTTTGTCCTGCGTGGGAAAAGGGTGGACCGGCTGACGGCGACCAAACAGGTTGCGGGCGACTTCATCGAACGCCGCATTGGCGACCGCCTGGGCTTGATCCTGTTCGGCGAACGAGCTTATTTGCAGGCCCCGCTCACCTTCGACCGCGAGACGGTCAAGACCCTGTTGCTCGAATCCGCCATCGGCCTAGCCGGCAAGGCGACCGCCATCGGGGACGCCATCGGCTTGGCGGTAAAGCGGTTGCGGGAACGGGAAGGAAGCCATCGCATTCTGATCCTGTTGACGGATGGAGCCAACACGGCTGGCGTCGTGAACCCGGTTGACGCGGCGCAATTAGCCCGGCGCGAGGGCCTGAAAATTTACACCATAGGCGTCGGCGCGGACGAAATCATCGAACGCAGCCTGTTCGGTTCCAGGCGCATCAATCCCTCGGCGGACCTGGACGAGGCGACCTTGAAAGCCATCGCCGATTCGACCGGCGGCAACTACTTTCGCGCCCGGGATCTGGACGAGCTGGAGGAAATATACGCCTTGTTAGACAAGTTGGAACCCATAGAACAAGACGCGATGAAGTTCAGGCCGAGAAAGTCATTTTACCACTGGCCCCTGACAGCGGCTTTGTTGCTTGGCATGTTGTTGGCGTTGGCCCGCTTTCACCGCTTCCCGCCATGATCGATTTTGAGCTGTTTCGTTTCCTGAGGCCGCAATGGTTCCTGGCGTTGCTTCCGCTGGCGTTGGTCCTTTGGTTGCTGTTTTTCAGGAAACAGGGCAGCCGCGGCTGGGAGGCGGTCTGCGATGAGCGATTGTTGCCGCACATATTGATCCGCAAGCCGGGCCGGGCCCGGCGCGCCTCCCTGGCGTTGACCACCCTCGGCGGTCTGTTAGCCGTGGCGGCGTTGGCCGGGCCCGCCTGGGAAAAGTTGCCCCAACCCGTATTCACCGCCCGCGACGCCTTGGTGATCGCCCTGGACCTCACGCGCTCCATGGATGCCGGCGATGTCTCTCCCAGCCGGCTGGAGCGGGCCCGTTTCAAGATCAGGGATCTGCTCGAAAAACGCTCGGAAGGGCAGACCGCGTTATTGGCATACGCCGGGGAGGCCTTTGTCGTCACGCCTTTAACCGACGATGTGGAAACCATCAAGTCCCAACTGAACGCGCTGGAACCCGACATCATGCCGGCCTTAGGCAATCGCCCCGACAAGGCGGTTCACTTGTCCATGAATTTACTCAGGCAGGCGGGCATGCGGCAGGGCCATTTGTTGCTGCTCACCGACGAGGCGGATGTGGAAGCGGCGGGGGAGAGCGTCGGCAGTTTGCGCGATGAAGGCTATCGCCTCTCCATTTTAGGGGTGGGGACTTCCCACGGCGTGCCAGTGCCGTTGTCCGATGGCGGTTTTCTCAAAGGCCCCAACGGCGAGATCGTTATTCCCGTTCTGGACGAGAAGCCCTTGCGTCAGCTGGCGGCTCTGGGCGGAGGCCGGTATGTCCGATTGACCAAAGACGACTCGGATGTCGAGGTGTTGACGAATTATTTTTCCGGGCCTAGCTATGGAGACGAACAGCTTGCCACGGAACTGGAGGCTGATGTTTGGCGCGAACAGGGCCCCTGGCTGGTGTTGTGTCTTCTGCCTATGGCGGCCCTGTTGTTCCGGCGGGGAGTTCTGGCGCTCCTGCTTGTATCCGGTCCGGTAGCTGTTGACGCCTTTGACTGGGACAGCCTGTGGCTAAGAAACGATCAGCAAGGCCGCAGGGCCATGGAAGCGCAAAATTATGAAGAAGCGGCCGAATTATTCGAAGCCCCAGCGTGGAAGTCCTCCGCGCAATACCGAGCCGGGAACTACCAAGGGGCCCTTGAGGCTTTGGAAGGGCTAAGCGACGTGGAGAGTCATTACAACAGAGGCAACTCATTGGCGCGGTTAGGTCGGTACCCGGAGGCCCTGGCGGCTTATGACAGGGCCTTGGCGGAAGCGCCGGACCATGCCGACGCCCAGTTCAACAAAGAACTGGTGGAGCGGGAACTGGAGCAACAACAGTCGCAACAACAGCAGACGCGGCAACAGGACCAGAAGCAAGAGGAGAACAAAGACAGCCAGCAGACCCAGGAGGATGGAGGGCAAGCCGCGGCGAGCGATGGGCAAGATGAACAAGAACAAAGACAAGAGCCGCGGCCAGAGCAAGACCAAGAGGCGGCGCCACAGCCGGAACAGCAACAAGAGCCCGTGCGCCAACCAGAAGAACAGCCGGCGCAACAGCAAGAGGCGCAACAATCCCCAAGCCGCCAGCAGGCGGAACAGGACGACCGGCAAATGGCCCGCAACGAGTCATTGACGCCGGACGAGGAGCAACAAGCCGTGGAACAATGGTTGCGCCGCATTCCCGACGACCCCTCAGGATTGCTTAGGCGGAAGTTTCTACACCAGTATCAGCAACGTCGTTATCAAATCGATGAGGATGAGAAAACATGGTGATGTTGACCCGCGCCCGAACAACGAGGCTTAGCCGGTGAGCGCGTTCACGCAGTCCTTAGCGTCAAGACGCCTCTGTGGAGCGATGCTCATCCTGTCCCTGGTTGCAGCGGCTCCGGCGCCCGCGGCTGTCATCACCGTGAAGACAGATCGAAATCCGGTGGCCCTGCAGGAATCTTTTCAACTGATATTCGAAGCCAACGGAAGAGTGGATGACGATCCGGATTTCACCCCTTTGGAAAAGGACTTTCAGATCCTTTCCACCAGCGTCAGCAGCAGCATGAACATCATCAACTCCAAGATCACCAACATAAAGCAATGGCAACTGACCGTGTTTGCCAAGAGAGCGGGCTCCCTGAGAGTGCCGGCGATAGCGTTCGGCAAAGATCGCAGCCCCCCGTCGGCGTTGATGGTCAAAAAGACCGCGGCCAGCGCCAACAACTCAGAACAGCAGGATGTTTTTGTGGAAGTCGAAGCAAGACCCGCCGCCGCTTATGTCCAGTCTGAAATCATCTACATAGTGAGGTTGTTCCGGTCCCTTCCCATGTCTAATGAAACCCTTTCAGATCTGGAATTAAACCAGGGCAAGGCCGTCATCGAACCCCTGGAGGACGACAAATCCTACGAGACCACCCTTAAAGGCCGGCGTTTTGGCGTATTTGAACGGCGCTACGCCGTTTATCCCCAAGTCAGCGGGCCCCTGGCGTTTGCGCCGGTGCGCTACCAAGGACAGGCCTCGGCGGGGGGGCTGTTCGGCTACGACCCTTTCGGTCCTAAGCCCAGGACCATCATCAGGCAATCGAGGCCCGTGCGACTGGAGATAAAACCGGCCCCTGCTTCATACCAGGCGCAACACTGGTTGCCGGCAAAGAGCGTGAAAATCGCCGAAGAGTGGTCCGGGGATCCCTTTGCGCTGTCGTCTGGCGAGCCAGCGACGCGCACCGTCACGGTGACGGCAAAAGGGTTGACGGCAAGCCAGTTACCGGCATTGCCGGAACAGCGATTCGCCGATTTCAGGCAGTATCCAGACAAGCCAGCGCTGACTGACCGGAAAACCGGCGCGGGCATCACCGGGGAGAGGCGGCAAAAAAGCGCCATCATCCCGATGCGCGCCGGGGAGTATGTTCTGCCAGAGATTGTCTTGCCGTGGTGGAACACGGAGACCATGACTATGGAGCGGGCGGTCCTGCCGGCGCGCAAGGTGAAGGTGGCGGCGTCCGCGCCAGAAGCCGGCGCAGACTTGCTCGGTTTGCCCGCGCCGGCCCCAATGCCAGACGCGGCGGATGCAACCAGCGCGGTTAACAGTGCCGCCGGCGTTGCGGGAGCTGCCGCCCCTGTAGGAGCGGATGACAAAGCGGTCGCAGACGCCGGCGCGCGCCAGCCTGTTGGCAGGGTCTGGCAATGGCTGACCCTCATGCTTGCCGCCGCCTGGGTCGCCACGATCATCTATATGCTGAGAGAACGGCGGAAACGCCGGCCCGCCGCCGGCCCAAAGCCAGAAACACTCAAGACAGACGCGGCAATGAAGGCCCTGAAAAAGGCCTGCCTCGCCAACGACTCGCAACAGGCCAAAGCGGCGCTGTTGCAATGGGCGCGAAGCCAAGCCGGGCCGCCGGTCTCAAGCCTGGGCGATGTGGAGAAGCGCAGTGGCGAAAAATTGGCGGGTGAAATTCGCGACTTGTCCCGGCGACTCTACGCCCGCGGCGCCGCCCCGTGGCAAGGCGAACCGCTGTGGCAGGCGTTCATAAACGAAAACAACGCCTCGAAAACCGCCTCCCAAACGGCGCCCCCTGGCGACCTGGAACCCTTATTCAGGCTGTAACCCTCTGTTGCCGCCACGCCGCCGCATCCAACGGCAGGTGGAAGGCCATCCCGCTTACAACTTGACAAACCGCAGCGTCATCCGGTCGCTCTCGCCTATAGCAGAGTATTTCGCCTTGTCTTTCTCTCCCAATCTGTAGCTTGGCGGCAGGGTCCACACTCCTTCCGGGTGATCTTTGGTGTCTTTCGGGTTGGCGTTGACTTCCGATTTGCCGGTCAACTCAAACCCAATGTCTTCCACTAGCCGGATCAGGTAGCGTTCGGGAACATAACCCATCTCGGCGACTTCCTTGACATCTCTTCCGGCCTCGGCGCGGTGCTGGACAACGCCTAAAATCCCGCCTGGTTTCAACACCCGGTAAAACGCCCGGTAGATGTCTTCCACTCCGCCGAACCGTATCCAGTTATGGGTGTTGCGAAAGGTCACAACCATGTCGAACTCCTGGTCCTTGAAATCGCGCAGATACACATCCTGATCCTGGAACAACTTGACGACAACCTTGCCGTAAATCTCTGGCTGGCTGTCAAATTTCTTCATCATGTCAATGTGTATATTGCGCAGATACTCGTTGGGATGCTCAGCGCCGAAACTGGCAACGACCAACCGACCGTTGTCACTCAGATACGGCGCCAATATCTCCGTGTACCAGCCCGCGCCGGGCAGAATTTCAAGCACCTGCAGGTCCGGTTTTATCTCAAATAGCGACAGGGTTTCTTTGGGGTGGCGATAAACATCCCGGGCGATGTTTTGCGTTTCCCGGTGTTCAGCGTTGATCGCCGCGTCAAGCGGGTCAGCCTGAGCATGACTAGCTCCCGCAAAGGTCACGGACAGCAACAAGATAACAATTTTGCGCATAACGCTCCTCATCTGTGGTTTTTTATGTTGAAAGTTCGTTTCACCAGTTTTTTTGCATTTGGAAAAACATGAACGAAGCCGTCCATGCAATCAGCGCCAAGCCTGTCAATGCCTCCAGACTCGCAAGCAGTTGCAAGGGGCCGCTGGGAACCAGATCGCCGTACCCCAAGGAAGTGTATGTGGCAAAAGAAAAATAGACGCAATCCATAAAAGTTGGGCTGAAATCATGAGAGCCGAATAGCATGATAGCGCCAAATTTTTCAAACTTGATCATTATGTGGTAAGCAAGCGCCACAATCAACACTTCAGCGACATGGGCCAACAGGGAACAGACCAAGCCGATTAAAGCCTGCAACCTTGGGGAGGCGTTGATTTCCGGCAAGCCCGTGGCAAGCCGAGTCAACACTTCATAGTGCAACAGGATGAGCAAACCGATGACAAAGAGGCTGATAAAGAAAACGGAAATCATGTGCTTGCGGGACAGCGGCGAGTCACTTGTCTCTCCAAAGATAAGCACCCAGATCAATTTTGCCATCCCGTGAAAAAACAACCCCTTCAGCTTCCAACAGGATCCGTTGCAATCGGTGGCCATCCGAACCACTGCGCAAGCTGATCTCGCCCTTGTGGTTGACGATCCTGTGCCAAGGCACCCCGGCGCCATCAGACAAGGCGGCCATGGCGTACCCCACCTGCCGGGCGGCGCATCCTCCGACCAACCGAGCTATCTGCCCATAAGTGGCGACTTTGCCATCCGGGACGCATTTCACCTGCCTGTATATTTTTTCATAGACGCTCATGGTCCCGTTTCGGCTTGGCGCGATTTATAAAACTTGTCTATTTTGGCGAACTGCACCGAGTAGTTCGCGTACCATTTTGAGCGCCCTAATTCCTGGGCGGCCCGGTGTTCCGGCTGTTGCTTCCAGGCCTTGATGGACTCCAGGTCCTCCCAGTAGGAGATGGTGACCTCCTGCTTGCCTTCCATGCTGTGGTGCATGGCGATATAGCCAGGCTGTTTTTCAACTAATTTGCGCATTCTCCGCGCCGTGTCTTCATAGCCCTCCAGGTCCTCCGTCATCTCCGCGGTGAAGATCACCGCGTAATAACAATCCGCGTCATCATTCATTCGGCGCTCCGCAATCGATCGGCGGTTTCCGTGATTAAACGCCAGGCCCGTTCAACATGATCCTGCTCAGTCCAGGCTTGGCCAACGCAAAACCGAATAGTGAATCTTCCGTCCAATTTCGTATGCGTGAGAAACAGCTCGCCGCTCTCGTTCAGCTCGTCCAGGATGCTTTTGTTGAGTTCATCGCTGCCCCGGCGCCGGAAGCAAACTAGGTTCAACGGCGCCGGCGCGGCCAGCTCGAAGCGCTTGTCGGCTTTAATCCACTGGACAAATTGTTGCGCCAGTTCGATGTGGCGGCGTATGTGATGTTGCAAACCCTCCAAGCCGTAATAGCGCAACACAAACCAGAGTTTCAGGGCGCGAAACCGCCGGCCCAGTGGCACTTGCCAGTCGCGGTAGTCGAACACCGCGCCGCTTTCCGTCGCCTCGTTAAGCAGGTACTCAGGCAGAATCGACAAGGCGTTGATCAAGGCGTTGCGGTCAGCCACCCAAAAACAACTGCAATCGAAATTGGTGAACATCCACTTGTGTGGGTTAAAGCAATAGCTGTCCGCGAACTCCACGCCGTCATGGAGATAACGATATTCGGGGCACAGCGCCGCCGTGCCGGACATCGCCGCATCCACATGGAACCAAAGTCCCTCATCCGCGCAAACCTTTCCGATCTCGGCTAAGGGATCCAGCGCATTGGATGAAGTGGTTCCCATGGTGGCGCAGACGAACACGGGTTGCAGACCCGCCTCCTTGTCCGTCTTGATACGCTCCGCCAACTTGCCGGCGTCCAGAGCGTAATCCTCATCCACTTCGATTTGCCTCAAATTGTCGCGCCCTAATCCGGCGATCCCCATGGCCTTCTCTAAGGAAGAATGGGTTTGCGTGGAACAATACGCGGTTTGCCCGCCACGGCAACCCGTTTTGTTCGTCCGCAAACCGGCGGCCCGCTCCCGCGCCGCAATCAGGGCGCACAACACGGCGCTGGAGGCGCTGTCCTGTATGACGCCGCCGCCGGCCCCGGTGGAAAGATAGCGTTCCGGCAGACCTAACGCCTCCACCAACCAATCTAACACCCGGGTTTCCACCTCGGTGCAGGCCGGACTGGTTGACCACAACATGCCCTGCACGCCCAAACCAGCAGACAGCAAGTCCCCCAGGATGGCAGGGCCTGAGGCGTTAGCCGGAAAATACGCATGAAAGCGAGGCGATTGCCAGTGGGTGAGGCCCGGCAGAATTTTATCCTCCAGATCCTCGATGATCGCGCCGAAGTCCTCCCCCTTGACGGGCGCGGAAGCGGCAAGCCCCGCCCCGACCTCGCCGGGCTTGACCTGCGACAGCACGGGATAGCGTTCCACCCGCTCATGGTAATCGGCTATCCAGTCGATCATTTCCTTGCCGTAGCGGCGAAACTCCTCTGCCGACATGTGAAAACTTTTCAGTTGCGCCATGACAGCCCCGTTGCAGGAGCAGGCAACCACTCACTCATCGGTGACGCAACCCTCTGAGGCGGATTTCACATTTTTGATGTATTTGCGTAAAGCCCCGCGTTCAGCCTTGTAAGGGGGCATGATCCAGTCGGCTTTGCGTTGCGCCAGTTCGTCGTCGCTCAAGTCAACATCGATTTGGTTTTCCTGGGCGTTGATAGTGATCACATCGCCGGTTTCCACCAAAGCGATAGGGCCGCCTTCCTGGGCCTCGGGCGCCACATGGCCGATGATGAAGCCGTGGGAACCGCCGGAGAACCGCCCATCGGTGATCAGGGCCACATCGGCCCCCAATCCCGCTCCCACGATGGCGGAAGTCGGGGTCAGCATCTCCGGCATGCCCGGCCCCCCCTTGGGGCCTTCATAGCGGATCACGATCACATCGCCTTTTTCAATGCGCCCTTGCTCCAGGGCCTCCAACATGGCTTCTTCCGAATCGAACACCCGCGCCGGGCCGCTGAAGCGCTCCCCCTCTTTGCCGGTGATCTTCGCCACCGCGCCCCCCGGGGCCAGGTTGCCTTTGAGGATGCGGATATGTCCCGTCGGGTTGATAGGCCGCTCCAGTGGATGAATCACATCTTGTCCATCGCTCAACGGCGGCGCGGCGGCCAGGTTCTCCGCCAGCGTTTTCCCCGTGACGGTCATGCAGTCGCCATCTATCATGTCGCGCTCCAACAGCATCTTCATCACGGCGGGGATGCCGCCAACCTTGTGCAGGTCTTCCATCACATATTTGCCGCTGGGCTTGAGGTCCGCCAGAAAGGGCGCGCGTTCGCTAACAGCTTGAAAGTCATCCAGATCCAACCGAACATCAACAGAGCGCGCCATGGCGATCAAGTGCAACACCGCATTGGTGGAGCCGCCCAACACGGCGACCACGACCATGGCGTTCTCAAAAGCCCTGCGGGTCATAATGTCCCGGGGCTTCAGGTCCATCTCCAAGAGTTGTCTAATGGCCGCGCCGGCCCGAACGCACTCATCCAGCTTGTCAGGATCCGTCGCCGGCGTGCAGGCGCTATAGGGCAGGGACATGCCCAAGGCTTCAATCGCCGAGGCCATGGTGTTGGCTGTGTACATGCCGCCGCAGGCCCCAGGGCCAGGGCATGCCGAGCGCACGATGGCGCGCCGGTTCTCCTCGTCTATGCCGCCAGCCAGAAACTGGCCGTAACTCTGAAAAGCGGAGATGATGTCAACCTTCTCGCCGTGGTGGTAACCCGGCTTGATGGTGCCGCCATAGATCATGAGGGAGGGCCGGTTAAGGCGTCCCATGGCCATCACGCAACCGGGCATGTTTTTATCGCAACCTGGCAGGGAGATGTTGGCGTCGTACCACTGGGCGCACATAACCGTCTCTATGGAATCCGCGATCAGATCCCGGGATTGCAGGGAAAAACTCATGCCCTCGGTCCCCATGGAGATGCCGTCGCTCACCCCTATGGTGTTGAAGCGCATCCCCACCATGGCCTGCGCCTCGACCCCCTCCTTCACCTTCTCCGCCAGGCCCAGCAAGTGCATGTTGCAGGTGTTGCCTTCGTACCACACGCTGGCGATGCCCACCTGCGGCTTCTCCATGTCCTTGTCGGTCATGCCGGTGCCGTAGAGCATGGCTTGGGAGGCGCCTTGGGATTTAGGGCGGGTCACCCGGGCGCTGTAAGGGTTGAGTTGTCGGGTCATTTTCATTGCGCTCCAAAAAAGATAGAATACACCATCCCGTTCCCCTTAGCGATGATTGCCCGTCATGGCCAAAGCCCCCACATTCAAGGAAGCCTTTTCCGCCTTAGTTGCCGCGCCCACGGTGAGCAGCATCGAGCCGGCCCATGACCAGGGCAACCGCGCCGCCGCGGAGTTGCTGGCGAACTGGTTTTCCGATTTAGGCTTTGCCACCGAGCTAATCCCCGTTGGCGGCAGAAGCGACAAGGTCAATGTTGTCGCCAGCTTGGGCGCGGGGACGGGCGGGCTGGTTCTCTCAGGCCATACCGACACAGTGCCGTTCACCGAGTCGGCATGGCGGCAGGATCCCTTCGCGCTGACAGAGAAAGACGGGCGTTTTTACGGCTTGGGGACTTCGGACATGAAGTGCTTTTTCCCCATCGTCATGGAAGCCCTGCAGGCCCTGGAACTAAAACGCCTCCGGCGTCCTCTCATCTTGTTGGCGACCTGCGATGAGGAAAGCACCATGGCCGGCGCCCGGGCCTTGGTGGAAGCGGACCGGCGCCTGGGGCGGCACGCGCTTATCGGCGAACCCACGGGTCTGCGACCCGTCAACATGCACAAAGGGGTGATGATCGAGACCATCACCTTGAAGGGCCAAGCCGGCCACTCCAGCGACCCGTCCTTGGGCAACAGCGCCATGGAAGGCATGCACGCGGTCCTGGGCGCATTGATGACTTGGCGCGAAGAGTTGCAAGAATCCTATTCCAGCGACCATTTCAAAGTGCCGGTGCCGACTCTGAATCTCGGTTGCATCCGCGGCGGGGACAGCCCCAACCGGATCTGCGCCGAGTGCGAGTTGAAGATCGACCTCAGGCTGTTGCCGCGCATGAAGATAGACGAAGTTCGCAAGGCCTTGCAACAAACCGTTGCCAATGCCGTCGCCAGAAGCGGCCTGCAACTGGAGTTCTCCCAGGTTCTGCCCGGTATAAGCCCTCTGGAAACCGACCCCGCCAGCGAGATCGTCAAATTGGCGGAGCAGCTCACGGGACAACCCGCCGGCACAGTGAGTTTCGCGACGGAAGGACCCTGGTTAAACGCCCTGGGCATGGACACGGTGATCCTGGGGCCGGGCGACATCGAGCAGGCCCACCAAGCCAATGAATACATCGAGGGGGCGCGCATCCCGCCCATGCAGGACATCGTGCAAAAGATGATCGCGCATTTCTGCCTGGAGGAGGGCCATGAGCAAGGATAAAACAGAGTTCACAAGCTGGTTTCGCTCAGCGGCGCCCTACATTCGCGCCCATCGCGGCAAGACCTTTGTGGTCCTGACGAACGCTCGGGCCCTCCACGGCGACGATTGCGCCGGATTGGTCCACGACTTGGCCCTGTTGACCAGCTTGGGGATCAAATTGGCGTTGGTGTTGGACGCCCGCCACGCCATTGATGCCGCCTTGAGCGAGCAGGGCCTGGATGCCGAATGTCGCAACGGCGTCACCACCGCGGCCGCCATGGAATGCGTCAAGGCGGTTGCTGGCAAGTTGCTAATGGATGCGCAGGCCAAGTTCTCCATGGGCTTAGGCGACACGCCCATGTCCAATGCTGAGATTCGGGTGAATGTGGGCAATTATGTCTCGGCGAAACCCTTGGGAGTCATAGACGGGGTGGACTGCGAGTTCTCCGGTCAGACCCGCCGCGTCGCCGCCCACGCCATCGTCAACAAACTCGATGCAGGTGAAATCGTGGCGTTACCGCCCCTGGGTTATTCCATCACCGGCGAAGCCTATAGCTTGTGCGCCGTCGCCCTGGCGTCTGAGGTGGCTGTCGCTCTGCAAGCGGACAAGCTCATCTATTTGATGGAAAAGGACTCCCTGCTTGGCTTGACAGGCCCTGAGCGGGTCAACCAGTGGCCCCAGACTGAGGCCCAGGCCCGTTTGGCGCAAACGGATCAAAGTTCCGCCGGCTATCCTTTCCTTAAACACGCGGTGGCGGCATGCGCTCAAGGCGTCGAGCGCGCCCATCTGCTAAACCAGGAGGAGGACGGCGTCATATTGAGCGAGTTGTTCACCCGCGACGGTTCGGGCCTGATGCTCACCGTTTCGGCTTATGATGCGTTGCGCAAAGCCGCCGTCGCCGACATCGGCGGCATGTTGAACTTAATCGAACCCTTGGAGCGGCAGGGCGTCTTGGTCAAACGCTCCCGGGAAAAACTGGAACTGGAGGCGGATCATTTCACCTTGTTGGCGCGAGACGGCGCCATCATTGGTTGCGCCGGCTTGTACCCCTATTCTGAAGACAAGGTGGCGGAAATCGCCGGCTTGGTGGTGCATCCCGATTACCGCAACAGCGGCCGCGGCAACCAGCTCCTTGACGAGGTGGAAAAAGAAGCGGCGGGGTTGGGTTTGAACCGCGTGTTTGTCCTGACCACACAGGCCTCCCATTGGTTCATTGAACGGGGCTTTGTGGAAGTCTCTCTGGAGACTCTGCCCGTTGCGAGGCAAACCCTCTACAACTACCAGCGCAACGCCAAAGTGTTGCTCAAGGACCTATCGTAGCCAACGGGCCGCGCGCCTAAGCGCGCTGGGTCTCTGTTCGCAAAATCCCGCGCCATCCCCCACCAGAGGGCGTCAGTCAATGCTCATGCAGGCGCTGGTGTTCTTGCCGCGCCTGCTCCTTGCGGTCTGCCAACAAGCCGGCGGTGAGCAATCCCTTGTCAGCGGTGATTTTTTCCAGCGCCGTCAACCAGTGGTGATAATAAGTGTCTCCAAGGTCAGGGTCGCCTTCAGCGCGGGCGGCGGCGATGGCGGCGCCTAAGCCTTCCGCCCACTCCTGCCAAGTGAAGACGCCTTGCTCATGCAACTTTAGGGTCAGCGCGAAGGCCTGCGCTTGCCAAGGTTCCCTAAAAACGGGGCCCTCTTCATCCACAGGCAAGCTGGGCAGAAGGTCAAGGGCGGGCGTTGCCACGGAAGACTTTTCTTCAGGCAAGGTTTTGCTCGGCCGGGTTCATGTAATCGTCGAACAAGTCTATGTGAACGGAGTCGCCAGCTGGCGCATCCTCGCCCCACAACTCCGAGGCGCTGAACCGGACGCCATAGACATGTTGCGGCCGCTCCGGCTCGCCATGGGCATTGGCGTCGGGCAACAGGAAGACGCCATGGTCCATTTCCACCTCCCCGCGTTTTCCTCTGATGTAGCGGGGCAACCGGGTGTGGCCCGGCGGATTGATGTTCTTGGCAATGATCGCATCCCCCGCCTTGAACTTTGGCTCCTGCTCAAGATCGACAAACGCAGGCAGGCGATTGTTCATAATGTGTTGCAGCGTCTCCGGCGCGGCGGCCTGCAGACCGCCCGCCGCGGTCTCCGCCCGACCGGACTCCAGTTCCGCGCCAGTAACCAACTTCTTTTTCAGCAACATGAATTCCAAGCCGCGCAACCATTTTTCATAGTACTTGAAGCGCAAATAATCCGCGGGGGAATGAGCTCCGACATGTGCCTAATCTCATCGACGGGACAAGCGCCAGTGGCTAACACGGCAAGGGTGAGAGCGAAAGTCTTTCTTTCCCAGTCCGCGTGAAACACCGGTTCGTCTTGCTCAATGTTCAGCGGGCCAATGTTGTCCATGCCGCCCAAATCGTGGATGCTGTTCATTGTCGCAAGGAGACCACTCCCGTGCCGACCATGGAATCGCGAGTGACGATTTCACTCAAGGCTTGCTCGCTCATGCCCTCCGCGCCTTCGGGTTGCCGGGGCAGAACCAAGTAACGGATTTCAGCGTTGCTGTCCCAGACCCGCAACGCCGTCTCTTCCGGCAACTCCAAGCCAAATTCTTTCAGCAGACCCCGCGGGTCCCGCACGGCTCTGGCCCGATACGGCGCGCTCTTATACCAGTTGGGCGGCAGGCCCAGCACCGGCCAGGGATAACAGGAACACAGCGTGCAGACCACCAGGTTGTGAACCTTGTCAGTGTTTTCCTTGACCACCATGTGGCTGCCTTCCATGCCCGTGAAACCCATCTCCGCCAGCGTGGCCGAGGCGTCTTTCAGCAACCGCTCCTTGAAACCCTCGTCGGCCCAAGCCTTGGCTACCACCTTGGCTCCGATATGCGGCCCCACCTTGTTTTCATAGTGATCGATAATGGCGTCCAGGACTTTTGGATCCACCAAGCCCTTTTCCACCAGCAGGGATTCCAGGGCCTTGACCCGCAGTTGCGCATCGGACAGAGGCGCTCGGTGGTGTGACTTCGCCATCTTATCCGGCCACCCTCAGAACTCGAAAATGCCGTGCAAATACCACTCCCGGCCCCGGTGGAAGGCCTCCTGGGTGAAACCGAAAGCGTCCTGCTGGTTGCCGAAAATGCGGTATTCCTTGTCAGCCAGATTGTCGGCTCCAGCGGTCACCGCCAAGTTGGTGTTGCGCACATCCCAGCGCAGACTGATGTTGACCAAATGGAGATCGTCCTCAATCAAGGCCGGATTAGCCACGCCGAATGACAACGGCACATTGGCAAAAGGCCCGCTGGTCAGGGTTGGGGCGCCGTCCCGCGGCACATTATTGGAGTTCGTTCCATACTCACTGCGGTAGGACCACTCAACGCGGGGGGTCAGATAGCCCCACTCGCCAAGGGGAAATTCCTTGTAGATTTGCGCGTTCGCCATCCACTTGGAAATATGTTCAAAGCGGCTGTCCAAGGTCAGGCCCTGGACGCCGCCGCCCAACCGGGTGCGATCCGCGTCCGTGAGGCCCACGCTGCCGGTGATGAACCAACCCTCAGCCGGATTCGCAAACCACTCCGCTTCCATTCCCCAGATCTCGGCGTCGCCCGCGTTAGAGACAAAGGGGCCCACGCGGGTTGGGTCAGCCACCAGGAGTTGCAGGTCTTCATAATCGGTGAAGAAACCCGCTATGTTCAAGCGCAGCCTGTTGTCCCAACCCTCGAACTTAAGGCCCACTTCATAAGAAGTCACGAACTCCGGGTTGAAGCTGGGGGTGCTGGGCTCCGGCGGAAAAATGCGCTGCGTGAAGCCGCCAGACTTGAATCCTTCTGAATAGGTGAAGTAAGTCATCAGCTGGTCGTTCCACTGGTAGGCCAAGTTGGCCATAGGCACCAGCTCCTCGGTGGAATGGCTTACCGTCTCAAAAGGAAGCGGGCGGTCGCCCACTGTGCAGACCCGCGTCATTTGCCCAGGCGGACAGAACACCGGCAAGGGGCCAATGGGCAGGACTTCAATGAACTGAACCGGCAGATAATCACGCTGATCTTCCGTGTAGCGCAAGCCCACCGTCACATCCAACCTGTCGTTGACATGCCAAGTGCCTTGGCCGAAGACCGCCCAAGAGTCGGCCTTGTATTCGCCGCCGGATTGCAGATAGACTTGAGAGAACCGCACCGGGTTCAGGTTTTCACCTTCCTCGTCAAAGTAGTAAAAACCCGCTATCCAGTCCAGCTTGTCTTTGAAGCTGGAGCCAAGAAGTTGCACTTCCTGGGAGATTTGCTCATGTTCGTAAATGTCGATCAAATAGGACACGCGCACCGGCGAGCCATCCTGGTCCCCGGCAAAGTATCCGTCAAAACCGCGCAACGCCGTGATGGATTTCACCGCCAATTTGTCAGTGATGTCCCATTCAACGACGCCCGAGAATCCCCAAACATCCAGCTCCTGTTCCGAAGGATCGGTGCTGTAATTGTATTTCTTGCCACCGTCGTCTATGTGGCGGCTGTTAAAGCAAAACGGGTTGTTGAAGTTCGCCGGCTGTTCGCATGCCAAAAACTGGAAGGGAAAAGGTTGCGTCACATCAAAAAAAGCGCCGCCCACAAAAGACGGCGGGCCTCCGTTGGCCAATTGCGCGGCAATGGTGTTCGCCGCCAAAGTCATAGACGGCCCGCCGCCGGTGGCGAGACCGACATTCATAGGTTGGATGCCCGTTGTCAGGACGGGGCTGCCATTCTCCCGTTCCCGGCTGTAATCGCCGGAGAGGGTGATGTCTAGGTCGGCGGTGGGTTGCCAGCGCACTGAGCCGCGGGCGGCGAACACATCCTGATCGCCCAGATCCTTGCCGTCAAACACGCGCTTCACATAGCCGTCCTGTTGAAAAGTGGCCAGGGAAAAACGGCCAAACAGATTGTCCGCCAGCGGAACATTCACCGAGCCGCGAGCCTTCACCATGGCGTCCGTCCCCACCTTGAGATCCACCTTGCCGCCGAATTCCTCATCGGGTTGCTTGCTGGTCATGCTGATGGCGCCGCCGATGGTGTTGCGGCCAAACAAGGTCCCTTGGGGGCCGCGCAACACCTCAATCCGCTCCAGGTCAACAAGGTCTAACACCGCGCCCACGGAACGGCCTAAATAGACGCCATCCACATAAATGCCCACGCCGGGATCGATGACCGGCACGAAGTCAGTCTGGCCGATGCCGCGAATGAAGACCGCCGCGTTAGTCACATTGGAGTTTGTCGGCGACTCGTTCAAAACCAGATTGGGAGTGAACTGGTCCAGTCGCTCAAGATCGGTGACGCCGCGAAAATCCAGGGCCGCGCCGCTGAAGGCCGACACCGCTATGGGCGCGTCTTGCAAGCTTTCCTCTCGCTTGCGGGCGGTAACGATAATTTCCTCCAGCAAGGCGCTGCTGCCTCCCCCGGCGGGGGTTTGGGCCAGGGCCTGGTGGCTGGTCAACACCGGGACTGAGGCGCTGGCAACGGCAACCAAAGTGATAGAAAAGAAGCGTGCAAGGCATCGAAACATTCAAGTGTCTCCTTTGACTATTCTTAACGAGTTGTTGATAGTACTTTCCAAAACGCGCTAAATCAAGCATAAATTTGCCCTAAAGAGCGAGCAAAGTCTCATGTCTGCAACGACCAACCTAACAGCCATAGAACTGCTTGATAAAACAAGGAGCCGGGAGCTTTCCGTCCGCGAAGTCGTGGAGAAAGTTGCCGCCCGCATGGAGGAAACGAAGCGGTTAAACGCCTTTATCAGCGCGGACAAAGCCTTGGCGCTGTCGCGGGCCAAGTCCCTGGATGCGCAATTGTCCGAGACCGGGGCCTTGCCTCTGCATGGCATGCCCGTCGTGGTGAAAGACAACATGGATGTCAAGGGTTACGCCACCACAGGGGGGACGCCGGCCCTGCTTGACAACAAACCGCAAACCAACGCCGGCGTGGTTGAAAAGCTGGTCAATGCCGGCGCTGTAGTCGTCGGCAAGACCAACCTGCATGAACTCGCCTACGGCATCACCAACAACAACGCCCATTTCGGCCCGGCCCGCAACCCCTATGACCCTGAACTGATTCCGGGCGGTAGCAGCGGCGGCTCAGCAGTGGCCGTCGCGGCCCGCGTCTCCCCAGTGGGTTTAGGCACAGACACCGGCGGCTCAGCCCGCATACCGGCGGCGTTGTGCGGCGTCTGCGGCTTTAGGCCCACAACCGGCCGCTATCCGGGGGGCGGCGTAATCAACATCTCTCACACGAGGGACACGGCCGGCGTGTTTGCGCGTTCCGTGGCGGACATTCAGCTGATTGACGCGGCCCTTACCCGGGTGAACGGGCCAGACGCGGCGGCATTGGAGCAGCTTCGAATCGGCGCGCCTGCCGACCCGTTTTACCTGGAGCTGGAAGACCCGGTCCAGGAAATTATCCAAGCCGCTCTGGCGCGGCTGGAGGACAACAAGGCGACCCTTGCCCGCGAAGATCTAAAGGGCCTGCTTGAATTAAATGAAAAAGTTGGCTTTCCCATCGTGTTGCATGAGACCATCCCCGGTCTGCGGAACTATCTTGTCTCCCACGGCCTGCCATTGGATGTGGAGACCTTGGTGGCAAACATCGCCAGCCCGGATGTCAAGCGCATCATCGAACCCTTGTTGGGCGCGGGGGCGGTGCCTGAGGCGACCTACCAGGAAGCGAAAAACACGCACCGGCCAAAACTGCGACAGCTGTACCGGGATTATTTCGCAACACACAAACTCGACGCCATGGTCTATCCCACCACGCCACTGACGGCCCGACCCATAGGCCAAGACATGGTGGAGCTTGGCGGGCGCGAGACGCCCACATTCCTTGCTTACATCCGCAACAGCGACCCCAGCGCCAATGCGGCCCTTCCCAGCCTTTCCATCCCCGCTGGTTTGACCGAAGACGGCTTGCCTGTTGGCATCTCCATAGACGGCCCGGAAGGCACCGACCGGAAAGTGTTGGCCATAGGCGCGGCGTTCCAGGCCGTGTTGCCCCAAGTGGAAGCCCCGGCAGTCTGAGGCTCTCGCGCCTTAGCGGCGACCCGCGCCTGATTTGTTCCGGCGCGGCGCGGATGAATCAGGCTTGCGCTTTGCTCACTCGCAACGGCGCGTCAGCGCCGCCCCCGCGCCTCAGGTCTTTATGCCCGTCCCCCGGCGCAACAAATACAGCGAGACGCCCGCCAGCAGGATGGTGAACAGGCATATCATGGCGAACGCGTTCTGGATGTTAATGTCAGACACGCCTAAAATGCCGTAACGGAACACATTGACCATGTAGAGTATGGGGTTGGCCAAAGAAACGGTTTGCCAGAACTCCGGCAACAGGTCTATGGAATAAAACACCCCGCCCAGGTACATCAGGGGCGTCAGCACAAAGGTCGGGATGATGGATATGTCATCAAAATTTTCCGCGAACACGGCGTTGATAAAGCCGCCTAAAGAGAACAACACGGAAGTCAGCATGACGACGCCGCACACGATGACAGGGTCGTGCAGGGTATGCAATCCCGAAAAAAACTGCGCCACCACCGTGACGATCAGACCCACCATCAAACCCCGCGCCATGCCGCCTGAAATGTAGCCCGCCAGGATCAACCAGTTCGGCACAGGGGCCACCAACATCTCTTCAATATGGCGTTGAAACTTGGCCCCGAAAAAAGACGACACGACATTGGAATACGAGTTGTTGATCACCGCCATCATAATGATCCCTGGGGCGATGAACTGCATGTAGGTGAAACCGCCCATGGGGCCGATGCGGGGGCCGATCAAGTTGCCGAAGATGACAAAGTAAAGGGTCATGCTAACCACCGACGGCAACAGGGTTTGCATCCAGATGCGCAGAAACCTCACCAGCTCCTTGGTCAGGATGGTCCGGTACGCGGTAAAGAGTTTATCGCCGCTCATTTTTCAGGGGCGTCTTCCCAGGGGCCGCCCTCGCCGGGTTCGCGGCGGTAATAGCTTCCCTCGCCCTCCAACAAGCGCATAAACAATTCTTCCAGGCGGTTCGTTTTGTTGCGCATGCTGCGAACGACGATGCCGTGGGCGGACAGCGTATCGAATAACGCATTGGCGTTTTGCTCCTTGTTGACATCGACTTCCAGCGTCAGGGGATCAATCCTGCGCAAGCCGAATCCTGTCTTGTCGGGCAATTTGCCCACCGGATTCTCCAAGTCCAAGACAAAGGTTTCCGCGTTCAGTTTCGTCAGCACCTCCTTCATGGAGCTGTTTTCAACGATCACCCCCCGGTCGATGATCGCCACTTTCCGGCACAAGCTCTCCGCTTCTTCAAGGTAATGGGTGGTCAACACAATAGTGGTTCCCCGGGTGTTGATCTCTCTCAAAAACCCCCACATGGAGCGGCGCAACTCAACATCGACGCCGGCAGTAGGCTCATCCAGGATCAGCAACCGCGGTTCATGCAGCAAGGCCCGAGCGATCATCAGCCGGCGCTTTAGCCCACCGGACAAATTGCGGGATATTTCATGGCGCCGGTCCCACAGGTCCAGCCGCGTCAGATATTTCTCCGCTTGCCGGCGCGCGATTTTTTTGCTGATCCCGTAATAACCGGCCTGGTTCACCACGATGTTGAGACAGGTCTCAAACATGGAAAAATTGATCTCCTGCGGCACGATGCCTAAATAAGACTTGGCATCAGACAGATGCTTTTCGGTTTCCAAGCCGAAGATCTTGACGCTTCCAGCGTTCTTGGTGACCAACGAGGCGATAATGCCTATGGTGGTCGATTTGCCGGCGCCATTGGGTCCGAGCAAGGCGAAGAACTCGCCTTCTTCCACCTCCAGGTCGATTCCCTTCAGGGCCTGAAAACCGTTCTTGTAGGTTTTCTCAAGCCCGGTTATTTCCAGCGCCTTCATTCGCCGCGGGGTTCAATCACTGCTTGCCCTTGTAAGCCCGGACTGCGGAATTGAACAACTCGCCCACCGCCTGCATGTCATCCACCATCTTGTTGTGAAACAGCGTGTTGATCTGGGTTTGCTCCTCAGTGGCGGCTTCTCCCCATTTGGTTGTGAGTTCATCCAGGCAAGTCAGCACCGCGTTGCCCTTCTCTATGTAGGCTTTGATGTTCCGTTGCGTTTCGAGCATTTCCTGCTCGGTGGCGGTGCGCCCATTGGGAATGGATGGTTTTTCAGGCAAGGGGCAATTTTCAATCACCTCGGTGGAAGCCGCCTCGGTTTGCGCAAGCGCGGCTGGCGCCAACAGCGTGGCGCTGAGGGCTAAACAAAAAAAGATTGACGGCTTCATATTCTTCTCTCCTGTGCTGTTTTGGATGAATCCCGCATTGCGCGGGCGGGGTTGCGGGGGCGTCACCCCGCGTCTTGTGTTACCCTGCGCAAAGTTAACATCATACACTGCTTTATGAAAAAAGTTTTGATTCGACAGCTCGCCCTGCAGGAATACCAGGGCGTCCACCGCCGCATGGTGGAATACACAGACAACCGGCGCCCGGCCTCCGCGGACGAGATCTGGCCCCTGGAACACAACCCCGTCTTCACGCTGGGGCAGGCGGGCAAGCCGGAACACATCATGGACGCCGGCCCCATTCCGGTGCGCAAGACGGACCGGGGCGGTCAAGTAACCTATCACGGCCCCGGCCAGCTGGTTCTGTACCTGTTGCTTGATCTGAGGCGCAAAGGCCTCACCATCAAGCGCTTCGTCCACCTGCTGGAGCAGTCCGCCATCGACTTTTTAGCCGCGTTCAACCTGGCGGCAAGCCGGCGTCCGGGCGCGCCGGGGGTCTATGTTGACGGCAGAAAAATAGCGGCGTTGGGCGTCCGGGTGAGAAAGGGTTGCTGTTATCACGGCGTGTCCCTGAATGTCTGCATGGACTTGTCCCCATTCCGCCGCATCAACCCCTGCGGCTTTCCCGGCCTGGAAGTGACGCAACTGGCGGATCTGGGCGTGGAGCTGTCGGTGGGCGCGGCGGCTGAGGCGTTTTTGCCCCACCTGTTGAGCCGCTTCATGTACAGCGAAGCGGAATTCGCCTGACCGCCGAACGAAGGCCCGTCCATGGAACCGAACAAAAGAGCGCAACGGGGGCGACTCAAGACCGCCCGCCGGACGGTGAAAATCGCGCCTGTGGAATCCCGCCCCGCCCCCAAACCCCGCTGGATCAGGGCCAAAGCGCCCACCTCCCCCAAGGTGCTGGCGTTGAAGCGGCTGTTGCGAGAGCGCGACCTGCACACGGTTTGCGAAGAGGCGTCCTGTCCGAATTTGGGAGAATGTTTTGCCCGCGGCACGGCGACTTTCATGATCATGGGCGATGTTTGCACCCGGCGCTGTCCTTTTTGCGATGTCGCCCATGGCCGCCCCCGTCCCCTGGACGAACTGGAGCCGGCGCGCTTGGCGGAAGCCGTTGAGTTAATGGGGCTTGCTTATGTCGTGATCACTTCCGTTGACCGGGACGATCTGCGGGACAGCGGAGCGGGACACTTCCGGGACTGCATCGCCGCGGTGCGCCGGCGAACCCCCGCCGTGAAGATCGAGATCCTGACGCCCGACTTTCGCCGCCGCATGGAAGTCGCCCTGGAACAGCTGGGGCAATCCCCGCCGGATGTGTTCAACCACAACCTGGAGACGGTGCCGCGCCTGTATCGCAAGGCCCGGCCGGGGGCGGACTACGCCTGGTCTTTGGCGTTGCTCCGCAACTTCAAGTCCCAACACCCTGGCATCCCCACCAAATCCGGCCTCATGTTAGGCTTGGGCGAGACGCCCGATGAGATAAAACAGACCCTGCAAGACCTGCGAGCCCATGACTGCGACATGCTGACCCTGGGCCAATACCTGCAACCCAGCCGCTACCATCTGCCGGTGGAGCGTTTCGTTTCCCCAGAGGACTTTGACGCCCTGGGCGCCTACGCCACCGAATTAGGCTTCATCAGCGTGGCCAGCGCCCCCATGGTGCGCTCTTCCTACCACGCCGAGCAACTGTTGCCCCCGCTCCAGCCCCCCGCCGCGCCAGCACCAGCCGCGCCCCGGTAAGAAGAAACAGCCCCCGACGCCGCGCCCCTCACAGCGCCTCGCGCTTGCGCCGCAACCCCGCTTCAAACCGGGCCAGGTCTATGACAAAGCGCTCATGTTCGCCCGCGGCGATCTGCTCAATCTCGTCATAGCCTTCAACATGAAATTTCAGCCGCCGCCCCGCCACCGCGATGAGTTCAACTTTGGCGATGACCTCGCAACCCGCCGGCGTCGCCGCGCTGTGGCTCACATTCACATGGGTGCCGAGGGTCTGCTCCCGCGGCCAGTCGAGATGGGGGATGACCGCCTTCTGGCATGCCCACTCAAGAAAGCCGATCATGAAACCGGTGGCGAAAACCGCCGGCATCTGCCGCAACTCCGTCGCCTCAGGATACAGCGCCGGCACCATCTTGCTCTCCGTCAGCGTGAACCGATGCTCAAAAGCGATGCCGGGTTTGAGGGACTCTTTCATGTCGTCTTCCCCTTGTCGGCCTCAGGCTCGGGCCTGAGCCCGCCATCCGGGCGAACCTGCTCAACCCTTGAGATGACGCTCCCCTGGGCGAAGCGCGTGGTGGTGACGGCGTCTTTGCTCAGTTGCCCCGCCTTGCGCACAATGTTTCCCTCCTCGTCGGCGACAATGGCGTAACCCCGTTGCAAGATCGAGAGCGGGCTGGCGGCCTCCAAAGCGCGGGCAAGAAAACGGGACTGCTCCGTTAACCCGTCCAGCTTGCGCCGGACGCAAGCCCTGAGCCGTTGCTCCAGATAAGCGCATTGCTCGCGGCGCGCCCGCAACCTGTGCAGGGGATTTTGCGCCCGCGCCGCGCCCTCAGCCCGGTTCAGCCGGTCGCGCCAGTGGGCGATGCGGTTGCCCATCCGGTGTTGCAAGCGCAGGCTCAAGCCGTCCACCCGCTGAGCCAGGTTCTGCAACAGGCTCAAAGGGCGAGGCAACCGCTTGAACAACTGCTCCACATGCCGCGTCCGCGTCTCCAGCAAACCCGCCATGCGCTGGCGGAGTTTCGCCCCCTGCTGGGCCAGCCGGGCCTGCAACTCCGCGCTGTCGGGGCTCAGCAATTCCGCCGCCGCCGACGGGGTGGAGGCCCGCTTGTCAGCGACAAAATCGGCGATGGTGTGATCGATTTCATGGCCCACCCCGCTGACCACCGGAATGGCGGAAGCATAGACGGCCCGAGCCACCACCTCCTCATTGAAGGCCCACAAATCTTCCAGGGAGCCGCCGCCCCTGCCGATGAGCAAGGCCTCGCACTCCCCGCGCCGGTTCGCCGTCTCGATGGCCTCCGCAATGCGCGCCGCCGCGCCTTCCCCCTGCACCGGCGCGGGATAGATGATCACGCCGGCGGCGGGGTAGCGCCGTTTCAACACCTGCAAGATGTCCCGAATGGCGGCGCCCGTGGGCGAGGTCACCACGCCGATGGTCTTGGGATAAGCAGGCAGGGGGCGTTTGCGCCCGTCGTCAAACAGTCCTTCTTTCAGCAACCGTTGCTTGAGGGCCTCGAAGGCCTGTTGCAAGGCGCCGGCTCCCGCCAGCTCCATCTGCTCCACGATGAGCTGATACCGGCCTTGGAGCGCGTACAGGCCGACCTTGGCTTGCGCCAACACCTCCAGGCCGTCTTTCACCTTGAACCGCAGGCGCTCGCGACGGTTTCTGAACATCGCGCACGACACTTGCGATTGCGGGTCCTTCAGCGAAAAGTAAATATGCCCCGAACTGAGGGGGCCGCGCAGATTGGAGACCTCGCCGCGCACCCACAGCATGGCGGGGAAGCCTGCCTCCAACACGGCCTGGGTCCTGGCGTTGAGCTCCGTGACCGTGTAAATCTCCCGCGTCTGCGACTCGTCCACCATGGCGTCAGGAAAGCCCGCGGCAACCCTCAGGCGCCGGGGCCGGCCCCGGTCTCGCCCCGTGTTTCAGGAGCAACCCCTCCGCCACGGGCCGCCGCCAGGGGGCGGTTTGTCTTAGGCACCAAGACCGCACTATAATGCGCCATGCGCGTCATCGAAGAAGCCCTCACATTTGACGATGTGTTGTTGGTTCCAGCCCGCTCCCAAGTCTTGCCCCGGGAGGTCAGCCTGAAAACGCGCCTGACCCGGCGCATCAAACTCAATATACCACTAATCTCCGCCGCCATGGACACGGTGACGGAGGCCCGCCTGGCGATTGCCATCGCCGCCCAAGGCGGCATCGGCATCATCCACAAGAACATGAGCCCCGAGCGCCAAGCCAAAGAGGTGTCGCAGGTGAAAAAATACGAGGCCGGCGTGATACGAGACCCCCTGACCGTCAGCCCCGACGCCACCATCGGCGAAGTCTTGCAGATCACCCGCGCCAACAACATCTCCGGCGTGCCGGTGGTGGAAGGCCGGCAACTGGTGGGGATCGTCACCAACCGGGACCTGCGGTTTGAAACCCGGTTCGGCGAACCTGTCGCCACGGTGATGACCACCAAGGAGCGGCTGGTCACAGTGGGCGAGGAGGCGGGCGCCAATGAAATCACCGCGCTGTTGCACCAGCACCGCATCGAGAAAGTCTTAGTCGTGAATGACAAATTCGAACTCAAGGGACTGGTGACGGTGAAAGACATTCACAAGGCCCGGGAATTTCCGGACTCCTGCAAAGACGAAGACGAGCGCTTGCGCGTCGGCGCCGCGGTCGGCGTCGGCCCTGGCACCCGGGAGCGGGTCGAGGCCCTGGTGGCCGCCGGCGTGGATGTGCTCATTGTGGACACCGCCCACGGCCATTCCACCGGGGTGTTGCAAATGGTCAAGTCCATCAAGCAGGCGCACCCCGATTGCGATGTGATAGGGGGGAATGTGGCGACAGCGGCCGGCGCCGAGGCCCTGGTGGAGGCCGGGGCGGACGCCGTCAAAGTGGGCGTCGGCCCCGGTTCTATATGCACCACCCGCGTCGTCACCGGCGTCGGGATGCCGCAGATGACGGCCGTCGCCAATGTGGCCCAGGCCCTTGAGAAGACCGACGCCCCCTTCATCTCCGATGGCGGCATCCGCTATTCGGGCGACGCCGCCAAGGCCCTGGCGGCCGGCGCCGGGTCGGTGATGATAGGCGGCCTGTTCGCCGGCACGGAGGAGGCCCCCGGCGAAGTCGAGTTGTTTCAAGGGCGCTCCTACAAGTCCTACCGCGGCATGGGCTCCCTGGGCGCCATGGCCCAGCAACATGGCTCCTCAGACCGCTACTTCCAGGAAAACGACGAAATAGAAAAATTAGTGCCAGAAGGCATAGAGGGGCGCGTGCCGTACAAAGGCCCCCTAGCCGCCATCGTGCAACAGCTGCTGGGCGGCTTGCGCGCCGCCCTGGGTTACACGGGTTGCCAAAACCTGGAGGAAATGCGCCAACAATCGAACTTCGTCAAACTGACCGGCGCCGGCATCAGGGAGAGCCACGCCCACGATGTGACCATCACCAAAGAACCGCCCAATTACCGGCTCTGAACATCATGTCCGGCGCCCGCAACGACAAAATCCTGATCCTGGATTTTGGCTCGCAATACACACAGCTCATCGCCCGGCGCGTCCGCGAGGCGGGGGTCTATAGCGAGATCTTCCCCTGGGACGCGCCCATGCATGCCATAGCGGACTTCAACCCCAAGGCGGTCATCCTGTCTGGCGGCCCGGAAAGCGCTGCCTCCTTGCAAGGCGTCGAGGCGCCCCTCGAGCTGTTCCAGCGCCAAACGCCGGTGTTGGGCATTTGCTACGGCATGCAGACCATGGCGCAGCAATTGGGCGGCGCGGTGAGCAACGCCGCCCAGCGCGAGTTCGGCCACGCCGTGGCGCGGGCCCGCGGCCATTCCCGATTGTTGCGGGACCTGCAGGACGAAACCAACGTCGCCGGGCATGGCTTGTTGCATGTGTGGATGAGCCACGGCGACCGGGTGGACGCCATGCCGGAGGGCTTCAAGATCATCGCCTCCACAGAAAACGCCCCCATCGCCGGCATGGCGGATGAATCCCGCGGCCTTTACGGCCTCCAGTTCCACCCGGAAGTCACCCACACCCCCCAGGGGCAAGCCATCCTGGAGCGTTTTGTGCGCGAGGTGGCGGGTTGCGACAGCCGCTGGAACATGGCGTCGGCGCGGGAGGAGGCCGTCGCCCGCGTCCGCGCCCAAGTGGGCGGGGACCAGGTGTTGCTGGCCCTGTCCGGCGGCGTGGATTCCGCCGTTGTCGCCGCCCTGTTGCATGAGGCGATCGGCCCCCAGCTCACCTGCGTGTTTGTGGACAACGGCTTGTTGCGCCAGGGCGAAGGCTCGCAGGTGATGCGGACCTTTGCGGAGGGCATGGGCGTCAATGTGTTGCGGGTCGATGCCGAACAGCGATTTTTGCAACGGCTCGCGGGCGTGACAGACCCCGAGGAAAAGCGCCGGGTCATCGGCCGGGAATTCATCCAAGTGTTCGAGGAGCAGGCGGCGCAATTGGGCGCGATCAAGTGGCTGGCCCAAGGCACCATCTATCCGGATGTCATCGAATCGGCCGGCGGCAAGACCGGCAAGGCCCGCGTGATCAAGTCCCACCACAATGTCGGCGGCTTGCCGGAGAGAATGAAACTGCGGTTGCTGGAACCCCTGCGGGACCTGTTCAAAGACGAGGTCCGGGCCTTAGGGCGCCAGCTGGGCCTGCCAGCGGCCATCATAGACCGCCACCCGTTCCCCGGCCCCGGCCTGGGGGTGCGCATCCTGGGCGAAGTGAAAAAGGAATACGCCGACCTGTTGCGGCAGGCGGACGCCATTTTTTTGCAGGAGCTGGATCAACAGGGTTGGAGCCAACGGGTCAACCAGGCCTTTGCCGTGTTCCTGCCAGTGAAATCCGTGGGGGTGAGGGGCGACGCCCGGGTCTATGAATATGTCATCGCCCTGCGAGCCGTGGAGACCGTGGATTTTATGACCGCCCGGTGCGCCGACCTGCCGAGCGAATTTCTCCGCCGGGTTGCCGACCGCATCCTCAACGAAGCGCCGGGGATCTCGCGGGTCGCCTACGACATCTCCAGCAAGCCCCCCGCCACCATAGAGTGGGAATAGGCGTATGATTGTGGTATAATCTGGTCTTCCATTAACTTGAAGAGGTAAGTGTGATACTAAATGAATAACGCCACCAGTCTCTCATCCTTGATCTGGTCTTCCGCTGACGACATTTTGCGAGGACTGTTCAAACCGTCTGAATATGGGCGGGTAATCCTTCCATTTGTAGTCATGAGACGACTGGATTGTGTTCTCGAACCTAAGAAAGATGAGGTTTATGATTTATTTACAGAGTACAAGGATAAAGTTTCAGATCCCTATCCAGTGATCCTAAATCAGGCTAGACTCCGTTTCTGCAACACTTCGAAATATGATCTCTCAAGGATCAAGAGTGACCCGACCAATGTATTTACGAACTTCAAAAACTACATTCAAGGATATTCAGATAACGTCCTCGATATTATTGAGAACTTTCAGATCTATCCTCTGGTTGAGAAACTCCATAGACAAAATCGTTTTTACCTTTTGATCGACAAGTTCACTGAATTCGACCTTCACCCTAATAATATCGACAACCATCAAATGGGATTGATCTATGAAGAAATTCTCCGCAAGTTCTCAGAGATGTCCAATGAGGAGAGTGGAGACCACTTCACACCTCGTGATGTGGTGGAATTGTTGGTTTCGTTTGTATTCGGTGGGGACAAGGTGAAGGGAAGATCTATCTGTTCAGTCTTCGATCCCTGTTGTGGCACGGGCGGAATGTTAACCATCGGTAAAGAGTGGGTTCACAAGAACATCAACCGAAATTTAAAGGTCTTTCTTTACGGTCAAGAACTCAACGATGTGACCTACTCGATCTGTAAGTCAGACCTTCTGATGATGGACGAGAACCCTGAGAACATTCAGGGGCCAGCATCGTCTATTTCAAATGACCGTTATCAAGGTAGTAAGTTCGAGTACATGATCACCAACCCACCGTTTGGTGTGAGTTGGAAGTCTGAGAAAGAGTTTGTTGATGAGGAGTCGAAAGACCCCAGGGGTCGTTTCTTTGTAGGAACTCCAAGAATCTCGGATGGGTCATTGTTGTTCCTTCAACACCTCATTCACAAGATGGCCCCTAAAGGAGCTCGCATTGGGATCGTTTTCAATGGATCACCCTTGTTCACAGGTGATGCAGGTAGTGGGGAGTCCGAGATCCGCAAGTGGATCATCGAGAATGATTGGTTGGAGTGCATCGTCCAATTGCCTGATCAGATGTTCTTCAATACGGGTATCACCACTTACTTCTGGATAGTGACCAACAAGAAGTCTCCTGAGAGAAAGGGGAAAATCCAGTTGATCAATGGGTCTTCCTTCCATAAAATCATGAAGAAGTCATTGGGAAATAAGAGAAAGGAGATGATTCCTGAACAATTAGGCCAGTTGTTTCAGATCTACAAAGATTTTGAGGAAGGGGAGTTCTCCAAAATTTACCCGAACGACTTCTTTGGGTACACCAAGGTTGTGGTTGAACAACCATTGATCGAGGACGGGAAACCAAAGACTGATAAAAAAGGCAAACCAAAACCCGACAGGGCCAAACGGGACAACGAACGGGTCCCACTGTCAGAAGACATAGATGAATACTATAACCGAGAGGTCAAACCACATCTTCCTGACTCTTGGATGGATAGATCCAAAGACAAGATTGGTTACGAGATCAACTTCACCAAACACTTCTACAAGTTCACTCCGTTGAGGTCTCTCGAGGACATCACTCGAGATCTGAAGTCGCTCGATGATGAGATCAAACAGTTATCAATAGAGACGACTGATGACTGAATTACCCGATCATTGGGGTCTGCAACGCCTTAAGTATGTGTCTCAACACATCGTTGAAAAAAGATTTCCTATTGAGGGGGATATCAAAGTATCCCCGGAAAATGTAGAGTCTAATACTGGGAGGGTTTTAGATTTCTATTCTGATTACAACTCAGAGGGGCAGGAATTTCTGCCAGGAGACATACTCTTCAATAAACTCCGGGTTTATCTAAATAAAGTAGTTTTGACTGACTTCGCTGGGTTATCAATGGGTGAGATGATCGTCTTGCGACCTCAGGAAATTTATCCCGAATATCTCTCAAAAGTGATGACATCAAAAGTCGTTATTGACGAAATCAACTCTCTTTCAGAGGGAGTCAAACTACCAAGACCACCCATTGAAGGGATTATGAATTCTTTTGTCCCAGTTCCACCACCGGAAGAACAAAAGCTCATTTCTCTTTACCTCGATAAAAAGACTAACAGATCGACTCCTTAGTCGAGAAGATTCAGAGGAAAATCGAACTTCTTAAAGAACAGCAAAAGTCATTGATCAATCGGTGTGTTGCCAAAGGTCTCGATCAGAATGTCGAGATGAAAGACAGTGGTATTGAGTGGATTGGTGAGATTCCAAAACATTGGGGAGTCGTCCGACTAAGATACCTCTGTGATATCGCAACTGGTGGTAGAGATACACAAGACAAGATCGAGGGTGGGAACTATCCATTCTTTGTGAGGTCCCCAGAGGTTGAACGTATCGACACTTGGTCTTTTGATGGGGAAGCAGTTCTTACAGCAGGAGACGGTGCTGTGGGCAAAATTTTTCATTATTACAACGGAAAATTTGACTTTCACCAGCGTGTGTATAAATTCTCGAGTTTTCGAGGGATATTGGGTCGCTACTTTTTTTGGTTCTTGAGAGAAAACTTTCAATATGAGATATTGCGATGGAATGCAAAGACGACAGTAGACTCGGTTCGACTTCCATTTCTTCAAAATTTTCCGATGGTTCTTCCACCCCTACAGGAACAATACCGAATTTTGGAAAAGATCGAACAACTCTCGGTGAGCGTTGACCGTTTAACTGTAAAGATGGAGCAAAAAGTTGAATTCTTAAAGGAGTACCGTCAGTCTCTCATTTCATCTGTTGTAACCGGCAAAGTTAGAATAACGGAGGATATGATATGAGTGGTCTCAGCCCTACTGAAGAGAAGTTCGAAGAACACATCGAGAAACGACTTTGTTCAATCGGATACTCACAGACCGGTTTCAGTGAGTATGACCGAGATCTTTGTCTCATCAAAGATCAGGTCATCGACTTTATCAAGACCACTCAGCCTGAGGAGTGGGACCGTCTTATCAAGACTTATGATATGGATGCCGAGAACAAGATCCTTTCAAGGATCTCTTCAGAGGTCTCAAAAAGAGGAATCATCGATGTCTTACGGAATAAGATGGTTGATCGGGGGATCTACCTGGATCTCTGCTATTTCAGACCCAAGAGCGATCTCAACCGCGAACATCTCGAACTCTACAAATCTAATCAGTTCACAGTTGTCCGACAACTCCACTACTCAAATCAGAACGAAAAATCGATTGATATGGGGTTGTTCTTGAATGGCCTCCCTATTGCGACCATGGAGTTGAAGAATCAGTTAACTGGTCAAAATATCAAGCATTCAGAAAACCAGTACAAACGCGATAGAAATCCCCGGGAACCCTTGCTCCAATTCAAACGATGCATGGTTCACTTCTGTGTGGATAACGACAGGGTCTCAATGACCACTCGGTTATCTGGGCCAAATACAATCTTTCTCCCTTACAACCGTGGTCTCGAAAATCCACTAGTCGAATCTGGATATCGATCCAAGTACCTCTGGGAGGAGATCCTAACCCCGGACTCTCTACTTGATGTGATTGAGAACTTCGTTCACCTGTCGAAGGAGGAGGTTCTTTACTTCGATGAGAAATCTCAATCGGTAAAAAAGAAGGCCAAAGAAGTTCTGATCTTCCCTCGATACCACCAATTGGATCTTATTCGGAAATTCCGTCAACAATTAGAAAAGGATGGGGTCGGTAAGAACTATCTCGTCCAACATACCACTGGTTCAGGCAAGTCGCACTCGATAGGTTGGTTGTCCCACACCTTGGCTTCTTTCTACAAGTCTAAAGGTGATACCAAGAGGATGTTTGACACCATCATTGTAGTGACGGACCGGCAGGTCATTGACGAACAACTCGGAAAGTTGATCAAGTCTCTTCAATCAGATGAAGGAATCGTTCATACCACTCGAGAGGGTGGCTCTAAGGAACTCAAGGAACTTCTCGAGAGGGGTAAGGACATTGTCATCACGACAATCCAAAAGTTTCCCTTTATCTCCGAGACCATTTCGTCTCTTGGCAACCGAACCTTTGGGGTGATCATTGATGAAGTTCATTCCAGTCAATCAGGTGAGCTCTCCAAGGAACTTAAAAAGTCATTATCAAAAACCGATGTAGCAGACGCCGCCGCCGATGAAACCGACGACGACGCGTTTGACTATGAGGAGATGCTACGACAAGAGATCCAAAGCAGGGGACGCCAAGATCACATCTCGTTCTTTGGGTTCACGGGAACCCCCAAGGAGAAAACCCTCGAACTCTTTGGAACTAAGACCTCAGAGGATCAATTTGTCCCCTTTCATATCTACTCAATGCGCCAGTCGATCCACGAAAGATTCACTCTCGATGTTCTTCAGAACTACACAACCTATAAGCGGTACTTCAAGATCAAACAGACGAAAGGTGGTGATATCGAAATCCCGACGGGTAAGGGCAGGCGGGAACTCGTCCGTTATGTCGACTCACATGAGATGACAATCCAAAACAAGGTTCAGATAATGTTGGACCACTGGATCGATAAAGGTTCAAAAGAAATCCAAGGTCAGTCTCGTGGAATGATTGTCACCCAATCTCGAAAACATTGTGTACGGTACTTCAAAGAAATCAATCGACAACTCGACGATCGAGGGATGGCTTACAAATGTCTGGTGGGATTCTCCGGAGAGGTGTCGGTTGATGGCGAAAAATACACCGAAGCTGGATGTAACCGGACAATTGGTCACGAGGGCGATGTTCCACTGGGATTGAAAAATCCCAAGTACCGACTTCTTGTGGTTGCGAACAAGTTTCAAACCGGATTCGATGAACCCTTAATTCAGTCGATGTATGTCGATAAGAAGTTGGGGGGTGTCCATTGTGTTCAGACACTATCTCGACTTAACAGAGCTACATCAGGGAAGACACAGACCTTTGTCCTTGACTTTGTAAATGAACCTGAGGATGTCCAATCGTCCTTCCAGCGTTTTTACCAGTCAACCATTTTAGAGGGTGAGACAGACCCGAATCGACTTTATGACACACGCAGAGAAATTTACGGCTTTCATCTCTACACGGATGGCAAGGATGGAGATGTAGATCGTTTTTGTGCGGTTTTCTACGATCCGAATCGTGACGAGGGGAGCCTTCATCCTATCCTTGACCGCGTGATCAACAAATTCAATTCTATCGAGGAAGAGGAGGTTAGAGAAGATTACAGGTCAAAGATTCAGTCATACATCAGACTCTATGGGTACCTATCACAGATCATCGACTTCTCTGATATTGAACTTGAGAAGAGTTTCATTTTCCTGAAGTACCTCAATAAGAAACTTCCTAAACGCGAGTCAGAAAAATTCTATATTTCAGACGCCATCGATCTGGATTCGCTAAGAATTCAAAAACTGCATGAACAAAATTATGCGTTAGCGCCAAGAGACGTTGCTCTTGATCCATCAGATTTTGAAACGAGTGGAGTAGCTGAACCAGAATACGATTGGCTGTCTGAGATCATTCATCAGGTTAACTCTACATACGGTTTTAACCTCACAGAAGAGGATAGGGTAGCTATATCCAGAGTTAAAAAAAGTTTGGATGAGAACTCAGAGATTGAAAAGCACATGATTGAAGAGAATACTGAGGAAAATAAAAAAAACTACTTCGAGGAACAATTTAAAGAAGCGATTCTTGACTGCGTGAATGAAAGATTAGAATTTTATAAAAAGATGGAAGATAACCCTTTGGTCAAAAACATGATCTTTGAAATGATGTATAAAGATTACCAAGACCAAAGAACTCAACCGTGACCGAATAAGTCTTTTACCACATGGCATCATCGCCCTGAGGTAGCGACTTGGCAATCACTACAGTCGCGGCTTGCGCCGGGCCAAGGGGCTGGTTTGGCGCAACCCGGCTCCCCTGCCGCCCCGGTTTGGCGTAGCCCGCTCTCTTTGCCGTCGCGAGTTGGCGCAATCCGCCCCCCCTGCCGCCCCCGGTTTGGCGTAGTCCGCTCTCTTTGCTGTCGCGAGTTGGCGCAATTCGCCCCCCCTTGCCGCCCCCGGTTTGGCGTAGCCCGCTCCCTTTGCCATCGCGAGTTGGCGCAATCCGCCCCCCCTGCCGCCTTGGTTACAGGCAATGTAAATAATAATGATTGTCATTAAAAATAATCTTTGAAAATCAACAAGTTAGCTGTTGACTCGCCGTTTTTCTCCTGCTATCTTTTGCATTCCATCGCAACCTGTTGGCGGAGCGGATTATGAAAGGCGACGACAAAATCATTTCTTACCTTAACCAGGCGCTGAAAAACGAGCTGACCGCGATCAACCAGTATTTTCTCCATGCGCGGATGTGGAAGGACTGGGGCCTGAAGGAACTGAACGAGCATGAGTATCAGGAGTCAGTGGATGAGATGAAGCACGCTGACAAGCTCATCGAGCGCATCTTGTTCCTGGAGGGGTTGCCCAATCTGCAAGAGCTGGGCAAACTCTTCATCGGCGAGCATACCCAGGAGATGTTGGAGTGCGACCTCAAGCAGGAGCAGCTTGCCATCCCGCTGTTGCGGGAGGCCATTGCCTACTGCGAGGCTGAAAAGGACTTTGTGAGCCGCGAACTCCTGGAGAGCATCCTCGACAATGAGGAAGAGCATGTGGACTGGCTGGAAACCCAGCTGGGACTCATCGCCAAGGTCGGCATAGAGAACTACCTGCAATCCAAGATGTAAGCCCCTTATGGCGCGGGGCGTCCCCCGCGCCCCTGGGCGGTTCGCTTAGCCCCTGGCGGCTGGGTTTATGCCCCGGCGGGCTGGGCTTGGCCCCCGGCAGTTGGGCTTAGGCCTCCCCCAGAAGAGGGTGGACTCCGCGCCGCGCTTGCCGTATAATGCCAAACGGCCTGATGTAGAATATGAACGCCTTTCGGTTGTCGCTATAACGATGAGTCATACTCCTTTACCCTTTGCATTTGATACAGCAATTAAAAGCCTGCAGAAGTGCGGGTTTGTCAAAAGCGCAAACTACATCAATTATTTGCGCTCGACTGATGACCTGGAAGAAGGCGACCAACCGCTAACCACCGAGTCTGTCATGGGGTTTGCCGAGCTCATGTATCGTTTCAGGGATTTAGGAGAACCCATGATAGGAATTTTTTCGGAAGGAACATTGTCAATAGAATGGCGAATTGCAGATGATAAGCACCTTTTGATTGAACCGCTGGATGACAAGAATGCTTCTTTCGCTTTTATTGGCCCAACTAACAAACCAGGAAAAAAATTTCGCTTGAATGGCAGGGGCGCGATTGAAGAGGTCATTGACACCTTGCGAAGCCACGGCGTTGATGGATGGAAAAAAAGTGGTTGACACCCCGCCTGATTCCGATTAAAAAGCAGTAATGGGTAAAAAACAGCCCAAAAGCGTGATTGCGCGTTATTTGCAGAAGCTCGAGGAAGCGACTGCCTCAGAAGGCAATTATGCTTATCGTGGCCAGGAAAATGCGGATTGGGAGGTGGAGTCAGGGGCTTCTCGGCGACTCAAGCGCAAGGATGCTCAAGAAAGTTTTATAATCCATTACTTTACAAGCTATCACGAAAACGAACTCCTGGAACCGGCCCGTATGGATAGATATGGAGTTGAGGAGGGCCGCGAGCTGTCTGATTTAGAGTTGCTGGCCAAATTGCAACACCATGGTGCGGCAACATGCCTGATTGATTTTACGCGCAATTTCCTTGTAGCAATGTGGTTTGCTTGCCAACCCCATAAGGAGCAAGGGCAAGAGAAAGAGCAAGGGCAAGAGAAAGAGAAAGAGAAAGAGAAAGAGCAAGGGCAAGGGCAAGGGCAAGGGCAAGAGAAAGATGGCAAAATTTTCATCTTGAATACGAGTGATGCGAAAAATTTTCGTTCCTTGGGGGAGGAAGATTTAGAGGATAAAGTGGAACGCGTCCTTGCTTTTCAGACTCGGGGCGAGCCTACCTCTTCAAAAGACTTGTGGTGGCATTGGTCGCCTCATGGGTTAGAACAGCGGATTCTGAAGCAGGATAGTCTTTTTATCTTTGGCCAGCCAAAGATAGAAAACACGCCTCTAAAAAAGACAATAGAAGAGATAATAATCCAAAAGGAAGATAAAAGCGAAATCCGGAAAGAGCTTAAGAGATTAGGCATAACAGAAAGAACCCTGTTCAAAGATCTGCCAGGGTTTGCCGCAACACACGGTTACAATAAATCCTTGCCGCCGGGATATGGGGATGCAGAGTACTATTTTCGAAAAGGCAACGAAGCTTTGCAACGAGGCGATGATAACGGTGCCATAGCGGACTATAACAGGGCCATTGGACACGAGTCTGGTCTGCCTAATTTGGAGGAAGCCTACCACAATCGGGGGCTTGCCAAATCTAACTTGGACGATCATCGTGGCGCTAAGGATGACTATGACAGGGCCATTGAACTCAAGCCTAAGTATGTGGAAGCCTACCACAATCGGGGGCTTGCTAAATTTTACTTGGGCGATCATCGTGGTGCTAAGACGGACTATGATAGGGCCATTGATCTTAACCCTGACTATGCGGAAGCCTACCACAATCGGGGACTTGCCAAATCTAACCTGTGCGATCATCATGGCGCTAAGGATGACTATGACAGTGCTATTGAACTTAACCCTGACTATGCTGGAGCCTACAACGGTCGGGGGCTTGCCAAATCTAACCTGGGCGATCATCATGGCGCTAAGGATGACTATGACAGGGCTATTGAACTCAAACTTGACTATGCGGCCGCCTACAACAATCGGGGGAAAGCCAAATTTGACTTGGGCGATCACCGTGGTGCCATAGCGGACTATGAGTGGGCCATTAAACTCAAGCATGACTATGCAGAAGCCTACAACAATCGGGGGCTTGCTAAATCTGACTTGGACGATCATCATGGCGCTATGGCAGACTACAACAAGGCGATCAAACTCAAGCGTGACTATGCGGAAGCCTACAACAATCGGGGGACTGCCAACCGAATCTTGGGTCGCCATAGTAGTGCCATAGCGGACTATAACAGGGCCATTGAATACAAGGATGATTATACGGAAGCCTACTATAATCGGGGGACTGCCAACCGAATCTTGGGTCGCTATAGTAGCGCCATAGCGGACTATGACAGGGCCATTAAATACAAGGATGATTATGCGGCCGCCTACTACAATCGGGGGCTTGCTAAAGTTGACAATGGCGATCGTAGTGGCGCTATGACGGACTTTAACCGGGCTATTGAACTCGATCCTGACTATGTGGAAGCCTACCACAATCGGGGGCTTGCCAACAGAAGCTTGGGTCGCCATAGTGATGCCATAGCGGACTACGACAGGGTTATTGAGCTTAATCCTGATCATGCGGTCGCCTACAACAATCGGGGGCTTGCCAAAGTTGATGATGGCGATCGTAGTGGCGCTAAGGATGACTATGACAGGGCTATTGAACTCGATCCTGACTATGCGGTCGCTTACAACAATCGGGGGCTTGCCAAAGTTGACGATGGCGATCGTAGTGGCGCTAAGAATGACTATGACAGGGCTATTGAACTCGATCCTGACTATGCGGTCGCCTACAACAATCGGGGGGTTGCCAGAGTTGACGATGGCGATCGTAGTGGCGCTATGGCGGACTTTAGCCGGGCTATTGAACTCGATCCTGACTATGCGGTCGCCTACAACAATCGTGGGCTTGCCAAAGTTGACGATGGCGATCGTAGTGGCGCTAAGAATGACTATGACAGGGCTATTGAACTCGATCCTGACTATGCGGTCGCCTACAACAATCGTGGGCTTGCCAAAGTTGCCGATGGCGATCGTAAGGGCGCCATGGCGGACTTTAGCCGGGCTATTGAACTCGATCCTGACTATGCGGTCGCCTACAACAATCGGGGGCTTGCCAAGGTTGACGATGGCGATCGTAGTAGCGCTATGGCGGACTTTAATCGGGCTATTGAACTCGATCCTGATCATGCGGTCGCCTACAAAAACCGGGGGGATGCCAACAGAAGCTTGGGTCGCCATAGTGATGCCATAGCGGACTATGACAGGGTTATTGAACTTAATCCTGATCACGCGGTCGCCTACAACAATCGGGGGCTTGCCAAAGTTGACGATGGCGATCGTAGTGGCGCTAAGGATGACTATGACAGGGCTATTGAGCTCGATCCTGATTATGCAGCCGCCTACTGCAATCGGGGGCTTGCCAAAGTTGACGATGGCGATCGTAGTGGCGCTAAGGATGACTATGACAGGGCTATTGAGCTCGATCCTGACTATGCGGCCGCCTACTGCAATCGGGGGCTTGCCAAAGTTGACGATGGCGATCGTAAGGGCGCCGTGGCGGACTATGACAGGGCTATTGAGCTCGATCCTGACTATGCGGCCGCCTACTGCAATCGGGGGCTTGCCAAGGTTGCCGATGGCGATCGTAAGGGCGCCATGGCGGACTATGACAGGGCTATTGAGCTCGATCCTGGCTATGCGGCCGCCTACTGCAATCGGGGGCTTGCCAAGGTTGCCGATGGCGATCGTAAGGGCGCCATGGCGGACTATGACAGGGCTATTGAGCTCGATCCTGACTATGCGGCCGCCTACTGCAATCGGGGGCTTGCCAAGGTTGCCGATGGCGATCGTAAGGGCGCCATGGCGGACTATGACAGGGCTATTGAACTCGATCCTGACCATGCGGCCGCCTACTGCAATCGGGGGCTTGCCAAGGTTGCCGATGGCGATCGTAAGGGCGCCATGGCGGACTATGACAGGGCTATTGAGCTCGATCCTGACTATGCGGCCGCCTACTGCAATCGGGGGCTTGCCAAGGTTGCCGATGGCGATCGTAAGGGCGCCATAGCGGACTATGACAAGGCTATTGAACTCGAGCGTGACTATGCGGCCACCTACAACAATAGAGGGCTTGCCAACGGAAGATTGGATCGCCATAGTGATGCCATAGCCGCGGGCTATGCTTGGGCCAGTGAACGCATGAAGTCAGCCATAATGTGGCTACCGGGTTCTGATCGGGTCGTTGAACGCCTGAAGCCAGCCATAAGTCGGCTACCGGCGGGTTCTGATCGGGTCGTTGAACTCCTGAAGCCAATCATAAGGCGGCTACCGGGTGGTGCGATAGCAGACTATGACAAGACCATTAAACGCAAGGATGATTATGCGAAAGCCTACTACAATCGGGGACAGGCTTACGCTTCATCGGGAAATAAAAAGAAAGCTCGTCAAGACTTCTTAGAAGCGCAGAAATTGGCTGAGCAGAGCGGCAACGCTCAATCGCTCAACTTGATTGATGAAGCATTATCAAAGTTGGATAACGAAAATAACAACAAATCATAGAAGCCAAGGCCGTGAGGTTCAGGGAACCCTGAAGACCCTGTCCCGGCGAGGGAGTTAGCCCCCCGACCTGCTTCCAACTCAGGGTAAATCGGCGAACGATGTTTTATCAAAAAATTGCAGGATCCTGCTTGACAGGATAGCCGCCGGGTCTCTATATTTCCTCCAGAGGAAGAAACGCCATGACTCAGACGCAAACCATTCATCAAGCCGGAACTCGTTGTCTGGGCGCGGGAATGCGCCGGTTTGTCCAAGGCGGATTAGGGTCGGAGCATTGAATTCGATGTCTGATTTTGCGACAGCCTACTACAACCGGGGGAATGCCAAAGCTGACTCGGGCGAGTATAGTGAAGCCATAGAGGACTTTGACCGGGCCATTGAACTTAAGCCTGATTTTGCAGAAGCCTACTTTAAGCGAGGGAATGTCAAATTTGAATTGGGCAGGCCTAGTGAAGCCATAGAGGACTTTAACCGGGCCATTAAACTCGATCCCGATTTTGCGGGAGCCTACAACAGTCGGGGGCTTGCCAAAGCTGACTTGGACAAGCATAGTGAAGCCATAGCGGACTATGATCGGGCTATTGAACTCAAGCCTGACTATGCGAGAGCCTACTACAATCGGGGGAATGCCAAAGCTGACTCGGACGAGTATAGTGGAGCCATAGCGGACTATGATCGGGCTATTGAACTCAAGCCTGATTTTGCAAAAGCCTACAACAATCGGGGGGATGTCAACCGGATATTGAAGCGCCACAGTGAAGCCATGGCGGACTTTGACCGGGCCATTGAACTCAATCCTAACTATGTGAAAGCCTACTACAATCGAGGCCAGGCTTACGCTTCATTGAAAGAGAAAGAGAAGGCTCGTCAAGACTTCTCAAAGGCGTGGAAATTAGTTGAGCAGAGTGGCAAAGATCTATTGCTCAACTTGACTGGTGGGGCATCATCAGAATTGGATAACGGATGGGGAAGTGTTGAAGCAATCTGGGAGCGCAACAAAGATCTCTCGGCCGCAGAAGCTCAAGCCCTCGTCGATAAAGCTGTGGCCGAAGTTCGTGCGAATCGTTCTTGACACTAATGTTCTTGTCAGTGCGCTAATTTCAAAGGAAGGGCCGCCAGGCCGCCTTTTGGAAGCTGTCCGGAACGGGCGTTTCACGCTTGTTACTTCTGATTACCAAATTGGGGAATTGTCGGTTCTTGACCGTCCCCATATGAGGCGAAAAATCTCGCTTACTGATATTGAAGAGCTTTTTAAATTTCTGAAGGCAACCGCAGTGTTCGCAACCGATCTGCCAGATATAGATAAGTCACCGGACCCGAAGGACAACCCGATCTTGGCTACCGGGGTTGCCGGTCAAGTCGATATGATTGTTTCCGGGGATAAGCGCCATATGCTTGCCCTCGGACATATTGAAGGGATTCCCATTATCTCGGCCCGTGATGCGGTTGGACGGTTGCAACAGGCGGCTACCCCTAAGGGTGTGCGTTAACCGGCGATAGGAACAGGGAGTTAAGCCCCCCGCAACGCAGTCTCCAAACGCCGCCGGGGTTCACCCCGAAAGGGCTAACCCGCCCCGTAGCCTGCACCAACGCCCGCCGCGCCCCGCGCAGGCAGATCCCGCCCGCCCTGCCCCCCATCTGGCAACGCCAGCGCAAACTTTTTTGCCACATTTTTTGTAACCCACTGATTTTGTTAAACATATTTTTTCCAGAAAATTGTTGCAAATGATTCTTATTTGCGCTATTATTCTTACCAATTGAGACGCGGGAGTGTGCATTAGAGATGTATGTGTGCGTGTGCAACGCCGTTACGGAGCGACAAATCAGACAGGCCATCAGCCGGGGCGCCGCCACCGCGGCCCAGCTCCGGGAGACCTTGGGGGTCGCCACAGGGTGCGGCTCCTGCCAAGATTGCTTAGGCGATTACCTTGCGCAAACTGTGTCTGAAGCCGCCGGCTTGAGTGCTGACGCCACAGCTGGCGCAACCGCCGCCATTTAGCGGCATCCCACATTCAGTCCATCTGTAGTCATTTCCTGTTCACAGGAGGAGATAGTTATGAATCGCGCTTTTGCGCCGCGTTCGTTGGCCCTGGGGTTGACCCTCTGCATCCTGGCGGTCCCATTGTCCTTGGCGCCCCTCGGGCCTGGGGCCTTCGCCCAAGAGGAAGCCCCCTCGCAGGAGTCTTGGAACATTCAAGATGAAGTCACTGTCGTGGGCAGCCGGGAACGGGCCCAGGGCATCACCGGTTCCGCTTATTTCATCGGCCAGGAGGAGCTGGAAAAGTTTGCCTATTCGGATGTGCAGCGCATCGCGCGGGAAGTGCCGGGCGTTTCCATTCAGGTGGAAGACGGATACGGGTTGCGCCCCAACATCAGCATACGGGGAGTCGCCACGGAGCGCAGCGGCCGCATCACCCTGCTGGAGGACAATGTGTTGATCGCGCCCGCTCCCTATTCGGCGCCCTCGGCGTACTACTTTCCCACAGCAGGGCGCATGTACGCCTTTGAGGTGCTAAAGGGGCCGGCGGCCATAACCCAGGGGCCTTACACCATAGGCGGTGCGCTGAACATGATCTCGACGCCCATTCCACAGGAGCCGCGGGGGATGCTGATGGCCACCGGCGGCACGGATGCGACCTACCGGGCCCATGCCCATTACGGCGGAAAAACCTCAAATGGTTTCGGTTTTTTGCTTGAAACCCATCAGTGGGGCTCAGACGGCTTCCAGAACATAGACCGCAGCGATGGCGACACCGGCCTCCGGGTGGAGGACTACACGCTCAAGTTTCAATACGCCCCCGACGATTCCCGCCATCAGTTCGACTTCAAGTTTCAATACGCCGACCAGGAATCCGAGCAGAGCTACCTGGGGCTCACAGACGCGGATTTCGACCTCGACGCCTACCGGCGCTACGGCGTGTCCGAGTTGGACAACATCGAAACCACCCATTATCAATACATCGCGCGCTACAAGTTGGCCCTCACCGACGCCATGAGCTTGACAGTGACAGGCTACAACAATGAACACGAGCGCAACTGGTTCAAGACCGAGGGCCTGGACGCGGACGGTAGCGAAAACGCCCAAGCATTTCAGCGCGTCAGCTGGTCTAACATCATTGCCGCCTTGAACCGCGGCGAGGCGGCGGCCGGTCTGTCTCCAGCCCGGCTCCAGGGCATATTGGATGGCGAGGTGGACACCCCGCCGGGTAGCATCCAGTTGCGCTCCAACGCCCGCGAGTATTTCTCCCGCGGCGTTCAGTTCACCTTGGTCTGGAGCGGCGAGGCAGGCGCCACCTCCCACGATCTGGAGCTAAGCGTCCGCTACCACGAGGATGAGGAAGACCGGTTGCAACGCAACAGCACATACCACCAGGAGGATGGCAACCTGGTTATGGACGACCTGGGCCTGTTAGGCAACGCCGGCAACCGCGTGCAGGAAGCCCAGGCCGTGGCGGTGCATATCTACGACCGCATCGAGTGGGGCGACTGGGTCTTCAGCCCGGGCCTGCGCTACGAGGACATCGATCAACAGCGTACCCGGTGGCGCGACCGGGGCCCTGAGGCCGGGGCCCGCAACACCCTGCGCGATGGCCGCGAGAACAAGACCAAAGTCTGGTTGCCAGGCTTGGGGGCGCTGTATCGCCTGAACGACAACTGGAGCGTCCTGGGCGGCGTTCACAAGGGTTTCACCGCGCCCAGCAACTCGCCGGGCGTGAAAGAGGAAGAGGCCATTAACTACGAACTGGGCGTCAGATACGCGAACGGTGCCGCCAGCGGCGAGATCCTCGGCTTTCTGAGTGATTACGACAATATCCTGGGCGAGTGCACCGCCTCGTCCGGAACCGATTGCGTCATCGGAGACGCCTTCAACGGCGACGCGGCCACGGTCGCGGGCGTGGAGGTGTCCTTCGCGGCGAACTTGGCCCCGTTAGACCAGCCTTTCCGCATCCCGCTGTCATTCGCCTACACCTGGATGGACGCGGAGTTTGACACCGACATCGCCGACACAGACTTTTTCGGCGATGTCAGCAAGGGCGATCCCATTCCCTACATCCCGGATCATCAGTTCCGCATCTTGACTGGCATCGAACTGCCGCGCTGGTCTGCGTATCTCAGCGCAAACTATGTGGACGCGGTATGCGTGCGGGCTTCCTGCGGCCCCTTCGAGCGCGCCGATGAATCATTCACGATTGACCTGGCGGCTCACTACCAGTTCAACGACCGGATGTCGGTGTTCGGAAGCCTGGAGAATGTGACCGGCGCGGAAGACATTGTGGGGCGCCAACCCTACGGCGCGCGGCCCAACAGGGATCTAACCGCCACCGGCGGCATGCGCTTCGAGTTTTAACGGCAAGCCGCTTGACTTCGGAGAGGCCCATGGGCCGGCTGCTCATTCTGTTCATCCTTGCGGCGAGCGTTCACGCGGCGGCCCAAGAGGGCGGCGCTGAAGTCAATGTCTATTCGGCCCGCAAGGAGGCCCTGATTAAACCCCTGTTTGATTCTTTCACCGCGGCAACGGGGATCAAGGTCAATCTGGTCACCGGCAAGGCGGACGCCTTGATTAAACGGCTGGAGCTGGAAGGCCCGCAGACGCCGGCGGACCTGTTGCTGACGGTGGACGCCGGTCGTTTGCACCGGGCCAAGGCGAAGAACCTGCTTCAGGCCCTTCACTCAGAGCGGCTGGAGGCGGCCATTCCAGCGCGTTACCGCGACCCCTCTGGGTTTTGGTTTGGCTTGTCCCTCAGGGCCAGGGTGATCATCCACGCCAAGGCCGCCATAGACCCGGCGCGGCTTTCCACCTATGAAGACCTGGCGGACCCCAAGTGGAAAAAGCAAATCTGCGTTCGTTCCTCAACCGATATCTACAATCAATCCCTGGTGGCGTCCCTGTTGGCCCATCATGGCCAAGAGCAGACCGAGCGGTGGATAACAGGACTGGTGGACAACTTCGCCAGACCGCCCAAAGGCGGCGACCGGGATCAGATCAAAGCGGTGGCGGCGGGCCAATGCGGCTTGGCCCTGGTGAACACCTATTATTTGGCGGCCATGTTGGACTCCGGCCTGGAGCGGGAGCGCGAGGCGGCGGCGCAAGTGGCTCTGTTCTGGCCGAACCAGGCCGGCCGGGGCGCCCATGTCAACATCAGCGGCGCAGGGGTGACCCGCGCCGCCGGCAACCCGGCGTCCGCCACGCGCTTGCTGGAATACCTGGCGGCGCCCCGGGCGCAGGAATGGTACGCCAACGCCAACCATGAATATCCGGTGCGGCCGGGGGTGCCCATCGGCCCCGTCATGCGCGCCTGGGGGGACTTCAAGGCGGATCCCCTGGCCCTGGAAACGCTGGGGGAAAACAATCCCGCGGCTGTGCGCAGCATGGACCGGGCCGGCTGGCGCTGAAGGACCTCAAGCCCCTTGCCGCCTCGCGGAGTCAGTTAAGGGCCCGGAGCGGCGAAACAAGCGCCAAGGTCCCAGGCCCGTCGCCGCGGGCTCCTTTGTCATTAACGCGCCGTTGCGGTAGGCTCCTGCTCGCGGACCTTTGCTCTGCAACGGGCGGCTCTCCTGTGTAACATTGCCGAATGTGTTTCACGCCCCCGATTTTTAACTAAGACAGGCGTCGCAACTGGTGTCTTCCCTCCTGTCCCGCCGCCTCTGGACGGCGCCGACGGCGGCCCTCTCCCTGATCCTGTTGGCCCCCGTCGCCGTGGTGCTGGCGTCGGTGTTCGTTTCCAGCGGCGACATCTGGCGGCATTTGCAGGAAACCGTGTTGGCGGATTACATCCGCAACTCCCTGTGGCTGATGTTGGGCGTGGGCGCGTTGGCTCTGCCCCTGGGCGTCATCCCCGCCTGGCTGGTCACCTCCTTCCGCTTCCCGCTGAGCCGCCAGCTGGAGTGGGCCTTGTTGTTGCCCCTGGCCTTCCCCGCCTACATCATCGCCTACACCTACACAGGGCTGTTGGATTTCGCCGGCCCGGCGCAGTCCTGGTTGCGCGCGGCCTTCGGCGCGGGCTACTGGTTCCCCGAAGTGCGCTCCCTGCCCGGCGCGGCGGTGATGTTGGCGCTGGTGTTGTACCCGTATGTCTATCTGCTGACCCGGGCGGCGTTTCAAGAGCAATCAGCGTGCGCGGTGGAGGCGGCCCGCGTACTGGGCGCCGGCCCGGCCCGGGCGTTTTTCCGGGTCGCCTTGCCTCTGGCCCGACCGGCGATTGTGGCGGGCTTGTCCTTGGCGCTGATGGAGACCCTGGCGGATTACGGCGTCGTGCAGTACTTCGGCGTCGCCACCTTCACCACCGGCATCTTCAGAACCTGGTTCGGCTTGGGTAGCAGCGTCGCCGCCGCCCAACTCTCCGCCCTGCTGATGGGCTTCGTGCTGGTTTTGATCCTCTTGGAAAACCGCGCCCGCAAGCAGGCCCGCTACCACCACGCCAGCAGCCGCTACCGTCCCGCCGCGCCTAAGGCGCTGCATGGCTGGAGGGGCGGCTTGGCGTTCGCCCTGTGCGCCCTGCCAGTGGGGTTCGGGTTCATCATCCCGGCGGCGCAGTTGTCCGTCTGGGCCGCGCAGACCTATGGCGCGTCCATGAATCGCCAGTTCCTCGCATTGGCATGGCACAGCGTTGAATTGGCCCTCATCGCTTCCGCGCTGGCCCTGGGCGCGGCCCTGGCGCTGGCGTACGCCCGGCGCCTGCAACCGGGGCCTGTGACCTACGCCGTCAATCGTCTGCTGAGCCTGGGCTACGCCGTGCCAGGGACAGTGATCGCCATCGGCGTGTTGTTGCCCTTCACCTGGTTGGACCGCCAGCTCGCCAAGTGGCTCGGCTTGCTCCTGGATGTTGACGCCGGCCTGGCCCTAAGCGGCACCATCGCCATCCTGGTGTTCGCCTACCTGACGCGGTTTTTGGCGGTTTCCCTGAACACGGTGGAGGCCGGGCTGGAGAAGATCAGGCCGGCCATGGACGAGGCCTCCCGCAGCGCGGGCGTCGGCGGCTTCGGCTTGTTGCGCCGGGTGCACGGCCCCATGATGCGCAGCAGCCTGTTGGCGGCGGCGCTGTTGGTGTTTGTGGAGGTCCTGAAGGAACTGCCCGCCACCTTGATCTTGCGGCCCTTCAACTACAACACCCTGGCGGTGCGCGCCTTCGAGCTGGCCAATGACGAGCGGCTCGCCGCCGCGTCTCTGCCGGCCTTGACCATTGTGTTGGTGGGCATCATCCCGGTTATGATATTGAACCGCTTGTTCACGGCGCGGATCGCTCATGTCGACTAAATTGGAGGTCATAGCCCTCACGGCGGCCCCAGGGGGCAAGCCGGTGGTCGCCGATGCGTCGTTCCGTTTGGCTCCGGGAAGCATAAGCTGTCTGATGGGCCCTAGCGGTTGCGGGAAAACCACCTTGTTGCGAGCCATCGCCGGGTTTGAACAGCCGCGAGCGGGTGAGATCAGAATCAACTCGGTTTGCCACAGCAACGCCGCAACAATGACGCCCGTGGAGCGGCGAAATGTGGGCATGGTCTTTCAGGATTTCGCCCTGTTTCCCCATCTCACGGCCCGGGGCAACATCGCCTTCGGTTTGCAACGCTGGGCCAAGGCCTCGCGCTGGTCCCGGGTTGAGGAAGTGCTGAAACTCCTGGAGATAAAAGATTTCCAGGACCGGCATCCGCACCAGCTGTCCGGCGGGCAGCAACAACGGGTGGCCATCGGCAGGGCCATCGCGCCGCGCCCAGAGATCCTGCTGTTGGACGAGCCGTTTTCCAACATGGATGTGGAGTTAAGGGAGCAACTGGCTCGGGAACTGCGCAAGATCCTCAAACAGGACGGGATGACCGCCTTGTTGGTGACCCACAATCTGCTGGAGGCCTTTGCCATGGCGGATGAGATCGGCGTTATCCAGGATGGCAGGCTCCTGCAATGGGGCAGCGCCTTTGAGCTGTATCACCGCCCGGCCAGCCCCGCTGTGGCGGACTTTGTCGGCGCCGGCGCGTTCATTGCCGGCACGGCCCGGGACGGGTTTGCCGTGGAGACCGAATTGGGCGTGATCCGGGGCGACCGCGAACACGGATTCGCCGCCGGCGAACCCCTGTCGGTGTTGTTGCGCCCCGATGATGTGGTCCACGACGCCGCCAGCGACTTGACCGCCATCGTTCAGGACAAGGCGTTTCGCGGGGCGCAGTTTCTCTACACCTTGTCCTCCCCCAGCGGGGCGCGGTTGCTCAGCCTGGCGCCAAGCCGTTGCGACTACCGGCCGGGCGAGGCCATGAGCATTCGCCTGGAAGTCGACCATCTGGTGGCTTTTCGGGGACAATAGGGGCAACCCGAGTTACCATGAAAAGCCTTCAGCAAGCTTGCTTGAGAACGAGTTGGCGCGGCGCGCTGAACGCCGCCCAGAAAGTTGCCCGGAACGGCCCATGACCGCAAACAAAGCCACCGGCTTCACCCGCCTGGCTAAGGGGGTGGTGTATTCCTGGCGGGGATTTGTCGCCTGCTTCAAGAGCGAGGCGGCCTTTCGGCAGGAGCTGGCCCTGGCGGTTGTCCTGTGTCCCCTGGGGGTCTGGTTGGGCGATACGGGCGCGGAGCGCGCCTTGTTGGTGGGCAGCGTGGCGTTGGTGCTGATAGTGGAACTGCTGAACACCGGCATCGAGTATGTGGTGAACCGGTTTGGCGGAGAAGAAATCCATGAGTTGTCGGGCAAGGCCAAGGACATCGCCGCCGCCGCCGTGTTCCTGTCCTTGTGCAATGTGGTCGTGGTGTGGGCCTTGGTCTTGTGGTAGGAGCGGTGGCGTCAAGCCGCCGCGTTGGCGGTCAGATGAGGAGGTCCCGTCTCACAGCTTCAGTTCGCCGAAATACACCTCGATGTTGTCTTTCATATAGACCAGCCTGACCCGGGTCTTTTCCTGCGCCACCCGCTGGCCCTCCACCACTTTGGGTTTGAACCGCCAGTCCGGAGTGGCTTCCAGGGAGACCTTATCGAAGATCGCGCCGGGTCTTGACTCGATGATCTTCGGCTCCAACACCCGCCCCTCCGTCGTCACCGTGAACTCCACCAGGGCCCACCCCACCGGCCGTTCGCCATCTTCGAAAACGGGATACTTGGGGCGCATGACAAACAGCGGCACCGCCGGGCCGTTTTGATCTGGGGTGTGTTCAATGACCTTGTCCGCGTGGGGGGCGAACCGCTGGTCCCGCAGGGCCACATACAATTTCGCCAGCCGTGAATGGCTGGCAAGCACTATGGGGTCGTCTTCTAACAACTTGTCCTCGTAAATGAGCAGGGCTTCCTCGTATTTTTGCTCCGCTTGCTCGTAGTCTTTTCGGGCCAGATCCACATCGCCAAGAAAAGCGATCATATTGGCGGAACGCATATTGCCCGCGCCGAAATTCTCATCGTAGATCTCCAGAGCTTGCCGGTACAGGGCCTCGCCTTCGTCGTATTTTTGCTCCGCCACATCCAGGGCCGCCTTCTGCGCCAGGACGCCCGCTATGGCGGGGGCCGTCGCGCCGCGCTGTTTGGTGATGATGGCGATGATCCGGTCCAATTCTTCCCGGGCCTTGTCCAGCTCGTTTTTGCTGGCGTAGATCCGGGCATGATCCTCATGCGCCGTGACCAACTCTTCCGCATCCGCGCCGAAGCGTTTGATGAAGGCGGCTTTGGCCTCCAGGAGCAAAGGTTCGGCTTCCTCTATGGCGCCGGTGAGGATCAACACATGGGCCAGGTTGATTTGCAGAACGGGGATCTTTTCATGGCCGGCCCCCAGCTCCTCCGTGGCCAGGGCCAGGGACTTGCGGGCCAGCTCGGCGGCCCGGGGGTAATTGCGCCGCGCGTAAGCGGCGTTGTAGGCGCGGTAGGTCTTGGTGAATTCCTTGGAAACCTGTTGTTGCTCCTCTTGCTCCTGTTCGGCAGGTTGCGGCTCCTGTTCGGCTTCTTGCGCTTGCGCCGCCGCGGGTTGGCAACAAAACAGCGCCAGGGCGGCAAGCGCCATCGAGCTATGACGAATTCTCATCTTTTTCAATCAGTTCAAGCCTTTTGGTTTGGTCCTCGCGGCGGCGACCGGCGGGGCGGGGCCAAACCGCCGTTCCGTCCGCAGGGAAAGGCGCATTCTACCATTGTTAGCCGCACACCGGACACTCAGGATCCTTGGGCAGGGTGGCGGTGTGCCATTCCATCCTCAGGGCGTCCAACAGCAGGAGTCTGCCCTGCAAGGTGTTTCCCAAACCCATGATCAGTTTCATGGCTTCGACGGCTTGCACGCTGCCGATGATCCCCAACAGGGGCGCCAACACGCCATTGGCGGCGCAAGTCTCGTCCATGGCCGCGTCCTCTGTGTACAGACAGCGATAGCAGGGCGAGGTTTCATCTGCAGGGTTGAACACGCTGGTTTGCGCCTCGAAGCGAATGGCGGCGCCGGACACCAGGGGGGTTTTCGTCTTGACGGATGCGGCGTTCACGGCGAACCGCGTCCTGAAGTTGTCGCTGGCATCGACGATCACCGTGGCTTGGTCGGCCCGCGAGACCAGTTCTTCATCGTCCAGGGCGTGGTCGATCAAGGTCAGCTTGACCTCCGGGTTGAGGGCGGTCAAATGCTCTCCCGCGGATGCAACCTTGGCCCTGCCGATGTCGGCGGTGCGGTGCAGGATCTGCCGTTGCAGATTGGACAACTCCACCTTGTCGTAATCCACCAAAATCAGATGGCCCACGCCGCCGGCCGCCAAATAGATGGAGGCGGCGGAACCCAGGCCGCCGGCACCGATGATCAACGCCGTCGCCGACGCCAAACGCAACTGCCCCTCGGCGTCTATCTCAGGCAACATGATCTGCCGGCTGTAGCGCAATAATTGCTCGTCATTCATGGTTGCGTCGCCCTGGCTCAGAATCGTCGCGGGGCCGGCCCCAGCTGGCGGCCTTTTCCCGATGCCGCGGCCCCGCCGGTCCGCCGGGTTTGCGGGGGCGCGAGGCGTAATGCAGGTGCAGGTCTTCAACCACTTCCCGCCAGTCGCACTGTCCCAACCAGAAAGCCGAGCCCCGCGCCGCGTTAGAGGGGGGCGGCGTGGCGGCGCTCATGGGGCTGCGGCCATGCTGTGGCGCTCGTGTCCGGCGTAGTCCCGGCGGGTGGCGATGTGGCGGTAATGGCGCCGCCGGAACTCCTCGCGGACGAATGCGCCCTGGTCATGGGCGTGTTCGACGATCACAAACCCGCCGGGCTTGAGGCGCCGGCGAGCGGCCGCGATGACGGCCCGCAGGCAGTCCCGCCCCTGGCGCCCGCCATCCAGGGCCAGTTCGGGTTCGTGCCGGATCTCATCCGCCGCCGGCCCTGCCGTGGCGAGAGCCACATAAGGCGGATTGCACAGCACGGCGTCGAAACGCCCCCGCGGCAGGTTTGCGAACCAGTTGGAGCGGCAAAACCGCACATTGTCCAGCCCCAGGGCCGCGGCGTTTTCCTGCGCCACCCACAGGGCGTCTTCGCTTATGTCGGCGGCCGTGATGTCGCACTGGGGTCTGGAGGCCGCCACCGCCGCCGCGATGGTGCCGCAACCAGTGCCCAGATCCAGGATCTGCCAACCCGCGTCTTCGGGGACGCGCTCCAAGGCCCACTCCACCAGCAACTCTGTTTCCGGCCTGGGGACCAACGCGCCCTCGTTGACCTTGAGGGGCAAGGACCAGAATTCCTTGACGCCGGTCAAATAGGCGACGGGGCGCCCCTGCTGGCGCGAGCGCATCAGTCCCGCGAACGCCGCGGCCGCCCCCTCCGGCACTTCGGCTTGGGGGTGGGCGTAGAGCCAGCTCCGGTCAACCTTCAGCAGGGAAGCCAACAAGACCTCGGCGTCCAACCGGGGGCTGTCAGAAGCGGGCAGTTGCGCCGCCGCGAGGCTCAGGAGTCGCCGGGGAGTGGGCATCGGCTCACCCCGCCGCGCTGAGGGCGGCCAACTGGTCCGCCTGATGCTCGCTGATTAGCGGCTCGATGATCGCGTCCAATTCGCCCTGCATGATCGCCTCCAGCCGGTACAAGGTGAGGTTGATGCGATGATCGGTCACCCGCCCTTGCGGGAAATTGTAAGTCCTGATCCGTTCCGAACGATCCCCTGAGCCGATCAGGTTGCGCCTGTTCTCGGCGATAGCCGCGGCCTGTTTTTCCCGTTCCGCCGCCAGCAGTTTGGCTTGCAACAGGGACAGGGCCCGGGCGCGGTTCTTGTGCTGGGAACGCTCGTCCTGACACTCCACCACCAGGCCGGTGGGCAGATGGGTCAGCCGTATGGCGGAGTCGGTCTTGTTGACATGCTGCCCCCCGGCGCCGGAGGCGCGAAAAGTGTCCGTTTTCAGGTCGTTGGGGTTGATCTCGATGGCGTCGATCTCGTCGGCCTCCGGCAGGATGGCGACGGTGCAGGCGGAGGTGTGGATGCGCCCTTGGGATTCCGTTTCCGGCACCCGTTGCACCCGGTGCGCGCCGGATTCGAACTTCAGTCTGGAGTAAGCCCCACTGCCAAGCACCCGCATGACCACCGCCTTGTAGCCGTAAAGATCGCTCTCCGCGGCGTTCAGGAGCTCGATTTTCCAGTTCAGTTTTTCCGCGTAGCGGGAATACATGCGCAACAAGTCCGCCGCGAACAGGGCCGCTTCCTCCCCGCCAGTGCCGGCGCGGATCTCCAGAAAGATGTTGCGCTTGTCCGCCGGGTCCCGCGGCAACAGCAATTTTTGCAACTCCAGTTCCAAGGCCTCCTGTTTTTGCCGGGCCGCCTCGATCTCCTCGTTGGCCAGCTCCCGAATCGCCCGGTCGCTGTCCTTGAGCATGTCTTTCGCGTGGCTCATGGACAGCAGAGTGGCGCGGTGTTCCCGGTAGCAACTGACGATGGGGGCGATCTCCGCCGCTTCCCGGCCCAGATCGCGAAAGCGGTTTTGATCCTTGATGACCTCAGGCGTGGCCAACAGCCCGTGGATCTCCTCCTGGCGGGCCTCCAGTTTCTCCAGTTTTTTTTCCAGGCTGTCTTGCATGTTCGGCTCTTTGCGGGGAGGCTCGCTATGGTTTCTCGTTGCCGCGTTGCCGCCATTTTACAACAAGTGGGGCGCCGCTGGGGCCGCGCCCCGGCAGGGGCCGCTCCCCGCCCCGGCCTGCTTGCCGCGCCCCTGTTTTAGGCTATAATCGCCGCCATGCAACCTGGCTTGAAATCCCGTTCAATCCGCCGCGCCTTGGGGCTTGCGGCGACAGGGCTTGCCGCCTTGGCCCTGGGCGCCTGCGCCAATCTGGAACAGCGACAGGCCGCCGCGCCGGGGGATGAGGCTGAAGGTCTGGAGGGCGACTTCAGGATCGTCAACATTGAGCCAGTGCGGCCGAAAATCCCGCTGACTGAGGAGATCCTCTACAAACTGCTGTTGGCGGAGCTGGCGGGGCATCGGGGCAGACTGGATGTGGCGGTGGAAAACTACCGGGATTTGGCGTACGCGACCCGAGACCCCAAGGTGGCGGAACGGGCCGCCCGCATCGCCGTCTATGCCCGCGACAATGCCGCCGCCCTGGAGGCCGCCCGGCTGTGGGTGGAGCTGGACCCGCGCAATCCCGACCCGCGCCAGGTGCTGGCGGTGATGGAACTGCGGGCTGGCAACCTGGAGCAGACGGTGGCGCATCTGCAGGACATTTTTGACTATTCGGAAGGGGAGGTGGATCAGAAGCTGTGGATGATCGCCAATATGTTGAGCCGCGAAGAGGAGCGAGACGCGGCCCTGGCGGTGATGGAGACCCTGGTGGAATCCCAGGGCGATTCCGCCGAGGCCCAGTACGCCTTTGCCCATATCGCCGCCCGTCTGGGGGATCTGGAGCGTTCGCTGACCTTGCTGGAGTCCGTCCTGGCCCGGACGCCGGACAATGACAACGCGGGATTGAGCTATGTGTCCGTCCTGCAGCGTATGGGGCGGGAACGGGAGGCCCTGGCGTGGCTGAAAGACAGCTTGGAGGGCCGGGCCGCCGGCGATGATTTCGCCTTGCGCATGGCGTATGCGAGATTGTTGGCGGATGTCAAGCGGTTCGACGAGGCCCAGCGCCAGTTCGAGCTGTTGGCGGCGCAGGAGCCGGACAACGCCGAGGTGTCATACACCCTAGGCCTGTTGCACTTGCAGAGCGACCGGCTGGACCAAGCCGAGACCTTTTTCCAGCGGCTGTCAAAACAGGGGTGGCGGACTGATGTCGTCAACTATTACTTAGGGCGCATTGCGGAGGGGCAAGAGGAGTACGAAACCGCCAGCGCGTGGTATCAGGGGGTGCATAAGGGCGAGCATTATTTCGACGCTCAGGTCAGATTGGCTCTGTTGCTGGCCCGCGCCGGGCAGGTGGAGGAGGCGCGGGTCCAGCTTCGCGCCATTCCCACCCAGGGGGAGCAACAGGCCCTTGTCGTCACCCAGGCGGAAGGGGAGCTGTTGGTGGGGGAGAAACGCTACGCCGAGGCCATTGCCGTTTATGACCAGGCCCTGGAGGGGGGCTACAACGCCAACCTGCTCTACGCCCGGGCCATGGCGGCGGAGCGGGGCGGTCGGCTGGATATTTTGGAGGCGGATCTTAGAGCCATATTGGAGCGCGAACCCAACCACGCCCAGGCTCTGAACGCCCTGGGCTACACATTGGCGGACGCGACGGAGCGCTACGCCGAGGCCTACGAACTCATCAAGCGAGCATTGGCCCTCAGTCCCTCCGATTTTTACATCCTGGACAGCATGGGATGGGTCTTGTATCGCCTGGGGTGCCTGGACGAGGCCATCGACTATTTGCGGCGCGCGCTGAGTCTGCGGGCCGATCCGGAAATCGCCGCCCATTTGGGGGAAGCGCTGTGGGTGAACGGCGACCGGGAGGAGGCCAAGAAGGTGTGGGAATCCGCCCTGAAACTGCGGCCTGATGATTCCCGTCTGCTGGATGTCATCCAGCGTTTCAATCCCTGACCCGCGTCTGTCACGGGCTGGCGGCGCGAGCGCGAAGCGCGTCATCCGCGCCGCGCCAGGCGCACCCTTTCTGCCCCGTGGTCGCGCCGTTCTGTTGCTCTGCATGGCGTGCGCCGTGGCGAGTTGCGCCCGCATCCCCGCCGAAGCCGGGTTGAAGCCCCCCAGCTGGGAGGCTCGCCGGGACGGACTGATGCAACTGCGAAACTGGGGCCTCAAGGCCAGGGTGGCGGTGCGCAACGGAAACGAGGCCGCCACGGCGTCCCTGTTCTGGACCCAGCAGGAGGACGAATACCGACTGCGGGCGACCGCGCCCTTGGGCCGCGGCGCGTATCTGCTGGAGGGCCGCGAGGGCGCGGCCCTGTTGCGAGGGCCGGGGCAAGAGCTTGAGCGGGCCGAAGACGCGGAAACCCTGTTGTTGCGGCGCCTGGGCTGGCGGCTCCCCGTCTCTCACTTGGCTTACTGGGTGAGGGGGCTGCCCTCCCCGGCCCTGCCCGTCGAGGCGCTGGCCCTGGATGAGGAGAACCGCCTGGAAGCCTTGGAGCAAGGGGGCTGGGTGTTGCAGTGCCAAGACTATGTTGGCGTGGAGGGCCGCCAACTGCCGCGCCGGTTGACCCTGCGGAACAAGGGCGGCTCCCACAGCGCCCGCCTGTCCATACGGCGCTGGGACCTGCGCTGATGACTGCGCAAACCTGGCCCGCGCCCGCGAAGGTCAATCATTTTCTGCACATTGTCGGACGCCGGTCCGACGGCTACCACCTGTTGCAGACCGTGTTCCAGTTTTTGGACCTGGCGGACCAGTTGCGCATCGCCGTCACCGCCGACGGCCAAGTGCGTTGCGAGGGGAATTACCCCCAGGCGTCGGCGCCCGAAGACCTGGCTTTCAGGGCGGCCCAGGTCCTGCAACAAGTCTGTGGGGTCGCCGAGGGCGCGGAGATCTATGTTCACAAGCGCGTGCCTATAGGCGGCGGCTTGGGCGGGGGCAGTTCAGACGCCGCCACCACCCTGACGGCCCTGAACCACCTGTGGGGGATAGGGTTGACCACCGACCAGCTGGCGGCCCTCGGTCTGAGATTGGGGGCGGATGTGCCGGTGTTCGTCCGTGGATTCGCGGCGTGGGCGGAAGGCACGGGGGAGCGCCTGACGCCCCTGGAACTGCCGGAAAACTGGTTCCTGCTGATCCACCCCAACTGCCGCGTCTCCACCGCCGCGGTGTTCAAGGACCCCGACTTGGAGCGAGACGCGGTGCCGATCACTCCGCGCGATTTTCTTGCGGGGGCGGCCCTCCGAAACGATTGCGAGCCGGTGGCGCGCCGGATCTGCCCGGAGGTGGGCGCGGCGTTGGACTGGCTTGCGGGCCGGGGCTCCGAGGCGCGGCTGTCCGGCACCGGCGCCGGCGTGTTCGCCGCCTTCCAGCGGGAAGACGAGGCCCGTGCGCTCTTGGCGGAACTGCCGGCGCAATGGCGGGGCTTTGTGACCCGCGGCCGCAACCGCTCTCCCCTTGTGGACGCGGCGGCCCGCGCCGCGCAGGCTGACCCCCCGTCTCCTGTGGCTGGCGCGGGCTGACCCGGCGCCCTCCGCCCGCGGCGGCGCCTCCTTGCGCCGCGGCAAGAAAAACCCGGCGACCCCTTGCCCTTTGTGATACACTGCCCACTCGCGCCGGGAAACAGGGGTCTGCCCCTGTTTTTTTTGCGCTTCTTTGTTTGACATGGGGCGTGGCCAAGTTGGTTAAGGCACAGGGTTTTGATCCCTGGACCCCAGGTTCGAGTCCTGGCGCCCCAGCCAGTTGGCGACTGCAGAGGAAACAATGTCCTTGGTGAATGTAATTCTGTTTTCCGGCAATGCCAATCGGAAGTTGGCGCGCGAGATTGCCGGCCATTTGAATCTGCCCCTGGGCGAGATCGAAGTGGGCCGGTTCAGCGATGGCGAGATCATGGTGGAGGTGGCGGAAAATGTGCGCGGGCGCGATGTCTTCATCCTGCAATCCCTGTGCGCGCCCACCAATGACAACCTGATGGAGTTGTTGATCATCGCCGACGCCCTGCGGCGGGCCTCGGCGGCCCGGATCACCGCGGTCATCCCCTACATGGGCTACGCCCGCCAGGATCGCCGGCCCCGCTCAGCCCGAGTGCCTATAACGGCTAAAGTGGTGGCGGGCATGATCAGCGCCTCAGGCATTCACCGGACCCTGACTGTGGATCTGCACGCCGATCAGATCCAGGGCTTTTTTGACATGCCCTTGGACAATGTCTATGCCTCTCCCGTGTTGTTGGGCGATATATGGAAACACAAGTATGAGAGGCAGATCGTGGTGTCTCCCGATGTGGGCGGGGTGGTGCGGGCCCGCGCCGTGGCGAAGCGCCTGGACGACACGGACCTGGCCATCATCGACAAGCGGCGGCCCACCGCGAATGAATCAGAAGTGGTCAACATCATCGGCGCCGTCGAGGGCCGCACCTGCGTCATCGTTGACGACATGGTTGACACGGCCGGCACGCTGTGCAACGCCTCTTTGGCCCTGAAAGAGTTTGGAGCCACCAGAGTGGTGGCGTATTGCACGCACCCGGTGCTGTCGGGGGCCGCCCTGAAGAACATCAACGCCTCGCGCCTGGACGAACTGGTGGTCACCGACACCATTCCTTTGAGCGAGAACGCCGTCCAATGCGATAGAATACGCCAGCTCAGCGTCGCCGGGATGTTGGCGGAGAGCATACGCCGCATTTCAGAAGGGGAATCGCTGAGCTCCATGTTCATGGACTGAAGCAGGGCGCGCCGCGAGGTCGCGGGCGCCGACCGAAAAACATTTATTAACCGCAAAGAGAGGGTTGTAAAAATGCAAGCGCTTGAACTTGAAGTGGAACCCCGGGACGAGCTGGGGAAAAGCGCGAGTCGCCGGTTGCGGCGTTCCGGCCGGGTGCCGGGCGTCGTCTATGGCGCCAACAAAGAGGCGCAGGCCATTTCCTTGTCCCACGACGATCTTCTGCATCGGCTGGAGCATGAAGCGTTTTATTCCAGCATCCTGACCATGAAGATCAAAAACAAGAAAGAGAAGGTGGTGATCAAGGACTTGCAACGCCATCCCTGCAAACCGAGTTTCCTGCACATCGATTTTCAGCGCATCGACGAGAAGCAACGGATCACCATGCGGGTGCCGGTGCATTTCACCAACGAAGACAAGTGCGTCGGCGTGAAAACAGGGGGCGGCATCGTGAGCCACATCTTGACCGAACTGGAAGTCAACTGCCTGCCCAAACATTTGCCGGAGTACATAGAAGTCGATTTGGCGCAGGTGGATGTGGGCGATTCCGTGCCGTTGAGCGATGTCAAGTTGCCGGAGGGGGTGGAGCTCTACGCCTTGCAACGGGGCGGCGACGCCTCCAGTCCGGTGGCGTCCGTGCATCTGCCCAGAGTGGCGGAAGAGGAGGAAGAGCTCGAAGCGGCGGCGGCTGAAGAGCTCGCGGCCGCGGAGGCGGCGCCGGAGGCCGCGGCGCTGGCGGACGCTGACGCGGCTGAGGCCGGCAAGGGAGAGTAGTTTCCCCCCGGGTGCAGGCGTCGAGCCAGTTAAGACTCATCGCGGGCCTGGGCAATCCAGGCCCGGATTATTCCGCCACCCGGCACAACGCCGGTTTCTGGTTTGTTGATCGCTTGGCGGCAGAGCGCCAAATCCGGTTTGCGCCGGAGAAACGCTTTTTCGGCGAACTGGCGCGGCTCAGTGCCCCCGGCGTGGACTGCCGGCTGTTCAAGCCCGCCGTTTTTATGAACGAGAGCGGCCGCGCCCTTCAGGCCGTGGCCGCTTATTTTGAGATCGCCGGCGAGGAGATGCTGATCATCCACGACGAGATAGACCTAGCGGCCGGGACCATCAGGCTGAAGCGGGGCGGCGGCCACGGCGGCCACAATGGCCTGCGGGACATCAGCGAGAAACTCGGCGGCGGGGATTACCTCAGGTTGCGCATAGGGGTGGGCCATCCGGGGGACAAATCCCGGGTGACTCCCCATGTGTTGAGCCGTCCCGCCGCCGCGGAGATGGCGCTGATAGACGAGGCCATGGAAAAGGGCATGGCGATCATGCCCCTGCTGTTCGCCGGCGAATTGGAGCGAGCCATGACGCGCCTGCACACGGACGCCGCGCCGGACCCTAAGGAGGACGGGCCGGCGGCCCCTTAGCCCCGCGCCGCCGCCCGCGAATCCCCCCGCGCCCCTGAGATCATGTCCTTCAAATGCGCCATCGTCGGCTTGCCCAACGCCGGCAAATCCACCCTCTTCAACGCCCTGACGGGGGCCAGGGTCGCCGCGGAGAACTACCCCTTCTGCACCATTGACCCCAATGTCGGGGTGGTTCCCGTGCCGGATCCGCGCCTGGCTGCCGTCGCCAAGCTGGCCCAGGCCCGGGAGGCCCTGCCGGCCCAGGTGGAGTTTGTGGATGTGGCCGGCTTGGTGCGGGGCGCGTCCCAGGGCGAGGGATTGGGCAACCGCTTCCTGGGCCACATTCGGGAGGCCCACGCCATTGCCCAGGTGGCCCGTTGCTTTGAAGACGACAACATCGTCCATGTCAGCGGCAAGGTGGACCCGGTGGCGGACATCGAGACGGTCAACGCGGAACTCTGCCTGGCGGATCTGGAGACCATAGAGCGGGCCCTGGGAAAGGCGGACAAGGAAGCGAAGACCGGAGACCGCAAGGTTTTGGCGCTGAAGGCCCTGCTGGAGAAGGTGTACGCCCGCGTGAACGGCGGGGAAGCCGTGCGGGCCTTGGGCTTGGAGGCGGACGAGCTGGAGCGGCTCGCCCCCCTGTGCCTGTTGACGGCGAAGCCGAGCCTATATGTCGCCAATGTGGAGGAGGGCGGCATGGAAACCAACAAGTGGTTAGAGCCCTTGGCGCAACGCGCCGCCGCGGACGGGTGCCGTTTCATGGCGGTGTCCGCCGCCATTGAAACCGAGTTGGCGGAGCTCGACGAGGAGGACAAGCAGACTTTTTTGCAGGCGCTGGGACTGCGCGAACCGGGTTTGCACCGGTTGATCCGCGAGGGCTACGCGCTCTTGGGGCTGCACACCTTTTTCACCACTGAACGCAAGAAGGTTCGGGCGTGGACGACGCGCCAAGGCGCCAACGCCGCCCAGGCCGCCGGGGTCATCCACACCGATTTCCAGCGGGGGTTCATTCGCGCTCAGGTGATCAGCTACGACGACTTCATCCAGCGCCAAGGCGAACAAGGGGCCAAGGACGCGGGCAAGTGCCGGATGGAGGGCAAGGAGTACATCCTCGCCGACGGGGATGTCATCCGGTTTCACTTCAACGCCTAAGGGCGGCGCCATGGCGCGAGCCGGCGCCCCCCGTTGACAGGGGGCGGGGCTGATTTCCCTATGCCAGGGGCGGGCAAGGCTGTATCATGCCTAAATGGATCATAGCAGTCTGCGCCAGGCCCTGATCGCCGCCGCCCGCTCCTTGCGGGAACATGGATTAGGCGCCGGCAAGTCGGGCAACCTCAGCGTCCGGGTCCAGCAAGGCTACCTGATCACCCCCACGGGCGTGGATTACGAAGCCTTGGAGCCGCGCCACATCGTCGCCATGGACCTGCAGGGCAATCCCGCGCCAGGCGGCTTGAAACCCTCCAGCGAATGGCGCTTTCACCAGGATGTGTACCTGCGCCGGGCAGACGCGGGCGCGATTGTTCACACCCATTCCCCCTGGGCCACCGCCCTGGCATGCGCCCGGCAGGATTTGCCGGCCTTCCACTACATGGTGGCGGGGGCCGGCGGCAGGCGCATCCGTTGCGCCGAGTACGGCACCTTCGGCACTCAGGCGTTGTCCGAACGGGCCTTGGATGCCCTGGGAGACCGCCAGGCCTGTCTGCTGGCCAATCACGGAGTCCTGGCCCTGGGCGCGGAGTTGGACGCCGCCTTCAAGATGGCCCAGCTGGTGGAGGAGCTGGCGCGGCAATACCTGCTTAGCCAGCTGGCGGGCGCGCCGGTGTTGTTGGACGATGAGGAGATGGACCTCAACCTGGAAAAATTCAAGGACTACGGCCAGCAGTAATGACGCGGCCCCCACGCCTTGCCGGCCCGTCGCCCGCTGGCCCCTGACCCCATGGAACCTTGGCAATATCTCGCGCTATTTTTGGTCGGCATCGGCACCGGCTTTATGAATGTCATGGCGGGCGGGGGGTCCCTGTTGAGCTTGCCGGCGATGTTGTTGATGGGCGTCCCTGGGCCGGTGGCCAACGGCACCAACCGCGTCGCCATATTGGCGCAAAATGTGACGGCGGTGGCGGCTTTTTTCAGGAAGGGCTACTCCGATTTCAGGCTGAGCGCCACCCTGGCCCTGTGCGCGTTGCCCGGCGCGGTGGCGGGCGCTTACGCCGGGACCCGCTTAGAGGGGATCTGGTTTGAGCGCGTCGTGGGCGTGGTCATGATCCTCGCGATGTTGTCCATGGCCTTTGGGAACAAGGGCCCGCGCCAGGCCGCAGGCGTCGCGGCGGCGACCAAAAACCCGAGACGGCTGTTGTTGGCCCATCTCTCGACGGCGCTGATAGGGGTGTACGGCGGCTTCATTCAGATCGGCACAGGATTGGTGCTCACGCCGGCCTTGCACAAGACCCTGGGGGTGGATTTGATCACGGCGAACATGCACAAGGCGTTTATCGTCGGGACTTACACCATCGCCGCCCTGCTGGTGTTTGCCTGGCAGGTGGAGATATACTGGCTGTTGGGGCTTTGCCTCGCCGCCGGTTATTCCATCGGCGCGGCGCTAAGCGCGAATGTGCAGATCGCCAAGGGCGAGGCGCTGATCCGCTGGGTGTTGAACCTCGCGTTGGCGGCGGTCATCATCAAGTTGCTGTTTTTCTGACGGGCTCGCCAGCGGGGGTCAGCAACTCCCGCAGTTTCTCACCGGGATCGTCCGCCTTCATCAGGGTCTCGCCGATGAGAAAGGCGTGAACATCATGGCCGCGCATCAGGGCGATGTCCTCGCGGTTGCGTATGCCGCTCTCCGTCACCACGGTGCGATCCGGGAACACATCCGGCAACAGGCCCAAGGTGGTTTGCAGCGAGGTTTCAAAGGTGCGCAGATCCCTGTTGTTGATGCCGATTAGCGGGGCCCGCAACATCATGCCGCGCTCCAGTTCCTCGCGGTTGTGGACTTCCACCAGCGCGTCCAGGTCCAGCTCCGTGGCCGTGGCCGCCAATTCCCGCAACCGCCCGTCGTCCAAGGCCGCCACGATCAACAACACGCAGTCCGCCCCCAGGGTCTTGGCTTCATAAACCTGATAAGGATCGATGATGAAATCCTTGCGCAGGGTCGGCAACCCGGCCGCGGCCTTGGCCTGGCGCAGGTGTTCATCGGCGCCTTGAAAGTAGCGCTCATCCGTCAGCACGGACAGGCAGGCGGCGCCGGCCTGAGCGTAGGTTTCGGCAAGGCGGGCGGGGTCAAAATCCGCGCGAATGACCCCTTTGCTGGGGGAGGCCTTTTTGATCTCGGCGATGATCGCCGGCCGGCCCTGCTCCACAGCGCGCCGGATGGCGCGGTAAAAACCCGCCGGCGGGGCGGCCGGGCCGTCCGCCAGTTGCGCCTTCAGGGCCTCCAGGGGCAGGGCCGCCTTTCTCGCCGCCACAAACTCTCGCTTGCTTTCTATGATGGCGGCTAAAATGTCCGGCGCGTTCGCCATTGGGCGCGCCTCAGCCTGCTTCCGCCAATTGCTGGGTCAGGGCCGCCAGGTACTGCAACTTTTCCCGCGCCTTGCCTGCGGCCACCGTCTCCCGGGCCAGGGCGACGCCCGCCGCCATGTCGGGCCTCAGGCCAGCGACATAGATCCCGGCGCCGGCGTTGAGCAAGACGATGTCCAGGGCCGGCCCCGGCTGGTTGTCAAACACGGACAACATGAGCGCCAGGCTTTCCTCCGGGCCGCTGACCTTTATGGCGTCCCGAGGCGCGGGGTCAAAACCGAATTCCTGCGGGACGATCTTGCGCGTCTCGATGCGCCCGTCTTTCAGTTCCGCCACAGCAGTCGCCGTCGAATTGCTGATTTCATCCATGCCATCCTCAGCGCGCGCGATCATGGCGTGGCGACTGCCAAGCCGCCGCAAGACCTGAGCGAAGATCTCCAGCAGTTCCGGCTGGGCGACGCCTATGAGATGGTTCTTGACGCCTGCCGGATTGGTCAGCGGCCCCAGCAGGTTGAACAGGCTCCGCACCCCCAGCTCCTTGCGCGGCCCCGCGGCATGCTTGGTGGCGGGGTGGTGAGCCGGGGCGAACATGAAGCTGATGCCCGCCTGGTCTATGCACTTTGCGACCTGTTCGGGTTTCAGACCCAGCTTGACGCCCGCCTGCTCTAACACATCGGCGCTGCCGGAACGGCTGGAAATGGCGCGGTTGTTGTGCTTTGCGACCTTTCCCCCCGCGGCGGCGATGACAAAGGCGGCGGCGGTGGAGATGTTGAAGGTGTGGGCCCCGTCTCCGCCGGTGCCGACTATGTCCACCAGTTGCGCGCTTTCCGCCGGTACTTTGGTGGCGAACTCGCGCATGACAGCGGCGGCGGCGGCGATTTCCTCGATGGTCTCGCCTTTCGTTCGCAAGGCCGCCAGGAAGCCGCCGATTTGCGCATCGGTCAGCGCCCCCGACATCATGGTTCGCATCACGGCCCGCATGGCGTCGGCGGAAAGGTCCCGCCGGTTGACGAGTCGCTCCAATGCCGAAGGAAAGTCCATGCCGGGGCCTCAGTGGGGCGTTATGGCGAGAAAGTTTTTCAGCAGATCGTGGCCGCAGGTGGTGAGTATGGACTCGGGATGAAACTGCACGCCGAACACGGGGTGTTCCTTGTGCCTGACCCCCATGATCTCGTCCATCTCCCCGGCGTCCGAGCGGGTCCAGGCCGTGATCTCCAAACAATCGGGCAAACTCTCCCGCTCAATCACCAGGGAGTGATAACGGGTGGCGACAAAAGGGCTTTGCAGGCCGGCGAAAACATCCGAACTGTTGTGATGAATGTCGGAAGTCTTGCCGTGCATGACATGGTCGGCGTGGACGATGCGTCCCCCCAGGGCCTGCCCGATGCTCTGGTGGCCCAGGCAGACGCCCAATATGGGCAACTTGCCGGCAAACTCGTGGATCACCTCCACCGATATGCCAGCCTCGTTGGGCGTGCAAGGACCGGGGGACACGACTATGCGTTCCGGCGCCAGAGAGTGGATTTCCTTCAGCGTGATCTGATCGTTGCGATAGACGCGCACATCCTGATCCAGTTCGCCGAAATACTGCACCAGGTTGTAAGTGAAGGAGTCGTAATTGTCGATCATCAACAACATGGTCTTTTGCCTTTCCCGCTCAAGCCGGCAAGGCCTGTCTCATGCGCTTGATGACCCCGGCGTAATCGTCGTTGCCGAAGATCTCCGACCCCGCCACAAAGGTGTCCGCGCCGGCGGCGGCGAGGGCGGCGATGTTTTCCACCTTGACTCCGCCATCCACCTCCAGGCGAATGTCGCGGCCCGAGGCGTCTATGAGCTTGCGGGCGGCCCGCAATTTGTCCAAGGCGGCGGGAATGAAACTCTGGCCGCCGAAGCCCGGATTGACGGACATGATCAACACCAGGTCCAGCTTGTCCATGACATGATCAAGATGGCTCAGGGGCGTGGCGGGGTTGAACACCAAACCGGCCCGGCGCGAGCAGTCCTTGATCAGTTGCAGGGTGCGGTCAACATGGCGGGTAGCTTCCGGGTGAAACGAGATGATGTCGGCCCCGGCGGCGGCGAAATCCGGAATGATCCGGTCCACCGGCTCCACCATCAGATGCACATCCAGGGGCGCGTCTATGCCGTAATCCCGCAGGGCCTTGACCACCAAGGGCCCGAAGGTCAGGTTCGGCACATAGTGGTTGTCCATGACATCCACATGAATGTAATCAGCCCCGGCGGCCAAGGCGGCTTCCGCCTCCGCGCCCAACCGGGCTATGTCGGCGGACAATATGGAAGGGGCGATAATGTAGTCGGGCATCGCGTCTCAAATCGGCGCAGTGGCGTCTCAATCTGGTTCGCCATTCTACCAAAACCGCCGGCGAGACGCCACCGCCGCCATCCGCGCTGGCGGTGCTGTCCGCGCCACCGTCGCGCCTGCAATGCCATCCACGCCATCCACAACGGCCCGCGCCGCGCGCTTTGGCGACTCTTGCAAGGGCGGGCAAACCAGGGCCGAGTCCGGCTCTAATCCGCCCCTGAAAGGCGCTACAATGCCTTCTGGCAGATGAGTGATCGTGGGGCTTGCCGCTTTTAGATGAAGACCTACACCATTGGTTTTACGAAGAAGAAGGCGGGTGAGTTTTTTTCACTTATTGCGGATAACAACATATCCCGCGTCGTTGATGTCCGACTTAACAACTTCTCTCAGCTGGCGGGTTTTGCGAAGAAGGACGACCTGAAGTATTTTCTTGAGAAGCTGTGCGACGCAGACTATGTGCATGTGGAAGACCTGGCGCCAACCAAGGAGTTGCTCGATTCATACAAGAAAAAAAAGATAAGCTGGGAAGCCTACGCGGATAAATTCCAGGATCTAATCGCCCAGCGGCATATAGAGCGTTCCCTTGACAAGTCCTTGTTAGACAAGGGTTGTCTTTTGTGCAGCGAACACGAACCCCACTATTGCCACAGACGCTTAGTGGTGGAATATCTGAATCAGCATTGGAACGGCGAGTTGGAAGTGGTCCATTTGATATGAAAGTCCAGGCAATTCCAAGGGTGTTGATTGCCTACCCATCGGCTTTCGCCTGCTATGAAAAATTTGAGCGGAAAGTGTCCAACATCCTGTCAAGTTTCCCCAACTTTTACATTGTTCACGAGTCCGACCCTAATGAGTTTGTTTCGCGGCGTTTTTCATCGGACCAGCGAGTTTGCGGGGCCTTGGATTCGCCTGATGATGAAGAGTGTTTGAGCAACGCCACGCACGCTGTCATTTTCAATGACGGGACCACATTCAATGACCTGATTGACGATGTGAAAAAGCGCGACATAAAAACAAGAGTCATTGACGCGGCGATAACGAAGGTTGTCAATGTCAGGAAAACCAAAGAATGGGATGTCAACATTGGCCGCGGCTCCTCTTGGGGAAATCCTTACGCAATCGGCCCCGACGGCGACCGCGAGGAGGTCATAAGGAAATACAAGTACGATTTTGAAAGGGGTTTTTTGAAAGGCGGCAAGGAGGATTTTCGGGAGCTGGCGGGAAAAACATTGGGTTGTTATTGCAAGCCAGAGGCTTGCCATGGGGATGTCATCGCGGAATACCTGAACGCCTTGGACGATGGCAAATAGCGACTTAAGCCGCTTCGCTCCCTTGCTGATGTCGCGCCAGGGCCCAGGCGACATGTTCGCGCACTAGGGCCGAGGGGTGGTCTTTGCGCCGCTCAAGGGCTTTTAGCACCGGGCCGGAAGTGGGGGCGTTGCCTAAGGCGACGGCGACATTTCTTAGCCAGCGTTCGTAGCCCAGGCGACGCAACGCGCTCCCTTCCGTTTTTTGATTGTATTCCTCTTCGCTCCACCGGAAACACTCGACTAAAGACACATCGTCCAGCCGGTGGCGGATCTGGTAGTCCGGTTCGGGGGAGCATTGCGCGTATTTGTTCCAGGGGCAGACCAGCTGGCAGTCATCGCAACCATAGACGCGGTTGCCGATGTCGGCGCGAAACTCCTCCGGGATCGGGCCGTGCAATTCAATGGTCAGATAGGATATGCACCGGCGCGCATCCACTTGATAGGGCGCGACGATGGCTTGAGTGGGGCAAATGTCCAGGCAGGCCCGGCAAGTCCCGCAGTGTTCCGCGGCAAACTTTTCATCCATGGGCAACGGCAGGTCCGTGTAGATTTCCCCGAGGAAAAACCATGACCCCGTCTGGGGGTGCAACAGGTTGCTGTGTTTCCCGATCCAGCCCAGCCCCGCGTTGCGCGCCAAGGCCTTTTCCAGCACGGGGGCGCTGTCGGTGAAGACGCGATAGTCGCCAGCGCCGGCGGCGGCCTCGATTTTGTCCGCCAGCTTTCGCAACCGCTTGCGCATTACCTTGTGGTAGTCCCGCCCTAAGGCGTAGCGGGACACGAACGCCAGCTCCCCGTCTTCCAGGACTTCATCCGCCGGCCTCGCCCCGGGCGGGAGATAATCCATGCGCGCAGAGATCACCCGGAGGGTGCCAGGCCGCAACAGGGCCGGCCGCGACCGCTTGTTGCCGTGGCGCGCCATGTACGCCATTTCCCCGTGCCGGCCCCGGGCCAGCCAGTCTAACAAATGCCGCTCGTCTTCTGGCAGATCAACGCCCGTGATGCCAGTTTGCTGAAAGCCCAATTCCCGTCCCCAGGTCTTTATGCTTTTTGCGAGGGCGTCGAGTTTCATGTTTGGCTCCAGGGCAGGGCGCGGCAGGCCGGATCCCGCCCCCGCTGGGGCCGGGGGCCGACCCTGGAGCGGGGCGGTTTTCGCCAAGCCTGCCCCTTTCCCCATTTTGTCCATGGTTGCTGGCGGATTTGGCGTTATAATGAAAGTCCGTCAGTGTGACAGCGAAACAGCTTCGGCAATTATGTTTGATTTTCTCAGCAAATGGTACAAGCGGCACTTCACCGACCCCCAGGCGGCGTTATTGGTGGTGCTGTTGGCGGCCACTTTCGTGGTCTTCTATTTCATGGGCAGGATGTTGGCGCCGTTGGTGGCGGCGATCATTATTGCCTACCTGTTGGAAGGCCCGGTGCAGAAATTGACCGGGGAGCGCCTGCGCCGGTTGCCGGCCCTCTCCTTGGTGTTCATCTTGTTCCTTCTGTTCATGGGGTTCTGCGTGGTGGGCTTGTTGCCGATCTTGTTTGGACAGGCCAGCGAGTTCTTTCAGGAACTGCCCGGCATGATCAACCGCGGCCAGGAATTGCTGTTGCGTTTGCCGGAGCAACATCCCGAACTCGTTTCCGCCGAACTGGTGAACCAGGCCATCGCCGCCGTGAAATCGGGGCTGGGGGATTTCGGCCAGGAGATCCTGTCTGTCTCAGTGGCGTCCATTCCCGCGCTGATCACGGTGTTGGTTTATGTGATCCTGGTGCCGTTGATGATCTTTTTCATGCTGAAAGACAAGGAGGCGATCCTGAACTGGTTAGGCCGCTTTCTGCCCAGCGGTCAGACCCTGGTCACCTCCCTGTGGCATGAGATGGACGCGCAAATCGGCAATTATGTCCGTGGCAAAATCTACGAGATCGTCATCGTGGGCGGGACCTCGTATTTGGTGTTCAAGCTCTTGGGCCTGAATTACGCCTCTTTGTTGGCGCTCACTGTCGGCTTGTCCGTGTTGATCCCTTACATCGGGGCCGCCGTGGTCACCGTGCCGGTCGCCTTGGTCGCCTATTTTCAGTGGGGTTTTGACTCCACCTTCGTCTGGTTGATCATCGCCTATTTCATCATTCAGTTCCTGGATGGCAATGTGTTGGTGCCGGTGCTGTTTTCGGATGTGGTCAATTTGCACCCGGTCGCGATCATCGTCGCCATCCTGGTGTTCGGCGGGCTATGGGGTTTCTGGGGCGTGTTCTTCGCCATTCCGCTGGCGACCCTGGTCAAGGCCCTGATCAATGTGTGGCCCTCCCGCGAGGAAGAGCCAGCGCCAGCGGGGTGACTTTGGCCGGGGGCCAGTCCCCCGGCAATCCCTCGGTTAATTCCCAGGTTAATTCCCTAGCTAATTCCCAAGTTAATTCTCTAGGGATTTAACGGCTTCCAAGACCTCTTCGACATGCCCTTTCACCTTGACCTTGCGCCACGCCTGGCGCAACTTCCCGGTTTTGTCTATGAGGAAGGTGCTGCGCTCCACTCCCATGACCTTTTTGCCGTACATGTTTTTTTCCTTGATGACATCGAACAGCTGGCAAAGCGTCTCGTCCCCGTCGGCTAGCAGGTCGAAGGGGAAAGCCTGGGCGGCCTTGAATTTTTCGTGGGATTTCAGGCTGTCCCGAGAAACGCCAAGGATGACCGTCTTCCGGGCCCGGAATTTCCTGATGTTGTCGCGAAAATCCTGCCCCTCCAGAGTGCAGCCAGGGGTGCTGTCTTTGGGGTAAAAGTACAGGACCACATTGCTGCCTTTGAGTTGCGAGAGCTTAATGGTCTTGTCGCCGGTGGCGGGCAGTTCGAAATCGGGCGCCGGTTTGCCTACGCTGAGTTTGCTCATGGGTCTCCTCCTGTGGGATTGGGTTCTAAGCGGTTGTCACTTCACCGGCTCGATAACCGCGTCCAGGTTCAACTGATCGCAGAATTCGAGGAAGTCGTTCCTCAAGGCGGACACGGATAGGTCCACCGGAACATGCACCGTCAGATGCATGGAGAACAGCTTGGTGCCGACCTGGGAGGCCGTGTAAGTCGTCGTGTGCAAATCCCGAATCTGCACCTCGTTGTCAGAGATGAATTGGATGATCTTGTTCACCACCCCGGCGCGGTCGCCGCACACGACATCTATCGCGTAGGGCATGGCGTCTTTCGTGGGTTTCTCCAATTCGGTCCGGCGCGCTTGAATGGACAACCCCAGTTCCTCCCCCAATCGGTTCAGGGCGTCCTCGACTTTCACCACCGCGTTCCAGTTGCCGCTCAACAACATCAACATGGCGAGTTGCTCGCCCAAGGTGGCCATGCGGCTTTCCTCGATGTTGCAACCGCACTCCGCCACGACGCCAGTCAATTGTTCGGACAGGCTGGACTGGCGCTTGCCTATGACGGTGACTGCCAAATGTTGTATCATGTCAGCGCTCTGCGTTGGCGGCGAGAAACCTCAGCGCATTATGAACCAACCCGGCGGTCTTGTCATTAGCGGACTGCAAAGGTAATATGGGATGGTCGCAAGCCGGGGCGGGTTCGCGTTGCGCCCCGGGCCATTGTCGCAGTGTTGCAACCCGTTCACCTATAAGGTCAGGAAAGAGTATGTTCACAGGCAGCCTCGTTGCCCTCGTCACCCCCATGAAAAGAGGCGTCCAGCCGGACACGCCTTTGGACCGGGAGGCTCTGGAACGGCTGGTCGAGCGCCATGTCGAACAAGGCTCCGATGGCCTGGTGGCGGTAGGCACGACCGGCGAGTCCGCCACCTTGACGCCGACTGAGCATTGCGAGGTGATCAAACAGGTGGTGGAGCGCGCCGGCGGGCGCCTGCCGGTCATTGCCGGGACCGGCGCCAACTCCACCCGCGAGGCGGTGGAACTGACGGAATGCGCCAAGACAGCGGGGGCGGACGCCTGTTTGCTAGTCACGCCTTATTACAACAAGCCGACCCAACAGGGCCTGTATGAACACTTCAAAAGGGTGGCGGAGAGTGTGTCCATCCCGCAGATCCTCTATAATGTTCCGTCTCGCACGGCCTGCGACCTGTATCCTGAAACCGTTGCCCGGCTGGCGCGCCTGGACAACATTATCGGGATCAAGGAGGCCACGGGCGACCTGACGCGGGTGGCGATACTCAGAAAACTCTGCGGCTCGGATTTTTTGCTGTTTAGCGGCGACGACGAGACGGCTTGCGAGTTCATGCTCCATGGCGGGCATGGCGTCGTCTCCGTGACGGCCAACGCCGCGCCGGCCGCCATGAGCGAGCTGTGCCGGCTGGCCTTGGCGGGCGCTGTGGATGAGGCTAAACGCGCCAACGCCAAGCTGGCGGGGTTGCATCAGGACTTGTTCTTAGAGGCCAACCCCATCCCGGTCAAATGGGCCGTCTACCGCCAGGGTTTTATCGAAGCTGGCATAAGATTGCCCATGACTTGGTTATCCGTAAAATGGCATGAGCGGGTTGAAGCCGCCATGCGAGAAGCTGAGGTGTTGCATCTATGAAGGCGTTGACATTGAAACTTTTGGCCATTGGCGCGGTGTTGTGCCTGTTAGGCGCCTTGGGCGCCTGCGGGTACATGCCTAACCTCGGCAAGGTGTTGCCCGACAAAAAGAGCGAGTACAAGAAAAGCGAGAGCATGCCAGATCTGGAGGTGCCGCCAGATTTGACCTCCAACGCCCTCAACGAATCCATGGCCATACCTAACGAACAGCCGCTCGCCCGGGCCCAGAGCGGGGCGGCGCCAGCGGCTGACCGGGGGGTGACGGAGGCGGACGAGCATTGGCTGTCTTTGGCGGGGTCGCCGGCGGTGATTTGGCCGCGTCTGCGGGAGTTTTTCCAGGGCCAGGGTTACGCCTTGGAACTGGACGATGAAGAATTGGGCGTGCTGGAAACGGGCTGGCGCGAAGGGCCCTCGTCGCCCTCCGCAGGAGGCTTGGATGATGTCGCCGCCGCCAGCCGCCACAAGTACAAGGTTTTTTCCGAGGCCGGCAACGAACCAGGGTTCACCACCTTGTATCTCAGCCGCCAGAGCGAGGCTCGCAGCGGCGACGACTGGGTCCCTCAGGAGGCGGACGAGACCCTTAACGCCCAGTTGTTGGCCGAGCTGGACGAATTTTTCGGCGTCACCTTGCCCGCGCCAGCGCCGGAGCAGGCCGTGGCGGCCGCCAGCCCCACTGGGGGCGGCGCTGAGGGGGCGGATGAAGGGGAGCCGGCGCCGCGGATGGTCGACTTGGGGGAGGGCAAATCCTATCTGCTGTTGCCAGCAGAGTTCGACCGCGCCTGGAGGCGTACGGAAGTCGCTTTGTTGAGCGCGGGTTTGGAAATCCTTAGCAAGGATCTGGACAAGGGCCGGTTCATGGTTCACTACGCCGACGAGAAGTCGCGCAAGAAGGGGGTGTTCTCGCGGCTGGCTTTTTGGCGGGGGGGCGGCGGAGCCAAGGCGGCGTCCTATCAGCTAAGCCTGACGGGGGTGGGCAAGGAAACCGAGCTGGCGGTGCTGAACGAGGAGGGCGACTGGGAAACCGGCGACCAGGCCAACCGGCTATTGGCTTTGATCCAAAGCCGGTATTGACGCGAAAAGCGGGAAAGAAAAAACGGCCCTTATTTTTTCCTGCCCCGGTAGGGGTTGTCGCCGCGCTTGAATTCGATCAACACCGGCGTGCCAATTAGCCCCATGCTCTTCCTGAAGTGATTGGACAGATAACGCTGGTAGCTGCCCGGCACATTCTGCGTCTGGTTGCCGTGAATGATCACCCGCACCGGGTCGTGGCCTCCCAAGTGGGCGTACTTGAGTTTGATGCGCCGCCCTCGAACCAATGGCGGGGGGGTGGCCTGGGTCGCTTCCTGTAGCAGTCCCGAGAGCAACGCCGATTTGAAACTCTGTCGTTGTGACCGCGCGATGGCATCGATGCTGTCGAACAGTTTTCCGATCCCCGTTCCATGCAACGCGGACAGGTAGTGAACGCGGGCGTAATCGGCGAACCGGGTCTTCACGCTGAGTTGCCGGCGCGCGCTCGCCTTCTGCTTGTCGCTCAGGCTGTCCCATTTGTTGACGGCGAGGATCAGGGACTTGCCCGCCTGCCAGACGATCCCCAACAAGGTCTGGTCCTGGGTGGAAACCAACCCCTGGGCGTCCAACACCAACACGGCGATATGGCACATTTCAATCGCTTGCAGGCTTTTCACGACGCTGAATTTCTCCACCTTGTCCGTGACCTTGGCGCGGCGCCGGATCCCGGCCGTGTCGATGAGCGCGTAGTCTCTTTGCCGGCGTTGAAACGGCGCCAGGATGCTGTCGCGGGTGGTGCCAGGGGTGTCCGAAGTGAGCATCCGCTCCGCGCCGATCATGCGGTTGACCAAGGTTGACTTGCCGACATTGGGGCGCCCGACCACCGCGATCTTGACGGCTCGCGGGGCCTCCAGCGCCGGCAAGGCTCGCTTGGGCAAGGATGCGCCCACCGCGTCCAACAGGCCCTTGACGCCGCGACCGGACTCGGCGGAAACCGGCAGGGGCGCGTTAAATCCCCCGACGGCGTGAAACTCGGCGACGGCGAGGCTCGCGTCGAGGCCATCCACTTTGTTCACCACCACAAACACCGGCTTGGCAAGGCTCCTTAACATGGCGGCGAGGTCCTCATCCCCCGCCGTCAGCCCCGCGCGCCCATCCACCAACCACAGCACGGCGTCGGCCTCCGCCACGGCTTGCAGGGTCTGTTCGGCGACCAGCCCCGCCAGCGCGTCTCCGGTCTTGCCGCCGGCCAGCCCGCCGGTGTCGATCAACAGAAGCGCGGAGTCGCGCCAGGCGGCGTAACCGTATTGGCGGTCCCGGGTCACCCCTGGCTCGTCCGCGACCACTGCCGCGCGGGAATGGGTCAGCCGGTTGAAGAGGGTTGACTTCCCCACATTGGGGCAGCCGACGATGGCGACCACGGGCGTCATGTTCATGGGGTCAGGCATGGCGGAGGGGGCGTCCCGCGCCTTGACGCGGACTCGCGGGCTTAGCGGTGCGTGTAGGAGGCCAGCCTGCCGTCGCTGCAGTACGCATAGGCCACCTTGCCCACCACAATGGGTTTGGCGATGATCGGCTCGTCGCAGAGACGGCTTCTTGCGGAAAAAGCGCCGGTGGCTTTGTCGATCCAGTGCAAGTAGCCTTCCATGTCGCCCACGACAAGCTGATCGCCGATTGCGCCGGGCGCGGTGACGCCCCGGGCCCGCAGGGCTTCCAGCTTCCACAGGGTGGCGCCGCTGAACCGATCCAGCGCCAGGATGTGGCTGTCGTCGTTCGTCACATAGATGTTGTCTTCATCCGCGCCGAAGCCGGCGTGGGAAGAGAGATTCCGACTCCACAGGGTCCTGCCTGAATCCAGATCGACGGCCGCCAATTGCCCCTGAAACGAGGCGACATACACGGTGTTCCCGACCACCACCGGTTCAGAATCGATGTCCACCATGCGCTCTAGCTCGGAACGCCCCCTAGCGGTGGCGATGCTGGTTTCCCACCTTAGCTTGCCGGTGCGCAAATCCAACGCCGCCAGCTTGCCGCCGTCGAATCCGGTCACCACGAGGCCTTGGTCTATGATCGGCGCGCCGGTGCCTCTGAGGGTCAATGGCGGCACGGTTCTGTCATAGACCCAAAGCCGCTTGCCTTTTCTGCCGTCTATGCCGAACACCTTGCCGTCAATGGTTCTGACAATGGCGACATTGGCGGCCCTTTGCGGGGCCGACAGGATCTCGCTGGTGACCCGCGCGCGCCACAACTCGCTACCGTCATCGGCGGACAGGGAAATGACTTCGCCTTCTTCCGTGCCTACCATAATGGTGTTTTCGCCGTAGCCGGGGCCGCCCGTTATGCGAACCTCCGAACCTTTGAACCAGCCCTTGTCGTCGAGGGTTTGGGACGCCTCTATGGTTTTGCGCCACAGCCGCCTGCCATTCGTGGCGTCTAAGGTGTCCAGTCCGCCCTCCGTGTCGATGATGTAAAGACGCTGGTTGACGACCACTGGCGCCAACTTCAGGTATTGCTCGTCCGTGCCTACGCCGTGGCTTCTGTCCCAGAGTTCGATGACGCTGATGCGCGGCGTGAATTCAACCAGTTCCGCCGGCGGCTCGACATTATCCTCGTCGCCCTTGAAATAACCGGTGACTTTCTCCGTGGCCGCGCAACCGGCCAGGGCCGTCGCCAGAACCAGCAGACCCAAGGCCCCCGCCGCTCGGTCAGCGGCCAAGGTTGTCGATCTTGATCTCAAGCGTGGAAACATCTCGCGCGCCGCCGAGGGACTTGCTGAGGGATTGCTGATAGGCGTCGCGGGCCGCATCCAGGTCTCCTTGCGCCGATTTTATGTCGCCTTTCAGCTCCTCGTAGTTGACGGCGAACTCGCCCTGGTCCGGCGCGGCGGCAAGACGCTCCGCCTCGTCAAGCTCGCCCTGACTGAGCAACACGCGGATCAGCCGCAGACGCGCCACATGGGAAAACGCCTCGTCCAAGTCATGATCCAAGGCTCCCCGCAGATGCGCGGCGGCGGCCTCCAGGTCTCCGTCCGCCACGGCCAATTTGGCCAGGGTCAGCCGGGCGAAGACCGCGTAGGCGGTATTGTCGTATTGTCCCAGAATCCCGTCGGCGGCGTCTTTGGCTCCGGCGTTGTCCTCCTCGCGCAACGCGGCCACCATCTTGGCATGCAACTGGGACGCGGCTTGCGCTTTTTCCAGGGTGGAAGCCTGCCAGGCGCGCCAGCCGAAAATGGCCCCCAGTCCCAGCGCGACGCTGATCACTAGGGACAGGCCGTTTTCGCGCCACCACGATTTAATGTCTTCGATTCGCTGGTCTTCGACTTTGTAAACATCCACGGCTTCCGGTTCTCCAAATTCGAGTGAACCCCCGCGTTGGGGTGGCGGGCATTATAGACGACCTGGGGTCAGGTTTCCATCAGGCGGAGCGGGCCGCCCCGGGTGCGTGCCCGCGGGCGGTTCAGTTCACGGGCCGGCTTGCGAGCAGTTTTTCCACCTCGCCCGCCAGATCGTCCTGGGCCACTTCCCGTTGCGGGGAGTCCTCGCGCAAGGGCTTGATGCTCACGGCGTTGCGGGCCGCTTCCTCAGCGCCCACGATCAGCGCGTACATCGCCCCTGACCGGTCGGCTTTTTTGAACTGGCTTTTGAAGCTGCCGCCGCCGCAGTGGGTCATCAGGCGCAGGGCAGGGAGCTGATCCCTTAGCCGCTCCGCCAACAGCAGTCCGTTTTCCACGGCGGCCTCCCCGGCCGCCACCAAATAAAATTGCGGGGCGTCCGCGCCGGCCTCGTCACCGTCTTGCGCCAGCTCCAGGAGCCGCTCCAGGCCCATGGCGAAGCCGATCCCCGGCGCGGGCCGGCCGCCTAATTGCTCCAGCAATCCGTCGTAGCGCCCCCCGGCGCACACCGCGCCTTGCGCGCCTAAGCGTCCGCTGACCCACTCAAACACGGTGCGGTTGTAGTAGTCCAAGCCGCGCACCAGACGGGGATTGATCTCGCACTCCACGCCGTTGGCGTCCAACAGGCCCCGCAAGATGGCGAAGTGTTCCGCCGCTTCATCGTCTATGGCGTCCAGCAGGGACGGCGCCCCCCGGATCACCTCCTCTAGGTCCGGATTTTTGCTGTCCAGGATCCGCAGGGGATTGGTGTCCAGCCGGTTCACGCTGTCCTCGTCCAGCTGGGACCGGTGGTCAGACAAGTATTCAAGCAGGCTCTGCCGGTACCGCTCCCGAGACGCCGGCGAGCCTAAAGAGTTGATTTGCAACCGCAGGCCCGTCACCCCCAAGCGCCCCCAGAGGCGCTCGCACATCAGGATCATTTCCGCGTCTATGTCGGCGCTTTCGATGCCGAAGGCCTCGGCGCCCACCTGATGAAATTGCCGCAACCGTCCCTTTTGCGGCCGCTCGTGACGGAACATGGGGCCTTGGTACCAAACCCTCAGCGGCCCGGCGTTCGCCAATCCGTGTTGCAACAGGGCGCGCCCGCAACCGGCGGTCCCTTCAGGACGCAGGGTCAGCAACTCCTCGTTGCGATCCGGAAAGGTGTACATCTCCTTGTTGACAATATCCGTCCCCGCCCCAATGGAGCGCGAGAACAACTCCGTCTTTTCCAACACCGGCATGCGGATCTCCCGGTAGCAATACCCTTGCAACACCGACTTCACGACCCCTTCAAGCCATTGCCATTTCGCCGTCTCGCCGGGGAGAATGTCGCGCATTCCCCTGACCGACTGGAGTTTTTCCGTCACCGCCCTGGCGCCGCCATCATTCGCCCAAGGTGAAACGGGCGATGCCGACGCCGGTGGAGTGGGGGGAATGGTCGAAGACGACGCCATTGAACTCAACGACCACCCCCGGAGAGAAGCCGATCAAAACGGAAAACGGCGCGACGCCGCTCAGCGCCAACACCTGGCCCGCGCCGGCAAGGTTGTAATAGAGCTTTTCGTTATTCGCGTCGAACACTTCAATCCAGGAATCATAAAGCAGGGAAATCCTGATCTTGTCAGGGCCTCCGCCGGCCCTGATCTCATCGACCCGTTCAAACGGGGTGGCTTTCGCGCCGGGGCCGGGTTCCAACCTTGTGCTTGGCAGGTCTCGCGCTTTCAGCGTGCGGTAGCTGGGGCCCTCAGGGTGCTTCACCACCCGCACCTCATAAGGCAAGCCTTGCAGCAGGCGGGCCTCGTCGCTGTCCCACCCCGGCATGGAGCCGGTGCGCCACGACACGAACAACAACATGGCGGCGGAAAAAACAACAAGATATGAAACTAACGCCAGGGGATTGTCCGGGGGCAGCTTGGCAACGGGAGGGGCGGGAATTTCTGCCGCGCCGGCGCCGGCGGCTTTGACAGGCCGTGGCGCCGCAGTGGGCTCAGTCGGCGTTTCTTCCCGGGGCGCCACTGGGGGAGGAGGCGCTTTGTCTTTGGCGGCGTACAAGGCCAACAGCGACTCCGCAGGGACCTCCAATAACTGCGCGTAATTGCGCAAATAGCCGCGCACATAGGTCTCTGCTGGCAACGCTTCAAAGTCGTTTCGCTCCAGTGCCTCTATGGCGTCCGCCCGCAAATACAACAGGCTCGCCACTTCCGCCACGGACAAGCCCTTCTCCACCCGCAACTCCCGCAGGCGCTCGCCTAAGGCGGGCCCCGTCGCCCCGCCATTCCCCGGCGTGGCGGGGCGCGGCGCGGCGGCCTTGTCTTGTCTGTCAGCCATGTTGTTCAACGCCGGTCTGGAAAAGGCCCTGGGTCGGCGCCGCCTGGGGAATTTGCAAACGCCGGGCCCGCGGGGCCACTTGGCCGGTCAGCTGGCCACATGCCGCCGCGATGTCGTCGCCGCGGGTCTTGCGCGTGATCGTGATAATGTCGGATTGCATCAATAGGTCGCGAAACCGGTCTATGACGGGTGCGGGAGAGCGGGTGAAATCAGCGCCCGGGAACGGGTTGAAGGGGATCAGGTTCACCTTGGCGGGCAAGCCTTTCAGCAAGGCCGCCAAGGCCCTGGCGTCGCCTGCGGAATCATTCACCTGGTTCAACATCACATACTCGAAGGTCACAGGATGGCCGCTTGCCTCGCTGTAGGCGCGGCAGGCCGGCAACAGGGCCCGGAGCGGATAAGTCCTGTTGATAGGCACCAGCTTGTCCCTGAGGGCGTCGGTGGCGGCGTGCAGGGAAACCGCCAGGCTGATCTTGTTCCGTTGCGTTAATTTAACGATGCCGGGGACGACGCCAGCAGTGCTGAGGGTGACGCGCTTGTTGGCAAGCCCAAAGCCTAAAGTGTCCGTCATCAGTTCCACCGCCCGCAACACATTGTCAACATTGAGCAGCGGCTCTCCCATGCCCATTAGCACCACATTGCTGATGGGGCGCGCCATGGGCGCCTCCCCCTCGAAACAGCCCAGGCGTTTGTTGGCTTGCCACACTTGGCCGATGATCTCCGCCGCCGACAGATTGCGGCCGTACCCCTGCTTGCCGGTGGCGCAGAAAGCGCAGTTTAGGGCGCACCCCGCCTGGGAGGAAACGCACAGCGTCCCCCGGTTGGGTTCCGGTATATAGACCGTTTCAATGCGGTTGGCGTCGTCAACCTGCATCAGCCATTTGCGCACGCCATCCGCCGAGACCTGTTCAGAGACGATGGAAGGCGTCTCGAAGCGGGCCTCGCCAGCCAGGCGCTCCCGCAACTTCTTGCTCAGATTGGTCATGCCGTCAAAATCGGCGACGCCTTGGTGGTAGAGCCACTTCATCACCTGCTCAGCGCGGAAGGGCTTTTCCTTCATGCCGGCAAAGTACTGGCGCAAGGCGGCCTGGTTCAGGTCGAACAAATTGGGGCCGGGATTCACGGCGACGCGCTCCAAGGTCATTCTCGCGCCCCCTCAGGGGTCAACGGCTTGCAAACAGCGGACATAAAGGCTCACCGACTGCGGGGGCAGATTTCTCCTTCCGTGAAGAAGAAGGCGATCTCTGTCGCCGCCGCGTCTCGCGCGTCCGAACCATGCACCGCGTTTTCCCCCTGGTCGCCCTCGGCATCGCAAAAGTCAGCCCGAATGGTGCCGGGTTCGGCGTCCCTGGGGAAGGTCGCTCCCATCAGCTTGCGGGTCTTGGCCACGGCGTTTTCTCCCTCCAGCACCTGCGCCATGATGGGGCCGGAAACCATGAACGCCACCAGTTCTCCAAAGAAGGGTTTTTCCTTGTGCGCGGCGTAGAATTCGGCGGCCTGCGCCTCGCTCAGGCGCAACATCTTCGCGGCGACGATTTTCAGCCCGGCCTCTTCAAACCGGCGGTAAATGGCGCCCACCAGGTTCTTGGCCACCGCATCGGGCTTGATAAGCGATAAGGTTCGTTCCACAGACATCTTCAATCTCATTTCGGCAACAGCCGGCCGGACACAAGCGCGCTTTCCCCGGGCCGCGCCGCGAGAAAATCGCTCCCCTTCCCCCAGGCGCGATTATACGCGCAAAACGCTTGCGCATGAACCCCCCAATTTTTCTTGCCGAAGCCCGGCGCAAGGCATGCTTGGCGCGTTGCCCCCCCTGCTTTACACTGCCCCAATGAGTTGCATTCATGAAGCCTTTGCTTGGACGCTGGATCATGCCTGTTAGGCGGGGCTGGACGCGGCAGCAATTGTTAGTCGCTTATGGATTGTATTGCCGCTTGCCTTTCGGCAGGTTGCACCACAGGAATCCGGAAATTGTCCAAGCGGCGGAGGCTATTGGCCGGACTCCGTCAGCCCTGGCGATGAAACTCGGGAACATTGCTCACATTGACCCCGCCATTGCTTCCACCGGGCGCGCGGGATTGCGCAACGCCTCTGCCAAGGATCGGGCCTTATGGGAAGAAATGCACGATGACTGGGGACGATTTGCCGTCGAGTCCCACAAGGCGATGCGAGAGGCCGGGGCAATGATGACAACCAGGGACGCCGCGGCTGAAGAGGATGAGCAAGAGCGGCGCGGCGAAGACCGCCCCGCGCAAACCACGGTCCGCATAGGACAGAATTTCTTTCGCGCGGCGGTTTTAAGCGCTTATGATGAACGGTGTTGCATCACTGGGTTGTCCGTTCCTTCCTTGCTCGTGGCCAGTCATATTGTTCCGTGGAAGAGCTGTGACAGCCGCGACCGGGTGAACCCAAGAAACGGCTTGTTATTGTCTTCATTGCATGACAAGGCGTTCGATGCCGGCTTGCTCGCCATCGATGATGCGCTGAGGGTTAGGGTGTCCCCGCGCCTAACTGTGGCAGGCGACCCGTTTTTTTCGCTGTCGATAAAGAATTATGATGGCAGGCCCATTGCTCGCCCAGAAAAATTCTCGCCTGAGGAAAAATTTCTTGCCTATCATAGAGAGCATGTTTTTCAAGCATGATCGATTTGCCTTGCATGGCTTTGTCAGGCGGCATGTCCTCGCCTGTTGCCCCTCGCGGCGCGGAGAGGCGGCATGACTGAGCGCAAGAGCGGGGCGGCGTTTATGTCCAAGCTGGTGGCGGCGGGGTCCTATCCGGCGACCATCGCCATAGGGTTCGCGTTGCATGGCGCGCTGATGGCGGCGGGCTGGCCCGTGGTCCCGGCGGCTTACGCCGCGGTGGTGGCGGGGGCGGCGTTAATCACCCTGCATGAGCTGGCTCTGCCCTACCGGCGCGAGTGGCGGCCTTCCGCCAGGGAGGCGCGGGCGGACGCGCTGTTCCTGGCGACGGTGCAGGCGGGGGTGCCTTACCTGTTGTCTTTGTCCTTGGCCCTCTATCTGTCCCGGGGCCTGGAGGCGGCCGGCTTCAACCTCCCTGGCTTCTGGCCCCACGCCTGGCCGGTCTTCCTCCAGGCGGCCCTGATGTTGGCGACAGCGGATTTTCTGCGTTACTGGCTGCACCGGGCCTTTCACCGGTTTCCCTTTATGTGGGCCTTCCACGCAGTGCATCATTCCCCGCACCGTCTCTACTGGCTGAATGTGGGACGGTTCCATCCCCTGGAAAAGGCCATCCAGTATTTGGCGGACGCCTTGCCCTTCGTGTTGTTAGGGGTGTCCCCGGAAGTGTTGTCCGCCTACCTGGTTTTCTACGCCATCAACGGCTTCTTCCAACATTCCAATTGCCGCGTGCGCCTGGGGCCGCTGAACTACATCGTGGCGGGACCGGAATTGCATCGCTGGCACCATTCCGCCGTGGCCGCGGAATCAGGCAGCAATTTCGGCAACAATTTAATCGTGTGGGACTTGCTGTTCGGCACGCGCTGGTTGCCGGAAGACCGGGAGGTCGGCCCCTTGGGCCTGGTGAACCGCGCCTATCCGCAGGGTTTCCTGGCGCAGATGAAGACGCCGTTCATCAAGGGTTTGGACCAGGGCGCTGAACCAACGGGAGGCGCGATTTGAGCCTTGGCGCAGGGCCATGGGCAATTTGACGAATGCGTTGCTTAGGGGCGTCCTGGGATTCACCCAGGGGTCCCGTTGCCGCCGGTTGATGGCGGCGGCCCAGGCGCCAGAGCAGACCCAAGCCGCCCTGTTGCGGGCCCTCCTGGCCCGAAACAAGGACACCCAGTTTGGCAAGACCCACGGGTTCGCCGGTTTGTCCCGCGTGGAAGATTACCGCCGCGCCGTGCCTGCGCAGACCTACGAAGACCTGTGGCCCTTGATGCGGCGCCAGGAGCTCACGGGAGAGCGTTGCCTGACCGAGGAGCGGCCCGTGTATTACAACCGCACCAGCGGCACCGTGGGCGCGCCCAAAAACATCCCCGTAACCGCCGCTGGCTTGCGGCAGATGAAAGCAGAGCAACGCCTGGCGGCTTATGTCTGGGCGCGGGATTCCCGTTTTCTTGAGAGCAAGGTGTTCGCTGTCACCGGGCCGGCGGTGGAGGGCAGGATGGAAGGCGGCACTGAGTTCGGGTCGGTGTCGGGCCTGATTTACCGCAACCAGTCGGGTCTGGTGCGGTCGCGGCAGGCCTTGCCGCCGGCGCTGTCGGACATCGAGGACTACGAGGCCCGCTACCTGGCCATGGTGATCTTCGGGCTGGCGGAGGAGGGCGTGACGGGCATGGCCACCGCGAACCCCTCCACTTTTCTCAGACTGTTGGCGGCCTTGCATCATCATGCGGATGCGGTTCTTGACGCGGTGGCGACGGGGCGGTTGCCGCCGGATTTGCCCCCGCCGGCCCTAGGCCCCTTGCGGCCCCGTCCGGCCCGGGCCCGGGCCTTGGCGCAACGGCTGGAGGCCGCCGGCGAATTGACTTACGCGGATATATGGCCGCGCCTGCAGGGCGTGTTGACCTGGACGGGAGGCAGTTGCGGCGTCGCGTTGGCGGGCCTCTCCCGCCTGCTCCCCGCCGGGGTCGCCATCATTGAATGGGGGTACTCCGCCAGCGAGTTTCGCGGGACCATGAACATCGATGCCAAGCGCAATGTCTGTTTGCCCACCTTGTTGACGACCTTCTTCGAGTTCGTGGAGCGGGAAGCCCAGGAAGAAGGGCGCGGAGACGAGCGCGATTTTCTGGGCCTGCATGAGCTGGAGCAGGGACGCGAATACTATGTGTTCATCACCACCGGCGAGGGGCTGTATCGCTACGACATGAACGACATCGTGCGGGTCAATGGACGGGTAGGGCAGACGCCCGCCTTGGAGTTCGTTCGCAAGGGCAAGGGCGTCGCCAACATCACCGGCGAGAAGCTGACGGAGACCCAGGTCTTGCAGGCGGTAAGCAAGTCGTTGGCGCGGCGCGAAGTCGCGGCGCGATTTTTCATCATGCTGGCGAATGAGGAAACCCCCGGCTACACGCTGTTCGTGGAGCTTGAAAACGCGGGTCCCGCGCCGGACGCCGACCCCGGCCGGGCCGGTAGCATGGCTGGCGGCATGACCGGCGCCATGGCCGGCGCCATGGCCGGGGAAATAGACTCCCTTTTGAGCGAAGCGAATGTGGAATATCAGGCTAAGCGCAAGAGCGGACGGCTGGCGCCCTTGGAGACGCGCCTGTTGCCGGGCGGCGCGGGAGACCGGTACCGAGAGGCTTGCGTCGGCGCGGGCCAGCGAGACGCCCAGTTCAAGCACTTGCACCTTCAGTACGCCCGCGAGTGCGCCTTCGATTTTAATGCCGCCGCCGGGGGAGCCTGAAGCGAATGCGGGTGCAAGCCTTGGAGGCGTTCACCTTCCCGGTGCCTTTCAGAACTGTCGTTCGCCATGCCTCGGCCCGGCGCACCGCGGCGGAAAACCTGATCGTCGTCGCCCGTTCCGACACCGGACTCGCGGGCTACGGCGAGGGTTGCCCCCGGGACTATGTGACCGGCGAGACCGTGGCTGGCGGCGCGGCGTTCATCCGGCAACACGCCAAGTCCCTGATGGCGGAAGTGGCGGATGAACACGGCTTGCGCGCCTGGTCCGAGGCGCGCCGGCCCCTCATAGACCGCAACCCGGCGGCTTTTTGCGCCGTGGAGCTGGCTCTGTTGGATCTGTTCGGCAAAGCGCGGGGCGTCCCGGTGGAAGACCTGTTGGAGACGCCGCGCCTCAAAGGCCCGTTCACCTACTCCGCGGTGTTGGGGGACGGGCCCTGGCTTGCCTATCGCTGGCAATTGGCCCGTTACCGCCGGTTGGGTTTCAATGATTTCAAGGTCAAGGTGTCCGGCGACCCTCGCCGGGACGCGGGCAAGATGGCGGCTCTCTTCAACCGCCGCGCCGCCCCGCCCCGGGTGCGCCTGGACGCGAACAATCTTTGGCGCTCCGTTGATCGGTGCGTCGCCCACCTCAGCGCTTTGCAGGGCGATATTTTCGCCGTTGAAGAGCCTTTGCAGGCAGGCGACCTGGATGGTTTCAGGCAGGTAGGCGCGGCATGTGGGACGCGCATCATCCTTGATGAGAGCCTGACCCGGCGCGAACAACTTGGCGACCTGGATGAGCTTGGCTCCTGGTTGCTGAACCTGCGCGTCTCCAAGCTGGGCGGGTTGCAACGGGCCTTGGAGGTGGCGGCGGATGCCGCCGAACGGGGCCTGGCGGTGATCGTCGGCGCCCAGGTGGGCGAGACCAGCCTCCTCACCCGCGCCGGGCTAACGGTGATGAACGCCGCGCATTCCAACCTGACGGCCGCGGAAGGGGCCTTCGGCACGCGCCTGTTGCGGCGGGACCTGACCTCAGAATGTCTGATGTTCGGTCATGCCGGGGCCTTGGACGCAAGGGCTCTTGCGGACCGGCCGGGCCTGGGCTTGCAGATTCACGCCCAATCCCTGGCGCCCATTTCCGCCTGACAGGCGGGCTTGAGACGACGAGGACGGGTTCAATCCCAGCGGTCGTCTCGCACCTGCACCATGCCGCCTTCGATGCGAGTGGGGAAGGTGGGGATGGGTTCGTAGGCCGGGGGGCTGAGGGCCGCTCCGGTCTTGAGGCAGAAACGGGCCCCGTGGCGGGGGCAAGTGATCTCTTCGCCCTCGATAAACGCTGCTGGCGCGTCGGCGTCCCCGCCGATCAAAGCCGCCCCGTCATGGCTGCACACATCCTCTATGGCGTGGCATCGCCCAGCCACATTGACCACGGCGATGGCGGCGTCGTCGATATGCAGAACGCGGCAGGCCCCTGGCGGAAAATCCTCGACGGCGGCCACATCCACCCAGTCAGACATGGTCTTACAGCAGGCCCGTTTCCAGGCGGGCGGCTTCGGTCATCCGCTCCGGGCTCCAGGGCGGGTCGAAAGTCAGCTCCACATTGACCTCTTCCACATTCGGCACCGTGGCCACCTTGCTCTGCACATCCGCCGCCAGAAAATCCCCCATGCCGCAGGCCGGCGCCGTGAGGGTCATCAGTATGTTGACTTTGTTGCCGCCGCTTTCCGATTGGGCGATGTTGCAATCGTAGATCAATCCCAGTTCGACGATGTTAATGGGTATCTCCGGGTCGTAACAGGTGCGCATTTGCGCCCACAGGTGCTCCTCATTGACGCTGCCATCCGCATTGGGGATTTGCTCCCGGTTGATCGCTTCTGGTATTTCGAAACCTAAGGCGTCCGCGTCCTTGGCCCCCACTTGAGCCAGGTTGCCGTTCACATTGACCGTGCAATTGCCGCCCAGGGCCTGGGTGATGAACACCACGCTGCCCTCCGGCAACTTGATGGGCGCGCCAGTGGGAATGAGTATGGCCTCGCACTCGCGCTCGACAGTGACTGCCTCGTTGGCGAACATGGCTACTCCGTTGTGACCGGTTGCTCATCCCCAGCCAGCACCGCCCGCAAGGTGTGCCAGCACAGGGTCGCGCACTTGATCCGGCTGGGATAGTCGCGCACGCCGGCCAACGCGGCGAGTTTGCCGAATTTATCGAGATCGTCCGGCGCCCCGGCGCTGGTTAGCAGTGTGTGAAAGTCGTCGAAGGCCGCCGCGGCCTCCGGCACGGGCTTGTCTTTCACCGCTTCTGTCATCAGCGACGCCGAAGCCACAGAGATGGCGCAGCCAGCGCCGTCGAATTTGATGTCGGCGATGCGCCCGTCCGCCGTGTTCAGATACAGGGTCAGCCGGTCGCCGCACAAGGGGTTGAAACCCTCCAGCGTTTTCTCCGGGTTCTCCAGCTTGCCGAAATTCCGCGGCCGACGGTTGTGATCGACGATCACTTCCTGATACAGGTCTTTAATGTCGAACATCACTGGAAGACGCTTATGGCCTTGTGAATGGCGGCCCTTAGCTTGTCGACTTCTTCGAAGGTGTTGTAGAAGGCGAAAGAGGCCCGGGCGGTGGCGGGGATTTTGAACCGCTCCATCACCGGCATGGCGCAGTGGTGGCCCGTGCGCACGGCGACGCCCTCATGATCCAAGAGGGTGCCGAGATCGTGAGGATGGATGCCGTCAACCACAAAAGACAGCGCGCCAGCCCGCTCTTTGGCGGTGCCAACCAGCCGCACGCCCGCTATGGCCCCCACCTCTGCGGCGGCGTATCGCAACAGCCCTTGTTCATAGTCCGCTATCCGCTCCAGGCCCACCTCGCTCACATAGTCAACCGCCGCGCCGAGACCGATGACGCCGGCAATGTAGGGCGTGCCGGCCTCGAACTTGTAGGGCAGGTCGTTGTAAAGGGTTTTGGCGAAAGACACCATCTTGATCATGTCGCCGCCGCCTTGGTAGGGGGGCATGTCCTCTAACAGGGCCTGTTTTCCATACAGCGCGCCAATGCCGGTGGGGCCGAACAGCTTATGGCCCGAGAAGGCGTAGAAATCGCAATCCAAAGCCTGGACATCGATCTTCTCGTGGGGCGCACCTTGGGCGCCGTCCAGGACCACGACGGCGCCGGCCTCCCGGGCCAGTTGCGCGATTGCCGAGACAGGGTTGACCGTGCCGAGAGCGTTGGACACATGAGCGACGGCGACGATCCGGGTCTTGTCGCTTAAGAGCTTGGCGTACTCGTCCATCATCAGCTCCCCGGCGTCGTTGATGGGGATCACCTTGATCTTGGCGCCCGTTTGCTCGCGCAGGAGTTGCCAAGGCACGATGTTGGAGTGGTGCTCCATTTCGGAGACGATGATTTCATCGCCCGGGGCCAAGCGGCTCCTGCCGTAGCTTTGCGCCACTAGGTTGATCCCCTCCGTCGTGCCGCGGGTGAAGATCACCTCTTTGTCGGAAGCGGCGTTGATGAAGGCCCTGATCTTGCCCCGCGCCGTCTCGTACGCGCCGGTGGCTTGCTCGCTCAGGGTGTGCACCCCCCGGTGGATGTTGGAGTTGTAGCGGCGGTAGTAGTCGTCCAGGGCGTCCATGACTTGCCGCGGTTTTTGCGTCGTCGCGGCGTTGTCCAAATAGACCAGCGGCTTGCCCCGCACAGTCCTTGACAGGATAGGGAAGTCCCGCCTTATGGCCTCCACCGGAAAGTCGCCAGCGTCCGGCTGGGTCGGCGCTGGCGCCGTTGCGCGGGCCGGCCTCACGCCATGAACTCCCTGATGAGCTCGGAGTCGGGCAACTCGCCCACCACCTGCCGCTCCAGGCGCTTCCGGATCTGGGGCAAGGGGATGTCGCTGATCACCGCGTCGGCGAAGGCGTAGATCAACAGGCTCTTCGCTGTCTCCTTGTCCAGGCCCCGGGCCCGCAGGTAAAACAGCATGGTCTCGTCCAGTCGGCCCACGGTCGCGCCATGGCTGCATTTCACATCGTCCGCGTAGATCTCCAGCTCCGGCTTGGCATCGACTTCGGCGTTGCCTGAGAGCAACAGATTGGCGTTGGACTGATGCGCCTCGGTTTTTTGAGCCTGCTCCCACACCACCGCCTTGCCATTGAAGACCGCCCGCGCGTGGCCGTTGATGACGCCCCGGTAGTGTTCGTCGCTGCGGGTGCGCGGTTGCCTGTGTTCCACCAAGGTGTGGTTGTCCAAATGTTGTCGGTGGTCAGCCAGATACAGGCCGTTAAGCTTGACCTCGGCCCCAGGCTCCTCCAGCGCCACGGCGATGTCGTTGCGGGCCAGGGCGCCCCCCAGGGACAGGGCGTGGCAATCCACCCGGCTGTCCCGCCGTTGCCTGATCCGGGTGGTGGCGATGTGAAAGGCGCGCTGGCTCTCTTGCTGGATTTTGTAGTAGGACAGCTGGGCGCCAGCCTGGGCCGTGATCTCTGTGTGGGCGTTGGTGAAGTACTCAGCGCCTTCCGGCCCGGCGCAGGTTTCAATGATGGTGGCTTTGGCGTGGCGCCCTAACTTGATCAAGTTGCGGGGGTGGGCCGCAAGCGACTCGGCGCCGTCAGGCGCCGCCGCATAGACAAGATGCAAGGGCTTGTCGATTTCCACGCCGTCGGCGATCTCCACGCAGGCGCCGTCGTTGAGAAAGGCCACATTCAGGGCCGTGAAGCCATGTTCGATCTCCTCGTCCAGCTTGGCGGTTCCCGTCTCCCGCAAGGACCGCGCCACGGCGCCGTCCGGCAGGCTGGCGACATCGGAGAGCGGCGCCGCAAAGTGTCCATTGACAAAGATCAGCGCGCCGCCGCTCAGGCCGGGAAAGCGCAGAGCCTCGATGAAGCTTTCATCCACCGCCCCTGGCGCGGCTTCGGGCAAAGTGAATCGCCTTCGAGTGATGGGCGCGACATCGGTGTACTTCCAGGTCTCCTTCTTGCGCGTCGGGAAGCCATGGTCTTTCAGGAACGCCAGAGCCTGGTCGCGCCGTTGCGCCAACCGGTCGTCGGGCAGGCGCCGCCTGAAGCGGTCGAACTCAGCCAGGTAATGACTGACGGCGACCTGGCTCACGCGGCTTTGGCCTCCTGCCCGATCCAGTTGTAGCCTTTCTCTTCAAGCTCCAGGGCCAACTCGCGTCCGCCGGATTTGATTATGCGCCCGTCCGACAACACATGGACGCGATCCGGCACGATATGCTCCAACAACCTTTGATAATGGGTGATCAGAACAATGGCGCGCTCTTTGCCGCGCAGCGTGTTAATGCCGTCCGCAACGATTTTCAGCGCGTCTATGTCCAGGCCGGAGTCTGTTTCATCCAGGATGGCCAAGCGGGGGTTCAACACCGCCATTTGAAACACCTCGTTGCGCTTCTTCTCGCCGCCGGAGAAACCCTCGTTCACGGAGCGGTTCAGCAGGCTCTCGTCCATTTTCACCAAGCGCATTTTCTCCCGCACCAGCTTCAGAAAATCCACCGCGTCTAATTCCGCCTCGCCATGGTGGACGCGAACCGCGTTCACCGCCGCCTTGAGCAGATAGATGTTGTTGACCCCCGGGATCTCCACCGGGTATTGAAACGCCAGGAAGACGCCGCGCCGGGCCCGCTCCTCGGGGGGCAGTTCAAGGAGATCTTGTCCGTCGTATTCGACGCGCCCTGAGGCGACCTTGTAGCTGTCGCGGCCCGCAAGCACATTGGCCAAGGTGCTTTTGCCTGAGCCATTGGGGCCCATGATGGCGTGGACTTCGCCGGCCTCGACTTTCAGGCTCAGCCCTTTGAGTATTTGTTTGTCGTCGACTTCGACTTGCAGGTTGTCTATGGCAAGCATGGCTTTCGCTTCGCAACTTGGCCCGGAGCGGCGCCTTATCCGACGGCGCCTTCCAAGGTGAGGTTAAGGAGCTTCTGCGCCTCCACGGCGAACTCCATGGGCAACTCCTTGAACACATCCTTGCAGAAGCCGTTGACGATCATGTTCACGGCGTCCTCCTCGTCCAGCCCGCGCTGGCGGCAGTAGAACAGCTGATCCTCGCTGATTTTGGAGGTGGTGGCCTCATGCTCGACCACCGCGCTTGCGTTCTTCGCTTCGATGTAGGGAAAAGTGTGCGCGCCGCATGCGTCGCTCATCAGCAAGGAATCGCATTGCGTGTAGTTGCGCGCGTTGTCCGCCTGTTTGCCTATGTTGACCAGTCCGCGGTAGGCGTTTTGCGCCCGGCCCGCCGATATGCCCTTGGAGATGATCGTGCTGCGGGTGTTTTTGCCCAAGTGGATCATCTTGGTGCCGGTGTCCGCCTGCTGGCGGTTGTTGGTGACCGCCACAGAATAAAACTCGCCGACGGAATTGTCCCCGCGAAGCACGCAGCTGGGGTATTTCCAGGTGATCGCCGAACCGGTTTCAATCTGGGTCCAGGAGATCTTGGAACCGGCGCCGCGGCAGTCGCCGCGCTTGGTCACGAAGTTGTAGATGCCGCCGACGCCGTTCTCGTCGCCGGGATACCAGTTCTGCACGGTGGAGTATTTGATCTCCGCGCCCTCCAGGGCCACCAGTTCCACCACGGCGGCGTGCAACTGGTTTTCATCGCGCATGGGCGCGGTGCAACCCTCCAGGTAGCTGACATGACTGCCTTCCTCAGCCACGATGAGGGTCCTTTCAAACTGCCCGGTGTTGGCGGCGTTGATGCGGAAATAGGTTGACAACTCCAAAGGGCAGCGAGTGTTTTTGGGTATGAAGCAGAAGGACCCATCGGTGAACACGGCGGAGTTCAGCGCCGCGTAGTAATTGTCCATTGCCGGCACGACGCTGCCTAAATAGGGCTTGACCAGTTCGGGATGGTTTCGCACCGCCTCGGAGAAGGAGCAAAAAATCACGCCGGCCTCCGCCAATTTCTCCTTGAAGGTGGTCGCCACCGACACGCTGTCAAAGACGGCGTCGACGGCCACGCCAGCCAACAGCTTTTGTTCATGCAGGGGGATGCCCAGCTTCTCGTAGGTCTCCAGGAGTTTCGGGTCAACCTCATCCAGGCTTTTCGGCCCGTCGGTCTTGGATTTAGGCGCCGAGTAATAGGATATGGCTTGGTAATCGATGCCCGGGTAACGCACATGGGCCCAGGCCGGTTCGGACATCTTCAGCCAATGGCGGTACGCTTCCAGGCGCCAATCCAACAGCCAGCCGGGTTCGTCCTTCTTGGAGGAGATGAGCGCGATGACTTCCTCGTTCAACCCTGGGGCGACGGTGTCCGCATCGATGTCGGTGACAAAGCCATGCTCGTACTCCTTATGCGTCAAATCCTCGAGAATTTGATCTGTCATGCCGCGCCCCCCGCATCGTCCGCCGCGTTTTCATCGGCGATGCTGAAGCTCTCGCCGCACCCGCAAGTTTCGCTCACATTCGGGTTGTGAAACCGAAACCCCTCGTTCAATCCCTCCTTAACGAAGTCCAGCTCCGTGCCCGCCAAGTAGCGCAAGCTAAGTTCATCCACCACCACGGTGACGCCCTTGGTCTCAAAGGCCGCGTCGTGTTCATTGACCGCCTGCGCCGCCTCGATCACATATTGATAGCCGGAACAGCCGGTGGGTTTCACGCCCACGCGCAGACCCACGCCATCTTGCTCTTTGGCAAGATGTTTCTTCACATGCGCCGCCGCGCGGTCGGTTAACGCAATCTCTTTGTTTGACATCAATGACGCCTCTTTCATTTTTTCGGTTCGGTCATGTCGGCGTTAGGGCTTCCGCAAACTCACAAGCGCAACAGCGCATGCTCCTGCCGGATTGAAACCTGCCTGACAGACCGCCGCTGAACCAGGTCCGACAGGCTGATGCCGCTGAGAAAATCCGTGATTTGCAGACTCAGCTCCTCCCACAGATCATGGGTCAGGCAACGCTCGTCCCCCTGGCAGTTTTTGCGGCCGCCGCAACGGGTGGCGTCCACCTGCTCATCCACAGCGCGGATCACATCGGCAACGGAAATATCCGTCTGGGGTTGTTGCAAGGAATAGCCGCCGCCCGGTCCGCGCGCGCTATTGATTAGGCCCTGTTTCCTCAACCGGGCGAACAACTGCTCCAGATACGGCAAGGAAATGTCCTGCCGTTTGGAGATGTCCGTAAGATTGACCGGCCCGCCGCCCTCGTGCAGAGCCAAATCCAACATCGCCGTGACAGCGTACCGCCCTTTCGTTGTTAAGCGCATGGCGCAACCACCCTCAAAATTGCAACGGCGGGCATAATGACATACCTGACTATTTCAGTCAAGTATTTTTTCGCCTATTTTTAAGGGATGGTCAACCTGTTCACAAGCTCTTGATTGTCAATGCTTTTTTGTCTTGTTGTCAGGTTTTTTGCTCCTCGGTCCGAGAAAGCAGACGCTCCAGGCGTTGCTGAGGCAGGGCCCACTGCGGGGAGAGCTCCAGGGCCCGGCGGTAGTCTGTGGCGGCCTTAGCCAAATCGTTGCTGTTCTCATACGCCATGCCGCGGTTGAAGTGGGCCACATGATCCTGCCTCAGAGTCAGCTCAATGGCGGTGGTGTAGTGTTTTATGGCGCCTGCATATTGTTGCCCGAGGAAGTAAAGATTGCCCAGGTTCACATAGACCTCGCCGGAACCGGGCTCCAGTTTGATGGCGGCCCGGTAGTCTTTCAGCGCCTTCGCATAGTCCTCCATGGCGGCGTGGACGATTCCGCGATTGACATAGGTGGCAAGCAAGTCCTTGCGGGACAAGCGCCCGTAGGCTAGGGCCTGGTCGCACTCTTGCAGGTCTTGCCGGTCGGCGTTGCGCAACTGAGTGGCGAGGGTGGCGGCTGTGTAGCAAGCGCGGGCGAAAGAATTTCCGCCGATGACGCTCATGGATTGAGCCTGGGCGGGCGCGGGCGCGGCGACAAGAGTGAAAAACGCCGCCAATGAAAGACAACGAAATGACATATTCCACGCACCTCTTGTTCAGGCTTGTCAGTCCCCCGAAGCATAGACGAAAAGAAAACATTTCGCCATGCTACAATAGCTATCCAACGGCGGCTTGCGCCGACAAACCTCAGGTGGCGAATCAATCATGATCGATCTGCACTACTGGCCGACGCCCAACGGCTGGAAAATCTCCGTAATGTTGGAAGAATGCGGACTTGAATACAGGATGATCCCCGTGGACATAGGGCGCGGCGACCAGTTCAAACCGGAGTTCCTCGCCATCAGTCCCAACAACCGCATGCCCGCCATCGTTGATCGCGATGTGGAGGGCGAACCGGTCGCCGTGTTCGAATCCGGCGCCATACTGCTGTACTTGGCGGAGAAGACCGGGCGTTTCATTCCCGCCGACCCGCGGGACCGGTTGCAAGTCATTCAATGGGTGTTCTGGCAGATGGGCGGACTGGGCCCCATGGCGGGACAGCTCAGCCACTTCGCCAATTACGCCCCGGAGAAGATCCCCTACGCCCTGGACCGCTACGGCAAGGAATACAACCGGTTGTTGGGCGTGTTGGACAAACAGTTGCAGGGCAAGGATTACCTTTGCGGCGATTACTCCATTGCGGACATGGCCTCCTGGCCCTGGGTGGTGTTGCACGAACGCCTGGGGCAGAGCATAGACGAGTTCGCCGCCGTGGTGGCCTGGAACGACAGGATGAAAGCCAGGCCCAAGGCCTCCGCGGGCATGGATGTGGGCAAAGAGTTGCGGCGTCCGGGCGCGGATGAGGAGGCCCGCAAGATCCTGTTCGGTCAAACAGCGGCGTCAGTGGCCACCGTCGCCGCTGCCGCTTCCCACGAAAAGACCTGAGGTGAACGACTGATGAAACCGATCCGAATCGCCTACCAGAGCTACGTCGATGCGGCGTTGGGGGGAACTTATTGGAAACACCTGCAAAAGCACCTGGACGACATTGTTGATGAAGGCACGAGTGTGGACATCAAGGGAATCACGCCGCCGGATTCCTACGCCCACGGGCTGTCCGAGTATCGTTGCGGGCGGGAGATGATATGCAACGCGGTGACGGCCGAACGGGAGGGATACGACGCCATGGCCGTCGGCCACTTCCAGGACTCCGGCCTCTACGAGGCCCGCGCCGCCGTCGCCATGCCTGTCCACGGACTGGGCGAGGCGTCCATGCTCTACGCCTGCCAGTTAGGGCAGCAGATTGGCATCGTCACCATCAACCCGCGTTTCATCTCCTGGTTCCGCCATCAGATCGGCAAATACGGCTTGCGCGAGCGGGTGACCGGCGTCCATGCGATGACTTTCGAACCCGGCGCCATCTTGGCGGCTTTCGACAAAGAAGGGGGGCTTGAAGAAGTCGCGGCCTCCTTTGAGGAGCAGGCGCGGCCCCTGGTGGCCCAAGGCATCGATGTGATCATTCCCGGCGGCGGCATTCCCATGTTGCTGTTCAACCGGCTGTTCAACCACAATGTGGATGGCGCGCCCGTGCTTAACGGCATTCCCATTCTAATCAAATTGACCGAAATGGCGGTCAAGCTCAAACGGCTCACCGGGCTGTCAGTCAGTCGAACCGGCGATTTCATTCAACCGCCCCCGGAGATCATCGAAGAATTCATGCGCCATCCCAAGGGGCTGTAACGCCGCGCATTGGGGCGGTTTCACGGCGCTGCCGCGGCGCTTTCGCAACCAAAAAACTTTGAGTATTTTAAAGTGTCACTTTAAAATACTCAAAGTCTCTCCACGCCGAATTATGGCGATTCCACCATGTTTCCGCAACCGGTGAACCTTGAGAATTCTAAAGTCCCACTTTAAAATACTCAAAGTTTCGCTACGCCGAATTACGGCAATTCCGCCATGCCGCCGCAACCGATGAACCTTGAGAATTCTAAAGTGTCACTTTAAAATACTCAAATGCAACATATATCGAGAATCCTGGCGGCGCAGTTGCGCAAAGCCGCGCGTCATTTTTCCGCGGTGATCCTGACAGGCCCCCGCCAGTGCGGCAAAACCACCTTGCTAAAGCGCCTGTATCCGAAATTGGACAATGTTCTTCTTGAAGATCCGGACATCATCGACCGTGTGAACAGCGATCCCAAGACCTTTGTCAAAGGGTTGAAACGACCGGTAATCCTGGATGAAATACAAAACACCCCGAGATTGTTGAACTACATCCGCTCGCAGATTGACGCCGCTCCCCAGCGCAAGGGGCAGTGGTTTCTGACCGGCTCCCAGGATGCGTCTCTCATGCGGGGCGTCTCTGAATCCATGGCCGGGCGGGCGGCGGTCCTGCAACTCTTTCCCCTTTCCATTTTGGAGACTGACAAGGTCAAGTTGCTGAGTGGCGGCTATCCTGATGTGGTTAAAAGACCCAGCGCCCGGCAACTCTGGTTCCAGTCGTACATTCAAACCTACTTGGAGCGGGATGTTCGCTCCATCATGACAATTAAGGATTTAGCCACATTCCGGCGTTTCCTGTCCCTGCTTGCCGCCCGTCACGGCAACATGCTGAGAAAGACTGAACTGGCGGCGCCATTGGCCGTTTCTGTGCCAACCGTCTCCGCATGGCTGAATGTGCTTGAAACCACGGGACAGATCATCGTTGTGCCGCCTTTTTACGAAAATTTTGGCAAACGCCTGGTCAAGTCGCCCAAAGTGTATTTCACAGACTCCGGTTTGGTTTGCCACCTGTTAGGCATTGACAACTTGACCTCGTTGCGAAAATCGCTCTTTCATGGCGCTTTGTTTGAAGGATTTGTCGCGGCGGAAATCGTCAAACAGCAAGTCAACAAGGGCAAGCGCAAGGAGATTTACTACTTTCGCGACCAGCAAGGTCTGGAAGTGGATTTCATCGTGCCGTATGGCCACACTCGGTTGATGCTGATTGAGGCCAAGGCGACCAGCGCCCCTGTTCCATCAATGGCGAAGCCCCTGCGTCAGCTGGCCGCCACGATTGCCACTAAACGCTACCGTTGCCGATCAATGTTGGTGCATGGCGGCGCCACAAAAACCGAAGCGGGCAACGCGCTGGCGCCGGGCGTGTCTGCTGTGCCGTTGCCCGCCCTGTTGAAAAACATTTAGCCGCGAAGAAAAGACTTGACAAACCGGTTGCTTTATATTTTACTGCCTTTGGAAAGGCAACCGATATAAGATTCGATGAAAAACAAAAAGTGCAAAATCACAACCGCAGGCAATAAACACGCCAAGGCGTTCCTGAAGAAGTCTGACTCGCCGCTCACGACGACGAAGACGCTGAAGGTGCGAGTCAAAGAGCGGCATTATCCGCGCTTGCGCCGCATGGCGAGATTAATCAACCAAGTCTGGAATCATTGTAACGAGGTAACGGCTAAGGCATGGCTAGACCGCCGCGAGTGGCCGCATAAATATGAGATCGAGAAGCTGTTGAGCGGAATGACCAAGTTCAAAGAGGAAGGCTGGGGCGAGTTGCTTCAGCACAGTTTGACTGAAGTGGCAAAAGAGCACTACACGCGCCGCACTCAGTTTAAGAAGAGCAAATTGCGCTGGAGGGTTTCAAATCCTAAAAACAAAAATTACTCACTCGGCTGGGTGCCTTTCAGGGATGGGAATGTGAAGTTGGAAGATGGAAAACTGTGGTACGGCAAGAACTTCGATCTCGGCGTCATGGAAGACGGGTACGAGCTGTCAGATTATGAATTCCGCAACGGGTCTTTTAATGAAGACAATAGAGGCCGCTGGTATTGCAACCTAGTGGTCAAAGTGCCTATCAAATTGGGTCAGGCTGGGATTCCTATTGGCATAGACCCAGGGCGTAAAGATGTTATGACTGCCAGCACTGGCGATAAGTTGTCTCTGAAAGACGATATGCAATACCCTGACCTAGCGGAAAAACTAAAAGATGCGCAGAGGAAGCATGCCATTGTGGTAGAGAAGCTGAAGCAGAAGGATGTTCCTATCGCAGAGAGAAAAGTTTTAATTGCGCGGCAGAAGAAAAGACTGAAAACCGTGCAGGCTATCAGCACTAAGATCGCAAATAAGCGCAGGCATGCGTTGAACCAGTATGCGAATCTGATTGTTCGGCAAGCGTCAGTTATCTTTATTGGTGAATGGGCCCCTGCTCCAGAAGGCAAAGTGCCAGGAGCGCGGCTCGCTCGAGATGGGTCTCTGGCCACACTGAAAGTGATCTTGAAAAACAAGTGCGATGAACTCGGCGTGCCTGTATTCGACGTGAATGAGGCTTACTCTACTAAAACCTGCTCTGATTGCGGGTCTCCAACCAAACGAATCCCTGAAGGCTTGCAGGGACTTTCTGTAAGGAAATGGACGTGCGAACACTGTGGCACTGAGCACGACCGCGATGTGAACGCGGCCCTAAATATCTGCGCTAATGGCCTGTTTGACTTGAAGTTAGACGGGCATAAAGCAAGCCAATGGACGGGCGAAGTAAAATTGCAGGAAGCGGCGTAAAGAATGATGAGCTCTTATGTTGCAAAACCGGGCATAAGGGAAGGCAATGGGAAGTTGCCGGGGCTGATGCAACAGTCCTCTATTGAAAACTGCCAGGCTTTTTAGGCGATTGTGGTGTAAAGTTTGCAACATCCAGGAGTCTGGGCAGTGGTTGCAGGGGGGGCGTTGATCAGCATCTCGGGGGCAAATTTGCAACATCCAGGAGTCTGGGCAGTGGTTGCAGGGCGTCTGACAAACTGGCCGCCATCGCGATTTTTGCAACATCCAGGAGTCTGGGCAGTGGTTGCAGGGAACCGACAATCACCTGCTCGACCTCAAAATTTGCAACATCCAGGAGTCTGGGCAGTGGTTGCAGGTATCTAAACAATCCGACCGCATGATACTGGTTTGCAACATCCAGGAGTCTGGGCAGTGGTTGCAGGTATCAGAACTGACAATGAATAAAAAAACTCTTTGCAACATCCAGGAGTCTGGGCAGTGGTTGCAGGAACCTTCAAACAAAACACCAAAGGCCGATTTTTGCAACATCCAGGAGTCTGGGCAGTGGTTGCAGGTCCTAGCGGTTTAAATTCGCTGTCGGCAGATTTGCAACATCCAGGAGTCTGGGCAGTGGTTGCAGGCCAAACGGCTCGGTGTTGCCGGCTTCGGCCTTTGCAACATCCAGGAGTCTGGGCAGTGGTTGCAGGCAGGCGAGCCGGGCCCCTGGCGCACGGACCTTTGCAACATCAGCTGGCCGCCACGATTGCCACTGAACGCTACCGTTGCCGGTCAATGTTGGTGCATGGCGGCGCCACAAAAACCGAAGCGGGCAACGCGCTGGCGCCGGGCGTGTCTGCTGTGCCGTTGCCCGCCCTGTTGAAAAACATTTAGCCGCGGCGGTCCCCGAGACGCCTTCAGAGATGGAATAGGGGAGGAACAGCCCGCAAGGAAAAAAGCTTGACCATTATGCTATGTGTGCTATAATTGCTATATGACTGATTCGGCGGCAATTTCCACCACGCTGTACGCCATTCGCGCCCAGCTTGACCTGACGCAAGAACAACTCGCCTCGCGCTTAGGCGTCTCTTTCGCCAGCATCAACCGCTGGGAAGGCGGCGGCGCCAAACCGCAAAAAGCCGCCCGGGACGCCATTGCCGCGCTTGCCGCCGAAGCGGGCCTGGATCCTGCCGACCCAGGCGTCGCGCCCGCCGAAGCCGCCATGCGGGTGACCCGCCGAAGAACCGGCAAGGCTTCTCCCTCAACCAAAACCATGGAGCAAATGTTGTGGGACGCGGCTTGCTCCATTCGCGGCGACAAAGACGCCGCCAAATTCAAAGACTACCTATTGCCGTTGCTGTTCCTCAAGCGTTTGTCCGATGTTTTTGATGATGAAATCGCGCGCCTAGCCGAAAAATACGGCGATGAAGCTGTCGCGCTGGAAACTGCCGAGGCCGATCATCAATTAGTGCGCTTCTTCCTGCCGCCCGAGGCGCGCTGGGAAGTCATCAACGGCGGGAGTTCCTACGACTGGCCGCCCGATGACCACGGGCACGGCACCCGCCCCCGGGACCTTGGTGAACACCTGACCAAAGCGGTGCGGGCTGTGGTGCGCCACCACCCTTCCTTGTCCGGCGTCATCGATCTGGTTGACTTTGCCGCCGAGCGCAATGGCGAGCGCGACATCAATCCTGCCAAGCTTGCCGCCATCGTCGAGACTTTTTCCGACCCGCGCTATCGCTTGGGCCTTGCCGATGTGCAACCGGACTTTCTGGGCCGCGCCTACGAATACCTGTTGCGCAAGTTCGCCGAAGGCTCGGGCCAAAGCGCCGGAGAATTCTTTACGCCCACCGAGGTCGGTTTCCTGATGGCGCACCTCATGCGCCCGCGTCCCGGCGAAAGTTGCCACGACTACGCCTGCGGTTCCGCCGGCCTGTTGGTCAAGTTGCAACTCGTCTCCCGCGAACTCGATCCCACCAGCCGCGTGCCGCTCAAACTCAGCGGCCAGGAGCTTCAGGCCGAAAGCTACGCCGTCGCCCACATGAACGCCATCATCCACGATATGGAAATAGAAATCAGGCGCGGCGACACCATGATCAATCCCAAGTTCAAGACCGCCGCTGGCAAGATCAACACCCACGACATTGTCATCGCCAATCCCATGTGGAATCAGCCGTTCGCCCCCGACCTCTTCGACACCGACCCGTTTGATCGCTTTCGCGCCTCGGGCGGCGTTACCACCGGCAAGGGCGACTGGGCCTGGTTGCAACACACCCTGGCTTGCCTGAACAAACGCGGACGGGCGGCGGTGGTGCTCGACACCGGCGCCGTCACTCGCGGCTCCGGCGCCAACCACGAAGACAAGGAGCGCAACATCCGCAAATGGTTCGTGGAGCGCGATTTGATCGACGGCGTGATCCTGTTGCCTGACAACCTGTTCTACAACACCAGCGCCGCCGGCGTCATCGTGGTGCTGTCAAAAAGCAAACCCGCCGCAAAAAAAGGCAAAATCGTCCTGCTCAACGCCAGTCGCCGCGTGCGCAAGGGGCGCCCCAAAAACTTCATCCCCGAAGACGACATCCGCCCCCTCGCCGCCGCCTACCGAAAGGGCGAACCGGTGGAAGGCGAGCTTGCCGTCATTACCCGCGAGCAGGCGAAGGAAGCTGACTACAACCTCAGCCCAAGCCGGTGGGTGGGGCAGTCAGTACATGGTGAAACTGCATCGGTTTCTGAATTGGTAAAGGAGTTGCGCCACTTATCAATGGCAATTCGAGAGGCCGACCAGCAGTTATTTTCAGCGATGGAGAAACTGCGTTGACCGGTAAATTTGCAACCGTGAAGCTTGATAGCCCAGATGTAGCTACAGTTATTCTTGGACAGTCGCCATCTTCCTCAACCTATAACAAAGTTGGTGAGGGTTTGCCTTTTTTTCAAGGCAAGGCAGATTTTGGTTCGCTACATCCAGTTCCCCGAGTATGGTGCAACGCCGGCCAAAAATTCGCTGTTGCTGGGGATGTCTTGATTTCTGTCCGTGCCCCGGTTGGGGATGTGAATGTTGCGACAGACGATTGCGTAATTGGACGCGGAATTACGGCGATTCGCGCCGGCAAAAGCAGTGATCCGTGGTTTTTATATTTTGCCTTGCTACATATAAAACCGATTCTTGAAAGTCGAGCAACTGGTTCGACATTTGCGAGTGTAAATAAGGCAACGTTGCTTGATATTGATATTCCTTTTCCAAGTCGGCCAGTACAAGCCAAGATAGGTGCTTTTCTTCACTGGCTATCTTGCCAGATTGAACAAGAGAAAAAAGCCTTTTCTACCGCACAAGACCTCAAACGCGCCACCATGCAAAAGTTGTTCACCTGCGGTCTGCGGGATGAACCACAAAAACAAACGGAGATTGGTCTGGTGCCGGAGAGTTGGGAAGTAGCTCCTCTTGGAGACTATTTCGAGATCGTTCAAGGGCTATCCCTTAGAGGCAATCTTGCGACTGATGGAACAGGAATTCCGTTTCTTCGCACTTCAAATGTCTATTGGGGACGCATCGATCTGTCAAACATTAGCCGAATGGATGTGGAGACAACCGCGATGCGGGATTTACAATCTGGTGATCTTCTTGTCTGCGAAGGAGGCGAAATTGGCCGTGCCGCCGTATGGTCAAATGAGATTGAAAACTGCACCTATCAGAACCATGTATATAGACTCCGTCCAACCGTAAAAGGCAAAATCAATCCAAAATTTGCAATGAGATGGCTTGAGGAGGGCTTTTGTCACCGACGAGTCTATGAAGGAACAGGCAACAAAACGACAATCCCGAATCTTTCCCGTTCCCGCCTCTCGGGCTTAAAGATGCCGATAACAACTTTGGATGAGCAAAATGAAATAGTCACTATCTTGGATGCCATAGACCGAAAAATCAACCTGCACCAAAAAAAACGCGCCATCCTCGACGACTTGTTCAAAACCCTCCTGCACCAACTAATGACCGGCAAAATCCACACTGCTGACCTTGATCTTTCAGAAATAACCCATTCACCAAAGAGTTCCTGACCCGTATGGAAATAACGACACGCCCATTTTTCACCCTTTATGTCGTTTGGCATCCCTCAAACGCGAGCGGCAATAAGATAGCAAATATGCTCCTGAAGCATTTTAGCCCGGATCGCTATCGGGATGTTGTTGGAGATTCAGGGTTGAGTGTTCTCTTTCGCAACGAGGCGGCACCTGATAAATCCGTGCCGCTACCCATTGACTGGGACGAAGCGGAAATGAGCGCCGCCGTCGTTCTGGCGGATTCTAATCTCACTGGTGACCGCGCATGGGCGGATTATGTCCAGGAGCTCTCCCAAGACGCGCAAGTTGGGGGACAAGGGTTCTCCCGACTCTTCCCCGTGGTAATGGAAGGTGAAGATTATAAACGGCTATTTGAACAACAGGCGTTGCGCTGGGATCGTTGGGAAGGATCGGACGCGCATCGGGAGAGGCGTCTCGTCCGCGATCTTACTAATGAATTCAGCCAAATGCTCCGATATCGTTTGGCTGTGCTTCATGATCCGGAAACCGCAAAATCGCCTCTTGAAGGTGACCAGGAGAAATTCGAGTTATTCATCAGCCACTCAAAACAGGATGGGGAATCCATCGCTCGTAAAATCCGCGACTGGTTGCATGAGCACAGTGCGCTGGCAAGCTTCTTTGATTTTTTCGATATCCCTCCTGGCTCAATTCCCGAGAAAGTGTTGTTAAAAAAGATCAGAAAAAGTGACGCCGTTATAGCCTTGCAGACTGATTCCTATTCATCCCGCGAGTGGTGCCGGCGCGAGGTGATAGAGGCTAAACGGCACCGCGTGCCAATAGTGGTTGTCGATTGCCTTCGCGACGTTGTTCGGCGTAGCATTCCGTATATGGGCAATGTGCCTGTTATTCGGATGAGTCCACGCGGGCACGGTCGGATCGCCAAAGTTACGGAATACCTGCTTGAAGAAGTGTTCCGGACCTACCTGTGGCGTTGCCGGGTCGAGCGATTTGCCAGCGAACACCCCGAAGCGCTGTTCTTGGCGTGGCCACCCGAGTTGGTCTCACTGGCGGCATTGCCGACATCCCAGCTTGACAATGGCTCGACAATCGTGTATCCTGAACCAGTGCTGGGTGCTGACGATGCCCGCCTGTTCTCAGAAATTGCGCCAAAAGTGCGCATCCAGACGCTGACAGAGTGGTTGGAGGCAAGTCTATGACCCTTCAAAAACCTAAGGCAAAGCCCACTGTGGCGATTTCGATATCGGAAAGCCCCGATATGTCTGTGTTTGGCTTGAGTGCCGATCACCTGCAAAATGCGATGGCTGAGATTGCATTGCATTTACTCTCATCAGGGAGAAGTTTGGCGTATGGCGGGGACTTGCGCTCTCACGGTTTTACCGAGCTGTTGGTTGAATTGATTACGCGGTATCAAGATCACCCGCATCATCATGGCAGGATCACCGTGACCGATTACTTGGCATGGCCCGTCCATGTAAGGATGACGAGCAAGGACCTCGCTAACTTCTTTGCTGGACACCAAAATTCGGCGGATCTCATTCTTCTTTCGCAGAATGGCGATCGATTAGCGTGGGAGCAGCGTCTAACACTTTCTCCTTACGAACCGGATGATGAAGAATGGACTGAGGGACTAACGGCAATGCGCACCGTCATGCGTAGGGAAACTCAAGCGCGCATTGTGCTTGGTGGAAGAGTAAAAGATTACAAAGGACGGATGCCGGGTATCGCTGAGGAAACGCTACTATCCCTTCAGGCGCGTCAGCCCGTGTTTTTACTCGGTGGTTTCGGAGGTTGCGCCCGCGACATCGCAGAGACTGTCGGACTCGTGGACCGCTGGGCCGGTTCCCGCCCCGCATGGAAGGGCCGCTCGTGTTTTGAGGGTTACTCGCCGAGCAGTCTGAACAATGGATTGTCTGAAGAGGATAACGCCATTCTTGCGCAGACGCCTCACATTCAACAAGCAGTGCTTCTTGTATCAAGAGGGCTTCATCAGATATTCAACAAACCAACTAACGCAAAACATGCAGGAGAGTCTAATGCACAAGGTATTCATTAGTTATCACCACCAAAACGACGAGTATTATAAAAAGCAGTTGGTCAGTTTTGGTGAGCAACACTCCATATTCATTGATCGCTCCATTGATACGGGTGATATCTCGGAAGATCTTCCTGATGAGAGAATCCGCGAGATAATCAGGGATGACTATCTTCGAGACTCCACCGTAACGATTGTCCTGGTTGGAGCTGAGACGAAAGGTAGAAAACACATTGATTGGGAGATCTATTCGAGTATGCATGATGGTCTCATCAACAAGAAGTCGGGGATCTTAGTCATCACACTGCCCACTGTGTCTAGTGGGGACGAGGCCATTAACGCAGCCCACGGAGAACAGCATCTCTACCCAGACATTCATAGGTGGATATCACTTAATAGCAGAGCAGAGTGGGAAAAACGGTATCCTTATATGCCTGAGCGACTTATTGACAACCTTTGCAAGCCTGAAGCTAAAATTTCTGTCACGCCATGGCAAAGAATCGTGAACAATTCTGTCTTGTTGAGGGGATTGGTTGACTTAACATACAACGCCCGCTCCGGTTGCAAATACGATCTACGCCGACCAATGAGGAAACACAACTCATATCAGCGCAGAGTGCCCTCCCTCCCTCAGTGGGAGGGTTTAATAATGCCGGGCGGGTCGAACCATATAAAGCCCCCACAGGGCACTCAACGGGACCGCTTACCTCTTGGTGTGACGTTAGGCGGGTCGAACCATATAAAGCCCCCACAGGGCACCCAACGGGACCGCTTACCTCCCGGTGTGACGTTAGGCGGGTCGAACCATATAAAGCCCCCACAGGGCACCCAGCGGGACCGCTTACCTCTTGGTGTGACGTTAGGCGGGTCGAACCATATAAAGCCCCCACAGGGCACCCAACGGGACCGCTTACCTTTCCCTGTGATGTTAGGCGGGTTGAACTATATAAAGCCCCCACAGGGCACCCAACGGGACCGCTTACCTTTCCCTGTGATGTTAGGCGGGTTGAACTATATAAAGCCCCCACAGGGCACCCAACGGGACCGCTTACCTCCCGGTGTGACGTTAGGCGGGTCGAACCATAAAAAGCTCTCACAGGGAACCCAACGGGACCGCTTACCTTTCCCTGTGATGTTAGGCGGGTTGAACTATATAAAGCCCCCACGGGGCACCTGACGGGACAGCTTACTTCCGGTGTGATGTTAGGCTGGGCGAACCATATAAAGCCTCCATGGGAGGTCCGACACCATGAGTATAGCGTTTGACAGGATATTGTCAAGCCTTTTTTGCGAAAAATTTTTTACATGATTGCTGATTTTTGTCGTGACCGCTCTTAACATTACAGAAGCCGGCACCGCCCAGTTCCCTATGGTCCGCCATGCCGCGGAGATCGGCTGGACGCCACTTTCACCGCAAGAGGCGTTACGCAAACGCGGCGGCGAGGCCGATATGCTGTTTCGCGTCGAGCTTGCGGACAAGCTCAAAGCGTTTAACCCCTGGATGACTGACCATGCCATTGGGGCCATCCTTGAAAAAATCGATGCCGCGCCGCCGACTATCGAAGGCAATAGCGAGATACTTGCCTGGTTGCGCGGCGAGAGGCAGTGGTACGACGAGGGCGAGAAACGCCACCGTCGTGTCCAGCTGATTGATTTTGATGCGCCCGAAGCCAATGTCTTTCATGTCACCTGGGAATGGAAAATTAAACCGCTCTCCCGCAACAAGGCCAATCGCGCTGATGTGGTGTTCGTCATCAACGGGGTGCCGGTTGCCATCGCTGAACACAAAAACCCGACCGATCATCGCGCTGTCGATCATGGGGTCACCCAATTGCAACGCTATGAGAGGGAAACCCCCGAACTGATGGGGACGGCGCAACTTTTCAATGTCACACATCTTCTTGAATACTGGTATGGGGTCACCTGGAACATATCGCGCCGTTTCATGGCGCGCTGGAAAGAGCCTCCCCAAGAGACTCCCGAAGAAACTTATCAATTTGCTGTTCAGTCTTTTTTTGAACCGAATGATTTTCTGCGCACTTTGCGGAATTGGATCCTGTTTTATGTTGAGGATGGCGAGACGCGAAAGTCCGTGTTGCGCCAGCACCAGCGCCGGGCGATTGACGAAATCATTAAGCGTTGCGCCGAACCGACCAAGAATCGTGGCTTGATCTGGCACACGCAAGGCTCCGGCAAAACCTTTACGCTGCTTACCGCCGCGCGTTTGATCTTGGAACGCAAAGACAAGCTTCACAGTAGCCCGACGGTGATCGTAGTCGTGGACCGCAGGGATCTGGAGGGGCAACTCCAGGGGTGGGTGGACAGATTGCTCGGCGAAATGCAACAACAGGACATTGTGGTAACGCGCGCGGATTCCAAGGCTCATCTGCAAGAGTTGCTTCAGAATGACAGACGCGGCTTGATCCTCTCCATGATCCACAAATTCGAAGGCATCAAGAAGAACGCTAACGAGCGAGACAATATCTATGTGTTCATAGACGAGGCCCATCGTTCAGTCGCCCAAGATCTTGGCACATATCTGATGGCGGCATTGCCTAAGGCGACGATCATCGGTTTCACCGGCACGCCGATTGATGAAACCGCCCATGGCACAGGCACTTTCAAGATATTCGGCAAGGATGATGAGCGAGGTTATCTTGATAAGTACACCATTGCCGAGTCAATTGAGGACGAGACGACATTGCCGATCTGTTACACCATGGCCCCAAGCGACATGAGGGTGTCGACGGAGCAGTTAGACAAGGAGTTTTTTGAATTGGCCCAGGCGGAAGGCGTCACTGACATTGACGAACTCAACAGAGTGCTTGACCGCGCCGTTAAGTTGCGTACCTTCCTGACTGCCGATGATCGCATTGAAAAGGTCGCCGCGTTTGTTGCCAAGCACTTTCGTGAGAACATCGAGCCTCTCGGTTACAAGGCGTTTCTCGTCGGCGTGAACCGCGAGGCCTGTGCCAAGTACAAGCGTGCGCTCGATAAGCTGTTGCCGCCTGAATGGATAGAGCCGATCTACACCTCGAATGACAACGACATTGTTGAACGCCCACTTGTCGCAGAATTGCAACTTAATCAGGAACGGGAGGCTAATGTGCGCCTGATGTTCAAAAAGGCGGATGAGAATCCGAAGATGCTCATTGTTACTGACAAATTGCTGACGGGCTACGACGCGCCGCTCCTCTATTGCATGTATCTTGACAAACCGATGCGCAACCATGTTCTGTTGCAGGCCATCGCCCGCGTGAACCGCCCCTGTGCCGCAAACGGCGCTCGCAAGCGCATCGGTCTCATCGTTGACTTCGTGGGCGTCCTGCGCGAAATGAAAAAGGCGTTGCAGTTCGATTCCAAAGATGTGAGTGGCGTAATAGAAGACCTTGACCTGCTTTTGCGGGATTTTCTGGCCAAAATTGAAAAAGCAAAGAAAGATTATCTTAGCGACGAGGGAGGGTTAGACGCTGATGAGCGTCTTGAAAAGATCATTGCACGGTTCCGGACTCCGGATTTGCGCAAAGCGTTATTTGAAACCTATAAGGAAATTGAGGCCCTTTGGGAAATTCTTTCGCCCTCGCCGGAGTTGCGCGACCATATCGAAATCTACAACAAGTTGGCGAACCTCTATGTGGCTGTGCGCAATGCTTATGGAAATAAGGTCAGTTACATAGCGGAGTTAGCCAACAAGACGCGAGACATGGTGCAGGACAGAGCAGAGCAGGAAGGTCTTGGCTACCAGATGAAAACGGTGACTTTTGATGCGGAGACGATTAACGCGCTTCAAAATAAGCCCGGCGCAGATGAGGCCAAGGTAATTGACTTGGTGCGAGGTCTCCAGCAAGAGATTGCGGACAAGCCGGAGCAGAGCCCCATACTCTTGCCCTTGGGAGAACGCGCTAAACGGATCCAGCAGGAAATGGAAGCTGGCCAACTCAGCGCGTTAGAAGCAATAGATCAGTTGAGTTTTCTTGCCAAAGAGAAAGATGCCGCTATCAAGGAGGCAAAGGCAAGTGGACTTTCATGGCGCGCTTACGGCGTTCATCAGGCGCTGAAGGACGAGGCGACACTGAAGGCGGCGGGCGTCTCGACGATGAATTTGGCGCAGGAAGCCGAACGACTCCTTAACCAATTCCCCAATGCCGCGTCCAACGACGAAGAACGGCGGGAACTACGCAGTGACCTCTACCCGCCACTTCTGCAAATGGGAATGGCTACGGAAGAATGCCGTCGGGTCGTTGATCGCATATTGACCATTCTCCTGGGTGAAAATGCCGACCCTGAGGCGTAACAAACGGCGCGAAGTCATCTGCGACCGCGTCTCGCGCTGGACGCGACGGTTGAATATCCAGCCTCGACAGATTCGCGTTCAGCGCATGACCCGCAAGTGGGGTTCCTGTTCAACATCAGGCATCATCACCTTAGCCGTGGATCTTGCCGAGCAACAGCCGGACTTCCAAGATTTTGTCATCGCCCATGAACTATTGCACCTGCGCGTCCCTAACCATGGCAAGCTCTTCAAGGCGTTGATGACGGCCCATCTGCCCGGTTGGAAAAAACAGGATGTAAAGCGGCGGAGTGCCTGATTCTCCCGCCCCGGCTTTTTGAGTATTTTAAAGTGGCACTTTAAAATACTCAAAGTTTCGCCGCGCCGAATTATGGCGATGTTGATGATGACTGCCTGTTAGCAGGAAGTGTGAGAGCAAAAAAAAACCCTCCTAAACGGAGGGTTTAATGATGTCAGGCTGGGCGAACCATATCGAGCCCACTAGGGGCACCCGACGATACAGCACTATCATAGTTTTTACTCCTCAGATATTTAGCATATCGAGTCCACTAGGGGCGCCCGACAATGCAACCTAGCCTCCTCGCGGAGAGCATGATGTTAGGCTGGGCGAACCATATAAAGCCCCCACGGGGCACCCCACACCACAATTATAACGTTTCGTAGGATGTTGTCAAACCTTTTTTGCAAAAATTTTCACTATAATATCAATATGTTAGGAGATATATGACTGTTTTTTTCATTTGGCGCTCAGGATCTTCAAGGCATTGATGACGGCCCATCTGCCCGATTGGAAAAAACAGGATGTAAGGCGGCGGAGTGCCTGATTCTCCCGCCCCGACTTTTTGAGTATTTTAAAGTGGCACTTTAAAATACTCAAGGTTTTGCCGCGTCGAATTGCGGCGATTTCGGTCTTACATTCAGGCTACTACGCGGCAGAGGTGGAAAACTTAAGGCCGCCATCCCCCGCGTCAACTTGGATCGTGTCTCCAGCCTGGAAATCTCCCGCCAACAAGGCCTTCGCCAAGGGCGTCTCCAAGTGAGTTTGCACGGCGCGTTTCAGAGGGCGCGCCCCATAAGCGGGGTCAAATCCGGCGCGGGCCAACAGCTCTTTGGCGGCGTCCGACACCGCTATGGCAAGATCCTGTTCGGCAAGGCGGCGTTGCAGTTGCGCCACCTGCAGGTCGGCGATGGCGTTGATCTGTTCGCGTTTTAGCGGATGGAAAACCACCAGTTCATCGATTCGATTCAGAAATTCGGGGCGAAAAGAAGCGGACACGATTTCCAGGAGGGTGGCCTTCATGGTCTCGTAATCGGCTTCGTCAGAAAGTTCCTGGATGCGGTCTGAGCCCAAGTTCGAGGTCATAATGACGACGGCGTTGCGAAAATCCACGGTGCGGCCGTGGCTGTCCGTCAACCGGCCGTCGTCCAACACCTGCAACAGAACATTGAACACATCGGGGTGCGCCTTTTCCACCTCGTCCAACAAGACCAAGCTGTAGGGCCTTCTCCTCACCTGTTCGGTCAGCTGGCCGCCTTCCTCATGGCCGATGTAGCCTGGCGGCGCGCCGAGCAACCGGGCCACGGCGTGTTTTTCCATGTATTCAGACATGTCTATGCGGACTATGGCGCCTTCGCTGTCAAACAGGAAATCCGCCAAGGCCTTGCAGAGTTCGGTCTTGCCGACTCCGGTAGGACCGAGAAAGAGAAAGGATCCGTTGGGCCTGTTCGGGTCTGACAGGCCGGCGCGGGCGCGGCGCATGGCGTCGGCCACCGCGGTGATGGCTTCTTCCTGCCCGACGACCCGGCGGCGCAACGCCTCCTCGGTGCGCAACAGCTTGTCTTTTTCACCTTGCAACATCTTTGCGACCGGGATCCCCGTCCACTTGGACACGACTTCCGCGATTTCATTGTCCGTCACCTTGTTGCGCAAGAGTTTCATGGGTCGAGCTCCCGTCTGCTCGGCGTCCGCCAGCTGTTTTTCGAGACTGGGGATAACGCCGTATTGCAACTCAGACATCCTGTTAAGGTCGCCAGCCCTCCGCGCCGCGTCAAATTCCAGTCGGGATTGCTCCAGCTTTTCCTTGATGTTGTGGTCGCCCTGCAGGGCGGCTTTTTCCGCCTTCCAGATCTCTTCCAGATCGGCGAACTCCTGCTCCAGCTTGTTAATTTCATCCTCAAGATCGGCGCGGCGTTTTTTAGAGGACTCGTCGGATTCTTTCTTTAAAGCTTCGCGCTCGATCTTCATCTGAATTAGCCGCCTTTCCAGTCGGTCCATGGCCTCCGGCTTGGAATCGATCTCTATGCTGATGCGGCTGGCGGCCTCGTCGATCAGGTCTATGGCCTTGTCAGGCAACTGCCTGTCGGTGATGTAACGCTGCCCCAGGATGGCGGCGGAGATGATCGCCGGATCCGTGATCTGCACGCCATGATGCACCTCATACCGTTCTTTCAGGCCCCGCAGGATGGCAATGGCGTCATCCACGCTCGGCTCAGCCACCAGCACCTTTTGAAAGCGCCGCTCCAACGCGGCGTCTTTCTCGATGTTTTCACGATATTCATCTAAAGTGGTGGCGCCTATGCAGTGCAATTCGCCCCGGGCCAGGGCGGGTTTCAGCATGTTGCCGGCGTCCATGGACCCTTCGGCCTTGCCGGCGCCGACCATGGTGTGCACCTCGTCGATGAACAGGATGATCCCTCCCTCTTGCTTGCTTAACGCTTTCAACACCGCTTTCAGCCGCTCTTCAAACTCGCCGCGAAACTTCGCGCCGGCGACCAGCAGACCCAGATCCAGAGCCAGCAGTTGCTTGCCCTTCAGGCCATCAGGCGCCTCGCCATTGACGATGCGTTGCGCCAATCCCTCGACAATGGCGGTTTTGCCCACCCCAGGTTCACCGATCAAAACCGGGTTGTTTTTCGTGCGTCTTTGCAACACCTGGATCGTGCGGCGTATTTCATCGTCCCGCCCGACAACGGGGTCCAGCTTCCCCTGTCGGGCTTGTTCGGTCAGGTTGATTGTGAATTTGTCCAAGGCGCCCCGATTGTTCTCGCCTTGGGGGTCGTTGACGCCCTCGCCGCCGCGGATTTTCTCCAACGCCGCCGCGATCCTGCGCTTGTCCGCGCCGCTCTTGCGCAACAGCTCCCCCAACCCCGATTTGTCATCGGCCGCGGCTAGGGCGAACAATTCACTGGAGATGTACTGATCCTTGCGGTCCTGCGCGTGTTTGTCGCAAAGGTTAAGCAACCGGTCCAGGTCCTTGGAAATGTAGATTTCCCCGCTGTGTCCCTGCAACTGAGGCAACTTGTCGATGAGCGTCGCCACGCCCTGGCGCAAGCGCTTGTCGTCCGCGCCGGCAAGATTCAAGAGGTGGGGGACGGCGCCGCCTCCTGGTCCAACAACGCCGCCATGAGGTGCGCTGGTTCGATGAACGGGTTGTCGCGCCCCAGGGCCAGGCTTTGCGCCTCCGCCAGGGCTTGTTGAAACTTGCTTGTCAGTTTGTCTGTGCGCATGGGCGAATCTCGTCAGTCTCGCTCTGAAATGGGGGCGTTTCCTCCCGATTCAACCCCGCCTCAACCATAAGAGCCGCGACTCTGGCGAATCAGGCCGGCCAGCCGCCGGGGGAGGCGGGCTGTCATATTCCCGTAACAAGCGAGCCGCGATAATGCCATCTCCAAGCCGTTCAGTTATACTTTTTGGAGGATAAGACCCGTGAAAAGCCTATTTCCCAAGATTTTCCCAAGCAAGAAGATTGCGCAGACAGGGGCCCTGCTGTCGCTGGCGATGTGGGTTGCGCCCGCGCCGGCGGATGTGGATCCGGCCCTGCCTGGGTACAGCAAGGCCAGCGGGGTGTCCGGAAACCTGATCAGCGTGGGCTCCGACACTTTGGCGAACCTGATGACCCTGTGGGCCGAGGAGTTCAAGCGGCTCTACCCCAATGTCAATGTGCAGATTCAGGCGGCCGGCTCATCCACGGCGCCGCCGGCCCTGATCGAAGGAACTTCCAACTTCGGCCCCATGAGCCGCAAGATGAAAAGCGGGGAAATCGCCGGTTTTGAGGAAAAACACGGCTACAAGCCCACCCCCATAGGCGTGGCCATCGATGCGTTGGCCGTCTATGTCCACAAGGACAACCCCCTGGCGGGCATGACCATTCCCCAGGTTGACGCGGTGTTCTCCGCCACCCGCAAATGCGGCTACCATGAGGATCTGACTCGCTGGATGCAACTGGGCTTGACCGGGGGCTTGAGCAATCAGCCCATGCAGTTGTACGGCCGCAATTCGGTCTCCGGCACCTACGGCTACTTCAAGAAGCAGGCCTTGTGCAAGGGCGACTTCAAGGACAATGTCAATGAGCAACCGGGTTCCGCCTCTGTGGTGCAAAGCGTCACCAAGTCCATCAACGGCATAGGGTATTCCGGCATAGGCTACAAGACCTCTGGCGTGCGCGCCGTGCCGCTGGCCCGGAAAGGCGCCGCTGGGGAAGGAGCGAATTTCATCGAGGCCACCCCCGCCAACGCCATTGCCGGCGACTACCCCTTGGCGCGTTTCCTCTATGTCTATGTCAACAAGGCGCCGAACCGGCCCCTGCCCCCCATGGAGCGCGAGTTCGTCAAGATGGTCCTGTCCAGGAGCGGCCAGGAGGTGGTGGTCAAGGATGGCTACATTCCGTTGCCGGCCAAGGCCGCCGCTCGGCAACTTGCCGTTGTCGGCGACTGACCCGAGCTCGCCATAACCCTCGCCATGCCCGAGTCAGAGTCGCCCAACGGCGGATTCGCGCTTCCTGACTTCAAGTCGCCGGCGGCGCAAAAGCATCGCCGCCGCCGCCACTTCAAGGATGCCGTGATGCGCTACGGCATGGCGTTGGGAGGCGTCAGCGTCATCATCGTCCTGGTGCTGATCGCCGTCTATCTGTTGTATGTGGTGTCGCCCATGTTCATGCCGGCGCGCCTGGAACAGGTCGCGGCTTACCTCGCGCCGGGCGGCGCGCAATCCGGCGCCTTGCACTACGCGATGGAAGAGCAGCGTGAGATCGGTTTGCGCGTTGCCGCCGATGGCGGCGCGGCGTTTTTCAACACGGCGGATGGCGGTTTGGTTCGCCAGCAGTCTTTGGTGGAGCGCGCCGCGGCGGCGCTCACCGCCTTTGCCGCCGGCGACCCGTCGCAACGGTTGTTGGCTCTGGGCCTGGAAGACGGGCGCGCCTTGTTGGCGACGCACGAGTACGCGGTGACCTATCCCGACGACAAGCGCGTCATCCTGCCGCGGATAGCCTGGCCCCTGGGCGAGACGCCCATAGCGATCGACGGGGCCGGCCAGGCCTTGAGGATGATCGCGGCGCAGTCAGACGAGGAGCAGACCACCATTGCCGCGCTGACCGAGGACGGACGCCTGTTGTTGGTCAACCTGGCGCGGGAAGAGTCATTTCTGGGCGATGAAAGCGACATCGTCGTCGTGCGTAGCCAGCTCCCGGCTCCGAACGAGGCGACCCACTTGTTGTTGGATGTGGAGCAACGGGAGCTCTATGTGGCGGAGCGGGGCGGGTTGATCGCCTACTACAATATCGACGACAAGGCCGCCCCCGTGCTGGTGCAAAGGGTTCAGGCCCTGGCCCCGCCGGCGGAGATAGCCAGCCTGTCTTTTCTCAGCGGCGGCATCTCCCTCCTGGTGGGCGACTCCCAGGGCGGCATCGCGCAGTGGTTTCCGGTCCGCGACAGCAAAAACAATTACACCCTGGAAAAGGCGCGGGATTTTGACTCGCAATCGGCCCCCATCACCTATTTGGCCCCGGAGCACTTCAGGAAGGGCTTTCTGGCGGCGGATGCCGACGGCTACATAGGCGTCTATCACGCGACGGCCCATCGCAATGTGAAGCTGGCGAAGATCGGCGCCGGCGACTTGACCCAGCTGGCCATCGCCCCTAGGGCCGACGCCATGTTGATGGAGGATGGCGCCGGCGCCACGCAATTTTGGCGCATAGACAACCCGCACCCCGAGATCTCCTGGTCATCCATCTGGGGCAAGGTGTGGTACGAGAGCCGGAGCCAGCCGGAACATATATGGCAATCTTCCTCCGCCAGCAGCGATTTTGAACCCAAGTTCAGCCTGACGCCCTTGGCCTACGGCACCTTGAAGGCCGCTTTTTACGCCATGCTGTTCGCCGTGCCTATGGCCATCATGGGCGCTGTCTATACGGCTTATTTCATGTCCGCGCGGATGCGGGGGATCGTCAAGCCCGCCATCGAAATCATGGAGGCCCTCCCCACGGTCGTCCTGGGTTTTCTCGCCGGTCTGTGGTTCGCGCCCTTTGTGGAGCAAAACCTGCCGGGCATGTTTTTATGCCTGCTCTTGTTGCCCTTGGGCATTCTCGGCGCGGCGTACGCCTGGCACAGGCTCCCGGCGCGCATTCGGCACAAGGTGCCGGAGGGCTGGGAGGCGGCCCTGCTGTTGCCCGTGATCATCGCCGCCGTCCTGCTTGCGTTCGGTCTGAGCAAGCCCCTGGAGATCGCCTTGTTCGCTGGCAACATGCCCCTGTGGTTGACCAATGAATTAGGGATCGCCTACGATCAACGGAACTCCCTGGTGGTGGGCATCGCCATGGGCTTTGCCGTCATTCCCACCATCTTTTCCATCAGCGAAGACGCCATCTACGGGGTGCCAAAACACTTGACCACGGGATCCCTGGCCCTGGGCGCCACGCCTTGGCAGACTGTTGTCAGGGTGGCGTTGCTTACCGCCAGCCCAGGCATTTTCTCGGCGGTCATGATCGGCTTGGGCCGCGCGGTGGGCGAGACCATGATTGTGCTGATGGCGACGGGGAACACCGCCATCATGGACCTGAACATCTTCGAGGGCTTCCGCGCCTTGTCCGCCAATATCGCGGTGGAGATGCCGGAATCCGAAGTGGGCAGCACTCACTACCGGCTCTTGTTTTTAGCCGCCTTGGTCCTGTTCATCGCCACCTTCCTGTTCAACACGGTCGCGGAGCTGGTGCGGCAAAAATTGCGGGTGAAATACAGTTCGCTATGAAGCAGTCGCCGAAAAGAGAGGCGCTGGGCGTGAAAAGACAGGCCTCGTTGACCGGCTGGTTCAGCAACGGCGACCCCTGGATCTGGCTGAACGCCGGCGCGGTCAGCCTGTCGTTGCTGATGGTGGCTGGCTTGGTGGCTTTAATCATGGCGCGGGGGCTGGGCCATTTTTGGCCGGCGGACATCGCGGTCTTTGACTACATGGACAGAGACGGCGCCGCGTTTGCCTTGGCCGGCGAGTTCGTTGACGAGGAGTCCGTGCCGCGGGCGCGGTTGACGGAGACGGATGAGCGCATCCCGGCGGATGCGGAACTCGTCCATAGACGCCTGCTCAAGACGGGCAACCGGGATTATTTTGGCTTGGACTACCGCTGGGTCCTGGACGCCGCCGTGAGCCAGTTGCGCTATCCAGAAGACATCATGGCGGTGGAAAGACGGGAGTGGGGAAACCTGTACGGCTACCTCAGGGCCGTAGAACGGGACGGCGCCATGGTGGCCTCCGGCCCCGACTGGGAGGCGTTTCAGCAACGCATCGCCGCGGCCGCGGCGGTGGCGGAGGAAATTCGGCATATCGAAAAAGATCTGATAGGCGCCGTGAACCACAAGATGGAGGGCTTGCGGCTGAAAGAGCGAGGGTTGGCGTTGCAAGGCGAACCCGCCGGCGGCCCTGCCTACCGGGAACTTTCCGCGCGCCGCGCCGCCTTGCAGGCGGAATACGACGGCTTCACCGGACGCCTTGCCGGGTTGTATGAAGAATTGAACAAGACCTCTTTCACGGCCCTGTTGTCTGATGGCCGCGAAGTGACGCTCCCTATCGCCAAGGTGGTCCGGGCCTACCGGCCCAACGCCATGGGCCTGGCGGATAAAACGAAGTTTTATTTTGCCAAGTTGTGGGAGTTCATGACGGAAGATCCCCGGGAGGCCAACACGGAAGGCGGCGTTTTCCCCGCCATTTTCGGCACCGTGATGATGGTGATGATCATGGCTGTGTTAGTGACGCCTTTCGGCGTGATGGCCGCCGTGTATCTGCGGGAATACGCCAAACAGGGGGTGGCGACGCGGCTGGTGCGCATCGCGGTCAACAACCTTGCTGGCGTGCCTTCCGTCGTCTATGGCGTCTTCGGCTTGGGCTTTTTCGTGTATTTTCTCGGCGGGACCCTTGACGAGTTGTTTTTCACAGAGGCGTTGCCGGCCCCCACCTTCGGCACCCCAGGCTTGCTGTGGGCCTCCCTGACCCTGGCCATATTGACCGTGCCGGTGGTCATCGTTTCCACTGAGGAAGGGCTGTCGCGGGTGCCGCGGTCCATCCGCGAGGGCAGTTTGGCCCTGGGCGCCACCAAGGCGGAGACCTTGTGGCGCACCGTCCTGCCGATGACGGCATCGGCGATGATGACGGGTCTGATCCTTGCCGTGGCGCGGGCGGCGGGCGAGGTGGCGCCCCTGATGTTGGTGGGCGTGGTGAAGCTGGCCCCGTCCTTGCCTGTGGATGGCAACTTCCCGTTTCTGCACTTGGATCGGAAGTTCATGCACCTGGGTTTTCACATCTACGACGTGGGCTTTCAGAGCCCGAATGTGGAAGCCGCCCGGCCCTTGGTTTACGCCACGGCTTTTTTGTTGGTGTTGATTATAATTTGCCTGAACTTGGCGGCGATTAAAATTCGCAACAGGTTGCGGGAAAAATACCGCGCCGCGGAACAGCATTGAGCGCCGCCGGGAAGAGAGCATGACAGAAAACCCGCAACAGGCCGCCGGCGCTCCGGTCTCCGCGCCGGACGAAGAGGCGCCCACTCCCCGCGCCGGGATTGCGAACGGGCTTGAGAGGAACGCCCCGTCCCCGTTGCCGCCGGATGAAAAGCTGGCTGTGAAGACCACTAACGCGCCCGGAGACAACAACGCGATAGCGACGGAGTCCTCGATGCCGCCAGCTGTGAAGACCGCTAACGCGCCCAACGACAACAGCGCGCGGCCGCGCCTTGAAGTCGTCGAGAACCCTTCCGTGCAAATCAATGGATTGAACCTGTATTACGACGAGAAGCAGGCCCTCAAGGACATCACCCTGAGCGTGCCGAAAGAAAAGGTCACCGCGTTCATCGGCCCCAGCGGTTGCGGCAAGTCAACCTTGCTGCGTTGCTTCAACCGCATGAATGACTTGATAGACGGAGTGCGGATCGAGGGGGAGATTAAAATCGGCGGCGAGGATATTCTTCACAAGGCGGTGAATGTGGCGGAGTTGCGAAGGCGGGTCGGCATGGTCTTTCAAAAGCCCAATCCCTTCCCGAAGTCCGTTTATGAGAATGTGGCGTACGGGTTGCGCATACAAGGAGTCAACAACCGCCGCGCGTTGGACGCCGTGGTGGAGAAGTCCTTGCGAGACGCGGCCCTGTGGGACGAGGTCAAGGACCGGCTGGACGACAACGCCCTGGGCCTTTCCGGCGGCCAGGCCCAGCGCCTGGTCATCGCCCGGGCCATCGCCATTGAGCCTGAAATCCTGTTGTTGGACGAGCCTTGCTCCGCCCTGGATCCCATATCGACCCTGAAAGTGGAAGAGCTGATTTACGAACTCAAGAATAACTACACCATCGTCATAGTGACCCACAACATGCAACAGGCCGCTCGGGTGTCGGACTACACGGCTTACTTGTACATAGGCGAGCTCATCGAGTTCAACGACACCAATACGCTGTTCACCAACCCGCAGGAGAAGATGACCGAGGACTACATTACCGGGCGCTATGGTTAGCGGGTGGAAACCGGCGACAGAAACTGGCAAAATCAGAGCGTGAGAACGCAGGTGTGACATGAGCAATACAGCGCAACACATTTCTCGGCAGTTCGACAACGATTTGGACAAGATGCGCGCCGCCGTGTTGGACATGGGAGGGCTGGCGGAACGGCAACTGAGGGACGCCTTGCGGGCCCTGGGCGAGTTCGATGTGGAGCTGGCGGAAAGGGTGCTGGAAAACGAGTTCAAACTGAATTCCTGCGAGGTGTCCATAGATGAAGAATGCGTCACGGTGTTGGCGCGGCGCCAGCCCGCGGCCGGGGATCTGCGCTTCATCATGGCGATCATCAAGACCATTACCGATCTGGAGCGCATTGGAGACGAGGCGCAGAAGATCGCCAACATGTCCATCAACCTGGCGGAAAAATCGGGTTCTCGGTCCTTTTTCATCGGCATCGACGCCATGGGCAACTTCGTCAGCGGCATGGTGCGCGACGCCCTGGACGCCTTTGCCCGGGTGGATAGCCACAGCGCGTTGGTCACCGCCAGAAAGGAACCCCAGTCCGACGAGCAGTATGCCGCCGTTTTGCGGCAACTCATCACTTACATGATGGAAGACCCGCGCAACATTTCCCAGGCCATGGACGCGGTATGGGTGGCGCGGGCCTTAGAGCGCATCGCCGACCACGCTCGCAACATCTGCGAGTATGTGATATATTTTGTCGAGGGCAAGGATGTGCGCCATATCAGCATCGAGCAAATGGAAGAACAGGTAAAGAAACGATAAGTCATTTTGGTGGGGCGTGGACACGAAAAATCTTAGCAACCCTGAGCTTTACATCAACCGCGAATTAAGCTTGTTAGAGTTCAACCGGCGCGTCGTCGCCCAAGCCGAGGACAAGGGCGCCCCGTTGCTGGAGCGACTCAAGTTTCTTTGCATAGCCAGCTCCAACCTGGATGAATTCTTTGAAATTCGCGTGGCTGGCCTCAAGCAGCAGGTGAAATACGGTTCCGTGCAAACCGGGTCGGACAACCTGAGCCCGGTGGAAACCCTCAAACAGATAAGCGTCAAGGCGCATGAGCTGGTCGCCGCCCAGTACGCCATGCTGAACGAGGTCATTATGCCGGAGCTGGCCAAGGCGCAGATACGGCTGACGCGCCGGGGCGCCTGGAAGCCTCCCGTCTCCCGCTGGGTGAAACGCTATTTCAACAGCAATGTGTTGCCGGTGCTGAGCCCCATCGGACTGGATCCGGCCCACCCGTTCCCCCGCGTGTTGAACAAGAATCTTTATTTCATCGTCTCGCTGGAGGGCAAAGACGCCTTTGGCAGGGAAAACCGGCTGTCCATCGTTCAGGCGCCCCGGTCCTTGCCCCGGGTGGCGCGCCTGCCGGAAGAAGTCAGCGGGAGCAAATGGGACTTCGTGTTGCTCTCCTCCATCATCCACGCCCATGTGGACGACTTGTTCCCCGGCATGAAGGCCACGGGCTGTTACCAGTTCAAGGTGACCCGCAACAGCGAGTTGTTTGTCGATGACGAGGAAGTCGATGATCTGTTGATCGCCCTGGAAGGCGAGTTGCCGTCGCGGCGGTTTAACGACGCGGTGCGGCTTGAGGTGGCGGACAACTGCCCTGACGAGCTGAGCGCGTTTCTGTTGCAGCAATTCGAGCTGGGTGAAGACGATCTCTACCAGGTCAACGGCCCGGTGAATCTGAACCGGCTGATGGCCATCTATGACCTGGTGGACCGGCCGGAATTGGCCTTTTCCGGTTTTACCCCAGAAGTGCCGCCGCGCCTGCAAAAACACATCAATGTGTTCGATGCGCTGAAAAACGGCGACATCCTGTTGCACCACCCCTTTCAGTCTTTCGCCCCCGTCGTCGACTTTGTGCGGCAGGCCGCCAACGATCCGAATGTGTTGTCCATCAAGCAGACCCTGTACCGCACCGGTGGCGATTCCGCCCTGGTCGAAGCCTTGCAGGCCGCCGCCCGTTCCGGCAAGGAGGTGACCGTGGTGGTGGAACTGCGGGCCCGGTTTGACGAGGAGGCCAACATAGAGCTGGCCAACAAGTTGCAGGAAGCCGGCGCCCATGTGGTCTATGGAGTGGTCGGCTACAAGACCCACGCCAAAATGGTGATGGTGGTGCGCCGGGAGAATCGCGCCCTGCGCCGGTATGTGCATTTAGGCACGGGGAACTATCACGCCCGCACCGCCCGGCTGTACACTGATTACGGATTGTTGACCTGCGACAAGGCCGTGGCGGAAGATGTCAACAAGCTGTTTTTGCAGTTGACCGGGCTGGGCCGGGCCTCCAAACTGAAAAAGCTGTTGCAATCGCCGTTCACTCTGCACAAGTCCCTGCTGGCTTTCATCGAGCGGGAAGCCGCCAACGCCGCGGCGGGCAAGGAGGCATGCATCATCGCCAAGATGAACGCCCTGGTGGATCCGGAGATCATCCGCGCCCTGTACAAGGCTTCCGTCGCCGGGGCCCGCATAGAGCTGATCATCCGCGGCATCTGTTGCCTGCGCCCCGGCGTGCAGGGCCTTTCGGAAAACATCCGCGTGCGCTCCATCGTGGGACGGTTCCTGGAGCATACGAGGGTGTTCTATTTTCTGAACGGAGGAGACGAGAAGGTGTTTTGCTCATCCGCTGATTGGATGCCGCGCAATCTGCACCATCGCGTGGAAGCCAGTTTTCCCATAGAGGAAAAACGCCCCAAGGACCAAATTGTCAAACAGGGTCTGTTGAATTATCTCAGCGACAATGTTCAAGCCTGGATCTTGCAACCCGACGGATCGTACAAGCGGGCCCGCCCCGGTAGCCACAAACCCCGTTGCGCCCAACAACAGCTGTTAGAGAGCCACTGCTCCTGAGGGTCGGCGCGCCTGTTCCGCGCTAATCGAATTCCAGCTGAAACTTGACCGCCGCCAAGGACTCGGCTTCGGTTTGCAAGTCCTCCCGAGTGAGCGGATGCTCATCCAGCCAGCCTGGCGGAAATTGTAGCGACAGACCCTCCGCCGCGGCCGTGGCCTTGATGTCCGCGGGGAGGGTTTGAGAGCGGCTCCGGTTCGCCACGCAGGACACTCTGAGCAGGATGGCGAGGCGCAGCAACCGCGGCTGATCTTCGGCGGGCGTCTGGCTGAATTCGAGGACGGGAAACTTCCGCCTGTGGGCCCGCACCAACAACGACAGATTGTCCTGTTCCTGCTTGGAGAAACCCGGCAGATCGGAGTTCGACAGCAGGTAGGCGCCGTGCCGATGGTGTTGCGCGTGGGCGATGGCGAGGCCGATCTCGTGCAGTCGCGCCGCCCAAAGCAACGCATCTTCATCCGCCTTGTTGAATTGCCAGCGCGTTTTCACTTGGCGGCAAAGCCCGGCGGCCGTTTTCGCCACCTTGTCAGCCTGTTCTTGGTCCGCGCCGTAGCGAGCGGCAAGGTTGGCCACGGTGGTCTTGCGTATGTCCTTGTCCTGGCGCCTGCCGATCAGCTCGTAGATGATCCCCTCCCGCAGGGCGCCGTCGGAGATCTGCACCTGCTCCAGCTTCAGGGCTTGGATAATCGCGCTCAGAATGGCGACGCCGCCGGCGAACACGGGTTTTCTGAGATCGGACAACGCCGCCAAAGTCAGCTTTTCATGATGCCCCGCCCGGATGAGTTGCCGTTGCAAACGCTTCACGGCGGCCGCGGTGATCCCCGCCTCGCACCAGCCCTTGGCCGTCGCCACATCGCTGATGGCCCGGATCGTGCCGGACGATCCCAACGCCACATCCCAGCCTCGGCGCCGGTATTTGACTTCCACGGTTTCGAGTTCCGTGCGGGCGAACAACACCGCTTTGCGCATCCGCTTGGCGTTTATGCCCCCGTCGGGGAAGAACCTCTTGCTGACATTGACGCAACCCATGTACAGGCTTTCGGTTTCCTGCGGTTGCTCTCCCTTGCCGATGATGAGTTCGGTGCTGCCGCCGCCGATGTCGATCACTAAGCGAGTTTCGGCGTCGTTGTAGGACGCCTGCGCCACGCCTGCGAAAATCAGCCGGGCCTCTTCCTGTCCAGAAATGATCTCGATGTTGCGCCCCAAGGTTTGCCGCGCCCGCCGTTCGAACTCCGCGCCGTTGCGCGCCTGGCGCAAGGTGTTGGTGCCCACCACTCTCACATTGCCCCTGGAGATCTCCTTGATGCGTTGCCGGAACCGCTCTAAACATTGCAGGCCCCGCTCCATGGCTTCTTCGCTCAGGTTGTTGTCGGCGTCCAGGCCCGAGGCGATGCTCACCATTTCCTTGATCCTGTCGATGATCTGCGTTCGCCCTTCGGCAAACCGAGCCACCACCATGTGAAAGCTGTTGGAGCCCAGGTCAACGGCGGCGAAAGTTTCGTCGGTGGGAGATTTCATGGGGTATAATTGAAAAAACCTGCTTGTTGTTTGGCGAACATCATGGGCGGCAACGCGACAGACAAACCTCGGTTGATCCTGCTGCGGCACGCCAAGTCCGATTGGGACAGCGGCGCCCGTGGCGACTTCGACCGGCCCCTGGCGGCCCGCGGGCGCCGGGACGCCCCCCGCATGGGGCGGTGGCTGCGGGAAAACGGCTTCGTCCCCGGGCTCATCCTCTGCTCTCCCGCCCTAAGAACTCGGGAGACCATAGCCGCTGTCAACAGCCATCTGCAAGTGGCGGAGCAAAACATCGTCTATGAGGACGCCATCTACGGGGCATCGTTGGGCGCGTTGAGGGGTCTGGTGGAAAAACACGGCCAACGCGGCGGGGTGATTATGATCACCGGCCACAATCCAGGCATCAGCGAGTTGTTGGGGTTTCTATGCGCAACGCGACCCGGGTCGACGGCGGATGGCAAGATCATGACCACCGCCGCCGCGGCGGTTCTGGAATTTGAAAACACCGCACTCATGGCCGCGGCCGGCGCCGGGGAGTTACTAAGTCTCATGAGGCCCAGGGAGCTGCCGGAGGGGTTCTAAGGGCCAGGGCCAAGGGGCGCCGGCGGGCTGGCGCGCCGCGGCCCTGGGACAGCGGGCGGGGCAACGCCTTATTTGACAGCGACGATGTACACCACCCAGCTGGCATTGGCTTCCCCCTCGGCGCTGGGTTCGTATTGGTTTTCGTAGTCGTTGTCTGACATGTCCCAGTACACCACGGGTTTGAAGCCGACTTCCTCCAGTATTTCCGTTATCTCAGGGAGGGTCCACAAGCGAAAGTTGCAGGTGAACGCCTTTTCCATTTTGGAGCCGTCCTTGAACTTGAAATGAATGTGGCAAAGGAAGTCCCCGGTGATAGGGTTGTATTTCTCCTGGTCCCAGATGTAGGTGAAGCCCTTGTGCTTGACTTCCTCCTGGTCCCAAACATAAGTAAAACTCTTGTGCTTGGTTTTCTCCTTCATCTCCGTGAACGCCTCGTAACCGCCGAAGGCGTCCAGGAAGAAGATCCCTTCATCGTCCAACCTGTTATAGACCCTCCTGAAGTAGCTTTTCATCACCTTGCGCTTCGTGAAAAACCAGGTGCTGAAATTCATGGCGCTGACGATGTCCACCGGCTCCATTTTGACATTTCTCACATCGGCGTTTATCGGATGGATCCTTGTTTGTTGCCGCTGGGTCAACAGGGCTTGGTTGCGCGCCTTGCCCCAGTCCAGCGGCTCAGGATCTCTGTCCACGCAGTAGGCGACATTGGAGGGCCTTCTCTTGACCCACTCGCGGGAGGTGTTCATGGTGGCGCAAAAGTCCTCGCAATACTTCCGGGCGCGCCGCTTGCGGATTTTGCGGTAGGTCCCGTCGACAAAATTGATCTCCTCTTCCACGGACTGCACCGATTGCTCGTAAAGCAGGTATTTGTCGGCCCGCTCGGCCTCGGTCTTGCCCTTGTCTTGCTTGCGTTTCTTCTCGGAATTTTTGCCCATGACATCGCCTCAGGTTGTGACAATCGCCGCATCGCCGGCGCCTCACGCCGGGTCAAGCCAGATTTCGCTTAACGCTTTTCCCGCGTCCGCTTTTTACCAGTTATTATATCATTGTCACTGCGAGTAATCACTTAACGAAGAGGCGACGATAATGTCCTGGTGGGGCACCTTAGCTGGCGGCGCGTTTGGATTCATGGTGGGCGGCCCCTTGGGGGCCCTGTTAGGCGCCGCCTTGGGCAGCAATTTCGACAAAGGCCTGAAGCAAGCCGGCCAGGGCCAGGGCGTTCCTCGGGGCGACCGCATGAGGGTGCAGACAGCCTTTTTCACCGCCACCTTCTCGGTGATGGGTCATGTCTGCAAGGCGGACGGGCGCGTCACCTCGGATGAACTGCGAGTCGCCACCCGCATCATGGAAGAGATGGATCTGTCGCTCCCGCAACAGGAGGCGGCCAGGGCCTTGTTCAATGAAGGCAAGCAGACCGGTTTCGACCTGTCCGGCGTCCTGTTCCAGTTCCGGCAGGAAACCGGCCGACGCTCCACCTTGCGGCGCATGTTTGTGGAGATCCTCTGTTTTGCCGCTTATGGGGATGGCGTGTTGCATGGGGCGGAAAAACGGCTGTTGCGCCGGGTGTGCGAGGAGATCGACTTTGCCCTGGACGAGCTGGAGGCCATTTTGGCCGCGGTGGCCGCCGAGGTTCACCACCGGGCTCAAGCGCGGGGCGCGGCGCCGATTTCATTGGCGGACGCTTGTTCGGTTTTGGGAGTGGAGCAGGACGCCGATGCCGCGGAGATCAAAAAGGCCTACCGGCGTTTGCTCAGCCGGCACCATCCGGACAAGCTGGCGGCCAAGGGTCTGCCGGAAGAGATGATGAAAATGGCGGGCCAGAGGACCCATGAGATCCGCCAAGCCTACGAGCGCCTCAAGGCGCACCGGGAGTTTTAACTTCGTGCTTCCGTTTGCCCGCCCCTCCTTCATGTTGGCTCGGCCGTTTGCCGTCGCGCTGTTGGTTTTGGCGGTCCCATTCGCGGCGGCCGATTCAATCGGCGAACGCCTGAAGGATCTGCTAGGCCCGGCGGCCCCCGGCCAGGAAGAGATCCTGCCTCCGGATGCCGCCTTTCGCTTGTCCGCGACCCCCCTCAGCGCCACAGCGGCGCGGTTTGAATGGGTCATCGCCGAGGGTTACTACCTGTACCGGGACCAGTTCAGTTTCACCGCCTTGTCGGATGATCTCCGCATAGACGCGCAAGCCATCCACATCCCCCGCGGCAAGCTCAAGCAGGATCCCTATTTCGGCGAGACGGAAATCCACACCGGCTCTGTCGCCATCGATGTGCCGTTGCTTCGCGCCCGCGCCGCCGGCCCGCTGGCGCAAGTGCAGGTGGGCTACCAGGGTTGCAAGGAGAACTCAATCTGCTACCCGCCTTTGACGAAACAGCTGGGCATCGCCCTGCCGGAGGGCCCAGGTTCCCTTGCCGCCGCGCCGCCGGACAGCCCGGCGGCCCTCTCCCCCCAGGACCGGGTAACGGACAGGCTGAAGCAAGGCAGTCTCATCCTGAACATCGCCGCCTTCTTCGTCTTCGGCCTGTTTTTGTCCCTCACCCCTTGCGTGTTTCCCATGATCCCCATCTTGTCCGGCATCATCGTCGGCCAATCCGGCGCCATCACGGGACAGCGGGGCTTCTTGTTGTCCCTCGCCTATGTGTTGGCCATGGCGCTGACCTACGCCCTGTTGGGGGCCTTGGCGGGTTCGCTCCATCTCAACCTGCAGGCGGCGTCGCAAAACCCCTGGACGGTGGGCGCCTTTAGCCTGGTCTTCGTGTTGTTGGCGTTGTCCATGTTCGGTTTCTATGAGTTGCGGTTGCCCACAGCCCTGCAAACGCGCCTGTTCGCCCTGTCGCGACCACAGCGCGGGGGAGACTGGCGCGGCGCGGCCCTCATGGGCGCCATGTCCGCTGTCATCGTCGGCCCTTGCGTGGCCCCTCCCTTGGCCGGGGCCCTGCTCTACATCAGTCAGACCGGCGATGCCCGCTTAGGCGGCGTCGCCCTGTTTTCCATGGGGATGGGCTTCGGCGCGCCGTTGTTGGCCCTAGGCGCCTCAACCGGCTCCCTGTTGCCCCGGGCCGGCCCCTGGCTGGAGAGGGTCAAGCAGGTCTTCGGCTTGGTCATGTTAGGCGTGGCGGTCTGGTTCCTGGAGCGCGTCGTCTCTAACGCCATGGCCCTGTTGTTGTGGGCGGCCTGGTTCCTCATCGTCGCGCTGGTCTTGTGGTTGCCGCGCTATGGCGGCCGGCCCGGCCCCTGGCCGAAGCTGTCAAAGGGGTTGGGAGTCCTGGCCCTGGGCTACGGCGCCGCCTTGGCCGCGACCGCGGGGGCCGGTTCAGACGACATGCTTAGGCCCCTCAGACTCCTTGCCGGCCAGGGCGACGCGCCGCCGCGGGAAAGCGCGCGCTTTGAGCCTGTGGCCAATGCCGCCGAACTGGACCAGGCCCTGGCCCGGGCCGCCGCCCAGGGCCGACCCGCGTTGCTGGAGTTCTACGCGGACTGGTGCATCACCTGCATTGAAATGGAAGAGGACACCTTCTCTGACCCGCAGGTGAAACAGGCCCTGGCGAAGCTGAGCTTGTTGCAAGCGGATGTGACCGACCACGACGAGGAAGACCAGCGGTTGCTTAAGCGGTTCCAGCTTTTCGGGCCGCCAGCAGTCCTGTTCTTCGACGGGGGCCAACGGGAAATGAAAACCCGCCGGCTCATCGGCTATGTCAAGCCGGAGCCGTTCCTGCGCCATTTGCGGGAGACTTTAGGCGAATGAACAGGGGGCGCCGCCAGTGGCTCCGCTGGGGGGCGTTGGCGGGGTTGATTGTCGCCTCAGCCTACGGAGGCTTCTGGTTCCATCGCCATCAGGAGCGGGCCGGCGAGCCTGTCGCGGCGGATGCCCTTGCCGAGGGCCAAGAGCCGCCGCTGTTTGACCATTCCCGGATCATAGGCGTTGAAAGAACGGCATTCAGCCTGCCGGATCTGGACGGGCGCGCGCGCGCCGCCGCCGAGTGGGACGGGAAAGTCGTGGCCCTGAATTTCTGGGCCAGCTGGTGTCCCCCCTGTTTGGAAGAGATACCGGCCTTTGTCTCACTGCAAGCCCAACACCAAGCGGCGGGCTTGCAATTTGTCGGCCTGGCCCTGGAACCGCCGGCCACGGCGCGGCGGTTTGCCGCCGAGCGCGAGATGAACTATCCGGTGTTGACGGGCGCCGCGGAGGTCATCAAATTGGCGCGCGCCTACGGCAACCACATCGGCGCGCTCCCCTTCACCGTCTTCATAGACCGAACCGGTCGCGTGGCGTCTGCTCACCCAGGCCCCTTGTCGCGGGAAGAGGCGGAAGAGCTGATCGTCTCGTTGCTGTAATCCTGTCGCGCCGGGCGGGGCCTCAGCCCCCGGTTTGCCATCCGCAGGCCTTAGCGCAACACGAAAGGCTCGAAAGAAACGGCCTCCGAATAGCGGCGCTTCCGATTCTCGTAAGGCAGCCTTTGCTCGGACAGCTTGGTGATCTCCGCCAAACTCAGCGGCAAGGTCTTGGCGGCAAACCCAGTGCCGTCGGGAAAGACAAGATCAGGGGCGGGGCCCTTCTCCCTGGAGGGTTTTGACGATCTCTGCATGGGTCTCCAAGCTCCCGTAGCGTTCACAAAGTTGTTTGAAATCATCGCCGTCCACATCAATCCGGCCCTGGCGAACCAGCGTGATTATATCCAATAAATCGCGCAATCTCCTGGCGGGATCGCCTTGCTTCATGGCGTGCAGCTCCATCGCGATGAGATGTTCGATGGAAGGCGCCAAGACATCGTGTTGACCGCCAAGATTGACGACGCGCGCCCCGTCCCGAAGCCCGCTGAAGGTTCGCTCATTGACAAGCATGAGGTCTATGGGCCACTGGGCCGGATCGGGAGGGCTGAACTGCAAGAAGGCGCCGCCATCATTGAACAATTTGTAATCCATGTTGGACAACAAGGCCTCCCAGCGCTTTCGCTCCGCCTCGCAAACCACTAAATCGATATCGCGAGTTTGGCGCCGGTCGCCGGTGGCGTTGACGGCATGACCCCCTATCAGCAGGCACTCAAGGCCTTGTTCACGGGCCGCTTGGGAAATCAAATCCAGGATCTTCATGGGGGGACAGCGCGTCTTTTATCCGCACCTGGCGGATTGTAGCAAAGAAACCGCCCGGGCCGGGACGCGGGACAGAGATTCGGAATGAGGGTCGCAATTTCGCCCAATGTCTGCTAATATCCGTTAAAAATCGTCTAATTTTCCTGAAATCAATAGGGGAAGCAGGGTCGAGAAGTGCGCCGGCTCTGTGTTTTTTCCCACAGAGTCAGAACACAGAGAGCGAAATGGCGAAACTGCTGGCATTGCACGGCCCTAATCTGAACCTGCTGGGAGAGCGGGAACCAGAGCTGTACGGCGCCACCACCCTGGAGGAGATCAACCAGGGGCTGGCGGCGGCGGCGCAACAGCTGGGCCACAGCTTGGCGCATTTTCAGTCCAATGCCGAGCATGGCCTGATCGAGCGAATCCACCAGGCGCGCGAAGAAGGGGTCGAGTTCATCATCATCAATCCGGGGGCTTTCACTCACACCAGCATCGCCCTGAGAGACGCCCTGGCGGGCGTGGCGATTCCGTTCATCGAGGTGCACCTGTCCAATGTGTTCGCCCGGGAAGAGTTTCGGCGCCACTCCTACCTGTCGGAGCTGGCGGTGGCGGTGATCAGCGGCGCCGGGGCCGGTGGATACCGCCTGGCCTTGCAGGCCGCCGCGGAAAAGCTGGGGAGTTAAACATCCCATGGACATACGCAAGGTCAAGAAGCTGATCGAGATGTTAGAGGCGTCTGAGATCGACGAGATCGAAATTCAGGAAGGGGAGGAATCAGTCAGGATCAGCCGCTCCCGCGCCGCGCCAGAGTCGGCCCCCGCCGTCGTTCGCAGCGTGGAGCCGCCCCGCTCCTCTGCTGAGGCGCCGGCCCCCGCCCCCGAGCTTGCGGACGCCACGGAACCTGAGGAGAACATCGTCAAGGCGCCCATGGTGGGCATTTTTTACGAGTCCCAGGCCCCCGGCAAACCCTCTTTTGTGGAGCTGGGCCAAGCCGTGAAGGAAGGCGATGTGCTGTGCATCATCGAGGCCATGAAAATTATGAACCAGGTGGAGGCCGAGCGGGGCGGCGTGATCAGCAAGATCATGGTGGAAAACGGCGAACCGGTGGAATACGGACAGCCCCTGTTCATCATCCGCGAGGCCTGACCCCGCCCTTGCGCCGCGCCGGCCATGCTTGAAAAGGTCGTCATCGCCAATCGCGGCGAAATCGCCCTGCGCATCCTGCGGGCCTGCCGCGAACTTGGCGTGAAGACCGTGGCGGTGTTCTCCCAGGTTGACCGGGAGCAGAAGCATGTTCGCTTGGCGGACGAGGCAGTCTGCATAGGCCCCGCCGCTTCCGCCGACAGCTACCTGAACATCCCCGCCGTCATCAGCGCGGCGGAAGTCACCGATGCCGTGGCCATTCATCCGGGGTACGGCTTTCTGGCGGAGAACGCCGATTTCGCCGAACGGGTGGAGGAGAGCGGTTTTATTTTCATCGGGCCGCGAGCCAACACCATCCGCCTGATGGGCAACAAGATCTCGGCGCGGGAGGCGATGCGCAAGCTGGGCGTGCCTTGCGTGCCAGGTTCCGACGCCACCTTGGGGGAGAACATCGATGAGATCGGTCGGCAGGCCCGGGCCCTGGGCTACCCGGTCATCATCAAGGCCGCGTCCGGCGGCGGCGGCCGGGGGATGCGGATCGTGCACAGCGAGGCGAACCTGCGCAACGCCGTGGCGGTGACCCGGGCCGAGGCCGCCACGGCCTTTGGCGACGACGCGCTGTACATGGAGAAGTTTCTCGAACATCCGCGCCACATCGAAGTGCAGGTGCTGGCGGACGAGAAAGGCAATGTCATCCATTTGGGGGAGCGGGACTGCTCCATGCAGCGCCGCCATCAGAAGGTCATCGAGGAAGCGCCGGCTCCTGGTCTTGCCGCCGCGGCGCGGGACCAGCTGGGACAGATCTGCGTCGACGCCTGCCGCGCCCTGGGCTACCGCGGCGCCGGCACCATGGAGTTTTTGCACGAGGACGGAGAATTTTATTTCATAGAGATGAACACCCGCATACAAGTGGAGCATCCCGCCACCGAGATGGTGACCGGCGTGGACATCGTAAAAGAGCAGTTGCGCATCGCCCATGGCGACGCCCTCAGCTATCAGCAGGAGGACATTCGCTTCAACGGCCATGCCCTTGAGTGTCGGATAAACGCCGAGGACCCGGACACCTTCATGCCCTCGCCGGGGCGGGTCAGCCACTTCCACCAGCCAGGGGGGCCGGGGATCCGCGTGGAGACCCATGTGTACGACGGCTACAACATTCCTCCCCATTACGATTCGTTGATCGCCAAACTGATCGCCCACGCCGAAACCCGCGAACTGGCCCTGGCGCGCATGGCCACAGCCCTGGCGGAAATCGTGATCGAAGGCGTCAAGACCAACATCCCATTGCACCAGCGGCTTCTGGACGATGCCGCCTTCATCGCCGGCGGCACGGACATCCACTATCTGCAAAACAAGCTGGGCCTCAAGTGAACTCGCGCCGGCCCTCCGCGGGCGGCGGAAACTCGCCGCCGGCCCGTCCCTAATGGAGAAAAAGCCGGCCCGAAGGCCGGCTTTTTCGGTTCAGCAAACAAAGGATCACTGAAACAATCGCTTGTATGTGAACACCGATTCGAAAGTCTCAAGGGCGCAAACCAGGTTGTCCCGTATCAACTTGTCTTCGATGTTTTCCCTTTTCTTGGTTCGCTGATAGACCTTGTCTTTGGCGCGTTTCACGAGCTCGGACTTGGCCGATTCAAACGAACACTGCAGCATCTTGTGCCGGGCCTTCTCCAAAATGGAATTGGCCGGGGCGTCAGACACCAGGACACACAACAAAATGACCACTAAAGAGGTCAGTTTCACTTTTCTCATCGCGTTTCTCCTGTGAGGTGGAACAGGATGGAACGCGCCCCGGGGGGCGCGTTCGCCCCCTGGGTTGGTTGCTGAGTCATGTCCGCGTGGGACACGATCACCCCGCAGAACGGGAATGATTCTTTTTTTAAGGCCCTGACAATCATCGCGGCCTCCTATCTTTGAACGCATGTGAGCGTGGCGCGGCCGGTCCGGTAGAGCGTCACATAGACCCTGCCTGAATAGATGTAATAACTGCCGCTGCCTCGGGTCCAGTTGCAGCTTCTGAAATTGCCCGCCATGCTTCGGGCGCATCCCTGAGCATGCTGGCGCGCCAGCTCCGCGGCTGAGCAACTAAATGATTGCACCCTGATGGAACTCACTTCCCGACAGGTTGGCACCGACAACAACCCGCCTTTGCACTTTCTTTCCTTGGCGCAGGATTTCGTCCCCTTGACGCTGCGCCGTTCTGTGCGGCAGTTGGCGGCGGTGCGAGTCTGGGTCAGGGACTTGTTGTTGCACACCGTGTTGGCGTTAGGGGCCCAGGCGGTGACGGGGCAACGGCGGGGACAGGACTTGGTCCCGCGGACGCTGCGTTGCTCCGCGCGGCAGTTGGCGGCGGTGCGGGTCTGAGTCAGGGACTTGTTGTTGCACACCGTGTTGGCGTTAGGAGCCCAGGGGGTGACGGGGCAACTGCGGGGGCAGGACTTGGTCCCGCGGACGCTGCGCTGTTCCACGCGGCAGTTGGCGGCGGTGCGGGTCTGGGTCAGGGACTTGTTGTTGCACACCGTGTTGGCGTTAGGGGCCCAGGCAGTGACGGGGCAACGGCGGGGGCAGGACTTGGTCCCGCGGGCGTTGCGACTTTCCACGCGGCAGTTGGCGGCGGTGCGGGTCTGGGTCAAGGGCCTGTCGGCGCACACTGTGTTGGCGTTGGGGGCCCAGGCGGTGACGAGGCAACGGCGGGGACAGGACTTGGTCCCGCGGGCGTTGCGGCTTTCCGTGCGGCAGTTGGCGGCGGTGCGGGTCTGGGTCAAGGTTCTGTTGTGGCACACCGTGTTGGCGTTGGGGGTCCAAGCGGTGACGGGACAACTGCGGGGACAGGACTTGGTCCCGCGGGCGTTGCGACTTTCCACGCGGCAGTTGGCGGCGGTGCGGGTCTGGGTCAAGGTCCTGTTGGCGCACACCGTGTTGGCGTTGGGGCTCCAGGCGGTGACGAGGCAACTGCGGGGGCAGGACTTGGTCCGGGTGACAACCCGCGTCTGCTCCGCTGTGGGACAAGTGTTGGGGCAGGGCCGGCGGGCCGCGCCGGTGGAGCAAACGCGCCGTTGCGTGTGGCGCAACGCGCCGCAACCCGTTGGCGGCGCGCCGGTGTCCGCCCAGGCGGACCAGGGGTTTTCGACGATTTCGCACCAATCTTTGTCCGGATTCCGGTCGATGTGCAACAGGAAGTTGTCGAAGGCCTGCCGGGTTTTCAACACCACCGGGAAGCCGCTGCCACGGTCGGGAGAGACCCACAGCCGGTAGGGATGGCCACCTTGGGAGCGGTAGCGCCGGACGATGTTCTGATCGTCCTGGGGCCACAGGATCATGAGATCCGGCTGGCCCGCCTTCCAGTAGCCTTCATCGCCCAGGGCGTTGACGCTCTTTGCCGTGTTGGCGATGGTTTGGCCCCAAGCCTGACCCCAAGCCTGGCCCCAGATGGGGCCCGCAAGTCCCGCGAGGAGCAGGGACGGAAACAGAAACAAACGGCGCATGAGGCGTCTCCCTTATGGATTGATGTTGATGTCGTTGAAGGTGGCGGTGGAGCTGACGACAATGTCCGCTTCCACGACCCCCGTGCCGGCGGGATTGCGGGCGCTGATGCGGCCCGCATCCACCAGCCGGTTCTGGTTCAGGTCTATGGCGTCGCCTATGCCGGGCGCGAAACTCAAGGGGCCGGTCATTTCGCCGCCTGCCGCCTCGATGAATCCGTCCAGGAGGGTCAGGTCGGTGGGGTCGGCGAAGCCGATGACGACGGCGTTGCCATTGACCTGGGCGACGGCCCCCAGGCGCGCGGCGATGCGTCCGGCTTCCCCATTGTCCGCCGCCGTGTATTGAATGGTCAGCCCCGGCGGGGCGGTGTCTATGAAGACGAAATCCGGGTCTGCTTCCCAGACTGGCAGATACCCGTCCGCCACCAGGGTGGCGATGTCACCGGCGTAAGTCCCGAAGTTGGGATTGCCCGGGTCCGCTATGTGGCGATGCTGGGCCAGGGCGAGCTGGATGATGGCGTTCTGCACCCGGTCGGGGGTTAGAGACCGGGCCCGTTCTTCTATGCGGAAACTCAGCCCCAAGGACAGCAGGCTGAAGATGAGCAGAAAATACACAGAGGGAAGAATGTTCATGGCCCGGTCCCCGCCAAGGCGCAGGAGAAGTCGTTGCCCCCGTAGGCGAACAGGTTGTAGCCGCTGTTGGCGGCCCTGAACATCGTGATGTCGTAGCTGGGCAGGAACGAATAGGAGCCATCGGCCTGGAACGCGCCGGGGACCCGGCCCGCCAGGAAGGCGAGGTACGCCGGGGCCCCGCGGGCGTTCCAGCTGAGGTTGGGATGGTTCGCCAGGTTCAGGGTGAATCGGGCCCCCTGATCGTTGAAGCCGGCGGGCAGGTCGCCCATGGTTTGCAGTCGCTCATGGGTGATCGTCGCTTGCAAGGCGTTGCAGTTGCCGCCTATGTAGGCCAGGGCCCCCAGTTCCAGGTCCCTCAAGGTCTGCTCGAAGCCCGGGACGCGCCGGTGGGGTTGCAACAGCGCCGTCACGCCCACGGCGAAGGCCGACGCCAGGACTAAGCTGTAGAGGAGCACAGGCATGGCTACTCGACGGTGACCGTCAACACCACGCCAGCGCAGTTGGGCGCCGGGTTGAGGTCAACATTGGCCCAGACATTCTGCTCGGCCCGGTCCTGAAGCCAGTTGCAACTCTCTTGATCCCCCGCGTTATAGGTGACATTGGGGTTGGCGCCCCCCAGGCCGCCGACTGTGATGGTGGTGCCGATGACGCTTTCATCCACGCCGTCGTCATACAAATCCGTGTCTAGGTAGCCCCGATCCACCAAAATCTGGAAGGTGGCGGCCCCCAAGGCGGCGTTGTCATTGCGGTTGACCCATCTGAATTCCGCGGCGGCGTTGATCACATTCACGAGCTCGGCCTCCATGTTGCGATTTTCCGATTGGGTCACCAGCGGCGCCAGGGCGGTGTAGGCCCCTATGCCGACGATGGTTGTGATAATGAGTCCAAACACGATAGCGACTTGATTCATGGCGTTTTCTCCTGTGAAGGTTTAGATGTGAATGCCCATGCCCATGGAGACAAAAGCGAAAGGAATGGTGACGGCGATGCTGATGGACAAGAACAGCAAGGCGCAGGCGGAGCGGCAGGTCCTGATGATCTTCTCCAGCCTGAGGGCCAACATCCGTTCGGCGGCGGCGAAGCCCCGGGCGATCTCATCCGGAGTCTGGTTCGGCGCGCAGGACAGCACATGACGATAAGATTGAGGCGAGAGCAGGTCTTGCATGATTTGCAACAGGGAGGCCTCCTTGAGCCGGGCCCTCCCTCTTTGCAGGGACTGGCGAAAAGGCTTGTCGCCGCCAAAGGTCTTTTCCATCAGCCGCAAAAACTCGCCAGGCGGCAGGCGGGTCGCCAATAAGGGCCCGCTCAGCTTCAGAAATTGCCGCTCTAGGAGCATGGCGTGCAACCGGAAGAGACCCAGCCGGGCGAGAGCGGATCGGGCCGGGCCCGTCAAGCGGCGCCGGCACCAGTGGTGGCAGAAGAACAAGCCCGCCGCTAGCCCCGCCAACTGCAGCCACCACTTCTCGACGAAAACCACATAGCTGAGAAACCACTCGTAGCCGCTAGCGTAATGTTGCAGGTAAGGCAGCGTGTAGATGGCCATGGCGGTGACCGCCAAGGTCATAAGGATCCATTGCAACCCTGAGGAGAGAATTTGCGCCATGACCGGCGGACGGGAATCCTGCTCCAACAACAGGGAGGCCACAGTGTCCATGCAGTCGTAACGCTCCGCCAAAATCAGCAGGCGGCTTTCATGTTCGGTGAACAGGCCGGAACGGTGGTAGTGGGCGGCGAAGGGCTGATTGTTGCGTATGGCCCGTTTGCTGATTTTCGCGATCTCCCTCATGGCGGGGCTGCCCCCCTGCTGTTGCATGTCGTTGAAGATCCTGAGCAGAGGGAAGTGGCTGTTCGCGTACTCCCGCAGGGTGGAGTAGAAATAAGTCCGGGCGTCGTTGTTGAACAACAGGGCCCGCAGATAGAGAGACGCGAGGCCCCGCAGCGCGTTGTTAAAGGCGCCAATCATCGTAGAGATTCCCCCGGTTGAAATCGCCGATCTTGCGCTGGGTCATCAGCGGATCCAGCTCCCCGTTCATGATCTTCAGGCGGGCGTGCTGGTGAATGTTCAGCGCGCCGTTGTCGCGCATCCAGTCGCGCATCGCCTGAGGGTTGGCGGTGTTCATAAGCAGGTGGCGGTTGGCTTCCATGATGGGGATGAGCTCCGCCACCAAAGTCAGTTTTTCTATCCCTGAATGGCGGCAAGCCGCGCAACCTGCCGGATTGTGGAAGCGCAGGCCGGCGTCGGCGCCGAAACCGGTTTGGCAGTAGCGTTGCCAGAAGGGATCGGCGTGCCGGTCCAGCTTGCAGTGTTGGCACAGCACGCCCAGCAGGGATTGCGCGATGACCAAGCTGAGAAAGGACTCGGAAAACAGGATGTCGGGGCTTACCCCCAGGTCTGTTTGCGAGACCAGCCTGTTCACGGCGTCCACCCAGCCGGAGCCGTGAATGGAGGCGATGCCGGTCGTGCCTTGCAACATCATGGACGAGGCCATGGCCGCGGTTTCCTTGTCCCGTATCTCGTTGATGGCGATGAAGTCCACATCGTGCCGGGTGGAGATGCGCCGCAGTTTCTCCTTGTTCTCCCGAATGATCTCCTCAGTGCCTTCCAGGGGCAGTTGCAGTTGCACGAAGTTGTCCAGCTCCACCTCGATCTGGTCGGAGATCTCCAGGTTTTTCTCCAGCGCCGGCCGCGCTTTCATAATGGCGGTCTGGGTGGTTGACTTCCCGGAATTGACCGCGCCCACGATGAGGATGATGCCCTTGTTGACTGAGGCCTGCTTGAGGGTCTTGAGCTGGGAGGCGTGGTAGCCCAAGGTGGCGACATCGGGGATGTGCTTCATGTCTCGCAGGCGCACCGCCAAGCTGCGCTCGTCTGTGACCTTTGAGTAGCCGTAGGAGACGCGGCACAGCCACTTGCGGTTTTTGTAGTCGAAGTTGAAACGCCCGTCCTTGGCCACATCGCCGCTGCTGAAAGGTTGATTGACATAGATGTTCCAAATGGCGGCGATGATCTTGACGCCCTGGTTCTTGTCGAAGGACTGGCTCAGGGAGAGGCGGCCATAGACGCGCTGGTACACCATGGTCTTGTTGTTGCGGATCTCCAGGTGAATGTCGGTGGCGTTGTTCCTGATGGCCTGCGCCAGCAGTTCGTTGACCTGGTTGGAGCTCTCCCGGGTCTGCTGTTGCAGGGACATCTCCTTGTTCTTGTTGACGAAGGACTCGAACACGGAGCGCGTGGTCTGTCTGATCACGGGCTCCCGTTGCTCGGTTTCCCGCACCAGGTTGACCAGCTGGTTCAGGGCCAGGGCCTCGCCCTTGCTCAGGTCGTTGCGGTCTATGCAGTAGAGTTCCCGGTCCTCGGAGATGAAGCCGGGGCAGGCGCCGTTCATCTTCTGCAGGTGGGTCAGCACGGCCGGGTCTGTCGTGATCTGCACCTCCGCCAGCTCGTCGTAGTTGACGATCAGCGCCGGCCCAGTCGCAGGCTTGGCGGGCCCTTCCGGGCTGAATTCCGGCAGGGGCAGCCGGGTCTTTTGCTTTTTGGGGGCGTGTTTGAACATCATTGCCAGGGAACGACGTGAATTTTCTTGTTGCCTAGATCTTGCAACCGCACTTCATGGCGGTTGCCCCGGCGGGGGTCTTTGATCAACGCGGCGTCGATGATCTTGTAGGCGCGCCCGTTGTGCTTGATGGTCGCGCCCACAGACAGGGAAAAGGGCCGGCCGTTCTTGACCAACACGACGCCGGGCTGGATCCCCAGGGCCTTGTTGCCCTCGTTGACATGGCCCACCACCAACCCCTCTAGGCCCTTCTTTTTGGGGGCGGGTGGTTTTGGCGGCGGGGGTGGCGGCGTCTTTTTTGCGCGTTGCCCCGCCTTTTTCGCCGGCGCCGGGTCTGGCGGAGGCTTGGGTTTGTCCGCCAGCAGTCGCGCCAGATTGGGGTGGCTCTCCACCAGCGCGGCGTGGACGGGTTGCAACAGGCGGGGGTCGACGTTGTTTCTTTGCTCATTGATTTTCTCCAGTATGGTCAGGACTTGCTTGTAGTAGTTCAGATCGATGATCAGTCGCTCGGCGGGGTTGCAATGGGGGCAGGGGAGCCAGCCGCCGCTGTCGGCGCCGGCCTTTTCAGCGGCCCCGTCCCTGAGCGTTTCCCGCTCCGTTTCCCACGCCCCGGCCTTGGCCCCGGTCTTTTCAGGGGCTCCGTCCCTGAGCGTTGCCCGCTCCGTTTCCCGCGCTGTCTCCCGCGCGGCGGCCCTGCCCCCGGCCTCAGCCCCGCCTTCTTGTCCGGGGCGTGCGTGCGCCGGCCCGGCCTGCGCGCCTCCTTGCAGGAGCAGAAGCAAAACGAGAAACGGCAGGGTCTTCATGGCTCAGCTGCCGGTGATTTCCACAGTGGCGCTCAGGTCTTCCCAGGCCCCGTGGGGTTGGGCGTTGACGCTCAGCTTCAGCAACTGGCCGTGCAACCCCGCCTGTCGCAACAGCCGCGCGCATTGCATCAGCGTTGCGCGGTTGGGATGAGGCAGGCGCAATTCAATGACGCCCAGGGCCCAGCGCCGCCGCTGGCTGATCCCGGCGATGGCGAAGTCGGCGTTGACGGCCATGGCGAAGCGCCGGTATTGCTCGAAGCTGACCGCCAGGGGCCGCAGGGCCTCGGCCCTGCCGTTAGGCGGCTTGAACAGAGACGAGCTGAGGGTCCAGTTGTCTTTTTGGACCACGATCCGGCCTTGCAACCGGGAGGCGATCTGCTCCAGCCGGGCCAACGAGAAGGCCTGTTCGTATTTTCCCGTGGCGGTGGCGTTGTAGCCCTTGGCGGCCTTTTGCACTTGGATCGTCTCCAGGTTGTACGCCAACAACACGGCGAAAGCCGCCAACAGCCCATCGACGGCCTCCAGGTCCGCGCCGATCCGAACCCTCGCCATGGGAGCGGCCGGCGCCAACATGGCCGGCGCGTCTTCCTTGCTTGGGAACAGGGGCCAGAGGACCGCCGCCAAGCCCAGGCAGAGCAGGGGAGTCGCCATCAACATGAACAGCTCCCCCAAGGTGTAGCCGCGCTTCAGCAGGAACGGGTTGTCTTTTCCCGCGCCCAGGTTGAGGCGCAGGTCTTTGAGTTCGATCTTGTGCTGTTCGAAGGCGCGGCTGAGTTTGCCCAATTCCGCCACTTGGCAGTCCAACGGATTGTTCCTTACCAGTCGCACGCTCTCCTCGAAGGACAACAGCTCCTCCTTCTCCACCAATATGTAGTTGTCGCGCACCTGTATGGAGGCGACATAGACCAGATGGTCGCAGGGCAGGACGATGAAATGGCCGCCGGCGCGCAGATCCGTGTGCGTCCATTGCACGATCTGGGCGGCGATGGAAACGGCCCGGCCCTCATCGAAAAAGATGAACCCCTCGGATTCGAGATAGTGTTTTTTTCCGACGGCGGAGAGTTGCCGGTTGATGAACAAGCGGCGGCCCTCCTCAGGCAGGGTGAGACTTTCCGCGTTGATGCAGAGGTCCACTTCCCGGTCGTTGATGCTGATGGTTTCGATCATGACTTGAAACTTCCCTGGATCAGAAACAGGGTTTGCATCAACCGTTTTCTGCCGGAGGCGGCGTTGCTGTTGAGCCGGTTCAGGGGCCACACCGGCAAGAGCCCGGAGCGGTCGGCCTTGACTTCAATCTCCTCGCGGTAGGTGGACGCCAACAGCACGGTCTCGCCATCTTCCATGGTGACATCAAACACATTGTCGCTGCCGGAGTTGTTCGGCAACACCCCGGAAGTCCCGGCGATCTCGTAGGAGTCGAAGGAATCAATCTTGGCCTCGTTGATGACCACGCGCAACGCGATCAGGTCATGGGTCAGGGTGGGCAGAATGTTGACCACCAGGCCGGTTTCCAGTTCGCCGATCTCTATGGTGGGGGTGGAGAGACTGGTGCCGCCGGCATTCGTCTGTTGCACGCTCGTCTTCTCCACGAAGCGATGCACATTGTAGTTGCGCAGGGTGACCAGGCGGTTGTTATAGACCAACACCTCTCTGGAGTCGTCTATGGAGACATTGCCAATTTTGGACAGGGCCTTCAGGACGATCTGGGTGGTGTTGAAGGCATCGTCCGGGTCATCCACCTTGATGCTCAGCACGCTGCCGCCGGCGCTCAGGCCCGCCAGGTCCCCGGAGATGTTGCTGATATTGGCGGCGATGCGCGCGTTGCGGGCCAGGGCCAAGTCGATTTTCTGTTGCGCCAGATCGGTGACATCCAGCCGTATGGTGGTGATCTTGATGTTCGCCTGCCGGGTGACGGCGGCTAACCATTTTTTGTACGCCGCATCGAACAGGACGACGCGGTGGGGGCGGGCGGTGATGGAGAGCAGGTTGCCGGTGGGACTGATGCTGTAACACTCCCGGTCGTTGTGGGTGTAGGCGGCTAATTCATCCGTGGCGTCTTGCTTTTCCTCCCAGTCCTGGTCGCAGTAGCGTATGCCCAACACGGTGTTGACCAGCTGATGGACGTCGTTCTCGGCGGAGAGTTCGCTGCTCAGGGTGTTCTCGAAGTTGCCGGCCTGGCGGCCCTGGCCCATGTTGTCGCTGCCCACCTTGATGGCGTTGCTGCCGCCGCCGTAGAGCGGGATCTCGTATTTCTTGGTGGTCATAGGCGTGACCAACAAGACGCCTTGATGAAACTCGTAGCCCACATTGGCTTGCAAGGCGGCGGCGTTCAGGTGGTCTGCCACGGTCACGGCGCCGGGGGTGGAGCTGACCGCCGGGTTGTAATCCGCCGGCAGCGCGTAGGCCACGGGGTAGCCTGGCGCCAGGCGTTTGAGGGTCTCGCGCAGTCCCTGATTCCGATAAGTGGCGAGGTAAGTCTCGTACATCCAGGCCTCGTCTCCTGCCACCTCTATGCGTTTGGCCTGGGCCCGCGGGGTCTGGGCGCTCTCCCGCTGCTCCAGGATCTGCCGGTGGCGTTCCCGGACCGCGGCAAAGTCATCCTCGCGCTTCTTGATGTTCTCGCCGCATGCCGCCAGTAGCGACAGGCACCCCAACAGGCCCAGGAGCGGGACCGCGCGAAGCTTGGCGCCGGATTTACAGCAGGCTCTTTTCATCGTAGAAATCGATCCGGTTGCCATCGTGGATGCGAGTCTTGATGCCGAAGCGGACTTGCAACAATTCGATCAGGTCCTTGTGCCGCTCAGGCAGCGGCACTTTCGCGTCCTGGAGGATGCGGTAGTCCGTGTAGCTCCCCGGCTTGCCTATCTTCCAGGAGACCTCGGTGAATCCGCATTGGGACAGATAGTCCTTGACTATCCGGGACAGCATGACCCGGCGCTTGAATTGAATGGCGTCGCAGGACTCGGGGGAGGCCGGCCGGGGCGCCGCCTGCACGGGGCCGATGTCTTTCTGAGGAACCGGCGGCGCGACGGCGGCGACTGGCGCCGGGTTGTTGCGCGGGGGCGGCGGCGCGGCAATGGCGACCGGCGCCGGGCCGTTGCGCGGAGGAGGCGGCGCGACGGCGGCGACTGGCGCTGGCTCGTTGCGCGGGGGCGGTGGCGCGGCAGTGGCGACCGGGGCTGGCTCATTGCGCGGGGGCGGCGGCGAGATGGAGGCGACCGGGGCTGGCTCGTTGCGCGGGGGCGGCGGCGAGACAGCGACAACCGGGGCCGGCGTCGCCAACCCTGTCAGAGGGGCGAAGGCCACGCTGGCTTCCCCTAACCCCCGGACGCGGAACAGGAAGAGGCGACTTTCCTGATCCAACACGATCTGGCCGTCTTCCCCCAACAACCGTTGCAACGCCAAATACAGCGACACCGGCTCCAGGCTGTGAGGCGCGATCAGGGGCCGTCCGGCCACGGCATTGTCCGCGGCCCCCGGGGCCGGGCGGTAGGCGTGGGGCGCCAACAGGTAGCCCGCGGCCTCGCCCAATGTCGAGAAGGCCGCCGGGAAGACCATCCTGACCTGGGTCTGCAAGGCCGGCGCCGGCCCGGCGCGCTCCTCAGCGGCGCCCTGCAAGCCGCCCCCAAGCGCGTCGGGGAGAACAGGGGGCAAGACGCATCCGCAGAGCAGGGCAAAAAGCGGAGTGGCGGCTATGGCTTGGATGTTCATGGAGTCGCGCCCTCCCTAACGCTGGCTCAGCAGGGGTTGATACACGCCCCGCCAAGGCAACACATAAAGGTCTTCGGAGACGAACAGTCGCAACTTCTGCCCGTAATTCAGGGTCTGCGTCGGCGCCAGGCCGGCGTATTGAGACGCCACATCCCCGCCGCCGCGCCGCAGGGCCGCGCCCAGCTCCGACTCGAAAGTGGCGCCGCTTCCGCCGACGCTGAAATCCGGCCTGGAGGTCTCCCGGGACAACAGGGCAAAGGCCGCCGTGCCGCTTACGCGCGCCGCCAAGTGATAGCGGGTCTTCCCCCGCACCGCGCCCACCCCGTCATGGTCCAGGACCTGACTAATAAACTTGATCTTGCTGCCATCCGGTCTGACTATCCAGCGCACGGACAGGGCCATGCGGTTGTTGATCACCCGGTTGGGATTGGCGTTGCCGGTTTGCACGACCTCGCCGACGCACAGGGAGCCGGCCGGGATTAGAACGAATTTCTGGGTGACATCCATGACATTGCGCTCGATCCTGCACCGATAAGGTCCCGCGTAATCGGAAATGACTTTCTGGTCCAATTTCGCGCGCATGACCGACCCCAGGGACAGCAATTCAAATCCGGAGTCCGGCGCCCCCGCCAAGTCCGATTCCGGGTAGCCCGCCAGGGGCACGCGGCGCGCCGAGTCAGGCCCCCCGGCCGCCGCCGCAACGGTCTGCGTCGGCACCCCGGTTTGGGCCGCCGCCCCGGTGGCGCCCGCCGGATCCAAGTCAAATCGTTGCCGCAAGCCGGCCAACGCGGCCTGCTCCTGCAACAGAAACTCGTCCATCTCGCGACTCTGGGACGCCGCGCCGCCAAACGGCGCATCCGCGAACGCCGCCTCCGCCGCGTCAAAAAACTCAAAATTGAACGCCGCCTGCCGGGACTGGCGCACGCGGATGTCCTCGTTCTCCTTCCAGGCCTGAGCGGGCGACTTGGCGGGGGTCAGCAACTCCTGCAAGCCGTATTCGTCTCGCGGCGGCGTCGCCCCCGCTGTCGCCGGCTTCCTTTGCTCCGCCAGTTCCCGTTGCTTTTGCAGGCGTTGCTCCCGGTGCTTGATCTGCTCCCGAAACGACTCCTCCGGGCCCGGGGGCGTTTGCCGTTGAAGCTCCTGGCGCACCTGTTTCTCCACGCTCTGGCCCCGCGGCGCGCTGCGGAACAGCGAGGCATAGACCATGATGATCACCACCAGTACAAACGCGGCGATCAACACGATCTGGAAGCTCCTGTTGTAGGTGGTTGGCCGTTCTTCGACCGGACTGACATTGCCGTCTTTGCCTGTCATCTTCCTACGGGCCTCCCCGCCTTGGATCGCCGCGCCGCCGAATGACGAACCGCGTTTTTTCATCCGGCTTCAGGTAGATCTTGTCGTAGATGCCGGTGATCACATAGATGCGCCGCTGCTCGTCGTAGCGGTAGTCGATGAACTGCTCGGCGCCGTTGTCGTCGGCGAACAGCGCCATGACGCCATCCCGGTTGCGCCGCACCCGGATGTAGGTGAACCTGCCATCGTCATAGACATCGCTCACCAGCTCCCGTCCGCCTTTCCAGCTGTAGCCGGTGAAGAGCTGCATCCGGTATTCATCCATGGCGTCGGTGAGTTGTCTGGAGGCGGCCCGTTCCTGTTCGCCCAACCGCGTTTGCAAGGCGGCGACCTGCTGGCGGGTCTGCGCGTCCTGCGCGGCGCGGCGCTGTTCAAATCCGGCAAAGGCGTTTTCCGGCAGGAACTCGCCGTCGCGGGTGACGATGACGCACAGGTCAAACTCCCGCTCCGACCGCTCCACGAAAAAATGGTAGGCGTTGTTGTTTTGCGAGACCGCCGTGACGGTGGTGCTGCCGCCTTCTTTTGTGCCTGGCTCGTTGGGTTTGACGAAGATGTGTCGGTCGCCGCCCTCCACATCCCACAAGTCCTGGTTGCCGGTCACGGGTTTGGCGATCAGGCTCTCCGGCAGTTCGATATGGGTGCCGTGGTGCAACCGGGACTTGATCTTGACGAACTTGTTTTTCTCGTGCCTGATGACCCGGCAACGCTCGCCTTCGGCCCCGGCGGTCAGCGACACCGTGAGCAACAGCAGGACCACATTAAGCCGGATCATCAAGGACCTTCTCCTCTATGATCTTCAGGCCGATGGGGTTGGCCATCAGCGCGTTGCGGTCTCGCGGGATTTCACGCTTGGGCGCAAGCCGCCAGCGCAAGGTGATGATGGCCCGCTTGCGGGCGGTGACGGCGTCATCGGCGGCGGAGCGGAACAATTCGTTGACATAGACATTGGTGCGGTAGGTGGTGTCGTTCGGATTGCCGCCGGCCAGGCGATCCACATCGAAGTGGTAGATGTTCCTGACCTCCACCTCCTGCACCTCGCAGTTTCGGCAGGCCCGAATCTCCGCGGCCCGGGCGGCGGCGTTGAACCCTGAGGGCGATTTGAAAAACCGCGCCAATTTGGAATCCATCAGCGCCAGCGCGTAGCCGTAGTCGTTCCTGACCGTGGCCGGGTCGACGCGGAAACGGCGCTCCACATAGCCCCGCAGCAGGTGGTCTATGGTGGCTGGAAAAAAGTCCGTCTCGTCCTTGTGGGCAAAGCCGGCATCGATGAACCAGGTGCCGTCCGGGGCCAACTTGACATAGATGAGCTTCTCGTTGTCGCGGGCGGCCTTGGTCATGATCACGCCATAAGCCAGGGCCCCCAGGAACGCCAGCAACAGGGCCAGGTTGATGAGCAACAGCCGGTTGTTGGTGGTCGCCAAACCGGGGGCGTTGTCCGGATTCAGTCGCCGCGCCAAACCCCGGGGCGCCGCGCCTATGGTTTTCATCCGCGTCTCCATGTCTTTAAGGAGCCATCCTGCTGGCCATGGCGGAGGCCGCATGGCTGATGGCGCCGGAGGCGCTGGCGCCTCCTTGCGTTAAATCGCTCACCACCCGGTCAGTCCTGAACATGGCGAAGGCGGCGATGACCAACAGCCCCGAATAGGCCAGGAGCTGGATGAAATCGCCGGTCTCCAGGGTCAGCACGCCGCCGACCTCGATCACGGAGTCGAACATCCTGAGGATGATCAAGGTGGTCAGGGCGATGTTGATCTGCGCCACGACGAAATACACCACCGAGCCCAGCATGAAGTTCAGCCAGCCGTCGAAATACCGGTTGGCGCCTTTGAAAATGAGGAAGGGGATGAACAGGGGCCCCAGGGTCTTGCCCAACAGGAGGCTCCAGAGGCCCACCACGGACACGATCCAGGACACGGCGAACACAACGAACAGCATGATGAGGAACACCACCATGAACACCAGTTGTCTGAGATTGGCGCCGGCGTTTTTGAACACGGAGAAGAACCCGCCTTCCAGGGGAGCGAAAGTCGTGCGTTCCGCCAGATGGTTGATCATGTCCAACAGGAAGACGCCGGTGGACACGACGCCGGTGGCCCCCAGATCCAGGGCCTGGTAGGTGTTGGCGTTGATGTCGTCCGACAGGACCACGGCGATCTCCCAGAAGACCGCCAACACATAGTCGTAAGACTGCATCAGGGCCTGGGCGATGAGGATCATCAGCGCGACGAAGATCACCTCTTTCGGGGCGGCGGCCCCCACCGTCCACTTGATCAAAACGATGACCAGGGCGAACGCCGTGAACGCCGTCCATTCCAGCTCGGAGAACCGGTGCAACACGGTGGATGGGGCGATCAGCTGATCCGTCAGGCGGCTGGCGCGGTTGAAGAAATCCCCCAGGAAGCCGGACGGATCGATGGGGGCGGCCCGGCCCGGGACCGGCAACAACGCCAGCAAGACGAGCAAGACCCCCGTCCCGCCGCGCCGCTCGCGCCCTCTGGCCGCGATGGCTTTCTTTGTGAGCGTCTTCACGGCAAGGCCCCTCCGGTGACCCGCAAAGCACCCCAGCGAAAGGCCCGGGGCCCGGGGGCGCGGTTGACGGCTTCCTGCAACCGCGCCGCTTCCGCCGCCCGTTGCGCCTCCGCGGCCGAGAGGGCCTCCATGTAATCGTGGTCTTCATGCAACAGACGCTGGTGCTGGATCCTGTTCAGGGCCTGCAACTCGTCCAGGAGATGAAAATTGGCGGTCGCTATGGTGTGCAGGGCGTTCAGGTCGCTTTTGTCCCCCAAATCAAAGTTGTCCTTCGTGGTTTTGATCTTGCGATGCCGCTCCAACAGGGCCTGGTTGCTGTCCTTGACGATCTCCAGTTGGTCCCGATACGCCTCATAGCGGGCCCGCCGCCGTTCCGCCGCCGCCACCCAGGGACTGGGATCCAAACCGATGCCCTCCAGCCCTTGGCGAACCTCGTCCGCCGCCGCCGGCACGGCGTACAGCGCGCCCACCTGAGCGTCTATGACCCGCCGGCCCGCCTCCCCGGTCGCGGTCACAATGGGTATGCGGGAATAGGCGCTGACGCCGTGCCGGTGTTTGAGAGTCTGGAACAGCCCGGCCCAGTCCTTGCGCGAGATGACATTGCCCAAACCCCGCACCTGCCGGAGATAATCCTCGTATTCCTTCAGGGTTTGGCTGAATTGCCGGTTAAGCGTCCCCAGCTGGTCCCGGTTCAGCCCCACCTGGGCCAGCTGGCTTTCGAAGTCCCGCAACTGGTGCTGATAGGCGCGGATCTGTTGCGCTATCACGCCCGCGTCCACCGTCGGGATGCCGGCGGACTGCGCGCCGGCGCCCAAGAAGAGACTGAGGGCCAAGGCGCTAAGCTGTTTTTTCATCGCCGTTTCCCTCCCCGGCCAACGCCGCCATGGTTTTTCTGAGGCCGGCCTCGAAACCGAAGCGTTCCACATTGCGGAAATACAGGGCCTGCTCCGTCGGGCTGGAGGTGGAAAGCGCGTATTGCTCCGGCTCGACGGACAGCGCGCATTTTTTGGACACCTTGAGGTCCCGCTGGACGAGATAAAATTCCCTCTTGGGCGCCAGGCCCTTGATGGCTTCCAGCTCCCCGTCCTTGAGATTGAAAATGTCCCGGTAGGCGTCCTTGTTCAGCTCGGGATCGGCGGTGAAGATGAAGGTGGAGGCCGCGCTTCTCAGGGCCTCCCAGTTGTCCATGCTCCCCAGCTCGATGCCGGACTGCGTCCAGATCCCGATGCCCGCCAGCCATTTTCCCCAGGTGCGCACCCGGTCCAACAGCAAGGTCTTGGTCAGGCTCGGATTGGCGAGAATATGATGGCACTCGTCCACATCCAACCACTTGGGGCAGACGCGATGTCGCGGGTCTTCGTAGAAGCGCAACACCCGGTAGGCGATCTCCGCCATGACCAAGGGCTTGGCCACCGCGTCGTCCTTGATGCCCATCAGGTTGTAGATCGCCACCTTCTTGTCTATGGCGCCGATGGCGTCTTCCGCGGCGTCGAACAGGCCGGCGTAGGGGCCGGCGCCCACGAACCGGGCTAATTTCATTTGCACCGGCTTAGGACAGTGTTTCACCAATGTGGTCAGGGTTTGCAGGCGCTCGGGCAGTCTCAACACCGAGCCGATGGCCCGGTCCAGGGCCAGCTGGTCCGTGGCGGACAGCTGGCGCAACTCTTCCGCGTCGTTGCTGTCTATCATCGCCCTCAGTTGCCGGGTCAGGTGCGCGGCGAATCCGGCGTCGGCGCCGGCTTGCGCCTGGGAGAAAAAGTTGAAGCCGCGGTCTTTGACGCCGTCGAAGCGCACGATGCCGGCGTCCTCTCCAAAGGCGTGGGCGATGGGTTCGGAACCGGGGTCCAGGTCTATGGCCCGGTAGAAACCGCCGTACTTGGGCCAGTGCATGCCTAAGCAGGTGCGCAAGAAGGACTTGCCGCTGCGCACCGGCCCGACGCCGATCAAAAAGCCCCGTCCGCCGGTGAACGGCGAAAAATAATACGGCGCGCCGTCGGTGGAGAGAAAGATGTACTGCGCCTCCTCGCCCCCCAGGTCCAGCACCCTTGCGGCGCCCTGGGACGACTTGAAAAACAGCGACAGGGTGGAGAATTGCGAGGTGTTTAATGGAATGTCCCGAAAGAACTTGCCGCGGTGGTCGCCGCAAGGCTGCGCGTCGAAGAACACATCGATCTGCCCCACCGTTTCCCACAGGATGCTGACCTGGTTGCGTTGCAAGGCGGACTGCATGCGCTCTGTGGTCTTTTTCAGCGCCTCGATGTCCGTGTCGAAGGCCATGGCCTGCACGGACACCAGGCCCAGGTTGTCGTTCAGCGCCGCGGCCTCGTCCAACTCCTGGAATTTCTTGATCAGGGACGGCTGAAAGAGTTGCATCTCCCGGTCCTTCTCCGGGCCGCCGTCCAGGCCCTTGACAAAATCCGTGAAGCTCAGGGTCTCCCGCTCCAGCTCCTTCTGCCGGTTGAAAAAGAACAGGGACTTCGCCGCCTCGCTCATGCCCTTGTAGCGGGCCGTCAGCACATAATTGCCCGGCGTTTTAATCGGCGCGCCGGCGCCCTTGGCGAACAGGCCCGGGGGGAACCGGCTGAAATTGAACTGTTTGACCGACATGACCCGCAGGTAGGTGTGCCTGAGGTTGTGCAGGCGCAACAGATCCATGCCTCCCGCCGTCACCGGGGTCACTTGCCCGTCGGACAGGTCCGTGTCTATGAATTCAGGACATTTCAGGTCGGAATGCAGATACGCCGTGTCCAGGGTCGCCAGGAATTTCATCACCCGGTAGGTCTCGTCCAAATCCAGCCGGCGCGCGTTAAACAGGCCGCTGCAGTAATTCACAATGTCCTTGAGCCGGGCCTCCAGGGCGGCGGCGGTTTTCTCCAGGGCGGCTTTGGAGGCGGCTTGCGCCTGCCCGTAGGCGATGAACCGCTTGATGTACGCCCGCGAAGCCGCGCTGTGGAAACATCTGAGCAGATGGCCCGCGAACAAAGCCAGGCTGGACTTGCCTTGGCGCTCCGGGTGCAACTCCACGAACAGCGCGCACCGGGCGCCGGACAGGCCCGTTTCGTTCAGGTGCCGCGCGCGGTGTTTGTTCAAAGCATTGCACACCGGGTTGTCCCGCCGGGCGAAGGCCGCCTTAAGGCCGCTGTAGTGAATGTAGTATTCCTGCAAGATGACCGATTGGGGCAGGATGTTGAGCAGGTTTCTGATGACGATGGAGAAGGCCTCCATGTCTTTTTGCGACATCCCGTCCGGGTCTATGCCGTCTATCTCCACGGCGCCGAGCAAAGACCCCGTGTAAGACAGCACGAACCCCCGGTGGGGGCGAAACGCGCCATGATAGATGTTGACCGGTTCTCCGTTCATTCCAATGTCCGTTCCCATTGCTGTCCCCGCTCGCGGCAGGTCAGGAGGGCGCCCCGGGACCGGGGCGGCTCTTCCCCCTTTGCTTGACCGCCGCTGCGTCAAGAAGGCAAGTGTTTTACGCGCTCGTTGAGCCTCCTGTTAGCGAAGATTGTTGACGACCACCGTCAGATTGAAGACGACTAACAGCACCACGACGGCCCTGAAGACGATCCCTAAGGCGCCGCTCTTGGGCGCGTAGGCCCACATCACGCCGCCCACCACGATGGACCCCACCAGGAAGGCCAGGGCCGCCGGCCCCGTCAGGAAGTCCATGGCGGTCTGAAAGGCCGTGGTGATGAAATCCAGGGGGCCGCCCGTGGTGCCTATGTCAAACTCGGCGCGGGCCTGCCGCGGGAAATAGAGCAATGCGATGCTCAGTAAGAAATTGCGCATGGTCCTTGCCTCCTATTCGGTGAAGATGAAGGGCCTCTCGGCCACCATGTCTGGGGATAGATGAGTGATGCGTTTCAGCAACCGGCGCCGGATGGCCCGCAACCACACGGCGATGCCGTTGGGGTCGTCTCGGCAGACCACGCCCAACACCGCCAGCTGGAAAGCGGCCAACGCCGCAAACAGCAGGACAGATCTCGCCTGCGCCCCGATCAGCGCCGCGGCGACAACGATGAACAACAATGGATTAGCGGGATAGCCGAAGCACCGCTTCCGCGCCGTTAAAGACGCCCTGTTGCTGTAGGCGTCTTCCTTAATTTCCACGATGTTTCTCCTGAAACATTCAATGTCTGTTACCGCTCCTCCTCCTCGCCCTCATGGGGTTTCCAAAAGGGCTATCCAAGGGCTACCCAAAAGCCAAAAACGCATGGCAGGATGAACCTGCTGACATTTATAAACAAAGAAAAACGGGATGTCAAACTTTTTTTGAAATTTTTTTCAAAAAAAATCGACGAGCATGAATTCAGCGTTCACTTACAGAGCTTGCCCCCTCCCGGCAAGGGGATTGAAAGAAGCCTTGAACGGGGCGGTTCCCCGCCCCCTGTCAAGATTTTTCCAAGTCCAAAGACACGGAGTTGATGCAGTAGCGCAACCCCGTAGGCTGGGGGCCGTCGGGAAACACATGGCCCAGGTGAGAATCGCAGGCGCCGCACAAAACCTCCGTGCGCGGCATGCCCCGGCTGTTGTCGGGGGCGGTGTTAACGGCGGGCTCAGAGACGGGCGCGTAAAAACTTGGCCAGCCCGTGCCGGAATCAAACTTGGCGTTGGAACTGAACAGGGCCTGGCCGCAACAGGAGCAACGGTAGGTGCCGGCGTCTTTGCAGTCGTTGTACTTGCCGGAAAAAGGCCGCTCTGTGCCTTTTTGGCGGCACACCTGATATTGCTCAGGGGTCAATTCCCGTTGCCATTCCGCCGCGGTTTTTTCAACCTTGCCCATAAGCCGCCATTCTGCCACTTGCTTCCCCCGCCTTGCAAGCGGAAAGCCGCGCCATGCCGGGGGCGGGCGTTTGTGAACAAAAAAAACGAAAATGGGTGTTGACATTGCGAATTTTGCCCTTACACTATTAGCACCCACTCTAACAGAGTGCTAACAAAAACCACTTTTCACTGAAAAAACAATCAGTTATAAAAAGAGGAGAATCGTTGCATGAATATCAGACCCCTACACGACCGCGTGGTCGTACGGCGGCTGGAGGAGGAAAAGACCTCTCCCGGCGGGATTGTCATCCCCGACAGCGCCACCGAGAAACCGATTCAGGGAGAAGTCATTGCCGTGGGCAATGGCAAGATCCTGGACAACGGCGAGGTCCGCGGCCTGGATGTCAAAAAGGGCGACAAGATCCTTTTTGGCAAATACTCCGGCACGGAAGTCAAAGTTGATGGTGAAGAACTGCTCGTGATGCGTGAAGACGACATCATGGGCGTCATCGAATAGCCCCTGAGGAGGTTAGAACAATGAGTGCAAAAGATGTGAAATTCGGTGATGACGCTCGTTCGCGCATGGCGAGAGGCGTCAACATCCTGGCAAACGCGGTTAAGCAGACCCTGGGGCCTAAGGGCCGCAATGTCGTTGTGGAGAAGAGCTTTGGCGCGCCAACGGTCACCAAAGACGGTGTTTCCGTGGCGAAGGAAATCGAACTGGAAGACAAGTTCGAAAACATGGGCGCGCAAATGGTCAAGGAAGTGGCCTCCAAGACCTCCGATGTGGCGGGCGACGGCACCACCACCGCGACGGTGTTAGCCCAGGCCATCGTGCGCGAGGGCCTGAAAGCGGTTGCCGCCGGCACCAATCCTATGGACATCAAGCGGGGCATAGACGCCGCGGTGCATTCTGCGGTCGCCGCGCTTGAAAAAATCTCCAAGCCTTGCGAGGACAACAAGGCCATCGCCCAGGTTGGCACCATCTCCGCCAACGCCGATGAGGACATCGGCAAGATCATCGCCGACGCCATGGAAAAGGTGGGCAAAGAAGGCGTGATCACCGTTGAGGAAGGCTCCGGCCTGGACAACGAGCTGGATGTGGTGGAAGGCATGCAGTTCGACCGCGGCTACCTGTCGCCTTACTTCATCAACAATCAGGACACCATGGGCGTGGATCTGGAAAGCCCCTACATCCTGTTGCACGACAAGAAGATCTCCAATGTGAGAGATCTGTTGCCGGTGCTGGAGGGCGTGGCGAAATCGGGCAAGGCCATGTTGATCATCGCCGAGGACATCGAAGGCGAGGCCCTGGCCACCCTGGTGGTCAACAACATGCGCGGCACCGTCAAGGTGGCGGGCGTCAAGGCGCCGGGTTTCGGCGACCGGCGCAAGGCCATGTTGGAAGACATCGCCATCCTGACCGGCGGCACGGTGATCTCCGAGGAGGTCGGGTTGTCTTTGGAGAAGGTGGGCCTTGACGACTTGGGCAGCGCCAAGCGCGTTCAGATCAGCAAGGAGAACACCACCATCATCGACGGCGCGGGCCAGACTGACAGCATAGAAGGCCGGGTCAGCCAGATTCGCGCCCAGATCGAGGAGTCGACTTCCGACTACGACCGCGAAAAACTGCAAGAGCGCGTGGCCAAGCTGGCCGGCGGCGTTGCGGTGATCAAGGTTGGCGCCGCCACCGAGGTGGAGATGAAGGAAAAGAAGGCGCGGGTTGAAGACGCCTTGCATTCCACCCGGGCCGCGGTTGAGGAAGGCGTTGTGCCTGGCGGCGGCGTGGCCTTGATTCGCGCGGTGGATGCCGCCAACGAGGTGCAGGGCAAGAACGACGATCAGAAGGCCGGCGTGTCCATATTGGTCCGCGCCTTGGAGGAGCCCTTGCGCCAGATTGTGGCGAACTCCGGCAGCGAGGCCTCCGTGGTGTTGAACCAGGTCGCCGACGGCGACGGGAACTACGGCTACAATGCGGCCACGGGCGAGTTTGGCGACATGATCGACATGGGCATTCTCGACCCGACCAAGGTGGCGCGTTACGCCCTGCAAAACGCGGCGTCTGTGGCGGGCCTGTTGCTGACGACTGAGGCCATGGTGGCCGAACTGCCCAAGAAGGATGACCCGCCTCCTATGGGCGGCGGCGGCATGGGCGACATGGGAGGCATGGGTGGCATGATGTAAATGCCTGCCTTTTTCCGGCCTGAGGAAAACCCGCCGCAAGGCGGGTTTTCCATTTATGGGGGCAAGGGATGGAAGGCCCTGAAGGAGAGCGGCATAGGCGGGGCGGTGGCCGGCGGAAACAGGGGGCAACGGCGCCAACAAGCGGGAGCAGGCCAGCATCGGCGGGAAATAGGGGACGCTAAATAATGGCGGCCCCCGTCATAGGGGCGGCTATGGCGCCGGGCGTCGCCGTGGCGGGATCAGCCTTTTTTCATGGCGTCGAAGAACTCGCCGTTGGTCTTGGTCGCCTTCAACCGCTCCAGCAAAAACTCCATCGCCGCGATGGATTCCATGGAATGCAGGAGCTTTCTCAGGATCCACATCTTTTGCAACTCGCCTTTCTCCGTCAGCATCTCTTCGCGCCGGGTGCCGGAACGGTTGATGAAGATGGCTGGGTAGATGCGTTTTTCCGAGATCTCCCGATCCAGGTGCAACTCCATGTTGCCGGTGCCTTTGAACTCCTCGTAGATCACCTCGTCCATGCGGGAGCCGGTGTCGATCAGGGCGGTGGCGAGAATGGTCAGGCTGCCGCCTTCCTCGATGTTGCGCGCCGCGCCGAAAAACCGTTTTGGCCGTTGCAGGGCGTTGGCGTCGACGCCCCCTGTCAGCACCTTGCCGGAGGCCGGCACCACGGTGTTGTGGGCCCGGGCCAGGCGGGTGATGGAATCCAGCAATATGATCACATCCTTCTTGTGTTCGGTCAGCCGTTTCGCCTTTTCGATGACCATTTCCGCCACCTGCACATGCCGCGTCGCCGGCTCGTCGAAGGTGCTGGAGATCACCTCGCCCCGCACCAGGCGCTCCATCTCCGTGACTTCTTCTGGCCGCTCGTCTATGAGCAACACGATTAAATGACATTCCGGGTGGTTGTGTTTGACCGACTGCGCGATGGCTTGAAGGATCATGGTTTTTCCCGCCTTGGGGGGCGACACGATCAACCCGCGCTGTCCCTTGCCTATGGGGGCCACCAAGTCGATGATCCGCGGCGTCAGGTCTTCCGTGCTGCCGTTGCCCACTTCCAGCTTCAGGCGCTCCTGGGCGAACAGCGGCGTCAGGTTTTCGAAGATGATCTTGTTCTTGGCTCGCTCCGGCGGCTCAAAGTTGATCTCGTTGACCTTGAGCAACGCGAAATAGCGCTCGCCGACCTTGGGCGGCCTGATCTTGCCGGAAATGTTGTCGCCGGTGCGCAGGTTGAAGCGCCTGATCTGGCTGGGGGACACATAGATGTCGTCAGGCCCCGCCAGGTAGGAACTGCCGGCGGAGCGCAGAAACCCGAATCCGTCCTGAAGGATCTCAAGGACGCCATCCCCGTAGATGTCCTCGCCCTTCTTTGCGTGGGCCTTGAGAATCTCGAAGATGACATCCTGTTTTCTGGAGCGGGCCAGGCCGTCCAGGCCCAAGGCTTCTGAAATGATGACTAACTCTGATGGGGCTTGCTGTTTCAGTTCTGTGAGGTTCATGGACTCTGGATGACTCCGAAATGGATTGGCGGCCAGGCTGGCGCGCCGCGGGGTTGAGGGCCTCAGGATGTTTAGGGTTTCAGAGGGTGAGCAAGGCAGTCGCGATGGTGGAATTATAAATTGAAACGGATTGAAACGGGCGAGTCCAGTTTTTTGACCTCCCCCGTTCAGATGATGCCGTCTATGAACGCGGACAGGTGCGACTTGGACGCCGCCCCCACCTTCGTTCCCGCCACCTCGCCGTTTTTAAACAGCATCAGGGTGGGGATGCCGCGCACGGCGTATTTTTTCGGCATTTCCGGGTTCTCATCGATGTTGAGCTTGGCGATTTTCAGGCCTTTCCCGTTGTACTCGTCCGCTATTTCGTCAAGAATGGGGGCGATCATCCTGCAGGGGCCGCACCATTCCGCCCAATAATCCACCAACACTGGCGCGTCCGATTTTAACACTTCTTCTTCAAAGCTGGCGTCCGTCACTCGGATAATGTTCTCGTTCATATCGTTATTTCACTCCATCCACTCAGGGGTTGTCAAAGGGGCAAAGGGGACACCGCCGGCCGGCGCTTTGTTCCATTGCAGGGGTTGGATGGCGCACAGCCACCCTCCTGCGCGTTTAGCTCTGCGGGACCAAATCTAACATTGCGGTTTATGCGTGTCAACCTCGTTGCGCGAGGGCCTCGGACTATATATGAGTTTGGCCGATGCCGCGCCTGGGCAGGTTTTGACCCTCTTTGATTTTGTCAAGCGGTCTCGGATTGTATGCGAGTTTGGCGGATCCTGCACCCTGCAAAAGCGAATTGCAAGCCTCCGTCCCGCGAATTTCCGTTTGACATTCAGGGCGGCGTTTTGGAAGATCTTTCCACTCAGCCACCCGCCGGAGACGCCCATGTTTTCTCGTCCGACAAGCCGCGCCCGCCGATTATTCCCGATCCTGCTTCTGATTTCCATGCTTTTCGGATGCGGACAGAAGGGCGACCTGCGCCTGCCGGACGAGGACGCCGCCGCGCTGGCCCCCGCCCCAGGCCCCGGCTGAGGGGAATGGCGGGTTTTGCTTATAAGGACGGCGTTCTCTGCGCCGAGGAGGTCGCCCTGTCCGAGCTGGCCGAGCGCCACGGCACGCCGGCCTTCGTCTATTCCCGCGCATCCATCGAGGCCAACTGGCGCGCCTACGCCACGGCCCTGGCGGGCCGCAAGGCCCTGATCTGCTACGCCGTCAAGGCCAACAGCAACATCGCGGTCCTGAATTTGTTGGCCCGCTTAGGCTCAGGCTTTGACATCGTGTCTGGCGGGGAGCTGGAGCGGGTCCTCGCCGCCGGCGGCGAGCCGGGCAAGATCGTGTTTTCCGGCGTGGGCAAGCGCCGGGACGAGCTCAGGCAAGCCTTGCGGGCCGGCATCAAGTGTTTCAACATCGAGTCCGAGACGGAACTCTCGCGGCTCGACGCCATCGCCAGGGAAGAAGGCGCCGTCGCCCCCGTGTCCACCAGGGTGAATCCGGACATCGATCCGGACACCCATCCCTACATCGCCACGGGCCTGCGGGAAAACAAGTTTGGCATCGAGTTCGAGCGGGCCCTGGAGGCGTGCCGCCGCGCCGACGCCCTGGAGGGCCTGAGGCTGGCGGGGATAGGTTGCCACATCGGCTCCCAAGTGGCTTCCGTGGAGCCTTACGCCGCGGCCCTGAAAAAACTGCTGGCCCTGGCGGCGGAGCTGGAAGCGACTGGCGTCGCCATAGAGCATATAGACCTGGGCGGCGGCCTGGGGATCAGCTACCAGGGCGAGCCGGCGCCCGCGGTGGAGGCCTTGGCGGCCGTCGCGAAGTTGGCGCCGGAGCAGTTCGAAATCATCCTGGAGCCGGGGCGCTCCATCATCGGCGACGCCGGGGTCTTGCTCACCCGGGTGGAGTGCCTGAAAACCAACAAAGAAAAACATTTCGCCGTCGTCGACGCGGCCATGAATGACCTGTTGCGCCCGGCCCTGTACCAGGCCTGGCATGAGATCGCCCCCGTGGTTCAGGGCGGCGCGGCGCCGGAGCGGCTGTACGATGTGGTGGGGCCGGTGTGCGAATCCGGGGATTTTCTGGGCCTGCAACGGCGGTTGGCCCTGCGGGAAGGCGATGTGTTGGCCGTTTTTTGCGCGGGGGCTTATGGTTTTTCCATGAGCTCCAATTACAACAGCCGCCCTCGGGCGGTTGAATTAATGGTGGATGGCGGGCATGATTACACAATCAGGGCCCGGGAGTCGACGGCGCAACTGATGGCCGGCGAGGCCCTGTTGCCGGAGCGGCCCCCAGCCCCCGGCGCCGGATGAGGCCTTCAGGGCGAAGCGCCGAAAAAGGCGCGGGCGGCGCGGGTGTTTTTTAGCGCGACGCCTGAGGATTTATGCTATTGTTGCCGCCTGAAAACCCATCCGCCGAATTGTTGGGGGGAGGGTTCGCAATAGCGGCGCAAAATGTGCCAAAATACGCCTCGGCTGACGGCGCCTCAGTGGGGGCCGCCGGCAAAGAGCCGCCTGTTGAAAAGAGCGGCAAACGAGGGTCCCAGGCAAAGTTGCGCGTGAACAAATCCATGTCTATTAATTTTGTGAGGAGATGAATCCAATGTCTGAAGAGAAGGTAAAAGAACTCATCGCTGAACACGATGTGAAGTTCGTCGATCTGCGTTTTTGCGACACCCGGGGCAAGGAGCAGCATGTCACCGTGCCAGTCCATGTCGCGCTCGAAGAGGGGTTTTTTGAAGACGGCAAGATGTTCGACGGGTCGTCCATCGCGGGCTGGAAGGCCATAGACGAATCGGACATGCTGTTGATGCCCGAAACCGGCACCGCCGTGATCGATCCCTTCTACGACGACCCAACCTTGAATGTGCGTTGCGATGTGTTGGAGCCGACCACCATGCAGGGCTATGGGCGTTGCCCGCGCTCGTTGGCGAAACGCGCCGAGGCGTATCTGAGGTCAACGGGCATCGCCGACACCGCCTATTTCGGCCCGGAACCGGAGTTTTTCATCTTCGACGAGGCCCGCTGGGGGGACGATCTCAACAGCGCCTTCTACGAGATAGACTCCGAGGAAGGCCACTGGAACAGCGACAAACTGATGAGCGAGAACGGCGGCCGCAACATCGGCCACCGCCCCCGCGTGAAAGGCGGCTATTTTCCGGTGCCTCCGGTGGATTCCCTGCAGGATGTCCGCAGCGCCATTTGCTCGACCCTGGAGGAAATGGGGCTGACGGTGGAGGTGCATCACCACGAGGTGGCCACCGCCGGCCAGGCGGAAATCGGCACGATGTTCAAGCCCATGGTCACCAAAGCCGATGAAATGCTGACCCTCAAGTATTGCGCCATGAATGTGGCCCACGGGTTTGGCAAGACGGTCACCTTCATGCCCAAGCCCTTGGTTGGCGACAACGGCAACGGCATGCATGTCCATCAATCCCTGGCCCGAGACGGGGAAAATCTGTTTTCTGGCGACAAATACGGCGGGCTGTCCGATCTGGCCCTGCATTACATCGCCGGGATCTTCAAGCACGCGCGGGCCCTCAACGCCTTCACCAATGCCAGCACCAATAGCTACAAGCGCCTGGTGCCGGGGTTTGAAGCGCCGGTGTTGTTGGCTTACTCCGCCCGCAACCGGTCGGCGTCGTGCCGCATTCCCTGGGTGTCAAGCCCCAAGGCGCGGCGCGTGGAGGTGCGCTTCCCGGACTCCTGCGGCAACCCGTATTTCATGTTTGCCGCCATGCTGATGGCGGGACTGGACGGGATCCAGAACAAACTGGAGCCGGGCGAGCCGCTGGAAAAAGACCTCTACGACCTGACCATAGAGGAAGAGGCGGACATCCCCACCGTTAGCGCCTCCCTGGACCAGGCCCTGGAGGCCCTGGACCAGGATCGGGAGTTCCTGACGGCGGGGGGCGTTTTTTCAGATGACCTGATCGATGGCTACATCGAGTTGAAAATGCAGGAAGTGACCCGCTTCCGCATGACCACTCATCCGGTGGAGCTGGATATGTACTACAGCCTGTAGGGCGCAACGCGCCGGAAAAAGGCCTCTGCGCGCCGCGCAAGAGGCCTTTTTTTATGGCTGCGGCAAGGGCGTCGGGAGGGCGGCCCTAAGGCGGAATGGGAATCGCACTAAAATAGTGCAATAATGGGGGCATGGCGGCGACGGCACCGGACAAAGCCAGCTGGCTGTTAGACAACATCTACACAGCCGTGTTGCTCTTTGACAGCGACCTGCGCCTCAGGGACATCAACGCGGCGGGGGAGAATTTGTTTTTGCTCAGCCGCCGCCGGATGCAAGGGCAGTCCGCTTATGAACTCCTGCCCGCCGCAGAAGGGTTGGTGGAGAACCTCCGGCGCGTCCTGACGGCCAAACAGCCCTGCATGGAGTGGGGCGTCGAGTTGCGCCTGCCCAACGGCAAATCCCTGACCGCGGATTGCCGGCTGACCCCCGTTTTGGATGGCGAGACCTGCGAAGAGGCGATCCTTGAATTGATCAACGCCGATTCCTATTCCCGGGCGGCCCGGGAAGACCGCCTGTTCATGTTGCACGACGCCGCCAGCAAGTCCCTGAGCGGCATGGCGCACGAGATCAAAAACCCCCTGGGGGGCTTGCGGGGCGCCGCCCAGCTGTTGGAGAGGGAGTTGAAAGGCTCCGAATTGACCGAATACACGAGGGTCATCATCAGCGAGGCCGACCGGTTGCGCAAGCTCATCGACAGGATGTTGACGCCGGCCTTGAGCCCCCGGCCGGCGCCCGTCAACATCCATGAGGTCCTGGAGTATGTGCGCAAGGTGGCGCAGGCCGAGTCCGCCTCCGGCCTGGCGCTGCGGCGCGATTACGATCCCAGCCTGCCGGCTTTGCGCGGCGACCGGGAACAGCTGATCCAGGCCCTGCTGAACATCGTCAGGAACGCGGCGCAGGCGGTCGACGGCCAAGGGGAAGTGTTGGCGCGCACCCGCATCCGGCGCCATTGCGCCATACGCCGCCAAACCCACAGGTTGGCGGTGCAGATCGAGATCATAGACGACGGCCCGGGCGTGCCTGCTGAGCTGGAGGCGCATATTTTCTATCCGTTAGTCACCGGCCGGGCCGGCGGTTCGGGGCTGGGCCTGTCTATCGCTCAATCGCTGATCCAGGCCCACCATGGCCTGTTGCAATACGAGCGGCTGGAGGGGCGAAGTTGCTTCAGGATCCTTCTGCCGGTGGAGGGCGGCGATGGCGGCTGACAGCAAGGTGTGGGTCGTGGACGACGACAAGTCCATCAGGTGGGTGTTGGAGCGGGCCCTGGCCCAGGAGCGGCTGGCGGTGGCGACCTTCGACAATGCCGCCGACCTGTTGCGGCGGCTGGAGACGGAGCAACCGGCGGTGATCATTTCCGACATTCGCATGCCGGGCATGGATGGCTTGTCCCTGCTGGAGGCCCTCAAACGGCAACGCCCTGAGATCCCCGTCATCATTATGACCGCGTATTCGGATCTGGATCGCACCGTCAAGGCGTTCCAGGGCGGCGCGTATGAATATCTGTCCAAGCCCTTCGATGTGGATGAGCTGGTGAGCCTGACGCAGCGTGTTCTGCGCCAGCGCGCGTCGGCCTCCGGGCCGCCGCTGGCCGACGCCGCCATCGCCCCCGCCGAAATCATCGGCTCCGCCCCCGCCATGCAGGGCGTGTTTCGCGCCATAGGCCGGCTGTCCGGTTCCAATCTGAATGTGTTGATCACCGGCGAGTCCGGTTCCGGCAAGGAACTGGTGGCCCGGGCCCTGCACCGCCACAGCCCCAGGGCGCAACGATCTTTCATCGCCATCAACACGGCCGCCATCCCCCGGGAACTCCTGGAGTCCGAGTTGTTCGGCCACGAGCGGGGTGCCTTCACGGGCGCGAACGCGCGGCGTTTAGGCCGGTTTGAGCAGGCGGATGGCGGCGCCCTGTTCCTGGATGAGATCGGCGACATGCCCGCCGATTTGCAGACGCGCCTGTTGCGGGTGCTGTCAGATGGCGAGTTTTACCGCGTCGGCGGCAGGTTGCCGGTGACGGCGGATGTGAGGGTGATCGCCGCGACTCACCAGGATCTGGAGCGTCGGGTGCGGGAGGGATCGTTCCGCGAGGATCTGTTTCATCGCCTGAATGTGATCCGGGTGCATGCGCCGGCGTTGCGGGAGCGGCGCGCCGACATCCCCTTGTTGACAGAGCATTTTCTGCGGCGCTCGGGGGCGGAATTGGGCGTGGAGCCTAAGCGGATGCTTGAGGAGACCCAGGCCTTTCTGACGGGCCTGGACTGGCCTGGCAATGTGCGGCAACTGGAGAATGTTTGCCGCTGGGTGACGGTCATGGCGTCTGGCAAGGACATTCACCTGGACGACCTGCCTGAGGCCCTGGGCCGGGCCGAGGCCGGCGCCGGCCCGGATCAGGACTGGGAAGCCGGGTTGCGCCGCTGGGCCGAGGCGAGTTTGCTGCGGGGCGAGACGGCCCTGCTGGACAGCGCCTTGCCCCGGTTTGAGCGGATCCTGTTGGCGGAGGCCCTGAAGCGCTCCAGGGGTCGGCGCCAGGAGGCCGCCAAACTCTTGGGCTGGGGACGCAACACCTTGACGAGAAAGATCAAGGAGCTGGGGTTGGAAGTCTGAAGGCGGGATCTTGCCCGAATTTTGGTTATACTGGGGCCATGCAGGCGCGGCAACCAAAAACGCTGTTTGTAAAGACCTTCGGCTGTCAGATGAACGAGTACGACTCGGGCAAGATGCGGGAAGTGTTGCGGGCCTCCCATGGCATGACGGCGGCGCCGGCGCCGGAGCAGGCGGATCTGCTGATCTTCAACACCTGCTCCATCCGGGAGAAGGCCCAGGAGAAGCTGTTCTCCGAGCTGGGGCGTTGGCGGGCCCGCAAACAGGCGGACGCGGGCTTCATGTTGGCGGTGGGGGGGTGCGTCGCCAGCCAGGAAGGCGCGGCGATTTGCCGGCGCGCGCCTTATGTGGATATCGTGTTCGGCCCGCAGACCCTGCACCGGTTGCCCCGGTTGTACGACCAGGCGCGGCGCGCCGACAAGCCGGTGATTGACATTTCCTTCCCCGAGATTGAGAAGTTTGACCTCCTGCCCGAACCCCGGGCGGAGGGCCCGGTGGCTTATCTTTCCATCATGGAGGGGTGCAGCAAATACTGCTCTTTTTGCGTCGTGCCTTACACCCGGGGAGAGGAGATCTCCCGGCCCCTGGACGATGTGTTGGCGGAGGCCGCCGCGTTGGCGGAGCAAGGAGTGCGGGAGCTCACGCTGTTGGGCCAGAATGTGAACGCCTACCGCGGCCCCACCTGGGAGGGGGGCCAAGCCGACCTGGCGGAACTGGTGGAGTGCCTGGCGGCGATCGACGGCGTGCAGCGCATTCGCTACACGACTTCCCATCCGGTGGAGTTTTCCGACCGGCTGATCGAGGCCTACGCCCGGGTGCCGCAACTGGTGAACCACCTGCACCTGCCGGTGCAAAGCGGCTCAGATCGGGTGTTGGCCCTGATGAAGCGCGGGCACACCGTCCTTGAATACAAGGCCAAGCTGAGAAAATTGCGCAAGATCAGGCCCGACATCAGCGTGTCGTCGGATTTCATCGTGGGGTTCCCCGGCGAGACCCGCGCCGATTTCCAAGCCACTTTGGATTTAATAGCGGAAGTGGGGTTTGACCAGTCCTACAGCTTCATCTACAGCAAACGCCCCGGCACGCCGGCGGCCAGCTACCCGGACGAGGTCGCGCCGGAAGAAAAGAAAGAACGCTTGCAATTGTTGCAGGCCCGGTTGAACCAGCAGGCCCGGGCCCTGAGCCAGGCCATGGTCGGCACGACGCAGCCGGTGTTGGCCCAAGGGCCGTCCCGCAAGGATCCGGCGGAGCTGGCGGGGCGCGCCGAAAACAACCGGGTGGTCAACTTCGCCGCCCCGCGGACGCTGATCGGCGCGATGGTCAATGTCAAAATCACCCAGGCCCTCCCCAATTCACTGCGCGGGGAGCTGGTCTCAACCCACGCCGGCGCGGTGCCCCGGCCACAAGCCGCCGCGGCTTGAACTCTTGAGCGCGACGACGAACAACATCCACCCCATCTCCGCTGAGATCAACCTGGAGCCGGTTGACAACGAGAGGTTGGCGAACCTGTGCGGCGCCCTGGATTCGCACCTGCGGCAGATCGAAAGACGCTTAGGCGTGGAGATCAACCACCGGGGCAACGCCTTTCGCGTCATCGGCGGCCCCAAAGCGGTGGCCGTCGCCAGCCGTTTGCTGGAGGAGCTCTACGCCGCGGCGCAATCCGAAACGCTGACGGCGGAGGCCATACACCTGTGGTTGCAAGACAAGTCCTTCGACGAGGCCGCGGACGAGGCCGGGCCGGAGGAAGTGACCATCAAGACCAAGCGCGGCGTCATCAAGGGGCGCAGCCCCAACCAGCGCCAGTATTTGCGGAACATCTCGGAACACGATGTCAGCTTCGGCATAGGGCCCGCCGGCACCGGCAAGACCTACCTCGCCGTCGCCAGCGCGGTGGCGGCCCTGGAGCGTGGCCAGGTCCGGCGCCTGGCCCTGGTGCGGCCGGCCGTGGAGGCCGGGGAGAAGTTGGGCTACCTGCCTGGCGACCTGGCGCAGAAGGTGGATCCCTACTTGCGCCCCCTGTACGACGCCCTGTATGAGATGCTGGGCTTCGACCGGGTGATGAAGCACATCGAAAAGAATGTGATTGAGGTGGCGCCCCTGGCCTTCATGCGGGGCCGCACCCTAAACGAATCGTTCATTATTTTGGACGAGGCGCAAAACACCACCATAGAGCAGATGAAGATGTTTCTGACGCGGATCGGATTCGGCTCCAGGGCCGTCGTCACGGGCGACATCACCCAGATTGATCTGCCCCAAGGCAAACGCTCAGGACTGCGCCATGTGATCGACATCCTGAAGGGGCAGACCGGCATCAGTTTCGCCTTTTTCACCTCCCGGGATGTGGTTCGCCATCCCCTGGTGGCGCGGATTTTGGACGCCTACGAGCGCCATGAGAACAACGCCAGGGGGCAACGGCCCAAGACCCGCCCGTCCGCGCCATGAGCGTCAAGGTGACCCTTCAACTCGCCTCCGCGGAACCGTCGGTGCCGTCAGCGGAGCAACTGCTGCGCTGGGCCCAGGCGGCCCTGGGGCCGGCCCTGGGGCCGACGGCCATCACCATCCGCGTCGCCGACGAGGCCGAGATCCAGGCCCTGAACAAGGGCTGGCGCCAGATCGACGGGCCCACCAATGCGCTGTCGTTTCCCTTGAGCGGCGGCGCTGGCGCCCCTGCCGGCCTGGCGGGGGATGTGGTGGCTTGCGCCCTCGTCATCAAACGGGAGGCCGCCGCCCAGGGCAAAACCTTGTCGGCGCACTGGGCCCATGTCATTATTCATGGCGTTTTGCACCTGATGGGCTATGATCATGTCAAAGAACAGGATGCGGTCGCTATGGAAGCCAAAGAAATCGCCATATTGAAAAACCTGGGGTTTCCTGACCCCTACGCGCTAAATGAGCAAAGACAAACCTCCGTCGGGTAACAACGGGAAAACCTGGTGGAAGCGGCTCAGGGCCGCCCTGGCGGACCGCCCCGGGGATGTGCCGGCCCTGGTGGAGGTGTTGCGGGATTCCGAGGCGCGGAACATCCTGGCCCCTGAGGTCCTGGCCATGTTGGAGGGGGCCCTCAGCGTCTCAGAGTTGCAGGTGCGGGACATCATGGTGCCACGGGTGCAGATGACCGTCATCGACCACGACGCTGACCTGAAGAGCATCATCAAGACGGCCCTCGACTCCGGCCATTCGCGCTTTCCGGTGGTCGGCGACGATCAGGGCGAGGTGTTGGGCATTCTCCTGGCCAAGGACCTGCTGTCGTGCTTCGCCGCGGGGGAGGAGGGCGGCGAGTTCAAAATCAAAGACCTGATGCGGCCCGCCGTGTTCGTGCCGGAGAGCAAGCGTCTGAATGTGTTGCTGAGGGAATTGCGCGCCACTCGCCACCACTTGGCCATGGTGGTGGACGAGTACGGCTTGGCGGGGCTGGTGACCATAGAAGATGTGATGGAGGAGATCGTGGGCGAGATCGAGGACGAACACGACATGACGGAGCCGCCGTTCATCGAATCCCACGGGCGCGACCGCTACACGGTGCAGGCCCTTACCCCCATCGAGGAATTCAACGAGTATTTCGGGACGGAACTGGACAACCACGATTACGAAACCATTGGCGGGCTGGTGGTGGAGGCCTTCGGCCATCTGCCCGAGCGCGGGGAGACCATAGAATTTGCCGGCCGCCGCGTGAAGGTGCTACGGGCCGACAAGAGAAGGGTGCGCGTGTTGCTGTTTGAAGGGGCGGCGCCTGAGCGTTCCCAAGCCGCCTAAGCCCATGGCCCGGTCGCTCTGGCGACGCGCCGCGAACATTCCGCAGGGCTGGCTGTGCTTGGGGGCCGGCGGGTTGACGGTGCTGGCTTTCGCGCCCTTCAAGTGGCACCTCATTCCTTTCGCCACCCTCGCCGTTCTCTTTGCCGTCTGGCGCGGCAACAACGGCAAACAGGCCTTTCGCAACGGCTTCCTGTTCGGCCTGGGGCTGTTCGGCGTCGGCGTCAGCTGGCTCCATGTGAGCATCCACCTGTTTGCCGGGGTCAACCTCGCCGGCGCCTGGGCCCTCACCTTCCTGTTGGCGGCCTATTTGGCGCTGTTCCCCGCCGTGGCGGGCTGGCTTGGCGCATTGCGCCCGGCGCGTTCGGAGCGCGGCCATTTCCTGGCCCTCATGCCGGCCCTGTGGGCCCTGAGCGAATGGGGCCGGGCGCGGCTGTTCACCGGGTTCCCCTGGCTGTCCGCAGGCTACAGTCAGACGGAGTCCGCGCTGTCCGGCTACGGAGCCTTGGTCGGCGTGTTCGGCGTCAGTTTCATCACCGCTTTTTTGGCGGGCGTCCTGGCCCTGGGCCTCAGGTCGCCGCGCAAATCCCGGTTCGCCCTGCTCTTCGCGGGGGTCTTCGCCCTAGGTTGGCTGGCGGGGCAGTTGTCGTGGACCAAGCCAGTGGGCGACGCCGGCCTCCGGACCGCCATCATCCAAGCCGCCGTGCCGCAGGAGTTGAAGTGGCGGCCGGAACACAAACAGGCCTCTTTGGAGCGCTACCTGTCGCTGACGGCGCCGTTTTGGGACTACGATCTAATTATCTGGCCGGAGACCGCCATTCCCGCTTACTTGCACGAGGAGCGGGCGTTCATCGACAGCCTGGAGGCCACCGCCAAGGCCCGCGGGGCCGTGGCGCTGTTGGGGGCGCCTGTCAAGGAGTTGGACACCGGCGCCGACTTCAACAGCGTGTTGCTGTTGGGCGCGGAGGAGCGGCAGTTGTACCGCAAGCGGCGGCTGGTGCCGTTCGGCGAGTATGTGCCGTTGAAACCCCTTTTTGGAAGGTTGACGACGGCCCTGGGGATCGCCCTGCCGGACTTTTCCCCCGGCGACCGGAGCGCGCCGCCGGTGTTGCGGGGGCCTCGGTTTTCCGTAGGCGCTTCCATCTGTTACGAGGCCGCGTTCGGCCATGAGATCGCCCAGGCCCTGCCGGAGGCCGGGCTGTTGGTGAATGTCAGCAACGACGCTTGGTTCGGCGACTCGGCATCGCCCCACCAGCATCTGCAAATGGCGCAAATGCGGGCCATCGAGACCGGCCGGCAGATGGCGCGGGCCGCCAACACCGGCATCAGCGCGTTGATTGACGAAAAGGGCCGGATCATTGGCAAGACCGCCCAGTTCAAACCGGACGCCGTGGCGGCGCGACTCTCCCTGTTCACGGGCCGCACGCCATACACCGCGACCGGCGACGGGCCGGTGGTGGCGGCGTCCCTGCTGTTGCTGTTGTTGGCGCCGGCCGGCCCCCTGCGGCGGCGCGGCCGGGGGCGGCTTTGGCCCGGCCTTTAGTCCGCCTCCTAGCCCTCCTGCGAGCGCGCCTGCTTGAAGCGGTTGATGGTCAACACGAAGCTGGCGCCCAGGAGCATGAGCGCGCCGGAGAGCAACACCGTCTGTGAGAGTTCCGCCGGCAGGATCGGATTCGCCCTGAGCAACCCCTCATGGGAGTCCGCCCCGGCCCGGCGCTGAAAGGGCCAGATCACCCAGAGGGACGCCAACAAGATGCCGGTGATGTAGAGCATGGTCGGGCGGTAGCGGCGCCTGAGCAGGCGTGACAGCAGGCGGCTGAAGCAGATCAGCCCGGCGGCGGCGCCCGCCGCGAAGGGGATTAGCACGGAGAGCTTGAAATAGCCTATGGCGTCGAACACATAGGCGTATTTGTTCAGGATGAGCAACACGAAAGAACCGGAGACGCCCGGCAGGATCATGGCGCAGATCGCCAGGGCCCCGGCGAGAAAGATGAACCAGCTGGCGTCGGGGGTCTGGGCGGGCACCAGGCTGAACACGAACAGCCCCGAGGCAAGCCCCGCCAGCAGCCACAGGAGCTCTGTGAACCGCAGGCCCTGCAACTCCCTCAGCAAGACCGCGATGGAGCCGGCGATCAGGCCGAAGAACAGTCCGTAGATCTCTTCCGGGTATGCCAAAATCAGCCGCGGCAACGGCACGACGCGGGTGAAGAACAACAGCGCCGCCATGATGCCCAGGCCCAGGGGAATGAGAAAACCGAAATGGGGCCGGGTCGCGCCGGTCCTGAGATCCAGCCTGAGCAGGGCCCGGAGCCAAGCCAGATCGAAGGATTTGATGGCGGCAAGGAGCTGGGCGTAGATGCCCAGGATGAACGCCATGGTGCCGCCGCTCACCCCTGGCACGACATCCGCCGCGCCCATGCAGGCGCCCTTGACGACCAACAGGGCCCGCCGGCGCCAGTCGCCTTTAGCGTTTGCTATTGATTGATTCGCCACTTGGTGTTAGACTCGCCGGGAAGCTTTGGAGAATCCAAATATGAAAGAAATCGGCTGGAACACAATGGTTTTCTTTGAGACCGCCACCCTGGAGGCGGTGTTGGCCCATCTTGACGAGGGGGCTGACCCGAAAGAGCAGGATCAGTGGGGCTACACCCCGTTGCATTTCGCCGCCGCCTTCAACGACGACCCGGACATCATCACAGCGCTGTTGGACGCCGGGGCTGACATCGAGGCGCGCGACAAGGAATGGGGCGCCACCCCCCTGCATTGGGCGGCCTGGTCCAACAACAACCCGGCCATCGTCATCGCGTTGTTGGATGGCGGGGCCGACTTGAATGTGCGGGACGAAGCGGACAGCACGCCTTTGCATGCGGCCGCTGAGCATAGCAACAACCCTGAAGTCATTGCCATGCTGTTGGACGCCGGAGCCGACGTCCATGCGCGAGACATGGGCAAACTCCCCCGGGACTACGCCAAGGACAACGCCGCCATCAAGGACTCTGAGGTGTACGACCGTCTGAACGGCTAAGCCGCTCGGTTCTTGCCGCGCCTCCCCAAACTCTGGGGAGGCGGGCTCAGAGTCATCAGGTTCAGGCCGGTTACTGGTTAGGCGTCATCACATTCTGTTCCAGTTGCGCCCACTGGGGCGTTTCTTCCGTCATCCCTTCATCAGCCGCGGGCGCAGGGGCCTCGGTCATCATGGTCTCTTCCATCGGCTTCTCCATCGCCGCTTCACCGCCGCGGTCAGCTTCGCCGCAACCGGCAAGCAAGAACATGGATGCAATAAAAACCGTCAATATGCGCATTTTCATACTCCTCAGTGTGTTTCAGGGTCAAAAAGACAAACGATCTTGTCGCAAAGCGCAATCACGCGCCGGCACATAATAACATAAAAATCGCGGGTCTGCTTAATTGATGGCGCCAACCGCCCCCGACCGGTAGCAAGCGGCGCGGTCAGCCGATTCGATGCGGCACTGGCGCAGGGCGCCGGCATCGGACAGCAACAACGGGACTTCCACTCCCGGGGCGCCCAGGCTCCACACCTTGCGAAACATTTCCGGCAGGCTGTTGACCGGCTCATCATCCACGGACAGCACGGTGTCCCCCGGCTTCACCCCGGCCCGGGCCGCCGGGCAATCGGGATAGACATCCACCACCACGAGTTTCCCTTCGTATTCCTGGGTCAACATGCCCATCCAGGGCCGGGCCGGCCCGCGGCGGCGGCCGTGTTCGCACATCTCGTCCAAAAACGGCGCCACCAGCTCCATGGGGATGAACATGTTGCCCATCAGCTCCACTTTGGACTCGTGGGGCATTTCCATCAGCAGGGAACCAACGCCGCACACCTGCCCGCTCTGGTTGAGCAACGCGGCGCCGGCCCAGTCATGGCAACCGGGCGAGGTGAACAGCGCCTCGTCCAACAGGTATTCCCAGCGCCCGGCGAATTCCCGCTTGGCGAACAGCTTGCAGGAAAACCGCTTCTTGTAGCCGCTGCGGCAAATGCTCATGGTTTCCCCCACCGCCAACTCTTTGGTGGATCCGGGGGGCGCGTAGGCGCCGTCCAAGGGCAACTCGGGCCGCAACAAGGCGATGCCGGAATCGTGATCATGGGCCACCACATGGGCCGCGGCGCCCTGGCCGTTGTGGGACATCACCCAGACCTGCTCGGCCTCCAGCACCAGGTAGCCCACGGTGGCGATCAACCCGTCGGCGCGTATGCGCACGCCGTGCCCGGCGCGTTCCGCGCCTAACATCCGCGCCGTTAGCGCCTGCTCCGCCGCCTGGCTCTGCACCACCACCATGGCGGTGGCGGCGACGGATTGGGCCGGGGCGGACATGGCGGCATTATACGAAAAACGGCGCGAACAGGCGGGGCGGCTGGCGGTCAATCGCCATCTCTGCGCCAGGCGGGGCGGCGTCTTTCCAAAAAAGCCGCCAAGCCCTCTTTGCCTTCTTCTGAGGCGCGCGCCTCAGCGATGCGTTCGCTGGTCAGTTGCCTGAGGGCCGGGGTCACCGGCTGGCCCGCCACCTCCGGGAGCAGTTGCTTGGCGGCCCGCATCGCCGCGCCGCTGTTGCCCAGGAGGGTTTCTACAAGGTCTGCCAGGGCCCCGTCCAGACGCGCCTCGTCCATGACCTCGGACACCAGGCCCAGGGCCAGGGCCCGGCGGGCGTCGAAACGCTCCGCCGTCTGGAAATAGCGGCGCGCCTGCTTCGCGCCGATGGCGCGGGTTACATAGGGGCTGATGGTGGCGGGGATCAGGCCGATCTTCACCTCGCTGAAGGCGAAGCTGGCGTTGTCGGCGGCCAAGGCGATGTCGCAACACGCCACCAGGCCGCAACCGCCGCCCAGAGCCGCCCCCTGCACCCGAGCGATGACGGGGAGCGGCAGCGCATCGAGCTTGTGGAGCAACTCCGCCAGGGCGTTGGCGTCGCGGATGTTTTCCTCGCGGGTGTTGTCCGCCATGCGCCGCATCCAGGCCAGGTCGGCCCCGGCGGAGAAATTTTCGCCATTGGCCCTCAGGATCAGCGCCCTCAGGGTCTGGTCCTGGCCTATGTCGTCCAGGGCCTCGGTCAATTCCGCAATGCCTTCCTCGTTGAAGGCGTTGTGTTTCTCGGGGCGGTTCAGGGTCACCGTCGCCAGGCCCCGGTGGTCGACGGAGCGGATGATGTAGCGGCTCGTCATGCCGTCTCCCGTCACATGCGGAACAGGCCGAAGCGGGTGTCTTCCACGGGCCCGTTCAAGGCGGCGGCCAGGCCCAGGGCCAACACCCGGCGCGTGTCCCCGGGGGCGATGATCCCGTCGTCCCAGAGGCGGGCGCTGGCGTAGTAAGGATGCCCCTGGGTCTCGTATTGCTCCCGCACCGAGGCCTTGAACTTCTCCTGCTCCGCCTCGGGCCAGTCCTCGCCTTGCGCCGCCATGTTGTCCAGCCGCACCTGCGCCAACACATTGGCGGCCTGCTCCCCGCCCATGACGGAGATGCGGGCGTTGGGCCAGCTCCACAGAAAGCGCGGGCCGTAGGCGCGTCCGCACATGCCGTAATTGCCGGCCCCGAAGCTGCCGCCGATGATGACGGTGAGTTTAGGCACCGCGGTGGTGGCGACGGCGGTGACCATTTTGGCGCCGTCTTTGGCGATGCCGCCGGCCTCGTATTTTCGCCCCACCATGAAGCCGGTGATGTTTTGCAGGAACACCAGGGGGATGCGGCGCTGGCTGCACAGCTCGATGAAATGGGTGCCCTTCAGCGCCGATTCGGAAAACAAAATGCCGTTGTTGGCGATGATGCCCACCGCCATGCCGTGGATGCGGGCGAAGCCGCAGACCAAGGTGGCGCCGTACAGGGCCTTGAATTCGTCAAACTCGCTGCTGTCCACAAGGCGGGCGATGACTTCCCGCGCCTCGTATGCTTTGCGCGGGTCCGCTGGCGCCACGCCGTCCAGCTCGGCGGCGGGGTAGGCGGGCGGCGCCGTTTCTGGAGCCTGCAAGCTTGCGGGTCTGCCGCCGTTGAAGCGGGACACGGCCCGCCGGGCCAGTTCCAGGGCGTGATGGTCGTCCATGGCGCTGTGATCTGCCACCCCCGATTGCCGCGCATGGACCTCCGCGCCGCCCAACTCTTCGGCGCTGACCACCTCGCCCGTGGCCGCCTTGACCAGGGGCGGGCCGCCGAGAAAGATGGCCCCTTGTCCCTTGACGATGATGCTCTCATCGGACATGGCCGGCACATAAGCGCCGCCAGCGGTGCAGGAGCCCATCACGATGGCAAGCTGGGGAATGCCCCGCGCCGACATGTTGGCCTGGTTGTAAAAAATGCGGCCGAAATGGTCGCGGTCGGGGAACACCTCGTCCTGTTTCGGCAGAAAAGCGCCGCCGGAGTCCACCAGGTAGATGCAGGGCAGGTGGTTCGCCTGGGCGATCTCCTGGGCCCGCAGGTGTTTTTTCACCGTGAGCGGATAGTAAGTGCCGCCCTTGACGGTGGCGTCGTTGGCCACGATCACGCATTCGCGGCCCGCCACGGGCCCCACGCCGGTGATGATGCCGGCGGCCGGCACGGCGTCGTCGTACATCCCCCAGGCCGCCAGCTGGGACAGCTCCAGGAACGGCGCGCCTGGATCGCACAGCTTGTTGATGCGTTCCCGGGGCAAGAGTTTGCCGCGGGCGCGATGCCGCTCCCTGGCTTTGTCGCCGCCGCCCTGGGCAATGAGGGCGGCCTTCTCATTCAGGTCCGCCACTAAGGCTTGCATGGCCGCCGCGTTGGCCTTGAACTCGGCGGATTGCGGGTCAATGGCGGTCTTCAACAGGGTCATGGCGGGCTTCCTTGTTGGGGGCGATGTTGGCGGCGACTCACCGGGTTTCTTCGAACAGTTCCCGGCCGATCAGCATGCGTCGTATTTCGCTGGTGCCGGCGCCGATTTCATACAACTTGGCGTCGCGCAACAGGCGCCCGGTGGGAAACTCGTTGATGTAGCCGTTGCCCCCCAGGGCCTGGATCGCCTCCAGAGCCAACCAAGTGGCTTTCTCCGCGGCGTAGAGAATCGCGCCCGCCGCGTCCTTGCGGGTGGTCTCGCCGCGGTCGCAGGCCCGGGCCACGGCATAGACATAGGCGCGGCAGGCGTTCATGGTGGCGTACATGTCGGCGATTTTTCCCTGCATGAGTTGAAACTCGCCGATGGGCTTGTCGAACTGCTTGCGTTCGTGGATGTAAGGCATGACCACATCCATGCAGGCCCCCATGATCCCCAAGGGGCCGCCCGCCAACACCACTCGTTCGTAATCCAGGCCGCTCATCAACACCTTCACGCCTTCGTTGACCTTGCCTAACACATTTTCCTCTGGCACCTCGCAATCCTCGAAGACCAATTCGCAGGTGTTGGAGCCTCGCATGCCCAACTTGTCCAGTTTCTGCGCCGTGGAAAATCCCTTGAAGCCTTTTTCGACTATGAAGGCGGTGATGCCGCGCCCCCCCTTTTCGGTCTTGGCATAGACCACCAAGGTGCGCGCATCGGGGCCGTTGGTGATCCACATCTTGCTGCCGTTGAAGAGATAGCGGTCGCCTTTTTTTTCGGCCCGCAACTTCATGGCCACCACATCAGACCCCGCGCCGGTCTCAGACATGGCCAAAGCGCCGGGACATTCGCCGCTGAGCAAGCCGGGCAGGTACTTCCGTTTTTGCGCCTCGTTGCCGTTGCGTCTTATCTGGTTGACGCAGAGATTGGAGTGGGCGCCATAAGACAGCCCCACAGAAGCGGAAGCGCGACTGATCTCTTCCATGGCGATGACATGCTCCAAATAACCCATGCCCGCGCCGCCATCGTCTTCTTCAACGGTAATGCCCAACAGGCCCATAGCGCCAAACTTGCGCCACAGATCCGGGGGGAAGGCATTGGTCTGGTCTATCTCGGCGGCCCGCGGCGCGATTTCCGCGGCGGCGAAATCGCGCACAGCCTCCCGCAACAGGTCGGCGGTTTCCCCCAATTCAAAATTCAATCCGGACTCGAACATGGCGTTCCCATCAGGTTCGCTATGGTGCCATTGCTATGCTTATTGCCATGACCCTCTATAACAATGCTATCTGGATGGCGACTGAATAAAACCTCAAGCTTGCTAATCGCTTCCCGCGGCGCCTCTCCCTTGAAATTTCGCCGCATCCATCACCTTGGTTCAAACCGGTTCAATGATTAACCCAAGGTTTAATCTATTATTTATGCTATCCAGCTGGTTAAACTTCACTGGCGTACTTGTGCCCTTATATATATAGTGCCGTGAGTCGATCTTATGCCATGCTCCCTCTGTTTCAGGCGGTGGTGCCTGTTCCGTGATCAATGAACGATTCCCCACCCCGGGTATATTCAATGCCATCACTCTCTCAACACCGATCTTCCGTATCGTCTCAATAAGCGTATCTTTCACGAGTTTCTTAGATATTACTTCCCCATCAGGAAAGGTAACCTTGATTTTCGGGTAGGGGCCTGGTCGCTTCCGTCGTCTTGGTTCAGACGGAGTCGTTTCAGTAACTGAAGATTGTGTTGGCTCTCGCTTTGACTCTCGCTTTGGCCCTCGCTCTGGCACGAGTGGCCTTAATGATTTCAGGTAAGCAACTACCTGTTCCGAGGCCGGCTTAGAACCACAGATGTCCGCCACCTTCTCAGATACAAGCTTCAACAGGGAATCATCATTATCTTCTACCAGCTTTGCCCATGCTTCAGGGATAGTCTCCTTCGCCTGTCTTATTATCGATACATCTCTATGATCTGCTTTTGCATTGTCCAGCGCTTCACCAGAAGATACCAAATCAAAAGATAAGTATCGTTGCAGGGGTTCTGAAGATTCACCAACATCCCGTTCCATCAAGTCCAGCTTATATACTTTTCTGTCGTCAAAGCTCCCTTGTTCCGCGGGCAGGTAAAAATGCCACTCCCTACCGTCCGTTAAAACAGCGAATTGAACTCCTTGCCGAAATGCATAGCCCAACAATTGTTCATCAGCTTCTGGCATATTACCGAGGCGTTGCTTGACCTCAACAAAAATGTCGGGCCTGTTGCTTCGCGCACATAGAGCAAAATCTACCCTTTTTCCGTGTACGGTATATTCAGGGATCACCGCTTGCGGATTATAAACATTCCATCCCATGGCCCCTAAAAGACGCAAGACAATCCCCTGGGAGATCGCCTGCTCATTTGGATACTCATTTTTCCCAAGACGGGTTTTTATGTCCCGTATATGTTCTTCCAGTGGCATTGCCACACCTCCCCCACTATAGAACTGATTAAAAGGCGGCCTGACTGAGCAAACCCGCGAGTGCCAGATCCCCCGTAAGGTGACTATTGCATGGGTCAGGCCCAGAGTGATACGGTAGCACATATACGCTACTATGTATAGCCTTGTCAATCGCTTTTTTGCGCACAGAACACGCCCTGCCCGCTTTCAGGCGTACGCAGACTCTGCGCCTGACGCCGGCGTCTTTGTCTTGCGCCCCGCCTGTGAGACACTACCGCCATGCCGCAATGCGAATGGGGGTTGACGCCACTTAGGCCGGGTTTCATTTTCGGCCTGGGCCCGCGGCTCGCCAAAGCCCGGGCGGCTGTCCCGGCCTTTGCGGATTGAGCGCCAGTGCGAACTTTTTTCAAAGTCCCGCCGCTTGTCGCTGTCTTGCGCGGCGTGACGCCTGCCACGGTGGGCGCGGTGGGCGCCGCCATTGCCGACGCCGGCTTCAGGATCATCGAAGTCACCATGAACTCCCCCGCGCCGTTGGAATCCCTGCGAATTTTAGGGCCCTTGGAACGGCAAGGGGTCATCGTCGGCGCCGGCACGGTGACCAAACCGGAGGAGGTGGACGCCGCCGCCGCCGCAGGCGCGCGCATCATCGTCTCGCCGAACGCGAATGAAGCCGTCATCCGGCAAACCAAATCACGGGGGCTTATCTCGTTGCCGGGCTGTTTCACGCCTACGGAGGCCTTTGCCGCCCTGGAAGCCGGCGCCGATGGTTTGAAACTCTTTCCTGGCGAACTCTTGTCCGCCAAGGCGGTCAGGGCCATGAAGGCGGTGTTGCCCGAACAGCTCCCCCTCTTTGTGGTCGGCGGCATAGGCGCGGACAACATGGAGGAATACGCCGCCGCCGGCGCCACTGGATTTGGCGTCGGCTCGGCGCTGTTCAGGGCGGGAAAACCGCTTGCCGACATTCGCCGCGACGCCGAAACCATCTTCCGGCGTTTTGTCTCCCTCTCAGGAGGCGGCAAGGCTTGATCCCGCGGCTTGCGCGCCGGCTTGCAAGGGACGCAGCTTGCGTCGTCGGCGCGATTCTTTGCTATCCTTGAGGGCGGGAGAGACGGGCAGAGACCATGGCAAAACAACCCAGCTTCGTCAGCGGCGCCAGCGCCAAGCCGCTCTTGTATCAAACCATAGGAGCCGCGCTTCAGGCCACCGCGGACCGCTTCCCCGACCAGGAGGCCTTAGTGTCTTGCCACCAGGGCCTGCGCTGGACTTATGGGGAATTGAACCGGCGGGTGGATGAGTTCGCCGCCGGCTTGCTTGCGTTGGGCTTTGAGCCTGGGGACCGGATTGGGGTGTGGGCGCCGAACTGCGCCGAATGGGTCATCGCCCAGTTCGCCACCGCCCGGGCCGGCGTCATTCAGGTCAACATCAATCCAGCCTACCGCGTCCATGAACTGGAATACGCGCTGAACAAGGTGTCCTGCAAAGGCTTGATCACCGCGTCCCGGTTCAAGGGCGGCGATTATCTCGCCATGTTGCGGGAGTTGGCGCCGGAGTTGGACGAGGCGGCGCCGGGGCGGCTGTCCTCGGCCCGCTTGCCCCATCTGCGGACGGTGATCCGGCTGGGCGCGGAGACGACCCCGGGGTGTTGCAATTTTGACCAGGTTCCAGCCCTGGGGGGGCCGGCCGAACGCCGCCGCCTGGGCGAACTGGCGGCCATCCTGCAACCCGATGACGCCATCAACATCCAGTTCACCAGCGGCACCACAGGGTTGCCCAAGGGCGCGACGCTGACCCACTTCAACATCCTCAACAACGGCTATTTCGTGGGGCAGGCCATGAACTTCACGGAACAGGACCGGCTCTGCATCCCCGTGCCGTTCTATCACTGCTTCGGCATGGTGTTGGCGAACCTGAACTGCATTGTCCACGGCGCGGCCATGGTGATCCCGAACGACGGTTTTGACCCCGCCTTGACCCTGCAGGCCGTGGCCCGGGAGAAATGCACGGCGCTCTATGGCGTCCCCACCATGTTCATCGCCGAGTTGGACCTGCCGGACTTCGCGGCTTACGACCTTTCCAGCTTGCGCACTGGCATCATGGCGGGCTCGTCCTGCCCCATCGAGATAATGAAGCGGGTGGTGGTAGAGATGAACATGAAGGAAGTCACCATCGCTTACGGCATGACGGAGACCAGCCCGGTCAGCTTCCAAAGCAGCGCGGACGATCCGCTGGAGCGCCGGGTGTCCACCGTGGGCCGCGTTCATCCTCATGTGCAAGTCAAGCTCATCGACCCGGAGGGCCGCGCCGTGGAGACGGGCGAAAAAGGGGAATTGTGCACCCGCGGCTACAATGTCATGCAGGGCTACTGGGACGACGAGGAGAGAACCCGCGAGTGCATAGACGGGGCTGGCTGGATGCGGACGGGCGATCTGGCGGTGTTCGATGAGGCCGGTTATTGCAACATCGTCGGGCGCGTGAAAGACATGGTGATACGCGGCGGCGAGAACATCTACCCCCGCGAGGTGGAGGAATTTCTCTACGGCCATGAGAAGATCCAGGATGTGTCGGTGTTCGGCGTCCCCGATGACAAATACGGCGAGCAACTTTGCGCCTGGATAAAATTGAAAGAAGGGCAGGCGGCGGACCCGGAAGACATCAGGGGCTTTTGCAAGGACCGGATCGCCCACCACAAGATCCCGCATTATGTCCGCTTCGTTGACGAGTTTCCCATGACGGTCACCGGCAAGATGCAGAAGTTCAGGATGCGAGACGCGATGATTGACGAGCTGGGTCTGAAGATTCAGGAAACCGCCTGAGGGACTTTCGGTTGCCCGGGACTGGCGCGGCGCGGGTTGCGTTGCGCGGTTTGCGTTGCGCGATTTGCGTTGCGCGATTTGCGCGGGGGCCCTCAACATCGTAGATGCCCTTCAGCCAAGCCTTCCAGCGGCCTGCTTGGAGCGTCTGTCTATTTTTCACCAAACTGACAAAAAGTCAAGACTAATTGTCAATTGATTGGCGAAAAGTCAGGGTCTGAAGCCGCTAAACAATGGCAATTTCCCTCATAGGTTGCGCCAGGCGGGATTTTCCTGAAATGATGCCGCGCATGGCCTTCGGGGGGGAGACAGGCGGGATTTCCTTGGGCGGGCGTGCCGATAGTGTGGTTTTTAAAAATCTCTTCCTGTATAATTCCCCCAAGATTCGCCCACCCAAACACATACGCATTTTGAATACAGCGATGTCAGCGGACTTTTCACGAGTTGATTTGGTGCTTCAATTCGCCCTGTTGATTGCGGGAGAGGAAGATGAACGTTTTGACCGCCAGCTAGGGCCTATTCACCTTATCAAGTATGTCTATTTAGCCGATCTCTCCTATGCGCAAAAAAACGACGGCGCTACTTATACGGGAATAAAGTGGCGATTCCATAAATTCGGCCCCTGGTCTGAAGAGGTTAATGCGCGCATTGAGCCGGCGCTTAGCGCAATCAACGCAGCCAAGGAATCATTTCCAAGCGACTACGAAGAAGACCAAGATTGGACTCGTTGGTCTTTGCGTGATGAAAGGTTGTTGGAAGACAAGGCTCAGCAACTTCCCTCTTCTGTCACGGTGCGGCTAAGACCGGTCGTGCATGAATTTGGAAAAGACACATCGCTTTTGTTAGATCATGTCTATGAAACAATGCCCATGCTATGCGCCGCGCCTGGTGAACAATTAGATTTTAGTATCGCTCAAAATGTCTCAAGCGAGGAGCCAGCTTCGGAGCCGCTAAGAATGGACAGCTTGTCCAACAAGAAAAAGAAACTACTTGAGCAACGCTTGCGCGAATTGAGGAAAAAATATAAAAACAGGCAACGGAAAGAAACCCCATTAGTTAATCCCGCGCCATCTCCTCAGTATGATGATGTTTATTTTGAGGGCCTGGCTTGGCTCGACAGCTTGGCTGGGCCGCCTCTTTCAGAAGGCGAGTACGAAGTCGAATTTGCCGATGAAATATGGAAATCCGCTGCGAGGAAAGGTGAATAGATGTATCCAAAAGATTGTGTGCAACACGTGGTCGGCTCAGATGATTGGTGGATTAAGAGTGACCAAAAAACCCCATGCCGCGGTGCATTAGTTACTGCATTTGCCCCGCATGTAGATCAGGAGCCTTATGGCTTTGAGCCATTAGGCCGCAAAGAAGAAAGCCAGCATGATAGCGCAATTTTTAAAGTTGCGCCGCTTCGAGTCAATCAATACCTTCAGAGAACAGAGTTGCCGGTCGCGGCGATGCCTTTGCATGGAAGCGAAGTCTTTGCGGCATACCGGGCGAAAAGGAGGCCTTGCTTGGTGATTGGTTCAGTCAGTCCATCTGTAGATAAATCTCTTACAAGAGGAAAGCCGAAGCACTCAACAGCGCCGACGATATTGATCGCTCCGTTCTATGGAGTGGAGCAAGATGGCCAGCGTGCGGGATACAACCCTCAGTTCATAAAACAAGTTCGACGTCTTAAATATCCTCAATTCTTATGGGACAAGTTGCCGTCTAACAACCAAGAGTCGCTTCTTCGGTTGGACCACTTGCAACCAATTGGAACAGGTCGTGGTTCTTATAAATTGACCGGGTATAGACTTGGCAGAGACGCTCTTGAGATTGTCGATGAACTGTTCCAATGGCTGATATGGGAAAGGCCTCCTCCCGAGGATGGCTTAATAGCAATGTTCCAGGAAGATATCGTTTCTATCTTTGACAATTCTTAGGGTGGACTCATCTTGTGAAAACATTTCCGATTCCTGCCTAAATTGTTCCTGTGTCATTTCCCAAACCCTTGAATATCCAAGTGCTAATCGTTAAGGAGGGACAGCTTGTCTAAAAAGAGACGCTTGCGCGAATCGGGAGCCGCCCCTCAGCATGGCGACTTTATCTCTGATGGTTTGGCTTGGCTCAGCAGTCTGGCTGATGATGTGCTTATGGTCAACCGTAAAAAGGATGCTGACCTTGAGGATTTAACATCGCTCGACAGCCCGGCTGAATCGCTCTTTTCGGAAGATGAGCATGAAGACGAATTTTACGACGACAGCTCGACTGGATGGCTTTTTTCAGAAGACGAGCATGAAGACGAATTTTCCGCCGATGAGGATTGGGAACCCGCTGCGAGGAAAGACAAGAGCGATAATGACCCATGGCCATTTTGAAAGCGATTAAAGGCGACATCACGAAATTGGAAGTGGATGCCATTGTCAACGCGGCTAACTCAGAATTGCGAGGCGGCGGCGGCGTGGATGGCGCGATTCACAGGGCGGCAGGCCCTGAACTGCTTGAAGAATGCCTTAAGTTGGGAGGCTGTCCCACTGGCGAGGCGCGGGTCACCCGTGGCTACAAGTTGCCGGCGCGCCATGTGATTCACGCTGTCGGCCCGGTGTGGCATGGCGGCGGGAAGGGAGAGCCAGAACTATTGGCCGCTTGCTACCGCAACGCCCTGTCCCTTGCCGCCGAACTCTCGCTGAACAGCATCGCGTTTCCCGCCATCAGTTGCGGCGTCTATCGCTATCCGCCGGAACAGGCCGTGAGCATCGCGGTGCAGACCTGCCGCGCCCATGCAGGGAGCATCCGCGTAACCTTCGTCTGTTTCGACGACGCCATGTTGCAACTCTACCAAGAGCAACTATCCCCTCAGTAGCAACTGCAAACCGGGGCCTGCTCCCGTTTCCCGCCAACGACCCATCCCCCGGTGTGTGAAAATTCCCACAACTATTATGAGATCAAGATTCTTGCGCCTGCCATCATGCTTGGCCTGGCGTTCCTGGTCGGCGCCCCCCGCGGTGAAGTGTCAGAGCGGATTTTCCAGGAGGTCGTCAAAGCAGGGAACGGCAGGCAAAAGAACCGCCGGTTCCATGACACCGAACCGGCAGGGTTGAAAGCTAAATAATGTAAACATCAAGGCCCAAGAATGCAAACTGCAGGTCGGCAAGGTCAGCGCCAAGTATCGTTAGGGTGCCGCCAGACGGCGCTTGCAGGATAACGCCGTCAGCTGTCTCGGTGGCGATCTGATCCAGGTTCCACCGGGCGCGCCGCGCCATCTCCCACTGCTCGTCTGTCTGACCGGGGCGAGGGATGTCATGTTCTACCTCTATCCAGTCAACGCCATCCTGAAAATCCCTGATCGTTGTCTCTTGGGCATTCCAGAAGATGCTTGCCACAGAAAAAACATCGCGGCCAGTGCCGCCGACTAGCATATCCGCATCATTATCGCCATAGCTGCCGCCGCCCGCCAGGAAATCATTCCCAGGGCCGCCGTCCAGGTAGTCACTGCCACCCTGGCCCAACAGGTAATCATTGCCTCCGCCGCTCACCAGGAAATCGTTCCCAGGGCCGCCGTACAGATTGTCATTGCTATAGCCGAAAGACAACGCAGGCCCGGCGGTAGGCACGCGCAAGCCGTCGCCGTACAGGTAGTCATTGCCATCGTGGCCATGCAGGTAATCATCGCCATAGCCGCCTATAAAGACATCTGTCCCAGTGCCGCCAGCGAGTCTATTGTCGCCTGTAAATGTCCCAGTAATGTCATCCTGGATTTCACCATAATTGTATGTTTTGTTGACTGTTGCCGTTTCGTCATGCCCGTAGAAGGTGTATCCATCTTCTTCCTTCCTGCCGCCGGCATAGGCCAAATGATTCGCCGCGCTGGGACGGCCATCAAAAGCGCCGCCGGCCTCTATGGAATAGACGTGACTCGTGTAATCGCCAAACAGGGAGTCAAGTATGTTTTTCGTTAGCGGTTGAAGATGCACGCCAGGCACTGGCCCGTCGCCATAAAGCACATACGGCTCTCGTTCGCCGATTATTGTTCTCCAGAGCTGCTCGCCGCCATCGCCGGGGCCGTCGTCCGTCGGGCCGCCGGTGTCCGGGTCAGGGTCAGGCGCGGGGCCGCCTGGATCGGGATCGGGATCGGGATCGGGTTCAGGTTCAGGGGCCGGCGGTGGCGGTGGGGCCTCCGCAAGCTCTAACTGGTAGCCGCCTGAATAATCCTCGCCGGGAAAAATGAAACTGCTGACACGGAAAAAATAATCGCCGTCCGCGCTCGGTGTGAAGCTTAACCGGGGGTGCATGCCGCCAACAGGCAACACGCCATTGACTAAGGCTTGATCGTCCATGCTCGCGACAAGTTCATCTTGGCCGTTGTATATCTCAAGCTCGGTGTCTTTCGCGCCGCTTAGCGGGCCGCCGCCATCCGGGTCGCGGGAAGCAAGGGCCAGGTTGTAAGTCGTTCCGCCGGTCAGCGTCGCTCTTATCCAGGCGCTATCAGCGGGACCGTCCAGCACGCCAAAATGAACGTTGCCCACTTCCAGGCGGGCCGCGTCCGCGCCTTCGCTCACCATCGCAACCGGGGCGCTTCCCCCTGCGCCGCTGTCAGCATCGCCGCCTGGCCCTGCTCCCGCTTCTGGCGCGGGGTCGGGTTCGGGGGCCGGCCTGGTCTCCGCCAGTTCCAAACGATAGCCGCCGGAATAATCCTTGCCGGGAAAAGTGAAAGAGCTGACTCGGAAGTAATGCACGCCGCTATCGGTAGGAGTAAAGCTAAGCTGGGGATGAAAGCCGCCAGCAGGCAAGACGCCATTAACCAAGGCCTGATCGTCCGCGCTGGCGACAAGCTCTTGCTGTTCGTTGAACACCTCCAGCATGGTGTCGCCGGCCCCGTTGCGCGGGCCGTCGCCGTCAGGGTCGCGGGCCGCCAGGGTCAACAAGTAGCCTGCGCCTGCAGTCAGCTCGGCCCTAATCCAGTCGCTGTCGGTCGGGCCGTTCAGATCGCCAAGATAGGCGTCGCCAACCGGCAGAAGGGCCGCCGTTGCCGCGCTCGTCGTCATGCTGGCCGGCCCAGCGGCGCGCCGCGCCATCTGTCAGGGTCGGATTTCAGGTTGCCATGCCGGCGCTCGTATTGATCTACGGCGGCATTGAATTCGTCATCACCATCGGGCCAGGACGGCGTCAGGATCGCTCTTGCCACTTCATAAGCCCGCTCGTGGCAACGAACCGGATGCGCTTGTTCCAGCGCGGCAAGATAGGGATTGGATTCTGTCATTGCGACGCGATCTTTGTTGATCATTGGCAAGGCCAGCATAGCACGATTACATCCCAGATGAGAGCCTGCTCCCGTTTCCCGCCAACGACCCGTCCCCCGGTGTGTGAAAATTCTCACAATTATTTGGCTTGAACCAGGAATTAAAATTAGGGAATATATAAGCTATTGTTTTTACTTGACATTTATTTTTATTACGCTATTGAGTAATTTTACTCAATGATGTAATATAGGGCGCATGAGGTACCAGAGACCCCACGCAAAGACACTGACGGATCGCCTCAGCGAGCCAGTCAGCAGGATAATTATTGTTGCCGGCCCGCGCCAGGTTGGCAAGACGACGCTGGTCAGAAGCACGCTGGAGGAAACTCGCCCGCCTTCTTCTTACCGCTATCTTGGCATGGATGAACCAAGGTCATCGTCTTCTGAGGCGCTGTCGGGTCCTGATGGCGCTATCATCGACACGGGCATTGAGAAACCCGATGTCGCTTGGCTGATAAGGCAATGGGAGGAGGCGCGAATGGCTGCGGATAGGCTTGCGGATTTTAGCGACGCCGTTGACAAGCCGAAGTTCGTTTTGGCCCTGGATGGGGTGCAAAAAATTCCAAACTGGTCGGAGGCAGTGAAAGGATTATGGGACGCGGACCGCAGAGCGGGTCGGTCCATGCATGTTGTTTTGTTAGTATCTGCGCCCTGGTTGATGCAACGGGGCTTGTCGGAAAGCCTTGCCGGGCGGTTCGAGCTAATCCGCATGACCCATTGGTCATTTGCGGAAATGAACGAGGCCTTTGACATCGACTTGCCGCAGTACATCTATTTTGGCGGTTATCCGGGCAACGCCGACTATATTTCTGACCAAAGGCGTTGGATGAGCTATGTTCTAGATTCTTTGATCGAACAGAATATCAGAAAGGATATTTTAATGATGATCAGGGTCGATAAGCCGGCATTGTTAAAGAATCTGTTTGAGCTGGGTTGCCAATATTCGGGTCAAGAATTGTCGTACAACAAGATGCGAGGACAACTTGAGAATGCAGGGAACACAACCACTCTTGCGCACTACCTCGACTTATTGACCGATGCCGGGTTGCTAACGGGTCTGAAAAAATACGCCAGTGGAATCCCTTGGGGGCGCGCTTCCAGTCCCAAGCTGAATGTACTCAACACCGCCTTAATGACCGCGCAATCCGACTACTCCTTCGAAGAAGCCCGTTCCGACCGTAGCTACTGGAGGCGCCTGGTTGAGAGTGCCGTAGGTGCCCACTTATACAATCTCGGCTTCCCGGATTATGAACTTTACTACTGGCGAGAGGGCTCAAACGAGGTTGATTTTGTCTTGAAAAAAGGCAGTCGGCTACTTGCCATAGAGGTGAAGACCGGTGACAGAGGTGGCGGGCAGCGGGGATTAGAGGCTTTTTCAAAAGAATTTAAACCGCATCGTGTAATTTTGGTGGGCGACAAGGGCATGCCGCTTGTGGATTTTTTATGTACAACCGACTTGGAAGAATTGTTTGACTGAGATGTCTTCCGACTATTTTTCTCCTCGATCATGCTTCGAGCGTAAGAAGGACGAAGCAGGGCGCTATGTTATCGATAGAAATCATCCCAAACCGCTGGAGTCCTACAGAAATGAGCCAGTCTATGTATTGTTAGGCCAGCCGGGCAGTGGAAAAACCACCGCTTTCAAGAAGGAGGCGGAACAGCCAGATTGTGAATACATCACTGCGCGGGATTTTATCGCTCTTAGCCGTGATGAGGAATGGCAAGATAAAACCTTGTTCATCGATGGCCTGGATGAGGTCAGGGCGATCAGGAAAGACGATCTTATTGCCTTTGATGAGATTCGTGCGAAATTGGACCGGCTTAAACCGCCAAGATTTCGAATCGCCTGTCGCGAAGCAGACTGGGATGTCACCGATGACAGAGAGCGGTTGGCAGAGGTTTTTCCGGGCCGAGATGTGAAAGAGCTGTTTTTAGCCGAGCTTGAGGAGACAGAGATTGAGCAAATTCTCGTTAATGGCTATCAAATGTCCCCTCCGGAAGCATCCTCATTTTTACAGAAGGTTGCGCAGGCTGAATTAACAGCGCTAATCAAAAATCCACACACCTTGGAGATGTTGGTTCGTATAGCCAAGGATCATGACTTGCCGGAGAAGAGATCAGAAATTTTTCAGTTGGCATGTAAGAAGCTGTTGCTTGCCGAGTGGAATCGAGTTCACAACAGAGCCGATATTTCCCAAACGCCTGGCAGTGAAGAACTCATGCGAGCCGCCGGGTCCCTTTGCGCAACTCTGTTATTGGCAGGGAAAGATGAATTTGCCGAGCTGAGAGCGGATGCAGACGAGGATCATCCTCTCATAGGCGACTTGGACATAGATGAGACCGGTCTATTGCCATTGGTGGCAAGAACGAAGCTGTTTGTCAAATCTGGCAAATATATCGAGTGCAGTCACAGAACCTACGCCGAATACCTGAGCGCATATTATTTGTCGTGGAAAATTGAGCAGGGATTGCCCGTTGGAAGGGTGTTGGCGCTCCTCGAAAGAGGCGGGGAAGTGATCCCCGGATTGCGAGGCGTGTTGGCTTGGCTTGCCACATTGCGTATTCAAGAGCGGTCCCGGCTCATGCGGCGCGACCCTTTGGGGGTGGCTTTGTACGGCGATGTCAGCTTGTTCGACAAGGAACAACGCTTGGCGCTGTTAGATGAATTGGGCAGGTGGACCGAGGAAAAGGGGGGGCTGGGAATTGGCTATTGGAACGAGCGGCCATTTGGCGGATTTTGCCAAGCTGATATGGAACAGGAATTTCGAGCCGTGCTTCAATCAACCGACCCTGGGGACGCGCAACAGCAGTGGCGCCTGTTTTATGTGTTGGCGGCAATGTTTCATGGCGAGGCGTTGCCAAATTTATCCGACGCCTTAGCAGCTCTGATTCGAAGTCCCGAGGCGCGAGAAGAAAACCGGCGGATGGCATTGAACATATTGATTCGTTTCGACGACGAACAGATATTGCAAGCCATTTTGCAAGATGTTCACCGCAACATCATTATTGACTCTGAAGATGACCTTTTGGGCATGTTGTTAAAACACCTGTATCCTGAAAGGGTTGCTCCGTCTGAGCTGTTTGATTATCTCCCCTCACCTAAGGCGCCGGATTACATAGGCGATTATGGGTTTTTCTGGAACATCGCATTGGAGAAGAAATCCGATGATGATCAAGTGCGTCAATTATTGGATGCGTTGGTGAACAAACAAATAGCTACGGAAAATTTCCCCACGCTTTCTGATCTGGACATAAGAAGCATGATAGGAAAACTGCTTGCAAGAGGTCTTGAAAAGTTTGGTGATGTCATTGAGGTGGAGAACCTGTCAAATTGGCTTGCCTTGGCAGTGGATGAATATGGTTCCATGCGACTGGACCGCACTGAAAATTCCAAATTCATTTATTCCTGGATTGAGCAGCGTACCGAAATTCAAAAAAAATTGATGGAACATTATTTGGAAAAATGCATCGATAGCGAGGGCTTTGGTTGGCGCATATCCAAAACGGTAGGATGGTTGCTTGATGGGGATTTTAATCTGTTTGAAGACTATGGTCGCTGGTGTCTGAACAAGGCGAGGGAATCAAGCAATGAAAAAACGGCAGAGCGGCTTTTCGTGGAAAGTGTCAAGACCTTGGATAGGGGAAAGGGGAATGTCGGCATGTCTTTGGAATTGATAGAGGAGACAGTGGAGCAAGATCCGAGATTAAAACCTCATTGGGAGAGACTGAGGATCACTCAAATTGACCGTGGCTACGGAGCGCAAGATTGGAAGCTCATGCAAGAAATTAAAGAGAAGCGACAACAGGAAGAGGAAGAACAACGGAAATACACTCAGTTTATAGAAGAGCATTTACCGGATATTGAAACAGGCATGGCGTCTCCCGAGATATTCCACAACCTGGGCGGAATCTATTATGGATTTTTTTGGGGCGTGGTTGGTGGAAGCCCTAAGGAAAGGTTGCATAATCGTTTCAAATATAATCCAGGCCTGGTCGGGCCCATATTGACGGGCTTGAAGAATTTTCTTCGCCGAGAAGACCTGCCAAAGGTGGGAGCAATCATTAAATTGGACAATAAAAAAGGAACAAACACCACCTGGCGATATGTTCATTCCTTGCCTTGTTTGGCTGGCATGAATGAGTTGGGCCAGAAGGGAAAACAAGCGATATTGGATTTAGGGGAAGACAACATTAAAAAAATTTTGGCGTTTTATTTTATCTGTGGGGATGCTCGAATTGGCAAGCCTGAGTGGTATAAAACCCTGCTGAAAGAGAAGCCGGATTGGGTGGTTGCGGTCTATATCGAGTGTGGCACAGCGGCGTTGCGGGCTGGCAAATCGCCCAACATGATTTATGCACTTGAATACGACGAGGATCACGCTCAGATCGCTCGAGAGGTGGCAATTCCACTGCTTCGCAGCGTCCCCGCCCGGATCACATCTAAACAGCTTGACCCTCTCCGTCGTCTTTTGAATGCCGCCTTGCAGCACGGGGACGAAAACCAACTCAAGGAAGTGATAAGAGAAAAAACACCACGACTGAAAAGCATGGATTTGCGCCAACGAGGAAATTGGCTAACCGCGGGTTTCATCCTTGACTTGGAGGGGTATGAAACGCTACTGAGGCAGTTTGTAGATGAGCGCAAATCCCGCATCCACTATTTAACGGGGTTTTTATCGGGCAGAATAGATCAGTGGTTGCCTGTAGAGAAAATGTCGCTGTCGGCGTTAGCGCTGTTTATCAAGTTGTTTGGCCCCCGGCGCGCACCCTATCAGCGTCCCACCAACCGCCTCATTGATAATCAGGAATATGAGTTGTCAGAGTTCATTTCACGGATGATTCACCGGTTGCAAGACATAGATATTGCCCCTGGAGCTATTGAAGCCACTAAAGAGTTGCTCAACCAACCTGACTTGGCGGAATGGCATCCGAGCTTAAGAATCGCTCTACAGGCTCAGCGCAGTTTGCAGTCTCCACCTGTTAGCCTGGAACAAGTTCGCCGGACTTTGAAAAACGGCTCTCCAGCCAATGTCGCAGATCTGGCATCTTTGACATGCGAGCATATCCGAGACTTGGCTGAGCAGATAAAAAGCGGGAATACAAATGACTACAGGCAATACTGGATTCTCAACAGAGAAAAACAACCTCAAGGCAGACAGCATGAAGAAGTCTGTCGCGACTTGTTCCTCTCTGATTTGAAACCGCGGCTTTCAAGACATGGCGTTGAGGCGCAACCAGAACCCAGGTACGCCAGTGACAAACGGGCGGATATCAGGGTGTCTTATAGAGATTCAGAACTCTCTTGCAATGTCCCCATCGAGATCAAATGTAATGACAGCAGGGAGCTTTGGCGCGGAATAAGACATCAGCTAATGGAGAAATACGCCCAGGATCCCGGAGCTGATGGCCACGGCATATATCTTGTGTTTTGGTTTGGGTCCAAATCCACCTGGCCCCATCCAGAAAGAGGCGAGAAGCCTAAGACGCCGGCAAAACTGCAGGAGCTCCTGGAGCAGTCCCTTGACAATGAGGAGCGTAAAAGAATTACGGTGTGCATAGTGGATTGCACTGGCCCCGGCTGAGCGTCCCGCGCCCTGGTTATGTCAAGGCCGCTTTGCAGAAGGCGAAAACCGGCTCAATGCCGGGTTTTGGGGTTGCTCAGTTCACAGGCAACGAAAACCCGCTCAGCATGGAGTCTCAGGCCCCATCAGCAATTCGTGTCCCGCGTCGTTGCGGATGATGTCGCCAGTGTGCAATCGTTGCGCCTGGTTCTCGCGGTCCTCGAAGAAAAACTTCAGCGAGTGCCTGATGGTGGGAAAAGCCAGTTGTTCCCAGGGGATGTCAGCCTCAGAATACAGGCGGACTTCCTGGCTCTCGTCCCCGGCGGAACAATCCGGAGCAAGCATCCGGGCGTTGAACATCATATAGACCTGATTGACATGGGGCAGGCTGAAGACGGCGAACAGGTTGAGAATTTCCACCCGGGCGTTGGCCTCTTCCATGGTTTCCCGGGCGGCGGCTTGGCGCAAGGTCTCGTCCATTTCCATGAAGCCCGCCGGCAAGGTCCAATAACCACAGCGCGGGTTGATGGCCCGCTTGCATAACAACACCTTGTCTTCCCACACGGGGATGCAACCGGCGACCACCTTTGGATTCTGGTAGTGAATTTTATCGCAGGAAGAGCAGACATGGCGCAGGCGGTTGTCGCCGGGAGGCACCTTTTGCTCCACCGCCGCGCCGCAGGCGCCGCAAAAATTCATGGAGCGGGGGTCGTCTTTTTCAGCAATGGGCGCAAACTGGGCCACAGGTTGTCCAAGATAGCTTTTTGCGCTTCGGTTGTTGGATGAATGCCGTCATCCTGCATCAAATTCGGATTGTCGGCAACACCCTTGAGGATGAACGGCGCCAGGGTCACATCGTCCCGCCGGCCCAGGCGCCGATAAATGCCCACAAACTTCTCGACATACTCATTGCCGTAATTGGGCGGCAGGAGCATTTCCACCAGCAGGGCCCGGCTGCCGGCGGCGGTGGTTTTCTCGATCATGCTCAGCAGATTGTCCTCGATGTCCGTCAGGGGCATGCCCCTCAGCCCGTCGTTGCCGCCCAGCTCGATAATGGTTATGCTTGGTTGCGCCTGCGCCAACAGGGCCTCAAGGCGCCGGTTCCCCCCGTGGGTGGTCTCGCCGCTGATGCTGGCGTTTATCACCTGGTGCGAGTAACCTTCACGCTTCAGGCGCGTTTGCAACTTGGCGACCCAGCCTGCGTCCAAGTCTATGCCGTGGGCGGCGCTTAAACTGTCGCCCATGATGAGAATGGCGCGCTCTGCGGCGTTCGCCAGCGGCGGCAACAATAAAACAACAACAAAAACGCACTTTCTGAACATGAGCAACCCCGCAAACAGCATGGTTCGGGCGGAAAACTTGAGCAAACGGGCCGCTAGCCCGTCCGGCGTTCTGACTATCCTGGATAATATCAGTTTGGAGATCGCCCAGGGCGAAAGTTTGGCCATAGCCGGCGTGTCCGGTTCGGGCAAATCCACCTTGTTAGGCATATTGGCGGGTCTGGATCTGCCCTCCAGCGGCGCGGTTTTCCTCGACGGCGTGGAGTTGTCGGGCCTGGATGAGAACGGCAGGGCGGAGTTGCGTCGGCGGCGTGCGAGTTTCGTGTTTCAATCCTTTCAACTCTTGTCGGGGTTGACCGCTCTGGAGAATGTCATGTTGCCATTGGAGCTGGCGGGGGACAACGCGGCGCGGGAACTGGCGCAACAACAGCTTGTGGAGGTCGGGCTGGCGGAGAGAATGGCGCATTATCCGAACCAACTCTCGGGAGGAGAGCAACAGCGAGTCGCCATCGCCCGCGCCTTTGTCAGCAAACCGGCCGTTTTGTTCGCCGATGAACTCACTGGCAATCTCGATTCGCGCACGGCGGGGCAGGTGATAGACATCTTGTTTCGCCTGAATTCGGACCGCGGCGCCACCTTGGTGTTAGTGACCCATGACAGCAGCGTGGCGGCCCATTGTTCGCGCAAGCTGACTTTGGCGGGGGGCAGGATTGTTGACCCCGAAGCGGGGGCATGATGGTTTGGCTCAGGTTGTCGTTGCGGCAGCTCGCGCGGGATTGGCGGGCCGGGGAGTTGCGCTTGGTGGCCATGGCCCTGATCGTCGCCGTCTCCAGTCTGACTTCCGTTGATTTTTTCACCGGCCGCGTCCGGCAAGCTGTGGAGCTTCAAGCCACCGAACTCTTGGCGGCCGATCTTGTCGTTCGCTCAGTCGGGCCGGCGCCGCCGGCGCTCATCGAACAGGCCCGGGCCTTAGGATTGAAAACGGCCCTGACGGTGAGTTTTCGCAGCGTGGTGGTGGTTGGGGAGAAACTGCAACTGGCGGAGGTGAAGGCGGCGCAACCCGGCTACCCGTTGCGCGGCCAGTTGCGGGTCTCAGACCAGCTGTTTGCGCCGGAAACGACCGCCGCCTCCGCGCCGCCGCCGGGAGCCGCCTGGCTTGACTCGCGGCTGTTTCAACAGCTGGGTCTTGAGGTGGGCGAGCAAGTGCGGTTAGGCGCCGCGTCCTTGCGCGCGGAGAAGGTGTTGACTTACGAACCGGACCGGGGCGGCGACTTGTTCAACATCGCGCCGCGATTGTTGATGAACCTGGCGGATCTGGAGCGCGCCGGCCTCATCCAACCCGGAAGCCGCGCCACCCACAAACTATTGGCGGCGGGCCCCAGCGATGCGGTGGCGGAATTTCGCGCCTTGGTGGAAAGCCGCGAGGACTACGACATCCAGGGCATACGGGACGCGCGGCCTGAATTGCGCTCGACCCTGGACCGGGCGGAGCAGTTTTTGACTCTGGCGGTGTTGGTCAGCATCGCCTTGGCCGGGCTTGCCTTGGCCCTGTCGGCGCAACGCTACGCGGTCCGGCATTTCGATAACTGCGCCATCATGCGTTGCTTTGGCGCTCGCCAAGACCTGATCGTCAAGCTCCACTTTGCTCAACTGCTGGTCCTCGCGCTGTTGTGCGGCGGCGCGGGTTGCGCCCTGGGCTACCTGGGGCAACAAGGCTTAGCCTGGCTGATGAGCAGCTTGGTGGCAAGATCCCTGCCGGCGCCCACCCCCGCCCCCGTGATCACCGGCATGGCGGCCGGCGTGTTGATGACCTTGGGTTTCGCCATGCCGCAAATAGCAAGATTGAAGCGCGTCGCCCCCCTGAGAACCCTGAGGCGGGATTTAACCCCCTTGCCCCCCGGCAACCTGGTCATCTACCCAGCCGCCGTTGGAAGCCTGTTGTTGTTGACCCTGTGGCGGTCCAGCAATCTCGAACTGGCCCTGTACGGCATGCTTGGTCTGTTGCTGACCGGCCTGCTGTCGTTTTTGGCGGCGCGCTTGGCCATTCGCGGGCTTGACGGGCTCAGGGCCAAGGTGGGCAGCGCCGTCCGTTTCGGCTTGGCCAACATCGTCCGCCGGGCGCCACTGAGCGCGGCGCAAATCCTGGCGGTGGGCCTGGGCGCCATGGCGCTGACCCTGTTGACCTTGGTGCGGGCCGACCTGCTGGAGCATTGGCGCGACCGCCTGCCTGAGGGCGCGCCTAATTATTTCCTCATTAACATCCAACCGAGCGAAGTCAATGAAGTCAAGGATTACCTGCAAGCCCGGGCCGGGTTGGCGGCCCGAACCCACCCCATGGTGCGGGCCCGTCTGATGGCCATTAACGGCGAGGCGGTCAACCCCGATGACTACGAAGACGAAGAGGCGCGAATGTTCGCCCGGCGGATCTTCAACTTGTCGGTGGCGGAAACCCTGCAAGAAGACAACCGCTTGGTGGAAGGCGAGTGGTGGGGCGACGCGGATGACCTTCTGTTTTCCTTTGAAGATGAGTTTGCAAAGACCCTGAACATCGCCCGTGGCGACCGCTTGACCTTCGCCATCGCGGAGCAACGGGTGAGCGGGGTGGTCGCCAATCTCAGGTGGGTTGACTGGGACACTTTCAATGTCAATTTTTTCGTCGTGGTCAACCCCGGCGCATTGGATGGCTACCCAGCCACTTACATCACCAGCTTCCATTTGCCAGAGTCGAACAAAGGGTTGCTGTTGGATCTCGTCAGGGCCTATCCCAGCGTCACCGTCGTTGATGTGGACGCCATCCTCAGCCAGGTCAGGAGCATTATGAAGCAAGTCATCAGGGCGGTGGAGTTTGTGTTCGGCTTCACCCTGTTGGCGGGGATCGTCGTGTTGCTTGCCGCCTTGCAAACCACTCAGGATGAGCGCCGGCGCGAGTCAGCCTTGTTGTCCACCCTGGGCGCGGGTCGCCGCCATATCGCGGCGGGCTTGTTGGCGGAGTTTGTCGTCATCGGGTTGATCGCGGGAGTCATCGGGGCCCTGGGTGCCACGGTGGCCGCGGCGGTCCTCGCCGAACAGGTGTTCAGGATGGAAATGGCGGTCAACCCTTGGGCCTTGTTGGTGGCGCCCCTGCTTTGCGCCTTGGTGGTCGTGGCGGGCGGTCTGGCTGGCGCCCGCCGGGTCTTGTCCGTTCCGCCCCTGGTGGCCTTCAGGGAAGCCTGAGGCGCCAAAGCCCGCGTCTTTCCCGCCATTTCTTTTATAATCTCCCGCAAGCCAGGCGCCCCTTAAGCGAACGCCCGAAAAGAACGCCATGCCGCAAGAGGAAAACCGCCATGACCCAGTTTGCCCTGTCCCGCCGCGGCCTGCTCAAGGCCGCCTGCGCCGGCGCCATCGCGTTGCCGGCCCTGCCGCGTAACTTGCGCGCGCTGCCGAACGCGGTCATCAAGCGGACCATTCCCAGCAATGGCGAGGCCCTTGCCGTGATGGGGATAGGCACCTATGACACTTTTTCCCACGCCGCGCCCCGGCAACAGCTGGGCGCGGTGTTGCAGGCTTTTTTCGACCACGGCGGCCAGCTGATCGATTCGTCTCCCATGTACGGCCCGGCCGAGGGCCTGGTGGGCGAGTTGCTGAAAACCACGACCAACGCCTCCGCCTTGTTCGCCGCCACCAAGGTGTGGACTGACGGCAGGGAGGCCGGCATTCGCCAGATGGCGGAGTCCATGCGGCTTATGGGCGTGGAGCGGATGGACCTCATGCAGGTGCACAACCTGCGGGACTGGAGAACCCACCTGAAAACCCTCAAGGAGATGAAGGAGCAGGGCCAGATCCGGCACTTGGGCATCACCACTTCCCACGGCCGTTTCCATGAGGAGCTGGAAGCCATTATGAAAAAAGAGCCGCTGGATTTTGTCCAACTGAGTTACAGCATAGCCAACCGCGGGGCGGAACAACGGTTGTTGCCTCTCGCCGCGGACCGAGGCATCGCCACCTTGATCAACCGTCCTTACCAGGGCGGCGGCTTGTTCAGGCGGGTCAAGGGCGAGCCCCTGCCAGCCTGGGCCGGCGAGATCGATTGCGCAACCTGGGGACAGTTCTTCCTGAAGTTCATCGTCGGTCATCCGGCGGTGACCTGCGTGATACCCGCCACCAGCAAGATCAAACACCTGGTGGACAACATGACTGGCGGCAAGGGCCGCGCGCCGAATGCCGCCATGCGCCAACGCATGGTCAGCCACCTGGAATCGCTGTAGCCTTCCGAGTGTGAGACGCCTTGCGCGATGAAGGGTTTTTCAGGAACGACAGACGGGGCGGGGAATGTCAGCCCGCCGGAGGCCGCCCCGTTGCCATGCAGGGGCCGGCCTTCCATCACTTTTGTCAATCACGCCTCCGTGCTGGTCTCCGACGGGGCAAAGTCTGTTTTATCGGATCCTTGGTATTTCGGCCCGGCGTTTTTCCACAGCTGGCGGCTCATCGTTGAAACCTCCCTGTCCGACATTTTGCGGGTTTTGGACGCCACGGACTATATATGGCTCTCGCACGAGCATGCCGATCACTTCAGCCCGGAGTTCTTTCTGCATCCCGACATCAAGCGCAAGATGGCGGATAACAACATCAAGATGCTGTTTCAAGCCACCCGGGACCGGCGCATCGCCGGCTTCCTGTCGCAACAGGGTTTCGATGTGACGGAGCTGAAGGAGGGGCAGCGGTTCAGCATCGCTTCGGACTTCGATGTCTATGTGCAAAAAAGCGGGTTTCGCGATTCCGGCCTGATCATGAAGCTGGCGGGAAAGACCATTTGCAACCTGAACGATTGCGCCCACCTGAACGCGGCCCAGCTCAAGAAAATGAGGCATCGCTACGGAACTTGCGACCTGCTTCTGACGCAGTTCAGCTATGCGTCCTGGAAGGGCGGGAAAGACAACGCCGCCTGGAGGAAACAGGCCGCCCGTGAAAAAATCGACACGATGCTCAGACAGGCGCGGCTGTTAGGCGCTGAACGGGTGATGCCCTTCGCGAGTTTTTTCTATTTCGCCAACGAGATGAACGCTTATCTCAACGACTCCATCAACACCCCCAAGGCGGTGCGCGAGAGCTTGGACCAAGCCGGCCTGGAAACCGTGTTCATGGCGCCCATGCAGACCCGGCCCCTGGATGAGTTGCAAGCTGACGAGGCCGCATTGGAATGGTGGGAGTCCCGGATGAGCAACATCAACGCCCTGCCCAAATTGCGCTACGAGGAGTCCTGCGGACTGGAGGCCCTGCAAGCGCTGTTTGTAGCGCACCAGCAACGGTTGTTCAAGAAGAATTCGCGGCTCCTGGTGCGCTTGCTGTCCTGGCTGCCTTTTTTGAACGCCTTTCGCGGCGCGCGCGTCTGTTTGACGGACCTGGATTCCATCGTGGTGCGCTACTCCATTTTCGACGGCTTGGCCGTCGTTCCCGCCCGCGCCGGCGCGCCCGTGGTCGCCATGCACTCGGCCGTTTTCAGGCACATCCTGGAGCATGATTACGGCTTTGGCAGCCTGGGGGTCGGCGGCTGTTTTGAAGCGGACAACGGGGGATTCGCAACCTTGGCGAAGAATTTGGCGTTGGACCGGCTGAACTGCATGGGACTGACCTTGTCCACCTCGCTGTGGCGCCGGCCCGGCGTCGTCATTCTTTTTTTCAGGATGTTGGGGATAGTCAATCGCAGGGCGCGGTCGGGGTAGCCGCCGCCCTCAGCAAAAACGGGAGTGCGAGGCGTCATGGCAGTCGTAAATTTGCGCGCCCCTCTTAAGCCGAACAACATCTATCACGGCGATTCGAGGCTCTTTCTGAAAAGAATAGAGCGGGAATCCATCGCCCTGAGCGTATGGTCGCCCCCTTACTATGTCGGCAAGGAATATGAACAGGGCGTGTCTTTTGAAGGCTGGAAAGACCTGTTAAGAAGGGTCATTAAACTTCATTTCCCCATTGTCAAGCCCGGCGGCTTTTTGGCGGTGAATATCGCGGACATCCTTTGTTTCAAGGATGAAAGCATGCCGAAAATCATGGCTGAGAATGTGTCCCGGAGAAAGGTCAACCTTTCCAAAGAGGACATACTGAAAGTCAAGAGGAAACGCCCGGACTGGAACCGGTACAAGCTTGCGGAACACTTTGGATGCAGTGAGCAAACGATAGACCGCAGGCTCAATGGCAATAACATCAGAGGCGGAAAGTGTCAGTCGCAAACCCGGGTGTTTTTGGTTGGCGGCATGATTGAAGACGCGGCGGCAAAGGCGGGTTTTTATCTCTATGACCGCCGGGTGTGGGTCAAGGACGCCGCCTGGGAGAATTCGCGCTGGCACACGATCTCATACCGCTCCGTCGATGAATCCGAACACCTGTACATTTTCTGGAAACCGGGAATAACAAGAGTGGATCGGTCAAGACTGACGCGAGAGGAATGGGTGAACTGGGGTTCCCGAGGAGTTTGGGACATTCCCTCTGTTCGCAGCAACGCGGATCACGATTCCAAGTTTCCCGTCGAGTTGCCAAGGCGGGCGATAAAGTTGTTGACCAAGCCCGGGGATGTTGTTCTTGATTGCTTCATGGGCAGCGGCACCACGGCTGTGGCCGCCCTTAACGAGGGCCGGCGGCACATCGGCATCGATAAGGAGAAGCGCTCCGTGGAGATAGCCAAAAAAGCTGTTGCCTCGGCTGGTTGCCGCGCCATGGAGCCGCCGCAAATGGATCTGATGATAAGAGACCTGGAAGCCTCCTATTTGCCCAAGCGCAAATAGGGGTCAGACTCCTGAAAGGGCGGCCCTGCCGTGCGGGCCTCTCGCCTCGTCGCTGTCCGCGCCGGGTTTCTGTGGTATATAGAACGGCATGACAGACTTCAACATGAAGGACTACGAGCAGACTTGCGCTTCTTTTGAGTGGGAGCGGCCGGCGAAATACAATTTCGTCCGCGAAGTCATAGACCAGTGGGCGGAGCAGGATCCCGCCAAACAGGCCCTGTTGTGGGTGGATGACGAGGGGAATGAGGCCTCGAGAACCTTTGCGGAGCTCAGCCAGGCCTCGAAAAAATTGTGCAATGTCTTGGCGGCGGCGGGCGTGAAGCGGGGCGATTCGATCATCGTGATGTTGCCGCGGGTCATTCCCTGGTGGGAGGTCTTCACCGCCGCGTTGCGCATGGGGGCCGTGGTCTCGCCGGCGACCGTGCAACTTTCCGCGGCAGACCTGGAGTACCGCATCAACGCGGCGTCCGCCGCTTGCGTGATCACGAACAGCGCCAACGCGGCCAAGGTGGATGAGGCGAAGGCGAAGTGTCCCACCCTGGCGGCCCGCGTCGTTACGGACGGGGCGCGAGACGGCTGGATCGACTACCGACAGGCCCTTGCGGAGGCCGCGCCAGCGTTCGACGCTGTGGACACCAACGCGGACGATGACGCCTTGTGTTATTTCACCTCCGGCACCACCGGCCACCCGAAGATGTGCATGCATGCCCATAGCTACGCCATTGGCCACCGGATCACGGGCGAGTTCTGGTTGGACCTCAAACCGGACGACCTGCACTGGAACCTCAGCGACACCGGCTGGGGCAAGGCCGCTTACAGCAGTTATTTCGGCCCCTGGCTGCGGGGGGCTTGCCTGTTCATTCATCACGCGGCGGGGTTCAACCCCAAGCAGACCCTGGCGCTCCTGGCGAAGCATCCCATCACCACTTTTTGCGGCGCGCCCACCATCTACCGCATGTTGGTTCTGGAAGACCTGGGCCAGCATGAGTTCAAGACTCTGCGGCACTGTACGGCGGCCGGCGAGCCGCTGAACCCGGAAATCATCGACATCTGGAAGCAGGCCACGGGCCTCACCATCCGGGACGGCTACGGGCAGACCGAGTCGACGATCCTCTGCGCCAGCTTTCCCTGCATCGCGCCGAAAGCCGGCTCCATGGGCAAACCGGCGCCGGGCGTTGACCTGAAGGTGATCGATGAGGCGGGCAACATCGTCGCACCAAACACCGAAGGGGACATCGCCTTGCGCGTCGTTCCCCGTCCGCCGCAGGGGTTTTTCCGCGAATACCGCGGCGAGCCGGACAAGACCGCCGCCACCCGGCGGGGAGACTGGTATGTGACCGGCGACCGCGCTTATGTGGATGAAGACGGCTATTTCTGGTTTGTCAGCCGCGCCGATGATGTGATCCTGTCCGCCGGCTACCGCATCGGCCCCTTTGAAGTGGAAAGCGCCCTGCTGGAGCATCCCGCCGTGGCCGAGTCCGCCGTGGTCTCCAGCCCCGATGCCACCCGGGGCGAGGTGGTTAAGGCCTATGTCGTTTTGGCGCCGGGGTTCGAAGGGGACGCGGCCCTGAAAAAGACCCTGCAAGACCATGTGAAGAAGGTCACCGCGCCCTACAAATATCCCCGCCGGATCGAGTTTGTCGCCAATTTGCCCAAGACGGTGAGTGGCAAAATACGCCGGGTGGAACTGCGGGCGCGGGAATGGGAGCGGCCCCAAGTCGATGAGTGAGCCGGTCGTCATCGCGGGCATGGCCCGCACGCCCCTGGGCGGATTTCAGGGCGAGCTGGCCAGCTTGCCGGCGCCGGCGTTGGGGGCCGTCGCCATCAAAGCCGCCTTGGAACGGGCCGGCGCCGCGCCGGCGGAGGTGGATGAAGTCATCATGGGTTGCGTGTTGCCGGCAGGCCAGGGGCAGGCCCCGGCGCGGCAGGCCGCCTTGGGCGCGGATCTTCCGATCAGCGCGGGTTGCGTCACCGTCAACAAGATGTGCGGCTCGGCCATGAAGGCGGTGATGTTGGGGGTCGACGCCATCCGCGCCGGTTCGGCGCGCCTGGTGGTCGCGGGCGGCATGGAGAGCATGAGCAACGCGCCATATCTGTTGCCCAAGGCCCGGAGCGGCCTGCGCCTGGGGCATGGCGAGATGATTGACCACATGTTCTGCGACGGCCTGGAGGACGCCTACGACAAGGGCAAGCTGATGGGTGTTTTCGCGGAGGCCTGCGCGGAGAAATACGGCTTTTCCCGGGAGGCGCAGGACGCTTACGCCATCGATTCGCTGACCCGGGCGCAAATCGCCATCAAGGAAGGGAAGTTCAAGGAGGAGATCGCGCCGGTCCTGATTCGCTCCCGCAAGGGCGAGCGCGTGGTGGACACCGATGAGCAGCCGGGCAAAGCCGACGCCGAAAAAGTGCCGAAGTTGCGCCCCGCGTTCGCCAAAGAGGGCAGTGTGACAGCTGCCAATTCCAGCTCCATTTCCGATGGCGCGGCGGCCCTGGCGTTAGCGGGGCAAGCCGACGCCGAGGCCCGGGGGTTGACTCCCATAGCGGTCATCCGTGAACACGCCACCCATGCGCAGGAGCCAGGCTGGTTCACCACCGCGCCCGTGGGAGCCGTCAAAAAGGCGCTGGAGAAGGCGGCATGGGGCGTGGATGAGGTGGATTTGTTTGAGGTCAACGAGGCCTTCGCGGTCGTGGCCATGGCGGCCATGGCGGAGCTGGGCATCCCCCACGGCAAGCTGAATGTCCATGGCGGGGCCTGCGCCCTGGGCCATCCCATAGGCGCATCGGGGGCGCGGATCATCGTCACCCTGATTGCCGCCTTGCGGGACCGGGGGTTGCGGCGAGGGGTGGCGAGTCTGTGCATAGGCGGCGGCGAGGCCACGGCCGTGGCCCTGGAGGCGGTTTAGCCGGGCTGATGGCCCTTGATTGAACGGGGTGCCGCCAGTACGCCGCCGCGCGTAAGGGCAACCCGGCCGTTTTTGCCGAAGCAGGGGCAGGGTCCCAGGGCAACGAGTTTTATTTGACTATTTGCCGTTAAGGGTGTCTAATCCCGTCTGTTCGCAGGATCGTTGCTTTTCAGATAATTTCAAGCAAAATCAATGAGTAATGCCAATATAGCAGGTGGATCGCGGCGCCCACGCAACGATGCCGCGTCTCCAGGTTGCTTGTTGGCGATATGACAGCCCGATGCCGTTTTTACACTTCAAGGGAAAGGCGCTTGTGGAGAACCACCATTTGTCGGTGCCATTTCACGAGTTGTTGCCGGTTCGTTCCAAGGGGCTGAGCAAGAAGGCCAGCCTGCATGACAATCTGATCATCGAGGGCGACAATTTAGCCGCTCTGAAGGCCCTGATGCCCACCTATCACGGCAAGGTCAAGTGCATCTACATCGATCCTCCTTACAACACGGGCAACGAGGGTTGGGCCTACAACGACAATGTCAATTCCCCCATGTTGCAGGACTGGTTAGGGAAAGTTGTGGACTCCGATGATCTCACCCGCCATGACAAGTGGTGTTGCATGATGTGGCCGCGCCTGCAACTCTTGCGCGAGCTGTTGGCTGAGGATGGCGTGATTTTTGTCTCCATAGATGACAACGAGGCGCATCGGTTGCGCATGATCATGGATGAGATTTTTGGCGAGGACAACTTCTACGCGATGTGCAATTGGACAGCGCGCAACAAACCGATGAATGCAGGAAGCGCTCGGTTTAAGATACAAAAATCAGAAGAATATATTTTGGTTTATGGAAAAGTGCCGATGTCCGATCATGCGCCTTTTATATTAGAGGAAAAAGAGAAACTGGAATACCCTCACACAGCTGACAATGGCAGGAGGTATCGAGAAGAAGAAGTCCAGCAAAGAAAAAACATCGGCGTTAAGAAATCTGAAAAAATGGTTTTCTCTGTTCTTGGCGTAGCGCCGCGAGATGGCTATCGTTGGACGATAGGACAGGACACAGCTGAGCGGCTTGCCAAAGAGAAGAAAGTGTTTGTGCGCAAAGGAAAACTCATAAGAATTTTCTTTAGCGATGAAGAATTAGATGAGCGATACCACCCCTTATGGGCTAATTTCAACGAATCCTGCGGGACGAGTGAAACTGGCAAAAAGGAGTTAGACAAGATAGTTGAAAATCACAATATGGAAACTGTAAAACCGATTGATGTTGTCAAAAAAATAATTTTTCATTTCACAAATAAAGACAGCATTGTTTTAGATTCCTTTGCCGGTTCCGGCACGACCGCCCATGCGGTGTTGGCGCAGAACAAGGCGGATGGCGGCAACCGGCGTTTCATCCTGGTGGAGTGCGAGGACTATGTAGATTCCCTCACCGCCAAACGGGTGCGCCGCGTCGCCAAGGGCATCCCTTCCGCAAAGGACAAAGCCCTCCAGACCGGATTAGGCGGGACCTTCAGCTACTTCAAGCTGGGCCGCCCCTTGCGTCAGCGGTCCATACTCGACGGCTCGCGCATGCCGAGTTACGAGGAGCTGGCGGCTTATGTCTTCTTCACTGCCACCGGCGAGGAATTCGAGCCGGAAAAGATCAGGAAGGACAAGTGGTTCATAGGCAGAAGCCGGCTCTACGATGTTTTCCTGATCTACGATCCCAATATTGACGCGCTCAAGGAACTGGCACTGAGCTCGGAAGCGGCCCGGAAGTTGCCCCGTGGCAAGCGGAACAAACTCGTCTTCGCGCCCAGCAAGCACCTGAGCCGGGAGACTTTGCACAAGCGCCGCATTGTTTTCTCGCAGTTGCCGTTCCAGATCTACGAACCTTTGAGGGCTTAGTCGCAATGTACCTGAAGGAATATCAGAAGCGCGCGTTGGCGACGGTCCGGGAGTTCCTGGAAGAGTTAACCAAGTGGCGCGACCAGGTTGAGAAAGCGCTGGCATCGGGCCCGGAGCTGAGTAGCGTTGTGAGTGGCGTTGACTGGGTCAGCGAAGCGTGGAAGAAAACCGCGCAGGGGCGCGCCTATGCGGCGCGCAAAAACGGATTAGGTGACTATCTGCCATCCTTTTGTCTGAAGATCCCCACCGGCGGCGGCAAGACCCTATTGGCCACCAAGGTCATCGATCTTGTCAACACGCACTACCTGAGGCGGCAAACGGGATTGGTGTTGTGGATCGTTCCCACCACGCAGATCTACGATCAGACCTTGAGGGCCCTGAAAGATCGGGACCATCCTTATCGCCAGCAACTTGATTTAGCCTCAGCGAACCGCACCGTAGTGCTGGAGAAGACCAGCGGATTCAGCCCGCGGAATGTTGAGCAAAGCTTATGCGTGCTGTTGTTGATGTTGCCGTCCGCCAACCGGGAGACCAAGGAACAGCTCAAGATGTTCCGGGACCGCGGCGGTTTTGAGCGTTTTTTCCCATCGGACGACCAAGGCGCCGCCCATGAGGAATTGCTTGAAGCGGTGTCGAATCTCGATGTGTTTGAGCAACCAGGCGGCTTTGGGCAGCGTCAAGCGAAGACCTCCTTAGGCAACGCCTTGCGGCTTCTGCAACCGCTGATCATTTTAGATGAAGGACACAGGGCTTACAGCGAAAGCGCTCGGAAGACCCTTGAGGGGTTTAACCCGCGCATGATCGTCGAGCTGTCGGCAACGCCGCCCCCAGGCGCCAATGTGCTTGTCGATATCCGGGGCCATGAGTTGAACGCAGAGGGGATGATCAAACTGGATCTGCACATCAGGAACAGCGCGAGCGCGAACTGGCAGGATGCTTTGCTGGAGTCTGTTGAACACCGCCAGCGGCTTGAAGAGGCGGCGCGGGAGCATGAGGAGCGGACCAGTGAGTACATTCGTCCCATCTGCCTGATCCAGGTGGAGCGCACAGGCAAGGACCAGCGGCGTCCGGGGCTGGTCCATGCGGAGGACGCCCGGGAATATCTGTTGCGGCATCCCGGCATAAGGGCGGAGCATGTCGCCATCAAGACGAGTCAGCGGGATGAACTGAAGGAAGTGGATGAAGCCGGCGGCCTGTTGTCCCGCGATTGCCCCATCCGGTTCATCATCACGAAGCAGGCCTTGCAAGAAGGCTGGGATTGCTCATTCGCCTATGTGCTGACGATTCTGACGAACCCCAGCTCGACCACTGCGTTGACCCAGCTGGTTGGCCGCATTCTTCGGCAACCTTACGCGCAGAAAACCCGCGCGTCTTGGTTGGATGAAAGCTATGTTTTCTGTTTTCAGAGACGGGGCGCTGACTTGTTGCAGGAGGTGCGCAGGGGCTTTGGTCGGGAAGGGCTAGAGGGCCTGGAAAGCAGGGTGGTGGTCACCGATAAAGACGAGCTGGCGCAGCCAAGGGAAACAAAATCGATTAAACAGCGCAAGCGTTATCGGAAATCAACCCGCGATCTTGTGTTGCCCGCCTTCATGATCAAGGACGGCCGGGAGTGGCGGCTGGTGTATTACGAGGAGGACATCCAGTCGCGGATTCCTTGGGGCGAGATGGATGCAAGCCCTTTGTTCGATATGGAACTGGGCGCCGGAGAGCGAAAAAATTACAGCTTGCGCGCCGGATTAGGAGCGGAAGCCTTGCTGGAGGATCCCGAGATTCCGATTGAGTGGGTCTCCGACACCGGGGAGGGCGAGATCGATGACTACTTTGCGGCCCAATACCTGTTGGATGTGATGCCCAACCCGTGGTGGGGGCGCGAGGTCGCCATGCAAGTGTTTGATGCGTTGCTTGAGAAGCATCCACGGAAAAAGGTGGTCAATAATTATCTGTTTATCCTGCAAGAACTGCGCAAACGCCTGGAGGCCGAGCGCGACCGATTGTCCCGGCGGGTGTTTGAAGAATTGCTTGAGGCGGGAACCATGCGGTTTATCGTTGTGGCGGAGGATCTGGAATTCAATCGTCTGCCTCGAGAGATAGAGGAGACAAAAGAAAAACAGGCTAACCGGGAGGATGGCGGCCAATACCTGCTCAATCTCTTTGAGAAGACCGGCGAGGATGAGTTGAATGGACTGGAAAACAAGATCGCCACTTACTTGGATCGCCAGGAGCGCCTGTTTTTCTGGTACCGGAACCGGGCGCGCAAGGATTACTATGTGCAGGGATGGAAGCCTGGCCGCATCTACGCGGACTTTATTTTTACCCTGAAGCCGGACGAGCCGGGGGGCAACGACTCGTACCACCAGGTTTTTGTCATGGAGACCAAAGGGAGCCACCTCAAGGCGGCGGCGGACACCGCCTACAAGCGCACGGTGTTCAACATCTGCTCCCAACACGCTAAAAAGAGGGACTGGGCGGAATTCGTGCCTGCCATGCGCAACAAGGCCATGCGCTTTGAGATCGTCGATGAAGACGAATGGGAGCAACGGCTGAACGCGCTGATAGCCGCGTAAGCGCATCGGGGGCGCGGAAGTAGCCGCGCCTGCTGCTCAGGCGGGCTGTTTTGGCTTGCGCTTGCCTTTGGCGGTTTTAATGGACAACATGAAGTTGTCGATCATAAGACGCCGCATCGCCTTGAGTTGGCCCGCCCAGGGTTTGCCATTGCCGGCGAAGATCGTCATGCCCTCCATGGAGGCGCACAGATACAGGGCCATTCGCTCGGCGCCTTTTTTGGTCAGGGTCGGATTGATCTGGCGGATCAATTCGCGCAGGGGTTCGCGGGCCTTGGCGTAGAGGTCGTCCACCAGATCCGCCATGTAGGGGTCGTGGTTGCCCATGGCCCACAGCTCCGGGAAGAACACGGTGGTTTCCGGCGTGCCAAGGTCTCCGATCCAGAAGTCCAGCACGGCCTCCAGCTGTTTTTCCGGGGAGCGGCCAGCCTTTTGCCGTCGCTCGTCAAATTTTTCCAGGTAGGGGGTGAGGACATGCTCTATCAGGTCCCGCAGCAAATCGGTTTTGGCGCGGTAGTAGTAATTGAGGTTGCCGATGGAAATGTCGGCGCGTTCGGCTATCTTGCGCATGGTCAGGCCGCTGTAGCCCGCTTCCATGAACACCTCCGCGGCGGCGTCCAAAATTCGAGCCAGGCGGGCTTCCCCTTTCTCGTAGGTGGCGGTTCCTGTGCGGTTCAGGGGCTTGCGTTGTCGGATTAACATGATTTTAATTGATTAAATTCAATGAGTTGCAAAAAAAAACGGCTTATTTGAAAAAAAATCTCTTAGAACACTTGCCTTAACAGGACGAATGTCCTAAAATGCCAGAAAACCTGTGGAACAGACGGCGCGCCGGCGGCATGGCGGCGGGCTGTCCGATCCCTGCATTCGGAAAGTTGCATTAGACATTTTAAACGGGGGAGTGTCAAATGAATCAAATGAAGAAGAGCATTAGTTTCATCATGGCGGGCGGTTTGGCCGTCTTCGCCGCCACCGGGCCGCTCCAGGCCCAGGTGCTGGAAGAGGTCATCGTCACGGCGCAAAAGCGCGAACAGAACATCCAGGATGTGGGCATCGCCATCACCGCGTTTTCCGGCGAGCAAATGCGTCAGCTCGGCTACGCCAACGCCCAGCAGATCACGGCCTTGGCGCCGGGGGTGCACACGGTGCAGCCCAATGGCGAGGCCAACTATGCGTTGGCGATCCGCGGCGCCGCCAACAGCGACTTCGTCGCCAATCAGGAAAGCCCGGTCTCCCTGTATGTGGATGAGATCTACATCTCACAGATGTCTGGCGCCGGTTTCATGTTGTTTGACATGGAGCGCGTGGAGATCCTGCGGGGCCCCCAAGGCACCTTGTACGGGCGCAACGCGACCGGCGGCTTGGCGCATTTCGTGACCAACAAACCCCAGCAGGAGTTTGGCGGCTACGGCCAGGTCACTGTCGGCGAGCATAACCAGGTGAAAACCCAGGGGGCGATCACCGGCGGTTTGACCGACGCCATGTCAGGGCGGTTGTCCTTTTCCACTCACCACAACAGCGGCTACATAAAAAACCGGCTTGACCCTGGCAACAATCTCAACAACGCCAATGACTACGCCGGGCGGGCGCAGTTGCTGTTTGAGCCAAGCGAGGATTTTTCCCTGCTGTTGAACGCGCGCTATTCGTTGCAAGAGATCCGCACCGGCTTTTTTGAGAATGTCAGCAGCTCCTTAGACGCCGCCGGCAATGGCGTCAAGGAGAAGAATCGTTGCGACATGTACAGGAACTTCAACAGCTACTGCGACGACGACGGCGACAACTTCGCCGGCGATTATGACAAGCTGGGCCATAACGATCTTGAAACCTACGGCGTCAGCGGCACCCTCAAGTGGGACCTGGGCGAGCAGTTGCTGACCGTGATCATGGATCGCCAGAGCGTCAAGCGCGATTACATCGAGGATTCCGACGCGAGCCCGTTCCCTGACTTCAACTTTTTCCTCAACACCGACGCCCAGCAGTGGTCCACGGAGATCCGGTTGAACGGGGAAACCGGCAAAGCCAAGTGGGTGGCGGGGTTCTATTACTTGAACATCGACATCGCCGACGCCAATGGCGCGGAGATTCCGGGCTTGGGCGCGGACCCGTCCGGTGCTGGCGGCAACCCCGTGGGAACGCAGAACTTCATCAATTTCGGGTTTAGCCCCGACAACGCGGCGCTGGCGGCGGGCTTGTTCGGCGTGGCGGACGGCGCCTACATCGGCTTGGACAACCCCTATGAGCAGGAAAAGGATTCCTGGTCCCTGTTCGGGCAGGTGGAGTATGAGCTCAGCGACCAGTTCACCTTGATAGGCGGCTTCCGCTGGATCGACGAGAAGGTCAACTTCAACTATGTCAGCAATGTGGTCACCTTTCCCCGGGACGGCAGCGTTGAGCGCAATGGCAATCCGAATGTCCTCGTGACAGTCGGGGAGTTCCTGGGCTTGTCCCGCGGCACCTACGACGGCGAGTACAAAGAAGGGTTGTGGTCCGCCAAGGTGGAGCTGGACTGGCGCCCCAATGACGACTTGTTGGGCTACGCCAGCTGGAACCGAGGGGTGAAAGGCGGCGGCTACAACGCGCCGCTCAACCCCATAGCGATCCTGGTGGGGCCGGAGGAAATATCGTTTGATCTGGATGACTTCGACGCGCAATTCCAATTCCCGGAGGAAGAGCTGAACGCCTTTGAGGTGGGCTTCAAGTCCTCCCTGATGGGCGGCTTGGCGCGGCTTAATGTCTCTGGCTACTACAACGACTACAAGGATTTTCAGGCGTTCACCATTGTCGGTTTGGCGACCAATGTGGTCAGCGCCCCGGACGCTGAGAGCCTGGGCTTTGAAGCCGAGCTGTTTCTCACTCCGGGGGAGGGCCTGGATCTGGCCTTCGGCGTGGCCTACAGCGACATGGATGTGACCCTGGCGGACGGCGCCAAGACCACTTCCATCCAGTCTCCCAAGTGGAACTTCAACGCCTTGGCCCGCTACTCGTGGCCGGTGATGAACGGCTCCATGGCCGTGCAAGGCGACATTCATTACCGCTCCAAGCATTATCACGCGCTGACTCGAGCGGACGCAGTCAGCCAGGACGGCTACCATTTGGCCAATGTTCGGCTGTCCTGGATGTCGGACAAGTGGGAAGTCGCCTTGTTCGCCGAGAATGTGACAGACGAGGAGTATGTGGTGCAGTCCTTCGACATTGCCGCCCTGTTGGGGTGGATCGAGGAATACTATGGGCGTCCGCGCTGGGTCGGCGGCAGCGTGTCCTATAGGTTCTGAGGCGGCAACCGGTTTGAAGCGCGCCATTGCGAGTTCGCATGTGAACAGAGGCAAGCCATGATCAAGCGCGGGGCCTTGGGCCTGTTGCTCGTTTGCGCCTGCGCCGGGGGCCGCGCCGAACTGCCGGCGGAGTCCATCGGCGTGGTGGAGGCCTTGCCGCCTGTTCACCCGGACACCTGGGTGTACGCCCACGACACCAACTTCTTTTCGCTCAACGACGCCAAGGTGGTGCTGGTGGATGTGGCGGCGGAGAAGCGGCGCTACAAGGGCTCCATCCCCTCGGCTCAGTTCCCCTCGTTTCTCGCCGGCACGACGCGTCCGGAACTCTATGTGGCGGAAACGGTGCATTCCCGGCGCCTGCGCGGCGAGCGGACGGATTTGATCACCATCTATGACAAGGCCACCCTGGCGCCGGTGGGGGAGATCGTTCTGCCCGGCAACAAGCGCGGCATGATCGTCACCCACAAGAACACGTTGCAATTCCTGAACGGCGAAAAGTGGTTGTTGCTCTACAATTTCACTCCGGCGGTTTCCGTCAGCGTCATCGATATCGACAAACGCAAAATCCTGTCGGAAGCGTCCATAGCCGGTTGCTCCATGATCTATCCGTCCGGGGGCCGCAGTTTCGGCAGTCTGTGCGGGGACAACACCATGTTGGTCACCCACCTGGACCAGCAGGGCCGAGTCGCAAGGCAGGAGCGCACTTCGCCTTTTTTCGATGCGGATGAGGATCCCGTGTTCGCCAAGCCCGCGGTGATAGGGGGGGTGCATTACTTCCCGTCCTTCAAGGGCCGGGTCCATCCGGTGGACCTGAGCGGCGCTGAGCCGAACATCCGCGAGGATTGGTCTCTGTTGGATGAGCAGGACCGGGCCGGCAACTGGCGTCCCGGCGGCTGGCAGATCGCGACGGCCCATGAAGCCAGCCAGCGTTTGTTTGTCCTGATGCACCCCGACGGCGTGGACGGCTCCCACAAAGGCGGCGGCGCGGAGGTGTGGGTCTATGACGCGCCTTCAGGCCAGCGCCTCAACCGCATGGTCCTGAAAGAGTGGGGGGTCTCCATAGAAGTCACGCAGGGGGAGAAGCCTTACCTGGTGGTGACCAATGGCAACATGGAACTGGATGTCTATGCCGCGGACAGCGGCGAATGGCTGCGCTTCATTGGCGGCAGGGCCTTCGAGATGCCGATGATCTTGCACGCGGCCCGAGTGAGCCGATAGACTCGCCGGTCACACGCAGAGCCAAGCCATGCCCATAGACCCGGTCGTTCAAATCGTCTCCGCCTTAGTGTTGAGTTGCGTATTCGTCACCGCTGGCTTTCACAAGTGCCAGGCGCCGGCGGAATTCGCCACCACCTTGCGCAACTACAAGATCCTGCCGGAGGCCTTGATCAGGCAGTGCGTCTATCTGTTGCCCGTGGCCGAGATCATGACCGGCGTCGCCTTGTTGATCCCGGCCGTGGCCCGGCTGGCGGCAGTGGCGGCCGGCGCGTTGTTGATTGCGTATATGCTCGCCATCGGCGTCAATCTGTTGCGCGGGCGGCGCAACATAGACTGCGGTTGCGGCGGCCCCCAGCAAAAACAGACCATCAGCGAATGGATGATCGCGCGCAACGGCTTGTTGCTGTTTCTCGCCGCGCTGGCGGGGGCCTCGGTTCAGCCCCGGCCCTTGCTCTGGTTCGACTGGACTGTCATCGTCCTGGCGGTCGTGACGGGTTGCTTGTTCTACCACATCATCAATCAACTCCTGGTCAACAAGGACCTGTTGCGCGCGCTGAGGCAAGGCAATGCTTGAGGCTCTGGTCATTTCCAATCTCATCCTGTGGGTGGTGGTGGTCTTCCTGGGGGTGTTGGCGTTCGCGCTGGTGCGGCAGATAGGCGTGTTGTATGAGCGGGTGGCGCCGGCGGGGGCGTTGATGCTGAATCAAACCCTGCGCCCCGGCGATGCCGCCCCTGAGCTGGATGTGCTGACCACGGCGGGCGAGACCCTCCACATCGGCGGCCCGCGGGACCCGGCCCGTAGCGTCTTGTTGTTCTTCCTGGCGCCGGATTGCCCCGTGTGCAAGACCCTGTTGCCGGTGTTGGCGTCGGCGCAAAAGGAAGAAGGTGCCTGGCTGGACATCGTGTTGGCCAGCGATGGCGAGGCGGAACAGCACAAGAAGTTCATCGCGGAGCATAAGTTGTCCCGGTTTGATTATGTGCTGTCGGAGCTGTTGGGCCGCAGCTACGGGGTGGGGAAACTGCCTTACGCGACGCTGATAGACGAGCAGGGCAAGGTCGCCGCCATGGGCATCGTCAATTCCCGGGAGCATCTGGAGAGCTTGTTCGAGGCCAAGGAGCGGGGCGTCGCCTCCATACAAGAATATGTGCAAAAACATCACGCCGCCCAGCGCGAGGCCGGCGGGGAGCAGGGCAAGTTGAATGAACCGGCTGGATAAAATCATCGAGAAGTTGTCCCGCAGGGTCGCGCGCAATTCATCGCGCCGGACCCTGTTGAAGAGGCTGGGGTTGGTTGCGGCGGGCGGCGCTTCCCTTCCCTTGTTGCCGGTGGCCCGGGCCGCCGGCGAGGGCGGCAGCGGCTATCACGGCGTGTCCCCGCAAACCAGCGCCAACCCGGCCGCCGACCCGGGAGACCCCGCTTCTTGCGACTACTGGCGGTATTGCGCCATAGACGGGTTTCTGTGCAGTTGCTGCGGCGGCACCCACATCTCCTGCCCGCCCGGCACCGCCATGTCGCCCCTGACCTGGATCGGCACCTGCAAAAACCCGGTGGACGGCTTGAACTACATCGTGTCTTACAACGACTGTTGCGGCAAGACCAGTTGCAGCCGCTGTCTGTGCAACAACAATGTGGGGGACACCCCGCCTTACCGCGCCTTTTCCAACAACGACATCAACTGGTGCGTCGGCATGGACAGCACCATCTACCACTGCACGACATCCATCATCCTCGGAGTCGCCACCGAAAAAAGCTAGGTTTGGCGGCGGCTCTTCTCCCGCGCGTAAGTCAGCGTTTCGCTCAGGACCTCCGCGTCTCCGATGTGGTTGGCCAACATCAGGATCACCTTGGCGTTGAGCTTGTGGCTTTCCGCATCTGACAAGCCTTCGTGCATCTCGATCAACTGGGCGTAGAAATCATCGGGGTTTTCAACCCCTAGTTCAGTACGCAGTTTCGCCGCCATGCGGGCCTACCCCGCCAGGGACTCCCACATCTCGGCGTCCCGTTGAGCCGTCCAGATCTGCGGGTCGGCGATGCCGCTGGCGAGGTCGTAAGCGCGCGCCACATCAAAGGGCAAGCAGTGATCGAAGATCACCCAGTGGCCAAATTCCGGTTGCAACGATGCGTAGGTGTCCTCATAGATCTCCTTCAGGGCCTTGCCTTGCTCCTTCCCCGCCTTCACAGCATCGTACATGGCGGTGATGAAGGCGCGGGTGCCGCCTATGCCTTCCTTGATGGTCTCCGGCGTGGTCAGGGCGTCGCCGCGGCCCGGCACCAGGGCGACGGGATCCAGGGCCGCCACATTGTCCAGGGTGGCGGGCCAGTCCAGCAGGTAGGCGTCGCCGGTGTAAGGCGTCGCCCCGTACTCCACTAGGTCGCCGCTAAACAACACCCGTTCTTTGGGAAGCCAGACGACGGTGTCGCCCTTGGTGTGGCCCCGGCCCAGTTGCATGATCCTGACTTCGGTCTTGCCCATCCACAGGGTCATTTCCCCCTTGAAGACGATGTTGGGCCAGGTCAGCCCCGGTATGGTCTCATGACCGTTGAACAGGCGCGGGAAACGCTCGAACTCGGATTGCCAGTCCTGTTGGCCCCGCTCCACGATCAGATCGTAAGTGTCCTGGCTGGCGATGACATGGTCCGGTTCGTAGGCGCTGGCGCCTAACACCCGCACCGCGTGGTAATGGGTCATCAGCACATAGTTGACCGGTTTGTCTGTCACCGAACGGATTTTCTCCAGCACTCGCCCCGCCATTAGCGGGGTGGCTTGGGTGTCCACCACCATCACGCCGTCATCGCCGATGATCACGCCGGTGTTGGGGTCGCCTTCCGCCGTGTAAGCGTAGGCGTTATCCGCCAGCCGGCTGAAAGTTACCTGTTTTTCTCCAAGATCCGCCTTGGAAGCAAACTCTTTGGCCATGGGTTCAAACCTCTTTGTCAGTGTGGGTGTTCGCGCTGATTCTAACAGGAAAAGACCGGCTCGGCGGCTTCAGCCGCTTCCGGCGGCAAGGGCCAGCTGCCGCTGTTTCAACACCGGCGGCAAGGTGAACGCCAGGGACAGGGCGAACAACGCCATGCCCAGGTGCAGCACCATGGCGTAGCCGCCTTGCGCCAACACGGTGGCGGCTAGGGCCGGGCCCAGGGCCAAGCCGATCATCTGCAAGGCGACGGCGTGAACGACAACCCGGCCAGCGCGGTCGAAGCTGGACATGGCCGCCAACAAGTAGGGATGAGTGACATTCCAGGCGTAGTTATAGACGCAGACCGCCACCGTATAAACCACGATTCCCATCTGGCCGAACAAGAAGGCAAGGGGGATGAGGCTTCCCATGATCGCCAAACTCAATGGTTTCGCCCTGCCAAAACGCGCGCCCAGGGCCGCCGCCGTCAAGGCCCCGGCGATGCCTAAAAACTGGGACAGGGTCAGGCCGTTCGCCACTTGCTGCTCGTTGCCGCCGCCGTTCACGCCGATCAGAAACAGGTACGCCCAAACATCGCCCTGCGCCAGGAAATAGCAGAACATGGCGGCCAGAGCCAGGGCCTTGAACCGCGGCGGCAACTCGACGGCGTCCGTCTGCACCTGGGCGCGCTGTTCGCCACTGGCGGGCAGGTGTTTGACCAACAACAGGCCAATGGCAGGCAGGGCCGCGAAGAACACAATCACCCCTTCCATGCCCACCAGGGAATACGCCGTGGGCAGGAGCAGCAACCCGATTGCGCCGTAGGTCAACACCCAGGCGATCAGGTAGCCAAAGTTGCGGTCGGGCTTGCTCGTCAAACCTATCACGGCGAAACTCAAGGACACCAAGCCGCCGCAACCTGTGCCGGCCAGGAAACGCCAGGCGCTGAAGGGGTAAAAGGCCGTGGTGGTCAACGACGCCAGGTTGCTGACGATGACGACCAGCAGGGACACGGTGAACACGCGCCGCCAGTTGCAATGCTTGGCCAAGAAGGTCATCAGCGCGGTGGTCAGCGCGATGCCCCACATCTCGGCGGAGGCGATGTAGCCGGCCTCCTGTTCGGTGAACTTCAGGTGTTCGACAAACCCTTGAACGACGCCGGGCTGGATGATGAACACCTCTGGCCCGACCACCGCCATGTAAAACGCGGCGCACAGGGATCTCCTGCTGTTGATGTCCAGCTTCGCATCCGTGGCGCTTGCAGGCGCGGTCATGGTGTCTTCGCGGGCGGGCTATTTGATCATTCAGGATGGTTGGTTTAGACTGCTCGCATTGTCGCTGTTGCGAGCGCCATTATACATGAGGGGGGAGCGTCGCTGGTGGGAAACAACAGGTTGAATGGCAAGGTCGCCATTGTTACGGGTTCTGGCCAGGGCATAGGCGCCGCCATCGCCATGCTGTTCGCCGCTGAAGGCGCCAAGGTGGTGGTGGCGACGCGCACGGCGGAACACGGGCAATCCACAGTGGCGCAGATCCGGGCGGCCGGCGGCGACGCCACTCTGGTCGCCATCGATATTGGCTCTGTCGAGGCCGTCGACTCGGTGGTGCGGCAGACCCTGGAGACCTATGGCTGCCTTGACATCGTGGTGCATAACGCCGCGTCGTTTTTGGGGGGCCTGATCGAGGACTACAAGGAGGACGATCTGGAGACCGTGTTGGCGGTCAATCTCAAGGCCTGCTTTCGCCTGACCCGCGCCTGCGTTCCCTGCCTGAGAAAACGCGGCGGGGGCCGGATCCTGATGACCTCGTCGGTCACAGGGCCCAGGGTGGCCATGCCCGGCACGGCGTATTACGCTTCCTCCAAAGCCGGCATCATCGGCTTCATCCGCACCGCCGCCTTGGAGCTTGCCAAAGACAATATCACCGTGAACGCCGTCGAGCCTGGCTACATACTGACGCCGGCCATGGATTTGTTGGCGGACGCGGAAGGCAAGGCGGAAATGATGAAATACATCCCCAATGGCCAGTTCGGCGAACCGAATGACATCGCTTACGCCATGCTGTATTTGGCCAGCGACGAGGCCAAGTATGTCACCGGACAGACCCTCACAATAGACGGGGGCTCAACGCTGCCGGAAAGTCCCGTCTATATGAATGAGACGGAAGGCGTGCAGTTGCCGCCCGGATCATGAACGAATGCAATTTGACTGGCGGCGCGTAGCGCCGCCCGGACCGCGACCGCTCGTTAACCTTGAAGAGATAACGCCATGAAAAAAAACCACTCCCGTGAAGACAAGCTATTAGGCATAGACGCCGACATCACCCGCCGGGACTTTGTGGGCGGCGCGTTGTTAGGCGCCGGCGCCGGTTTGCTGCTCGCCAATGCCCCGGGCCTGGCGCGCAAGGCCAACGCGCAAACCCTGGGGGTTCCGCTGACCGGGCTGGGGCCGAAATGGACCGGGCCGGGGGGCGTGGGCGATTACCGCGCCGCCAACGGCAACACCCACGAAGTGGTCAACGACGGCCACGGCGTGCGCAACGGCACTTTCGAAAAGTCTTTCAAGGAGGCCATCGATTCCGGCGAGGTCTATGACCTGGTGATCGTGGGCGGTGGGTTTTCCGGTTTGTGCGCGGCTTATGCTTATCACGAGGAGCGCCCTCAGGCTTCCGTGCTGGTCCTGGACAACCATGCCGTGTTCGGCGGCGAGGCCAAGCAAAACGAGTTCGAGGTGGATGGCTACCGGCTGTGGGCGCCTCAAGGCTCCAACGGTTGCGTGTTCCCGCCGAACCGCACCAAGGCCATAGGCTGGCACCACCGCTTCTGGGATAAGCTGGGTCTGCCCCAGGACTTCAAGTACCAAGCCGCCAAGGGGTTGGAGAAGGACCTCGTCATCCCTCGGGATGTCTATAGCCCCATGCACATCGCCTGGGAGCAGGCCGACCAGGCTTTTTATTACGACAACCACGGCATGGTGATGAATCCCTGGAACAGCGGGTTCAGCGATGCGCCCATTGCCAACAAACTGAAACGGGAATACCTGCAAATGGAAACCTACAAGGGCGTGCCGGTGCGGGACCACGACCGCTGGCACCACTGGCTGGACTCCATGACCTACCAGGAGTTTCTCACCAACCATGTCGGGGTGTCCGATGATGTGGCCCCCTACCTGAACCCGCAAACCGCCGCCATGGGGTGCGGCTTGGGCGCGGATGCCATTTCCGCTCACTCCGCCTATGAGTTCATGCAGCCCGGCGTCGTGAGCTACAAACGCCACGCGGGCCTGGGGGACCCCAGCGAATATGTCTATTTGGCGAGTTTCCCTGGCGGCAACACGGGCATCGCCCGGCACCTGGTCAAGGCCATGATCCCGGGGGCCATAGCGGGGTCAAACTCGTTGACGGATGTGCTGAACAACAACATCAACTTCGAGCAACTGGATCGGCCCCACCAGCCCACCCGCATCCGTTTGTCCAGCACGGTGGCGGGGGTCATCCACAACGGCCCGTCGCCTGAGGCCGCCAAGGATGTCTCGGTCATCTACCACCGCGCCGGCAAACTGCATAAGGTCAAGGGCCGTCATGTCATCATGGCCAGCGGCCAGTGGATGAACCGCCTGATGTGCAAAGACTTGCCGCCGGCGTACATCCAAGCCATGAGCACATTCCACCACGCGCCCATGCACACCATCAGCGTGGCCCTGCGCAACTGGAAGTTCCTGGAGAAATTGGGCGCCGCGTCGGTGCGCTGGTTCGAAGGCTACGGCTGGTTCTTCTCCATTCGCCGGCAGATGATGATAGACGGCAAGGAACCCATGCCGTTGCATCCCGACAAGCCCATCACCATCACCATGTACAACTCGTTTTGCAACCCCGGCATCCCGATGCCGCAGCAAGCCACCACGGCGCGCATGCAGCTGTTCGGCTTGTCCTACCGGGATGTGGAAAAAGGGGTGCGCCGGCAGTTCGCCAAGATGTTTTCTCCCTACGGGTTTGACGCCAAGCGCGACATCGCCGGCATCATCTCCAACCGCTGGGGTCATGCTTATGTGGTGTCGCCCCCCGGCTTCTACTATGGCAAAAACGGCCAGCCGGCGGCTCACGAAGTCATCCGCAAGCCCTTTGCGCGCATCGCCTTTGGCCATTCCGAACTGACCGGCGCCCAGCTGTGGACCACCGCCGCGGAAGAAGGCGAGCGGGCCGCCAAGCAAATTTTGGACATGAGTTGACGCGGGCGGGTGGTGGACGCGGACGGGTGGACGCGGGCGGGGGACGCGGCGAACGGCGCGGCGGATGACGCCCCATGGATGCGGCAGGCCCTGGCCCTGGCGGCGCGAGCGGGGGAAGCGGGCGAAGTGCCGGTGGGCGCCGTCATGGTCAAGAACAACAGTTGCATTGCCGAAGGCTGGAACCAGACCATCGCCATGAATGACCCCTCCGCCCACGCGGAGATCGTGGCCTTGCGGGCCGCCGCCCGGCGCTTGGGCAATCACCGCCTGCTGGACACGACCCTGTATGTCACCTTGGAGCCGTGCGCCATGTGCGCCGGCGCCATCGTGCAGGCGCGGGTTGGGCGAGTGGTTTATGCCGCCGCCGACCCCAAGGCCGGGGCGGCGGGAAGCGTCTTCAATGTGTTGCAATGCGAGCGACTGAACCACCAGGTTGAATTGACCGCCGGCCTGTTGCGCGAGGAAGCGGGGGCCTTGCTTCATGACTTTTTCAAGGCGCGGCGTTAGCCTGCGCCTGCGTTGCGGGGCCTGGTTTGATGACGGCTGGCTCTTGCGCTTGCGAAGCCCTGTTAGCGCGATTGGCGGAGGGACTGGTTCGGCGGAACAAGCGGGTGGCGACGGCGGAGTCCTGCACTGGCGGGGGCGTCGCCTGCGCCATGACCGACATGGCGGGCAGCTCCCGGTGGTTCGAGCGCGGGTTCGTTTCCTACTCCAACGAGGCGAAGACCGAGCAGCTGTCTGTGCCGGCGGAGACCATCGCCCAGTTCGGCGCGGTCAGCGAGGAAGTCGCCGCCGCCATGGCAACCGGCGCGTTGCGTCACAGCCGCGCCGACTTTGGGGTGGCGGTCACTGGCATCGCGGGCCCCGACGGCGGCTCAGCGGACAAGCCAGTAGGCACGGTGTGTTTTGGCTGGAGCCGGCGCGGTGGCGCTGGCGAGGGCGCTGGCGAGCCAAAGACCCTCCGCGTCCTGCTTGCGGGCGACCGGCGAGAGGTGCGAGAGCAGTCCATTGAGACGGCGTTGCAAGGCTTGTTGGAGCTACTGGAAACCGACCTGCGGGAAGGATGAAACGGCATGAAACGGCTGTTTTTCGCCCTGTGGCCTGATGCCGAAATCCGCCGGCGGCTGGCGGAAGTCGCTGAGTTGTTGCCAGAGGCTTCATGCCGCCGAACGCCTGTTGAGAACCTTCATCTCACCCTGGTTTTCCTTGGCAATGTCCCCGGCCCCGCCATCCCTGCGCTGAAAGACGGCGCGAACCAACTCCGACTGCAGACCCCCGGTTTCGCGTTGCGCCTTGAGCGCAACGGCTGGTGGAAGCGCTCAGGCGTAGCCTGGTTAGCCCCCGAACACGCCCCGCCGCCCCTGCTGTCCTTGGTGGGCGAACTCCGGCAACTAAGCAAACAGGCCGGGCTGTCTATCGAGGAACGGGACTACCGGCCCCATCTGACCTTGGCCCGCAAGCTGAAGCGCGGGCCCGGCTCCTTGCGTTTTGAGCCACTGCATTGGCAAGTCCGGGATTTTTGCCTGGTGGAATCCGTCACCCACTCGGAAGGCGCAAACTACCAGCCGGTGCAGTCTTGGGCGTTGTCGTCCTGACAGAGTTTTCATTGGGATGCCGCCGAATCCTGTTGCGTTCGGATGGGGTTTGTCCTGCGAGGCGTCCTTGTTTGTTCAGATGATGTCGCCGCTCCATAGGCGCTTAACGAAAGTCTTGGTGGGCATGATTTCAATGCCGTCGCTTGTTTTGCGCATTCGGGGTTCGCGACAGACGACAATCCGGCGCGAGACGCCGGGATGGTCCGCGACCAGGCTGCGCAACGCCTTGAGATGACCATCATGGGCCCGTTCGGTGGATTTCGCTTCTATGGCGATCTCCATGTCGCCTAACACAAAGTCCACCTCGGCGCCGCTGACAAGCCGCCAGTAGCTAAGGGCCAAGTCGCAGTCCCGATAACTCATGCAGGTGGACAATTCGTGGAACACCCAGTTCTCAAACGCCTTGCCGTAAAGCTCTGACCCTGCCAGCACCTCGCCGCGGCGCGCCAGCCGGTTCACCAGGCCCACATCGGCAAAGTAAAACTTCGGCGCGGCAATGACGCGGCGCTTAGGCCGCTTGCGGTAAGCCGGCAACCATCGCGCCAGCAGGGTGTCTTCCAAAATCTGAAAATAGCCTTTCGCCGTGTGACTCGATACGCCGCACTCGCGGGCGACAGCTGAAAAATTGACCATCTCGCTATCACTGAGCGCGGCGACATCAAGAAAGTTGGAAAACCGCGGCAGGTTTTGCACCAACCCTTCTGCCGCGATTTCCTCCTTCAGGTAATCGGCGATGTAGGCGTCAAGCAGGCGCCGGGGTTGCGCGGCTTGGTGGATATGGGGGAAATAGCCGTAGTTAAGCGCCCGGTCCAAATTGAACTCGCGGCCCAACTCACTGGCGGAAAGGCCGTGCAATTCGTAGCGCAAGGCTCTTCCCCCCAACAGATTGGCGGCGCCCCGCCGGACCTTGCGCGCACTGGAGCCGCAAAGCGCGAAATACAGACCGCGGTTTTCGATGAGCCAGTGCGCCTCGTCAAGCAGGGCTGGAACTTTCTGCACCTCGTCAATGACAATCTGTCGCCGCGGATCCTGTCCCTCCGCCTCGATCTCCTCCCGAAGCGATTCAGGACGGGCAAGGTAGCGGCGAAACTCCTCCGACTTCAACAAATCAATCCAGCGCGCACCCTTGTAGGTGGCCCGCAACAAGGTGCTTTTGCCAGTTTGCCTAGGCCCCCAAAGGAAAAAAGACGCGGCGCCGGACGCCGGAAGAGCGATATTTCGCGTGAACATGGGGTGCAATATACCACGATAATTTGAAGTATGGGTTCAAAATATCACGATAATTTGAAGCGTAGGTTCAAAATATCATGCCTGCTGATAGCGTCTGCCGCCGGGCGTTTTCGTCCCACCCGCCTTCTGACTAATGAAAAAGTGCTGAAAAACAAGCAGTTACGCGCTATGAAGTCTGAAGTCTCCCATTTCTGCTTGTTTTAATTCAAAAAAGCGTCTATTCTCCTCATTTAGAGCAATATCTTGAGAAGGGCAAAACAATGCGCGCCGAAAAACACGCTGATATTCCGCTTACGGCAATCATCGAAATTAAAGAGCCTGAAAAATACAAACTTCATGTCGCCAGATGGAGTGGGGAGGACCAGCCTCTTGATGTCTATGTAAGAGACAAAAAAGAATGGCGGGCCTGGAATACATGGAGAAGGGGCAATGATGAGTTCAGTAGGCAATATGTTTTTTCCATGATGGACTTTTACCATGAGTCTAACATGTGGTTGTTTGGGGGCATCTATGAAGTTACTGGCAGAGGTGAAAACTACAGCCACAGTTACGAAATTAGAGATCTGCCAGAACACGCTCATTTTATCGGCAGATTGAAAATTGGAATGGAAAAGCCTTCGAGAGGCAGAGCATTTTATCTAGAAAAATGGATAGACAAAATGCAGGTGTCTGAAATTTTGAAGGAACCCTATTCGGGCGAATCTTTTCCGGGGTTTGAGGAAATAGATCATGATTTTAGCGCGTTGCTTCCCATTTTTAAGAATGAACCTGAAGGTTGGAAAAAGACATTGGGAAATGTGAAAGGAGTCTATGTAATCACAGACAAAAGCAACGGCAAGAGGTATGTCGGTTCAGCTTACGGCGATTATGGCATTTGGTCAAGATGGAACGACTATATTATAGGAACTAGACACGGGGGAAATGATGAATTGACAAAGCTCATCGCCAAGAAGGGTCCTGATTATGCCAAAGAGAATTTTAAGTTTTCATTACTGGAATATCGCTCTATGAAAGTAGATGATAAGGACATCATTAAAAGGGAAACCTATTGGAAAGAGGTTTTTCTTTCACGAGACAAAAGGTTTGGCTACAACAAAAACTGAAATGGGGGCAAATTCACATAAAGATTTCATTGTCTAATGCGCGGGAAGCCGGGTTTGAACCGCTGGCAGTGGAAGTGCTCGTAGATTCCTCAGCGTGCTTCTCTTTGTGATGCAATAACAAATCGCAAGACACCTCCCGAGCTTGAAAATCGTTTTAACTCACTCTGGCAAGAAGCGGAGAATATGCTATGAAACCAGATAATATATCCCCTGAGCCTGGGGAAGAACTGAAATTGCTTGCGCTTGAGCTCTCGAAAGTCAAGAACATTCTACATGAGTTGTCCCAACAAATGTTGCGGATCGAAAGGCGCGTAAGAGTAGCATTGTCTTCATATCAAAAGCCGCCTGGTTCTAATAGCCCTAAGCAACTTGATAAGAGTGCCGTGAGTAGCACTATTAGTCAGCTGACAGAACGCGCTAAGAAAGGCGAACAGATTGAAGACGAACTTCGCGGTATGACGGTCAAGAACGGACTGACGATGTTGGCCAGAGAGTTGGGAATGACAAACACAAAGTTGCCCCCGAAAGACGAGCTCATTCGTAGGATTTCAACCCGGATTCGCCAAAGAGCGCATGTCGTGTATGGCATTCGTGAAGCCGTGACCGTGAGAGAAGACAGCAAGCCTATCAGTTGATACTCTCAGAATCTCCCCTCGGCGATTGTAAAGCCCGCCTAAAGCGCAAAATAGGCTTTTCTTTCACGAGACAAAAGGTTTGGCTACAACGGAAATTAAAATAGGGCGACCCCGCGCAAAGATTTCGTTGTCTAATGCGCGGGAAGCCGGGCTTGAACCACTGGAAGTGGAGGCGCTTGTGGACACCAGGGCCGCTATGCTATGCGTGCCAGATCATGTCGCCGGACAGCTGAGGCTTGCCGTGCTGGAGCAACGCGAGGTAACGATAGCTGATGGAAGAAAGCGTCAGTGTGATTATGTAGGGCCGGTGCATGTCCAGTTCGGCAACCGTTCATGCTTCGTGGGCGCGTTAGTGTTGGGAGACAGCGTGTTGCTTGGCGCGATCCCCATGGAGGACATGGATTTAGTCATCCACCCCTTGGGTAGAACGGTAACAGTCAACCCGAAAAGCCCCGACATCCCCTCAGCGATTGTAAAGCCCGCCTAAGACGGGTTTCACAATCGCCTGGTTGTTTCAGGGGTCTAGCTGTTCGCCTGTTTGTTCAGGGATTTTTTAATAACTTTGCAGATTTCCATGACAAGGTCCTCGATAATCTTTTCTCTGCGTTCCTTGTCCTTGATATCCACGAGTGTGTTGAAAAGTTCGGGGCCGTTAGCAAAGCTTATCTTCTTATCTGTGTGATCTTTCCATCTAAGCCATCCGTTCTCTTTATCAGGGCCATGAGAAAGTATCTCTTTCCCTAAATCAAGATACTTTTTGTGATATGTGTTGTCATTGTCTATTTTGACTCTTTCCCTTATGTTATCCTCTTTACAAAGCACAAAACCGTAGTAAAGATAAGAACTCCCACGAAGATTATATGTAATTCTGCATGCAACTTCGTGATCATCACCCTGAGAACTGCCTGGAATCCTAAATGTCAGACCAAGCGATCCCTCTCTTTGTCCGATACATTCTTCTAACCTCTTAGGAGGAATATATACAATCTCTAGGTTAGATTTATACAGTTGAAATTCTAAGTCTTCATCTCGAAGTTGAAGTTGATCTTGAAGTTGGCTTCTAAGATTTGTCCAAAATTTATATTCTAAAGAAGTTTGCAAAGAAGACATGTTATTGATGATTTTCCCTATCGTTTCCAAGTTATTGTCGTCTTCGCTCAGTAGCTCGTACACTATGCGTTGTTCTTCTGTTTCATTCATTGTGATGTTCCTCTCTAAATGTTGTAAAAACTGCATACGAAAATCATTTTCGTTTCCCGGTGCTGTTCGCATTTCTCTAATGATATAAGCGATGTCACTCCATGACATTTCCAACACAGGCACAGAATCGAGGCTTTTATCATCCGTTTTTGATGAATAGCCCCATCGTGTCAGAAAAATGACCGCCTTTTCATACTGAGAGTATTCTTCTTTGAGAAAAGTTTGATGCGATCCTATTTGTCCAAATTGCTCGCCTGCTCGGATCTTTACCTCAATGCTTATAACAAGCTTAAGGGTTTCAAATTCGGTCAATACATCAATGCGACGCTTTTCTCCTTTCTCAGTCTTAAAAGGATGTTCGGTTTCGACACACACTTTTTCAAGCCGGCAATCCTTTGAACCATCAGGCGACGAGAATTCAATTTTAAGTTTTTTGCCGGCAGCCGTAGCTATTTCAACCACTTCGGCAACAAATTTCTGTCTAAATTCCTTGTTTGCTTCGTCTCTCAATAGCCAAGCTAACACACTTGAATGTATTAGCTCCAGGTGGGTCGCACTTACTATCTCAAAAGGGTTGAACGGCGGTTCATAAGCCGTGAGCTTTTTATAGTGCGGCGATGACATTAGCTTGTCTATTGCCTGCCGTAAATTGCTCATCGTCTGTTGCCCCTTATTGCTTCGCATGATAGCTATTCTACACGAGATTAGCCTTTATTTGCGCCTTTTGTATTCGATCCATTCATTGATCTGATCGAGCAGGCCCGAGTCTTCAATTTGCTCGCGTAGTCGCTTCTCAGCTTTCTCCTCCCAGTCTTCGCTCCAGATGTCGTCAATCAAATTGTGTTCAGGTTCTTCATCTGTCTCGTCTTTGGTTAGGACTGAACGCCACCATACACCCCAGTGGCCCTTCCAGGGCGGAAACTTATCATTTACAACGCCATTGCTACGATTAGCAAATTCCTTAAGATCGGTTTCAGCATTAGGATAATCGCCCTGAAAAAGTAGTATCCTAACGCCTGCGTTCTGATACTTATAGAGCATCACCGTGAAAGGCAAACCGGCCTTGTGCCATTCGGGGATCCAGATTTTTAACTCTTTTACCATGCCGCCTTCGGAATAAGTTTTTTCTTCAAGGCTTCCTTCCTCCACACCACATACCTCGGCTACTATCCTTTTCCACTGAGCGGAGTGCCTCCGTAAAGAAGGCAGGTTTTTGATGATTTTATCTAATGTTTCCGCATTATCGCCCTCGCTCAGTAGCTCGCGCACTATGCGTTGTTCTTCTGTTTCATTCATTACGATGTTCCTCTCTAAGTGTTGTGAGAATTGCATACGGAAGCTGTTTTTGTCTCCCGATGTTGACCGCATTGCTCTGATCATCTTGGAGACATAGCCCCACGACATTGCCAGCACCGGCACATCGACATTGTTCTCATCAGCCGTTTTTGGTTCCCAACCTGTCGGCGTCAGAAACACAACTAACTTTTTATAACCAGGATAATCTTTACAAAGAAGATATTGATATCGTTTTACTTGCTCATCCTGTTCACCTGCCCGGACCTTTACTTCAATGCCTATGACGAGATTGAGAGATTCGAAATGCGCAAATACATCCATGCGGCTGGTTTTATCTCCTTTTTCAGTTCTGACAATATTGGGTTTGAGGGAAGAATCTTCGGGGTTTTCAGGCACATCTAATCCCTCCCACAATTTCTGTAACTTGTGGTGATCCTCCTTTTTCTCTGCTCCGGCTACTATCCTGTCTTTTATCCAAGCAACAAATCTTTGACGGAATTCCCTGTTTGCCTTGTTCCTCAATAGCCAAGCTAACACACTTGAATGTGTTAGCTCTCGGTGAGTCACACCTGCTATCTCAAAAGGGTTGAACGGCGGTTCATAAGTCGCGAGTTCCTTATAGTGCGGTGATGACAGTAGCTTGATTACCGCATTTTGAAAATCGCTCATCGTCTGTTGCCCTCTTTGAGGATGACTGAATATATAGCAGTGCCTATCCCGCCGAGTCAAGGCCAGAGTGGGAGATTTCAGACTTTGTGTTTTAACTGATTGTTTTTTCTTGTTTTTCTAAGGCAGGGCAGGCGTTAATAGCGTCCAAAATGCCTGTTTTTGCGCGGTCTCTCGCTTCCTGCCTAAAGGGGGCCGCGCCCCCCGGTAGTGCGTCCGCACTCTGCCCCGTCCGGCAGTGTGGCCCGGACGGGGCCGCGCCGCCCCGTGGCCGCCCCAGCCCCGTGCGTTGCACCTGCATCCCCCGCCATCCCAGCTCTCTCGCGCCGCCCTGACAGAACGGGGCAGGACGGGGACAAGTCAATCCGAGAAGCCCCGACATCCCCTCAGCGATGGCAAAACCCGCCTAAGACGGGTTTTGCCATTGCCTGGTTATTTCAGGGGTCAAGTTGTTGCGCTTGTTCTTGTTCAGAGACTTTTTCAACAACTTTGCATATTCCACCGACAAGTTTTTTGATAGAGTCTTCCCGGTTGAGTTCTTTATGCTCAGTAACAAATGTGAAATTAGTAAAGTTTATTTCAGGCTTTTCGAAATATTTATATGCAAGCCATCCGTTAGGATAATCTTTCCCTCCATTATCTATGCTATATCTCCCAAGATCTAGATATTCTCTATGCTTTACGTCGTCAATGTCAATTTTGGTTCTTTTCCCTTTTTCATAAAGCACAAAGCCGTAGTAAAGATTACGACCTCCATTATCATATGCAACCCGGAACATAATTTCATAATTTTCATTCTCACTTTCAGGAAAGCTGAATGTTAGGCCAGGTGCCTTTCCTGCAGGGCGAGCGCTAATATACGCTTCTACTGCCTTTCTTCCTTCGTCGATTCCTAGATCGTTGTCATATACTTCATACCTAAGATTTTTAACCTTGCCGTTGAGTTGCTCTTCAAGCTTAGTCCAAAAATCGCATTGGAAGGCATCTTTTGCCTCAGAAATAGCGGCTTCTAAATCAGGGATGAGGTTGTAATTTTTGTCTTCGAGCAAGATGTCTTTTAATGCCATAGCATATCTCCTGTTGATGGGTTGTCCGGTCAGTTCTTTTACAGTCATCTGATATTGATGTAATGTTTCCCTTATTTGAGGGATGCGGGCAACTTCCTTGATACAGGCATCCAACCAATCATGGATAAATTTTTTATACGATAGGCAGATAACTGTATCCTTTGGCAGAATTCTACAGAACGGTATTTTGCCTGACTCATAAGGACACCAGCCTTTCTCAACACAGTATCTTCCACAGAGCGGTATTTTGTCTGATCCTGACTCATAAAATTCACTTGGCTCGTCTCCGTAAAGAGTTCTTTCTTCTGGTTTGTTTCCCAGAAGAGTCAAATAAATAATACCACGCTTTTTTCCAGTGTCCAAAGCATATTCGTAGTATCTACCTAATTGTCTTGGTTGATCTTCCGCATATATTTTGTTTTCAATGACAATGCAAACATCACTGCTATCGCCGCTATCGCTCTTGATGCCATGGCTCTCGATGAGAATGTCTATCTGGCTCCTTTGTCCTTTTTTTTCAAAAGACACTTCTACTCCTACCTTAAATTTATCATATTCATTTTCTTTAATCTGTTCCAGTTTCTCCCGTAACTGCTTCAGTTCTTCTTGCGCCTTCTGCTCTTCCTGCAACTCTTTCAGTAACTGATTTAGAAAGAGTTTCAGGAATAATGTTCCTTGGCTATGGGAGCCGTGAGAATTTAACAACTCGGCGATAATGGCGGAATGTGTTTTTACTTCATATCTTTCCATGTGAAGAATGGAGAAGACATTGAAGTTCTCGCCAGTGACTTCCGCCCGCTCATCGTACTTAGCCTTCAGCACCCGGACCTCAGCCAAGATGTTTTCTAATGTGGCTTTGCTATTTGTGGCGGTGTTCATTGTCCTCTGGAATCTCGCATGATTTTTGGACGGTGACTGAACATATAGCAGTGTCTGCCCCACCGAGTCAAGGCCAGAGGGGGAGATTTTAGGCTTCAAGGACTAACTGATTGTTTTTTCTTATTTTTCCAAAGGCATGGCAGGCGTTAATGGCGTCCGAAATGTCTGTTTTTGCGCGATTTCCCGCTTCCTGCCTGGGGTTTGCGCCCCCCGGTAGTCGTTCGCCTCTGTCCCGCCCGGCAACGCGACCCGTCCGGGTCGCGCCGCCGTGCCGTGCGCCGCCGCCCCACCCCGCCAGCGCGGCGCAGGGCAGGGCAGGGCAGGGAAGGCAGGCGGAAGCCACAAGGCCTAGCTCACAAAGCCAATGGTCTTGTTGGCTCCTGGTTTCAGCTTGGCCTCTTGCTCAAGGGCGGCAAGCAGTTGCCGCGCCGTGGAGAAGCCGCCTAACAGGCGGTGTTTTCTCAGGACGGTGTTGAAGTCGCCGGGGGTCAGGTTGTCAATGCGGCGCAAGCGCTGTTGCGCGCTGTCTGCCTCTTTCGCGCTCAATTTCAGCCCCTGTTTTTTCAGGGTTTGCCTAAACATTTTCCAGCTTTGGGCCGGCTTGAGGTAAGAGAACGCGATTTTGAAGTCAAAACGGCGCAGGCTTGCCTGGTCCAGGTGTTTCATCAGGTTGGTGGAGGCGATGAAGACGCCGTCAAAGTTTTCCATGCTTGTGAGGACCTGATTGGTCTGCGTGATCTCCCAAGAGTGCGACGCACCTTCGCGCCCCCCTAAGAGTCCATCGGCCTCATCCAACAACAGCACGGCCCGCTCCCTCTTGGCTTCGTGGAACATTGCGGCAATGTTTTGTTCCGTTTCGCCCACAAAGCAACTCAACAGGTCCGCCATCTGTCGCGCGATGATCGGACTGCCCATGCAGCTTGCAAGGTGGTGGGCAAACGCGGTTTTGCCGGTGCCGGGCGGCCCGTAGAAACACAGGCGGCCCTTAGGATTGGCGGCTATGCCCTGCGCTAAGGCGCTCAAGTCGGCGTCGGCGTTTAGCAGATCCGGGTCATAGAGGGTGAGCATCGGCGCGGGCGCCATCGGGTTGAGCCGGCGGCCCTGCGCTTCCAGCGTGTTGGTGAACAGCGTTTCCAGGACGCTTTCCGGCGTCGCTTGGGACAGAACGGCGTGGCCCGCTGTTTGGCCCTTCTTTGCGGGGGGCTTGCCGCGTTTTTTCGGCTTTTCGCTCTCGCTCAGGGCTTTCACCACCTTCGCGCCGCGGGCGATGTGCGCTGGCGTCAGGTCGCGGTTGGTCGCCATGCGGTCGAGCCATGTCTCGCTCACCTCAACGCCGTCCAACATGGCGTCCAACATGCGCCGGCGCACCTTGGGGCCGGGGGGATGCAGGCGCAACACCACATCGAAACGGCGTATGAAGGCGGGGTCTATTTGTCCGGCCTTGTTGCTGATCCAGAAGGTCGGAATGGGATTGTTTTCCAACAAGTGGTTGGTCCACGCCTTTTTGCCGTTGTCTTTGCCGCCTTGCAAACCGCCAAAGAAAAACAACGCCGGGCCTCGGAAACTCTCGGGGAAAACATCCTCGATCTCGTCGAACAGCAACACCGTGTCCCCGCGCCGCGCCAACAGACACTGGGCCAACATGCACGAACGAATGCGCTCATCTCCCTCCATGGGGTCGCTGTCCTCATCCTCTATCGGCGTTTCATAGAGGTTCAGGCCCAGCGCATCGCAGACCGCCCGCGCCATTTCAGTTTTGCCCGTGCCTGGCTGGCCGTAAATCAGGATGTTGACCCCGCGAGAGTCGCTCTTGCGGGCCGCCTCAAGATAATCGCGGGCCAACGCGAATTCTTTTTCGGCGTGGGGAAAATCGTTCTTCGTCAAGGTGGCGGCAGGGCTGCGCCGGAACAACGCGGCGAGAAAATCCTGCTCGCTGTTGTGCTGGTCCAGCAACGCGGTGGCCAAGTGCGCCGTGACTTCCAGGTCTTTCAGTTCAAATTCGGCGTACCGGCGTCTGCGTCCCATGCCGCACCCTTCAATGATGCCGGATTTCAACAACGGCGCGTTTTTAGAGAGGGATTTCGCGATGTCCTGTTGTGGAAGATCCAGGATCGCCGCCAGGCAACGGGGCAATTTTTTGCCGTTCATGGAGCCCACAATCCGATCATCGCAGATCTCTTGCAGCTGTTTGCTGATGCTCATTTGCGTGAAGAACCTCAGCAAGGTTTTTTCAGACTCCGACAAAGAGAGGATTTTCCCCAACCGCGCGATGTTGCGCGCCAACTCGCTGTTGCCGGCGCGCGCCAACCTTGCCTCGTCCTGTTTCAGCGTTTTGCGCAAAGACCTTGCCAGCAATTTCAGGTCCGGCTCGTCTTCATATTCAAAGCTCAGGCCTAGAGGCTCAAGCGCATCTTCTATCAGGTCCCTCAGCCGAGAACGCCTCGAACCGGCGCTGGGTCGCGCTAAGCGGCAAAAAACCCGCAGGACCCAGACGCGGGTCTCGTAGTCGCGTTGCGGGAAGTCGGCTCCCTTGGAGCGGGCCTCCTCGCTCTCTGATAAATTGGACAGGCTGTCAGATTGCCACTGGTCAATGATTTTCATTTTTGCCACCCTCGTTTTGCTGATCGTTGAGAGAAGCGCTATGTTAAATTCCTCATGCGACATTTTTTGTCGCGGTCAGCAACTTTTTCCTACGGAGGCTCCCGCATGTCCACAATCCTGCGTCAATTGAGAATGCTGTGCTACTTGCCGCGCCATCCAAGGCAAGTCACCACCAGCGAATTGCGCCAAAAATTGGAGCTGGAAGACTTTTCCGTGTCGGCCCGCACCGTGCAACGGGATTTGGAGGCCCTGTCCGCCAGGTTTCCCATCTCTTCGGAAGAGCGGGGGAGGAGCTTGGCTTGGCGCTTTGACCGCGACGCCACCTTGTTTTCGATCCCGGCCCTGGATCCGCACACTGCGTTCACTTTCCTGCTGTCCCGGCAACACCTCTCCGATCTGTTGCCCAAGGGTTGCGCTGAGGCTCTACAGCCCTATTACGACGCCGCGGAGGAGGCCCTAAGGGAGGACAGGGCCGCCGACCTGCGCCGCTGGGTCAAGAAGGTGCGGATTGTCCCCCGCGGCCAGCCGCTGCGGCCCGCGGCCGTGGACCCGAAGGCGCTTGCCGCCATCCATGAGGCCCTGTTGCAGGACCGGCGTTTGCAGGTTTCGTATCGCCCCCGTGGGCAGAAGCGGGCCCGGAAATACGAACTCAATCCACTGGGGCTGGTGTTGCGCTACGAGGTCGGCTACCTGGTTTGCACCGCCTGGGATTACGCCGATGTCAGGCACTTCAGCCTGCATCGCTTCCGCAAGGCCCGGCTCCTGGATGTTGCCGTCCGCAAGCCGCGGGGCTTCAAATTAGATGATTACCTGCAACCTGGCGGACAGGGCCCCTTCGATTATCCCGTCGGCGGGAGGATTGAGCTTGAGGCCCTGTTTGACCCCGTTTTGGCGGGACACCTGCGCGAAACGCCCCTGAGCCCCCATCAGCGATTGGGAGAGCTTGACGACGGCCGGGTGCGGCTAAGGGCCCCGGTGCAGGACACCGCGCAACTGCGCTGGTGGCTGTTGGGGTTTGGCGGCGGGGTGGAGGTGTTGGCCCCCGCGGCCTTGCGGGATGAATTCGCGCAAACGGCGCGGGCCATGAGCCGGATGTACAGACGCCGCGCCGCGCCCCCGGCGCCACGGGGCTGAAAATATTTCATTCGCTTTTTTTTCCGCGCTTCGGTATCCTTTCACTTCCTTAATGTCCCCTCTTGCGGGGGTCTTGAAATTCAATCCTGATTGGAGAGCGATCAATGGATGAAAAGAAAAAACAGGCCTTAGGCATGGCCCTGGGGCAGATAGAAAAGCAGTTTGGCAAAGGCTCCATTATGCGCCTGGGAGACGATTCGGTGGTGCATGATGTGACGACCATCTCGACCGGCTCCCTGAGTTTGGACCTGGCCCTGGGGGTGGGCGGCTTGCCCCGTGGGCGCGTGGTTGAAATCTACGGGCCGGAGGCGTCCGGCAAGACGACCCTGGCCTTGCATGTGGCGGCGGAAACCCAAAAGGCCGGCGGCACCGCGGCGTTTGTCGATGCGGAAAACGCCCTGGACGCGAAATACGCGGACAAACTCGGGGTGGAAGTCGCCGATCTGTTGATCTCGCAGCCGGACACGGGCGAACAGGCCCTGGAGATCACCGACATGTTAGTGCGTTCCGGCGCCACCGACCTGATCGTCATCGACTCCGTGGCGGCGCTGACGCCCAAGGCGGAGATCGAGGGCGAGATGGGGGACGCCCACATGGGCTTGCAGGCCCGGTTGATGTCCCAGGCCTTGCGGAAGCTCACGGCGAACATCAAACGCTCCAACACCTTGGTGGTGTTCATCAACCAGATCCGCATGAAGATAGGCGTGATGTTCGGCAACCCGGAGACGACCACCGGCGGCAACGCCCTGAAGTTTTACTCGTCCGTGCGCATGGAGATACGCCGGGTCAGCACCATCAGGAAGGACAATGTGCCGGTGGGCAACGAAACCCGCGTCAAGGTGGTCAAAAACAAACTGGCGCCGCCCTTCAAAGAGGCTTATTTCGACATCATGTACGGCGAGGGCATCTCCCGCGCCGGGGAGCTGGTCACCCTGGGCGCGCAGTACGGAGTGGTTGAGAAGACCGGCGCCTGGTACGGCTACAATGGCGAGCGGCTGGCCCAGGGGAAGGACAAAATGCGCCGGCATCTGTCGGAGAACCCCGAGCTCGCCGCGGAGATCGAGCAGGCGGTCAGGGACACGGCCTTGCCCAAGCCCGCCGCCGAGGCCCCCGAGGCGCCGCCTGAGGAGGCTAAGGCCTGAGCGGTCCAGTCGCTGAAGACGCGGAGCGGCAAGGCGGCAGGCGGGCGGTCCGCAAAAAGGCCCTGGAATTGCTGGCCCGGAGAGAGCATAGCGAAGGAGAATTGAGACAGAAGTTGTTGGCGCGGGATTTTGACCCTGGGGAAGTGGAAGCGGCAGTGGCGGCCCTCAAGGCGGAAGGCTTGCAGGATGATGGACGCTACGCCGAGGCGTATGTTCATCAGCGGGTCGCCAGGGGTTTCGGCCCGGTTCGCATCGCCCACGAATTGCGCGAACGCGGCGTGGCGGAGGCCCTGGCGGAGCCGCTGTTGGCGGCGCCGGACTGGCGGGAGCGGGTTGGCGCGGCGCGGCGGAAAAAATTCGGCGAGCCAGCGCCGCAAGACCTGGAGGAGCGGGCGCGGCAAACCCGTTTTCTGGAACATCGCGGCTTCACTTCCTCGCAAATTCGCCACGCGCTCAAATAACGCAAGATGACAAGCAGCAACGACATACGCGCCGGGTTCCTGGACTATTTCAAACAGCGCGGGCATGAAGTGGCGCCCAGTTCGTCCCTGGTGCCCGCCAATGACCCGACCCTGTTGTTCACTAACGCCGGCATGGTGCAGTTCAAGGAAGCGTTTCTTGGCGGCGAACAGCGCGCCTGCCCCCGCGCCGCCACCGCCCAGCGTTGCCTGCGGGCCGGGGGCAAGCACAACGACCTGGAGAATGTCGGCCGCACGGCCCGCCACCACACCTTTTTCGAGATGTTAGGCAATTTCAGCTTCGGCGATTATTTCAAGGAGGAGGCCATACGCTACGCCTGGGATTTTCTCCGCCGCGAACTGGCGCTCCCCGAGGAAAAGCTCTGGGTCACCGTGTACCAGGATGACGACGAGGCCGCCCGGATCTGGTTGCAACAAATAGGCGTCGCCGAGAGCCGCTTCAGCCGGTGCGGGGAGGCCGACAATTTCTGGTCCATGGGCGAGACCGGCCCTTGCGGCCCTTGCAGCGAGATCTTTTACGACTACGGCGCGGACGCGCCAGGGGGGCCGCCGGGCAGCGCCGACGCGGATGGCGACCGCTTCGTGGAGATCTGGAACCTGGTCTTCATGCAGTTCGACCGGGATGCCCAGGGCCGGTTGCAACCCTTGCCCAAGCCTTCTGTTGACACGGGCATGGGCCTGGAACGGATCGCCGCGGTGTTGCAGGGCGTCCGCAACAACTACGACACAGACCTGTTCCAGCCCCTGACCCGCGCTGTCCACGACTTGGCGGGTGGGCGCGCCACTGAGCCGGTGTCCACCCAGGTCTTGTGCGACCATATCCGCGCCAGCGCGTTTTTGGTGGCGGACGGCGTCGCGCCTTCCAACGAGGGGCGGGGCTATGTCTTGCGCCGCATTATCCGCCGCGCCGCGCGGCATGGGGTCAAGCTGGGGTTTGACGAGCCCTTTTTTCACCGGCTGGCGGCCCCCCTGCGCGACATCATGGGCCGCGCCCATCCGGTGTTGACCGCGGCCGGGCAAGGGGTGGAGGACGCCCTGCGGCAGGAGGAGGAGCGCTTTGCTGAAACCCTGGAGCAGGGGCTTAAACATCTGGACGCCGCCATCGCCAAACTGACCGCCGATGTCATTCCGGGGGACGAGGTGTTCAAGCTCTACGACACCTACGGGTTTCCCGTTGACCTGACCGCCGACATCGCCCGCGAGCGCGGGTTGCGGCTGGATCTGGCTGGCTTTGAGAAGCGCATGGCGGAACAGCGGCAACGGGCGCGGGAGGCGAGCCAGTTCAAGAAGGACTTTGAGATCCCCTATGAGCATGGCCTGGACAGCGCCTCCGCATTCAAGGGCTACGAGACCTTGAACGCCGACGGGCGGGTCACGGCGTTGCTGAAGGGCGGCGAGCAGGTTGACCGACTTGAGGAAGGGGAGGAGGGCGCGGTCGTTTTGGACGCCACCCCGTTCTACGCCGAGTCCGGCGGGCAGGTGGGGGATCAGGGGCGGATCGTCTCGGACACAGGCGTTTTCGAGGTCGCCGACACGCAAAAACACGGCCCGGCTCATGTTCATTTCGGCGCGGTGGCGAGCGGCGCCCTGGAAACCGGCCAAGGGGCATCCGCCCAGGTGGACGCGGCGCGGCGCCTGGACACCACGCGCAATCATTCCGCCACCCACATTCTGCACGCGGCGTTGCGGGAGATCCTGGGGGGCCATGTGGTTCAAAAAGGCTCCCTGGTGGCGCCGGACCGGTTGCGCTTCGATTTTTCCCACCCCCAGCAGGTGGATGACGAGCAACTGCGGGCCATAGAGCGGTTGGTGAACCGCAAGATCCTGGACAACGCGGAGACCGAGATCCGGGTCATGCCCCTGGAGGAGGCCCTGAAGTCCGGCGCCCTGTCCCTGTCCGGGGAGAAATACGATTCCCAAGTGCGGGTGTTGCGCATCGCCGGGGATTTTTCGGTGGAGCTGTGCGGCGGCACCCATGCCCGCCGGGCCGGCGACATCGGCTTGTTCAAACTGGTGGCGGAGTCCGGCGTCGCCGCGGGGGTGCGGCGCATCGAGGCCGTCACCGGCGCGGGGGCATTGGCTTTGGTCGAGGAGCAGGAGGCGCAACTGGAGGCCCTGGCCCGGTTGCTGAAATCGGACCGCAAGCGCTTGGAGGCCAAGCTGGAGCAGGTGTTGGAGCGTTCCCGGCGCCTGGAGAAAGAGCTAGAGCAGGCCCAGGGCAAGCTGGCTCTCCACGCGGGCGCGGACCTGGCGGGGCAGGCGCGAGTGATCAACGGCGTCCATGTTGTGGCGCGCGCTGTGGAGGGGGCCGACCCCAAGACCCTGCGGGAGTTGGTTGACCGGCTGAAGGCCCAGCTGGGGAGCGCCGTGATCGTGTTGGGCGCGCCGCGAGAGGGCAAGGTCAGCCTGGTGGCGGGGGTGACGGAAAACAACACCGGTGACATTCAGGCCGGAGAGCTGATAAACTATGTGGCGCGGCAGGTTGGCGGCAAGGGCGGCGGACGGGCGGACTTGGCGCAGGCCGGGGGCGATGACCCCGACGCCTTGCCGGGCGCCTTGGCGAGCGTGGCGGACTGGGTGAAGCAGAAGACGGGTTGAGAAATGACCCTGATTGTGCAAAAATTCGGCGGCACCTCGGTGGCTTCGGCGGCGCGCATCAAGGCTGTCGCCGGCATCGTGGCGGAGGCGCGAGAGCAGGGGCGGCAGGTGGTCGCGGTGCTTTCGGCCATGGGCGGCGAGACCGACCGCCTGATTGAACTGGCGGGAGAAGTGTCGGAGGAGCCTGCCCCCCGGGAGCTGGATGTGTTGTTGGCCACCGGCGAGCAGAAGTCGGCGGCCCTGTTGAGCATGGCGTTGCGGGAGCGAGGTTGCGCCGCCGTTTCTTATCTTGGCGGCCAGTTGCGCATCCTGACGGACAGCGCCCACGGCAAGGCCCGCATTCTCAACATCGAGACAGCGCGGGTCAGGGCAGATCTGGACGCGGGCAAGGTGGTGGTCATCGCTGGCTTTCAGGGCGTTGACGAACAGGGCAACATCACCACCCTGGGGCGCGGCGGCACGGACACCACTGCGGTGGCCATGGCGGTGGCGCTGAAAGCGGATGAATGTCGGGTCTATACGGATGTGGACGGGGTCTATACAGCCGACCCCCGAATCGTGGCCGCGGCAAGGCGTCTGGCGCGGATCTCCTACGAGGAGATGCTGGAAATGGCCAGCCTGGGGTCGAAGGTGTTGCAGACGCGGGCGGTGGAGTTCGCCCACAAGCATGCGGCGCCGTTGCGAGTGCTGTCTTCTTTTGCGGAGGGGGACGGCACTTTGATTGCGAATGAGGATGAAAATATGGAGCGGGCGCTCATAGCGGGCATCGCCCACAATCGCGACGAAGCGAAGCTGACCGTGTTGCGCGTGCCGGACAACCCCGGCGTGGCCAGCGCGATATTGAATCCCATTGCGATGGCCAATATCGATGTGGACATGATCGTGCAGAACGCGGGGGTGGACAACATGACGGATTTCACCTTCACGGTGAACAGAAATGATTATAATAGGGCCCTGGCCCTGTTGAAGAAGGCCGCCGGCGAGTTGAACGCCGGGGATGTTTTGGGCGATGACAGGATTGTCAAAATTTCCGTGGTGGGCGTGGGGATGCGTTCCCACGCGGGCATTGCCAGCAAAATGTTTGCGGCATTGGCCGGCGAGGGGATCAACATCCAGATGATTTCCACCTCGGAGATAAAAATTTCAGTGGTCGTTGCTGAAAGGCATTTGGAATTGGGAGTGAGGACTTTGCACTCCGTGTTTGGCTTGGATGCGGACAACGACGGGGGCAACGCCGTCGCGGGATGAGTTGCTTTGCCGGTGTTTCTGAAATCGGCGTCCTGCGCGGTTGTTGCGTATAGAGAGTCTCTGCTTGTCAGAGGCCCTGTCGCGTCTTTAAGGCGCGGCGCATGTTGGATGATTCCTTGTTGGAATTGTTCGCAACTTTTCGAAATTTAGCGGTTTTTTGCTAAAGGAAGAAACAGGAGACATGAGATGTTGATATTGACACGCAGGATTGGCGAATCCCTGATGATAGGTGATGACGTCAATGTAACCGTACTGGGGATTCGAGGGAATCAAGTGCGGATCGGGGTAAATGCTCCTAAGGAGATCGCAGTTCACCGAGAGGAGATTTACGAACGCATACAGTTGGAGAAGGTGAAGCAGGCCAAAGCCCAGTTAGCGCAGGAGTACGCGGAAGCGGAGGAGGAGTTGGAAGCCGCGAATCGGGTGGCGGACCGGATCGACAAGGCGGAGGACGAGGAAGACGCCTGAGGGCGTTTCCCTGGCGCTTTCCGGCCTCTGCGCCGGATAGCGCCTTCGCTTTGTTTCCCTTGCGTTGGGCCGCGGCGGTTAGCTGTCGCGGCGCTGGCTCGCCTGAAACCGGAGAGATGGCCGAGTGGCTGAAGGCGCTCCCCTGCTAAGGGAGTATGGGTTAAAAGCCCATCGAGGGTTGACAAAAACCGGAGAGATGGCCCCAGAGAGATAGGAGAGTTGCTGAAGGCGCTCCCCTGCTAAGGGAGTACGGGTTAAAAGCCCGCCGGGGGTTGACAAAAACCGGAGAGATGGTCCCGGAGAGATGGCCGAGTGGCTGAAGGCGCTCCCCTGCTAAGGGAGTATGGGTTAAAAGCCCATCGAGGGTTCGAATCCCTCTCTCTCCGCCAAGCTTCGCAACGCCAGAGAGTGTGTTCATTCCACGATGTTGACAGACATAGAAATCGCCCGGCAGGCGGATAAAAAGCCCATCATCGGACTGGTTGAAGAGCGGCTCGGCATCGCCGGGCGGCATCTTGAGCCTTACGGCCATTACAAGGCCAAATTGTCTTTGGATTACATCGCCAGCCTGGAAGACCGGCCCGACGGCAAACTGATCCTGACCACCGCCGTCAGCCCCACGCCGGCCGGCGAGGGCAAGACCACCACCACCGTGGGCTTGGGCGACGCCATGAACAGGACTGGCAGGAAGACCCTCATCTGCCTGCGGGAACCTTCCCTGGGCCCCTGTTTCGGAGTCAAGGGCGGCGCGGCCGGCGGCGGGTACGCCCAGGTGGTGCCTATGGAAGACATCAACCTGCACTTCACCGGTGATTTTCACGCCATCAGCGCGGCCCACAATCTGCTGTCCGCGATGATCGATAATCACATTCACCAAGGCAACGCGCTTGATTTGGATCCCCGCCTGATCGTCTGGAAACGGGTTGTCGACATGAACGACCGGGCCTTGCGAAAGATCGTCATCGCCCTGGGGGGCGCGCCCAATGGTTTGCCGCGAGAGGATGGCTACGACATCGCCGTCGCCTCCGAGATCATGGCGATCTTCTGCCTGGCGACCTCCCTGGAGGACCTGAAAACGCGCCTGGGCAAGATCGTCGTCGGCTACACCCGCTCCGACAAGCAACCCGTTTACGCCCGCGACCTCAACGCCCAGGGCGCGATGGCGGCCCTGTTGAAAGACGCCATCAAACCGAACCTGGTGCAGACCCTGGAGGGCAACCCCGCCTTTGTGCATGGCGGGCCTTTCGCCAACATCGCCCATGGTTGCAACAGCGCGACGGCAACCCGCGCCGCCTTGAAATTGGCGGACTATGTGATCACCGAGGCTGGATTCGGCGCCGATTTAGGGGCGGAAAAGTTCATCGACATCAAGTGCCGCATGGCGGGGTTGAAACCGGCGGCCGTGGTGCTGGTGGCGACTATCCGGGCCATGAAATACCATGGCGGCGTCAACAAGGAGGACCTGAACGCGGAAAACCTGGAGGCCCTCGGCAAGGGACTGGTGAACCTGGAGCGTCACCTGAACAATGTGCAAACCCATTACGGCCTTCCCTGCGTGGTGTCCATCAACCACTTCGCCCAGGACACCGAGGCGGAAGTCAGGCTCCTGGAAGAGCGGGTGGCGGCCCTGGGCGGAACGGCGGTGGTCGCCCGCCACTGGGCTGAAGGCGGCGTCGGCGCAACGGCCTTGGCGGACGCCGTTGCCGGCATTGTGGACGATGCCCCCGGTTCGCACCGCTATGTGTACCCGGACGATGCCTCCCTGTGGGAGAAGATCGAGGCCGTCGCCAAGAAAATCTATGGCGCCGGCAATGTGGTCGCCACCGCCAAGGCGCGCGCGGAGATCCACAAGCTGAACCGGGACTACGGCCGTTTTCCGGTGTGCATAGCGAAGACCCAAATGTCCTTCAGCGCCGATCCCGCGGTGCGGGGCGCGCCGGCGGGACACACCGTGGAGATCAGCGAGGTGAGGCTGTCCAATGGCGCGGGATTCGTCGTCGCCATCGCGGGCAACATGATGACCATGCCGGGCCTGCCCAAAGTCCCCGCCGCCGAAAAGATCGACGTCGACGCCAACGGCAACATCACGGGCCTGTTCTGAGCCAGTCCCGCTGTTCGGGGGCTGTCAAGCCCCTGCGCTGTCAGTCGTTTCTTTGCGCCCCTTTCAGGTCTGATTTTTCCCGGTCCCAAGTCCCGGGGCCTATTCCCCGCTCCTTCAGCGCCTGCTTTCGCACCTTCCCGTTTTCGGTTTCCGGGAGCTTATCCACAAACTCAAGGTAGCGAGGGATGGCGAAGCGGGCGAGACGGCCCTGCAAAAACCGGATGATCGCCTCTGGGGCTGGCGGGCTGTTGTTGCGAGGCGCCACAAACGCCATGACCTCTTCCTCGCCAAGGTCCGCCGGCACCCCCACAATGGCGGCGTTTTCCACTTCAGGGTGGGTTAGCAAGGCCTGCTCCACCTCCCAAGAGGAGATGTTCTCCCCGCGCCGCCGTATGGCGTCTTTTGCGCGGTCAACAAAGTGATAGACCCCGCGCTCGTCCCGCATGGCCCGGTCGCCGGTGTGGAACCACAGGTTGCGCCAGGCGGACGCCGTCGCCTCAGGGTCGCCAAAATAGCCGCTGGCGAAGCTGAACGGCTCCGTGTGGCGCAGCGTCAGTTCGCCGGGGGTTCCAGGGGGCAACTCGCAGTCCTGTTCATCAACAATTCGCGCCTCGAAGCCCTCAACGACGCGGCCCATGGTCCCCGGCGCGTAGCCGCCGATCACATTTGACATGACCAGGTTTGTTTCGGTTGAGCCATAGCCATCGATAAGGCGAACGCCGAACCGGTCCTGGAACTGCGCCGCCACTTCCGCCGGCGTCGCCGGCGACAAGGCGATGCGGATGCTGTGCTGGCGATCCGCCGGCCCTGGGGGGGCCTTGAGCAATATGTTGGCCATGGCGCCTAACAGGTAGGTCACGGTGGCGCCGGCTTGGCGCGCTTCGTCCCAGTGTCTTGACGCCGAGAACCGGTTTCGGAAGGCGAAAGTGGCGCCGGAAAGCAAGGCCTGCCAGAAGGTGTTCAGGGCGTTGATGTGGAAGAACGGCAAGGTGGTGAACAACACATCCGTGGAACTTGCTTCCAGGGCCTCGCTGGTCAACACGCCCCACCAGAAAAACTGGGCATGGGGACAGATCACGCCCTTGGCGGGCCCGCTGGTGCCGGAGGTGTAGATGATCGCGATGGGGTCTCCAGGTTGCGCCCCATGGGCCGCGAGCGGCGCGCCGGCCGGAGGCATCGGTTCCACCGGCGCCGCGATGTTCAGGTCGGCGTCAGCAACGGCATCCGTGACCCAGCATCGGGCGGCGGTGGGAGGCGGGGTTGCCCGATTGCCAAGGTGAGAGAGCAGGGCCTTCTCAGTGACTATCAGCGCGGGGTCCGCCACCGCGAGGGCGTGGCGCAACTGCTCGCCACGGAAGGCGGTGTTGATCGGCGCCAATATCGCGCCCAACCAAGCCGCGCCCAACCACAATTCCAGCAACTCCATGCCGTCGGATAGAAACGCGACAACCCGGTCCCCGACGCCCGCGCCCCCGGCCCTGAGGCGACCGGCGTTGCGGGCGGCGACATCCGGCGCCTCAGCGTAGGTGATTGAACGGGTGGTTGACGCGATTAGCAACTTGTCGCCATGCCGCGCCGCCTGGATCCTGAGGATCTCGGACAGCGTCCGGCTGGCGTACGGCAAGGCTCGAGCTGATTCAGCGCGCACGGGTTGCCTTGTCTTTTCAGGTCAGGGCGGCCCGTCGCGCGGGGCTACAAGAATGACACCGCGCCAACATCGACGGCTTGGCCGCCGCCGTCGGCAACCAAGGTCGCTCCGGTGACAAACGAGGCGTCATCGGAGGCCAGAAATTCAGCGCAAGCGGCGATTTCATCCGGTTTCGCCATGCGTTTCAGGGGCAGATATTGAACGGTCCTTTCCACCATTTCTTCATAAGAGAGATTCTTGGCTTTCGCCAGGGCGTTCAAGGCGTCCTCGCTCATGGGGGTCTCCACCCAGCCCGGGCACAAGGTGTTAACGCGAATGGCATGGGGCCCGTAGTCTATCGCCATGGTTTTGGTCAACCCTATGACGGCGTGTTTGCTGGCGACATAGCTCGCCATGACGCTGCTGGACGCCAAGCCCGCCACGGATGAGATGTTGAGAATGGCCCCGCCGCCCCGGGCCAACATGGCGGGGACTGAGGCGCGGGCGAGTTGCATGACGCCAGTGACATTGATTTCCAAGGTGTCTTCCCAATCGCTGAGGGTCAGCGCCGTGGCGCTTCCGACCGTGATGACCCCGGCGTTGGCCACCGCTATGTCAACGCCGCCGAATCGCTCCGTTGCCGCGCGCACCGCTTCCACGCAGTCGGCTTCCTTAGCGGCGTCGCCCGGCACCGCCAGCCCCCCTGTTTCCGCCGCCACCTCTTCGAGAGGCGCGGCCCGGCGGCCGGTCACCACGACCTGGGCGCCGGCCTTGTGGAAGCGTCTTGCAATCGCCGCGCCTATTCCGGTGCCGCCGCCCGTGATGATGGCCACCTTGTTTTCGAGCTTTCCAGTCATTTTTCAGCGCTTTTGGCAAACTCTATTCCACTTGCCCGCGTTGCGTCAAATGGCTTTGCGCCCGTTGTTCGCCTTGGCCCGGCCATGCTTGGCGGCGGCCCTCCCCGCCTCAGCCGCCGCCCAGGCTCGCGCAAAAAGGGGGCCTCTCCAATGGGGGGTTGACATGCCATGTTGACAAGCCTTTCAGAGAGGGCTATAACTATAGGAAAGATTTGCCCTTAATTGCCACGGGCGTCCCAACGCGCCGGGGCAAGTTAAGAATTTTCAAGAATGTTGTGACTTAACACTTTGAGAGGAAAGAAAAATGCGTACACAAAGAACTTGCGCCGGCCTGCTGATGCCCCTGGCGCTCACTCTAGCTTTTCCGGCGGCTCAGGCTCAGTCCGACCGGGACTCCGGCTTCTACCTGGAGGAGATCATCGTGACCGCCCGCAAGCGCGAGGAGGGACTGCAAGACGCCCCGGTCGCCGTCTCAGCCTTTACCGCCCAGGAGTTGCAATACCGCCAGATTTCCTCTTCCGACCAGCTCGGCGACATCACCCCGAATCTCGTCTTCGACTCGTCCGGCCCCTCCTCAGGCAGCCGCTCCGCCGCGCAGATCTTCATCCGCGGCATCGGGCAGACTGACTTCACGCCGGTCACCGATCCGGGGGTTGGCTTGTACATAGATGGCGTGTATATGGCGCGCTCGGTGGGCAATGTGCTGGATTTTCTCGATGTGGAGCGCATCGAAATCCTGCGGGGGCCGCAAGGCACCCTGTTTGGCAGGAACACCATCGGCGGCGCGGTGGTGGTGCATTCAAAACGCCCTACCGATGAATTCGGCGGCAGCCTGCAAGGCCGTTTCGGCGATGACGACATGGTTCATGTCACCGCGAAATTGAACGCTCCCCTGTCTGAGAACCTGTTTGGCAACATCGCTTTCGCCTACCGCGACCGGGATGGCCATGTGAAGCGCATTCACACCGGCGGCACAACCGGCGATGACGACAGCGAATCCGTCCGCGGCTCCCTGTTGTGGGAGGCCTCCGACGACTTCGAGGCTTATGTGGCCTTTGACTACACCCGCATCCGCGAGAACGGCGCGCCCACGGTGCCCGCCGGGATGAACGACAGAGGCGCCTTCGGCACTTTCGGCAACGCCTTGTTCGCCGACTGCGCAACGGCCCGGATCAACCCCGGTTTCCCCGCCGGGGGGCCGCCCTCGTTTCCGCCGCCCGGGGTAGGCTCCGGCAGCGGCCCCGGTTGCTACAACGCGGATTCGTTCGCTGGCCCCTACGCCACCGAAGGCACCTACCCGGTCTTCTCCAACCTGGACATCTGGGGCGTCAGCGGCGAGTTGACCTGGGAAGTGAACGACTGGCTCACCATCAAGTCCATCACGGGCCACCGCCACATGGAAATGGAATCGTCCCGCGACGCCGACAACACCCCCTTGAATGTCTTTGCCACCCAGGACTACTACGACCACGACCAAATCAGCCAGGAAGTGCAGCTGAGCGGCAACGCCTTGGACGACCACCTGAACTGGCTGATCGGGTTCTACTACTTCTCGGAAGACGGCTTCAACCTCAATCCAGTGGTGTTGCCAGTAGGGTCAATCCACAGCGGCGGCATTTACGACAACGAATCCATGGCGGGTTTCTTTCAGTTCACCAGCAATTTCACCGACAACTTCGCGCTCACCGTCGGCGGACGCTACACGGTGGACAAGAAACGCTACACGCCTGACCAGTACGCCATAGGCGACGCCTCCCAGGGCCCCGACAGCATCTTCGGCCCCACTTGGCCCTTGCTGACCGGCATCTATCTTTCCAGCCGCGGCCCCATGCGGGCCGGGGATCGCATCCTGCCGTTCAGGGAATTTGACGAGGAGTTTGACGACTTCACCATGATGTTCAACCTGGCGTACAACTGGACCGACGATCTGATGACCTACTTCACTTTCTCGGAAGGCTTCAAGAGCGGCGGTTTCGACCAGCGTTTTGGCGCGGCCCCCCTCAGCGGGGAGCCAAGCACCTTCGACCCGGAAACGGTCACCAGCTACGAGGTGGGCCTGAAATCGGAATGGTTTGAAAATCGCCTGAGGTTGAATTTGGCGGTGTTCCACACCGACTACGACAATCTGCAACTCATCATCAGGGAGACCTTCAACCCCATCACCTTCAACGGCGGCTCCGCCAACATAGATGGCGCGGAAGCCGAATTGACCTGGGTGCCGACGGAGCGCTGGTTCATCACCATGGCCTTGGGCTACATAGACGCGGAATACGCGCAGCTCAGCGACAGCGTCGTCAACAATCCGACGCCGATCTTGCCGCACTACAAGCTGGTCAACACGCCGGAACTCAGTGCCGCCCTGGGGGTCGCCTACACGCTTGACCTTAGTGATTGGGGAACGCTGACGCCGCGACTGGACTGGTCTTTCCACGACGAGCAGCACAACAACGCGGTCAACACGCCGCAGATCTTCCAGGATGACTACCACCTGCTTAACGCCGCCGTTACCTTGCTGACCAATGACAACCATTGGGAAGCGGTGTTGGCCTTCCGCAACATCACGGACGAAGCGTACATCGTCACCGGCAATTCCGGTTTCGCCACCGCCTCGTCCTACGCGGCGCGGGTCTATGGGCGTCCTTTCGAGTGGTCCATTTCCCTCAAGTACAGCTTCTGAAGCCAGAGCAGGGGACTGACACCAATTCACGCAAGCGCGCGGAGGGCATGAATCATAATTCGCCAGTTTCAGTAGTCTTTTTTTCCGACCAACTCGGCGGTTTGACGACAAGGGGCAGGCCCGTCCGGCCCAGGTCTGTGTTTGGATGAACAATTTTCACGACAGGATTTTTTATAAATCAGCGGAGGACATGGCTGAAGTGCCGGGTGGCGTCGTGCAACTGGCAGTCACTTCCCCGCCGTACTTCAATATCAAGGACTACTCACAGAATGGTTACCAGGATTGCCGGCACTCTGCGCGGGAAGTGGCGGACATTGGCGGAATCAACGACTACGAAACCTACCTTGAGAGCCTGTTGAAGGTATGGCGGGAATGCGAGCGCGCGCTTAAGCCAAACGGCAAATTGTGTGTGAATGTGCCGTTAATGCCCATGTTGAAGAGTGATCTTAGGACCCATTACAACCGTCATATCTTTGACCTGCAGAGCGATATTCAGCGGACGATATTGGAAAACACCAGTTTGTTCCTGATGGACATTTACATATGGAACCGCACCAACCCTTCCAAGAGTCTGATGTTCGGCAGTTATCCTTTTCCTGGCAATTTTTACGCCCAGAACACCGTGGAATTTATCGCGGTTTATGTTAAAGACGGCAGACCAAGAAGGGATGTTTCCGCCAAGTTCAAGCAGGCCAGCCGGCTGTCCCAAAAAGAATGGCGGGATTTCACTCAGCAGATATGGGACATTCCGATCCCGGGGAAAAATGATCTGGCGTTTGGCAAGCACCCGGCGCTTATGCCAGAGGAGATCGCTTACCGTTGCATCCGCCTGTTCTCTTTTGTCGGCGATTTGGTCTTAGATCCCTTCGCTGGCAGTGGCACAACGCTGAAAGTGGCGAAGTCGTTGCAGAGGAAATATGTCGGTTACGAAATTTATTCCGCCTATCGTGAAATCATCGAAGAAAAGCTTCTTTCCGCCAGCCAGGGTGACTTCTTTCGTGAAAAAGTTAGTCAATAAGATCATTCTTGAAGATTGCTTTTCCTTTTTGGCGCGGTTGCCGGAGGATTGCATTGATCTCGCCGTGATAGATCCGCCCTACAACATGGGCAAAGGGACTTGGGACGCTTTCAAAAGCCAAAATGAATTTTTGGATTTCACGGAAAAATGGATTGATGCGTTTTTGCCCAAGATGAAATCCACCAGCAGTTTTTACCTTTTTAACAACCCCTTTAACAGCGCTTACATTTTGCTAATGTTGGTGGAGAGAGGCGCCGTGTTTAGAAGCTGGATCACTTGGCATAAAAAAGATGGTCTCAACGGGACCAAGAAGAAATATGTGTCTAACCAGGAAACCATCCTGTTCTTTACGATGGGTGAAAACTACTGCTTTAACGCGGATGACATTAGGCAACCGTATTTGTCTGATGAGCGAATCAGATATGCGGCCAAAAAAGGCATACTGAAAAATGGAAAAAGATGGTATCCCGATCCAAGAGGCCGCTTGTGCGCTGATGTTTGGGAGTTTTCCAGTCACCGCCACAAGGTGAAAATCAATGGAAAAATTGTCAAACCAAAACACCCGACACCCAAACCAGAGGATATGATAGCCCGCATGGTCACTGCCAGCAGCAAGCCGGACGATTTGGTGTTGGATATGTTCAGTGGAACGGGGACTACCGCATTGATTTGCCGGAGACTCGGACGCAAGTTCACGGGTTTTGAAAACAATCCTGAATACCATGCTTATTTGCAGGAAAGGTTGAAAAGGCGGCGGGATGACCTTGCGTCATCTCACCCATGAGCGCCATTCTTGCTTGCAGGAGTGATTAAGAAATGTTGATAAGCAATGGCATGGAAAAATTGCCCAGTTACTACGCTGTTGTCAGCGATCAGTTTAAAACAGCTGAAAAAATTGATCTCGCTGTCTCGTACATTCAGCAATCGGGCGTTTCCACCCTGAAAGAATTGATAGCTCAGCTTGGGAGCAACATCCGCTTGGTTTGCAGTTTTGACATGGACATCACCGATCCATTGGCGGTTAAAGAGTTGTTGGACATGGGGGTGGCGGTGCGAATTTATCAAGCGCAGAGAGGCACACTGCACGCCAAGCTTTGGTTGTTTGAGCATGGTCAAGGGCGCTGGAACTGCATAGTCGGCTCCGCAAATCTGTCCGCCAACGCCTTGCGCGAAAACATGGAGGTCGGCGTCTTGATAAAACAGGATGATAATCGGCAAGCCATTAACGAAGCCTTAGGCGTCTTCAATTTTATCTGGGATAACGACAAGTGTCGCGATGTGACGGATGAGGATATTCAAATATGGGCTGAGGGGCGGCGTAAAAGGAAGAAGATGAAATTGCGGCTTAAACAGCAGGAGAAGCGTCCCCCATCGCCTGATGAGGATATCGAACTCTTAAAAGAATTTGCCAGAGAGTGGATTGACATTGGAGTGGACGCGCAAACCATAGGCGCTGGCCTGGTGGGAAGGCTTTGGAGGGGTTGGTACATTATCCCTGACCAAGGTTACATTGACGATGAATTGATGAATCGTCTTCACAGAATTTGCGAAATTGTCAGCTCTGAAGAAGGAGAAATGATTGACATCTCTTCCGACAACATGAACCCGGCGTTCCAGAAGATACTCGATATAACAAAGGCAAAACTCGTCCGTCCTAGTCATAAAATGGAGCCTCGCGCCTTGTTTGTCAGACAGGAGAAAAACTATCTAACCCATCTCGGTTTTCTATTTCACCCTGACAAAGCTAACGGCAAGCTAAACAAGCAGGTGTTGAAACTCACAGAATATGGAAAACGATTTGCTCGCGCGAGGAATGTGGCTGAGGAAAAGAAAATTTACACCGAGGCAATGCGAGAGTATTCATACAACAACTTGTGCCTGTTGCAATTCACTTATGAGTTGCTTGAACAGCTAAAAACGCTGGATTTTGTTGAATTCAGTTTTTTTGCCAATCACGCCTATTCATCCAGTGAGGTGGACAGCATTGTCACGCTAATAACCCTCTATCGAAATCTTTCGCCTGAAGCGCGAGCAGGCTTTCAACAAGACATGGATGAGTATTTTAGGGCGAAGTTGGAGCATACCGCGAGAAATGTAAGAGGGAATTATAACAAGAAAGTCAAACACACCATGTCCGCGCTTGGCTGGTGCGAGGGTTTGCATTTTGACTTCCACAACAACGAATTGCGACTGGCAAAATGAGACGGGGGAACATGAGTGATAATGCCGCCAAGCAACGCTCCCCTCGCAACCGAACAATTAGTTTAAGCAAAAGCGAGCAGGCAAGGCATCAAAAGAAACTCATCAAAATTGACAAGCCGGTTTCTGTTGCTGAGATTTTGAACAAGACAGTGCAACAGGATGTCTTTGAGGTCTTGGATCATTTGCCTGAGCGGTTTGTTGATCTCGTTTTTGTTGATCCGCCCTATAATCTCAACAAGTCGTTCAATCTTGCCGCATTTAAGGAAATGGGGCCGGCAAAGTATGAGGAATGGCTTGATTCCTGGATCAGTAAAATGACGCGGCTTTTGAAACCGCAAGCGTCAATCTACATTTGTGGAGATTGGAGATCATCCGGCGCAATTTTCAATGTCGCTCGCAAGCATTTTCAAATCCAAAACCGCATTACCATTGAACGGGAAAAAGGGCGGGGCGCGAGAGCGAACTGGAAAAACAACTCGGAAGATATTTGGTTTTGCACGATGTCAAAGGATTATTGTTTTGAAGTTGAAGCGGTGAAAATGAAGAGAAAGGTCATCGCTCCGTATTGCGATGATTCTGGCAATGCGAAAGATTGGAGCGAGGAGAAAAATGGCAAATATCGCCTCACTCATCCATCCAACATCTGGACCGACATTACCATTCCATTTTGGTCCATGGCAGAAAACACGGATCACCCGACGCAAAAACCCGAAAAGCTTGTTGCAAAAATTATTCTTGCAAGCTCCAAACCAGGCCAGATTGTTTTTGATCCATTTCTCGGTTCCGGCACCACCTCAGTGGTGGCGAAAAAATTGGGCAGACGCTATGTGGGCGTGGAAGTTGACGCGCTTTATTGTTGTCTTGCCGAGAAACGCCTTGAAATGGCGGAAGCAGACAAAACGATTCAGGGTTATTCCGATGGCGTGTTTTGGGATAGAAATTCGAATTATATAGAATAGCTACATTCCATGTTGCGCACATACACATTCACGGCTAATCTTTCCCGCCCCGTACATGAGCGGTTGGACGCCTTCCTGCTGGAGCAAAAAGACCTCTGGAACGCGGCGCTGGAAGAGCGCATTGCCGCCTATCAAAAGAGTTTGCAACGGACTGGGAAGGGCAAGGGCGTAGGTTACTATCAACAACAGGGAGAGCTAACCGAGTGGCGGCAAGACAGCCCTGAAAACAGACGGTTCAGCGCCAGCGCCCAGCGTTCCGCCTTGCGGCGGTTAGACAAGGCGTTTCAGTCCTTCTTCCGCCGCGTGAAAGCGGGAGAAAAGCCTGGTTTCCCGCGTTTCAAACCGGCCCATAGGATGCGGTCGTTTGAGACCGAGCAGTTTTCAATTCACACCAGGGGGCCGGCGCATTCCGTCGCTGTTAAGGGCATAGGGCGCTTCCGCTTCAAAGGCGCGCTCCCTGACCAAGGGAAAGCCAAGGTCTTCAGGGTGGTGAAGACGGCGCGGCGGGGGTCTGTTTGCCTGACCTGGGAACTTCCGGCTCTGCGGCTTGTGGATCCCAGGCCCCCGGTGGGGATGGATGTGGGGGTGGACAATCTGTACGCCCTCTCTAATGGCGAGATTGCTCCGGCGCGGCAACGGGACAAGAGCAGGATTAAGCATTTTCAACGGAAGCTGGCCCGGGCCAAGAAAGGGTCTAACAACAGAATTAAGAAGCGGGCGTCTCTGGCTAAGGCTTGTCAGTCCGAGCGAGAACGGACAGCAGGCCATTTGCACGAGCTAACCGCCAAGTTGATTAAGGAACACGGGACAAAGTGGTTTGTGGAAGATTTAGACATTCAGAAAATGACCGCCAAAGGGAAGGCCCAGAAGCGAGGGCTGAACAGATCAATACTGGAGCGGGGATGGGGAAGTTTCATACACAAGCTGACCTACAAGGCTGAAAGCGCCGGGGGTTGGGTTGAGAAGGTCAATGCGGCTTACACATCTAAAACCTGCAACAAATGCGGTGGGGTCAACCACCACATGGGCAGGACTGACCCTATGGATTGCGTGTATTGCAATCATCAGGACCATAGAGATGTGAACGCAGCCAAGAACATGCTTTTAGGGGATTGGGTTTCCCTGGCCGGGGGGGCTTCCCGGCATGCGCGGAGCAGAGCTGTTAAAGCTGAGTTGTCGTCAGCGAGCGCATAGAACAGTTGCATAAGTGTAACTTATGTATATAAGTCCCACAGAAACACACTCAACTCGCAATCAAACGGCGACGCCAAGGGAGGGGCGTCATTTGCGCTTAGCCCCGTTTGCGGCTAACATGCCCGCCTAAGGTCACTAAACCAATCGGCAGGAGGCGCCGCCATGGCAGTCGCAAACCAAGCGGAAACCACAACAGCATCTCTCTCCTACCTAAGTGGCTTCGGCAATGAACACGAGTCAGAGGCTCTGCCGGGAGCCTTGCCCCAGGGCCGGTTTTCTCCCCAGCAGGCTCCTTGCGGCCTGTACGCGGAGAAATTCAGCAGCGCCGCTTTCACCGCGCCCCGCGCCTCAAACTGGCGCACCTGGTTTTATCGCCTCCTCCCATCGGCGGCCCAGGGCGACTTTCACCCGTTGGAAAACCCGCGCCTGCGCACCGCCCCCTTGGCCGGGGAAGCCCCGACGCCCAATCGGATGCGCTGGGATCCCCTGCCCATTCCGGAGGCCCCCACTGATTTCATCGATGGATTGATCACCCTTGCCGCCAATGGAGACGCGGCCTTGCAAACGGGGTGCGGCGTACATTGCTATTTGGCGAACCGCTCCATGGAGGGGCGCTATTTCTACGACGCGGATGGCGAGCTGTTGTTGGTCCCGCAACAGGGGCGCCTGGCCCTGCGCACGGAGTGCGGCAAGCTTGAGGCCGCGCCCGGCGAGGTGGCGCTGATCCCCCGGGGCATGAAGTTTGCCGTGGACTTGCCGGACGGCCCCAGTCGCGGGTATGTCTGTGAAAACTACGGCGCGCCCTTCCGCCTGCCGGAGCGCGGCCCCGTTGGTTCCGACGGCTTCGCCAACGACCGCGATTTCAAGGCCCCCGTCGCCGCCTTTGAGGACTTGGAAGGGGAGTTTGAACTGGTCTGCAAGTTCGCCGGCCATCTTCACGCCTGCGCCTTGGGCCGCTCCCCCCTGGATGTGATCGCCTGGGTGGGCAACTCCGCGCCTTACAAGTACCCACTGGAGCGGTTCAATGTGATTGGCACGGTCAGCTACGACCATCCCGATCCGTCCATTTTCACGGTCTTGACTTCGCCTTCCGACACCCCTGGCACCGCCAATGTGGATTTTGTGATCTTCCCCCCCCGCTGGATGGTCGCCGAGGACACCTTTCGTCCGCCTTGGTATCACCGCAATGTCATGAGCGAGTTCATGGGACTGATCTACGGCGTGTACGACGCCAAGCCGGAGGGGTTCCAGCCTGGGGGTGCCAGCTTGCACAACTGCATGTCTCCCCATGGCCCGGACGCGGCGACCTTCGCCGGCGCTTCCAAAGCGGAGCTGGCGCCCGTCAAGCAGGAGGCGACCATGGCCTTCATGTTCGAATCCCGCTATGTCATTCAACCCACCCCATTCGCCATGGAGTGCGCGCAACGACAAAAGAACTACGCCGACTGCTGGCAAGGGCTTGAAAAACATTTCCGCCGGGAGTCATAGGTGGCAACCCCCAATCCGTGCCTGAGAGCAAGGGGGTTTTTGTCCGCTCAGCGCGCCAGCGGTCTGCTCGCGGCCCTGTTGCTTGTTGGCCAAGCCGCCGCGCCGCTCTCCGCCGCCGAGCTGGTGGCCCTCGAAAATGTCAGGTTGGTCGAGGACGAATGGAACGATGGCGACAGCTTTAAGGTGGAGGCTGACGGCCGGGATCTTCACTTGCGGCTTTACTATGTCGATTGCCCGGAAACCGCTTATGGCAGCAAGGTCGACCTGGAAAGGATGCGGGAGCAACAGCGCCATTTCGGCCTGGAAGACCCGCGCGCCGTGGCGCGTTTCGGCGAACAGGCCACCGCGTATGTGAAACAGGCTCTTTCCCGGCCCTTCACCGTTCACACCAGTTACGCCCGCGCCTTGGGGCGTTCCAAGCCGGGCCGTTTCTACGCTTTTGTCCACACCGCCGACGGCCAGGACCTGGGTCGTCTCCTGGTCCAACAGGGCTTGGCTCGCGTGCGCGGCAAGACCCGCCCGACCCCTGACGGCAAGCCCAGCGCAGAGGCCCTGGAAGAACTCCATGATCTGAGGGCCACCGCCATGCTGAACCGCGCTGGGATATGGCAGGCGACCCAGCCCCGCCTCTTGGTTGAAATGCGCAAACGGCAACGGGAAGAGGCCCGGAAACTCAAGGAATTTCAACAAAGCGTGGCGGGGGGGCCGCTGGGCGCGGATGGACCGATTGACCTGAACAGCGCCTCGCGCAAGGAGCTGGAGCGCATCCCCCACATCGGCTCGGTGACCGCCATCAAGATCGCCGCCAACAGGCCCTATCGGTCTCTCGACGAGTTGCTGAAAATTCCCGGCATAGGCCCCAAAACCATAAAGGCCATAGAGCCTTATGTCACGATAAAGGCGGACTAACGGTAAAGACGGATTGACCCCTGCTGGCGCAACGGGCTAACCCCTGCTGGCGTAGCGGACTGACTCCTGCTTGGCGCGACAGGCTGACCCCTGCTGGCGCAACGGACTGACCTCTGCTGAAATAACGGAGCGCCCCCGCGCCTTATCGCGCCAACGCCAACGGCGGGCGCTGGCCCACCTGCGCCTCGACCACAAACCTCTGCCAGCCGCGCAGGAGCTCAATCTCCACAGCCGCGCCGGGCTGGATCTTGGCAATCATGTTGATGGCTTGCTGAGGATCGCGCAGGGGCGAGCCATTGACGCTGATGAGGATGTCGCCGGGGCGCAGGCCAGCCTGGGCGGCCGGCCCTCGGTTGAGCATGGCCGCCACCAACGCGCCGCCTTCTTCCAGTTCCGCCGCCGCGGCGATGTCGCTTGGCACGATTTGCAACTCAACGCCCAACCAGCCGCGGGTCACATAGCCGTGGTCTATGAGTTGCCGCATCACATTCATGGCGAGACCGATGGGAATGGCGAGGCCAATGCCCTGGGAGCCGCCGCTGCTGGAGATGATGGCGGTGTTGATGCCGATCAGTTGCCCGGTGGCGCTGACCAGGGCGCCGCCGGAATTGCCCGGATTGATGTCCGCGTCTGTCTGTATGAAATCCTCGAAGGTGGCGATGCCCAACCTGTTGCGTTGCGTGGCGCTGACTATGCCCTGGGTCACTGTCTGGCCGAAATCGTAGGGGTTGCCTATGGCCAGCACCACATCGCCCACCTGGGGGCGTCCGGAGTCGCTTAGGGGCGCCACCGGCAGGGCCTCTAAGGCTATCTTTAGCACGGCAAGGTCGGTGTCCGCGTCTATGCCCACCACCTCCGCCATGGATTGGCGGCCATCGCGCAGGGTGACGCGGATCTCATCGGCTTGGCGAATGACATGGGCATTGGTGAGCAGATAGCCCTGGGGGTCAACCAACACCCCGGAACCCAGGTTGCTGTTGCGTTGCTCATTGACCGGCGGGTTGCCGAAAAAACGGCGGAACAGGGGATCCCGAAACAGGGGGTGGACGGTGCGTTGCTGAATTTGAGTGGCGTACACATTCACCACCGCTGGGGCGATGGCGGTCACCGCCGCGCTGTAGGACGAGACGGGCGCGGCAGGCGCGGCCCCGCTCGGCGAGGCGCCGGGCCGGGCGGCGCCCCCCGGCAACAGGCCCGGGAACAGGTGCAACGCCACGAAGGCGGCCGCCAGCCCCGCCGCAACGGACTGGGCGAGGAACTTCAACAGACGCGGGATGTTATCCATGAGCAACGGGGCATGATATAATCACTACTCGGCATTATATTGAAAGCAGGCGACTTTTGTGGACTTGACTGCAATGAACGACGATGGCGTCAACCTCCGGCGGCGGCGTTTTCTCACCACCACGGCCTGCGTGGCGGGCGGCGTCGGCGCCTTGGCGGCCGCCGTTCCTTTCGTGTCAACCCTGACCCCCAGCGCGCGCACCAAGGCCATAGGCGCGCCCATAGAGGTTGACATCAGCGACCTGCAACCTGGGGAGCGCAAGGTGGTCAAGTGGCGGGGCAAACCGGTGTGGATCCTCCGGCGCTCCGATGAGACCGTGGCGGACCTGGCGAACCTGGACGAGGCGGTGAGAGACCCCGAATCCGAGGCGCGGCAACAACCGAGTTACGCCCGCAACCGCCACCGCTCTCAGAAATCCGAATACCTGATCGTGTTGGGCATCTGCACGCACCTGGGTTGTTCTCCCCTCTATGTCAGAAAAGACGAAGGGGAGGCCCACCAGCTTGGGGGCGACTGGCAGGGCGGGTTCTTCTGCCCCTGCCATGGCAGCCGTTTCGACCTGGCGGGCCGGGTCTATAAGGGCGTGCCGGCGCCCGCCAACTTGGTGGTGCCGCCGTATCAGTATTTGAGCGACGCGCGGGTGTTGATCGGAGACGATTCAGGAGGCGTCTCAGCGTGAGCAGGCTGACTCGGGCCCTGGCGGGGTTGCGAGACTGGGTGGATGAGCGGTTTCCGCTGACGCGGCTGTGGAACGAACACCTGGCCCGCTATTACGCGCCCAAGAACTTCAACTTCTGGTATTTTTTCGGCTCTTTGGCCCTGTTCGTGTTGGTCTTGCAGATCGTCACCGGCATCTGGCTGACCATGAACTACAAGCCCGCCGCCGCTCAGGCCTTCGCCTCCGTGGAGTACATCATGCGCGATGTGGAGTGGGGCTGGCTGATCCGCTACATGCACTCCACCGGCGCCTCCGCCTTTTTCATCATCATCTATCTGCACATGTACCGCGCCTTGCTGTACGGCTCTTACAAGAAACCGCGGGAACTGCTTTGGCTCATCGGGATGTTGATTTACTTCACCCTCATGGGCGAGGCGTTTTTCGGCTACCTGTTGCCTTGGGGGCAGATGTCTTACTGGGGCGCCCAGGTCATCATTTCCCTGTTCGGCGCCCTGCCGCTGATCGGGGACGATCTGGCTCTGTGGATACGGGGCGATTTCGTGGTGTCCGATGTGACGCTGAACCGCTTTTTCTCTCTTCATGTCATCGCTTTTCCCTTAGCGCTTTGCGGTCTGGTGGCGGCGCATCTCATCGCCCTGCACGAGGTTGGCTCCAACAACCCCGATGGCGTCGAGATCAAGGAGCGCAAGGACGCCAATGGCGTCCCCTTGGACGGCGTGCCGTTTCATCCCTACTACACGGTCAAGGACCTGGTGGGCGTGGTGGTCTTCCTGATCATTTTCTGCATGGTTGTGTTCTTCACTCCGGAGGCGGGGGGCTATTTCTTGGAACACAACAATTTCGTCCCCGCCGACCCCTTGAAGACCCCGGAACACATCGCGCCGGTCTGGTATTTCACGCCGTTCTACGCCATTTTGCGGGCCGTGCCGAGTCAATTCGGCGGGGTGATCGCCATGGGCGCCGCCACCGTGTTGTTTTGCTTTCTGCCGTGGCTGGATCGCAGTCCCGTGAGATCCATACGCTACCGGGGCCGGAAGTACAAGACCGCCCTGGCCCTGTTCACCATCAGCTTCATCGCCTTGGGTTGGTTGGGCTTGCAGCCCGCCACCACCGCCTACACCTGGATGGCGAGGTTCTTCGCGCTGATTTATTTCCTGTTCTTCCTGCTGATGCCTTTTTACACCCGCGCCGACGATGACAAGCCGGTGCCAGAGCGGTTGACGGCATGAGGCCCGTCCGCCTGAGGCGTCTGGCCCTGGCCGCTTTGTTGATGACGGCGGGCGCCTGCGAGGCGGCCGGCGGCGAGGGGGCCATGATGAGCATGGATGTTGATTTGTCCGACAAGAAATCCTTGCAGCGCGGCGCCCGCACTTTCGTGAACTACTGCCTCAGTTGCCACTCCGCCGCCTTCATGCGCTACAACCGCTTAGGCAAAGACCTGCACATCAGCAAGGAGGTGCTGAAGAAAAACTTCATGTTTGGCACCGACAAGGAGGGCGACACCATGACCGTGGCGCTGAACCGGCAGGAGGCGGAACGGTATTTCGGCGTGGCGCCGCCGGACCTCTCGGTGACCGCCAGGGCTCGCGGCGCGGACTGGCTCTACACCTATTTTATGACTTTTTACCGCGACCCGAAGCGTCCCACCGGCGTGAACAATTTGGCGTTCAAAGACACCGCCATGCCCCATGCCTTGTGGGAGTTGCAAGGCTGGCAGGAACCCGTGTACCAGGAAAAGTTGAACCAGCAGGGCAAGCCGGTGCAGGTGATCGACCGGCTTGAGGTGGTGGAAGCCCCGCCCCCCAAGCCCGCGCCTTACCAGGACGAGGACTACGAGCGGACGGTGCGGGACTTGGTGAACTTCATGGTGTATTTGGGCGAGCCCGCCAAGCTCAAGCGCAAGGTCATCGGCGCCTGGGTCATCGTCTATCTGTTGGGCCTGTTAGGCATCCTCTGGCTGCTGAAGCGCGAGTACTGGCGGGACATTCATTGAAGGAACCGGGGCCTTGCCCCTGAACCCGCCGCCCGCCTCAAAGGATCTCCAGCGCATTCTCCGGCGGACGCCCCAATGCGGCCTTGCCATTGGCGAGGACTATGGGCCTCTCGATGAGGATGGGACATTCCACCATGGCGGCGACAAGCTGTTCCCTGGACAGGCCCGGGTCATCCAGCTTGCGCTCCTTGTAGGCGGCCTCTTGCCGCCGCATCAGGGCCCGAGGCTCCAGCTTCAACAGGGCCAAAACGCCACTCAATTGCTCCCGGTCTGGCGGGTTTTTCAGGTACTCGATGATCTCCGGCTCCACGCCGCGCTCCCGCAACAGCGCCAGGGTTTGCCGGGACTTGGAGCAACGGGGGTTGTGGTAAATGGTCGCCTTCACGGGTTCGCCTCCAGTTTGTCGCGGATGAATTGAACGGCGCCGTCCAGGGGGATGTCCGCGCTGTGGGCGTCGCGCCGCCCCCGGTATTCCAGGGTCTTGTTGTCCAGCCCTTTTTCGCTGAACACCAGGCGGTGCGGCATGCCGATCAGCTCCATGTCGGCGAACATCACCCCCGGCCGTTCCTTCCTGTCGTCCAACAAGACCTCGATGCCGTTGTCCAGACATTGTTGATACAGGCGCTCCACGGCCGCGCGCAAACGCTGCGACTTGTGCGCGTGAATGGGCGTCAGGGCAAGCTGATAGGGAGCGATGGCGGCGGGCCATGCGATGCCTCGCTCATCGTGATTTTGCTCTATGGCGGCGGCCACGACTCGGGAGACGCCGATGCCGTAACACCCCATGAACAGGGGGGTCGCCGCGCCGTTTTCATCCAGGCAAGTGGCCTTCATGGCCTCGCTGTATTTGGTCCCCAGCTGAAAGATGTGGCCCACCTCTATGCCCCGCGCGATCTTCAAAGGGCCGGAGCCGTCGGGCGCCGGGTCCCCCGCGGCGGCCTCGCGCCCGTCCTCCCCCCGCAACAGCTCCACATTCATGGCGAACTCGGAGGCCTCGGAATAGGCGATGCGGTCCTCGCCGGAGTCCGCCAGCACATGAAACTCATGGGACACCTTGCCGCCGATGTTGCCGCTGTCCGCCTGCACGGCGCGGAACTTCAACCCCAGGCGTTCGAAGATGCGGCAATAGGCCTCATGCATGCGCTGGTAGGTCTGCGCCAGGGAGTCGTGGCTGAGATGAAAAGAATAGCCATCCTTCATCACGAACTCCCGGGAGCGCATCACCCCGAAGCGGGGGCGGATCTCGTCCCGGAACTTGGTTTGTATCTGGTAGAAGTTGGCGGGCAGCTGTTTGTAGCTGCGAATGTCGCGCCGGATGATGTCCGTGATGACTTCCTCATGAGTGGGGCCTATGCAGAAGTCCCGTCCATGCCGGTCCCTAAGGCGCAACAGCTCCGGCCCGTATTCTTCCCAGCGTCCCGATTCTTGCCACAATTCCGCCGGTTGCACGGCGGACAGCAACACCTCCTGGGCCCCTGAGGCGTCCATTTCCTGGCGAATGACGGTCTCCACTTTGCGCATCGCCCTGAGCCCCAGGGGCAGCCAGTTGTAGATCCCCGCGGCGGTGCGCCGGGCCATGCCGGCCCGCAACATCAGCTGGTGGCTGACGATCTCCGCGTCCGCCGGGGCCTCGCGCAAGGTGGCCAACAAGAGCTGGGAAGTCCGCATGGCCGCCATGATACCAAAAAACGGGCCGCCCCCGCCCCGGCGTTGCCCTTGCGCCAGCCGTGATATAATCCCGCTCCCGTGATTTTCAGGACTGCTGACCTTGTCGAACATAAGAGTATGCTTCGTCATCCCCACTTATAACGAAGCGCTCAACATCAAGTCCTTGTTGCAACGCTTGACCGAGCTTTATCCGGACCCGGAAACGGCGTTTCTCGTCGTTGACGATCAGAGTCCGGATGGCACTGGCAACCTGGCGCGCAAGTTCGCCGCCGCGGAGGGAGGGCGCGTTCATCTGCTGGAGGCGCCGCGGGACGGGGTTGGCAAGGCTTATGTGCGGGGCATTGCTCACGCGCTGGATTTCCTGGGCGCGGAAGCGGTGGTGCAGATGGACGCTGATTTCTCCCACGACCCGGCGGACGCCGCCAAGTTGCTGGAGCATTTGGCCGACGGCGCCGATGTGGCCATAGGCAGCCGCTATGTGCCAGGCGGGGCCATAGACAACCGCTGGAATCCCTGGCGGCGCTTGTTGTCCCGCTGGGGCAACCGTTTCGCCCGATTTGTGGCGGGGTTGAACGGCGTGCGCGACTGCACGGCCGGTTTCAAGGCCGTGAAGGCGGAGGCCCTCCGGGCCGCGCAAATGGAACACATCTGGGTGCGCGGCCACGCTTTTCAGGTTGCGCAGTTGCACCGTCTGCTCCATGCCGGCGCGCTCATCCGCGAAGAGCCGATCTATTTTCGCGACCGGGAGCGCGGCAGGACGAAATTGGGACTTGCCTCCGTGGTGGAATTCTTCTGCGCCATCTGGTGGCTGCGCATGGTGAACAACCAGATCTTCATCAAGTACATGTTGACGGGCCTCTCCGGCGCGCTGATCAATTTAGGGGCCTTCCATCTCATGCTTGAACAGGGCCTGCATAAATTCATCGCCTCGCCCATAGCCATAGAGCTGTCCATCATCACGAACTTCCTGATCAACAATTACTGGACTTTCGCCGACCGCGTCGTCATCGGCACCAAGCGCATTCGGGGCTTGAAGTTCAACATTGTCTCCTTGTTGACCCTCGCGCTGAGCTTTTCCACCTTTATCATTCTTTCCTTTTTGTTTCCCTCGGCGTCCTTGGTGTTGTTGCAGGCCTGCGGCATCATCCCCGTCGCCCTGCTCAATTATTTCCTGAACTCCTACTGGACCTTCAGCGAAACGAGCGCGCCGCAACCCCAGCCCCTTGAGGAGGGTTAATCGTGAAAAAAAATCTTGTCTGTTGCGCCTTGGTTTTGTGCGCTGGTCTGCCGGCGGGAGGCGCCGTGGCGGCGGAAGAGTTTGAGGAGGAGCTGGTCGTGGTGGCGCGCACCGGCAGCCGCATCAAGCAACAGGGCGATTTGTCCTCGCCCTTCGTCTCCTATGGAATCGAGGCCCTGCAGGATGGCGCCATGAAAGATTTTAGGGACCTGGTGGAGGCCCTGCCCATCAACGCCGGCGCTGAGAACAACTCCGACAACCTGACGCAGAATTTCGGCGCCGGCACCGCCAATTTCAACCTGCGGGGTTTGGGGGTGGCATCCACCCTGGTGTTGTTGAACGGCAGGCGCCAAGTGCTTTCGTCTGTGACCACTGACGATGGCGCCAGCTTCGTCGATATTGCCGCCCTGGCGCCGGCCCTGGCCATCGAGCGGGTCGAGATCCTGAAAGACGGCGCCTCCGCCATTTATGGCTCCGACGCCGTCGCCGGCGTGGTCAACTTCATCACCCGGCGCCGCTATGAGGGGGCCCAGCTTCAGGCGGAGTACCGGACCCGAACCAACAACGGCCACCAGGAGGATGTCAATGTGGACGGGGTGTTCGGGACCAGTTTGGGCGATAACGGCGCCTTGTTGTTGGCCGCCAGCTATCTCAAGCGCAACATGCTGAGCTTGAACGAGGTGGATTGGCGGCGCCCCTCCACCAGCGGCTTCGGCAATCCCGGCAGTTTCAATGTGCCTTCCCTGAGGCGCGTGGTGGCCGATCCGGGTTGCGCCGCCAATGGCGGGTTGCTCCAGCAATTGGCCAACGACAACGCCCTCTGCCGCTTCGACTTCGGCCCCCAGATCACCGCGGTCCCGAATGAGGATCGCTGGCAAACCTACGGCCGCCTCGATTGGGAGCTGGGAGACAACGCGCTGTTGTGGGCGGAATTCGGCTACGCCGTCAACGACATCAGGCGGATCACCTCCCCCAGTTTCCCGGTGCTGAACACGCCCCTGGTGCCAGCCAACAACCCCGGCAACATCTTCGGCGAAGAGATCTATTTCCAGGGCCGTCCCTACGGCGTCGGCCAGCCCCCTGAGGACAACTTCTACAAGCACGACACCCTGCGGTTCGCCGTCGGGGCCGAGGGCGACTTCTCCAACGATCTCTCTTGGGATTTTTCCTACGCGCGAGGCGTGAACAACGCGGACACCCAGGTGCGGGATGTGGTTGCCGACAACTTCCAGCTGGCTCTGCGGGGTTTCGGCGGGGACGGATGCGACCCCGCCACCATGGCGGCGGGGCAGGGAGACTGCCTGTTTTTCAACCCCTTCAGCTCTGTTTTTTCGGCGCGGCCCGGCGACCCCACCTACAACGACCCCTCCCTGCGGGCGTTTATCATCGGCGACTATTTAGGCGACGCAAGGTCGGAACTGCAAGTGTTCGAGGCCAATCTCACTGGCCAGCTGTTCCAGTTGCCCGGCGGCCCGGTGGGTTTCGCCATCGGCGCCCAGTACCGGGATGAGTCCGTGCGGCACCGCTACAACGACATCACGCGGCGGGACGGGTTCGCTTTTCTCTTCGGCAACGCCAATTTCTCCGGCGACAGCGATTCCTACGGGCTCTACGGCGAGGCCTTGTTGCCGCTGACGCAGTGGTTGGAGCTCACTGGCGCGTTGCGTTACGAGGACTACGGCGCCAGCACGGGCGACACCCTGGATCCCAAGATCGCGGTCTTGCTCAGGCTGTCAGACCGGGTCTCCCTGCGGGGTTCGTACAGCACCTCGTTCCGCGCGCCGTCGGCATTCCAGACCCAGGGGGCGCAGACCAATTTCGTGAACATCAGGGACTTCGACGGCTCTTCCACCTTCGCGGCGTTGCGCACGGTGGGCAACCCCGCGCTGCAACCTGAAACCTCCCGCGCCTTCAATGTGGGCGCCGCCTGGCAACCCCAGGACAACATGGAGCTCAGCGTGGACTACTGGAACTACGCCTTCGAGGATGTGCTGCGCAAGGAAAACGGCCAAGCCATCGTCTCCGCCGACCCCTTTGATCCGCGGGTGCGGCGCACTGCGGCCGGCACGGTGTCCCTGGTCAATGTGGCGTTCATCAACGCCGATTCCATAGACACCAGCGGCGTGGACTTCGCGGCCCGGGCCGCGTTCGACGCCGGATTCGGGGTCCTGTCGCCGTTTTTCGAGGCGACCTGGTTGCTGACTTACGATGTGATCAACGCCGGCGTCAAAGTGGATGGCTTGGGCCGGCTGAACCGAACCAACGTCGGCGCGCCGACCCAGAAGTTCAAGGGCAGCCTGGGCCTCAACTGGGCCCGGAACCGCACCAGCCTCAACCTGCTTCTGCGGCATGTGGGGAGCTATGAGGACGACCTGGGGGGCGACATCGACGCTTTCACCACCCTGGATGCCCACCTGCGCTTTGGGTTCGGGGACAAGCTGGGCGATTTCCTCCCCGGCGCGGGGGAGGCCGCCCTGCGGGTGGGCGCGGTCAACCTGCTGGATGAGGATCCCCCGGCCGTCAACATCGCCGGCAGCTACGACCCGCGCTCGGCGGATCCCCGCGGGCGGCGTGTGTTCATTAAGCTGGAAACCAACTTCTGACCGCCGGGCCGGGACGCCATAGGGGCCTGTTTATGAACAACGCGAGACCCCACGAGAGCGCCTGCCTCCATGTGAGCGGGGAGGCCCTGTATGTGGATGACGCGCCGGAACCCCAAGGCCTGTTGCATGGGGCGGTGGGTTTCAGCGCCCAGGCCCATGCACGGATAAAGCGTTTAGACCTGACGCCCGTGTTGGCAGCGCCAGGGGTGGCGGCGGCGCTCACGGCGGAGGATGTGCCGGGGGTCAACAATCACGGCCCCATCCTGCAGGACGACCCCATTTTCGCCGCGGACCTGGTGGAGTATGTGGGGCAGTCCGTGTTCGCGGTTGTGGCGGATTCGGCGCGGGCCGCGCGGCAAGCGGCGCGCCTGGCCCGGATCGAGTATGAGACGCTGCCCGCCATCCTGGACATTGACAGCGCCATGGCCCAGGGGTCGTTCGTGTTGCCTTCCGAGACCCTCGTCCGCGGCCAGCCGGAGCAGGCCATCGCTGAGGCCCCGCGCCGCCTGCGGGGGCGGTTGCGGGTGGGCGGACAGGATCATTTCTATTTGGAGGGGCAGATCGCCTTGGCCCGCCCCGGGGAAGACGGCGCCATGTTCATCCAGGCCTCCACCCAGCATCCGACGGAGGTGCAACACATCGTCGCTCAGGCCCTGGGCCGCGCCTCCAAGGATGTGGTGGTGGAGTGTCGGCGCATGGGGGGCGGATTCGGCGGCAAGGAGACGACGCCGGCGCTGTTTGCCGCCATCGCCGCCATCGCCGCCGCCAAGACCGGGCGTCCGGTGAAGTTGCGGCTGGACCGGGACGACGACATGACCATCACCGGCAAGCGTCACGGCTTCCGCATCGATTACAAGGTGGGCTTCGATGAGCGCGGGGTGATTCGGGGCCTGGACTTGGAGCTGGCGTCGGACTGCGGGCGTTCGGCGGATCTGTCGGGGCCGGTCAATGTCCGCGCCATGTTTCACAGCGACAACTGCTACTTCCTGGAGCATGTCCGCATCGTCTCCCACCGTTGCAAGACCCACAAGGCCTCCAATGTCGCCTTTCGCGGTTTCGGCGGCCCCCAGGGGATGATGGGCATAGAGATGGTCCTGGACGAGATCTCCCGCTCCTTGGGCAAGGATCCCATAGCGGCGCGCCAAGCCAATTTCTACGGCAAGGAGAGCCGCAACACGACGCCCTACGGGATGAAGGTGGAAGACAACATCATCCCGGAGCTGGTGGACGAGCTGAAAAAGAAGTCCGACTACGAGGAGCGGCGTCAGCAGGCGGCGGCCTTCAACCGGGACAGCCAAGTCTTAAAGCGCGGCTTGGCCCTGACGCCGGTCAAGTTCGGGATCGCCTTCACCGCCACCTTCTACAATCAGGCCGGCGCATTGCTCCATGTCTATCGCGACGGCACAGTGTTGTTGAACCACGGCGGCACCGAAATGGGGCAGGGGCTTTACACCAAGGTGGCCCAGGTGGTGGCGGGAGAGTTTCAGATAGGCATGGACAAGGTGAGATGCACCGCCGCCGACACCAGCAAGGTGCCGAACACCTCGGCCACGGCGGCCTCCTCCGGCAGCGACCTCAATGGCATGGCGGCGCGGCTGGCCGCCGGCAAGATCAAGCGGCGACTGGCGGAATTCGCGGCGCAAAGACACGGCGCGGCGCCGGAGCAGGTCAGCTTCACGCCCGCCGGAGTGAGGGTGGGGGAGACCCTCATCGGCTTCGCCGAGCTGGTTAATCAAGCCTATTTGGCGCGGGTTTCCCTGTCCGCCACAGGCTATTACCGCACCCCCAAGATAGCCTACGACCCCAAGACCCTCAGGGGCCGCCCGTTTTTCTATTTCGCCTACGGCGCGGCGGTCTCGGAGGTCCTGCTGGACGCCTTGACCGGCGAACACAAGTTGTTGCGGGTTGACATTCTGCACGATGTGGGGGAGTCCCTTAACCCCGCCATCGATCTGGGGCAGGTGGAGGGCGGCTTCCTGCAGGGGGCCGGCTGGCTGACCAGCGAGGAGCTGTGGTGGGACGAGGCCGGCGCATTGATGACCCACGCTCCCTCGACCTACAAGATCCCGACTTGCAGCGACTGGCCGCGGCAGTTCAATGTGGAGTTGCTGGACTGGGGCCGGAACCGGGAGGACACCGTGGGCCGCTCCAAGGCCGTGGGCGAACCGCCCCTGATGTTGGCCATATCGGTTTTTCACGCCCTCAAGGACGCCGTCGCCGCCGTTTGCGACTATGGCGCCAGTCCCCGTTTGGACGCCCCTGCCACCCCGGAACAGCTGTTGAACAGCATCGATGAACTGCGGCGCCGGGCGGCGCGCCGGGATGAGGCGCAGGTTTGCAGAGACCACGGGGCCCGGGAGCCAAGCGAAAAGTCTGACGCGGCGGCGGTGTTCTGAGCCGCGTCATGGAGCGTTGCTTTTCGTCCTTGTCCGCGTTGGTCAAAGCGGGCCAGCCCTGCGCGTTGGTGACCGTGGCGGGGGTTGCCGGTTCCGCGCCGCGAGAGGCGGGGGCCAGGATGATCGTGGCCCCGGAACAGCTGTTGGGCACCATAGGCGGCGGCAACCTGGAGTTCGAGGCCGCGCGCATCGCCCGCGCTCGCCTGGCGGCCCCGGCGGCAGGCCCGCGGCGCTTTGTCGAGCTCTTTCCATTAGGCCCCATGTTGGAGCAGTGTTGCGGCGGCGCGGTCTATCTGCACTTTGAGTTGTTCACGGCGGCGAGTGGAGAAACCCCGGCGACTTGGTTGCGCCTGGCCCGGGAGGCCGAGCGAGACAACGCCCCCGCCGTGTTGGCCAGTCGGGTCCCTCAGGCCGCGTCTGATGCCGCTGCCGGCGCGGACTCCGGGGCCGACTCTGGCGCTGTTTCCGCGCCCCTGGCCGGCGACCCCGACTCCGGCAAGGCGGTGGCGACGACGGCGGGACTGGTCGCGCCCTCAGGGGACGCCCAGCTGGACCGGCTGACCCAGGCCCGGGCGCCGGCCCTGCTGACCGGCGCCGACGGGGAGGGCGCCGCTCTGCTCCACCCCTTGAAGGAGAGCGCATCAGTCCTGCCGGATCTGACGGACGCCCTGTTTTTCGAGATCGTCAGGCCCTGCGATTTTCAAGTGGTCCTGTTCGGCGCGGGTCATGTGGGCCAGGCCCTGACGCAGGTTCTGACTGGCGCCGTTCCCTGCCGGATCCTGTGGATAGACAGCCGCCCCGGCCAGTTTCCCGCCGCCGTGCCGGACAATGTGGAGACCCGGGCCGCCCAGGATCCGGTGGCCCAGGTCGGCGCCCTGCCCCCCGAGGCCTGTTGCCTGGTGATGACCCACAGCCACGAGCTGGACCAGAACCTGTGCGAGGCCCTGTTGCGCCGGGGCGATTTCGCCTGGCTGGGCCTGATCGGATCCGCCACGAAACAGCGCCGCTTCATGCAGCGGCTCAAGCAGAAGGGGCTGACCCAGGCCCAGCTAGCGCGGTTGACCTGTCCCATAGGCATCCCCGGCATTCAATCCAAGCAACCGGGGGCCATCGCCGTGTCCGTGGCCGCCCAGTTGCTGCAACTGCGGGAAGCCCGGCAAACCGCCGCGGCGGCCCCGTCCTGAGCCGTTCATCATGTTCAAGAAGAAGTTTGACCCTGAGTCTCTGCTGAGCGCCATCGAGAAGGCGGGGAACCGCCTGCCAGACCCGGCCTTGCTGTTTCTTATTTTGGCGGTGGCGGTGGGGTTGCTGTCCTGGCCCTTGTCCTTCATGGATTTCAATGCCCTGCACCCCGTGACGGGGGAGGCGGTCAAGGCTCACAACCAGCTGACGGGGCCGGCCCTAGCCCTGTTTCTGTCCAGCATGGTGAACACTTTTGTCACCTTCCCGCCATTGGGGGTGGTGTTGGTGGCCCTGCTTGGGGTGGGGGTGGCGGAACACACCGGGTTCATCAGCGCCGCGTTGCGGAGCTTGTTGTCTGTGACCCATAAGCGCTTGCTCACGCCCATGGTGGTCCTAGTGGGCGTCGCCAGCTCCTACGCGGCGGATGCCGGCTATGTCTTGGTGACGCCTTTGGGGGGCGTTGTTTTCTACGCCGCCGGGCGCCATCCTTTGGCGGGCATCGCCGCCGCCTTCGCCGGCGTCTCCGGGGGGTATTCCGCCAACTTCGTCATCCCCGGCGCGTTGGAGCCCCTGTTGCAAGGCTTCACCCAAAGCGCGGCGGCCCTGCTTGATCCTGCGGTGAATGTCTCCGTGCTTTGCAACAACATCTTCACCGGCGCGTCTTCCCTGTTAGTGTTGGCCATCGCCTGGCCCCTCACTGATCGGTTGATCGAGCCGCGCCTGGCCCGGGTGGCGGCGATAGACGGCGACCCGCAAAGCATGCCCCGGTTTGAACCGGTGACCGCGTTGGAGCGGCGCGGCTTGAAGGCGGGTCTGGCAGCGGCGGCGGCGGGCGCGGCGCTGTTCACTCTGTGGCTCCTGCCAGCGGATTCCGCCCTGCGCCTGGATGGCAGGCTGTCCGATTTCCAGGCCCCCATTATGAAGTCCATCGTGCCTTTGATCTTCTTGCTGTTTGTGATCCCTGGGGTGGTCTATGGCTATGTGGCAGGCACTGTTAAATCCCATCGCGACATCATAGAGGGCATGACCCAGGCCATGAACAGCATGGCTTATTACATCGTGTTGGCGTTCTTTTGCGCCCAGTTCATCTGGCTTTTCGGGGAGTCCAATTTGGGCGTGTTGCTATCCATCAAGGGCGCGGACTTGCTTCGGGCCTTGGCCTTGCCGGGGCCGCTGACCTTGTGCGGGATCATTCTCATGGTGGGACTGGCCAACCTGTTCATCGGCTCCGCCTCGGCGAAGTGGGGGTTGCTGGCGCCAGTGTTCGTGCCTATGCTGATGCAAGTGGGCATCTCGCCGGATCTCACCCAGGCGGCGTTTCGCGTCGGCGACTCCGCCACCAATATCATCACTCCCCTGATGCCGTATTTTCCCTTAGTGGTGGTGTTCTGCCGGCGTTACACGCGGGGAGCGGGCATAGGCACGGTAGTGTCCATGATGTTGCCTTACAGCCTGATCCTGTTGGCGAGCTGGTCTCTGCTCTTGGCGCTGTTCTGGATCTTGCAGATCCCCCTGGGCCTGGCTTCTACTTACACCTATCCCTGAAGGGAGCGGGCGTCCTTGCCTGGTCCTGCCGCGCCAGGCTTTTCCCGCGCCGGGCTTCCCTGCGGTTTTGAACCTACCGCTTGTCCGTCTATGGAGCGTCTCTGGCTTGTCTGATGCGGTCGGCGGTGCCGGAGGCGTCCGGGAGCATCTCGAAAATTTTCGTTGCGGTTTTCATTTCGATGCTCCAGTTCACTATGGCGTCCTGCTTCATGTCCTCCAGCAGGTTCACGGCGAATAAGAGTTGCCGCGTCTCTTCAAGCGGCGCCGTTTCCGGGTCTGTCGTCAACAAGCCCCCTGCGGCAGTGGCAAGGCGTTGCTCAATGCATGCCGCAGCCTGCGCGAGGGCTTTTTCGAGAGCGAGCCGCTCGTTGTCCTGCACGTTGCGACACTTGAAATACAGAAAATCCAAAGCGTAGATGTAGCGCGCCAAATTCACCGTCTTCATGTTGTCATTGAAGAATGACAACAGATAGATCATCCAGACGCCGGGCGCGTCTGGCTCCTTGCCGATGTTGTCTAACAAATAGCAAACCCGGTAAAAGCCATCCAAGGCCCGTGGAACAATGCTGAGCAGCCGTTCCTCATCGATGACCTGTTGCAATTCCTTGGCGAACAGGCGGCTTTCCAGCTCCAAAAATTCGGCTTGGAACTCCAAGAGACAATTTTTGTCATCCACCATCTTTACGACGCGCTCCAAAGCCGTCCCGCCGTCAGTGAACAATGGCAAGAAAGCGTCGCTAGGCACTCGATAGGCATCCCGGTTTCCCCAGGCCGGGACGCCCTTGACTTCCCCGTTCCCGGCAATCCATTGCGGGGCAATGAAAGCGTATTGTCTGAGATCTTTGAGGATGTAAAAGAAGTCGCGGTCGGTGTGTGGCTCGCGGGGAAGTTTGGGCGGCTTTCGGCCCACTTTGGCCACTTTGAAATCAAAGAATTTCAACTCGGCGGTTTCCTCGGCGAGCTGGAATTCATAAAGACGGGTTTCGCCATCGCCCCAGCGAGCTAAATAATCGGGGTCTTGCGTCACCCCGCGGCCACTGGCGTCAAACCAAAGTTGCGCGTCTCCGCCGTGCTTGTTCACTTGCAGTGAATCGTCGCCATGCTTGGCCGCCAAGGCCTGTTGCAAGAACGGCAAAAATTCCAGCTCGGCAATCGCCTTCTTTTTCATGTCCCGGCGGTATTCCAGCCAGGAGCGGGACTTGATGTCGCTGGACTGGGCGTACACAGTCCGCATGGGCGTGGTCACAGCAGAATTTCGTTTAGCCGCTGTTCGGCAATGGCGCAGAAATCGGGGTTGATGTCGTAGCCTACGCCGTTGCGCCCATAATGCGCCGCCGCAACCAAGGTGGTGCCAGAGCCGAGGAAGGGATCAAGGACGGTTTCTCCAACAAAGCTGTAGGCCCGAATCAAACGGGTCGGCAATTCTTCCGGGAACGGCGCGACATGGTCCCGATTTCGGCCGCTTTTCTCCGGCTTCATCAGCCACACATCAGAGTTCTTTACCGACAGCCAAAAGTCTTTGTCCAGTTTGGAAGCCTCTTTTTGTCCCGTCGTGACATGGGCGTACTTTTGCCCCGGACGCCGCGCCGGCTTTTCAAATTCCAGAATGGACTCGTGCATGTTGTTGATCAAAATGCCGCCAGGATAGGGGTAAGTGCCAAAGTGCGCCCGCACGCCATTGGTCTTATGCCAGACTATGTCGCGCTTGAACGAGAACCCGATGCTCTCGCAAAGGTCGATGCTTTTGCCCACCAGGTTCAAGGAACGGAAGGTCTTGTTTTCGCGCACCGGCAAATTCATTATGTTGAGAAAGAATTTTCGCCCCGGTTGCAACACTCGATAGACCTCGCGCCAGACCCGCCCGATTTCCGTCAGCCACTGGTCCAGCTCGTGGATGTTGCCCAAATCCCCGGCATTGGCGGCCGAGTACATTTTGGCGTTGAAATAAGGCGGCGAGGTGATGGCCAAATGAACGCTGTCGTCGGCGACTTCCTTGCTCATGTCGCGGGCATCCCCAACGATGGTTCGCTGGGTGGCGCCATTGACTTCCAACGGCGTCTGTTCCGGCGCCCGGCGCGCCGGCCCGTTGCGTTGCCAAGCCGTCACATCGCGCAGGTCAAAGCGGTATTGCCCGCTGGTGGATTTGCGCGACTTCAAGTCTCCGGATTTAATCAGCCGGTGGATCTCAGGCACCGACAAGCCGGTATGCGTCGCCACTTCACCCACTGATAAATAGCTTCGATCCTGGTAATCACTCATTGTTTTTCGCTATCCACCGAGAAGGCGCGCAAGCCGGTTTCATTGCGGACATTCTCTGCAAAAAGGGCCTGGTCGTCAAGCCGGCATCGTTTCCGTCCCCGGCGGCTGAAACCGGGCAAGATCATGCCGCTCAACGCCCCCTTGGGTGTGCGATAATGCCAAGGCCGGGGCCGCCCCCGGGACACCGAAGTTTCACCAAACAAGAGGAGGACAACGGCTTGCAGTCGCGGCGCGACCGGAACCTGTTTTCATGCTACCTGGAGGGCCGGGAAGACAGCGCTGACCTGGCCCTGCGGGCCCGGGGCCGGGGCTACGCTTATGCTGACCTAGCGAATCATTCCGCCCGCTACGCCAACGCGCTGACGACCCTGGGCGTGAAGCCGGGGGAGCGCGTCTGCGTCTATGCCGACAAATCCCCTGAAAATGTGTTTCTGCACCTGGCATGTCTGCGGGCGGGCCTGGTCTATCAGCCCCTGAACCCGGCCCTTCGGCCCGCCGAGCTGGACTACTACCTGGCCCACGGGGCGCCGGCTTTGGTGGTGTGCTCAGTGGAAAACGCGCCTTGGGTCAGAACGGCGGCGAGCCGTTTCGGGACGCGCCAGGTGGCCACCCTCAACCAGGATGGCAACGGCGACTTGGCCGCGGCCGCCGCGGCGTCCTCTGGCGAGTTTGCGACCCGGCCCTGCGCGGGGTCAGAGCCGGCCTGCCTGTTGCATTCCTCCGGCACCACGGGCAAGCCCAAGGGCATAGCCCTTAGCCACGACAACATCCGCGCCAATCTCAACGCCCTGACGGAGATCTGGGGCTTCACGGCGGCGGACCGGCTTATCCACGCCTTGCCCTTGTTCCATGTCCATGGCCTGTTCGTCGCCTTGGGTTGCGTCTTTGCCGCGGGCGCGTCCCTGCGCCTGCTGGAGCGGTTCGACGCCGAGACAATCATCGAGTCGCTGCCCCTGGCCACCGTGTTGATGGGAGTGCCGACTTTCTACGCAAGGCTGTTGGCTCATCCGCGCCTTAGCCGGGAGGCCTGCGCCTCCATGCGGCTGTTCATCTCCGGTTCCGCGCCCTTGTCCGAGACCTTGTTTGAGCGGTTCAGGGCGCGCACGGGCCATGCCATTCTGGAGCGTTACGGCATGTCTGAAACAGGCATGAATGTCTCGAATCCCCTCCACGGCCGGCGCAAGGCAGGAACCGTCGGCGTGCCTCTGCCAGGCGTGTCAGTGAAGATCGCCGGCCCCGATGGTCAGGAGGCGCCAACGAACGCGGTGGGCGAATTGTGGGTCAAAGGCCCCAATGTCTTCGCCGGCTACTGGCGCCCCGCGTCGGCGTCGGCGCCGGCGCCGGCGGCGGACGGGGACTTCACGGAGGATGGCTACTTCCGCACCGGGGATCTGGCGCGCCGGGACGAGGACGGCTACATCGTCATCGCGGGCCGTTGCAAGGATCTGATCATCAGCGGCGGCGAGAACATCCACCCCAAGGAGATCGAGCAACGCCTGGAGAGCATAGACGGGGTGGCGGAAGCCGCCGTCATCGGCGCGGCGGACGCTGACCTGGGGGAGCGGGTGGTCGCCATTTTGGAGACGGAACGCCCCCTGGACGAGGCCGGGGTCCTCACACTGTTGAAGACCCAGCTGGCGGGCTACAAACTGCCGAAGCAAATTCATTTTACCGATGCCTTGCCGCGCAATACCATGGGCAAGGTGCGGAAGAACGCATTGAGAGAGACCTATGGCAAGCTCTGAGCCCCCTATGGAAGCGCAGGAACAAATTCGCCGGCTTGCGAGCTCGGCAAGGTACCGCGCCTTGGCGGCCCGGCGCAAGCGCGTCGTGGGCTGGTTGACCGGCTTGACGCTGTTTCAGTTCGCCTTTTATTTTCTCGCCATCGCCTACGCGCCGGAGTGGTTAGGCAGGCTCTGGCCAGCCGGCGGCGCCGTCAGCATCGTCATCTGGCTGACCGTGTTGGAGGTCGTGCTCGGCGTCGCCATCGCCGGCGCCTATGTGTGGTGGGCCGGCCGGTTTTACGACCCGGAAAAAGCGGCGCTCCTGAGGGAATTGTCCGATGATTGAAACGCAGTCGCAGAACGCGACGGCCATTGTCACCTTTTTCCTGTTCGCGCTGACCACCTTGTTGATCACTTGGTGGGCGGCCCGGCGCACGCATTCCCGCCGGGCCTTCTACGCCGCCGGCGGGGGCATTCCCGCGTGGCAAAACGGCATCGCCATTGCCGGCGATTTCATGTCCGCCGCCACTTTTTTAGGCTTGTCCAGCCTGCTGTTTTTCAATGGCACGGACGGCCTGATGTTGGTGGTCGGCGCGGTGGCCAGCTGGCCCCTCTTGCTGTTGCTCATAGCGGAGCGGTTGCGCAACTTGGGGCGTTACACCTTCATCGATGTGGTGTCCTTCCGCCTGGCGGAGCGTCCCATCACCGTGGTGGCGGCTTTGGGCTCCCTGTCCACCGTCATCTTCTACCTGGTCTCGCAACTGGTGGGCGCCGGCAAGCTGATCCAGCTGTTGTTCGGCTTGGATTATGTCTGGGCCATCAGCGGCATCAGCGCCTTGATGATGCTGTATGTCACCTTCGGGGGGATGTTGGCCACCACTTGGGTGCAGATCATCAAGGCCTTTCTGCTGGTGGTTGGCGGCACCCTCCTGGCCTTCCTGACAGCGCGGCATTTCGCTTTTGATGTTGGCGAGGTCTTTCGCAGCGCGGTCCAGACGCACCCTAAGGGCGTTGAACTGCTGGCCCCCGGCGGCTGGTTGGACGATCCGATCTCGGTGCTTACCTTAGGCCTGACATGTTTGCTTGGTTTCATCGGCCTGCCCCATGTCCTGATGCGGCTGTTCACGGTGAAAGACGCGCAAAACGCTCGCAAGTCCGCCTTTTACGCGCTGTCCATCATCGGCTATTTCAATCTGGTGATGATCCTCGTCGGTTTTGGCGCGGTGTCCTTCATCATGTTCAACTTCGATTACCAAGTCGCCCAAGGAGGCCTGGCGGGAGGCCGCAACATGGTGGTGTTGCACGCCACTCATTACCTGGGGGGCGATGTGCTGTTGGGTTTCATCTCCGCGGTGACCTTCGCCACCATCCTCGCTGTCGTCTCGGGGCTGACCATTTCCGGGGCCGCCACCATCGCCCACGATCTCTACGGCAAAACCATCAAACAGGGCCGGGCCTCGGAGCGGTCCGAGCTGTTGGTCTCCCGTTGCGCCGTCATCGTCATCGGCATGTTGGCGATCCTGGCGGGCCTGCTGTTCGAGGGGCAGAATGTCGTGTTCATCACCAATATGGCTTTGGCCATCGCCGGCAGCGCCAATGCGCCCGCGTTGCTGCTGTCCATGTACTGGCGCGGCCTGACCACGCGGGGCGCCGCCGCCGGTTGCTTGGCGGGCTTGTTTTCCGCCGTGGCGTTGATTATTCTTGGCCCCTCGGTGTGGGTGGATGTGTTAGGCATGGAGAAGGCGATCTTTCCTTACGCCTATCCCACTATCGTCTCCGCGCCCTTGGCCTTTGCCGTGTCCTGGTTGCTGTCGGTTACGGATGGAAGCCGCCGCGCGCGGGAGGAGCGGGCGGCGTTCGCGGCGCAGGCCTTGCGTTCGGAAACCGGCATCGCGGCGTCGGGGGCCGCGACCCACTGAAGTCAGAGAGACAAGATGATCTTCTTTTCCAATAAAAATCGCCCTTTTCACCACGGCCCTTACCCCTTGGAACGGTTGCCCCGGGACCAGGGCGTGGCGGTCCGCGAACGGGAGGCGGAACGCGCCGCCCTGCCGGAGCGCGCCGGCCCCTGCTGGAATCCGGCTCCCTCGGGCCGCCGCGCCGCCGCTGAGGGGGCCTCAAACTACGCCGCCGCCCTGGAGAAATACCACAACATCTTCAAGCAGTTTTGCGCGGGGGAAGTCGCTCCCGCCCAGGCGCCGGCGCCGGAGGATCTGGCGCGGCGTTCGGTGGACATCAAGGGCGCCGGCTATTTCCTGGACGCCGGCCAAGTGGGGATCTGCGCCCTGTCCGAATCCTGCTGGTTCAAAGGCGCGGAGCCGGAAGCCCACGGCTACGGCGTGGTGGTGCTGGCGGAGAGCGGCCGCTTGCCTGAGGCGGACAACCTGGCCCGGGGCTGGCTTGCCGGCTCCCTGCGCGAGACCGCCCAGATGCGCGCCTTCGAGGTGGCGGTGGGCATCGCCAACCACATCCGCGCCCTGGGCTTTAACGCCACGGCGCACGACGATGGCAACGAGCGGCTGGACCTGGCGCGCCTCACCGTGTTGACGGGTTTGGGGGTGCGCGCCAATGGAAGCGTGGTCAACCCCTACCTGGGGGATGGCTACTCAGTGGCGGCGGTGACCACGGATTACGAGTTGGCCATCGATCAGCCCTTGGCGGCGCGGGCGAAAAACGGCAAGAACCTGGCTTGGTGGCTGGGTCTGGGGGGCGCCGTGTCGGGTTTGGAGCGCTGGCGGCGCGCCAGCCGTCCGACCCATCTCAGCAACTATCCCATGGAACAGGTGCGGCGCCAGGAGCGCCCCACCACCTTGATCATGGACGACGAGGTGCCGCGAGTGCCAAAGCGAGCCGCCTTCTTCGAGCGGGCCATACACGGCGACTTGGACAAGAAGGCCCAGGCGGAGCGGCAGCGTTTTTCCTTCAAGCACCCCTTTGCCGCCGCCATGCTCAAGCAGATCCGCGGCATGGTGCCGCATCAGGACGGGCCTGTGGCCCCCACCCGGAGCCCCGAAACAGCAGACCCGGACGCGAACGCCAAGGCCATCAAGTCCCTGTCTTACGCCCTGGGGTCGGAGCTCACCGGCATCTGCGAGATCCCGGATTACGCCTGGTTTTCCCACAAAGAGGATGGTTCGGAGATCAAGCCTTATCACAAGTACGCGGTGGTGTGCCTCATCGACCAGGGCTACGACACCATGGAGGGGGCTTCGGGGGACGACTTCATTTCCGGCGCCCAGTCCATGCGCGCCTACATGCGCGGCGCCCTGATCGCCGGCATCATGGCGGAACACATCCGCGCCCTGGGCCACCCGGCCCGCCCGCAGACCAACGCGGACTCCCATGTGTTGCACATTCCCTTAGTGCTATGGGCTGGCCTGGGGGAGCTCAGCCGCATCGGCGAGTTGGTGCTGAACCCCTTTATCGGGCCGCGCTTCAAGACCGTCGTGATGACCACCGACATGCCCTTGACGCCCGACAAGCCCATTGACTTCGGCCTGCAATACTTCTGCTCCCACTGCCTCAAGTGCGCGCGGGAATGCCCCTGCGACGCCATTCCCTTCGGCGACAAGGTGATGTTCAACGGCTATGAGATGTGGAAGCCGGATGTGGAGCGTTGCACCCGCTATCGCCTCACCAACCAGCGCGGCTTGGCGTGTGGCCGTTGCATGAAGACCTGCCCGCTGAACAAGGTCATCAGCTGGGACGGCCCCCTGGCGACGCAAATAGCCAGCTGGTGCGGGGTCAACGCCTTCTGGCTGAAACCCCTGTTAGTGCCGTTGGCGGTCAGGCTGGATGATCTGTTGGGCCATGGCGTGCGCAACCCGATGAAGAAGTGGTGGTTGGACCTGGAGATCATAGACGGCGTGTGCGTGCATCCGCCTAAGGGCGTCAACCAGCGGGACTTGGACATTCATCGCAAGATCGATGTGAAAAAACACAAAGTGGCTTACTACCACGCCGACATGATGCCGCCGCCGAACAGCTCAGGAGTCGCCATGATGGTGAAGCGAAAAGAGGGTTTGGCGGCCGCGGTGAAGGTGGAGACGGTGGAGCAAGCCCTGGCCCGCAAGGCCCGGGGCGGCCCGGTCCCGGCCCACTACATCCCGACCCCGCCCGTGGACCTGGACGCGGCGCAACGGGAGGATGTCAGCGCCTTCAATCCCTACCACCGGTAACACCGGGCCCGCGTCAACTCATGCTCTGGCGCCGGGTTGCGCCAGGCGCAATTTGACGCTTTCAATGAAAATCAGTAAGTTGCCTTTCATGTCAAGGTCAAGTTCTGCGGAACGGCAAAGTGAGTGACTCGAAACCGGTGTTGCGCGGCGCGGAGATTTTTGTCCGGGCCCTGAAAGACGAAGGGGTGAAGCATTTATTCGGCTACCCCGGCGGCGCCGTGTTGCACATTTACGACGAGCTCTACAAGCAGACCGAGGTGGAGCATATCCTGGTGCGCCACGAGCAGGGGGCCGCCCACGCCGCCGACGGCTACGCCAGGGCCACCGGGCGCCCCGGGGTGGTGTTGGTGACCTCGGGCCCGGGCATCACCAACGCCATCACCGGGATCGCCACGGCCTACATGGATTCCATTCCCTTGGTGGTTTTCAGCGGGCAGGTGCCGACCTCCGTCATCGGCAACGACGCCTTTCAGGAAGTCGACGCCATAGGCATCTCCAGGCCCTGCGTCAAGCACAACTTCCTGGTCAGCGATGTGAAAGACCTGGCGGTGACCATCAAAAAGGCCTTCTATGTCGCCAATAGCGGGCGCCCCGGCCCCGTGTTGGTTGACATCCCCAAGGATGTCACCGCCAATTCCTGCGAATACGAATACCCGAAGAGCATCGAGATGCGCTCCTACCGCCCCACCGTCAAGGGTCATCCGGGGCAGATCAAACGGGCTGTCAAACTTGCGTTGTCGGCGAAAAAACCGATGATCTACACCGGCGGCGGCGTGATCCTCAGCGAGGCTGATGAGGAGCTGATCGAGTTCACCCGCCTGTTGGGCTACCCCATCACCAATACGCTCATGGGCCTGGGAGGCTACCCCGCCACCGACAAGCAGTTCATCGGCATGTTGGGGATGCACGGCACCTACGAGGCGAACATGGCCATGCATCAGTGCGATGTGCTGATCGCCATCGGCGCGCGCTTCGACGACCGCGTGACGGGCGATTTGGAGAAATTCTGCCCCTACGCGAGGATCATCCACATCGATGTCGACCCCTCTTCCATCGCCAAGAATGTGCCGGTGGCCGTTCCCATCGTGGGCGATGTCAAGCATGTGTTGCGAGATCTCAACGCCGCCCTGAAAAACGCCCTGAGCAACGGCAAGGCCGGCCCCGACCAGGCGGCCCTGAAGGCCTGGTGGGGGCAGGTGCGGGAGTGGCAGGCGGCGGACTGCCTGCGCTTCGACCGCGACTCCGCGCTCATCAAGCCGCAACTGGTGGTGGAAAAGCTGTATGAATTGACCCATGGCGAGGCCTATGTGGCGTCGGATGTGGGCCAGCATCAGATGTGGGCCGCCCAGTTTTACAAATTCGACAAGCCTCGACGCTGGTTGAACTCCGGCGGCTTAGGCACCATGGGATTTGGCTTGCCCGCCGCCATGGGCGCCAAGCTGGCCCACCCGGACGCGACGGTGGCGTGCATCACCGGCGAGGCCAGCCTGGTCATGTGCGTGCAGGAGCTGTCAACCTGCCTGCAATATCAGACCCCCATCAAGATCATCAATCTGAACAACCGCTACATGGGCATGGTCAGGCAATGGCAGGAGTTTTTTTACGAGAAGCGCTATTCCCATTCCTACATGGACGCCTTGCCGGATTTCGTCAAGCTGGCGGAGAGCTTTGGGCACCTGGGCATGCGCATCGACAAGGCGAGCGAAGTGGAAGGCGCGCTGAAGGAGGCCCTGGCGCTGAAAGACCGGCTGGTGCTGATGGATTTCATCACCGATCAGACGGAGAATGTCTATCCCATGATAGCCGCCGGCAAGGGCCACCATGAGATGCACCTGACCCCCGCCACCGCCGCCGGTTCCATGGAGCGGGAACTGGCGTAATGCGGCACGTCCTGTCGCTGTTGGTGGAAAACGAAGCCGGCGCCTTGTCGCGGATCGCCGGCCTGTTTTCCGCTCGGGGGTTCAACATCGGCTCCCTGACCGTCGCCCCTACGGAAGACCCCACCGTGTCCCGGATGACCATAGTGACCTCAGGGTCCAACGCGATCATCGAGCAGGTGACCAAGCACCTGAACAAGCTGGTGGATGTCATCAAAGTCGTTGACTTGAACGAAACCGATTATGTGGAAAGGGAGCTGATGTTGGTGAAGGTCAAGGCGGCGGATGCGTCCCGCGAGGAATTGATACGGTTGAACGACCTGTTCCGGGGGCGCATCATAGACATCACCGATGATGTGTACACCATAGAGATCACCGGCGACGCGGACGAGGTGGAGGCCTTCCTGCAGGCGTTGAAGTCCAAGACGATCCTGGAGACCGTGAGAACCGGCGTGTCGGGCATCACCCGCGGCGACAAGGCGGTGATGAATTAGGGCGCGGCGCTGGCGTTAAGGAATCCACTCCGAAAATCACCATGAGAACGCATGACAACAAGAGACCATGACATGAACATCTACTACGACAAAGACGCAGACCTCTCCCTGATCAAGAGCAGGAAGGTCGCCGTCATAGGCTACGGCTCCCAGGGCCACGCCCATTCCAACAACCTCAAGGACTCCGGCGTCGAGGTGCGCGTCGGCTTGCGCGAGGGTTCCGCTTCCGCGGCCAAGGCCCAGGCGGCGGGCCTGGTGGTCAAGCCCATAGCGGACGCCGTCGCCTGGGCAGACCTGGTGATGATCCTGGCGCCGGACGAGCATCAGGCCCGGCTATACCAATCGCAGATTGAGCCTAACATCAAGCAGGGCGCGGCCCTGGCCTTCGCCCATGGTTTCAACATCCACTTCCAGCAGATAGAGCCGCGTTCCGATTTGGATGTCATCATGGTGGCCCCCAAGGGCCCGGGCCACCTGGTGCGCTCCACTTATGTGGCGGGCGGCGGCGTGCCGTCTCTCATCGCGGTTTCGCAAGACGCCTCCGGCCAGGCCCGGGACCTCGCGTTGTCCTACGCCAGCGCCAATGGCGGCGGGCGCGCCGGCGTGATTGAAACCAACTTTCGGGAAGAAACCGAGACCGATCTGTTCGGCGAGCAGACGGTGTTGTGCGGCGGGATCACGGCCCTCATCCAGGCCGGGTTTGAGACTTTGGTGGAGGCCGGCTACGCCCCGGAAATGGCTTATTTCGAATGTCTGCACGAGACCAAGCTGATCGTCGACCTGATCTATGAAGGGGGCATCGCCAACATGCGCTACTCCATTTCCAACACGGCGGAATACGGCGACTTCACCCGCGGCCCCAGGGTGGTCGGCCCCGAGTCCAAGCAGGCCATGAAGACGATTTTGCAGGAGATCCAGAGCGGCGACTTCGCTCGGGAGTTCATCATGGAAAACCAGACCGGCGCCCCCAAGATGAAAGCCATGCGCAGAATGAGCAAGGCCCATCAGATCGAACAGGTGGGCGAGCGGTTGCGGGCCATGATGCCTTGGATAAAACAGAATCAACTGGTGGATCGCGACAAAAACTGACGCGGGCATGGCGAACCGGGGCGCGACCCGCCGGGCCTTTGTCGGCAAGTCATTGGCGGGCCTTGCAGGGCTTGCCGCCTGCTCCTTGTTCAGGCCCGGGACGACTCTTGCCGGGGCGGGCCGTTCCGTTGCCAGGTCTGACTCGCGCCGGCCCGCGATCCTGGATTCGGACATAGGCGACGACATAGACGACACCTGGGCCCTGTTGCAGTTGCTTCGCTCGCCAGGGCTGGAGCTGAAATTGGCCCTCAGCGATTTCGGCAACGCGGTTTATCGAAGCCGCCTGTTCGCCAAGCTATTGGAACTGACGGGCCGCGCCGATGTGCCTGTGGGGGTGGGTCTTGATGCGCGGGACGAACCGGGCCGGCAAAGCGGCTGGATAGGCGATTACCAGTTGCAAGACTACCCCGGCGTGGTGCGCCGGGACGGCGTCCAGGCCCTGATCGAGACCATAGAGCGCTCCCCGGAACCAGTAACGCTGATATGCATCGGCCCTGTGCCGAACATCGCCGCGGCCCTGCGGCAGGCCCCCCATATCGCCGCCAACGCGCGGTTTGTCGGCATGCACGGTTCCCTGCGCTTAGGCTACGATGGCGCGCCGGAGCCGGCCGCGGAGTGGAATGTCAAGTCTGACCCCCAGGCCCTGCGACAGGTGTTCGCCGCCCCCTGGGATTGCCTCATCACGCCCCTGGACACTTGCGGCCTGGCGCGGCTGACCGGCGCGAATTATCAAAAAGTGCGCCGCAGCGAGGATCCCTGGCTTAAGGCCCTGATGGAGAACTACGAGACCTGGCTTCCTCTTGCGCCGTTCATCAAACCTGGCACAGACCCGGCGCGGATTAGCACGACCCTGTTCGACACGGTGGCCGTCTATGCCGCTCACTCGGAGGATTTGTTGATTATGGAGGACCTGCCTGTGCGGGTGACCGACGACGGCTACACGGTCATCGATGAGCGACAGGGTCGCATGGTTCGGTGCGCCACCGGCTGGAAAGACCTGCCGGCCTTCGAGAGCGAACTGACGCAGACCCTGTTAGGGGCGCGCCTGTGATCCCTCGATCCCCCGCGCCGCCGTTGAGCAGGTCGTTCCCCTCGCCGCCCTCGAGGTTGTCCGCGCCAGCCGTGCCGGTCAATATGCCAGGCAACATAACGGAAAACTAACAAGCTAAAAAAATTTGACAGGGCGGAATGGAGTATCCATACTCCCCGTTGGGTTCCGAACAGCTCGCTCATTTGGCCTGCTGATTGGGACCACGGGGTGTCCCTAATTAGGGGCATAAAGCGGATGGCAAGGAATTCCGCGCCGAAACCGGCCTGGAAACTTGCCTTTGTTTAGAGGTGCAGAACAATGCAAGCTAATCAAGCTAATGTGACTTTCAACACTCACAAGGCGGTAAAAGCCTTGAAAAGCTCGGGATTTGACGAAAAGCAAGCCGAGGCGGTCGTGGAAACCATAGACAAAGCGGTCAATGAGACGGTGGCCACCAAGTCCGATCTTGCGTTGCAGGGGGCCAAGATTGATGCCCTGAGAGAGACCGTCGAGGGCATCCAGGAAAACATGGCCACCAAGTCCGATCTTGAAGTTATGGCCGCCAAGATTGAGACCCTGGAAAAAACTGTCGAGGGCATCAAGGACAACATCGATAAAAACGTGGCCACCAAGGCCGATCTTGCGATTCTGGGGGCCGACCTTGAGGTCCAGGGGGCCAAGATTGAGGCCTTGAGAGAGACCGTCGAGGGCATCAAAGAGAATATCGCTAAAAACGTGGCCACCAAGGCTGACCTTAAAGCCCAGGGGGTCGATATTGCGAATCTTGAAACGCGGATGATGAGAATGATGTGGCTCCAATTGATGGTGATGGTCAGCATGTTCGTCACCGTGGTTGTCACACTGCTGTAAGCAACCCGCGCCAAGGTGCATGGCGGAAAATTACAACCATTTTAGCGACGGAAGTTTTTTGTCAGACAAGCGGCGTGATGAACGCGGGCGGGAGTGTATATCAAATACATGACTGACCGCGTGAAGAAACGCCGCGATGCATGGCGGAAAATTAACAAGCTAAAGGCAACTGGCGCGACAACCGCTCCCTTGTGAACAAATCAGCCCGCGCCTGTCCGGTGCCGGGGCCTGCTGTCCGTTGCGCCACCGGCTGGAGAGACCTGCCGGCCTTCGAGAACGAACTGACGCAGACCCTGTTAGGCGCGCGCCTGTGCTCTCCCGCGCAAGGCGGGGGAGCGCCATCTCATCGTGGCTTAGAGATTGAACAGCAACTCTGGCGCGTGTTTGATAACAAAACCGCTCACCTCACGACCCGCTAACAATGTTATAGGCCGGTTTATATCCCTGGAGATTTTTTCAATCTCGTCTTCCAGTTTTTCCGTTCCTTCTGCTGTGGTTATGATCATGCCCGCGTCTCCCCCGAATTCTTCAATGCCCGTCTTGACTTGCTCAACCGCGGAAAGGTCGAGATGCTCCCCTTCATAGGACTTAACCTGAACGATGATCTTTCGTTCAAAACCCAATGGATCGAGCATTGTAACAATCAGGTCAGCGCCATGATCCGTCCTCCACCCTCCTCTGCCATGTTCTTTGATCTCTTCCACTCCCGGTGTTTTCTCGAACACCTGTGCAAGAAATCTCTCTAAGTTTTTGCTCTTATGCGTCTCGTGGATAAGCTGTGTGGCAAGAGGTAGCAACTCTTTACCCGTTTTAGCCCTTAAGTGATGCCCCTCTCTGCTTTCCCCTTCGCCTATTTTAACAGTGCCTTCTTTCAGATTATCGACAGACGCAAGAAAATCGACAACCTCGTAAATTCTTTCTAGTCTCTGGCGTTGATTTAGACGAACTGTGGGTAGAACATTCGGATCGAGAGGGTCAAACTCAACGATTGTATCTTTGTCCACCTCGAAACAATGTCTGAAGTCTGTCCCCCAAGAACACTGCAAGCCCTCATCAAATTGATATCCAGATGTTACCCGGGCCGCAATGAACTGGCGCCACTCAGGGGTGTTTCTGTGAACGATCCAGTCTCCCGGTTTCACTTCAAGTAGTCGCCGCTGGCGTCCATTTTCTTTTTTCCAGTAGTTGTTCTTATCCGACAAATCATTTATGTCCTCTCTAGACCATCCAAAACGAGACTTGCCATCTCGGACAGATTGATATATCAACTGCCTGGCTTTTGGATCACCTGCTTTGTTAAATGCCCAAATAGCTGGTTTTTCATTGTTGCTCATTTCATTGTTCCTCTTGGCAACTTGGTTAATGGAGTGACAGCGTTACAGACCGCGCAACCTTGTTAAGTTTTTGCATAGGGAATTGTAAAGATGTGTTGACACGCCGAGCCGTTAAGCGGCCACCGACTCGCCTGCGTCAGGGGCTGGGGCGCAGGACCCCATGACGCGCTCCTTGGCGCGCTGGTAGATGGCCCAGTCCTTCTCGTACACCACCGCCCGGCGGCCTTCCTGAACGGCGGCTATCAGCGTTGTCGCCGCGCCGCCGAACGGGTCCCAAACCAAGCCGCCCTCGCCACTGAACAGGCGCACGAACTCACGCATGAGGGCGAGCGGCTTTTGAGTGGGATGGATTCGTTGTTGCGGGGAAGGGGACTTGCAGGTGAAAACATTATGGACGACGCGCCCGTTGAACTTCGTGCCGGGGCGCTTGCCCACAACCAACGCCTCCCAACTGTTGATCGGCTTGTACTTGTGGTTGAAGGGCACCGGGTTGGTCTTCTGCCACACCATCGGCACCACCGAGTTGAACTTGTGGCCCGTCAGTATGTCGGCGTACTGGCCGATCTGCGCCTGGGCGCAGAAGATGACGGCCCAGCCGCCGACCTTTGGCAACACTTCGGCGGTCCATGCCGCCGGGTCAACGGCATTGTCCCATTCCCCAAAGTCGCCCTTCGGCATGATGAAGTCCGCGCCGTTTTTGCGCAACCTTCGGGACACTTGGCCCTCGCAAACATAAGGGTTGCTGATGCCGTAGGGCGGGTCGGTCAGCAACAGGTCAACGGACTTGTTGCCGAACTTGGTTGCGGCCGCCAGCCCATCGCCATGCCAGAACTCATAGCCGTCGCCGCGGAACGCGCTTGGCGCGGTTGGCGCATCGCATTCGGCGGCGGCAAGCCGCTCAATCTCGCGGCGCACGGCGTCAACATCGACGGTTGAGCAGACGATCTCGGCGTTGTCGGACAGGAACAGGGCGCCGGGCAACTCAACCGGGGCCAGTCCCTCAATGCGTTGGGAGACCAAGTGGACGGCCCAAACCCGCTTCTTGTCGCAGTAGGCTGGCCTGGTGTGCGCCAAGTGCCGCCGATGGAATTGGAAGGTCTCGCCTATCCACTCGTTGACCGCCGCCCGCAGGCGGATTTCATCAGCGGCGCCCAAAGCCGCTTGCTTGGCGGGGTGGCGTTGCATAGGATCAAACAGGCCTAGCGTGGCAACTTTGCTCTTGGCTGGCATGGCGCAGGCTCCGTTGACGGGTGGGAAAAAGCCTAAGCTAACCCTTGCAGCCTGTCAACGAGTTCTTTATGAATCCCTTTGCGCAGGGTCCCCAACTCCCTTGCTGAGATTACCGCCCGCCCCAGCGTTTGCTGAACCGCAAGCCCCACTCCCGGCGGTCGTTGCTGTTGATGGTCAACACGGTGGGATCCAGATCCAGCTTGGCCAAGGGGTAGCGCTCAGCGGTGAGGTTGTGGCCGTACAAGTCCACGCTCCAGCCGCCATCCGGGCTTTCGTAGCCCAGGCTGAGGCTGAGCAGATCAACCGCCTCCATCCTGTTCAAGGGCGAGTTGACGGGTTGGCCAAACATCTTGTCGCGGTGGTAATAATCCAGCCGCGCCGTCACCGCGGCGCCGTTGCGCAAGGGCCAGACATAGCGGGGCGATATGGAAGCCGTGAAATCCGGCGTCAGGGCCGGCTGGTGGCCTGTCTTTAGGCCCTGGGCCCGCTCATCCACTTTGGAAATCTCAACGTCTATGTAGCCTAAGGCGAATTCCACGCTGAAATTCTCCGTTGCCTGCCAAAGCCCCTCCAGTTCAAGCCCCGTGGCCCGGGATTCGGCGGCGTTTTGGGTCAGGGTCAGGAACCCCTCGTCGATGAGCTCGTTGACTTGCGCCACCAGGTCTGTGTATTTCACATGAAACAAGGATGCGTTCAGGCGCAGATTAGTTCCCATCGCGCCTTTCACGCCCAGCTCGAAGGAATCGGCGAAGGTGGGGTCAAAGGCGGCGAAGGTGTCGGGGCCGCCGAAGGGCCGGGGCGGGTAGCCGCCGGCCTGGTAGCCCCGGGCGTAGCTGAAAAAGACATTGAACCGGTCCCGCAAGCGATAGGTCAGGGACAGGTCGCCGGTGAACTCGCCCCAGTGGTCGGCGCGCCGCGCGGGGGCGGAAAAGTAGCGCAACGAACCCAGGGCCTCTTTCTCATCCCGCGTGTAGCGCGCGCCCAGGCCCAGGGTCCAGCGTTCCAACAACGCCACTTTGGCGTGAGCGAAGCCCGCGTAGCTGCGGGTCTCCTGTTCTATGTACAGGCGCCCGTCAAAGGCCTCAAGGGGAAGCACGGCCGGGCGTCCGTCTCTCAAGCCCATGCTGCGAAAGACATAGGGGCTGTCGTTGTGTCCCTCCTCGTTGAAATAATAAAATCCCGCCACCCAGTCGCCCCAGCTCGCCGCCCCGCTCAGGCGAACTTCCGAAGTCCACTGCTCCGCCACCCCGCGCTCGGGAAACTCAATGAGCGTGGCGGGGACTTTTTCGTTGTCCAACCCTCCCTCAAACCACAGGTCCCGGTAACTGATGATGGCCTTCAGGTCCAAACCGCCGCCCAGGGCCCAATCGATGTTCAGAGCGGCGCCCAAGACGCGGTCTTCCGTTGACATCAGCGCGTTGTTCAGCGAATAGGTGTGGTCCGGGTCCGGGGGCTGGTCAGACTGCCTCAGGCCAAAGCCGTTGACGGGATTGAAGACCTCGACGGCGTGAGGCGCGACGCCCTGGTCTGAGCGGGAGATGTCGGCAGCGGCCATGACGCTCAAGTCGGCCGTGGCCTCCCAGAGCAAGGCGGCGCGGCCAAATCCCTGCAAGATCTCCCCGATCTCCGCCTCCGGGTCGGGGATGCGCAGGGCCTGGCCCACGCCGTCCCGGGATTTGACCCCCCCGGAGAAGTTCAGGAACAGGGCGTCCCCCAGGGCCAGGTCCGCAAATCCGTTGCCGTTAAGCCGCCCGCGGCTGCCGGCCTTGACATCGATGCGGGCCGCGCCATCCCCCGCGGGCTTTCGGGTGATGATGTTCAACGCCCCGCCTATGGTGTTGCGCCCGGACAGGCTGCCCTGGGGCCCGCGCAACACCTCCACCCGCTGGATGTTCATCAGATCCATGTTGGCGCCCATGTTGCGCCCCAAATACACCCCATCCAGATAGATGCCCACGGCCGGGTCGGTGGTGATGATGTGATCTTGCAAGCCTATGCCGCGCATGAACACCGCCGCGTGTCCCGTGTTGCCTTGGCCGAAGTTCGTTTGGATCACATTGGGCGCGAATTTTTCCAGCTGGTTGAGCTCGGTCAGCCCCCGGGCCCGCAGGGCCTGCTCGTCCAACGCCGTGATGGCGCTGGGGATGTCGGTCAGGGTCTCCGCGCGCTTGCGGGCGGTCACCACGATTTCCTCTGGCGCGCCGGCGGCGGGCCACGCCACGACGCCGCTCAGCAAGGCGGCGCCAAGACGCGACAAGGCGGGACAACGGGGCGCGAAACCGCTCACTCAGCGGCCGGGCCTTTTTTCCAGAAACGCAACCACTCTTGGCAGGACTTGTTTAGCAACATCGCCTCAGTGCCGGTGGCCAGGAATTGCATTCCCTGTTCCCGCCAGTAGCTCAGGGTGTCCTCTTCTATGGCCATGATGCCCCCCGCCAAATCGTGTTGCCGGCAGGCTGTCAACATCCGCTCGCCTATCTCCAGGACCCGCGGATGATGCAGTTGCCGGGGAAAGCCCAAGGCGTGGGACAAGTCGCCCGGGCCGATGAACAGGAGATCCACGCCGGGGATGGCGGCGATCTCTTCCAGGCAGTCCACCGCCTCCAGGGTCTCGATCTGGATCATCGTCAAAATCTCCTGGTTGGCGGTGGCGGCGTAACCGGGGATGTCAGTGCCATAGACGCTGGCTCGTCCCGGCCCCAGTCCGCGTTGCCCCTCCGGGGGGTAGCGGCAAAACGACACAGCTTGTCGCGCCTCGTCAACGGACCGCACGCGGGGAAACAGGATGCCCTTGGCGCCCCCCTCCAAGGCCCACTGCGCCTGCCCGGGGCTAGTCTCTGCCACCCGCACCAAGGGGGTTGCCGGCCCTCGCTCCACGGCCCGGCACATTTCCAGAATGCCGGCAGGCCCCAGGTTTGAATGTTCGGCATCGATGATGAGGAAGTCGAGCCCGGACATGGACATCAATTCCGCCACATCGGGAGACCTCATGGCGAGAAAAGTCCCTATGACGGACTCGCCGGCTTGCAGTCTGCTCTTCAAATTCATGTTGTTGGCCTTTTTCGTTGGATGTAAGAGGAGCCGCCCCTGTCTTTCTGTCAGGGGGCCGCGCGCATTTCATTCAGCCCGCGTCTCACCAGCGTCTCCACCATGCGCCGCCGGTAGGCGCCCCCGGCCCGAAAATCATCGATGGGCCGGGCTTCTTTGGCCGCCGCCGCTGCCGCCGCGGCGATGGCCCCGTCGCTCAGAGGCTCTCCCTGCAGGATGCTTTCCGCTTCAAGGGCCCGCATGGCCACCGGCGCCACCGCGCCCAGGGCGATGCGCACCCGCTCCACCTTGCCTTGCTCCAGCCGGAGCGTCATGGCGACGCTGACGATGGAAATCGCATCGGCCCTGCGCTTGCCCAGCTTGTAGTAATAGCGCCGCTCCTTGTCATGGGGTCGGGCGAAGACGATCCCTGTCATCAGCTCCCCAGGCCGGCAGGCGGTTTTGCGCACGCCTTGAAAGAACTCCGGCAGGGGCAGGGCGCGGGGGCCGTCCGCCGCGCTTTCCAGTTCGACCATGGCGTCCAGGGCCAACAGGGGCGGGGAGGCGTCGGCGGCCGCGGAGGCGTCGCAGAGGTTCCCGCCGAGGGTGGCGAGGTTGCGGATGAGGGGCCCTGCGAAGGCGGCGCACATGGGGGCCAACAAGCCTTCCACCACCGGGCCGCCCCCTCGCCATCCCAGCAACTGGGCGAAGGTCACCGCGGCCCCTAACCGGATCTTGCCGTTGTCCGCGGCGATTCCCTGCAGTTCCTCCAGCCGGGACAGGTCCACCACCAGCTCGGTCTCCAGCGGGGCCCGTTTCATGTTGACCAACACATTGGTGCCGCCCGCCAAGGGCAGACTGCGTTCCGTCTCCGCCAGGAGCTTCAGGGCCTCCGGCACGGCGCGGGGCTGGGCGAACTCGAAGTCGTTGATCACGCCTCCCGCTCCTCGACAAGCTTGGACACTTCCTCAGGAGTCAGGGGCAAACGCGAGACATCCACATTCAGGGCCTCAGCCAGCGCGTTCGCCACTGCGCCGGTGGGCGGGGCGATGGGGGGTTCGCCCACGCCTTTGGCGCCCACGGGGCCGGCGGTCGCCGGTTGCTCCACCAGGATGGTGTCCATGGGAGGCATATCCTCGGCGGTGAGCAGAAGATAGTCCGCGAAGCTGGGGTTCAGCACCTTCCCGTCCGCCTCGCGCAACTCTTCCATCAGCGCCAGGCCCAGCCCCATGGCCACGCCGCCCTCGATCTGCCCCTCGCAACCGGTGGGATTGACGGCCTTGCCCACATCGTGCGCCGCCGCGTAGCGCCGCAACGCCACCTCGCCGGTGTCGGCGTCCGCCGCCAGCTCCACCGCGTGGGCGCAGAAACTGGGAGCGGAGATGCCGGGAATGGGGTGCGCCTTGGGCGTCGGCGGGTCCTCGTCCAACAACGATGAGACGCCGATCAGCGGGCCGCCGTGTTTCTTGTGCCGGTCGTAGCAGATTTTCGCCAGGGACACGGCCCGGGACGGGTCGTCCCGCAGGAAAACCTGGCCGCCATCCAGGGTCAGCGCGGCAACAGGCGCGCCAAGATGACGGGCCCCTTCCTCTAACAATTGCCGCCTGAGATCCTGTCCCGCCTCGTAAGCGGAACGGGCCACTGTGAAGGTCATGCGGCTGCCGCCGTGGCCGTGGTCCCAGGGCAGGGTGTCTGTGTCGCCGCGGGCGATCTGCATGGAAGCAGGGGGAACGCCCAGGCCCGCTGCCGCCATCTGCAACACGCTGGTGGTCATGGCGCCGGTGCCCATGTCGACGCCGCCCGAGATGAGGCGAAAACTGCCGTCCTCGTTCGTCTCGATCAAGGTGGAAGTCCCCCAGGTGCCGCTGACCCACCAGTTGCACGCCAATCCCTTGCCGACGCCGGGGGGACGGGGCTTGTCCCATTCCACGCTGTCCGCCACCCGTTGCAAACATTCCTTCACGCTGACCGAGTCAAGCCGCTGGCCGGCGCAGGTGGTCGCGCCGTCTTCCCAGGCGTTCTTCAAGCGAAACGCTAGGCTGTCCATGCCGACGGCCCGCGCCACCTTGTCAAGGTGGGTCTCCACCGCGAACGCCATTTGCGGCCCCGACGGGCAGCGTATGGAGCCGTTTGGCACCGTGTTGGTGTAGACCACGCTTCCCGTGAGGGCCACATTCGGGCAATGGTAGGGGCCTGTGGCCATCAGCGAGGCCAGGGCCGCCGTGTTGGGGCCGTAAGCGCCGTAGGCGCCGGTGTTGAACAGGATGCGGATCCGCTGGGCCGTCAGAGTCCCGTCTTTTTTGACGCCGGTCTTGAACGCCACCTTGGAGGGATGGCGCAACAGGGGGGATGCCATTTCCTCGTCTCGGGTCAGGGTCATCTGCACCGGCCGGCCGCAACGCTCCGCCAGCAACGCCGCGTAGGGCTCGAGACAGGGGAAGAGCTTGCCGCCGAAGCCGCCGCCGATATGGGTGGGAACAATCTTGAAATCGCTGACCGGCCGCTTCAATGCCTGGGCCAGGTAGGCCCGCAAGCCAAAAGGCTTCTGGGTGCTGGTCCATATCGCAATCCGCCCTGAGGCCTCCACCATGGCGGTGGCGCTGTGGGGTTCTATGGCGCCGGCATGGGCCACCGGCGTGTGGTAAGTCCCCTCCACAATGCGCTCCGCCTCGGCAAATCCCTGTTCCACATCCCCGTCCTCCAGCTGGATGCGGTAGCACAGGTTGCCGCCCCGCTCCGTCTCCCAATCCAGCTTGTAGGCGGTGGCGTCCTCATGCACCAAAGGCGCGTCCGCCGCCAAGGCCTCCTCAGGGTCGAACACCGCCGGCAGCGTTTGCCACTCCACCTTCACCAGGGAAGCCGCCTCCCGCGCCAGGTCCGGCGTCTCCGCCGCCACCGCGGCGATGGGGTCGCCCCGAAACCGCGCCTTGTCCAAAGCGAACACCCGTTGGTCCTGAAGTTCGTAGCCGAAATACCCCATTTCCAGGTCGCGGCCTGTGACCACCGCCTTGACCCCAGGCAGGTTCAGCGCCGCGCTGGCGTCTATGGCTCGGATCTGCCCGTGGGCGTGGGGGCTGCGAACCAGCGCGCCGTAGAGCATCCGCGGCAACTGAATGTCCTCGGCGTAGAGGGCCCGTCCGGTGACCTTCTCCACCGCATCCACCCGCGTCATGCGCGTTCCCACCGCGCCGCCGCCGTTGTCGCTCGCCGCCGTTCCCTCGATGACGGCTTTGGCGGCATCGATGATCTTGCCGTAGCCGGTGCAACGGCACAGGTTGCTGGAAATGGCGACCCGAATGTCCGCCTCTTCGGGATGGGGATTGCGGTCTAACAACCCCTTCAGGGACAGCGCCATGCCTGGCGTGCAGAAACCGCACTGAATGCCGCCGCGCTCCGCCAAGGCCTGCTGGACGGGATGCAAGTCTCCCGGCTTGCCCAAGCCCTCGATGGTGAGGACCTCGCGCCCTTCGGCTTGCAACGCCAACATCATGCAACTGTTCACGGCCTTGCCGTCCACCAACACCGTGCAACTGCCGCAGTCCCCGGTGCCGCATCCCTCTTTCGCGCCGGTCAACCCCAGGTTGACGCGCAAGGCGTCCAGCAGGCGGTCGCGGGGGGCGACTTCCGCGCTTTCCGCGTGGCCGTTGAGGGTGAAGCGCAAGCGCTGTTTTCTCATGGCGGCATTATTCCACGCCGCCTGTTTGAGGGCAACCGCCGGGGTCTGGCCCGGGCGCGCCGCCGCGGGGGAGTCAGATGAGATACAATGCCCTGAAAACGCCGCCCCATGTCAAGACTCCTAGCCTGTTTCACCCGCATCGCCGGCCCCGCCGCCGTGATGGCCGCCGCCTCCTTAGGCGCCGGCGCCGCCTCGTCCCTGATCCTGGCGGGCGCCTGGTTCCGTTATGAACTGCTGTGGGCGGCCCTGCTGGTTTTGCCCTTCCTGGTGATCGCCGTGGATTCCGCCAGCCGCATCGGCCTGCTCAACAAAGACCGGGGCATGTTCTCGTTGATTTGCGAACACATCCACCCCAGCGCCGGCTGGTTGCTCCTGATCATCATGGTGCCGGTGCATCTGTTCATCTGCATGGGGCAGATGTCGGTGATGACCTCGGCGGCGCTGTCCCTGTTCAACTATCACCCGCCCGCTTCGGCGGCGGCCCTTGCCGACAGTCGCTACCAGGCCGTGGAAATGATCCTGTCCTTGGTCTTGGCGGGCGGCGTCCTGTGGCTGATGGCGTCGGAAGGCTATCAGCGCATGCAGAAGTTCATGACGGCCTTCATGTTGTTGATGTTCGCCTGTTTCCTCATCGTGGCGGCCCGGGGCTTTCAGGAGCTGGGCGCGATCCTGGCCGGGTTCGCGCCAAGCATCCCCGCCGATCTGCCAGTGCCTGCCCAGGGCGCGGCGCGCGACAGCGGGGTTTCCATACTCGCCATTATCGGCAGCGTGTTGGCGCCGGCAGCCATGTTGGGCATTCCTTACATGAGCGCGGACAATCGGCAAGCCGGCGCGGTTGACTTGCGGCGCGAGTTTCGCCAGTCCGTCGTCCACCTGGGGTTTTTCTACGGCGCCAGTTCGATATGCGTCATCATCGCCGGCGGCTTCGCCCTCTATCCGCTGGCCCACCACGGGGAGATCGATTCCGTCCATGAGGCCAGCAGGGTCTTGTTGCGGGCTTTCCCTCAGGGCCTTGAGTTTCTGGGGCCCCTGGTGTTTTCCGCCGGCATGGTCATCGCCGGTTTGACCACCTTTGTCGTGACCGTGGAAGTGATCAGCTATTTCATACTGGATATGTTCGGTTGCGACTGGCGCCACCGCAAGGACAACAAACGCTTCCGGATCATGGTGGGCGTTTTCGTCATCATCCCGGCGCTCCTGGCGCCGTTGTGGACTTTCCCCGCCTTGTTCAAGCTCCTGTTGCTGATGGGAGTCAACGCCATCGTGGCGCCGCTGGCGTTTGTGGCGGTGATTGTCATAGCGAACAAAAAATCCGTCATGGGGGAACACGCCAGCGGCTGGGCGCGGAATGTTCTCCTAGCGGGGGGGTTGGCTTTGGTCTTCGTCGTGTCGGCGTTCAAACTGCCCGACTGGTTTCACGCCCTCGCCGGCTAAGGCGAGGCCCGCCGGCCTCCCGGCGCGGCGGGCCTCGCCCCATTGGTTAGGAAAGGCGGCGCCATCATTCTCCAGAAAACCGGTAGGTCACAGTCAACCCGTAGGTTCTGGGTTCGCCGAACAGGGCGAAGGCGATGCGGCTGCCTCGTTGCGTGAAGCCGTGGGTGACATACTCCTTGTCGGTGATGTTCTTCATCCACAGCTTCAGCTCCCATCTTTGGTCGGACGTGGTGTAGGCGGCCCAAGCGTCCAGAACGCTGTAGCTGCTGCTGACATTGATGGGGTTGTTGTCCGGGTCAAAGAACAGGTCGTCCTGATAGCGGAACTTGAACTTGCCATCCAAGTTGCCGCCGTTGCCAAACCTGTAGCCGAGCTTCACATAGGCGCTGGCGGTGTGCTCCGGGGCGATGCGCAGGCGGTTGCCGTTGAAGGTGCCCGGGTCCGTGATTGTGCCGTCGGCGGCCACGGACGGGGAGCCGGTGAACTGCTTGAAGGTGGCGTCCAAATAGGCGTAGTTGCCGCCGACCTCCAGGTGTTCGGTCAGCGCCGCGGCCAGCTCGATCTCCAGCCCAAGGATTTCCGCTTCGCCGGCGTTCTCCGTGATGAATTCCCCGAAGGCGTTGCCCGCCGGCTGGAAGAAGCGGGTGACCTGCAGGTCCTCGTAATCGACATAGAATCCGCTGGCGTTCAGCATCAGCCGCCGGTCGAGCAAGCGCGACTTGACGCCGACCTCGTAGCTGATGGCCGTTTCCTCGTCGAACGGGGTCACGCCCACGGCCAAGGTGGAGGCGGAGCCGGAGAAGCCGCCGCTCTTGAAGCCAGAGGCAATGTTGGTGAACAGGGTGACATCGTCGCTGGCCGCGTAGTCCAAGGCGACCCGCCAGGAGAGGTTCTTGAAGCTAGCCTTCGCCCGCGCCAGCCCGTCCCGTTCCCCGTCGCTGTCCACATCCGGGAACGGGGCGCCGCGCAACAGGATGGCGGCCGGGTTGTCAGTTAGATTGTCCGCCCCGACGCCGGCCTTTTTCTTCTCGTAGGAGTAGCGCAGGCCCAAGGTGGCTGTCAGCCGGGTCATCAAGTCGTATTGCGCCTGGCCGTAGGCGGCGAAGCTGTTGGTCTCGTTTTCCTGCACCGAACGTTCTAAGTCGTCTTCCGGGCCAATCCCCAACGCCGTGAAGTTGAAGGTCTCCTGACGCTCGATGTCCTCATTGCTGTAGAACAGACCGCCCAACCAGCGCAGGGCGGCGTCCGCGCTGGAGATCAAGCGCAATTCCTGGGTGAATTGCTGGGTTTCCTCAATGGCGGCGTCGTTGACATCAAAGGAAAAGCCGCTGGCGGGAGGGCCGACCATGACGCCGAGGCCCCTTGGCGGGCCGCCCGGGGACGCTGGCAGGAGATCAACATGGGCGGTTGGGGGCAACCCCTCGGAGTCCTCTAGCCAATCGAAGTCGCTCTCGCGAAAGGAGGTGATGGAGACCAGGGAGGCCCAGTCGGAAAAATCCCATTGCGCCTTGAGGCTGGCGCCGAAAACATCCCGATCCGTGTAGCCCTCAGTCTCCGCCAGGGTGCTGAAGGCGTCCCTCGCGCCGCCCAAGGCCTCGTTGACAGCCACTGGGTTGGCCGCGCAGTCGCAATCGTGCAACGGTCCCTGGCTGCCGATGGGCTCGCGGTTGCTTTGACCTAAATCGTCCCAGGCGCCGTCGAAAGTCGCGGTCACCTCCCAATCTGGATTCGGCGTCCAGACAGCTTGCGCGCGCCAGGCGTAGGTTTCGATTTCGCCCTGCCTTTCGTCGGTGTGCAGGTTGTCCAGCCAGCCGTCATGGTCGCGGCGGCTGAAGGAGAACTTGGCCGCCAACCCATCTGCCAAGGGGCCGCTGACCAAAAATCCGGTGTCGAGCCGCTCGTAGTTGCCCACGGTTTGCGCAATCCGGAGGATTTTCTCCTCCGAGGGCTTCAAGGTGACGAAGTTGATGGAGCCGCCAATGGAGTTCTTGCCGTACAGGGTGCCTTGCGGCCCGCGCAACACCTCAATGCGCTCCAAGTCGAAAATGTCGAACACTTGGGCGGTTCTGGCGGCGATGTAAACATCGTCGATGGAGACCACCGTGGAGTCGTTGGCGGAGGCTCCGTCCTCCTTGGTGGAGACGCCGCGGATGGAGATTTCCGGCTGGCCGACGCTGAAGGCCGTGAACACCAAGCCGGGCGTTTGGCCGCTGATGTCATGCAGGCTGCCGGCGCTGTCTTGCTCCAGCGTTTGCCCATCGAACACAGTTATCGACAGCGGCACTTCCAGCAAACGCTCCTCGCGCCTCTGCGCGGTCACAGTGATTTCCTCGATAAAAACCAAACCGCGGCTGACCGCCTCCCTCTCTTGGGCAACCGCTAAGTTGCCGCCGCCAAGCGCAACGGCGGCCAACAGGGCGCCGATCAGCCCGACTCTTGCCGGAAAATTCTGGGTCTCACTCATGGCTCCTCCTTCCACGGAACTGATGTTTGGGATAACAAGCATAGCGCTTGTTTTTTTAGCGAACCGAGGCGATGTTACCCCACTTGGCCCATCCAACCAAGCGTCGCGCTTGTCAGTTGAAGCGCAGGTGTGGTAAATTCCGCCTATTGAACCAACCTGCTTGGAGTGACGCCCATGAGCGACGAGGCAACTTTGGCGCGGGAATTTCAGGCTCGCGTGGACGCGGAGGAGAAAATCGAACCCCGGGACTGGATGCCCGACGCCTACCGGAAAACCCTGCTTCGGCAGATCGCCCAACACGCCCATTCCGAGGTGGTGGGTCAGTTGCCGGAGGGCAACTGGATCACGCGGGCGCCCACCCTGAGGCGCAAGGCGATCCTGTTGGCCAAAGTGCAGGACGAGGCGGGCCACGGCCTGTACCTGTACAGCGCGGCGGAGACCTTAGGGGCCACTCGAGAGGCCCTGGTTGAACAACTGCACGCGGGCCAAGCTCGGTATTCCAGCATCTTCAATTATCCAACCCTGACCTGGGCGGACATAGGCGCCATAGGCTGGCTGGTGGACAGCGCCGCCATTGTGAACCAGGTGTCCCTGTGCCGGTGTTCCTACGGCCCCTACGCCCGGGCCATGGTGCGGATCTGCAAGGAAGAGAGCTTCCACATGCGCCAGGGCTTCGAGCTCTTGATGGCCCTCTGCCAAGGTTCCCCTGAGCAGAAGGACATGGCCCAAGACGCGGTGAACCGGTGGTGGTGGCCGTCGTTGATGATGTTCGGCCCCAGCGACGCCGATTCCAAACATTCGGCCCAGTCCATGAAGTGGAAGGTCAAGCGCAACGGCAACGACGAGTTGCGGCAGAAGTTCGTGGATCTGTCCGTTCCCCAGGCGGACTATCTGGGCCTGACCCTGCCGGACCCCGAGTTGCGCTGGAACGAGGCCCGGGGTCATTACGATTTCGGCGCGCCGGACTGGGAGGAGTTTCACCAAGTGCTTGCCGGCAAGGGCCCTTGCAACCATGAGCGCATGGCGGCTCGCGTCAAGGCCCATGAGGAGGGCGCCTGGGTGAGGGAGGCGGCCCTGGCCTACGCCGCGAAACAACGGCGGCGGGCGTTGGCCGCCGCGGCTTGAGGCGGTCGGGGCTTTCCAGGGCCGCGCCATGTCCAAAGAAACGCCCATGCCCCTCTGGGAGGTCTTCATCAGGAGCAAACGGGGGCTGGATCATAAACACGCGGGCAGCCTGCACGCCGCCGATGGCGAGCAGGCCCTGCAATACGCCCGCGACATCTACACCCGCCGCAACGAGGGGTGCAGCATCTGGGTGGTCAAGTCCGCCGACATTGTCGCCTCCAGCCCCGAGGACAGCGCCAGTCTGTTCGATCCGGCCACGGACAAGATCTATCGGCATCCCACTTTTTACGAAGTCCCCGGCGATCTCAAGTTGTAGCCGCCCGCCATGAATTCGGAGTCGCCGCAACGGGACTTGTTCCAGTACGCGCTGAGGTTGGGGGACAACGCCCTGATCAACGGCCAGCGTCTGTCGGAATGGTGCGGTCACGGCCCGATGTTGGAAGAGGATCTGGCCCTGGCCAATATCGCGCTGGATCTGATCGGGCGCGCCCGCCTGTTGTTGAGCTATGCCGGGGAGGTGGAGGGCGCGGGCCGCGCTGAGGACGATCTGGCTTATTTCCGCAACGAGCGGGAGTTTCGCAATTTCCTCATCATGGAGTTGCCCAGAGGCGATTTCGCCTTCACCATGGCGCGGCAGTTCTTCATCGACGCTTATGATTGCTTTTACTACCAGGCCCTGCAGGACTCCGCCGACTCCACTTTGGCGGCCATCGCCGCGAAGACCCTGAAAGAATGTCAATACCACTTGCGGCACAGCGGCGAATGGATGTTGCGCCTGGGGGATGGCGTCGCCGAGAGCCGCGAGCGGCTCAGCCGGGCCGTCGCCGAGCTGACGCCCTTCACCTTCGAGCTGTTTGCCGGGGACCACATCGATAGGCGCATGGAGGAGCAGGGCATCGGGGTTGATTTGCAGGCCGTGGCCGCGGCGTGGCATGACAAGGTGGATGCCGTGTTGGCCGCGGCCGCCATCCCGCGTCCCGCGCCGGCCTTCACTCGCAGCGGCGGGCGGCAGGGCCTGCACTCTGAACACCTGGGCTATTTGTTGGCGGAGATGCAGAGCGTGCAACGGGCCTGGCCCGGCTTGCAGTGGTAGCGGGGGCGGCGCCGTGCATCCTTCTTCCACCCGCCCCGCCCAGTCGCCCTTGTCTCGCGCTGGCGGCGCCGCCACCGAGGGCGCTGAGTCCCTGGAGGCGCTGAGGGCCGCCCTGGAGCAGGTGACGGATCCTGAAATCCCCGTCCTCACCATTGCCGATTTAGGCGTGTTGCGGGAGGTTAGCCAGCAGGGAGAGTGGGTGCAAGTGGTGATCACTCCCACCTACAGCGGCTGTCCCGCCATGGACGCCATCGCCCAGGACATCAAGGAGGTGTTGAGGCGGCACGGTTGCGCCGACGCCGAGGTGAAGACCCGGCTCTTCCCGCCCTGGACGACGGACTGGCTCAGCGCCGCCGGCAAGGAAAAATTGCGTCGCTACGGCATCGCCCCGCCGCCTGGCCCAGCCGTTGCGAGGGAAGCGGTTGCCGCGCCCCGTTGCCCCCGTTGCGACTCCGCCAACGCGGAACGGGTCAGCGAGTTCGGTTCCACCCCCTGCAAGGCCCTGTATCGTTGCGGGGACTGCCGAGAACCCTTCGACTATTTCAAGTGTTTGTGACATGGCGGCTTTTCATCCCCTGACCATCAGCGCCATCAGGCCGGAAACAGACCACGCGGTGTGCCTGACACTGGAAGCGCCGCCCGAGCTGGAGGAGCGCTTTCGCTTCACCCAGGGCCAGCACCTGACCCTGCGGGCGCCCATCAACGGCGCGCTGGTGGCCCGCTCTTATTCAATTTGCGCCGGCGTCGATGAAGGCGAACTGCGAGTCGCCATCAAACGAGTGGCGGGAGGGGCGTTCTCCACCTTCGCCAATGAAAAACTGCGGCGCGGCGATGTCATCGAGGTCATGCCGCCCCAGGGCAACTTCTTCACGCCGTTGCATGAGGACAACGCGCGCAATTACCTGTGCATCGCGGCGGGAAGCGGCATCACGCCGATTATTTCCATCATCAAGACGACGCTGAGGCGGGAGCCCGCCAGCCGCGTCACCCTGCTTTACGGCAACCAGCGCACCTCCACGATCATGTTCAAAGAGGAGCTGGAGGCGGTCAAGAATCGCCACATGGCCCGGTTCCAGTGGCTTAACATCCTCAGCCGGGAGCGCCAGGACATCGCGCTCCTGAACGGCCGCATCAACAACCGCAAGGGCGGCGAATTGATCCAGCGCTTGTTGGACCTGCGGGCCGTTGACGAGTTTTTCCTGTGCGGCCCCGAGGCGATGATCGCCGAGGTGTCCAGGGGGCTGCGGGCTGAGGGGGTGGCTGAAAGCCGCATCCACTGCGAGTTGTTCGCCGCCTCCGCGGACGCCGCCGCGGCCCGGCTGGCGAAACACCAGGAGCGGGCGCTGACCATGGCGGGCCGGGTCTCCCAGGTGACCATAAAGGCGGACGGGCGCCAGACGCGCTTCGACTTGACGGCGGATGGGGAGAACATCCTCGACGGCGCCTTGAGCAACGGCGTTGACCTGCCCTTCGCTTGCAAGGGCGGCATTTGCGCCACCTGCAAGGCCAAGCTGGTGGAAGGCGAGGTGGACATGGACCTCAACCATGCCCTGGAGCCGGAGGAACTGGCGGCCGGCTACATACTCACCTGCCAGTCCCATCCCGTGACGCCTGAGGTGGTCATCGATTTCGACCGCTAACGGGGCGGCCCCGGCTACTAGGCCCGCTTTTGGAGAGAAGAAAACATGCAAGGTCTGATGATGAACCGGCAGTTGACCATTGCCTCGCTAATGGAACACGCCGACAAAAACCACCCCGAGGTGGAGATCGTGTCCGTCACCCGCGACCGCCCCCGGCACCGGCAAACCTACGCGGAGACTTTTCGCCGCGTCCGCCAGCTGGCGAACGCCCTGATTGACTATGGCATTCGTCCGGGGGATCGCATCGCCACCTTCGCCTGGAACGATTATCGCCATTTTGAGTTGTATTACGGCGTCGCGGGCATGGGGGCCATCGCCCACACGGTCAACCCGCGCCTGTTTCCGGAGCAACTTCGCTACATCGTCAACCACGCGGAGGACCGGCTGATCTTCGTGGATCCGCTCATCGTCCCCACCCTGGAGGCCCTGCGGGACGATTTGCCAGGGGTGGAGGCCTGCATCGTGCTGACGGATGACCAGGGGATGCCGGAAACCAAGCTGCCCCAGGCCCAGTCTTACGAGGCGTTTATCGCGGGCCATTCGGACCAGTTCGACTGGCCTGAGCTGGACGAGAAGACCGCTTGCTCCCTGTGCTACACCTCAGGGACCACGGGTCATCCCAAGGGCGTTCTCTATCATCACCGCGCCATGGTGCTGCACACGCTCACGGGCCTTGCGCCGGATGTCATGGCCATGTCCAGCCGGGATGTGGCGATGCCCATTGTTCCCATGTTTCATGTCAACGCCTGGGGCCTGGCTTACGGCGCGCCGGCCGCGGGGGCCAAGCTGGTCTTTCCCGGCCCCAAGATGGGAGACGGCGCGACCCTGCAGGCCCTGATCGAGGAGGAGGGAGTCACCTTCGCCGCCGGGGTGCCGACGGTGTGGCTGGCCCTGCTCCAGAGCCTGGCGGAGACGGGCAAGGCCATCAAAACCCTGCGGCGCGCCCTGATAGGCGGCTCGGCTTGCCCCCTGTCCCTCATGCAGGAGCTGGAGGACAAGCACGGGGTGTATGTCTATCACGCCTGGGGAATGACGGAGATGAGCCCCCTGGGGACGGTCAACACGCTAAGGCCGGAGATGTTGGATTGGCCCAGGGAACAGCAGTTCGCCGTCCGGCGAAAGCAGGGGCGGGCGGCGTACGGCGTCGAAATGAAGATCGTTGACGAGAACAATGAAGAATTGCCCCGGGATGGCAAATCCACCGGGGCCCTGAAGGTGCGGGGCCCCTTTATTTGCAACGGCTACTACAAACCGGACGAGCCGGACGATTCCCACGACGCCGACGGCTGGTTCAACACCGGCGACATGGGGCATATCGACGCCGCGGGCTATTTGCAGCTCACCGACCGGGCCAAAGACATGATCAAGTCCGGCGGCGAGTGGATCAGCTCCATAGAGTTGGAAAACGCCGCCATAGGCCATCCCGATGTGGCGGAGGCCGCCGTCATCGGCGTGCCGCACCCGAAGTGGGGCGAGCGTCCCTTGTTGATCATCGTTGAGAAGGCCGGCCGGTCCGTCAGCCGGGAGGCCATGTTGGGCTGGCTCGAAGGCAAGGTCTCCAAGTGGTGGTTGCCGGACGATGTGGCGCGGGTGGAGGCGATCCCCCACACCGCCACCGGCAAGATCCAGAAATCGGCGTTGCGGGAGCGGTTCAGAAAATCGCCAGAGCAATGAGGCGTGCCGGTGGCCGCCCCGCCCGGCTCAGATTTTGGCACGGCCCCGGCCCGGGGCCGGCCCGCGCTGTTTTCCCATGAACGAGTTTGACATCATCCAGCGGCATTTTGCGGCGTTGACTCCGCCGGGGCCAGGGGCGCTTCTGGGCATCGGTGACGACGGGGCCCTGTTGTCCGTTGCCGCAGGGAGCGAGCTGGCGGTCTCGACAGACGCCCTGGTGGCGGGGACGCATTTTTTCCCCGACGCCGACCCCTTCGACATCGGCCATAAAAGCTTGGCGGTCAACCTCAGCGACATGGCGGCCATGGGCGCCGCGCCGCGCTGGATGACCTTGGCGCTGACCCTGTCCGAGGCCCAGCTGGACGATGCCTGGCTGTCCGGGTTCAGCCGCGGGCTGGCGGAGCTGGCGCGCCGCCACGGCGTCGCGTTGGTGGGGGGAGACCTCAGCCGCGGCCCCTTGGCGGTGGTCATCCAGTTGTTAGGGGAGTGTCCGGAGGGGCAAGCCATCCGGCGCGACGGCGCCCGACCCGGGGACGCCGTTTTCCTCAGCGGCGAATTGGGCGCGGCGTCCTGCGCCTTGGCCCTGCTGAAGGCGGGGCGTGCGCCGCCCCCCCCGGATTTTTCCGCGCGCTTGCGCCGGCCCGAGCCGCGACTCGAATTAGGGGTCTCCCTGCGGGGCCTGGCCAGCGCCATGATCGATGTCTCCGACGGCTTGTTGGCGGACCTGGGCCGGCTGACCCAGGCCAGCGGCGTCGGCGCGGCCATCAACATCGACGCCATCCCCGTCTCGCCCCAGTTGCGGGCCCTGGCGGTCCCCGGCGACCCCTGGCGGCATGCGTTGGCGGGCGGCGATGATTACGAGCTGTGCTTCACCGCGCCAGAGCGGAATTGGCGCAAACTGCAGGCCCTCGGGCGCCCGGTCCACCGCATAGGCGCGATCGTCGCGGCGCCGGGCCTGCGTTGCCACCGGGAAGACGGCGCGGAGTACAGGCCCGCCTTTGCCGCCGGCCATGACCACTTTTCAGCCTGAGCGGGGGGGGATGGCGTCCCCGGCCCTTCCTCGGGCCGGCCCCGGCCCTGTTTTTCCGCTTGACCAAGCCCGATTCCAAGGGGTAACATCAGCCTGACCACAGGCGCAAGGCCTGAAAACCAGCAGACAAATGACCTATTGCGTAGCAATCGCCGCCAACGCGGGACTGGTTTTTGTTTCTGACTCGCGCACCAACGCGGGGGCCGACGATGTTCGCACCTACAGCAAAATGCACACCTTCGACACCGGCGGCGACCGCAGCCTGGTGTTGCTGTCCGCGGGCAACCTCGCCACCACCCAGGGAGTGGTGCAGCAACTTCAGAGAGACATCCAGCAGTGCATGCCCTTGAATCTTGCCACCATGCCCAGTTTGGCGGAGGCGGCTGAGTACATAGGCGGCGTCAGCGCGCAATGCCAGGGCAAGCACACGGCGGCGGGGGCGGCGATCAATTACGAATCCAGCTTCATCATCGGCGGCCAGGTGGCGGGGGCCAAGCCGGAACTCTACCTGGTCTATCCACAAGGCAATTACATCACCATCTCCGAGGACACCTTGTACCTGCAAATCGGCGAGGGCAAATACGGCAAATCCGTCTTGGACCGCATCCTCAAACCCGACCTGAATTTGGAAACCGCCGCGCTGTGCGGGCTGGTTTCCATGGACTCCACCATGAACAGCAACCTGACCGTGGGGCCGCCCATAGAAGTCATCGTCTATCACGCCGATAGTTTCAGCTTGAACCGGCGCTACCGCTTTGATGATGACAGCGACTACTTAAGGCAACTGAAGAGGAGCTGGGGCAAGAACCTGCAAGAGGCCTTCAACAACCTGCCTCCCATCGCCTGGGGCACCCAATGGGATCAGAATGCCGCCTTGCAGGGGGACGAGCAGGCGGGTTTGTCTTCCTTGCAACCTTTCTGACAGGCGGTAAACGCCGGCCCCCGGCGGGCGCGACCAGGCGGACCAAAAAGCGGCCCGCCCCCCGTTTCCCCGCTTTATTCCGGCGCGAACCAGGCCCGTTCCACTTCCTCATGCAGGGCGATGAGGGCCTTCTGCGTCTCATCGATGAAGCCGCGCAGTTTGTTGTTTTCCATCAGGCTGACCACATCGGCGGACTCGACCTGATCCCGGACGCGCTCCAGGCTTTCCAGAGGCAGTTGGTTTTCGGGCAGGCGGGCGAAGCGGGCGCGGATCTCCCCCAGGCAGTGCAGGACGCTGCGGGGCAAGTCCTCGTATTTCAGCAGGAAGTTGACCACATCCTCGCCGTTCACGCGCTCTTTGACATGCTGTCGGTAGATTTGGTAACTGCTCAGGGAGTGCAACACGCTGCTCCACAGCAGATCGTCCAGGGCGTCTGAATCCTCGTCGGCCCGGGTCTGGAGATCCAGATAGCCCATATCGATGACGCGGGAGCTCATGTCGGCCCGTTCCAGGTTCCTGCCGGCGCGGACGAAGCTGTAGGCGTTGCCGTGGCTCATGCCGCTGAACAACAGGCCCGTGATCTGGCTGCAGAACATGATCACATTGTTGAGGTATTGGTGGCGCCGCTCCCGCTTCATCCCCCGGTCGGCGTTTTTCCTGACATACAGGTGCAACTCGTTGATGGTGGTCCAGGATGCCAGGGGCATGATCTCCCGGGAGACGCGGGCGTTTTCCCGCGCCATCCTGACGCTGTGGCCCAGGGAGGCGGGGTTGGACTCGTCGCCTAACATGAACCGCATGACGCTGCCCTCGTCCGCCTTGCCATAGTGGTCGCGAAAGGCCTTGCCGCTGCCCGTGATGCCGATCAGGTTGGCCCAGATCCGGTCCGGCGCCTGGGGCAGGTCCAGGCTCAGGCTGGCGTTGACATTGATCAGGCGGGCGGTGGCCTCGGCGCGCTCCACATAGCGCCCGAACCAGTACAGCCGTTCCGCCGTGCGGGACAACACAGCTATTTCCCGCCCTTGTTGGCGACCACCCAGGTGTCCTTGCTGCCGCCGCCCTGGGAGGAGTTGACCACCAAAGAACCGCGCCTCAGGGCGACCCGGGTCAAGCCCCCGGGAGTCACATAGCAACGGTTGCCCTGCAGGATGAAGGGCCTGAGATCGACATGGCGCGGCTCGATCCGCCGCTCCCGCAGAGTGGGCGCCGTTGACAACGCGATGATGGGCTGAGCGATGTAATCCCGAGGAGCGGCCCTGATCCGCCGCGCCATGGCGTCCCGTTGGCGCCGGCTGGCTTGCGCGCCGATGAAGATGCCGTAGCCGCCGGCGGCGTTGACCGGCTTGACCACCAGGCGCGCCAGGTTGGCAAGAACATGCTCCCGCTGTTTTTTGTCCTCGCAACGGTAGCTTGGCACATTGGGCAGCAAGGGCTCTTCGCCCAGGTAGTAGCGGATCATCTCCGGCGCATAGGTGTAGACCGCCTTGTCGTCCGCCACGCCCGCGCCGGGCGCGTTGGCCAGGCCCACATTGCCTTTTCTCCAGGCCCGCAACAGGCCCGGCGCCCCCAACAGGGAGTCCTTCCTGAAAACCTCGGAGTCGAGAAACAGGTCGTCTATGCGGCGGTACACCACATCCACCCGCGCCGGGCCGTCTATGGTCTTCATGTACACGCAATCGTCGCCGCCCACCATCAGGTCCGAGCCTTCCACCAGTTCGGCGCCCATTTGCCGGGCCAGGGACGAGTGCTCGAAATACGCCGAGTTGTAGATGCCTGGAGTCAGCACGACGATCTCCGGGTATTCCATCGGACGGGGCGATATGGAGCTCAACACATCGAAGAGTTGGATGGTGTAGTTGCTCAGGTGCATGACGGAATAGCCTTCAAAAAGCTCCGGAAAGGCCAGCTTGGTCAGGCGGCGGTTTTCCAACATGTAGGACACGCCTGAAGGCACCCGCAGATTGTCTTCCAGCACATAGACCACGCCGTCCCGGCCCCGGATCAAGTCGCTGCCGCAGATGTGGGCCCAGACCCCCAGGGCGGGTTTCATGCCCACGCACTCCTTGCGGAAATTCTCTGAGGTCTCGATCAAATGAAGGGGGAACCGCTTGTCCTTGATGATCTTCCGCTCGTTGTAGATGTCGGTGATGAACAGGTTGAGGGCGGTCAGGCGTTGCGCCAGGCCCTGTTCGATCCGTTGCCATTCTTTTTGCAGGATGACCCGGGGAATGATGTCGTAGGGCCAGTCCCGGTCTATGTTGCCCTGCCTGCCGCTGAGGGAGAAGGTGATGCCCATGGTCGAGATCGCCAGCTCCGCGTCGTGCCGGCGCTGCGCCAGGTCCTCGTAGCTCATGCGCCTGATGGTCTTGACCAGGCGGCCAAACCCCGGCCGCGCCCGGCGGCGCGGGGTCAGCAATTCGTCGTAGTGGTCTCCCGCCGGGTAGCGGTCAAGATTCATCGCCAGCCAACGCGGCTTCCTTGTCTCGGGTTCGTTTGCAGGCTTCCCGGGCCCTCAGCCGGCCCGCGTAGTCCCGGACATTTTGGGGGTCTATGGATTGTTTGGCCTGTTCCGCCCAGATCAAGGTGTGGCCGATGAGGATGTCCGCGGCGGTGAAATCGTCTCCTAAAATAAAGGGCTTGCCGCCCAGGCCCTGGCTGAGGATCCCCAAGGCTTTCTGAAATTCCCAATTGGCGGTCTCAACGATGGCGGGCACGCGCAAGTCCTTGGGCAACATGAACCGGTGCTTGCCCTTGGTCCACAAGGGTTGCTCCAGTTCCGACAGGACAAAATAACACCATTGGTCATGGCGGGCCCGTTCCGGCGTCCCGGCCGGCGGCGTCAGTCCGCTGGTCGGGAACTTGTCTCCCAGGTAAGAGACGATGGCGGCCGATTCCGTCAGGGTCAGGGCGCCGTCTTGCAACGCTGGCACTTTGCCGCCGGGGTTGACCTGCAAGAAGGCGGGGGAGGCGAAGCCATTGTCGCCGAACGGCACCAATTCGTACTCATACGGCGCGCCTAATTCCTCCAACATCCAGGTCACCCGGGTGCCGCGGGTCCTGGGATAGCTGAACAGTCTCATCATGCTTGCCCCCTGTTGCGGTTTGGGGAACAGGGCCTGCTCTTCAGGCCCCGCTTCCTCGCCCTGATTCTATCACTCAACATCCTTGCCGGTCAGCACGCCCCTGAAAAAAGGCGGCGCTTGCGGGTTGCGGGCCATGGCGCCGGACTTCAGCCGCCTGACATAATCCTTGTAGGCCCTCATGGCCTTCCAGCCGAAGCCTATCATAATCGGCAGGTTCGCCCACAGCATCAGGCCGTTGCCCAGGCTGGAGAAATAGTCCAACTCCTCAGAGGTTTCCATGATTCCCATGGTGGCGACCACCAGCAACAAGCACAGCAGGAAACGATAGCCCATCACCCCCTTGCCGCCGAACATGAACACCACGCCCTGCTCGCCGTAGTAGCTCCAGGAGATGGCGGTGGACAGGGCGAACAGCCAGCACGCCATGGTCACCAGCCACTTCCCCAGGCCCGGCCAGGCGCTGTCGAAGGCCTTGGCGGTGAGGGTCGCTCCCGCGTAGTCGCGGTAAATGGCGCCGTCCCGCAAAGCCGGCTTGACCGCCATGGCGATGACATCGTAGCTGACCGAGTTGCCGCCGTCGGCGACGGCCACCTTGCCGTTGAGTTTATGCAGGCGGTTGCCGGTGTCAGGATTGGGGTCGCCCTCCAGGATCACGAAGATGTGTTCCCCATCGCGCCATGCCGCCGCGCCGTCCCGCAGCGCCGGCAAGGGTCCGGCCGGCAGGGTCCAGAGACCGGGTGCGCCGGCCTGGACCAGCGCAGGGGGGCGTTCGTAGCGGGCCGCGCCATCCCGTTCCCAGACGCCGGAGACCAGGATGACCAAGGCGGTGAAGGTGCAGACCACGATGGTGTCGATGAACGGCTCCAGCCCGCCCACCACGCCTTCCCGCGCCGGTTCATCGGTCTTGGCGGCGGCGTGGGCGATGGGAGACGAGCCGGCGCCGGCCTCTGAGGAGAACAGGGCGCGGCGCATCCCCACCAACAGCGCGTAGCCCATGGCGCCCCCCAGGAAGGCGCCGCTGGCCTCGCTGGGGTTGAAGGCGGAGACGAAGATGAGTTTTATCGCGCCAGGGATCGCGGGCCAGTGAACCGCCAACACGACGCATCCCCCCAACAGGTAAAGAACGATCATGCCCGGCACCAGGCGGCTCGCCACGGCCCCTATGCGCTTGATGCCGCCGATGATGACCAATCCCACTAAGATCGCCAACGCGGCGCCGCTGATCCAGGCGGGGACGCCGAAATAAGTCTGAGTGATATCGCCCACATTCCAGGACTGGAACATGACGGCGGAGACCGTGTACGCCAACAGGGTGACGCAGAACACCCAGCCCGCCGCCCGCCCGGCGCCGGCCCAGCGGGGGTTCAGTTCCGCCAGCCCCTTGGCCACCACCCACATGGGGCCGCCATGGGGGGCGCCGCTGGCGTCGATGTTGCGGTACAGCATGGACAGTGTGACTTCCGTCAGCTTGAGGGCCATGCCAATCAGGCCCACCACCCACATCCAGAAGATCGCGCCGGGCCCGCCCAGGGCCACGGCGATGGCGACGCCGCCGATGTTGCCCAGTCCCACGGTGGCGGACAGCGCTGTTGACAGGGCCTGAAAGTGATTGATGGCGCCGGGGTCCTTGGCGCGGTCGTACAGGCCCCGCAGGACGGCGCCGCCATGGGTCAGGGCCCGGTACTGGCAGAAGCCGGACCAGAAGGTGAACGCCACGCCCGTTCCCAACAGGACGAACAGGAAGGCGTCTTGGAACAGGAAGCCGCTGGCCGCCGCGACCGCGGCGTTGAATGAGTCTGTCAAGCGGGGAGTCCTGAGGGATGCCCTAAGGGATGATTGCGATCTTGAAAGCGGCTTTGCCTCATTCTATCACCGCGCGTTTTTGCCGGTCATCACCGCGCTGAAAAAAGGCGGCGGCTGCGGGTTGCGGGGAATGGCGCCGGACTTCAGCCGCCTGACATAATCCTTGTAGGCCCTCATGGCCTTCCAGCCGAAGCCCACCATAATCGGCAAGTTGACCCACAGCATCAAGCCGTTGCCCAGGCTGGAGAAATGGTCCAACTCCTCAGAGGTCTCTATGAAGCCCAAGGTGGCGACCACCACCAGCAGGCACAACAGGCAACGATAGCCCATCACCCCCTTGCCGCCGAACATGAACACCACGCCCTGCTCGCCGTAGTAGCACCAGGAGATGGCGGTGGACAGGGCGAATAGCCAGCACGCCATGGTCACCAGCCACTTCCCCAGGCCCGGCCAGGCGCTGTCGAAGGCCTTGGCGGTGAGGGTCGCTCCCACATAGTCTCGGTAAATGGCGCCATCCCGCAAGGCCGGTTTGACCGCCATGGAGATGAACTCGTAGCTGACCGAGTTGCCGCTGTCGGCGACAGCCACCTTGCCGTTGAGTCTATGCAGGTGGTTGCCGGTGTCAGGATTGGGGTCGCCCTCCAGGATCACGAAGATGCGCTCTCCATCGCGCCAAGCCGCCGCGCCGTTGCGCAGCGTCGGCAAGGGCCCGGCCGGCAGGGTCCAGAGACCGGGGGCGCCGGCCTGGACCAGCGCAGGGGGGCCTTCGTAGCGGGCCGCGCCAGTGCGCTCCCAGACGCCGGAGACCAGGATGACCAAGGCGGTGAAGGTGCAGACCACGATGGTGTCGATGAACGGTTCCAGCCCGCCCACCACGCCTTCCCGCGCAGGTTCATCGGTCTTGGCGGCGGCATGGACGATGGGGGACGAGCCATTGCCGGCCTCTGAGGAAAACAGGGCGCGGCGCATCCCCACCACCATGGCGTAGCCCACAGCGCCGCCCAGGAAGGCGCCGCTGGCCTCGCTCGGGTTGAAGGCGGAGACGAAGATGAGTTTTATCGCGCCGGGGATGGAGGGCCAATGAACCGCCAACACGAAACACCCCCCCAACAGGTAAAGCACGATCATGCCCGGCACCAGGCGGCTCGCCACGGCCCCTATGCGCTTGACGCCGCCGATGATGACCAACCCCACCAATATAGCCAACACCGCGCCGCTGATCCAGGCGGGGACGCCGAAATAAGTCTGAGTGATATTTCCCACATTCCAGGACTGGAACATGGCGGTGGCGATCGCGTCAATCAGCAGGGCGATGCAGAACAGCCAGCCCGCCGCCCGTCCGACGCCGGCCCAGCGGGGGTTCAGTTCCGCCAGTCCCTTGGCCACCACCCACATGGGGCCGCCATGGGGCGAGCCGCTGGCATCGATATTGCGGTACAGCATGGACAGGGTGACTTCCGTCAGCTTGAGGGCCATGCCAACCAGGCCCACCATCCACATCCAGAAGATCGCGCCGGGCCCGCCCAGGGCCAGGGCGATGGCGACGCCGCCGATGTTGCCCAGTCCCACGGTGGCGGACAGCGCCGCGGACAGGGCCTGAAAATGATTGATGGCGCCGGGGTCTTTGGCGCGGCCGTACAGGCCCCGCAGGACGGCGCCGCCATGGGTCAGGGCCCGGTACTGACAGAAGCCGGACCAGAAGGTGAACGCCACGCCCGTTCCCAGCAGGACGAACAGGAAGGCGTCTTGGAACAGGAAGTCGCTGACCGCCGCGACCGCGGCGTTGAATGAGTCTGTCAAGACGGGAGTCCTTAGGGCGTCTGCTGAGGTTGTTGGTTATTGCGCGTTGGCCCATGTTACCGCATTTCGGCGCGAGCCGGGGCCCCGCCCTCTGCGGGAGCTGGGGTACAATCGCAGGGATGACAAACGGATGGCAGACCATGTCGGCGGAGTTGCGGGCCGCCGAAGGCCAGATCGATGTGTGGTTGACCTCGACCCGGCTGGCGGAGGAGCAGGTGTCGGCGTACGGCGCATCGCTGTCCGGGAGCGAGCGGGCCCGGGCGGAAAAAATCGCCTTGGCCTCGAAACGCCAGGAATTTGTCGTTGCCCGGGGCCTGCTCAGACAGATGCTGTCTCGCGTGGCGGGGCTAACCGCGGCGGAGCGGGGATTGGAGTTTCAGCAAGACGGGCGCGGCAAACCGGGCCTGGCCGGTGGCGGCCCCATCGCTTTCAACCTCAGTCATTCCCAGGGGCTGGCCCTGGTGGCCCTCACCATCGGGGGCAGCGTCGGGGTGGATCTGGAGAAGATCAGGCCGGAGGCGGACTGGCAGGCCCTGGCAAGGCGCTTCTTCACCGCCGCCGAGAGCCGCGCCATAGACGCCTGCGCGCCGCGCCGCCGCGCCCGCGCCTTCTTCGCCTGTTGGACCCGCAAGGAGGCCTTTGTCAAGGCGGCGGGGGGCGGCATTGCCGAGGGCTTCAAGGCCTGCGCTGTCAGCGTTGACCCGGATGAGCCTGCCGAGTTGTTGCGGGCCGGTCCGGCAGAGCTTGGTTCTGGGGATGAGGGAGCCGCCTGGTGGCTGACGGACCTGCCGGCCCCCGCGGGTTACGCCGCCGCCTTGGCCGCCCAGCGGCCCGCTTGCCGCCTCAGACTATGGTCGCCGCCATCAGGCGGCCCCTGACCCCGCGCTCCTTCAATCGCCAGGTCAGGCAATCAGGTAATCAAGCGAGCCGTCGCCATCCAAGCGCAAATCGCCCCACTGCAGGACATGGGCCTCGTCCGCCGTCAGCGCGATAGTGAAGTTGCCCGGCTCCCCGGTGACTTCCGCGCTGGTCACGCCGTCCAGGCCCTCTAACGCCGCGTCCACCTGGGCCGCCGTCGCGCTGACAGGCAGGTCAGCGGTGATGGCGTCGTCAAATCGCAGAAAGTAGGAGCCGCCATCCGCGCGATAGTACAGGTGGTAACTGGAACGGTGCAGGCCGTCATCGGACGCCGGCAGATCCGCGCCGCCCCAGATGCTCAGATCCCCGGCGTCCAGGCGTTCGCTCGCGCCGCCGGTTATGAGTTTCAGCAGGTTAAGGTGCTGTTGCAGAGTGGACTTTTGCGGGGGCAAGACTTCCGGCTCATCGCCAGCCTCAACATTGGTCAAAGCGCCGGTCAGCGCGCGGCCATTCCCCTCCGGATCGGGGCCGGGTTGAGCCTCCGGATCGGGGTCGGGTTGATCCTCCGGCTCATCGCCGGCGTCAACATTGGTCAAAGCGCCGCCATCGCCATCCCCATCGTCAGCAGGGGGCTCCGCCAGGTAATCAAGCTGGCCGTCGCCGTCCAGGCGCAAATCGCCCCACTGCAGGACATGGGGCTCGTCCGCCATCAGCGCGATAGTGAAGTTGCCCGGCTCCCCGGACACTTCCGCGCTGGTCACGCCGTCCAGGCCCTCTAACGCCGCGTCCACCTGGGCCGCCGTCGCGCTGACAGGCAGGTCAGCGGTGATGGCATCGTCAAATCGCAGAAAGTAGGAGCCGCCCTCCGCGTGATAGTACAGGTGGTAATTGGAGCGGTGCAGGCCGTCGTCGGACGCCGGCAGAGCCACGCCGCCGCCGATGCTCAGATCCCCGGCGTCCAGGCGCCCGGTCAAGCCGCCGCTTGTCACAACTTCCTGCAAATGGGAACGCCCGCCATCGCCGGCGTCAACATTGGTCAGAGCGCCGCCATTCCCCCCCGGCTCGGGACCAGGTTGACCCTCCGGATCGGGGCCGGGTTGAGCCTCCGGCTCGGGGTCAGGTTGATCCTCCGGCGGGCTCTCATCCGCATAGTCGTACAGGTTGCCCCCAAGATATTCTAACTCGATGTTGCTGTGCCAAGCTTTCCTCACGCCAATCTCAATCACTTCCAGGGAAGCCCTGGTGTCCGCCGTTATGGTCAGCCACCAGATGCCTGACCCGCCCGTGACTTCCGCATCGGTAACGCCATCCAGGGCCTCCAGGGCCGCGGCAATGGCCGCCGCCGTCGCGTTTGACGGCAAGGCGCTGGTTCTCTCCACGCCACCAAGAAAGTACAATTGGAACTCATCGCCGGGCTCCAACAAGGAGAACAGTTCGTAGCGGCTGTTGTATGCGCCGTCATCCCCATCGTCAGCGTCAACATTGGTCAGAGCGCCGCCATTCCCCTCCGGATCAGGGCCGGGTTGATCCTCCGGATCATCGCCGGCGTCAACATTGGTCAGCGCGCCGCCATCCCCTGCAAAGGTGAAGTCGTCTATGGCCAGCGCCACGTCGCCGAGATTAAGCAGGGTGATGGTGCCGCCGTCAGGCAAGGTGATTTTCCTGTCGTCCGTTGCGCCATCCCCGTCCGCATCCATCAAATCGGAGAGCGTCAGCCCTTGAGACTTGAGATCGCGCGTGAGGTCAATGTTGAAGGCCCTGAGGTCGAGAGCATCCCTGTTCGCGCCGGCAACCGTGAAGTCCGTGATTACATCACCGTTGCCCAAGCTGTCGCCCCGATTGAACCTGAATATGTCCGTGCCGGCGCCGCCAGTGAGCGTGTCGGCCCCCGCCCCGCCTTCCAGCCGGTCGTCCCCATTGCCGCCGACGAGCGTGTCGTCCCCGTCCCCCGCGCCGCCGTAGAGCTGGTCGTCCCCCTCGGCACCCCAGAGCCGGTCGTCCCCCGTGCCGCCGTAGAGCCGGTCGTCCCCCGTGCCGCCGTAGAGCTTGTCGTTCCCCGCCCTGCCTTCCAGCCGGTCGTCCCCCGCGCCGCCGTAGAGCCGGTCGTCCCCCGTGCCGCCGTAGAGCTTGTCGTTCCCCTCGTCGCCGTCGAGCAGGTCGTTCCCCGCGCTGCCGTAGAGCGTGTCGTCTCCCCCGTCGCCGTAGAGCGTGTCGTCTCCCTCGTCGCCATCGAGCCCGTCGTTCCCCTCGCGGCCGTAGAGCCGGTCGTCCCCCGCGCCGCCGTAGAGCCCGTCGTCCCCCGCGCCGCCGGTGAGCAGGTCGTTCCCCGCTCTGCCTTGCAACCGGTCGTCCCCTTCGCCGCCGTAGAGGTGGTCGTCCCCCGCGCCGCCATCCAGCGTGTCGGCCCCCTCGCGGCCGAAGAGCAGGTCGCTGCCCTCCCCGCCTTCCAGCCAGTCGTCCCCCGCGCCGCCTCTGAGCGTGTCGTTCCCCTTGCCGCCATAGAGGTAGTCGTTCCTGTCGGTGCCTCGGAGGATGTTCGCGTCATCCGTGCCGGTCAATACGATGCCGTAGTCTGCCATAGCCATTTCTCCTGTTTATTGTTTGCGTTTATTGTTTGCGCCCAAGCGTCCCAGGTCAGGCAATCAAGTAATCAAGCTGGCCGTCGCCGTCCAGGTTCAAATCGCCCCACTGCAGGACATGGGGCTCGTCCGCCGTCAGCGCGATAGTGAAGTTGCCCGGTTCCCCGGACACTTCCGCGCTGGTGATTCCGTCCAGGCCCTCTAGCGCGTCAGCCCCCTTGCCGCCGAAGAGCCAGTCGTCCCCATTGGCGCCTCGGAGGGTGTCTGCGCTATCCGTGCCGATTAATATGATGGGGGGGGGGGGGGGGGGGGTAGTCTGTCATAGCCATTTCTCCTGCTTACTGTTTGCGCCCAGGCGTCCCAGGTCGCCGCTTGGCGGCTTCAATCGATTCAGTCATGGAAGGCATGAAACCATGATTAAAACACGAAATTCTTGCTTTGTCCAGTCTTTTTTTCTAAATCCCATGTATGAGTTCCCAAAAAATTAATCCTGCTTAGCGTTCTTTCGAGCCGGCAGAACCTCCCTGCCCAGCCCTGCGACGACCCGGATCAGCGGCGTCTTCCACCCGGAACAGCTCGGGCCAGCACCCCTTAATCTCCTGGATGAAGTGTTGCCGCCCATATTCATTGCTCTGCTCATAATGCTCAGCAAGCGTCGCCAGCGCCTCCGCAATCCGCCGGTCGCGCCCCGATTCCAGCTCCGGCGCGGCCTCCTCCTCATCCTCAATAGGTGATATATGAACTTCGTAGCCTAACACTTTCAGCAATCGGAAAACGCTATCAAAAGCAGGTTTTACGCCTTGCTTTATGTCTCTGACAAAATCTTCCCGCTCGCCGCACCTCAATGAAATTTGTCTGTCTGACAAGCCGGATTCCGCGATCAATCGTTTCAAATCCGCTGTGTCCATGGTATGGGAGTTTTACTATAAAATGCGCCCTATGGGTTGCGTAAATATCACAAATCTTATAGATCGCCTGGCCCAGGCCCGCGCCGCCGCCGCCCCGCGCTGGGTTTTCCTTTGTTCAACCTGATGTTCAACCTGGAAAAATCACGGATCGCCCCCGCAAACTGGGCGCGGGTAGGGCTTTCACTGGGCATGGCCAGGGCTTTCACTGGGTATGGGCCCAGGCCACCAAGGCGTTCATCAGCTCCTTGCCCGCGCCCCGGTGGGCGTCGCGGTGATTTAACATGCCCGCCACGATGTGCCGTTTGCCGGAGCGGCCCATGACATAGCCCGCCACGGCGGAGACATGATCGATGGTGCCGGTCTTCACATGGGCGTAGCCCGAGGCCTGTTTGGTTTTCAAGCGGTGTTTGGCGGTGCCGTCCATGCCCACGATGGACAGCGAGGAGATGAATTCCGGCATGTGAGGAAGGGACCAGGCATGGGCCAGGATCTGCGCCAGGAGTCGCGCGGAAATCCGCGTGTCCCGAGACAGGCCGGCGCCGTTCACCAAGGTCAGCGAGCGGGCGTCCAGACCCGCGCCCGCCAGGTGCGCCTCCACCGCGCCTATGCTGTTTTCAAGGGTCCCCGGCGGCCCGGCCAGTTCGGCGCCGATGGTCAGCAAGAGTTGCCGGGACATGACATTGTTGCTGAGTTTGTTGACCAGTTTTATGACCTCCGCCAGGGGTTTTGAATGCCAGACCAGGAAGGGTTTGGCGGTTTCCGGCGCCGTTGCCGTCTTCACTTGTCCCGCCAGGCTCCCGCCGGCCTGTTCCCACAGCGCCTTGAACACCCCGAAGGCGAAGGTCTGATGGGTCAACACGGAGCGGGACAGGATGTAATGTTCGCAACCCGTCGGGAAGCGGCCCTCCAGGATTACGCGGTCGGCCCGGCGGGCGTCGGGGATGGCGACGGCCACGCCGCGCTGAAAGCCCCAGCAACCCCGCTTGCGCAGGCGCAGGCGGTTTTCTATGGTCAAATTGGGCAGTTGCGGGGCGGGGCGGACCACGACGTTTCTGCCGTTCGCCGCCGGATAAAAGTGAAAAAAGACGGCCTTGAAGTTCACCAACAAGGCGTTGGGCGGCACATTGTAGGTTCGGTGGGGCTTGTTGTCGAAGGCGCCGGTGTCTTCCGGGGGGACGCTGAAATAGCTGTCATCGATGAGCAGGTCGCCTTTGATGTCCTTGAGCCCCCGGCGTCTCAGCTCGCCCGTCAATTTCCAAAATTCCTCCGTGACCAGATGGGGATCGCCGTAGCCCTTGAGCAACAGGTCGCCGTGCAGGACGCCGTTTTTGATTGTCCCCAGGGCGTACGCCTCGGTTTTCCAGCGAAAGGCCGGGCCTAAAAGCTCCAGGGCCGCCAGGGTCGGGATGATCTTCACGGCGGAGGCGGGGTTCAGGGAGAGTTCCGGGTTGATGGACAACAGCGGCTCCGCCCCGTCGATCTCCCTGACATAGAGGCTGTAGGCGCTGGCGGGGAGCTTGTGGCCGTCGGTCACCAGCTTGATGGGCGGGGGCAAGGTCTGCGCCCCGGCGACTTCCGCCGCCAGGAGCCACCCCAAGAGCAGGCGCAGGGCCGGTAGCCCCGGGCCGGCGCGGGTTGGCATCAGCGGGCTTTCGCCCGGGCCTGGCAAGCCTCCCCGAAGGCCCGCCAGATCGCCCCGTTTAAGGGGTGTTCGCGCCAATCCCACTCCGGGTGCCATTGCACGCCTATGGCGAAGGTTTGGCTGCTCTTGACCCGCACCGCCTCGATGATGCCGTCCGGGGCCCGGGCCTCAACCTCCAGGTCCGCCGCCAGCCGGTCTATCCCCTGCTGGTGCACGCTGTTGACCTCGACGGCGCCGGCGCCGCTCAGGCGCTGCAGGGCGCCACCCTCCTCAAGGCGCACCTCGTGGGCCGGGGCGAAACGCTTTGCGACGGGCCAGTCCTCGGGGGGGAAGTGGGGCAGTTTGCCCGGCAGGGCCGGCACATTCTGATGCAGGCTGCCGCCCAGGGCCACATTGAGCTCCTGAGTGCCGCGGCAGATGCAGAGCATGGGCACCCCATCCTCCTTGATCTTCGGGATCAGGGGCAGGGTGGTGTGGTCCCGGGCGGGATCCTCCTCAGCCCCTGCCGCCGCCGGGGCGCCTTGGTAGTGGCGCGGTTGAATGTCGGAGCGCGCGCCAGTGAAGAGGATGCCGTCTATCCGCTCCATCAGGGTCTCCGAGTCCAGGGCCGGGCCCGCGGGCGGCAACAGCCAGGGCAGGCCGCCGACGGCGTGGATGACGGCGTCGCTGTACACGGTATAGACCTCGCAGGCCGGGTTGCCGCTGCGGGTTGTGACCTGGTCGGTGGTGACGGCGATGACGGGCGTGCGCTTCATGTTGGCAGGGTTGTTGGATGCGTTGTAGGGGCAAGGGTTAGGCATTATGGAAAGTCGCGCTCATTTGTCAACCGGCTGTCAACCGGCGCCCCAGAGCAACAGCCCGCCGCCGAAAAGAAACAGGGTCAGCAGGAAGATCACGAAGGTGTAGCCCATGATCTGCCGCATGTGCAACCCGGCTATCGCCAGCAAGGGGATGGTCCAGAAGGGTTGAATCATGTTGGTCCACTGGTCGCCGTAGGAAATGGCAAGGACGATCAGGGACGGCTCCACCCCCAGGTTTTGGGCCGCGTCTATGAAGATGGGGCCTTGCACGGCCCACTGGCCGCCCCCTGAGGGGATGAACAGGTTGACCAGCCCGGCGGAAAGGAAGGCGAAAAACCCCAAGGTTTGCGCGCTGGCCACGGCGGTGAACCAGTCCGAAATAAGGTCCGCCAGCCCGGTGCCTTGCATCATTCCCAAGATGCCGGCGTAGAAGGGATACTGTATCAGCACCGGGCCGATGGTGGAGCCGGCGTTGTTAATCAGCCGGATGTAGTGGGAAGGCGAGCGGGCCAACAGCAGGCCGGCCCCCAAAAAGGACCAGTTGACCAGGTTCAGGTTGAGCTGAAAGCCTTGGGTGTAAAAGGTGTGGGCCAAATAGCCGAACAGCCCCGCGCCCAAGACGAGGGTGAGAGGGCGCAGGTTGTCCAGGCGCCGGGCGAGGGTTGTTTTTTGGCCCATGCTCTGGGTCGTCTCGCTCTCAGGGGCCGCCGGCTCTTCCTCAAGCAAGCCGGGGTCTATTTCCGTGAGCTCCTGGTCCGGGGGGCGCATCAGGGGGCAGACCACGGTGATCACCGCCAGGGTGATCAGCGCCAACAAGCCGTTGCGCAAAGTGAACACCGTTTCGGTGATGGGAATGACGCCGATCTCCGCCTCCAGGGAATGCCCCGGCGTGGCGACGAACAGACCCGCCGAAGAGGAATAGCCCATGTGCCAAATGACGAACCCGGCGTAAGCGGAGGCGACCAACAAGGGGTAGTGGAGCCGCACGCCGCGCCGGGCGCACTGTTTCGCCACCTCCTTGGCGACGGTGGCGCCGACGATCAGCCCCAGGGACCAGGCGATCAGGGAGCCTAGGCCCGCGCTCAGGGTCACCAGCCCGTAGGCGCTGACTGGCGTGTTGGGGATGTTGCCTATCCGCCTTAACAGGGCCTGGGCCTTGTCGGTGTGGGCCAGGGCGTGGGCGGTCAGCAAGGTGATGCAGATCTGCGCGGTGAACGCCAGCAAGCTCGGCATGCCGTCCCCCCAGCTGGACAAGGCCAAGGCGGGCGTGGCGCCGGCCAACAGCGTCGACAGCGCAAAGGTGAGCAGGGAGAGCAGAACGACGAAGACGAAGGGGTCCGGGTAGTAACGCTCAACGAAGGCGACGAAAGGGCGCGCTAATAACTGAAAAAAACCCATGGTTCCCTTAGCGGCAGGAGGCTCTGATCCCTTTGGAATCCGAGTCTTTGATGTTGCGCGCCTCCTGTTTTTTCTGTTCTTGTGAATGGTCGGGGTGACAGGATTTGAACCTGCGCCCCCTGCCTCCCGAAGGCAGTGCTCTACCAGACTGAGCTACACCCCGCATTGAAAAGTCTGGCCCCGCAGGGCCTGCATGACTTGTTCTCGGCAAGTGTACGCCAGGCCCGCCTGCAACGCAAGCTTAGGTTCCGGCTCCCGCGCCGGGCGCCGGGGAGGGGTTGCTTGCGCCGGGGGGGAGGGGAGGGGATGCTTGCGCCCGGATGGCGGCGGGATGTTACAATGCTCCCTAAACCGGGGCCGGCCCCCTGTGTCTTGCGGAGGTGTGAAGTGGACGACAATGTGAAGCGAGAGCTTGAGGCGGCGACTTTTCGCCACCTTGTGGGGTATTTGCGAGAGCATGCCGAGGTGCAGAACATCGACCTGATGAACCTGGCGGGATTTTGCCGCAACTGCCTGTCCAAGTGGTATCGAGCCGCGGCTGAAGAGCGGGGGGTGGAGCTGGACTACGAGGCGGCGCGGGAGATCATCTACGGGATGCCCTACGACGCCTGGAAAAAGAAACACCAGAAAGAAGCAACCCCAGAGCAGGCCGCGGCTTACGCCGCGCGCAAGGCCGGGGCCTGAACTCTGCGGCTTGCAAGACTTTGGATTGAGGTCTTGCCTGCGTCTCTGCGATGCGGGTTCATCGCGTTACATTTGCGTAGTTGACAGGGTAATCCTGAATGTATGATTTTGCGTAAGAACGCCAGCCGTGCTGGAAGGGCTTTGATATGGATTCAATGTATTCCTCCATCAACGGACTGTTCAACTCATCCAGCAATTTAGAGATTTCAACGCCAGGTTTTGGTTTGATTGAATAACCACTGTAAAACAAAGCGTCCACATCGTTGCAGAGCTGAAAATTCGGTTTTTTGTTCATGCCGGAAGTCAGAATTTTCCGCCCAAAGCCAGTCTTCACCCCAACGCTTCGGCCGTACTCGTGCCATTTGTATTGGCGATGCTTCCCTTTGTCTCTGTTGAGCAGAACAGATTTGTGTTTTTTCAACCACTTGTATGCAAGAGGATAAACCTCCTTTAGTTCCGACTCAGGCATTAAGGCGCCGCTTTTGTCATACGGAAAAATTATGATCCGATTGATCTTGTCTTTTCCTTTCCGCATGACGGACGCTTTGAGGATTCGTTTCGCAACGCCTGTTTCAATCGGCACTTCCTCGCCATCTCCGACGCAAACAATTTCGCCATCTTCATGCCTGATGACAGGAAGAATGAATACTTTGTCCGCCAAGGTTTGAATGCCCACTTGTATTTTTGCGACATCTCCTAACGCCTTGTCCTTCGATGGATCAAATTTCATCCGAAAGTTGTCTTGAACGCAGATCCATTTGTCGCGAAATTCGGCTAAGCGAAACCCTGTTTTAATTTTCTTGCGCTTAAACTTCTCCGCCTTCGCGTCATTGGATTTAGGCGCTTTGGATATTTTTGTTATTGCTGTGTAAGTGGCGACTCCCTTAAAAACCTGATAGTCATCAAAATCAAGAATATAGTTGACATCAAAAGAGCCAAGAAAATCCCTGAGGGATTTGCCCGCGTTGTTTTTCATCCAGCTGTTCGGAGTGATGAAACACAGCGACCCGCCCTCTTTCAACAGCTTCAGTCCATACTCATAAAACAATATGTACAAATCGGTGCAACCGCTGAGACTGCTCCATTCCCCATTCCTGATGACCTTGCGCCTTTCTTCCTCTAAATGCTGGATGCGAACATAGGGTGGATTTCCTACAACATAGTCAAAGGCATTGCGCCGGGATTGCCATTGCTTCTGGTCAATTCCATCAATAATCTGCAAATCCCATTCGATTTGGAGATCGGGAAGAAATTCATTGATCTTTTTGTCTAACTTGTCGCGGCAATAGTCAAGCGCCTGGGAGTCAGTGTCAAACCCAGCCAGCTTCTGCAAGGATTTAATGTAGGGATGTTGATCGTTTGACTGAACAGCCTGTTTGCAGATTCGTTCAGCAACATCGATGAGAAACGCGCCATCTCCACAAGCGGGGTCGCAGACCGCAATGTCTGCAAGATTGTTCGGCAAGGTCTTGTCGTGGACGATCTTGACTATCCATTCAGGGGTGTAAATGACCCCATTGTGTTTAACGATGTCTATGCTGCTCATGGGAGGCGCCTGTCGCTATGGCTGCAGAGTGTTCACAAACCAAGTTTAGCGCGTTTCCACGCCATTGCCAAAAAATTTCGGGCGGCGGCCATGAAGCGAGTTTAACGACTTGCGCCATATCGGGCGGGCATGATCAACCGACATGGTGAATGATGCCGCGGGCCAGGGACCAATCGCAACGGCGCCGGTATTTTCCATCTTTCCGAATGCCCTTGTAACAAGTCATCAACACATCGCGCGTCATTTCCCTGAACGCATCAATTATCTTGTTCCAATCCTTAATCCTGATGCGTCCGTCAACCATGAGCTTCGTTATGTGTCTTCCGGTGGTTTTGACCTTGTAATCCGAAAGCTCCCCGACATCACAGAACCGGATAGACGCCTCCTTCGTGTTGTCCAGCGCGATCAGCCCCACATTTCCATCGGGATGATTGAATTGGACTTCCACGCCGCCCTTGAGCGGTTCAGGACGCAATTTTCTGAGCATGGACAAGGGGCCGATCCAGTCAGTACCGGACCAGATGTCAACATCACACACCGGATCAGGAACAAACAGCGCAAGTCCGACCGGATGCGCGGTTTCATTGAACATCTTTGAAGTTAAGGACACGAAAGCGCGGAGCCGGTCCTGAAAGAGGTTCGCGGTGATGAACGATTCGGGGATCAGGGCTGCGACATACGGGCAATGATCCAGGCACTTGCCCAGAGCGTGTTTATACAGATCGTCATAGCCGCATTCAGGGTAAGGCAATCCCCGCGCTGTCGCGCTGTTCTTTGCAAGCCAGGGTGGGTTTGTCACACAGATCTCATAACCTTGCGGGAAGTCTTTTAGGGTGTCCCGCATCATTACCCCAGCGCTGGCGGGAGCAATGTCAAACGATGACGAATGTTTGCACAGGCCCATGTCGGCCAACATGTCAATCAGGCTGTTGCTGCCCGCGAAAGGTTCCAGGATGCGCTTGTTCGGCAACCCTGCCAGTTTTGTCCAGTCTTTGAATGGCGCATTGCGGAATGGATTGCCGCGGGTGAAATAACGGCCATTAGACCTCTTGCTATCCGCCACGATTGCCTCCTCTTTAAGCAATCAGTTCATGGTGTTTAATTCGGGCGGCGGCCGGGGCCTGAACCTGCGCTTACAATAATTTGACCAGACTCACCGTCAGGGTGACATTGAAGACCACAGTCCAGATCGCCAGTTTGAGCCTCTTTGCATCCTGCCGGGCATCCTGCGCGATGAGGTCAGCTTTAGTGGCCACTTGATCAACTCTCGCCACCGAATCGGCGGTCTGTTTGGCTTCATCGTCAGAGACATTCGGGATTTTCCGAAAGATCCGGTAGAGGTCTATGTTGCTAATCATGTTGCTCATGGGCGGTGCCTATCGCATTTCCAACGCGGGCAAGGCCGGGGCCTGAACCTGCGCTTACAATAATTTGACCAGACTCACCGTCAGGGTGACAGCGAAGGTCACAGCCCAGATCGCCAGCTTGAGCATCTTTGCCTCTAGTGCGATGAGGTCAGCTTTAGTGGCCACTTGATCAACTCTCGCCACCGAATCGGCGGTCTGTTTGGCTTCATCGTCAGAGACATTCGGGATTTTCCGAAAGATCCGGTAGAGGTCTATGTTGCTAATCATGTTGCTCATGGGAGTCGCTTATCACATTTCCACCGCGGGCAAGGCCGGGGCCTGAACCCGCGTTTACAATAATTTGACCAGACTCACCGTCAGGGTGACATTGAAGACCACAGCCCAGATCGCCAGCTTGAGCATCTTTGCATCCTGCGCGATGAGGTCAGCTTTAGTGGCCACTTGATCAATTCTCGCCACCGAATCGGCGGTCTGTTTGGCTTCATCGTCAGAGACATCCGGGATTTTCCGAAAGATCCGGTAGATGTCTATGTTGCTCATCATGTTGCTCATGGGCAGCGCCTGTCGCATTTCCACCGCGGGCCAAGCCGGGGCCTGAACCTGCGCTTACAATAATTTGACCAGACTCACCGTCAGACTCACTGTCAGAGTGACATTGAACGCCATAATCCAGAGTGCCAGCCTGAGCATCTTTGCATCCTGCGCCAGGAAGCGAGCATCGATGGCCGCCTCCAGCGCGCCGATATCGGCCTTAGTGGCCACTTGATCAATTCTTGCCACCGAATCGGCGGTCTGTTTGGCTTCATCGTCAGAGACATTCGGGACTTTCCGAAAGATCTGGTAGATGTCTATGTTGCTTATGGGAGGCTCTTGTCGCATCGTTGCATCCTGTTCGTCATAAACCAAGTTTAGCGCGTTTCCACGCCGTCGTCAAAAAATTTCGGGCGGCGGCCAGGGAGCGAGGCCCCGTTGCCGCGCCCCGCCCCGCCGCCGTCAAAACATCCGGCGCGGCGGCCATGAAGCGAGTTTAACGCCTTGCCGCCCCCCTGCAACACTTATTTCGCGCAAATTGTGAGTTTTCTCACAAATTCATGTAATTTTTCAGGGCGTCTATGGCGGCCTGATTTTCTTCCTTAGTGCCCACCGTGATGCGCAAGGCGTCGGTGTCGTTGCCGACCGGCCGGGGGATGACGCCTCTGGACTCCATGTGCCGCGCCGCGCCGGCGGCGGTTTTGCCGGCGCAACCCGCGAAGTCAACCAGGTAGAAATTGGTCACGCTGGGGAGGACCCGCAACCCGCAGTCCTTGAGCGCGGCGGCGATCTTCCTAAGGGATTGGGCGTTCTTTTCGCGGACGAATTCAACATGTTCGGCGTCGCGCGCGGCGGCGGCGGCGGCGGCCAGCCCGGCGGAAGTGGTGTTGAACGGCGAACGGATGCGCTCAAGGATGTCCATCACATGGGGCGGGCAGTAGGCCCAGCCTATGCGCAGGCCCGCCAGCCCGTGGATCTTCGAGAAAGTCCGGGTCACCACCACATTTTCAAACTCGTCCACCAGCTCCAGTCCGGAGGAGTAATCGGCGTCGCTCACATACTCCGCGTAAGCGGCGTCTATGATCAGCAACACATCCCGCGGCAACCCGTCGCGCAGGCGCCGCGTCTCCCCCGCGCTGATGAAAGTGCCGGTGGGGGTGTTGGGGTTGGCGATGATGGCCATCCGCACGCGGTCGGAGACGCGAGCCAGCAGCGCGTCCACATCTATCTTGCAATCGGTTTCCGGGGCCAACACGGTGTCCACCCCTCCCATGCCGGCGTAAAGGGGATACATGACGAAGTGGTTTTCCGACAGCAGGATCGCATCGCCTTCCCCGGCGTAGGCGTTGATGAGCAACCCCAACAGCTCGTCCGAGCCGTTCCCGCAGACGATCTTGGCGGCGTCCAGGCCGTGAACCTCCGCCAGGGCCTGCCTGAGATCCTGTTGCCCTCCGTCCGGGTACCTGAACAGCTGGTCGGCGGCGGCATGGTACGCCTCGATGGCCTTGGGGCTGGGCCCGTAGGGCGATTCGTTGCTGGAGAGTTTGATGGGATTGGCGTTGCCCTCCAGCGCGCTTTTGCCTTGTTGATAGGGGCTGATGGGCGAGAAGTCCCGCTTGGGAACGGGGCGCTCGGGTCTGTTGGTCATGGCGTTGTCGGCAGGGTCAAGCGGTTTTTTGGTAGCGGGACGCTCTCCTCTCCAAGTATGCACTATATCTTGACAAACTGAAACAGAACAGCCAGAAAAAGGCCGCGGCGAAGGCGTAGCCAGTGGCGCTGGCTCCCAGGCTCAGCCAGGCCGGGTCAGAGGCGGCTCTCTGCACCATGCCCAACAAGTCAAACAGCCCAATGATCAACAGCACGGTGGTCTCCTTGAACAGATTGATGAAATGACTGGTGATGGGCGGCAAGGCGATGGGCGTGGCCTGAGGCAGGATCACGAAGAAAAAACGCTGCCAGTAGCCCAGGCCCAGGGCCTCGGCGGCCTCGTACTGCCCCTGGGGGATGGCCTGCAAGGCCCCGCGCATCGCTTCCGCCATGTAGCAGGACATCAGGATGGTCAGCGCAATCAGGGCCCGCAAGAGTTTGTCGGTTTCAAACCCCTGGGGCATGAACAAGGGGAACATGACGATGGCGACGAACAACACCACCAAGGCCGGCGCGCTGCGCCAGAATTCGATCCAGGTGGCGCAACAAACCCGCAACAGGGGGATGGAAGAGCGCCGGCCCAGGGCCAACAGCGCGGCGCAGGGCAGGGAGGTGGACAACACGAACACGGCTGTGACCACGGTGAGAAAGAACCCGCCCCAATGTCCCGTGCTGATGTATGGCAAGCCGAAAACGCCGCCCAGGAACAAAACAGCGCCCAACAGCGGATAGATGAGGATCAAGGCTGGGGCCAGCCAGCGTTTGCCGGAAAAGCGCGGCAGGAACAGCGGCAGCGCCAACAAGGCCGCCAGTCCCAGCCCCAGGTTGACGCGCCACCGCTCTTCCGCCGGGTACAGCCCATACATGAATTGATCGAACCGGGCCCGGACAAAGGGCCAGCAAGCGGCGTGCTTGTTCGGACAGTCCTGCGGGGAGTCGCCGCGCCAGTAGGCGTCTATGACCAGCCAGTTGAGCAGGGGAATGAGCGCGGCGGCGGCCAGGCTGGCGCAGGCCACAGTGAGCAGGATGTTAAGGGGGGACGAGAACAGGTTGTCGCGCAACCAAGCTTGGCAGGCGCGCCACCGGCCCGGGCCTTGACCGGGCCGGATCATGGCGGCGCGCTCGGCGCGATGCGCCTGTTGCGCCAATTCAGAAACAGCGCGATGCACAGGGAGACAAAGACATACACGGCTAAGGTGAGGGCCATGATGAAGACCGGTTGACCCACCAGGTTGTTGACCGTGCCGGCAAATACGGACACCACCTCAGGGTAGGCGATGGCCGCCGCCAGGGAAGTGCCTTTGAACAGGTTGAGATAGACCGTGCTTAACGGCGGAATGATGGCCCGCATAGCCTGGGGGAACAACACCAGCCTGATGGCGAGATGGCGGGGCAATCCCAGGGAGTCGGCGGCTTCCCACTGCCCCTTGGGGACGGAGACAAAGCCGGAGCGGACGATCTCGCCTATGTAGGTGGCGTTGTACATGGACAGGCCCACGGCGAGAGACAGGAATTCCGGCATCAAGACCAAGCCGCCCTGGAAGCCGAAACGGGTCGGCTGGGGCCCCTGCAGGGACAGGTCCGCCAACAGCAGGCTCGCGCCCGCCAGTCCCGCCAGGGCCAGCAGGCCCCAGCGGGCGGCAAGGCGGCGTTGCTCCCCCTTCCGCCCCCAGCGCCGCAGGCGCCATGCCGCCCCGCCCAGAAGCAGGGCCGCCGCCAGCCACCACCAGCCCCCGGCGGCGTGGACGACGGGCAGGAACAGGCCGCGGTTGTTGAGAAACGCGTAGTCGAACAACGCCAGACTCGAATCGGTTCGGGGCAGGGCCCGCAGGGCCGCGAAATACCAGAAGAAGATCTGCAACAGGGCCGGGATGTTGCGAAAAATCTCGATGTAGATCAGGGCCAGGCGCGAGACCAGCCAGTTGTCGGACAGGCGGGCGAGGCCAATTGCCATCCCTATGAGGGTGGCGCCGGCTATGGCGGCGACGGCCAAGGCCAGGGTGTTCAACAAGGCGACCGCGAAGGCGCGGGCGATGGTGGAATCAGCGCTGTAGGGGATTAGCTTCTGGCTTATCTCGAACCCGGCCCGTTGCCAGAGAAAACCCAGGCCCGAGTCCACCCCCAAACGGGCCAGGTTGGCCTGAGTGACGCTCAGGAGTTGCCAGGCGAGGCCGGCGATGAGAACCAACAAGACCGCTTGCCACGCCAGCTCCCGCTTCATCGTTTCCTCCCGTCGAAACGGCCTTGCCGTCTCACCGGAAGGGCAGGGCGGAATGCAAGCCCCCGTCTTTCCAGCTGGCGTTCAGGCCGCGCCCCAGGCCCAGGGGGGCGAAGTGCCTTTCCCAGGAGTCGTTGTAATTTCCCACCAGCCGGATGATGTGATAGGCCCAGTCATTGTCCAATCCCAGCTTTTCCCCGAAACCGCCACGGCTCCCCAACAGCCGTTGCGCCTCGGCGCTGGGCGCGTTTTTTCGCATGGCATCCACATTCGCCTGGTTGATGCCCAGCTCCTCCGCGGCGAAGCGGGCGTTGAAGGCCCACAGGGCGATGTCGCGCCAGCGGGGGTCGTCCTGCCGCACCAGCGCGCCGAAAGGCTCTTTGGAGATGACCTCGTTCAGAATCACATGCTCGTCCCGGTCGGGCCAGTTGGCGATGCGCCCGGCGGTGGAAAGCCGCTCGTTGGTGAAGGCGTCGCAACGGTCGGCGTGATAAGCCTGCAGGCCCATGTCTATGTCCGCGAAGGTGACCGGCGTGTAGCGCATCCCGTGGCGCCCGAAATAATCGGCGATGTTTTGCTCCAGGGTGGTGCCCTGGGCGATGCATATAGTCGCTCCGTCCAGGTCCCGCACCGACTCGATGCCGGCGTCCCGGCGCGTCACAAAGCCCTGCCCGGCGTAGAGATAGACGCCGGTGTAATCCAGCCCCAGGGACACATCCCGGACGAAGGACCAGGTGGCGCCGTCGGGGAAGATGTCGATCCCGCCGGACTGCAACAGCGTGAACACGGTGTGGGGGGTGACCGGCACATACTCGATGCGGAGCGCGCCGAACACGGCGGCGGAGATGGTCTTGCAGTGGTCTATATCGAAGCCGACGCGCCGGCCCTCGTCGTCGATGCTGCTGAAACCCGGACTGCTCTCAACGACGCCGCAACGCAAGACCCCCCGCTCCTTGACCTCCTCCAGGGTGCCGGCGACCGCGGCCGACGTCGCCACCGCCGCCGCGCCCGCCAACAGGAGGGCCTGCGCCGCCCGGCTCACGGGCGCGTTCGCGGCATGATGATGTACGGCCAAGGGCTGGGCATGTCCGCGCTGGGCATTTCAATCAGGGCCGGGCCGGTTTCCTTGAAGGCGGCTTGCAAGGCGGTCCGCAATTGCTGAGGCGTCTCAGCGCGGAAGCCGGCGGCGCCAAAACTTTCCGCGAAACGCGCGAAATCGGGGTTGCGCAACGCCGAGCCGAGGGTGCGACCCTGAAACTTCTCCTGCTGGTCGCGGCGGACATTGCCGTAAGCGTGGTTGTTGAACACGATGTTGACCACATTCAACCCATATTTCACCGCGGTGGCCAGTTCCGTCGCCTGATACATGAAGCCGCCGTCTCCCCCCAGGACCACCACTTTTTTGCCGGGATTGGCGACTTGGACTCCCAGGGCCGTCGCGTAGCCGTACCCCAGGTTGCCCTGGTAGCCGCTGGAGATGAAATGCCGCGGGCGGTGCACCGGAAACCCGTTCCACGAGGCGTAGCCTACTTGGGTGATTTCATCAACGAGGAAGCCATCGTCTGGCAACTCCTCCCGGAGGACTTGCAAGATCGCCATCTGCGGCCCCACCTTGTCGGCGAGTTCCGCGAAGACGGCGGCTTTCAACTCAGTCAGTTCCTTCTTGCGGGACTGCCTTGAGACGCTCCGCCGGGACAGGGCCTCGGCGAGGCTGGCCAGGGCCGCCCCGGCGTCGGCGGCGATGCCGACAGCGGGCGCGGCGAGGCGCGTCAGCTGTTCGGCGTCTATGTCTATGCGCACGATCTTGAGATCGTCGTCCAGGCCCCACTCCAGTTGCGGGGCGTCTAACCGGGTGCCGACGGCCAATACGGCGTCCGCCTTGGCCCAGAGCCGGTGGCCAACCACATAGGGCTGGCTGAGATAATGCCGGTCATCGATGACGCCCTTGCCGCTCAGCATGGTGACGCAGGGCGCTTGCAGGATGTCCGCCACGCGCAACAGCGCCGCGCCGGCATCCACGCAGCCATGGCCGAACATAATCAGGGGATTCTTGGCCTTGCCCAGCAGGGCGGCGGCCTGCTCGATCAAGTCCGGGTCGGCCTGAGGCGGCGCTGGGGCCGACAGGGGCGGGAGCAACTCCACCTCTTCCTCCAGACCCATGATGTCCGGCGACATCTCCAGGGCCACTGGACGCGGACGCCCGGCGTTCATCTCCTGAAAGGCCCGGTTGACCAGGCGCGGCGCGTCAGCGGGCTTGTCTATCCGTTCCGCCCACTTCGTCAGGTGGCGCAACAGGCCCAGCTGATCCGGGATCTCGTGCAGAAAGCCGACGCCCTTGTCTATCCACGGCGACGGGATCTGCCCAGCCAGGCACAGCACCCGCTCATTGCAGGCGTAGGCGGTGCACAGGGCGGCGGCGGAGTTCAACACCCCCGGCCCCGGCACGACGGAATAGACGCCGGTTTTGCCGGTGGAGCGGGCGTAGCCGTAGGCCATGTAGGCGACGGCCTGCTCATGGCGGGCGTTGAAAACCCGCAGGTTGTCTCCTTCCTCGTGCAGGGCGTCGAACAGATGGTAGGTTTGCCCGCCTGGCAGTCCGAATAGCGTATCGACGCCGTGGCGGCGCACAGACTTGATGATGGCTTGCGCGCCGGTCATTTTGCTCATAACAGCACCTCTTTCAATGTCGCAACACCTGGCTTAAAAACACTTTGAGCCGTTCTGAGGAAGGGCGTTCAAAGAAGTTTTCCGGGTCGTTCTCCTCCACAATCCGGCCCTCGTCCATGAAGATCATCCGGTTCGCCACCTGCCGGGCGAAACCCATTTCATGGGTGACGCACAACATGGTCATGCCTGCGTTCGCCAAACCCATCATGGTCTCCAACACCTCGCCGATCATCTCCGGATCCAGAGCCGAGGTCGGCTCATCGAAAAGCATGATTTTAGGCTCCATGCACAAGGCGCGGGCAATGGCGACGCGCTGTTGCTGGCCGCCGGAGAGTTGCGCCGGAAATTTGCCGGCGTGGTCGCGCATTTTGACTTTGTCCAAATAGCGCAACGCCAATTTTTCCGCCGCCTCGCTGTCGATTTTTCGCGCCTTGACGGGGGCGAGGGTCAGGTTTTCCAACACGCTCAGGTGGGGGAACAGGTTGAACTGCTGGAACACCATGCCCGCTTGTTCGCGCACGGCGCGGATGTCCTTGGCGCTGATGCTCTCGCCGTTGCCGCCGGCCAGGGAAACGCCCCGCACAGTCAGCGACCCGGACTGGCAGGTTTCCAGGGCGTTGATGCAACGGATCAGGGTGGATTTGCCCGACCCAGAAGGCCCGCAGATGACGATTTTCTCGCCGGCCTTGACCCGCAGGTCAATGTCCTTCAGCGCATGGAACTCGCCATGCCACTTGTTCAATTTCTCGATGCGTATGATGTCCGCCTCGCCGCCCATTGCCCGCCAAGTATAACAAAAAGGGGCGCTGGGCCAGTCGCCGCCTGGACCCGCTTGGGCCGGCCCGCGGTTTTTGCTTGCATTGCTGGCGGGTTTGGCTTACACTGCCCCTTCCATTGCATCCTTGCCTCACCGCGTTGTCGGGAGGCTGAAATCCGAGAGGCATGACCATGAGACATTACGAAGTTGTGTTCCTGGCGCATCCTGACCAGAGCGAGCAGGTGCCCGCCATGATCGACCGCTACCGTTCCATCATCGAGGATGGCGACGGCGTCATTCACCGTTTGGAGGACTGGGGACGGCGCCAGCTGGCATATCCCATCGACAAGGTGCACAAGGCGCACTATGTCCTGATGAACATAGAGTGCGGCCAAGCCACTTTAGAGCAACTGAACAGCGCCTTCAGGTTTAACGACGCCATCATCCGCGACCTGATCTTCAGGAAAGACAAGGCGGAAACCGAACCCTCCCTGTTGGCGAAAAGCAAGGAGCAGGAAGACGACGGCTACGGCTCTCGGAAGGCGGCTCAAGCCGCCGCGCCACCCGCCGAGGCGCAAGCTGAGCTGGCTCCGGTCAGCGAGGACGCTGGCGAACCCGATGTGGATGACGCCGCCGAACCCGATGTGGGGGACGCCGCCGCACCCGGCACGGAGGCCGCTGGCGAACCCGGTGCGGAGGACGCCGCCGCCGAACCCGGCGCAGAGGTTGCTGCCGAACCCGCCGCGGAGGTTGCCGCCGCACCCGGTGCAGAGGTTGCCGCCGAACCCGGCGCGAAGGACGCCGCCGAATCCGATGTGGGGGACGCCGCCGCACCCGATGTGGATGACGCCGCCGACCCAGCCCCGGCGCCGAGCGCGGGGGATGACAGTGCCGCCGACCCGGCCCCGCCCGCGGCCTCCCCGGAGGCGGGCGAGGAGAAGGATGGCGGGCAAAAACCGGCGTAGCGGATCAATCAGAACAACCCGGCGAAAAGCGCCGGCTTCACCTTTGCAGGAGAAAACGAAATGGCTCGATATTTCAGAAGAAAACGGTTTTGCAAATTCACCGCCGAAGGCGTTAAGGAAATTGACTACAAAGACCTCAACACCTTGAAGGCTTATGTGTCGGAAACGGGGAAGATCGTTCCCAGCAGGATTTCCGGCACCAAGGCGAAGTATCAACGGCAACTGGCCAAGGCGATCAAGCGGGCGCGATTCTTGGCCCTGATGCCTTACAGCGAAGCCCATTAAGGCTCGTCTGTTCCGGCAATCCGGCAAGGAAAGGCGCGGGATGGACAACCGGCCCCCCGGCTCGCCGCAGTCGCTCGCGGCCCCTGGTTGCGTCTCCTCTCCGGACAGCGCGCCCAACTCCTGAGGCCCCATGCTCGCGTTCGGCCGTTTCCTGTTGCAGTCCCCCGGGCGCTCGGCGATTGTCCTCAGCGTCCTGACCGCGCTGAGTTTTTTCGCCTCTCCCCTGGCGTTTTTTCTCGTCGGAACGCCCCTCGCTCTGATCGTCCTGCGCAAAGGCGTCGCCGCCGGCGTCCTGGCGGCCCTGGGTTGCTTGGCGCTGACCACCTTGTTGGGCCTGGCGATGAACGCGGCCTTGGGGACGAAAGTCTATGCGCTTGTCCCGCTTGTCTTCCTGTGCATGATCTGGCTCCCGCTCTGCAGTTGCGCCTACGCGCTGCGGCTTAGCGAGTCTCAGGGCATGGCCCTGCTATTCGTCGGCCTCATGGGAGCCCTCTTTGTGGGTTATGTCCACTTTCTCCTGGAATACATCCATGCGTGGTGGGCCCTCTGGTTCGAGCAGGTGAAAGAGGGCCTCGCGCCGGATCTTGCGCCGGCCCAGCTGGCCCAGCTGGAGTCCATGAAGGAGGCCGTCGTGCCACTGATCTCGACGCTCATGGTCTCAGGCTATGTGATCAACTTGGTGGTCGCCCTGCTGTTGGCGCGCTGGTGGCAGTCCGCGCTGTTCAACCCCGGCGGCTTCAAGGTGGAGTTTCTCACCCTGAGGCTGCCCGAAAAGTTGTTGGCGCCTACCTTGCTGAGCCTCATCGCGTTGTTGCTCTTGAGGGGCGGCGCGCCCCTGTTTTTCAGGGACCTGGTGGCGACGGTACTGATCCTTTATCTGTTTCAGGGCCTGGCGACCATACACCGGCACGCCCATTATCGGAAAGTGCCAAAGATAGGGTTGACCGTTCTATACATCTTGCTTATCCTGTTTCCCCTGGAGGTTTCGCTCATCGTCGCCGGCACAGGCATCGCCAACGCTTGTTTGGGAAAGAAGCCCGCGCCCTCCGGATAAGAGCGCCCGAATCGAAACCACATCGAACAGCAGTCAAGAGGTGCCAAGATGGAAGTGATATTGCTTGAACAAGTCAACAAATTGGGCGCCCTGGGGGAGCAGGTCACCGTTAAACCAGGCTACGGCAGAAATTATCTCATCCCCAGCGGCAAGGCGGCGTTGGCCACTCCGGAGAATGTGGAAAAGTTTGAGGCGCGCCGGGCCGAGCTGGAGCAGGCGCAGGCGGACGCCCTGAGCGCGGCCCGGACCCAGGCGGAAAAAATTGACGGGCTGGCGCTGACGCTGCAGAGAAAGACCTCGTCCGGGGGCAAGCTGTTCGGCTCCGTCGGCGCCAACGACATTGTGGAAGCGGCCGCCGCGGCCGATGTGACGCTTGCCCGGCAAGCCATCAAGTTGCCGGACGGCCCTTTCAAGCAGGTGGGCGAGTATGAGGTTGAAGTCCATTTGCGCGCGGATGTGGATGCCATGATCAAGCTAACCGTCGTTTCGGAAAACGAGCCTCAGGCGGACGCGGACGCCCCCCCGCAAGCCGGCGAGCCTCCGGAGGACGCGGACGCCGCCGCGCCGCCCGACGCCGCAACGCCGGCGGATGCGGACTCTGCCCCGCCGGACGCCGCCGCAACCCCGGCGGATGCGGACTCTGCCCCGCCGGACGCCGCCGCAACCCCGGCGGATGCGGACGCCTCTCCCTAAGCAGACGCCATTGCGTGACGCCTGAATGGCGAACCCCGCTTATTCCGAGCGCGACCGGGAAACGGAATCCCTGAAGATTCCCCCCCATAACATCGAGGCGGAGCAGGCGGTGTTAGGGGGGTTGTTCCTGGATCCGGAGGCCTTCTTCAAGGTGATGGAGCGCTTGCGGGACGAGGATTTCTACCGGCGGGACCACCAGATCATCTTCAACGCCATCAGCGGCCTGGACGCCGACGGGAAACCCTTTGATGTGGTCACGACGGCGGAATGGCTGGAAAACCATCAACAGTTGGACGAGGCCGGCGGCTTGGCGTACCTGGCGGCCCTGGCGGAAAACACCCCCAGCGCGAGCAACATCGTCGCCTACGCCGACATTGTGAGGAAACGCTCGGTGCTCAGGCGGTTGCTCGCCGCCGCAAACGAGATCGGCGACGCCGTGTTCAATCCTCAGGGGCGCGGCAGCGAGGAGATTTTGGATTTCGCCGAACAACGGGTCTTCGAGATCGCCGAGCGGGAGGCCCGCGGCCGGCGCCCCTACAAGCAGATCCAGGATCTCATGGGGGCTTCCATGGAGCAGATAGACAAGCTGTTCAAGAGCAAGACTCCCATCACGGGAGTCGCCACCGGCTTCGCCGATTTGGATGAACGCACGGCGGGCCTGCAGAAGGCCGATTTGATCATCATCGCCGGCCGCACCTCCATGGGAAAGACGGCCTTCGCCATCAACATCGCCGAACAGGCCGCCATAGAGGACAAGTTGACCGTCGCCGTGTTCAGCATGGAAATGCCGGGCGAACAGTTGGCCATGCGCATGATGTCGTCCTTGGGGCGGGTCAACCAGCAGAAGGTCCGCACCGGCAAGCTGGACGATGACGACTGGCCCCGTCTCAACTCCGCCGTGGCGCTCCTCAAGGACGCCAAGCTGTTCATCGATGACACGCCGGCCCTCACCCCGGCGGAATTGCGCGCCCGTTGCCGGCGCCTGGCCCGGGAGCATGGCGGACTGGACCTGATCATCATCGACTACCTGCAACTGATGCACATCCCTGGCACGACGGAGAACCGGGCCACGGAGCTGTCGACGATCTCCCGCTCCCTGAAGGCCATGGCCAAGGAACTGAACGCGCCAGTGGTGGCCTTGTCCCAGCTGAACCGCAGCCTGGACCAGCGTCCGGACAAGCGTCCCATCCTGTCGGATCTGCGGGAATCCGGCGCCATCGAGCAGGACGCCGATCTGATCATGTTCATCTACCGCGATGTGGTTCATCATCCGGAACGCGAGGAGAACAAGCGCAAGGCCGAGGTCATCATCGGCAAGCAACGCAACGGTCCCATCGGCAAAGTGGACCTCACTTTTCTGGGGGAATTCACCCGGTTTGAGAGTTACATAGAAGAAGGACGGTACGAGCCAGGCCCCGGCCTATGACCCGACCGGCCCGGGTGGTCGTTGACCTCGCCGCGTTGCGTCATAACTTGGCCCGGGTCAGGGAGCGCGCCCCGCGCAGCAAGGTCATGGCCATCGTCAAGGCGGACGCCTACGGACATGGCATCGCCCGGGTGGCGAGCGCACTGACGGAAGCGGACGGCTTCGGCGTCGCCTGCTTGGAAGAGGCCTGCCAGCTCCGGGAAGCGGGCGTCCAAAAAAAAATTCTGCTCTTGGAAGGGCCCTACGCCGCCGGGGAAGTGCCGACCATACAGGCCCTGGGGTTGGATGTGGTGATCCATCACCGCTCTCAGTTCGAATTGTTGGACGCGGCGACGGCCGCTTCCCCCCTGCTTAAAGTCTGGCTGAAGCTGGACACCGGCATGCACCGCCTGGGTTTCGCTCCCGAGGAGCTGGACGCCGCCTGGACGCGGTTGCGGCAACACCCGGCAGTGGCTGAGCCGCCGCGGTTGCTCTCCCATTTAGCCTGCGCCAATGAGCCGGACAACCCCATGACCGCCGCGCAAGCCAAGCTCTTCGCCGCCGCGACCCGGTCCTATCCGGTGGAGAAGTCCCTGGCCAACTCGGCGGGACTCCTCGCCAGCGAGCAGTGCCAGCTGGACTGGGTGCGGCCAGGGCTGATGCTGTACGGGGTCTCGCCCATAGACGGCCGCGGGGCGGCGGATTTCGGGCTTCGCCCCGCCATGTCTCTGGAGTCTCGGCTGATCTCCCGCAGAAATTTGCAACAGGGGGAACCGGTGGGCTACGGCGCCAGCTGGCTTTGTCCTGAGGCCATGCCGGTGGGCATCGTGGCGGCAGGCTACGGGGACGGCTTCCCCCGGCACGCCGACACCGGCACGCCGGTCCTGGTGGCGGGGAAGCGGTGCAGTCTCATCGGCAAGCCCTCCATGGATATGTTGACCGTTGATCTGCGCTCGCGTCCTGACGCCAAAATAGGCGACCCGGCGTTGTTGTGGGGCGGCCCGTTGCCCATAGAGCTGATCGCCCGCCACGCGGACACGACGCCCTACGAGTTGCTGTGCGGGGTGCATAAGCGCCTGCAATTCGTTGAAGTTGATGGGGACTGCCAAAGCGCAGGGGGCAAGCCTCCAAGCCAAAATCGAGATCAACGCCAAAATCATTATGATGATTTTGAAGTTGATAAACGAGACCACCGCCATGGCTAAAAATCGTGCGCAATACCAATGCAGCGAGTGCGGCGCCACGGCCCCCAAGTGGAGCGGACAGTGCGGCGACTGCCACGCCTGGAACACTTTGGTGGAAACGCCGCCCGCGCCCCGGGCGCCGGGGGGCCGGGTGCCGATGCTTGGCGCGGGGCCGGCGCCGGCGGCGATTCAAAAGCTGGACGAGGTGGAGGCGACGGAGCAACCCCGCCTGTCAACGGGTTCGGGCGAATTCAACCGCGCTTTGGGAGGCGGGATAGTCGGCGGCTCTGTTGTGTTGGTGGGCGGCGACCCCGGCATAGGCAAATCCACCCTGCTTACCCAGGTCCTCTCGGCCCTGGCGGAAAGCCAGGGGGTCAAGACGCTGTATGTCAGCGGGGAAGAATCCGTGGAACAGATCAGCCTGCGCTCCGCCCGGTTGGGGTTGTCCTCGGCGCGGCTGTTCGTGTTGGCGGAGACCCAGCTGGAAAACATCTTTGCCGCCGCCGTCTCTCACGATCCCCAGGTGCTGGTCATCGATTCCGTGCAAACGGTCTTCACCGAGGTGTTGCAATCCGCGCCCGGCGCCGTGGCCCAGGTGCGCGAATGCGCGGCCCAGCTGACGCGGTTCGCCAAGCAGACCGGCACCACGGTGTTCCTGGTGGGCCATGTGACCAAGGAAGGGGCCCTGGCAGGCCCCCGCGCCTTAGAGCATATCGTGGATACGGTGTTGTATTTCGAAGGCGGCGGCGAGAACCGCTACCGAATGATCCGCGCCGTGAAAAACCGCTACGGCGCCGTCAACGAGCTGGGGGTGTTCGTCATGACGGACCGGGGGTTGCGAGAGGTGAGCAACCCGTCGGCGATCTTCCTGACGCGCTCCGGCGAACCCGCGCCGGGGGCCGCCACCCTGGTGACGCGGGAGGGCAGCCGCCCGCTGTTGGTGGAGGTGCAAGCCCTGGTGGACCACTCCTACCTGAGTCCGCCGCGCCGAGTCGCCGTCGGCATGGACCAGAACCGGCTGTCCATGCTGTTGGCGGTGTTGCACCGGCACGCGGGCATCGCCACCCACGACCAGGACATCTATGTGAATGTGGTGGGCGGCATCAGGCTCACCGAGACGGCGGCGGATCTGGCGGTGCTGATGGCGGCGCTGTCCAGCCTGCGCAATCGCCCCTTGCCTAGCGATCTCATCGTCTTCGGCGAGGTGGGATTGTCCGGCGAATTGCGCCCGGCCCAGGAAGGCCAGGAAAGACTCCGGGAAGCCGGCAAGCACGGTTTCAAGCGAGCCATCATCCCCGCCGCCAACCTGCCCCCCGCCGCCGGCAAGGGCAAGGGCGCAAAGGGCGCGCGGGGCAAGCCGCCCCTGAAGGTTCACGCCGTAGCGAAATTGGAGGAAGCCATAGAGGCTGTTGAGTGGTAAGGGGGTGCGAATTGCGGAGGATATTTTCTGATGCAATTACAAAATGCTTGACAAATCTGAAAAAATATTGCACGTTGTGCGCGGATTTTTTCATTATGGGCGATAGATAATCGGCTTGGGAAGTTAAGCAATATTAGGCAGGTTATTCGGTAAGATGTTCGGCACAAATCGCACGCTTCTCGGCGACGATCTCGCGCGCTGGTTTATAACCGTAAGCGTGACGCTAACTTGTTTGGGCATGTATGTCATCTCTATAGGACTGAGCGTAGTCGCGTGGTTTTTCACTGACACCGTACTCATAGCTCGGATGCAAGAAAGCGCGACCAGCATTGGCGACTTAGGAAAGAGCATGAGCAGCGTAGTGATGCTGATTCTTGGCTTCTATTTAACGGAGCATTACAACAGTAGATTGCGCACGATCGAGTTCTTTTCTGATGCAATCGCAACATTCAATTCAGAAGAGTAGAGCAATGACTATTGCGGATATCGCCACACGGGCATGGAGGAAGTGAAGCCGGTTAGAGCATGGAATACTGGCGTGAAGGTGTGGCGAATCGCCAAGTCCGGGTACGCCAGTAGCATCCAAGCACGGCGATAGGTGGAATCCCAAGGGAGTACCTGTCGTGTATTGTAGTGAAAACTCGTCGCTGGCGGTACTGGAAATCCTCGCCAACTTGGCGTACCTGTCCATTTTGCATTGATCTACGCGCCTGATTTGGTAGAAGATCGTGAGCACTAGGAGATCTGTCCAAAGGAAATCATATCGAACAGTCACATTTCCCTTCATAGGTGGGAGGATGCCGTGAAGCACGTACTTATAACGGCTTTGATTGCGATAGTGGTGGTAGCCCCGAATTCGACAAACGCAGATCTGGTTAGAGGATTGGAGAATTATCTGAAAGTGTTGAAGGGTGAAAGGAAGATAGACAACTTTTCATCTGCGGAAATACAAGAGATTGTCGACATTCAAGAGCGACTTGGGACTCTCTCTGAATCTAAGGGAGCGTGCGATCCTGTAATTGAATCTCGTATCGACGGGGAGTTCGAGGGATGGGAGGGAGAGACAGTTTTCAAACTGATGAACGGTCAAATATGGCAACAAGTTGCCTATTCTTACACCTACCACTACGACTACATGCCGGAAGTGCTTATCTATCCTTCGCGCGGTTTCTGTATGCTTCGGGTAGAAGGTGTTGACGAAGCCATCGCCGTGCAAAGATTGAAATAGATAGAGCAGGGTGATTTATTCGGATCGCTATATCGCAACCATAAGAGCTCTACTGCTTATATGCGAGGTGTTGCTCAACTTGGTACGCAACGAGCGGGCCGAATCTGGAGTAGATTGTGCGCAGGTTCTTTATCTGGTATACTTTTATATCAGGTGTTCCGATGGTGGGGTATATTGTAGATTGCGTTCGGGTTCTTTTCTGATACATTATCGGATGCTTAGGATGCCTCAGCCTGCCGGCATATCAATCTTTAACAGCGGCGATTTCCTTAACGGAACTGGCTTCAGCTAGCTCCGTCTTAGACCTCTGCACAAGCTGGAAAGCTCACTCATCGCTTAACCTCCGCTCGCTTTTCTTCTACGGCAACCTGCACGGCAGTGTCAGCATTGCAAATAGCAATGCGATACCTGCGCCAACTGGCCCATCGCGTATTCATGATCGGCGAATTTAAGCACTGACTAATCATTCCCTGCTCGCCAATATATTTGGCGTGCACATTGTCAATCTCCTTGGCATCGCGCGCTTCCGCTAGCTCGGACTTAGCTTGCTGCACAAGTGTTTGCAAGTTGTTCATAAGTGTTTGCAAGTCGAATTTTTTCATATCACCTCCAGGAAACAGAGCATTTATTCACGATTCTTGTAGCCTCTGGTGCGGCAAACTGGTTTCCATACATCGCTATATGATACGCTTTTTCACTGTTACAGCTTAGACATTCGTTCCTCTTTTTCTTGATCTCAGCCAATCTTTGCTTTCTTATCTTATCCATTTTCTCTTTCATTTTCCTCTGCCATTGCGCTTCCCATCTCTTTATTAGCTCTATGCCATCCTTTTACACCTGAGACATATAAGGCCCTATCAGTGCTAAATATGGCACTATAGCCCGTCGCATGGAGCAATTCATTGTGGCACAAGGCGTCCAACACCCGCAACACTGGCGATTCCTGCCGTTCAATATCCAACGAAAGTCTTCAGAGTCTCCTATTATAGATTGCGTTCGGGTTCTTTTTTGATACACTCCGCCACGCCCCGCCGTCCGCCGCCGGCAGCCAGATCCAGCCCACGCGGTTGCACCGCAGCCAGTGCAAGAATTCAAACAAGCGGTCGCCGTCCACCATGGCCGTCACCCGCTCCGCGCGCCAGGGCGCGTCTTCCCGCGCCGCCTGCCGCGCAATCCCCGCGCCCTCCAGCCCCGTGCGCTCCGCCAGCAGCGTTCCACCCAGGGCCAGGCCGCTCTTGATTCGCGCGTAGTGCGGCCAAAAAACCAGGTCTGCCTTTCTTGTCCCCAGCGGCCGCCGCTCAATCTCCATCTCCGCCGTCCACCGCGCCTCCCCCGGCGCCGCGGCAACTTGCTGATAGCCGATGCGCCCTGCGCCGCCCACAAACCGGCCATGAAACAATTCGTCGCCAGCCGCGCCGCCCGCCAAAAAATCAAACCACCCCGCCCCTTGCGCCTCCGCCCAAGTCCGAAACGCCTCCAGCCGCCCCGGCTTCACCAGCGCGCGCAACCGCCAGGTTTCCACCGTGGCGCAATTGGCGATAGCTTGCCGCGCTCCCCCATCGTCAAATCGAATGCGAGACACATCTGGCGCCCCCCGCATGGACACCGAGGCCGCTTCCACCCCCTCCAACTCCGCCATCAACGCCGCCGCAAACATTTAGAGCAACCAGATCCAGAGCCACAATGGAAGCCCGCTAATGGCGATCACAATCCCGACCCCGACGGCGATCAACACAGCCGCGTAGCAAATCACGACTGAAAACAGCCCGGCGAGCGCGACAGATTTGACCAGATTGATCGCCCCGACCAAGCACCACTGAAAAAAATCACCAATCGCCTCGCCAACGCCGGCAAGTCCGTCGGATCGGTCATAGTAGATCCGTTTCCCCCACGGCAGGCGCACCCAAGGCTTCAACATCAGCCCCGCGCCCCTTGACAACGCCCGCCCAACGGGCCACAATTGCCCCATGTTGCGCCTTCTCGCCCTGTCGCTCCTCGCCCTGGCCGCGCCCCAGGCCGCCGCCCAGCAAGTCCATCCCTGCCAGGCGGAAACGCCGCCTTGCTCAGTGGGAAGACCCCTGCCTCAGTCCTACCTGGACCGCTATGCGGGCAACGAGAAGCCGGCGCTGATCCATACCTGCCAGGCGGAAAACCCGCCCTGCTCACTGGGGCTGGCCCAGACCCTCCGCGAGCTGGACGAACTGACCCGCGATCCCCCTCTCGGAATCGCAACCGACCGGTACAACGGACCGCGCCACCATGTGCCATACCCGCTCTCCCGGGAACTGCTGACCGGCGCCGTGAACCCCTGCGACAGAGCCCCCGTCTCGTGTCCGCCGAAGCTGGATCGGATCTACGATGGATTGAGTGAAGCCCGGCGCCGGGACGATCAATCAAGACTCGAGATGTATCAGCGCTCGCTCCGCTATTACTACCGGACCTACCAGCCCTGACGCCGCTCATCCCGTTCGCCTCGTCAGGCCGTAGGCTAGTTCAAACCCCTGGGCTAGCGGCCCCCGCCGATTGATGTCATCCAACGCTACATTCACCACCAGCCGCCCGCCGTCCGCCTCGGCCCGTTGCTCCACCACCTCCTGCTGATTCGCCCCCCGGTTCTCCACCACAACTTGCACCTGTTGCGGCGGCCCGCCAGCGCCCCGCGCCGCCAGCGCCGCCTCTTGCGCCCGGGTCCGCACCACCTCGCCGCCCTCCAGCAGGGTCAACACATCCTCCCCTTGACGCCCCCGCACCACGCCGCCGCTGTGCAAACGCGGCACTCCCTTGCTAACAACCAGCCCCAACACCTGCTCTATCAATCTGCCGCCAGCGCCCCCGCCATCGCCCCCAACGCGAAACTGTTGCAACTGTTGCAACCGTTGATCTGCGCCGCATGAACAATCCGCAATGCGCTTCAACAGCGCCGTCTGCTGTTGAGCCTCACTCAATTGGTTTTTGGCCGCCGTGTTGATTTGTTCTCCAGCATATTGTAGATTGCGTTCGGGTTCTTTTCTGATACACTGGTGCGGTCTTCGAAGGCGGCTTTGTATTTATTGTAGATTGCGCGCGGGTTCTTTTCTGATACACTACGCCGCCGGCGAGCCCTTCACCCACCTTAATTGTAGATTGCGCGCGGGTTCTTTTCTGATACACTAGCAGTCATCTCTCAATGACAATCATAGTTATTGTAGATTGCGCGCGGGTTCTTTTCTGATACACTAAAATCCGGCGGTAGCCCCAGCGCCGGTCGATTGTAGATTGCGCGCGGGTTCTTTTCTGATACACTTTACCACATGATTGTCGGGGCATGGATGAAATTGTAGATTGCGCGCGGGTTCTTTTCTGATACACTATTGAGCCAGCTCCAGGATATGCATAGGGAATTGTAGATTGCGCGCGGGTTCTTTTCTGATACACTCCGTTTCATGTTCGGCACATGGATTTATGGATTGTAGATTGCGCGCGGGTTCTTTTCTGATACACTGGGAGGGTGATGGTGGAGCGGTATTCAATGATTGTAGATTGCGCGCGGGTTCTTTTCTGATACACTCTGCGCTCGGTGCGCTCCTTCGGTTACGCGATTGTAGATTGCGCGCGGGTTCTTTTCTGATACACTGTTGACGATGTAAACCCCCCTCTCGCGGTAATTGTAGATTGCGCGCGGGTTCTTTTCTGATACACTGGCCTGTCTCTGGCCCCGCGGGACGAGACGATTGTAGATTGCGCGCGGGTTCTTTTCTGATACACTGTTCCGGCAAGGCGTTGAAGCGGTCGTCGCATTGTAGATTGCGCGCGGGTTCTTTTCTGATACACTCGTTCTGGGAGATGCGAACATGGACCGGGAATTGTAGATTGCGCGCGGGTTCTTTTCTGATACACTCGCCACCATGCTCACGCGAGCCTTCAGATGATTGTAGATTGCGCGCGGGTTCTTTTCTGATACACTCTTTGACCCTATGCGGCCCCTGGCGTCAGCATTGTAGATTGCGCGCGGGTTCTTTTCTGATACACTGCGTGTAACCCGGCAAACCGAGATGCCAGCAATTGTAGATTGCGCGCGGGTTCTTTTCTGATACACTCGCAAGTATCTCGTTCCGTGCAAGCACTGCATTGTAGATTGCGCGCGGGTTCTTTTCTGATACACTGATTGTCATGAACAGGTCGGCATGGGTTGGATTGTAGATTGCGCGCGGGTTCTTTTCTGATACACTGATGGACGGCGGCCATGCGGTAACTGGCATATTGTAGATTGCGCGCGGGTTCTTTTCTGATACACTAAGGGGCTTCAGGGAATCCTGGAACTCGATATTGTAGATTGCGCGCGGGTTCTTTTCTGATACACTAGATGCCTACAGACAAGAGCCTGTTGGCGTATTGTAGATTGCGCGCGGGTTCTTTTCTGATACACTGGATGCGATTACGGAATCATTGAAAAAGCAATTGTAGATTGCGCGCGGGTTCTTTTCTGATACACTCGGCGGGACGAATAGGTCAGGGGCTAACATATTGTAGATTGCGCGCGGGTTCTTTTCTGATACACTGATTTTTGGCCAGCTGGGTTTGGTGGATGAATTGTAGATTGCGCGCGGGTTCTTTTCTGATACACTGATCAGCGCGTGCAAGCCGTTGGCGGCCTTATTGTAGATTGCGCGCGGGTTCTTTTCTGATACACTGGAATTTGATTTTGTGGGTTTGTTTTTTGGATTGTAGATTGCGCGCGGGTTCTTTTCTGATACACTCGAATCGGCGCTGGCGGTCCCCGACAGCATATTGTAGATTGCGCGCGGGTTCTTTTCTGATACACTGTTCCGGCAAGGCGTTGAAGCGGTCGTTGCATTGTAGATTGCGCGCGGGTTCTTTTCTGATACACTCCAGCTATCAAGCGCGGGTCAAGTCGCTGGATTGTAGATTGCGCGCGGGTTCTTTTCTGATACACTCCAGGCCCGCCGTCCGCCCGTTCATCTACAATTGTAGATTGCGCGCGGGTTCTTTTCTGATACACTGATCAGCGCGTGCAAGCCGTTGGCGGGCTTAATTGTAGATTGCGCGCGGGTTCTTTTCTGATACACTGCTGTGAAGCCGCGGGACAACACCGCCGCTATTGTAGATTGCGCGCGGGTTCTTTTCTGATACACTGGCCCCCTGATGATGGCCCAGCGTTCCTTTATTGTAGATTGCGCGCGGGTTCTTTTCTGATACACTGGGGAGCAGGCATGACCACTGACCGCATAAATTGTAGATTGCGCGCGGGTTCTTTTCTGATACACTGTTGATGGACGCTTCGCCGGGAGACCGGGAATTGTAGATTGCGCGCGGGTTCTTTTCTGATACACTGAGGGCCAGGCCAACATCCGATTGAACGCCATTGTAGATTGCGCGCGGGTTCTTTTCTGATACACTCCAGGGGGCCAAGCCTGAGGGCCGCGCCAGATTGTAGATTGCGCGCGGGTTCTTTTCTGATACACTGCGCCCTATGCGGCGGTATTACAAGGAGTTATTGTAGATTGCGCGCGGGTTCTTTTCTGATACACTTCGCCAAGCGCAGGGATCGCCATCGCCAAATTGTAGATTGCGCGCGGGTTCTTTTCTGATACACTCATGCCGTCCGCGTCTGGCATAGGCCGGGGATTGTAGATTGCGCGCGGGTTCTTTTCTGATACACTCCAAGGCGGTGATGGCGGCTATGAAGGGCGATTGTAGATTGCGCGCGGGTTCTTTTCTGATACACTGAGACCAAGAGCCCATAACGGCGTTCCCTGATTGTAGATTGCGCGCGGGTTCTTTTCTGATACACTGAGACCAAGAGCCCATAACGGCGTTCCCTGATTGTAGATTGCGCGCGGGTTCTTTTCTGATACACTTGAGAGGTGACAGACATGACTAACGACACTATTGTAGATTGCGCGCGGGTTCTTTTCTGATACACTAGACCGTGCTGTTTATCCGCGTCCGTAAGGATTGTAGATTGCGCGCGGGTTCTTTTCTGATACACTCTGTAACGGAGGTGTTCATCAATATAACCGATTGTAGATTGCGCGCGGGTTCTTTTCTGATACACTAAGCCTCAGCGAAAGGCTGGTGGTTTTTATATTGTAGATTGCGCGCGGGTTCTTTTCTGATACACTTATGTCCGCACAACCTTTTGATTTATATGGAGATTTAGAATATGGACAGCTGTTGAGGGGCTTGTTCTGTGGGGGTTCGCTTTGCCCCATGATAGACTTGCATTCGTTCAAATTGTTTCTCTGTTACCTTTAATATGCGCACTTCCCCCTTCGGGGGGAGCGCTTTTTTCACCCTTTTGCAGTGGACTTCGGCATTCTCATCGCTGGCGCAATGCCGAGAATACACCGAATATTGCAACATTACGAAGCCATCAGAGAGTAGTTTGTTGCGAAACCGGGCGTACCAGTAACGGTCGGTTTTAGTCTCCACGGGCAGGTCGAAAAGCACGATAGTCCACAAACTGCGAAATCCTCCAAAAATCAAGCGTTTATTGGTCATAAGATGCCAGGGATATTGAGCTTTCCCTTGCGCGCTTCCAGAATTTTGCGCAGACTGGCGCAATACAAGGCTAATGCGCTCATCAATGGCAGTTCCTTTTTCTTTATGAGAACTGGACAGCAAAGCACTTCCAACAAGCCATTTTTTACTTTCCGGTCTAATCCATTGAATGTGTCCGATTGCGATAATTTGACAACACGCCGGTCCACCAAAGGCCGCAAGGGCTCCATGACATCATCTGCCAGGCAAAAGACATTGTACTGATTATGATGATGCATGCCAAAGGCGGGGTGCAGGCCCGCTCCCATGAGGGCGCGGGCGCAGGCGGCGCGGACCAGGCTGTAGCCGTAGTTCAATAAGATGTTGGCGTCGTCTGAGTTGCCAGGATCGCGCTTGAAGCCTTTGTTGAAAAGCAGTTTGAAATAAATGCGAGAAGCCTGGGCTTCGTAATTGCCCTCGTCTGCTGGCCGCACCGTTTTTGCCAGTCGCGCCAGCCGGGCGTTTTTTATCTCGCGGGTCTCCGTTAAGACCGCCGATTGCGCTTGAATTTTTGCCTGAATGATTTGTTGCCAGACGGCGTTCCGCACTGCCTCCGGCGTGGAGGCCTGCATGCGCATGATCCTGCCTTGGGTGCTGTGAACATCTAATGAGAGAAGCAAGGAAGTCGGGAGATGTCTTTCGTCTGTGACGATAAGCGCGATGTTTTCTTTGGCGCAATGGCGCATCACGCCTTGGCTGCAAGTGATCTGCGGATTGTCCAATATCAGAAAGCCAATGTCCTCAAAAGGCACACTGTGTTCGCCTTCGTCGTTTTGGATGATCAGCTGTCTAAGTTTTACCCTAAGATGCGCTTTAGAGGCGATCTCTATCGTTCTGCGAATCATCAGGCAACAGGCCTAGAACGCCGGATTGCGCTCTTTTGCATTTTATATTTTTTAATGATGAAATGCGCCATAGTCCCCAGTCAGAATCCGTCCCTGAGATGCTATGGTGCCGAAGCTCTAGTTGCAACCCCTTTCCGATCTTGCTCATTTTTTGCACCCTGAAGTAGGGCGTGTCCTTATGCTCAGGGGCAAACCTGTTCTCATCATCAAAGATGCCTAGATCTTCACAACGCACCATGTCATTAACGCATAAATGCAACTCATAGCGCCATTCTCCATCCCACTCCGGTGGTGGTTCCTTGTCAACCACAGGCTTCCCGGTGCTTGCCCGTTTTGCCGCCTCTAACATCGTAACCACCTGGAATCGCCTTTCTTTATCCTTGCCTTCTTTGCCATTATGGAACAAGACAAAATGATGATTGTTGCCAGGCCGGACATGCGAATTTGCTATTTTGACATAGGAACCTGTGAGAGCTTGGGCCATGCGCACTCGGCGAATGACAGCCCCGGGCTGGCCCTGTTTATTGATGATGCGCGGTGGCGTTTCCTTCAGTTGTGCATCGATTGCTTTTGCTGTTGCGCCGACAAGCTTATGCTCTTTCAGCCATTCATAAAGCGTGTTATGAACAGATTTTTCGGCGACCCATATCCCTTTGCCAGGCTTCCATTCTTTATTGAGTTCGGATAATAGCTTGAGTTCCCCATTCAATTTTTTACGAATGGTGACACAGGGCGTTTTATAGAAGAACTCGCGAAGTTTTTTGCCTTTCCAGTCTGGCAAGGCGCGGTCAGCGGGTTCACGATTTTGGGTGTCTTTCGCCCATTGCGACAAGACAGCGCGTAATTCCTCATCCGCAATCCAAGGCTCTTCGCCATTTACTTCGGCTTCTACAATTCTTTGGACTTCGTGCAAGACATTTGGTCTCATGCTTTCTATATTGAGAGGTTGTTCAAAATGCGATTTTCCATACAGCGTTTCTTCGTGCAAGGCCCCCCAGACCTTGCGCTTGGTCATGTGGGAGACTACGGTGGCGTTCAATTTTTTGCTTAGGACGCTATCTAAATTATCGCCGTCTTTCCAGCTTTTAGGCAACATCATGCGTTTCTCCTTAATCCAATCTTCTTTGGTTCTGCTTGTAATGTTATCCTGCTCCTTTTGGTGCGCACCGATCATCGCTTGCAACATGGCGCGGTCAGTTATAGCGACCACAAAGGCATCCACCGCATGATGGCGATGGTCCTGCCGGGATTTTTCCGCTTTGGCAACGCTGTATCTCAGGAGTTCTCCAGTTTCCTTGTCAATTTCATACGGTCCGGAGTCAATCTCCTTGGGCAAGATATTGTTTAACCCAAGTTTGCGACGTAATTCACTGGTTGCCCCACCGCTGTTCACATCGACCGGCGCGCCGTATTTTTTCAGAACCTCTTTGGCCGCAGTGGTGATGTAGCGGGTGTCATTAAGCTGCCGCTGGACAAAGTCATCCTCATTTTCCGGAGAATGTTCTTTTTTAAGGATATTGTTGCGTTTAGGGAAAGGAATAGTGGTTGTTTTTTCGGCAAATGTTTTTATCTTTCCCCAGCGTTTTTGGTCGCTTCCCCATGCTTCATAAGGCGTTTTTTTCCCCTTTGTTGCATTGCAGGTCTGGCAACTTAGCACCGTGTTCATGTAACTCTGCCTAAAACCGGTGTAGGGCAGGATGTGTTCTATTTCCGCCGCGCTGGAAAACAATTCATTGAAGCCAATCTGCTTTTGGCAGTAAGGGCATTTCTCTTCTTGTTCCTTCCACATTTTATATTTCTGTCTGTCCTTGGGGCTGACTCGGCGCAGTCCGCCTCGCACGGTGTCTAATGAAACATTGCCATCCTTGCGCCACTTCAGAATTTCCTTTTCCGCGTCTTCATTTGCCTTTCTGTTCGCTTTTTGTTGCGTTGTTATTTCTTTTCTGTGTTTTTTCGAGGATTTCATGTCCCGCGCCATTTCCATGCGGATAATGGCAGGTTTACCATAGTGCTTGACAACAGCGTTCACCACGCGCCGCACCTCGAACAAGGCTTTCTGCACAATGGGATTGGCGACGTTGGGTATGTCTTCAGGCTCCAGCAGAAAAACTCCTTCCGTTCCCCCGATTTCCTTGGTGATGCTTTCACGCTTTCCGATTTTTTCCACAGCCGCATAGTAATCAGCGCCTTTGCGCATATGTGGCAAGAGTTCTTTTATGGCTTTAAGACTGTGTTTGCCGTAACCCTCTTCCAATTGCTCGTTCATTGCTAAGCCCAATGCGCCCTGAGTCAGGTCATCGCCTTGTTGATACGGCTTGAATCCCCAATGGCCAACCAGTCTTTGATACAGAGTCTTTTTGTTGTGTATGGTAAGCAGGTCCTCCACCAGTTTGATCTGCTGGTCAAGGTCTAATTTTCGCCAAGCGTCAATGCCAATTGAGCGGCTTATCGCCTGGGCGGTTCGGTTTCCGAACAGGCCGGTTTTCCCCTCCCCGGCATCGCCGCCCCGATTGTAGTTTATGTCCTTGGGTTTCACGCTAAGGATCTGGGCCGCTTCCTTCCAGGAAATGCGCCCCTTGTCATTCAGCTTGGCCGGATTGTTGGTCGCCTCTAACAATGTGTTGCGTTGTTCTTCCGTCAGTGGTTTTTCGCTGACAGTGATGTTGTTAATCACCTGCAGGGCGCGAAATTCCTGAAACTCCAGCCGCATCACAGCCCCGCGCTTCCTGCGCGGATAGATGTTGCAGTTTCCTACCGTGCTTTTTTGCAGTTGCAGAGGTCGCTGGTGAAAAATTTTGTCTTTTATCTTTTGGCCTACCCCGCCATCTAGCTTATGGAATTCGTTTTGTTTTTTCCAAATTCGGTCAAATTCCTCTTCGTACATTTCCCGTTGGGCGCGAAATTGCAGTCGTTCAATAACTTCTTCTCCTTTACGCACTTTGGATTGTTCAAATTCAAACAAGGTAACGCGCTGAGGAGGCAGGTCTTCCTCTTGTGATTTTTGCCAGATAAACTGGCCAAGAGTGCGTCCATCCAATGCTTTGCTTAACTGATCAATGGCCGCCAATACCTTGCCAGTTTCCTTTTTCTCTTCATTGCTCAAAGCCTCGTCGTCATCTTCCGGCGTCTCCAAGTTCAACCACTTGATGAGCTCGATGTATTTTGCCCCCCGGTTGCTGAAATAACCCCGTCGGCGTTGCAGGTGCAGTAACAGCCTTCCAAATTCATAAGGTTCTAACTTCTCTTCCAGCGCAAAATTGCGCATGGCGTAGGGGGAACAATAGGCTTTGTCGGTGGGAGTCCATGTTTTGGACCAAGGCTTGCCGAGCATGCGTTCGGCGTAGCGGCGGTCAATTTCATTGAGGGTCTTTTCCGGGACTTGCGAGTATTCCTCAGGCAACAAGTTGTTTTCGAGCAGGATTTCCACAAGCCCTTGGCGCCGTTGTTGGTAATAGGCCCGGCGATTGCGGGCGCCGCGCATTGCCCGGCGTTTTTGATTTTTCGGGACTTTGGTCTTCGCTTCCAGCATGTCCTCAAAAATTCGGGAATTCAGGGCCCGCAAGGAGACGGGTTTGTAGCCGGCGTAAATTCCCTGATGGTCTTCTGTTTTCTCTATTTCACAGTCCACCACGGCCCAACCGATGGAGTTGGTGCCTAAGTCTAATCCGAGAATATAAGGCTTGCCGCTCATCGTTTTGTTCTGCTTTTCAACATAACATATTGTATTTGTTATGATTTTATGCGCCTGTCCTTCGTTGCCTCATCCTATTTTGCAACTTGGAGCGGCCAATGATAACAAATTTGCAAAAAAATGTTGACATCGAGGTTTAGGTGTGCCAGAATGACAGTGTATCAGAAAAGAGCCTGCTCGTTTTTTACAACAAAATTTCAGCAGGATATGTCTCTACGAGACTAAACCTTCACGCCTCGCCCTCGGGTTGGGGCGTTTTCACTTCAGGGGCAGGCATGGCGGCTGAAAACCGCCCCCCGGCGTTATCAGTCGCCTCTTTTGTCCCGAACAGACGCATAAACAAGCCCAACCACGACTAGTCCGCCTATCACACTTCCTGCCAATTGCGCGCCTAATATGCCTGCGATTGCCCCTGAAACAATGGCCAAAGTGCCAAGTGTTGCCGCGCAGATTTGCCCTCTGCTTGCCTCTTTGTACTCGTTATCAACAAGGGATTTTTCCAGTTCACGGCGGTGGTGACCTTGTGTTTCCGCCATCGCAAAAATGCGCTTCGCCGCGCCGGGAGAGACGCGCTCGTATTTTTCCAGCGCGTCCGGTGGTAGAAGGGGGCCGCTAAACTCCGCTTTGACCTGAGGGCCGGCTTGATCTTGTTGCCGTTGCGCCGGCGCTGAGGGCTTTGTCGACGGCTTGTCTTGGCTTTTATTCGTCGCCTGTTCATCCTCGTATTTCCTTATCGCGCTCCGCAAATCGTCTCCCACACGCTGCCAGTCGCCAGCGAGGGCCTCTGCATCGGTGCGTTCCGGGAACCGCTTTCTCATCCTTGTGGCAGTGTCCGGGAACAACACCAAGACGGTCGAGGCACCTCTCAACCAGTGGTTAAATTTTTCTCTCAGCGTGAAATTCCCTCGTTTTTCCGCGTCGGGGATGCCCCGCTCGTTTCTCATCAATGCGCTTCTCATCGTTGCTCTCTCCTGTCGCTGTTGTCAGCGATCTTGTCCAAGCCGCAACGCAATAATATCCCCCCGCCCTGCAAAACGCAAAAAAGTTTGCCTTCCCCCTCAGTTGCGGTTAACATCGCAGTTGCAATCAGGTTTCTGTCTGGCTGTTTGCCCGGCCCGCAAGGCGGGCGGGTTGGCCAGACGGATTAACGGGAAGTCCGGTGAGTCTCCCCGCGAGACGATTCCGGCGCTGCCCCCGCAACGGTGATCAGCATGATCCCGGACAATGCCACTGTGCTTCGCATGGGAAGGTGTCCGGGAGGCTGGCTGAAGTTTGGCCAGCGCGCTGTCAGCCCGGAGACCGGCCTGAATGTTTGAGGCTGGGCCTCGGGCCCGGCTTCCGGTGACATGTTGCGGAGGGCGACATAGAGCAAGCGTTTTTTCTGCTCCGTTTCCCCTCTTCGCTACTGGTCTGAATTGGTTTGCGCGGCGGCTTTGCCCGTGGCGCGACATTCTGCGGGAGTGAAGAAATGAAAAAGATCGTTGTTTTGGCGCTGTTGGCCGGCGTCGTTTCCTGTTTGCTTGCGCCTCGCGCCGCGCCTCGCGCCGCGGCCCGCGACTTGGCGGACCCTGAGGAGATCATCGTGACCGGCGCCCGCGTCCCCATGGCGGAAAACAGACTGCCCGCCGCCGTCACGGTGTTGAAGCGGGCGGACATTGAGGCCCTGCAGGTCCATTCCCTGCCGGAATTGCTGCAAGGGGTGGCGGGCGTTGATGTCACCGCCAGCGGCGGCTATGGCAAAGTCACGGGCATTCGCATGCGCGGCTCCGAGTCCGACCATGTGTTGGTGTTGATAGACGGGGTCAGGTTAGGTTCCGCCACCTTGGGCATCGCGGCCTTCGAGCATCTGCCGCCTTCCCAGATAGAGCGCATCGAGGTGGTTCGCGGCCCCCGTTCCAGCTTGTGGGGGTCTGAGGCCCTGGGGGGCGTCATTCACATCTTCACTCGCCAAGGCGCGGGCGAGAGCCCGCGCTACAGCCTGGATGCGGGCGGCGGCTCTTATGGCGCGAAAGAGGTCACCGGCGGGGTTAGCGGCGCTTATGGAAACTTCCACTACAGCGCCGCCGCGTCCTGGTTCGATGCCAAGGGGATCGACGCCCGGCAACCCGTCCCGGGCTTCTTCGGCGTTGACCAGCCCGACGCGGATGGCTACGACAACCTTTCCGTCCACGCCCGGGGCGGCTACCACTTCGGCGCCAGCGGGGCCCTTGATGTTTTCCTGCTGAGGGCGGAAGGCAACACCGAGTATGACGGCAACTTTCAGGATGAGAGCGATTTTGTCCAGCAGGTGGCGGGGGGGACCCTCGCGTTTAGCCCCCTCGATCGTTGGCAAACCAGCCTGCGCCTCAGCGAGTCCCGGGACGAGATGGACAATTTCAATCCCGCCGGCGACTTCGCTTCCCGCTTCGACACCCGTAGCCGGCAGTTGTCTTGGCAAAACGATTTGACCTTGCATGAGTCTCACGGCGTTGCCTTCGGCGTGGACTATCGGGACGACAAGGTCTTCAGCTCCACCGCCTACGACCGCGCTTCAAGGGACAACCTGGGCCTGTTTGGGCTGTATCACGGGAACTTTCAGGGGCACCAGCTGGTGGCGTCGGCCCGCTGGGACGACGACCAGGCCTTCGGAGACAAAACCACCGGCGGGGTGGGCTGGAGCTACGCGCTGAAAGACGGCATGCGCCTGTACGGCTCATACAGCGCCGCCTACAAGACGCCTTCCTTCAACGAGTTGTTCTTCCCCGGCTTCAGCAACCCGGACTTGCGGCCGGAAACGGCGGTCTCTTATGAGGCGGGCATGGACGGCTGGCATGACTGGTTCGCCTGGAGCGTGCGGGGCTACCACACCGAGGTGGACGACCTGATCGTCTTCGCCCCCCCGACCTACCTGCCGCACAATGTTCACAAGGCCCGGATCACGGGGGTGGAGGGCGAGCTTTCCGCGCGCTGGCGGGATTGGAGCGCCCTGTTGGCGGTGGAGTGGCTTGACCCTCAGGATAAGACCACCGGCAAGCGCCTGGCGCGGCGCGCCAAGGAGAAACTGACCCTGGATGTGACGCGGGACCTAGGCCCCTTGTCCCTTGGCGCTCGCGTGTTCGCCGCGGGGAGCCGCTTCGACGACGCCGGCAATTTCGTCAAGGTGAACGGCTTTGTCACCCTGGATCTCTTGGGCGAGTGGCGTTTGAACAAGCGTCTGACTTTGCGGGCGAAAGTGGCGAACCTGCTGGACAAGGACTATCAGACCATCAATACTTACAACTCTTACGACAGGAATTTCTTTGTGTCATTCCATTATCGCAGTCGCTGATTGGGGAACGAGACATGGTTGAGGAAAAAGCCGCCAAAGCCGGCAAGTCCGCCAAAGCCGGCAAGTCTGCCAAGGGCGGCAAGTCTGCCAGAGCCGGCAAGCCTGCCAAAGCCGGCAAGTCTGCCAAAGCCGGCAAGTCTGCCAGAGCCGGCAAGCCTGCCAGAGCCGGCAAGCCTGCCAAAGCCGGCAAGTCCGCCAAAGCTGGCCAAGCCGCCGCCCGCCGGCACAAGGAAGCCATGCAGTCCCAGCAACGGGAGGTGCGGGCCCGCGTCGCCGCGGCGAACATCAAGCGCGGCGTCGTCATTTATCTGTACGGCGACGGCAAGGGCAAAAGCAGTTCCGCCTTTGGCACCCTGGCCCGCAGTTTGGGGCATGGCAAGAAAGGCGCGGTGGCGCAGTTCATCAAGGGCAAGTGGAAGACCGGCGAGCAGGAGTTTTTCCGGAAGCTGGGACTGCCTTATCTTGTCATGGGGACGGGGTTCACCTGGGACACCCAGGATCGGGAGCGGGACGCGGCCGCGGCGCGCCGGCTGTGGGCGCGGGCCAGGCCCTTCTTCAAGGACCCCGAGATTGACATCGTGCTATTGGACGAGATCACCTACATGTTCAAGTTTGGCTATCTGCCCGTCGGGGAAGTGGTCGACGCGTTGTTAGCCCGGCCGCAACGGCAACATGTCATGCTCACGGGCCGGGACGCCATCCCGGAGTTGCTGGAGATCGCCGACACCGTCAGCGAGGTGAAGGCGGTTCGGCACGCCTTCGACCATGGGGTCAAGGCGCAGAAGGGGATCGAGTTTTAGCGCTGTTTTAGCGCCGTTTCAGCCCAGCCCCAACATCTCCCGGGCGTGATTGCGGGATTGCTCCGACACTTCCACGCCCCCCAACATGCGGGCGATCTCCTCGATCCGTTCCGCGCCTCCCAAGGCGAAGACCCGCGTCGCGGCGCGCTGTTCATCGGCGACCTTCACCACCTGCAAATGGTTGTTCCCCTGGGACGCCACTTGGGGCAGGTGGGTGACGCAAAAGATCTGCCGATCCTGCGCCAGCTGGCGCAACAGCTTGCCCACGATCTCCGCTGTGCCGCCGCCTATGCCCGCATCCACCTCGTCGAAGATCAGGGTGGGGACGCGGCGGTATTGATGCGCCACCACCTGCACCGCCAGGCTAAGGCGCGAGAGCTCGCCCCCGGAAGCGACTTTTTTCAGCGGCTGCAGGGGCTGGCCCGGGTTGGCGGACACGAGAAATTCCACCGAGTCGTCGCCCTTGCGGTGCGGTTTCAGGTCCGGGGCGTTGTTGACCGCGATCTTGAACTGGCTGCCGGGCATGCCCAAGGCGCGGATCTGCGAGACGACGCGGCGGGCCATGTCCGCGGCGCACTGCCGCCGTTGGCGGCCCAGCTCGTCCGCCGCCAGCTTGTAGTCCTTCAGGGCCGCGGCCTGCTCCGCCTCCAGGGTTTCCGCTCGTTGCCGGTTGTCCTCCAGCGCGCTCAGTTCCCGCTCCAGCGCCTGGAAATGCGCGAACAGGGCCTGGGGCCGCGCCCGGTGCTTGCGGGCGGCGTCGTGCAACGCGGTCAGGCGCTGCTCCACCTGGTCTAACCGCGTCGGGTCCTGGTCCAGCTGGGCCAAATAGGTTTGCAACTCGTCCGCCGCCTCCGCCACTTGGGTTTCGGCGCTCTCCAACAATTCATTGACCGTCGCCAACGCCACGTCCAGCTCCGCCACCCCTGCCAGCTCCCGCTTCACCCGGCCTATCCTGCCGCCCACCGCCTGCTCGTCGTCCCGCAGTTCCTCCACCGCCGCCTGGGTCGCCTCCAGCAGGCTGTTCACATTGGACAGGCGTTTGTGTTCGTTTTCCAGGGCCTCCAGCTCGTCTTCCGTCAACTCCAGCGCGCGCAACTCCTCCACCTGGTAGCGAAGCAGGGCCAATTGCGAGGCGAATTCCCCGCCGGCCTCCGTCAGCGTTTTCAGCTCCCGGGCCGTCTCGTCCCACTTCTCAAAGGCCCGAGCGGTCTGCGCCAACGCGCTCCCGTAGTTGCCGAAGCCGTCCAGGAGCTCCCGCTGCTCGTCCCGCTTCAGCAGGGACTGGTGGGCCTGTTGCCCATGCACATCCACGAGAAATTCCCCCACCTCCCGCAACAACTGGGCCGGCGCGGGAACGGCGTTGATGTAGGCGCGGGAGCGCTCGTCCCGGCCGATGACCCGGCGCAACAGCAATTCGCCGTTTTCCACGGCGATGGACTGCTCCCTCAGCAAGCGCCGCAGTTCGCCGCTGGCGGGCGCGCTGAAAATGGCGCTGACCTCGCCGCGCTCGCAACCCGCCCGCAGGAAGGCGGCCTCGGCGCGGCCACCCAGGGCCAGGCCCAGGGCGTCCAATAGGATGGATTTCCCGGCGCCGGTCTCGCCCGTCAGCGCCGTCAGACCTTCCCCGAAGGCGATTTCAACATCCTCTATGATGGCGAAATTGCGGATGTAGAGCTGTTTCAGCATCAGCCCCAGGCCAGCTTGCCCCGGAGGATCTTGAAGTGGTCGTGGCCGGGCGGGTGGATCAGCCGGATTTTCTTGTTTTTCTTCTCCACGAAGACCCGATCCCCCGTCACCAGGCGGTCCGAGGCCACCTCGCCGTCGCAGGTCAGGTTGGCCCAGTCGATTTGCGGCGTGCCGATGACGATCTCCACCGCGCTGTTGCCGTCTATGACGACGGGGCGGTTGCTCAGGGTGTGGGGGCAGATAGGCACCAGCACCAGGGCGTCCAGATCCGGATGCAGTATGGGGCCGCCGCCGGACAGCGCGTAGGCGGTGGAGCCGGTGGGGGACGACACGATCATGCCGTCGGAACGTTGGCTGTGGAGAAAGTTGCGGTTGACATAGGTTTCCAGCTCGATGAGTTTGGCGATGTTGCCCTTTTGTATGATGACATCGTTGAAGGCGTGGCTGGTCAGCAGGGTCTCGCCCTGTCGCTGCACGGCGCAGAAGAGTTGAAAGCGCTCGTCCTCCACATAGTTGCCCGCCAGGATCTCGTCCAGGCCCTTGGCCAGGGCGTTGGCGGGAATGTCCGCCAAAAAGCCTAACCGGCCGCGGTTGATCCCCAATAGCGGCACATCATGCTCCGCCAATAGGTGGGCGGCCCGCAACATGGTGCCGTCGCCGCCTATGGCGATGGCCAAGTCGCAGTTTTTGCCGAAGTCGTCCGCGTTGCCCAGGCGAAAGTCGGCCTCCGGCAGCAGCGCGGCGCAAAACTCGTCCAACATCACCTCCACATCCCGGTTCTGCAGATGCTTGATGGTCGCCCGCAAGGTGTCAATGATCTCGGGCGCGCCGTAGTTGGTGATTAAGGCGATGGTGTTGAACATGGCCATGGGTTTGCGTTCGGGCAAAGAGTCAAGTTACCATGTTGGGCGCGAGTCCGCCAATGCGGTTTTGCAATGAAGGGCGGCGCTGTGGTAGATTTTCGCCCTGAACACGAGCCGGGGGCCCCGTTGAACGAGACCAAGCCCAAAAATTCCGAGGTCGCCCTCAACCTGGATGAGCGCAGCCTGTTTCTTTTCAAGGCCTTGGTGGAGCATTTCATTCAGGATGGCCAGCCCGTCGGGTCGCGCACTTTGGCCCGCGACGCCAAGCTGGCCTTAAGCTCGGCCACAGTGCGCAATGTCATGGCGGATCTGGAAGATCTGGGCCTGTTGCAAGCCCCCCACACTTCCGCCGGGCGCATGCCCACGGCCCGGGGCTACCGCCTGTTTGTGGACACCTTGTTGAGCATCGAGGAGCCCGGCGACCAGGAAATGGAGCGCATGGCGCGGGAAATGGTCGCGGAAGACGGCTTGCAGCCGCTGTTGGCGCGCACCTCCTCCATGTTGTCCGATGTCACCCAGCTGGCCGCCATCGTCATGTTGCCCCGGGCCCAGCAGAGTTGCCTGGAGCAGATAGAGTTCTTGAGCCTCTCCCAAAACCGCATCCTGGTCATCTTGGTGCTGAGCGATCAGGCGATCCAGAACCGCATCATCCACACCGCCAAGCCCTACACCCAGTCCCAGTTGCAACAGGCGGCGAATTATCTCAATTCCATCTGCGGCGGCCGGGAATTGGACGCCATTCGCGCCGACCTGCTGAAGGAACTGCGCAAGATGAAGCGGGATGTCAGCGAGCTGATGCAGACCGCCATTGAGATGGCGCAACAGGTGTTCACGGCCCCCGCCGCCTCCGACGACTTCGTCATGTCCGGCCACACGAACCTGATGGATGTGGCCGAGCTGGGCGGCGTGGATAAGCTGAAACGGCTGTTCGAGAGCTTCAACCAGAAGCGGGACCTGTTGCATCTCCTGGAATCCGCCATTAACGCCAAGGGCATGCAGATCTTCATCGGCGAGGAATCAGGCTATGAGGTTCTGGATGAGTGCAGCGTGGTGACCTCGCCTTATGAGCTGGACGGCCGGGTGTTAGGCGTGTTGGGCGTGATCGGCCCCACCCGCATGAACTACGAGCGGATCATCCCCATCGTTGACCTGACGGCGAAAATGTTGGGCTCAGCCTTGAATTCCGCCAATTAGCCCATACATCCCCTAACAACGGCAACGCCTCGCGCCGCGGGCGCGGGCCGGCGTTGAGCCGCTCCATCCATTCGAACGGGATTGACCATGACTGAGAAAGAACAACAGCCGCCTGGGGGGGCAACAGCGCCGAGCGCGGCGGAAGCCGGCAGCGAGGAGCGCGCCGGGGCGGACGACGCGGAACCAGTCGCGGAGACGGAACCGGCCGCGGACGCAGAGCCGGTTGCAGAGGCGGAACTAGCCGCAGACGCGGAACCGGCTACAGAGGCGGAGCCGGTCGTGGAGGCGGAAACGGCTACAGAGACGGAGCCGGTTGCAGACGCAACCGCGGAACGCGCCGCCGACCTTGACAGCCTGGCGGCGGACAACGAGCGATTGCGGACGGAGGCCCAGGAACAGCGCGATCAGGCCCTGCGGGCCGTGGCGGAGCTGGACAATGTGCGCAAACGCGCCGCCCGGGACATGGACAACGCCCGCAAATACGCGCTGGATTCGTTCGTCAAAGAGTTGTTGCCCGTCATCGACAGCATGGAGCTGGGTCTCAACGCTTCCCAAGAGGCGGCGGACGCCGCCGACCCGCAAGCCCTGCAGGCTCTGCGCGAGGGCATGGAGCTGACCCTGAAGAAGTTTTTCGATGGCCTGGAGAAGTTCGGCGTGGCGGTCATCGACCCGGCCGGCGCGAAGTTCGACCCGCAAAAACACGAGGCCATATCCATGCAGGAGGGAACGGACAGCCCGTCTGGCGCGGTGCTGGTGGTGGCGCAGAAGGGCTATGAACTGAACGGCCGCCTGGTGCGCCCCGCCAAGGTCGTGGTGGCGAAGTGAGACAACAGCTTGAATTTCGCCGCCCCCGCCCCCATAAACCACTCACACAATCAATCTGTTGGAAACAGCGAGAAGAGGTCTGACTAATGGGCAAGATAATCGGCATAGATCTTGGCACGACAAACTCCTGCGTGGCGTTGTTGGAAGGCGGCGAGGGTCGGGTCATAGAAAACAGCGAGGGGGGCCGCACCACCCCTTCCATCGTCGCGTTTTCCGATGACGATGAGGTGTTGGTGGGCCAGTCCGCCAAGCGCCAAGCCGTCACCAATCCCGCCAACACCCTGTTCGCCATCAAGCGGCTGATCGGGCGGCGCTACGACGACGGCGTGGTGCAAAAAGACATAGACATGGTGCCTTACCAGATCGTCAAGGCGGACAACGCCGACGCCTGGGTGGAGGTCAAGGGCAAGAAAATGGCCCCGCCGGAGGTCTCCGCGCGGGTGCTGATGAAGATGAAGCAGACGGCGGAGGACTACCTGGGGGAGCCGGTGTCCGCGGCGGTCATCACCGTGCCTGCCTATTTCAACGATTCCCAGCGTCAAGCCACCAAGGACGCTGGCAAGATAGCCGGGCTGGAGGTGCGGCGCATCATCAACGAGCCGACGGCGGCGGCCCTGGCGTACGGCATGGACAAGAAGCAGGGGGACTCCCGCATCGCTGTTTACGACCTGGGCGGCGGCACCTTCGATGTGTCCATCATCGAGATCGCCGAGGTGGACGGCGAGCGCCAGTTTGAGGTGTTGTCCACCAACGGGGACACTTTCCTGGGCGGGGAAGACTTCGACCTGCGGGTCATCGACTTTCTCTGCGACGAGTTCAAGCGCTCTCAAGGCATAGACCTGCACAACGATCCTCTGGCCCTGCAACGGCTGAAAGAGGCGGCGGAGAAGGCCAAAATAGAGCTGTCCTCCAGCCAGCAGACCGACATCAACCTGCCTTACATCACGGCGGACTCCAGCGGCCCCAAGCACCTGAACCTCAAGCTGAGCCGATCCAAACTGGAGGCCCTGGTGGAAGACCTGGTGGACCGCACCATGGAGCCGTGCCGGGTGGCCCTGGAGGACGCCGGCATCGCCGCGTCCGAGATCACCGATGTCATTTTGGTGGGCGGGCAGACCCGCATGCCCAAGGTGCAGGAGAAGGCGCAGGAGTTCTTCGGCAAGGAGCCGCGCCGGGATGTCAACCCGGACGAGGCCATCGCCGTGGGCGCGGCCATACAGGCCGGCGTGTTGGGCGGCGATGTCAAGGATGTGTTGTTGTTGGATGTGACCCCGCTCTCCTTAGGGATAGAGACTTTGGGGCGGGTGATGACCAAGCTCATAGAGAAGAACACCACCATCCCCACCAAGGCCCAGCAAGTGTTCTCCACGGCGGCGGACAACCAGACCGCGGTGACAGTCCATGTGTTGCAGGGCGAGCGCGAGATGGTGGATGGCAACAAGTCCCTGGGCCGGTTTGACCTGACGGACATCCCGCCAGCGGCCCGAGGCGTGCCGCAGATCGAGGTGACTTTTGACATAGACGCCAATGGCATCCTGAATGTGTCGGCGCAGGACAAGGCCACCGGCAAGGAGCAGTCCATCGTGATCAAGGCCTCCAGCGGCCTGTCGGAGGCGGAGATCCAGCAGATGGTCAAGGACGCCGAGGTCCATGCGGATGAAGACCGCCGGAGTCGGGAGCTGGTGGAGGTCCGCAACCAGGCCGAGCACCTGGCGCATTCCACCCGCAAAACCCTGACGGAACTGGGGGACAAGGTGGAAGAGGAGGAAAAGAAAGCGGTGGAGGCCGCCATTGAAGCCGTGGAGGAGGCCATAAAAGGAGACGACAAGAGCGTCATCGACGAGCAGACCCGGAAACTGACCGAGGCGGCCGGAAAGCTGGCGGAGAAGGCGTATCAGCAGGCCGGGGCTGAGAAGGCGAGCGCCGCCGGCGGCGGCAACGGCGCCGGGCCCGCCGGCAAGGGCGCCAACGGCGGCGCCGGAGACAACGGCGATGCCAAGCCGTCTGATGAGAATGTCGTTGACGCCGAATTCGAAGAAGTCGATGACGACAAAAAGAGCTGATCCCCTCTGACGCGGACGCCAGAAGCGATGCGCCAAGCCGCCCTCTGAGGCGACTCCCATGGCATCAAGACGAGACTATTACGAGGTGCTTGGCGTGTCGCCCAACGCCTCCGACGCCGACATAAAGAAGGCGTTTCGCCGCTTGGCCATGAAGCTCCATCCGGACCGCAACCCCGGCGACAAGGGGGCTGAGGAGCGGTTCAAGGAAGCCAAAGAGGCCCACGATGTGTTGAGCGACCCGCAAAAACGGGCGGCTTATGACCGCTTCGGCCATGATGGGGTCAATGTGGCGGCGGGCGGCGCGGAGCATGGCTTCAGCGGCGATGTGGGCGACATTTTCAACAGCGTTTTCGGCGATATTTTCGGTCAGGAGCGCGGCGGGCGGCGCGTTCGCGGCGGTTCGGATCTGCGCTACGACCTCAGCCTCAGCCTGGAGCAGGCGGTGGCGGGCGCCGCCATCAAAGTGCGAGTGCCCACTCGAGTCCGATGCCAGCCCTGCGGCGGCAGCGGCGCGAAAAAAGGCGCCAGCCCCCAGGAGTGTCCCACCTGCGGGGGGCTGGGGCAGGTGCGCATGCAACAGGGATTTTTCTCGGTGCAACAGACCTGCCGGGAGTGCCGCGGCCGCGGCCGGGTCATCAAGGACCCGTGCGCTTCGTGCCACGGCCAGGGGCGCGTCCGGGAAAACAAGACCATCTCGGTGAAGGTGCCGGCGGGGGTGGACACCAACAACCGCATCCGCCTGGAGGGCGAGGGCGAGGTGGGAGAGCAGGGCGGGCCGCCGGGGGATCTTTACATCCACATCGTCGTTCGCGACCATGATATATTCACCCGCAACGGGCGGGATCTGCTCTGTGAAGCGCCCGTCAGTTTCGCCACGGCGGCCTTGGGCAGGGACATCGAGATCCCGACCCTGGACGGGAAAGTCATGTTGAAGATCCCGCCGGAGACGCAAAGCGGCCGCTTGTTTCGCCTGCGCGGCAAAGGGGTGCGCGGGGTCAATTCGCCCACTAGGGGGGACTTGCTGTGCCGCGTGGTGGTGGAGACCCCCGTGAACCTGAACAAGAAGCAGAAAGCCATGTTGCAAGCGTTTGAGGAAGTCGTGGGCAAAGACGAGAGACGCCATCGCCCCCGCGCCAACAGCTGGTTGGCGGGCGTCAAAAAATTCTTCGACGACATGACCGAATAGGGTCGGCGGATGATCAACATCGGCATCAGCGGTGCGGCGGGCAGGATGGGCAAGACCCTGCAGGAGGCGGTGCGAGACGAGGCCGGCGTGGCCCTGGGCGCGGCCCTGGAGCATCCGGATTCCCCCGCCGTGGGGCGCGACGCCGGCGAGCTGGCGGGCATTGGCCCGCAGGGCGTCCTCATCGCCAAGGACCTGGGGGCCGTGGCGGACGACTTCGATGTTCTCATTGATTTCACCGTGGCGGACGCGGTGGCGGGCAACCTGGAGCAATGCCGAGCCCGCGGCAAGAGAATGGTCATAGGCACCACCGGCCTGTCCCCGCAACAGCAGCAGGCGGTGCGAGACGCCAGCCGGGAGATCCCCATCGTGTTCGCCCCCAACATGAGCGTGGGGGTCAACCTGTGTTTCAAGCTGGCGGAGCTGGCGGCCCGTTGCGTCGGCGACAGCGCCGATGTGGAGATCATCGAGGCCCACCACAACCAGAAGCGGGACGCCCCCTCTGGCACGGCGATGCGCCTGGGGGAGATCGTCGCCGCCGCCCTGGGGCGCGAGCTGGCGGAGTGCGCGGTCTATGGGCGGGAAGGCGCGACGGGCCCGCGGCCCCCCAAGACCATAGGCTTTGAGACCATCCGCGCCGGCGACATCGTGGGCGAGCATACGGTGATGTTCGCCAGTGCCGGCGAGCGCGTCGAGGTGCGCCATGTGGCGTCCAACCGCAAGACCTTCGCCGCCGGCGCCGTGCGCGCCGCCCGCTGGCTCATGGAGAAGCCCGCCGGCCTCTACGACATGCAGGATGTGTTGGAACTGCGATGACGACACTGCCCCACAGCGCCGCGCCGGCCCCCCTCGAGCCGCACCGGGAGCGGATCCGCCCCGAGTGGATAGACTACAACGGCCACATGAATGTCTCCTACTATGTGCTGGTTTTCGACCACGCCACGGATCGCTTCTTGGACCACGCTGGCATGGGAGAGGACTTTCGGCGCGACCGCCAGGCCTCCAGCTTCACGGCGGAGATGCATGTCAATTACTTGCGCGAAGTGAAAGAGGGGGACGAGGTGTCCGTCTCCACCATCTTGTTGGGCTACGACGAGAAGCGCATCCACTACTTTCACCAGATGCGCCATGCTGAGGAGGGCTACCTGGCCGCCACCAATGAATTGTTGGGGCTGTATGTGGATATGAACCTCCGGCGGGTGGCCCCCATGCCCCCTGAGATCCTCGACAGGTTGGCGGCCCTCAGGCAGAGCCACGCCGCTCTGCCTGTGCCGGAGCAGGTGGGCAGCGTAATGGGGGTGAAGAGAAGGTAGGGCCCTTGTTCAGGCGGCCGCCGCCCGCGCCGTGCGACATTCGCCCCTGGCCCTCAGGAGTCTGACCCCAACCCCCCGGATCGTGGCGCCGCCGACTGAGGCGCGAAGCCTGCCCGGATGGCCTCCCAGTCGCCGCCCCCTTCCTCCAGAGAGGCGACCTTGCGGTTCAGTTGCTTGGCCGCCGGCAAGCCGTTCTTGAACAGGATCCGGTTGCCCCGCAGGGCCGGCACGCGCTCGCCCGGTTGCAGGATGCCGATTAGGTTCAGCGGGTCCGTGGCGGAGATGACCACAGAGGGCAGTTCCCGGCCCTGTTGCTTTTGCAACAGGGCCGCCGCCTCCGGCAGGGCGAACTGCTCCCCGCTCACGCCCTCGACGAAACGCCCGCCGCGAAGCTCCCCCCGGGCCTCCAGGCGGCGGCAGGCGTACAGCAGATCCCGCCACGGGGGCAGGTTGGACTCGCGTTCCAGGAGGGTCCTGAACACCACGCCGTAACGCCGCAACAGGGCCTGGGCCGTGGCCCGCAAGGAGTCCTCGTCCACGCTGAGCCAGCGGCCCGTTGCGGGCGCCGCCGGCGGCGTCGCCGGGGCGATGAGGGCCCAGCGGCCAGCCTCATCTATGTCGTTGACCCCACCCCGGCGAAAGCCGCGCCGGTGGTGCCCGCGCCGGGCGTCCGAGGGCCGTTTGCCGCTGGGGACGATCAAGGCCCGCAGGCCGGCGAAATGATCCGATGTCGCCATGCCGTTGGCGGCGAGTTCCGCCAACGCCTCTTCCAAATGGGCGTGGAGCAGGCCGGTGTCAGCGACCATGTCCATAAAGAAGGACGCCCCTCGCTGGCGCAGGACCGCCAGAGCTTTTTCCGCCGTGGCGGACACCGGCGGCGGGGGTTGCTCAGCGGCATTCAGCGACGCCAGGGTTTGCCACAGCCCCAGGTTTTCCCGCCGCGTCAGGGCAATGGGCGTGTTTCTCAGCAGAGTCGTCTGGCCCAGGGCCACCGGGCCGGTTTTCAGCTTGCGGCCCCGGGCCGGCAACCGCGCCCAGACCACCCGTCCGGCCCCGCACAGCCGATCCAGGGCCGCCGGCGAGTAGTCTTTCACCCGGGCCGGCAGGATGTCTCGCTCCCAGGCCGCGGCCGGGATGGGGAAACCCTCCAGCCGGGCGATGGCGGCCAACAAGGCCTCGTCCCCCGCGGCTTGGGCTTCCTTGCCCATGCCGTGCCAGGCGAACAGGAAGCGCATGAACGCCGCGCCGCTTACCGGACGGGTCGCCTCCCGCAGGGACTTGATGGTGTAGCGATGCATCCGGGCCAACAGCCCCCGCTCGCACCACTCTGTTTCCCCGGCCGCCGCCGTGAAACGCCCCTGCATGGCGCAACCCTGGTGTTGCAGGGTCAGCAGGGCCCCGCGGATTTCCTCCGCAGTGGCCTCCAACAGCGCCGCCAAGGCCCCCTCCGTGACCGGGCCGCCGCACTCCAAGCGCCCCCGCGCCAGCTCCACCAGGGCCTCCTCCCGCTCCCAGGGCCTGTTGGCCGCCGCGCTGGCGGGGGTCAAAGCGGGGCGAAGTCGCGCCCCGGCGTAGGCCGCCAGGGCCAAGGGCAACCGCTCGGCGCAGACCCACAGGGTTTGCCGCTCCGTCTCCAGGATGGCGGCGCGCCCCTCCGCCATGAGCCGCTCCATGGCGGGCGTGGGCCGCCCGGACGCTGGCGGCTCGGGGCCCTGTTGCGCCCAGCCCTCCGCGGCGGTCATCACCCCTAACAGCGTCAGCGCGTCATGCAACTCGTCGGCGCCGCCCCCGGTCCCGCCGGGCCAGGCTTCTTGGCGTACGCGGTCTATGGCCTCCGGGCTCAGCTGGCCCGGTTCGGGGATCTCGTCGGGGGCCGTGAAACGCCGGGTCAACACGGCCCGCGTCCGGCGCTCTTCCGCTGGCGCGTCGTCTAAAAAGGCGTAGGGGCGGGCCGTCAGGATCGCCTGCGCCAAGGGAGACGGGGCGCTCAACTCGCGGCAATGGAAGCGCAACTCGCCCCGCTCATGGCGGCGCAGGAGGCTCTCCAGGCCGGCGATGTCCATCAGCTCATGCAGGCAATCCTTGATGGTCTGCTCCACCAACGGATGCGCCGGGATCTCCCGCTCCCCGGCGAGGTTGTCCTGACAGGCCAGCTGGTCGGGAAACACCACCGCCATGAGATCTTCCGCCTCGGCCCGCTGGAATGGCGGCGGGACTTTTTGCCCCCCATTGTTGCGCCGAACCGCCAGGGCGACGCTGGCGTTCCAACGCCAGTGGGTGGGAAACATGGGGGTGGCCAACAGGGCCTGGGTGACCGTTTCCCTGACGCGAGCGGAATGGACGAAACCGGTGGCGTCTTCCAGAGGAAAGCTGTGAGTCGCGCCCAGGGACAGCGCCAAGCTGTCGTCCAGGGCGGCGGCCTGCAATTCAAAGTTGAACTGGCGGCACAGGCGTTTGCGCAAGGCCAGGCCCCAGGCGCGGTTGACGCGGGCCCCGTAGGGACTGTGAACCACCAGGTGTTGATCGCCCACCGCGTCGAAAAACCGCTCAAACACCACATCCTGTTGCGTCGGCGCAAGCCCCAGGGCGGCGCGGATGCCGGCTGAATACTCCGCCAATTGCCGCGCCGCGGCGGCGGCCAGGCCCAGTTCATCCGTCAGCCAGCGGATCGCGGCGTCGATGCCGCCAGCGGCTAATTGCTCATCCATGTCGCGGCGCAGGCGGGACACCCCGTGGCTCAGTTCATCGGAGCGGCCTGGCGCCTCGCCGAACCAGAAGGGGATGCTTGGGGGTTGCCCCTGGGCGTCCGCGACGCGCACCTTGCCCTGCTCCACCCTGAGGATGCGATAGGACGCATTGCCCAGCTGGAAGATGTCCCCGGGCAGACTTTCAAAGGCAAAATCCTCGTTCAGCGTCCCTACGGAACGGCCTTCCGGCTCCAGGATCACATCGTAGTCGAATTGATCCGGGATCACCCCGCCATTGGTCAGGGCGGTCAGCCGAGCGCCCTGCCGAGGTTTGATGCGGCGGTTGACCGCGTCGTAGCGGATGTGCTGGCTGCGCCGGCCGCGGCGGGTGGAGAAGCCCTGGTCCAACATCTCCAGGAGCTCGCGAAACTTCGCCGCGCTGAGTCGCCGGTAGGGCCAGGCGCGGGCAAAGCATTGAAACAACTCGTCTTCCTGCCATTCCCGGCTTGCCGTCTCCGCCACAATCTGTTGCGCCAACACATCCAGGGGGCCCTCCGTCACCGTTATGCGATCCAGTTCATCGCGCCGCACCGCGTCCAAGAGCGCGGCGCACTCCACCAGATCGTCCCGGCTCAGGGGAAACAGACGGCCCTGGGGGGTCGCGCCTAAGTGGTGGCCCGAACGCCCCACTCGTTGCAGGAAGGTGGCGATGGAGCGGGGGGAGCCTAATTGACACACCAGCTCCACATCGCCTATGTCCAGGCCCAGCTCCAGGGAGGCGGTGGCCACCAGGGCCTTGAGTTCGCCGCGTTTCAGCCGTTGCTCAGCGTCCAGGCGATGTTCTTTGGCCAAGCTGCCGTGGTGGGCGGTGACATGCTCCTCCCCGATGCGCTCCGCCAAAAACCGGGCCGCCCGTTCCGCCAGGCGGCGGGTGTTCACAAAGATCAGGGTGGTTTTATGCGTCTCGATCAGGGTCGCCAACCGCCGGTACACTTCCTGCCACGCCTCCCCGGACATGACCGCCTCCAGGGGCGAGTCGGGGAGCTCCAGGGCCAAGTCGAAGGGCCGGACATGGCCGTGATCCACGATGTCGCAAGGGGCCTGCCGGTTGCCGGTCAGGAAGCGGCGGATGGCCTCGATGGGACGCTGCGTGGCGGACAGCCCGATGCGCGCGGGCGGGCGCGCCGTCAGGGCCTCCAGCCGCTCCAGGGACAGCGCCAAATGGGCCCCGCGTTTGTTGGGGGCCAGGGCGTGGATCTCATCGATGATGACCGTGCGGATGGTCTCCAACATGGCCCTGCCGGAGGCGCTGCTCAACAAGAGGTACAGGGATTCCGGGGTGGTGACGAGGATGTGAGGGGGCGCGCGGCGCATGCGCTCCCGCTCTCCCTGAGGGGTGTCCCCGGTGCGGGCCATGGCGCGGATGTTCACGGCGGGCAGGCCCTGGGTCTTGAGGGTCTCCGCTATGCCCGCCAACGGCGCCTGGAGATTTTTTTGGATGTCATTGGACAGCGCCTTCAGGGGCGAGACATACAGCACCTGGGTTTCATCCGCCAGCCCTTCGTCCAGCCCGGCGCGGACCAGCTCGTCTATGGCGGCCAGGAAGGCGGCCAGGGTTTTGCCGCTGCCGGTGGGCGCCGCGATCAGGGCGTGCCGCCGCCGTTTGATGACCGGCCATGCCGTCGCCTGCGCGGGCGTCGGGGCGCCGAAGGTCGCCTTGAGCCAAGCGGCTGTGGCGGGATGGAAAAGCTCGGCGTCCATAGTGGCAGTGTAGCGAAAAACCGGGCGGGATGGGGTTTGCGCCCGCGCTGGCGGGGTGAACCGGGTGCCCCTCGCCCGGCGCCGCCCCGTGATAACATGACTCGCATGGGCGAAGATCTGTTGACCCACAGGGGCGGGTGTCACTGCGGCGCCGTTCAGTTTGAGGTGCAGGCCCCTCGTGCGCTAACGGCGTTGGATTGCAACTGCTCTATATGCCGCAAGAGCGGTTATTTGCACCTCCATGTCCCCGCCGCGCGCTTCCGCTTGCTGAAAGGGGAAGAGGCGCTGTCGGTCTATACCTTCAACACGGGCGCCGCCAAACATGGTTTTTGCAAGACCTGCGGGATTAAATCGTTCTACATTCCCCGCTCACTTCCTGATGGCTACAGCGTGAATGTGCGCTGTTTGGAGCGAACCCACATCGCTGGGGTCAAGGTCGAACCCTTCGATGGCGAAAACTGGGAAACCGCCTACGCCGCGGCAAAAGATCGCCTGACGGACTGAGTGTTCACCCCTTCCGCCGGGCTTGGCGGCCCGGCTTCGCGCCCGTTTCCGCCCGCGCCTGTGGGTCCGACTCTGCGTCGGTTTCCAGCCGCAACAGGGCCAGGGGCAAGGGTTCCACAGGCACGCCCTGGAGTTCTCCCGCTTGTCTCGTCCGAGCCAACAGGCGAGCCTGGGGATAACGGGCCAACTGGCGCAACTCCTTGGGCCTCAGTTGCCGGGTCCATTTGATCTCAACGGGCCAGAACCGGCCCCCGTCAATGTAGGCGATGTCCACCTCGCCCTTGCCCTTGATGTAGTAGGTGGGGTAGCGGCGGCGGTAGTGCGAGACAGCGCAGGCCTCCACCAACCGGGCGGACCACGAGGCGTCCTGGAGCAGGGGCCGCATCTGCGTCTGCCAGGGGTCCGGCTCAGGTCGCAACCAGGCCCTGATGGCGTGAAAGATAAACGGGTCATTGAACATGAGCTTGCGGGCCTTTTTGGGCGCCGGAGCCAGCTTGTCCTCCTGCAAGGCCGGCTGGATGAGCAAGGCGTCCATGGACTCAAGCAAGGCCCCGTAGTCCGCCGCTGTTTTGGGGTGGTCTATGGACAGGTCTCGCGCCAGGGCGTTCCAGCTGTAGTGGCTGCCGTAGCGTTTCACGACCCCCTCCAAAAACTCGCGCAAGTAGTGTTCCTGCTTGCCCCGTTTTAGCGCGTCCCCCCGAATCCAGTCCGAGTAGGTAGCCAGGGTGGAAGCGCGGACGCCGCCGGTCTGGGTGATGTCGTTGATCGCCGTCAGGTAGCCGCCATGGAGCAGATACGAGTCGAACTCTTCAAACAGGGAGTCTGTCTCCGCCTCCGTGAAGCTCCCCTGGCGCCAGCGCTCCACTTCCGCGTCGGAGCGTTTCAGTGCCGCCGCTTCCCGAAAAGAAAGGGGGCAAAGATGAAAGTCCGCCTGGGCGGCCGGCCCCCGGCGTCCAGGGAAGCGAGCCCGGGCTTCCCTGATCAGGGCCAGGTCCGAACCGGTGATCATCAGGACGGTTTGCTCCAGCAACCCGGCGTCCGCCGCGTATTTCACCGCCTTGTCCCAGTCCCTGATGTAGGTGGCCTCATCCAACAGCAGGTAGCGCGTGTTTTCGTCCGGCAGGCCCGTCAACCGCTCCTGCAACAGGCGCAACAGGGCATGTTGATCATCGATCAGCTCCCCTGAGAAAAACGCGATATTGCCGGGGGCCACCCCGTCCGCCAAGAGTTCCGACATCCACTGCTTTAGCAGGGTGGTCTTGCCCACTTGCCGTCCGCCGCCCAGGGTGTAAATGCCGGGCGTTTCCCTGGGCAGGCGCGCCAACAATGCCGAGATATGGACATGGGCTTGGCGGGCCAGCTGGCGCAACTGGGGGTCGCGCGAGGCAAACTCGGCCGGGTCATCCCAATGGGCGTTATGGGGAAGAAATCTTGTGTCCAATTTGATCAATGACCATTGAATAAGTTTATTCAATGGTGAATGAATAAACAGGAAAAATCAACCGAAATCCCGCCCTGAAAGGGCTTTCACGGCATGAAAAGCGGCATGACAAGCCGGAAATCAGCCCGAATTTCAACGGGTGGCGGCCTGGGTTCAGGGCAGGGCGGCCTGGGGCAACGCCGCCGGGACGGAGCCTAGAGGGTTGCGAGGCGCACTGGCGGGCGCCATTGCTGGGCGACTTCACCGCGTCTATAGACCGTTGCGGAGGACCGCCTGGGTTCAGGGCAGGGCGACCTGGGGCAATACCGCTGAGGCGCGGCCTCGAGGGTTGCGAGGCGCACTGGCGGGCCGCAACAGCTGCTACGGCACTTTGCCGCGTTTATAGACAGCCTCGGGGGGCCGCCTGGGTTCAGGGCAGGGCGACTTGGGGCAACGCCGCCAGGATGGAGCCTCGAGGGTTGCGCGGAGTGCCGCCGGGCCGCCGTTGCTACGCGGACTTCGCCGCGTTTATAGACCGCCGCCAGCTGGCGAGCCGCCGCAACCGCGACTCGCCGCCATTGGCGGCGTCTGCAAAGTCATCTATGGCGGCAACGATAGCTGCCAGGCATCGGGCAACCCCTTGGGGCCCCGCCACTCCCGTTTAGAACGGGATGTCGTCGTCCGCAAAGTTGCTGTCTGCGTCGCCGCCGCCAGCAGGCCCGTCCGGTCCGGCCGCCGGCCTCTGCGCCGGCGCTGGTCCGGCGCTTGCCGCCGGTCTGCCGGGAGAGTCCCCGGCGCCACTGCGGTTGCTCAACATCTGCATCTCGTTGGCGACCACCTCGGTGGTGTAGCGGTCGTTGCCGTTCTGGTCCTGCCATTTGCGCGTCTGCAACCGTCCTTCGACATAGACCCCAGAGCCTTTGCGCAGGTATTCAGACGCGATTTCCGCCAGACGCCCGAAAAACACCACCCGGTGCCATTCCGTTCGCTCTTGCGTTTCGCCGGTGTCCTTGTCCTTCCAGGCGTTGGTGGTTGCAAGGCTGATGTTGGCGATGGCTGAACCGCCCTGCGTGTAACGGGTGTCCGGGTCGTTCCCCAGGTTGCCGATGAGAATCACTTTGTTGACTCCTCTTGCCATTTTTTCCCACTCCTTACTTAGTGTGTGAACTGAATTGATTTTGATCCGCGCCGCTAAAAGATTCTATATTAGCGGGTTGCGCCCATATTAACAGATTTCGCCGAGTTCGCAAAAAAAATTTCATGGACACCATCCGCATCCGCGGGGCCAGAACCCACAACCTGAAAAACATCGATCTGGATTTCCCTCGGGGCCAGATGGTGGTGGTCACCGGCCTGTCCGGTTCCGGCAAATCCTCCTTGGCCTTCGACACCATCTACGCCGACGGCCAGCGCCGCTATGTGGAATCCCTGTCCGCCTACGCCCGGCAATTTCTGTCCATGATGGAAAAACCCGATGTGGATCACATAGAAGGGCTGTCTCCCGCCATTTCCATAGAGCAGAAATCCACTTCCCACAATCCCCGCTCCACGGTGGGGACCATCACCGAAATCTACGACTATCTGCGCCTGCTGTTCGCCCGGGTGGGGGAGCCGCGTTGCCCCGCCCACGACACGGTGTTGGCGGCGCAGACCATCAGCCAGATGGTTGACCTGATCCTGGAGCAGCCCGAGGGCCGCCGGCTGATGTTGTTGGCGCCGGTGGTGCAGGAGCGCAAGGGGGAGCATGTGCAAATTCTCGAGCGTCTTCGAGCCGAGGGCTTCGTGCGGGCCCGCATCAACGGCGAGGTGGTGGAGCTGGACCAGGCGCCGTCCCTGGGCCTGCGTTACAAGCACACCATAGAGGCGGTGGTGGATCGCTTCCGGGTCCGTCCCGACATCGCCTTGCGCCTCGCCGAGTCCCTGGAGACCACGGCGCGTCTGTCCGGCGGCCTGGTGGTGGTCTCGCCCATGGACGGCCCGGAAAACGGCCCGGAAAACAGCGCGGAAGGCGGCGCGGCGGCCGGGCCGGGGGAGGGTGCCAGCGGGGAGCTGGTCTTCTCCACCCAGTTCGCCTGCCCGGAATGCGGCTACAGCCTGAGCGAATTGGAACCCCGCCTGTTTTCGTTCAACAACCCCGTGGGGGCTTGCTCCCATTGCGACGGCCTGGGGGTCATCCAGTTTTTCGACCCGGAAAAAGTCGTGCAAAACCCGTCCCTGAGCCTGGCCGACGGGGCCCTGCGCGGCTGGGACCGGCGCAACGCCTATTACTTTCAGCTGATCAAGTCGTTGGCGAAGCACTACGGCTTCGATCTCGACACGCCGTTCGCTCGGTTGCGCAAGGGCGTTCAGCAGGCGCTGTTGCACGGCAGCGGCGAGGAGCGGATCGCGTTCGAGTATTTGCACAGCAAGCGCGGCGTCGTCAAGCGCGTCCATCCCTTCGAGGGCGTCATCCCGAATATGGAGCGGCGCTACCGCGAAACAGGCTCGGTCCTGGCGCGCGAGGATCTGGCCCGATACCAGAGCGCCCAGCCCTGTCCCTCTTGCAACGGCCAGCGTCTCAACGAGTCGGCCCGCCATGTTTTCATCGGCGGCGCCAGCCTGCCCGCCATCACCGCGCTGTCGGTGCTGAAGGCGCGGGAGTTCTTTCAGGGCGTCCAGCTCACCGGAAGGCGCGGCGAGATTGCCGCCAAGATCATGAAGGAAGTGGATGATCGCCTGCGTTTTTTGGTCAATGTGGGCCTGGATTACCTGACCTTGGATCGTAGCGCCGAGACCTTGTCCGGCGGGGAGGCTCAGCGCATTCGCCTCGCCAGCCAGATAGGCGCGGGCCTGGTGGGCGTCATGTATGTGTTGGACGAGCCGTCCATCGGTCTGCACCAGCGCGACAACCGGCGCCTGTTGGCCACCCTGAAGCAACTGCGGGACCTGGACAACACGGTCATCGTAGTGGAGCACGACGAGGAGGCCATCAACGCCGCCGACCATGTGATCGACATGGGGCCGGGGGCCGGCGTCCACGGCGGCAAGGTGGTGGCCCAAGGCGCGCCCGCGGACATCGCCGCTTGCGAGGAGTCGTTGACTGGCGCTTACCTGTCCAGGCGGGAGCGCATCGAGTTGCCGCGGGCGCGGACGCCGGTGGACCCCAAACGGGTGATGAAGCTAGCTGGCGCCACAGGCAACAACCTGAAATCCGTCAGTCTCGAACTGCCCCTGGGCCTGATGACCTGCGTCACGGGAGTCTCCGGCTCCGGCAAGTCAACCCTGATTAACGACACCTTGTATCGCATCGCGGCCCGGGCGCTGAACGATTCCAATGTCAAGCCCGCGCCTTACTCGTCCGTGTCCGGCCTGGAGCATATCGACAAGGTGGTGGACATCAATCAAAGTCCCATAGGCCGCACTCCCCGCTCCAACCCCGCCACTTACACGGGCCTGTTCACCCCCATCCGCGAGTTGTACGCCGCCGTGCAGGAGGCGCGCTCCCGGGGCTACAAGCCGGGCCGCTTCAGTTTCAATGTGAAGGGAGGGCGTTGCGAGGCCTGCCGGGGGGATGGCGTGATCAAAGTGGAGATGCACTTTTTGCCGGACATCCATGTGATGTGCGATGTGTGCAAGGGCCGGCGTTACAACCGGGAGACCCTGGAAGTGCGCTACAAGGGCAAAAACATCCATGAAACCCTGGACATGACGGTGGAAGAGGCGCGGCTGTTTTTCGATGCGGTGCCGGTCATCGCCCGCAAGTTGCAAACCCTGATGGAAGTGGGGCTGTCCTACATCCGTCTGGGCCAGAACGCGACCACCCTCTCCGGCGGGGAGGCCCAGCGGGTGAAGCTGTCCCGCGAGTTGTCCAAGCGGGACACCGGCAAAACCTTATACCTCCTGGATGAGCCGACTACGGGCCTGCATTTCCATGATGTGAAACAGTTGCTCAGCGTGTTGCACAAGTTGCGGGACCACGGCAACACGGTGGTGGTCATAGAACACAACCTGGATGTGATCAAGACCGCGGACTGGATCATCGACCTGGGGCCGGAAGGGGGAGATGGCGGCGGAGAGATCATCGCCTGCGGCGCGCCGGAGGCCGTGGCCAAGCAACAACATTCTTATACCGGTCAGCATTTGGCTCCCGTTCTTTTAGATTGTTAATTTTCCGTTTTAGCTTGTTAGTTTTCCGCCATGCAAGTGGCGAGACACCCGAGGGCCTAGCTTGGGGCAGGGCTTTTTGCGACACGCTGTGAATCCATCCATGGACGCTCTCGGTGCGGCCATCCGGGCCGCACAGGGTCTTAAAAGCCCTGCCCCCAAGCTACGCCCCTTTTAGCTTGTTAGTTTTCCGCCATGTGGCGCGGCGTTTCCTCGCTCGGTCGGTCATGTGCTGCTTGCACACTCCCCCCCTTTAGCTTGTTAGTTTTCCGCCATGCGTCCTGGCGTTTCCTCGCTTGCTCGGTCATGTGCTATTTGCACACTCCCTCGCTCACTCATCACGCCAGTAGCCTGACGAAAAACTTCCGTCGCTAAAAGTTTGCAGTTTTCCGTTATCCTGCCTGGCACTTCCGCGTTCAGTCAGTTTAGCTTGTTAGTTTTCCGCCATGTGGCGCGGCGTTTCCTCGCTCGCTCGGTCATGTATTTGATATACACTCCCTCCCGCGCTCCTCACGCCGCTTGCCTGACGAAAAACTTCCGTCGCTAAATGCTTGTCGCGCCAGTTGTCTAACGAAAAATTTCCGTCGCTAAATGCTCATCACGCCAGTTGCCTGGCGAAAAATTCCCGTCGCTAAAAATTTGCAGTTTTCCGCCATGCAAGTGGCGCGAGACCCGAGGGCCTAGCTTGGGGGCAGGGCTTTTTACGACACGCTGTGAATCCATCCATGGACGCTCTCGGTGCGGCCATCCGGGCCGCACAGGGTCTTAAAAGCCCGCCCCCAAGCTACGCCCTCAGGTGTCGCGCCAAGCAGGATGGCGGATGTAACAAGCTAAAACGCAGAATGCTGTTACAATGGCTATAAACGCCAAAGATAGGGGCGCTTTTCTCATGTCAGATCATATCGTGAACGAAGGCAGGACAGACGCGGCGGCAAACGCTGAAACGGCCGCGGCATTGGTTGCTGGCGAGACCTTCAACGGCTATCTCGATGGGCGTGACGACAGCGACTGGGTCCGGGTGGAGCTGGCGGCGGGCGCTTCCTACATGATCACGGTGGAGGCGCGGGATCCTGACGGCTCTGGCCCTCAGGGGGCGGCGGCAGACACAACCCTGGAGATTTTCAACGCCGCTGGCGATGTTGTTGCAAGCAAGGACGATCTGTCCATTGCAGACGAGGCTCGATACCCCCAAGCCAACACGCTCCATCCGATAGTGGTGTTTGCGCCTGAGGTCGCAGGCGTTTATTACCTCAGCGTCAGCAGTTACGCCAAGGTCGCCGCCGCCGACAATTCCGGCGGCTACTCGCTTGAACTCACCGAGATGGCTCCGCCATTAGACCCGAACCGGGACCAGAAGCTGACCGGCACGGCGGGCGCCGACAAGCTCTTGGGCGCAGGGGGCGAGGACGAGCTGACTGGCTTGGGGGGCAACGACTTCTTGAGCGGCGGCGGGGGCAATGACGATCTGGATGGCGGGGCGGGGGATGACACCCTGGAGGGCGGCCCGGGCCGGGACACCTTGAATGGCGGCGCCAATGGCGTCGACGGGGACACCATCGCCTACGCTCGCTCCGCCGCGGCCGTGCGGGTGAATCTCGGCAAGGCCGAGTACACGGGCGGCGATGCCGAGGGCGATGTGATCTCGAATGTTGAGAACATCATCGGTTCCGCGGGCGCTGACTGGTTGCGGGGCGACACTAATGACAATGTGCTGACGGGCGGGGCAGGGGATGACACGCTCATAGGGGGCGGCGGGGGCAACGACATGTTGATCGGCGGCGCGGGGGACGACACGCTGAACGGCGGCGAGGGAGACGACACGCTGATAGGCGGGGCAGGAGCCGACACAATCACCGGCGGCCCGGGCATGGACACCCTTTCTTACTCGGGTTCCGATGAGGCGGTGGACATTCGCCTGAGGAGCGGCCAGGCGTCCGGCGGCCACGCCGAGGGCGATGTCTATAGCGGTGTTGAGAATGTCACTGGTTCTGACCACGCCGACCGGCTGGCGGGAGACGACAGGCCCGAGGGCGCATCGACGGGCGGTGACAACACCCTGAGCGGCGGCGGTGGCGCTGACGAGATTTATGGCGGCAGCGGCGATGACGCGGTGAATGGCGATGGGGAGATGACACGCTTTATGGCGGCGCAGGCAACGACGTGCTGGATGGGGGCGCGGGGGACGACCTGCTGATAGGCGGCGCCGGCGGCGACAGGTTCGTCGGCGGCGCGGGCGAGGACACCGTCTCCTACGCCAATGCGCGGGATGAGAAGATCATCGTGAGTCTCGGAACGATTACTGCAAGTGGCGCGGCAGATGCGAACAATCCCAGTCATTCAGATGGCGATTACTTTCCCGACGGTGATGTGGAGAATGTCATAGGGAGTCCGCGGGGCGACTCAATCCTTGGCGATGGCGAAGCCAACAAGATTTGGGGCGGCGGGGGCAATGACGATCTGGATGGCGACAGCGGCGATGACATCATAGATGGCGGCCCTGGCGGGGACGACATAAACGGCGGCATTGGCTTGAACACCGTGACCTACGAGAATTCAGACGCGGGCGTTCGGGTCTCACTCCTCACGGGTCGCGGCGAGGGCGGCCATGCCGAGGGCGACCGGCTCAGAAATTTTAACAACCTTGTCGGCTCTGACCACGACGATCGGCTGTTCGGCAATGAAGGGGGCAACGGGGACAACACGCTGTCCGGCGGCGATGGAGACGACCGGATAGTGGCGAACCTTGGCAATGACACGGTCGAGGGCGGCGCGGGCGCGGACACCATGGATGGCGACGCCGATGCGTATGCGGCGGCGCCCGTTGACTCGGACACCTTGTCTTACGCCGGTTCCGCAGGCTCTGTGACCATAGACCTGTCCCATCAGTATGCGGTTGCCGCGTCGGCTGAGCAACAGCGCACCCATTACGCCACCGGTTTAGGGGGCGATGCCGTTGGGGACAAGTTCCGGGGCTTCGAGAATGTCACTGGCGGCATGGGCAATGACCGGCTGACTGGCGATGGCTGGAACAACACCCTGATTGGCGGTCCGGGGGCTGACCGGTTGGATGGCGGCGCGCCCCAAGCAACTGCCGCCGGCGCTGATGGCCGGTTCGGGACCAGCGATGATGTGATGACGCCCGCTGACACGGACACCGTTTCCTACGCCGGTTCCACTGCGGGGGTGACCATCACCTTTTCTGAGAGAAGGCTCAACAATGAGGATGTCACCATTGGCGCGGGTTCGGGCGGCGACGCCGAGGGGGACCGGTTGCTGAACATCGAGAAGGTCATAGGCACGGCGCATGATGACACTTTCATCGCCAGCAGCCTGACCCAGATGTTTGACGGCGGCGAGAACGCTGAGGACGACCCTGAGACGCCGAATCTGGATGAAAGCAAAGACAGCGACACCGTCTCTTTCGCCAACTTGGATGATCCTGTCAACTTGCTTCTGGGCAGATCGTTTTATAGGAACATCGAAAACGCCATTGGGGGTAGCGGCAATGACATCCTGAGGGGAGACGACAACCCTAACAGATTGGAGGGCGGCGCCGGCGATGATTTCATGAGTGGCTTCAATGGTGCTGACACGCTCGTAGGCGGCGCTGGCGATGACCGGCTCGTAGGCGCCAGTGGATTCGACCTGCTCAACGGCGGCCCTGGGGCCGATAACATTAATGGCGACGCCGGCGGCACTCTGACCCGGGGCCATGTTCAGTCTTTCGAGAATTTTCATGGCGGCAGAGTCAATGTTGACAACAACCTCGTTGCGATCGCCACGAGTTACGGCGGCGACACCGTCACCTACGCGGGGTCCAATCGGGGCGTGGCGCTGACCCTTGGCCAACTTAATCCCGCCACTTGGCGCTCGATAGGAGTAACAGGAGAAGGAGGCTACGCTGAGGGCGACGCGGTCGTGCATGTCGAGAACATCACGGGGTCTGATCACGATGACTCCCTTGGAGGCAACAACTGGTACAATGTGTTGACGGGGGGCAAGGGCGATGATCGTCTGACTGGCGATGCCAGCGCCGGTGGCGCGCAATCGGATATCTTCGTGTTCGCGCCGGGAGACAGCGCGGGCCCCGCTGGTGATGTAATCACAGACTTCAATGTCAGCGGCGTCACCCGCGATGACGATAGCGACGGCACCCCCAACGCCGACATCTACGGCAACACCATCCACTATCAAAGGGACGCCATCGACCTCAGGGCCTTCAACTTCGACCTCGATCGCGATAGTGATGGCGTCATCACCACCACTTTGGCGCAACTCGAATCTCAAGGGTTGGATATCTCCGCCGTTATGGATGCGGACGGGGACGAACAGGGCACTGGTGGAAAGGATGACAGGGAAATCACCCTGCCTGACGGCGGCAAAATCACCTTGCTTAATGTCGGCGATGCGGCATTGACCATAGACAATTTCATCTTTGACCTGTTTTAGCTTGTTAGTTTTCCGCCATGCATCGCGGCATTTCTTCACGCGGTCGGTCATGTATTGTTTGCACACTCCCCCCTTTAGCTTGTTAGTTTTCCGTTATTCTGCCTGGCGCTTCCGCGTTCAGTCAGTTTAGCTTGTTAGTTTTCCGCCATGCGTCCTGGCGTTTCCTCGCTCGGGCGGTCATGTGCTGCTTGCACACTCCCTTCCTCGCTCATCACGCCAGTTGCCTGACGAAAAACTTCCGTCGCTAAATGCTTGTCGCGCCAGTTGCCTAACGAAAAATTTCCGTCGCTAAATGCTCATCACGCCGCTTGCCTGACGAAAAACTTCCGTCGCTAAATGCTTGTCGCGCCAGTTGTCTAACGAAAAACTTCCGTCGCTAAATGCTTGTCGCGCCAGTTGTCTAACGAAAAACTTCCGTCGCTAAATGCTCATCACGCCGCTTGCCTGACGAAAAACTTCCGTCGCTAAATGCTTGTTGCGCCAGTTGCCTGACGAAAAATTTCCGTCGCTAAATGCTTGTCGCGCCAAGCAGGATGGCGGATGTAACAAGCTAAAACGCAGAATGCTGTTACAATGGCCATAAACGCCAAAGATAAGGAAAGTTTTCTCATGTCAAATCACATTGTTAGCGAAGGCGGGACGGACGCGGCGGCAAACGCTGAAACGGCCGCGGCATTGGTTGCTGGCGAGACCTTCAATGGCTATCTCGATGGGCGTGAAGACAACGACTGGATTCGGATGGAACTGGCCGCGGGCGCTTCCTACATGATCAGGGTCGCGCCGCGGGATCCTGACAGCGCTGGCCCTCAGGGGGCGGCGGCAGACACGGTGCTGGAGATTTTCAACGCCGCTGGCGATTCCGTTGTCAGGAAGGACGATCTGTCCAAAGCCGATGAGGCCCGATACCCCTCAGCTGATGCGCTTCACCCGATAGTGATGTTTGAGTCTAAGGCGGCTGGCGTCTATTACCTCAGCGTCAGCAGTTACGCCCGGGTTGCCGCCACCGACAATTCCGGCGGCTACTCGCTGGAGCTCACCCGAATAACGCCATTGGACCCGAACCGAGACATGGAGCTGACCGGCACGGCAGGCGCTGACAAGCTCGCGGGCGCGGGGGGCTCGGACACCCTCAGAGGCGGCGCTGGCAACGACTTTTTGAACGGCGGCGGCGCCAATGACGCGCTGTTTGGCGAGGCGGGGGACGACCTCCTGGAGGGCGGCCCGGGGGCGGACGCCTTGAATGGCGGCGCTAACGGCAGCGCCGGCGACGCCATCACCTACGCCAGCTCCGCCGCGGCCGTGCGGGTGAATCTCGGCAAGATGACGGCCGCAGGTGGCGAGGCCGAGGGCGATGTGTTCGAGAATGTGGAGAACATCATCGGTTCCGCAGGCGATGACTGGTTGCGTGGCGACGTCAACGACAACAGGCTGACCGGCGGCGCGGGGGCTGACACGCTCATCGGCGGGGGCGGCGGCAACGACATATTGTCAGGAGGCGCGGGGGACGACACGCTGAACGGCGGCGAGGGAGACGACACACTGAACGGAGGCGCCGGGGCCGACCTGCTCACCGGCGGCCCGGGCGGGGACACACTCTCTTACGCGGGTTCGGATGGAGCGGTGGACATTCGCCTCAGCACCGGCCAGGCGTCCGGCGGCCACGCCGATGGCGATGTCTATCGCGATGTTGAACATGTCACTGGCTCCAACCACGGCGACCTGCTAGCTGGCGACAACAGGCCCGCAGGCGCCTCGGCGGGCGGCGACAACCGGCTGAGCGGCGGCGGCGGCGCTGATGAGATTTATGGCGGCGGCGGCGACGATGTGTTGAACGGCGATGGGGGCGATGACACGCTGTACGGCGGCACGGGGGACGATGAGTTGGATGGCGGCGCAGGGAATGACGCGCTGATAGGCGGCGCGGGGGACGATGAGTTGGATGGCGGCGCAGGGAATGACGCGCTGATAGGCGGCGCGGGCGCCGACAGGTTCACCGGCGGCGCCGGCGAGGACACCGTCTCCTACGCCACGGCGCAAGATGAGAAGGTCACCATAGATCTCACTTGGACTGCAAGGCAGTCGGCGGCAGACCCGAACAATCCCAGTCATTCCGATGGCGATTACTTCCCCAGAACTGATGTGGAAAATGTCATAGGCAGTCCGCGGGGCGACACGATAACTGGCAACGACAGCGCCAACAAGCTATTGGGCGGCCCGGGGGCGGACACGCTGAATGGCGGCGCGGGCAATGACATCATAGACGGCGGCCCGGGCGGGGACGCCATAGATGGCGGCGGCAATAGCGCAAACGGCGACACCGCGACCTACGCGAATTCGGACGCGGGCGTTCGGGTCACAGTCAACACGGCGACCGGCAACGAGGGCGGCGATGCCGAGGGCGACCGGCTCAGCAATATTGAGAACCTTGTCGGCTCTGACCACGACGACCGGCTGTTCGGCGATGGCGAGATCAACGAGCTGTCCGGCGGCGATGGAGACGACCGGATAGTGGCAGGCGCTGGCGTTGACGCGGTCGAGGGCGGCGCGGGCGCGGACACCATGGATGGCGACGCCGATGAGTATGCGGCGACGCCCAATGACTCCGACTTCTTGTCTTACGCCAGTTCCGCAGGCGGCGTGACCATAGACCTGTCCCGTCAGTATGCGGTTGTCGCGTCGGCTGAGCAACAGCGCGGCCATTACGCCACCGGCTCAGGGGGCGATGCCGAGGGGGACAAGTTCCGGGGCTTCGAGAATGTCATTGGCGGCAGGGGCAACGACCGGCTGACTGGCGATGGCTTCAACAACATCCTGATTGGCGGCCCGGGGGCTGACCGGTTGGATGGCGGCGCGCCCCAGACAACTGGCGCCGGCGCTGATGGCCAGTTCGGGACGGCGGACGATGTGATGACGCCTGCTGACACGGACACGGTTTCCTACGCCGGTTCCACTGCGGGCGTGACCATCACCTTTTCCGAGAGAAGGCTCAATGATCGGGATGTCACCATTGGCGAGGGTTCGGGCGGCGATGCCGAGGGGGACCGGTTGCTGAACATCGAGCTGGTGGTAGGCACGGCGCGTGATGACCTGTTCATCGCCAGCAACCTGACCCAGATGTTTGACGGCGGCGTGAACGCGCTCGCTAGACGCACGGGCAACGACACCGTCTCTTTCGCCAACTTGGATGATCCTGTCAACTTGATTCTGGGCTCATCGTTTTATAGGAACATCGAAAACGCCATTGGTGGCAGCGGCAATGACATCATGAGGGGAGACGACAACCCTAACAGATTGGAGGGCGGCGCCGGCGCGGATACATTGACTGGCTTCAATGGCGCTGACACGCTCATAGGCGGCCCTGGCGATGACCGGCTTATAGGCGCCAGTGGATTCGACCTGCTCAACGGCGGCCCTGGGGCCGATAACATTGATGGCGACTCCGGCGGCACTCAGACCCGGGCTGATGTTCAATCTTTCGAGAATTTTCATGGCGGCAGAGTCAATGTGGACAACAACCTCGCTGCGAGAGCCGCGAGTTATGGCGGCGACGCCGTCACCTACGCGGGGTCCAATCGGGGCGTGGCGCTGACCCTTGGCCAACTTAATCCCGCCACCTGGGTCTCGACAGGAACGGCAGGAGAAGGAGGCTACGCTCGGGGCGACACTGTCGTGAATGTCGAGAACATCACGGGGTCCGACCACGATGACTCGCTTGGAGGCAACAACTGGCACAATGTGTTGACAGGGGGCAAGGGCGATGATCGTCTGACTGGCGATGGCAGCGCCGGTGGCGCGCAATCGGACATCTTCGTGTTCGCGCCGGGAGACAGCACGGGCCCCAGTGGTGATGTAATCACAGACTTCAATGTCAGCGGCATCACCCTCGATGACAATAGCGACGGCACCCCCAACGCCGACATCTACGGCAACGCCATCCACTATCAAAGGGACGCCATCGACCTCAGGGCCTTCAACTTCAACCTTGCGCGCAATGCGGATCGCTCTGTCGCCACCACATTAGCGGATCTCGAGGATCAGGGGTTGAAGATCTCCAACCTGATGGATGCGGACGGGGACGAACAGGGCGCAGACGGAAAGGACGACAGGGAAATTACCCTGCCTGACGGCGGCAAAATCACCTTGCTTAATGTCGGCGATGCGGCGTTGAGTATTGACAATTTCATCTTCGATTTAGCATGAAGCCAACCAAATTCCGGCGCTGACCGCGCCGAAACGACTGGAGGGGGTCTCTTGGAGCTCCCCTTTTTTTAGCTTGTTACATCCGCCAAGCGTATAGGCGCATTGCTCTCTTTTTAGCGACGGAAATTTTTCGTCAGGCAAGCGGCGTATTGACCACTTTTTGGCGACGGAAATTTTTCGTTAGGCAACTGGCGCGACAAGTGAAGGAAGGAGTGTGCAAACAGCGAGCGAGGAAACGCCGCGATGCATGGCGGAAAACTAACAAGCTAAATCTATTCCATGTTATTCTTGATCCTGTGCCTCGGACGCCGCCACTGGCGCCCGGAGCCAGAGACGCCCCATGTTCGGCAACAAGACAGAACTTCTCGACAAGATCCGCCTCGGAGAGGACGCGCTCCTCGAATTGAAGGAAGTTCGCTTCGCGGGGCAACGGGTCAGCGCGCCCCATCGGGATTCCATCGCCGACGAGCTTGTCGCCTTCGCCAACAGCCGTGGCGGCGTCTGCGTCCTGGGCGTGGCGGACAAGACCCGCGAAATCCAGGGCGTGCCTGATGACAGGACGGGGATCGTTGAAACCTTGGTTCACGAGCTCTGTTACGACTCCATTAAGCCCTCGCTTGCGCCGCACATCGAATGGCTGAGGTTGCCGGCGCCCTCAGGCGATGAGGTTGCTGTGCTTAAAATCGATGTGCCGCGGAGCCTGTTTGTCCACCAGGGGCCAGGCGGGTATCTCCACCGGGTGGGCAGCGCCAAGAGAGTGATGTCGCCAGACTATCTCGCCCGGTTGTTCCAGCAACGCAACCAGATCCGTCTCGTGCGCTTCGATGAGCAAATCGTGGCCGACGCCGAACTGAAAGACTTGGCGCCCGAATTTTGGAAGCGTTTTGAGACCCCCCGCACCGGCGCCGACCCTGAAGATCTGCTGTCCAAGCTTCGCATCGCGCGACGGGATGACGATGGGGGCCTCAAGCCGACGGTGGCGGGCGTGTTGATGGCGTCTCAAGACCCCCGGCGATGGTTGCCCAATGCTTTTGTGCAGGCCGTTGCCTACCGGGGCGAGGAGATCAGAACAGACAACCCGCCTTTCCCCTATCAGTTGGATGCCGCCGACATCGTTGGCCCTTTGGACAAGCAGGTTGAAGCCGCCTGCCAGTTTGTGGCGAAAAACATGAGAACGGCGGCCTTCAAGTCCTCTGAGCACATGGGCCGCAGGGACCGGCCGCAATTTGACCTGACAGCGGTTTTCGAGGCCCTGGTCAACGCCGTCGCGCACCGGGACTACTCGATCCACGGCGCAAAAATCCGCTTGCGGCTGTTTGAGAACCGGCTGGAGCTTTACTCCCCCGGCGGCATTCCCAACACCTTGAGTGTGGAAAACCTTCCCTATGTGCAGACCGCTCGAAATGAAATCCTTGCCAGCCTGCTCGCCAAGTGTCCCGTGCCTGCCGACAAGCCGTGGCTGACAACGGACCGGCAAACCCTGATGGACCGACGCGGCGAAGGGGTGCGCATCATCATGGAGAACAGCGAACGCTTGTCCGGTCGGGCGCCGGAGTATCGTCTGATAGACGACGCGGAGCTTCTGCTGACCATCTACACGCCGACAGACCCCTGAAACTGAGCATCAAGGATAGGGGGTTGCCCCTTTTGAGGGCCAAGCCGCAATCCTGCGCGAAAAGGCGACTGGTGGTAAGGAGCGTTCTCTGTCTCCATAAGAATGTGATAATCTAATTAGTTCATAAACTAACCTGCCAAAAATAAATGAGCGTCGCACATTCGTCGTCAAGGGCTTGCGGAGACAAGATCATCGCGGAACAGGCGAACAGCCAGTTGCGGACATTTTTCGATGAACTCAAAAATGGAACGGGAAACTATCGGACTATCGAGAGTCTCGGTAAGCAAATTGCGCAGGAATACCAGGGCCGGTGCATCCTGGAACTCTTGCAAAATGCTCATGACGCCCTGGCGAATGCCAAAAGCGGCGAGCCGCGGCTGATCTCTTTTGTCCTAATAACCACCCCTGAACCCACGCTGTTAGTCGGCAATAGCGGCTCCCCTTTTCTCAAAGAAAACTTTGAGGGCATTTGTCAGCTCGGACAGAGCCCGAAAGACCCCAACGAAAGCATTGGCAATAAAGGGCTGGGTTTCAGGAGTGTTTTGGAAATATCCACCTGTCCGGAGATCTGGTCCACGGCTCCCTCGAAAAATGACCCCGCCTTTGCCTTCCGTTTTGATCCCGCTGTTTCCAGGCAACGGATGATAGAAGCGACTAAAAAACTTGAAGAACAAGGGCTAAAGGCGAATTCGCCCTTCGATTCGAAACTTCTAATAATCGATTGGTCGCAAGACGGGATCGAAGAATATCAAAAACGCCTGACGCAACCAGGATTCAGTGTTGTTGAAGAGATTAAGAACTTGTCACCTTATCAGTTTCCACTTCCGATAGACAGCACTCATTATCTCAAAGAAGTGGAAAAGCTACTGGAAGAGGGATGCGTGACGGTCATTCGGTTGCCCTTAGACGGAGGAATGTCGAAAGCCAGTGAAGAGAATGCAGTGCGGTCTGTGAAGGCCCAGCTTGACGAGCTGGATGCCAGATCAACGCTCTTCTTGTCTAATCTTAAAACTCTTTTCATTGATATTGATGGCGAACAACGCACTCTGAAGAGGAAAGTTGCCTTGGATAATAAATTCCTTGGTTGCCAGAAGACCCGGCAACAGCAGTTGTCGATTGAATGTTCAAACGAAGAGCCTGACGGTGGTTCGCCTCGCCGCTTCCACGTTTGGACTCGCTCTTTTGGCGGGGAGGATAATCCTCAAGAAGAAGAACAAATACGCGACCGAGTGGAGCATTTGCCTAATCGCTGGCCGGAGGTCCGCCAAGTTACTGTAGGCGTCGCCGTCGAAGACACGCCTAACCCTGAGCCTGGGGTCTTCGTGATCTTTCTGCCTACGAATAAAAGGACCGGGACGGGAGCGCATATCAATGCTCCCTTCTACGGTTCTATTGACCGGCGCCATATCGAATTTGATGAGTCCTACAATGAATTGCTCCTCGATTTTGTGTCGGATCTGTGTCTTGATGTGGCTAAGGATTTGGTCTCAGGAGAGCCTGAGGAGTGGAGAGCGCAAGCAGTGATCGACATTCTGTCATCATCGGCTGGCGAGGATGTTATGAACAATTTGCTGGTGAAGCGGGCGACAGAACGAGGTTGCGCCCTCAAAGAGCAAGCTCTGATTCTTTGCGATGACGGCCGGCGTGTGTCAAATCAGGCGAGATTGCTAAATATCCCCGGTGGTTCCCCGATTAGCGCCTCCCAATGGAGAGAGTGCGCACAGTTCTCCGTCGTTTCAAGTGCGCTTAATGGAAGAGAGGATGCTGTTAAAAAGCTGATAGAGAAACTTAACGATAACGGCTCATCTGACCCCACCGATGAAGAGTGGAAGCGAACCATTGAGCAAATGGCGGAAAACATCCAAAATCAGAATATCGAAGTTACTTGGAATGACTTTATGGAAAGCGTGATCGCAACGCTACCAGATGACCTCAGGCTACATTCTTCCAGTGACAATTCGGATCCGCTTGATGATATGAAGTTTCTACCCACTGAATCCGGTTGTCTGCTGGCCGCTTCTGGCGCCATCAAGTTGTTCTTTCGGCCGGTGATAGGCGACGATGCCGCGGAGCTCGCTAAGAAGTTACCTCGTTCTCTCGAGAAACATATTGCGTTCCTTCATCAGGATATTCGGACACAGGAGGGACAGGAGGGGTCGCAACGCCATAACACGGAAGTTCAGCGATTCCTTGATAGCCGGTTTGTGCGGACTTTTGATCGTGGAAAGATTCTTGAAGTTGTTGTTAATCACGCTTCGCCAGAGTTGTCAGTTTCCCATGAAGATTCCGAGGATGTTGCACGTCACGCTGAAATTTTGGCTTGGACAATGGAGTTTCTAATCGGAGATGATCCTAAAGAAACAATATCAGACCTGTTCAAGGACCTGCCTGTAGCCTGCCATGGAGGCTGGCACAAGATGAGTGAGGTCGTGTTCGGGCCTGGTTGGCCTAACTCTCATGGCGACCTTGTTTGGTCCCTAGTTGGTGACTTGCCTAAGGATAGGGCAGAATGCCTGCGCAAGATAAGCCTGCTTCCTCCAGATGATTCTCATTGGGGAGTTGCCAAGGAGAGTATAAAGGATAGGGAAGGCCTGTTCAAAAAAGCTGGCGTATTCGATGGGCTCCGGTTGAAGGAAGTAGAAGATATTGAATTTTGGACGAATGGGTATTCCTACGAACTTCCATCTAGCCCTCCCTCCGGCATTCCGCAAGAACACTGGGATGATTGGCGCAAAAACGCAGATATAAAAGAACCTCCCAAGAGCGATTTTAAATATGTTTTATCAGGGATTCACTTATTGCCTGAAATTCACTGTCTCTCGGAATTGGGTCAGCCGGGGCGAAAAGCCTTATCCGACCTCGTATTGACTTCTATTGGGGATTGGCCGGATGGCTGGGAACGGGTCAGGATAAAAAAGACATCAGGGGGTCGTTATTGGTCGACTGACCTCATATCACCTTTGAAGCATTGGTTGAAAGTTCTGCCGTGGTTTGTTGATGAGAGTAACGACGGAACAAAACTTTCGCAGAGATGGTTAGTCCCAGCGCGTCTCCGCGGGCAAAGTAGCCGTTTTCAACACCTCGCTCCTCTATGCACAGAACTGACAAAAAAACTGGTGGAAGACCCAGAATTAAAGGATGCTCTCAAAAGCCTTGGTCTCAATATCTATCCTGAAGAGGAGAAGGAAAAGACAGGTCCGGAGTTGCTTGAGACCTTGGCGAATGCCTGGAGTGATAACAAGCCCCACCTGTTTGATGTGTTTTTAGGACAGGTGCGTCATGCCTGGCAGCATTTTGATACAGAGAAACAACTTCCTAAGCGGTTTCTTGTCAGGACAGGAGAGAAATCCAGGTCGTTCAAGGTATATAAACGGGAGGGCTTGTCGGATGTTTATCTACCCGACGATAAGGATCGAGCTCGATCTCTTCTGGATCATAATAAGCCTGTCCTAGAGATGGAAATGACTGATCGCCTTGTGGCTGTTGCTAACAAACTTCTTGATGAAACAGCTATCAAACAGGCATCGACGCTCAAGGAAAATTTCATGATTGATAACGCTCCATGGCAGGGTGAGACTGATAAAAGTCAGCTGCTTAATAAAACCAAATATGAGTGGTTGCCAGTTCCCTTGCTCGCTATCTTTGCGCATGGAGGAACTAATCCATCTGGCGCAGGGACAGAGCTGTGGCGTCAGGCGGCTGATAGACTTCGAGACGCCCGTGTCCGGGAATGTGAAGACATCATTGTTCAGTTAGTTGATGAGCAGGAGGGCATTGTTGTTGCCCAAAGCGAACCGGAGGCGCAGTGGTTAAAAAAAGACAAGGTGTTAGCCGTGAGACGCGATATAGGCTTCTCCCACGAGAAGCTTGCCCCTACTGTCCAGGCAATACTCAGGCGAAAGGACCTGCTCAGCGATCTCCGATGCGTTTTACTGTTGTTAGGTGGCAAAGAGTCTCCAACTCAGGAACAGATCGATAATGCTATCAAGAAAGTTGACATCGATGCCGGATCTTTGAGGGATATTCGTCATTGGTGGACGGGTGACACTGATTTTCTGATAGAGAGATTCAAACCGGTGTTATGGTTGTTCAAAGCTTCCACTGATGAACTCGACGAGATAGAGAAGGACAATCAACACTTGAAGGAATGGTTGTTCGACAACTTCCCCCAATGGCCTGAGCTGTTTTCGGAGGCGCGGCAATGTCGCGATGACTATGAGATGGGCAAGGCAACATGGTGGAAATTTGGCGATGACGCCCAACTTCCCAAGTGGAACGCTATTCTCAAAAAATTAGGCCGAGAGCTTGTCAGGAATGACGATAAGAGCGGACAAATTGAAGCGCATATTGAAGAAATCAAGCCTCTACTTCGTGGTTTTGCCCGTCATGTCGCGATTAAAGCAAAAAACCCCGATTTATTCCTTGAAATTGAAGCCATAAGTCAGACCTTTCAAGCTGGCGAACATTGGTCAGAGCAATGGTGGGAAGTGCCGTTTGAGGTTGTGCTAAAAGCCTTGTGCGCTGACTACGCTGACAAGCTACCGGGTGTTGAGTGCTATTTGAGCGCATTTGAGAATGTGGAGAAGCGCGAAGATCTCTGCGCTATATTTGAGAAACAAGGCATAGGGACTGAACTCAATCCCTACGAGACTTACAGGCGGAACAGGGAGCGATTTGACAAGCTGTTTGTGGAGCTTTATGGCCTTTATGAAATATGGAGGGAGGCTAGTGAATTGGAAGCGACCCCTTCGGGGGCTTTTCAAGCTCCAGAGAAACTTGACGCGGCGGCGCATTTGAATGATTGGTATTTGAATAACTGGCAAGATGCTGAATTGATTAAACGATCCTTTGCTATTATCGATGACTATCAATTCAGAGAGGCTTGCGCTGGTTGCGCGAGTCTTGATGGGATACGCAAACATCTTAAACTAACACCTGAGCGCGTTGAGGCCAAGCGCGAGGCTCTGCGTAAAAGAGAAGTCGAGAAAAAACAAGAAGCAGGCCGCGAAAAGCGAACATACGAGGTTGCTGGTACCGATTTTGTGGCTGGAGAATCAGACTACAAAGAACTCTTTGAGCGTATTAAATCTCTCCCTGAACCAGATGCCCCCTATCCAGTGCCGAGTGAATTCACCCTTTTGAAAGAAATACCAGACACGGGCAACGACAAGTCAGGCGGACGCGGGGGTGGGGGAGGCCATTATTCACCTCCTCCTGAATTGCCCGAGCTTGTGGGTGTCGTCGGCGAAATGCGTGCTTTCATATATTTGCAAGCAAAGTTCAAAGGTGCCGTCACTCTGGACAACTGGGTCTCCAAAAATCGCTTAAAATGCCTGCCACTGGTCCCGGGAGAGCAAGACGGAACAAATGACAGCTTCGGCTATGATTTCTCGTTTTCGCACCAAGGTGAGATGTGGCGTATTGAGGTCAAGGCGACCGAGGGAGATGAAACGCAGTTTGAACTTGGCCCCACAGAATTTGACGCAGCGAGTCGCATTGCGCAAAGCTCAAGTGAACAATGGCGCATTTTGCGGGTCAGACGGGCAAGGTCAAAGACACCAAAGTTCGATTGGCTCCCTAATCCATTCAAGGAGGGTTTCGACAAGTATTTCCGGCGATCCTGGAGTGGAATGAGGGTGTCTTACAGACTGAAAAATGCCTCTTCTGACGAATAGTTTAGCTTCTGATTTTAGAGGAGCTGTCCCCCAACCACTTGCCGTCCCGGGGCGCCTGGTAGCGCGCCATGGCCTCCAGGAGCGGCCCGGGGTCCGTGTCGACGATGAGCATGTCGCGGTGCGCGGGTTTTAAGAATCGTTCCCGCGCGGCATGCGCCAATAGACTTAGGAGGGGGTCGAAATAGCCTTGGACATTCAGCGCGGCGCAGGGTTTGTCGTGCAGGCCCAATTGTCCCCCGGTCAGGGCTTCCAGGAGTTCATCAAAAGTGCCTAAACCGCCGGGCAGGGCGATGAAGCCGTCGGAGAGTTTCGCCATCAAGGCTTTGCGCTGTTGCATGGTATCGACGATGCGCAGTTGCGTCAGGTTTGGGTGGGTCAGCTCCGTGTTGGCAAGAAACTCCGGCAACACCCCGGTCACCGCGCCGCCCCCCGCCAACGCGGCGTCCGCCACGGCGCCCATGAGGCCCACCCGGGCGCCGCCATACACCAAGCCGATGTCGCGCCGGGCCAGCTCCTCCCCCAGGGCCTGCGCCGCCTTTGTGTAAGCGGACGCGCCCCCGTTCCCGGCGTCCCGCTGGCTCCCGGAATTGGACCCGGCGAACACGCATAGCGTTTTGCGCTTCATTGGCGGTATAATACACAAGCTGATTGATTTGGAACTTTCGCCATTACCCAAACCCGCCATTTCCCCGCTATCTGTCCACGCCGCCCATGACTGCGCTTATCTGCGGTTCCTTCGCCTACGACCATATCATGGCGTTTCCGGATTCCTTCAGAAACCACATCCTGCCGGAAAAAATCCACTTCCTGAATGTCTGCTTCGTGGTGCCGGAGATGCAGCGCGAGTTCGGCGGCTGCGCGGGCAACATCGCCTACAACATGAAGCTCCTGGGGGCGGATTGCCTGCCCATGGGGACGGTGGGGACGGACTTCGCGCCCTACCGGGACTGGCTGGAGCAATGCGGCATAGACCCGCGCCACATCAAGGTCATAGACGGGGTGTTCACCGCCCAGTGCTTCATCACCACGGACCTGGACAACAACCAGATCACCACTTTCCAGCTGGGGGCCATGGCGCATTCCTACAAAAACACGGTGTCCATGGCCCAGGGCGTCAGCATAGGCATCGTCGCCCCGGATGGCAGAGAGGGCCTGTTGCAACACGCCCGCCAGTTCGCGGCGGCGGACATTCCGTTTATTTTCGACCCTGGCCAGAATGTGACGGTGTTGAACAAAGCCGAATTGTTGCAAAGCTTCGAGTGCGCCACCTGGTTGGTCTTCAATGATTACGAATGGCAATTAGTGGCGGACAAGACCGGTTTGGACACGCGCGCGGTCCTGAACCTGGTGGAGGCCCTGGTGGTCACCCGCGGCGGCGCCGGGTCGGTCATCTACGCACAGGGCGGGCAGATCGACATCCCCCCGGCCCCAGCCCGGCAAGTGGTTGACCCCACCGGTTGCGGGGACGCCTACCGCGCCGGCCTGTTGCAGGGCCTGATGGAGGGCAAGGATTGGGAGACCACCGGCCGCATGGGGAGTCTCATGGGCAAGATCAAGATCGAGACGCGGGGCAATCAGCGGCACGAGTTCACCCCCGCGGAGTTTGCCGACCTGTTCAAACAACACTTCGGTTATTCCTTGGCCTGAACGCTTGGCGGCATGGCGAATCGATCTTTCAGCGCCTGCTTGCCGGGCCTGCTCCTGTTGGCGATGACCTTGTTGGCGATTGCGGCGTCCTCCTCGCCCGCGGTCTCGCCCCTGTGGCCGGGCTTGGCGGGCTGGTTGGCGGCCCTGCTGTTGTTTCGGCGCTTGCCCTGGATTTTGGCGTGTCAGACCTCCGGGATGCTCTGCGTCGGCTTGGCGTGTCTCGCCTGGGTCCTGCTGAACCGCCTGCCGGTGGATCTTGTCCGGGTGGTCTCCGCCAACATCCATGTGTTGGCCCTGCTTGCCTCGGTCACCTTTCTGCGCTTGATCACCCAGCCGGGCAGCGGCGACGATGCCCGGCTTCCCAGGGGCCGGAAGGCCTTGGTCAAAACCGCCTGGGGCCTGCACTTGTTCGCCTCGGTGATCAACCTTTCCGCCATTATGATCTTCGGCAACCGAATGGAAAAGGGCGGGAAAATCAGCCGGTTGCAAGCCATTTTGTTCTCCAGGGCCTTTAGCAACGGTTGTTACTGGTCGCCTTTCTATGTGTCCGTCGCCACCGCGTTAGTCTATGCCCCTGGCGCGGATTTCATCACTTTGGCGTTGGCGGGACTGCCGGTCGCGCTGATCGGTTTGTTGCTCACCACCTGGCAGTTGGCGCGGGACCCCGACAGCACCCACGCCTGCGGCTACCCCTTGCGCTTCAACGCCTTGTTGGTCCCGCTGGCGTTGTCCGCCGCCGTCATCGCGCTGAACAAAGCGTTTCCCGCCTTTCCCGTTCTGACCCTGATCACCGCGCTGTCCCTGGTGCTGACGGGTTTGGCATTGGCGGCGCGCCGCGGCGCGGCGGCCCCGGGCCTGTTGGCGACCCATGTGGTGGACGACTTGCCGAACATGGGCCGGGAACTGGCGCTGTTTTTAGCCGCCGGGGTCATGTCCACTGGCATTTCCGCCGTGTTGGCCGGCAACGGCGCCTCTCTGGGCCTGTCCGCCATCTCGCCGGCGATCTGCGGCGGTCTTATGGCGGTGGCTATTTTGGTTTCTCTTGTCGGCGTCCATCCCATCGTCACCATCTCGATTTTGGGCGGGTTGCTCAGCAATGTGGATTCCAACGCCACCCTGCTGGGGCTTTGCATGATGATGATGTGGGGCAACAGCATCGTGGTGTCGCCTTTCTCAGGCATCAACCTCGCCATACAGGGCCGGTTCGGCCCGTCCGCTTTCGCGATCATGCGCTGGAACGCTGGCTACGCTTTGGCGATGTTGGCGGCGTGCGTGTTGGTTCTGTACGCGTACACGGCCTCTTTTTTGGCGCCGGCGTAGATCAGGTTGGCGCCGGCAATGGCGGCGTTGGTCTGGAGTCCGAAGTTGCGCTCGGCGCTGGCGTACGGGCCGGAGAATGCTTGACAGCGTGGATTCATGGCGTATGCTTATCCTCAGGGCAGGCTGGAGACGCGTTGGCGGGTTCGAACTTTCCTAGTGTAAAGATACTCCAACGCGCTAGATGAGACCAGGCCACTCTTCCATTACCGGCCTGCCTGTTTCCGATAGAGCAGGAAGCCCTCCCGTCGCTTATCCATTTGTCTCATTTTGTCTCGCGGGGCGGAGAATGCTTGACAGCGCGGGTTCATGGCGTATGATTGTCCTCAGGGCAGGCTGGAGATGCGTTGGCGGGTACGAACTTTCCTGGTGTAAAGACTACTCCAACGCGCTGGATGAGACCAGGTCACTCTTCCATTACTGGCCTGCCTGTTTCCGATAGAGCAGGAAGCCATGCCGTTGCTTATCTATTCGTTTCATATCGCCTCGCGGAAAGAAGGTCCACAGCAGTGAGCTGTCTTTGTTTTCCTGGGTTGCCGCCAGCGTAGCGCGGGTTTTATCAGCATCATCAAAGATGGTGATGAACCGGCGCCGATAGATGATTTTGCCGGTCGCGTTGTTTTTGACAGGCGACAGCCACACTTCCAGGGGGTCTTCCAAGGTGGGCAAGATGTAGTTCGCCCATTCCTCGCGGGGTTGCTTTCTCACCAGGTGGGGCAGCTGTTCTTTTCTGATCACCATATCATCCAGGCGGCCGGGGGTTCGCACTACGCGGATGTCATTTTCCTTCATGCCCACGGCGTCTTCGATGATTTTCAATTGCGCGTCTTGGTCTTTGCCGTGGGGCAGACGGGGCGGCGCCGGCGGGATCAAACTCGCCGGGGTTTTGTCAGCGTCCGGCAGGTTGAAGTCTGTGTAGGTCTTGCCGCCTGGCACCGGCGACTGGAATTGTTTGCCGGCGAGGTCGGAGAGAGATTGGGCTTTGCCGGGGTTGTGGTTCCAGTCGGGGGTCATGGTCTGGGGCTGGCCGGCTTGGTCGCTGAAGTCGTAGCGGGGCTCCGGCCGATTGATCACTTCACCGGTGGTTTTGTCCGTTCCAACTTCCTGCGACGCTTCTTGCAGCTTGCCGGCGCTGTTGCTGAACTGCGGGTTTTATTCTTTGCGATCTGTAGTGGTCAGGGTCTTGAAGGCAACGGCAGTTGAAGCCGTTGGGCGGATAGTGGGTGTTTCAGATGGGATCGTCGTGGCGGAACCGGTTGTCGGCTTGGCAGGGATGGACTTGCCCCGCAACGGCGGCGCGGCTGTCCATAGCAGCGTGGGGCGCGGTCAGGGCAAGCAACGACAGGGCGAGGAGGCGCAACATGGGTTGAGTGTAGCGCGCCTGGCGGGCGTTGACAAGGAGCGCGGGGCTGATTGTGCGAGTTGTTGGGTTGGCTGTTCGGGGCGGCAACGCTGACGACAGAGCTGGAGGACAATGTTTCACTCGACCCTACGCCGGGGGGCTGAGGGTTCGCACCAGCGGGGCCTTTTCGACGGCGCAGTGCCGGCAGGGGCCTGGGGCGGCGCACTTCTCCTTGGCGTGCCTCACGATCAGGGCGTGGTACTCGTTGAACAAGGCGGGCTTGGCGGGCAGGCTGGATTCGAACCTTCGCCTCAGGGTCTCGTAGTCCTCGTCTCCCCGGATCAGCTTGAGCGTTTTCAGCAGGCGTCGGGTGTAGGCGTCGATGACGAACACCGGGCGCTCCAGGGCGTAGAGCAGGATGTCATCGGCGGTCTCGGGGCCTATGCCGTTGACGGCCAACAGAGCCGCTCTGAGGGCCGGCGTCTCCCGCTTCGCCAGCCCTTCGATGCCGCCTTGGGCCTGCAACCACGCGCACAGGTTTTTCAGCCGCCGGGCCTTGACATTGAAGAAGCCGGAGGGCCGCACCAGCCGGGCCAACTCGGCGTGGGGCAGGGCGTTCAGGTCTTCCAAGGTCAGCCGCCGGGCCGCTTTCAGGTTGGCGATGGCCTGTTCCACATTCTTCCAGCTGGCGTTCTGGGTCAGCACGGCTCCCACCATCACCTCGAACGGGGTGTCCGCAGGCCACCAATGCTGCGGGCCGTAGGTCTCGAACAGGCGCTGGCCCAACGCCGCCAGCGGGCCGCCGGCGCCGCTCATGCCTGGGGCGAGTTGGCGGCGCGCCGCAACGCCGAGATGTCCTGTTGGGCGAGCTCCCAGAACTGGCCCGGGCGTTTGTCCCGGGGCAGGCGGCAGTCTCCGTAGCGGATGCGGATCAGGCGGTTGACCGCAAGCCCCTGGGAAGCCCACAGGCGGCGGACTTCCCGGTTGCGCCCCTCCGTGATGACGACATGGTACCAGTGGTTGAGGCCCGCGCCGCCGGCGTCCTCGATGCGGAGGAAGCGGGCGGGGCCATCCTCCAGCTCAACGCCTTGCAACAGAGCTTCCAGTTGCCGCGGGTTGGCCCGGCCGGCAACCCGCGCGGCGTATTCGCGCTCCACTTGGTTGCGCGGGTGCATGAGTTCATTGGCCAAGGCGCCGTCGTTGGTGAACAGCAACAGGCCGGCGCTGTTGAAATCCAGGCGGCCGACGCTTATCCAGCGTCCCCGCTTCAGCCTGGGCAGGTTGGCGAACACCGTGGGGCGCCCTTGGGGGTCTTGTTCGGCGCAGATCTCGCCTTCGGGCTTGTAGTACGCCGCCACGCGAGGCTTGTCGGCGAGGGACGCCAACCTGACGGTCCGCCGGTCAACCCGAACCTGGTCGGCGGGGGTGATCTTGTCGCCCGGCTTCGCCACGGCGCCGTTGACGCGAATGCGCCCCGCCTTGAGCAGGCTGTCGATATGGCGGCGCGAACCCAGGCCGGCCGCGGCCAGGGCCTTTTGGATGCGCTCCGGCACGGCGAATAGCGGGTTTAGCGGGTGTTGGATTGGCCGGAAAAGGGGATCACATTGCCTTCGGCCAAGGGAGATTCGTCCGCGCCCTCTGCGCCGGCCTGCTCCGGCGCGTCCATTGCCGGCCGGCCCTCGTCCTCGTCCGGGCCCGTCCCGTCGGCGCCCCGCAGGGCCACCACGGTGTCTCCGCCCCCGTCCGCCTGTTGTTCGAACAGGTCCGGCTCGGCCTGCGCGAGATCGGACAGGTCCGCCAAAGGCGGCAACTCCGCCAGCTTTTTCAGGTTGAAATAATCGAGGAACTGTCCCGTGGTCGCCAACAATTCCGGCCGCCCCGGCGCTTCCCGGTGTCCCACCGCCTTGATCCATTCCCGCTCCATCAGCGTGCGGATGATTTTGGCGCTCACGCCGACGCCGCGGATGTCCTCGATCTCCGCCCGGGTGATGGGCTGGCGATAGGCGATGATGGCCAAGGTTTCCAACAGCGCCTGGGAATAGCGTTGCGGCCTTTCGTCAAAGAGCCGGTTCACCCACTCCGCCACTTCCGTCCGCGCCTGGAAGCGAAAGCCGCCGGCGACTTCTTTCAGTTCCACGCCGCGGTCGGCGTAGTCCGCCTGCAATGCGTTGAGGGCCTGCCTGAGGTCGTCGCGGTCGGGGGGCCGCGCATCCGCCTTGAACAGGGCCAATAGATTGTTCACGCTTAGGGGATCGTCCGCCACCATGAGCGCGGCCTCCACGATGTTTTTCAACTCGGCGGGTTTCATGCGGCGGCCTTGATGTAGATGGGGCCGTTGAGGTCGTTTTGCGCGACTTCGATCAGGGCTTCTTTCAGCAACTCCAGCAGGGCCAGGAACACCACGATGACCCCCGCCCGGCCCTCTTCCACGGTGAAAAAATCCTGGAACTCTTTGAAATCCTTAATGTTGATCCCGTCGAGGATAATCGTCATCCGTTCCCTCACCGACAGCGGCTCCCGTTGCACATGGTGGTGGGAAAAGGCCTCGGAGCGTTGCAGGACTTCCGCAAAGGCCCGCAACAGCGCGTCCATGGGTACTTCTGGCGGTTTGATGCGCGCGCTTTTGTCAGGAAATTCGATGAGGGCGCCGAAGATGTCCCGCTCCAGCCGCGGCAACGCATTGAGGTCTTGCGCCGCCTGTTTGTAGCGCTCATAGTCCCGTAAACGGCGGATCAGGTCCGCCCGCGGGTCTTCTTCCTCCTCTTCCGCCGTGCGCGGCAACAGCATTCGCGACTTGATTTCGGCCAAGGTGGCCGCCATCACCAGGTATTCCCCCGCCAGATCCAGGCGCAACTCCTTCATCAGCTCCACATAGCGCATGTATTGTTCCGTGATCTGGGCGATGGGGATGTCCAGGATGTCCAGGTTTTGGCGTTTGATCAGGTGCAACAGCAGGTCCAGGGGGCCTTCAAAGGCCTCCAGAAAGACTTCCAGGGCCGCCGGCGGAATGTACAGGTCTTTGGGGAGCTCCGTCAGCGGCGCGCCCTGCACGATGGCGAAGGGCATCTCCACCTGGCCCGCCCCTCCGCTGGCGTCGTCTGGCGGCGCCGGCTTGAGTCGCCCGTTTTCATCGCGGCTTGTCACAATGGCGATTGTAGCAGAAAAACAGCCCGCCAGGGGCCGGCCCCCGGCGCCCCCCGGGCCGGTTTCCCCGTCAACCGCGCCGGCGGCGCCAGGGCCTTCCGGTGTGTTAGAATGCGAACGCAAGCAACCAACTCGCGCCGGGTTTGCCCGGCGGGTTTGGTCCCGCGGCGGTTGCGGCTCGACAACGCGCGCCATCGATTTTGCCGCCACTGATGATGAGTTCAAGGCGATCTTGTGAAAAAAAACCGATCTGACGGCCCGGCCCTCCGGCCCGTGGCGGCTCGCAGGCTGGCGGCGCCATGAATGACTTGCAGGATGTGCTGGAGCAGGCCCTGGGCGAGGTGGCGGCGGCGGCTGACGCCCGGGCCCTGGACGCGGCGCGGGTGCGCCACCTGGGCAAGAAGGGGCTGATCACCCAGCGTCTCAAGACTCTGGGCGGCTTGCCGGCGGAGCAACGGCGCGCGGCGGGGCAGGAGGTCAACCGGGCCAAAGACAGGGTGCGGGACGCCATCGAGACGCGCCAGGCCGCGTTGGTGCGAGAGCAGCTGGCGGAGCGGCTTGCCGCCGAGCGGATCGATGTCACCCTGCCAGCCCGGGGCCAGCGGCCCGGGGGGCTCCATCCCGTGACCCTCGTCTTGCAAGACATCGTGCGCCTGTTTGGTGAGATCGGCTTCGAGGTGGTGGACGGCCCGGAGATAGAGGACAACTACCATAACTTCGAGGCCCTGAACATTCCGGCCCATCATCCGGCCCGAGCCATGCACGACACCTTTTACCTGGATGCGGACTTGTTGTTGCGCACCCACACCTCCAATGTGCAGGCGCGCCACATGAAGACCACCCGGCCCCCCATCCGGGTGATCGCCCCGGGGCGGGTCTATCGTTGCGATTCCGACATGACTCACACCCCCATGTTCCACCAGATTGAGGGCATCATGGTGGACGAGGGCGTCACTTTCGCCCACCTGAAGGGCGTGCTGGAAGAGTTCGCGCGCCACATCTTCGGCGCGGACATTCGCACCCGCTTTCGGCCCTCCTATTTTCCTTTCACCGAACCCTCGGCGGAGGTGGATATTTTAGGCGACAACGGCTGGCTGGAGATCCTGGGTTGCGGCATGGTGCATCCCGTCGTGCTGAACAATGTGGGCATAGACAGCCGGCGCTATTCGGGATTTGCCTTCGGCATGGGCGCGGAGCGCATCGCCATGCTGAGATACGGCATCGACGACATCCGCCTGTTTTTCGAGAACGACCTGCGGTTTTTGCGCCAGTTCAACTGAGTCCCCGGAGAGCGGCGAGCAGGCTTGCGACATGAGAGTCAACGAACAATGGCTGCGGGAATGGGTGGATCCCCCCGTCTCCACCGCGGCCCTGGCGGAGCGGCTGACCATGGCCGGGCTGGAAGTGGAGCGGACGGCCCCGGCGGCCCCCGGGTTGCGCGGCGTCGTGGCGGCCCGGGTGGAGGCCGTGGAGAAGCATCCGAACGCGGATCGGTTGATGGTCTGCGCCGTGAAGAAGGACGCCGGCCCCCCCGTGACCGTGGTCACCGGCGCCCCCGGCGTCGCGGCGGGAAACTGCCATCCCTACGCCGGCGTGGGCGTGGCTCTGCCAGGGCAGTCGCCGTTGAAAGAAGCCAAACTGCGCGGGGTGAAGTCGGCGGGCATGCTGTGTTCGGGGGTGGAACTGGGCCTGTCGGACGATGCTGAGGGCTTGTTTCCCTTGCCCGCGGACGCCGCGCCGGGGACCGAACTGAGCGAACTCCTGGGGCTTGAGGACCAGGTTTTCGAGCTGGGCCTGACCCCCAATCGCGGCGACTGCCTGAGCGTCTCCGGGCTGGCCCGGGAAGTAGCGGTGGCCTACCGGCTTCCCTTCAGCCCGCCGGCGGTGGCGGCAACGCCGGCGCGCCATGAGGAGACCCGCGCCATCCAGCTGGCGGCCCCCGAACGCTGCCCCCGTTACGCGGGCCGTCTCATTCGGCAGGTTGACTTGTCCCGCCCCTCCCCCCTGTGGCTGCGGGAGAGGTTGCGCCGTTGCGGCCTGCGCAGTTTAAGCCCGGTGGTGGACATCACCAATTATGTGATGTTGGAGCTGGGCCAGCCCCTGCACGCCTTCGACAACGACCGCCTGCGGGGCGCCATCACTGTTCGCCTCGCCGCCCCGGGGGAATCCATCGTCTTGTTGGACGGCGCGACCCACGCCCTGTCCGAATCGACCCTGGTCATCGCCGACGAGGCCGGGCCTGTGGCCATGGCTGGCGTCATGGGGGGGCAGGCTTCGGCCGTCACCCCTGAGACCCGGCACATTTTCTTGGAAAGCGCGTTTTTCACGCCCTTGGCCCTGGCGGGACGCCCTGAGCGGCTGGGCCTGAACACGGACGCCTCCCACCGGTTCGAACGGGGGGTGGATGTCGAGTTGCAACGCCGGGCCCTGGAGCGCGCCACCGGACTGATCCTCGAGGTTTGCGGGGGGGAGCCGGGGCCCGTCGCGGAAGCGGTGGCTGAGGCGAACCTGCCGGCGCGGCCCGTGGCGCCGTTGCGCCCGCCAGCGGTGGCGAGCTTGTTGGGCAAGGCCATAGACGCGGACGAATGCGTCGACATCCTGACGCGCCTGGGTTTAAAGGAGGTCGCGGGCGGGGATGGCGAACGGCGTTTCGAGGTGCCCTCCCACCGCTTTGACCTTGCCATAGAGGCGGATCTGATCGAGGAAATTGCCCGCGTCCACGGCTACCAGAACATCGCCAGCGCCCTGCCGCCGGTCAGCCTGGCCATGCGCCCTCCTGGCGAGGAGACCCGCGTCGCCGCCCTGGGACGGGCCTTGGCGGAGCGGGGCTACCAGGAGGCCATCACCTACAGCTTCGTCGACCCGGCCCTGCAGGCCCTGTTGTTTCCCGAAGCGGAGGGTCTGCCCCTGCTTAACGCCATTTCCGCCGACCTGTCGCGGATGCGCGTCAGCCTGTGGCCCGGGCTCCTGACGGCCTTGCGCCGCAACCTCAACCGGCAACAGCCGCGGGCGCGGTTGTTTGAGACCGGCAAGGTCTTCAACCGCCGCGATGGCGCGTTGGCGCAGACGCCCATGTTGGGCGGTCTGAGTTGCGGGGGCGTCGCCCCGGAACAATGGGGCGGGGGGGGCCAGGCGGGGGATTTCCACCACCTCAAGTCCGATGTGGAGGCCGCGTTGGCGGCAAGTTGCGGCCCTCTGACCCCGGCGTATCGGCCCGTCGCCGTTGCCGCGTTGCATGATGGACAGGCCGCCGAGATCCTGTTGGACGGACGCTCCATCGGTTTGCTTGGGGCCCTGCATCCGGGCCTGCAAACCCAGCTGGACATAGACCTTCCGGTCTATCTTTTCGAACTGGATTTGTCGCTAATTCCTGCGAAAAACAGGGTAAAATTCTCGAAAATATCCAAATTTCCGATAGTCCGGCGAGACTTGTCCCTGCTGGTGGACAAGACCCTCCCCGTTGAAAACCTGTTGCAAACCATCCAGGCCGCGGCCCCGGAATGGTTGACCCAGTTGGCCCTGATCGATGTCTATCAGGGGGCTTCCATAGAGGCCGATAAAAAAAGTCTCACATTCGGATTGACTTTTCAGGGCGTTGCGGGTACATTGACGGACGGGGAAGTGGAGGGCGCAATGGAGCGGGTTTTCGCGGCCCTCCGCGCGGATTTTCAGGCAAAGTTGCGAGAATGACACCATGGCGGCATTGACAAAAGCGGGGTTGGTCGAGAGGTTGCATGACCAGGATGGCTTTAACAAACGCGAGGCGAAAGAGATCGTGGAGATGTTTTTTGAAGAAATACGCTCGTCTTTGGCGGCGGGGCGGCAGGTCAAATTGCCTGGGTTCGGCAACTTCGAGTTGCGGGACAAGCGGCAACGGCCGGGGCGCAATCCCAAGACTGGCGAAACCGTCCCCATCAGCGCCCGGCGCGTAGTGACTTTTCGCCCTGGGCAGAGATTGAAAACGAGGGTAATGAGCCATGCTGGAACCGTCGCAGAATAGTGATTTGCCCGCCATTCCGGGCAAGCGTTACTTCACCATCGGCGAGGTCAGCGAGCTGTGTGAAGTGAAGACCCATGTGTTGCGCTACTGGGAGCAGGAGTTTCCGCAGTTGAAACCCCTGAAGCGGCGCGGGAACAGACGCTCCTACCAGCGCCAAGATGTGATTTTAGTCAGGCAGATCAGGAGTTTGCTGTATGAGCAGGGGTTCACCATCGGCGGCGCTCGCCAGCGTCTGTCGGGGGAGGAAGCCCGGGAAGACGCGAATCAAAGTCAACAGATCATTCGTCAGTTGCGCACCGAGCTCGAGAAGATTCTGGAGCTGTTGCGTCGTTAGCCCGCAGTCGCCGGGCGCTATATTGGCAGGAACCGGGGCGTGGCGCAGTCTGGTAGCGCACTGCAATGGGGTTGCAGGGGTCGGAGGTTCGAATCCTCTCGCCCCGACCAATGCCTGAGCGTTGGTCGGGTTTCCGCCAGTCGTCATTCCGCCCCCGCGCTTGCGCCTGCGAGCGACGCTTCTTCGATCCCTCCCATCAGCGGCGGGCCGAGCCTGCTCAGGAGGCTATTGGCGCCCCCCCTTCTTCTGACCGCTTTGGCGGCCGCGGGGTGCGGCGGCGAAAAAACGGCCTTGCAAGCCTTTGAGGAGGGGGATTACCAGACCGCCTACAACTTGTTCAAACCCCGGGCCGAGGCGGGCGACAGCGAGGCGCAAAATTATTTGGGGGTGCTTTATTATTTGGGCCTGGGCGTGCGGCGGAACTGGGCTCAGGCCTTGCGCTGGTACGAGCAGGCCGCGAAACAGGGCGACCCCAAGGCGCAACTTAATTACGGCCTGATGTTTCACAACGCCTACGGCACAGGCCAGGACATGGTGGAGGCCTTCTCTTGGTATTACGCCTCTTACCGCCAAGGCAACCCCACCGCCAAGCGTTACATGGAGTCCTTGGCGGCGGAGAACAAGCTCAGCCCCAATCAGATGAACTTCGCCAAACGCAACGCTTCAAAATACATTCTCAATTCGGTGGTGGCGGAGCAGGCTTCCGAGGGGCGGCTGTTTCGCGGTCAACAGGCGGTTCGGGACTGATCCATGTGCGGGATTGTGGGCGCCGTCGCCGACCGGGATGCCACCCCCATCCTGCTGGAGGGATTGCAGCGCCTGGAGTACCGGGGCTATGACTCCGCCGGCGTGGTGGTGCTTGAGCAAGGCGGCGGCTTCCAACGCCGCCGGGTGCGGGGCAAGGTCAACGAACTGGCGCAGTCCGTCTCCCAGTCCTCGTTGCGCGGCAACACCGGCATAGCCCACACCCGCTGGGCCACCCATGGCCGCCCTAGCGTCGACAACGCCCATCCCCATATCTGCAAGGACGGCGTCGCCTTGGTCCATAACGGCATCATCGAAAACCACGAGGCCTTGCGGGCTCAACAGCGGGAGGCCGGCTACGAGTTCGCTTCCGAAACGGACACGGAGGTGGTGGTCAACCAGATTCACCGCCATCTGGGGGAAGGGGGCGACCTGTTGGCCGCCGTGCAGGCCACGGCGCGGGAAATCGAAGGGACTTACGCCCTGGGCGTGTTGGACAGCGCCTGCCCGGAACGCCTGGTGGCGGCCCGCAAGGGCAGCCCGTTGGTCATAGGCATCGGCGACAATGGGCGTTTCATCGCCTCCGACATCTTCGCCCTGTTGCCAGTCGCCCAGCGTTTCATGGTCCTGGAGGAAGGCGATGTGGCGGACCTGGGCCGGAAGCGGGTGGCGGTTTTCGACGCGGCGGGCCGGCCCGTCGACCGCCTCGTGATCGCCTCCAACATGCCCGCCGACGGCGCCGACAAATCCGGCTACCGCCATTACATGCTCAAGGAGATCTTCACTCAGCCGCCGGCCCTCGCCGACACGCTGGAGGGCCGGGTCGAGAACGGCCAGCTCCTGGAAACCGGGTTGGCCGCGCCGGTCGCTGAGGCTCTCGAACAGGCCCGCCATGTTCACATCATCGCCTGCGGCAGCAGCTACCACGCCGGGCTGGTGGCCAAGCACTGGCTGGAGACCTTGGCCCGGATCCAGTGCAGCGTCGACATCGCCAGCGAATACCGCTACCGCGACACGGTGGTGCCGGACGCCACCTTGTTTGTGGTTATTTCCCAGTCTGGCGAGACCCTGGATGTCCTGGAGGCCCTGCGCTTAGCCAAGACCAAGCCTTACCTGGCGAACCTGGCGGTGTGCAACATGACGGAGAGCTCCCTGGCGCGGGAGGCGGACTCCGTGTTCCTCACTCGGGCCGGCATCGAGATCGGCGTCGCGGCCACCAAGACCTTCACCGCGCAACTCCTGGCCTTGGCCCTGTTGACCCTGTTGTTTGCCCGCCGGCGCGGGCTGAACAGGGAGCAAGAGGCGCGGTTCACGGCTCAGCTGGAAAAACTGCCGGGCCGGGTCAATTCCGTTCTGCAGTTGGATGGCCGGATCAAGAAGTTGGCGGAGGACTTCATCCACAAACATCACGCCTTGTTCCTGGGGCGGGGCGCCATGTTGCCGGTGGCCATGGAGGGCGCGCTGAAACTCAAGGAGATCTCCTACATCCACGCCGAAGCCTACGCGGCGGGGGAGTTGAAGCACGGGCCGCTGGCCCTGATAGACGACGACATGCCAGTGGTCGCCGTGGCCCCGAACAACGGCCTGTTGAGCAAATTGAACTCCAACCTCCGGGAGGTCAGCGCCCGCGGCGCGAGGTTGTATGTGTTTTCGGATTCCGAGGTGGACATGGAGGCGGGCGCGGACCTCACGACCATCTCAGTGCCGCCGGTTGAAGACCTGGCGGCCCCCATTGTGTACACAGTGCCTTTGCAGTTGTTAGCCTACCATGTGGCGGTGCTGAAGGGCGCCGATGTGGACCAGCCCCGGAACCTGGCCAAGTCCGTCACGGTGGAGTGAGTTACCGCCGTAGCGCGCGGGTTTTCAGCGCATTTTCAACTTCAGGTCAGCAAGGCCTGTATTTCCTTGAATTTCTCATGGGCGGCGTCCCGCACCCATTCGAACACGATTGACTCGGCGTCGCTTACCAGCACCCCGGCCTGGCGCAACCGGTGCAGGGCGATCTCGTAGTTTTCCCGGTGGCGGGAGCATACCGTGTCCGCCACGACAAAGACTGAGTAGCCTTGGTTGAACAGGGCCAGGGCCGTCTGCGAGATGCCGATGTGCGCTTCCAGGCCCGTGAGGATGACTTGCGTCCTGCCCGTCGCCGCCAGATCTTCTGAGAAACCCTTTATATCCACACAGGAGAAACAGCTTTTCTCGTAGGTTTTCGTGGCCTCCGGCAAGAGTTTCCGGATCTCCGGCTCAGTGCCGCCAAGCTGGCGGGGATATTGCTCCGTGACGAAGGCTGGCACATCCAGCGCGTTCGCCGCCCGCGCCAACAGGCTCAGATTTCTTTGCAACCGGGCCAGGACCTTGACCGGCATGGCGGCGGTCAAACGGGGCTGGATGTCAATGATGAGCAACGCGGAGGCTTCCGCCTCGCAACGCACGGCATGAATGTCACTGGGGTTTGTCATGGTTTTCGGATCGTCATGGTTGAAGTCTCTTGGGAGCCCTCAGCGCAACCAGCGGTTGACCTGGGACAGGTCCTCAGCCGAGAGGGCCCCTGAGGAACGCTTGAGGCGCAAAGTGGAAAGCAGGTAATCATAACGGGCGCGAGCGTAGTCACGCCGGGCCTGGGAGGTCAGCCGCTCCGCCGCGACCACATCCACGGCGGTTCTCGTCCCCACCTCAAAGCCCGCTTCCGTAGCTTGCAGGGCGGTCTCGCTGGAGACCACGGCTTGCTTCAGGGCCCGCACCCGGCTGATCCCCGAGATCACCCCCAGGTACGCCTGCCGAGTCAGCCGTTGCGCGCGCCGACGCTCTTGCTCCAGCCGCTCCATGGCCGCGGTCAGACGGGCGCGGGTTTCGCGCACCCGCGAATTGAGCGCCCCTCCTTGGTAGAGAGGCACATTGAGTTGCACCCCCACTGAGGTGGTCTCGCTCTTGAAGGCGCCGAAACGGCCGCCGCTCCTGTTCAGGGCGTGTCGGGCCACCATGTCCACGGTGGGCAAGCGGTTCGCGATTTGCCGTTTGGTTTCCTTGCGGGCCACATCCACCCCGTGGCGCGCCGCCAACACATTCAGATTTTGCTCCAGCGCGAGGTTGGTCCAGGTTTCAATCTCTTCCGGCTCAGGGCTTGACAGCGGCATGGCGTCGCCTAAGCCGGCCAGCCCGGAAAGATATTGGCCGGTGATCTCCCGCAAGGTCTCCTGGGCGTTGTCCACATTGTTTCGCGCCTCTATTTCCGCGGCGAAAGCGCGGTCGTAACCCGCTTGGGCTTCCTGCACATCGGTGATGGCGCTCAGGCCCACCTCGAAGCGTTGCCTCACCTGCTCCAACTGCCGCCCCAGGGATTTTTTCTCCGCCCCGGCGAAGCTCAGATTGTCTTGGGCGGCCAACGCGTCGAAATAGGCCGCCGTCGCGCGGATCATCAAATCCTGTTCGGCGGCCCCCAGCTCCGCCTCCGCCTGCTTGATGCGGTGGCCTGATTGCAGATAGCCGATGATGCGGTCTCCCCGAAACAGAGGCTGGGTGAGGTCCAGGTTGTAGCCGTGGCTGTTGAAGCTCACCGTGTTATCGAGGCTCCCCGAAGGATTGAAGGCGCTGCGCAGGATGTCCTGATCGTTGCTGAAGGTGTTGGCGCTGAAGGTGAGGGCGGGCAAGAGTTGCGCCAGGGCCTGGGGCCGTTGCTCTATGACGGCGCTCTTCTCCGCCACCGCCTGCTGGTATTGCGGGTCGCTTTCCTGCGCGAACCGGTAGATCTCCAACAGGTCAACGGCGTGAACGGGGTTGAGGCAGGTCAATAACAGAACGAAACCTGATTTTTTCATCGCTTAAAGAGAGCGCAGTGGGCCATTGAATCGCCTGCATAGTCTATGCCACTACGGGCCGCCGTTCAATGCCCTTTTTGGCGACCAGTTGCGGGGCGGGGAAAAACAGGGGGCCGGCGGCCCCCCGGCGGCCCCTGACAGCCACCGTCGGGCCGGCCGCGTCAGGCTGGCGCGTCGTGAAACCGGGCCAACAACGCGGCCTGTTTTTGCGCCGCCTCGCTGACGCTCGCGGATTTAATGGGGCCGAATCCGCGGATCTGCTCTGGCAAGGCGGCGATCTCCACAGCCAGGTCGCAGTTGTCGTCGCTCAGGGTCTCCACCAACGCCGCCACGGTGTTTTTGTAGTCCTGGATCAGCTGTTTTTCCAGCCGCCGCTCTTTCGTGTGGCCGAAGGGATCAAAAGGCGTGCCGCGCAGACGCCGGAGTTTCGCCAACAGGGCGAACAGCCCCAGGGTCCAATGGGGAAAGACGCGCTTGAGGGGACGGCCGTTTTCGTCCTTGCCGGGCCACAGGGGCGGGGCCAAATGGAAGCGCAACCGGTAGGAGCCCTCGAACTGCTCCCGCAGTTTTTCCATGAACGCGCCGTTGCTGTACAGGCGCGCCACCTCGTATTCATCCTTGTAGGCCATGAGTTTGAACAGGCCCCGCGCCACGACGGTCGCGAACCGGTCGCCGGCCCGGGGGGACAGGGTCGGACGCCGGGCGATTTTTTCCCGCGTTGCGCCCATGAAATCCGAGTATTGCCGGGCGTAGCCCTGGTCCTGGTATTGCGCTAAAAACGCCGCGCCTTGCCGCAACGCTTCCTCCGGCGCGGCGGTTTCGGCCTCCTCCGGGTCGGCAGGGTCGGCGCTGAGGCCGGCGCGGGCCAGCACGGCGTCCAAATCATGGGCGGCCCGGCGGCCCCACAGAAAGGCCTGCTGGTTGAACTCCACAGCCACATTGTTCAGGGCGATGGCCTGCTCGATGGCCTCCGCCGAGACGGGCGCCAGACCCTGCTGGCAGGCGTAGCCTAACAAAAACAGGTTCGCGGCGATGGCGTCTCCGCACAGCGCCGTCGCGATGGCGGTGGCGTTGATGAACCGGGTCTTGTCCGCCCCGGTTTCCTCGGCAATGACGCTTTTCATGTCCGCCGCCGGAAACACGGCGTCGGGGTCGGCGATGAAGTCGGAAGTGGGCGCCCGGTTGTCGTTGACGATGGCGTGAGAGCGTTCGGCATGCAACTTGGACAGGGCCTCGTCTGAGGCGGACACCACCAGGTCGCACCCCAACAGCAGGTCGGCGTCGCCGGCGGCGATGCGCGCGGCGTGAATGTCGCCCTGGGTCTCGCCTATGCGCGCATGGCTGATGACAGCGCCGAATTTTTGCGCCAGGCCGGTTTGATTCAAGGTGGCGCAACCCTTGCCTTCCAGGTGCGCGGCCATGGCTAGGATGGAGCCCACCGTCAACACCCCGGTGCCGCCCACGCCCGTGATCAGCACATTCCAGGGCCGCGCCAGCTCGGGCCGCCGCGGTTCCGGCAGGTCGACAAAACCCTCGGCCCCCTTCGCGGCCGCCGGCTTGCGCAACTTGCCGCCTATGACGGAGACAAAGCTGGGGCAGAAGCCCTCCACGCAAGTGTAGTCCTTGTTGCAGGCGCTCTGGTCGATGCGGCGTTTGCGTCCCAGGGGCGTCTCTAAGGGCAACACGGACAGGCAGTTGGATTGCGCGCTGCAATCGCCGCACCCCTCGCACACCGCCTCGTTGATGAACACCCGCCGGGCCGGTTCCGCCATTAGGCCCTTCTTGCGGCGCCGGCGTTTTTCCGCGGCGCAGGTCTGGTCGTAGATGATGGCGGTGACGCCGGGGATGTCGCGCAGTTCCTTTTGCGTCTGCGGAAGTTTCTTTCGGTGGTCAAGGGTCAGGCCCTCGAAACGCGGCAACTTGCCGGCGTGTCGCTGCGGCTGGTCCGAGACCACGGCGATGCGCTCGACGCCCTCGCCCCGCAGTTGCAGGACCATTTGCTCCACCGTCAGGGCGCCGTCCAGGGGCTGGCCGCCGGTCATGGCCACCGCGTCGTTGTAGAGGATCTTGTAGGTGATGTTGATCCCGGCGGCGACGGCGGCTCGAATGGCCAACAGCCCGGAATGAAAATAAGTGCCGTCGCCCATGTTCTGAAAGACATGGCGCGTGTCGGTGAACGGCGCTTGTCCGATCCAGGCGGCGCCTTCCCCGCCCATCTGGGTGAAGGTGTTGGTGTTCCGGTCCATCCACAACGCCATGTAGTGGCAACCTATGCCGGCCAGGGCCATGCTGCCTTCCGGCACCTTGGTGGAGGTGTTGTGGGGACAACCGGAGCAATAATAGGGCGAGCGGGCAATGACATTGCGCGGCTCGGACAGGCGGCGCTCTTTGGCCTCCAGGAAATCCAACCGCTCCTGCATGGTCTTGCTGGCGTGGAAGCGTCCGATGCGCGCGGCGATGGCGCGGGCCACCATGGCCGGCGTCAGCTCCGCCAAGTTAGGCAACAGGTCCCGGCCCTGTTCGTCGAACTCGCCCAAGACCCGGGGCCGTTCGGCGACGGGCCGGTTGTAGAGTTGCCCGGTGAGCTGATCCTCCACGATGCTGCGCTTTTCCTCCACCACCAGGATCTCCTCCAGCCCCTTGGCGAACTCGTGGGTGGCGAGGGGTTCCAGAGGCCAGCTCATGCCCAGCTTATAGACCCGCAGGCCGATGCGGGCGGCCTCGTCATCGTCTATGCCCAGGTCGTCCAGGGCCTGCAGGACATCTAGGTAGCTCTTGCCCGTGGTGATGATCCCCAAACGCGGCTTGGGGCTGTCGATCTTGATTTGGTTCAGGCGGTTCACATAGGCGAAATGGCGCGCGGCGTAGATCTTGTATTTGTTGAGGCGCTTTTCCTGCTCCAGGGGATTGTCCGGCCAGCGGGCATGCACGCCGTCTTCCGGCAGTTCAAAGTCGTCGGGGATGACGATGTTCACCCGGCGCGGGTCCAGCTCGGCGGAAATGGCGGAGTCCAGGTTTTCCGTGACGGCCTTCAGGGCCACCCAGCAACCGCTGTAGCGCGACAGCTCCCAGCCTGAAACGCCCAAGTCCAGGAGCTCTTGGACATTGGCGGGGCACAGCACCGGCATGGACGCGCCGATGAAGTTGTGCTCGGTCTGGTGGGGCAGGGTGGAAGACTTGCAGGCGTGGTCGTCGCCGGCGACGGCCAAGACGCCGCCGTGCCGGGAAGCGCCGAAGGCGTTGGCGTGGCGGATCGCGTCCATGCTTCGGTCCACTCCCGGCCCCTTGCCGTACCACAAGCTGAACACCCCGTCGTAGCGGGCGCCGGGAAACAGGTTGACTTGCTGGCTGCCCCAGACGGAGGTGGCCGCCAGATCCTCGTTCACCCCGGGTTGGAAGTGGATGTTGTGCTTGTCTAACCAGGGTTTGGCCTTCCACAGCGCCTGGTCCAAGCCGCCCACGGGGGAACCGCGGTAGCCGGAGATGAACCCGGCGGTGTTCAGCCCGGCTTCAAGGTCGCGCTGGCGTTGCATGATGGGAAGCCGCACCAACGCCTCGATGCCGGTCAGGTAGGCGCGGGGGACATCCAGCGCGTACTTGTCGTCTAAAGAAACTTGCGGGAGAGCCATTTATCGCTCTGGCGTTTGCGGTTCCATTTCTGCGCTTATCCTCGCTTTTACATCGCCAAGAGCCGCATTATACTCCAAACGCGGCGGTTTTCCTCAAGACGCTGCAAGCCAAGGTTGATGAGAAGCTGGAAAGCCCGCCAACAAATCGCCTCATTGACAGCCCACTTAACAGATGGTGAATCCGCAAACAGCGCTGTTTGATTCCGGGCCTGCGGCGTCCGCGCCGGTGAATGTCGCCTCGGTCCCGCAACGAAGTCCGTTCCGGTATCCTGGAGGCAAAACCTGGTTTGCGCCAAGATTGCGAGAGTGGCTTGCAAGCCAAAAAAGAAAGCCAGAGCTGTTAATAGAGCCTTTTGCTGGCGGCGGCATCGTTTCATTGACTGCCGCGTTTGAGAATTTAGCCAAAGCCGTCCTGATGATGGAACTTGACGAGGAAATAGCCGCGGTTTGGCAGGTCGCGTTAAATGGCGAAGCGGAATGGCTTGCGCGGCGGGTGCTTGCTTTTGACATGTCCAAGGAAGCGGTCATTCGAGAAATAAACAAACCGCCTCAGACACTCAAGGAGAAAGCCTTTCAAACCATCCTCAAGAATAGGGCCTTTCACGGCGGCATCCTCGCAAAGGGGGTGGGCTTCGTCAAAAACGGCGAGGCGGGGAAAGGCGTTCTGTCGCGCTGGTATCCGGCGACGCTGGCAAAGAGGTTGCGGGCCATAGACCGCGTAAAGGAGAAAATGCGCTTTGAGCAAGGCGATGGGTTTGAGTTGTTGGCGCGTTGCAGAGACGCCCGCGCCGCCGTTTTCTTCATTGATCCTCCCTACACCGCCGGTGGAAAGAAGGCCGGAAGCAGGCTATACACTCATCACCAGTTGAACCACGAGGCGCTTTTCGAAGCCTGCGCCGGTTTGAAAGGCGATTTCATTATGACTTACGACGATGCCACCGAAGTCAGGGAATTGGCGCGAAGACATGGGTTTCAGGCAAAACCGGTGGCAATGAAAAACACGCATCATGCGGAGCTGACCGAGCTTGTCATCGGCAGAGACCTGTCGTGGATGTCAGCTGTCCGGCAGGCTCCCTAAAAAACGGCGGCGCTGAACTTATGGGGCGCGGGTTTTTGGAACAGCCTGCCAGCAGGCGTATAATGCCCGTTCTTGCAATGTGAAATGAGGGGTGAGGCGCAGAGATGGAAGCGCGATTCTGGCATGAGCGGTGGGCGGCCAATGAGATCGGCTTTCACCAAGACGATGTCAATCCGCTGTTGCTGAGGCACTGGGGCGATTTGAATGTGGCGTCCGGAGGGCGGGTGTTGGTCCCCCTGTGCGGCAAGTCCCGGGACCTGACCTGGTTGGCGGAACAGGGCCATGAGGCCTTGGGCGTGGAATTGAGCGAGATCGCCGCCCAGGCGTTTTTCGCCGAACAAGGCCTGCGGGCGCAACGGCGCGAGACCGGAGACTTTGTCGCCTATGAAGCGGACTGCGGCGCGGGGCGCGTACGCATTTTATGCGGGGACTTCTTCGCGCTGACCTCCGCGAGCGTGGGCGAGGCAACCGCGGTGTTCGACCGGGCCGCGTTGATCGCCATGCCCCCCGCCATGCGGCCCAGCTACGCGGGCCAGCTGAAGGCCCTGTTGCCTGCTGGCGCCCCCATCCTGTTGATCACCCTGGGCTACGAGGAAGGGCAGGTCAATCCGCCGCCGTTCCGGGTGCCGCAGGAAGAGATTGAGGCCCTGTACCGACCCTGGCGCGAGGTGGAATGTTTAGGGGAGCAAGAAACCACGGTCAAGGACATCACTTGCCCTGAATTCGCCTACCGATTGCAAGCCCCGGCTTCTTCTTCTTAATCCTTTCGCCTATTAAAACCGCAAACCGCCGCCTCAGCGTGGAAACGGCGGGCCTAGGCGCTGGCCCCCGCCAGCCCGCCAAAATCAACGGGATTCGACGCGAACGCCTTTTGTCTCGCCGGCTTGACCCGCCCCGAAGCGGTCGTACAGGGACATGGCTGAATTGTGCGAGGTTCTAATGATGATCCCCTGCTCATGCAGGGCGTCCTGCAGGGCCGCGCACAAGGCGTGCAGGGGCGCGCCGCCGCCCTCGCCCATGCCCTTGGCGCCGTGGAAGGTGAAGGGGGAGGGCGATTCCTGGTTGGCGCATTTGAGATCGGGCATGGCCTCGATGGTGAGCGGGGCGTAATCGGTGAAGGAGCCGGAGATGGCGTTGCCTTCCTCATCGTAGGAGATGTCCTCGATTAGCGCCGCGCCTATGCCATGGGCCGCCGCGCCATGCACTTGGCCTTCCACGATCATCTTGTTGATCACCTTGCCGCAGTCATCGACGATGGCGTAGTCCAAGATCCGAGTCTGAAAAGTGTCCGGATCCAGCTCCACCACAGCGATGTGCAGTTGCAAGGCGTAGGTCAAGGTCAGGTTGCCGATCTTCTTCTCCAGATCTGGCACCTTGAACGGCGGCATATAGACATGGCGCGCGTTCAGGGACAGGTCCCGCAGTTCCTCGGGCAGGGTGGCGCTGTTGGAATTGATGAAATTGGCCAAGGCCCAGTAGTTAAGGGCCCGGTCAGGGTCGCCTGCCGCGCTGATCTGCGGCCCCTGGTTGCCGACGCCGAACTCCAGCTCCCCTTCCTCAGCTTGCAGGGCGAAGCAGGCCAGCTTGGTCATCTCCGCCTTGAGCTTGACGGCGGCGCCATGGGCCGCCGACAGCCCGCTGACGACGAACTGGCTGGCGTAGGTGCCGGACTGGCCGGTGTGGCTGTCGTTCAGGGTATCGAAACCGGTTTTGACCTGGATGAAATCCGGGGCTATGCCCAACACATCGCCCACCACCTGGGCCGTGGTGGTCTCATGCCCCTGCCCCTGGGGAAAGCTGCCCAAACTGACCACCACCGTCCCGTCCAGGTCCAGTTTCACCGTGGCGGCGGTGGAGTTGCCTGAAAACGGCGCATGGGGGTTCACATAGCGGGCCTGCCCCCAGTTGTTGGTGCCGGAGTCCAGGGTGGTGCCTATGCCCAACCCCATGAGCCGCCCCTGCTGGCGGGCTTCCCGTTGTTTTTCCTTCCAGGCGTCCCAGCCGATCAGCGCCTTGGCTTTGGCCAGCATGGCGGGGAAGTCGCCGGAGTCATAGACGCAGCCGTTAGGCGTCTCGTAGGGGAATTCCGGGATATAGTTTTTCAGGCGCATCTCATCGGCGGGGATGCCTAATTCATGCCCGCAGATGTCTATGACTCGCTCCATGAACCAGATGTGGGGCAGGCGCGAATAGCCGCGATTGGGCGCGCAGGGGCCCTTGTTGGTGGTCACTTGGTTGAAATCCACCCTGATGTTGCGCAACTTGTAGGCGGCGGGAAGCACCTGGGACCAGATGGCGCAACCCAGGGGCTCGTAGCGGGGATAGGCGCCGATGTCGTCTATGTGCCGCGAACGAATGGCGGTGATCACGCCCTCCTCGCTCAGCGCCACCTCGGTGTCCAGGTAGGTCCGTTCACTGCCATGGCCCCCCGCCAACATGCTCTCGGCGCGGGTTTCCACCCACTTGACCGGCGCGCCGCCGGCCTTGCGCGACGCCAGGCAGGCCAGGGTCAGGTAGGGGTAGTTGTTGATCTTGTTGCCAAAAGCGCCGCCTATGTCGTGAGTGCGCAGGCGAATCTGATCCATGCTGACCCGCAGAGCCGGCGCCATGAGGGCCAGCGGCACCGTCATAATGGTGTTGGCGAGCAGGTCGATCTGGTCGCGCTGGTCCCAGGTGGCGACGCAGGCGCTGGTCTCCAGCGGGGTGCTGCTGAAGCGATGGAAAAACAGCTTGTCTATCTTGACCACATGGGCGGCCTCCGCGAAGGCCTGCTCCACCGCGCCGTATTCATACACCCCCTGGAAGGTCGCGTTCGTGCCGGCCTCGTCGTGGACGATGACCTGATCCTTAAGGGCCTCCGCGGCGTCAAGCACCGGGGGCAGGGGTTCGTACTCCACCTCCACTAGTTGCGCGGCGTCCTGGGCGATGGCGGCGGATTCCGCCACCACCGCCGCCACCGGATCCCCTGAGAAGGTGGCCTTGTCCGTCGCCAGGGCGTAATCGGTGATGTTTTGCGGGGGCCCCGCGCCGATCTGCATGAACGGCTCGGTCTGCTCCATGACTTCCTTGCCGGTCAGCGCGCAGACCACGCCGGGCAGGGCCTCGGCCCGGGAAGTGTCTATGCGCGCGATGCGGGCGTGAGCGTAAGGGGAGCGCGTCACGCCCAGGTGCAACAACCCCGCCGGGCTGTAATCATCGACGAACAGGCCCTTGCCTTTGACCAAGCGGCGGTCCTCTTTGCGGCTCGGCTTCGCCTCCCGACGGGGGGCCTCGAGGACGGCGTTGACGCGCTGGCGGGCGCTGTCGCGGGCGGCTTCCAGGGCCTCGGATCTGACCGCATCCGTCTCCACCACGGCGGGGGCCGCGCCGGCGCTGGCCACGCCGCGCAAGATGCGGCCAAACCAGCCTTCCGCCGCCGGTTTTTCCGGCACCGGAGTCGCCGCCAGGGCCTGTTGCAGGCTGGCGATCAGTTTATTGATTTGCTTCTCGGCGTAGCCCTTTATGCCGCCGCCGGCCAGGGACAGGATTTTTCCCGTCAGCTGAGTCTCGCCCTGCCACACCACGCGGGCGCCGGCGCCGTCTTCTTCCAGTTCGAAGGAGGTTCTCATCAGGTAGGCCCCCTGCATGAGCTTGCCCCGGCCGGTGTATTCGGCGCGCCGTGGCTTGTCGGCTGTTTCCAGGGACAGCTCCGTCGTGGCGGTGCCGCCGATCTTGCCTATGCCCACCCGCGCGCGGATCAGGGCTTTCGTGGCGCTTTTCATCTCCACGCTGTGAAAACCTGGCAGGAACCGCGCAAACCGCTCCGGGTCCGTCAGCAGGGCGAAGACCGCTTCCCGGGGTTGCTCCGCTTTGAATTCGCCTGAAAATTTCATTTCCATCGCCTGTCACCCCCGCAACGCGCTGGCGGCGGCTTGCACCGCCTTGATGATGTTCTGATAGCCGGTGCAACGGCACACATTGCCCGCCAAGGCCTTGCGGATCGCCTTGGGGTCCGGATCCGGGTTTTCCGCCAACAGGGCCAGGGACGACATGATCATCCCCGGCGTGCAATAGCCGCATTGCAACCCGTGGTGTTCGGAGAAGGCCTGTTGCAGGGGATGCAAGCCCCCGTCTTTTTCCAGGGCCTCCACGGTCAGCGCTTCCGCGCCATCGGCCTGCGCGGCAAGCAGGGTGCATGATTTGACAGGGGCCCCGTCCAACAACACGGTGCAGGCCCCGCAATAGCTGGTGTCGCAACCGATGTGCGTTCCGGTGAGGCGCAGTTCCTCCCGCAGGAATTCCACCAACAGCATGCGGGGTTCCACCTCCCGCCGGCGCGTCTCGCCATTGACGGTGATTGTTACCGGCATGGTCTCAGGCATAGTCGTGTTCTCCCATGATGGTCTCGCCGCCGGCCCGGCCCATGGCGCGCCGCACGGCCCGTACGAACAGGGAGCGCAACATGGCGCGCTTGAATTCCGCCGAGCCTCGCGCGTCCGCTGGTGGCGCGGACAATTCCACCAGGGCCGCGGCGGCTTGTTTCAGATTTTTTTCTGTGAGGGTCTGTCCCGCCAGCTGTTGTTCAACCTCCCGGGAGACCACTGGCACGGGGCCGGCCGCCCCCAGGGCCAGCTGGATGTCCCGGCAGACTTGGCCATCCTCCAGGGTCAACTGCGCGCCCACGGCGGCGGCAGGGTAGGAGGGCGCCGCTTTTTTGAAACCTATGTACGCGCCGCCGCTGTTTTCCGGCGGCATGGGGATCTGGATTTCCGTCACCAGTTCGGCGTCGGCAAGGCAGGTGGTGTAGGCATCCTCGATGAAATCCTGGATCATCACAGAGCGGTTGCCGGCCGGCCCGCTACAGACGATTTCGGCGTCCAAGACGCTGAGCAGAGTGGGCCAATCGCTGCTGGGGTCGGCGATGCTGATGGAACCGCCTATGGTGCCGAGGCGCCGCACCTGCTCATCCCCTATGCCCCCGGCGCAATCGCGCAAGATGGGCAGGGCGCGAGCCGCCTCAGAAGCGGCGATGCGGGCGTGGGTCGCCAAGGCGCCGATGTGGATGCGATCGCCTTTTTGACTGATCTCAGTCAATTCCGTCAGCCGGCCGATGTCCACCAGGTCGGAAGGCTCGTCCATGCGCATCTTCAGGATGGGGATGAGGGATTGCCCTCCGGCCAGGGGCCTGGCGCCGTCGCCTAATTCCGCCAACAAGGCTATGGCGCCGTCGAGGGTGCTGGGGCGGTGATAACGAAACGGCGCAGGATACATGGTCGAGTTGCTCCCCCCTTGCGGATTGCCATTGCCGCCCATTATCCACCATGAACGAGAAAAAGGAAACCCCCCCGGCGGGCGCCGGCGCCGGCTTGCGATTATAATGAGCGCCATGAGAGGGTCGCCCTTGTTTCTCGCCGCATTGGCGGCCTTGTTCTTTGCGGCAAACGCGCCGGCTGACGAGATGGGGGCCCAAGCCCGATTTGAGCGCGTCAAGGATGAGCCGACCCTGTTGCGGGAATTTCTTTACGCCTTTCCCAAGGGGGGCGACCTGCACAACCATGTCGCCGGCGCGGTGTACGCGGAGACCTACATCCGCTGGGCCGCGGAGGATGGCAAGTGCATCGATCTTGACAGCCACATGGTGACCATGCCGCCTTGCGACGGCGCGGCCGGCCGCCCCGCCATGGCGGAGGTCCGCTATGACGGCGACATCGCGAACCGCATCATCGATGCGTTTTCAGTGCGCAACTACGAGCGCCGCCCGGTGTCGGGGCATGACCAGTTTTTCGCCACCTTTCGGCGCTTCAGCTTGGCGGGACGGGGCCGCGAGGGGGACATTTTGGCGGTGGCGGCGGCCCGCGCCGCCCGGCAGAACATTCTCTACCTGGAGTTGATGCAGTCCCGCGGCATGGCGGCGGCCCGAGAATTGGCGGCCGCCGCGCCGCAGGCGTTCGCAACGGAGCTCCCCCTGGCCCGGCGGACGCGCCATTCGGACATCCAACAGCTGGCCGCAGACACCATGAAGAGGTTGGACCGGATCGAGGAGCGGAAGCGCGCCGCGCTGTCCTGCGGCAAGGAGGGGGCCGACCCCGGTTGCGGGGTGCCCATCCGCTATTTGGCCCAGGTGATTCGGGTTTTTCCCCGCGAACAGGTGTTGGCCCAAACCCTGCTGGCTTTTCATCTGATTGAGAAGGACCCCCGCTATGTGGGCCTCAATTTCGTCGCGCCGGAAGACCACCCCGTGACTCTGAGGGACTACCGCTGGCAAATGACCATGATTGGCGAGCTGGCCAAACGCTTCCCCGCGGCCAAAGACGCCATCACCCTGCACGCCGGGGAGCTTGTCTTAGGGTTAGTGCCGCCTGAACACCTGGGCTGGCACATCCGCGCCGCTCTGGACCTGGCGGGGGCGCGGCGCATAGGCCATGGCATCGACATCGTTCACGACCCGCAGGCGGGGGCCCTGATGCGGCGGATGGCGGAACAGGGCGTTTTGGTGGAGATCAACCTGACCAGCAACGAGGTCATTTTGGGCGTTAGCGGCGACCGGCACCCGTTTCGGGCCTACCGCAAGCACGGCGTGCCTATGGCGTTCTCCACCGATGACGAGGGCGTCGCCCGCATCGACCTCACCCACGAGTATCAGCGCGCCGTCGAGACCTACGATCTGTCCTACGCCGATCTCAAGCATTTTTCCCGCAACGCCTTGGCCTACAGCTTTCTTGCCGGGGCCGGTTTGCTGGCCTCGACCCGCAATGGCGAGTTCGAGGCCCCGTGCGCGGGCGCCGACCCGGCGCGGGCCGCGCCCGTCCGGGCCTGCCGGGCCTTTCTGGCCAAGAGTGAAAAAGCCGCCTTGCAGTGGGAACTGGAAAGACGCTTCCGGGCCTTTGAAAAGGCGCGCGAATAGGATTTCATCATGCTGAAGCAAGCCGCCTGGCTCCTTTGCGCCGGCCTGTTGGCGGCCTGCTCCCAGCCCCCGGAACCGCCCCCCGCGCCCAACCCCTTGCGCAATCCGTATTTCGGGGATCTGCACATCCACACGGCATGGTCCCTGGACTCCTTCATCGTCTTCAACCGCAACACGCCCCGGGACGCCTACCGCTTCGCCCGCGGCGAGGAGATTGAGTTTTACGGACGGCCCCCGGACAAACCCGCGCTGCCCCTGGATTTCGCCGCCGTGACGGAACACTCGGAGTTCCTGGGGGAGACCCTGCTGTGCGAGGATCCGACGATGGAGGCTTATCAGACCACCCTGTGCGCCGACCTGAGAAACGAACAGCAGGACCCGGCTCTGGAAAACAAGAATTACCGCAATGTGCTGCTCAAGATCTTCACGGCGGAAAAACCGGAGCGATTGCCGATTTGCGGCCCGGAGGGCCGGGACTGCGTGGCGGCGGCCCGCACCCGCTGGGAGGCCATCCGGCAGATTGCCGATGAGTTCTACCGCCCTGGCGAGTTCACCACCTTCATCGGTTACGAGTGGACCGGCGAGCAGGGGGGCAATCGGCACCGCAATGTGATCTTCCGCAACAACACGGTGCCTGAGACGCCTTGGAGCATGATTGAAGTCCCCACCGTGGAGGGCTTGTGGCGGAAATTGGATGAGGAATGTTTGGCCCCCTGCGATGTGTTGACCATCTCCCACAACCCCAACCTGAGCCGGGGGAAGCGTTTCGCCGGCGTCAACGCGGACGGGACGCCGTTCACCAAGGAAGAGGCCGCCTATCGGGCCCTGCATGAGCCGCTGGTGGAGATCATGCAGTTCAAGGGGGAGTCCGAGTGCCGCTTCGGGGTGGGGACGGACGACGAGTTCTGCGATTTTGAAAAATACGACCTGCGTCCCGTGTGCCCTGACCCGCCGCGCCCCGGCTCCTCCCTGCAATGCGCGCCGGTCTGCGATGCCGCGGGGGGGCCGCCGGGTTGCGTCTCTCCCCACAACTATGTGCGCAACGGGCTGAAAACGGGCCTGAAGTTTCAGGAGGAAGTGGGCGCCAACCCCTACCAGCTGGGTCTGATCGCCAGCACGGACGCGCACAACGCCAATCCCGGCGACACGGATGAGGAGGCTCATCACGGCCACTTCGGTTATTTGGACGCCGACCCGGAAGACCGCCTGCTGTTGGCCCTGGCCAGCGGCTTCAAGCAATTGCCTCGAAACCCCGGCGGGCTGGCGGGGGTCTGGGCCGAGGAGAACACCCGGGACAGCGTTTTTGACGCCCTCAGACGCCGCGAAACCTTCGGCACCAGCGGCAACCGCAACCTGTTGCGCTTCTTCGGGGGCTGGAACTATCCGGAGCGGCTGGCGCCGGGGACGGATGTGGCGGCCCTAGGGTACCGCCACGGCGCGCCCATGGGCGGCGAATTGCCGCCGCCCGCAGCCGCGGCGCCCCGCTTTTTGGCTTGGGCGCGGCAAGCCGTGGATGGCGAGCGGCTGCAGCGTTTGCAGATCATCAAGGGGTGGGTGGAAGGGGGCCGAACCCGGGAGCGGGTGTACGATGTGGCTTGCTCCGATGGCTTGGCGCCGGCGCCGGACACGAACCGTTGCCCGGACAATGGCGCCTGGGTGAACCTCAAGGATTGCAGCGTCGCGCCGGACCGGGGCGCGGAGGAGTTGCGAGCGGTGTGGGAAGATCCCGATTTTGACGCCCGCGAACCGGCTTTTTACTATCTGCGGGTCCTGGAGAACCCCCGTTGCCGCTGGAGCACCCGCGACGCCCTGCGTTTGGGACAGGCGCCGCCGCCGGATGTTGAGCCGACCATCTCGGAGCGAGCTTGGTCGTCCCCTATCTGGCACAAGCCGGCCCCAGGCAAGGAGCCCATCCGGCGCCAGGCCTATTTCGGCGACCTGCATGTCCATACCGCCTGGTCCCTGGACAGCTACATCAACCTCACCCGGGCCGGCCCCCGGGACGCCTACCGCTTCGCCAGAGGGGAGCCGGTGGCCCTGACTGGCGGCAGGACCGCCCAACTGGATCGCCCCCTGGATTTCGCCGCCGTGACCGAACATGCGGAATACCTGGGGGAGTTGCGGCTTTGCACTGATGAAGCCAGCCCCCGGTACGCCCTGAGCCTGTGTCGGGACATCCGCAACGAGTCAAGGGAGCAGGGCCTGATCAACAAGGTCTTCCGGGAACTGATCATTCGCGATTTGGTGGCGCCGAAGCCGCGCCGCGAACCGGCCCTGTGCGGCGCGGACAACGCCCTGTGCCTGACGAAGGCGGCGGAAGTGTGGCGGGACCTGCGCGCCATCGCCGATGAGTTCAACCAGCCAGGGGAGTTCACCACCTTTGCGGGCTACGAGTGGGCGGGCAACACCTACGGCCACAACCTGCACCGCAATGTCATCTACAAGAACAGCGACGCGCCGGACCTGCCCGTCAGTTATTTCGAGGCCAACACCCCGGAGCGGCTATGGCGGCAATTGCGGGAGGTTTGCGCCGCGCCCTGCGAGGTGTTGGCCATTCCGCACAATTCCAACCAAAGCCGGGGCTGGCAGTTCCGGGAGACCGATGGGGACGGCAACCCCCTTGGCGTCGAGCAGGCAAGGTTGCGCATGGAAACGGAACCCGTGGTGGAGCTCATCCAGGCCAAGGGCGAATCGGAATGCTACACGGGTTTGGGGACGGAAGATGAGCTGTGCCGTTTTGAAAAATTGGAAGGCCGACCCTTGTGCGCCGCCACCGGCGGCGATGGAGCCGCCGGAGATTGCGTGCGGGTCTGCGCCGACGATGAGCGGGGCGAGGATTGCGTTTGGCAAGGCGACTATGTTCGCAACGCCCTGAAACGGGGCCTGAAACTGGAGGCCCGCCTAGGCGTCAACCCCTTCAAACTCGGTTTCATAGGCGGCACCGACACCCACAACGCCGCCCCTGGCGCGACCGATGAGACCAACTATCATGGCCACCACGGGGTGGAAGACGGCTCGCCGGAGGCGCGGGCGGCGGAACCAGAGATCAAGCTCTTCACCCCGCAACGGATGAAGGGCTCCGGCGGCCTGGCGGGCCTGTGGGCGGAAGAGAACACCCGCGCCAGCCTCTTCGCCGCGCTGAAACGCCGGGAGACCTTCGCCACCAGCGGCGCGCGCATCAAGGTGCGCTTTTTCGGCGGCTGGGATTTTCCCGCGACCCTCGCGGCGGGCGCCGACTTGGCGGCGTTGGGCTACGGCCGGGGCGTTCCTATGGGGAGCGATCTGCCGCCGGCGGCGGGGGATAGCGCGCCGGCGTTTGTCTTGCAGGCGGTGAAAGATCCCAACGGGGCCAATCTGCAACGCTTGCAGGTGGTCAAGGGATGGTTGGAGCAGGGGGAAGAGCGGGAGCAGGTGTACGATGTGGCTTGCTCTGACGGCATGGCCCCCAGCCCAGACGCCCATCGTTGCCCGGACAACGGCGCGCGGGTTGATCTCAGGGATTGCAGCGTCGCGCCGGAGCGGGGCGCGGCGGAGCTGAAAACCCTGTGGCGGGACCCGGATTTCGACGAGAGCCAGCCCGCTTTTTATTACGCGCGGGTGTTGGAAAACCCCACTTGCCGCTGGTCCACTTGGGAGGCGATAAGGGAAGGCAAAGAACCCTTTAAGGATGTCCCGCCCGTCCAGCAGGAACGGGCCTGGTCGTCCCCCATCTGGCGGAAGCCGGCGGCCGGTTCCTGACCCTTGAACAAGGGGCGCTGATTCCGAGGGGGTCAGAAGCGGTAGGAGGCCTCCGCCCCCCAGATCCGGGGTTGATTGACATACCCCAGGTTGTTGGCGAAGTCTATGCCGCCTATGGGGTTGTGTTCATCGGTGAGGTTGCGGGCGAAGAGGCCGATCTCATACCCCTTGGCTTGGTTGCGATACCCGACCCGCAACCCGCCTTCAAACTGCGTTCCAAAGGTGTATTCAACGCTTTCGTAGAGAAATTCGCTGGTTTTTCCTCTGAGTTTCCAATCGGTGTAAAGATACAGCTCGCCGCCGCCGGCGAGGGGGTGGGCGTAATCCAGCTCCACATTCAGGGTCCACAGGGGCGCGTGCTGGAAGGGGTTGCCGTCGATCATGGCGAAGCCGTTGGCGTCTAACGGATCCAGGAGGGTGCACAACCCGGAACCGCAGGGCGCCGTCGCCAGCCCGGCGTCGTTGATGCGGGTCTTGTTGTAGCCAAAGCCGCCGGACAGGGTGAGGTTGTCCAGGGCCGCGTAGTCGAGATCAAATTCAACGCCGTAGCCTACGCCCTCTTCCGCGTTCAACAGCCGCACGGAATTGTTGGCGCCGCCGATGGCGGTGAGTTGCATGTTGTCAACCGCGTAATAAAACGCGGCCGCGTTCAGCCTGACTTTGGCCCACAGGGCCTTGTAGCCGATTTCATACGACATGATGGTCTCCGAGTCGGCCGTGGTCACTGCCGGGTCTTCATCAATGCGGTCCTGAATGGTGGGGGCCCTGAACCCGGAGGCGACCCGGACATAAGCTTGCGAGGCCTCGTCCAGTCCGTAGGCCAGGGCCAGTTCCCAACCTAAATGATCATCCCCCAGGCTGAGGGGCTCCAGGGTTTGGATGAAGTCAAACCGGCTGGAGCCCGGGGGGGCGAAATGGCGCGCCTTCTTCTTGTCGTCCGTGTAACGGGCGCCGGCCGTCAGGGTTAGCGCTTGGTTGACCTTGAAAGTGGATTGCCCGAAAACCGCCCAGGCCCGGTTGCCGATATGCGTGTTGGAGCGCGCGCCTATGCCCCGGGGCGTCACTGTGTTTGTTTCCGCCGCGTTCAGGGCGGTGGTTTTGAATTCGTCCTTGAAATAAAACGCGCCGGCCTGGTAACTGAAACGGCCTTCCGCGTTGTTGGCGATGCGCACTTCCTGGGTGAGCTGATTCGTGACGAGATCGCTGCCTGTGTCAACGGGAACCACAAACGGCGAGGTCTCGGCCCTGAAAGGGACGCTGGGCGGCCCAGCCGGGCCGGCCGGACACAAGCCAATGGCGCTCAAGGAGCAACCGTAGCCGCCATCTATGTCAGCCCGGGCGAATCTGTCATAGACATCCTGGTAAGAGGTGATGGAGGTCAACAGGTGGCCGCCAAGGGTCCAATCCAGTTTCACCGTGGAGCCATGGCTTTTGATCAAGGAGGGATTGCCGCCGCCGCCGTCAAACCAGACCTTGTCGCGCGCATAGTTCTCGTTCAGTTCATTGCTGCCTTGGGTGAAGACATTGGCGCGAAAAGCGGATGCCGTGTTGCCATCCTGGTCCTGGCGTTGGTGAAGAAGCAACGCGGAGAAGGACTCGGTGGGAGTCCATAGCAACTGCAAGCGTCCGGCGAAGATGTTGAACCCGCCCAGGGCGCCGTCCTCGCCGCTGTAGGCGTTGTCGATCCAGTTCCCGCGGTTTTGCGTCAGAAAGGAAATCCGGCCCGCCAACTTGTTGTCAATTAAAGCCCCGCCTAGGGCTGCCTCGACATTGAAGGTGCCCTTGTTGCCGCCGGAGGCCTTGATGCGGCCTTCCGTTTCCGAGCTGGGGCGCCGCGAGTCGAACTTGATGATGCCTGCTGTGGTGTTGCGGCCAAACAAGGCGCCTTGAGGGCCGCGGATGACCTCTATGTCGTCCAGATCGAACAGTGGGAAGGACTTGAGGGCCGCCCGCTCCATAGTCACTTCGTCAAACACGATGGACACTGGTTGAGACGCGGCCTGGGTGAAGTCCGGGTTGCCCAGCCCCCGCAGGTAAAAACGCGGGGCCAGGCGACCGCTTGAAGTCTCCACATACAGGCCTGGCGCCGCGTTGGCCAAAGCCAGCGCGTCTTCCCCGCCGGTGAATCGGGCGGCCAATTTTTGTCCCGCCAAGCGAGATATGGAAAGCGGCACATCCGAGATGTTTTGTTCGCGTTTTTGCGCGGTGACAACAAGTTCTTCGAGCGCCTCCCGGGCCTGCGCCAGCGGAGAGCAGGCGACGGCGCTCAGAATGAGAACCAAGCCCCAGGCCAAGCGCGGCTTGAAAGGGTCGGCGTTGAACATCACTGGGGGATTGGCGCCAAGGGGAACGATAAAGCTGTCGTCAAGCGGGGAAGCGAGGCGCCGGCCGCGTCTTGGCCGGCCGGCGCGAAACTGGAGTCCCTCAGAACCTTACTGAGCCTTCCACTCCCCACATCCGCGGCTCGTTGACATAAGAGGTGTTGTTGTTGAAGTCAATCCCGCCTATGGGGTTGTCCTCGTCTGTGATGTTCCTTGCGAACAGCGCGACTTCATACTTCCCCTTGCGGAAGCCGGAGCGGGCCCCGCCCTCGAACTGCGTGTCGAATTTGAACTCGATGCTCTCGTAGAGGAACTCGTTGGTGTCCCCCTTCACCTTCCAGTCCGTGAAGATGAACCACTCGCCGCCATTGGCCAGGGGGCGGGTGTAACTCAGCTCCAGGTTCAAGGTCCATTCCGGCGAGTGTTGGAAGGGGTTGCCATCGATCAGGGCGTTGCCGTTGGCGTCCCGAGGATCCAGGATGGTGCAGGCCCCTGAGCCGCAGGGCGCCACCGCCAAATTGTCGTCGTCGAATTTCGTCTTGTTGTAGCCAAAGCCGCCGGACAAAATCAGATGTTCCGTGGCCGCGTAGTCGATGTCGAATTCGACGCCGTAGCCTATGCCCTGTTCCGCGTTCAGCAGGGTGGTGAAGTTGCCGGCCCCGCCGATGGCGGTCAGTTGCATGTCGTCTATGTCGTAGTAGAAGGCCGCGGCGTTCAACCTCAGACGACGCTCCATCAGCTCCGCCTTGTAGCCGATTTCATAAGACATGATGGTCTCGGAGGTGGCGGTGGTGGCGGGCGCGCCGAACGCCACATTGCGGGATTGAATGGATGGCGCGCGGAAGCCCGAAGCGACGCGGCCATAGACCTGGGAGTCGTCGTTGAGCGCGTAAGCCAGGCTGACATTCCAGCTGATCTCATCGTCCGTCAGCCTGATCGGAGTCGCCCGGTTTTTAACCGCGCGGAAAAAATTCGCGTTTATGTCCTCCTGGGTGGTGGTCTCCATGTAGTCTTTCTCATCGTCTGTGTAGCGCAATCCGGCGGTGAGGGTGAGCCGGTCCAGCGTGTAGTCGCCCTGGCCGAAGATCGCCCAGGAGGTGTTTTCATGGAGGGCGACTGAACCCACGGTGGTGTCGTAAGCCCCGGGGCCGGCGCCAAACTCGGTGCTGGTGGAGAGCTCGTCTTCAAAATAAAACACGCCCACTTGGTAATTCATGGGGCCGTCCAGGTTGCTGGTGAGCCGCAACTCCTGGGTGATCTGGTCCATGGTGTTGTTGCCGCCGGTGTCCGAGGGGAAGGGAATGAAGCCCGGCCCGCCGCCGCCGCAAAAGGTGGAGCAGCCATAGCCGCCGTCGATGTCGCCGCGGGCGAACATCTCGGCGTCCTGGTAAGAGGTGATGGATGTCAGCGTGTAGTCGCCCAGCTCCAAATCGAATTTCAGGGTGGTGCCGTGGGCGTCGATTTCCGCGGGATTGTCGCCGCCGCCATCGAAATACACGCTCCCGCGGTCATAGTTCGAGTTCAGCTTGTTGCTGCCGGTGTCCAGGACATTGGCCCGAAATTGCGAGGCGGAATTGCCGCTCATGCGCCGCCGTTGGTGCATCAGCCACACGCTGAGGTCGTCGTTAGGTTCCCAAAGGAGTTGCACGCGCCCCGCCAGTTCGCTGAAGCCGCCCATGATGTCGCTTTCGCCAGTGGAGGCGAAACCGGTGCCGGGGGCCGGGGCGATATTGTCAATCCAGTCCGAACGGTTTTGGGTGAACAGGGAGATCCGGCCCAACAGCCTGCCGTCCTTGCCATCGCTCAAAGGGCCGCTCAGGGCCGCCTCGGCGTTCACTGTGCCGCGGTTGCCGCCGATGACCTTGAGGAAACCTTCTCGTTCCGCGGTCGGTCGGCGCGAATCAAACTTGATGATGCCAGCAGTGGTGTTGCGGCCGAACAGGGTGCCTTGGGGGCCGCGGATGACTTCCACATCGTCTAAATCAAACAGGGGAAAGGCCTTGAAGGTGACCAACTCCACCGGCACCTCGTCGAAGACGATGGACACCGGCTGGGAGGCGGCCTGGTCGAAGTCCGCGTTGCCCAAGCCGCGCATGTAGAAACGGGGCGCGTGACGGCCATTGGAGGATTCCGCGTACAAGCCCGGCGCGACGCCCGCCAGGGCCAGGATGGTTTCCCCGCCGGTGAACTTGGACGCCAATTTTTGTCCGGACAGGTTGGTGATCGAGATAGGCACATCCTGGATGTTCTGCTCGCGTTTTTGCGCGGTGACGATGATTTCTTCCAGGACGCCCTGGGCCGACGCTGGCGCGGCCAAGGTCGCGGCCATGAAAAACAGGGGGGCCTTGCCTGCCAGCGAGGCGATTGAATCCCTGATTGTTTTGTGGAATGCGCGGTGCGGCATGTTCACTCTCCTGCTGCGTAAGTTGTGGTCATTGCTAAGATCTTGCGTTGCGGCGATTTGTCCCGCTCGCCTTGCCGCGAGTCTATCCGGCCTTCCCTCCAAACGCAAACAAATTCTCGCAAGCCTCCCGTTGCGCTCTGGCGCGATGTTGAGCGCTGGCCGACTCTGACCAGGGGCCCCTGGCAGGACCTTGAGTGGCGGAATGAGGGAGATTGGGGTATCATGGCGCGCCAGTGTTCAAGGTGAAGATAGCAAGCACCGGCGAGACCTATGTCGTGCCAGAGGGCGTTTCCATAGTCAACGCCTTGGGCGAGCAGGGGATCGCCATCCCCGTTTCGTGCGAGCAGGGCATCTGCGGCACCTGCCTGACAGGCGTGCTGGAGGGCGAGCCGGAGCATAACGACATGTTTCTCACGGATGAAGAGAAAGCCGCCAATGACAAGATGACCCTGTGCTGTTCCCGGGCTAAGAGCGAGCTGTTGGTGCTGGATTTATAGCGCCGCCGCGGGCGTCTAATGGCTCGGCCAGGGCCAGTTGTTGCTTGGCCAAGCCCCGCTATGGATCCACAAAAGCCGGTTTGAAATTGGCGGTGAATTTTTCCCGCCAAGCCCCCGCGCCGTTTTCTCCAGGGCCTTGCGCCGCCGCGCCGCCCGTGGCGTCGATGAGGAAATAGGCGGCGAGTCCATGTTCTTCCGCCAGGGCGAAGCCTTGTTCCGGGCCGGCGATCAACAGGGCCGTGGCCCAGGCGTCCGCGCCCATGGCCGTGGGATGCAACACGGTCACCGAGAGCAACCGGCCCCTTGTCGGCCGCCCGGTGCGGGGGTCTATGGCGTGGGAATAGCGGACGCCATCCTGTTCGAAAAAGTTGCGGTAATCGCCCGAGGTGGCCATGGCGGTGTCCCGTAGCTCGATGAGCCTGTGGACGGCCCGTCGCCCAAGCAGGGGTTTTTCGATGCCGACCCGCCAGGGGACATTGTCGCTGTTCAGGCCCCGGGCCCGGATCTCCCCCCCGATTTCAACCAAATAGTCGTCCAGCCCCAACCCTTGCAGGTAACGGGCGATCCGGTCCACCCCGTAACCCTTGGCGATGGCGGACAGGTCTAGGAACAACCCTGGCGCCTTTTTCACGGCGCCGGCTTGCGCGTCCAGCTGGAGTTTCCGATAGCCGACCCGTTCCAGGGCCGCGTCAATCTCGCGCTCAGTCGGCGCGGCGGCCCTTTTTCCCGTCGGGCCGAACCCCCACAGATTGACCAGGGGGCCTATGGTGATGTCGAACGCGCCGGCACTCAACCGGCTTGTCTCCTGCGCCGCTTGCAACACGCGCAAGAGCGGCGGGCTGACGGGGCGCCAGCGGCCGCTCGCCGCCCGGTTCAGACGCATCAGTTCGGAGTCTGCCCGGTAGGTGGACATCTCCCGGTCCGTCTGTTCAAGCAAGGCCTCCAGGGCCTGGCGCAAGGCCTGTTTTTCAACCGGCAGGGCCGGGGCGACGAGGGCGACTGAGTAGGTGGTCCCCATGGCGACGCCGGAGAACTTGTGCAACCGGGGTTCGGGAGGAGACTGGCAACCCTGCGAAAACAACATGGCAAGGAGCGGGAGAGCAAGCCGCAAGCGCGGAAGGAGAGGCCGGGCCGGGTCCCGGTTTGCGCCGGGACGACAAGAGTGAAGCCTCACCCCGGCGGGTTTATCCGGCCTGTCGAGCCGCGGCGGGCAGCGCGGGGCGATAATAGGGGATGACCATTTCGATGTCGCCCCGGTCGAGCTTGCTCTTGATGCGGTTCCAGTAGTCGGCGGTCAGCAGGTCGCCGTGAACCTGCAAGAACAGCCCGCGCAAATCCGGGCCCATGGAGAGGAACTTGATGAATTCTTCCGGAAAGATGTCGTTCTTGTTGACATGAAACCACACCTCCGAGCGCAGCGCGTTGTCATCGTCGTCGCTTTCGGGGATGTGGCGAAAGTCGCATTCGCTCACCAGCGCCACCTCGTCGTAATCGTAGAACACCACCCGCCGGTGCCGGGTGACCCCGAAGTTTTTCAGCAACAAATCCCCGGTGAAAATGTTGCTTTGGGCGAGATCCTTGATGGTTTGCCCATAGTCCAATATGGCTTGCGCGGCGTCGGCGCGGCTGACCTCCTTCAGGTACAGGTTCAGGGGGCGCACCCGGCGCTCGATATAGACATGGTCGATGACCAGATTGTCCCCTTCCTTGTGAACGGTCTCCTTGGCCTCGCTGAGCAGTTCCTTCAACAGCCGCTTTTCGAACCGGGCCAGGGGGAATTCCAGGTTGCGAAACTCCTGGGTGTCGATCAAACGCCCGGCCCGGTCATGCTTGGAGACCAGCCGGTATTTTTCCAGCACTTCCGAGCGGCTGATGGTTTTGGGGTAGCCAAACTGGTCGCGGATGATCTTGAACACCAGGTCGTAAGATGGCAGCGTGAACACCAACATCACCAGCCCCCGGTCCCCGTCCGCCAACACGAACTTGTCCCGGGTGTTGTCCAAGTGGCGCGAGAAGATGCGGTAGCGCTCGGTCTTGCCTTGGCGCAACCGCCCCAACACCGTGTACAGCTCGTCTATGGGCTTGCCGGGCAGGATGGAATGCAGAAAATGCACCGCGCCGATCACGGAGTGCGGGGTGCCAAAATAATAGGAGCGGGTGTAGCTGAAGGCGACGCTCACCTCTTCCTCGGACAACAGAACGGCATCCACTTCGATGCCGTCCCTGGAGTTTTTCAAGGCGATGACAATGGGATTGACATGGCCGCGCTGGATCGTTCTGCCGATCAGGTAGGCGCGAGCCGATTGAAAAAACGCGGTGTCGATGAACTCGAACCGCAGGAACTCGCCGCCGGCTTCGAGCCAGGTCTGGGCGTAGCGGTTGACTTTCTGACCGATAAGCTTGGCGTCGCCGTCGATGTTTTTGTAGGGCGCTTTGAAGGTGAAATCTTCCAGGATTTTTTTGAAGGCGCGAGTCAGCGAGCCCCAGTGGGGGTAGCGGTTCAGGTTCAAGGACTCCAATGGGTTGAAGCCCTCGTCCGGGGCCGACGAGACAAATTCCAGGTCCGGGTCTATGCCTACGGTTTCGAAGATCCGGCGGGTGATGGAGTTGAAAAAGGTCTTCATAAAGCCGGCGTCCGGCACATTCTCCAGCCGTTCGCCGTAATACCGCCGGATGCCGTTCCATAGCTTGTGATCATTGACCTTGGGGCCCAGGTTTCTTCTCAGGGAGAGGACCAAGCGGCGCACGGATTTTTCATAGAGATCAACCCGTTCGGAGGTGTCCTGCTGGTGTCCAGCCCAGTCTCGTTGCTCGAACCGCCGCCGCGCCCGCTCCGTGATCCGGGTGAAGCTCTCGTTGTACCTGAGAAAACCCTCGAAGATGAGCTCGGCGTTCTCCGCGATCAGCTTTTTGGACGGCGCGGGCAAGAGCGGCTTTACATGTTGTCGACTAAGGCCTGACCGAATTCGCTGCACCTGACCTCGTTGGCGCCTTCCATCAGCCGGGCGAAGTCATAGGTCACGGTCTTGGCGCCGATGGTTTTGTCCATGCTGTCTATGACCCGATCCGCCGCCTCGGTCCAGCCCAGGTAGCGCAACATCATCTCGCCGGAGAGGATCAGGGAACCGGGGTTGACCTTGTCCTGGTTGGCGTATTTGGGCGCGGTGCCATGGGTGGCTTCGAAGATGGCGTGGCCGGTGTCGTAGTTGATGTTGCCCCCCGGCGCGATGCCTATGCCGCCGACCTGGGCGGCCAAGGCGTCCGACAGGTAGTCGCCGTTCAGATTCATGGTGGCGATGACATCAAACTCCTTGGGGCGGGTCAACACCTGTTGCAAGGTGATGTCGGCGATGGCGTCCTTGACCAGGACTTTGCCGCCGGCCAGCGCGTCTCGCTGCTCCTGGTTGGCGGCGGCCTCCCCTTGGGCGGAACGGGTGCGCTCCCATTGCTCCCAGGTGTAGGTTTGTTCGGGAAAGGCGCGCTCCGCCAGGGCGTAGCCCCAGTTGCGAAACGCCCCCTCGGTGAACTTCATGATGTTGCCCTTGTGCACCAGGGTGACGCTCTTGCGGCCGTTGTCTATGGCGTATTGCAACGCCGCCCGCACCAGGCGCTCCGTGCCTTCCCGCGACACCGGTTTGACGCCGATCCCCGTCGTGTCCGGGAAGCGGATCTTGCGGTGGTGGTTGGGAAAGGCCTCCTTGAACAGCGTCAGGAATTTCTCGTTGTCTGCCGAGCCTTCCTCAAATTCGATGCCGGCGTAGATGTCCTCGGTGTTCTCCCGGAAGATCGCCATGTTGACATGTTGCGGATTGCGGGTGGGGGAAGGCACGCCCTCAAACCACCTGATGGGGCGCAGGCACACATAGAGATCGAGGATTTGTCTTAACGCCACATTCAGCGAGCGAATGCCCCCTCCTATGGGCGTGGTCAGTGGCCCCTTGATGGCGACCAGGCACTCGCGGCACCGGGCCAGGGTCTCCTCAGGTAGCCAGGAGCCGGTCAGTTCATTGGCTTTCTCGCCGGCGTACACTTCCATCCAGTGAATTTGCCGGTCGCCGCCGTAGCTCTTCGCCACCGCCGCATCCAGGACCTGCCGGGCGGCTCGCCAGACATCGGGGCCTATGCCGTCCCCTTCTATGAACGGCACCACCGGGTTGTCCGGGACCTGCAAGCGCCCGTTTTTTATGGTGATCTTCGCCCCTTCCGGGGATGGCTCAGAGCTTGTTGACACTACGGTTGTCTCCTTGTTTTCTGGTTGCATGATTCTGAGTGCGTTTGCGTTTGCGGGCCTCGCCCGGCGCCGCGCCGGGTTTCTGAAAAGGCGCGGGAAGGCTCGGCCCGTCTTTTCCGTCATTATCCCACAATCCGCCGCGATTTCAAAACCGGCCTTCAGAAGCCGGACGCGCCGCGAAGGCTTGGCCCGCATTGTCGCTGGGGACGGGGCCAATCCGCGCCGTCGGGGGAACGGCGGGCATGGGGGGCCAGGCCGCCGCTACCCGGTTGACGAGATTTTCCTTTTCACTCACACTGCGCGGCATGGATGGCATTTCAGAACGCATCGCCACCAACCCGCCCACGCCAAAAGTTGAATCCGGGGGAGAGATGACTAGGCAGGCAGGCAGGCAGGCAGGCAGGCAGGCAGGCAGGCAGGCAGGCAGGCAGGCAGGCAGGCAGGCAGGCACTACCTTCTTAATTACTACTTAACGTCCCAGCACGCTAAACCTCTCAGGGACGACCCTCTTTATTCCATTATCCACCGCGTCTCGGCAAGGGGCGCGGCGTGACTCGGCAATCCGACTATGAACGGGAAGCGCAAAGCCAAATGGATTTGCGGCGCTCCGAAACCATAAGCGAAGCGCTTGCTCGCATCCGCGCCGATAGCAAGAGCGAAACGGACAAAGGAACTTGGTTTGAGCGCTTGACGATTCAGTTTCTCAAGCAGGATCCGACGTTTGAGGTCGATGGCGTTTGGCGCTGGCGAGACTGGCCTGAACGCGAGGCTTTGACCGGTTTGGACGGGCGGGACATGGGCATCGATCTGGTGGCGAGACTCCGCAACAATGCGTGGATCGCCGTGCAGTGCAAGTTCTACGCTGAAGACAGACAGATCAGTCGCAACGACATCGCTCGCTTCCTTGCAGAGTCAGGCCGCAAACCGTTTGCCCAACGGTGGATGATCGTCACATGCCCGTGGGGGGGCGGTGCTGAACGCGCCATCGCCGGGAATTTAACCATCCCTGTGCGGCGGATAGATCTCATGGACTACGCGGATCGTCGTGTCTTGGAAGTGCGCAAACCAAAAGACAGGTGGATTCTCGACGGCAAGCGGCTCGAAGCGGTGGACGCGGTGATAGACGGATTGGAGACCCAAGGCCACGACAGAGGCAAACTGATTATGGCCTGTGGCACGGGCAAGACCTTCGTTTCGCTCAAGGTGTCCGAACGGCTGGTGCCTGACAATGGATGTGTCCTGTTTGCTGCGCCATCCATTGCGCTGGTGTCTCAAGCCCGCAAAGAGTGGCTGACGCACACCGAACGCAGTATGACCTCCTTGGTGGTTTGTTCAGATTCCACGGCGGGCGGCCGGGGTGAAAGCGACAAAGCGGGTTTGGACGATCTTGTTTGTCCAGTCGCCTCCAATCCCAGCGAGATCGCGGACCGCCTAAGTGGTGGAAAAGGCGTCAAGGCAGTGTTCTGCACCTATCAGTCTTTAGACAAGGTGATCGAAGCCCAACGCGATTGTGGAGGCCCGGAGTTTGATCTGGCCATTGCCGACGAGGCGCACCGGACGGTCGGCGTGGAAGCTGAGCGGGAAAAAGCGTTTCAGCATTTTCATCGCCAGGCGTTGCGCAGTCGCAAGCGCCTCTACATGACTGCAACGCCCAGAATCTACCACCCACTCTCGATAGCACGTCTCAGAGATAAAGAACTGCAGATTTACGACATGGACGATCCCGCCATCTACGGATGCCAGTTATACCGGCTGAAGTTCAAGGACGCTGTCGCCGCTGGGATGCTGTCTGACTACCGGGTAATCGTCCTGGGCGTGCGTAGCGAGTGGATCACCGATTCCTTAACCCAACTGGTTGACAAAACCCCTAAGATAAAACCCAGCGACGCCATCCAGCTGTTAGGGGTCTCGCTGGCTGTCAACGGCCACATTCAAGGAGAAGCTTACGACATCCCACAAGGGCCGTTGGGGAGGACTTTGGCGTTTGCTAACGGCATCGCCAGATCCAAGTGGTACGCCGACACCATCAATGACCCCGACTTGCGTAGCCGGACCACGCGGCGGATCAGGATGGACAAGGGGGAGGATGCGCAAGCCGCCATGAAGGTCGTAGCGGAGCATCTGGATGGGACGCATAGCGCGCTCAAGCGCAACCAAGGACTTCGCAATTTGCGCGAAGGGGCGGTTAAACGCAATGAATGTCGGATGGTTTGCAACGCTAAGCTGTTCAGCGAAGGCATTGATGTTCCTCAACTCGACGCCGTGGTGTTTTTGGATCCGCGCCAAAGCCATATCGACATCCTTCAGGCTGTTGGGCGCGTTATGCGCCGGAGCAAAGGCAAGCGGTTCGGATACATTATCATTCCCATAGCCTTGAAAGAGGGTGAAAGCGTCAATGATGCTTTAGCCGAGAATAGGGATGGCTTCAAGGTCGTCGGAGATGTTTTGCGTGCGTTGCAATCCCACGACGAACGCCTCGCTGACGATATTGCGCGGTTCGTGAAGGTGGTTGATCCCCCCGTCTCAATGCCGCCCCCCGCGCCGCCGGACCAGATCGGGGAACCTCCAAGCGGGTACGGCAACGGCCCCGATGAGCAAATATCACTACCCTTGTCCGATGACAAAGGCGTGTATGCGCGGGTTTCCGCCGCCTTTGGCTTAAGCGGCACAGAGCGTGGCAAGGCGACCGCCGACTGGCTTGAAAGCGCGGTGTGCGCGGCGGCTGTGATTCTGAAACGCGACGAATGCGAAGAGGCATTGTCTGATGCCTTGCAACTGCGGGGCGTTCCGGAGGGCAACCTGCGCAAAATCGCCGCCCTTGTGCTGTGCAATGCGTTGCTGATGCATAAGAGGTTGCTTGGCGCTATCGATATTCCAGGCGTGGAGAAGCTGGATAAGATCATGCGGGCGGCGTCTCCCGCCAACGCTCTCATCCCCTCTTGGGAGCAAGTGTTGAGGCGCGACTACGCGCCTGTATTCGCCCCGGCGCTGGCGGTTCTTCTGAGTTTGCGCGCCGGGCCGAACGCCAACGAAGCGGTCAGCCTTCTGGCAACCTGCGCCGAGGCTATGGCGGAATCCCTGAGCGATATGGGATACGACCACGCCGGGCCCCTTTACCACCGCATCCTCCCGTCTGCTAAGAGCGACGGGGCCTTCTACACCCATAATATCTCCGCTGTGTTGTTAGCCCGTCTGGCATTGGATGAACACAGGGTCGATTGGTCTGATTTCGAATCCGCCTGCGGGTTGCGCATCATAGACCCTGCGTGCGGCACAGGCACCTTGCTCATGGCCGCCATGAAGACCATCAAGGACCGGGCAACCAAAGGCGGCGCGTTCACGAATGACAACATTGAAACCGCGCACAAGCGCTTGGTGGAATCCTCGTGCCGGGGATTGGACATCAACTGGCACGCCCTCCAGCTCGCGGCCTCCAATCTGACGCTGGGCGCGCCCACAGTGGACTATGAGGTCATGCATCTTCACGCGATGAAACACGGCGTGGATGAGGCAGGGGCAAGCGCAGGGTCCCTCGATCTGATACCCGACCTGATTGCCCGGCGCAAGCCGGACCTCCTCTCGGCGTCTCGCACAATGGAGTTGGCGCGCGACTTCGTAGGCGCGCGCCAAGTGGCGGGGGGAGAGGGGCCGGACCTGCGAAACATGGATGTGGCGCTGATGAACCCGCCTTTCTCGATTAACACCGATAGTGGTTCTAAATTTGGACCAGAAGGACAGTTGGCGATGAGGAAGCGAGAAGATGAGATATTAGATTTTATCCGCAATCATGATCCAGCCGCGGCTACCGCGATCACCCGAAAGACTATTGCGACTTTCTTCACGCCTTTGACCGACAGCCTGTTGCATCCTGACAAGGGCGTTCTCGCGATGGTGTTGCCCTTTGCCGCGTGCGTAGGTTCAACGGGCGCGGCCGAACGGCGGTTTTTAGCCGACCGATTCGAAGTCTCCGTGGTGGTGACTTCCCACGCCAAGCAGTTGAACTTCTCCGCAAGCACAAACATTCATGAGTGCTTGGTGGTGTGTCGTAGAAAGATCAAGCGGGAGCGCGACGACACGCTGTTTGTCGCCTTGACCCGCATGCCTGCCACCGCTGATGAGGCCATTAAAGTTGCGGACGCTATCTTGGGGGGAACGCTCGATGGCGAATGGGGTCGCGCTTTTTGTTGGCCCCGCGAGAGCGTGGAGGCTGGCGATTGGTCCGCCTGTCAATGGGTGGACGACCTCTTAGCTGAAACCGCGCATAACCTGCCTTGCCGCCAGACCCTGCGCCCTTTGAGCGACCTTGCGGATATTGGTCCTCACCACGTCCGTGGCGTGATGCGAAACCCGCTGGAGGATCCATCCAGCGGCCCGTACCGTGTGATGTGGCAACATCAAACAGGCGTCCGGCAAACCATGCGGGCCGAGTGCGAATTCTCGGTGGTTGCGGAACGCGGCAAGGAACGAACAGCTCAAAGGGCAAATGCGAAAGCCAGTCATCTGCTAATCGCTAATAAGCTAAGAACTAACACCACCCGCGTGTCCGCTTTGTTCTTAGATGCGCCCGCCTTAGGCAGTGTCTGGACGCCGGTCAGGCCCAAAGGACTGCCGAAGGGGGAAGTCTTGCAGGTTCAACAGGCATGGTGCGCATGGCTAAATGCCACGCCGGGCGTCCTGGCTTTCATGCATAATCGCGGCCGTACATTGACTTATGCAGACTTTATGCCAAACAAGCTCAAATCGCTTCCCGCTCCCGATCCAGCCAAGGCTGATTTGGCGCCACTGAACGCCGCCTATAAATCCTTGTCCGACCGAGAATTATTGCCCTGGCCCCGCATGGACAAATGCCCGGTTCGCGCCGCTTTGGATGATGCCGCCGCGGACGCCGTTGGACTAGATCGAGACGAGGTGTCCGATTGGCGCCGCCGGCTCGCGCAGGAGCCGACAATCAGGGGGCATGGAGAGAATTGAGGCGACTGTCGAGATTAGATGGGTTGAGGCTCGCCGATAAGCATGACTATCAAGGAGTTGCATGTCAATATCAAACCAGTATTCTAAGTTCAGGAGATTTTTTTGAAATTTTTTGAAATTAATGCTTGACGGGCCGGTTTCCCCTGTTATGCTTGTCTTGCGTCAAGTGGAATCGCTCTGAATGAATGATCTTTTGACGATAACCTTTTTCTATCAACCTTGCCGGATATACGACGGAGGCTGTGACAATGACCACTCCCCAATTCGACACTTTGCGCGCCGCCAAGACCCTCAAGCGGGGCGGCTTTAACGAAACTCAGGCTGAGACTGTGGTGAACACCTTGGATCAGGCCGTGAACGAGAATTTAGGCACCAAGACGGACTTGAAGCTATTGCAGGCCGAGGTGAAGCAGGGCTTCACTGAAACCAATGCCGCTACGGAGAAGGCCATTGCCAAATCTGAGGCCAACACGGACAAGGCTGTTGCCAAATCCGAGGCCGCCACGGAGAAGGCCATTATCAAATACGAGGCCGCCGTGAAGCAGGGTTTCACCGAGGCCAACGCCGCTACGGAGAAGGCCATTGCCAAATCCGAGGCCGCCATGAAGCAGGGCCTCACCGAGGCCAACGCCGCCACGACCAATGCCATTGCCGAAATTCGCACCGCCATCGCCGAGATGCGGGCTGATTCGGCTCAGAAATCCGAGGAGAAATTCACGACCTTGTATCGGCATTTGTGGGTGGTGGGGGCGAGCATCGTGGTCATTATGATCACGCTGTTTTTGGTGAACTGACCTCCTCGGCGCGGCGGGGGCGACAGACGAGGAAGCGAGCAGGGCAAAGCCGGGAAAGGGATCTACTCGCGGCAACGGGCGATGAAGGCCCGGCTGGTCATCACATCGCCGAATTGCTGAATCACGGTCTCCAGGGTGGCCTGGTGTTCGCGGTCGGACAGGGTGGAGCAACAATCCTCGATGAGAACGACGTTGTAATCCATGTCGAAGGCGGCGCGCGCCGCGCTCTCGCAACAGATGTTGGTCTTGGTGCCGGCGATGAGCAAGGTGTCTATGCCGCGACTGCGCAACACGCGCTCCAGGGAGGAGGCCCCCGGGCTCAGGCAGCCGTAGCGCTTCTTCACCAGGTGAAGGTCGTCCGAGGCGGTTTCCAGTTCATGCCATAGCTTGCCGCCTTCTTCTCCCGGCGCCATGTACGCCAAGGTGCGCTCCCGCGTCTCGCCCGCCACCATGTGGTTGAAGAAATTCTCCCATTCGGACTTGCCGCCGCGGTAGTCAAACTCGCTGACTATCCAGATGACATCGCCGCCCCTCTCGCGCAGGGCCTGAGCCAGCCAGTTGATGTTCTCCACCGTGCCGCGAGAGGCCGGCACTTCGGCGGGCGCCCCGGGTTTGCAGAAGGCGTTCTGCATGTCGATGACCAACAGGGCGCATTGCGCCGGGTCGAAGCTGTCGTAGAGATGAAACCCGCCGCGGCGTTTTTCCACCCGCTCGATGATCTCTTGGCTTATTTTGACTTTGTGCATGGTTTCAACTCAGGAAAATTTCATCGCGCAAAAACGGCTCCCCCGGCAACGCGGTTTCCGTGTCTAACAACGCCCCGCAATGGGGACAGCTGAAGACGCGCAACAACACCTGTTCGCCGGTGGAATAAGGCAACCCCAAACGGCTCATGGGGGCCTCGCTCAGCGCGGCTTTCTCTTTCCAGTGCGCGCTGAGATCGCACAGGGCCTCCTCGCATTGCGCGCAGACCACCTTGGCCCGCTCCGCCTTAAGCGTGTGCGACAGGCGCATGGCCATCCCCCGTTTTTCTCCGCGCCATGATCCGGGCCCTGTTGCGGGCCGTTTGCGCTTTGTTCACCTGCCCGGTGGCGTTGTCCAGGACCACCCCATAGACATTTTCGGCGAATTCCGGCGACACCAGCCCTTCCCGCACATCGCGGCAGACCTCGTCCTCCGGGCGCGACAGGGGGTCGCCCCAACCGCCGCCGCCGTTCCACCTGAGATACAGCGCGTCCCGCCCTAACAGTGGGAACACGCCCCAGTCAACGGCTTGTTGCTCTCCCGTTGCCGCTTCGGGAGGAGCCGCCCCTGTTGGCGGCTCGGTAGCGCCGGCGCTGCCCCCGGCGGACGCCGAGCCGTTGTTCTTTATCCACAGATAGGCGTTGGGCGAGCCTGGATAGCCGCCGGCCAAGCCGTCGCTCATGGGGAAATCCGCGCCCTTGCCGGAGACCACATAATGCAACCCGCCATCTGGCGCGTCGTGGGGCGTCAACGACAGCTCCATGCCCACGCCGCCGCGGTAGCGTCCCGGCCCGCCGGAATCCTTCAGCCGGCGGCGGAACTGGTACAGCACGGGGAAGGCGCATTCCACAGTCTCCACATTGGCCATGCGGGAAATGGGGTTGGGGATCTCGCCCCCCACCTCGATGCCGTCCGCCCAGGCGCGGGCGCCGCCGGCCCCGGCGAAGGTCTCCGTCAGTATGCCTATGGCCTGTTTCTGATGCTGATTTCTGCCGAACAGGAACACGGCGAAGTGATTGGCGTGCCACACCGCCGTGGCCTCGTCCTGGTATTTTTCACTGGCGCTGAGCATCTTGCACACGGCGGCGCAGGCGGCGTTGTTGACGGACTGTATGGCCCCCACCGTGGCGACGGAGACTGGCGCGGGCCGGTTGCAATTCACGATGCTCCCCGCCGGCGCGATCATGGCGATGGGCTTGATGACTCCCTCGTTCCAAGTGATGTCGTAGCACAGCAAGGGAAACAGCGGCGCGAACAGGCCGCCCAAAGAGGCCCAGCGGGTGCAGTTGACCGCATAGCGGCTTTGCTCGCTGGAGCCGGTGAAATCGAAGACCAGGCTGTCATCCCGCTTGGTCATGGTCAGCGTCACGCGGGCGACCTCATCCTTCACGCTGAGGTATTGCCGGGACTGCCACCGCCCGTCGGGCAACTCTCGCAACCGGGCCCGCAGCTTTTCCTCAGACTGGCTGATCAGGGTCCGGCAGGTTTCATCCACGGTGTCAAAGCCGTATTTCCCGATCAGGGCCAACAGCCGCTCCCGCGCCACATTGTTGCAGGCGATCATGGAATTGAGATCCAGCGCCACCATGTCCGGCGACCGCACCATGTTCAGGAAGGTGTCCATGACCGCCCGGTTGATCTCGCCTTTTTCAACCAGGCGCAATCCCGGCGAACTGAAGCCTTCCGTGTAGATGTTCTCGGCGTCGGGGCAAAAGCCGCCGGGGTTGGTCGCGCCGATGTCGTACACATGGACGAAACAGGCGCTCCACGCCGCCAGCTTGCCTTGATGATGCACGGGCGCCACCAGGTACACATCGGAGGTGTGCAGGGCGGCCGTGTAGGGATCGTTCAGGAGGAACACATCGCCTTCGTGGATGTCATCGCGAAACCGCCGGATGATGGACTTGCAGGCCTCCGCGGCGCTGGTGAGGTGGTGCAGGAAACCCACGCCGCCCATCAACAAGCTGCCGTCGGCGCGATACAGGGACACCATGAGATCATGGCCTTCGTTGGTAATGGCGCTGCCGGAGACATTTTTCAGCGTGATCACGGCCTCGTCCACCACCCGGAACAGGCGGTGGCGAATGATGGAAAAGGTGATGGGATCGGTCATGGGTCTGTGGCTTCGATAATCATGTTTTTATGACCGTCCAGGCGGCCCCGTTGCCGATCCTGCAACGCGATGGTGGTGATGGGCGTGTGCGCCAGGGCCGGCCCGTCGATGATATTGCCGCATTGCAATTTGTCAAAGTCGTAGATGTCCGCCTCCGCCATGCTGTTGCGGCCATCCACCCAGATCCGCCGCCGCCCGATCCGCGCTCGCGCCGGGTCGGCCTTCCCCGGCGCGGTCGCCGCCAGTTGCGGACGCGCCACTCTGCCGAAGGCGCTCAGCCTGAACCGGGTCATTTCGATGCCGGCCTCCCGGTAGGCCGCGCCCTTGCCGTAGCGGCTTTCATACAAGACCTCGAAATCGTTGACCAGGCGCTCCAACCCCGCCTCGTCCAAGGGCGTCGCGGCGCGCGCCGGCGTCATGATCTCATGCACCTGCATGGCGTAGCGAAATCCCACCGACCACCTGAAGTCGATGCGCTCCGGCGCAAAATCCTCCTCTCGCAACGCCGCGCGAGCCGCCTTGAGCATAGGCTCGTAGATGGCGTTGATCGTTGCCGCCGGGCAGGGCAGGGGGCGGGTTTGGGTGACAGAGTAATCGTGCATGACATCCGCGTTGGCCAGGCCAAAGGCGCAGTGAACCGAAGCGGTGTGGGGCACGATGATCCGCTTGATGCCCAGCTCCCGGGCGAAGATCCCCGCCAACAGGGGACAGGCCCCGCCGAAGGCGTGCAGGACGAAGTCCCGCGGGTCCAGGCCCCGCTCCACGGTGATCTTGTGGATCAGGTCGGCGATCTGCGCGTTGGCCACTCGGAACACGCCTATGGCGGCTTCCTCGACGCTCAGGCCCAAGGGGATGGCGATCTTCTCCCGGAACGCTTTTTCGGCGGCGGCCACATCCAGGGACATGGCGCCGTTGAGGAAACGCCGGGGATCCAGGTAGCCCAACAACAGCAACACATCGGTGACGGTGGGCTGGGCGCCGCCGCGCCCGTAACACGCCGGCCCCGGGTCAGCCCCCGCGCTTTGCGGCCCCACCTGGGGCGCCTGGGTGCCTTCTTCCAGGGTGATCAGACTGCCGCCCCCCGCGCCTATGGACGCCACTTCGACCTTAGGCGCGGCGTAGTGAAACCGATCTATCAGTGGTTCCCGCGCGTATTCGATCTCTCCGTCCCGCACGACGCCCACCTTGAAGGTGGTGCCGCCCATGTCCGCGGCGATGATGTCCTTGTGGCCCATGCTGTCGCCTAAAAATTGACTGCCCATGACCCCGGCGACGGGGCCGCACTCCAACATGTTCACGGCCCGCGTCGCGGCCTGCGCGGCCGGCAACAGTCCGCCGTAGCCCTGCATGACCAGCGCCGGCCCCCGGTAGCCGCGTTCGGCCAGGGCCGCTTGCAGGTTGTTGAGGTAACGGCTGACCACTTGCCCGGCGTAGGCGTTGATCACGGTGGTGGAGGTGCGTTCGTACTCGCCGGGGACCGGCGCCACCTCGTTAGACAAGGACACATGGAGCGCTGGGCGGCGCGCCTTGATGATGTCGCGAACGCGCCGTTCATGGGCCGGATTGGCGAACGACCAGAGGAACGCGACGGCGATGGACTCCACTTGTCGCTCGTCCACTAATTCAGCCACGGCCCGCTCAACCCCGGCCTCGTCCAAGGGGCGAATGATCGCCCCTTTGTAGTCCACCCGCTCCGTCACGCCCCGGATCAGTTCGAAAGGCGTCAAGGGGGCCGGCCGGTCCGTGGCCACCGGGTGTTTGAGGCCCTCTTCCGAGAGGCCCGACCAGCGGCCGTAGGCCCCGCGGGTCACTAACAGCGTGTCTTCAAACCCGGCGGTGGCGAGCAGGCCGGTCTTGGCGCCTTTGCGCTCTATGAGGGTGTTGTCAACCACCGTGGAGCCGTGAATGAACAGACTGGCCCGCGCCAGGAGGGTTTCAGGGTCCAGTTCCATGGACGCGGCGGCGGAGGCTATGGAATCCATGACGCCTTGGGCGAAATCCGGCGGCGTTGACAGGGCCTTGCCGACGATGACGGACTGGCCGTTGTCGACGATCACCGTGTCGGTGCAAGTGCCTCCCACATCTGTCGCCACCACTAAGGACATGCTGTTTGCCGGTTTTTCAACGATGCAAAGTGTAGGGGAAATCGTGGAGAATTTCAGTCCGGCGCGCCGGACAGCTCCTATGGGAGCTGGCGTCTCCGCCGCCGCGCAAGGCGGCGACAGGAACCTGCAGGCCGCCGCTTTTTTCTGCTACACTGCCAAGACCTTCAAAAGGGAGCCGCCCGTGACCTTCAAACTTCCCGATCTCGCAGAACTGCAACAGCTGGCGCGCCAGTTGAACATCAAGCTGGATGACGACAAGGCGGAGCGGTTGCTCGGTTATATGAAGCCCCTTGCCGGGGGCTATGAGTGGTTAGACCAATGCGCGGACGAATTGCCGGCGGCGAGTCAGGGCCGGGATTGCCGCCCCCCGGAGGCTGATGAAAACCCTTGGGGCGCCTGGCTGGTCAAATGCGGCATCAAGGGCGCGGCCTCAGGCCCCTTGGCTGGCAAGAAGGCGGCGGTGAAGGACAACATCTTCGTGGCGGGCCTGCCCCTCACCAATGGCTCGGACTTTTTGGCTGACTTGGTCGCTGATTTCGACGCTGTCGCGGTGACAAGATTGTTAGAGGCCGGAGCCGAGATAACGGGGAAGGCCATCTGTGAATATCTGTGCGTGTCCGGCGGCAGCGCGACTGCGGCCGGGGGCATCGTGCAGAACCCCCGCAAGCGGGGCTATTCCGCCGGCGGGTCCTCCTCAGGCAGCGCAGCGTTGGTGGCCGCCGGCGCGGTGGATCTGGCGTTGGGCACCGACCAGGGCGGTTCCGTGCGCATACCGGCAAGCTGTTGCGGCGTCGTGGGAATGAAAGCCACTTTAGGCGTGGTGCCTTACACCGGCGGCGTTCCCATGGAGACCTCCATTGATAACATAGGCCCCCTGACCGACTCGGTGGCGGACAACGCCTTGTGCCTGGAAGTCCTTGCCGCCGGGGGGGATTACACCCAGGCCCTGGGGCAACCGGCGCAGGGGCTGAAGATCGCCGTGGTCAAGGAGGGGTTCGGCTGGGAGTCCTCGGAGGCCGTCGTGGATGAATGCGTCCGGGCGGCGGCTTCGCGTTTCGCCGCTCTGGGCGCGAGGGTGGAGGAGGCGTCCATCCCCTGGCACTTGCACGGCCCTGATGTGTGGGGCGGCATCATCGCCCACGGCATTTGGCAGACCCTGAAAATGAACGGGTTGGGCTACAACCATGGCGAAATTTATTCGCCAGCGTTGCGCGAGATGATGCGGAACTGGACCAGCCGGATGGAAGTGGCGCCCATCAACGCGGAGCTGATTTTGCTGTTTGGCAAGCACTTGGAGCGTTATGAGGGCCGTTACTACGGCAAGGCGAAGAACCTCGCGCGCCGGTTGCGGGCGGCTTACGACGCCCCCTTGCGGGAATTTGACCTGTTGCTGATGCCCACCACGGTGACCCGGGCTGCGCGGAACCCCGCGTCTCAGGAGCAGGCCACGGAGGCTGAGATCATGCAAACCGCGTTTGGCAGCACCTTGAACACCTGCCAGTTCAACGCCACCGGGCATCCCGCCATTTCCATCCCCTGCGGCCTGCGGGACGGGTTGCCGGTGGGCATGATGTTGGTGGGCGCGCATTTTCAGGAACAGACCCTCTACCGGGCCGCCCACGCCTTTGAGCAGGCAGCGGATTGGCGAACCTTGTGAGCGCGTAGGGCGTTTTTTCCCGCGCTCTTGCGGCGCGCGGCGCTGTCGTCCGCCAGCACCGCGCCTTGAAGTTCAGCCCCCTGCCTGGGGCGCGCTTTGCCACCGTTTGCGGGGCCGGTTGTCTCATTCGCCGCGGTTTAAGTTACACTTGTCAACCCCGCCCGACAGAACGAGAAGGTCGTCATGCAAAAACCCGTTGCGTCTTTCATTGTCCCGGTGTTTCCGCTTTTAGCGATGGCTCTGCTGGCCGGCGGCCCCGCTCCGTCCGCTTGGGGACAACAATTCGAGTTGTTTCAGCCGGCCCTTGAGCGCGTCAATGCCACTGTCGCCTACGCCCGGCGCGCCACCGGCGAGGGAGTGCGCATCGCCATAGACGACATCGGGGTGGACATTCTTCATCCGGAATTTGCCGGACGCATAGATTACGAGGAGGCGGGTCTGACCTATACGCGCTATTTCTTAGAGCAAGCCGTCACCACGAATTGCGGCGACGGCCGTTGCGTCTGGAGCGTGGCGGCCGGCGGCGACGATGCCGTCATTCAACAGCAGGCAAGGGAAATCATTGAGCGATGGGGGTATCCCAATCGGGAAGACCGGTTTTTCATTTTTGACACCACCGCCGAGGAAAACGATGCTTGGGAATGGCATGAGATCCCGCCGTTGTATCGCCCGGAAGGAGACTACGCCCATGGCACCATGGTCGCCTCCGTGGCCGCTGGCGCCTTTTTTGGGATCGCGCCGGAAGCGACCATCGTGCCGGCGGCCACAGACTTCGTGTCGTTAAGCGGAATAGCCGAAAATTTAAGCGTGATCTATGGGCTTGTTGATGTCATAGACTCAGCGATAAGCGACAGGGATTTATCCGCCCTTGAGGAGACGGATTCCCTGCTTGCGGAAGCGCTTGACGACTACCACGATGCGGCGGACATCATTAATCATTCCGCCCATCATCCTGCAATCAGCACCCTCTATGACCTTTCACATGTCAACGCCGCGTTCAGACGCTTCTTGCCAAACACCGCCAGGGCGGCCTTGCAACAGGACCGGGAGGAGAAAACCATAGAGGTCTGGGCGGCGGGCAACGACGGCTCAGGCAGACCCCTGGGGTCGGCATCGTTCCCCTTGCGTGAACCCGCCTTGCGCGGCCATTGGTTGGCGGTGGCGGCGTTGGCCGACAACGGGAGCATCGCCTCTTATTCCAACCGTTGCGGGGCCTTGCCATCCAACTGGAACGCGGCTCAGGACGGACGGCATTACTGTTTAGCCGCCCCCGGCACGGTCAACGCGGTCACGCCCGGCCTGCGCTCCCGCGGGGCCGTTCAGGGCGCTCTTGGCACCTCGTTTGCCGCGCCTTTGGTCTCCGGCGGCATCGCCTTGGTGATGGATTATTTTCGCGGCCAGCTCAGCAACCGCGAGGCCGCCTTGCGAGTCATCAACACCGCCAACAACAGCGGCCGCTACAGCGATTCCCGCGTCTATGGGGCCGGCTTGTTGGATCTGGAAGCCGCCACCAATCCCATCGGGACAGTCAGCACCGGCACGGCGACTGTGCGCGCCGACATCCACCGCACCCGTCTGGCGACGCCGCCGGCTTGGGGGCGCGTCGGGCGTCATTTGGCGGGGCGGGAAGTGGCGGGCTTCGATGCCGAGAACGCGCCCTTCTGGCAACCGGCCGCGAGCTTGTTCGCGACTTCGCCCGCGCTTGACACGATCTTGCCCGTGCCGGGCTGGGACGAGGGATTTGAACAGCGGGCCCTGCTGTCGCACCTGCGCTGGTTCGGGGCGAGCGGGGCGGGGCGGGAAGACGGTCTGCGCATGACCCTGTGGGGCGATGGTGTTCCTGCCGCCGGTTTCCGCGCTGATTTCTCCGGGAACGGCTTTGCCGCGGAGACGGATTATCACGCCTTCGGTTTCTCCGGGGAGGTGATGGAGCGGTTGCGCTTGGGCCTCATCGTGGAGACGCAGACCAACCAAGGATCTCGGCCGGCCGGGGCCTTCGGCGCGGCGGCGAATTCCAAGCTGATGTGGCTGGCGCGGGAACACGCCTGGCCGCTGTCGATGGCGCCCAGGGTGGAGTTGCGGTTGGATTATTTGTTGGCGGCGGGACAACCGGATTACGCTCGCGGCGCCATGTTCAACGCCACCGGCTCGCTGTACTCGGCGGCGTCTCTGGCCTTGGAGCATCGCGGGTCGGAGACGCGCACGCGGCTGTCCATCGGCCAGCCCTTGCGAGCTGAGAGCGGGCGCGGGACCCTGCGCTACGCCGTGGGGCGCGACCGAGCGGGGAACTGGCGCTATGAGCGGTTGCGGTTCGCCTTGCGGCCTGAGACCCGCGAGGTTAGGTTTCAGTTGCGCCATGACCGGCCCCTGTTCAAGGGCCAACTGGCCATTGAGCTCAGCTACGCCCACAACGCCGACCACATCCCCGGCCAACATCGGGCCCAGGCGGGTTTAGGCTATCGCCGCGCCTGGTGAGCGCCTTGCCACCTTGCCCCAGCAAGCCCTTTTCAATAAACGCGGCGTTGCCGCAAAGCCGGAAACAGACTTGTGGATAGTGATGTGAAAAATCGCGCCTGTCGCGCTGTTCTGACCTTGGCGGTTTTCCTGCTCGCGGCCTGCGGGGGCGGCGGGGGAACAAGGCCCTCAACGCTCGTTCCGGCGCCGGTCCCCGCGGCGGCGCCTCTTCAGCTCACCCACTCCCTGTGGTTCTCGCCGCCAAGGTCCTTGGTTCCGGCGCCGCCGGCTCTTTTTCAGTCGCCGGATTCGGAGCCGGACCTGGAGACGCGCCGGATCGAGTTCCGCTTTACCGATGAGTTTCGAAACCAGCCGGCCCTGGAGCTTATCAATGCCGATTACGCCTATGCAAGAGGCGCCACCGGGGAGGGAGTGACCTTGGGCGTGATCGACACGGGCATCAATCGGGAGCACATCGAATTTGCAACGCCCGGCAAGTTGCATCCTGATTCCGACCTCTCTTACGGAACGAATATCGCGCCAGACGCTCTCGACCATGGCACTGCGGTTGGCGGCGTCATGGCGGCGCGTCGCGATCCGGCCCGCCTCGGCGACAACATGCACGGGGTGGCCTTCGATGCCCAGGTGTTGTCTTTGGGCATACCCTTGAGCGAGCCGGATCCGGACTATGTGCCTGTGGAAACCTCAGATTTTGGCGGGTCCGGTAGCGATGTCTTTTTCGCTCCCATGTTTCGGGAGCTGAACGCCAAAACGATGGCGATCAATCTCAGTTTTGGCGTGCCGGGCAATATCGAACGCTATAACGCGGCGGAGTTGCGCGCCGTCCTGCCCCAGTTCATCGCGGCAGCCGCGCAACAAGATGTCGCTCCCGCCGACCGCGCCATTTATGTCTGGGCCGCCGGCAACGCCCAAGGCCGGCGGCGCCCGGATGGCACCATTGAGGAGGCGCGTTCTGTGGAACTCATGCCTGGGCTTCCCTATCTGCTCCCGGAATTGCGGGGCCATTACTTGGCCACGGTGGCGGTGGACACGGACACCGGCATGCTGGCGGATTTTTCCAGTCATTGCGGCGTGGCCGCCGACTTCTGCCTGGCCGCGCCAGCCACATTCATCATGGTGCCATATCGCGACGGCTACACCACGCTGGAATTTGGCGGCACCTCCTTAGCCGCCCCCCTGGTCACCGGCGCGGTGGGCCTGCTCGCCCAGCATTATCGGGACCAGCTGGGCGCGGACGAGATTGTCGAACGGCTATTGGCCACGGCGGACAAAACCGGGATTTACGCCGATGCCCAAACCTATGGCCAGGGGCTGTTGGACCTGGACGCCGCCACCCGCCCCCAAGGTGAGGCGCGGTTGCCTATTGGCGCCTCCCTCGCCGGCCCCGCTGTCAACCGGGCCTTGAGCGCCTTGGCGAGCGCCCCCGCCTTTGGAGACGCCCTGCCGCGAGGGCTTGCCGGCCAGGAGATCGCCGCCTTCGACAGCTTGAACGCCCCCTTTTTCTCGCCGTTGAATGTCTATGTTCGGACGCCGCCGCCGGCCTGGATCGAGGAGCGTCTCCACGCCCTGGGGGGCGACCCCCGGGGGGCTTTGCGCCAGCTTGCGCCGGGGTTCGGGATGCGCCTGCGGGCGACGCAGGCGCCGGTTTCCGAGCGCGGTTTTGGGCTTGCCCGCCGCCTTGCGGCCCTGGGGCCGGAGACGGGGACGGGATTTGACCGGCAGGGCGCGCCGGAAAATCGCCTGGACGCGCTCTGGCTTTCCGGAGACACGGACTGGGGCCGAGTGTTCCTGGGGTTGCGGGGGTCTGTCGGCTGGGACCTGGGCCTGTATGCCACCGGCGCGCTGACCCCCGGCGCCTTCAGCGACGAGGCCGCGTTTGTCAGCCCTTACTTGGCCCTGGCCCGGAATGGCGGCGCGGCGGGTCTGGAATGGACCCTGGGACGGGGCGCGTTAAGAGCGGCGGCCTTTCACGGCGGCGCGGACTGGGACAAGGAGCGGCTTTGGATGCAAGGGCCCGGCCCGGGCTTGCCTCAGCCCTCAGGGCCGGAACGAAACTACGGCGCCTTGCTTGAATACGGCCTTGCGCCAGGCGCTGGGCGCGGCGTTGCGTTGCAGGCCGGTTGGCTGTGGGAGCTCGGCAGCCTCATGGGCAGCCGCCCCCAAGGCGCCTTCGGCGGCCTGCGGGGACAAACGGGATTCGCGGGTCTTGCGGCCCATGCCCGTCTCGGCGACCGGTGGATGGCGTTCGCGGCGGCACACGCCGGCTGGAGCCGTCCCTCGGTGGAGGGCGCGGGCCTGTTGCGCGGGGTTTCCGCGTTGCGCACCTCCTCCTTCGAGCTGGGCGCGACCCGCCATGGCTTCCTGGGGGAAAACGGCCGGTTGTCCCTGCGTCTGTCTCAACCCCTGCGGGTGGAATCCGGGCATGCCGCGTTGCGCTGGGCCGCGGGGCGCACCCGCTATGGGCAACTCCTCACGGAGCAGGCGCGGTTGAACCTGGAACCCTCAGGCCGGCAACTGGATCTGGAACTGGCGTACCGGCGCCCCTGGGCCGGGGGGTGGGCCGACCTTGCGACTATCGCCACCCGCGACGCTCGACACACCCGCGGCGCCCGCGAGTTGACACTGCTGTTCCGCTACAGCCGCGTCTTCTAAATGTTCTCGCATGAATTTTCAAACGAATTCAATGGGAGTTGCAAAGAACTTGTTGACAGGCCGCAAGGGTTAGCTTAGGCTTTTTCCCATCATCAACGGAGCCTGCGCCATGCCAGCCAAGCGCAAAATTGCCGCACTAGGCCTGTTTGATTTTATGCAACGCTACCCCACCAGGCAATCGGTCCTCGACTACTTGGAGCGCATCTGGCTCGATGCGTTGTTCCGGGGTTTGGCGGGCAAGACCATCACCTGCCGGGATCTTGCGGCGTGATGGAAGCGGCTTTGGGCGCCGCCGACGAACTCCGCCTGCGGGCGGCGGCCAACGAGTGGATCGGCGAGAACTTCCAATTCCATCGGCGGCACTTGGCGCACACTAGGCCAGCCTACTGCGACAGGAAGCGGGCTTGGGCCGTCCATTTGGTCTCCCAACGCATTGAGGGACTGGCCCCGGTTGAGTTGCCCGGCGCCCTGTTCCTGTCCGACAACGCCGAGATCGTCTGCTCAACCGTCGATGTTGACGCCGTGCGCCGCGAGATTGAGCGGCTTGCCGCCGCCGAACGCGATGCGCCAACCGCGCCCAGCGCGTTCCGCGGCGACGGCTACGAGTTCTGGCATGGCGATGGGCTGACGGCCGCAACCAAGTTCGGCAACAAGTCCGTTGACCTGTTGCTGACCGACCCGCCCTACGGCATCAGCAACCCTTATGTTTGCGAGGGCCAAGTGTCCCGAAGGTTGCGCAAAAACGGCGCGGACTTCATCATGCCGAAGGGCGACTTTGGGGAATGGGACAATGCCGTTGACCCGGCGGCATGGACCGCCGAAGTGTTGCCGAAGGTCGGCGGCTGGGCCGTCATCTTCTGCGCCCAGGCGCAGATCGGCCAGTACGCCGAGATACTGACGGGCCACAAGTTCAACTCGGTGGTGCCGATGGTGTGGCAGAAGACCAACCCGGTGCCCTTCAACCACAAATACAAGCCGATCAACAGTTGGGAGGCCTTGGTTGTGGGCAAGCGCCCCGGCACGAAGTTCAACGGGCGCGTCGTCCATAATGTTTTCACCTGCAAGTCTCCATCCCCGCAACAACGAATCCACCCCACCCAAAAGCCGCTCGCCCTCATGCGTGAGTTCGTGCGCCTGTTCAGTGGCGCGGGCGGCTTGGTTTGGGACCCGTTCGGCGGGGCGGCAACAACGCTGATAGCCGCCGTTCAGGAAGGCCGCCGGGCGGTGGCGTACGAGAAGGACTGGGCCATCTACCAGCGCGCCAAAGAGCGCGTCATGGAGTCCTGCGCCCCGTGAGCGGCCAGTTTGAGTTCGAGGAAGGCACCAAGGTCGGCGCCGTGTTCAATATTCTGAGCGACCGGCAGTGGCACTGCCGGACTTGCGAGTACAAGCACATTGGCTCCACGCAAATAGCTGGCAGCGGGGGCATCCAGGGGCTTAAGCGGGGCAACCGCCACAGGCCAGGACTCGAGATCAAGAGCGGCAATCACTTTTGCAAGACTTGCGAGACAACCACCTATCAGGACAAATGGACCGGACAGGTCGTTGAATCCGTGATAGTTGGCTCAATGCCTCAAGCGTTTATGCGGCGGGTGGTGGAAGCGCTTGGAAGCCGTGATGTGGTGGACCATAGCAAACGCCGCCCGCATGAACTGACTGTTGATCACAAATTGCCGATGATTCGGTGGTCAAACGAGGAAAGCAAGCGCCAAACCGACTACGCATCCATGAGCGATGCCGACATACGGCAAATGTTCCAGTTGCTCAAAGCGTCGAATGGCAGCGTGAGCCACAACCTGCTCAAGAGCCGCGCTTGTGAGCGTTGTTTTAAGACGGGGAAGCGCGGCAAACCATTGGGCATTGCCTACTTCTACAGCGGCGGTGAGCGATGGGAGCCGAAGGACAAGAAGGACTCTGCCGGTTGCGTTGGGTGCGGATGGCACGACTTTGCCGAGTGGCGAAGCAATCTCAACAAGGCACTGGGAGGAAAGCCATGATGCGTCAATCCGGATCTAAGAAACTGTCCGAAGAATAGAATGCCGACATAGACCCATGCAGCGCGTTTCCTTGTGGGATTGGACCCGCTGGCAGAAGCCCCTGACGAAGGCGGGCCGGTGGTTGCTTGACGACTCGGCGCGTCAACACATCTTTACAATTTCCAATTCGATATGATAGGAGAAAACAAGTCCTCTTGCGCGGGGGGAGTCAGGAGTGCGAAAATTCGACATGACATAGGGGGTTCACTGTGAGTAACAATGAGAGAGGTGGAAAGATTCCAGGGGACAATCCCATCCGGGACCCCGAGGATGATGTTTTAGGCAGGAATGATGTAGCCGAATCCTTTGTCGATCATGTTCTTAAACTTGATGTGAGTGAAGGCGCCGTGGTCGGCGTGTTCGGCCCTTGGGGGTCCGGAAAGACCTCGTTTATCAATCTTGCCAGAGCAAAGTTTAAAGAGCGCGGCAATCCCGTCTTTGACTTCAATCCATGGATGTTCAGCGGCACAGAGCAACTGGTCCAGCGATTTTTCACCGAACTTTCCAGTGAATTCAACCTCCATGTTGTTGATAGTAAGCTGGCCAAAATAGGCAAAATAAGCAAGTGGCTTGCTCCTATCGTTTCTATTTGGAACTCACAAATTTCACGGTTGATGAAAGCTCTTGGCGAGTCGTTGCAGGATGGAAAAAAAGGAATTAAGGGGCAAAGAGAGAAGATAAGCAAAGCTCTCGAAAGAGAATTCGAGAAGCGCCGGGGCATTGTAGTGCTTGATGATGTTGACAGACTGACAACCGCTGAAATCCGGACTGTTTTCAAATTAGTTCGCCTGACTGCCAATTTTCCCAATCTTGTTTACATTGTGGCTTGCGACAGGTTCCGTGTTGAAGAAGCACTTGGAGAAAATGAAAAAGAGCTATCGGGGCGTGATTATTTAGAGAAAATTTTTCAGTTGCCGTATAACCTGCCAGAAGCGCCAAGCCAGAACCTTCAAAAACAGATTGAAGAATCTGTTGCTCGTATTGAAAAATCCACTCATTCCACTCCATTTGACCAACTGCATTGGCATTCCGTTTTCCTGGGCATTGTGGAGCCGCTTATTCGGAACATGAGGGATGTTCGGCGTTATGAAGCCTCTGTTCGGGGAACCCTGATCAATCTCAGTGGCCAGGTGGAACTTGCTGATGTGTTGGGTCTTGAGGCTGTCCGGATCTTTCTGCCCGATGTCTTTCGTCTCCTGCCTATCGTTATCGATGATATCACTGTAGATTCTCCTTCGGGGAAAGAGGCGCGAGATGTGAAAGACAGGAGCAGGAAACGGGTCAGTGATGAGTCCAAAAATAAGGAGCCGAAGAAAATCGAGGAATTGAGAAAAGCTGCTAAAACATCAGAAGAGCGAATAGTAGTGGACCAAATGCTCTATCATCTGTTTCAACACTACTCCCAAATTTCTGCGTCTTCCCAAATTGTTGCGCCTTCTTTACCAGAAAATACCCTACTTGCAAATCGCCGCGTCGCTCATAAATATAATCTGTGTTTCTATCTGGAGCGTGTGCCAGGGTTCAATTTATTAGCCCGCGAAAAGGCAAAAGAGGTTTTAGCGAGCATGCACAACCGGGATGACTTGGATAGACGCATTCGTTCATCTAAGCCCGAGGATTGGCCGTCCATTATTTATCTTCTGTCTGGCTTTCGGGGTCAATTTCGTCGCAACTATGTGGAACCCGGAATCATCGTCCTGTATAATCTGTTTCTGGACTGGCCTAAAAATAGTCCACTAAGTGCTGAGTCAATAGTCGGAGGAGTTGCCCTATCTCTCTTGAAACAGACGCGTGAGGAGGCCGAGGCGATTGTCCGGCGCGTCTTGCCCGAGTTGACATCGCTTTATTCCAAGAAAGAGCTAATTCACTTGTTCGGATATCAGCAGAAAGGAGACGGGTTTATTTCAAAGGAAGCGAAGGCTGAGTTCAGCGAGGAGCTGTTTAATCATGCGCAGTCCATGTCCAGTGACGATCTCGCCCAAGAGAAAGATTTGACATGGACTCTTATGTTCATCAGGGACAGCGGACACCCTGTTGCAATTGCCGACTCGCCTAAAATAACCTTCGCTCTTCTTCAATCGTCTCTGATACCGAATAGGGGTCAGCCACCACGAGGTTTGAGCTGGGAGGTTCTTGTTGAGCTCTATGGCGCTGAGGACATCTTGATAGCGCGGGTGGATAGTCTGAATAACCAATTTAAAGACCTTAAACCGTGGATAGAGGGCCAGGAGATCTCGGTCCCTGAGGCCGGAGACATTATCAAACTCGCAGAACAATATCGAGAGGGATGGCGTCCTGAAGATATATTCTCCCACTGACTAAATTCGTTAGCGGCGCCCGCCGGGCCGGGCCAGGGCGGGATTACCAGCTCAGGTGGTAGCTCAGGCTGGCTTGGGCGCGCCGCCGCCCAGCGATGTGACCGGCGTTGAGGGCGTGGGCGAGTTCCAAGGCGAGTTTGCCTCCCAAGGGCAAAGGACGATGGTGGCGCAAGCCGAAGCGCAGTTCCCGGGCCGTCGGCGCCAGAGAGAAGCGGTGGCTTGCGTACAGCCAGTCGCCTTGCCGAGTGCGTCCAATGGGATAGCGTAGGACGCCGGTGCCGGTTTCGGCGCGCAAGGGCTGGCTCAGGGACAGCCGCGTCAGGCTTCCCCGCCCGCGCCGCTCTAGGGCGATGGAGGCGGACGAGTACACGGAGCCGCCGGCCTTGAACAGGGCGCCGCGGGGATAATCGGGGCGTCCCGCCGCCAACAGATAGTTCAGGCGCAAGCGCCAGCCGTCGTTGCCGGGCCGGGTCAGGCTCCAGGCGTGTTCCCGCGACAGCCACGCCAGTTGGGAGTTCGCCGCCGCGCCGAAGGCCCCGGCCGGGCGCGCGCCCTGGTTGGCGCCGGCCTCGGTCAACACCCCCAGGCGGAGGCCCCCCGGCAAGTCGCCGGAGAAACCAAAGGTTCGCCAGCGCCGCGCCTGCCCGATGGCGAAACCGGCCTGGCCCGCGTCAAAGTCCGCGGCGGCGCGGTTGGCGACGGCAAGCCGCCAGCGCCGCCGGTCTTGAGGGCCTGTCGCGTCCAACTCGAACCAGCGCAACTGCGGCAACAGGGCCGTTTGTTCAAACACCGGGTCCAGCCCGGGGCGCGGCGGCAGGAGCGGCGGTTCGAAAGGTTGCGCCAGGGCCTGGGCCGGGTACCAGAAGGGCGCGTTCCACGAGTCAAAACCGGCGATCTCGAGGCCTTGCAAGCGTTGCCCCAAGTCGCCCCACGCCGCCGGCGTTTGCAGGCGCGTGGCGGCGATGGCGGCCTGCATGGCGGCGGTGCCAGTGCTGACCTCGCCCACCGGCGCGGTGGCGGCGTCCAGATCCAACAGGCCGGCGCCGTAGATGGCGGCGTCGGCGTAGGCGCCAGCGTTGTTGGCGGTGTTGATGACTCGCAGGGCGACTTCCCGGTTGTTCAGCTGGCCGCGAAACCGCTCCATCACCAGGGCGATGGCGCCCGCCGCCAATGGCGCGGCGAAGGAAGTGCCTTCAACCACTTGATGAGCGTTGACATCCGCGTCCCTCGGGTCTGTTGCCGGGTTGAAGTTCGGCGCCGCCACCCTGAGCCGTCCCGGCGCGGTCAGGCAATAGTGCCGGCCGTGGGCCTGCGGCTCCGGGTTCCAGTCGCCGGGCAGGGGGCCGCAACGGTTGGAATAAGAGGCGATGTTCCCATTGTCGGCTAACGCCGCCACCGCCAAATAGTGGCCGCGGACAGCAGGCTCGCGCGCGGGCAGGGAGGCCTCAGGGTCGGGCCGGCCCAGGGAGTCGTTCCCGGCGGCCCAGACCTCAATGGTCTTTTCCGGCGCGTCCCGCTGGGTGAAGGCGGCCCAGTACGCCGGCTCGTTTTCCCGGTAATAGGCTTCGTCGCTGACCCGCAGGTCGTAATCCTCGGCGGAGAGGCCTACGGAGTGGTTGATGATGTCGAAGTGGGACAGGAAGTCCCGGTACGCCATGGCCCTGCTGGCGTCGTCTCCTGTGATGTGGATGTTGCTGAACTCTGAGACCATTAGCGGAACGATGGTCGCGCCGGGGGCGATCCCGTAGCGCCAGCCGGCGGCCGCGGAGGCCACATAGGTGCCGTGGGTGGGCCTGATGTCCTGGATGCCGTCTTCTGTTGCTTCCTGCTGTTTGTATAGCGCGGGGACCGCGTGCCAGCCATCGGCGCCCCGGCTGAGGTCTCGGATGAACCAGGTGTTGAATTCGTCCGGGAAGCGTCGCTCCGATTCGATGATGCGATGGGCGTATTGCTCAATCAGGGCCCGGTCGCCGCCGGCATCGATCTCGAAGACGCGGCACATTGCGTCTTCCTCCCGGCAACCTGAGAAGGCCTCCGGCAGGTCCTCAGGGAAGGGGATTTTATTGACGATGAAGGCGCCTCTGCGTTGCGCGCGCCCGGCGAACTCCGGGTGCAGGATGTCAACCCCGGTGTCCTCTATGCCGATTCTGACTCCCCGGCCGCTGAGGCCGCGGGCGTAGGCGTGTTCGGCGTTGATGCCGTCCCAGCCCGTCACCTGCTGAAATTTGAAGTCGTCAAGGATTTGTTCCGGTTGGTTTTCCCCGAAGGAGGGCAGGTAGTGGCGCAACCGCTCCCGGAAGGCCTGGTCGGTCAAGCGCTCCTCTGGCAGGGTCAGGTCAGCCGGCGCCCGGTAGTAGGTCGCGCTCTCAGGCAACAGCGTGTCCCCCGGCGTTGGGCCAGGGGCGGTTGTCAGGGGCGCGGGGACCGGTTCGGGGGGCAACGCCGGGTAGGGCGAAGCGGCGGGAGGAGTTGGTTCAGGCGTCGGCTCAGGGTCAGGCGTCGGCTCAGGCTCAGGGGCCGGCTCCGGCATTGGGGCGGGTCCAGCGGCTCTGGTGTTTCCGCCCCCGCCGCAACCGGTCAGGAGCAACAGGACCAACAGGGCCGGAATGGCAAGTCGGAAATGAATTGTTGTCCTGCAATTTTTCATTCAGCTGGGAATGAATTGCCGTCCTGCAGGGTCTCATTCAGCCAAGAATGAATTGCCGTCTTGCAGGGTCTCATTCAGCCAGGGATGAATCGCCATCCTGCAGGGGGGCGCGTCTCATTCAACCGGGAATAAATTGTCATCCTGCAGGGTCTCAGGCGCGGGAAAGGCGTGTTTTGAATGCGTCAGCCCCAGCTCCAAAAACACCTCGCAGAGTTTGTAGGCGATCAGACCGGGATTAAGCACCGGCACGGGCAGGTTTTCACTCAGAAAGCGGTGCGACTGGTGCATGGTGGTTGATCCCAACACGATGACATCCGCGCCATCCTCTTCAATGGCTTTGAGGGCCTGGGCCTGCAATTTGTCAAACACGATCTCTTCCTTGCCCGCCAAGAGTTCCCGCACATCCGGACGGGTGTCGATATGCCGGATTGACGCCACTTTATGCTCCAGGCCGTATTCCTTCAGACTCTTGGTGTACAGGCGCGCCCAGGGTCGCCACATGGTCAGGATCGAGAATTTATGCCCCAGGGTCGAAGCGATGTGGAAAGTGGATTGCCCAGGGCCTAACACCGGGATGCTCAGCCGGGCCCGCAAGGGGTACAGGCCCGAATCGCTGACCGTGTTGATGCAGATGGCGGCGCAACCTTCCTCTTCGGCCCGCAATCCGGCCTCCACCACGATGGTGTCCATGATGTAGGCGTCGTAGTAACTCTCATAGAGGGTCATCAACCTCTTGGAGCCGACAAACTCCGCCTCAAACTCCGGGCGCACATACTCGGCGGGGATCTGCGTTTCAATCAACTCTCTGGTGTGTTCGCTCAACGGCACCGGGAAGATGATCTTGATTTTTTTGCCCATGATTGAACCTTGCGGGTAGAATGGCTGACCCATTTCATAATACGCCACAATCGTTGAATAGTCATGGCGGACAGCTACATTCCCTACGGCGGCTACTGGACCACTCCCTTCGCCAAGTGGCAGGGCAGCTTGGCCCATCTGCACAGCGTCGAATTGGCGGCCCAGTCGGTCCGGCGGGCCTTGGCGCGCGCGCCTGCGTTGGCGGACGCCATCGATTACGGCGTGTTGGGCATGACCGTCCCGCAACGAGGCTGTTTTTACGGGTTGCCCTGGTTGACCGGCATGGCGGGCCTGGGCCATGTGGCGGGGCCGACGGTGAGCCAGGCTTGCGCCACCAGCGCCCGCGTCATGGCCGTCGCTTCCCGCGAGATTGAGGCCGGGCAGGCGGAATGCGTGCTGGCCGTCGCCGCGGATCGCCTCTCCAATGGCCCCCATGTCTATTACCCTGACCCCTCAGGGCCTGGCGGCATGGGCGCCGCTGAGGACTGGGTGATGAACAATTTTGATCGGGATCCTTACGCCCGTTGCGACATGACGACCACGGCGGAGAACTGCGCGAGAAAGTGGAAGGTCTCAACGGCGGAGCAACACGAGGTGGTCTTGCGCCGCCGCGAGCAATATCAACAGGCCCTGCAAGCGGGGGAGGGCGGGACCTTCCAGGAGAAGTGCATGCTGTTGCCCTTTGAGGCGCCGGGGCCAAGGGGCAAAAAAGCGCCGGTGATGTTGGCCGGGGACGAGGGCGTCTTCGCCAGCGACGCGGAGAAAATGGCGCGGCTAAAGCCCGTCAAGGAAGGCGGCACCATCACTTTTGCCGGACAGACCCACCCGGCCGACGGCAACGCGGGCATGATCATCACCACCGCGGCGCGGGCCCGGGCCCTGAGCCGGGAGCCCCGTCCCGTGATCAGGATAGCCGCCTACGGGCAGGCGCGGGAAAAGCCCGCCTACATGCCGGCGGCGCCCATAGCGGCGGCCCGGCGCGCCTTGGCCGCGGCGGGCATCGCCATCGAGGATGTCAAAGCGGTGAAGTCTCACAATCCCTTCGCCGTCAACGACATCATTTTCGCCAAAGAGCTGGGGCTGGATGTGATGACCATGAACAACTACGGTTGCTCCCTGATCTGGGGCCACCCGCAAGGGCCCACGGGCCTGCGCGCCATCATCGAGCTGATCGAGGAATTGGTTCTTGCGGGCGGCGGCTACGGCCTGTTCCATGGGTGCGCCGCTGGCGACAGCGCCATGGCGGTGGTTGTGGAGGTGGCGTGATGCCTCCCGCGCCGCTCCCGCAACGCCAGCAAGGGGCCGTGAACAGGCGAGTTGTCATTGCCGCGCTGTACCGCTTCGTGAAGTTGCCGGACTTCGAGGCGCTGAAGGGGCCCCTGTTGCAACGCTGTCTTGACTTGGGCCTCAGTGGCACCTTCCTGTTGGCCCCTGAGGGCATCAACGGCGCTGTGGCGGGCCGGCGGGAGGGGATAGACGGAGTGTTGCGGCACCTGCGGGCGGATCCCCGGTTCGCCGATCTGGAGTGCAAGGAGTCTTTCGCCGATGAAGCGCCGTTCCACCGCATGAAGGTGAAAACAAAATGGGAGATCGTCTCCATGGGAGTGGAAGGCCTGGACCCGGGCGCCCTTGCCGGCAGGCCCGTTGAGCCTGAGGCCTGGAACGAACTGATCGCCCGGCGCGACACCCTGGTGTTGGACGCGCGCAATCGCTACGAATGCGCCATAGGCAGTTTCAAAAACGCCCGCGCCTTGCCGATTGACAGCTTTCGCGAGTTTCCCGCCGCCGCGGAACAGGCCCTGAACCCCGGCGAACACAAAAGGGTCGCCATGTTCTGCACTGGGGGCATACGCTGCGAGAAGGCTTCCGCGCACTTGCTGAGCAAGGGCTTTGAGGAGGTCTTGCAGTTGCAAGGCGGCATCTTGAACTACCTGAAAAAAATCAGCCCGGCGGATAGCCTGTGGGAAGGGGAGTGTTTTGTCTTCGATGGCCGCGTGGCCCTCAACCACGATCTTGAACAGGGCGGCTATGAACAATGCTTCGCCTGTCGCCGCCCCCTTGGGCCGGCGGACAGAGCCTCAGCGAAATACCAGCTGGGCGTCTCTTGCCCCCATTGCCACGACGCCCTCGCGCCGCTCCAGCGCGCCCGCTTCAGCGAACGCCAACGCCAAGTCGAACTGGCCGCCAGCCGAGGAGAAAAACACGTCGGTGCCGCAATGAAATAGGCTTGCCGCGTCAAGGCGCCAAGAGCTGATCCAGGTTTTTCAGGGCGCGCTCAATCGGCAGGGCGGTGATGTCGTCCAGGTAAAGCGTCGCGGTCCCGCCGTAGAAGATGAAACACTGGGCGTCCGGGTAGTCTTTCTTAAACTCCTTGAGGGCGCGGGTGTCCTTGGGCTGAATGTGGGTTGAGCGCTTGATTTCCATAGCCAACAAACCATGAGGCCCGTCGAGGATGAAATCAATTTCCAGGTTGTTGCGGGTGCGCCAAAAGAAAATCTGATAGTCATAGCCGCGGTAATCGTTTAGCGCGCGCAATTCCTGAAGGACTAAAGTCTCCAACGCGGGGCCGTCAATTTCCGCTTCGGAATCCAAGACGCCCAGGGGCCGAACCGCGCGAAACGCGCCCGCGTCGAAAAAATAAAATTTTCGTTGGGAGACGAGTTTTCGTTTCGCCTTGCGGGCAAACACCGGCAGGCGCGTGGCGATCAGCAAGTCTTCCAAAATGGAAAAATAGTTCTCGACCACCGGCCGTTTAATATGGGCTTCTCGCGCGATGTTGCTTATGTTAAGCGTTTCTCCCTGACAGAAGCTTGCCACTTCCAGGAAGCGGGAAAAGTGGCCGATGTTGCGTGTCAGACTCTCCTGCATGACTTCTTCCCATAGATAGGTTTGCACATAGTCTTTGAGATATTTGGCGGGGTCGTCTTCACTGAAGCGGGCGGGCAAATGGCCGAATCGCAGCGAGTCGCGCAGGCTGAAAGCATCCTGTTGCTCCGCCGTCGTCAATGGATGCATGTGGTGGGTCAAGGCGCGTCCCGCCAATAAATTGACTCCTTTTCGCCTTAGCGTTCTGGCGCTGGAGCCGGTCAGGATGAAGTTCAGCCGCCGGGCTTCAATCAGGTTGTGGATTTCATTCAACAGCGTTGGGAGCCGTTGTATCTCATCGATGATGACCCAGTCGTCGTAGTCTGGCGGGATGAGCGCCTCGAGGCGTCCGGGGTTCGCCGCCAAGGGGGTGTGGAATTCAGCTCGCAACAGGTTGACAAACAAGGCCTGTGGCAGATGATGCTTCAGCCAGGTGGTTTTCCCGACGCCTCTGGGGCCGAACAGAAAGAAGCTCTTGCGCGATGACAAGGGCTTTTTCAGCAGTCGTTCAAACATTAGGGACCTCGATGATGTCGCCACCGGTTTTCATCACTGCAGGGAATTTTAGCAGAAAAATGAAGGTGGAAAGTGAAAAAATGCGGGATTTTTTCACTATCTGAAGGAAATTTTGGCGGAAAAATGAAGGTGAAAAGTGAAAAAACGCGGGATTTTTTCACTTTTTGTTAGCTGTTTATTGCGATAATCGGCATTTGGGAGTGTAATGTGCACCCTCCAAATCTATGAATTTGAATCTGGGGCGGGAGGCATGGCCAAGCGTAAATTCACCGTCTATCTTGCCGGACCTATTAGCGGGTGCAATGACTCGCAACGGCATCTATGGCGCGAAGAGGTCAAGAGAAAATATAGCAAGAGCTTGAAATGCGTAGATCCCACCGAGGCGCTTAAGGAGGCCCGTTACGATATTGTCGAAGCGGATCTTCAGGCCATCGAAGAAGCCGATGGGTTGTTGGTCAACATGTGGAAGGAATCCATCGGTTCCGCCATTGGCATCGTGCGCGCGTATAGGGCGGGAAAACCCGTAGTGGTCGCAGATCCTAACCATATCAATAACCGAATACTCAACTACTACGCCGACAACATACAAGACACGCCGCTGAAAGCCGCGAATGTTTTATTGAAGCTGTTGCGAGCGAACGCCGACTGGAAGGTGATGAAATCCGGCGAACGGTCTGATGAGCCGTTTGAGCGCCAGAAATTAATGGAAGCAATTCGCGGGGCCTTTCGCGAGGCTGAATGTGATGACCTCGTTGTGCCGCGACTGGTCCTGGAACTGGTGATAGATCAACTGGACAAGAGCGACCGAAGAATCGAAAAACAATTTGCCACTCGAGACATAAATGAAAAAGTTGCGAAAAGCCTGAAGGCCCTCGAGGCCAACCCTCGCTACAAACAGGCTGTCAAGGGCGTTCTGACAAAATGGCAAGGCTATGGGGAAAGCCAATCTTCCGCCCCTGAAATTCGGAGTCCAATGGGAGGCTCCCCCGCTTCTGCTGGCGGCGTTTCCTCAGCTAAGTCGCACAGCACGATTTGGGGAAACACGGTGAACGAACTCAAGGACATTCCCTCTGAGCAGGCCCGTTCCCTATTCAAGGAAATTCTGGCCATTCCAGGCGTCGCGCGGATCACTTTAGGCCCTTTTAGCGGGCAGGAAGAAAGGCCCGATTGTCGCGCTTTTATTGAAAGATCCGGGAAGTCATCGGCGTTGGACGGCAAGCTGTTCGACAGGGGGAAGAAAGGAACGATGCAGAGGTTTCAGGTCTGGATGGACGAGGATATTGACAAGGCGAACATCCTGAGGCGCCTCATCACCGCCAAGTTGCAAGAAACAGGTTGCTGGACAGATTGACTGCGGCCCCTCAAGTGCGCCGGGCAAACGATTTTTGAATAATCAACGAACTCGCCATTTAGAATCGTTTTACCAACTGCTTGCCGACCTTGGGCGACATCTTGGAGGCCCGCGCGCGCTCTCTGATGATGCAAGGGAAGTGACTTGGCCGCGGCGCGGCGTTTATTTCTTTCAGGAGGCGGGAGAGCGTCGCAGCGACACAGGCGGGGGGCCGCGCATCACGCGGGTCGGCACCCACGCCCTAAAAGCGAGTTCTGGAACCAGTCTCTGGAACCGTCTCTCGCAACACAGGGGGCAAAAACGCTCCGGCGGCGGCAATCATCGCGGCTCCATCTTCAGGCTGATTGTCGGCACGGCCCTGATGGAAAAAGAGGGCTATCATTGTCCGACCTGGGGCAAAGGCAGTTCCGCCCCTCGCGACATCAGGGAGAGCGAGCAACCATTAGAAAAAGAAGTCAGCGTTGTGATCGGGGCCATGCCGTTTCTTTGGCTTGCCATCTTGGATGCGCCGGGGCCCGACAGCCTGCGCGGTTACATTGAGAGGAACGCCATTGCGTTGCTTAGCAACTCTGGCAAGCAACCGCTGGATCCGCCCTCTGAAGACTGGTTGGGCCGTTTTTGCGACAGACCTCTTGTGCGAGGCTCGGGCCTATGGAACCAGAAGCATGTCGATGAAGCCTATGATCCGGCCTTCCTGGACACGCTTGCGGATTTGATTAACCAGATGAAAAAAACGCGAAAGACAACATGAGGTGATTATCAATGGCGACTTATGCAAAAATTCAAGTTTGGGTTAAGAAAGAATATGGTTGGCAACCAAAAACCTGCTGGATTGCCCATTGCAAAGAATTGAAAGGTCTAAAACTGAAAAAAGCTCCCAACCGAAGAGGCGCAAGAAAACATCCATGCCCGGAAAACAAACGCGAGTCGATCTTTTTCGCATTCCGGGAATTCGGCATGATTTAACTCTGTTTTGCAAGAAGCAAGAAATGCCCGAAGGGGTTGTTAGCCTTCATAAGGAAATGTCGCCATCGATGAAGGATCGGGCGCACTCGTAGTACCAAATCCCCTGATGTTTGGGTTTGAATTTCCTAATCTGGCACCCGGGGGCCGGCGGCGGGTGCGAAGTGTTGTGGAATACATATCGCTCCGCCTTGATGCCCTCGGTAAGTGAGCAAAAGAACTCCACATAATCTTTACCACCAAAAAAGACGACGGGTTCCACGGTGTTGGCCGGCAACCTGCAAAAGTTCCCGTAGCAGTCCTCAGCCTTTCTGCGTTGGCAAGGCTTTGCATATTCGCTAAAGGTAATGTCATACATCGGCGTCAAAAAAGTCGCCGAGATCAACCCCCAGGCTCCTGAAAGGATATAGAGGCACTCTGTCCCATGCTTGCGAGCTAAGTACTCGTAGGTCGGGTCTGAATACAGCTCCCACGCCTGCAACAAGCCCAGCGGATTGTCTTCCGGGGTTTCATTGTACTGGTGCAGTGTCTTCGTCCATGAAACGCCAACGTCGGAAATATGGTCGGGCCGGGCATAGACATAGGACTTGTCGCAGGAGGACTCGGCTTGAGACGCACTGTCAGGGTCGGCAACGAACTTCACTTTTTGCCCATCCTGCCGGCGGAGGTAGCCGGCGCGATGCTTCTTATTGGCGGCGCATACGATGACAATGTTCATGGCGGCATCTCTGCATCATAGCGTTTTTAATGAAGGATATCGTACAGGGTTTCTCTGGAAAGGGCACCCCCGTTTTTTCAGGCGCAAGGTAGGATTGGCACTGGGTTTTTCGGGGAGCAGGGCGCGCAACCAACCCCGCGCCTTGGGAGCGTGTGAAAAAAGCTTGACTTGCACTTGTTATTCCTTGAAAATATAAAGTGACACTTTAGATTTTCAAGGAAATGTAAATGAAAAGAACCGCTTTTTTGCAACAGGTGCGCGCTTGCTTTCGGACTCATCCCATTGTGGGAATATTGGGGCCGCGCCAGTGCGGGAAAACCACCCTGGCGCGTGATTACATCGCCACCCGGAGCAAGGAACAGACGCATTATTTTGACCTGGAAGATCCGGAGCATCTCAATCAGCTGTCTGACCCCAAACTTGCTTTGGCGCCTTTGCAGGGGTTGATCGTCATCGATGAAATTCAACGCCTGCCAGAGTTGTTTCCCCTGTTGCGGGTTCTGATTGACCGCCGTCCGCGCAAACAGCGATACCTTGTTTTAGGAAGCGCCTCCCCTGAGATGTTGCGTCAGACCTCTGAGTCCCTCGCTGGCCGCGTCGTCTATTTGGAGTTGCCTCCTTTTACCTCGTTTGAAGTGAGCAACGCCCAGCGTTTGTGGTTGCGGGGTGGTTTCCCACGCTCTTTTTTGGCTAAGACAAATGCGGACAGCATGGCTTGGCGGAAGGCTTATGTCGCCACCTTCATGGAGCGGGACTTGCCGGCTTTGGGCATTGATTTCACCGCGAACGCCATGCGGCGTTTCTGGATGATGTTGGCGCATTGGAACGGAAATGTGTTCAACGCCGCCGAGTTCGCCCGCTCTTTGGGCGTCTCGGCGCCGACTATCAGGCGTTATCTGGATATTTTGTCCGGCGCGTTTATGGTGCGCGCCTTGCAACCCTGGCATGTCAATATCCGCAAGCGGCAGGTCAAATCGCCCAAGGTCTATTTTCGAGACACGGGCCTCCTGCATGCCTTGCTGAACCTGCCGACCCACGCCGAGTTGCAGGGCCATCCCAAGCTGGGAGCATCCTGGGAGGGCTTCGCTTTGGAGCAGACGCTCCGAATTTGCCGCGCCGACGCCGCGGAGTGTTTTTTCTGGGCCACCCACGCCGATGCGGAGCTGGATCTGTTGATCGCCCGCGGCGACAAAAAAATGGCGTTTGAGTTCAAGTACGCCTCGACGCCCCGCGTCACCCGTTCCATGCGCGTCGCTTTGCGGGACCTGGAACTCGACCAAATCAGCATCGTTTGCCCTGGCGACAGTGCCTACCCGCTTGCGGAGAATGTCAGGGTGACCTCCCTGGAACGCCTGATGCAAGAAAAGCCCTGGGACTGATTTTTCAGGCGTAGGGAAGGGATTGGCGCCCGATCCTTCGCAAGGGAGGCCCTTGGCGCCAGCCTGGGGACGGGAAAGGGGGGTCTACCCCTGTTTTTTCGCGGTGACCTGGCGCATCCGGGCCTGTCTGCAGCGGTTCCGGCAAAAAAATCCGAATTTTTAGCTTGACAAAGGGTTTTTGCTGAAAATAAACTAAATAACAATCATTATCATTTGCAATAAAACTAAGTCATCCACTATCGGAGGAGTTGCGCCATGACCCAGCACACAGCCTGTCAGACCCTGCCGGTGGGACAGTCAGAATACTGTTCCATCACGCAGTGCCCTGACTGCCGAATGTTCCATCTGCACATCGGGCCTTTGAGTTTGCGCCTCAGAGAGGAGGTCTTTGAGAACATCTGCGCGGCCCTGGTCGGCGTTCACAGGGAACGCCACAGCCGCAAAGAGCAAGTGAATCTGCGCTCGCACAGCCATTAGTCAGTCGCCGCGATGCGGTCAGCGCCAAAAGCCGATGGCAAGGATGAATCGCCCGCGCCCAAAGAGGTAAGGGCCTCCCAACTGTTAGGACGGACAAAGGCGTTGATCATTCTGCACAACGAGGCGCGGTACACCTTGCGCATCACCTCCAACAACAAATTGATTTTGACCAAATAAACCAACACATTCGGGTCGCGCCAGCCACCCAGGTCGTTGCCCAGGCGGGTTTGACGATGCAGGCAGCAAGCCAGACTCACCGCAAAAGAGGAGCAACGCTATGAAAATTATCGAACGATTTGGCGGCTTCAGGCTCGCCATGGTGGTTATTTTAAGCGCTGGCAACGCGCTGACCTACGCCGACGACGCAACCGGAGACATTGAAAAGATCACGGTCACGGCGACTCGGGCGGAGGCGCGCATCAAGGATGTGCCGGCCACGGTGTCCGTTATCAGCGCTGAGGCCATGGAAAAGAATTTGGCCCGTGACATCGCCGATTTGATTCGCTACGAGCCGGGCGTGTCCGTCGGCGGCTCCAACCGCTTCGGCTTAAACGGGTTCACCATTCGCGGCATTGGCGATGATCGCATCCTGACCCAGGTGGATGGCGTGCCGATAGTGGATGAATACAATTTCGGGGCTTTTCTGACGGCGCGGCGCGATTTTATCGATGTCGACGCCTTGAAAACCGTTGAAATCGTGCGGGGCCCGGCCTCGTCCCTGTATGGCAGCGATGCCTTGGGGGGCGTCGTGTCCTTCCTGACCAAAGATCCGGAGGACTACCTGGCGGCGGACCGCCCCTATTATTTTTCGGCAAAGGGCGGCTACTCCTCCGAGGACCAGAGCTTTTTAAGCACAGCGACCGTGGCGGGGGGCGGCGAAGTCTTCAAAGGCTTGTTGGTCTATACCTACCGCGATGGCGACGAAACGGAAAGCAACGGCGGCGGCGATGTTTCCGCCGGCCCGGCCCGCGGCGAGGCCGACCCGCAGGATTTTGACAGCCACAATGTGTTGGCCAAACTGGTCTATGACCTGAACGATGCGCACCGTTTTCGCCTGACCGCGGACTATTATCAGACTGACTCGGCTGTCCGCGTTTTGTCAGACGACGGCACTTTCACCTGTTCCTCGAGGGGGTGCAGCCACTCGAATTTGACGACCACAGCCGCTGACGGTCGCGAGCGTTACCGTGTTCTGTTAGGCCATGACTACCAAGGCGACGCTTTGTTGTTTCACCGCGCCCAATGGCAGATCTACTTTCAGGATTCCGAGTCGGAGCAGGAAACCAGCCAAAATCGCATGAATCTGCGGGCCCGGAGCTTGGAAGATCGCCAGCGCTATGCGTCCTTCAGCCAGGAAGTCTTTGGCGCGGAACTGCAACTCGACCGGGCCCTCGATGTCGGCGCCACGGAGCATTATCTCGTCTATGGCTTCGAGTACGAGGCCACCGATAGCGAGACCCTGCGCGATGGCGGGACTGTCAACGCGCAAACGGGCGCGCCGATCCCCAACCCGTTCCTGACTTTCCCCACCCGCGGCTTCCCGCTTTCGGAGACGACGGAATACGCCTTTTTTCTGCAAAATGAAATCACCCTGTTCGACGGCAGGTTTTCATTGACGCCAGGTTTGCGCTACGATAACTATGAAATGACGCCGAAACCGGACGCCGTGTTTTTAGCTGGCAATCCCGGCACGGCGGTGCCGGAGAAATTTGAAGACCAAGAGGTGTCATTCAAGTTGGGCGCGGTGTTCCATTTTAACAAAGCGTATTCGTTGCACGCGCAGTTTGCCGAGGGCTTCCGCGCGCCGCCCTATGACGATGTGAACCGCGCGTTCACCAATTTCATCGGCGGATACACCACCCTGCCCAACGCGCAACTGAAATCGGAGCGCAGCGACAGCTACGAGTTTGGCGTCCGGGGCGAGGGGCGTTACGGCAACTTCAGCCTGACGGGCTTCCTGAATGAATACGACAATTTCATCGACAGCAGTTTCGTCAAGGGGTTCAACCGGCGCACCGGCTTGCTTGAGTTTCAGCCATCCAACCTGGACCAGGCCGAGATCAAGGGGGTTGAGTTCACCGGCGCTTGGGACCTGGAAGCCAGTTTTCCCAGGTTGCAGGGCTTTCGCGCCTATGCCAGCGTGGCTTACGCCCGCGGCGACGATGAGGAGAGGGAGCAACCCTTGAACGCCGTTGACCCCATGAAGGGCGTGTTCGGCCTGTCCTACCAGCCTAACGAGACTTGGCGCGCGGAATTGGTTGTGACTGCGGTCAAACGCAAGGCCCGCATCGACGACAGCGGCGTGGGCGGCGAGGATTTTCGGTACTTCGCCACCCCCGGCTTTGTCACTTTGGACTTGTTGGGCGAGTACCGCTTCGGCGAGCGCGCCCGCGTCAACCTGGGCGTGTTCAACCTCACCGACAAAAAACACTGGCATTGGAGCGATGCTTTCGCCTTGGGCGGCATCGGGCAGAGCGGCCCGCCCGGCACCATACTCTGGGACAACATCGACCGCTTCAGCCGCCCGGGGATTAATGTCTCCACCTCCTTCAGGTATGTTTTTTAGGCGGCAAAACAACCGGCCATGACGATTCTCTCCAGGCTGTTGCTGAGCGCGTGTTGCATGGCGTGGCCGGCGCTTGCCGGCGCCGCGGAACCCGGTGGGAGCGCGGCGCCGGACGATCCGCAAAGAATCATAGCCATCGGCGGCTCCATCACGGAGATCATCTACGCCTTGGGCGCGCAGGATCGCTTGGCGGCGGTGGACAGCACCAGCTTGTACCCGCCAAGGGCCCTTGAGACCCACCCCAATGTTGGCTACATGCGCGCCTTGTCGGCGGAGCCCGTGCTGTCCGTGGGTCCCGACCTTATCCTGGCCATCGCCGACGCCGGGCCGCCTGAGGTCATCAAGCAAATGCGCCAGGTCGGCGTCCCCGTCCTGACCATCTCGGATGAACCCTCGGTGCGGGGCGCGCATCAAAAGATCCGCGCCGTTGCCCGCGCCTTGGGTCTGGAGCGGGAAGGAGAGCAATTGGTCGCCCGCCTGGAACGGGAATACCGGACACTCTCGGAGCGGTTAAAGGCGGTGAAAATCCAGCCGGAAGTCTTGTTCCTGTTGTCCACTGGCAACGGCGCGCCCTTGGCGGCGGGGACCGGCACTTCCGCTCACAGCATGATCAAGCTGGCCGGCGGCAGGAATGTCATGGAAGGCGTAAGGGGTTACAAAACAGTGACGCCTGAGGCCATTGTCGCCGCCGCGCCGGAGATCGTTGTGGTGACGCGGCGCACCTTCGCTCGCTACGGTAGCAAGGAAAAGCTGTTGTCCCAGCCGGAATTGGCGGCGACGCCGGCCGCCGCCGCGGGCCGTTTGCTGGTGTTCGACGGCCTGTACTTGATAGGTTTCGGGCCGCGCACTGTGGCGGCCGTGCGCGAGTTGGCGACGCATTTTCATCCCGATTTTTTCGACTCGCGCTTGAAGACAGGCGGGTTTTAATCCCGCGCTCCAGAGCCGCAAAGAATGTCTCCGGCCCGGCAAACGACGGCGTCGCCGTCTTTCACGACCAGCAGAAGCCTGCTCTTCGGCGGTTTGTCAGCCTTGTTGTTGGGCGTCATTGTCTTGGCGATCTGTTCCGGCGCCATACCCATACCCCCGGCGCAGGTTGCCGCCATCCTGTTGGGGGAATTAGGGATCAGTCTGCCCTGGGAATTTGAGGCGCAACAGCGCGCGGTGGTGGTGGGTTTGCGCCTGCCTCGCGTCGTGCTGGGCGTTTTCGCCGGCGCCACGCTTGCCGTCGCTGGCGCCGCGTTGCAGGGCTTGTTCCGCAACCCCTTGGCGGACCCGGCCCTCATTGGCGTCTCCGGTGGCGCGGCCTTGGCGGCGGTGGCTTTCATCGTGCTTGGCCACGGCCTGGCGGTCGCGGCACCCCCGTTGCTGCGGGTTTATCTGCTCCCCGTCAGCGCCTTTCTTGGCGGCTTGGCGGCGGTGTCCTTAGTCTATCGCGTCGGCACGGTGAACGGCCGCACCATGGTCATCGCGATGTTGTTGGCCGGCATCGCGGTCAACGCCATCTGCAACGCCATGATGGGGTTGCTGATCTTTGTCAGCGACGATCAACAGTTGCGCGACCTGACCTTTTGGACCCTGGGCAGTTTGTCGCGCAACACCTGGGATGTGGTGTTGCCGGTCTTGCCTTTCATGTTGCTCCCATTGATCGGTTTGCCCCTTTTGGCAAGGGCCTTGAACGCTTATGTGTTGGGCGAGAGCGAGGCGGGCCATCTTGGCTACAATGTTGAAAGCCTGAAAAAAATCGCCATTGCGCTGACGACTTTGGGAATCAGCGCGGCGGTCGCGCTCACGGGCATCATCGCCTTCGTTGGCCTAGTGGTGCCGCACCTGGTGCGCTTGCTGGTGAGCGCGGACCACCGTTGCGTGTTGCCGGGGTCAATCCTGTTGGGCGCGGCGCTGATGTTGGTCGCCGACATCATTGCCAGAACCGCAGTGGCGCCGGCGGAACTGCCCGTGGGCGTCGTCACCAGTTGCATCGGCGGCCCGTTTTTCTTGTGGCTGTTGATGAGCAAGCGCGTCATTCGGGGGTTGTGATGTTGGCGGCGGACCGCGCAAGCTATTCCATCGCCGGCAACGACTTGGTCAGGAATGTGTCTTTGGCGGTCAGTCCCGGTGAAGTGTTGGCGTTGCTGGGTCCTAATGGGGCGGGCAAGACCACCTTTCTGAAGTTGTTGAGCGGCGAGCTGGCGCCGTCAACGGGCGCCGTCATGTTGGAGGGCAAGCCGCTGGCGCAATGGACCAAATCGGAATGCGCCCGCATCCGGGCCGTCATGCCCCAGGGCGATCATGTCGCTTTTCCGTTCACCGCCGCCGAGATCGCGCTGTTGGGGCGCAGTCCCCATGTTCGGGGCGCTGAGGGCCAGCAAGATTGGGAGATCGTCTTGGCGGCCATGGCGCTGACCGACACCGACAAGTTGGCGCCGCGTTATTACGACACGCTCTCCGGCGGGGAGAAACAACGGGTGCAGTTGGCGCGGGTCTTGTCGCAGATCTGGGACGAGGAGCCGGGGCGGACGCGCTATTTGTTGTTGGATGAGCCCGTGGCCGGCCTGGACCCGGCCCATCAACACGCGGCTTTGAAGATCGCTCGGGACTTCAGCCGGCGCCAAGTGGGGGTCTTGATCATCCTGCATGACATTAACCTGGCCGCCATGTACGCGGATCGGGTGGCGGTGTTTCACGAGGGAGGATTGCGCCAATGCGGCGCGCCGGACCAGGTGCTGACCGGGGCGCTGATGAAAGAGGTGTTCGAGATCGATGCCGTCTTGCAGCGTCACCCGACCTGGGATTGCGCCATGGTCATCGCCGCCCCCTTGTGAATCATTTGTCATAAAGCTATAATCAACGGCGTTATCGACCGCGGGGTTATCGACCATGACCAGCAAAACGCAAGTCGCGGCTGCAGCGCGCAATTTAATGTTAAGCGAGTATCAGGGCGTTCTTTCCACCCATTCGTTAGACGCGCCGGGCTACCCATTCGGTTCGGTCGCGCCTTATTGCCTCGATAGAAAGGGCCGGCCCTTGATCCTCATCAGCGCCATCGCCCAGCACACGAAGAACATCAACGCCAACCCGAAGGTCTCGCTGATCGTCATGGAAAGGGACGCGGAGGACAGCCAGGAGCATGGCCGCGTCACTTATTTGGGGGAGGCCAAGCCCCTGCCCCCGGAGGATGAAGACGCGCCATTGCGTTATTACCGCTTCTTCCCCGAGGCGCGGGACTACCATAAAACCCACGACTTTGATTTCTATCGCCTGGAGTTGCACAGGGCGCGTTTCATCGGGGGATTCGGAAGAATTCACTGGGTTGAGCGAGACGACTTTTTGCGTGACAATCCCTTCGACGCAGAGGCGGAAACCAGCGCCATCGAGCACATGAACAAGGACCATGTCGACGCGCTGAAGCGCTACTGCCGCTGGGGCGACATTCCCCTGAACGATGCCGCCCCCCCCATTATGGCGGGCATAGACGGCGAGGGCTTTCACCTGCGCTTGGGGAAACGCCTGCACCGCCTGGACTTCGACGAACCGGTGGCAACCCTGCCGGCCCTGCGGCGGACACTGACGGAAATGGCGCGCCGGGATTGAACGCCCCTCGCCCCCCGCAACCGGCCCCTAATCGCCTTTCCGCGGTCTTTCGCTGACAGCGCCGGGCCGCCGCGGCGGAGCCTGCCCCCCCATGTTGGCGGAACCTTTGAAGACGCGCTTGGCGGCAAGCGGCATGGCCGCCTGGGCCGGCTGGCTTGACGAACAGCTGGCGCGTTTTTACCGACAGGCCAAGCATGGGGATTGTCCGGACTGGCTTGACGCCCTCAGGCGCTTGCCTGAGCTGACTCCGTCCCTGCTCGTCTTTGACGCGGACACGGTGCGAATAGGCCGGGCGGCGGATTGCTCCGCGGCGCAACGGGAGACCCTCAGGCGGCAACTGAAACGGCTGATCCCCTGGCGCAAAGGGCCCTTCCAGTTGTTTGGCGTCGGCATCGATGGGGAATGGGATTCAGCGCTAAAGTGGCGCCGTTTGCAAGACAAGATTTCGCCATTGTCCGACCGCGCTGTTTTGGATGTTGGTTGCGGCAACGGCTATTACGGCTGGCGCATGTTGGGGGCCGGCGCCCGGCTTGTGGCGGGCATCGATAAGACCCTCAAGCATGTCATGCAACACCGCGCCATCGCCAAGTACGCCCCCCGCGCGCCGTTTGAAGCGCTGCCCTTTTCCCTGGAGGAGCTGACGGCGGGACGCGCGAGAGCGGCAACCGTTGCGTTTGACACCGTGTTTTCCATGGGGGTGATCTACCATCAGCGGGACCCCTTGGCGCACCTCCGGGCCCTGGCGGGTTTTCTCCGCGAGGACGGGGAATTGGTCCTGGAATCGTTGGTTGTCGACGGCGGCGCCGGCGTTGCGTTGCGCCCCCCAGGCCGCTATGCCGGCATGGGCAATGTGTGGGCCGTCCCCAGCGTTGAAACCCTGCGAAACTGGCTGTCCGAGACTGGCTTCGCCGCCGTTGAGGTGGCGGATGTGTCGCGGACGACGCCCGCCGAGCAACGGGTCACGGAGTGGACTTTCGAGGCCTCATTGGCGGATTTCCTCGACCCCAACAATCCCTGTTTGACCCTCGAGGGTCATCCCGCGCCGCAACGGGCCCTGTTGGTTTGCAAGCGCGGCGGCCGGGGGCGCGGCTAATCAGGCTCCCCAAACCGGATTGCTCCTGGCGCTGATTTTTGCTATGTTTGGAGTCCGCAACCTTCAAAGACATCTGTCAGGAGGAACATCATGCCTCTGCGAATTGGAGACGAAGCGCCGAATTTCACGGCGGACACGACGGAAGGCGCGCTCAACTTCCATGAGTGGATAGGAGACGGGTACGCCATTCTGTTTTCACACCCCAAGGATTTCACCCCGGTCTGCACCACGGAATTGGGTTACATGGCCCGCCTCAAACCGGAGTTTGACAAACGCAACTGCAAGATCATCGGCCTGAGCATCGATTCGGTGGCCGATCATGACGAGTGGATGAAAGACATAGAGGAAACCCAGGGGCATGCGGTCAATTACCCCCTCATCGGAGACAGCGCCCTGGAAGTCGCCAAGCTCTACGACATGATCCACCCGCATGCCAGCGGCGCGGCGAAAGAGCGCAGCGCGGCGGACAACGCCACGATCCGCTCCGTGTTTGTCATAGGCCCGGACAAGCTGATCAAGCTGATGATCACCTATCCCATGAGCACCGGCAGGAATTTCGACGAGGTGTTGCGGGTGTTGGATTCCATCCAGCTGACCGCTCGCCACAAGGTGGCGACCCCTGTCAATTGGCGGCAGGGCGAGAATGTCATCATCGTGCCGGCGGTGTCCGACGAGGATGCGAAGGAGAAGTTTCCCGACGGCTGGGAGGCCCCCAAGCCCTACTTGCGGATTGTGCCGCAACCGGAATGAACCCCATCCACTTCACGCGCGAGGTTAAAAGACTATGAGCAGACTGTACGGAGACAATCATCGGTCATTGCAGGAGCAGTTCGACACGAAAAGAATGGCCGATGTCATCGAAAATGTCGCAATGGAAACCGAGGTGGTTGGCGAACACAAGGGTTTTATCGAAAGCCGCGACATGTTTTTTCTCAGCACGGTGGATCACAAGGGGCGGCCCACCGTGTCCTACAAGGGCGGCGATCCAGGCTTCGTCAAGGTGGTGGACGACGCCACCGTGGTCTTCCCCAGTTACGACGGCAACGGCATGTTCTTGTCCATGGGCAACATCAAGGGCAACCGCAACATCGGCATGTTGTTCATCGATTTTGAGAACCCGAACCGCCTGAGGTTGCAGGGCGAGGCGACTCTCCATGACGATGATCCGTTGCTCGATTCTTACCAGGAGGCGGATTTGATCGTTAGGGTCAAGGTGTCGGAGATCTTCGCCAACTGCCCTCGCTATGTCCACAAATACCAGAAGGTGGACCCCTCCAAGTATGTGCCGCGGGCGCAGTGCAAAACGCCCTTGGCGGGCTGGAAACACATCGACCTGATTCAGGAGGTCTTGCCGGAGCGGGACCAGGGGCGCGCGGAAAAAGAGGGCGGGATCATCACGATGGAAGAATGGTACGAGAAGGTGAAGCAGGGGGACGGCTGAGGGCCGCCGGTACTTAAAATCCTTCCACTGACAACCTGAGGGCCTGGCGCATCGCCGCGCTTTTGGCCAACACTTCCCCGTGTTCCGCGGCCGGGTCGCTGTCGGCGACGATGCCGGCACCGGCGTGGTAGCTGTAGCGGCCCTCCTCGAAGACGATGGTGCGTATCGCAATGGCCTGATCCATGCTGTCGCCGTGGCCGAAGTAGCCCACCGTCCCTCCGTACAGCCCGCGGCTCGCCGGTTCCCACTGGTTCATCAGTTCAATGGCCCGGATTTTTGGCGCCCCCACCAAGGTGCCGGCGGGGAAGGTGGCGGCGAACAGGTCGAAGGCGTCTTTGCCGGGTTTCAGCTTGCCGTTGACGCCGCTGACGATGTGCATGACATGGCTGTAACGCTCTACGGACAGGTAAGGATCAACCGCTATGGAGCGGGGCGCGGCCACCCGGCCCAGATCGTTCCGCGCCAGATCCACCAACATGATGTGTTCCGCCAGTTCCTTGGGATCCTTGAGCAGGCTTTGCTCAAGGCGCCGGTCTTCCTCCGGGTCGCCCCCCCGGGGCCGAGTGCCGGCGATGGGCCGCAACGCGGCCCGGCCCTGGCGCAACTTGACCAGCGCCTCAGGCGATGACCCGGCGATGGCGCGCCCGCCGATATCGATGAAATACATGTAGGGAGAGGGGTTGATCAGCCGCAGGGCCCGGTAGGCCCGGAACGGATCCAGATCGCACTCCCCCGAAAAGCGGTTCGACAGCACCAGCTGAAAAATCTCGCCATCCCGTATCTTGCGTTTCGCCTTGCTCACCAGCTCCATGTAGTCCTCGCGGGCCAGCGCCGCCGTCGCTCCCCCGCAAGCGCGAGCGCGGCCCGAGGCCGGGACGGCCCCCCGCAGGGCCGCGATCACCTCTTTGCGCAGGGACAGCCGTTCCGCCTCCGACCCGGCGCGCAACAGGGCCACCCGCCGGGTCAGGTGGTCGAAGACCAACAGCGAATTGGGCGCCAGGAACGCCGCTTGCGGTTTGAAGCCCGTGACGGTCGTGTGTTTCGGGAACCGTTCGAGTTCATGGATCAAGTCGAAATCGGCGTAGCCCACCAGCCCCCCCGAGAACGGGATGTCCTCAACCGCGGGTTGCAAGGCCGGCGTTGACTTCAGAGCCTCCCGCAACGCGGTCAAGATAGGTTTGCCGGATGGCTTTCCGTTGCCCCGCGCCGCGGCTGTTCGCGCCGGGGCGAAATGGAGGGCCGGCCCGTCGCTCATGCCCAGAAACGAGAAACGCGCCACCTGCTCGCCGCGTTCGACGCTCTCCAGCAGGAAGCGCGCCCCTAAGGGTTTCAGTTTCAAAAACGCGGAGACTGGGGTGTCCAGATCCGCGGCGATGTCAAAAGGCGGTTCCATGGGGTGGTCAAGAAGCACTCAGGACGCGCCGGCGGGATTGATCAGACGGCCCCTCGCATGGTAGGGTGGGACGCATACGCGCTTCAAGAGGTCCGCGTCAATGCGTTTATCAGCCCAGCCCGCTCCGGGTAGCGTTCCGCCAGCCGTTTCCGGTCCCCAAGGAAAAAATCCGCGTCAACATAACCGGGCGCCATGGTCGCGCCCAACAAGGCGAAGTTCCCGCCCGCCATCAGACGGGCGCCCTGCCAGACGCCGGCCGGCGCGACAAACTGGACCTGTTGCCCGTTTAGCAGGTCCTGCCCCAGGACCGCCAGTTCGCTGCCGCCATCCGGGTTAAGCAACAAGAGTTCCACCGGGTCGCCCAAATAGAAGTGATAGATTTCGTCCGTGGGCAACTTGTGCAGGGCCGAGAACGAATCTGGCTTGGCGGAAAGCAGGTAAAAAATCGCGGTGGAGCGCGGTTTCATCAGCGGGCTTGCCGCGCCAAAGGTTGGCGCCAGCACAGTGTCATCCGCCCTGTAGGTTTGCCGGAAATGCCCGCCCTCAACGGGCAGGGCTTCAAGCCCTAGGGTTTGGATCAAGGCGTCGGCGGTGAGGTTCATTGTCATGCGCGGCCGGTGGCGAATGTTGCAGTGTATCAAATCAGGGGTGAACAGGCATGGCGAAAGACAACAGCGACTTATTGAACCTGAGGGGCAGGACCGCCGTGGTGACCGGCGGCGCGGGCGGCATAGGCCGGGCCGTCTGCCGCGCCTTGGCCAGCGCCGGGGCCCGGGTCTGCGTTCATTTCCACTCCAATGAGCCTGGGGCCCTGGCCCTGCGGGAGCGACTGGAGGAGGCAGGGGGCGACGCCATGACTTTCCGCGCCGATGTCACCGACAAGGCGCAAGTGGAGGATTTGTTTGACGCCGTGGGCGTCGAGTTGGGCCCGGCGGACATTCTGATTAACAACGCCGGCATTTTCCCCGTGGCGCGTTTTCTTGAGCTCAGCGAAGGGGAATACGAGGCGATGTTGGATGTCAATGTGCGTTCCGTGGTGTTGTGCACCCAGGCCCTAGGCCGGCGCCTTGTGGAGCGGAACAGCGGCGGGGCGGTGGTGAACATCGCCTCCATCGCCGCCAGCGGCGTGTTGGCCATGCACAGCCACTATTGCGCCTCCAAGAGCGCCGTGGTGATGTTCACTCGCGCAAGCGCCCGGGAGCTGGGCAAACACGGGATCCGCGTCAACGCGGTGTCCCCCGGACTGATCTGGCGCGAGGGGCTGGACCAGGACTGGCCGGACGGGGTGGCCCGATACGAGAAGGCCGCGGCCTTGAACAGCGTGGGTCAGCCGGAGGATGTCGCCAACGCCTGCCTGTTCCTGGTCTCCGCCGCCGGCAAATGGATAACCGGCATTGACCTGGTGGTTGATGGCGGGGCCTTGACGGACAAGCTGTTTTAGACGCGCCTCTCCCATGGACCTCCGGTCGACAGAATTGGCCGCGCTCATCGACCACACCTTGCTGAAGCCGGAGGCGACGGCGGCGGAAGTGCAACGCCTCTGTGAGGAGGCGCAACAGCACGGGTTTTATTCCGTTTGCGTTTCACCCCATTTCGCGTCTCTGGCGCGCGAACTCTTAGCGCAGTCCCCGGTGAAGGTGTGCGCGGTGGCGGGTTTCCCCTCCGGCGCGCATGAAGCGGCCGTGAAAGCCTATGAAGCGGCCCGGGCCGTTGAACAAGGCGCCGACGAGATCGACATGGTGATGAATGTCGGGGCGGCCAAGGCGGGGGATTGGCGCCGGGCCGGCGTCGACATCGCCGGCGTGGTCAAGAGCGCCAAGGGATGCCCCGTCAAGGTGATCATAGAGACCTGTCTGCTAAGCGATGAGGAAAAAATCGCGGCCTGCAAGATTTGCCGAGACGCGGGCGCGAGTTTCGTCAAGACTTCCACCGGCTTCAACCAAGGCGGCGCCACCGTGGCGGATGTCCGCCTCCTGCGGGCCGCCGCAGGCGCCTATTTGGGAGTCAAGGCCAGCGGGGGGATCAGAGACTACGAGACCGCCTGCAAGATGGTCGAGGCGGGCGCCAACCGCTTGGGCGCCAGCGCCGGCGTGAGCATCCTCGCCGCGACCCCCCGCTAAGCCGCGCCGGCGATGGCGGTTTCGAGGACCAACTCGATCATGTCCTTGAAGCCGCTTTCCCGTTCCTCGGCGCTTAGCCGCTCCCCTGAGACGATATGATCGCTGACCGTGCAAACCGTCAGCGCCTTGGCGCCGAATTCCGCGGCCAGGCCGTAGATGCCGGCGGCTTCCATCTCGACGCCATAGACCTGGTATTTCTCCATCAGCTCAAACATTTCCGGTTCGGGCGTGTAAAACAGGTCGGCGGAGAAAACATTGCCCACATGGTGTGAAAGCCGCTTTCGCTCAGCGTGGGCGACGGCGGTTCGCAAGAGTTCATAATCCGCGATGGCGGCGAAATCATGGCCCCTGAAGCGGACGCGGTTCACCTTCGAATCGGTGCAGGCGCCCATGGCGATGATGATGTCCCGCAGTCGCACCCTCTTGCTCACGGTGCCGCAACTGCCGGCCCGGAGCAAGCGCTTCACGCCAAAGCTGTTCACCAGCTCAGAGCAGTAGATGGAGCAGGAGGGGATGCCCATGCCGTGTCCCAGCACTGACAGTGGCCGCCCCTTGTAGCGGCCGGTGAAGCCCAACATGTTCCTGACATCGTTGACCTGGCGCGCCTCGTCCAGATAGTTTTCAGCGATGAACTTCGCCCGGAGCGGATCGCCGGGCATGATCACGGCGTCGGCGAAGTCCCCGGGTTCGGCGTTGATGTGGGGCGTGGCCATGGCGCCATTATAGGGGCAAGGCGATGAAGAATCCCGCCAACACGGCGCTCATCAAATTGGACAAGGTGCCCGCCAGCACCGCCTTGAAGCCCATCCGGGCCACATCCTGACGGCGCTCAGGAGCCAGGCTGCCTAATCCGCCCAACAGGATCGCGATGGAAGTCAAATTGGCAAAGCCGCACAGGGCAAAGGTCAGGATGATCTGGGTGTGGGGGCTCAGGCTTTCTTTCACCTCGGCGAAACTCACATAGGCGATGAATTCGTTGAGGACGAATTTCTGTCCGATCAGGCTGCCGGCCGCCGTCGCCTCGTGCCACGGCACGCCGAGCAGCCAGGCCAGCGGCGCCAACAAGGTCCCCAGGATGCCTTGCAGGGTCAGCCCTTCATGGCCGAACAAGCCCGCGATGCCCCCTATCAGGCCGTTAAGCAGGGCGATCATGGCGACAAAGGCCACCAACATGGCGCCGATGTTAAGAGCCAATTTCAACCCGTCCCGGGCGCCGTTGCCCATGGCCTCAAACAGGTTGACCGCTTTTTCATCGCCGCTGAACTCCGCCTGCCTCGTGTTCGAGACGGGCTGTTCGGTCTCCGGCTTGATGATCTTCGCCATCAGCAGGCCGCCGGGCGCGGCCATGAAGCTGGCCGTGATCAGGTAGTCCAGGCTGACCCCCAAGGCGGCGTAGCCCGCCATCACGGTGCCGGCGATGGTCGCCAGGCCGCCGGTCATCACGGCGAACAGTTCGGACTGGGTCAGGTTTTTCAGGTAGGGCTTGATCACCAGCGGCGATTCGGTTTGGCCGATGAAGATATTGGCCACGGCGCACATGGCTTCGGTCCTGCTGACGCCCACCAACTTTTGCAGCCAGCCGCCCAGGGTGGTTATCACCCTCTGCATGACGCCCAGGTAATACAAGGTGGACATGAGCGTGGAGAAGAAGATGATGATGGGCAGGACCTGAAAAGCGATGACGAACCCGGTTTCCTTTTTGCCCAGCTCGCCAAACAGGAACTCGGCCCCCGAGCCGCCGTAATCGATCACATGCTGGGCCCCTGCCACCATGGTGTTAAGAAAGGCCTGCCCCGGGGGGAAAGAGAGAATGAGGCCCGCGATGGCGGCCTGGGTCAGAAAGGCGAACAGCGCGGTTTTCAGGTTGATCGCGCGCCGGTTTTCTGACAGCGCCAGGGCCAAGCCGAGGATGGCGATGATGCCGATGAGACCGATGAAATTCATCAATCCGCGCCTGTTCGCCGTTTCCTTCCTGACTCGCGCCGGCGCGTCGCCGGGGTCGGTTTCGCCCTGCCCGAATTGTTCATTGCGGCTTCAGAGGAGCGCGTTTGACCAGGGCCAGGGGATTCAGGCGCGTCGCGACTGTTCCCGGGGCGGCTGAGGCGGCTGTTCCCGGGACGGAAATCCAAGCCGCTCCCTGACGAAGTAGAGGGGGCGCCGCTTCACTTCCATGTAGATGCGCCCAAGGTATTCGCCCAACACGCCGATGAGCAATAGCTGAACGCCGCCTAAAAACAGGCTGGCGATGAACAGCAGGGCCCAGCCGGCGACCCAGGCGTCGGTGAACAGGCGGATGAACAAGGCGTAGAAGATGCCCCCCAGGGCCAGCGCGGAAGCGAGAAAGCCGAGCCAGATCGCCAGTCGCAGGGGCGCGAAGGAAAAGGACAGGATGCCGTCAAAGGCGACATGAAACATCTCCCTGACGCTATATTTGGTTGTGCCTGCCGCCCGGGGCGCCCGGCGAAACTCAATGGCCTCCTGATGGAAGCCGATCCAGCTCATCATGCCGCGCGGGAACCGGTCCCGTTCCGGCATGGCGAGAAAGGCGTCCACGGCCTTGCGGTCCATTAAGCGAAACTCGCCTGTGTCAAGCGGGATGGGCGTGTCGGAGATCAGGTTTATGAGGCGGTGGAACACCTTGGAAGTCCAGCGTTTGAATGCGCTGTCTCCCTCGCGCTCAGGGCGGTGGCCATGAATGATGTCCACTCCCTGGCGCCAGCGCTCCACCATCGGGGCGATGATTTCGGGCGGGTCTTGCAGGTCGGCGTCTATGATGACAACGGCATCGCCGGCGGCCTCGCTGATGCCGGCGGTCAGGGCGGTGTGCTGGTAAAAACGGCGCGACAAGGCTAAGGCCCGCACTCGCGCATCGGCCTGCTGAAGTTCCCGCAGAATGGCAAGGGTGGCGTCCTCGCTGCCATCGTCAACATAAATGACTTCAAAATCGAGGTCGGGAATTTTCTCCAGCGCGGCAACCAGCTTGCGGGACATCTCTCGGATGACCAGTTCCTCGTTGTAGCAGGGGACAACGACAGACAGGAGGGCTTGCTTCGCCATGACGCCTAAAGATACCACAATGCCGCCGGCTCTGAAAACGAGGCCATCCCTTGCCGGGGGGGTGTTGTCAGGCCCGCGCCGGAGTGATTGTTCGGTTTCCAACGCGGCGCCAGGCAAGCCCCCGCCAGCAAGGCGGGCAGGGCGGCGGGCTCTAGTTCAGCCCTGATAGGTATGCTGGGCCAAAGCGATGCGTTTGGCTATGTTTTCGACCGCCAAGGTCAGAAAGCGGATCAGATCGGAGCCTTTTTTGTAGTTCGCGGAGACCAGGTTTGACACTCGCCCGTCTTCGACGAAGCCCCAGGCCTTGCCCCACTCCTCGCGGTTGTCGGCGTCATAGACCCCGATGACGGTGCCTCCCCCCCCTTTCACCAAGGAGAAGCAGGGGATGTCCGTGCTGCCGTCTCCCACCATGATCATCTGGCTCATCGGCACGCGCAACTGCGCCGCGTCTTTCTTGCGATTGACCTCAAAGGGCTTGCCGATGTATTCCCTGCCGACAATGCCCTTCTGCACATGAAAGATATAGCGGGTCTTGTCGGTGAAGCTGACGATCTTTTTGGGAAACATGACCCGACCCTGCTCGTCATAGTGAAAATCCGAGGCCCAGATCTCCTTGAATTCTTTGGCGATGGAAGTCCGCCTCAGGACCTCGCCGATGCCGCAACTGATCAGATAAAACTCCAGGGAAACCTGGGGATTCGCCTTCTCTGCGGCGTCCCTTAACCCGTCGAACATGGATTCAACCTCCGGGTAAAGAGGCAATTCGGCGCCCCAGCTGGCAAGCGTGTCCCGGGTGATGGGCGGGACCTCGCCATTGTTGGACTTCTGCGCCATCTTGTAGAAGTAGGCTGGCACCGGGTCCCAGCCCTCATCCATCAGAGGCTGCACCTCCTCCGTCCAGAACCGGGGGGTGTCTATGCCGCAACGCTCCTTCAGATAGCCCGAGGTGCTGTCCGGGGCCAAGGTGTCGTCAAAGTCAAAAATAATGGCGATTATTTCGTGCATTGTTCTGGCCAGTGGCAAGAGGCGAGAAGTGTAACACCGCCACAGGCTGAAGGGCGCAGAGTCGCGCGAAACATTGCATGCGCATGTGATTTGACATAGCGCAAATTTTTGATTTTTGCGAGGGCAATAGAGGGGCCGGCAGGGTCAATCGGCGGCGGTCGTGGAACAACGCCCGCAACCGCCAGGTCTCCACCACCCCGGAAGACGCCGGTGCTTGCCGCGCCACGCCATCGCTCGTTGACAACGCCCGCCCAACAGGCTACGATTGCCCCATGTTGCGCCTTCTCGCCCTGTCGCTCCTGGCCCTGGCCGCGCCCCAGGCCGCCGCCCAGCAAGTCCATCCCTGCCAGGCGCAAACGCCCCCTTGCTCCCTGGCAATGGCCCAGGCCCGCCACTACCTGGATGAACTAGACCGCAAGGCCGGCAACTTCGTCGCCCCGCCAGATGCGCCCTTGGTCTCCCCGGAACTGGCCCAGGCCCGCCGCGAGACGGAGAAAACCAGCCGCTATGTGGACGAACTATGGCGCGAGTACGGCCCTGGAACCCCCGCGTGGGAGCAAGCCAACTACTACAACAAGTACAAAACAATCGCGCCGCCCGAACCGCGCCGCTATGTGCCATACCCGCTGTCCCGGGAACTGCTGACCGGCGCCGTGAACCCCTGCGCCGGTTCCCGCCCGGCGTGTCCCTGGGAATTGGAAAACATCTACGACGGCTTGGAGCGAAACAGCGACGATAAGAATTCTTGGCATTACGAGTACTATCTCTTCCGCCTTGAAAAATATTACCGGAACCACCAACCCTGACGCCCCCGCTCATCCCGTTCGCCTCGTCAGGCCGTAGGCCCGTTCAAACCCCTGGGCTAGCGGCCCCCGCCGACTGATGTCATCCAACGCCACATTCACCACCAGCCGCCCGCCGTCCGCCTCGGCTCGTTGCTCCACCACCTCCTGCTGATTCGCCCCCCGGTTCTCCACCACCACTTGCACCTGTTGCGGCGGCCCGCCCCCCGCTATGCGCGCCGCCCGCGCCGCCGCCCTCGTTGACAACGCCCGCCCTAGGCACTACGCTCAACCCATGTTGCGCCTTCTCGCCCTGTCGCTCCTCGCCCTTGCCGGGCCCCAGGCCGTTGCCGAGCAAGTCCATCCCTGCCAGGCGCAAACGCCCCCTTGCTCCCTGGCAATGGCCCAGGCCCGCCACTACCTGGATGAACTAGACCGCCAGGCCGGCAACTTCGTCGCCCCGCCGGACGCGCCCTCAGCCATCTCCCCGGAACTGGCCCAGACCCTCCGCGCCAAGGAGAAAGCCAGCCGCTACCTGGATGAACTGTGGCGCGAGACCGGCCCCGGAACCCCCGCGTGGGACCAAGCCCCCGCGCCGCCCGAACCGCGCCGCTATGTGCCATACCCGCTGTCCCGGGAACTGCTGACCGGCGCCGTGAACCCCTGCGCCGGTTCCCGCCCGGCGTGTCCCTGGGAATTGGAAAACATCTACGACGGCTTGGAGCGAAACAGCGACGATAAGAATTCTTGGCATTACGAGTACTATCTCTTCCGCCTTGAAAAATATTACCGGAACCACCAACCCTGACGCCCCCGCTCATCCCGTTCGCCTCGTCAGGCCGTAGGCCCGTTCAAACCCCTGGGCTAGCGGCCCCCGCCGACTGATGTCATCCAACGCCACATTCACCACCAGCCGCCCGCCGTCCGCCTCGGCTCGTTGCTCCACCACCTCCTGCTGATTCGCCCCCCGGTTCTCCACCACCACTTGCACCTGTTGCGGCGGCCCGCCCCCCGCTATGCGCGCCGCCCGCGCCGCCGCCCTCGTTGACAACGCCCGCCCTAGGCACTACGCTCAACCCATGTTGCGCCTTCTCGCCCTGTCGCTCCTCGCCCTTGCCGGGCCCCAGGCCGTTGCCGAGCAAGTCCATCCCTGCCAGGCGCAAACGCCCCCTTGCTCCCTGGCAATGGCCCAGGCCCGCCACTACCTGGATGAACTAGACCGCCAGGCCGGCAACTTCGTCGCCCCGCCGGACGCGCCCTCAGCCATCTCCCCGGAACTGGCCCAGACCCTCCGCGCCAAGGAGAAAGCCAGCCGCTACCTGGATGAACTGTGGCGCGAGACCGGCCCCGGAACCCCCGCGTGGGACCAAGCCCCCGCGCCGCCCAAACCGCGCCGCTATGTGCCATACCCGCTGTCCCGGGAACTGCTGACCGGCGCCGTGGACCCCTGCGACAGCGCCTACGCCTCGTGTCCGCCGGAGCTGGAGCGCATCTATAATGGGTTGAGCAGGGCCAGGCATCGGGACGATCAATCCTTGATGAAAATGTATCAGCGCTCGCTCCGCTACTATTACCGGACCTACCAGCCCTAACGCCGCTCATCCCGTTCGCCTCGTCAGGCCGTAGGCCAGTTCAAACCCCTGGGCTAGCGGCCCCCGCCGATTGATGTCATCCAACGCCACATTCACCACCAGCCGCCCGCCGTCCGCCTCGGCCCGTTGCTCCACCACCTCCTGCTGATTCGCCCCCCGGTTCTCCACCACAACTTGCACCTGTTGCGGCGGCCCGCCAGCGCCCCGCGCCGCCAGCGCCGCCGCCCTCGTTGACAACGCCCGCCCTAAGCACTACGCTCAACCCATGTTGCGCCTTCTCGCCCTGTCGCTCCTCGCCCTTGCCGGGCCCCAGGCCGTTGCCGAGCAAGTCCATCCCTGCCAGGCGGAAACACCCCCTTGCTCGCTGGCAATGGCCCAGGCCCGCTATTACCTGGATGAACTAGACCGCAAGGCCGGCTACGCCCCTACCACGCCCCGAGTCGTGCCTCAGTTCGTCGCCGCGAACAGCCGTACCGCCGCGCAAGTCTATCCCTACCAAGCTGAAAATTCGTCTTGCTCAGTGGAGCTGGAGCTGACCCGCCATGAGCTGGCCCTGACCCGCCGCGAGCTGGACGAAGCCCTCTATGACCTGGATGAAGCTCGCTACGACCTGGATGAAGCCCGCTACAACGAGGACGAAGCCCTCTACGACCTGGCCCAGGCCCGCCGCGACGAGGAGAAAGCCAGCCGCGAGCTGGACGAACTGATCGGCGAGACCGGCCCCGCCGCATGGGAAACCACAGCCGAGCGACTAGAGCGGCGCAACAGGACGCGCCAACCACGCCACTATGTGCCATACCCGCTCTCCCGAGAACTGCTGACCGGCGCCGTGAACCCCTGCGACAGCGCCTACGCATCATGTCCGCCGGAGCTGGATCGAATCTACGACGGCTTGGAGCGCAACCACGACGATGAAGACTCCTGGCACTACGAGTACTATCAAAACCGGCTGGAAGATTATTACCGGCACTACCGGCCCTGATGCCCCCGCTCATCCCGTCCGCTTCCCCAGGTTGTAGGTCCGCTTCGAATGCCTGGCTCACCGGCCCCCGCCGATTGATGTCATCCAACGCCACATTCACCACCAGCCGCCCGCCGTTGCCAGCAACAGCTGGAGAATGTGGACAGCCGCCCCTACTGGAAGTACGATGCCATCATGGACGAGTGCGCCCGCGAGACCCACGCCGCTCTGGACGACAAAGTGTTCCACCACGACGATCTCATCTGAAACACCCACTATCCGCCCAACGGCTTCAACTGCCGTTGCCTTCAAGAACCTGACCGCCGCAGATCGCAAAGAATAAAACCCGCAGTTCAGCAACAGCGCCGGCAAGCTGCAAGAAGCGTCGCAGGAAGTTGGAACGGACAAAGCCACCGGTGAAGTGATCAATCGGCCGGGGGGGCCGCTACGACTTCAGCGGCCAAGCCGGCCAGCCCCAGACCATGACCCCCGACTGGAACCACAACCCCGGCAAAGCCCAATCCCTGTCCGACCTCGCCGGCAAACAATTCCAGTTGCCGGTGCCAGGCGGCAAGACCTACACAGACTTCAACCTGCCGGACGCTGACAAAACCCCGGCGAGTTTGATCCCGCCGGCGCCGCCCCGTCTGCTCCGCGCCAAAGACCAAGACGCGCAACTGCAAGTCATCAAAACCGCCATTGACCTGCCCGACAATGGCGTCCGCGTAGTGCGAACCCCCGGCCGCCTGGATGATGTGGTGATCAGAAAAAAACAGCTACCCCACCTGGTGGAAAAGCAACACCGCGAGGAATGGGCCAACTACATACTGCCCACCCTGGAAGACCCCCTGGAAGTGTGGTTGTCCCCCGTCAAAAACAACGCGACCGGCAAAATCGTCTATCGGCGCCACTTCATCACCCTGTTTGACGATGCCGGCAAAACCCGCGGCGCCCTGGCGATAGCTCAGGAAAACAAAGACGGCTCACTGCTGTGGACCTTCTTTTCGCAACACAAAATGAGACAAATAGATATGAAACGAGAGGGCTTCCTGCTCTATAGGAAGCAGGCAGGCCGGTAATAGAATGGTTGCCTGGTCTCATCCAGCGCGTTGGAGTAGATCTTTACACCAGGAAAGTTCGACCACGTCGCAACGCGTCTCCAGCCTGCCCTGAGGACAATCATACCCCATGAACCCGCGCCGTCAAGCAATTTCCCCCCCGCAAGCCAACATGAAACGACTGCATAGACAAAACGGACGGGGATCGGGACCGGTAGGGAAAATGAATGCGGAGCCTGGTGGGACGGTCCTCCCACGCGCTCTTCGACGCATCAACGCCGGGCGGCGAACCTGGCTCAGGCTCCACAACCTCGATCATAACCCCATGAACCGCCGCCATCAAGCAATTTTCCCCCTCGAGCCAACATGAAACGACTGCATAGACAAAACGGTAGGGGGTCGGGACCGGCGGGGAAAATGAATGCGGAGCCTGGTGGGGCGGTCCTCCCACACGCTCTTCGACGCATCAACGCCGGGCGGCAAAACCTGACTCAGGCTCCACAACCCCAATCATAACCCCATGAACCGCCGCCGCCAAGCAATTTCCCCCCGCGAGCCAACACGAAACGACTGCATAGACAAGACGAACGGGGATCAGTGCCGGTGGGGAAAATGAATGCGGAGCCTGGTGGGGCGGTCCTCCCACACGCTCTTCGACGCATCAACGCCGGGCGGCAAAACCTGGCTCAGGCTCCACAACCGCAATCATACCCCATGAACCCGCGCTGTCAAGTGCTTTCCACCCCGCGAGACAACATGAAACAACTGCATAGACAAAACGGAAGGGGTTAACGCCGGCGGGGAAAATGAATGCGGAGCCTGGTGGGACGGTACTCCCACGCGCTCTACGACGCATCAACGCCGGGCGGCGAACCTGGCTCAGGCTCCACAACCGCGATCATAACCCCATGAACCCGCGCCATCAAGCATTTTTCACCCCGCGAGACAACATGAAACAACTGCATAGACAAAACGGAAGGGGTTAACGCCGGCGGGGAAAATGAATGCGGAGCCTGGTGGGACGGTACTCCCACGCGCTCTACGACGCATCAACGCCGGGCGGCGAACCTGGCTCAGGCTCCACAACCGCGATCATAACCCCATGAACCCGCGCCATCAAGCATTTTTCACCCCGCGAGACAACATGAAACGACTGCCTAGACAAAACGAACGGGGATCAGGGCCGGTGGGGAAAATGAATGTGGAGCCTGGTGGGGCGGCACTCCCACACGCTCTACGACGAATCAATCGCCGGGCGACGAACCTGGCTCAGGCTCCACACCCCCAATCATAATTCCATGAACCCCCGTTGCCAAGCGCTTTCCTTCCCGCAAGCCAACATGAAACAAATAGGAATTACATACATAACTTGACAAGGCAATCTACGGCAGATTGGAAAAACAAGGACTTGACAAGCCTGACTGATTGTGTTGTAACGGCATCATCAATGACCATCAATCAAACAGACGAGAGGCGGAAACTGGCGCTGAGCCTGATAGATAACGGTTGCCGCCTGGCGCCAAGTGAGGAGTTTAAGCCGGACGCATTTGGCGCTTGTTTTTCTATAGATGACGCCTTGCAGACATGGCAATCAGGTAAAGATGTGTTTGTCAGGCCATCGCAACGCATCGCCATAGTCACAGGCGAGGGTGGAGCGAAACGGAGACTTAACCGGCGACTGATAAAAAGAAAAGGCTGGCCCGGCGCTGGCAGACCTGCAGTGGATGGCGAGTGCAAGCTGTTCATATTCATCTGCTCGTCGGGGAGCGCGTGGGGAGCTCGCGGCGTTAAGTCGGGAGAGATTGAAGCTGGCTTGAGCGTCCAGGTATGGCCGGATGGCATAGTTTGCATTCCGGCAAGCGCAAAGGTCGTTTGCAACATCCGCCATGTGAATGATTTGCAAGTGGAAGCCTTGCGGAAGGCGGAGAGTGGAATCGCATAACGGCGCAAGTCGATCTACGGCGAGGACGCGCCAGTAAGTTCACTGAGCGGTGGTCATGGGAGAAGGATGTTCATGAGGAGTGGGTTGACGGCATTAAGGACGATTGGCCTGGAGTATGGAAAGTTATCGAGGCGGCTCGCATCGCATCAGGATAAGATATGGCGGCATTCTTATGCTGGTTAGGCGCGCGCCTAATGGCGATGCGCCGAGTGCTACAACCTGATGGCGGTATTTACCTGCATTGCGACCCTACAGCAAACAGTTGCTTGCGGCTATTGATGGACGCTATCTTTGGGAAAAGGAATTTCAGGAATGAAATTGTGTGGCATTGCAACGGGAGAAAATGTCTCATAAACAAATGTCCAATGTGTTAGCCAATGCGCAAAAGGGCGGCGATGGTGGTCTTGTGAGTTGCGCCGGGCGCTGGAGAAAGAGTTTATGGAGCTTGACCATATTTCGCCTAAAGCGGATGATGGGGACAATCACATTCTTAATCGCATCTTGTTGCGCGGGCCGTGCAACAAGCGCAAGAGAGGCAAAGCGCCAGTAGGCAACAAGCCTATGCCATCTGACCCGGCAGACCTCGCCAGGGCCATGTTTAGACAAGCTGACAGGAAAATTCGCAAAAAAAACGCGGAAATAAACTACTTAAATCTTGTCAAGTTATGTATATAACCCCCAAACAAATGCACAGATAAAACGGCAGGGAATCGGGGCCGACGGGGAAAATGAACGCGGAGCCTGGTGGGGCGGTACTCCCACGCAACCTACGACGAATCAATCGCCGGGCGACACACCTGGCTCAGGCTCCACAACACCAATCATAATCCCATGAACCCCCGCCATCAAGCAATTTCCACCCCGCGAGCCAACATGAAACGACTGCATAGACAAAACGGAAGAGGTTAACGCCGGTGGGGAAAAAATGAACGCGGAGCCTGGTGGGGCGGACCTCCCACGCGCTCTACGACGAATCAATCGCCGGGCGACGAACCTGGCTCAGGCTCCACAACACCAATCATAACCCCATGAACCCCCGCCATCAAGCAATTTCCACCCCTGCTTCCGGGGGCGTCCCATCCGCTTGCGATGCCAGCAGAGTCTGCACCTCCTGACCCGGCCGCCCCAGAGCACCACGCCGTCGTCGTGAAACCATTGCACCCCGCCGCTGATCACCTCGCCAAACATAACCTGCAACGCGTCGCTGAACCGCTCCGCCTTCGTTGACAACGCCCGCCCAACGCGCCACAATCACCCCATGTTGCGCTTTCTCGCCCTGTCGCTCCTCGCCTTGGCCGCGCCCCAGGCCGCCGCCGAGCAAGTCCATCCCTGCCAGGCGGAAACGCCGCCTTGCTCGCTGGCAATGGCCCAGGCCCGCCACTACCTGGATGAACTAGACCGCAAGGCCGGCAACTTCGTCGCCCCGCCGGACGCGCCCTTGGTCTCCCCGGAACTGGCCCAGGCCCGCCGCGACACGGAGAAAACCATCCGCGCCAGCCGCTACCTGGATGAACTGATCCGCGAGGCCGGCCCCGACGCGTGGGAAACCCCAGCCGAGCGAATCGCGCGGCGCAACAGGATGCGCCACCATGTGCCATACCCGCTCTCCCGGGAACTGCTGACCGGCGCCGTGAACCCCTGCGCCGGTTCCCGCCCGGCGTGTCCGTGGGAATTGGAAAACATCTACGACGGCTTGGAGCGAACCAGCGACGACAAGAACTCTTGGCATTACGAGTACTATCTCTTCCGGCTTGAAAAGTATTACCGGCGCCACCAGCCCTGACGCCGCTCATCCCGTTCGCCTCGTCAGGCCGTAGGCCAGTTCAAACCCCTGGGCTAGCGGCCCCTGCCGATTGATGTCATCCAGCGCCACATTCACCACCAGCCGCCCGCCGTTGCCAGCAACAGCTGGAGAATGTGGACAACCGCCCCTATAGGAAGTACGATGCCGTCATGGACGAGCGCGCCTGCGAGACCCACGCCGCTCTGGACGACAAAGTGTTCCGCCACGACGATCCCATCTGAAACACCCACTATTCGCCCAACGGCTTCAACTGCCGTTGCTTTCAAGACCCTGACCGCTACAGATCTCAAAGAATAAAACCCGCAGTTCAGCAACAGCACCGGCAAGCTGCAAGAAGCGTCGCAGGAAGTTGGAACGGACAAAACCACCGGTGAAGTGATCAATCGGCCGGGGACCCGCTACGACTTCAGCGACCAAGCCGGCCAGCCCCAGACCATGACCCCCGACTGGAACCACAACCCCGGCAAAGCCCAATCTCTCTCCGACCTCGCCGGCAAGCAATTCCAGTCGCCGGTGCCGGGCGGCAAGAACTACAGAGACTTCAACCTGCCGGACGCTGACAAAACCCCGTCGAGTCTGATCCCACCGGCACCGCCCCGTCTGCCCCACGGCAAAGACCAAGACGCACAGTTGCAAGTCATCAAAACCGCCGTCGGCATGCTCGACAATAGCGTCCGCGTAGTGCGAACCCCCGGGCGCCTAGCTGATGTAGTGATCAGAAAAGAACAGCTGCCCCACCTGTTGGAAAAGCAACGCCGCGAGGAATGGGCCAACTACATCCTGCCCGCCTTGGAAGCCCCCCTGGAAGTGTGGCTGTCGCCTGTCAAGCTCAAGGCCTCAGGCAAAATCGTCTATCGGCGCCGGTTCATCACCCTGTTTGACGATGCCGGCAAAACTCGTAGCACGCTGGCGGCAACCCAAGAAAACAAAGCTGGCTCACTGCTGTGGACCTTTTTCCAAGGTAGAAACTTCAAATACCTAGACGGACAACGGGAGGGGTTCCTGCTCTATCGCAAACAGGCAGGCCGGTAATGGAATGGTTGCCTGGTCTCATCCAGAGCGTCGGACGGTCTTTACACCAGGAAAGTTCGTGCCTTCCGACGCCTCTCCAGCCTGCCCTGAGAACAAGCATACGCTATGAATCCACGCTGTCAAGCCTTTTCCACCCCGCGAGCCAACATGAAACGACTGCATAGACAAAACGAACGGGGAGGCCTGCTCTATCGGAAACAGGCAGGCCGGTAATGGAATGGTGGCCTGGTCTCATCCAGCGCGTTGGAATATCTTTACACCAGGAAAGTTCGACCACGCCAACGCGTCTCCAGCCTGCCCTGAGGACAAGCATACGCCATGAATCCCCGCTGTCAAGCCTTTTCCCCCCCGCAAGCCAACATGAAACCACTGCATAGACAAAACGGACGGGGATCGGGACCGGTAGGAAAAATGAGCGCGGAGCCTGGTGGGGCGGACCTCCCACGCGCTCTACGACGAATCAATCGCCGGGCGGCGAACCTGGCTCAGGCTCCACAACCGCAATCATACGCCATGAACCCCCGCCATCAAGCAATTTCCGACCCTGCTTCCGGGGGCTTCCCGTCCGCTTGCGAGGCCAGCAGGGTCTGCAACGCCTCCAAGTCAGAGACCGGCGCCAGACACTGAAAACCCTGGCACACGAAGGCGACGGCTGGCAGTTCGGCGCTTTTCTCGGCGAGCAACTCCGGCAAGCCCTGCGCCGTGGCGGGAATGGCGAAAATCAGGGAGCGGATGTCCGGCCTTTGTTGCAGCCGCTTCTGCCAGTCCGTGATGACCTCTTCCTGTCCGCGGAGGATGACAGTGGTTCTTGGGGTCGCGTATTCCAGCAGGGCCAACAGCATGGCGTCGCAGGCTTGGGGCATGCGCTCCATGCTCCCCCACCCCGCCTTCAGGGTCTGCTCAGCCGCGTCCAAATAATTTTGCCGCCCCGTCAGATGTCCAAGCCGGAACAGGGCCGCGGCCGCCACGCCGTTGCCCGACGGCAGGGAGTCATCCACAAAGTCCTTGCGCCGTTGCAACAAGGCCTCGTGGTCGTGGGAGGTGAAAAAGAAGCCGCCTTTTTCGGAGTCGAAAAACCGCTCTAACAGCCTGTCCGCCAGCTCCATGGCGAAGCGCAACCAAGGCTCCGACCAGCGGCAGGAAAGGGCGTAAATGATCGCGTCGATCAGGAAAGCGTAGTCATCCAGGTAGGCGTTCAGGCGGGCCTGGCCATCCTTGTAGGTGGCGGCCAGGCGTTCCCCGTCCCAAAGCCGGTCGTGAACGAAGCGCAGGCACCGTTCCGCCGCAACCTGGCAATCGGCTTGCCCCAGGCGCAGGGCGGCGACGCTCAGACCCTTGATCATCATGGCGTTCCAGGAAGTCAGGATTTTCTCGTCGCGTCCGGGACGGACCCGTTCTTCCCGGGCGGCAAAGAGTTTGCTGGCGGCGCTTTGCAGGAGTCGCTCAACCTCCGCGGGGGGCCGGGCCGCGGCCTGGGCCGCCTCCGCCACGCTTTGCGCCATGTAAAGATGCCATTTCCCCTCAAAATTGGCGGGTTGGTCCAGGCCGAAGCGCGGCGCGAAGCAAGCACACTCATCGGCGCTGAGCAGGGCCTGCGCTTGTTCCGGCGTCCAAGTGTAGAATTTGCCCTCTTCGCCTTCCGAATCCGCGTCTATGGACGAGAAAAAGCCGCCTTCCGGAGCCTGCATCTCTCGCATGGCCCAGGCCGCCGTTTCCTGGGCGGCGCGAGCGAAACGCGCTTCCCCGCTGAGGCGGGCGGCGTTGGCGCACAGGGCCAACAAGGGGCCATTGTCGTACAACATTTTTTCAAAATGCGGGATGCGCCACAGGGCATCCACGGCGTAGCGGCAAAACCCGCCGCCGAGGTGGTCGTAAATGCCCCCTTGGGCCATTTTCTCTAAGGTGAAGCTCGCCATGCGCCGCGCCACTCTGGAGCTGGTGCCGCCTGCCTCTCCCGCCACGCAATGGTACTCCAGCAACAATTCCAGATTCACAGGGTGCGGGAATTTAGGAGCGCGGCCAAATCCGCCCTCGCGCTCGTCGTAGAGCATCGCCAGATCCGAGACGCAAGCCTGAATCAGGTCCGTGTTCGCCGGCAGGGCCCCGGCGGGGGGCGCGGTTTCCTGGGTCTTGTTCAGGGCCTTGACAAAGGTCGCGTTTTGTTTCGCCAGGCGCGGCCCCTGGTCCTGGTACGCTTGGCTGACATTGAGGAGCAGGTCCTTGAAACCTGGCAGGCCGTGCCGCGGCGACGGCGGAAAATAAGTGCCGCCGAAGAACGGCACCTGATCCGCGCAGTCCAAAAACATGGTCAGGGGCCAGCCGCCGGTGCGTCCCGTCAACAGCTGTTGCGCGGTCTGGTAGATTTTATCCAAGTCGGGCCGCTCCTCCCGGTCCACCTTGATGTTGACGAAGCGCTGGTTCATCACCGCCGCGGTCTCCTCGTCTTCGAAGGATTCATGCGCCATGACATGACACCAGTGGCATGCCGAGTAGCCGATGGACAACAAGATGGGTTTCTTTTCTTTCCGCGCCAGCTCCAGGGCCTCCCGGCCCCAGGGATGCCAGTCCACCGGATTGTCGGCGTGTTGCAACAGGTAAGGGCTGGTTTCGCCGCTGAGGGCGTTAAGCCGGGAGTTGCGGAAAGAGGTTTCCATTGGCAAAATAGTATAGCAGAATGGTGAGCCGGCCCTGTTGCGCGTTTTCGGGGCGGCGATGCCAGTTCCTGTTTTTTGCGCCTGTAGCTCAGCTGGATAGAGCGCTGCCCTCCGAAGGCAGAGGTCACAGGTTCGAATCCTGTCAGGCGCGCCAGTTGTCTTGTTGAGCAAGATCCACCAGTCCCTTGATGAAGTCGGCAAAGAAAATAGCGGTCTTAGGCGGCACCGGCAATCTCGGCTACGCCCTGGCGTGGCGCTGGGCCCGGGCCGGCCATGGGGTGACCGTGGGGTCCCGGGACCCGGCCCGAGCGGAAGCGGCGGCGGCGGCCCTCAACAAACGGTTGGGCGCTGAGCGGGTTGCCGGGGCCGGCAATCCCGCAGCGGCGCGGGACGCGGCAGTGGTGGTCCTGGCCGTGCCTTACGCCGCCCACAGGGCCACCTTGGAAAGCGTGTTGCCAAGCCTGTCCGGACAACTCTTGCTCGACGCCACCGTGCCGCTCATGCCGCCACGGGTCGCCGTGGCGCAGTTGCCCGAGGAAGGCAGCGCCGCCGTGAGCGCCGGCAACATGGTGGGGGAGCGGGCGCGGGTGGCGGCGGCCTTCCACAATGTGGCGGCGGAGTTGCTGGACAAGGAGGGCGAGATCGACTGTGATGTGTTAGTGGCCAGCGACGATCCGGCGACTCGAAAAGAGGCCCTGGCCCTGGTGGAAGACAGCGGCTGCCGCGCCGTGAGCGCCGGCAAATTGGCCAACGCCGCCGCCGCCGAGGCCCTGACCAGCGTCCTCATCCATATCAACAAAACTTACCAAACCCGCCACGCCGGCATCCGGATCACGGGGATAGACTAACGGCGCGATGCGGGCGTTGCTGCCGGTCAAACGGCTGGATCATGCCAAGTCGCGGCTGGCGGGGGCCTTGACCCCCCGGCAACGGCGGCGACTGAGCCTCTGCATGGCGGAAGACGCGCTCTCGGTCCTGGGCCGGGCCGCCGCCATAGACGGCGTTACGGTGGTCAGTTGCGATGAGGACGCGCTCGCCCTGGCGGCGGCTTATGGCGCGCAGACGCTGAACACCGGGGCCGATCATGGCTACATCGACGATGTCTTGTCAGGGGTGGAGGTCTTGGTTCGCCAAGGCGCCGGGCGGATTTTGATCATTCCCGCCGATGTCCCTGAGCTGGGGGAAGAGGATTTGACCCGCTTGCGCCAGGCCCCTGAAACCGGCATCACCCTGTGTCCCGCCGCCCATGACGGCGGCACCAACGCCCTGGCGTTCACGCCCCCCCTGGCCCTGCGGCTGATGTACGGCGCGGGCAGTTTTGACCGGTTTCGGCAAGAGGCGGCAAGGAGCAAGGCGCCGGTGACCGTCGCCCGGTGCGCCGGTTTGGCCCGGGACCTGGATCGCCTGGAAGACCTGGCCGCGTTGCGCCGCCAGCCTAACGGGGGGCGAGCCTGGCGCTACGCCCGCTCATTGCCCCTGGACCCGGCGGGCGTCTCGTCCTGAACCGGGCCGTCCCGCGGTTTTTCTGCTACCATAGCCGCCTGACTCGCCCCCATTGATACGGAGAAAACAAGTCATTCCATGAGTTACCAGGTATTGGCGCGCAAATGGCGCCCCCGCTTGTTCAAGGATCTAGTGGGGCAGGGCCATGTTCTCAAGGTGTTGATCAACGCGCTGGATTCCGGCAGGTTGCACCACGCCTATTTGTTCACCGGCACGCGGGGAGTGGGCAAGACCACCTTGGCGCGGATCCTGGCGAAGTGCCTTAACTGCGAGGCCGGGGTCAGTTCCACGCCCTGCGGGGAGTGCGGCGCCTGCGTCGGCATTGACGAGGGCCGGTTTGTCGATTTAATCGAAGTCGACGCGGCGTCTCGGGCCAAGGTGGATGAGACCCGGGAGCTGATGGACAATGTTCAGTATTCGCCCACCGCCGGCAGGCACAAGGTCTATCTCATCGATGAAGTCCACATGTTCTCGAAGCACAGCTTCAACGCCTTGCTGAAGACCTTGGAAGAGCCTCCTCCTCATGTCAAATTCCTGTTGGCCACCACCGAACCGAAGCGGATCCCCATCACCATCCTGTCCCGGTGCCTGCAATTCAACCTTAAACACCTGACCGTGGAGGAGATAGAAGGCCAGTTGCAGACCATCATGGAAGCGGAGAATGTCCCTGCGGAGGGGGCCTCCGCCGCCTTGCTTGCCGCCGCCGCCGACGGGAGCATGCGCGACGCCCTCAGCTTGCTTGACCAGGCTATTTCCTACGGCAACGGGCGGCTTGAGGAAGCCCAGATGCGCGACATGTTAGGCGCCATAGACAGCAACGAACTGCGGGGCCTGCTTGACGACATCATCCGGCGGGACGCCGGGGGGCTGTTCGCCCGGATCAACAAGGTGGCGGAGATGACGCCGGATTACGACGCTCTGCTGGCGGAATTGCTGTCCATCCTGCACGACACGGCGGTGGCGCAGGCCTTGCCCAAGACCCCTGAGCTGGCGGGGGAAACCGCCGCCGGGTTCGCCAGCAGGCTTAAAAAAGAGGATGTGCAACTCTATTACCAGATCGCGCTGAATGGCCGGCGGGACCTTTACATGGCGCCGGACCAGAAAATGGGCTTTGAGATGACCTTGATCAGGATGTTGGCCTTTCGCCCTCTGCAAGACGCCGCAAGCCCGGCGTCTGGCGCGGGGCCGGGGGCGGCATCCAGCAGGGAGAAGGCGCCGCGGCCGGCTGAGGCAACTCCGCCACCCCCGGTGTCCGCGCCACCGGCCCCACCCCCGGTGGCTGAGACGGCCCCGCCATCTCCCCCCCCGGCGGCTAAGACAGCTCCGCCAGCCCCAGTGTCCGCGCCGCCGGCCCCGCCCGTTGCGCCTGCTCCCTCTGCCGCGGCGGTTAAGACGGCCCCGCCGCCAGCGCCATCCGCGCCGCCGGCCCCACCCCCGGCGCGAGAAAAACGGCCCCTGTCGGCCCTGAGCAACGACAACTGGCCCGCGCTGATCGATGAAATGGCTTTGAGCGGCTTGACCCGGGAGCTGGCTCGGCATTGCATCCTGAAGGACTGCAACGGCAACCAGGTAAGCCTGAGCCTGCAACCCGGCCAGAGACACCTGTTGAGTCCCGTCCAGCAGGAACAGTTGCAAGCGGCCCTGAGGAGGCGCTTCGACGAGGGGCTCAGGGTGCTCTTTGAAGAGGAGGAAGGCAACGCCGCGGAAACCCCGGCGCAAAAACAGGTCCGGGCCAGTCGAGAGGAGAAACAGGCGGCTATCAAGGCCATTGAAGATGATCCCAAGGTCAAAACGCTGCAGGAGGCCTTCGGCGCCACCATAGACGCGGCCTCGGCGCGGTTGCATTCCTAAAACAGCAGGCGGCTGATGAAAGAAGAACTGGACAACCTGCTAAAAGACGGCCTGGGGGGTCTGATGGAACGGGCCGCCCAGGCCCAGGACAACATCAAACGCGCGCAGGGGGAGCTGGCGGCCCTGGAGGCGCAAGGCGAGGCCGGTGCGGGGATGGTCAAGATCGTCATCACCGGCCGGCGCGATGTGAAAAAAGTGGAAATCGCCCCGTCCCTGTTGGCGGAGGACAAGGACATGTTAGAGGATTTGATCGCCGCGGCGTTTAATGACGCCAACCGGCGGCTGGAACAAGCCTGCCAAGACAAAATAGGGGAAATCGCCGCCAAGTTCGGCCTTCCGCCAGGGTTCAAACTGCCTTTCTGAAGTCCCCCGCGCCTGCCGTCAGTGGAAAGAAACACCGAGTCCTCCAGGTTGGCCCTGTTGATCCAGGCCCTCTGTTGCCTGCCGGGCATCGGCAGGAAATCCGCCCAGCGCGCCGCCTATCATCTGTTGCAACGCGACCGGGACGGGGGCCGGCGGTTAGCCCTGGCCTTGAACGAGGCCATGGACAACATAGGCAGTTGCCGCCGTTGCCGCAATTTCAGCGAAACCGAGGTGTGCGATCTGTGCCTGAGTGAAAAACGCAATGCCGCGTTGCTTTGCATCGTGGAAAGCCCGGCGGATGTGAGCGCCATGGAAGAGGCGGGTTTCAACGGCCGGTACTTCGTCCTGATGGGGCGCCTTTCGCCCCTGGACGGCATAGGCCCCCGGGAGCTGGGACTGGATCAATTGGAAGGCTGTTTGGAGCAAGACGCGCTGAAAGAGGTGATTTTAGCCACCAATTCGACCATGGAAGGCGAGGCCACGGCGCGTTTTATCAGCGATCTGTTGCAACAACGCCAGGTGCGCGTCACCCGCATCGCCCACGGCGTTCCCCTGGGGGGGGAACTGGAGTACATAGACAGCCACACCCTTTCCCATGCTTTGACAGATCGCCGCGAAATGGAGCCTTAAAAAAACCGCCCCTCTGTGGTATGCTGAACCCCTTGCGGCGGCGCCCCAAGGGCGGTTGCGCCACCGCCCCATGAACAACGAGAAGGTTGCTGCATGAGCGGTAAAATCCTGATATTGGCGGGCGACGGGATTGGCCCGGAGATCATGGCCGAGGCGGAGAAGGTGTTGGCGACCCTGCAACGCAACCATGGCTTGGCCGTTTCCATAGAGAAGGCCTTGGTGGGGGGCGCGGCCTACGACGACAGCGGCCACCCTCTGCCGGAGGAGACCCTGCGCCAGGCCCGGGACAGCGACGCCGTGTTGCTTGGCGCCGTCGGCGGCCCCAAGTGGGAGGGCTTGGAGCGGTCCCTGCGCCCTGAGCGCGGCGGCCTGTTGCGCCTGCGGTCGGCGCTGTCGCTGTTTGCCAACCTGAGGCCGGCGATCACCTATCCACAGCTGGTCAACGCCTCGTCCCTGAAGGCGGACCGGGTCAGCGGCTTGGACATTCTGATTGTGCGCGAGTTGACCGGCGGCATCTATTTCGGCGAGCCGCGGGGGGTGCGCGTCACCCAGTCAGGGGAGCGAGAGGGGGTGAACACCCTGCGCTACAGCGAGTCGGAAATTCGCCGCATCGCCCATGTGGCCTTTGCCGTCGCCATGAAGCGCCAGCGGCGCGTCTGCTCCGTTGACAAGGAGAATGTATTGGAGGCCACCCAGCTTTGGCGCGAGGTGGTGAGCGAGGTGGCGCGGGAATACCCGCAAGTCGAACTGCGGCACTTGTATGTTGACAACGCGGCCATGCAGTTGGTGCGCGAACCCAAGCAGTTCGATGTCATGGTGACCACCAATCTGTTCGGCGACATTCTCTCCGACTTGGCCTCCATGCTGAGCGGTTCCATAGGCATGTTGCCCTCCGCCTCTCTGGACGAGAGGGGCAAGGGCCTGTACGAGCCGGTGCACGGCTCCGCGCCGGACCTCGCCGGGCGCGGGGTGGCGAATCCCCTGGCGATGATCCTGTCCGTCGCCATGATGTTGCGCTACTCACTGGCCCAACCTGAGCGCGCCTCCCAGGTTGAAAACGCGGTGAAGTCCGTGTTGGCCCGGGGGCTCAGGACGGCGGACATCGCCACGGAAGAGAACAAAACGGTTTCGACCACTGCAATGGGAGATGCGGTTGTCGCGGCCCTGGCTTAGCCAGCGCGGATGAACGCAAAAATCAATGTGGCGGTGGTGGGGGCGACCGGCGAGGTCGGCGCGGCCATGTTGTCCATCCTGGCGGAACGGGACTTTCCAGTTAACGAGACGCGCGCGGTGGCCAGCAGCCGTTCGGCGGGCCGGCGCGTCGAATTCAACGGCGGCGAACTGGTGGTGGAAGATCTGGAATCCTTCGATTTTTCCGGCATCGACATCGGTTTGTTTTCGCCGGGGGCCGCCGTGTCCGACCTCCATGCGCCCCGGGCCGCGGCGGCTGGCGCGGTGGTCATAGACAACACCTCGCGGTTTCGCTACGAGGATGACATTCCCCTGGTGGTGCCAGAGGTGAACCCGGACGCCATAGCGGGGCGGGCGTCCCGCGGCATCATCGCCAACCCTAATTGCTCCACCATACAGATGGTGTTGGCGCTGAAACCCATTTACGACGCCGCCGGATTGGAGCGCGTCAATGTGGCCACTTACCAAGCCGTTTCCGGCAAGGGCAAGAAAGCGGTGGAGGAACTGGAGCAGCAGACCGTCAATCTGCTCAACGGCAAACCCGCTTCCTTGACGGAACACCCGCGGCAGATCGCCTTCAACGCCTTGCCCCAGATCGACGCCTTTCAGGAGAACGGCTACACCAGGGAAGAGATGAAGATGGTCTGGGAGACGCGGAAGATCCTGGGCGACGATTCCATTCAGGTGAACCCCACTTGCGCGCGGGTGCCGGTTTTTTACGGCCATTCCGAGGCGGTGCATGTGGAGACCAAAGAGAAGATCAGCGCCGCCGAGGTCAGTGACTTGTTGAACGATTTTCCCGGCGTCGTGGTCATGGATGAGCGCGCGGACGGAGGGTATCCCACCGCCGTGACCGAGGCCGCCGGGCGCGATGCCGTTTTCGTCGGACGGATCCGGGAAGATCTGTCCCATCCCAGGGGGATAAACTTATGGGTGGTCTCTGACAACATCAGAAAAGGGGCCGCGTTAAACAGCGTTCAAATCGCGGAGCTTCTGCTCGAGGACGGATTGAGATGAGGCGGGCATTCACTCAAGTCGCGTCCCTTGGCGGCGCGGCGTTGTTGTTGCTCGCGGCCTGGGGAAGCGTCCCGGCCGGCGCCGTCCCGGACCGTCCCGGCCCCATCGTCGTCGAGATTGGGGACCAGTACGGCCCCGTGGCCCCCACCGAGGCCCTGTGGTCTATCGCCAACCGGTTGCGTCCTGAGGGCGCGGTGACGGTGCAACAGATGATGATGGCCCTGTTGCGGGCCAACCCCAATGCCTTCTTTCACAACAATGTCAACTGGCTGAAGCGCGGCCACATCTTGCGGCTCCCTGCCGCGAGCGAATTGCGGGCCTTGTCGGCGCGGGAGGCCCTGTTGGCGATCAAGTCTCAGAACGACCTGTGGCGGGCGGTGAATGGCGTGTTGCCGGGCGTTGAACCGGAGCGCTTGGCGGCGCCCTCGGCGGACCTGGTTGAGGCCGCGCAGGCGGCCGCGCCTCAGCCCGTCGCCGTTGCGGAGGCCGCTCCTGAGCAGGGGTCCGTAGCGGGCGCCGGCCTTGGCCCCCCGGCCCGGGGCGAGGGGGTCGGAGGGCCGCCTGGGGAGTCGGCCCAGGGGCCGGCGGAGGGCGCCGCGTCGCCGCTGGCGGGGGGAGCGGAGCCGGCGCCGGCGGCTGAAACGCAAGACCCGCCGCCCGCCGAGCCGGTCAGGAAGGAGGACCCGGTCCCGGTGGTCGCATCGACGCCCGCCAAAACCGCCGCCAAAGACGAGGAGGGGGTCGGCGCTTGGATTGTGGAGAATGCCACCGCTGTGGCTCGCGGCGCGAGCGAGTTCGCGCAGGACTGGTTGCCTGAGGAGGTCTGGGAGGATTGGTTGTCTGAGGAGGCCTGGGCGGATCGGTTGAATTGGTTGCCTGTCGAGTTGCCGGAGAACCTGGCGGCAAGCGTCGTGCTGGCGGGTCTCGTTTTGTTCCTGTTGTTGATTCTGTGGTGGTTGTGGCCCCGGCGCTCTGCGGCGCGTCGGCGCAACAGCGCGAAGCGGATGGGCCCCGCCATTGGCTCGCGGCGTCCCGTTGCGCAACGGGCCAGGCGACAAGCGCCCCCGCCTCAGAGCGCTGGAGCGGCGGAAGCCGACGACATGGCGCGGAACAAACTCGATCTGGCCAAGGCGTATATCGCTTTAGGCGACAAGGAACAGGCAAAGGCCGCCCTGCAAGAGGTTCTGACGGAGGGGAATCCCGCGCAACAGAAAGAGGCCCGAGTGTTGCTTGCGCAACTTGGGCAATGAGGGTCGCCGCCGGGATTGAGTATTGCGGCGCACGCTATTCAGGCTGGCAAAAACAGAATCACGCCCCTTCCGTGCAGGAGGCCGTCGAACGAGCCTTGGCGGAGGTGGCGAACCATCCCGTCGTGGCGAATTGCGCGGGCCGAACCGACGCCGGCGTCCATGCGCTGAGCCAGGTGGCGCATTTTGAAACGGAGGCCCGGCGGGACGATCACGCCTGGGTGTTTGGCGCCAACAGCCATTTGCCTGCGGACATTAGCCTGACCTGGGCGAAACCCGTCCCTGCGGATTTCCATGCCCGTTATTCCGCCGCCAGCCGGATTTACCGCTACCTCATCCTGAACCGCCCGGCGCGTCCCGGACTGGCTCGCCACCTTGTCGCCTGGGAGCGCCGCCCCCTGGACCTGGAGCGGATGTCCCAGGCGGCGGCGTCTTTGCTCGGCGAACACGACTTCACCTCCTACCGGGCCAAGTCCTGCCAGGCGAAAAACCCGGTCAGGAAGGTGACAAGGTTGGCCTTGAGCCGGGAAGGCGACTGGATCGCGATGGTGATCGAAGCCAACGCCTTTCTGCACCACATGGTGCGCAACATCGCCGGCGTGCTGATGGCCATAGGCATGGGGAAACAGGCCCCCGGTTGGGAAACCGAGGTCCTTGCGGCTCGGGACCGGGAGCGCGGCGGCGTGACGGCGCCGGCGGCCGGCTTGTATTTGGCGGGGGTCAACTATCCGGCCCCGTACGCCATCCCCGCTGGCGTCGAGAAGGCCTTTCCCTGGTCGGGGGGCCTCAGCGCGGAGAGCGTGGGAAAATGATAGACTCCCTCGCACCGCCGTCATGTCTCGCGTCCGAACCAAAATTTGCGGCCTCACCCGCCTTGAGGACGCCCAAGCGGCCATCGCCGCCGGCGCGGACGCATTGGGCTTTGTGTTTTTTCCGGACAGCCCGCGCTTCATCGCGCCGCCGCGGGCCCAGGCCCTTATCCGCCGGTTGCCTCCGTTCCCGGCTCGCACAGGGCTGTTCGTGAACCCCGACCGCCGCCAGGTTGCCGCTGTTTTGGAGCAGGTTCCCCTGGATGCGCTTCAGTTCCATGGCGATGAAGAACCCGATTTTTGCGCGAGCTTCGGCAGGCCCTACATCAAGGCTGTCAGGATGAAAGAGGATGTGGATCTGGACGCCATCGGGGAGCAACACGCCGGCGCCGCGGCCTTGCTGTTGGACAGCTACGCCGCGACCGCGCCCGGCGGCAGCGGTCAGACTTTCGACTGGCGCCGGGCGCCGGCCGGCCTTTCCCTGCCGCTCATTCTTGCGGGGGGATTGACGCCTGACAATGTGCGGCTTGCCATCGCCCAGGCCGGGAGCAGACCCTACGCCGTTGATGTAAGCAGCGGCGTCGAACGCCGCCCGGGGCTAAAGGACAGCGCCAAAATGACCGCGTTCATCAACGAGGCGACCCATGCCTAAAGCGGCTTCCCCCCCCTGGTCCGGCGCTCCCGGCGGCCCGGACTCGCAAGGCCATTTCGGCGTCTATGGCGGCCGTTTTGTGGCGGAGACGCTGATGGAACCCCTGAACGCCTTGCAACGGGCCTGTGAGGAGTGCCTGGGGGACCCGGCGTTTTTGGCGGAGTTTGACCAGGACCTGAAAACCTTTGTCGGCCGGCCCTCGCCCCTGTATCACGCGCGGCGGTGGAGCGCCCAGCGCGGCGGCGCCCGGCTGTTTCTCAAACGGGAAGACCTGAACCACACCGGCGCCCACAAGGTCAACAACACGGTGGGACAGGCCCTGTTGGCCCAGCGCATGGGCAAGACGCGCATCATCGCGGAAACGGGCGCCGGCCAGCACGGGGTGGCCACCGCGACCGTCGCCGCGCGCCTGGGGCTGGAGTGCGTCGTCTATATGGGCGCGGAGGATGTGAAGCGCCAGGCCGTCAATGTGTTCCGCATGAAGTTGTTGGGGGCGAAGGTGGTGGAAGTCACGGCCGGTTCCAAGACCCTCAAAGACGCCATGAACGAGGCCATGCGGGACTGGGTGAGCAATGTGGATGACACTTTTTACATCATCGGCACCGTGGCAGGCCCCCATCCCTATCCGACATTGGTGCGGGAGTTGCAGTCGGTCATCGGCCGGGAGACCCGGCAACAATGCTTGGACGCCGCCGGGCGGCTGCCCGATGTCATCGTGGCCTGCGTCGGCGGCGGGTCAAACGCCATCGGCATGTTTCACCCCTTCCTTGACGACGCGGAGACGCGCCTGGTGGGCGTGGAGGCGGGGGGGCTGGGGCTGGCCAGCGGTCAGCACGCGGCGCCGTTGAGCGCCGGGCGCCCCGGCGTCCTGCACGGCAACCGCACCTATCTGATGGAGGATGAGCATGGGCAGATCCTGCCCACCCATTCGATTTCCGCCGGTTTGGACTATCCGGGCGTCGGCCCGGAACACGCCTGGTTGAAGGACCGCGGCCGGGTTGACTATGTTACGGCGAGCGACGACGAAGCGGTGGCGGCTTTCCATGCGCTGACCCGCGCTGAAGGCATCATGCCGGCGCTGGAATCCAGCCACGCCCTGGCTTGGGCCGGCCAGCTGGCGGCCTCCATGGATGAAGACCAGCTGGTGGTGGTCAACCTCTCCGGCCGGGGCGACAAGGACATTCAAACCGTCGCCGATCTGGAGGGGCTGACTCTTTAAGGGCCCGCCGGCGGTTGACTCTGCGCTTTTGCTCCGGCATTGCCCAGCGCCAGGGATTGTTGTAATCTGTTGTTTTGCAACAGGTCATTTCACGATTGTCCGCGGTGGGCCGAATTTCATCCATATTTGAGTTGTCGAAACGGCAGGGCCGGAAGGCCCTGGCGCCCTTCATCACGGCGGGGGATCCTTCCCCGGGCGAGACGGTGGCCCTGATGCAGACCCTGGCGCGGCATGGGGCCGATCTGATTGAATTGGGGGTGCCGTTCTCGGATCCCATGGCGGACGGGCCTGCCGTGCAACGGGCCAACGAGCGCGCCTTGGCGCAGGGGGTCTCCCTGGAGGGGGCGTTAGACATGGTGCAAGCCTTCAGGCGCTCCGACAGCCGCACGCCGGTGGTGTTGATGGGCTACCTGAATCCCATTGAGAGCTTCGGCTACCCGGCCTTCGCCGCGGCCGCCGCCGCCGCGGGGGTGGACGGGGCCCTCATCGTCGACATGCCCCCGGAAGAGGCTGGGACCCTGAACGAACTCTTGCGCGCCGCGCAGGTGGATCAGATCTTCCTGACGGCCCCCACCACGACGGAAGAACGGGCGGCCCTGATTGCCGCGAGGGCCTCCGGCTTTCTCTATTATGTCGCCGTGAAAGGCGTCACCGGGGGCAAAGAGGCCGATGCGGCCGCGGCCCGGGAGCAGATTGCGTTGCTCCGGCGCAAATCCGCGTTGCCCGTCGCCGTCGGCTTCGGCATCAGGGACGCCAAATCCGCCGCGCTGATGGCGGAGTGTTGCGACGCTGTTGTCATAGGCAGCGCCTTGGTGGAGAGGATCCACAGCGCTCGCGTCCAGCAGGAAGATGTTTTAGACAGCGCCGGCGCGTTTGTTGCCGAAGTTCGGGCGGCCCTGGATCAAGCGGCCTGACCATGGCGAGGATGGCATGAGCTGGTTAGACAAACTGCTTCCGTCGCGGATCAAGACCAACGGCGCCGCCCGCCGCACCGTGCCGGAGGGGCTCTGGACCAAATGCGCCAATTGCAGCGCCGTGCTGTACGGCGCGGAGCTGGCGCGCAACCTGGAGGTCTGTCCCAAGTGCGATCACCACATGCGCATCGGCGCGCGCGCGCGACTGGATGGTTTTCTGGACCGGGCCCCGCGGACGGAGATTGGCGCCCAGATCAAGCCCCTGGACAAACTCAGGTTTCGCGACAGCCGCAGGTACAAGGAGCGGCTGAGCAACGCCACGAGGGACACCGGGGAACATGACGCCCTGGTGGTGATCAGGGGCAGCGTCAAGCAAGTTCCGGTGGTCGCCGCGGCCTTTGAATTTGATTTCATGGGCGGCTCCATGGGCTCGGTGGTGGGGGAGAAATTCGTCCTGGCGGTGGAGGCCTGCCTGGCCCACGAGGCGCCCTTGGCGTGTTTCTGCGCCAGTGGCGGGGCCCGCATGCAGGAGGCCTTGATGTCGCTTTTTCAAATGGCGAAGACGAGTTCGGCGTTGGCGCGGCTGAACCGGGCCGGTCTGCCCTACATCTCGATCCTGACGGATCCGACCATGGGCGGGGTGTCGGCGAGCATCGCCAGCCTGGGGGATGTCAACATCGCCGAACCCAAGGCGCTGATCGGTTTCGCCGGCCCCCGGGTCATTGAGCAAACCGTGCGGGAGACCTTGCCGGAAGGGTTTCAGAGAAGCGAGTTCTTGCTGGAACACGGGAGCATCGACATGATCCTGGATCGGCGCGAGATGAGGGACCGCATCGCCTCCCTCCTGGCGTTGCTTGGCCGGCAACCGGCCTCCATCTGAATGTTGGCGCGCGCCGAAACAGCCCCTGCGTCCCCTGGCCGGCCCCCGGCGGCTCGGCTTGCCGCCGCCCCATGAGCGCCGCGCCGACGCCCTTGGCCCGGGACTGGGAGGAGGGGCCGCCCCGCTTCGACCGCTTGGCGGACTGGCTGGCGTGGCAGGAGGAACTGCATTTCACCGCCATAGAGCTGGGTCTGGACCGTTGCGGCAAGGTGGCGGCCCGGATGGGCTTGCTCAGGCCCCAGCCTAAGGTCATCAGCATCTCCGGCACCAATGGCAAAGGCTCCAGCGCCGCCATGTTGGACGCCATTTTAAGAAAGTCCGGATACCGGGTGGGGACCTACACATCGCCCCACCTGGTGAACTACAACGAACGGATTTGCGTGAACGGCCAGCAGGCGACGGATGAGCAACTCTGCCGCTCCTTCGACCGGATTGACCGGGCCCGGGGGGATGTCTCCCTGACCTATTTCGAGTTCGGCACCTTGGCGGCCCTGGATGTTTTCCGCCAATTCGAGCTGGATGTTCTGGTCCTGGAGGTGGGCCTGGGGGGCAGGTTGGACGCCGTCAACATGTTGGACGCCGATGCGGCCCTGGTGGTGACCATAGACCTGGATCACGAGAAATGGTTGGGCTCCACCCGGGAGCGCATAGGCCGGGAGAAGGCGGGGATCTTCAGAAAAGGCCGTCCCGCGATCTGCTCGGACCTGGCGGCTCCGGACACCATAGCGGCTTGCGCCAGGGACACCGGCGCGCGGCTTTATCAGGCGGGTTTGGACTTTAGTTGCGCAATCGGCGACAATGCCTGGAGCTGGCGGCATGGCGACAAGCTTATCGAGGACTTGCCCAAGACCGGCCTCAACGATCAGCAAGCGCAGAACGCCGCCGGCGTGTTGATGGTGTTGACGGCGTTGGCTGATGAGTTTTCCGTGGCGACGGAGACCATCAAGGCTTGTCTGCGGGATTTTCGGCTGGCGGGGAGGTTTCAGGTGGTTCCAGGCGCGCCGGGGATGGCTTCTTGCGTCCTGGATGTCGCGCACAATCGGCAAGCCATCGCGGCCCTGGTTGCGAACCTGAAAAAGATGCCGCGGGCGGGAGAGACGCACATTGTGGCGGGCATGTTGAAGGACAAGAATCACGCCGCCGTGTTTGAGCGGCTGGCGGAAATCGCCGACCATTGGCGCCTGGCGGATTTGCAGGCGGACCGGGCGGCAAGCGCGGCGGAACTGGCGAGCGTCCTGGCGGCGCAGGGAGTCAAGGGGGTCAAAGAGTTCGCCAATGTGTTGGACGCCTTGACGGACGCCAAGTTGAACGCCGGCGCCGCCGACCGGATTGTTGTGACCGGCTCCTTCATCACGGTCGGCGCTGTTATCGACCACTTGAATCATTGACAATGGAACAGCGATTGAAAGAAAGACTGACCGGCGCGGCGGTGTTTATCGTGGCGGCCTTAGTGTTCGTCCCCATGCTCATAGACGGGGCCCGCAAGCCGGCGGTCATCGCCGAAACCAACATCCCCCCGAAGCCGGCGACCGAGTTCGATTCCCGATTGGTGCCGTTGCCGGATCCGGACGAGATTGTGCCGCCAGCGCCGGAGCCGGAGCCTGAAGAGATGGCTGTGGCGGATTTGCCGGCCGCCACGCTCGCCCAGGGGCCGGCGCCGCAAGCGGCGCCTCCTGTTGCGGAGTCCCCGCCGCCGCAAGCCGCGCCTCCTGTTGCGGAGCCCCCACCGCCGCAAGCCGCGCCTCCTGTTGCGGAGCCCCCGCCGCCGCAAGCGGCGGCGCCCGTTGCGGAGTCTCCGCCGCCGCAAGCCGCGCCTCCCGTTGCAGAGCCCCCGGCCGAGGCCGCGCCCGCGCCGACGAAAGTCGTGGCGGGATGGGCGGTGCAAACCGGCGTGTTTGCCGCTCGCGCCAATGCCGAGAGGATGAACGCCAAACTGCGGGATGCCGGCTATCCCTCCTACATCGAGAAAATAGACCGAAAAGGCCAGGCTCTCTACCGCGTGCGGATCGGCCCTGAAGTGCTGCGCTCGGAGGCCGTGAAGCTGAGGGCGGCGGTGAGGGAGAAGTTGCGCCTGAAAGACGCCATGGTTGTGGATTACCCCTGAAGTCTCGCGGCAACCGCCAGCTGGCCAACATTTCAAGTGGAAGGCGTTGACATAGGCATCCTGACGGCTTTGCTTGCGCCGGCCCTGGCGGGGTTGCTCTACGGCTTCCTGGGCATCATGTTTTCCTTTGCCGCCTGGCTGTTGGCCGCGTTGATGGCGATGAAGCTGAGCGGCTATTTCTCCCCCCTGCTGATCCCTTACTTCAATCCCTTGCTGGCGAGCGGCATCGCCTTCGTCGTTGTTTTCCTCATCGGTCTGGTCCTGTTCAGCCTGTTGGGGCGTTTCATCGTCAGGTTGTTGGGCCGGACGGGGCTGACCGCGGCGGACCGGTTTTTGGGGGGCGTGTTCGGCTTGAGCTTGGGGGCCGCCTTCGTCTTCGCCCTGGTGTTTTTGGCGGGCTTCACGGCCCTCACGGAGAAGGACTGGTGGCAGGACTCGCTGTTGCTGGAGCCGTTTCAGCGCCTGTGCGTCTGGGGGCAGCGCTTCCTGTCGGAAGATATGGCGGCCTACCATCGCTACGCGCCGGCCGCCGAATAGCGGCCATGTGCGGCATCATCGGCATCGTCGCCCAGTCCCGCGCCAACCAGTCCCTGTACGACGGCCTGACCATTTTGCAACACCGGGGGCAGGACGCCGCCGGCATCGTCACCTGCGACGACGCCCGCCTGTATCTTCGCAAGAGCAACGGGCTGGCGCGGGATGTGTTTCACACCCGCCACATGAGCAATCTGAAGGGCAACATGGGAGTGGGGCATATCCGCTATCCCACCGCCGGTTGCGCCTCCTCCGCCGAGGCCCAGCCGTTCTATGTCAATTCCCCCTACGGCATCGCCCTGGCCCACAACGGCAATTTAGTCAACGGCGAGGCCCTCAAGGACAGCCTGGTGGCGGATGAGCTGAGGCACATCAACACGGGATCGGACTCGGAGGTGTTGCTGAACATCCTGGCGCGGGAACTGCAGCGCCTGGGCAAACTGCGGGACGATTTGGCGCCTGCGGACATTTTCTCCGCCGTCGGCAGGCTGCATGAGCGTTGCCACGGCGGTTACGCCGTCGTGGCGCTGATCGCCGGCGTCGGCGTGGTCGCCTTTCGCGACCGTTGCGGCATCCGCCCCTTGATCTTCGGCCGCCGCGCCGCGCCCCAGGGAGACGAATTCATCATCGCCTCGGAGAGCGTGGCCATCGATGTCCTGGGTTTCACCTCGGTGCGCGATGTGGCACCGGGAGAGGCGGTGTTCATCAACGCGCGGGGCGAGTTCTTTTCAAAACAATGCGCGGCGAACCCGCAACGCTCCCCCTGCATTTTCGAATATGTCTATTTGGCCCGGCCTGATTCCGTCATGGACAAGATCTCGGTCTATAAGACCCGTCTGCGCATGGGCGAGGCCCTGGCGCGGAAGATCTTGCGGCTCCGCCCCGACCACGACATCGATGTGGTCATCCCCATCCCGGACACGGGCCGCACGGCGGCCCTGCCTTTGGCGTACGACCTGGGCGTCAAGTACCGGGAGGGGTTCATCAAGAATCGCTACATCCCCCGCACCTTCATCATGCCGGGGCAAAGCGTCAGGAAGAAATCGGTGCGACAGAAACTGAACGCCATTGAATTGGAGTTTCGGGGCAAAAATGTGCTGTTGGTGGATGATTCCATCGTGCGCGGCACCACCTCCAGGGAGATCGTGCAGATGGCGCGGGAGGCGGGCGCGAAAAAAGTGTATTTCGCCTCCGCCGCTCCGCCGGTGTTGCATCCCAATGTCTATGGCATAGACATTCCCACACCGGACGAGTTGATCGCCTTCGGCAGAACCGAGGCTGAGGTCTGCGGAGCCATCGGCGCCGACTGGCTGATTTATCAGGAACTGGAAGACCTGGTGGACGCCGCCAGGGCCGGCAACCCGGACATCGACCGCTTCGAGACCTCCTGCTTCACCGGCGAGTATGTCACCGGGGGCGTCGGCGAGGAGTACCTGGCGCGGGTGTCCGCGCAACGCAACGACGGGGCCCGACAGGCCCGCGAACTGGCTGAAAACGCCTTGGTTGAGCTTAACTGAAGGGAATTGCGTAAATCAGCAATCAGCAAGTCCTTGAGTCTGTCGGCCCGTGGAGGGTCAGCAGAAATTTCGCAACATTGACAACCGCGCCCGCAGTGTTGCAAGATTCAGGCGCGGAACCCCCAATATCAAGCGCGTCGTCCATGTCCCCTAAACCCATCTCTGACTATCTCAACAAGGTCGAACATCTCCATGACACCGGCATAGCCGGGGAGCATGGCTACCGGGAGCACTTGTCAGCATTGCTTAAAGCTCTGTTGCCCGATGTCACGGCAATCAACGAACCAAAGAAGCCTGCCGTGGATTGCGGGAGACCCGATTATGTCCTGACGCGCCACAATGGATTGCCCCTGGGCTATGTCGAGACCAAGGACCTCGGCGCGAGGCTGGATGACGACAGGCACAAGGAGCAGTTTGATCGCTATCGCAAGGCCCTGGACAACATAATTTTCACGAACTATCTGGCGTTTCAGCTATGGCGGGGGGACGAGGAGCTGATGAGAGTGGAGATCGCCGCACTTCAGGGAAATAAAATTCGCCGGTGCTTGTCCAAATCGAATCTCGACCAGTTCGCCGAGCTGATCAATCACTTCGAGTCCCATGACGTCCAGACCATTTCTTCTTCCCATGAACTGGCCCGGCGCATGGCGGACAAGGCGCGGTTGTTGGCCCATGTAGTAGAACGGGCATTGACGGATAAAGACAATCAAATTGCCGAAAGCCAAGATTTAGAGGGATTGATGGCAGATGTTAAAAAATTTCTGCTCAGCGACATCTCTACCAAGGGGTTTGCCGATGTCTATGCGCAGACCATCGCTTATGGGATGTTCGCCGCGCGCCTGCACGATCAAACCGCGGGGGACGGAGGAGATTTTTCCCGCCGCCGAGCCGCCGAGCTGGTCCCCCAGTCCAACCCCCTGCTCAGGAAGTTTTTTCACCATATCGCGGGTTACGATCCGGACAACCGCATTCAATGGATCGTGGATGACCTGGCGGCTATTTTTCGGGCAGTGGATGTGGCAGAGCTAATGAAGGATTTTGTCAAGACGAACTGGCGCGCCGACCCGTTCATCCATTTTTATGAGACATTTTTGAGCGAATACAACCCGCGGTTGCGCGAGAGCCGGGGGGTGTATTACACGCCGAAGCCGGTGGTGGATTTCATCGTCCGCGCTGTGGATGACATTTTGAAAGCGGAATTTCAGCTGGCCAGGGGCTTGGCGGACACAACTAAAACCACGATGAAAGTCAACACTGAAGAGGTGGACAAACATTCAGAAACCGGTTTCAAACAAATAAGCAAAGAAGTGCATAAGGTGCAGATTTTGGACCCCGCCGCCGGCACTGGCACCTTCTTGGCCCAGGTGGTGACGCGAATTCATGAGGAAAGATCTAGTCAAAAAGGGGTGTGGCCCAGCTATGTGAAACAAGAGCTGTTGCCGCGCCTGAACGGATTTGAGGTCTTGATGGCGCCGTACGCCATGGCGCACCTGAAACTGGAAATGATCTTGCAACTGACCGGATGCGAGCTGAACGGCGAGCGCCTGCGGATTTTTCTGACCAATTCCCTGGAAGAACACGAGTTCGAACACGGGGGCATGTCTATGGACTGGTGGCTTGCCGATGAATCAAAAGAGGCGAATCGGATTAAAAAGGACGCGCGGGTCATGGTGGTGTTGGGGAATCCCCCCTACCAAGGCGAATCCAAAAACAAGGGGGCCTGGATAGTGAAGTTGATGGGGGGCTACAAAAAGGAACCCGGGGGCGGCAAGTTGCGGGAGAAAAACCTCAAGTGGCTTAACGACGACTATGTGAAATTCATCCGCTACGGGCAACATTTTATCGACCGCAACGGCGAGGGCGTGCTTGCCTACATCAACAACAATGGTTTTTTAGACAACCCGACTTTTCGAGGAATGCGCTGGCATTTGTTGCGCAGTTTCGACAAGATTTACATCCTGGACTTGCACGGCAACAGCAGGAAGGAAGAAGCCTCACCCGATGGTTCTTCAGACGAAAATGTGTTCGACATCCAGACGGGCGTCTCCATTAACCTGTTTGTTAAAACCGGCCGAAAGAAACCTGACGACGCCTTAGGCAAGGTGTTTCACTTTGACCTGTTTGGCGCGCGCGAGAACAAATACGAGTTTCTGTGGAACCACAGCTTGGACAAGGTGAAATTCAACAGCTTGAAGCCCGCCGCCCCGCACTATTTCTTTACGCCCAGAGACTACAGCCTGGAGAGCGAATACCAAAAAGGCTTTAGCGTTGCGGACTTACTGCCTGTCTTTGCCAGCGGCATGATTACAGCAAGGGATCGCTTCACCATTCATCATTCAGCCGCTGAGGTTCGGGAAACCATTGAGACTTTCCTTAGGTTGAGCGACCAGGACGCCCGTGCGCGTTTTAATTTAGGGGCCGATGCCCGGGACTGGAAGGTCAGTTCGGCGAGAAAAGAACTGGAGGCCGACGGCCCGGATTATCAACGCATCGTTCCCATCATGTATCGGCCCTTCGACCGGCGATACACCTACTACACCGGGCGGTCTAAAGGCTTTCACTGCGACCCTCGAGGAAAAATCATGCGCCATTTTCTCGCTGGTGAGAATGTTGGATTAGTAGCGGCTAAAAGACAATCTTCTCCGGGAAGTTACAATAATGTCTTCATTACCAATAAGGTGAATGAGGGACATTTTCGTGTTGACATTAACTATGTTTTCCCTTTGTACCTCTATCCCGACGCCGATAGCGGGCAACAGAATCTTGGGGACCGCTCCAGTCGCAAACCCAACTTGAGCATGGGCCTCGTGAAGGAAATTGCCGCCAACCTCAAAATGAAGTTTGCTCATGGAGAAGAACAGAAACGCAACGATGCCTTCTCCCCTGAAGACCTGTTAGATTACATTTATGCCGTGCTTCACAGTCCCGGCTACCGCGAGACTTACCGGGAATTTCTCAAAACCGACTTTCCCCGCGCGCCTTTTCCCGCGGACAAAGAGCAATTCCTGGCTCTCGTCAAGCTTGGGGCTGAGTTGCGGGCCCTGCATTTAATGGAGAGTAAAGAACTGAACAAGCTGATCACCGCCTACCCTGAAGCAGGCGACCACATTGTCAGACAGATCAAGAGAGAAAAAGACAAGGTGCGCATCAATAAAACCCAGTATTTCGCTAAAATCCATGATGTCGCTTGGAATTTTCACATCGGCGGCTTTCAGCCGGCGCAAAAATATCTCAAAGACCGCAAAGATAAGGAACTCACTTTTAAAGAAATCGACCACTACCAAAAGATCATCGTCGCCCTAGTGGAAACAGAAAAAATCATGCGAAAAATAAACGTCCACCTGCCCCTAAAGACTAGCTGAAAAAGCAATTCCTTTTCCCTTGTTTTTTATGGGAATTGCATACAATAGTCACAGTGCCGTGGGATTTAGAAGAAAAGGCTTGAGGAGGCAAGAGTTTTACGCCATGCCTGGTTTCATGCTTCCCATGGATGAGACGGGGGGCTTCCCGTCTTGCGCGGAGCATGCAACTTGTCAGCTGAGAGAGCCGGGTTGTTGACGGCAAGCGCATTGTAACAAGTGCGCATGAGTGTAACTTATGTGTGTAAGTCCCTTACTTAAATAGGGGATTATATACATAACTTGACAAGAGGTGCGGGATGTGGGACGCCTATCTGTTAAATCCTCAACCGGAGAAAGTTGACTGCTATGAATCTAGACGAACGAAAAAGGCTTCTTGAAGAGAAGAAGAAGCCTGTAAATGAATTTATTGACAACACCAACGCTTACATAGAAGCACATAGTAGCGGTGGTGTTCCCGTTCACAATCCGGAATATCTCAAGAAGGGACTAGAAGAGAGTGGGGCAGACCTGATCAATGCTACAAATACCGACTTGCCTTGGTCGCTTGAGACTGAAGGCTCCCAGAAGCCTTTGGATGCTCTAAGAATGTTGCAACAGGTTAAATACATGTTAAACAAAGCGCACGAAGCATATTGGCAACTATGCTATGAGACTGGCGAGATTCCTTCCTTTAGCAAGATAGTACAGGAGAACTTGGATAACCATATCACTCCGCCGAATTGGAAGGAGCAACAGCATTACACTTTCGGCGATAGAGTTTTAAGGAACGGTAGAATCCAAATGTGCGTTAAGGAGCATGATGGGAATGAGGAGTTTCTTGATAACCCGAGGTATTGGCGGGACATGGTGGCGAAGCTTAGCGTTTTAGATAAGAAACTGGAAGATGAATACAGGTTAAAAGTATCCAAGTTGGTGCAACAAGATGAAAAATCCGACGCGCCAGAATTTAATGTAGTAAAGACCGAAGAGTTCAATTTGATCAAGGAATTCACTCTGCTGAAGATTGGAGATTGGAAAATAGACCTTCCAAAGGCCTTGGAATGGATTAAGAAAGTGTGGGAAAAAACTAAGGCCTGGTGGAACTTTCTCTTTTGAGAGGACATCAGACTATGCGGTGGAATGTTGAAAAAAGAGCCTGACAAGCCTGCGGCATTGTGTTATAGTGTTCGGCATAGTGAAAAAGCGCGACGAAATCCAAGTTATAGATTTCATATCTTCCCTTGAAGATCTCGTAAGAGAGCTTGAGGAAAGCGGAATGATCCTTCTTTTTAGAGGGACATCCCAAGAATTCAGTACGGAAGTCCGCACTGACAAATTCACTGGAAAGGAAATAGAAGATGGAATCAACACATTCATTCACAGGAAATTTAGATGCAAGGTAGATTTCAGCAAAGGGATTGGGCCTCCTCATATAGAGGAAGAGATCTTGAGAGGCAAATTCAGTACTATCCACCCTGACCACCCTCCTAGCAGAGAGGGGATGCTAACTGATTTAGCGCACCAGTATAATAAGGCTAATGTGGTTGATTTCACTTGCAAGCTTCTAATTGCACTGTTTTTTGCTTGTTATAAGGATGAGGATCTTCAGAAAGATGGTGAAATCATCATCCTTGATCGACTCCAGGTAAAAGACAAAATACTGGAGACTTTATCTCATCGTGATGCCCCATTTATAGTTGAGGCAGTTGAAACTGGCTTATCTCATGATCTTGTGAATTTTCAGGGTAGCGTTTTGGTTTATCCACCTGCTGGTTATATAGACAAATCCTTGTGTCACAAAATTATCCAAGTGCCGGCAGAGATCAAGAAACCCATGTTAAACTATCTGAGGGAGAAGCATGACATACATTGTGACAAGGTTTTTAAAGGCCGTAGTGACAAATGCAACCCTGATGATCTTGATCATGAAACACCCTTAGTTAAATGCTATTATGGCCTTGAGTTATGCAATAAAGATCTGTACAAAGAATCGATAGTAGAGTTTGACGGAGCAATAAACTCAAATAACATCTTCACTCTTGCAGAGGCGTATAACGGTCGTGGCGTTGCAAAATACCATTTAGGAAGAGAGGAAGAAGCGATAGATGATTACAACAAAGCAATAGAATTAGAACCTGAATTTGTAGATCCTTATAATAACCGTGGGCTTGTAAAGCATCATCTGAGGCAAAATCAAGAAGCGATAAGCGATTTTGACAAAGCGATTGACTTGAATCCAAAGCATGCAAAGGCTCACAACAATAGAGGCCGTGTGAAAGCAATATTAGGGCAATCTCATGAAGCTTTGGCTGATTACAACAAAGCGATTGACTTGAATCCTAAATATGCAAGTCCATATCACAATCGTGGTCGTGTAAAACTTGATTTTGGGCAACCTCATGATGCAATAGGTGATTTCAATAAGGCGATTGCGTTGAACCCGAAGCTGGTAGATGCCTTCATAGGGCGAGGTGATGCCTATCATCTATTAGGCAAAAAAATCAGTTCACGGCATTTTGAATACTACGGGCGGTGCATGCACGACTACAGGCATGCCACTAAACTTAATCCTAACTACGCAATGCCATATAATCAATGGGGTCGTGTTCAACTTGAGTTGGCACTCCCAGGGGAAGCTGTAGAAAACTTTAACAGAGTCATTGAAATTCTTCCGCGTAGTGCTAATGGTTATTACAATCGTGGCCTGGCTTACACTGTATTGGGAGAGCAAAAGGAGGCTCGTTCAGACTTCTTAGATGCTAAGAAATTAGCTGAGGAGGATAGCAATGAAGAACTGGTCAAATTAGCTGACGATAGGTTGAACGGGAAAAGCTTGACAATAGGAGTGACAAGTAAATAGAATGGAATTTGCATATATAGAGGGCTAAATGAGCGCAAATGGGGAACATTCCAGGCGCAAGAAAAGCAAAGCACCAGCAGGCAACAAACCTATGCTGTCTGACCCGGCAGAGCTCGCCAGGGCCATGTTCATACAAGCTGACAGGAAAATTCGCAAGAAAAAGCGGAAATAAACGACTTAAATCTTGTCAAGTTATGTATATAATCCCCCTTAAATATATAGATAGAAAAAGGCGAGGCTTCTTGCTCTATAGCAAGCAGGCAGGCCGGTAATGGATGGTTGCCTGGTCTCATCCAGTGCGTCAGAAGGGAGCGCTTTGCACCAGGAAAGTTCGAGCCCGCCAACGCATCTCCAGCCTGCCTTAAAGATAAGCATACAACATGAATCCACGCTGTCAAGAATTTTTCGACCCGCGAGACAACATGAGACAAATGGATAAGCAACGGCAGGGCTTCTTGCTCTATAGCAAGCAAGCAGGGCCCTTAGGGCTTTTTATCGTCCTGTTGCTCGCTGTCGCCGGCGAGGCCGGCGGCCTTGAGGAAGCTGTCCTGCGCCTGCCGCCATAGCTCCATGTTTTGCTCCGTCAGCTTGGCGAAATTCTCAGAGACGGCGTGGTGGCTGACCGCCTGCTGGAAGTTGCGTTGGAAGCTCTGTTGCTGGGCGGTGAACAGTTCCAGACTCTTCTGCAAATAGGCGCTGAAGGCGGCTTGGTAGGCGTTGCCGTAGAGACGGATGATCTGAGTCAACATGGCGACGCTGAAGATGGGCGCGCCGTCGTGTTCTTGCTCCGCGATGATCTGCAACAGGATGTTGCGGGTGATGTCTTCCTCGCTCTTGACCTCCACGACGCGCAGTTCGACCCCACTCAGCACCAGTTTGCGCACATCTTCCAGGGTGATGTATTTGCTGGCCTCCGTGTCGTAGAGCCGGCGGTTGGGGTATTTTTTTATGACGCGCACGGGAGGAGCCTCTATCTTTCCACCGCCAACGCCACGCCTTGACCGCCGCCTATGCACAGGGTGGCGAGGCCCTTGCTTGCGTCCCGCCGACGCATTTCATGGAGCAAGGCGACCAACACCCGGCAACCCGACGCCCCTATGGGATGGCCCAGGGCGATGGCGCCGCCGTTGACATTCACTTTCTCCGGGTCCCAGCCCAAGGCGTTGTTGACGGACAGGGCCTGGGCCGCGAAGGCCTCGTTGGCCTCCACCAGGTCTAGCTGGGCGATCTCCCAGCCCGCCTTTTCCAGACAGCGCCGGGTGGCTGGAATGGGGCCGGTGCCCATGATGGCGGGGTCCACGCCCGCGCTGGCGTAGGCCCGGATGCTGGCCAGCGCCTGCAGGCCCAGGGCCTCCGCGGTCTCGCGCGCCATGACCAGGACCGCCGCCGCGCCGTCGTTGAGGCCGGAAGCGTTTGCCGCCGTCACCGTGCCTGCTTTGTCGAAAGCGGGCCGCAACTTGGCGATGCCGGCCGCCGTGACCCCCTGTTTCGGGTATTCGTCCGCGGCGAAGACCACCGGCTCGCCCTTGCGCTGAGGGATGGAGATGGGGACGATTTCCTCCTCGAAGACTCTTTTGGCTTGCGCCCGTTCTGTTTTCTTCTGGGAGGCGGCGGCGAACTCGTCCTGTTGCTCGCGGGTGATGTTGAACCGGCGCGCGATGTTTTCCGCCGTCGTTCCCATGTGACAATCGTTGAAGGCGTCCCACAGGCCGTCGGTGATCATGGAATCCACCAGCTTCCAGTCGCCCATCTTGGCGCCGCCGCGGGATTGGGGCAACACATGGGGCGCCAGGCTCATGTTCTCCTGTCCGCCCGCCAGGATGATCGCCGCGTCGTCGCATTTGATCGCCTGGGCGGCCAAATGGACCGCCTTGAGGCCGCTGCCGCAGACCTTGTTGATGGTCATGGCCGGCACGGAGTGGGGCAACCCCGCCACGATGGCGGCTTGCCGGGCCGGGTTCTGCCCCGCGCCGGCGGTCAACACCTGCCCCATGATCACCTCATCCACCCGTTCCGGCGCGACGCCGGTCTGCTCCAACAAGCGCTTGAGGACCGTCGCCCCCAATGAGCAGGCCGGAATTTTGGCCAGGCTTCCGCCGAAAGCGCCTATGGGGGTGCGGGCGGCGGCGACAATCACAGCCTCTTGAGTCATTGCAACGCTATCCTCTCTGCATGATTATGTTGCATTGCATTGTAGCAAAATCCGTTGCAAGGGCAAGGAGCAGGGGGCGTGAGCGGCACGGCGCAAAGGGCCCCGCAAGGGCAGGGCCTTGGCGCTGAAGGATTGGCTCCCCGGGACGGGCTCGAACCGCCGACCTAGTGATTAACAGTCACCCGCTCTACCGACTGAGCTACCGGGGAATGAAGCGGGCTTGCATGGTATGGCGCCGGGCCTTGCTTGTCAACACCTTGTCTTGTTTCGGCGCCATGAAGCGGGGTTCAGCCCCGCCGCGCCTCATGCGGCCCCTAAGGCGGCCCGCAGGCGCTCCAGCGCCGTTTCCAGCGTTTCAATGTTGGTGGCGTAAGACAGGCGCAGGTAGCCTGGCGCGCCGAAGGCCAACCCAGGCACCAAGGCGACTTCCGCCTGCTCCAATAGGTGCTCGCAGAGTTGAACATCGTCCTCGACGCCGTCGAGCTTGGCGATGGCGCCGCGGACCTCGGGAAAGCTGTAGAAGGCGCCGTCGGCGGCTTGGCACTGGAAGCCGTCTATGCGGTTCAGCCCGGCGCAGACGACATCATGCCGTTGTTTGAAGATGGCGACATTCTCCCGGATGCAAGACTGGTCGCCGGTCAAGGCGGCCACGGCGGCGTGTTGCGACACGGAGCTGGGGTTGGAGGTGCTTTGCGACTGGATTGCATGCATGGCCTTGACCAGCGGCAGGGGGCCGCCTAAATAGCCTATGCGCCAGCCGGTCATGGCGTACGCCTTGGAGACGCCGTTCAGAACCACGCTGCGCTCGCCCAGTTCCGGGCAGACATTCACGATGTTTTTGAATTCGTCCCGGCCCCACAGGATGTGTTCGTAGATGTCGTCCGTGAGAACGATGATCTCGGGACGCCGCGCCAGCACCGCGCCCAGCTCCGCCAGCTCCGCCGCGGAATAGCTGCCGCCTGTGGGGTTGGAGGGGCTGTTGATGATGAACAGGCGGGACCGCTCCGTGAGGGCGGCCTCCAGTTGCGCCGCGCTGACTTTGAAACGGCTCTCAAGCCCGGTCTCGATGATGACCGGTTCCGCGCCCGCCAGCAACGCCATGTCCGGATAGGACACCCAGTAGGGCGCCGGAATGATCACCTCGTCCCCTGGGTTGAGCACGGCCTGCATCAGGTTGAAGAGGCCGTGTTTGGCGCCGCAGGAAACCAGGATTTGATCTGGCTCATAGACCAAGCCGTTTTCGCGCTGGAACTTGTCCGCCACGGCCTGTTTGAGTTCGAGGATGCCGCCGGTCGGCGTGTATTTCGTCTTGCCGTCGCGGATGGCCTTGATGCCGGCTTCCTTGATGTGGGGGGGCGTGTCAAAATCCGGCTCGCCCGCGCCCAAGCCGATGATGTCTCGTCCCGCGGCCCTGAGGGCGGCAACCTTGGCGGTCACGGCCAAGGTGGGGGAGGGCTTGATGACGGCGGCCCGTTGCGCGATGTGGGTTGTCAAGGGCGAATCCTCTTTGTCAGGGGCGTGAACCCCGTGTAGCATGTCCTACTTTACCACTTGCGGCGGCGATGGGAAAGCGTTTCAAACTACAGGCGGATTTTTCGCCCGCGGGGGACCAGCCCCAAGCCATAGAGCGCCTGCGCGACGCGGCGCGGCACGGCATCGCCCACCAGTCGCTATTGGGCGTGACCGGTTCCGGCAAGACCTTCACCATCGCCAATCTCATTGAAAAATTGCAGCGTCCCGCCCTGGTGTTGGCGCCGAACAAGACCTTGGCGGCGCAACTCTACGGCGAGATGCGGGAATTTTTCCCCGGCAACGCGGTGGAGTATTTTGTTTCCTACTACGACTACTACCAGCCGGAGGCCTACCTGCCTTCCACCGACACCTACATAGAAAAAGACGCCTCCATCAACGAACACATAGAGCAGATGCGCCTGTCCGCCACCAAGGCCCTGCTGGAGCGTCCGGACTCCATCATCGTCGCCACGGTATCCGCCATCTACGGCCTGGGGGACCCGCAGTCCTACCTGAAGATGGTCCTGCACCTGGACCGGGGCGAGCGCATGGAGCAACGCTTCCTGTTGCGGCGCCTGGCGGAGATGCAGTACACCCGCAACGAGGTGGAGCTGCGCCGCGCCACCTACCGGGTGCGCGGCGATCTCATCGATGTCCACCCGGCCGAATCCGAGCGGGAAGGCATCCGGGTGGAGCTGTTTGACGATGAGATCGAATCCATTTCCATCTTCGATCCCCTCACCGGGGAGGTCTTCAGGCAGGTGCCGCGCATCACCATCCACCCCAAGACCCACTATGTGACTCGCCGTCAAACCGTGCGCGACGCCGTGGAGGCCATCAGGGAGGAGCTGGCCCAGCGACTGGAGGTCTTTCGCCGGGCCAACAAGCTGGTGGAGTTGCAACGGCTGGAGCAGCGCACCAAGTTCGACCTGGAGATGATGATGGAGATCGGCTACTGCGCCGGCATTGAAAACTACTCCCGCCACCTGTCCGGCCGGCAACCCGGCGAACCGCCGCCGACCCTGTTCGATTACCTCCCCGCCGACGCCCTGCTGGTGGTGGACGAGAGCCATGTGACCATTCCCCAGCTGGGCGCCATGTACCGAGGCGACCGCTCCCGCAAGGAAAACCTGGTGGAATACGGCTTTCGCCTGCCCTGCGCCCTGGACAACCGGCCCCTGCGCTTTGACGAGTTTGAGCGCCTGGCGCCGCAGACCATTTATGTTTCGGCGACGCCCGGCCCCTACGAGCGCGGCAAGTCCGATGAGATCATCGAACAGCTGGCGCGCCCCACCGGCCTGGTGGATCCGGAGGTGGAGGTGCGCCCCGTCTCCACCCAGGTGGATGATCTCCTGTCGGAGATCCGCCAATGCGCGGAACGGGACGAGCGGGCCTTGGTGACCACCCTCACCAAGCGCATGGCGGAAGACCTGACCGATTATCTGAGCGAACACGATGTCAAGGCGCGCTATCTCCATTCCGACATCGACACGGTGGAGCGGGTGGAGATCATCCGCGATCTGCGCCTGGGCCGTTTCGATGTGCTGGTGGGCATCAACCTGTTGCGGGAGGGGCTGGACATGCCGGAGGTGTCCTTGGTGGCCATATTGGACGCGGACAAGGAGGGGTTTCTGCGCTCGGAGACCACCCTGATACAGACCATAGGCCGCGCCGCCCGCAACATCAACGGCAGGGCCATTCTGTACGCCGATGTGGAGACCGGCTCCATCGAGCGGGCCCTGCGGGAGACCAACCGCCGCCGCCAGCAGCAACAGGCCTTCAATGAGCGGCACGGCATCACCCCCAAGGGGATCCGCAAAGCGGTGTCCGACATCCTGGAGGGGGCCTACGCCTCCAGCCGCGCCCCGACGCGCCGCCGCGCTGGCGCGGTCGCCGAAGAGAAGGCCCCGTACGCGGACATTCCGCCGGCGCTGTTGCCGAAAAAGATCCGCCAGCTTGAGGAGCGGATGTACCAGCATGCCCGGGACCTGGAGTTTGAACGGGCCGCGGAACTGCGCGACGAGGTGGCGCGCCTCAGAACCTTCAGCCTGGAACTGCATGAGCGCCAAGCCGGTTAGCGGCTCGCGGGGCGGCGGGGCGGCGGGGCGGCGGCTCAGGCTGGCCCTGGGCCTGGCCATCACGGCGCTGTTTCTCTGGCTGTTGGCGCGAGGGCTGGACTTGCAGGCCCTGGGTCAAGCCTTTGCCGCCTTGTCGCTTCCCCCGCTGTTGGCGGCCCTGGGTTGCATGGTTGCCGCCATGGCCTTGCGCATCGCCCGCTGGTGGCTGTTGTTGCGGTCCCTGGAACCCGGCCTGCCCCTGTCCGCCTGCGTACGGCCTTTTTTGGCTGGCGTGGCGGTCAACAATGTGTTGCCGTTCCGGGCGGGCGACGCGCTGCGGGTCCTGGGATTTCGCCGGCAACTCCGGTCGCCCGCCATGCGGGTGTTAGGCACTGTCATCATCGAGCGGGTCCTGGATGTGTTGGTGGTGTCCGGGATTTTCTTTCTGGGCGTGATGGGTCTGCCCCCAGGCGCGATGCCGCCGGGCTTCGTCGCGGCGGCGGCGTGGCTGGCGGGCGCCGGCGTGGTCGCGATCCTGGCATGCATTCTGTTTTTGCCCCTGTGGCAACGTTTGCAGGGGCGGTTGCCGGGGCGCCGCTTCTGGGCCGGACGGCCCTGGGCCGAGGCCGCGGCCCGGCATGGCGCCAACCTGTCCGGGGCCCTCAGCCTGGTGCGCTCCGCGCCCCGGTTGGCGGCGTTGTTGGCGGGGTCGGCGCTGATCTGGGCCTGCGAGGGCGCGGCCTTCATGGTGGTGGCGGCGGCCCTTCAGGCTGGCGTCGCGCCGCTGGGGCCCTGGCTGTCCCTGTCCGCCGGCGCCTTGGCGACCTCCATTCCCAGCGCGCCAGGCTACATCGGCACCTTCGATTATTTCGCCGCCCAGGGTCTGATGGCGTACCAGGCCGCGCCGGAAGTCGCCGCGGCTTTGGCGTTGACCGTTCATGCGCTATGGATCCCGCTGACCGTGGCGGGTCTGCTTTGCCTGTTGCCTGGCGCGGCCCCGGCCTCAGCGCCGGCCCGGCAGGATGTCTGAGGGGTCTTAAGGCCCGCTCCCCCTGTCAGGCCCCTCCGCGCCGAGCATGGCGAGCGCCTCCCGGGCCGCTTCCCGCCCTTGCCGCACCGCGTAGTTCGTGCCGCGGTCCTCCGGGTAGATCTGGGCCATGGTCGCCAGGCGCAGGTTTTTCAGGGGCCCTTGCGCCGCCGGAAGCGACTGGCGATAGCCGCGGGTCACCACTGGTTGCGCGTAGGGGGCGCGCCAGACATGGGCGGCCAGGACCCATTCATCCGTCAGCGTCGGAAACATCCGGCGCAGATGTTTCAGGGTGAACGCCACCGTCTCCTGATCCGACAGCTGATAGAAGGGATCCGTCTCAGGCAGGTACCGGGACAGATACACGATGCGCCGGCCGGCGTAGCTGGAGGCCGGCTCGAAGTTGGTGTGTTCGATGACCGCCACGAAGGGGAAGCCGGGGTCGTTGACATTCAGCCAGTAGATGTCCGAGAGGCTGCGGTCCAGCTCCAGGACGACGCAGACATTGGCGAGATAGCGCACCCGCCGCAGGGTCCGCCCATAGTCCTCCGGCGCGGAGTCCCGCGTCAGTTCGGCGATGATGGGCAGGGCCGGCGTGGCGATGACGGCGTCCGCAGGCAGGGTTTCATCAGGCGTTCGCACCCCGGTCACCCGTCCGGCTTCCACCCGCAGTCCCGTCGCCGGGACGCCGGTTCTGACGGCTCCCCCCTGGGCGCGGATCGCCGCCGCCATGGTTTCCGCCAGGGCCGCGAAACCGCCGCGGTAATAGGCCAACTGCTCCGCCCCGCCTTTGCCGCGGCTGCCGCCTCGCAACTTGAGTTTGTTCCAGATCCAGACCGCCGCCACCTCCTCCGCCAAGTCGCCGAACTTGCCCCGCAACAAGGGTTCCCACACCACCCGGTAGGCCCGCTCCCCGCTCATTTCCCGCAACCAGTCCGCGGCGCTCCGATCCTCCAGGCGGCGCCAGTCGCGCACCCAACGCGCTCGCAGGGTCAACACTCCCAGCCGCAAGCGGTCTTGGAACGGCAGTGGCGAGAAGCCCAACAGGTCGCCGGGGGTCGAGAGCCGGAAAAATTGATGGGCGTAGTAGGCGCCGGTGCGGGTGGGGCGCGTAATGATCTGGTCTGATTCGCCCAGCTCCTCGATCAGCCCCATGATGTGCGCGTCGTTGGTGAACCAGTGGTGATAGAACTTCTCCAGCCGCGCCCCGCCGGCCTTGAAGCTGCCAGCCAGTCCGCCGATGTCATCGTCTCGCTCCAACACGATGGCGCGCGCCCCGCGCCGCCCCAGCTCGTAAGCCGCCGCCAGCCCGCAGAAGCCGCCGCCGATCACCGCGATCTGGGGCTTTCCGTCCAGCTTGCCATTGCGCTCTCTCATTCTTGTGTTAGACTACAAACCGCAAGGCGCAAACGCAACTTGCAGGCGCGTAGCTCAGTTGGTTAGAGCACTACCTCGACACGGTAGGGGTCGTTGGTTCGAATCCAATCGCGCCTACCAGATTATTGACGGCCACAACGCGAGCCATCCCCGCGCCAGGCGGGGATGCTCGGCTTGTCTCTTTTTGAACACGCGGCCTGTTGTGGGGGCCGCCACTGGCGATGAGAAGGCGACATGCCACTGATCACCCTGCCTGACGGCAACAAGCGGGAATACGCTCAGCCGCCCTCCGCCATGGAGGTCGCCGCCGATCTGGGCCCGGGCCTGGCCCGGGCGGCCCTGGCGGCCCAGGTGGATGGCCAGCTGGTTGACTCCTCCCACCGGATTGAGGCCGACGCGGCGGTGCGCATCATCACCGGCCGCGATCCTGAGGGGTTGACCATCTTGCGCCACTCCTGCGCCCACTTGTTGGCCCAGGCGGTGAAGGCCCTGTTCCCCGCCGCCCAGGTGACCATAGGCCCCGTCATCGAGGACGGCTTCTATTACGATTTCGCCTTCGAGCGGCCCTTCACCCCAGAGGATCTGGAGGCCATAGAGCGGAAGATGAAAGAGCTGGCGGAGCAGGACTTGGCCATCACGCGCTCCATCATGCCCCGGGACAAAGCCATCGCCTTCTTTCGCGGCCAGGGGGAGGAGTACAAGGCTCAGATCATCGAGGCCATCCCCGCCACTGAGGCCTTGTCCCTTTATCAACAAGGGGATTTCATCGATCTCTGCCGCGGCCCCCATGCGCCAAGCACCGGCAGGTTGGGGGCCTTCAAACTGACCCGGCTGGCGGGGGCCTACTGGCGCGGCGACCCCCGCAACGAGATGTTGCAACGCATTTACGGCACCGCCTGGCCGGACAAGAAGGCGCTGAAGCAACATCTGCGCCAGCAGGAGGAGGCGGAGAAGCGCGACCACCGCCGGCTGGCGCGCAAACTGGATCTGTTCCATTTCCAGGAGGAGGCGCCAGGCATGGTGTTCTGGCACCCCAAGGGCTGGGTTCTCTACAATGTCGTCAAGGATTACATCCGGGACAAGCTGGCGGGCCGGGGCTATCAGGAGATCAACACCCCGTTGTTGGCGGACCGGAGCCTGTGGGAGCGTTCAGGGCATTGGGACAAGTTTCAGGCGGACATGTTCACCACCGCATCGGAAAACCGCGACTACGCCATCAAGCCCATGAATTGCCCCGGCCATATCCAGGTGTTCAACCAGGGCCTGAAGAGCTACCGCGATCTGCCCCTGCGTTTCGCCGAATTCGGCGCCTGCCATCGCAACGAGGCCTCCGGCACCCTGCACGGCCTGATGCGGGTCAGGGGGTTCACCCAGGACGACGCCCACATCTTCTGCACGGAGGCCCAGGTGCAAGAGGAGGTGTCCGCTTTCATCGATTTGCTGTTTGAGGTCTATGGCGATTTCGGTTTCGACGAGGCGCTGATGAAGCTCTCCACCCGCCCGCCCAACCGGGTGGGCGATGATGCGGTCTGGGACCGGGCCGAGGAGGCCTTGCGCCAGGCCCTGGACGCCAAGGGCGTGGAGTGGGCCTTGCAACCGGGGGAGGGCGCTTTTTACGGCCCCAAGATTGACTTTTCCCTGCGGGACAGCATAGGGCGGATCTGGCAATGCGGCACTGTGCAGGCGGATTTCTCCATGCCCGGCGCCTTAGGGGCCTGCTACATCGATGAGCAGAGCGGGAAGCGGACGCCGGTCATGTTGCACCGGGCCATCCTGGGTTCCCTGGAGCGTTTCGTCGGCATTCTCATCGAGCATTACGCCGGGGCCTTTCCCCCCTGGCTGGCGCCGACCCAGGCGGTGGTGGCGTCGATTACCGAAAAGCAGGCGCGTTACGCCGCCGCCGTGGCGGAGGCGTTGAAAAAACAGGGGTTCAGGGTCAATGTTGACTTGAGAAATGAAACGATCAGTCATAAGATTCGCGAACACGCCATGCAACGGGCGCCTTATCAGCTGATCGTGGGCGCGCGCGAAGTGGAAGACAACACAGTGGCTGTTCGTTCCCGCGGGGGTGAAGACCTGGGGGCGATGTCTCTGGCCGATTTTTCCGGTCGCTTGCGCGAGCAGATCGCGCGCCTTGGGCGGCAACAGGAGGAATAGCGCAATCGTAGTTAAAAAACAGAATCGTCTGAACGATGAGATCGCCGCCGCCGAGGTCAGGCTGATCGGAGCGGATGGCGACCAGGTTGGCATCGTGAACTTGGATGAAGCCTTGAAGCAGGCGAATGAGGTCGATCTGGATCTGGTGGAGATCGTGCCGAACGCGGAGCCGCCGGTGTGCCGGATCATGGATTACGGCAAGTTCCTGTTTGAGCAGAACAAGAAAAAGCACGCGGGGAAAAGGAAGCAGACCCAGGTCAAGGAAGTGAAGTTTCGGCCCGGCACGGAAGACGGCGATTACCAGGTCAAGTTGAGGAACATCACCCGTTTCCTGAGCCAGAGCGACAAGGTGAAGGTGACCCTGCGTTTTCGCGGGCGGGAAATGGCGCACCTCGAATTGGGCAGCAAGATGTTGGGGCGCATAGAGACGGACCTGGAGGCTGTGGCCGTGGTGGAGCAGCGCGCCAAGCTGGAGGGCCGCCAGATGGTCATGGTGTTGGCGCCTAAGCGATGACACACACAACGAGGAGTAGAAACCCATGCCAAAAATGAAGACCAATCGCGGGGCGGCCAAGCGGTTCACCCGCACCGCCTCAGGCCGGTTCAAGCACCGGCAGTCCCATCGGAGTCACATTCTGACCAAGAAGAGCGCCAAGCGCATCCGGCAGCTGCGCAACACGGCGTTGATCGACAAGCGCGACGAGAAGGCCCTCGCGCAGTTGCTGCCTCACGCTTAGTTCGATTAGCAGGGGAGTGTTGGCATGTCCAGAGTGAAGCGGGGCGTAACGGCCCGCGCCAGGCACAAGAAAGTCATAGAGCAGGCCAAGGGCTACCGGGGCCGGCGCAAGAATGTCTATCGCGTCGCCAAGCAGGCGGTGATCAAGGCCGGCCAATACGCCTACCGGGACCGGCGTCAGCGCAAGCGGCAATTCCGCGCCCTGTGGATCGTCCGCATCAACGCGGCGGCCCGGGAGCATGGCTTGTCCTACAGCCGCTTCATGGAGGGCCTGCGCAAGGCGGGCATCGAGTTGGACCGCAAGGTCCTGGCGGGCCTTGCCGTGAGCGACAAAACCGCCTTCTCCCTCTTGGCGGAACAGGCCCGGGGCGCCGGCTGAGCCGCCGGGGCGCGGCCCCCGGCCCCAGGCGCAAGAGCTCTTTCGGGATGGGCCCGCGGTTGGCGGGGGATGTGCTACACTGCCGCCTCAGGCTTGACGATTTCTTCGGGGCGGCGGCGCGAACCGGCTAATGGAAACACCTCCTGAACACACCATCAAGGGCCGGGGGGCGCCGGCGCGGATAGACGGCCGCTATTTGGAGCATCGGCGCAGCGCGTTCGATGACGGCTGGACGCCGGAGGAGACCGGCGAGCGGCAAGTCCCCACGGAAGTCTTTGTGGAAAAGGCGCGGACCATCATCGCCCGGAACCAGTCCCCGGACATCCCCTTCGAGACCTCCATCAACCCCTACCGGGGGTGCGAGCATGGTTGCGCGTATTGCTACGCCCGGCCCACCCATGCTTATCTGGACCTTTCCCCGGGCCTGGATTTTGAAACCAAACTGTTCGCCAAGACCAATGCCGCCGAATTGCTGCGCGCCGCGTTGAGCAAGCCCAGCTATGTGTGCAAGCCCATCGCCATGGGGACCAACACCGACCCTTATCAGCCTGTGGAGCGCAAATTGGGCGTCGCCCGGGCGATCATTCAGATCCTGAGGGAGTGCCGCCACCCGCTGACCATTGTCACCAAGTCCTGGCTGGTGGAGCGGGACCTGGATCTGTTGCGGCCCATGGCGGAGCAGGGGCTGGTCAGCGTGTCCCTGTCCATCACCACCTTGGACCACGACCTGGCGCGGCGGCTGGAGCCCCGGGCCGCGGCCCCGGCCCGGCGTCTGCAGACCATAAAGACCCTGGCGGACGCGGGCGTTCCCGTGGGGGTGATGTTCGCCCCCGTGATCCCCTTTGTGAACGATGCGGAACTGGAAGCCGTGCTGGAGCAGGGCCGGGAGGCCGGCGCCGGCGCGGCGGGCTATGTGATCTTGCGCCTGCCCCATGAGGTGAAGCAACTCTTTCGCCAGTGGATGGAGCGGCACGAGCCGGACAAGACCCAGCGCGTGTTCAGCGCGCTCCGGGACTTGAGAAACGGCCGGGAAAACGACCCAGAGTATTTCTCCCGGATGCGGGGGCAGGGCGTCTTCGCCCAGCTGTTGCGGGCGCGGTTCCAGAAGGCGCGCCGGAAGTTGCAACTGGACGGCAACACCAGAGGGGCCTTGAACACCGGGCTGTTTCAGCCGCCGGTGGCGCCGACTCCCCAGCAATCCCTGGGCTTCTGAGGCGGGCCGCGCTTGGCCGGGCCCGGCCCGGCCCTCAGGCGGGCAGGTGCGGCCGGCTCAAATAGTCCCGCGACTGCATCTCCACGAGCCGGCTGGCGGCGCGCTCGTATTCCCCCGCCAGGCGTTTGCCGGCGTAGAGGTCTTTGATCCCGGCCTCCGCCGTCATGAGCAACTTCACATTCCGGTCGTAGAATTCATCCACCAGGGTGACGAAGCGCCGGGCCCGGTCGTTGTCCCCGTCGTCCATGCGAGGCGCGTTGTCGATGAACACGGTCTGAAACTGCCGGGCGATCTCTATGTAGTCCGCCACCCCCCTGGGGCCCTCGCAGAGGGCGGAAAAATCAAACCACGCCACGCCGGAGGCGATCCGTTTCACCTGGATGCGGCGTCCCTCTATCTCTATGGCCGTCGGCCCGGCGGCGTCCGGCGCGACCCGCTCGAAACTTGCCGCCAGCGCGTCTCGGCCGGCGGCGTCCAGGGGATGGTGGTAGGTGCGGCCCCGATCCAGGTGCCGCAACCGGTAATCCGTCCCGGCGTCCAGATGAATGATGTCCGCATGGCGCTTGATCAACTCGATGGCGGGCAAAAACCGCTCCCGCTGCAGGCCGCCGCGGTAGAGGTCGTCGGGGCGCGCGTTGGAGGTGGCCACTAGGGTCACCCCGCGCTCAAACAGGGCGTGGAACAGGCCGCTTAGCAACATGGCGTCGGTGATGTCGGATACATGGAACTCATCGAAACAGATCACGGCGACCTTCCGGGCCAGCTTGGCCGCCACCTTTTGCAGGGGCCGCTCGGTGTCCTTCAGCTGCTTCAACTCGGCGTGGGTCCACTGCATGTAGCGGTGAAAGTGAACCCGCATTTTGTTGTCCATGGGCAGGCACTCGTAGAACATGTCCACCAGGCGGGTTTTGCCCTGGCCGACGCCGCCCCACAGGTAGGCCCCCTTCACCGGTCGCCGCGCCGGCCCCCGGAGCCGCTCCCAGCCCCGTTGCAGGAGGCCCGTTTTGCGGGCGGCGGCGCGGGTCAGCCGCTGGTGCAGCGCGTGCAGGCATTCAACCGCCGCCAACTGCGCCGGGTCTGGCGTCAGGCGGTTCTCGTCCAGGTCCAACTGGTAGCGTTGCCGCGGGGTCATTGCCGTATAATCCCAAGGCCATGATCACTGAGCCTGAACCGGAGCGCCCCGGGCCGCCGCCGTGTTGACCGGCATAGCAGGTCTGTGCTTGTTGTTGACATTGCTCCTGGGGCCTCAACTCTGGACTCGGCATGTGTTCAAGCGCCACGACGCGCCGCTGGCGGAATTGCCCGGCACCGGCGGCGAACTGGCGCGCCATTTGCTCACGCGCCTGCAACTGACGGATTTCAGCGTCCAGGCCCTGGAGGCCGCCGGCGACCATTACGATCCTGAAAACAAAACCGTTTGTCTGTCCCCCGGCGTCCACGAAGGAAAATCGCTGACCGCCGTGGTGGTCGCCGCCCATGAAGTCGGCCACGCGCTGCAACACTTCACCGGTTACAAGCCGCTCTATCTGCGCTGGAACCTTGCCAAGTATATCGCTTTTGTGGAGAAAGCGGCATCCGTCCTGCTGGTCAGCTTCCCCTTTGTCGCCCTTCTGAGCAAATCGCCCTTGGCGGGGGGGCTGATGCTTGTCTTGGGGCTGGCGATATTGCTGTTGCCCGTCGTCTTCCATCTCGTCACGCTGCCGGTGGAGTGGGACGCCAGCTTCAACCGGGCCCTGCCCCTGCTGTTAGAGGGGGAGTATCTGCCCAAGGCCGCCGAACCCGTGATCCGCCGCATCCTGACGGCGGCGGCCCTGACCTATGTCTCGGCTTCCCTGTTCAGCCTGCTCAACTTCTACCGCTGGATCGCCTTTCTGCGGCGTTAGGCCGGCGGGCCTGGCGCCCCGGCGGAGGTCTGCCCCCGTTTTTCACCACCGGCGTTTTTTTGCTATCATGCCCTCATCCCCGCTCAGGGGGCCGCCTTCGCAGGCTGGGAAATAACGATAAAACGAGGAGGCATTGATGGCGAGCTACGCAACGCAAAACATTCGCAACCTGGCCGTTACCGGCCACAGCGGTTCGGGAAAGACCACCCTGGTGGAGGCGTTGTTGCACAAGGCCGGCGCGATCCCTCAGCAGGGCGCGGTGGACAAGGGGACGACGGTGTGCGATTTCGACCCCCAGGAAAAAGCCCACCAACACTCCCTGGACAGCGTCATTGTTCACTTGGACCATCGCGGCAGCCATGTGAATCTCATCGACACGCCGGGCTACCCGGATTTTCTTGGCCGCGCCTTGGCGGTGTTGCCCGCCGTGGAGACCTGCGCGGTGGTGGTGAACGCGGAAACAGGCATCGAGGCCTCCACCCGCAAGCTCATGGAAGTCGCCGGCGAGCGGGGCATGGATCGCCTGCTCATCGTCAATAAAATCGATGCGGACGAAGCCGATCTCAAGGGCGTTTTGGCGCAACTGCGGGAGGCTTACGGCAACGAGTGCCTGCCGTTGAACCTGCCGGCCGGCGGCGGCGCGGAAGTGGTGGACTGCTTTTTCCAGTCCGGCGGCAAGGACACGGATTTCTCCTCTGTGGCGGAGGCCCACACCAACATCGTTGATCAAGTGGTTGAATTGGACGAGGAGTTGATGGAGAAATATCTGGAGCAGGGGGAAGACATGCAGCCGGAACAGTTGCACGAGCCTTTCGAGCAGGCGTTGCGGGAGGGCCACTTCATCCCCGTTTGTTTTGTTTCCGCGGCGACGGGCGCCGGCGTGCCGGAACTCTTGGACATCCTCGCCCGGCTGATGCCCCACCCCGGGGAAGTGGAGCCGCCGCGGTTCTTCCGCGGCGACGGCGCGGCGGCGGAAGCGGTCGCGGTCCCGCCGGATCCGGACAAAGACGCTTTGGCCCATGTGTTCAAGGTGCATATTGACCCCTTCGTAGGCAAGTTGGGCGTGTTCCGGATCCATCAAGGCGCGGTCAGCAAGGATAGCCAGTTGTTCATAGGCGAGGGCCGCAAGGCCTTCAAGGTGGGGCACCTGCTCAAGCTCCAGGGCAAGGAGCACAAGGAGATGGAGCGTGGCGTGCCAGGAGACATCTGCGCCGTCGCCAAGGTCGATGAGTTGCATTTTGACGCCGTGTTGCATGATTCCCAGGGCGACGCCCCGTTGCGTCCCCCCGCCGCGACCCTGCCGGGCTCCATGTACGGCCTGGCCATAGAGGCGAAAAGCCGGGGAGACGAGCAGAAAATATCAGACGCGCTGCACAAGCTGGAGGCGGAGGATCAGAGTTTCCGCGTGGAGCGCAATGTCGCGACCAATGAAACGGTTGTGCGCGGCCTGGGGGAGTTTCATCTGCGGATCATGTTGGAGAAGCTCAAAGATCGCCACCATGTGGAGGTTGACACCCGCCCTCCCCGGATCGCCTACAAGGAGACCATCACCGCCAAAGCCGAAGGGCACCACCGGCACAAGAAGCAGACCGGCGGCGCCGGCCAATTCGGCGAGGTGTTTTTGCGCATCGAACCCCTGCCGCGGGGCGCGGGGTTCGAGTTTGTGGATGCCGTCGTCGGCGGAGTGATCCCCAAGCCCCTGGTGCCGGCGGTGGAGAAGGGGATACGGCAGGTCCTGGACAGCGGCGCCTTGTCCGGCAACCCCATGCAGGACCTCAGGGTCACGGTCTATGACGGCAAGCACCATTCGGTGGACTCCAAAGAAGTGGCGTTCATCGCCGCCGGCAAAAAGGCCTTTCTCGACGCCTTTCACAAGGCCCGGCCGGTGGTGTTGGAACCCATTGTGGACATCAGCGTGACCGCGCCCAGCTCGGCCATGGGCGACATCAACGCCGACTTGTCCGGCAAGCGGGGACGCATCAGCAACACCGAGGCCCAGGCCGGCGGGATGACCGCCATCACCGGGACCGTGCCGCTGAGCGAGCTGGACAACTACCAGTCCCAACTAAAATCCATGACCGGCGGGGTGGGCGCCTATTCCATGAACTTCAGCCATTACGACCCGGTGCCGGCCGCCACGCAGAAGGAACTGATGGCCGCCTACAAGCCTCAAGACGACGAGGATTAGCGGGAACAAGTCCTCCCGTCCGGTTTTTTATGCTGTTTAGTTATATAGTTAAGGAAATTAGGCGCTTTTCCACATAAGAAACCCCTGCTATCTTTGCGGGCCAAGCAACGACGCGGAGGCCGGCGCTCAGGCCATGTACCAATACGATCAATACGACCAGCGCCTCGTGGACGAGCGAGTGGCGCAATTTCGCGACCAGACCCGGCGGTTCCTGGCGGGCGAGCTCAACGCCGACGAGTTCAGGCCCCTGCGCCTGATGAACGGCCTTTACCTGCAGCGCCACGCCCCCATGTTGCGGGTGGCGATTCCTTATGGCGTCTTGTCCTCCGAACAGTTGCGCATGTTGGCTCACATCGCGGAAAAGTACGACAAGGGCTACGGCCATTTCAGCACCCGCCAGAACATCCAGTTCAACTGGCCGCAATTGGAGACCGTGCCGGACATCCTGGCGGACCTGGCTCGGGTCCAGATGCACGCCATACAGACCAGCGGCAACTGCATACGCAACATCACCACCGACCACTTCGCCGGCGTCGCCGCGGACGAACTGGAAGACCCGCGTCCCTATTGCGAGATCATGCGTCAATGGTCCACTTTTCATCCGGAGTTCTCGTTCCTGCCGCGCAAATTCAAGATCGCCGTCTCGGGGGCTGAAAATGACCGCGCCGCCGTGCAGGTCCACGACATTGGCATTTACCTGACCAAGGGGCCGCAGGGGGATGTCGGTTTCAAGATTTTGGTGGGCGGCGGCTTGGGGCGCACCCCTTTCATCGGCGTTTGCATTCGCGAATTCCTGGAAAAGCGGCACTTGCTTTCCTATTTGGAGGCCATCCTGCGGGTGTACAACCAGCTGGGCCGCCGCGACAACATACACAAGGCGCGGATAAAAATTTTAGTGAACGCGGTGGGCGCGGAGCGGTTCAGGGCCATGGTGGAGGAGGACTGGCAACGCCTCCGGGGCTCGGCTCTGTTGTTGGACCAGGAGGAGATTGAGCGGGTCAAGAAGCATTTTGCGGCGCCCGATTACGCCCCGAACGCCGGCGCGGATCCGTCTTTCGCCGCGGCCCTGGAAACGCAAAAGGGGTTCGCCACTTGGGTCAAGCGCAATGTCGGCCCCCACAAGGCGCCGGGTCATCACGCCGTTCACATCTCACTCAAGCATCCCGCCGCGCCGCCGGGCGACGCCACCGCCGAGCAAATGAACTTCATTGCCGCCCTGGCCGACAAACACAGCCATGCCGAGATCCGCGTCACCCATGACCAGAATCTGATCTTGCCCCATGTCTCGCAGGACGACCTGCTCGCGCTGTGGCGCGCCCTCAAGGAGGCCCAGCTGGCGACCCCCAACATCGGCCTGCTGACAGACATGATCTGTTGCCCGGGGCTGGATTTCTGCAACCTTGCCAATGCCGGCTCCATAGACATCGCCAAGCAGATCAACGAGCGTTTCAGCGAGCTGGACTACCTGCATGACATCGGCGAACTCCAGATCAAGATGTCCGGTTGCATGAACGCCTGCGGCCATCACCATGTCGGCCACATCGGCATTTTGGGCGTGGACAAGAAGGGGGAAGAATTCTACCAGTTGACCCTGGGGGGCTCCGCTGGCAACCAGGCCCGCTTGGGAGACCGGCTGGGGCCCGCCATCGCCAAACAGGAAGTGGCGGCGACCATAGATCGGATTCTCCAAGTCTATCTGGAGGAGCGAGAAGGGGACGAGCGGTTTCTCGAGACCTGCCTGCGCATAGGCATGGAACCGTTCAAGGCCCGGGTCTATGGGGGCGAGGCCGCCGCGGCCATCCCCCAGGGCCGAGCCTGAGCGGCCGGGCCCGACGGTCCACGGGAGGCGAGGCCCGGTGCGGGTCATTAAATCGGGCCAGGTCATAACGGATCGCTGGGAGCGCCTGACCGAGCCGGCGTTGCCGTTGCCGGCCGGGGATCTGATCCTGCCCTTCGCCTTCTGGCAGGCGCATCGGGACGCGCTGGCGGGGCGCGCCGGGAAGATCGCCGTGTGCCTGAAGGGAGACGACGACCTGGAGGCCTTGGCCGACTTCTTGCCCCTGTTCGAGATGATCGCGTTGGAGTTCCCCAACTTCAAAGACGGGCGCGGCTACTCCCACGCCCGGCTGTTGCGGGAGCGTTTTGGCTTCCGGGGCGAATTGCGCGCCGTGGGGGATGTGTTGCGGGATCAGCTGTTTTTCATGGGGCGTTGCGGCATCGACGCCTTTCAGGTGCGGGAGGACAAGGACGCGGAGGATGCCCTAAAGGGCTTGTCGGGTTTCAGCGTCACATACCAGACCGCCGCGGACGAGGCGCCGCCGATCTATAAAACAAGGAGTGATAAGAAAGGAGAGGCCTGAGGGCCAAGCAAGGGGTCGATTCCTGCCGCCACAAGCCTCGCGTCCCCCAAGGCGGGAAAGCAGGCCGGGCCGCCGCGCAAGGCAAGGCGGCCCGGTTGTCTGTTTCCGTCCCTTAGCTTTTCATCAGGTCATCGATCTTCAGCACATCCGGGTTGTCCTCTATCCCCAGCTCCAACAGATCCTGACCCAACAATTCCAGCTCCTCTGAGACCCGTATCCCTATGGTCTTCTTGAGCAGGAACCACAGCAGGCCAGTGGCGGCGCATACGAAGACCCCGACGCTCAGCACGCCGATCAACTGGGTCATAAAATCGGCAGGCCCGAAGATGCCCACCGCCAAGGTGCCCCAGATTCCCGCCACCAGATGCACCGGTATGGCGCCCACCACATCATCGATCCCCCATTTGTCCAGAACCGGAATGGACAAGGTCGCCAGTGCGCTTCCCACCGCGCCGACCATGACCGCGTAGAGGGGCTGGTAGAGGTCCGGGCCGGCGGTGATGGCCACCAGGCCGGCCAGGGCGCCGTTCAGCACCAACAAGATGTTGATCCGGCCGTAGAGCCAACGGCCAAGAAACAAGGCGCATATCACCCCGCTGCACGCGGCGATGTTGGTGTTCATTATGACCAGGGACATCTGAGAAATGGAAGCGGCCCCCGCCGTGATGAGAACGGAACCGCCATTGAAGCCGAACCAGCCCAACCACAGGATGAACACCCCTAAAGTGACCAGGGGAACGCTGGAGGGCAGGTAAGTCCGCGCTTGGCCGTCCTCGTTGTATTTGTCGAAGCGAGGCCCCAGGAAATAGGCGCCGGTAAGAGCCGCCCAGCCCCCTACGGAATGCACCACCGTGGAACCGGCGAAGTCTGTGAAGCCCATTTCAGACAGCCAGCCGCCGCCCCAGATCCAGGCCCCCTGGATGGGATAAACCAGGGCCGTCAGGAACGCCACGATGATGAAGAAGGGGTACAACTTGATGCGCTGCGCCAGGGACCCGGAAATCACCGAGGCCGTCGTCGCCACGAAGACCATCTGGAAGAACAGCGCCGCCATGCTGGAGGTTTCCGTTTCCAGCACTTTCGCCAGCGCGTCTTCCACCCCGGACACCAAGTCGACCTCCAAGGTGTTCATATTGGCTAAGGGCGTGAAACTGCCGAGCCAGCCGCCATCGACGCCCACGAACATGAGGTTGTAGCCGATCAGATAAAAGCAAAGGCAGGCGATGGAGTAAATGACGATGTTTTTCAGACAGATGACGGCAATGCACTTGGAGCTGACCATGCCGCTTTCCAACATGCAGAAGCCAGCCACCATCCACATCACCAGGGCCGCGCACATCAGGGCGACGAAGGTGTTGATGACATAGGCCGTTTCCATGTCAACGGCGGCGAACGCCGGCAGTGGCAGGAGCAGGGCCAGCGCAGTCAGGAGTTTGGCGGCGAAGTTCATGATTGCCCCCCCTTAATCGCGCTCAATCCCGTTTCCAGGTCGTCATGTATGGAAAAGAGTTCCACCAGGCCGCTGATCTCGAATATCTTTTTGATATTGTCGTTCAGGGCGCAAATGGAAAAGGCGCCGGCGTTTTTCGCCAGGCTTTTCGAGGCGTAAATGACCACCCTTAGCCCGGCGCTGGAAATGTAGTTGACTTCGGAAAAATCCACGAGCATTTTGTCACAGCCTTTTTTGATCTCGCTCGTGATTTTTTCGTGCACCTGTCCAGAATTGGTGGCGTCAATCCGGCCTTTCAAATGCAGAACGACCACCCCATCTTTGTTTTCTGTATCGATATTTTGCATCGCGACCCCTCTCCTCACTCGTTATTTAGATGAAAATGTGGACTTTACCCGTTTTATGGTGTACAATGCTACTGAAATGAAGTAAAATTCTAACCTATTCCAAACGCGCTTGTCCATAGTTTTTTAGGCGCTGGCGGGAAAAAAGTCTGGCCGCGCACCGCGGCTGGGGAGTTTTCACGAAACAATGAGGCGGGCTTATGGGCGAAAAAGACAAGGTTTCTCAATGGGTTCTGACCAGTTTTGACGACTTTCCCCGGTTTTCCGAGGAATTCAGGGCCTTTTGCGAGGGGGGCGGCATGGATGAAGCCAATCTGTTCGAGGTGGAACTCTCCTTAGAGGAGCTCATCGTCAACTCTTTTTCCCATGGCTACAAAAGCGAGGGCAAGGTGACGGTCTGCGCCGAGCTCATCGACAGCGACATCAAGGTGACCCTGGAAGACGAGGCGCGTCCCTTCGATTTGCTGAGGGAGGCCCCGGACATCCCCAAGGGCGAGCTGAAAGACCGCCAACCCGGCGGGCTTGGGATCCACTTGGTGAAAAACCTCAGCGACCGGGTGGAGTATTTCGGTTCCCGGCGCGGCAACCAGATCACCTTGTTCAAGTCCCTGGCGGCGAAGTAACCCTTTCGCAGAGAGCCGGCGGAATTCGCCGACGGCTTTCCCCTGTCTGAATGAAAAAGCGGGTTGTCCCGCTTTTTCAAGAATTCGCCGACGGCTTTCCCGCGCCTGAATATTGAAAGGCCAACAGCGTGATGTCGTCGAACTGTTGCGCCCTGCCTATGAAGCGCAAGACATTCCTGAAAATGGCCTTCACCATGTTCTCGGGGGCGGGAAATTCCTGCTTGTTCAACAGGGCCTCCAGGCGCTCCTCGCCATAGAATTCCTCCTTGAGGTTCTGAGATTCGGTCACGCCGTCCGTGTAAAAAATCAGGGTGTCCCCCGGGGCCATGGAGACGGATTGCTGGCCGAAGGCCGCGTCCTCAAAGGCCCCGACCAAGGGCCCCTGGATCTCCTCCAGGCACACCAATTCGCCGCTTTGCTTCTTGATGTACGGGGGGTTGTGCCCCCCATTCGTGAGCAAGAGTTCCCCGGTCGCCAGATCCGCGATGGCCACCGCCAGGGTGACGAACATGCAGTTTTCATTGTTGGAAGAGAGCTCCCGGTTCACTTTTTCCATGATGTCCTTGGTCTGGCGCGTCTGGTCCAAGGACCTGCTCAACAGGGCCTTGGTGACGGACATGAACAGCGCGGCGGGCACTCCCTTGCCGGAGACATCGCCCACGCAGAAATAGACTTTTTTCCCGTCGTCCAACAGGGAGAAGTCGTAAAAATCGCCTGACACGGTCTGGGCCGGCTTCAAAAAGGCGTCCAAAGCGAACCCTTCCCCGGTGATGACATCCGGCAACATGTCCATCTGCACCTTGCTCCCGATCTCCAGGTCCCGGGCGAACTTGTCGTTTTGCTGTTTAATCGTGTCGTAGGTGTCTTTCAGCTCATCGTTGACCTTGGTGACCTTGGAGCGGCTCCAGATGGACAGCAGGGTCAGGGCCAAGATCAGCGCCACCGTGAAGGCGCTCCCCGCCAGGGTCTGTCTGGTGTAGGAGTGGTAGGCGGCGAAAGCCGCTTCGCTGCGCGCCTCGTTGATCATGCCGAACCGGTAGGTGTTGTCCCATTCCCAAGCCCCCACCACTTTCTCGCCCAGGTAATTTTCATACTCGTTCAATTCCCTGCCGGACTTGCCTTGTATGACGCTGTTCACGGAGGCGATGAGGGGGGCCTCCTGGTCCCGGCTGACCCTTAAACCCGCCACTGGGGAGTCCGCCGTCTCCAGCCAGCCCGTTTCGACCATCTGCTTTTTCCAGCGGTTTTCGCTGATGAAGCGGCCAGCGGCGTTGACCATGTAGATCTCGCCGAAGTTGCCGGAATAGCCGCGGCGCAAAATCCGCGTCAGTTCCGCGTCTTCTATGGGCATGGTGAAGAAGACAGCGCCGCTACGGTCCTTCAGGGGGGCGCCTAAGAGGATGCTCTGAGACAGCAAGGTGTTGGATTCGCCGCCCTGGGGAAAATGCGCCACTTGGTAATGCGGGGCCGCATAGACTTGTTCCCGGACTGATTCGGGCAGGTCCAGGCGCGTTCCCGTCAGGTCTTTCAGGTCGCTGGACGCCACCATGCCCTCCCGGTCCAACAAAATGTAGTGTTGGAAAACCTCCGAATCCACGACGGTCAACCTTCTCAGGGATTGGTGCAGGGGGTGGGACGGGTCGTCCTGGAGCTGGCGCAACTGCTCGGCGGAGACGCTGTCGCTGAGTTGGCCCGCCACCAGGGAGGCCTCCAGCCGAGTCCAGTGCAACCAGTCCAAGACGGCGTTGTAGGTGGAGTTCAGGTCCGAGGCCAGGTCTTCCTGGACATCCCGGTGGGACAACTCATGGTTCTCCTGGGAAAACCACCAAGACAGGCTCAGGGTCACAAAAGCCACCACAATGGCCGCCATGACCACCGGCCAGTTGTCCCAAAGCTGTTCCTTGAAGGAAAACAGCAGGGAAGTCTCATCGTCCGCCTCGCCTTTTTTCATTTGCGTGGAGATCGGCGGATAGTCGCTGTGTTGCGCCCCCAGCCGCCTCGCCAACATGGCCCGGCCCCCTTCTTTCTTCTGGTCTTGCGCGGAGGCGGTGTAGCCCCGCGCCCTCAACTGTTCCGCCAGGCTCTCCCGGCCTGTGGTCTGGGCTTCTTTTTTCCGCGAGAGCAGGAACATCAGGGTGAGGGAGATGAACACCAGCAACAGGGACATGCCCAGGGTGGTGACCAAAACAAAGTTCAGCCGTTGTTGCTTGCTGAGATGGCTGGCGGTCTCTTCCGAGGTTCTTTGATCCAGGGCATCGAGGAACTGTTCCAGCGGGCGCATGATCTTTTCCTTGGCCCGGTGGTATTCCCGGCCGTGGAGCAGTCCCCGTGCCAGCGCCGGATCCGGTTCGCCCTGGACGGTGTAGCGCCCTGAGGAGTCCTCAAACAAACCCTCCAGGGCGTTCATGGCGCGGATCTCCAGCTTGACGAGATCATTGGATGAGTTTTCCGTCTCCTCCAGCAGGGCCAGCTCAACCTCGCTGAACTGGGCCTCCTCCATCAGCGCTTTCAGCGACTCCGCCTCGGCGTCCACCCGCGGGGCGCTGCCCGTCGCCACCACCAGATCCCAGTAAACGCTGTGGTATTTCAGGGGCCGGGGCTCGACGCCATCCCTTATCGCCTTGATTTTCTCGAAGTATTCTCTGAAACGCGGGTCTCCCGTCACCACATAGGTGCGGGCCATGCGGGTCAGGTCGTCCGAACTTTGCCGCAATTCATCCGCCAACAGGTAGGATTCGTATCTTTGCGCCTCTCCCGCCGCAATTTTCGCCTCGTTTTCGAGGATCTCAAGGAAAATGAAAATGGACGCCAAGGTCAGCGCCAAAATGGAGGCGAAGATGATGAGCAGGCTTTTCTGGAAGTTGACTTGCAAGGGCATGCCTGAAGCTGTCTTGTTAGGATGGCGTTCGGGCGGCGCTGGGGCCCTTTTCTGTAAGTTGGCTCTCAAGGACATGCTTAAAACCGCTGTGTTGCGCCCCCGTTTGGCAGATTCTGGCCGCTCCGAAGGCGGCTGCTAAAAAAGCCATAGTAGCACATTTCGCCTTGCGGGGGAAGCTGAAGGCCGCCCTCGCGTCATTTGCCAGCGAAAGGCGGAAAAAGTACACTTTTCCCATGCGCTATTACAGCTCCCACGCGCAAGCGCTGTATGAGAAATACCGGCGCTTGGACGCGGAGGCCCTGCACGAAAGCTGGCTTGCCCATCTGCCGGAAAGCCCCGGCCTCGCCTGCGACATAGGCGCGGCAAGCGGCAGAGACGCCAACTGGTTGGCCGAGAAGGGGTGGGATGTGATCGCGGTTGAACCCTGCGCTGAATTCAGAAAATTGGCCCAGCCCTCGAATGATCCCAGGGTGTCGTGGCTTGACGACAGGCTCCCGGACCTCAAACAGTTGCGAAAGCTGGGGAGTCGGTTTGATTTGGTTCTTGTCAGCGCGGTCTGGATGCACTTGCCGCCCCATCACAGGGAGCGGGCTTTCAGGATTCTCAGCGAATTGCTGTCGCCGGGCGGCGCGTTGGTCATTTCCCTTCGGCATGATGCCGACCCCGCGGTCAACGCCGAGCGGGGTTTCTTTGACGCCGACTCCGATGAGCTGGCCGGTCTCGCCAGGTCCCGCGCCTTAGCCCTGGTCTTTCATGGCCGGCAGGACGATCTGTCCGGGCGGCCTGGGGTCGCTTGGGAAACGCTGTGCTTTCAGTTGTCGGACGACGGCACCGGGAATCTGCCCTTGTTGCGCCATATCATTGTCAACGACGATATGTCATCCACCTATAAATTAGGCTTGTTGCGCATCTTGCTGAGAATCGCCGAAGGCGCGCCCGGCATGGCGTTGGCAAGGAACGAGGATTGGGTGGAGCTCCCTTTTGGCCTGGTGGGGCTTTATTGGCTGAAGTCCTATGTTCCGCTGTTGCGCCAGAACATCCGGCAACACGGCAATCGACGCCTGGGTTACGGCTTTGCCAAGGAAGATTTTGACGCCCTGTCAGCGCAGTTCTCGGCGTTTGACTTGCGCATAGGCGCGAGTTTTCAAGGCCCGCAGGGGGCCATAGTCACAGGAGCGATCGGGGATGCCTGCGCCAACATAAGAAACATGCCAGTGAAATACACAACCTTCCCCGGCCAGAACCGGCAGGTTTTCGAGTATCAAGCGCCTGAAACTCGCTGGCAAAGGGGCGAGGGCCCCATAGAGCTGAACAAGCGCTACTTAGCCCGTTTTGGCAGTCTTCGCATTCCCGCCCCGCTATGGCAAACCCTGGGGCAATACGCCTGCTGGCTGGAACCCGCCATTGTCAATGAATGGGTGAAGTTGCTGAGGGGCTGGGGAGTGAGCTACGACGATGCCTCCTATCATCGGGCCCTGGAGTGGGAACAGGGGCGCCGCGACACTTCCCAAGTTCGAAACCGCGCGGAGACTCTGTTGCAAGAAGGGCGCAAAATCGTCTGCGCCTGGAGCAACGCCAGGATCCGTCGGAACGGCAATTATGACATAGATCATTGTTTCCCCTGGAGTCATTGGTTCAATAACGACCTGTGGAACCTGGTGCCGGCCACGACCAAGGTGAACGCTCAAAAAGGGGATAAATTGCCCTCTGCGCGGCAGATCGTTCAGTCCAAAGAGCGGATAGTGAATTGGTGGCGGGAAGCCTACGAATGCAATAGTCTGAAAAGACGGTTCCAGCTGGAGGCTGAGGCGGCTTTGCCTCTGCTTGTCGAGGTGGACAACGATCTTGAGGACATCTTCGAGGCCATGCTGATGCAGCGGAAGAACTTGCGCGCCAATCAGCAATTAGTCGAATGGAATTGCAATCTGTGACCCAGGTCTCCTTTCCCTTGCGCCGCCGCTAACGCTGACTCTCTCAATGGCAACCAGGGCAGGGACACGCTGAATGGCGGGCCCGCCCGCCCTCACAGATCAATCAGGTTGCTCACGAAGCTGTTTTTGCCGATTTTCTCTGAGGCGTCCGAGGCGGTGAGGATCTTGCAGGATTTGACCTTGTCCTCGCCCACGATGGACTTCACCTTCGCCAGGTTTTTCGGCAAGCCCCCGCCCCATGAGGGGGCATTCCAGGGGGGCCAGGTTGGCGGCATGGATGGCGTCCCAGGCGGGAATCGAACCCGCGATCTGCGCCGTGAAAGGGCGCTGTCCTGCCATTAGACCACTGGGACGGAGAGACATCTTAACCTGCCATGCAGACCGCTGGCAAGCGGGGACAGCCCCCAGTGCCAGACGCCCCCGCCGGCAATCCGCCAGGCAAGCGGGACATCGCAAAAATAGGCGCGGCAATGGCAGAGACGCCAGCTGGTTAGCTGGGAAGGAGAGCGCTCCGTGAATGGCGGGCCCCGCCCGCCCTCACAGATCAATCAGGTTGCTCACGAAGCTGTTTTTGCCCATTTTCTCTGAGGCGTCCGAGGCGGTGAGGATCTTGCAGGATTTGACCTTGTCCTCACCCACGATGGACTTCACCTTCAACAGGTTTTTCGGCAAGCCCCCGCTTTGAAATTTCCACTTGCACTCGTACAAGTTGAGCTGGTCGCCTTCTGGCACGATGAAGTCCGCCTCGTTGCCGCTTCGGTCCCGGAAGTAATACAGATTGAGCGGCAACCCCCGGTTGCAGAAGTCCCTGATTAGTTGGCCCAGGCAAAAAGTCTCGAAAAAACCGCCTAACAGGGAGCTGGCCTCCAGAGCCTCCCGGCTGTGTACGCCGGCAAGAAAGCACAGCAGGCCCGTGTCTAGGAAATAAAGCTTGGGCGATTTAACCAGCCGCTTCCCATAGTTGTTGTAAAAAGGCTTCAACAGGTAGATGACATTGTTGGCCTCCAGGATGGACAGCCAGCTCTTGACGGTGTGCGCGCTCACCCCCGCGTCCGCGCTGAGGGCGTTCATCGACAAAATCTGCCCGGAGCGCAGGGCCAACAAGCGCAAAAACTTGTTGAAGGTCGCCAGGTCTTTGACATTGACCAGTTGCCTGACATCTCGCTCCAAATAGGTGGCGAGGTAATCGGCGTAGAACCGCTCCGGCTTGAGGCGTTGGGCGTACACTTCCGGGTACCCCCCCTGGAGCATCCAGGCCAGCAGTTGCCGAGTGGAGAGCGGTTTTTTGGCGTTGCCGCGCCGTTGCAACTCCCGCGCGGACAGGGAATGGCACTCGAGAATGGAAATCCGGCCCGAAAGACTTTCCCTGATCCCTTTCATCAGCGAAAACTTTTGCGAGCCGCTGAGTATGTAGCGGCCGAAACGGGTTCTTTTCTTGTCGATCGCTATTTTCAGGAAGCGAAACAGCTCCGGCGCGTACTGTATTTCATCGATGATGACCGGCGCCGGATGCTTTTCCAGGAAGTAGCCGCCGTTCTCCCGGGCCTCGGCCGCCGCGTGGGGCAGGTCCAGGCTGATGTAGTTGTACTCAGGGAAAGTTCGCTCCAACAGCGCGGACTTGCCCGTCTGCCGCGCTCCTGTGAGCAGGACGCAGGGGCGCTTTTTCACCAGGGCCTGGAGTTCGCCGGCAATTTCTCGGTCAATCCACATTTGGACAATTTTGAAGTACAACTTCAAAAATGTCAATCTGCAATTTCCTGATATGGCGGAACCATCGGGTTGGCTACGGGCGGCGAGCGGGCTTGCGCGTTGCGGAGGCGGCCCCCGGTTTGCCATCGGCGAGGCGCTTTCGGTAACATGGCGCCCGTGAGCGCGCGCCCGGACACCACGCCGAACTCGGAACAACCGCCATCGGTGTCGGTGATCATTCCGGCCCGCAACGCCGCGTCCTCCATCTCCACCGCTCTCGACTCGGCCCTGGCGCAGGACTACGCCGGCTCCTTGGAAGTCATCGTCGCCGACGGCTCCGATTCCCCGTCCATGGCGGAGCTGGTCAGACAGCGGTATCCCTCGGTGCGGCTGGTGCCCAATCCCCGGCAGACCACGCCGAATGGGTTGAACGCCGCCATAGGGGTCGCCACCGGCGAGGTCATCGTGCGTTGCGATTGCCAGTCCATATTGCCCCGGGACTATGTGGGGCGGGCGGTGGCCACCTTGGCGGAAACCGGCGCCGCCGTTGTCGGGGGGCGTCAGCAACCCATAGGCGACGCGACCTTCGAGCGCGCCGTAGGCATGGCCATCACGACCCCCTTAGGGGCCGGCGACGCCCGTTATCGGCTGGGCGGGCCGGAAGGCCCTGTGGACACGGTGTATTTGGGGGTGTTCCGTCGCGATGCCTTAGAGCTGGTGGGGGGCTACGACCCGGCGTTGACAAGAAACCAGGACGCGGAGATCAACTGGCGGTTGCGCCGGCACGGAAAGACCGTGTGGTTCAATCCGGCCATGGTGGTTTTTTACCGGCCGCGCGACAATGTTCGGAGCTTGGCGCGGCAGTATTTTGATTACGGACGCTGGAAGCCGGTGGCGCTGAAACGCAATCTGATCGAGTTGCGGGCCCGGCATCTCGCGCCTCCCTTGTTGGTGGCGGGCCTAGTGGCGTCGGCTCTGTTGGGGTTGTCAGGACACAGCGGCGCGGCCCTTGCCGCGCCATTGCTCTATGCCGCCTTCTTGGGCCTGGGTTCCGCCATTGTCGGCTGGCGCCGCCGCGATGCCGCCGCCTTCCTGTTGCCGCTGGTTTTGGTCGCCATGCATCTCAGCTGGGGCATTGGCTTTTTTCTGTCCGCCCGCCCCGCAGACCCGTCAAAGGATGGGATGGGCTCCCGCGTGGCGGAGAAATCATAGCGACGGGCCGCGCAAACAAACGGCGTTTAGGCTATACTTCGTCGCAAGCGCTGTAGGCGTCCATGCCGGGGGGAACCATTATGTCTGCCAATGTTGAACCTGTCGTCAAGCGAGTCTCCACTTATTGCTACCAATGCGTCAACGGGCCTGATCTGCTGACCGTGGAGACGGTGGATGGGGTGGCCACCAAGGTGGAACCCAACTTCGATCTCCAGGGCGAGCATCCCGCCGACGGCAAGGTCTGCGTCAAACCCTTCGGGCTGGTGCAGAAACTCTACAACCCCCACCGCATCAAGCGGCCCATGAAGCGCTCCAACCCGAAAAAGGGCCGGGACGAGGATCCGGGCTGGGTGGAGATCAGCTGGGAGGAGGCCCTGGACCTGGTGGCGGACAAGATGAACGCGGCCCGGGCCAAGGGCGTGTTGGACGAGAACGGCAACCCGCGCCTGGCCTTCACCACGGGGGGCGCGGCGACGCCCTTCAAGTACATGGGCAGTTTTCCGGCCCTGCTGTTCGCTTGGGGGCCTTTCGATCAGAGCCTGGGGGCCGGCGGCACGGTCAAGTGCTACCACACGGAACACATGTTCGGCGAGCTGTGGCACCGGGCCTTCACCATTCTGCCGGACACTCCGCGTTGCGAGTATCTGATCTCCTTCGGCAGCAACATCGACGCCTCCGGCGGGGTGACCGGGGTGCGCCGCCACGCCGACGCCCGCAAGCGCGGCATGAAGCGGGTTCAGTTTGAGCCGCACCTGTCCGTGACCGGCGCCAACGCCACGGAATGGATCCCCATCAAGACCAAGACCGACAACGCCGTCCTGTTCGCCATGCTCCATGTGATGTTGCACGAGACCCCCATAGACCAACTGGACGCGCCGTTCCTGAAAAACCGCACGGCCTCGCCCTACTTGGTGGGTCCCAACGGGTTCTATCTGCGGGACCCACAGACGCGGAAACCCTTGTTGTGGGACGAGGCCTCCAACAAGGCGGTTCCGTACGATCTGGCTGGCGCGGATCCGGCCCTCACCGGCGCTTTCACCGTGCCGCGGGCCCTAGAAGTGGGCGCCGACGAGGAGACCTGGGAACACCGCGATGTGGTTGCCGCCACGGGCCTGGAGTTGACCCGGCGCTTATTGGCGGACAAGACCCCGGAGTGGGCCGCCGACATCTCGGAAGTGCCGGCGGCGACCCTGCGCCGCATCGTCCGCGAATACCTGGCCTGCGCCCACATCGGCGAGACTGAGATGGTGGATGGCCGCGAACTGCCGTTCCGCCCGGTGGGGACGGTCCTAGGCAAGTCCGTCAACAACGGCTGGGGGGGCTACGAATGCGTCTGGGCCCACACCATGATGCAACTCCTGGTGGGCGCCCTGGAGGTGCCGGGGGGGCAATTGGGCAGCACCACCCATGTGGCGGGCGACACCGACTGGGAGCGCTCCCTGACTGTGGAGCCGGGGGAAGACGGCTTTATGACCCATACCTTCACCCCCACCGACAAGGCGGGCTGGGACGCCCACCCCTTCACCCGTCACGCCCACAACAGCCTGACCCCCATGGGCGGCGACAAGATGGGCGCGCAGTTGTTCGGCTCCACCACCTTGGCCTGGTTGCGCTTGCAGGGCCGCGCCGCCGACAACTGGCCCAAGCCCAACCCCCCGGATGTTTGGTTCATCTACAAGTGCAATCCCGCCATCTCCCATTCGGAGACCGACAAGATGAGCGCGGCCATGGCGGAGTTCCCCTTCACTGCCGCCTTCGCCTACACGCTGGACGAGAGCAATCACTTCGCCGATGTGATCATGCCGGAAGCCACAGACCTGGAAAGCGACCAGTTGCACCGCATCGGCGGCGGGCATTACTTTGAAAATCACTGGGAATCGGAGGGCTGGGCCTTGCGCCAAGCCGTGATTGAACCCCTGCACGAGGCCAAGGACTTCAGCTGGATCGCCAACGAGCTGGCCCGGCGCACCGGCCTGTTGGAGGCTTACAACGGCGCCATCAACGCCGGGGTCTGCGGCATTCCCTTGCAGACCGATGCCTACGACTACTCACTGGAGACGGGCCGGGAACACTCGCAAAACGACATCTGGGACGCGGTGAGCAAGGCCGCCAGCCATGACCTGAGCGGCGGCAAGGAAGTGGTGGATCTGGACTGGTTCCGGCGCCACGGCTTCAAGACGCGCCCCTATTCCCGCCTGAACTGGTACCTGCACCACAAGCTGGAAGACCTGGGCTTGCGCTACGAACTGCCGTATCAGGAACGCTACTACCGCATGGGCAAGCAACTGGCCAACCGCCTGCACGAGACCGGCGTCCACTGGTGGGACCGGCAACTGGAAGAATACGAACCCTTGCCCCAGTTCAAGGACCTGAACCGGCTCTGGGACGAGATCATCGAGCGCAGTTGCGGCGTCAAGGCGGCGGACTACCCCTTCTGGCTGTTGACGGGCCGCTCCATGCAGTACGCTTGGGGCTCCAATGTGGGCATACAGATGATGAAAGAGGTGGCGGACAATGTGTATGGACACGACGGCGTGGTGATGAACGCCAACCGGGCCGCCGAGCTGGGCATCGCCGAGGGCGATCTCATCGAGGTGGAATCGCCGGTGAACGCCACCCGCGGCTACGCCCGTCTGCGCCAGGGGGTGCGGCCCGATGTGGTGGTGATGATCGCCCAGTTCGGCCAGTGGAAGATGCCCTTCGCCAAGGAGTTGAAGCGCCCCGGCCTGAACGCCTTAGTGCCGATGAATGTGGACTCGCTGGATGGCGGAGGGTCCAGCATAGACGGCACCAAGGTGCGGGTGCGCCCCGTGGGAGACGGCCGATGACCCGCTATGTGATGGTGGCGGACCTCAACCGCTGCGTCGGCTGCCAGACCTGCACCGCCGCCTGCAAGCACACCAACGCCACCCCGCCGGGGGTGCAGTGGCGCAAAGTCCTGGATGTGGAGTGGGGGGAATACCCGGATGTGCAACGGCTGTTCATGCCGGTGGGTTGCCAGCATTGCGCCGACCCGCCTTGCATGCATGTCTGCCCCAGCACCGCCACCGGCCAGCGGGAAGACGGCATTGTGACCATAGACTACGACCTGTGCATAGGGTGCAGCTATTGCACCGTGGCCTGCCCCTATCAGGCCCGCTACAAGGTGGACCGGCCGGAGTTCGCCTACGGCGACGAACCCACCGAGACGGAGGCCAAACGCTTCGATCCGCGCACCATAGGGGTGGCCCAGAAATGCACCTTCTGCTCGGACCGGGTGGACGCGGGCCTGGAGCAGGGTCTCAAGCCAGGAGTGGACCCGGAGGCCACGCCGGGGTGCGTCAACTCCTGCATCGCCGACGCCCTGAGTTTCGGCGACATAGAGGACGAGAACAGCAATGTCTCGGAGTTGCTGGCGGAGAACACCTGGTTTCAGATGCATGCCGAGTTAGGCACGGAGCCGGGCTTTTACTACTTGTGGGACAAGGAGCCGCCCGCGACCCAGGGCGACATGCACAATGCCGATGATTAGCTGGCGGGCTGACGCGCTGACTCGTTTGATCCCTCCTGTCGCCAGCCCGCGCCCCGGCGCAAGCCAGGAAGCAAGCCGCCCATGAACGCCTTTGGCAATCTGTTGCAGACCCAGTGGGACTGGCGCGCCGCCGGCAACTTCATGTTCGGCGGTTGCGGCGGGGCCCTGGTCTTCATGGCGGCCATAATGTTTTTTCCCTGGCAAGACGGGATCCCCTTGGTGACCATAGGCTTGCCGGCCTTGGCTCTGGTGGGCCTGGGCCTGCTGTTGGTGTGGCTGGAGATCGGTCGCCCCTGGCGCTTCCTCCATGTGTTCCTGCATCCCCAGACTTCCTGGATGACCCGCGAGGCGTCCGTCGCCGTGTTGCTCTTTCCCGCCACCTTGGCGGCCTTTGCCTTGGCAATCCCGGCCCTGTTCGCGGCGGCGGCCCTGTTGGGCCTGGTCTTCCTGTATTGCCAGGGCAGAATTCTGCGGGCCAGCAAGGGCATCCCGGCCTGGCGGGAGCCGGCGGTGGTGCCGCTCATCATCGTCACCGGTCTGGCGGAGGGCGCGGCCCTGCTGTTGGTCCTGCTAATCTTCTGGCCCGCGTCCCTGCCTTGGACCCTAACCCCGCTTCTGTCCATCGTAGCGGTGTTGCTGGGCCTGCGCCTGATCGCTTGGCGCCGCTACCTGCGGCAATTGGCGGCCAACAAGGCGCCGCCCGCCGCCCTGAAGATCCTACAGGGCATCGACGCCGTCCAGGTGGTTCTGGGGAACGCCCTGCCTCTGCTCCTGCTTGTCACGGCCCTGGCGGTGCCGGCGCTGAGGGATCCCCTCGCGTTGTTGGCGGCTGTTCTGGCGACGGCGGCGGGCTGGGCCATGAAGTTCATCCTCATCGCCCGGGCCGCCAAGGTGCAAGGCTACGCCCTGGGCAAACTGCAACGGGGCCGCCCCACGATCAAGCCCCCGGTGCGCCGGAAAAAAGACCGCTTCGTCTTCAGCCGGGATTGATTCCGACTCCGCAGAATGAGGAGGGAGCTATAAAAATTCACTGTTTGTTCACCCGCACTTTGACGATTCTTAAGAAGTTGCTCGTCGCCCAATGGATGTGTGACGCTTGGAGCGGGATTACAGGCAAGAACAGGGAGGCAGAAGGCGAGGGGGATACTGGAGACGGGCGGGGAACTCAGATTGATTCAGGTGACAAGAAGAAAGAAGGCGAGCCAAGGGGCCAAGGCGGCTCGGATAGCGAGGAGCAGGAAGGCGAGGAGGATACTGGAGACAGGCGGGAAACTCAGATTGATTCAGGTGACAAGAAGAAAGAAGGCGAGCCAAGGGGCCAAGATGGCTCGGATAGCGAGGAGCAGGAGGGCGAGACTGGAGACGGGCGGGAAAATCAGATTGATTCAGGTGACAAGAAGAAAGAAAGCGAGCTAAGGGGACAAGGCGGCTCGGATAGCGAGAAGCAGGAGGGGGATACTGGAGACAGGCGGGGAGCTCAGATTGATTCGGGTGACAAAAAGAAAGAAGGCGAGCCAAGGGGCCATGGCGGCAAACGACCAAATAGCGAAGGGAATTCTGGAGGCGAGAAAGAACCCCAGAGTGGTCCAAATGGCCAAGAGTCGGATAAACCGCCAAAGGAACATCGTCCAGAACTGATCTGTAGGAAGGAACGCGGCCACCAGTGGGTCATCGTCCTGTCGAAGGATGATTACAACATATCGACAGTAAGTCAAAACGGTAATTGTCTAATATCCGAGGATGGAGAGTTTCGTCTTTCATCATTTGTCGGCGATTTGCTTGTAACCTATAAAAATCGGCGACAAGAAGAAAGGGTCGAAGTTTTTCGAAATAAAAAACCCTTGATATTCAAATTGCGAAGGGATTGGGAAGGAGATGGCCGTAAAGTGTCAAAAATGACCAGTGGTCATTACATTGTGATGACACCAAAAGACTGGCAGCGTGAGGGACAACCTCCAGTTGAACAGGATCTTTGTGCAGATGATTCCTTTGTGGCGCACTATTTTTATAAGGACGTGGACAAGAAAGTAAATGGGTTTAAGGGACAGGATATTCAACAAGGAAGATCGACTTATGAATTGAAAGGCGAAACTATCTACGATGACTCGGGCCAGGGGCCGCTATTTGTCGAAAATACGCCGAGACTGCATCTTCAAGATCCACAAGAAATCAAATGGGTGCGTATTGGCAAGGAGGGAGGAGCTCCTCGTAGCTGGGGAAAAAACATCGAAATCAAGCCCGCTGTCAAATGTCTTGGTCTTGCTGATATTCTGCGTCAGCAACAGGGTTGGTTCTACATTCGCATCTACGATGATAAAGGCCTTACAGATGGTGGCGTGTTCCGTTATCTACAGGGCCTCCGGAAGATTCTTGTTGATGATATCTCATACTCAAACGAGATGTTTATCGCGCCATCAGCGAACGGATACCCGCCCACGAAGTTGCAATTCCAATTCGATGGCGAAATATCGATCAAGAATTTTACGCCCAACCAGCATATCAAGCGCGAAGATGGATATCTGCTTGTCCAACCGCTCCAGTGTGCCGATGAAGTTAAGTGTGAGTTGAAGTCTGATTCTGGCCAAGTTTGGACGAGGATCAGACTCCCAAGAGTTTGGTGGCGAATGGAGCAAGGAAGAGAGCAGGAGAAATGGTGCGCCACGCCATTTAAAATGACGCGATGGAAATTCAAGGATCTTGCATCGAAAGGCGAGGCAATTCGGGTGAAATTGCCCTCAAACGTTCGTACGACAAAAGTGGGCTTTGACTCGGATTTAGGACAACAATATCGCCCGCAACAGCAAGAAATAAAGCTTCCCTTTAAGAATTTTCAGTACCACGACCAGATCAAACAATCATTAGATAAAAAAGTGTGTCTTAACCTCGAATGCCACGACAAAATGCTGTCCCTTGTCCATGTTTTGGCGGATCCGGCAATCGAAGAATTTACGGCAACGCCATCAACTGCGGAAGTTGGTCAGCCAGTCAAATTGCGTTGGGCTATCCGCAATGGAGAGACGGAAGATGTCGAAGTCTTTCTCTCGGATAGCAAGGTAGAATCGCGTGGCAACAAATTAGTTACACTGCGTAAGACAACCCTCTTTACATTGAAACTAAGGGTGCCAAAAATGGAAGATGAGTTGAGACAGCTGACCGTAGTTGTCCAGAGAGTGTCAAAGCGCCAGTATGCCAAGGTCAGACGGTCAGGAGGTGATTGGCGTCGGGGCAAGGGCTTTAGTTGCGAGGAAATAAAAACGGCCGGACTAACGAAAGATAATGTTGCCGGCCATTCTCTCCCCCTTGATCTGCGCCGCCGGACCGTGCATGATGTAAATATCGAAATACTTAAGGAGCTGATCAATGCCCGATAGAGATAAAGTGAACGAGTGGGTCGAGAAGATCAGGGAACGCTATGAGAACTATCTAAAGACTTCGTTTTTCTTCAAGGAATCTTCTCTACGCGAATCCTTTCAAAGGGCGCTTCGCCAAGAGAACGAACTTTTGAAAGGGCCGTATCATGAAGATCCCCAAAATTTCGAACCGACCGTCAATGCCAGGGATTTGGCGCGAGAGTGCTTTGATAGAGACAGCGAAGGTCTTATGCCAGCTATAATGGATAGTCAGTTATATGAACATCAGGAGCAGGCGATCCGAACCTCCTATGTAGATCAACAGAACATTGTGGTTGCGACTGGCACTGCCAGCGGCAAGACAGAGAGCTTTCTCTATCCGATTTTGTTTGAGCTTTATAAGCAACATCTCTCCGGTAGGTTGCAAGAGCCTGGCGTCAGGGCACTAATTCTCTACCCTATGAACGCCCTTGCAAATGATCAACGCGAGCGTATCGGGAACCTATGCAGAGAATTACAGAGTAGAGCTTCCGAATTCCGTCCAACTTTTGGTCAATACACTGGCCAGACGCCAGAGAATGAAAGGGACAACTACCGTAATGCTAAGGCACATCAGGATAACCAGCTGCCCTATGAGATGGTGTTTCGCGAGGAGATGCGTGAATCGCCTCCACACATTCTTTTGACTAATTACTCCATGTTGGAGTATCTCCTTATCCGCCCAAAGGATAGCCCATTGTTCAACGGTTGCCACTGGCAGTTCATCGTGTTGGACGAGGCCCATCAATACCGGGGCACCAGGGGCATGGAGATGGGCATGCTGATACGAAGACTCAAGCAACGCTTGCGAGACGGAGGACGCATGGGACCATTTCATTGCATTGCAACTAGTGCAACTATATCCTCTGAACAGGGCGAAGAGGCTAAACAAACCGTGGCGGAATTCGCACACGAGCTTTTTGGCGAACCCTTTACCCCGGCAGGAGTTATATTTGGCTCGCCTTCTAACAAGGCCAAAAATAAAAGTCCGAGGCGGTTCCATGTCTTCCTCCGAGCCCTCGAAGGAGCCTTTTTGATCCATCGTGACGGTGCTGACGAAGTGGCGCTCAATCGGCTTTCGACTGAACAAGATGGCGATTCGTCTTCAATGGCACTTGAGATCGCGCTTTGCCGAGAATGTGGGCAACATTACTACGTCGGCAAGGAAAAAGATGGTCAGTTATGCGAAGCTATGCGCGATCCAAGCCATCCGAATTTCGGCGTGGATTATTACTTGCCGTCGGATGATGGCGACTATCGGCTATGTCGCCAATGCGGTTGTCTAGGCAAGAAACTTTCTTGCGCCTGTGTTGATATTGCGTATATACAAGTCAAGAAGTGTGCCTCTGACAATGAGCATCTCGATCAATTAGAGCAATGTGAAGCCTGTGGCTACGGTCAAGGCAACATCAACGACCCTGTTCAAGAAATCGTGCATGGCTCCGATGGTCCCAATTCCGTAATAGCCACGGCCATCCATGAACTGTTGCCGGAGGACCAGCGCAAAATCCTGACCTTCTCGGACAGTCGGCAAGAGGCCGCTTTCTTTGCATGGTACGCTCAAGATTCTTATAGGGTGATTCGTGACCGGAACCTGATCCTGCGCGCGCTAAGGGCGAGTGAAATCAATCCCGAGGGTCTTTCCATTGAGGACTTGGTCTTCCGGTTGTTTGGAGAATACGATAACTTGGATTTGTTCGATAAAGGAGATACAAAGGAGACCAAAAATCGCAATATCCTAAGATCAATCCTTTCAGAGGCATTGACAACCAAACACAGGTTGTCTTTGAGTGGCGTTGGGCTCGTTAGGTGGTTTGTAGCGATACCTGACGATTTGGCGCTTCCTGATATTATGCGGAAGCCACCTTGGAAATTAACGGACAAGGAAGCGCGAAGTCTTTTCAGCTATCTTCTGGATGAATTCAGGCTCCGTCGTGCGATGAACTTGCCAGATGGCCCGACACCTCAGTGGAACGATGTCTCGTCCTATCCGCAACAGGCATACTGCTTGGGGCCGCCAGGAGGACGAAGTGAAGTGAGTGAATGGGGCGGTTATCAATCGGCAGTCGTCAGCCATTTTTTGACAAGACTCCTTAAAAGAAGTGGACTTTCGAAAGATGAGACTCGAGTTGAAGCCAAGCGCCTGATGGAAGAGATATGGGGTATTCTTCAAGAGGACGGTAGCCCTCTCCTGTCTCGCGGAAAGCACAATGGCACATTTCGTCTCGATCCCTGCTGGGTGCGAATTGTTCTCGCTGAACCGGAAGACCTTTGGGAGTGTGACATCTGCGCCATGGTTACACCCCACAACATTCGCCAGATCTGCCCCCGGAATAGATGTCCTGGAGAGCTATGCCCCGCCAATGGCTCGAGGCTTGAGCAAAATCATTATCGGCTTTTGTATGAAAGTCCGGAATTTCCGCCCGAACTTCTTGCTGAGGAACATACGGCGCAGATCGAAAGCAATGAGGCGAGGCAGAGACAGGATCGTTTCAAAAAGGGTAAGATTCACTTGCTGAGTTCGTCCACCACATTCGAAGTCGGCGTGGATCTTGGCGATCTCGAGGTCGTTTTCCTGCGAAATGCGCCCCCCGAACCGTTCAATTATACACAACGGGCTGGTCGCGCTGGTCGTCGCGAGACGCCCGGATTAGCAATAACTTACTGTCGCCGCAATCCGCATGATCTATACCACTTTGCAGATCCGGAGTTCCGCCTGATAGCCGGCACCGTGCGGCCGCCCAGGTTGCAGTTGACCAATGCCAAGATCATTGTTCGGCACATGGCCGCGGTTGCGCTATCTGCTTTCTTTAAACGCCCAGAGAACGAGGGACGCTTTGACAATGTTGAGAAATTGGTCGGCGATTGGTCAGACCCTACCGCCGTAAGTGACTTGCGAAAGTTCTGCGAAGACGATCCTGAACTGCTAGATGCCTTGCGTCAAATAGTGCCTGATGACATGCATAAGGAAACCGGACTCCGTGATGATATCTGGATCGACAAAATTGCAGGTTTGGAAAGCCGTTTCGCTGATGTCGAATGCGAAATATGCTTAGACTATCTCGAAATGGGACAGATACGGCAACGTTATTACGACGCTGGCAAAGACAAATTATCTGCTCGCATTAAAAGCCGAATGGATACCATTAAAGAAGAAAAGACACTTGTTTTTCTTTCCCGCAAAGCTGTTGTTCCCAAGTACGGCTTCCCGGTCGATGTGGTCGAGCTTGAGACTCGGTCATCAGATGGCAACCCCACTGGGATTAATCTTCAACGGGACTTATCCCAAGCTATCGCTGAGTATGCCCCCGGTTGCAAGGTTGTCGCAAACAAGAAGGAATGGAAGTCCGTAGGCCTTAAGATAGTGCCTGGAAAGGCTTGGCCAATTTGTCACTACCAATACGACACAGAGCAAAATTTCCGACAGTGGAAGGAAGGTGTCGAGGCACCGGACAATGCGCAAAAATACCTATCGCCGGTGTTCGGATTCGTTACGCCCATGTTTGAAAAACCAAATGAGCCACGGGGACGGACAAAGCGTTTATATACCACTCGCCCATTTTTTGGAGGGTTCGGTTCCAATGCAAAACCCGCAGACAAGATTATCTCAGGTGTGCAGATTTCCCAGGCGCAACCTGGCACACTAGTGATTCTTTGTGAAGGCCGCAACAGACAAGGGTTCTATATCTGCCGTTCGTGTGGCGCACATATGACTAGACCTAGAGCTAGGCACGAATCACCTTGGAAAGAAGACTGTCGCGGCACTTTGGAACAGTTTTCGCTTGGACATGAGCTTGTGACCGATGTCGTCAGGTTGCAATTTTTTCACCCACTGAGGGAAGAGAAGGATGCATATTCTCTTGCTTATGCTGTTTTGTTTGGCACCGCAGAGACCTTGGAGGTGCCAGATAATGACTTGAATGTCACTATCACAGGCGGGGTAAACGCTGGAGAATCCGCCATCGTTCTCTACGACAACGTTCCCGGCGGCGCGGGATGGGTAGCTCAGTTAGAAAGGAACGATGTTTTTAATGAGGTGCTACGCAATGCGAAAGAGCGTGTTTCCGGTGATTGCGGTTGCGATTCGAGTTGCTACGGCTGTCTTCGTAGCTATCGAAATCAATTTGCCCATCCATATTTGGACCGGAAAAAAGCGTTGACGATATTAGAAGCCTTGGTAGAAGGGAACCATTGAAACAGTCGCCGACATTTGAGTTCTTGGGGCATTAATTCAGTTCTGAGGCGTTTTTTCGGCCCGGTTTGCAGTGAATGCGAGAGATCCTTGTTTGCAGGCTGGCTTGGCGGGATCAGCCCCGGTTTTAGGTTGATTTTCCCGCCCCGGCGGGTATAATGCCCGTGTGTGGCGGTAGCCATTTCTCTGCTTCAGAAGAGGGGGGAGGTATGAAAATCAACCACTTATCCATCCGCGCCTTGCTGATTCTTGCGGTGCTTTCCATCACGGCCTTGCCTGCCGCCTTGCAGGCGCAGATTGAAGAGATTGTCGTCACCGCGCAAAAACGCGAGCAGGACGCAAACGATGTCGGCATCACCATGAACATCATGACGGGGGAGCTGGTGAAAAACCTGGGCATCAGCGTCGCCGAGGACCTTGGCAGATTCACCCCGGGCCTCAATGTCAACGAGAGCTACCCGGTGGGCGTGCCGCAATACACCATCCGCGGCGTCGGCTTTCAGAACCTCACCACCTCCGCCTCCTCGACGGTCGGCTTGTACCAGGACGGGGCCAACATCCCCTACACCGTGATGAGTCGCGGCGCCCTGTTTGACCTTGAGCGGGTGGAGATCCTGCGGGGGCCTCAGGGAGACCTTTACGGCCGCAACACCACCGGCGGCCAGATCAACTTTGTCAGCAAGAAGCCCACTGACGAATTTGAAGCCGGCTTCACCGCCAGTTACGGCTCCTACCACACCCTTGACTTCGACGGTTTCGTCAGCGGCCCCTTGGCCTCGAACGCTAGGGGCAGGGTGGCCTACAAGACCACCCAGGCCTGGGAAGGCTGGCAGGAGAGCCTGACCCGAGACGACGAGCTGGGCGAGAAAGACATGCACGGGTTGCGTGCCATTCTCGACCTGGATGTCTCCGACGCCATTAGCATGGAAATCAATTTCCGCTATGGCCGGGACAAATCCGACAACCAGGCGCCCGCCGCCTACGATCCCCGGCAAATCGGCGCGGGCATAGCGCTGTTTCCCTACAATCCGTTGCAAAACCACATAGACCTCGGCAGTTACACCGGCCTCGACTCTTTGGGGACGCTGCCCCTCACCTCGACGCCGCCCTGGTTCGCGGAAGGCAAGGACCCCAAGGACGCGGACTGGACCAATTCCTACGCCAACCCCATCAGCGGCATCACCCACGATCTGAGGCCGCGACGGGACAACGAATCAATCGGCGTGTCCGGCCGCATGGAGTGGGAGTTCGGCGGCTTGAAGATGGTGTCTCTGACAGCTTACGATGAGTTTGATCGCCGCGAGGCCTTCGACAGCGACGGGGGCGCCTTCGTTGACGCCTCCAACACCAATGTTTCCCGGATCGAGGTCTTCTCCCAGGAATTGATCTTCTCAGGCGCGACCGAGCGTCTGACCTGGCTGGCGGGCCTGTATTACTCCAGCGACGATGTTGACGAGGAGTATCGTTTGTTCATGGCCGATTCAGGCTTCGGGTTTGGCTCCATTCCCTTCAACAATTTTCCCTTCGCCCTCTCGCCGGTGCTGGAGCTGGACACCACCTACACGCAGAACACCGAGTCCAGGGCCCTGTTCGGCCATGTCGAATGGGAGTTCACCGAGCGCTTCAAGTTGACCTTAGGGGCCCGCTACACCGATGAAGACATAGCGTGGTCCGGTTGCACCTTCTCCACGGAGGACAACAGCTTAGGCGCTTTTATGAACACCTTGTTCGGCGCTTCCCTGGGGCCCGGGGATTGCGGCATCATCAACGACGACCTCGCCTCGCCGAACTCCATTTTCAACGCCGCCAATCCCAACGACGCCTTTCAGGTCTACAGCGACTCCATCTCCACCGACAAGGCCATGGGCAAGGCGGGGCTGGATTTTCGCGTCAACGATGACATCCTGCTGTATTTCATCGTCTCCCACGGCTTCAAGTCCGGCGGCTTCAACGGCGCCCAAGGGAACACCACCAGCCAGCTGGCCCCCTACCGGCCGGAGAAACTGACGGCCTTTGAGTTTGGCTCGAAAATGACCTTGTTGGACAACAGGATGCAGTTCAACGCCAGCGCGTTTTACTACGACTACAAGGACAAGCAGGAGGGGGACATCGCGGTGACTTTCGTGGGCAACATCGTCGGCCTGACCAATGTGCCGGAGTCCGAGGTGTATGGCGTGGAAGTGGAGATGGACTATGCGCCGGTCACGGGCCTGGACCTGCATCTCGGCGCGGCTTGGCTGGAGTCTGAGGTCAAGGAGTGGCAGGCGGTGGACCCCATCAACAGCGTCTGGCCCAACATCGCGACCCTTGACGCCTCCGGCGGGCAGTTGCCCCAGGCCCCCGAGTGGTCCGTGAACGCCCTGGCCAATTACCGCTGGCCCCTGAGCGATGCCCTGTACCTTGAGCTGGGCGCGGATGTCAATTACGCGGAAGGCTCCCCCGGCGCCCCCGGCGGCGGCGTGGCTTTCGGCTCCAGCGATTACACCCTGCTCAACGCCCGCCTGGGGCTGGGCAGCGCCGACAACAAGTGGCGCGTCCAAGTGTGGAGCCGCAACCTGACCGATGAGTACTATTATCCCTCCGCCTCCAGCGGCAACGGCCCCTTCATACGGATGGTGGGCATGCCGCGCACTGTCGGCGTGAAGCTGGATTACAACTTCTAAACCCGCCGCCATGGGTTCTCCTCGCGGTTTCAGGCGTCGCGCCCGGATCGCCGCCGCGGCCTTGTTGGCGGCGCTGTGGGGTTCGGCTTGCTCCGTTGAGCAGGCGGCTCCTCTGGATGCCGCGCCCGGCGCGGAGGTCGATGTCATCCTGACCAATGGCGCGATCTACACCATGAACGAGGCGCAGCCCAAGGCGCAGGCCCTGGCCGTCAGCCGCGGTCTCATCGTGGCGGCAGGGTCGACGGAGGAGATTGAGGCCCTGAAAGGGCCGCGCGCCCGGGTCATAGACCTGGAAGGCCGCGCCGCGTTGCCCGGCTTTCACGATGTTCATGTTCATCCCCTGTTCGCGGGGATCGCCAACATCCAATGCCGCGTTGCGCCCGACGCCTCCCTCGAAGAGGCCCAGCAGGCGGTCAAGGTCTGCGTGGACCAGACCCCGAAGGGGGGATGGATCGTCGGCGGGCAGTGGAACACGCCGGCCCTGGGAGAGACGCCCCATAGATCCATGTTGGACGAGGTTTCCACAGAACACCCCATTTTGCTGAGCGACACCAGCGGCCACAGCGTCTGGGTCAACTCTAAGGCCCTGGAGCTGGGCGGCATCACCGCCGCGACTCCCGACCCCGAGGGGGGCATCATCGAACGGGACGCCGCCGGCGAACCCACCGGCCTGTTGCATGAGCTCGCCTCCGGCCCGGTGTGGGAGCAGGTGCCGCCCCATTCGGACGAGACCCTGCGCACCGCCCTGACCTGGGCCCTGGATGAGATGCTCGCTCAGGGCATCACTTCCTACACGGAGGCCTCGACCGGCTTTGTCGGCGGGATAGGCCGGGAAACGGCGCTGTACGCCGCGCTGGCGGACGAGGGCCTGCTCAAGCAACGGGTCAGGTTGTGTCTCACCTGGGAGCCTGGAGATGAAGCCGCGGAGGCCGTGATCGCCGCCCGCAACTGGTACGGGCGGGAGCGGATGTCCCCGAACTGCGTCAAGATATTTTTGGACGGGGTGCCGACGGACAGCCACACGGCCGCCATGTTGGAGCCTTACGCGGATGTGATGGAGGGCCGGACTGACCGGGCCAGCCGCTACGGGTTGCTGTTGGTGGAGCAGGATGTTCTCAACGAGGCCGTGACCCGCTTCGACCGCATGGGTTTGACGGTGAAGTTTCACGCGGCGGGAGACGCGGCGGTGCGGGCCGGCTTGGACGCCATTGAAGCCGCGCGCCAAGCCAATGGCTTCAGCGGACGCCTGCACGATGCCGGCCATTGCACCTTCGCGGCCCGGGCCGATCTGCCCCGGGCCCGGGCTTTAGGCGCCACTTTCGAGGTCTCGCCCTATCTGTGGAGTCCCAGCCCCATAGGCGCAAGCCTCGTCAAGGCGGTGGGCGCGGAGCGCATGAAGCGGATCTGGCCGGTGCGGGAGATGTTGGAGGCGGGGGCTTTGGTGGTGGCGGGTTCGGACTGGGCGGTGGTGCCTTCGGTGAACCCTTGGGTGGCGGTGGAGACCCTGATCACCCGCGAGGAGCCTGGCGGCAGCGATGAAAGCTATGGCAAGGAGCAGGGCATCACCTTGGAGCAGGCCCTGCGCATCTTCACGGTGAACGCGGCGCGGCACGAGGGCATGGCGGACCAGGTGGGGCGCCTCGCGCCCGGCCTGCGGGCCGACCTGGTGGTTCTCGACCGGGACCCCTATGAGACGCCAGTGCGGGAACTGCACCGGATCGCGGTTGAGAAGACCCTGATCGACGGGGAAATCGTATACAGCAAATAGGGTTCTTGCGGATTCTGACGGGGACGAACGATGGAGTGGGCGGAAGTTCTGAAGCGCGTCGAAGCGGGCGAGAACCGGACCACTGAGTTCAAGAGAGAGTTCGGACGCGACCTTTCCCAAAAGATCGGCCCAGCGATATGCGCGCTCGCAAATGGCGAAGGGGGACTTGTCATTTTTGGGATCGACGACTCGGGCTCCGTTGGCGGGCTGGCGGGAGACCCGCGCGAGGCGCATGAGTGGTTGACCGATTTCCTTCAGACAGGGTGCAGCGCGCCGGTCTTTGCGCGTTGCGGGCGGCAAGAGGTCGGTGACAACCGCTGGGTCCACTGGCTCGAGGTGCCCCGCATTCGGGGCTTCGAGCCGCTCCGCTATGGCAGGCGCTATTACATCCGGCGCGAACGCAACAGCGTAGAGCCTTCTCCCCGTGAACTGCAAGAATTGTTTAATGTCTTTGGTATCGTGTTAGCCGAGTGGCAGATCATCGCGGCGGCGGGCGTCAAGGACATTGACATTGAGGAGTTTCGGTCGTTTCAGCGCAGGAGCGGCATCGAGACTGAAGAAGAGCCGCAACCTTCCGATGAAGATGATTTGAGAAACGCCCGCGTCGTCGCCGAAGCTGACGGCGCGTTGCATCCCACCCTGTACGGGTTGATGGTTTTTGGCAAGAGTCCACAGATGCATCCTCAGACAGGGAGTTTTTGGATTAAATGCGCCGCGTACGCAGGCACGGACCGAGCCTCAGGCGATATATATTCTTGTCGGCGACGCGAAAGGCCGTCTTGTTGAGCAGGCGCAACGGGCCCTTGGCTGGATGGAGGCCTTGGGGCGAACCGAAACTTATGATGGCGTCTTTCGGCAAGAGCGGCCGCTAATTCCCCGGAATGTGTTGCGCGAGGCCCTTGTGAACGCGGTTGCGCACCGCGATTACGCGCTCACGGGGGCTTCAGTGATGCTTGAAGTGTTCAGTGACCGCGTCGAAGTCACAAGCCCTGGAACGCTGCCTAATCGCATGACTGCCGACAGAGTTATGAACGGCAGTCTCCCTCGGTCCCGCAATGAGTGGATGGCCAATGCCATGGTTGACTACCGCCTGATGGAACGGCGGGGGCGCGGCTGGCCGTTGATGCGCCGAGAGATGAGGGCCTTCAACGACACTGATCCGGAGCTTGTCAACAGCGCGGATGGCAAGTTCGTGCGGGTCACCTTCCGCCTCCGTCCCAGTTAGGTTTGGGGATTATATACATAACTTGACGAGTTGGAAATTTTACACTACACTGCGCAACCATGAAAAAACATAGTGAAAACAAGCCCAGGGGCGGCCCTGGGAAGGCATTTCGCACTGGCAATTGGCAGGTCAGGCAAGCCCTTGTCTTATGCGGTTCTGATTGGGCGTAGCAATGGCTAAGGCTAACTTTCAGAATCGCACCTTATACCATGGGGACAATTTAGAGTTCCTTAGGGGCATGAATTCTGGCACCGTTCATTTGATAGCTACGGACCCGCCGTTTAACAAGAGTAGGGATTTTCATGCCACCCCTGATAGCTTGGCGGCCGGCGCTAAGTTCACTGATCGCTGGTCATGGGAGAAGGATGTTCATGAGGAGTGGATTGACGGCATTAAGGACGATTGGCCTGGAGTGTGGAAGGTCATCGAGGCGGCCCGTATTGCGTCAGGAGATGATATGGCCGCGTTCTTGTGTTGGTTAGGCGTGCGCCTAATGGCTATGCATCGAGTGTTGCGGGACGATGGAAGTATTTACCTGCATTGCGACCCTACTGCATCTCATTATCTGAAAACCATTATGGACGCTATCTTTGGGAAAAAGAATTTCAGGAATGAAATTATATGGAGTTATGGCGGACCTTCAAGAAGCAATGTTGCTTTTCCCTCTAAGCACGACAATATATTGTTTTATTCAAAATCGAAAGCGTATCAGTTTAACCCGCAGTATGGCGAAGTTCCTAACTATATGTATAAACGGGCAAATAAAGATCCAGATGGAAGGCTTTGGGTTGACCAGCGTCTCGGAGTGAAGGAAGAGAGATTAGAACAGTATAGAAATGAAGGTAGAACTTTCATAACAAAAACGGGCGGGGAAAGATTGAAGCAGTATTTAGATGAAATGGATGGAATCTTGATATCTTCCGTATGGAGCATCCCGATAATCAACTCCCAGTCCAAGGAACGCACAGGTTATCCGACACAGAAGCCTTTGGCTTTGTATGAGCGTATAATCAAAGCTTCCAGCAATGAAGGCGGCATTGTGTTAGACCCATTTGCCGGGTGCGCCACTACTTTGGTGGCGGCTGAGCGTTTAGGGCGTGAATGGGTTGGGATGGATATATGGGATGGCGCTAAGGATGTGGTTTTGGGCAGACTTGAGAAGGAAGGCTTAGCTGTTCCCGGTCCTAAAAATATGCGGGGGGGGGGGGGGGGGGCAGCACTCACACACACTTGTGTTTGGGGACATTACTTACAGCACAGTTCCTCCTGTACGCACTGATGATAATGAGGTTGCGGCTCCGAATCTCAAGTTGAAGATTAAGCAGTCTGTAGATCCTTGGGAGAAAATGTCTCATAAACAAATGTTCAATGTGTTAGCCAATGCGCAAAGGAACAAAGATGGCGGTCTTGTAATCTGCGCCGGGTGCGGCCGGGCGTTGGAGAAAGAGTTTATGGAGCTTGACCATATCTCGCCTAAAGTGGAAGATGGAGATAATCACATTCAAAATCGCATCTTGTTGTGCGGCCCGTGCAACAAGACCAAGAGTAGCAAGTTAACTTTGACAGGATTGATGGGGAAAAACATCAAAAGTGGATGGATGGAAAATAAGGACTTAGCAGTAGTGGCGCGGAAAAATGCCAAAACACGGGCTAAATGGGTGGAGTATAACTTTGACACAGACGAGTGCAAAGTGCTAATGCAAGAGAGCTAAATGAGCGCAAGCGAGACACCTTCCAGGCGCAAGAAAAGCAAAGCGCCAGTGGCTAACAAGCCTATGCCGCATGACCCGGCAGACCTCGCCAGGGCCATGTTTAGACAAGCTGATAGGAAAATTCGCAAGAAAACGCGGAAATAAACTGCTTAAATCTTGTCAAGTTGTGTATATAATCCCCATTTTTTATCCACGGACGCATCAAAGCCCCCGTTTCCATATATGCGTTTAATGTAACCAAGTCATCGCGCTTCTTGGAAGCAAGTTGTCAAAATACTCGCTAAGGTTTTGAGAATCAGTCGCCGGCTTCCCGAGGTGCTTTTCCAGGAACGGGTGATGGTTGACGGCATCGGCGATAAAAGCGTGCTTGCGCTTTTCAAATAGGGTCCGATCAATGAAGACATCGCAGTTGCCGTAGTAGTAAGGCAAACGATGCAGGTTGCGCTTGAAAACATCGATGTATATGTAGTAGTCCAATTTTTTCTTATCGATGACGATCAGGCCAGGCCGATAATTTTCCACGAATGTCTGATTGCGCTTCAAAGCGTTGATGTCTCTTAAGGGATAGAAAAACAGCGAGTCGTCCGTTATCGCCGCATTCTTTCTTGGGTATTTGTCTATGTGTTTCGGAATAAAATCGTGTTCGGACAATTTCAAAACATCGCCGTCCGTCGTGCGAAAGGGGAAACGGACGATGTCTTCATAGGACATGCCTTGCGAAGAGCGCGCATACAAGGCGATGACAATGGGAAACCGCGTAGTCGTGGAATTCTCCTCGAACATCCCGCTGCTGACGAGGATGCCCTTTTGCAACGCATACTCTTCCTTGAACCCCCGCAACAGGTTAAAGTTGGCTTTCTTTATCAGATAGGAGAGCGGATGCAACACGCAGATGACATCCGCGCGCAGTTTGGCGTAAGACATCAAAAACGACAATCCCAGATCCCGCTTGCGCAAGTCTCCATCCATTTCATCGGCTTTCTGTTTTAGCCGCCGTTGGATTTGCGAAGTTCGGTCGTTGTAAGGAGGGTTGCCGATGATCGCCAGCCGCCGCGATGCCGCTATGCCTAAGGATTCCCGGTTCGCTTTCATCAGCGCGTTGCGATGCAAGACGGCGGCCCTCGGATGCAGTTGCTTCGCCATAGCAACCGCATACTCGTCTATGTCCACACCGATCACCTCGCGCACAGTGTTGTTTTCCAAAAAGGACCCGTACCCGCACGCGCTGTCGAGAAGCGCGGCGTCTTTGTCGAGATGAGGCGCTAACAAATCCTGGGCGATGCGAACGCACTTTTCGGGTGTGTAGTAACTGCCCAGGTTCACCCGCTCCCGCTTCTGCAGATGTTGTTGCTTCATTGAGCGCTGTTCTTTGGTTCGGCTTGTTTTGCAACCAAGAAGGACGAATTGTAGCAGAATCGCGCCCCTCATTGGCAATGGCGCGGGCCCGTTGCCGGCGGCAACGCAGAAGGCGTAGGAAGAGACGGGGGCCGAGGCGGGCAAGCCGGGGCGGCCCGGGGCGAGGCGGCCCGAGGTGGGGCGAACCGAGGCAAGCCGGGGACCGGGGCGGGCGGGCCGGCACTGGCGCGGACCCGTTGCCAGGCGCCAGGGCCGCCGGGCCCAAGCCGACTTTTGCCGCGCAAGACCCCGTGTTTGACGACGACCCTGGGCCCTCGGACAGCGCCGCCGCCAACGACCGCCGAATTTCTCGTAAAAAACCCCCATTTCGCAAGTTTTTTCTGTTTCCCCTGGCGTCTCCCTGTGGTAAAATCCGCCCCATGGATTCTTGACCGGAAACAGGCGGTTTTTCCTCGCCTTTTGCCCCGTTTTTTGTCCTTTTGATTTAACAGAAAAACCAGAAAGTCATGGCCGAACAAATCGCCCGCGTCGTCTCGCCGATCAACATCGAGGACGAAATGCGCCAGTCCTACATGGATTACGCCATGAGCGTCATCGTGGGTCGGGCCCTGCCGGATGTGCGAGACGGCCTCAAGCCCGTCCACCGGCGCGTCCTGTTCGCCATGAACGAGATGGGCAATGACTACAACAAGCCCTACAAGAAGTCCGCTCGGGTGGTGGGCGATGTCATCGGCAAATACCACCCCCACGGGGATTCCGCCGTGTACGACACCATCGTGCGCATGGCCCAGAACTTCTCCCTGCGCTACATGTTGGTGGATGGCCAAGGCAATTTCGGCTCTGTCGATGGCGACGCCCCGGCCGCCATGCGCTACACCGAGGTGCGCATGGCCCGGATCGCCCATGAGCTCCTGGAGGACATAGACAAGGAGACCGTCGATTACGCCCCCAACTATGACGGCGCGGAGCAGGAGCCGGTGGTGTTGCCCACCCGCCTGCCCAATCTGTTGGTCAACGGCTCCAGCGGCATCGCGGTGGGCATGGCCACGAATATCCCGCCGCACAACCTGGTGGAGGTGGTCGCCGCCTGCCTGGCGCTGTTGGAGGACGAGGCCCTGAGCGTCGAGCAGCTGTTTGAACACATCCCCGGCCCGGACTTTCCCACCGCTGGCATCATCAACGGCTCCCGCGGCATCCGCGAGGCTTACCGCACCGGCCGCGGCCGCATCTACATGCGGGCCCGGGCCGCCATAGAGACCGATGAGAAAACCGACCAGGAGCGCATCGTGGTCACCGAGTTGCCCTATCAGGTCAACAAGGCCCGGCTCCAGGAGAAGATCGCCGAGCTGGTGAAGGACAAGAAGCTGACCGGCATCCGCGAACTGCGCGATGAATCCGACAAGGACGGCATGCGCATCGTCATCGAGTTGCGGCGCGGCGAGGTGGCGGAGGTCATTCTCAACAATCTCTATCAGTTCACCGCCATGCAGAGCGTGTTCGGCATCAACCTGGTGGCTCTGGAAGGGGGCCGCCCGCGCCTGATGACATTGAAGGACATGCTGAGCGCGTTCATCAACCATCGCCGGGAGGTGGTCACCCGGCGCGCGCTGTTCGATCTGCGCAAGGCCCGGCAACGGGCGCACATCCTGGAGGGCTTGGCGGTGGCCCTGGCCAATATCGACCCCATCATCGCCCTGATCAAGCAGTCCGCCACCCCCGCCGCGGCCAAGCAGGGGCTCACGGGGCCGCTGTGGCCCCCTGGCGCGGTGCGGAATATGTTGACCCGCGCCGGCGCGGCCATCTCCCGGCCCGACGACCTGGCCCCGGGGTTGGGGCTGGAAGAGGGCGGCTACCGGCTGTCCGAGGCCCAGGCCCAGGCCATCCTGGATTTGCGCTTGCAGAAGCTGACCGGGCTGGAGCAAGACCGCATCATCAAGGAATACGAGGAGCTGTTGGAGAAGATCGCCGATCTGTTGGACATCCTCTCGCGCCCGGAACGGCTGACCGAGGTCATCAGGACCGAGTTGGAGGCGATTCGGGAGCGTTACGGCGACCCGCGCCGCACCGAGATTATTGAAGACCAGCAGGACCTGAGCATGGAAGACCTGATCACGGAGCAGGATGTGGTGGTGACCCTGTCCCACGCCGGCTATGTGAAGACCCAGCCCACGGACGCCTACCGCCCGCAACGGCGCGGCGGCAAGGGCAAGTCCGCCACGCGGGTCAAGGACGAGGACTTCGTGGACAAGCTGTTCATCGCCAGCACCTTGGACACCTTGTTGTGTTTCTCCAGCCTGGGCCGGTTGTACTGGCTGAAGGTCTATCAGTTGCCCCAAGCCAGTCGGATCGCCAAGGGCCGGCCCATCGTGAACCTGTTGCCCTTGGAGGAGGGCGAGCGCATTAGCGCGACATTGCCCATCCGGGAGTTCGGCGACGACAAGTATGTGTTCATGGCCACCGCCGACGGAGCCACCAAGAAAACGCCGCTGAAGAGCTTTTCCCGACCCCGGGCCAACGGCATCCGCGCCATAGACTTAGCCCCCGGCAACCGCTTGGTGGGCGTCGAGCTCACCGATGGCAAGCGCGAGGTCATGCTGTTCAGCGACGCGGGCAAGGCCATTCGTTTTCGGGAGGCGGGTGTCCGCTCTATGGGGCGGTTGGCCAAAGGGGTGAGGGGCATCCGGCTGGGGCCGGACGAAAAGGTGATCTCCCTCAACATCGTGGAGGAAGGCAAGACCGTGCTGACGGTCACCGAGAACGGCTATGGCAAGCGCACCCCCAGCGAGGATTACCCGGTGCGCAAGCGCGACGGCAAGGGCGTCATCGCCATCAAGACCAACGCGCGCAACGGCAAGGTGGTGGGCGCGGTCAAGGTGGCGCAGGACGACGAGCTCATGCTGATCAGCGACCAGGGGACCCTGATTCGCCTGCCCGTCAGCGATGTGTCCGTGGTGGGCCGCAACACCATGGGCGTGCGGCTGGTGAACCTGGCGGAGGGCGAGAAACTCGCCGGCCTGGAGCGCATCGGCGAATATCAGGAGAACGGGCCCCCGCCCGAGTCGGACGGGGAAGCGGGTGCCGCCGGTTAATTTCAGCGCCGGCCCGGCCATGTTGCCCCGGGAGGTGATGGAGCAGGCCCGGGAGGAGTTCCTCGACTGGCAAGAACGCGGCGTCTCCGTGTTGGAGGTGAGCCACAGGAGCCCGGCGTTCATGGAACTCGCCGCGCAGTCGGCGCGGGACCTGGCGGCCCTGTTGGCGTTGCCGGACAACTACAAGATCCTGTTCCTGCAAGGGGGCGCCAGCCACCTGATGAGCATGGTGCCGCTGAACCTGTGCCGCAAGACGGACACCGCCGATTATCTGCTGACCGGGGCCTGGTCGCGCAGGGCCGTCGGGGAGGCCCGGCGCCTGGTCCAGGTGAATGTGGCGGCGGACGCCGGGGACGGGGGCTTCACCGACATCCCTCCCCGCAGCGACTGGCGTCTAAGCGCGGCGCCGGCCTACTGCTATTTTTGCGACAACGAGACCATCGCCGGGGTGGAGTTTCCCGCCGCGCCGGAACTGCCGGCGGACACGATCCTGGTCAGCGACATGACTTCCAATTTTCTCACCCGTCCGTTCCCCGTGGAGAAATACGGGGTCGTCTTCGCTGGCGCGCAAAAAAATTTCGGCCCGGCGGGCCTCACCGTGGCCATCGTCCGGGAAGACCTGTTGGGCCGGGCCCGGGCGGACACCCCTTTTCTCTACGATTTCGGCAGGCAGGCGGAACACGATTCCATGTTCAACACCCCTCCCACCTTCGCTTGGTACATGGCGGGGCTGGCGTTTGCCTGGATCAGGAAGCAGGGCGGCCTGGAGGAGATGGCCCGGCGGGCCCTGGCCCGCTCCGCCGCCGTGTATGATTTCATAGACGCCAATGATTTTTACCACAACCCCGTGGCCCCGGCCTGCCGCTCCCGGGTGAACGCGCCTTTCTGGTTGGCGGATTCCAGCCTGGACGCCGCCTTTCTCGCCGCGGCCGAGGAGCGGGGCCTGCTGGCGTTGAGAGGCCATCGCAGCGTAGGCGGAATGCGCGCGAGCATGTACAATGGCATGCCGATGACCGGCGTTGAGGCGCTGGTGGAGTTCATGGCGGATTTCGCCGCCCGCCACGGCTGAAAGCGGGACAATCAATAGTGACAATGCCATGAGTGATGAGAAGCTGGCGGCCCTCAGGGGCGAGATAGACGCGCTGGACCAGCAGCTGGTGCAGTTGCTGAACCGGCGCGGGCGGCTGGCGTTGAAGACCGCCGAGCTCAAAGGGCGACAGGATGAAGCCGCGTATTACCGGCCCGAGCGGGAGGCCCAGATCCTGGAAAGGGTCAGGCGCCTGAACGAGGGGCCCCTGTCGGACCAGACCCTGGCCCAGTTGGCGCGGGAGATCATGTCCGCCTGCCGGGCCCTGGAGGCGCGCCTCAGGATCGCCTGCCTGGGCCCGGCCGGCACCTTCACTCAGTCCGCTGTCTTCAGGCACTTCGGCCACTCTGTGGAGACGGCCCTGTTTTCCAACATAGACCAGGTGTTCCGCGAGGTGGAGGCGGGCAACTGCCACTACGGCGTGGCCCCGGTGGAAAACTCCGTGGAAGGGGCGGTCAACCGCACCCTGGATTTGCTGACGGAGTCCAAGCTCAAGATCAATGGCGAGGTGGAGTTGCGCATCCACCAAAACCTGCTGAGCCGCGCCGCCACCATGGAGGACATCGAGAGGGTTTATTCCCACGAGCAGTCCCTGGCCCAGTGCCGCCACTGGCTAGATGAGCATCTGCCCAGGGCCCGGCGCGCGCCGGTCGCCAGCAACGCGGAAGCGGCCCTGAACGCCAGCCAGGACCTCAAGGCCGCCGCCGTGGCCGGGAAAGGCGCGGCGCGACTTTACGAGTTGCCGCTCCTCAGTGAGAACATCGAAGACGATCCGGACAACGCCACGCGCTTCCTGGTTTTGGGCCGGGAAGCGGTGGCGGCCAGCGGCCGGGACAAGACCTCAGTGCTGTTCGCCACGCCCAGCCGGCCCGGCGCCCTGTTGAAGCTGTTGACCTGTTTCGCCAATCACGGCGTGAACATGACGCGCATTGAATCCCGGCCGTCGCGCCAAGCCGCCTGGGAGTATGTTTTCTTCGCGGATGTCAACGGCCATCGAGACGATGAGGAGGTGGCGGCGGCCCTGGCCGAGTTGCGGGACAAGGCCGCCATGGTGAAGTGGTTGGGCTCCTACCCCGCGGCGGTGGCCTGAGGTGCTGTTTGAAAAGGTCGCAATCATCGGCGTTGGCCTCATCGGTGGCTCCATAGCGCGCGAGTTGAAGCGCCACGGCCTGTGCCGCTCCATCACCGGTTGCGCCCGGCGCGAGGAGACCTTGCGCAAGGCGGTGGACTTGGGGGTCATAGATGACTACAGCCGCGACCCGCGGACTGCCGTGGCCGGCGCGGACCTGGCGCTGTTGGCCACCCCCCTGTCAACCACCGAACCCCTGTTGCGCCAGCTGGCGGCGGGGCTGAAATCCGACTGCATCGTCACCGACGCCGGGAGCGCCAAGGTGGTGGTGGCGGCGGCGGCCCGAGCCGCCCTGAGCCCTGAGCAGTTGCGCCGTTTCGTCCCGGGCCACCCCATCGCCGGCACGGAAAAAAGCGGGGTCGAGGCCTCCTTCCTCGGCCTGTTCGAGGGGCGCCTGACCATTCTCACGCCCCTGGCCGAGACGGACCCTGAGGCCACAGCGGCCGTCGCCGCCCTATGGCGGGGCGCGGGGGCCGCCGTGGCGGAGTTAAGCCCCGAACGGCACGACCAGGTGTTGGCGGCCACCAGCCACCTGCCTCACCTGTTGGCTTACGCCCTGATGGACTGCCTGGCGCGCCGGGAGGACCGGGAAGAGTTTTTCGCCTGCGCCGCCGGCGGCTTCGGGGACTTCACCCGCATCGCCTCCAGCGACCCGGTGATGTGGCGGGACATCTGCTTGGCCAATGGCCCGGCCCTGCTGGAGGCCCTGGCGGACTGCGACCAGGCCCTGGGGGAGCTCAGACAGGCGGTGGCGGCGGGCGACGGCCCCCGGCTTGAGGTGCTCTTCACTCGCGCCAAGCAGGCCCGGGACCGCTTTTTCGCGACTCAAACGGATGCCGACGCGGCGCGTTGATTACACGGTCCGGCCCGCCACGGCCCCCTTGCAGGGGCGGTTGCGGATGCCGGGGGACAAATCCGTCTCGCACCGGGCGGTCATCATAGGCGCTTTGGCGGAAGGGGTCAGCGATTTCGACGGCTTTCTCGCCAGCGCGGACACTTTAGCCGCCATCGCCGCCTGCAGGCGGATGGGCGTGGAAATTCAACAGGAGGGGGAGCGGCTCTCCGTCTCAGGGGTGGGCTTGCGCGGCTTGTCGGCTCCCTCCGGCCCCCTGGATCTGGGCAATTCCGGCACCGCGGCGCGGCTGTTGATGGGCGCGTTGGCGGGGCAAGACTTCGATTCCGTTCTGACCGGCGACGCCTCCCTGAGGCAACGGCCCATGGCCCGGGTGGCCGCGCCCTTGGATAAGATGGGCGCGGATGTCCGGCCCGCGTCCGAGGGCGGCATGCCGGTGCGGATCCGGGGCGGGCGGCAGCTTCATGGCATCGAGTACGCCTTGCCCGTCGCCAGCGCGCAACTCAAGTCCGCGCTGTTGTTGGCGGGTTTGCAGGCCCGGGGCAAGACCGCCTTGATCGAGCCAGCCCGGACCCGGGACCACACGGAAAGATTGTTGGCCCGCTTCGCCTGCCCGGTGGCCCGAACCGACCGGCGTCTGGAATTGGAGCCCCGGCCCCTGCGGGGAACTTGTCTGTCCATTCCGGGAGATCTCTCTTCCGCCGCCTTCTTTCTTGCCGCCGCCTGCGTCGTTCCCGGCTCGGATCTGACCCTCGAGGGGGTGGGCGTCAACCCCACCCGGGTCGCCGTGTTGGAGATTCTCAGGCTGATGGGGGCGGACCTTGAGGTGGTCCAGCGGCCCGGGGAGCGCGCCGAACCGGTGGCGGACATCCGCGTTCGGCACCGGCCCCTGCGCGGGGTGGTCGTTCCTCCGGCCTTGGTGCCGGGGGCCATAGACGAGTTTCCCGCCATTTTGGCGGCGGCATGTTGCGCCCAGGGCGAGACCCTCCTGACGGACGCGACGGAGTTGCGGGTGAAGGAGAGCGACCGGATCCAGGCTCTGGCCCAGGGGTTTGCCGAATTGGGGGTGGAGGCGCGGGCCTTACCGGATGGCCTGCGGGTGCGCGGCGCGCGCCCCGGCGGCGGCGTGGTGGAGAGCAACGCCGATCATCGCATCGCCATGGCCTTCTCGTTGTTGGGCCTGGCGGCGGAGGGCCCTGTGACGATCCGGGACTGCCGCAATGTCAACACTTCGTTCCCCGGCTTTGTCCAGCAGGCCCGGCGCGTGGGCTGGGAGCTGGTGGTTGAGGAGGCGGAGGCGGGCGCGGCGGCCCAGGAGGCGGCCCGTGACTGAGGCGCCGGTCATCACGGTGGACGGTCCCGGCGGCACCGGCAAAGGCACCCTGTGCAGCCATCTCAGCCGCTGGTTGGGCTGGCATCTGTTGGACAGCGGCGCGCTGTACCGCATTCTCGCCTTGTTGGCTCAGCGGGAAGGGGTCGCGCTTTCCGACGGGCCGGGGGTGGCGGCCTTGGCCCGGGGCGAGCTGGAGGTGCGCTTTTTGGCCCAGGACGGGGACGATCCAGTGCGAGTGACCCTGAACGGCGTCGACATAGACGCCCGGATCCGCGGCGAGGACTGCGGCAACGCGGCCTCCAGCTTGGCCAAACACGGGCTGGTGCGCGCCGCCATCCTGGAGTGGCAACGCGATTTTCGACGCCCCCCCGGGCTCATCGCCGACGGGCGCGACATGGGCACAGCGGTTTTTCCGCAAGCCGAATTGAAGATTTTTTTGACCGCCCGCCCTGAGGAAAGGGCCAACAGAAGACATAAGCAGTTGAAAGAAAAAGGGATAGCTGTTAAGTTAGAGGACATAGCGGCGGAAATCGCCGAACGGGACAACAGAGACAGGCGGCGCGCCGTCTCTCCCCTAAAGCCCGCGGCGGCGGCGGTGGTCATAGACACTTCCGCCAGCGGCGCGGACGAAGTGTTCCAACAGGTAGCGACATTGGTGCAACAACGCTTTGAAAAAAAGCGCGGCAGTGAGGGTTGACAGGTTTTATGACTGAGAGTTTTGCGGAATTGTTTGAACAGAGCCAGGTGGAGGCGAAGATGCGCCCCGGCTCCATCGTGAGCGGCCTCGTGATCGACGTGCGTCAGGACAATGTCATTGTCAGCGCCGGGCTGAAATCGGAATCGTGGATACCCATAGACCAGTTCTACGACGACAAGGGCGAGTTGGAGGTGGCGGTGGGCGACACGGTGGATGTGGCTCTGGACGCGGTGGAAGACGGCTATGGCGAGACGCGGCTGTCCCGGGAGAAGGCCAAAAAGCTGTTGGCGTGGGAGCGTCTGGAGGAGGCTTACTCCGGTGAAAGCGCCGTCAGCGGCATGATCACCGAGCGCATCAAGGGCGGCTTCACGGTGGATGTGGATGGCGTGCGGGCCTTCCTGCCCGGCTCCCTGGTGGATGTGAAGCCCGTCAAGGACATGACCTACCTGGAGGGCAAGCCCTTGGAATTCAAGGTGATCAAGCTGGATCGCAAGCGCAACAATGTGGTGGTGTCGCGCCGGGCGGTGGTGGAGAGCGAGGACCCCATCGAACGCCAGGCCCTGCTGGAGAAGCTGAAAGAGGGAAGCAGCGTGAAGGGCATCGTGAAGAATCTCACGGGTTACGGCGCGTTTTTGGACCTGGGAGGCATAGATGGCCTGTTGCATGTGACCGACATGGCGTGGAAGCGGGTCAGGGCCCCCAGCGACATCGTGAACATAGGCGATGAGATCGAGGTCAAGGTGCTGAAGTTTGACCATGACCGCAACCGGGTGTCTCTGGGCCTGAAGCAGATGGGCGAGGATCCCTGGAACGACTTGACCCAGTCCTTTCCGGAAGGGTCCCGTCTGCGGGGCCGGGTCACCAATCTGGCGGACTACGGCTGTTTCGTCGAGCTGGAAGAGGGCGTGGAGGGGCTGGTGCATGTCTCGGAGATGGACTGGACCAACAAGAATGTCCATCCCGCCAAGCTGGTCCATGTGGGCGACGAAGTGGATGTCCTCATCCTGGACATAGACCAGGATCGCCGCCGCATCTCCCTGGGCATGAAGCAGTGCCAGCCCAATCCCTGGGAGGCCTTCGTCGACACCCATAACAAGGGCGACCGGGTCGAGGGCCAGATCAAATCCATCACCGACTTTGGCATTTTCATCGGCTTGGAGGGCGGCATAGACGGCTTGGTGCATCTGTCGGACATATCCTGGACTGAAGAGGGTGAGCAGGCTCTGCGCAACTACAAGAAAGGCGATGTGGTGGAGACCTTGGTGTTGGCGGTGGACACCCAGCGGGAACGCATCTCCCTGGGGATCAAACAGCTGGAAAAAGACCCCTTCACGGCCTATGTGGCGGAGAACCCCAAGGGGAAGATCGTCGCCGGCAAGGTGTCGTCCATCAAGGCGCAAACCATCAAGGTGGCCCTGGGCGACGGCGTGGAAGGACACCTCAAGGCCTCCGAGTTGTCCAGTGACAAGCGCATCGATGACGCAAGGCGCAGCAGCCTGAAGGAAGGGGACGACATCGAGGTCAAGATCACTGTCGTGGATCGGAAAAAGCGCGCCATTTCCGTTTCCGTGAAGGCCAAGGAATCGGACGAGGAGACGGCCGCGGTCAGGGAGTACGCCCCGGATCTCTCCTCCAGCGCCAAGCTGGGCGATCTGATCAAGGAAAAGCTGGATGGCGACGAGGATGAGGAGGGCGGTTGACCGCGAGGTGAGGGCGAATGACCAAGTCCGAACTGATCGAAGCCCTGAGTCGGCGCCAGGCGCAACTCACCACCAAGGACATCGAAGTGGCGGTGAAAACCATTCTCGGAGAAATGGCGCAATCTCTGGCCCAAGGCGACCGGATTGAGATCCGCGGATTTGGCAGTTTTTCGTTGCATTACCACCCGCGCCGGGAGGGCCGCAATCCCAAGTCCGGCGAACTTATTTCCCTGCCCGCCAAGCATGTTCCCCATTTCAAGCCAGGCAAACTCTTGCGGGAGAAGGTGAACCGGGCAAGACCGGCCGCAGACTCGCCGCCGCCTGACGAGCGCCCCTGAGGCCCGCGCCAGCGGGGGGCCGCCCGCGCCGATTCATCGCCCCTGACCATGAACTACCTCAAAGCCCTGCTCGTTTTAGCCGTCGTCCTGTTGGGACTGACATTCCATTTGCGCAACGGGGAGTTGGTGACGGTGGATTATTATTTCGGGAGCAGCGAGTTGCCCCTGTCTTTGGCGTTGGCGGGGGCCTTGTTCCTCGGCGCGCTGTTGGGCGTCCTGGCGTGTCTGCCGCGCATGGTGGCACTGAGACGGGCCAAGGCCCGGGCCGCCAAGGGCCAGCAGGCGCAGGCCCCAGCCCCAGCCAAAGAAGGTGAGGAGCAGGCCCTGGCCGCGCCCCCTGCCGCCGCGGACCCTCCGTCCTCAAACCTGACTGACAGCCAAGCTGACGGGCGCTGACGATTTTTGTCCGTGCCTGCCCCTGAACTCGCCAGCCCGCTGAACCCGCCACTTCCCGCCGCCAAGGGGGAGGCGTTGCGCTGGGGGCGCCTGAGCGGCAGCGCCAAGGCCCTGGCCCTGGCCGCCGCGGCCGGGAAGGCCGGCGGGCCCCTCATCGTGGCGACGCCGGACCCGCTGTCGGCCCAGCGCCTGGTCGAGGAGCTGGTTTTTTTCACCTCCGCGAGCGCGCCTCCGCATTGCCTCCCGCGCCTGTTCCCGGACTGGGAGACCCTGCCTTACGACCGTTTCTCCCCCTTGCAAGACATCGTCTCAGAGCGCCTCGCCACTTTAGCGGCCCTGCCAGACCTGGGCCAGGGCGTCCTGGTGGCGCCGGTGGCGACCCTGATGCACCGCCTGTTGCCCCGGGACTTTCTCCTGTCCCACAGCCTGTCCCTGCGCCGCGGCCAAACCCTCCCGGAGGCTTTCAGGGAGCAATTGCTGGAGCGGGGCTACCGGGTGGTCCCCCAGGTCGCGGAGCATGGGGACCTGGCGGTGCGCGGCTCTTTGTTGGACCTCTATCCCATGGGCGCCGCCGCGCCCTGCCGCTTGGACCTGTTCGACAATGAGATAGACAGCATCAGGACTTTCGATGTGGAGACCCAGCGCTCCCTGGAGGAAGTGGACGCGATCCGCATCCTGCCGGCCCGCGAGACGCCGCAGACGCCCCAAGCCATAGACGCCTTTCAAGACAAGTGGCGGTTGCGCTTCCAGGGGAACCCGAATCGCTGTCCGGTCTATGAGGATGTGGGCCAGGGCCTGGCCCCGGCCGGCATCGAGTATTTTCTGCCGCTGTTTTATGAGAACACCGACAGCTTGTTCGACTACGCGCCCGCCGGCGCGGTGGTGGCCCTGGAGGAGGGCGTGGAGACAGCGGCGCAGGAGTTCTGGGCCCTGGCGGAGGCGCGCCATGAGCAAGGGCGGGGGGATGACAGCCGCCCCCTGCTGGCGCCGGAAGAGTTGTTCGAGACTCCGGAGCGCCTGTTCCAGCGGCTGGAGGCCTTCCCGCAGGCGCGCCTCAGTGCCGCCTCCGCGGCAGCCCCCCAGGGCGTTGACTTCGCCGTTCAGCCTCCCCCCAAGTTGCCTGTGGACTCCCGAGCGCGGGCCCCCTTGGCCCTGTTTCACCGCTTCATGGAGGGGTTTCCTGGCCGGATCCTGTTGGTGGCGGAATCCCTGGGTCGGCGGGAGACCATCAGGGAGCTGTTTCAAAACGAGAAGACGCGGCCCGTGTTATGCCGGGACTGGGAGGAATTCGCCGCCGGCGATGCGGCCCTGGCCCTGACCGTGGCCCCGTTGGAGCGGGGCGCGACGCTGGAGCAGCCCGCCCTGGCCGTGGTCAGCGAGTCCCAACTCTTTGGCGAGCGGGCCCAGCAGCGCCGCCTGCGCAAACGGCGGCAACCGCCAGCGGACTCGGTGGTCAGCAACCTGACGCAATTGTCCATAGGCGCGCCGGTGGTGCATGAGGAGCATGGCGTGGGGCGTTACCGGGGCCTGGCGACCCTGACGGTGGATGGCCTGAAGGGCGAGTTTCTCTGCCTGGAATACGACCGGGGGGACAAGCTGTACCTGCCGGTGGCGGCGTTGGAATTGGTCAGCCGCTTCGTGGGGGTGGATCCGGAACACGCCCCCCTGCACCGCCTGGGCAGCGGGCAATGGTTGAAGGCCAAGCGCAAGGCCCTGGCCCGGGCCTGCGATGTGGCGGCGGAGCTGTTGGAGTTGCACGCCCGCCGGGCCCTGGCCGGGGGCCACCCCTTCGTCGTTGACGAGGACGCTTACTCGGCGTTTGTCGCGGAGTTCCCCTTCGAGGAGACGCCGGGGCAAATGGAGGCCATAGACGGGGCCTTGGAAGACATGCGTGCGCCGGCGCCCATGGACCGGCTGGTGTGCGGCGATTCCGGCTTCGGCAAGACCGAGGTGGCCATGCGGGCGGCGTTTGTGGCGGTGCAAAACCATAAGCAGGCGGTCCTGTTGGCCCCCACCACCTTGTTGGCGCAACAGCATGGCCGCAACTTTCAGGACCGATTCGCGGACTGGCCGGTGCGCGTGGAGACTCTGTCCCGGTTCATCCCCGGCAAGGCGCAGGCGGAGGTGATCGCGGGGCTGAAAGAGGGCCTGGTGGATATCGTCATAGGCACCCACAAACTCTTGCGGAGCGACATCGTCTTCAAGAACTTGGGCCTGGTGATCATCGACGAGGAGCATCGGTTCGGGGTGCGGCAGAAGGAGAAGCTGAAGTCCCTGCGGGCCGAGGTGGATGTGCTGACCCTGACCGCCACTCCCATCCCTCGCACCCTGAACCTGGCCCTGTCGGAGCTCAGGGCCCTGTCTGTCATCGCCACGCCGCCGTCCAAGCGTTTGCCGGTCAAGATCTTCGTTCGGGAATGGGACGAGGCCCTGCTCAGGGAGGCCATGTTGCGGGAGATCAAGCGCGGGGGGCAGGTTTATTTTGTGCATAACAAGATCGAAACCATAGAAAAAGCGGCGGCGCAGGTGGCGCGGCTGGCGCCTGAGGCGCGGACGCGCCTGGCTCACGGGCAGATGCCGGAAAAACAGCTGGAGCAGGTCATGTTGGACTTTTACCACCTGCGGTTCAATGTGTTGGTTTGCACCACGATCATCGAGACCGGCATCGATGTGCCTACCGCCAACACCATCATCATCGACCGGGCCGATCGCTTCGGGCTGGCCCAGCTGTATCAGTTGCGGGGCCGGGTGGGGCGCTCTCGCCACCGCGCCTACGCTTATCTGATCACGCCGCCGCGGGTCCAGCTGAACGAGGACGCCCGCAAGCGGCTTGAGGCCATCGAGGCCCTGGAAGAGCTCGGCGCGGGGTTCACCTTGGCGGTGCAGGACATGGAAATACGCGGGGTGGGAGAGCTCCTGGGGGACGAGCAGAGCGGGACCATCCAGCAGATAGGGTTCGGCGTCTATACGGACTTGCTGCAACGGGCCGTGAGCTCCCTGCGCGCCGGCCGGCAACCCCGGCTGGAGGGCCCCCTGGCCCGGGGGGAGGCGATAGACCTGCGAGTCCCAGCCCTGATCCCCGATGATTACCTGCCGGATGTCCATGCGCGGCTGATCATGTACAAGCGCATCGCCGGCGCCCCGGGCCAAGCCGCGTTGCGAGACTTGCAGGTGGAGTGCATAGACCGCTTTGGCCTGTTGCCGGAGCCGCTGAAAAACCTGTTCCGGCTGGCGGCGCTCAAGCAGGATGCCCGCGCCTTGGGCGTCAGCAAGATCGACTTAGGCGAGAAGGGGGGGCGGGTGGTGTTCCACGAAGGCACGGGCGTGGCCCCGGAGCAGATGCTGGAACTGGTCCTGGGGCGGCCGGATCTGTATAAACTGGGCAAGGGTGGTGATACACTGAGAATCCTTCAAGGGGCGCCCGATGTGGAAGGGCGCTTCCGGTTTGTCGGCGAACTTTTGCGCAACCTGTCACCGGAGGGAAGGGCTTGAACCTGTTGGGGCGCCGCCCGGCGCGGCTGGCTGTCTTGCTGCTCTGTTTGTTGCCGTTCCCGAGCCGTTCGGCGCCGTCCGCCTGGCACCAGGTGGAGGTGATCATCTTCTCCCATCTGGAGCCTGAGGCCGAGGGCGAGGTCTGGCCCGTCAATCCCGGCATGCCCCAAGCCGAGTTCTCCATAAGGTTGCTTACGGCGACCCCCGGGTTGGCGCCAGGGCCGGTGTTGCGCCCAGAAGACGCCTCGTTGCGGCCCTATTTGGCGTTGGGCCAGGAGCGCCGCCGCTTGGGGGGGATCTACCGGCGCCTGCGGCTTTCCGCGGAATACCGGCCGCTGTTGCATGCGGCGTGGCTGCAACCCGATCTGCAGGGCCGCCAGGCGCGGGCGGTGCGCTTGGACAGCAACTTGTTTGAGCAGACCGCCATGGCGCGGCCCCAGCTGACTTGGGCGGAATTGGCGGGGGGGTGGCGCGCGCCGGTCAGCCCGGGCCAGGGCCGGAGCGAGCCGCCGGGCTGGCGGCCCTTCTACCGGCCGCCGCAACTGCGCTACGACGGTTTCGTGCGCCTGAGGAGCGCGAGGTTTCTGCATTTAGACATCGACTTCGCCTATTTTCTCGCGCCGGCCGGGGGCGGTCCTGGCGCGGCGACTGCCGCGGCTGACGCGCCGGATGCGCCAGATGCGCCGGACGCGCAACCAGCCCCGGGCCGGGAGGCCCAGGCGGATTACGCGCGCTTGACGGAAAGCCGGCGCGTCCGGCTCAACGAGATCCATTATTTCGACCACCCCCTGTTTGGCGTGGTGGTTCAGGTCAGCCAGCATAAAATCGCGCCGCCGCCTGCGCCGGGGGGCTGAGCCCTAAACGGCGGGGTCGGACTCCAGGCTCAGGCGGGCCAACAACCGCCGGACTTCTTTCATGCCGCCGGCCAGGTTTTTCTCTATGGCCTCCAGGGTGATCACAGGCTCTCCCCGTCCCGCCGCCCAGTTGGACACCACGGCGATGCAGGCGTACTCCAGGGCGAGTTCCCGGGCCAGGCAGGCTTCGGGCATGCCCGTCATGCCCACTAGGTCGCAACCGTCTCGCTCCAGCCGGTCTATCTCGGCCTTGGTCTCAAGCCGGGGCCCCTGGGTGGCCCCGTAAGTCGCCCGGGGCGCCAGGTCTAGCCCCAGGGCCGTGGCGGCCGCTATGATCCGCTGGCGCAGGCTCGCGGAGTAGGGCTGGCTGAAATCGATGTTGACCGCTTGGTCCAGATCGTCCTCAAAATAGGTGTGCGAGCGCGAGTGGGTGTAATCGATGATCTGGTCCGGCGCCGCCAGCCGGCCGGGGCCGAACGCCGCGGCGATGCCGCCCACAGCGTTGACCGCGATGACGCGCCGGACGCCGCATTCTCGCAAGGCCCAGAGGTTCGCCCGGTAATTGATCCGGTGCGGAGGGATGGCGTAGCGTTTGCCGTGGCGCGGCAGAAAAACCAGGTCCCGGTCTTGCAAGCGCCCGAAGATCAGGGGCGAGGAGGGCATGCCATAAGGCGTTTCCAGCGTTTTTTCGGCGCTGATGGCAAGGCCCTCCATGGTCGTCAGACCGGTGCCGCCGATGATCCCCAGCTCAGTCATGCCGCGCCTGCCGCCGCTGCTCCAATAGGGCCTTGCCGGCCCAGTCCCGCGCGAACTGCGCCGCGGCGCGGCCGCTGCGTCCGCCTTTCTCCAGGGCCCATTGCAGGGCCGCCCGCCTGACTTGCTCCCGGTCGCCCAAGGGGACGCCCGTCTTTTCCAGCCAGTGGAAGGCGATCTCCAGGTACTGCTCCTGGTTGAAGGGGTGAAAGGCTAACCACAAGCCGAACCGCTCCGACAGGGAGAGCTTTTCCTCCACGGCCTCGCCCGGGTGGATCTCCCCGCCCCGGGGCGCGGCCTCCAGATTCTCCGCCATGAACTCTGGCAACAGGTGGCGGCGGTTGGAGGTGGCGTAAATCAGGGCGTTCTCCGGCAGGCCGCCGGCCCAGCCGTCCAGCTGGGCCTTGAGGGTCTTGTAACTGGAGTCATTCGCGTCGAAGGACAGGTCGTCGCAATAGATGATGAAGCGGCCGTCGCGCCGCGCCAGCTCCGCGCCGATGTCCAACAGGTCCGCCAGGTTGTCCCGGGCCACTTCCACCAGGCGCAGATCCTGGTCCCGGTATTCACGCAACAGGGCCTTGACCAGGGAGGACTTTCCCGTGCCGCGAGGCCCCCACAGCAAGGCGTTGTTGGCGGGGAGGCGGTTGATGAACTGCAAGGTGTTCGTCTTGATGGCGGTTTTCTGCCGCTCTATGCAGAGCAGGTCGTCCATCCCGATCTCGTCCTGGGGGTCAGCGGCCTCCAAGTTGGCGCGCCCGTCCCGGCGCCGCCAGCGCAACAACGGGGAGCGCCGCCGCGGCGGCAACCAGCCACCCAGGCGCGTCAACAGGGTTCTCAGAGGGGAGTCCGCGTTTGTCATGTCAGAAAAACAAAGGAGTCAGGCGAGCGGTCAGAGCCTCGCCCCGGCCCCCAAGATCAGAATGCCATGATACCCCAATATGCTATGATTCCCATGCGTTTCGGCGGCTCGCGGGGGCCCTTGCGCGCGCAGGCAATTCGCCGGGCTTGCCCCGGCCTCACTACAACAACGGAGCGGCCATGTTCAACGAAGCAATGACCATAGCGGGGTACGACGAGGACTTGTGGCAGGCGATGGAGCGGGAGCGGCAACGGCAGGAAGAGCATATCGAGCTGATCGCCTCGGAAAACAACGCCAGCCCTCGCGTGCTGGAGGCCCAGGGGTCCGTGTTGACCAACAAATACGCGGAAGGCTATCCGGGCAAGCGTTATTACGGCGGTTGCGAGCATGTGGATGTGGTGGAGCAGCTGGCCATAGACCGGGCCAAGGCGCTGTTCGGCGCGGATTACGCCAATGCGCAACCCCACTCAGGCTCTCAGGCCAATGGCGCCGTCTATTTGGCCCTGTGCGAGCCAGGCGATGTGATCATGGGCATGAGCCTGGCCCATGGCGGCCACCTGACCCACGGGGCCTCGGTCAATGTCTCGGGCCGGCTGTACCGGGCGGTCCAGTACGGACTGAACCCGGCCACGGGCGAGATCGATTACGAGCAGGCCGAGCGGCTGGCCCTGGAGCACAAGCCCAAACTCATCATGACGGGGTTTTCCGCCTACTCCCGCAAGCTGGACTGGCAGCGTTTCAGGGACATCGCCGACCAAGTCGGCGCTTTTTTGGTGGCGGACATGGCCCATGTGGCGGGGCTGGTGGCGGCGGGCCTGTATCCCAGCCCAGTGCGGATCGCGGATGTGACCACCACGACCACCCACAAGACCCTGCGGGGGCCTCGCTCCGGCCTGATCCTGGCCCGGGCCAACGCGGAGATCGAGAAAAAGCTTAACTTCACGGTGTTTCCCTCCTATCAGGGCGGCCCCCTGATGCATGTCATCGCCGCCAAGGCCGTGGCCTTCAAGGAGGCCATGGAGCCGGAGTTCAAACGCTACCAGCAACAGGTGATCAAAAACGCGCAGACCATGGCGGCGCGATTCATGGAGCGCGGCGTGGAAGTGGTCTCCGGCGGCACCGACAACCACCTGTTTTTGGTCAGCCTGATCAACAAGGGCATCACGGGGAAGGACCTGGACGCGGCCCTGGGCCGGGCGAACATCACGGTGAACAAAAACGCGGTTCCCAACGACCCCCAGTCGCCCTTTGTGACCAGCGGCATACGGATAGGCACGCCGTCTGTCACGACCCGGGGCTTCCGGGAAGAGGAGGCGGCCGCGGTGGCCGGCTGGATCTGCGATGTGATCGACAACATGGGCGACGAGGGGACGCTGGAGCGGGTGAAAGGCGAGGCGAAAGCCTTGTGTCAACGCTTCCCCATGTACGGCGGCGGCCGGGAATGAAGAATCATGCGTTGCCCCTTCTGCTCAGCGGCGCGCACCAATGTGGTGGATTCGAGGATGGCTGGCGAGGGCGACCAAGTGCGGCGGCGGCGCCAGTGCGCCGAGTGCGGGGAGCGTTTCACCTCTTACGAATCGCCTGAGCTCAGCTACCCCCGCATTATAAAGTCAGACGACCGGCGCGAGGATTTCAACGAGGATAAGTTGCGCGCCGGCATCCAGCGGTCTTTGGAGAAACGCCCCATCAAGACCGAGGAGGTGGAGAACGCCGTAGGCCGCATCAAGCGCCGGTTGCGGACCCTGGGCCAGCGGGAGATCGCCGCGCGCTTGGTGGGCGAGCAGGTCATGCGCGAATTGCGGGGCATTGACCATGTGGCGTATGTGCGGTTCGCCTCCGTCTATCGCAACTTCGATGATGTCAGGGACTTTTCGGAAGAGATAAGGCAGCTTGAGAACGAGTTGTCGTCGGCGCCGCAACAAGGCCAGCTGGACTTCCTGACCCGGGGCGAGGACGAGCCTTGAAGTGGACGGAAGCCGATGCCGTCTGCATGGCTCGCGCCTTGGAACTGGCGCGGCGGGGCCGCTACTCCACTCACCCCAACCCCCAGGTGGGTTGCGTCATCGTCCAGGGCGGGCGCATCGCCGGTTCCGGCTGGCACCACCGGGCCGGCCTGCCCCATGCCGAGATCAACGCCCTCAAAGAGGCCGGCGGCGACTTGCAGGGGGCGACGGCATTCATCACCTTGGAGCCTTGCAACCACCACGGGCGCACCCCTCCCTGCGCGCCCGCCCTGATTGAGGCCGGGCTGGCCCGGGTGGTGGTCGCCATGCCGGACCCCAATCCCATGACCTCGGGCCGGGGGCTTGAGGCCATGGCCGCGGCGGGCCTCAAGGTGGAAACGGGCCTGATGGCGGAGGAAGCCCTGGCTATCAACCGGGGATTTGTCTCGCGCATGAAGCGGCAGCGTCCTTACATCCGTTGCAAGCTGGCTGTCAGCGTGGATGGCAAGACCGCCCTGGCCAACGGCGCCAGCCGCTGGATCACCGGCGCGGAAGCCCGGGCCGACGGACAGCGCCTGAGGGCCGCCAGCTCCGCCGTGATGACCGGAATCAATACCGTCCTGGCGGACGACCCGCGGCTCAATGTGCGCGAGGTGGACACCGCTGGCAGACAGCCCCTCCGGGTGGTGCTGGACCGGGCCCTGCGGTTTCCCGCCACAGCGCGGATGGTGGCGTTGGCAGGCAGGACGCTCCTGTTCACTCGAAGCCGGGACGCGGGGTTGCGCGGGGCCCTGGAGCAGGCCGGCGTCGAGGTGCGGTTCGTGGCGGGGGAGGAGGAAGGCTTTTTGCGGGCCGTTTTGCGGACCCTGGCCCTGGAGTGCGAGGTCAACGATCTGTTGGTGGAGGCGGGGCCCACCCTGTCCGGGGCCCTGTTGCAAGGAGATCTGGTGGATGAGCTGATCGTCTATCAGGCGCCGATCCTATTGGGCAGCGGGGCCGCCGAAATGGCCGCCACCCCCGTCATCGCCGCCATGGAGGAACGCCGCGAGCTGGAATTGTTGGACCAGCGCCCCGTGGGAAAGGACTGGCGCTTGACTTTCAGACCCCTGCGCGGAGGCGGGTGAGCATGGCGGACGATGCCGCATCTGCAAAGGCTCCTATCTTGCGGGCCCGCACTCGGGCGCGGCGCTCCGCCGTTCAGGCCCTGTACCAGTGGCTGTTCACCGGCTATCCCATGGAGGCCATCATCGCCGAGTTTGAGCAGGACCGGGGGACGCTGAAAAGGGCCGACAACGATTATTTCCGGGCCGTCTTGCGCGGTTGCGAGGACAACTCCGGGGAGATCGAACAGGCACTGGAGCCGCTCCTGGATCGGCCCTTGGCCGAACTGGACCCGGTGGAGCGGGCCGTGTTGCACCTGGCCCTGTATGAACTCCGGCACCGCCCCGAGCTGCCCGCCGCCGTGGTGCTGAACGAGGCCATAGACTTGGCCAAGCTGTTCGGCGCCGAGGGGTCCTACAAGTATGTCAACGGCGTGTTGGACCTGGCGATTAAAACCCGCAATCCGCCCCCGAACGGGACCTGATCCTGCCCGGCAGGAAATTCCTTGTAAAATCATAGAGTTAAATTTTTGCAAAAAATTTTGCAATGGATGTTGTAGAATAGGATCAATTCCATCCGCTATTGGATGAGGGCCTGTCGCTTGCTTGACGGTGATTTGCCAACCCCCTTTGCGCATTGCATTTTCAACCGGCAACAAATGAGAAGCTAGATCCAGAAACCTGCTAAGTGGAGAAAAACTCATGGCTAGTGTGCATCCAGCAATGAAGGGAAAATTTGGTTCCACCGAATACTTCATGGTAACAATGAAGGCGGGGAATGTAGCTAAGCAACTTGTGATTCTGAAGGAGATGCCTGGTTGGAAAGAGCTTGGAATTGAGGAGCGTTTTCATAGGGAAATCGACTATAACCGAGTCAAAAAGCAAATCGCTCCTTATCTCTCTAATGACCCTGATAGATTCTTCGGGGCGCTGATCGTTAGCGTCTTTAATGGTGAAGAAATGGAGTTTGAACCTGCGAGCAATATGATGGATGGCGTTCCTAAGCTCTATCAGACCGCCGCTGAATCATTCGGTTTTTTGGTGTTGTCTGGCGGCGAAATGTTGGTCCCATTAGATGGACAGCATCGGCTCGTTGCGCTTCAAGCGGCTCTTTCTGACAACGATGAGAAACAGAACGAAATTCAAGAAGTTGCGCCAAACCCCGAATTAACTAATGACGATGTGGTGCTCATAATGATTAGGCATGACACGCAAAAATCAAGAAAGATATTCAATAAAGTCAAAAGAAGAGCTAGAAGAGCAAGCCGCTCCCATTGAGGCAACCACTCCGTTTTGCAACGATGTTATTGGCGTTCGGGGTTAAGGGCCGACCACTAATCTCGCGGCGAGGGCCGGGTTAGAGCTTTGCGGACATGAGGGCCTCGCTGCCGGCGACGATGGCGGCGTGGCAGGTTGCGGAGCGAGGCAGGTAATGTTCGGCGTAGAAGCGGGCGGTGAGGAGCTTGTTGGCGTAAAAATCATCGGCGGCGCGGGGGACGGCGCAGAGCGCGGCCCGGGCCATCTGCCAGCCGCCGCAGACAAAGCCGGTGAGCATGAGGAAGTTGACGGCGGCGGCCCCCGGCGCGTTGGCGTCTTCCTGGCTGTTGCGCAACAGCCAGGCCGTGGCTTCTTTCAGCCTCGCGGCGGCGGCGGCCAGCTCCCGTTTGATGATTTTCTGGTTCGCCTCAGTGGCGTCCAGGGCGGCGAGGGTCTGTTGGATCTCATCTAACAAGGCCCCCATGGCCTTGCCGTTGTCGCGGATGATCTTGCGCCCCGCCAGGTCTTGCGCCTGAATGCCGGTGGTGCCTTCGTAAATGGTGGTGATCCGCGCGTCCCGGTAGTGTTGCGCGGCGCCGGTTTCCTCGATGTAGCCCATGCCGCCATGCACCTGCATCCCTAAATAGGTGATCTCCTGAGCCAGTTCGCTGCACCAGCCTTTGACGACGGGGGTCAGCAGGGCGAAGCGTTCGGCGTGAGCCTGCCGGACGCCGGCGTCCGGGGAGTGGCGCATGTAATCCACCGCGGCCGCGACGCCGTAGGCGACGGCGCGCATGGCCTCGCAACCGGACTTCATCAGCATCAGCATCCGGCGCACATCCGCGTGGTCGATGATCTTGGCCCGTCCCGCCTTTCCCGCTGTTCGGCCCTGCTCCCGTTCCCGGGCGTAGCCCAGGGCCTGTTGCCAGGCGCGCTCGCTGACGCTGAGCCCCTGCACACCCACCCCGACGCGGGCATGGTTCATTATCGTGAACATGCAGGCGACGCCGTCATGCTTGCCGCCCACCAGATGCCCCACCGCGCCGCCGTTGTCGCCGTAGCTCATCACGCAGGTGGGGCTGCCGTGGATGCCTAACTTATGCTCGACGGACACGGGATGGACATCGTTGCGCGGCCCCAGGGAACCGTCGGCGTTGACGATGAACTTGGGAACAAGGAACAGGGAGATGCCCTTGATCCCCGGCGGCGCCTCGGGCAGGCGCGCCAAGATCAGATGCGCGATGTTGTCCGTGAAGTCCTGGTCGCCCCAGGTGATGAAGATCTTGCGCCCGGACAGCAAGTAGCTGTCGCCGTTCGGCACGGCTTTGGTCTTGATCGCCGCCAGGTCGGAACCGGCTTGCGGCTCTGTCAGGTTCATGGTGCCGGCCCACTCGCCGGTGGCTAATTTCTTCAGATAGGCGGCTTTCAGCGCCTCCGAACCATGGGCCTCCAGGGCCACCACGCACCCTTCCGTGAGCATGGGACACAGCGCGAAGGCCATGTTGGCGGACTGCCAGATCTCGTTGGCGGCGGCGGAGACCAATTCCGGCAACCCTTGGCCGCCGATCTCGGGGGAGAAGGGCAGGGCCGGCCAGCCGCCGTTCACGAAGCCTTGATAGGCCTCCTTGAAACCGGCGGGGGGGATGACCCGATGGTCTTTGCAGACGGCGCCCGCCAAGTCGCCGGCGCGGTTCAGGGGCGCCAGGGCTTCCGCGGCGAATTTCGCCGCCTCCGTCAACACCGCCGCCACGGTGTCCGCCGTGGCTTCTTCCAGACCGGGCAGGCGGTTGATGGCGGGCAACCCCGCCAGCTCGTTCAGGACGAAGCGCATGTCGCGCGCTGGCGCGGCGTATTCGCTCATGGGTTCAGGCTCGCTGCAGCCGGTCGGCGTATTTTTCCTTGAACTGATCGCAGCGTTGCACGAAGTCGTGGGTGGTGTTGGGCATGGGGATCCTGAGGTTGGTCAGGTCCTCGATCAGGCGTCCGCACTCGTGAAACAGGTCGATGCCGCGCTTGCCCAGGGCTTGTTCGCGCCGGGTCGCATCCTTCTCCAGGAGCGGTTTGCAGTCCGCCACCCGTTCGGAGGCGCTGACAAACCCCGGCCAGATCTCGATCATGGCGGGGTCGCTGCGCAGGGTCTCCATGGCCTGTTTGCCGCAACAGCCTAATTCGGAGACGAGTTGCGCCTGTTTGCAGAACATGGGCGCGGCGGCGAAGACCTCGTTCATCTTGTCCACCACGGCGTCGATTTCCGTCATGGTTTGCGCGATTTTGATGTAGCGGCTTTCCAAAAATCGCTCCACTGGCGCGGTGAAGGCCTTGAAGGGTTCCCCCCACAGTTCTTCCAGCCCCTCTCGGCCATGTTTCACCCGGATCTGTTTCCCGTGTTCCAACGCGCCCATGAAACAACGCCCGCACTCTTTCAGCAGTTCGTTGTCCGGTTTCACCGAGACGCCGATCTGCTCCAGTTCCACGATGCGGGTGAGGATGTCAGTGCCGCGGTTGAGCAGGGCGCCGGCCAACATGGCCGCCAACACGCGCTTTTTCCGCGAGTCTTTTTCCGCGTCGTAGGCGCCGCGGACTTCTTCCAGCCGGTCGCCGGGGGTGTTGACCCCCGTCTCCACATGGTGGAAGACCCGGCGCGTCAACTGGTCAATGAGGGTTTTCTTGTAAGCGAGGTTGTTGGGGACATCGTAGTAGCGGATCCAATGGCCTTCGTAGTAGATCCGCTGTTCCCCGTTGATCTGGTTGATGGACCCGTTTTCCACCTTTTTAAGCATTCAAAACCGGGGCGGCGCGGGGGCTTAGGCGAAGCGCCGGGCCTGATAGCGTTTGTTGTTGAGGATCGGCAACGGGCCCAGATCAACAGGCGCGCCCCGGGCCAGTTCTTCCTGGCGAGTGGGGAGGCCCTGCCGGTGGCGGCGATGCACGCCCAAGGCCCAGACGGGGAAATAGTGGCTGTAGCCGTGGTAGCGCAGATAGAAGACGCGGGGGAAGCCGGTGCCGGTGTAGGCGGTTTCCTTCCACCCCTCGGGGCCTTCGAAATTGCGCAACAGATAATGGACGCCTTTTTCCACCGCCTCGGAATCGGCCTCGCCCACCGCCATCAGGCCAAGCAGGGCCCAGGCGGTTTGAGAGGGGGCGCTGTCCCCCCGGCCGCCCAAGGCCGGGTCGTCGTAGCTGTCGCAGTCCTCGCCCCAGCCGCCGTCGCTGTTCTGCACGCTCTTCAGCCACGCCACGGCCTTGCGGATGAAGGGCTGGTTGGGGTCTTCTCCCAATGCGCCCAGGCCCACCAACACGGCCCAGGTGCCGTAGATGTAGTTCACGCCCCAGCGTCCGAACCAGGCGCCGCAGTCGTTTTGGTCCCGCCGCAAAAACGCCAGGGCCCGGGCGATGGGCGGGAAGCGCCGGTCGTAGCCCAACATGGCCAACAGTTCCACGCAACGCCCGGTCAGGTCGGCGGTGCTGGGGTCAACCAATGCGCCGTGGTCGGCGAAGGGAATGTTGTTGAGGTACTCGTAGTGGTTGTCGATGTCGAAGGCACCCCAGCCGCCATCGCTGTTTTGCATCCCGATGAGCCAGTTGACCGCCTGGGCGATGCGCTTCCTTTTGTTCGGCTGTTCTTGGGCGCCGGCCCGCAACAGGGCCATCACCACCATGCTGGTGTCGTCCACATCCGGGTAAAAATCATTCTCGAACTGAAAGGCCCAGCCGCCTCCCTCCAGCTCGGGCGCTTTCGCAACCCAGTCGCCGCGGGTGAAGATCTGCTTGTCGAACAGCCAATCCGTGGCCGGCTTGACAGCCTCGTGGCTCGGTTGCAACCCGGCCTCTGACAAGGCGCTGAGGCTCAGGCAGGTGTCCCACACCGGGGAGACGCAGGGTTGCACATAGGTCTGCTCCTGCTCTTCTATCACCAGGTCTTCGATGGCCTGCAAGCCCCGTTTCAGGTCCGGGTCAGCGGCGTCGCAACCTGACAGCTTGAGGGCGTACACAGCGTTCGCCATGGCTGGGTAGATGGCCCCTATGCCGCCTTCCCCGCTCATGTGTTCCCGCATCCAGGCCTCCAGCTTCTTCATGGAAAGCCGCCTGACGAAACGGGGGATGAGGGGCTCCAGGAGTTTCAGCGTCCGGTCCAACAGGATGAAAAAGTTTTTCACCAGGTTGCCCGCGATGAACTTGTCCAGGTGCTTGAGGGTGTCCGGCTTCTGCCGGAACAGCTCCTCCACCCCTAGGCCCGGGGCGGGCTTGCGCGTCGGCCGGTGGGCGAAGATCAGCAACAGGGGGATGATGACGCAGCGCGACCAGTAGGAGACCTTGTCCAGGTTGAAGATCCACCAGCGCGGCAGCCATATAATCTCCGCGAACATGGCTGGCACCGTGCGCCAGGGGACCTGTCCGAAGGTGGCCAACAGAATGCGGGTGAAGACATTGACTTTTTCCGCGCCGCCGTGGCCATGCACCCAGGCGCGGGCGCGGCGCAACTCCGGCGAGGCCGGGTCGCGCCCCGCCATTTTCAGGGCGAAATAGGCCTTGACGGTGGCGCTGATGTTGCCGGGGCCGCCCTCGTAGAGGCTCCAGCTGCCGTCGGGCAGTTGCCGTCCGAGTATGTAGTCCGCCAGGCGTTGCTCACGCTCCGGGTTGACCGAATCCAGGAGGTGTTGCAACAACAGGTATTCGGCGGGAATGGTGGTGTCCGCTTCCAGGTCGAAGCGCCAGAAGCCCTCGCGGCTCTGGCGTTGCAGCAACGCCGTCCCGGACTGCGCCAGGGTCGCTGTCAGCGGGTCGGCCTGGGGGACGGGGACCTGGGGCGTTTCTTGCCGGAACAGTCGGGGGGCAACCCCCAATGCCGCGTCGGTTGTCGTCGTGCTTTGTTCGCTCATTGTTGCTTGTCGCGACCTTAAGGGCTTTTACGCAACGGAATTAACGGATGATCGGCGCATATTACGCCTATATGTCAAATTTTGCAAAATTTTTTGTGGCAATGCCGCAATGCGGGAAAAAACGGGGCCGAACCCCGGATTCACCCCTTTCAGCGTTTGAAAGCGGCGGCGGCAGATTCTATGGTCTGGTCAATCTCCTCACGGCCATGGGCGGCGGACAGGAACCCGGCTTCGTAGGGCGAGGGAGCTAAATAGACGCCCCGGGCCAACATGGCGTGAAAGAAGCGTTTGAAGGCCTCCCCATCGCATGCCGTCGCCTGCTGGTATGAGGAGACGGTCTCGTCCGCGGTGAAAAACAGACCGAACATGGCGCCGGCCTGGTTGACGGACAGCGGCGCATCGTTGAGCCGCGCCGCCTCCTTGAGGCCGGCAAGCAACCGCGCCAGTTGCCTCGCCAGCCCCTCGTAAAAACCGGGCGCGGCGATGAGCTCCAGGGTCGCCAGGCCGGCCGCCATGGCCACAGGATTGCCGGACAGGGTGCCGGCCTGGTACACCTCGCCATCCGGCGCCAGACGCTCCATGATGGTCCGCCGCCCGCCGAAGGCGCCGATGGGCATGCCTCCGCCTATGACCTTGCCCAACAGGGTGAGATCGGGCCTGATGCCGCACAGCGACTGGGCGCCCCCCAGGGCCGCGCGGAACCCCGTCATCACCTCATCGAAGATCAGGACGCTGTCGTATTCATCGCAGAGGCGGCGCAGGGTCTTGAGAAAGCGCGGCGAGCCTGGCACGCAATTCATGTTGCCGGCAACGGGTTCGACGATGACCGCCGCCACCTGCTCGCCAGCTTCCCTGAAGACCTGCTCCGCTTGTTCGGCGTTGTTGAACTCCAAGGTCATGGTGTGTTTCGCCGTGTCCGCCGGCACCCCCGGCGAGGTGGGGACTCCCAGGGTGAGCGCGCCGGAGCCGGCCTTGACCAACAGCGCGTCGGCGTGGCCGTGGTAGCCGCCTTCGAATTTGATGATCCGGTCCCTGCCGGTGAAGCCCCGTGCCAAGCGCAAGGCGCTCATGGCCGCTTCCGTGCCTGAATTGACCAGGCGCGCCTGCTCTATGGCGGGCATGAGTTCGACGATCTTTTTCGCCAGGGCCGTCTCAGCCAAGGTGGGCGCGCCGAAACTCAGGCCGCGGGCCGCCGCCGCCGCGACGCGCTCGACCACAGTGGGATGGGCGTGGCCCAGGATCATCGCCCCCCAGGAGCAAACATAGTCCAGGTAGGCCCTGCCGTCGGCGTCGTAGAGGCGGGCGCCGCGCCCGCGCTCGAAAAACACGGGGGCTCCCCCCACGGCCTTGAAGGCCCGCACGGGCGAATTGACCCCGCCGGCGATGAAGCGCGCGGCTTCCGCGAAATGCTTGTCGCTCATGGCGTCCCGTGGATCTGTTTGTTGAAGGCGGCCGCGACGGCCCCGGGATCTTCAGCTTGGTAGAGGCCGCTCATCGCCGCGATTAGGTCCGCGCCCTGCTCCAGCAACGGCGCGCAATTGTCAGGCGACATGCCCCCTATGGCGGCCACCGGCAACGAAACAGCCGCCTTTGCCGCGCCTATGAGGGCCGGGCGGGGGACGGGCGCGCCGGGTTTCGCGGCGGTGGGATGGAAGGCGCCGAAGGCCACATAATCCGCCCCGCTCGTCTCGGCGGCGGTGGCCCGCGCCAGTTGGTTGTAACAGGAGACGCCGATGATCGCCTCGTCCCCCAAGACGGCCCGCGCCTGCTGGCAGTCGGGGTCGTCCTTGCCCAGGTGCGCCCCGTCGCTGTTGACCGCCTGGGCCAGGGCCACATCGTCGTTGACGATGAACAGGCAACCGTGGTGCCGACAGAGGGCCCGCAGGGCCGGCGCCTCCCGTTTTCTCCGGGCGTGGTCGCGGGATTTTTCCCGGTATTGCAACATGGCCGCCCCGGCCTCGAGGATGCGCTCCGTGGCCGCCAACAGCGCCTCGTCCCGCAACCGCTCGCAATCCGTGATGGCGTAAAGCCCCCGGGGGATCTTTCGCTTCTGGCTCATTGCCGGACCTGCGCCCCGTTGAAAAAACGCTCGGGATGAGATTGCGCCCGTCCTAATCGTTGCGCGTGTTTCAGGGTTTGCCAGGTGTAACGCTGCGCTGTTTCAACGGCGGTCTTGAGGGAATCCCCCCGCGCCAGGCGGCCGGCGATGCAGGCCGACAAGGTGCAACCGGAACCGTGGAACCGGCCCGGCAACTTCTCCCAGCGGTATTCGGCAACCTCGCCGGCGCGGTCTCGGTAGGCGTTGATCACTTCCGTTCCGGTCTCGTCCGCGCCGGTGACCAAAGCCGCCTCGCAACCGAAATCCAACAGGGCCTGTAGCGTGGCGGCGACATTGGCGAGCCCGGTCAGCGCCTGGGCCTCGTCCCGGTTGGGCGTGACAATGGCGGCTTGGGGGAACAGCTTCTCGGTCAGGGCCTGGGTCAGCCCCGGTCGCGCTATGTTGCCGCCCGCGCCGGCGCGCAGGATCGGATCCAGGACCATGGGCAGCGTTGCGGATTCCAAGTAATCCGTGATAACATCCACCAGGGCCGGACTGCCCAACAAACCGATCTTGCAGGCGTTTATCGGGATGTCCTCCGTGAGCAACGCCAGCCGTTCCCTGAACCGGGCCGGGGATGGCGCCTCCAGGGACTCGAACCGCGCTGTGTTTTGCGTGGTCAGGCAGGTGATGACGGAAACGCAGTGGCAATCCGCGCAAGCGAGGGTCTCGATGTCGGCTTGCGCGCCAGCGGCCCCTGAGGGGTCGTGGCCGGACAAGGCCAACACCACGGGTCGGGCGGACCGGTTCATGGCCGCTATTTTACATAAAGGCGCCGAGGCGGTTTTGGAGCTTTCTGTGAGCGGCGACAAGCAGAGGACGATGACAATGAAGACCTATATGTGCGTGATATGCGGCTACATTTACGACGAGGCGCAGGGCTGGCCGGACGATGGCATCGCGCCTGGCACGAAGTGGGAAGATGTGCCTTTGAACTGGTTTTGCCCGGAATGCGGCGCCAGAAAAGAAGACTTTGAGATGGTGGAGCTTTGAGACGGCGGCGCGGCGCGGCGCAACGGGCAAGGGCCGCCCCTTAATGCTGGCAGGCCCGTTCAGGAAGGTCTTTCCTGGTCGCGCAACAGGGTCTGGAGTTGTCGTCGCACCTGGCCCATGTCCATCTCCCCGATCTTGTGTTTGACCACCTTGCCGCCGGGGGCGATGAGAAACGAAGTGGGGGTCAGCATGACATTGCCGAAAGCGTCGGCCAAGGCCCCGTCCAGGTCAAGGGAGACAGGGTAGGGGAGCTGCCGTTGCCGGACCAGCTCCAGCACCTGGTTGGGGGGGTCGTAAGACATGGCCACGCCGATCAATTCCATTTGCCCGCCAAATTCCTCGTACAATTCCGCCAGATGGGGCATCTCCTTGATGCAACCCGGACAGGTGGTGGCCCAGAAGGTCACCAGCACGGGCCGGTCTCGCAAGGCCCGCAACTGGATTTTGCGCCCGTCTATGATGGAGAAGGTCGCCTCCGGGGCCTGTTTCAACCCCGCCGGGCTGGTCCAAAGCCACAGCGCCAAGGCGGCCGTGGCCACCACGAAGAGGGCCGCCAGGGCCTGCCTGACGCGCTGGGGCCGTTGTCGGGATGAATGTCGCAATGCAGGATGCCGTGGTTCGGGTTTTCCGTAGTATATTGCCTGCCATGAGGTTTATCCACTCTCTCCAGGCGTCCTTGGCCTCGTGAGCGTTGTTAAAGCGGTTTTTCCGGTGGCGGGTCTTGGCACGCGCATCTTGCCGGCGACCAAGGCCCTGGCCAAAGAGATGTTGCCCTTGGTGGACAAGCCCGTCATCCAGCACGCCGTGGAAGAAGCCCTGAGCGCCGGCCTTAAGGAATTGATATTTGTGACCAGCGCGGCCAAGGATATCATCCGCGCCCATTTCCAGCGCAACGCGGCCCTGGAGGCGGAACTGGCCCGGCGCGGCAAGCAGGCCCAGCTTGAACAGACGCGGGACATCCTGCCGCCGGGAGTGACCTGTCGCTATGTGGTCCAGAACGAACCTCTGGGCCTGGGCCATGCCATTCTGTGCGCGAAACCCCTGGTGGGGGACGAGCCTTTTGCGGTCATTCTCCCCGACGAGTTGCTGCGCCACGACGGGGGCGCCTGCCTGCGGCAATTGATGGTGCTACACGAAAGGAAAAACGCCAGCGCGGTGGCGGTGGGGGAAGTGCCTCCCGAAGAAGTTTCCCGCTACGGCATCGTCGGGTTTGCCGAGGATGGCGCGGGCGGCAGGAAAATGGAGTCGGCGGTGGAAAAGCCCTCCCCAGAGGAAGCGCCTTCGACCCTGGGCCTGATCGGGCGCTATGTTTTCACGCCGCGGATTATGGCCTTGTTGGAAACCACCCCTAAGGGAGCGGGCAATGAGATTCAGCTGACCGACGCCATTGCCGCCCTCCTCCGGGAACAGGATGTCTATCTGTGCGAGGTTGAGAGCCCGCGCTCTGACTGCGGTTCCCTCTTGGGCTATCTCAAGGCGAATGTGGAGCGCGCCTTGGAACGCGAGGACATCGGCGCCGAGTTCCGCGCCTGGCTCACGGCCCTGTTGCAAAAATAGCGCGGCTTGCGCTTATGGCTTGGCCCAGTTTGGCGCCCGGATTGGTTATTTGGATTGTCATTTTCTAATTGTCAGGATGGCTTCGCGCAAGGCCACATTGTGCCTCTGCGGATTGTTTTTCCACTTGCCGCCGCGTTTGCGCAACACCGTGATTTCATAATGGCTGAATCCGACCCCTAGGGCGATTTTTCCAACCAGTTCATCAGTGGGAATATGCACCCCATAAGGCGCGGAATCGCCCAATATGAAAACTGCGGTTCCACCTGGCTTCATAACGCGGAAAACATCTTTCAAAACCAGATGCATGTCGTTGAAATAACCGCCTGTCACGCGGTCATAGCTCTTTTTTCCGCTCTTTTGTTGCCGCAACTCCGCCAGTTTCGCTATGGACTCTTGCAAAAACGCGGCGACCTCTGAGCAGTTTTTCCGCAAGCCTTTTGAAACCTGATAGCCCGTTCCCCTGATTTGCGTCGTTGCCGAGGTCATCAACTTGTCCCGCACGCCCTCTGTGATGTCAGCCCAACTTCCTGCGAGCCCCATGAAATACATCTCGAGCCGCGTCCGGTCGGCGTAATCATAATTGTTCAAATACGGCGGGGAAGTGAAAACATGATCCACGCTGTTGTTAGGGAGCGCGGTTCTCCTTGCGTCGGCGTGATAGAGATCGGCCTTGACACTGCGCCAGTGTTGCGATTGTCGTCGAATTTCCTGAATGTCGCTGATCATCCGCGCGACTTGCGCCGTGAAAACCGCCGCCGGGCGTTCGGGATTTTTGTTGAGCGGCTTGTTTGGGGCGATGTAAGGCCATCCCGTCTCCACGGAGGAAACTTGGCGCAGCGTGTTTATCAGCGCCAATTCTAAAAAACGGCGCGTCTGCGCCAGCTCGATGTTGCCGATTAGGTCGCGCAACTTCAGCAGTTCGTTGAGGGTCTTCTCGTCGTAGCACTTTCTCACCAGTTCCGGCAGGGTCTCAATATCCGTCTCCCCCGATTTTTTCGCACTGGCGGCTTCCAAAACCCGCTCCGTCTCGCTGGCTATGTTGTCTTCATCCACTCCCCAGTCGAGCTTGACGCAGGCAATCTGAAAAACAAACGGGTGAGCCTCCACGCCGTAAGAATCCACTTCTGAACACTTCGCCGCCAGGTTGGTCGTTCCCGTCCCCGCAAAAGTATCATAGACCCGCATTCCCGGGCGAATTTGGTGTTTTTTCAGGCTGTGGCAAACGGCTTTGTAAGAGAAACCGGCGGGGTAGGTGAACCAGCGATGCACAGGCGCGCGGAGGCTATCCTTGAAGGTGCCCCACTCGCCATCATTGTTCTGATCAATGAAGGACAAGGATTGCTGACTGAAATCGCAATTCGCAACGGCGTTCGCGCCTTGCGCGCTTGTTTCCAGGTTAGGCATGGCCAGTCGCGTCATGCGCGCGCTTTGCCAATCAACAACAGGTCTGACATCTGTTGACAACGCGCGAATTTGTCAGCGGTGCAGGGGACGGTTGTCTGCGGCTAGGGCCGCTTCGCGCAGGGCCTCGGACAGGGTGGGGTGGGCGTGGATAGTGAGGGCCAGGTCTTCGGCGCTGCCGTCGAATTCCATGGCTAACACGGTCTCGGCGATCAGCTCGGAGGCGTTGGCGCCAAATATGTGCGCGCCTAAAAGTCGGTCCGTGTTTTCATCGCTGAGGATTTTCACCAAACCGGTTGTTTCGCCAGCGGCCTGGGCGCGGCCGCTTGCCATGAATGGGAACACGCCTTTTTTGTAGGCCCTGCCAGCGGCTTTTAGCTCATGTTCGGTTTTGCCCGCCCAAGCGATTTCCGGCCAAGTGTAGATGACCCAAGGCACGGTCTCCAGGTTCACATAGCTGGGCTTGCCGGCGATGCGCTCCGCCACCGCCACGCCTTCTTCCGAGGCCTTGTGCGCCAACATGGGCGCGCGCGCCACATCGCCTATGGCATAGACATTAGGCAGGTTGGTGGCGCAATATTCGTCAACTTGCACGCTGCCGTTCCTGTTCAAGGCCAATCCCGCCTCTTCCGCGCCCAGGCCTTCGGTGTTGGGCGAGCGTCCGACGGCGACGATCAATTTGTCCGCTGTCAGTTGTTGTTTGCCTTCCGCGTCCTCGTAGGTGACGGTGACCTCCTGGTTGTTCGACCCGGTGCCTGTGACCTTGGCGCCCAAGCGCAGGTCCAAGCCCTGTTGTCTCAGGATCTTTTCCGCCTCGGCGGCGATTTGCCGGTCCGCCGGCTCCAGGAAATCATCCAGGGCCTCCAGGATGGTGACATCGGTGCCCATTCTGTTCCATACGCTGCCCAGTTCCAGACCGATCACGCCGGCGCCGATGATGACCAAGCGGCGCGGCAGGCCCGTGAACGCGAGGGCGCCAGTGGAATCGACGATTCGGTCCTGGTCAACGGGCGCGGCGGCGAGCTTGGCCGGCACGGAACCTGTGGCGATCACGATGTGCCGGGCCTCCACGATGTGCTTCTCTGCCGCTTCCGGGCCAACGGGCGTCACCTCAACCTGGTTGCCCTCCAACAATTTGCCATGGCCTTGCAACCACTGCACCCGGTTTTTCTTGAACAACCCGGCTATGCCCGTGGTCAATTTCCGCACGATGTTGTTTTTGCGGTCCATCATCTTGTAGATGTCTGTTGTCACGCCGCCGCCGATGTGGATCCCGTGCCGCGTCGCCTCGTGCTTGATGAAGTGGTAATGGTGGGAGGAATCCAACAGGGCCTTGGAGGGTATGCAACCTGCGTTCAGACAGGTGCCTCCTAAGACCGGTTGTCCATCGCCATCTAACCAGCTGTCGACGCAAGCCGTGGCAAGCCCTAATTGCGCGCAACGAATGGCGCAGACATACCCCCCCGGGCCGCCGCCAATGACTACGACATCGAAACTCTTCATCGTCGTTAAACCTGCAACAACAGGCGCGATGGATCCTCCAGCGATTCCTTTACCGCCACCAGAAACGAGACCGCTTCCCGGCCGTCTATGATGCGGTGGTCGTAGGAAAGCGCCAAATACATCATGGGGCGAATCACCGCCGCCCCGTTCTCCGCGACAGGGCGTTCCTGGATTTTGTGCATGCCAAGGATCGCGCTTTGCGGCGGATTGATGATCGGGGTGGACAGCAACGAGCCGAACACGCCGCCGTTGGTGATGGTGAAGGTGCCGCCGGTTAAATCGTCCAGGGTGAGCTTCGCTTCCTTGGCTTTCTGTCCGAATGTTGCGATGGCCTTCTCAATGTCGGCGAAACTCAGGGCATCCGCGTCCCGGATGACCGGGACCACCAGCCCGCGGGGGGAACTGACGGCGATGCCTATGTCGAAATACTCGTGATAAACCAGGTCCTGGCCCTCCACGGAGGCGTTGATGACAGGCAACTTCTTCAGGCCCTCGATCACGGCTTTGGTGAAGAACGACATGAAGCCCAGCTTGATGCCGTGGATCTGCTCAAAACTTTCCTTGTGGCGGGCCCGCAGATCCTTCACAGGTTGCATGTTGACCTCGTTGAAGGTGGTGAGAATGGCGTTTTCCCGTTGCGCCGACAACAGGCGTTCCGCCGCTCTTCGCCGCAGGCGCGTCATGGGGACGCGATTTTCAGTCCTGGAGGTTTCAGGCTTGCCGGCGTCGGCGGGCGTGGCCGCGGGTGGGGGAGTTGCTTCCGCCGCGGCCGGGGGGGGTGCTTCCGCCGCGGGCGGGGGGACTGATTCCGCCGTGGCCGGGGGGGTTGATTCCGCCGCGGCCGGGGGAGTTGGTTCCGCCGCGGGTGGAGGAGTTGCTTCCACCGCGGCCGGGGGAGCTGATTCCGCCGCGGTCGGGGGAGCCTCTTCCGCCGCGGTCGGGGGAGCCTCTTCCGCCACAGGCGGGGGGGTTGCTTCCGCCGCGGCCGTGGGGGCTGCTTCCGCCGCGGCCGGGGAAGTCGCTTCCGCCGCAACCGGGGAAGCCATTTCCGCCGCTGTTGCTTCTTCAGGCGCGTCAGGTTCGCCAGGGGCCTGGGCGCGCCGCTCCGCCAAATAGTTGAGGATGTCTTCTTTGGTTAGCCTGTCGCCGGCGCTTGGGACCGCCGCCGAGTCCACGCCATGTTCCGCCAACAGGCTCCTGACGGCGGGGCTGAGTTTGGCTTCCGGTGCCGCTGTCGCGAGTTCGGTTTGGCCCTGGAAGGCAGGGGTTCCCGGCATTGCAGGCTCTGGCTCGGCTTCTGTCTGGGTCCCTTGCTCTTCTGAGTCCGCCTCCATCGCGAGGACTGCTTCGTCCGCCGCCGGCTCCGGCGCGTCCGACACCAGTTCCGGCTCCGCTTCCGCCCTCGGCTCTGCTTCGTCCGCCGCCAAATCGGCGTCGGCCTCAGTGTCTAGCTGGGCGATCACCTCGTTGCTTTCCACATCCTCACCGTTGCTTTTCAGGATGTTGACCAGGACCCCGTTGTCCGGGGCGACGATCTCCAAGGTGACCTTGTCGGTTTCCAGGTCTATCAGTCCCTCGCCGAATTTCACTTCGTCTCCCACCTGCTTGCGCCAGTGCAACAAGGAGGCTTCCGCGACGGATTCCGCCAGCACCGGAACTTTGACTTCGACTAACATGGCATTCTCCCGTTGGATGCGGCGGACCGGCAAGCCCTGGGGCCTCCCTGAGCCCGGTCGCTAAGGCTGTCCATTATACGCGCTCCGCAAATGGGTGACTTCCAGTTTTTCCAGTTGCAGGGCATCCTCCACCAGTTTTTTCTGCTGGGCCAAGTGCGCGCTCAGGTAGCCCACCGCCGGGGAGGCTGAATAAAAACGCCCGGCGTAACCGAACAGATGTTGCTCGCTCAGGCAACCGATCATGGTGCCTCGGGACTGCATGTAATACCAACTGCCCTGGTTCTTGGGCTCTTCCTGCACCCAGACGACTTCCACGGCGTTCGGGTAGGAATCGATCACCTGTTTCATTTCAGCCGACGGAAACGGGAACAGTTGCTCCAGGCGGATAATGGCGATGTTGTTGAGCGCATTGTCGCGCCGGGCCGCCAACAGGTCGTAATACACTTTGCCAGCGCAAATCAGCAAACGGGTCACGGCGGTTTTGTCGATCTGCGCGTCTATCTCGTCTATGACCAGTTCAAACTTGCCGTCGGTGATCTTCTCCAGGGACGAGGTTGACAGTTTGTGCCGCAACAGGCTCTTGGGGGTCATCACGACGAGCGGTTTGCGGTAGGGTCTGATGATTTGCCGCCTGAGCAGATGGAACATCTGCGCCGGGGTGCTGGGCAGGCAGACTTGCATGTTTTCCCGGGCGCACAACTGCAAGTAACGCTCCAGGCGGGCGGAAGAATGCTCAGGCCCCTGGCCGTCGTAGCCGTGGGGGAGGAACAGGGTCAGGCCGCAAAACCTTCCCCATTTGGCCTCGCAGGAGCTAATGAACTGGTCGATCACCACTTGCGCGCCGTTGGCGAAGTCGCCGAACTGGGCTTCCCAGATGGTCAGCGCATTGGGTTCGGAACTGCTGTAGCCGTAGTCAAAGGCCAACACGGCTTCTTCCGAGAGAATGGAGTTGATGACCAGGAACGAAGGCTGGCCGTCCTTCACATGTTGCAACGGCAGATAGGTCTCGCCATCCTCCTGATTGTGAATCACGGCGTGCCGGTGGAAGAAGGTCCCGCGCCCGCTGTCCTGGCCGGAAAGGCGGATGGGGAAGCCCTCGTCCAACAGGGCGGCGTAGGCCAAAGTTTCCGCGTACCCCCAATCCAGCGGTAGCTCGCCCGCGCCCATTTTTTTGCGGTTTTCCATGATTTTCGCCACCGTGGGATGCAGTTTGAAATGCGCCGGCACGGTGGTGATGCGCTCCGTCAACCGGTCTATGGAGGCAGGGCCTAGGCCTGTTTTCACCTCCATGTCCCAGGGGGTGTTCTTGTACGGCTCGTAGTTGATCAGAAAGCGGATGTCGGCGTTGCTGGCTTTGGTGCCCGCCACCACCTTGTTGTTTTGCAGCGAATCGATGTAGGAGCGGGCCATGTCTTCCACTGCGTCGGGAGAGACGACTTGCTCTTCCACCAGGCGCTGGGCGTAGAGCTCCCTGACATTCTTGTGCCCGTTGATCTGTCGGTACATGATGGGCTGGGTGGTGGCGGGCTCATCCGCTTCGTTGTGTCCATGCTTGCGGTAGCAAACCATGTCGATGACCACATCCTTTTTGAACTTCATGCGAAAATCCAGGGCCAACTTGGCCACATGGGTTACCGCCTCGGGGTCGTCGCCGTTGACATGAAAGATCGGCGCTTGCACCATTTTGGCGACATCGGTGCAGTACAGGGTCGAGCGCGAATCCAGCAGGTCGCTGGTGGTGAAGCCGATCTGATTGTTGACGATGATGTGAACGGTGCCGCCGGTGGTGTAGCCGCGAGTCTGGGACAGGTTGAAGGTCTCCATCACCACGCCTTGGCCGGCGAACGCGGCGTCGCCATGCAGGATAATGGGCAGGACTTGCTTGCGCGTCTTGTCATTGCGCCGGTCCTGACGGGCCCGGACGGAGCCTTCAACCACGGGGTCGATGATCTCCAAATGGGAGGGGTTGAACGCCAGGGTCAGGTGCACCACCCCGCCGGCGGTCTGTATGTCCGATGAATAGCCCAAGTGATACTTGACATCCCCGGCGGGGTCCAAAGCGCCGCCAGCGGCCCCCTGGCCTTCAAACTCGTCAAACAGTTCTTCCGGCAATTTCCCGATGATGTTGATCAGCACATTGATGCGGCCGCGGTGGGCCATGCCGATGACCGCCTCGCGAATGCCGATCTCGCCGCTGGATTGCACGATCTCGTCCAATAGCGGGATCAGGGCCTCTCCACCTTCCAGGGAGAAGCGTTTTTGCCCCACATACCGCGCATGCAGATATTCTTCCAAGGCGTTGGCGGCGATGATGCGCTGGAGTATCTTTTTCTTTTTCTCGTCGGAAAATTGGGGCGCGCCGCGGGTCTCCTCCAGCCGTTGCTGGATCCAGCGCTTCTGCTCCGTTTCGTTGATGTGCATGTACTCAGCGCCGATGGCGCGGCAGTAAGTCGCCTTCACGATGTCGATGATCTCGGCCAGCGGCAACTCGTCCGGCGCAAACAGGGACCCTGTGTTGAACACCTTTCCCAGGTCCGCCTCGGTGAAATTGTAATAAGCGGGGTCCAGTTCGGGGAGCCGCGGCCGCTCGTATTGTCTGAGTGGATCCAGGTCGGCCTGCTGGTGGCCGCGAAAGCGATGGGCGTTGATCAGTTGCAACACCGAGGCCTGTTGCTTGTTCCCGGCCTCGGCCGGCGCGTCCCGGTCGGCCTCCGGCAGGGGCTGGGCTGGTGCGCCAACCGGCGCCGCCGCCGATGCAGGCTCAGGGGCTTCCGTCTCCTGCTTCAGGGCGTCAAAATAACGCCGCCATTCGGGCGCGACGCTGCCGGGGTCGCCCAAGTATTGCTCGTGAACGGCTTCAACAAAGGCCACATTGCCGCTGTGAACGGGGGAGGATTCGGAGTTGTTCATGGTCTTGCCACCAGTCAGTGTTCCACCCGCCAAACATACCACATTTGGGGCGGAGAGACATCCCGTTTTCAGCGCCCCGGGCCGCAAACAGGGTCAGGCAGACCCGCCCTTGGCGCATTTTCCACTTGCAAACCGCGCCTCTCTGCCTGTATGCTGGCTGGATAACAAGTTCAAACAAGCGACAATCACAGGTTGTTCACCTTATTAGGGAGGCGGTCATGGCGCGCGCGGTTACGATTATCGACAATGCGACGGGAAAGCAGGTTGAATGCCCGGTTCTGGAAGGCTCCTACGGCGCCGCCGTCATCGACGCCAAATTCCTGCGCGATGAACTGGGCCTGTTCACTTTCGACCCAGGCTACGCCTCCACAGCCAGTTGCCGGAGCGCGATCACCTACCTGGACGGGGAGCAGGGGATGTTGCTGCATCGCGGCTACCCCATCGAGCAACTGGCCGAAAAAAGCACCTTCCTGGAGGTGGCCTATCTGTTGATCTACGGGGAATTGCCCAGCCGCAAGCAGATGGACGAGTGGAGCCAGGCCATCAAGATGCACACCATGGTGCATGAGCACATCACGCGCTACTACAATGCCTACCGCTACGACGCGCACCCCATGGCGATTATGTCAGGCGTCATCAGCGCCATCGCCTCTTATTACCACGACAGGACCGACGTCCATGACCCGGAGAATCGCCTGGTGACCGCCCGGCGCGTGCTTGGCAAGATCCCCAATGTGGCTTCCAAATGCTACCGCTACGCCTCGGGGCTGCCCTTCGCGCATCCCGACAATTCCCGGGATTACATCGAGAATTTCATGTACATGATGTTTTCTTGGCCCTCTGAGGACTATCAACCCTCGCCTTTGGCCGTGCGCGCGCTGGACCTCCTGTTTATTCTGCATGCCGACCACGAGCAAAACGCCAGCGCCTCGACGGTGCGCATGGCGGCCAGTTCGGAGGCCAACCCGTTTGCTTGCGTGGCGGCGGGGATCATCGCCCTGTGGGGCCGGGCCCATGGGGGGGCCAACGAGGCCGTGATCCACATGCTGGAGGAGATCGGCAACCCCGGCAACATCAGACGCTTCATAGAGCGAGCCAAGAACAAGGACGACTCTTTTCGGCTGATGGGCTTCGGGCATCGGGTGTACAAGAATTACGATCCCAGGGCCAAGATCATTCGGCGCACCTGCCATGATTTGCTAGGGGAGATAGGCGTGAATCAGCCCCTGTTCGAGATCGCCCTGGAACTGGAGCGGATCGCCCTGGAGGATGATTACTTCCAGGAGCGCAAGCTGTTCCCCAATGTCGATTTTTATTCAGGGCTGATCTACCAGGCTCTGCGCATACCCACTTCCATGTTCACGGTGATGTTCGCCCTGGCGCGCAGCGCGGGCTGGATCGCCCAATGGATGGAGCTTATGGACGATCCGGACTTCCGCCTGGGCCGGCCGCGGCAACTCTATGTGGGGCCGAAAGCCCGGGACTATGTGCCTATCGATGAGAGGAGCGAGTCATGACCAAGCCCCCTGTTCGCGTCGCCGTTACCGGGGCCGCGGGCCAAATCGGCTACGCCCTGCTGTTCCGCCTTGCCGCCGGGGAGTTTCTGGGCCCGGACCAGCCTGTTTTCCTGCAACTGCTGGAAATCCCGCCGGCCCTGCCGGCGTTGGATGGGGTGATGATGGAGCTGGAAGATTGCGCTTTTCCAACCCTGGCGGGGACCGCGGCGTCCACCGACCCTGCTGTGGCCTTCCGGGATGCGGACTACGCCTTCCTGGTGGGCGCGAGGCCGCGGAGCGCCGGCATGGAGCGCGCCGACCTGTTGTTAAGCAACGCCGAGATCTTCCGGGAGCAGGGCCGGGCCTTGAACGAGCATGCCAGCCGCGAAGTCAAGGCCGTGGTGGTGGGCAACCCCGCCAACACCAACGCCCTGATCGCCATGAACAACGCGCCGGACCTGGCTCCCGGCCAGGTGACGGCGATGACGCGCCTGGACCACAACAGGGCCCTGGCCAGTTTGGCGGCCAAGACCGGGGCGCCGGTTGCCGCCATCCGGCGGCTGATCATCTGGGGCAACCATTCCGGCACGCAATATCCCGACCTGCGCCACGCCCTGGTGGAGGGGACGCTGGCCCTGGAGCGGGTGGAGCAGGACTGGTACCGGGACGAATACATCCCCAAGGTGGCGCAACGGGGCGCTGAGATCATCGCGGCGCGGGGGGCCTCCAGCGCCGCCTCGGCGGCGAGCGCCGCCCTGGCGCACCTGCGCGACTGGGTTTCAGGCACGCCCGCCGACGACTGGACCAGCATGGCTGTCCCCTCCCCCGGCGCCTACGGCGTCCCGGAGGGCCTGGTCTATTCCTTTCCCGTTCGATGCGCCGGTGGCCGCCACGAGATCGTTCAAGGGCTGGCCCTGGACGAGTTCAGCCGCGGGAAAATGGCGGCCACGCAAAAAGAGCTGGAAGAGGAAAGGGACGCGGTCAAGCATCTTCTCGGCTGAGGCGAGGCCCTGAGCGTCATGCGCGGCTCCCGTTCCCAAATCGATGGCAAGGGCTTTCGCGCCAATGTGGCCATCGTTCTGTTCAATGACTCCCATCGCCTGTTCTGGGCGAAGCGGGTTGGCATGGACGCCTGGCAGTTTCCCCAAGGCGGCGTCAGGCCGAACGAGTCCGCCGAGAGCGCCATGTTCCGGGAGTTGCGCGAGGAAGTCGGCTTGTTGCCTGAGCATGTGGAAGTGATCGGCAAAACGCGGGACTGGTTGCGCTACAGGCTGCCCCAGCGTTTTGTCAGACGCCATGACAAGCCCGTTTGCATCGGTCAGAAACAACGCTGGTTCCTGTTGCGGCTGGTGGGGGATGAAAGCAATGTCAACCTGGCCTTGAGCCGGCGCCCAGAGTTTGATCGCTGGCGCTGGATCGATTTCTGGGAACCGGTTGAACAGGTCGTGTTCTTCAAACGGGAAGTGTATCAACGGGCCCTGTCGGAGCTGGCGCCGTTGGTGCCCCAGCCCGCTCTGGCGGCGGGTTCTTAAGCGAGCGCGCTGTTGAAGGGGGGCGGCAGCGCGCCCCCCGCACACAGCCCCCGCCTTAGGGCTTTTCCAGCAGGCTGCGAAGCATCCAGGCGTTTTTCTCGTGGATCTGCATGCGTTGCGTCAACAGGTCCGCCGAAGGCTCGTCATGGGCGGCGTCCACCACAGGAAAGATGCTCCGGGCGGTCCTGATCACGGCCTCCTGGCCCCGCGCCAACTGCGCGATCATCTCTTCCGCTGTTGGCACGCCGGTTTCCTCTTCGATGGAAGATAACTGGCTGAACTGCTGGTAAGAGCCCGGCGCCGCCACGCCCAAGGCGCGGATGCGCTCCGCGATCTCGTCCACCGCCGTCGCCAGCTCTGTGTAGTGTTCTTCAAACAAGGCGTGCAAGGTGGAGAACATGGGGCCGGTGACATTCCAATGGAAATTGTGCGTCTTGAGATACAGCGTGTAGCTGTCCGCCAAGAGTTTCGCCAGGCCCTCTGCTATCTCTCGCCTGTGTTGCTCGTCAATGCCAATGTCTATCTGCATGTCGCCCTCCTAATAGGGTGAAAGAATTGTCAAAAACAGCATAGCGCAACAGCGGGGCGCGGCGGAATTGCTATTTTTCAATCAGAGGGATAGAAAGGATCTATGGACTGGAGCGCTGTGACCGCTCCATCATCAACAGAGGCAACAACCGCCGCAGGGCCCGGCGCTTGACCCGTTCGATGGCGCCATTGGCGAACTGAGGATTGACCCTGTTGTCGCCGAGGGCGGCCCGCAACTCGTCCAACACGGGTCGGCAAGCCGCGGCGGCCGCGTCCGCCACGACGCGCACATCGGGGCTGGAATCCAGCTCTTCCAGGGCGCGGGAGCGCAGGCAGGCCGTGTAGTCCAAGTTCCCCTGGGCCACCAGGGTCATGTCGGCGGAATCAAAGGAATTTTTCTCTCCCGACTGCTCCGCTTGCGCGTCCTGAACCAAGGCCAAGGCCATGGTCAATGCCGCCGCGCCGCAACATTTCAGCGCCGCCGCCTTTGCCTGCCTGGGAAGTTTGGCGACACCGAGGCCTGACCCCGCCTGCCGGCCCCGGCGGTTTTCACTCACAAGCCAGTTATTGTAAAATGCGCCCATGATTCTGGATATCATCGTTATTATCCGGCTTTATTTCAAGATCTGCCTGTTGGAGTGCGCCCCCCAGGATGTGCCTGGCTCCTGGGTCCTGTTGGTGCCCACAGTCGGCGTTTATCTGATCATCGCCTTTTTGGTGACGAATCTGAATGCCGCCATAACGGACACGCCCTTGGTGGGCCTGATCGATGTCGGGTTTTTATTCGGCTTCGTCTATGCGCTGTTGTCAATATGCCGCAAGCCCAGCCGGTGGACCCAGACCGTGACAGCCCTGGCGGGTTGCGGGATTATCATCGGCGCGTTGAGCATTCCCCTGCTTATCGCCAAGTCTGACCCCGCCTCAACAGCGTTCATGGGACAGATCACCACCATCTTCCAGTACGCCTTGATGATCTGGTACATGGTCGTCATGGCGCACATTTTTCGGCACGCGATCGCCGCCTCGTTCGCCACCGGGTTGTTTCTGTCGCTCTTGTACGCCGTGTTGCTGCAGGGGCTTATCAACTTCTCCGTCATGCCGCCATCGGTTTAGATGAAGCTGCATATCCTGGGGATCTGCGGCGTCTTCATGGGCGGGGCGGCCCGGCTGGCGCAAGAGCTTGGCCACCAGGTCTCCGGCAGCGACCATGAGGTCTATCCGCCCATGAGCGATGAATTGGCCGCCTTGGGCGTGCCGCTCTCGCAGGGCTACGGGCCCGCCTGTTTTGACCCCGCGCCGGAATTGGTCATCGTCGGCAACGCCTTGTCCCGGGGCAACCCGGCGGTGGAGGCTATGTTGGCGCAACGAATCCCCTACCTGTCCGGTCCTCAATGGTTGGCGGAAAACATCCTGGCGGGGCGCAGGACCATCGCGGTCGCCGGCACCCACGGCAAGACCACCACCACCGCCATCCTCGCCTGGATCCTGCATTGCGCCGGGCTGGAGCCTGGTTTTTTAATTGGCGGCGTGGCGGAGAATTTCCAAGGCTCGGCGCGGCTGGGCCGTCCCTCGGGGCCCTTCGTGGTGGAGGCCGATGAGTATGACACCGCTTTTTTCGACAAACGCTCGAAATTCGTTCACTACCGCCCCGAGGTCTTGATCATCAACAACATCGAATATGACCACGCGGACATTTTCCGCGACCTGGAGGCGATCCAGATCCAGTTTCACCATCTGCTGAGGACTGTGCCGCCCAATGGCAAGCTCATCGTCCGTGATGAAAACCCCGCCCTGGAGGTTGTCCTTGGCATGGGGCGGTGGACGCCGGCGGTTCGGTTCGGCGGCGCGGAGTCAAGCTGGCAGGTCCGCCCCTTGAAGCCTGATTATTCGGAATTTCAGGTCCTCCAGGGCAATCAGGAAGCGGGCCGGGCGAGCTGGCCGCTGTTCGGCGAGCATAACGCCGAAAACGCGTTGGCGGCCATCATCGCGGCGGGCGAGTTTGATGTTCCTCCGCAACAGGCTTGCGAGAGTTTGGCGGGCTTCAAGGGCGTTCGGCGGCGGTTGCAACGGGTGGCATCGGTCAACGGCATCGAGGTGTATGACGATTTCGCCCACCATCCCACCGCCATCGCGCGGGCCTTGGCGGCGTTGCGAAACCGCATGGTCGCCGGCGCTGGGCAACGCCTCCTTGCCGTGCTGGAATTGCGCTCCAACACCATGAAATCCGGGACCCATCGAGACGCGCTGGCGGCTTCCCTGACCGCGGCGGACCAGGTTTTTGTGCATGAGCCGCCGGCCCTGGACTGGGATCTGCGCGCCTCCTTGGGCGCCCTAGGCGACAAGTTGCGAATATCTGATAATATAGAAGAGCTGATGGACTGGCTGGCCGCCGCGGCGGCGGGACAGGACCGCATCGTCATTATGAGCAACGGGGGGGTTGAGAACATTCATCAACTGTTGATTGAAAGGTTGCAAGGCTGATGCGGAAAATTCCGCTGTTTCCGTTGCGCACGGTGCTGTATCCGCGAGGGCGCCTGCTGTTGCGGATCTTCGAGCCGCGCTACCTGGACATGGTGAGCGAGTGCATGAGGACCAACAGCGGTTTTGGCATCTGTCTCATCAAGGCCGGGGCGGAAACGGGCCCGGCCGCCGCCTGTTTCGACATCGGGACTTACGCGGAGATCATCGATTTCTCCCAGCAGTCAGACGGCTTGTTGAGCATTACGGCCCAGGGTCGGCAACGCTTCAGAATTTTGCGCGCCTCGAAGCGAGACAACAATCTGCTGGAGGGGGAAGTGGAGTGGATGGCGGAGGGCGAGGAACTGGATTGCCCGGAAAAATACCACGCCCTCAGGGACATCTACCTGTACATCGTCAACAATTATCAGACCCCGTATGTCGATGAAAGCCACGATGCCGTCGGCGCCGAGACCCTGAGTTACCGCTTGGCGGAGTTTTTGCCCTTCGAACCCCAGGTCAAACAGGAGCTCCTGGAGACGGGCGCGGCGGCGCGGCGGCTGGAGTTGATCGAGGCGAACCTGGCCGACGCGGAAATTGAGTTTGAAATTTAATCCGGCGCGGCAGGGCCGGCCCGGCGGCGAGGCGAGGCCGTGAATTCTCCCGCCCTGTTCAGGCCCCTGACCCCGGCGACCATCGGCCTGACCGGCCTCACGCCCCTGTTGGCTGTTTCCGCGACCCTGCTCAGCGGGCTGGCGGCGGGTTTGGCATGCTTTTTCATTCTGCTCCTGAGTGGCGCGACCGTGGTCTGCCTGAGGGGTCTCATCCCGGCGCGATTGCGGCTGGTTTATCTGTTGCTGATCGCCGCGACCTGGACGACGGTGGTGGATTTGGCCTTGCAGGCCGGCGCGCTCCCTGTCCGGGAGCGCATGGGCGTTTATCTGCCGCTCTTGGCCATGAACACGGCCTTGTTGCATCAGCTGGCGCGGCTCGCCTCTGAAGCGCGGCAAGGGGCCAAGGAGCAAGTCTTGGCGACCCTGAAGCAAGGCCTGGCGGCCGTGGCGTTGTTGACCTTGGTGGGGCTGTTGCGCGAGGCGGCGGCTCGCGGCGGCGTTCTGACGGACGGCTCGAGGCTGGGACTGGCGGGCCTGTTCAGTCCGGCGCCGCTCGCCCCGGGCCTCAGCCTGTTCGACCGGCCCGCCGGGGCCCTCATCGCCTTCGGTCTGTTGTTAGCCGCCTGCGCCGCCATCCGCCAGGCCTGGGGCAAGGCCCCTGCTTCCACCCCTGACCGCGCCCTTCCGTGAACAAGGCCAAGCGCGAAAAAATTTTCGCGGCTTTGAGGGCGCAAAACCCCGCCCCCACCACAGAGCTTCACTACCAGACGCCTTTTGAGCTCCTGGTGTCTGTGATCCTGTCGGCCCAGGCGACGGATGTCGGCGTCAACAAGGCCACCAAGACGCTATTCAAGGCGGCGGCCACCCCGGCGGCGTTTTTGGCCCTGGGGGAGAGCGGTCTGAAGGCGCACATCAAGTCCATCGGTCTGTTCAACACCAAGGCGAAAAACATCATCAAGACCTGCCGGATGTTGACGGAGCGGCACGGCGGCGAAGTGCCGCAGGAGCGGGAAGCCCTGGAAGAGTTGCCAGGGGTCGGCAGAAAGACCGCCAATGTCATTTTGAACACGGCCTTTGGGCAACCGGTCATCGCGGTGGACACCCATATTTTCAGGGTGTCCAATCGCACGGGGCTGGCGCCGGGCAAGGATGTGCTGGAAGTGGAGCGGGGCCTCCACAAGTTCGTGCCGGATGACTACAAGAAGGACGCGCACCACTGGCTGATCCTGCATGGGCGCTACACCTGCGCGGCGCGCAAGCCCAAGTGCGGCGCTTGCTTGATCTACGACTGGTGCGAGTGGGGGGAAAAGAGCAAGTTCAGCGTGTGAAGCCGGCCCGCGGGGCCAGCGGGCCGGCTTTTAAGAAGCCGGTCAACGCTCCAGGTGTTGCAACTTGTCCTTGACTTCTTTCCATTCGTCCGCGTCGGCGGGCGCGTCCTTCATCTCGCTGAGGACCGGCCATTCCCGGGAGAGTTCCGCGTTCAGCTGAATGAACTCCTGCTGGTTGTCCGGGACATCGTCCTCGGACATGATGGCGTCGACGGGGCATTCCGGCTCGCACAAGGTGCAATCGATGCACTCGTCGGGGTCGATGACCAACATGTTCGGCCCTTCGTGGAAGCAGTCCACCGGACAGACTTCCACGCAGTCCGTGTATTTGCACTTGATGCAGCTTTCTGTGACGATAAAAGGCATAGGCCTCATCCTGAAAAAATGGTTGCAATGGGGTCATTGTACCGCGTTTGCGGGCGGATTTCAATCCCCGCGTACGGGGCCAGTCTCGCGCCCTCCGCTCAGGAGTGGTTCAGCGCATGGAGTTGGTAGAGGATTTCCAGGGCCTCTTTGGGGGTGACCGCGTCCGGGTCGATCTCTTTCAAGGCCGCGCGCAATTTGTCAGTCTGCGAGAACAAATCTCTCTGCGGGGTTTCCGGGGCCAGTTCTATGGTGTGTTTTTCTATGATGTCCAGTTGCAGGGCGGCCTGGTTGATGACCTCGCGGGGGATGCCGGCGAGTTGCGCCACCTGTATGCCGTAGCTGCGGTTGGTCGCGCCGGGTTTGACCGCGTGCAGAAAGACGATCTCGTCCTGATATTTCATGGCGTCCAAGTGGACATTGGCCACGGTGTCCGCGGAGTCGGCCAAGGTGGTCAGTTCAAAATAATGCGTGGCGAACAGGGTGAAGGCCCTGATCTTGTCGGCTAGGTGAGCGGCGCAGGCCCAGGCCAGGGCCACCCCGTCGTAGGTGCTGGTGCCGCGGCCTATCTCGTCAATCAGCGCGAGGCTTTTGTCCGTGGCGTTGTTGAGGATGTTGGCGGTCTCGACCATCTCGGACATGAAGGTGGATTTGCCGGCGGCGATGTCGTCAACAGAGCCTATGCGGGTGAAAATGCGATCTATGGGCCCCAGGGTCGCCTGGTCGGCGGGAACGAAACTGCCGATGTGCGCCATCAGCGCGATGAGCGCGGTCTGGCGCATGTAGGTGGATTTGCCGCCCATGTTGGGGCCGGTGATCAGCAACATCTTTGTTTCGTTGTTCAGGAGGATGTCGTTGGCGATGAAGGGCGCCGCTTGCAACTGCTCGATGACCGGGTGGCGTCCCCCCCGGATGTCTATGCCAGGGGCGCTGGTGAACTCGGGTCGGTGATAGTCCAAGGCGACGGCGCGCTCGGCGAAGCAGGTCAACACATCGATCTCGCACAGCGCCGCCGCGGTCTCCTGCAAAGGCGCCAGCTCTTCGCAGACCCGCTCCAGGATCTGCTCGTACAGCAGTTTTTCCCGGGTCAGCGCCCGTTCTTTGGCGCTCAGCGCCTTGTCCTCGAACTCCTTCAATTCTTCCGTGATGAAGCGCTCCGTGGTTTTCAGGGTCTGCCGGCGATGGTATTGCGCCGGGACGCGGTTGCTGTGTTGTCTAGAGATCTCTATGTAATAGCCATGGATGCGGTTGAAGCCGACTTTTAGGCCGCTGAGGCCAGTGCGTTGCCGCTCGCGCTCTTCCAGTTCGCTCAGGAACGCGCCCGTCTTGCCGCCCAATTCGCGCAATTTGTCCAGTTCCTCATCGAAGCCATCGGCGATCACGCCGCCGTCCCGGATGCTGATGGGGGGCGGTTCCAGCAACGCGCCTTCAAGAAAGGCTTGCAAGGCCGGGAAAGCGCCGATCAGCTTGTTCAGTTCATGGACGCGGGGGCTGTCAATGGCGTCCAGGGCGGTTTTCAACGCGGGCAGTCGGGCCAAGGATTTATGCAACTGACTCAAATCCCGGGGGCGCGCGGATTTCAGGGCCGCCCGGGCCAGGATCCGCTCCAGGTCGTTGACCGGTTTCAGGGATTGCGAGACTTCCGAGTAGGCCTTGTCGAGCAACAGGCTCTGCACCGCGTCGTGGCGCAGCCTGAGGGTTTGTTGCGAGCGGATGGGGCGGTTTATCCAGCGTTTCAACAGCCGCCCCCCCATGGCGGTGGCGGTGGCGTCCAACACCCCCAACAGGCTGTGCTTTTTCCTGCCGGCCAGGTCTTGATCCAGTTCCAGATTGTTGCGGCTGGCGGCGTCCAGGATGATGCTGTCCGCCGGGTATTCGACCTTGATAGGGCGCAGGTGCAACAGGGCCGCGCTTTGCGTCTCGTGAACATATTGCAACAGGGCCCCCGCGGCGCAGGTGGCCAGGGGCAGTTCGGCGCAACCCAGCCCTTCCAGCTCGCTGACCTGATATTGCTCCTTGACAAGGCGGGACGCCGTGTCTCTCTCGAAACGCCAAGCGGGGCGGGACACGATGTTCTTGCACAGGTCGCCGCAGGTCTTTTCCAGGTCCGAGTCTTCGGAGACCAGGAGTTCGACGGGCCGCAGGCGATGCAACTCGTCCACCATGGCTCTGAGGCCTTCGGTCTGGGTGAGGGTGAAGCGGCCATCGGAGAGGTTGAGGCAGGCGATGCCTTGCTCCGCGGCGCCGGCGTGGACGCAGACCAACAGGTTGTCGGTCCGGGCTTCCAACAGGCCCTCCTCCGTCACGGTGCCGGGCGTCACGATGCGGGTCACCTTGCGGGTGACAGGGCCTTTCGCCAGGGCCGGGTCGCCGATTTGCTCGCATATCGCCACCGATTCGCCCAACCTGACCAGCTTGGCCAAGTGCGACTCCACGGCGTGAAACGGCACGCCGGCCATGGGGATGGACTCGCCTTCGGGGGATTTGCCCCTGGAGGTCAGGGCGATGTCCAACAGCCGGGCCGCTTTCTGGGCGTCCTCGAAAAACAGTTCGTAGAAATCGCCCATGCGAAAGAGCAGCAAGTTGTCCGGGTGCTGGGCCTTGAAGCTCAGATACTGCTGAATGACTGGCGTGTGGGCGGAGGTTTTTGCGGACATGATCTTATTTTAGTAGAATTGCTGAAAATCGCCACGCAATTTAAAGCGGGCCCAGGCACGATTCTTGACCAGCTAAAGCGCCGCCGTTCACGGGGCCGGGCGCGGATGGAAGCGGCTTGAGTCGGAAGCCCTGAGGCCACTGCGGAGAAACCATGACTGTCGAAGCCAAAAAAGAAGTGTTGGGTTTTCAGACCGAGGCGCGGCAACTGCTGGACCTGATGATCCACTCCCTGTACAGCAATTCGGAGATCTTCTTGCGCGAGCTGATCTCCAACGCCTCCGACGCCGCCGACCGGTTGCGGTTTGAGGGCCTGCAGGACGACAGCTTGTTCGAGGACGACCCGGAACTGAAGATCCGGGTGGAATACGACAAGAAGCGCAAGACCATCACCGTCATCGACAACGGCATAGGCATGTCCCGGCAGGAGGTGGTTGACCATTTAGGCACCATCGCCAAGTCCGGCACCAAGCGGTTTCTTGAGTCCCTGACCGGCGATCAGAGCAAGGATTCGCAGCTGATCGGCCAGTTCGGCGTGGGATTTTACTCGTCTTTCATCGTCGCGGAACGAGTGGAAGTGGTCACCCGCCGCGCCGGTTTGCCCAGGGAGGAGGGCGCGCGCTGGATCTCCGACGGCAAGAGTGAATACACCGTGGAAACCGTTGCTCGGCCCCGGCGCGGCACTAAGGTGACCCTGCATCTGCGGGACGAGGCCAAAGATTTTTTGGATGGCTACAGGTTGCGGGGCATCATCAACAAGTATTCAGACCACATCTCCCTACCCATTGTCATGCTGAAGGAGGGCGAGGACGAAAAAGGCGAGGAGAGGGTCAACGCGGCGACAGCGTTGTGGACGCGCAACAAGAAGGACATCAAGGAAGAAGACTATCAGGAGTTCTACAAGACTGTGTCTCACGACTTCGAGGCGCCCTTGTGTCATGTTCACAGCAAGGTGGAAGGCAAGCTGGAGTACGCCAGCCTGTTGTTCATTCCCGCCCGCGCGCCTTTCGATTTGTGGGACCGTCAGCAACGGCATGGCGTCAAGCTGTATGTCAAGCGCGTTTTCATCATGGACGACGCGGAGCAATTGCTGCCGCCCTACCTGCGTTTTGTCAAAGGCGTGGTGGATTCGGACGATCTGCCTCTGAACATCTCCCGGGAGGTCTTGCAGCGCAACAAGACCATAGACGCCATTCGTTCCGGTTGCGTGAAAAAGGTGTTGGACTTGCTGAAAAGATTGGCGAGCAAGGAGCCGGAGAAATACCAAACATTCTGGCGGACTTTTGGCCGCGTGTTGAAAGAAGGCGTGGTCGACGCGCCGGACAAGCGAGACGAGTTGGCGAAGTTGTTCCGTTTCAAGTCCACCCGCGAGGATGCAGAAGAAGACACCGTGTCGTTGGATGACTATGCGGCCCGGATGAAAGAAGGGCAGGAGGCGATTTACTATGTCACCGCCGACAGCTACGCCACCGCTAAAAACAGTCCGCATCTGGAGATCTTCAGGGAGAAGGGCATTGAAGCGTTGTTGCTGACGGACCCCATCGATGAATGGATGGTTTCCCATTTGACCGAGTACGCTGAAAAACCCTTGCAGTCCGTCACCAAGGGCGAGTTGGATGTGGAGGCCCTGGGTGGCGTGGGCGGCGAGGGCGGCGCGGAAGACAAGAGCGATGCTGAGGGCCAGGAAGCCGGCGCGGGCGCGGATGAAGCGGCGGCGCTGACGGAGCTGACCCAGCGCGTCAAACAGGCCCTGGATGAACGGGTCAAGGAAGTGCGCGTCACCCGGCGCCTGACTGACTCCCCGGCCTGCTTGGTGGCCGATTCCCATGAATTGGGGCGGCATTTGGAGCAGATCCTGCAAGCTACGGGGCAACAGGTGGCCCGGGCCAAACCGGTGTTGGAGATCAATCCGCGCCATCCCATCGTGGAGAAGCTGAAAAACGAACAGAATGACGAGCGTTTTGGCGACTGGGCCGGTCTCATTTTTGACCAGGCCCTGCTGAGCGAGGGAGGGCAGCCGGAAGACCCGGCCGGATTTGTGCGGCGACTTAACAAGCTGTTGTTCGGCTAAGGCGCCGGGCCTGGTTTCCGCGTTGCGGGTTTGCTTTCGCCCCTTGTTTTGTTGTCGCCCGGGCCAGGACGCGGGCAAGCATGGCGTGAATGGGAATGACTGAAACTTCACCGAACACCCCCCGACAACTCATCGACTGGACGGAGCGGCGTTTCGCCGGGGCCGGGCTGTGTTATGGCCACGGCGCGGACGAGGCCCGCTCCGAGGCGGCCTTTCTCGTGTGCGGGGCCCTGGACCTGCCCTTTGAACTTGACGCGGGCAAGTTGGACCTGCCCTTGTCTTGCGCCGACTCTGAGCGCGTGAAGGACCTGGCGCGGGAACGGATCAGCGCGCGCAAGCCGGTGGCTTATCTGCTTAACAAGGCCTGGTTCGCAGCATTGCCCCTGTATGTTGATGAGCGCGTCTTGGTGCCGCGCTCGCCTTTGGCGGAGGTGGCGTTAGGGGAGTTTGCCCCCTGGATCAAGCGGGACGAGGTGAGAAACATCCTGGATCTTGGCACTGGCAGCGGGTGCCTCGCCATTGCCTGCGCGCGGGTCTTTCCCGAGGCGCGGGTCGATGCCACGGATCTCAGCCCCGCGGCGTTGGAAGTGGCAAAAATAAATCTTGCGCGGCATGGACTGCAAGAGCGCATCACGCTGATTCAATCGGATGTCTATGAGGCTCTGGGAGGCAAGCGATACGATGTCATCGTCAGCAACCCGCCGTATGTGCCTGCCGCGGCCATGGCGAAGTTGCCGGCGGAATACCAGCACGAGCCGCCTTTGGCGTTGCAAGCCGGCGCCGACGGGCTCGCCATCGTCGATCGCATCTTGCTTGACGCCCCCCGCCATCTCAGCGACCACGGCATCCTGGTGGCGGAGGTGGGAAACCGCTGGGAGGCCTTGGAGGCGAAATACGCTAAGACGCCTTTTATGTGGCTGGAACTCGAACATGGCGGCGAGGGGGTGTTTCTATTGACGCGGCAGGAGCTTGTCGCCCTGGCGCAAGATTGCGCGAGGAACGGCGCAAGCCGCGGCGTTGAACCTGAAGAGACCGCCGGGTTGGCAAGGGCCGGGAGGCGCACATGAAGAAACGCGCTGACAAGACGGGCGCGGCGCGGCTCCCTGTTGACGCGCTGCAACCCGTGGCGGGCAACGGGCTGTTGCACCGGCGCCTGTTTCTGAAAAGCGGCTTGGCCTTGGGGTCTGCTTCCTTGGCGCTGAGCAGCGCGCCTGCCGCCGGGAACCCGTCACCGGCGCGGCCCGCCTGGATGAACGCGCCAGGGGCGGCTTTCACGCCCTATGGCAAACCCTCGGAGCATGAGGATGAGACGGTGCGGTTTCCGGCCCCCAACCGGGTCCTGCGCAACAACGGCGCTTCCTGGACCCCGTTGCATCGGTTGGAAGGGATGATCACGCCCAATGGTCTGCATTTTGAGCGTCATCACAATGGCGTTCCGCGCATCGACCCCGATGAACACAAGTTGTTAGTTCACGGCATGGTGGAGCGGCCGTCTTTTTTCAGCATGGAAAACCTGTCGCGCTATCCGTTGCGTTCACAGATCTGTTTTGTTGAGTGCGGCGGCAACAGCAACCCCGGCTGGAACAAGTCCCCATCCCGGGCCGAGGCGGGTTATTTTCACGGGCTGGTTTCGTGCAGCGAATGGACCGGCGTGCCGCTGTCAACCATTTTGGATGAAACCGGCCTTAGCGAAAAGGCGACTTGGCTGATTGCCGATGGCGCCGACGCCTTCGCCATGAATATGAGCATCCCCATGGAGAAGGCCCTGGACGACGCCATGTTGGCCCTGTACCAGAACGGCGAGCGCATCAGGCCGGAGAACGGCTACCCGTTGCGCCTGATCCTGCCCGGCTGGGAGGGGGTGCTGAATGTGAAATGGTTGCGAGCCCTGAAGGCGACGGAGGGGCCCATCATGGCGCGCAACGAGACGGCTCGCTACACAGAACTCTTGCCATCCGGCAAGGCTCGCCAATTCACCTTCACCATGGAAGCCAAGTCGCTGATCACCTCCCCTTCAGCGGGCATGATCCTGAAACAGGGGCCAGGCCTGTATCAGATCTCCGGGCTGGCGTGGAGCGGCAGGGGCAGGATAAAACAAGTGGAGGTGTCTGTTGATGGCGGTCAAACCTGGGGGCTGGCGGAGTTGCAGGCGCCGGTGTTGGAAAAGGCCTTCACCCGGTTCCGCGTTCCCTGGCGGTGGAATGGCGGGCCGGCGGTTTTGAAGAGCCGGGCGGTGGATGAAACGGGCTATGCGCAGCCTGAGCGAGATCAGCTCATCGCCCAGCGGGGCCGGCATGGTTTTTTTCACTACAACGCCATCGTCTCCTGGCGGGTTGACGAGGATGGCAGCGTGTCGCACACCTACGATGAAACCGAAGCGGAACTATCTGGCGATTCTATCGGCATTGACGCTGGCTGGGATTAGCCTGGGCTTGGTTGCCGTTGCGCCTGGGGCCGCTGGCGCGGAGCCGCCTGAGGCTGTGGTTGCGCCGGGGGTTGTCGCCGAGTTGCCTGAGGTCGCCGTTGCGCCTGGGGCCGCTCGCGCCGGGATCCGTCCCGGACCTGGGTTAGGCGAGCCGGCAACGCCTGATGAGGTCCGCCGCTGGGATTGGGGCGTCATGCCCGACGGCGCCGGCCTCCCGGCTGGCAACGGCACGGCGAAACAGGGCCAGCCGCTCTACGAGCAACTTTGCATCGCCTGCCACGGCGCGGGAGGGTTGGGAAACAGCGGCGACCAGCTAGCCGGCGCGCAGATGTCCCTGACATCCGAATGGCCGGAAAAGACCATAGGCAACTATTGGCCCTACGCCACCACCTTGTTCGACTTCATCCGGCGTTCCAAGCCCATGGACCGGCCCGGCAGCCTGAGTGCCGCTGAGGTCTATGCCCTCGCGGCTTACCTGCTGTATCTGAACGGCATCATCGCAGAGGAGCAACCGTTGGACGCCGCCGCCCTTGCCAAGATCAGGATGCCGAACCGCGACGGCTTCATCGAGGCGCTGGAGTAGGGGGAATAGCGGCAAGGCGTGTTTGGCGCACAGTCTTCTTTTTTGTGTAGTGCTTGTCTAGGGCCTTTCCTCTAGTCGCAGGCTCTTTTCTTCTATTCTGATGCATGGTTCAGTCTTTCCATTTCGCTCTTAATATGTTCGATGACTTCAGTGTTTTGTATTATCTTTTTGCCATTCTGTTTGATTGAAAACACATAAAACACACTCCCTCCAAATTTCTTTTTGAACTGAGAGTGTGAAGCTTCTTGCAAGGCTCTTTCCTTGTATATCTGAGGGATATGGGAGACATCGCTGACGGGCTTGATCTGAATGCCAATGAATTTTCCCTTTACTTCAATGTAAAAATCCACATTGTAGCCTCGGTCCCATTCGTCTGGAGCAGACTTGATCTTGCAACCTAAGGCCTGCTCAAGTTGGCCGTATATGGTCTTTATTTCGGTTTCATAGCCTTCGTAAGTTCGATTGATGACCAAGTTCAACAGGTAATCCACACAGTCCTGTTCGGTTATTTCTTGCATTTCCGATGAAATGACTTCAGTGATTTTGATGTATAACCGGCCTCCCAATTCCTCAATATGGGTTTTCTCGCGGACATTGGCAAAATAGTAATCTTGCCATTCCGCAAGCGATTTCGGGGCGCATTTTCTAATTTCCTCTGACACAGCTCCAACATTTCTTTTGTAGTTGAGCTGATATCTGCTGGTTGCGCTATTCAATATCCATTCTTTAGCCATCTTCTGCGTTCTCCTGATATTTCAGAAACCTATTGAAGTGGCGGTGTTGCACGCTTTGATCAACAACTGCGAGACCCATTTTAATTAAATGGGCATTGATGAATGTTTTATCCGATAGGTAAAGGTAGCATAACACTTTGCCGTTATCGTCGTGCTTTTTTTGATCGAACCTGATGAATACTTTTCTGCCTCGGGTTTTCTGCGCGATAAAATCTTTCATCTCTGTTGATTTCCCCTTCAATGGCTTGATGCCAAGCAATCTGATTTCCAGATCATTGTCTAATATCACTTCATTAGCGCTTCGGACCTCTTTCACATAATAAAAGTGTTCGCGTTTGCTGGCGCTGTCGTCCAGCTTTGAGCCGAATTGCAACTTTTTAGGGTCCACCTGTCGTTGCATCTTTACCGGATCCTTGAACACATAGGGCAACTTCTCAATCCGGCGGCGCAGGCTCGGGCCGTCGTCTTTGGCTTCTTGGCGGACGATCTCCACAGAAGGTTGCCAAAGTTTGTTTTGGGCCGGCAGGAGTTTATCCCGGATGATGCCGACAAATTTTTCGTTGATTTCGTAGCCTATGGAATGTCGCCCTAAGTTCATGGCGCTAAGGCTGGTTGTGCCGCTTCCTAAAAACGGATCCAGCACTGTGTCCCCTACGAAGGAGAACATCTTAATCAGACGAGCGGGCAGTTCCGCCGGGAACATGGCCAAGTGTTTGTCTTGTCTCTCGCCGGGGAAACGCCAATGTCCGGAGAAATAGCGGTTCCATTCTTCTTTGCTTAGCCGGGAGCGTTCTTTCCTTTCCCGCTCCACAGGAGGCGGGGCGCCGAGTTTTTTGAACAGCAGGATGTATTCGTAATCGATTTTCACGATGCCGTTGCGGGGGTAGGGGTAAGAACCCATGACCGAGGCGCCGCCGGTGGTGTTCATGGTGATGGCCTTCTGCCAAATGATGGTCCCCATGCAGTCAAAGCCGATGGTTTCGCAGAAGCGGATGATCTCCGTCCTGATGGGAATGACCTTGTAGCGGCCATAATAGACCGAGCGGGCGAACTGGTCGCCGATGTTCACGCACAACCTGCATCCCGGCGCGAGGGCCCGGTGACATTCGTTCCACACCAGGTTCAGGTGGTTGATGTAATCCTCGTAAGAATCGTTGAAGCCAATCTGGTTTTTATCGCCGTAGTCTTTCAGTTGCCAGTAGGGGGGCGAGGTGACGACCAGGTGCGCCGATTCGTCCGCCACTTGGGTCAGGCGGCGCGCGTCTCCGATGACGATTTTGTGGCGGGTGGGATTTTCCTCCGCCTCAGGAGAGCGGGACTGGCGGCGGGCGGATTGAACGGGGAGGGGGTTGCCGAGGGTCATGGGAGGCATTTTACAGCATTCCCGGGCCGCTTGCAGGGAAGGTCCCGGGGGGGCGCCTAAGGGACGCCGCCATCCTTGCCAGGCTCAGGATGCCGACCCGCGACGGCTTCATCAAGGCGCTGGAGTGGCGGGGAACAGCGACAAGGTGTGTTGGGCGTAATGGAAGGAGCGCGGCTCCGCCACTTGGGGGCCTGCGCCTGCGCTGTCGGGAAGTCCTTGGGACGGCCCGCGGCTCCTGGCCTTTGGCAACAACTTTTTGGCGCTGAAGCAACCCTCTTTGAGCACGGCGTCAAGCAGTTCCGCTTGCCGGGGATATGCGTCAAGCGCGCTTTCCAGCAACCAGAGCAGTTGAAGCAATTCTTCGGTGAAGTGGGCAGTCCAAGATTTGGGGCGGATGTCGTCCAAGGGGGATGATTTTCTGCCGCCGCCGTTTCTCATGCGGCGCTTTATATAAAACTGAACGGGGCTGTGGCCGGAAATCCGGAAATCGTACACTTCAGGGGAGACGGACGCGAACTCGCCGGCGCCCACATGCAGGGTCTGGCCCGCGGCATCGTAGTGGAATGCGCTGGGATAGCTGTCAGGGGCCGATGGCACGGCCTTGGCGCAACTTGCCCTGCCACGGGGGATCTGGCCCCGTCGTTCGCCCGCGGGGATGCAGCGTTCGCCGTAGGTGTGCAACCAAAGCAAGCGGGCGCCGACCTTGCGGATTTCCTCAAACAGGGCGGCATCCTTCGCTATCGGCACGCGCAATTCACGGGTCTCCAGTTCTTTCCAAAACCGTTGGGTGAAGGCCGGGTGGGCGAGAGCCCCATAGATGTACGCCGCGAAATCCTCAGGGGTGACCGTACGCTTGAACGCCCTTCCTAGGATAGCTAAAACCTTCGCCGCGATGTTGGCCTCCGTGGCGTCCGCGTTCCGGTAGAGCGGAATGACGCTCTTCCCGCCGCTGCCCGGGAAATAATCAACATCGGGAAGCAACGCGCAGGCGCCCAGGGCCGGGCCGGCGCCTAAAGGCTTGGTCAACGGGCTGGTCAGATACACTTGCCGTTCGCTGTGGGCGCGCCACAGCGCGAGGCGCGGCCGTTCAATCAGGCGGGCGTCCGCAATGATGTGTTGGCGTTCAAAGATGCGGTAGGCGTAGCGCCGCGTTTCTGGCATGGGGGCGTTGACAGGCAAGTTGGCGATTGGCGTAGAATCGCCCTTTCCGATCAAGGAGCTGTGATAACTGCGATTGATCTGTTGATCTCTTGTTTCGCGGAATGCCTGGGCCCGGTTCTCGGCCTGCAAAAGTCCCCGCCAGCGGCGTTCTAAGGTGTCCGTGTCTGGCGCAATGGGCCAGGTTCTTTTGAACTGGACTCCGGAGTGTTGCCAAGGCATCAGCTCCGTCAACAGGGGCCAGTTGAAGTATTTGCCTTTGCCTGCGGGGTGGAATGGAGCCTGCCATTCATTGGGGCAGTCCCGCCACTTCACTTTCTTAAACCCTTTAATGGCGTCAAGCTTGGCAAGCTTTTCCGAGCGCGTCCCTTCAATCCGCGCGTAATGGACCTTGGCTGGCTCGTCTGGATTGTCTCGGCGCGCTCTGTCTTGCCGATACGCCACGGCGATGGCCACCGGGGTCTGTATGGCAAAGACATTGTCGCTCTTGCGCGGGCCGCGTCCCTCGCCGCCCAGGTCGAGGATCCAGATTTCATCGCACGCCCGGCGCATGTGTTCGCGCATGCCCACGAAGGCCTTGCCATCCAGGTAGCTGGAGGCGCTGATGAAGCTGACCACGCCGCCATTGTCTGGGGCGTCGTGTTCAAACACCTTCCACAGGGCCCAGCGCCAGAAATAGACATAGAGGTTGTAGAGGTTCTTGGCGTGGAGGCCGCCCCCAGCCTTCCGCAACGGGTCAAGAAAATCCGAGAAAATGGCTTTCTCGCCATCGCCGTTGTCGCCCCAGCGCACCCAGGAGCCGGTGCGGGCTTTATTGTCGGAAGCGGCGGCCTCGTGGCGGTCGTAGGGGGGGTTGCCTAGGCACACGATGACGGGCGTCTCTTTTTTGACTTTCAACGCCTTGCTGTGTTGCTCAGAAATGGGTTGCATGAACATGGCGGTTTGCGGCGGCTCAGCATGGGGGCTCTCCAAAGTGTCCGTCAGATAGACGCAGGGGACGCAGTCGGTCCCCGTGCCTCGGTCTTGCAGGGCGCGGCTGACGCGCAGTTCGCTGACGGCGTAGGGGCCTGTCATCAACTCGAAACCGTGAAGATTCTTTGCCAGCTCCACAGCCTTCGGCGGCACGGCCCCCGGCCCCTGTTCAATCTCGATGCGTTTCAGGGCGTGTTCAATAACGCCCAAGAGATAAGTCCCGGTGCCGCTGGCGGGGTCCAGGGTCACCACATCCTGACTGGCGAACCCCCACGGTTTGCCGAGGCGCCCCAGCAACTCGTCGGCAAGCCGCACCTGAGCGTGGACCACCTCCACAGGCGTGTAGTAGGCCCCGGCGTTTTTGCGCAACTCAGGGTCGTAAGCCGCCAGAAAGTCCTCGTAGAAGTAAAGCCAAGGATCTTGCGAGCCGGACAGCTCGGTGATTGGCGCGACGGAAACGACGCGCAACAGCAGGTTTAAAGACGCGGTTATTTCCTCCCGCCCATTGGGGTCGGTCAACACTTGCAGGGCGCGCGAGAGCAAGCTGTGTTGCGCGGCAAGGGCTTCCACGGCCCGCTCCAGCGCGAGAGGCTCGGCGCCTTCGCTTCGGGCCAACAACAGAGCAAAGGTCACGGTCTGGGCGTAAGCGTCGGCAAACTGCTCATCGGAGGCCCCCGGGAACAGGAGTTGCCGCCAGTCCTTCGCCAGCGCCACCAAGGGGGAGCGCTCGTCCTTGACCGCCTCCACCACATCGTCGCGCAACAGGCGGCACAGCGGCGCTAATAGAGCCGCCAAGGCCTTGAAGTCGATCTTGCCTTCGCGGTCCAGGGGCAACACTGGCTTCCACGAGAGAAAATCGCGCAACAAGGGCTCCAGGGCGCGGGCGTTCTCCGCCTCGACGGCCTTCGCGCCATCGTTAGCGACATCGCCCGACAGGCGCGCGATTTTGCCGACGCGCTCGCCGCCGCGATACAGGGCCCACTCGTTGCCGTCGCTGTAGAGCAGGTTGGGAATGGCCGCGAAGCGTTTGAACTGTGAACGGTTGCGCCCCTTGAAGCGGGTTGCGTCCGCTCCTGCGCCAGGGGCCTTGATCTCCGCATATCCCACTAACAAGCCGTCTTTGTGAACGGCGAAATCCGGGCAACCCAGGCGGTCTGGCAGGCGCGTCTCCCCGGTGCAGACGACATTGCTCTCCCCAAGGTCCCCTGCCGCCGCCTGCAAGAATCCCTCAAAAGGCGCGCGCAGTTGCTCCTCCGGCTCGCCCCGGGTGAGTTGCGTCGTCTTTTCTGTGACGGCGGCGGCAAAATCTCGCAAGGCTTCAAACATTAGCGCGCGGCGCGGGCGGGTTGAATGGGAAGGGGATTGCCGAGGGTCATGGGAAACATTTTACAGCATTCCCGGGCCGCTTGCAGGGAGGGTCCCGGGTGGTCGTCTAAGGGACGCCTCAGGTGGTATGATGTCGCTCCCGGCCACCCGACAGGACAAACAGCATGAGCGCCCCGGCCCAAGTTGACATGTTAGAACGCATTTTTCAGATGCAGACAGAACTGAACGACCATGTTTTCAGGAAAAACGGGCTTCGGGACGGGGCCGGGCAGACCTTGACCATGGCCGCGGTGGGCGAGGCTGTCAGGCGGGGCGCCCTGAATGTGAACGAGTTGCCGAACGCCTGGCTGTCAAACTATTCCCGGGCCATGCGGGAGGAGCTGGATGAACTGGATAAAGAACTGCTGTGGAAGTGGTGGAGCAAGGACCAGATTGATCTGCAAAACATCCGGGTCGAACTGATTGATGTCCTGCATTTCCTGGTGTCCGGGATGATCTGCGCGGGGCTGTCCCCCGAAGAAGTGTATGAGATCTACCGCCAGAAGCATGCGGTCAACCTGAGCCGGCAGGAACGCGGCTACAACCAGGCGGGGAAGACGGAAGACGACAACAAGAAGATCGGGGTGTAGGGCGGAGCGGATGTTGAGGAAACCATTGGAACAGGCCTTTTTGAACAGCGCGGCGGGCGCCGGGGGCGCCGGCGCTGTCGCCACCGCTGGGGTCGTCAAAGGCGCCAGGGTTGTCGCCGCCGCCATCCTGCTGTTGGCGTTGGCGGCCGGGGTCGGCGCCGCGGCCCGGGAGCAGGCGAATTTCAAAACCGGGCGGCTGACCATACACGCCGAAGGACGGAGGGTGGATTATCAGGTCGAAGTGGCGGACACCAACCGCTTGCGGCGCCTGGGTTTAATGCATCGGCAAAGCCTGCCGGAAAATCAGGGCATGTTGTTGCTCTTTGCCCAGCCCCAGCGGGCGAGCATCTGGATGAAAAACACTTTCATACCGCTGGACTTGCTGTACATCGATGACCAGGGCCGCATCGTCAAGATCGTCGAGAACGCCATTCCCCGCTCCACTGGCGCGATGCGCTCCAACGGCAAGGTCAAGGCCGTTTTGGAACTGAACGCCGGGCAGGTGAGCAAGTGGGGTTTGGCTGTCGGCGACCGTGTGAGTCACTCGGCGCGCTGAAGCGGCTCTCATGGCGAAAAAAGGCATGAAAATCATTCTCGCCCCCGATTCGTTCAAGGGGAATCTGAGCGCCGCGGAGGTGGCGGCGGCCATGGAGAAGGGCATCAAACGGGTTCTCCCCGGCGCGCGTTGCGCCAAGATCCCCATGGCCGACGGCGGGGAAGGCACGGTGCAATCTCTGCTGGCGGCTTGCGGCGGGCGGCTCGTCAGTTGCGAGGTCAAAGGCCCTTTGGGACGGCGGGGCCGGGCCTGCTATGGGATGTTGGCGGACAACAAGACCGCGGTCATTGAAATGGCGGCGGCCTCTGGCCTGGGCTTGGTCAGCGACAAAAGCAAAAACCCGCTGAAGACCACCACCTACGGCACAGGACAGTTGATTTGTCATGCTTTGGACGCCAGCGCAAAGGACATTATCTTGGGCATAGGCGGCTCAGCCACCAACGATGCCGGCGTCGGCATGGCGCAGGCCTTAGGCGTGGCGTTTCGAGATGGCGCCGGGCGCGTCATCCGCCAAAACGGAAGCGGCGCCATGTTGCGGAAGATCGAGGGGATCGATATGAGCGGCGTTCATCCCCGCTTGGCCCGCGCCCGGATCCAAGTGGCGCGCGATGTTGACAACCCCTTGTGCGGCAGGCGGGGCGCCGCTTATGTGTTCGCCCCGCAAAAGGGCGCGACCCCGGCAATGGTCAAAACCTTGGACGCCAATTTGAGACATTTTGCCAAGGTCGTTAAACGGGAGCTGGGGGCGGATGTCGCCGCTGTCCCGGGCGCGGGGGCGGCAGGCGGCTTGGGGGCCGGCTTGGTGGTTTTCGCCGGCGCGGAACTCAAGAGCGGCTTCGGGATCGTCAGTCGGGCTGCCTCCCTGGAAAAACACCTGCGTTCGGCGGATCTGATCTTCACCGGGGAAGGGCGGGTCGATTTTCAAACGGCCTTCGGCAAGACCCCGGCCGGCGTGGCCAAGCTGGCGGGCAAACACGGCGTGCCGGTGATTGCCATTGGCGGGGGGCTGGCGGACGATGCCCGGGAGAATTTCGCCCATGGGATAGATGGCTTGGAGCCCGCCATTGCCCGCGACATGCCATTGCGGGAGGCCCTGCCCAATGCGGAAGACTACATCGCCAACGCGGCCGAGCGGGCCCTGCGGCTGGCGCTGATAGGGCAAGGCATGGAGCGAAAGAAGCGCGGGCGGGGCAAGCGATGAAACTCTCCGACTTTGCGCAACGCTTCACCTCGGATTCCGGCATCAACCTGTTGATGGAGGACTTGGGCGCGGCCATGGCGGGCGGGCAGGAGGTCTTGATGTTGGGCGGCGGCAATCCCGCCCACATCCCTGAGGCGCAGGCGTTGTTCCGGGAACGCATGGAGCGGCTCCTGGATGAGCCCGATGAGTTCGCCCGCGTGATCGGCGATTACGACTCCCCGCAGGGGAACAGGGCCTTTCTGATTGCTTTGGCGGAGTTGTTGAACCGCGAATACGGCTGGGGCCTGACCCCGGACAACATCGCGCTGACCAATGGCAGCCAGTCCGCTTTTTTCCTGCTGTTCAACATGTTTGCCGGCCACTTTGCCGAGGGCGGCGCGAAAAAAATCCTGTTGCCCATGGCCCCCGAATACATAGGCTATGGCGATGTGGGGCTTTCCGGGGATTTTTTCCAGGCGACCCGACCGGCCCTGGAGAAATTCGCAGACCGCAGCTTCAAGTACCGGGTGGATTTCGACCGTCTGAAGGTGGACGCCTCCGTAGGCGCCTTGTGCGCGTCCCGCCCCACCAACCCCACAGGCAATGTGCTGACGGACGCCGAGGTCGCGCGTCTGATGGAACTCGCCGCCGCCAACGACATCCCGCTGATCATGGACAACGCCTACGGCATGCCATTCCCCAACATCATTTTCACCGAGGCGAAATTGGTCTGGACCGACAATGTGATCCTCTGCATGAGCCTGTCGAAATTAGGGTTGCCCGGCGCCCGCACGGGAATCGTGGTCGCCCGCGAGGAGATCATCAAGGCTCTCAGCAGCATCAACGGCATCCTGACCCTGGCCCCGCAAAGCCTAGGCCCGGCCCTGGCCTTGGATCTGGTTCGCTCCGGCGCGGTCACCCGCCTCAGCCGAACCGTGATACGCCCCTACTACGAGGAAAAATCGCGGCGGGCCGTCGCGCTGTTGCGCGAGGAGCTGGCGGGGGTCGAGTGCTTCATTCACAAGGCCGAAGGCGCGATCTTTCTGTGGCTGTGGTTTCCCGGTCTGCCCATCACCTCCCAGGAGCTCTATCGCCGGCTCAAACAACGGGGCGTGTTGATCATCCCGGGCCGCTACTTCTTTCCGGGCTTGGATGACGACCCCTGGCCTCACAAACAGGAGTGCATCCGCCTGACCTACTCCATGGATGACAAGGTGGTGCAGGCGGGCATACGGCTCATCGCCGATGAAGTGAAACGACTTTATTGAGCAAACGAGGCGACTCTGTTTTCCCTGTGGTTGCGGGCGGGACGCGGTTGCGTTTCGCCCCCGCCATGCAAACCCTCTGTCATGCAAGCTAACATCACCAAGCTTAAACCCCTGCGCCTCGCCCTGCCTTTTTTGCGTCCTTACACGGCCCGGCTGTGGTTCGCCTTGGCCTGCCTGTTGGTCGCGGCGGCGGCGGCCTTGGCCATGCCGGTTTCCCTCAGATTTGTCATCGACTACGGCTTTTCCGGCGCCAATGGCGGCGCCGTGGACATCTATTTCGCGGCGCTGTTGCTGTTGTCGCTGGTTTACGCCCTGTTTTCCTCGTTGCGCTATTACACGGTGATGTGGATAGGGGAGCGGGCCGTGGCGGACCTTCGCGCCGCCGTTTATGGGCGCGTTCTCAAGATGAGCCCGGTGTTCTTTGAAACCACCCGTTCCGGCGAGATCCTGTCCCGGTTGACCACCGACACGACCCTGGTGCAATCGGTGGTGGGCGCGGGCCTCTCCATCGCTTTGCGGAGCGCGGTCAGCTTGTGCGGCGGCCTGATTATGTTGTTCGTCACCAGCTCTCGACTGTCTCTGTTGCTCTTCGGCTTATTGCCCCTTGTGGTGTTGCCCGTGTGGTTGTACGGGCGCAAGGTCAGGAGGCTGTCCCGAGAGACCCAGGACCGGGTGGCGGATTCCAGCGGGATCGCCGGCGAGGCGTTGAACGCCATGCAGGTCGTTCAAGCCTTCACTTTGGAAGAGTTGCAAAACCGCCGCTTCAGCGCCGCCGTGGAACGGTCTTTTCAGGCGGCAAGACGGCGCTTGTCCGCCGGCGCCTTGCTGTCCGGCCTGATTGTTTTGGCCGCCTTTGGCGCCGTGGTGATCGTGCTGTGGACCGGCGCCCGTTCAGTCATAGAGGGCCACATATCTGCCGGCATCCTGGTGCAGTTTCTGTTTTACGCGATCCTCGTCGCCGCCAGCGCCGCGTCCATAGGCGAGGTTTGGGGGGATGTGCAACGCGCGGCCGGCGCCATGGAGCGGTTGCTGGAACTCTTGCACGCCCAGCCGGAAATTATCAGTCCTCCCGGTAGCCGGCCCTTTCCCGCCGCAGACAAGGGCCGCATTGCGCTCCAGGGGCTTTGTTTCAGTTATCCCAGCCGCCCCGGCCAGCTAGCCCTGGATAGGTTTTCCCTGGATGTCGCGCCGGGGGAGACTGTCGCGCTGACTGGCCCTTCCGGCGCCGGCAAAAGCACGGTCTTCCAGTTGTTGCTGCGTTTCTACGACCCTCAGGCGGGGAGCATAGTCATAGATGGCGTGGACATTCGGGACGCGGACTTGCGGGCCCTCAGGGGACGCATCGGCCTCGTGCCTCAGCACACCGTGTTGTTTGCGGACAGCGCGTTGGAGAACATCCGCTTTGGCAACCCTCAGGCCTCTGACGACGAGGTGATGGAAGCCGCTGTCGCCGCCCATGCCGACGGCTTTATTCGGCAGTTGCCCCAGGGCTATCAGACTCCCTTGGGGGAGAAGGGCGCCCGGCTGTCCGGCGGCCAGCAACAGCGCATAGCCATTGCCCGGGCCGTGCTGAAGGATGCGCCGGTGCTGTTGTTGGACGAGGCCACCAGTTCCCTGGACGCCGAAAGCGAGAGCCTGTTGCAGCAAGCCTTGCAGGAATTGATGGTCAATAGAACGGTGATTGTGATCGCTCACAGGCTTGCCACCGTGAAAAAAGTGGATAGAATAGTCGTCATGGAGCAGGGGCGGCTGGTGGATGAGGGCGCCCATGAGAGCTTGGTGGCGAAGGGCGGTGTTTATTCGCGGCTGGCCAAGTTGCAGTTCAACTAAGGCGCGGCGCGGGGTCGCCTCGCGGCGGCGCGTTTGGAGAGATGGCCGAGTGGTTTAAGGCGCACGCCTGGAAAGTGTGTATGCGTTAATAGCGTATCGAGGGTTCGAATCCCTCTCTCTCCGCCAAAATTGCACGAGGGGGCGTAAGTCCCCCTCGTGCAATTTTGCTGGGCAGGATTCGAACCCTCGATATTTAATGCGGGGTTTGACAAATTCGCCGGGAGCGAATTTGGACAGCCGAGCGTAGCGAGGGCTGGCCCCGTCAGGGGCAAACTACAAAGTCATCTTCTTGCTTGTAGCCAATCTCTTTGTTGAGGAAGGTTTTTCAAAAGCTTGTCTTCTTTCATACTTTCAAAAACTTTTGTGAGATTGGCTCTATTGGTTGATCTGCTTTTAGTCAATTTCTGAGCTCCCATATCTAGCAAAAGTTGATTGCCGCGGGCATCAATAGACATGTCCTGATATTGAGCGACATACAAAGGCAGGCCGGATTTCAGGGTTTCTTTCCCAGCATTTAAGGAGCCACCTTTTTCACCAGCCTCGATGACAATTATTACCCGGCTAAGCGCAATAATAAGTTGGTTGCGCGTCATCGTCCTGAATACTTTCCATGGCTCGTCTGGCTCAAATTGGCTTACAACCAGAACGCGCTCCCAATCCCAGACAGGCTGAAGGGCTTTTTTAATTCTGAAGTGATTTATGCCTTCAGGAAGCACCAATATGGTTTTGCCGCTCGCTTTCAGACAGTTATAATGCGCTTCAAAGTCAACGCCAGCCGCATTCCCGGAGACTACCGAAACATTATTATGAGCAGCTTGATCCGCACAATCTTGCGCTGTTTCTAAACCTTTTGGGCTTGATTTGCGCGCTCCGCAAAAACCCAGCCCAGCCATATTTAGCAGTTCAACATTGCCAACCATATCAAGATGCTTAGGCACTTTACTGCCCATAATGACCTTCACGCGTTCTGGATATTGTGCATCATCAAGTTCAACCCTGATTGGCCTCCTATTGATATTTCTGTTGTCAAAGTTCAAGTTGCTCATGCTCTATACATTGGCTGTATCACGCAATGTTTTTACAAAGCTGAGCCCGTAAACCTCATGGGCTCCGGCTTGCTGTAGCTTCATTGCGATATATTGAATTGTTATGCCTGACTGGTATTTGTCATCAATCAGAATGACCGTTTTGTCATTTACATTAAACGCAGGACTGTTTTGGAATGAGACTTGAGCTCTTTTCCAGACATTCCACTTTTCATCGATTGTTGATGTTTTGACGGATGTTTTCTGCCCACCAAAAACAAAACCACCCGTGACATCTTGCTTGCCAATTTTTCCACTCACCAAAGAGGCGACGCTACTGGGCAGGTCAAAATCTTTATCCGGTCTTGGTGGAACCGAGCAGATCAAGTCTGCCTCTTTGTAATAAGGAAGACCTTGGACGACTTGTGAAACTCTATCAGCGAGCTGATTAACGATTTTTTGATCCTTGTTATGTTTGCCGTTATGCTCGAGGAGTCCCATCATCGTGTATTGGCCCGAAGTGTTATCAGTGAAGTTTTTGTCAATAGCGACAGATAGAGATAAGCAGTCACGCAAATAAATCAGGCTGCCCTGATTTTTTTCCCATTCTTCAGCTATTTCAATTTCCTTTTGATCTACATAGCGCCAATAATTTTGATATTCTTGGCTCCATCTGAGTTCTAATCCTGTTTGCGACTCAAAGACTTTTTTTGCAGATTCGATTGCCACAGAAAATGTTGGATTAGCTTTCCTTTTCTGAACTCCGGACTCATCTGCAAAACATTTTCGGCGCGGCCTTTGCTCACGAGCAGCAAGAACGGCGTCTTTTGTAATTTCTTTCATCTTAAAAAATTGCCTTAGGTTAACCATCGTTGCCTTCTTTTCTCTCTTGCTCCGATATCCAGCGGTCTATCTCGCTCTTCTGAGACCACCATGCGCTGCCCACCTTGAAGCCCGGCACCTTGCCCTTAGAGGCAAAACGACAGGCCATTTTCTCCGCTCGGGAATATGGACTAAAAATAGTGGAAAACGGACAAATAGTCAAGCAAGTTATCGGGGAAATCAAATTCTAAGACAGGCTCCTGACCCTATTGCCGACATCGGCAATAGGGTGGTTGAGCTTGGTCATGCGGCGAATAACCCCCTAATCACCGCATAATATACGGCGAATTGGCTTGACCTTGCGGTGAATAGCCCCCATAATCACCTTAAATTATGCGGTGATTATATGTGGATTCACGAACATCAAGACTGGCCAACCTTTACCTGGGATGCCGAAGCCCTTGCTTCCAAGCTGGCGGACCTGCGCCATAAGCAAGGACGCTTGCTGGGTCGCATGGAAGGGCTGGGCTTTGAGCTGAAACGCGAGGCCAGCTTAAGCACGCTCACCGATGATGTGGTGAAATCATCGGCGATTGAAGGCGAAAACCTGAACCCAGAAGAAGTGCGTTCATCCATTGCCCGCAGGTTGGGGATGGATATTGCCGGGCTTGTTCCAGCAGGCCGTGATGTCGAAGGCGTCGTTGAGATGATGTTGGATGCCACACAGCAATTTTCAAAACCACTGACCAAGGCCCGCCTGTTTGATTGGCACGCGGCCCTATTTCCAACAGGGCGCAGCGGGATGCGCCGCATTGCAGTCGGCGGCTGGCGCAACATGGATGCAGGACCTATGCAGGTCGTGTCTGGTCCAATCGGCAAACAAAAAGTTCACTTTGAAGCCCCTAATGCAAATCGCTTAGAAAGGGAGATGCAGGCATTTCTTAAGTGGTTTAGCAACGGCGATGACATCGATCCGGTGATCAAGGCCGGGATCGCCCATTTATGGTTTGTGACCATTCACCCCTTTGAAGATGGCAATGGCAGGATTGCCCGCGCCATTGGCGACATGGCGCTGGCGCGCGCTGATGGCGCGCCGGAGCGGTTTTACAGCCTTTCAGCGCAGATTGAAGCAGAGCGCAAGCGTTATTACGACCAGCTTGAGAAACAACAACGCAACGCGCTCGACATCACAGACTGGCTCTCATGGTTTTTAGATTGCCTTGGCAGTGCTATTGCCAGTGCCGAAACGACGCTTGGCAATGTTCTGTTCAAGGCGCAACTATGGGATGCCATCAATCAAAAACCCGTGAATGATCGTCAGCGCCTGATTGTCAACCGCATGCTTGAGGATGATTTTGAAGGGTTTATGAACACCTCCAAATACGCCAAGCTGATCCAATGCTCAAACGATACGGCGTTGCGGGACATTCGGGATCTGAAAGAGAGAGGAATCCTCATTCAGAACCCCGGCGGCGGTCGAAGCACCAGCTACAGATTGCCCGACAGGGATGAGCAAATCCGTTTCCTGTGAAGCCCAAACTAGAGAGGCGAACTCAAGGGGGTTCAGGACACCGCTAAAGTCAGGCGGTTTGCCAAGTTTGCCATAATAATGCGGCCAGACTTGAAAATTCAGGCGGTTTGTCATACAATGCGGCCAGGCTTGCGGCAAACGAGACAGGCATGAATAACCCTTTATTTACTCTCCTCATCGGTTTGGGATTTGGCGCAATGGCGGCTTTAGCGCCGGTTGCGGCAACGGCGCAGGCGGCCGGCCCCATTGAGGAAATTGTCACCATAGGCACCCGCGCCAAGGCCCGCACCGCGCAGGACTCCCTGGCCCCGGTGGATGTCATTTCCGGCGCCGAATTCGAAAACCAGGGCGACAGCGACCTGTCCAATCTGTTGCGCAATGTGGTGCCCTCTTTCAATGTGAATGTGCAACCCATCAGCGACGGGGCCACCATTGTTCGCCCGCCTAACCTGAGGGGTCTGGCGCCCGACCATACCTTGGTGTTGGTCAACGGCAAGCGGCGGCATCGCGGCGCGGTCATTGTCTGGCTCGGTTCAGGCATCTCCGATGGTTCCCAGGGGCCTGACATTTCCGCCATACCCGCCATTGCCCTCAAACAGGTTGAGGTGTTGCGCGATGGCGCGGCGGCGCAATACGGCAGCGACGCCATTGCCGGGGTGATGAATTTCCAGCTCAAGGATTATGACGATGGCGGTTCTGTGGAAGTCCGCTATGGGGAGACTTCCGCTGGGGACGGCGCCCAGTATCGCTTTTCCGGCAATATCGGTTTGCCGCTGACCGATGCCGGTTTCATCAACGCCAGTTTGGAATACGGCCATTCCGATCCCACGGACCGCGCCGTGCAACGCAACGACGCCCAGGCGCTGATAGACCGGGGCAACATGGAAATTCCAGTGCCGGCGCAGATCTGGGGCAGCCCAGAAGTGAAAGATGACCTGAAACTCTGGTTCAACTCGCGGGTGGACCTGAATGCTAACAACACTCTTTACGCCCATGGCAACTATGTCTCCAAGACCGTTGACGGCGGCTTTTATTTTCGCCACCCGAACAAGCGCACGGGCGTGTTCGGCGCCCCGTTGTTGCGCAAGGACGCGAACGGCGATTTGATCCTGGATGACAATGGCAGTCCCATCCCCGAACTCGATGCGAACGGCAACCCCCTGCGCCTCTTGTTGGTGGGCGACCTGGCGGATGCCGCGGATGGGAGGTTGGATGGTTCCGGAGGTTGCCCCCAGGTGCGCGTCAGCGGTGCCCTGGTGCTGGAGGAAGACCGTGATGAACACGCGGCCGTGTTGGCCAATCCCAATTGTTTCACCTATCAAAAACTCTTTCCCGGCGGCTTCACCCCGCGCTTCGGCGGCGATTTGGTGGATTTCTCGGCGGTGGGGGGGCTGGAGGGCGAGACCGATCTGGGAGACGGCGTCCTGGGCTGGGATTTCAGCGCGGGCATAGGGCAGAACAATGTGGATTACTTCATCTACAACACCATCAACGCTTCCCTGGGGCCGGACACGCCATTGTCCTTTGACCCTGGGGCCAACATCCAGACCGACATCAATGTCAATGCGGATTTCACCTACGCCTGGAGAGACTTCAACTTCGCCTTGGGCTATGAATGGCGCGAGGAGGAATTTGAGATCCGTTTAGGCGGGCCGGCCTCATACGCGACGGGGCCCCTCACCGCCCAAGGGTTCCTGCCGGGCTCCAACGGCTTTTCGGGCTTTGGCCCCTTGGCCGCCGGCGTCTTTTCCCGCCGCAACCACGCGGTCTATGGCGACATCGAATGGGATGTCACCGCCGACCTGCTGTTAGGCGCGGCCGTTCGCCATGAGGAATTCAGCGACTTTGGCGGCACCACCAACTGGAAGGTGGCGGCCAACTGGCGCATGACGGACCGCTTCGGCATGCGCGCCACCGCCAGCACCGGCTTCAAAGCGCCGACCCCCGGCCAGTCCAATTCGCTTAACATCACCACCGCGTTCAACGCCGTGCTGGGCGATGTGGCGAATGAGGGCGTGATCCCGTCCACCTCGGAACTGGCCCAGCGTTTTGGCGGCGAGCCTTTGCAACCGGAGGAATCCCTCAACCTGACTGTCGGCGTTCTGTTGAGCTTGGGGCCGCTGGATCTCACTGCGGATTATTTCAACATCGAGGTTGAAAACCGGCTGAACCTGACCCGCAACATCGTCCTGACGGAATCTCAGACGCAGGCTCTGTTGGCGGAGGGCATCACCAGCGCCCGGGGATTTCAGACCTTTAGATTCTTCATCAACGATTTTGACACCAAGACCCAAGGAGTGGATGTGGTGGCGACCTGGCCCTGGGACTGGCGCGGCGGCGCCACTGATCTTAGCCTGGCTTACAATTACACCCACACCAAGGTGAAGCCGCGGGCCGTCGGCCCAGGGGAGTTTCAGACCGTTGACGCCAATCGGATCAAGGAGATCCAGGATGGCGTGCCGGACACTCGCTGGAGCGTCTCCTTGGGGCATGACTTGGGAGACTGGCGCTTGCTCGCCCGCGCCAGCTATTACAGCGGCTGGCACGACCCGGAGGCGGCGCTGGATTTTGGCGGCGAGGCCCTGTTCGACCTGGAAGCCGCCTATAGCCTTAATGACAGCCTGACCTTTACCGCGGGGGCGCAGAATCTTTTCAACGAAAAGGGGGACAAGGATCCCATGGCGGCGGACCGTCTCGGCGCCCAGTACAGCCAGTGGACGCCCTGGGGGTTTGACGGAACTTTTTGGTATGTGCGAGCCCGCTACGACTTTGATTATTGAGAAACAGGGGCTTTTTTTAGACTTGGACAAGAAGCGCTGACCGGGCCGGAAGCTGGAAGCCAGACGCCTAGCCCCGTCGGCCTCTAACAGGCAGGGGGACCGGCGAAGCGGGGCGTCGCGGCGGGGTTCAGGCGCCGTCCAAGGGCAGTTTGGACAGCAAGCGCAGGTCGCAATTCCCCCCGGACAGGATCCCGACGACGGTTTTGCCTTTCAGTTTGTCGCGCAACTTCCAGGCGGCGGCGGTGGCGGCCGCGCCAGCCGGTTCCGCCAAATTGTGGGTCGCCTCCAGGAGCCAGGCCATGGCCTGTTTCAGCTCGTCGTCCGTCACCAACACGATGTCGCTGACCAGCTGGCGCATGATCTCCAAGGTCATGTCCGCCGGTTCGCGGGTCGCCAGCCCCTCGGCGATGGTGGCGATCCCGTCGTGCTTCACCACCTTGCCTGTTTTGAAGGATTCCGCCACGGCCGGGGCGCCGACGGATTGCACCCCGATGACTTGAGTGCCGGGGTTGCGCCGGGCCGCGACGATGGCGCTCCCGCAGATGCCGCTGCCCAGCCCGATGGGAACGAGCAACACATCGGGCGCAGGCTCCTGGTCGAAAATCTCCTTGGCCATGGTGCCGACGCCGGCGAGCAAATCCGGTTCATTGGCGGAATGCACATAACGCAGTCCCCGTTCCGCTATCAATTGTTCGCAACGGCCCTTAGCCTCGTCAAAATCCTTGCCGTGCTCAATCAACTCCGCGCCCAGGGCCTGCATGGAGCGGTTTTTGCCGGGGTTGTTGTTTTCCGGCACCACCAACGCGCAAGCCACGCCGAAGCGCCGGGCGGCGTAGGCCAGGGATTGGCCGTGATTGCCAGTGGTGCAACCGATGATGCCTCGTTGTTTCTGCTCGGCGGACAGGCGGCTGATCAGGTTGATGCCGCCCCGCACCTTGAAGGCCCCTGTGGGCTGATGATTCTCGTGTTTGAGCAGGTAACGGAAGCCCAGCCGTTGCCGCAACAAGGGCCATTCGTTCAGCAGGGTGGGCCGCAGGCTCGCGTACACCGCGTCGCCGGCCCGGGTGACATCGTCGTAATCGAGGGGGAGCATTTGGCGTCAAAAATTCATGATCGAAATCTGTTCTTAGGGCTATAATAGCAAAACAGATGATTGGCAGGGGTAAAGACCATGTTTCGTTCCGAGCTTGCGCAGGGCGCTGAGGCAAACGGAAGGCTCGCGTTCAAAGGCCGCGCCCCGTGGCGGGGCCGCCGCGCCGCGCCGCCTTTCATCGCCGCGATGTTGGCGTTTTTCGCGCCGTTTGCCCACCCCGCCGGCGGTTTCTATTTTGGCGCGGAAGCCGGCGCCGCCATGGCGCAGAAGCTCCAATCCACGCGCGTCAACACCGGCGTTCCAACCAACTGCGACCAGTGGTTAGACTCCGCCGTTCTCAACGACGGGACTGCTGTGCCGCTGCCGCCGAGTCAGTGCCAGCCCCGGGTCTTGCCCTCCAGCCCCAACGATTTTGATTTGGACGCCGGTTGGCTGGCGGGCGTCCAGGTCGGCTACGCCCTGGACCGGGTTCGCTTTGAGGCCGAGTATTTTCACCGGCGGCAAGGGGGCGAGACCCTGCCTCTGGTGGTGCCGGGGGATGACAAGCAACAGGAGTTCATCCAGCGCAACGAGGAAATCGACGACCTGGGTGCGCATAATCTGTTCGCCAACCTCTATTACGGCTTTGGCAACGGGAATTCCCGCTTCACGCCTTATGTCGGCGTTGGCGTAGGCGCCATGCGAGTCAAACTCGATTACTCGGCAACCTCCATCAGGAACAGCGACCGGGACGCGCTGTTGGCCCTGGGGCGCAACCCCAACGCCGCCGGCACGACCTCCCGCGCCGACAAATCCCTCTCGGACACCTTGTGGGGCTACCAGTTCATGGCCGGGGTGGATTACGCCCTTGGCCCGGCCAGCGCGCTGACGGTCAAGTTTCGCTATGGAGACGCCTTCAGCGATTTCGAAAATGACGACAACGAATGGGAACCATTGCGGGACCACGCCTCTACCACAGGGCCGGGGGGCGCGCCCATTCTCTACGGCATCGAGGCGGACGATTTTGGCTTCTGGGCTATTTCAGTGGGCCTCAAGTTTTTCCTCGATTAGACCGGGGCGGCCATTCGCGATGGCGGCTGTGATTGACAAGCTGGCGCCGCGAGACGCATTATTGAGAGAGAATAGCGGTAACAACGGGGCCGCGCCATGAGAGGGGGGCGGCAACCAACATTCAGAATCATTTGGGCTGTGGCGCCATTTCCCGGCCTGAGCAACCTGAACAGGAGAATCGCATGAAACCCACAACTATCCCGGCAGGCCCTTTGGTCTTGTTGTGCGCCACTTTCACTTTCTTGATGTCGCCCGCCGCGGCTCAGGAGAAGAAACCGCTGTTTGAGGAGATCATCGTCACGGCGGAAAAACGCGCGGAAAGCCTGCAAGACCTGTCTCAGGCGGTGACGGCCTTGTCCGGGGAGGACATCGATAACCGCAACATCATCTCATTCGTGGACTTGGGCAGCATTGCCCCCGGGGTGACGGTCGCCAAGAACGAGGGCTTCAAGACCGTCATTTCCATTCGCGGCGTGGGCAATGAGGCCAATCAGAACGCCATTGCCAACCCCTCCGTGTCCTACCATTTGGATGGCATCTATGTGGCGTCGGCGTTTGCGTTGCACACGGATTTTCTGGATGTGGAGCAGATCGAGGTGTTGCGCGGCCCTCAAGGCACTTTGTTCGGTCAAAACTCCACCGGCGGCGCCATCAATGTGATCACCCAGGCCCCGGATCCCGAGGCCTTTTCCGGCAAGGCCGACATCACCGTGGGCAACTACAGCCTGGTGCGGACCAGGGCATCGGTGAATCTCCCCTTGAGCGACGCCGCGGCCCTGCGCGCCTCCATTTCCTCCCACAACCACGACGGCTTCAGCAAGAATGTGGTGCGGGATCAGGAACTGGACCAGGCCGACAACATTTCCGCCCGCGCCCGCCTGCTGTGGGAGCCTGCGGACAACCTGCGCTTCAATGTCACCGCCCAGTACTACGATGAAAGCACCAATGGCGCGGCGCAAAAGGGCATCATCGACCCCACCCCTGGCGCGCGCCGGCTGGCGCAGAACTCGGAAAACAAATACGACCTGGAAAGCCAGCTCTACAGCCTGGTGGCGGAATGGGATTTGCCGGCGTTCACGGTGAAGTCCCTGAGCAGCTACCAGGACGATGAGATCTTCGTCATCCGGGACAACGACCGCAATGACTTCCCGACCCTGTTGAACAACGGGATCTTTCTGTTGTCCAGCATCTTCGACCCGGAGATCAACCATCAGAAGACCTTTACCCAAGAGATCCAATTGGTTTCCAGCGAACCCCTGTTCGGCAGGTTGGACTGGGTGGCGGGCGCGTTTTACCTGGACACGGAGGTGGACATCCTCATTCGCGAATACATAGATTTCGACACCAATGGCGTGTTCGGCCCGGAAACCGCCACTCGGGAGCAGATCCTGATGTTCGGGGGCGAGGCCGGCTTTATCTCCGATTCCAAACCGGAGCGGAACTCGTTTTCCGTCTATGGGCAAGGCACCTACAGCCTGACGGACCGCCTGCGCTTGGTGGCGGGCCTGCGCTACACGGATGATCAGGTGGATTCCGCCGTGACCAACTTCTACGGGCGCGCCGGCACGGCCTTGCTTGAAATAAAGAGTGAGAAGGTCACCGGCCGCGGCGTGCTGGAATATGATGTGGGCGATAACACCATGGCCTATGTCTCTTACACCCGCGGCTTCAAGCCGGGGGGCAGCAACCTGACTTATGGCCGCGAGGATGTCATCGCGCCCATCGTGGTGTTGCCGGTGTATGAGGACGAGACCGTGCAGGCCTGGGAGCTGGGCGTCAAAACCGATTTGGCGAACAACCGGGTGCGCCTGAACGCGGCCGTGTTCTACTACGACTACGAGAACCTGCAATACCAGGCCACAGACCCGGAGATGTTCGAGGGCGGCGTGGGCAACCTGCCGGGTTCCGAGATTTACGGCGCGGAAGCGGAATTTCTCAGTTTCATCACCGACAACATCACCATAGACGCCCGCCTGTCCTGGTTGGAAACGAAGATCACCAAGGAGCATCTCGCCCTGGACAATGTGCAATCCGATGAAGTCACCAATGGGTTGTTGGCGCAGGGGTATCCGTTGTTCGGTCCGGACATACAGCGGGCCCGCGCCGGCGCCATCGAGGATGTCAAGGGCAACGATTTGGCCAAGACCCCCAGCTTCACCGCCGACCTGATGCTTCGCTATCTTGGGCGCTTAGGCAACTGGGGCGACCTGACCGGTAGCGTGCAATACATACACCGCGGCAAATTCTGGCACCGCATTTTCAACAATCCCAAGACCGACAGAGTGCCAAGTTACGACATCGTGAACCTGATGGTCAGCGTGTCGCCAGACGCCTACAACTGGTGGATTGAGCTGATGGTGTCCAATGTGACTGATGAGGACGGCATCAACTCGCGCTTCACCGATGTCTTCGGCGTGGGCGCCACCGGCGATGAGTTAATTGCGCCGCGGCAGTACATGGCGCGCCTGGGGATAGAGTTCTAAAACAAAAACGGCGCCATGCCAAGCAGATTGAGGGGCGGCGCGGCTTCCGTCATGCAAAAACAAGATGTTGCGTCGCTTGAAATTATGGTGTGGCGAAAGGATGATCAATAGGGAAAAGATGGGGTTCAAGAATCTTTCAGGCATTTTGCATACTTCTCAAAATCGATAGCAGATTGTGGATACTGCTTTCGTATCTCTTTTATGAAGGGTTCCGTTCTATCATAAAATTCCAGGATCATGTTTTTGAGCCCGCGTTCAATAATATCCGAGTCATAAATTCCTACATGGATGCCCACACTGATCATCTCAAAGTAATTAATGGTTCCCACAATTATCGTCATTTTCCTCACCCAGTCTAGGTCGTATTTTCTATCTTTTGCGTATTGCGCGATATCTTCTTTTCCAATTGACATAACGACGACAATGTCATCATGAAAAGATTTGTCCCTCCACAAGCGTTGCACTTCTTGGATGCTGAGAGTTTGTTGTTGGAGCTTTCTCTGTTCTTTTATTTTTTGTTGTTGGAGCTTTCTCTGTTGTTTTATTTGGAGGAACAGGAAGAGCAAACTCCAAAAAAGAGTAAAAATGGCCACTACAATTGGAGAGTTGAAGAAGTCGAACATCTCTATTCCTCTCGTCAGATAGACAGAAGCAGAGGAGGCATTTCGCACTTGGGCGAATGAAAGATTATATGAGAACGGGTATTATCGCTTTGCATTTTTGGAAATATGCAGGCTTTTCTGGGAAATGCCAAGCTAAATTTCGGGAATTGGTCACATCAAGGCGAATCTGAGCAGGAAAATAGCTGTCAGAAACCAGGCGCCGACGGGGATGTCCTCCCATTTGCCCGCTATGCACTTGATGATGGCGTAGGCGATAAACCCCGTGGCAATGCCGTCGGCGATGGAGAAGGTGAGGGGGATCATCACGATGCAGAGCAACGCCGGCGCCAGCTCCGTAAGGTCGTCCCAATCCAGGCGTTTCATGCCGCTGAGCATCAGCATGGCCACGAAAATCAGCGCCCCGGCCGTGGCGAATTCAGGCACCATGCGGGCCAGCGGCGCAAAGAACACGGCTAACAGGAACAGGATCCCCACCGTTACCGCTGTCAGTCCAGTGCGGCCGCCACTGGCGATGCCCGCTGTGCTTTCCACATAGCTGGTCACCGGGGTGCAACCCATCAGAGCGCCAACGACGCTGGAGGCGCTGTCGGCCTTGAGGGCCCGGTCCAGGTTGTAGATCTTGCCTTGCGAGTCGATCAGACCGGCCCGGGTGGCCACGCCCATCAGGGTGCCGGTGGTGTCAAACAGGTTGACGAACAGGAAGGCGGTTATCACGCCGACCATGGCCAGGTCCATGGCGCCGGCGATGTCCAGTTGCAAGAAGGTGGACGCCACGCCGGGGGGCGCTGAAACCAAGCCCTGGTAGGGCGTCAGGCCCGCGCCTATCCCGATGGCCGTGATCGTCAGGATGCCCAGCAAGATGGCGCCAGGAATGGCGCGCACGCTTAAGCCCGCCACCAACAGGAAGCCGAGGGCCGCCAACATGGGCTCCAGTTTAGTGAGGTCTCCGAGGGTCAGGAGGGTGTTTGGATGGGCGATGACGATGCCGCCGTCTTTCAAGCCGACGAAGCCGATGAACAGACCCACGCCGCACCCCATGGCGATGCGCAGGTTCATGGGGATGTTGCGCAACATCCAACTGCGCAGGGGGGTGACGCTGATGATGACAAAGAGGACGCCAGAGAGGAACACCGCCCCCAGGCCCACCTGCCAGCTGTAGCCCATGCTCCCGACCACCGTGTAGGTGAAAAAGGCGTTCATGCCCATGCCCGGCGCCAGGCCCACCGGCCAATTCGCGTACAGCCCCATGAACAGGCATGCCAGCGCCGCCGCCAGGCAGGTGGCGACGAAACTGGCGCCCTGGTCCATCCCCGCCTCCGCCATCATCTGCGGATTGACAAAGATGATGTAGGCCATGGTCACAAAGGTGGTGAACCCCGCCAGGAGCTCGATGCGAACCGTCGTGCCGTATTTGGAGAGTTTGAACAGGCGTTCCGGCAATCCCGCCAGGCCCTGGGTCTTGTTCATCAGAGCAAGGGTAGCATGTTCACCGCGGCCGGGAGAAGCAGGTGCGGGGTCGGCCTTCTCTTGCGCCTGTGGCGAACAATCGGTTTAATATCCGCCGAGATGAACGCGACGGCAGATGTTATCGTCATCGGCGCCGGCATAGCCGGGGTCTCAGCCGCCGCAGAGTTGGCGGCGTCGGCGAGAGTCATCGTCCTGGAGAGAGAACCGCAACCCGGCTATCACGCCACTGGCCGTTCCGCCGCCTTTTTCGCCCGCGGCTACGGCCATGCCGTTGTCCGCGCCTTCACCCTCAGGAGCGAGTCTTTCTATCGCTCGCCCCCGCCGGGATTCACGGATGCGCCGCTGTTCAGGCCGCGCCCCGCCATCTTTTTTGGGCGCCCCGACCAGGAGGAGGCCCTGGCCGCTAAGCGTGATGAAATGCCCTCCTTGCAAAAACTCTCGGCGCCTGCCGTGCGGGCCCGCAGCCCTGTCTTGTCGTCTGATTACCTTGGGGGCGGCCTGCTTGACGAGAGCGGCGGCGATTTGGATGTGGACGTCATCCTGCAAGGGTTTCTGCGGCGCCTGCGTGAGCGCGGCGGCGTCCTGCGGGTCCGCCAAGAGGTTCGGGCGCTGACCTTCAGCGCCGGCGTTTGGAAAGTGACCGCCGGGGATGAAACCCTGTCAGCGCCGGTGGTGGTCAACGCCGGCGGCGCCTGGGTGGATGAGATCGCGGCGTTGGCGGGCTTGGCGCCGCTGGGATTGCAACCCAAACGCCGCACCGCCATGCTGATTGACGCCCCGGTTGGCATGGACATCGCCGCTTGGCCCCTGATGGTGGATGTGGATGAGCGGTTTTATTTCAAACCGGACGCCGGCTCCTTGTTGTTGTCTCCGGCGGATGAAACCCCCAGTCCGCCCTGCGACGCCCAGCCGGAAGAACTGGATGTCGCCTTGGCTGTGGAGCGGTTTGAGGCGGCGACGGGGCTTGCGGTGCCGCGCGTGACCCATCGCTGGGCCGGCCTGCGCACTTTCGCCCCGGATCGGGTTTTTGTCGTGGGATACGACCCTCGGGCGGAAGGATTTTTCTGGTTGGCGGGACAAGGGGGCTATGGCGTGCAGACCGCCCCGGGTCTCTCCCGTTTGGCCGCCGCCCTGCTTCTTCGGGCGCCGCTCCCTGAACCAGCGGAGGAAGACTTGGCGGCCCAGCTGTCTCCCCAGCGATTGCTTAGCCCCTCCTTGTCAGCGCCTCTTTCCTGAAAACAGTTGCGCTCGCGCAGAAGCTTTGTTGACAGGCAAGCCATCAGGGGCGGAACATCTACGCTCGCATGTGTTTTGGAGCGCGCCTTATGACAAATCCTTTTCCTGAGCTTCAATCGGTACGGACCGCCGGCGACCTGGGCCAAGCCGCCTTGCAACACCGAAAAGACCGGCAGTTAACGCAGGAACAGGTCGCTGGTTTGGCTAATCTCAGCACGGGCTTTCTCTCCGATTTTGAAAATGGCAAGCCCACCGCGGAGATCGGCAAAATTCTTAGCGCCTTGAACACCCTGGGTTTGGAGATGTACTTGGCGCCGCGGGGCCGGTTGCCCCAGGCTATGAAGGACGGGAAATGAGCGAGATCGCCCCCTGAGGCGGGGGTAGGGAGGAGGCATCGCCTCTCCTCAATCCTGAAGGATGAAAAATGACCTCCATTGATTCTGACATCCGGTTGCGGGTGTGGCATGAAGATCGTCTTGTGGGGCGCCTGTGGCGCAACGCCGCCAATGAGATCGGTTTCCAGTATTGCGATGAGTGGTTGAATAGCGATGACAAGTTCGCCGTTTCCGCTTCCCTGCCTTTAAGCCGCGAGCCTTGCTCGCCAGAAGACGCCTTGGCGCACCGCTTTTTCGCCAATCTGTTGCCTGAGGGGGTGGCGCGGGAACACATTGTTCGAGACTTGAAGCTAACAAACTCCGATTTTGTCCTGTTGCGGACAATCGGAGGAGAGTGCGCCGGCACTCTGTCGATTCTGCCGGAGGAGCGCGAACCAGCCAAGTCGGTCTGGCCGGAGGCTTACCGGGAGTTGACAGAGGCGGGGTTGCAGGATCTGGTTTTGCACAATGGTCGGATCTACGGCAACTCTCAGGTTGGCGCGGCGGCGCGTCCGCGCTTCTCTTTAGCGGGTGCCCAGGGGAAATGCCCGGTTTTTTTCCATGAAGAGCGGATGTTTTTGCCGCGAGAAGATGCCCCTTCGAGTCATATCCTTAAATTCGCCATGCCCGGTTATCGCCATGGGCCAGCTTATGAGGCCCTGTTGACTGATTTGGCCCGCCGCGTCGGTTTGTCCGTCTCCAACGTCGAGTTTCGGCGCATAAACGCCAAGGGACGACCCCATGAATATCTGATTATCGAACGCTACGACCGTGAAATCACAAGCGGCAACGCGCGCCGGTTGCGCCAGGAAGATTTTTGCCAGGCATTAGGGCAGGGCAGCGAGCGGAAACGCGAGGAAGATGGCGGGGTGAGTTTCGCCCAGTGTTACCGGTTGCTCTGCGAGGTGTCTTCCGAACCTGCGTTGGACGCCACGCAACTGCTTCGCTGGCTGATTTTCAACTATCTTGCCGGCAATTCCGATGGCCACGCCAAAAACCTGTCGTTGCTTTATCATCCAGACCAGGTTGTTCGCCTGGCCCCTTTCTATGATTTGGCATGCACGCAGGCCCTTGACAAGGTTGACCCTCGGTTGGCGTTTGCCGTGGGCGGAGAGCGAACGCCAGGAAACATCAAGGCGGCCCATTGGCGGCAACAGGCTGTCGCCTTAGGCATCAAGCCCGGTTATCTGCAAACACTCTTGGACGAGATGACAAGGCGGGTTCAGCAGGAGCTCAAACCGGCGGTTGAGGCGTTTCAGGAAAAACACGGCGCATATCCCGCGTTGCAGCGCGTAGCGCAACTGGTCCAACGACAATGCAGCCACTGGGAAAGGGAGAGGAGGAAACCGGCGTTCTGAAGCCGCCGTTCCGTTTGCCTGTCGCCGTTCCGTCCGCTTGTCGCTGTTCCGTTCGTCCGTGCCGTTCCATCCGCCTGTCGCCGCTCCGTCGCCTGTCGCCATTCCGTTTGTCTGCCGCTGTTCTGCTTACGGTCTCGCGCACGCTGTCAACGAGCGGGCGCAGACTGAATTTCCGCTTGCAAATACCGATTTGGACGCTATACTATTCCAATTTGGACGCTGTGCTATTCCAATTTGGACGCTGTCCTATTCCGATTTAGACGCTATGCTATTCCAAATTAGACGCTACTTTATTCCGAAACGGCCGCGACGGAGGCGATATGAATTACATTGAACGCTTTGCAGAAAAACCACTTCGGGAAGCCCTTGAAGACACGCCTGTTGTGGTTATCGCCGGCCCCCGGCAGTCGGGAAAATCAACCTTGGCGCGCCGCATCGCCGGCGACGGCTGGAACTATCTTACATTAGACGACGACAACACGCTAAACGCGGCTCGCGACGACCCCGCAGGGTTGCTGAAACGCGCCGGGGAGCGGGTGATCATTGACGAAGTGCAACGGGCGCCGGCTCTTCCCAGGGCCATAAAGTTTTCGGTTGATCAGAACCGGCAACCCGGACGGTATCTCATAACGGGCTCAGCCGATTTGCTTTCCATGCCGCGCATCGCCGACCCGTTGGTGGGGCGTTCAGAGATTGTGCCACTGTTGCCCCTGTCCCAAGTCGAATTGCAGGGCCGGCGTCCCGGACTGATTTCAGCCCTGTTTGCAGGCGAGTTGCCGGCGCCTGGCGAGACTTTGGACGATAAGGACTTGGTTTCGCGCATAATGAGCGGCGGTTTTCCCGAGGTTGTCAAGAGAAGCACCTTGCGAAGACAGCAACAATGGTGCCGGGCCTACCTGGACGCGGTTGCGCAACGGGACATCCGGGAGATCGCAGGCATCAGAAAGGCGCGGGAGCTCCGTTATCTGTTTTCGGCCTTAGCGGCCTATTCGGGGCGACTGGTCAGTCAGCAGGATCTCAGTCAAAAAATCCAGCTGGATGGAAAAACCGTGAACAGCTACATCGCCACGCTTGAACAACTATTCTTGGTGCGCCACTTGTCTGCCTGGCATAACAATGCGTTGAAACGCCTGGTGAAAAAGCCCAAGCTGTATTTTACGGACACCGCTCTGCTGGCGAGTCTAATGGAAGCAAGCCCGGCGCTGATTGAACAGGACCGCCGCCCCCTGGGGCCTTTGCTGGAAACCTTTGTGTTCACCGAGTTGCAAAAGCAAATTTCCTGGCAAGATCGCCGAATTGCATTGACGCATTACCGGGACAAAGACAAGGTGGAAATTGACTTTGTGCTGGAAAACAGCCGTTTGCAACTTGTGGGAATCGAAGTGAAAGCCGCAAGCACGGTCAGTGGTAGAGATTTCAAGGGGTTAAGGAAGCTGGCGGGCATAGTTGGTGACAATTTCCGCCTGGGTGTTGTATTCTATGCGGGGGAGCGTATTCTCCCATTCGGAGACAGGCAACTTGCGGCGCCGATTCACTGCCTGTGGAGCTAACTTGGTGAGGGGGCTAAAGAAGACTTGACAAGCCCCTGTTTTGTGTTAGCCTTTTCGTTGCTTGTGGAGCTAACTTGATGAGGGGCGTTTTTCGGGGCGTAGCCTGATTTTCATGTTGCGTTGCGGAATGCTCGTAGAGAAAAGCCGGAGAGATTGATAATGAGAATGTATCACTGGGTGGCTTGGCACCGGGAATTGGCGAAAAAAATCGCGGAAGGAGGCCGAGACGACCTAGTTGAAAAAATCGGGCAGGTGGCTGATAAGCAGGCACTCGATCCGGCAAAGCTGGGAAGGGATCCCTTGTCATTCTTTGGTTTTCTGCGTAATTCTCAATCAAAATCCAATGAGGTGTGCAAGACAGTTCAAGATGTATTTGGGCTTCCCGAACTACCTGATCCGAAATTCAGGGACATCATCTTTCCCTCCGTAAGCAATTCGCTATCTAGGGAAGGTGCTATGTTTCCTGTTGGAAACGATGATTTGCTTTGGCGTTTGTTCAAACAAGCAACAGAGGATAATCCTGACATCAAGCAGGAAGATTGGAAGGTTGCTATGGATGATGGCGTTGAAATTGCGACATTGACACAGGCTTTGTTTTTGGTAAATCCCACCTTCTTCCTTCCTGTGGATTCTGCTGTTGATGCCTATTTTCCAGAAGGATGGCGGGATAAAGAAGGAGAAAAAATCAAGGGAAATGAGGGTTATGAGAAGTATTTAGCTACACGAAATGAAATCAAGAATAGGTTTCTGGGGTGTGAGCCTTATGAAATTTACACATTCTTGCGTTGGCAAGAAGACAAAGAGATAGTTAATGAAGGCAGCAATTTTTTTCAGATCAGCACTAATGCAATAAATGAGGGTATCGATTATTGGGATAAAGAAGTCGCTGAGGATATCAACTTCAAAGAAAATAACTGGGTTTTTGTCGGTGGACCAGGTGGCAAAATGGGTGGTTGGAAAGTAGTAGAGGAAAAGAGCATGTCTCGGGGAGATATAAGAAATACGATTAAAGAAATCTCCTCTAGAGGAGAACCTTATTCTTTGTATGATGATCCTGAGAGAAGAGATAAGGTCCCTCCTAAGAGAGGGGATATTGTCTTAGTTAGATATGGACTGAGTAAAGGGAAAGGCATCGGCGTTGTTTTAGAAAATGACTACAATAAGCCGGATGGATTAAAAGCAGAAAGCAGAATTCATGTCTTATGGATAAATAAATGGGGTAGTTCGCTAGCCGATAGTGCCCTACGCCAACTGATCGGTTTCAGTTCTGTAAACGAGGGGCAACACGAGATTTATGGACTTTTTGCAAATGCGGAAGTTTATAAATATTCGTTCCAGTTGATCAATCAATTAACAGGAAAGACTACTATTGGAAACGGAGAACAGGTCAATCGAGACCACTGGCAAGCGGGAGCAGACACAATGAAAGAGCCTCATCCTCTGAACATGATTCTATATGGCCCTCCAGGCACGGGCAAAACCTACCATACAAGTCATTACGCTGTAGCGATTATTGAAGGCAACTCCATGGAAGACCATGAAGAAGTAAAAAACAAGTTTGATGAATACCGAGACAATGGCCGGATTGAAATAGTGACCTTTCACCAGAACTATGCCTACGAGGATTTTATCGAGGGCATTAGACCCGTTTTAGATGAAGACGGGGAGGGAGATGTGAAATACGAATTGCGCAAAGGAGTTTTCAAAGAAATTTCAGACCGAGCTACTATAGATAAATTACTACGGACATTTGCTATTTCAATTCAGAAGGAATTGGAGAAAGGAGGAGAAATCAAGCTCTCTGATGACGGTGGAATTAACGATACAATTAAAGCTGTTGATCGAGGAAAAAATGATTTTAGTTTTAAGCTCGGTGGTCCTGGTGAGGGGAAAAGCCTTTCCATGCAATCCATTAAAGAGCGTAGATATTACCATGAATTTTTACGAGGGAAGATTGAGGGGCCTGGCAATATTAAGAACGTTGAGGAATCGCAGTCATCGCAACTTGGAACAGCCCCACAGTATTTCGCTTTACTCAAAAAAATAAAGGAATTTCACGATGATTGGAAACCGGAACCTCTCCCCCAAGAGGAGATAAAGAATTATGTCTTGATCATTGATGAGATCAATCGCGGCAATATCGCCAAGATCTTTGGTGAACTCATTACCCTGATTGAAGAATCCAGGCGACTCGGAGAAACAGAAGCGACAAGAGTGACCTTGCCTTATTCAGGCGAACCTTTTGGCGTACCGAACAATCTTTACATCATCGGCACCATGAACACAGCCGATCGCTCTATTGCCTTGTTGGATACCGCCTTGCGCCGGCGCTTTGAGTTCAAGGAGATGATGCCAGAACCATCTCAAATCGAAAGGGATATTGATGGGGTGAACCTTAAGAAACTGCTCGGGAAAATGAACGAGCGTATTCGTGTTCTGCTTGATCGGGAACACCAGATCGGACACACCTATTTTCTCGACGTTGAGGATATAGAGTCCCTTAAAAAAGCCTTTCAGAACAAAATCATTCCGTTGTTGCAGGAATACTTTTACGACAACTGGGAAAAAATTGACTTGGTGTTAAATCAAAATGGTTTTATTGACGGCAAACCTATCAGCAAGTTCATTGATAGTGATCGCTTCAAAAAATCGGAATTGATAGACGAACAGAGAAAAATCTACGAGATTCTTCCTGAAGATGACGCGAAATGGATTAAGCCAGAGAGCTATATAAACATCTACAATGGAAAGCAACAAGGCACAGAGTCAATAACAGAATAAACCCGGCAATGGGTAGTAAAACACTCACGGTAAGAGAATATGATCCGCTGGCGGATTTTGCTCCTAACGAGTTGGAAGAGCTGACGAAATTTGCCCTTGGAAATCAAACGGATGATGAGCAGGATAACCCTCGCCGCGTGCTGACATGGAAAAATGGCAAGCTAATTGCGCAAAACTATGTAGGCATCATCGAGACGCGCAAAGGCACCGTGCTTGAAATCTTGCCTAAGGTGGATTTTGGCGAGAGAGGGGAGGCGGAAAAAGAGGAAAACATCGAGGAAAAAACTCGGAAGATTTTTCTCAAAATGTTGCGCGCCTGGCGTGGGTTGAAATCAGCGCAGTTCAACGAGGCTAATATCAGGGATGTGCAAAATTTCAATATGTGGGAAGTGTTTATCCGTCTGTTCCTGACCAATCTTGTTTTGTTAACGCAACGGGGCCTTGCCCGTGGCTACCAGCCTCAAGAGGAGAACCTGCCTTGCCTACGGGGGAGGATACTCTTTACGCCGCATATTCGTGAAAATTCCGCCAACCGGGCGCGTTTTTATGTGGGTTATGACGAGTTCACTGCGGACCGTCCGGTCAACCGCCTGATTCATAGTGCCCTTCACAAGTTGGTCAGTTTCACGCGCGAACCGCGCAATCAGCAACTGCTTCACCAGTTGCGCCTTTGTTTTGCCGATATTCCGAAGTCTAAGCGCATTGATGCCGACTGGCAGCGTCATCGGGTGGATCGTTCCATGCCGCATTACGACTCTGTAATGCCATGGGTGGGCCTGTTCCTGTTCGGTCACGGTTTGACCACCTTTGCCGGCAAACATGTCAACGCATCCATGTTGTTTCCCATGGAAGAGGTGTTTGAGGATTTTGTCACCCATAGTTTCAGGCGTTATCAGGCATATCCTGTTCGGGCGCAATCGCCGCAGAAACCCTTAGCCAAAATTGGAGAGAAGGAGGCTTTTCAGATGAAGCCAGATATCAGCCTAGTGCATCGGGGAGAAATCAAATTTATTCTGGATGCTAAATGGAAGAGGCTTGACGAAAAGAAAAATGATTCAAAGCACGGCATCAGCCAAGCCGACATGTACCAGTTATACAGCTACGGCGCACAATACCGTTGCGAGACGGTGGCTCTGATCTATCCGAAAACAGAGAAATTTACTTCGCCTCTTGAATACAAGTTTGGCCCCGATTTTGACAACCCCAGTCTGAAATTGTTTTGTTTTCCCTTTGATGTCGTAGAGCCTGAAGAAAGTGTTAAATACATTGTGGAGAAAATGAAAAGCAATGGGGCGCAGGTGGGCGGATAGCTTCCTGACTGGCCCGCAAGCAAAACCCTGAAATAACGGAAGCCTGGGTCAGACGGCGGCTGGTTTTCGCCGGCGTGGTTTAATGCGGGGCGAACGCAGGGCTAACAGGACGCACAGGATGACGCCGTAGATGATCGGGGGGAGGAGGTCGGCCTTCACCAGCCAGAGGTAGTGGACTATGGCTAACGCGCCGATAAGGTAGATCAGCTTGTGGAGTTTGCGCCAGTTGTTGCCGAGCCGTTGCACCATCTTGTTCGTAGAGGTGACCGCCAGCGGGATAAGCAAGGTGAAGGCGGTGAAGCCCACAGTGATATAGGGTCTTTTAGCCACATCGAGGACGATCTCGTTCCAGTCAAAGAACTGATCTAACACCAGGTAAGTGGAGAAGTGCAGGCAAGCGTAGAAAAAAGCGAACAGCCCTAACATGCGCCGGTAGCGGATTAACGAGTTGTTGCCTGTGATTTTGCGCAACGGCGTCACGGCCAAGGTGGCCAGCAGGAGATTCAGCGTCCACTCGCCAGTGAAGTGGGTGATTTCCTTTATCGGGTTGGCTGTGAGGTTGTTGGTGAAGCCGTTGTAGAGCAACAGGCAGAACGGCACTGAGCAGGCTATGAACAAGAGCCGCTTTTTATTGGAAACGGAGATCGCCATGGGCGCGCTTGCCTGGCAGCCGGACTTGGCGGCTCAATAGTTTTTGCGCAAGTCCATCCCGCTGTAAAGGGCCGCGACCTGCTCGCCGTAGCCGTTGAACATCAGGGTCTCGCGCTTGAAGAAATCGCCTATGCGCCGTTCCTTGCGCTGGCTCCAGCGCGGGTGGTCAACCTCCGGGTTGACATTTGAATAGAAGCCGTACTCCCGTGGCGCCGACATGTTCCAGGAAGTGGCAGGCTGTTCCTCGACAAATTCTATTTTCACGATGGACTTGATGCTCTTGAAGCCGTATTTCCAAGGCGTCACCAAACGCAGGGGCGCGCCATTCTGGTTGGGCAACTCTTCCCCGTACAGCCCGACGGTCAGCAGGGCCAAGGGGTGCATGGCCTCGTCCATGCGCAACCCTTCGCGGTAGGGCCAATCCAGCACATTGCGCCTTAGGCCAGGCATTTCATCCGGGCGCATGACGGTGGTGAAAGCCACATATTTGGCTTTGGAAGTGGGTTCAAACCGCTTTAGCACATCGCCCAAAGCGATGCCCACCCAAGGCACCACCATGGACCAGGCCTCTACGCAACGCAACCGATACACGCGCTCTTCCAGCTGATGGGGCTTGACAAGGTCCTCGTAGTCATAGACGCCGGGCTTCATGCATTCGCCGGCGACAGCGACAGACCAGGGCTTGGGTTTGAAATTGTCAGAATTGCGGGAGGGGTCGCTCTTATGGGTGCCGAATTCATAGAAGTTGTTGTAGCTGGTTATCGAGTCGTAGGGGGTTAACTCCTCATCCACGGAAAACATCTGGTTCTTCACTGTAGCCAGTTTCGCTCCCGCCCGCGCCGCGCCGCCCGGCAGGGCCAAGCCGCCAGCGGTGGTTAACAGGGCGCCGGCTAGGCCGAATTGCGCCGTGTCCCGAATGAATTTGCGCCTGTTCAGGTAGCGCGCCTTGCTCGTGATCTCGGAGGGTTTTATAGGGTCAGGCGTTTTAATCAGCACTTTGGTTCACCTTTTCATGTTGTTGAATTGTGGACTGGCGACAGCCTTGAAAGTTCCCGCGCAAAAACCGCCTCGCCGGATCTCGCCTGCTGGCTTCGGCGTTGTCCGGCGTTGCTCAGACGAAACCATGTTTTCATGCTCCTGCCATTGCGTGGTTTAACATGGAAAATAGCCGTTCGCAGTGGCGACATTTCTCTCGCGCTTTCTCTGGATCTATGAGTTCCAACAGATCGCTCGCGTGTCTAATTTTATTTTTGTGGTAAGCGCCCTTTTTTGTTTTTCGCGTCGCCCGTTTTAAGACCTGTTCGACATCTTCTTTGGGCACTCTTTCCAGATCATCGGACTTCCGAAGCGCATTCCGGGCAAAATCCTGACCATAATAATTAGCGAGAGCTTCCGAGTCCGCAAGGATCCAAGTTTCCATCGTTTGCGCCATAAGATGAATGGCGTCATCATTATAGTCGCCCATATTCCAACGGTCTATTGCGAATAGATGCTCTCGAGGCGAAGCGCTGACTGGGCCTTCGGAGTCAACAAGAAGAACGACGAGGGTATGACCACCGCACCGGTGCGCGATCTCAAAGTCCTTAAACGCGGCATTTCGGCTACCGCTACATGAAAGCTTCCAACGCCAAGATTTTGCTCGCGCTGTTTTCTTTAACTCCCTCAGAAACACATCCATCCCGGCGCGAAGCATCGCCTGGTCTTCCTTGCGTTGTCCTCCGCCCTCCATGAAGATTGCTATGCTGTTCATGGATTGGCGCCTAAGTGCCCGATGCGCCACAGGTCGCCAAGCGTGTAATCATTGAGCCATTCCGCCAATTCTTCTGAATTGAGTCGTCTGAGTGTTGTTCCCGCGCCGGGCCGCTCGCAAAGGACAACGGATTCGGGTTGGCTCGTCAGAGCCGAGACGAGGGCATCGGAGTGGGTGGTGACTATAAGTTGCATGCGCTCAGAAGCCTCCACCAAGAGCTTGCCGAGCAACGCCACGGCGTCTGGGTGCAACCCGAGCTCTGGTTCTTCAATACATAGGAGCGGCGGTGGTGAAGGCGCTAACAAGATAGCGAGAAGGGCCATAAATCGAATGGTGCCATCGGATAGCCGCGTAGAGGCAATCGGAGAGTTAAAACCGGTTTCGTGCAGATAAAATTGCACTGAGCCACCCTGAACTCCGGTTGCCATCCGTTCGAAACGAGGGAAAAACCTTTGCATGATCTTGTTGAATTTCCGAGGATCCTGGAGCTCGATCTGATTGAGAATGAGTCCAAGATTGCGATTGTTGGGGAGCAACCGGTCGTCGGGCAGATCTGCTGGCTGGGGTCGCCGCAACGACGCGAAACGCCCGAAAGTCCATTCCCGAAAAGTTTGGATCTCGCCGAATTTCCGTCCGGTCCAGGTGATTTCAGGATATAGTTCGGGATCCTTGCGTTGCGCTAAAACGGATTGATCAGGCGCCAAGTCATCCCGTTTCAGATGCCGTGTCCGCCATTTATCACCCTCAGCAACAGAATTTTGAACTTGCTCTGTGATATTGATAACCGGATGGCCATGTCTAAATTGATAATAGAAATATGGATTTTCATGGCCCCAACGGGGTTTTGCTTCCTCAATTGCCTCGTCAACCACTTCAACTCGGTGCCTCGTTGATGTGAATTCGAGACGATATCGCAACGACCGACCAGTAAGGGTTGCCAAGTCTGCGGAAACCTCTCCGGTTTCGATCTCAATCGTCGCTGTTTTCTCTCCCTCCTCGCCCTTCCACAGCCATTCATCCGCGCCGCCGCCATCGCGAATGGCGGTGGCGAAATCCGTCGGCGTGGCGTGAAGGAGCTCCAGCGCTTCGATAACATTGGATTTTCCCGCCCCGTTTGGCCCGATCAGCACATTCAGCGGTTGCAGTTCAAAGGCTTGCTCCGGATTAGGGGGAAACGACAGCAGATTGCTCAGGCGCAGCTTCTTAATGAATAACATTGTCTTCTCCTTTTGGCAGTGAGTTTGCTATGGCGTCATGGACTAATTTTCAGACACTTCAGGCAGGGCTCGACAAGGCTCGCAAGTGTTCCTCTACGCAGAGGGGCAGCGCCGCCAGGTTGTAGCCGCCTTCCAGGACAGAAACGAGGCGTCCTTGGGCGTGTTTGTCCGCCACTTCCATCATTCTTGTCGTCATCCAGCTGTAGAAGCTGGCGCTTAGGTTGATCTGTCCCAAGGGGTCGTCCTGGTGGGCGTCAAAGCCGGCGGAGATGATGACAAACTCTGGTTTGAACTCGTCTATCTTGGGCAGTATTTTTTCCATGAAAGCCGCTTCATAGTCCCCATCGCCGTTGCCGGCGGACATGGGGCAATTCAGGGTGGCGCCTTTGCCTCTGCCAACGCCGGTTTCCCAGTAGGCGCCAGTGCCGGGATAAAAGGGGTATTGATGGGCGCTGATGTACAGCACCGAGGGGTCCTCTTCAAAGGAATGTTGGGTGCCGTTGCCATGATGCACATCCCAATCGAGGATCAGCGCCTTGTCAATGCCGTGCCGCGTTTGCAGGTGGCGCGCCACGATGGCCACATTGTTGAACAGGCAAAATCCCATGGCCTGATCGTACTCGGCATGGTGGCCGGGGGGACGCGCCAAGGCGAAGCCGTTGTCCAAATCGCCGTTGATCACCCCGTCCGCCAGGGAGACGGCCGCGCCCACCGCCTGCAACGCGGTGTGGTATGATTTCTCCGAAATGCTGACATCCATGGAGTCAAGAAAGGACTCCCCCGTGGCGCAGGCTTGTTCGACGCGGGACAGGTACTCAGCGGAGTGGTTGGACTCCACCAGTTCCCGGTCTGCGGCCTGGGCTGGATAAAGCGTCAATGTTTCGTACAGGGGGAGCGTCTTTAGATAATCCATAGCGCGACTGAGGCGCGCGGCGCTTTCCGGGTGGCCAGCGCCGGTTTGATGCAGGAGAAAGGTCTCGTCGAATATGAAACCAGTTGTCAAGGTCGTTCGCCTCCTCGGGAGACGCTAATCTATATGAATTTTTCTTCAATGACAAATCGGCAAGCGGCACGGGGCAGGCCTTGAAGGTTTGTCCAATCATCTTGGCGGGGGGAGAGGGGACCCGGCTGTGGCCCCTGTCGCGCCGGCACTGCCCGAAACCGCTTATTCGCTTGTTTAAGGAGCGTTCGCTATTGCAGGAGACCCTGTTGCGGTGCGCCGGGTTGCCGCCGGGCGCAGGTGCCGGGCCGCCTGTAATCGTCTGCAATGAGGCGCACCGGTTCATGGTGGCGGAGCAAGCGGCGGCAATGGGGGAGGATAAGTCGCTGATCATCCTGGAGCCGGCGGGCAGGAACACGGCGCCGGCGCTGAGTGTGGCGGCCCTGACGCAACTGCGCCAAGGACGGGATCCGATCCTGCTCATGATGCCCGCGGATCACTTTGTTGACGATGAGAAGGCCTTTAACCAGGCTATGGAAACCGGCGTCTCATTGGCTTCGGACGGGTTCATGGTCGCGTTTGGCGCGCGGCCCGCATACGCCAGCGCCGATTACGGCTACATCCGGCGCGGCACCGAGTTGAAAACCACAGGCTCGCCTGCCGCGTTTCGCGTGACCGGCTTTAGGGAGAAACCCGCGGCGGCGCAGGCGCGGGAATACATGGAATCCGGCGACTATCTGTGGAACAGCGGCATTTTCGCGGCGCGGGCCTCAGCCTGGATGGCGGCGCTGGAAGCCTTGCAACCGGCAATGCGCCAGGCTTGCGAGCTGGCTTGTCGCAATGGCGCGGAGGATGGCGTTTTTTTCAGATTGGAGGAGCGGGCGTTCATGGATTGCCCAAGCGATTCAGTGGATTACGCTGTGATGGAGAAGCTGGGCGAGACGGTCCTCCTCCAGGCCGCGGTGGTTGCGTTGGATGCTGGCTGGGCGGATGTCGGCGCCTGGGATCAGCTCTGGAAATTGGGCGTCGAGGATGAAAACCGCAATGTGAAGGTGGGGGATGTGGTCGCTGAGGACACCGCCAATTCATTGCTGTGGTCGGAGCAACGGCTTGTTGCGGCGGTGGGTTGCGACAATCTCGCCATTATTGAAACGGCGGATGCGGTTATGGTTCTGAACCGGGACAAATCGCAACATGTCAAGGGGTTGATCGCCGCGCTCAGGGAGCAGGAGCGGGAGGAATTGGACCGGACTCCCCAGGTTCAGCGGCCCTGGGGGGGGTATGAGGTGATCGAAGCTCGGCCGGGCTGGCAGGTGAAAAAGCTGACCATCAATCCGGGTCGGCGTCTGTCTCTGCAACTGCACAAGCAACGCTCTGAACACTGGGTGGTGGTGAAAGGCGTGGCGACTGTGACCCGGGGCGAGGAGGTTTTTGATTTGGAGGTGAACGAATCCGCTTTCATTCCGTTAGGGGTCAAGCACAGATTGGAGAACAAAGCGGCTTCCCCTCTGGAGGTGATCGAGGTGCAAATCGGCGTTTACCTGGGGGAGGATGACTGCGTTCGGTTTGGAGATGATTTCGGGCGGAGTTGATCCTGCGGGGAGTTGAGCCTGCAGGAGCAAGGAGGAGGCGCCCCCCCTCCCTGCCAAGAAGAGAGGGACGCCCTGTCTTTCTGTTGCGCGCGGATTCAGGGTAGAATGGCGCAGGATTCAAGCCGGAATAGCTCAGTTGGTAGAGCGGCGCATTCGTAATGCGTAGGTCGGGAGTTCGAGTCTCCCTTCCGGCACCATTCTTTAACCAGCCGGCCCCAGTAGCGCGCGTCCCCCCTGCTACATGCTGAGTTTGACGCCGACAAAGCCGGCGCGAGGCGCGCCGGGGCCAAGAAAGCGCGGGTTCTCGAAGTCTTCAAACTCTTCCACAGGGACCTCATCCGGCTCTTCCCCCAAGAGGCCAAAGCTTTCGTACTCCTTGTCGAACAGGTTGGTCACCTTGGCAAACACTTCGATGTTGTTGTTAAACCGGTAGCTGCCGCGAAGGTTGACCACTGTGTAGCCAGACACGGGATCCAGCTCGTTGGATTCATCGCCGCGCAACATCTGATTGGAATTGTACGCTAGGTCGAAACCGAGCCTGAGACGCTCGAACATCAGGTAATCCGCGCCAAGTTTCAGCGCATGTTTCGGCAGGCCTGGTATTCGGTCGCCGGAGTTGACCTTAAGCACATAATCGCCCTGGTCATTTTCGACCGCGAATGGGTGGTTGCTGCTGCTCACCGCGTCGAAGTCATCCTCGAAGGTGGCTTCCAAATAGGTGTAGGCGATGAACCAGTCCAAGTCGCCCGCTGTTCCGTTCAACATGCTCTCAAAACCCAGGCGCCGGGTCTTGTCCACATTGGCGAACAGGCCGGTGGCGCGTCCAGTGGTCTGAAACAGGATGTCATCGTGGTTGGTGGAATGGAAGAAGCCCAAGTGGTAGTCGGTCGCGCCCAGCTTGCCGCGCAGGCCCGCCTCAAACCCTTTGGCAACCACATCTTCAAGGGGCGGATCCGCCAAGAAGGCGTTAGGCAAGCGGCACTCAAATTCCACATCATCTTCATCCTCGCCTGCTTCACGGGCGGCGATGACGGCGCGGGTGAAAACGCTGTCGTTGCAAGCCAGTTCAATGGGGGTGGGTGCGCGGGACGACTCGCTGTAGCTGCCGTAGATGTTCATGTTCTCCGCCGCTTGCCAAGTCAGCCCCACAGCGGGGTTGAAACGGAAATAATCGTGTTCGCCATTGAGCTCGGGGCGTTCGCCGGAGAGGTCGGCTAGATCTATCAGGGTGTTGTTCAAGCGCCCGGCCAGGGTCAGGGAAAGCTGCTCTGTCACATCCATGGTGTTCATAAGATAGAAACTGGTTGTTTCCGTTGTCGTTTCAAGGTTGGTTCTGGCCTCCTCCAGGAAGACCCCGACGCCTAAGCCCTCGGTGCTGCGGGTCGTCCGATTGAGATCGGCGATCTCAGTCTCGGCATTGAAGCGGCTGTCTCCTTTGTACCAGGAAAATCCCAAAATCAGCTGATTGTTATTGCCGAACAGATCGTTCAGAAATGACAACTGGGCGTCGGCGCCGTAGCTTTCCTGCTTGCGCTTGCTGGTGTTGTTGATGGCTACGATGTCGATGCCTTCAAGGCTGCCGTTGCCGTAGGTCTCTTCATATTCGTCATGATCGTCGTCGCCATTGTCGTCGCCGTTGTCGTCGCCGTTGTCATCGCCGTTGTCATGATCGTCGCCGCCATTGTCATCGTCGTGGTCATGATCGTCATCGCCATCGTCGTCATCATCTTCTTCCACCAGCCGCAACATGCCGTCTATGTCAACGATGCCCAGCTCGCTGCCATCGCCGTTAAATGAAATAGTGTCGTTTTCCCGATAGAAGGCGGTGAAACTGAATTCCACTGCGTCTGTGAAGCTGTGATTGCCGTCGATGCTGACCATGATCAGATCGTTGGAAGTGCGGTCGGGTGCCGTGAAGACGGCCTCCCGGTCAATGGTCAATAGTTCGGTGGGTATGGCCCCGTTGCCCGTCAGCTCGGTGTCGCCATGGGAGATGTTCAGGTTCAAGTCAGACAGAGCGCCGCGCCAGCTTAGCCCGCCATAAAAATTGAGAGCATCGGAATCTGACAGGTCGCGCCAGCCATCCTCCTCAAAATAGTTGACATTGGCGTAATAGCCCCAGACGCCGTTGTTGCCGCCGCTTTCCGCCGCCGTCGTCACGCGGCCGAAAGAGCCGCCGAGAACCTCCAGATTATGGCCCGGGCTGTTAAACCCGTTTTTCATCTGCACGGACAGGGCGCCGCCCAATGCGTTCAGCCCGAATAGGGGATTGGCGCCACTGATGAGGTTGATGCTGTGAATGGCGGACTCTGGCAACAGGTCCCAGTTCACCGAATCGCCTAAAGGCTCGTTGATGCGGACGCCGTTTTGATAAACCGCCACCCCTTGAGCCAGGCCCAGCAACGGCGAGGCGGTGTAGCCACGATATTGCACATCCGGTTGCAACGGGTTGTTCTGGGCGTCGTTATGGGTGACGCTCCCAAGATTGTGTCTGAGGAAATCCGTCAGATCCAGGCTTTGGGAACGGTCAATATCATCGGCTGAAGCGGTCTGCACGCTGTAAGGGATCTTTTCTTCCGGCAGGCCCGAGCCCTGAGTGGGGGTGACGCCGATGACAACGACTTCCTCATCTACCCTCGTGCTTTGAGCCTGAGCCGGCAAGCCGGCGCTGATGAGCAAGAGGATAAACAAGACGCGCGGATTGATCATTTGCCAAGTTCCAATGAGTTGTTGTTCTTTGAGAAAACAAGAGGATAACCCCTTGCCGCGCCGTGAAAAACAGGCAAAAAGGAATAAATGAACGGGATTTTTTCCCATCTCCCGGAAGCAGGGCGCTGAAGGGACCCGCGAGAGGACTCGCCACTAACGCGCCCGCCGGGGCCGCGCCAACCCCCTTAGCGCATCAGCTTTTGCAAGATGCCGAAATTTCTGACCCAGGGTTTGACCCAAGGCGGGACCTCAGGCAACTCCGCTATGGCAAGCTGGGCCTTGGCGTAATCGTCATACACCCCGTGCAAGGCGTTGTATCGGGTTTCCCCGTGCAGCCTGATTTCGATGCGCACGGTCTTGTCCCATAGTTTGTGCTGTTTCAGGAAGGCGGCGAGTCGCTCCTCATCAGAGAGGCTGATGAGTTGTATGGTGTAATGCTCTGGCGCTTGACTCTTTGCCCACTCGTTTCCATTCGCGCCAGTTGTTTCAACCGCGTCGCGCGGAACGGCTTGCCGCAATTTTTCCCGCGCCTGCGGCAAACCATGGGCGGCGGCGCGTTCATACCATTGCCTTGCCATCGCCGGATCTTTTTTCACTCCGTAGCCGTTCTCATAGAACACCCCGAGGTTGAACTGCGCCTTGGAGACGCCTTGATCCGCCGCTTTTTTGAACCAGAGAAACGCGGCGAGGTAATCCTGTCCAACATCGCGCCCGGAGGCATGCAACACCCCCAAGCTGTATTGAGCCTGTCCATGCCCTTGTTCCGCCGCTAATTGAAACAGCTCGGCCGCCTTGGCGCCATCTCGAGGCACTTTCGCTCCGCCGCGAAAATACAGCAACGCCAAATCAAACTGGGCGTCCGCCTGTCCGCTGTCGGCGGCCCGTTCCCACCATGTCGCCGCCTTTTGCTGGTCCGCTTCCACGCCTCTGCCGTGAAAATAGTTTGCGCCCACTTGGTGTTGCACCTCAGGGTTTCCCTGCTGGGCGGCCAACAAGTACCACTTCATCGCCTCTGTGGCGTCCGCTTCCACGCCGTAGCCATGCTCGTGCATGACGCCCAGGATCTTTTGCGCCTTCGGGTTGCCCACCGCGGCCAGCGGCTTCAGGATGGCAAGGGCCTTTTCATAGTCCTTGTCCGCGTAGGCTTGCGCCCCGTCCGCCAAGGATTGCGGCCAAGCCGCGCCGGGAAAGACCCACATCGCCGCCAACAGGAGCGCCGCCGGCGCGAGACCGGCGGTTCTCCCCGCGGGAAGGCGGCGACGGCCCTCAGGCCATGGTTTTCGCCAAAGCGAAGATTTCCTCAGCATCGAATACCTGGTCATTCGCATCAAACAATTTCGCAATGCAGGCCCGGTGCAGACCGAGTTTCAACGCGCCGAACCCGATGGCGCCCCAGGTGATTTTGCCGTGTCGGTCCGTTCCCTTGTCCATCATGTCAACCCCTTCTATGCCCAAGGGCGGTGTCGCGTTGGCGTCCGCCAACATCTCGATGTTCGGGTTGTTCTTCCAGTCTTTCTCGGCGAGCAACTGCACGCCGGCGGCTCCTGTGGCCATGACGATGCTCGCGTCCGCCACCGCCTGGGCCCGCTCCTCGTCGGTGGCGGTCCCGAGGGGGGTCACCGCCACGCCGAAGCGTTTTTCCAGCGCGTCGCAAATCCCCTGGGCGCGCTCCTGGCCGCGGGAGCACAAGGTCACCGCGGCGCCTTCCCGCGTCAACATCACCGCCGCGCGCTGTCCCACCGGGCCGGTGCCCCCCAAGATCACGACCTTTTTGCTCGCCACATCCCCGCTGCTCATCAGCTTGGCGGCCGCGGCGGCGGCCGTGGTGTTGCTGCCGTTGCTGTCCAACATGACCGACACGCGGAAATCGGCGAAAAAGATCTTTTGCACCGCCTCCAGCAGTTTCTCGCCGGCAACCATGTCGCTGCCGCCTATGAACAAGGCGGTGTTCTTCTTTTCCTTGGGGCTGCGGGTGAAAATGGCCCCATCCACCAACGCCCGAACATTCTCAGGCCTGCAACCGCCATGGCCAATGACATGATCGGCCCCCCCATCGAAGCCGACGACCGTGTCAAACACAGCCGCATGGGGGTCGGTGTCCAGTTGAAACAGCAGTTTTTTCATCAAGTTTTCCTCGCGGGTTCAAAAAATCCTATAATACCTCAAAGCGGGGAAGCCTTGCAGGGGCGGAGCGGTCGCCCGACAAGCGCAGGCGACAAGGGCAAGCGCCGTGTTGATGGGCGGCGTCAACAGGCCCGATTTCATCCTTTGAACTTCCAACGAGAGGCGAACCATGTTGAAAGAGCAACCAGTGCAGTCTTTTCTCGATCAGCTCGCTTCCCGGGCCTCGACCCCGGGCGGCGGCAGCGCGGCGGCGATCATGGGCGCCATGGGCGCCGCGTTGAACAGCATGGTCGCCAATCTCACCGTCGGCAAGAAAAACTACGAAGCCGTTGACGCCGAGATGCGGGAATTGTTAGAGCAGTCCGAGGCTATGCGCGCCAAGCTGACCGACATGGTGCAGGCGGATGTTGAGGTGTTTGACCGGGTGATGGGGGCTTACGGCATGGCCAAGGACACTGATGAGCAAAAAGCGGCGCGCTCGCGGGCCGTGCAGGAGGCCCTGAAAGAAGCCGCGGATGTTCCCCTTGCCTGCGCGAAACTATGCGCGGATGTGATTCGCTTGTGTCGTCCCATGGCGGAGAAGGGCAACGCCAATGTGCTCAGCGATGTCGGCGTGGCGGTGTTGGCGGCCCATGCCGCCCTCAGGAGCGCGGCGCTGAATGTCTATATCAATATCGGGGGCATCAAGGATCAGGAGTTCGCTACGGAGCGGCGGCGGCAACTGGAGGCCATTCTTGCGGAGACGGGCGACTTGGCGGAGGAGATCTACCAACAGGTGCGAGCGCGCCTGTAAAGCCCAGCCCTTGCTTGCGCGGCTTGCGCCGCAACGCAAGGCCGCGGGCGGCGCCCTTCAGGATTCTTCCAGCCGCAACGAGAAATCGATGGCGCGGACATTTTTGGTCAGGGCGCCGACAGAGATGAAATCGACTCCAGTGGCGGCGATGGCCGCCAATGAATTCTTTTCCACATTGCCGGAGACTTCCAAGAGAACGCGCCCCTTGCTGGCCTGGACGGCGCGCCGGATTTGAGGCAAGGAGAAATTGTCCAACAACACGACATCCGCGCCAGCTGTTATGGCCTCTTGCAGTTCGGCTTCGTTTTCAACCTCGATCTCTATGCGCCGGCGCAGGGTCTTCGCCTGGCTCACGGCCTGAGCGACAGAGCCTATGGCGTGGATGTGATTTTCCTTGAGTAGGATGGCGTCGTACAATCCCATGCGGTGATTCGAGCCGCCGCCGCAGGCCACCGCGTATCGTTGCGCCGAGCGCAAGCCGGGCAGGGTCTTGCGCGTGTCCAACAGCCGGGTTTTCGCGCCCTTGAGGGCGTCCGCGTGCTGGCGGACGAGAGTGGCCGTGCCGGACAGCAGTTGCAGAAAATTGAGGGCGGTGCGCTCTCCGCTCAGAAGCGTTTGCGCCGGGCCGGACAGCTCGCAGACAATTTGACCGGGGACCAGCGCGGCGCCGTCCCGAACGCGCCAGTCGATTTCCACCCTCTCATCCAGTTGTTTGAAGGTCTCGTCGAACCAGGCGGCGCCGCAGAGGATGGCGGCCTCCCGAACCAACACCGCGGCCCGGCGCGTCTCATTGTCCGGCAACAGCCCCGCTGTCAGATCGCCCGGCCCCAGGTCCTCATTCAGGGCGCGCCGCACCACGCTGGCGAGGTCGGCGGGCAGGGCGGGCGCGGCGTCTTGCGGCTTCATGGCGCGGCGCTTGTGGGGGCAAGGGTCATGCTGTTGACGGGCTTGGTTTTCGGTATCATCCTAACCGAAACGGGTTGTTCAGGCAAAGCATGATGAAGTTGAAACTTGACGGCAAGGCGCAGTGGTTGGAAGGCGCGCGGCGGGCGCCGTCGCCGAACTGCGACGACCGGCCTGAGGGCGCCGACATATCCCTGCTGGTGGTGCACGGCATCAGCTTGCCGCCGGGTGAGTTTGGCGCGGGCCACATCCACCGGCTGTTCACCAACGCCCTGGACCCGGCGGGCCATCCCTATTTCAAGCAACTCAAAGGTCTGGCTGTGTCCGCCCATCTGTTGATAGACCGGCAAGGGACGCTTACGCAGTTCGTTCCCTTCGACAAGCGCGCCTGGCACGCCGGCCGCTCTGAGTTCAAGGGCCGAGAGAACTGCAACGATTTTTCCATAGGCGTCGAATTGGAAGGGACCGACCACATCGCTTACGAGCCGGCGCAGTATCAGACCCTGGCCGCTGTCGCCAAGGCCTTGCGGCGTGTTTGGCCCTTGCTCGCCAAAGACAACATACGCGGCCACTGCCACATCGCGCCGGGGCGGAAAACCGACCCCGGCCCCGCGTTTGATTGGGAGCGATTGCAGGCCCTGCTGGATTAGCGCCCCGCAAGAGTGGTAGCATGACGCCGTATGAACCTGATCACGGCACTCCTTGCGTTGGCCTTGGAGATGGGTTTTATCGATGTCGACCGGTATCGCAAGCGGGACTGGTTTGAGCGATACAACGGCTGGCTGGAAGCGCGATTAGGCCGCGTGGCCTATTGGGACGGCCCCGGCGGTCTGCTCATCACCCTGTTCATTCCCCTGTTCCTGACCGGGCTGGCGGTTTATTGGGCGGAGCGGGTTCACCTTGTCTTCGGTTTCGCCTTGTCGCTGTTGGCGTTGCTCTACAGCTTCGGCCCCGCCGTGAACGCCTTGCTGGATCGGTACATAGACGCGCTGGCGGCGAATGACGAGGCGCAATCCCGGGAGGCCCTAAGGCAGTTGCTCACAGACCCGGAGGAGGATGAAACCGACCAGAGCGCCGTGATCGGCGCTTTCATGGTCCGCTCCCATGAACGCCTATTCGCCGCGCTCTTTTGGTTTTTTGTTTTAGGGGCGGTGGGCGCCTTGCTGTACTGCCTGACGAACAATCTGTCTCGCCGTTGCCGGGGCGCTCAAGGCGGTTACGCCCAGGCGGCAAGAGACCTGCAAGACCTGTTGATGTGGCCCTCGGCCCGCCTGTTGGCCCTGGGTTTCGCGCTGAGTGGAAGCCTGATGGGCGCGTTTGAAGGCTGGCGCGGCGTCTCGGGCCATAGCCTGGAGACAAGCCGCGAGGTGATTGCCGCCACGGGTTTGGGCGCGCTTCACTATGAGTCCGGAGACGAGCGGGGGCAAACCAACGATGTCGCCTGGGTGAACGAGGCCCCGGCCCTGGTCAACCGCACCCTGATCCTGTGGCTGATCGTCTTGGGCGTGATGACCCTGGCTGGCTGGATAGCCTGAGGGTTGAGCAAGGCGGCAACGCGAGGGAGCGCTTCTTGCGCCGGCCCTGAACCGGCCTCAGTGGTTGTGGACGCACTCCTCCACCGGGGTCAATTCTTTCTTCCCGTCCCGGCAGACCAGGGCCAAGGGAGGGGCCGCGTACCAGTCGCCAAGCACGATGCGGCAGGCAGACTGCCCGTCCAATTCAAAATGATGAAATCCGGGTCTGTGAGTGTGTCCATGGATCAATTCCGCCACCTTGTGCTTGGCCATGACGCTTTCGACGGCGCGTTGATCCACATCGAGGATAACCGGCGATTTCTTCATGGCGGATTTCTTAGTCAAGGGCCTGAGGCCGCGGGAGAGGCCAGTCCGCAACCAATAGGGAAAGCTTAGATACAAGCGCCGGATGAGCGGCGTCTCCATGAACTTGCGGAACAGCAGATACTTGACATCCTTGGCGCAGAGCAAGTCGCCGTGCATGAGCAGGACCGCCTGGCCATCTATGTTGACAACGGTTTCATCCCCAAGCAACTTGCAACCTGTCAGTCGGGCAAAGCCCTCATCGAGCATCAACTCCCTGTTGCCGCGCATGACATAGACCTCGCCGTTGCGCTGGCAACAGGCGCGCAGGGCGTCCAGGGCCTCCGCCACCCCTGGCGCGCGGTCGTCGTTTCCCACCCAGAAGTGTTCAAACAGGTCGCCCAATAGATACACCGCCTTGGCCCGGCGGGCCGGCCCCGCGCAAAACCGCTGGAACAATTCGAGCTTGTCGGGACGCGAGGTTGACAGGTGCAGATCGGAGATGAAAAAGGTGGTCATGGGATGTTCAGCGCGGCCATCGGTTTTCATTAAACGGCATTCTTTTGATACCATGCGCGTTTGTGAACAGACACGGCGCGTTTGATTAAATGCTGACTATATACAATTCGCTAACGCGGAAAAAGGAAAAATTCGAGCCTATCGAACCCGGCCGGGCGCGCATGTATGTCTGCGGCGTCACTGTGTACGACTACTGCCATATCGGTCACGCCCGCATGATTTTGGTGTTCGACATGGTGGCGCGCTATCTGCGTTTTCGCGGCTACGAGGTGAATTACGCGCGCAACATCACCGACATAGACGACAAGATCATCAATCGCGCCGTGGCGAACGGCGAGCCTTTCGAGGCCTTGACTGAGCGTTTCATCGAGGCCATGAACGAGGATTTTGCCGCCCTGAATGTGATGATTCCCGACCAGGAGCCCAAGGCCACAGAGTATATGGCGCAGATTGTCGAGATGATTGCGCTGTTGCTTGACAAGGACTTGGCTTACCGGGCCGGGAACGGCGATGTGTTCTACGATGTCAGCGCGTTCGAGGACTATGGAAAACTCTCAGGCAAGAGCGTGGATGAACTGCGGGTGGGAGCGCGAGTGGAACCGCAGGAAGAGAAGGACGACCCGGTGGATTTCGCCCTGTGGAAGGCGGCGAAGCCCGGCGAACCGGCCTGGGATTCGCCCTGGGGCCGGGGGCGCCCCGGCTGGCACATCGAGTGCTCCGCCATGTCAACCCATTGCCTGGGCGATGATTTTGACATCCACGGCGGCGGCCAGGACTTGCAGTTCCCCCACCATGAAAACGAGATCGCCCAGAGTCGCGGAGCGAACAGCAAGACTTTCGCCAAGGTCTGGATGCACAACGGGTTTGTGCGGGTTGACGATGAGAAGATGTCCAAGTCCCTGGGCAATTTTTTCACCATCCGGGAAGTCATGGCGCGTTACCACCCGGAGGTGATCCGTTTTTTCATCCTCTCCAGCCACTACCGCAGCCCCCTTAATTATTCCGACAGGCATCTTGACGAGGCCAAGGCGGGCCTGACGCGGCTTTACACCGCCCTGCGCGCCGTTGACTCCGCGGCGCCGGGCGCGGTGTTGCCCGAGTGCCTGCAACGCTTTGAACAGGCCATGGACGATGACTTCAATAGCCGCGAGGCCGTGACAGTGTTGCACGAGATCGCCGGCGAGCTGAACAAGTTGGAGGATAAATCCACGGCGCGGGCGGCTGATTTTGCCGCCACATTGACGCACTTAGGGGGGGTGCTGGGCTTCATGCAGTTGCCGCCTGCCGAGTTTTTGCAGGGCCGCCCCGGGACCGTGAGCCTCTCCCCGGCCGAGATTGAAACACTGATCCAGGAGCGGGCGGAGGCCAAAGCGAGAAAAGACTATGCCGCGGCGGATCGCATCCGGGAGCGCCTGTCTGAAAAAGGCGTGGCGCTGGAAGACGGCGCCGGCGGCGCCACCTGGCGCCTGCGGCAGTGATTCTTTGATTGACATTCCCGCTCTGAAAGTGTAAAACCGCGTTCACTTGCGCAACGCGCAAGTGAGGCGCCGGGGCCGGGCGCAGTATCGGGGCATGGCGCAGTCTGGTAGCGCATCTGCTTTGGGAGCAGAGAGTCGGGGGTTCAAATCCCTCTGCCCCGACCACTATCGGCAATGCGCCCGTAGCTCAATCGGATAGAGCATCGGCCTTCTAAGCCGAGGGTTAGAGGTTCGAGTCCTCTCGGGCGCGCCATCTCTTGTCGCGTCTTGCGCCGCAGGGGTTGAATGAGGGCAGGGCGCTGATTTTTGCAGGCGTGGTGAGTGTAGCTCAGCGGTAGAGCGTCGGATTGTGGTTCCGGTGGTCGTGGGTTCGATCCCCATCACTCACCCCATTCTCTTAGTTGCTATTTTCGCCAAGGGGCAACGCGCCGGACCGGGGAAGGCTCGCGAGGCAACGCGCCGGGCAAGGCTGACTTGTGATACACTTGCCGGCGGGCCGTTAGCTTAGTCGGTAGAGCAGGGGACTCTTAATCCCAAGGTCCAGGGTTCGAATCCCTGACGGCCCACCAGTCGCCCGTTTAATCCCTTGAGCGCGCAACCCTTCTTTTAATCCGCGCCGCCCCCGCCGCCGCTCGCAAGCCGGATGGACTTGAGAAAATCCACCGGAATGGGAAAGGCAATGGTGGAGCTTTTTTCACCGGCGATCTCAGTCAGGGTCTGCAAGTAGCGCAACTGCATGCTGTTGCTGTTCCGTCCCAGGATGTCCGCCGCTTCCAGGAGTTTCTGGGAGGCTTGCAACTCGCCTTCGGCATGGATGACCTTGGCGCGCCGTTCGCGTTCCGCTTCGGCCTGCTTGGCGATGGCCCGGATCATGCTCTCGTCCAGATCAACATGCTTGATCTCCACATTGGCCACCTTGATCCCCCAGGCGTCCGTCTGCTTGTCCAGATCCCGTTGTATGTCATCGTTGAGTCTCTCCCTTTGCGAGAGCATCTCGTCCAATTCATGCCGGCCAAGCACGGCCCTGAGGGTGGTTTGCGCCAGCTGGCTGGTGGCGTCGTGAAAACTCTCCACCTGGATGATGGCCCGTTCCGGATCAATCACCCGGTAGTAAAGCACGGCGTTGACCTTGACTGAAACATTGTCTTTGGAGATGACATCCTGGCTCGGCACATCCATGACCACAGTGCGCAGTTCCACCCGCTCCAGTTGTTGCACCAAGGGGATGATGACGATTAGCCCCGGCCCCTTGACCGAAGTGAAGCGCCCGAAGGTGAAGACCACCGCGCGGTCGTATTCCCGCAGGATTTTGACGAACATCGGCAACAGAACGGCAATGCCGATGAGAATGTAGAGAAAAGTCATCATGGTGGGTCCTCCCGCACTGGTTCGACTTGCAAAATCAAGCCCTCTCTGTCGACGACGCGCGCCGCGTCGCCTTCCCGCATGGGTGAGTTTGAGCGCACTTGCCATTGTTCGCCGTGGATGCGCATGGCGCCGTCGCCCTCGAAGTCACTGATGATCCGGCCCGTCGCGCCGATGAGTTCCTCGGCGCCTGTGACCACAGGACGGCGGGTCGCAGTGAACACTGAACGAATGACGATAAAGAAAAAACCGGCGGTCAACAACGAAACGGCGATGATCAACGGCAGAGAAACAGCGATGTTGCCGCCTTCACGGTCAAACAAGATGACGGAACCGATGACGAAGGCGATGACGCCGCCAACCCCTAAGATGCCGAGACTGGGCATGAACAGCTCGCCCACCATGAAACAGACGCCCAAAATCATCAACCCCAGTCCCGCGTAATTGACTGGCAGGACTTGCAGCGCGTACAAGGCTAACAGCAAGGAGATCCCGCCGATGACGCCGGGCAGGATGTTGCCGGGGTTGGCCAGCTCGAAAAACAAGCCGTAAATGCCTAACAGCATCAGTATGTAGGCGATGTTGGGGTTGGTGATGACCGCAAGCAATTCGTTGCGCCAATCCGGTTCAATCCTTTCCACCGCCAGGTTTCGGGTTTCCAGCGTTCGCTCCTCGCCAAGGACCTTCACCGTTTTGCCATGGGCCTGCCGCAACAAGTCGCTGAGGTCTGTCGCCATGATGTCGATCACGCCCGCTTCGAGGGCCGCCTCCGCAGGGAGGCTGGCCGCTTCCCGCACCGCCCGTTCCGCCCAGTCGGCGTTGCGCCCGCGCATCTCGGCAAGACCGCGGATGTAAGCGGCGGCATCGTTGACCATTTTTTTCGTCATGGCGTCCTTGTCGTCGGGCGCGGTTTTGGCGGGTGCGGCTGTGGCTGGCGCGGCTTTGTCTTCCGCGGCTGTGGCTGGCGCTGGCGCGGCATCATCTGCTTCATCTTCCTTGTCCTGCTTCCCTGCCGATGCGCTGGCATCGGTTTGTTGCCCGTTGGTCCCGTCGCCTGTCTTGTCGCTCTGGGCCTCAGACTTGGGCTTGGCCCTTGGTTTTTCCGCAGGCGTGAAATCAGGCACGCCGCCTATCTGCACCGGCGTTGCCGCGCCAAGATTGGTGGCGGGGGCCATGGCCGCGACATGGGAGGCGTACAGCATGTAAGTTCCAGCGCTGGCGGCGCGGGCGCCCGGCGGCGACACATACATGGCGACCGGCACGGGCGAAGCGATAATCGCCTGGATAATGTCGCGCATGGCCAAGTCCAGCCCCCCGGGCGTGTCCAACTGAATGACAACGATTGCCGCTCCAGCCTCCTTAGCCTTGTTCAGCCCGCGCCGGACATAATCGCTGGTTGCCGGGCCTATGGCGCCATCCACGGTCAGCAACATTGCTGTCCCCGGCGCCTGCCCGTAGAGCAGGGGCAGGGTGGAAGCCGCCCCGATCAAAAACATCAGCGAAAAAATCAACCGCCGCATTTTGCCCCAACCCGCAGAGTCGCTCTCTGTTTAAGAAGTATAGTCTATTTCTTGCTCCGTTTCCCCTCTGCCGCAAAGCGGGAACGAACCGCGCCGCAAAGCGGGAACGAACCCTGCCGCAAAACGGGACTGAACCTTGCCGCAAAACGGGAACGAACCTTGCCGCAAAGCGGGACTGAACCGCGCCGCAAAGCGGGAACGAACCGCGCCGCAAAGTGGGACTGAACCGCGCCGCAAAACGGGACTGAACCCTGCCGCAAAGCGGGAATGAACCGCGCCGCAAAGCGGGAATGAACCGCGCCGCAAAGCGGGAACGAACCCTGCCGCAAAACGGGACTAAACCCTGCCGTAAAACGGGAACGAACTGCGCCGCAAAACGGGAACGAACCCTGCCGAAAGTGGTATCATGCCTGCGATGAAAAAAGCAAAACCCTATCACACAAGGCTTGTAGAGCCGCTGTTGGCGGAATTGCTGTCCGAATTGCCCTCCCTATTGATCGTAGGGCCCAGGGCTACGGGCAAAACCACCACTGCGGCGCGACACGCGGCCACGGTCGTTCGCCTGGACCGGCCCGATGAATCAGCGGCGTTTCGCGCCAATGCGGATGCCGCGTTGCGGGGGCTTGCGGAACCCGCGTTGTTAGACGAATGGCAGGCCGTTCCGGAGGTGTTGGGCGCGGTTAAGCGGGCGGTGGATGAGGACAACCGCCCGGGCCGATACCTGTTGACTGGCTCGGCGCGCGCCGACTTGGATGCGGAAACCTGGCCTGGCACGGGGCGAGTGGTGCGCTTGGCAATGTACCCGTTAACCGTCGCCGAACAGCTGGGCGCCGCCACCCGGCCCCTGATGGACCGGCTCGTGGCGGGCGAAGAACTGGTGGCGGCTTCCGACACGCCCGACCTGCCCGGCTATATCGAACTGGCTTTGCAGGGCGGGTTCCCGGATGCGGCGTTAGTCCTGTCCGGACGGAGTCGGGAGCGCTGGCTGGAAAGCTATGTTGAGCAGTTGCTGACCCGCGATGCGATGACGCTGAATGGCAGCCGGGATCCGCTTCGCCTGGGCCGGTACTTCCAGGCTTACGCCCTCAATTCCGCGGGCCTCGCCGAGCATAAGACCATACACGACGCCGCCGGAATCGACCGCAAGACCGCGTTGGCATACGAACAACTATTAGTCAACCTGATGGTGGTGGACAAAATCCCGGCCTGGACCTCAAACTCAAACCGCCTCAAGCGGCTCGTCCTCTCGTCAAAGCGCTATGTGATCGATTCGGCGCTGATAGGCGGGGCCCTTGGCGTTGATGCCGCGACTGCGTTGCGGGACGGCAACTTGATGGGACGCCTGCTTGACACCTTCGTCACCGCGCAACTTCGGGCTGAGGCCGTGGTGGCGGCGGCGCGCCCGCGGCTTTACCACCTGCGCACGGAGCATGGCCGGCGCGAAATAGACCTCATCGCCGAACTGCGCGGGCAGCGCGTTGTGGGGATTGAGATCAAATCCGCCAGCGCTCCCTCAGGCCAGGACGCCCGTCATCTCGAATGGTTGCGCGACCAACTCGGCGACCGGTTCACCGCTGGCGTCGTGCTTCACACCGGCCCTTCCGCCTACTCATTGGGCGACCGCATCACTGCCGCCCCCATCTCCACCTTATGGGCCTGATTTCCGCAAAGGTGGTATAATTTCCGCAAGGGTGGTATAATTATCAGCGAAAATCGTTCAGCGAGGGGGCCGGGCCGTCCGCCAGCGGCGAAAATCGGCCGCCGCGAGTGATTGAAAGCAAAAATGCCTAAAAACAAGACCATAGAAGACTACGCCCATGAGGACAAGGAGCGGACGAACAATCCGCCCGTGGGGCTGGTGACGCCGCAGACCGAAAGGCAGGCAATCAGGATAGTGGATGGTTGCGGTGTGGAAAGCCTGTGCGCAATTTCTCCGCAGGTGTAAAACGATGAAATTTCATTTCAAGAATATTGGACCAATAAGCGAAGCAGAATTGGAACTCGGCGATTTAACAATCGTCGCTGGCCAAAATAACACTGGCAAGACTTATTTGGTATATACCCTTTATGGATTAAGCAAGTGGATGACTGGATCTGGTAGTAAAGCCTACCTTATGAAGAGGGCGATAGACAGAGCGCTATCTATCAAGATGAAAGATGTTGCCACAAAGTTGATGGAGGATGGGCTATGTAAACCCAAACTAAGCCGTGATATGCTTAATAAAGACCGGCAGGCAGTGGCTTCAACACTGGGACGCGCATTCTCTAAAAGTGGCATTGCCGAGGTGTTCAGTTCTCCACGGGACGAATTTGAACAAGCATCTGTTGAAGTTAGTTTTGAGAGTGAATTTCCAAGCACACCCTATCGGGAAGGATTAAGATATCCGAACGGCGTCGTTTTGATCGAATATGAGGATGAAAATTTAACTTTTTCCATAAAGCGACTTGGAAAATCCCATTCGCACGAGCGCATGTTTATAGAAGAGACTGTTCTCTCGTGCTACACAAACTTTTTATTGATGGGATTTCCCAATCCCTTTATTCTGTCAGCTGAGCGTTTCGGCATTTCCTTGTTTTATAAAGAGCTTGATTTTAACAAAAACCGCTTGGTGGAAATGTTGCAAAAAATGAGTGATGAAAAAGCCGGCACTCGCTTTTCTCCCTATATATTCATAGATAAAAACGCAAGTCGTTACGCATTGCCCATTAGGGACAATATAGACTATACACGCGACATCCCCAATATCACCAGAGGAAGAAACACCTTGGAAAATGGAGACTTGCATAACAGTGTGAAAAAAATTATGGGAGGCTTTTATAAGAGCGATAAAAACGATATCCGTTTTGTGTCAATAAGGCGGGGGAAGGGGCGATTTGACATTCCGTTGCATATGGCTTCCTCATCAGCCCGTGGCTTGTCGGATCTTTATTTTCATCTGCGTTACCAAGTAGAATCCAATGAACTGCTTATCATTGATGAACCGGAGAGCCATCTGGACACGCAAAATCAGATTATGCTAGCTCGCATGTTATCTCAGTTTGTTCGCTCCGGAATTAAGGTGTTGATTACCACCCACAGCGATTATGTTCTCAAGGAGATTAATAATCTCATTATGTTAAACAGCTCCTTTGAAGGCAAAGAAGAGCTCATCAAAAAATTGAAATATAAAGGTTGCGAGAGTTTGAACCCTGATTCATTGCGGTGTTACATAGCAGAAGAAGGTCAATTGACCCGTTGCAAAGTTGACAAATTTGGAGCTGATTTGCCAATGTTTGATGAAACAATCGATAGCATTAACAAGACTTCTAACGAACTTGCTTCTCGGCTGAATAATACGGATGAAAATTAAAATGACACTTATAGATTGCATAAAAAAAATTGTGCAAGATAGATATTTGAAATATGCGATCTCCGAGGGCCCTCAAATCGTTGAATTAGAAGAAAAAGACAAACAATCAGAAATGAAGATTGCAATCAGGGAAGTCCCAGCTTCCTTTTTGGCGATTAAGATGGAAGGGCAATGGTCTCAATTTAAGAGAGATAAGAAGAAGGGACAAGACTGGAACAGGATCTGTGACTATTTGCTTCTCTATCAAGAAGAAGATAAACACCACGCTATGTTTATTGAATTGAAAACGTCCTTATCTAAGAAAGAAAAAAGCAAAAGGCAACTCAAACGGTCATTGCCAATTTTGGATTATCTTCGTTCAGTTTGCAAAATTGAAGGTGGCGTAGAAGAAGAGATTCTTTCAGTAAAATATGTCTTGATAGCTGAGAAGGTTAGTGATAGTCTGGATAAACAGCGGATCAAAGTGAATCCCTTTGAGCCGATTGAAGAAATTTATGAAGGGATACCGATTAGAATTTTTACAAGGACGGAGGTTGCCCTGAACACTTTAATGGGTTGACAGGGAGCCGTCCGCCAAGCGAAAATCGGCCGGCGCGAGTGATTGAAAGAAAAAATGCCTAAAAACAAGACCATAGAAGACTACGCCCATGAGGACAAGGAGCGGACAAACAATCCGCCCGTGGGGCTGGTGACGCCGCAGACCGACCCCGACACTGGCGGCAAGAAAACCTGGGCCTACGACCCGCATCTGGAGCCCTCGTTGCAGTGGACCGGCAAGGCCGAGCGCGCCCCGTTTGAGGTGCCGAGGGTTTCTCTCCATGTGCATGAACGCATTGAATCTCGCACGATTATCGAGGCGGTGAAAAAAGGCAATGGCAGTGAAAAGCAAATGCCGCTTTTCGCTTCTCCTGAACAAAACCCTCCCCTGCGTCAGGCGGTGGAGTTCTATCAGCATCGCCACGGTTGGAGCAACCGCCTCATCGCCGGCGACAGCCTGTTAGTGATGAATTCCCTGCTGGAGAAAGAGGCCCTGGCGGGCAAGGTGCAGTGCGTGTACATGGATCCGCCTTACGGCATCCGTTACGGCAGCAATTTTCAGCCTTTCGTGAGCTCGCGTCCCAAACAGAACGACGATAGCGACAAAAATTTAACCCTCGAACCGGAGATGCTTCGCGCTTTTCGCGACACTTGGGAATTGGGCATTCATTCCTATCTCAGTTATTTGCACAACCGTTTGTTGTTGGCCCGGGAGTTGCTGACTGATTCCGGGTCCTGCTTCGTGCAGATTGGCGATGAAAATGTGCATCGCGTCGCCATGATGATGGATGATGTTTTTGGCGCGGAAAACCGCTTGGCGACCATCTCTTTTGCGACAACCAGCGGTAGTTCCGCCTCTAAATTGCCGCAAGTGGCGGATTACTTGCTCTGGTACGCCAAAGACAGGGCAAAGGCGAAATATCGCCAGTTGTACGAGCCATTAAATCGCGCTGAAATCATCGAGCATTTTAATTGGGATGTAATGGTGGAATTGCCTGACGGGCAGGGTCGCAAGCTGAGTGTTGAGGAACGCGCGAATCCTGATAAATACCTGCCCAAAGAGGCGCGCATCTATAGGCGCGTCGGTTTGGATTCCCAAGGGGTTTCCACCACGGGGCGTTCGGAACCCTACGAGTGGAATGGCAGGGTCTTCCGTTGTTCTAAAAACAGGCAGTGGTCAATTTCCAAAGAGGGGATGGATCGTTTGGGAGAATTGGGGCGGCTGGAAGCGCTTGAGGGACAAACCTCGCTAATGTGGAAGAAATATGAGGAGGAAGTTCCTGGACGGAGAATCAGCAATATATGGCCGGCGCAGATGTATGCAAATCCAAAAGAGAAAAAATATGTTGTGGAGACATCCACCAAGGTTATACAGCGTTGCCTCTTGATGACCACCGACCCTGGCGATCTTGTCTTCGATCCGACCTGCGGCAGTGGCGCGACGGCTTATGTTGCCGAGCAATGGGGCCGTCGCTGGATCACCTGTGACACCTCCCGCATTGCCTTGACTCTTGCCAAGCAACGGTTGATGACGGCGGTGTTTGATTACTACCAGCTGGCGCGTCCGTCTGAGGGGGTTGGTAGCGGTTTCAAATACAAGAGTGTTGCCACAGTCAGTCCTTCAATTTTGGCTTATGACAATTCGCCAGCTGTGGAAACGCTTTATGATCAGCCCCTCGAGGATGAGGAAAAGGCCCGCGTCTCCGGGCCCTTCACGGTGGAAGCGGTGCCCGCCCCCATGGTGAAATCCATCGCCGACATCAGCGCTGAGCTGAACGCCGAACCTGCGCCATCGGACAACTCCATCGTTCGGTCTGGCGAAACCCTGCGCCAGGAAGAATGGCGCGATGAACTGCAAAAAGCCGGCATCCGCGGCAAAAACGGCCAACACATCGCCTTTTCCCGTGTGGAATCATTCCCCGGCCGCTATCTGCACGCCGACGCGGAAACCCGGCCTGATGACAGCGGCGCGGAGGGCGTGCGGGATGATGCCGCCACCGCCTACGCCCCCCAACGCGCCGTTATCTGCTTTGGCCCCGAACACGCGCCACTTGAAGCACGCTATGTGGAAAACGCCTTGGAAGAAGCCGGCACACTGCGCCCCAAGCCGAAAATAATCATCTTCGCCGCTTTCCAATTTGACCCGGAGGCCGCCAAGGACATCGATGAAACCAACTGGCCCGGGGTAACCCTGCTAAAGGCGCAAATGAACGCCGATTTGCAAACCGGAGACCTGCGGAAACAGCAGCGTAGCAACGAGAGTTTCTGGCTTGTCGGCCAACCGGAGGTGCAACTCGCTGAAATCCCCAAGGGCGACCAGGCTGGCAAATGGCGGGTGGAAGTCTGCGGCTTCGACTATTTCAACACCAAGACTGGCGAACTGGAATCCGGCGGCAAAGAAAAAATCGCCTTATGGATGTTAGACACTGATTACGACGGTCGCAGTCTGTACCCGAAGCAAGTGTTTTTTCCCATGTCCGGCGCTAAAGATGGCTGGCTAAAGCTCGCCAAGACCCTGAAGGGAGAAATTGACTCGGATCTGATAGAAGAGTATCGTGGCACCCAATCCATCCCCTTTGACTTAGGCGAACATAAACGCATAGCGGTCAAGATAGTGGATGATCGAGGGGTGGAGAGCCTGCGGGTAATTTCCTCGCCGGAGTGAAGTCATGTTAAAAGAACTGCGCATCTCCAATTTCAGGCTCTTCGACGATGAGGTGACCCTGCGCTTCAGGCCGGTCACCGTGCTTATAGGACGAAATAACTCTGGCAAATCATCCATCATAAAATTTTTGCTGATGCTCCAGCAGTCTTTGGGGGGTGGCAGTCTGGGTGTTGGCAGTCCCGATTTATTACAATCTTACGGAGAAAAGGTGCAGTTTGGCCCTTTTGAAAACCTCAAAAATTCGCTGACTCAAAAGCAACAACTGGAGTTTGAATTGAAAGTAAGCGACCCGCTTACTCTCGGAGGTGGATTGTGGAACTATTTGCAATACCGGGGCTATTTAGAATCTGATGAAACCTATATTGAGCAAGACAGGTTGCTTTATGCTACAAGAGCCATGATTCCGTACGATACGGATGGCGGCAACGGAAGAAAAAATCTGGAACACGAGGCGAGGGTTCTTTTAGATTCTGAAGAAATACTTGCGATCAATACTCTTCCGAGTGAAAATTATAGCCTGCTGGATATCTCAGGCTATTTTGAATCAAAACTAAATGCTTCGGTGATGGAAGACGCATCAGCTTATATGAGAAGCGAATCACATACAAGAGAACCGACTAATTTGGCTGAAGAAGAAGCGCAGAAAAATATCGTTGATGTCCTGCAGCGTAATATCGGAGCACTGAGACATCTACAGGCCGCCAGAGTTGATTTGGCGAGGATAGAAGCTTCCTCTCCACCACCGGGAGATGTGGGACAGGATGGTCGCTATGCACTTTTACATTTGCAGAAACTTTATTTGCAGAGCTTTAAGGAAGATCGGCCAGTATATGACTTCATAGAGCATCATATAGCTAAAGTAGCTGGCGTTAGGGAAATCATATTTGAACAGTTGCCAATCATAGATAGAGTCTTTGCAATCAACGATAAAACTGGTGCCAAGACACGCATAGGTAATTTCGGATTCGGAGTAAGCCAGTGTTTGCCGATTTTTGTGCAGGGTGCGCTTATGCCCCTCCATACCCATTTGATGATTGAACAACCGGAAGCCCAACTGCATCCGACAGCGCAACTGGAACTGGGCAGTTTTTTCGCTGATTTGTGGAAAACGCGCAAAGTTGGTTCCATTATTGAGACCCACAGCGATAACATACTCTTAAGGTTGCGGCGCCTCGTTGCAACAGGAGAACTTTCAGCAAAAGACATTTCTGTTGCTTACTTTGCCAATAATAAAAAAAGGGGTAATATGCCCACCATCAAAAATCTTGACATCAATGAAGATGGCACCATGGAGGATGGGTTGCCCATGGAATTCTTTGGAAAAAATCTTGACGAAGTTTTGCAGATAGGAATGGGCGAATGAATAATTTAACCAAAGATTTTATTGCCGTAGATACAAATGTGTTTGAGCATTTATTTAACCGGAAAAAGAACGTCAATCAGCATATATCGAAGCTCATTAAGAGGCTGTATAAAGATAAAATCCGCCTTCTCATTGATGCCCCCAAAAAAGATAATAGCCCAAGAGGAGATGACACCCCAATAGAAGATGATAGCCCAATAGAAGAGATTCGGATTGTAGAAGAATATAAAGGGAGTCGGATTATGAGAGAATATCGTAGGCGTTTGTTTCCCTATGCTTCCCATGTGGAAGAACAGAATTCGCCGCGACAAGATGGGGATGCGGAGCCACAAGAGGTGGATGCTGAGTCTCAAGAGAAGGGTGCTGAGAGGATTTTATTGGACATACTTCTTCGGAATCCTGAAAGAGTGTATGTTAATCAAGCAGATAACTTGATGAGATCGATAAAAGGCATAATTGAAGCGCAAGAGGGGAAACCAGTGACAGATCGTTTTTTCGTCTATGTAGCATTCAAGAAAGACAGAATGCTTGTGACAAACGACAGAGGTGATATTTTGAGCAAGAAGGAGGAATTAAAACGCAGGGCCCGCAGGGCCCAGAAACGCAGGCTTAAAGACGCTGATATTCTAAGCTCGCAGGAAGCCTACGAAAAAATTAGAATTGCCGATAGCAACTTTGCAAGAGGAGAACCAAACCATGAATGAAGTCACGATCAGCCTGCATGACAGGGAAAGAAGTGCGCCCGCTGGCTTTACGAAAGCGGCCGTTTTCTACGAAGAGTTAGACATCAATCCAAATGAGAGACAGCTCTGCCTGGAGCGCGAAGAGGTTGTTATTCCTCTCCTGCCCGATGAATATATCATTATCCACGGCGGCGAGAAATTTTCCGTGGGAGAGATCAACCAAAACATGGGAGAGAATCCCGATATAAAACACGCTGTGTGTCCGGCGCTCAATGGAAAGAAGTTGGAATCTGGCTTCACCAAGGCTAAAATTACCGCCAGCGAACTACAGGAAAGGGATAAGGTTCAGCCACCTAACAAGCTGTTCATAGAGTTGCAAGGTCAAGCAGATGTGTTCGTGCCAGAGGGGGCGACGATTTTAGTGCAGGAGGTCGATTCCTATTTCATTATTCCGGCGGGCGATGACGATGCGATTGACTTGGAGTTATGCGCTCGCTTTGACCGCAAACCACCTAAAGGACAGAAGCACTACAAAATAAAAATAGATGGAGTCAAATACAGGGTCAACAGCCAGGAAATGACTGGTGAAGAGATTCTCTCCCTAGTCGGCAAGAAATACGACCAGTGGACCATGAATCAGAAATTTCGGGGCGGGAGACGAAAGCCGATAGAGGCGGGTGACAAGGTTGATCTTGCTCAACCCGGCGTCGAGCGTTTTGAAACAGTGCCAAGACAAGCGCAACAGGGTTGATCGGGGTCAATGTCTGATTTGCCAGAAGAAGACTTGGAGTTTTTGGAAACTAATTTCCAGGGCAGTTGGAAGCGGGATAAAGAGGGAGATAAATCAGGATTGATAATTAGAAATTACAACTTGCCTCCAGGTTACGCCCCTGAAATAGTAGCTCTCATGTTGCTAATTCCTGCTGAATATCCGACAAGCGGATTGGACATGTTCTATTTCTTTCCGGAAGTGTCCCGCGCAGATGGTCTCCCCATAGGTGCCCTCTCGTCCGAGACGCATTTTGGAGTGGTGTGGCAACGATGGTCCCGACACTATGCTTGGCGCCCTGAGGAAGATAGCATTGCGACCCATATAACCACTATGCGCAATGTGCTTAGGAATGAATTGAGGGGAGGAGTGTGACAATGCCTGGTTCTTTGGCGATGACAAAAAACGCTCATGGGGAACTTAGCAGACATCTGCATTCCGGAGACGGCTTGGAAGCCGCCGCGGTGTTGCTTTGCCATTTTGGAAAAGGCCGAGAGGGTTTTCGCCTTATGGTCAAAGAGCTCATGTTGATTCCAGCAGGTGATTGCTCCCTAAGAACTTCAGACCGCTTGTCCTGGAATTTTGAGCGCTTCTTCTCGCCTGAAAAAATCGAACAGATAGATCGAAAGGGCCTGTCTATTATCACCATTCATAGCCATCCCGAGGGCCATGCAAAATTCTCATCCATAGACGATGAAAACGACAAGGGTTTATTTCGTTCCGTGTGCAACTGGTTTGAAAACGGGCGGTTGAACGGTTCCGCCATTATGTTGCCTGATGGCGAAATAATAGCCAGGACGGTTGACGCCGCCGGCGGATTTAGTCCGATTGATAGCGTCTCCATTGTTTCAGACGCTATTTGCATCTGGAAACACGGGCTTAGGGATGAGACAATCCCGGACTATGGCTTGAGGGTTTCGCAGACTTTCGGCAAAGGGACTTTTTCGTTGCTCCGGCGCCTGCGGATTGGCGTGGTGGGTTGCTCAGGGACAGGCAGCGTTATCATTGAATTGTTAGCCAGAAACTGCGTGGGAAAACTGGTGGTCATAGATCCGGACTTGGTTGAGGAAAAAAATCTTAACAGGATTGTCAATGCCAGACGGGAAGACGCCGCCCTCAAAACGCCCAAAGTGGAAGCTATTAAGAAAGCGGTGGAAGCCATAGGCACGGGAGTTCAGGTTGAAGCTTGCCAAGCGGACGCCGCCAGCCCGGATGTGATCGAGGCATTGGTGGATTGCGATGTCATTTTCGGATGCGTTGATTCCGCGTTGGGAAGATACCACCTTGAGTGCATTGCCACGGCATACTTTCTGCCGTATTTTGATGTAGGGGTGAATCTCGAAGCGGACGGGAAAGGGGGCATCACGCAAGCGGATGCCGTCTCCCACTATGTTCACCCTGAGAACGCCAGTTTGATAGACCGAGGTGCTTACACAAGCGAGCAGGTCACTGCGGAGGATTGGCGCCGTGTTGATGAAAAACACTATGAGGCCCAGCGAATGGCAGGATACCTGGCGGCAGTTGGCGAGGATCAGCCGGCTGTCATATCGGTCAATATGCAGGCCGCCTGCATGGCTTTCAATGATTTTCTCTCCCGAATTCACGACTTTCGCCTGGATGACAATGCTGATTTCGCCGTGCAAAGGTTCAGACTCGTCCATGGCGCCTATTCCAACGAGGCGGCAGATGGGAAGCCGGCTCGCATTTTTCAGAAATATCTTGGCATGGGAGACCGGAGTTTTCTCATCCAAAAGCTGAAGAACCGTGCTAACCAAGCTGCTTAATTTCTTTTGGCGTTTCAGGGAGCGATACACAACTCAATGGGTTGAGGATTTGCCTGCTTCTCCTGTAAAAAACACGGTCTATATCATTGGTGGGAGAAAACACCCCTTTTACGCGGCGGTTACCTGTCCGCGAAAAAAATGTCAAAAGGTGGTGCAATTAGGCATATCGTCCCAGCTGAAGCAAAGATGGCGCGTCATCGAGCATAAGGACGAGTCTATCTCTTTGTCCCCCTCTGTTCTTGTCGTGGATTCTTCCTGCAAGTGTCATTACTGGTTCCGAAAGAATCGCATCGTGTGGTGCGAGTTGCCGCCTGCATTCGTCCCACGAGAAAACACCCATGGATAATAAAATAGCTCCCAAGCATCTCATTCTCAACTCTCCTTATGAGGTGCCCGAGGCGCATTGGCTTTACCAGTCTGAAACAAAGACTTTTGAGAAAAAGTCGGGGCGGCGCCCAGCGGGATTTCTAAAAGCGACGCCTGGCCACAGGGGGCGTGGAGAGGACCCAGGGATGGTTGTCGATATTCCGCTTGTCAACTCGATTCGCAAGCGCGTGGATGAATGGCGCAAGGCGGGCTACCCAGGGGCAAGCGGGATAACCAAGCGTCTGCTGGATTACTGGAACGGTGCCGAGAGGCGGGGCGGAAAGCGGTTTTTCTTCTGCCAGTTGGAGGCGGTGGAAACCCTAATCTGGCTTGTCGAAGCGCCAGACAATGAGAAAACCGGCATTCAGATTCCCTCCAGTGGCGGGGAGTTTCAGCGTTTATGCGCGAAGATGGCCACTGGCACCGGCAAGACCGTCGTTATGGCCATGGTGATTGCCTGGCATGTGTTGAATAAAACGGCGCATTCGCAAGATGCGCGTTTCTCCAAAAACATCTTCATCGTGGCGCCGGGCCTTACCGTCAAGAGTCGCCTGTCCGTGTTGCAACCTGCCGACCCCGATAATTACTACGAAGATTTTGACATTGTTCCTCCTGATTTAATGGACAAATTGCGTCAGGGCAGGGTGCGCATCTGCAACTGGCACATCCTGGGATGGGACAGCGAGGAACAAATCAAAGAGAAAAAAGGCGTGGATAAACGCGGCGCAAAAAGCGACGAGGCGTATGCGCGGGAAGCGCTTGGCGAGATGGCAGGGGCCCGCAATATCCTGGTGATTAACGACGAAGCGCATCATGCCTGGCGCGTCAATCCTAAAGCAAAGGGCAGTGCCAAGGACAAGGAGGAGGCTACAATTTGGGTTGGCGGTCTGGACCGCATACACAAAACCCGCGGCATCTTGGCTTGCTATGATTTTTCAGCGACTCCGTTTGCGCCTTCAGGACGCCACAGCACTGATGAAGCGTTGTTTGATTGGATCATCAGCGACTTCAGCCTGAGCGACGCCATCGAATCCGGGCTGGTGAAAACGCCCCGCGTGGTCGTGCGAGACGATGCGGGGCCAGAGGCCAAGCAGTACAAATCGCGTCTTTACCATATCTATAACGACCCCGAAGTGAAGGATGACCTAAGTCTTGCTACCGAGCCTGAGAAGCCGTTGCCGGACTTAGTCATCAATGCTTATTACCTGCTGGGTTATGACTGGAAGCAAACAGCCCTGGCTTGGCGGGAACAAAAGGCGGAAACGCCGCCGCCGGTGATGATCACTGTCGCCAACCGCACCGATACAGCCGCCAGGGTCAAACAGGCTTTTGAACAGAAGAAAATCAGAATAGAAGAACTGTGCGCGCCCGAACGCATATTGCACATCGACTCCAAGGTGCTTGAAAAGGCTGAGGCAAAGAATGAGCCGATTATTCCGGATGACGACGCTTCCTCGTCTAAAAAAACCCAGAAAAAGCAGAAGAAAGGGAAAGATGCGGATGAGCAGGCTGAAGTATTGCGAAGGCAGGTGGACACGGTCGGCAAACCTGGCGAACCTGGAGCGCAGATGCAAAAAATCATTTCCGTGGGGATGTTGTCTGAGGGGTGGGACGCCAAAACCGTCACTCACATTATGGGGTTGCGCGCCTTCACCAGCCAGTTGTTATGCGAGCAGGTGGTGGGCCGTGGGTTGCGCCGGACTTCTTACGATGTCGATGAAAGCACTGGCCTGTTTGAGCCGGAATATGTCAATGTTTTTGGCGTGCCATTCAGTTTTTTGCCGCACAGCGAAAGCACCGACGAGGGGCCGCCGCCACCGCCGCCCTCCCCAACTCGCATTGAACCGGATCCCGGCAGAGCGGATTTTGCCATCAGTTGGCCTAATGTCCTGCGCATAGAGCAGGTTTATCATCCACATCTTTCTGTGGATTGGGAAGGGGTGGAACCGCTGGAGCTTAACGCAAGCGACACAGCCAGCCTCGCGGAGTTGGCGCCGACGGTTGCAGGACAGCCCGATGTGACAAAAATCAAAGAGATAGACCTTGAAAATCTGGCCAAAGAGTCTCGCCTGCAAAGCATTGTCTTTGCAATGGCGCGGGATGTGTACAATCAAATGAAGCCGACTTGGTCGGGGGGCAAAGAAATTCTCTTGGCGCAAGTTGTTGTTTTAACGGAGCAATTTATCAATTCGGGACAGATACTCATTACCCCTGCCCTTTTTAACCAAGACGATTTGCGCCGGCGCCTGATGCTGATTTTGAACATGAGCAAAATAGTCAATCACTTGTGGCAGGCGATTCGCTTTGAAAACACCGAAAAACTGACTCCGGTTTTTGACAGAGCTCATCCATTCAGCTCCACTAGCGACATGCGCCCTTGGCATACCACCAAGCCTTGTGAACGCACCCGCCGTTCACATATTAACTTCTGCGTTCACGACAGTGCCTGGGAGGCGAGCGAGGCCTTTGAGTTAGATAGCAACACGGCGGTGGACGCTTGGGTAAAAAACGACCACCTGAGGTTTGAAATTATTTACATCTACAAGGGCGTGGTGAAAAGATATTGGCCTGATTTCATCATCCGTTTGAAGTCTGGCGATTTCCTTGTGCTTGAGACCAAGGGCCAGGAAACCGAGCAAGATAAAGCCAAACGCCGCTTTTTGGATGAGTGGACAAAGGCGGTCAATGAACACGGTGGTTTTGGCCATTGGCGCACTGCTGTGTCAAGAAGCCCGTCTGACATTAAGGATATTCTTCATCAGCATAGTTCTTGAACCCTGCCGCAAAGCGGGACTGAACCGTGCCGCAAAGCGGGAATGAACCCTGCCGCAAAACGGGAACGAACCGCGCCGCAAAGCGGGAACGAACTCTGCCGCAAAACGGGAACGAACCGCGCCGCAAAGCGGGAACGAACTGCTTTAGCTAGGCCGGGCGGATTGCCGTGATGGTCTTGACCACATCCAGGAACAGGTTGTTGATCTCTGTTATTTCAAAGCCCGCCGCCTTGACATTGGCCACGGTGTCGCGGTTCATATCGGGGCCCAGGTGTCGGGTGATGAGGGTCATAAAGTCCATCATGCGGTTGAAGGGAAAATAGCGACTGCCGGTATGCTCGAACATGAACAGCGACCCGCCCGGTTTCAGCACGCGCCTGAGGGAGCGCAGGCCGGCAATGGGGTTTGGCACCGAGCAGAAGGTGCAGGAGGTGAACACCTGATCGAAACACCCGTCGGGGAAGGTCAGCTGGTGGATGTCCATGAGTTCGGCTCTGAGGTCCCCCGGATACGCCTCGATGCGGGGCTGGGCCCGTTTCAGCATTTCCGGGCTGATGTCTATGGCCGTGATGGTCTGACTGGGCGGGAAGGCGGGGATGTCCAGTCCCGTGCCTAAGGCCGCGAACAGAACCTTGCCTTCCATCTGGCTGAACAACCGGGTTTTGAACGGGAGCCACCGCTTCTCGGGGCCGCCCCCGGACATGAAATCGAAGCTGGGAGCCGCCTGGTCCCATTTTCTTTGCGTAGCCAGATCAACCATGGTCCCTCAGCCCTCAAGGGGTTGAACGCCGCGAATTCTCGCGTTCACCGCCCAGACGATGCAGATGACGATCAGCCCAGCGCCGGCGCCCAGGCCGGCCAATTGCGCTAAAGAGGCCTCCGCCATCGCCAGCCGCATGGCGGCGAACATGCCGCCAAACATCCCGCTGAGCATGGCCGGCACCATGATTTCCATGCCGCCGAACAGGATGCCCAAGGCCAGGGAGAGAAACAGGCTGAGAAGCATCGCCAACGCCATCATTGCGACCATGGCGACAACCATGTTCCAGCCGTCGCCAATGAACAGCAGGGCGGCGATGGCCATCAGCGCGCCGACAAGCATGTTGGCGACGAGGTCGCCAATGATGAAATACACTCTATGGTCCATGGGGGAGCCTGTTCATGGCGCATAATAGCAAATTTCAGTGGGATTGAACCTTTTAGCTATTGCAGGTCTAATCGGTATGTAGTTTAATATCCCGCCGTGAAGAAACCTGCTATGAAGCCCTGTTGCCTGTCTTTAGTGATTTTGTCCGCCCTGTTTATCGGCGGCGTCGGCGCCGTTTTTGGCGAGGAGCAGGGACAGGGGCAGGTTGTCAGCGTTCAACCCCGGCCCGACGCCAGCGGTTTGTTTGTCCCCGCGGCGAGCGAGGAGCGCCGGACGAACCAGCAGTGCATGACCGTTTGCTCTCGCTGGGGGGAGGAGTGCCAGTCCATCGGCACTCAGGACGGCGGCTCGTTCAAACGGTGCCGCCGCGCCTGTCAGTCCTTTGCTGAGGAATGTTTGTAGCCTTGGGCGGGCAACGACGGCCTTGGGCAGGCGGCGAAAGTGGCGGAATTGGCAGACGCGCCGGATTTAGGATCCGGTGGGGCAACCCGTGAGAGTTCGAATCTCTCCTTTCGCACCAGTTGCCGCAACATCCCGATATCGTTCATAATTTCGCCGATTGATTTCGGAGGCGAAACTCTCCCTCATGCAGGTATCGGTTGAAACAGGCGGCGCCCTGGAGCGGAGCCTCACCGTGCAGGTGCCAGAAGAGCGCATCGCCGCCGAGGTGGAAAAGCGCCTCCAGTCCATGACCAAGACGACCCGGGTAAAGGGCTTTCGCCCCGGCAAGGCGCCGTTGCGCGTGATCCGGCAGCGTTTCGGCCCCCAGGTTCGCCAGGAAGTGCTTGACAAGGTGTTGCAGACTTCTTTTTACGAGGCGGTGACCCAGGAGAAGCTTCGCCCCGCCGGCGCGCCGCAGATCGCCCCCCTGGCCGCCGATTCGGGCCAGGGTCTGTCCTACACGGCCCGGTTCGAGGTGATGCCAGAAGTCAAACTCAACCCGGTGGAGCAACTGAACATCGAAAAATTGGTCTGTGAAATCAGCGACGACGATGTCAGCGCCATGATAGAGAAGTTGCGCCGGCAACGGGCGGAATTGCAACCGGTGGAGCGGGCGGCGCAAAAAGGCGACTGGGTCAACCTCGATTACAAAGGGGCGGCGGAAGACGAAGCCGCCGCCAGCCTGGAAGCTAAAGGGGCGTTGCTTGAGCTCGGCAGCGGGCGTTTCCCGGGCGCGTTTGAAGACCAGCTGGTGGGCGCCGTCGCGGGGGCCTCCCTGGCCTTGAACCTGGACATTCCTGAGGACTACGGCAGGGAAGAACTGGCGGGCAAGACCGTGGCCTTAGAGGTCAAGGTCAATTCGGTGTCGGCGCCCGTCCTGCCGGAGCTGAACGAGTCGTTTTTTAAGAATTTCGGGGTGGCGGAGGGCGACATGGCGGCTTTTCGCGGAGAGATCCGCAAGCATGTGGAGCGAGAGGCGGAGCTGGCAACGCGCGCTGGCCTGCGGGATTCGGTCATGGATGCCTTGCGCGAAGCCAATCAAGTCGAGTTGCCGAAAGTCTTGGTGGATGCGGAAATTCACCGCATAAGGCATGAACTGGCTGGCAATCTGAAGGTCCGTGGCCTGCCGGAGAAGGAGGTCGACGCAACCGTGGAAAGGGCCGCACCCCAGTTTGAAGAAACGGCGCGGCGCCGGGTCGCCTTGCGCTTGCTGACCGCGGAACTGATTCGCGCCCAGGATCTGAAGCCCGCGCCGGAGAAGGTGCGGGAGATCATCGAGAGAAACGCGCAAAACTACGAAGACTCCTCCAGCATGATCAACTGGTACTACAGCGACAAGGAGCGCCTGGCGGAAATCGAGGCGCTGGCTCTGGAAGACGAGGTCATCGCCTGGGTGGCGGCCCGGGGCAAGGTGAAAGAATTGCGCCTGTCATTTGACGAATTGATGAATAAGGGGCAGACTGGCGCAGACAGCGCAAGTCAATCCGACTCGTAACGATAAGGTTCAATATAAAACGATGAATGAGAAAGCCCTTAATCTCGTGCCTATGGTCGTGGAGCAGACCCCTCGCGGGGAGCGCTCTTATGACATCTATTCCCGTCTGTTGAAAGAGCGGGTGGTCTTCCTGGTGGGCCAGGTCGAGGATCAGGTGGCCAATCTGATCGTCGCCCAGCTGTTGTTCCTCGAATCCGAAAACCCGGACAAGGACATCCATTTTTACATCAACTCCCCCGGCGGTTCGGTGTCGGCGGGCCTGGCCGTGTACGACACCATGCAGTTCATCAGGCCCGATGTCAGCACCATGTGCGTCGGGCAAGCCGCCAGCATGGGGGCCCTGTTGTTGACCGGCGGGGCCAAAGGCAAGCGTTTTTGCCTCCCCCATTCCCGCGTGATGATCCACCAGCCCCTGGGCGGTTTCCAGGGGCAAGCCACCGATGTGGACATCCACGCCCGGGAAATTCTGAACGCCCGCGAGAGAATCAACGCCATTTTTGTTAAACACACCGGGCAATCTGCTGGTAAAATAAAAGGAGACACCGAACGCGACAAATTCATGGGGGCGGATGAGGCCAAGAAGTACGGATTGATTGACGCGGTGTTGTCGGAACGCCAGGCGGAGCCGGCGGCCGGCGACAAGTGAAGTTCCTCCTGCGGGCGCGAGGTTTCATGTTCAACACTGACAAGAGCAGGCTATGAGCAACAACAGACGGGGCAAATCAGCGGAGGGCGACAGGCTCCTCTACTGTTCATTCTGCGGCAAGAGCCAGCACGAAGTGCGCAAGTTGATCGCGGGGCCTTCCGTGTTCATCTGCGACGAATGCGTCGAGTTGTGCAACGACATCATCTGGGAGGAGGTGCAGGAGAAATCGGTTGCCGGGGACAGCAAAAACCGCTTGCCTTCCCCCAGCGAGATCAACGAAATCCTGGATGATTATGTCATAGGCCAGGAAACCGCCAAGAGAATTTTGTCGGTGGCGGTGTACAACCACTACAAGCGCCTTGAGCAGGGCAGCAAAAAGTCCGAAGTGGAGCTGGCGAAAAGCAATGTGTTGCTGATCGGCCCTCCCGGCAGCGGCAAAACCTTGTTGGCGGAAACGTTAGCCCGCCTGCTCAATGTGCCGTTCACCATTGCCGACGCGACCACGCTGACCGAAGCCGGCTATGTGGGCGAGGATGTCGAGAACATCATTCAGAAGCTCCTGCAGAAATGCGAGTACGATGTGGAGAAGGCGCAGACCGGCATCGTCTATATCGACGAGATAGACAAGATCTCCCGCAAGTCTGACAACCCGTCCATCACCCGCGATGTCTCCGGCGAGGGCGTGCAACAGGCCCTGTTGAAATTGATCGAAGGCACTTTGGCGTCAGTGCCGCCCCAAGGGGGCCGCAAGCACCCGCAACAGGAGTTCCTGCAGGTGGACACCAGCGACATGCTGTTCATTTGCGGGGGCGCGTTCGCTGGTCTGGATCGGATCATCCGCGCCCGGACGGAAAAGGCCGGCATCGGCTTTTCCGCTGAGGTGAGCGGCCAGTCGGACCGCAAGACCCTGGGCGATTTGATCCGCACGGTGGAACCTGAAGACCTGATTAAGCACGGTCTCATTCCGGAGTTTGTCGGGCGCCTGCCGGTGGTTGCGACGCTGATGAATTGGACGAGGAGCAACTGGTCAAGATCCTGGTGGAACCGAAAAACGCCCTGACCAAGCAGTTCGAACGGCTGTTTGAGATGGAAGACTGCGAGATCGAATTTCGCGAAGATGCCTTGCGCCTGGTGGCGGAAAAATCCATGAAAAGGAAAACCGGCGCCCGCGGCCTGCGCTCCATCATGGAGAGGGCGCTGTTGGACACCATGTATGAATTGCCTTCCAGCGATGGCGTGACCAAGGTGGTGGTTGACAAGGGGTCCATTGAGGGGGAATCCAAGCCGTTGCTGATCTACGAAGGCGCCGAGTTGAAAAAGGCCGCCTCGGATTCCAAATAACCGGGTCCGCCCCCTTGAAACGGGCGCGTTTGCCCCCATTGTTTAAGACTTGACGCTCAGGCCGCCAGGCAGCCATGAAGAAGTCCAGCTCAAAAAAAGACGATTGCGTTGTTCCGCTGTTGCCGTTGCGCGATGTGGTGGTGTATCCGCACATGGTCATTCCCCTGTTTGTGGGAAGGAGCAAGTCCATCGCGGCTCTGGACGCCGCCATGTCCGGCGACAAGCAGATTTTTTTGGTAGCGCAAAAGAGCGCGGCCGACGACGACCCCGACATCGAGCAGATTTACGAAGTCGGTTCCCTGTCCAATATCCTGCAACTCTTGAAGTTGCCGGATGGCACGATCAAGGTGTTGGTCGAGGGGGTCAAACGAGCCCGCCTCATCGATTTAATGGAGACGGACTCCATGTTTGTCGCCCGTGCCGCCGCGCTGGAAACCGAGGGCCTGGACAACGAGGAGGAAGTGGACATCCTGTCGCGTTCGGCGATGGCCCAGTTTGAACAGTATGTGAAGTTGCACAAGAAGTTGCCGTCGGAGCTCCTGTCGTCTTTGGCCGGCCTCGACGATCCCTCCCGTTTGGCCGACACCATTGCGGCGCACACCTCGGTCAAGCTGGAGGAAAAACAGCTCATGTTGGAGCAGGTGAATGTGCGCGAGCGTCTGGAGCGCCTGATACAGCTATTGGAGAAGGAAATCGGCCTCATGCAGACGGAGAAGCGCATTCGCGGGCGGGTCAAGTCGCAAATGGAAAAAAGTCAGCGCGAGTATTACCTGAACGAACAGATGAAGGCGATTCAGAAAGAGTTGGGCGACATGGAAGAAGCGCCCAATGAGATGGAGGAGCTGGCTCGGAAGATCGCCAAGTCCGGGATGCCTAAGGAGACTAAAAAGCGGGCCGAAGCCGAACTGAACAAGCTCAAGATGATGCCGCCGATGTCGGCGGAGGCCACGGTGGTGAGAAATTATGTGGACTGGCTGGTGAATGTTCCCTGGAAGAAGCGCAGCAAGATTTCGCGGGACATCCGGCAGGCCGAGCAAATCCTGGAAGAAGACCACTACGGCCTGGAAAAGGTCAAACAACGGATACTTGAATACTTGGCCGTGCAACAACGGGTGAAGCAACTCAAAGGCCCCATACTCTGCCTGGTGGGCCCCCCTGGCGTGGGCAAGACCTCCCTGGGCCGTTCCATGGCCCGGGCCACCAACCGCAAATTCGTGCGCATGTCCCTGGGCGGCGTGCGCGACGAGGCCGAGATTAGAGGACACCGCCGCACCTACATCGGTTCGTTGCCGGGCAAAATTTTGCAGAGCATGGCCAAGGTGGGCACCAAGAACCCTCTGATGCTGTTGGACGAGGTCGATAAAATGGCCATGGACTTTCGGGGCGACCCGGCCTCAGCGCTTCTGGAAGTGCTGGATCCCGAGCAAAATCATACTTTTGCCGACCATTACCTGGAGGTGGATTACGATCTGTCCGAGGTGATGTTCGTGACCACGGCCAATAGCCTTAACATCCCCGCGCCGTTGTTAGACCGCATGGAAGTCATCCGCATTTCCGGCTACACGGAAGACGAGAAGATCAGCATCGCCCGCAAGTACCTGATCCCCAAGCAACAGGAGCGCAACGGCCTCAAGCCTAAGGAAATCATTTTGGGCGAGGGGAGCATCAAGGAGATCATCCGTTATTACACCCGCGAGGCCGGAGTGCGCAACCTGGAACGGGAGATCGCTTCCATCTGTCGCAAGGTGGTGACGCAACTCTTGCGAAAGACCGATCTGAAACGCATGGCCGTGACGCCGGCGAGATTGGAGAAGCTAATCGGCGTCAAGAAATTTCGCTACGGGCGCGCCGAGGAAGAAGACCGGATAGGGCAAGTGACGGGCCTGGCATGGACTGAAACAGGCGGCGACTTGCTGACCGTCGAGGCCATGGTGATGCCGGGCAAGGGCGAGGCCATACGCACCGGCCACTTGGGCGATGTGATGAAGGAGTCCATCGAAGCGGCGCGGACGGTGGTGCGCAGTCGCAGCGCCGTTCTGGGGATAGACGCGGAATTTTACAAAGAGCAGGATTTTCACATTCATGTGCCAGAAGGGGCGACGCCCAAAGACGGCCCTAGCGCCGGGGTGGCCATGTGCACCGCGTTGGTCTCCGCCTTGACGGGCATCCCGGTGCGTTCGAATGTGGCCATGACTGGCGAGATCACCCTGCGCGGGGAAGTGTTGCCCATAGGCGGGTTGAAAGAAAAGCTGTTGGCGGCCCTGCGCGGCGGCATAAAGACGGTGTTGATCCCCTCCGAGAATGAAAGAGAATTGGTGGAGATCCCCCGGAACATCAAGCAAAACCTGGACATCAAACCCGTCCGCTGGATAGACGAGGTCATGGAGATCGCCTTGCATCGCATCCCCCAGCCCTTGGCCGACAGCGCCAAGCCCCCCATAGAAAAAAAGAAAAAGCCGGCCCTGGGCAGAAACAAGGACATCATCCGCCCCCATTGACCTTGCTCCCTGTTCCCTAAGGAGCCGAAAAAAACAGAAAAGCGTTAGCGCGCCCAAAGCGCTTCTCTGTTCACCTGACCGGGCTAACCGCCCGTTGCCGGGGGACTGTTGCCAGAAGCGGGAGGATTGGCAAGCCTGTAAGCGGCGCCCCGTCCGTTGCGCATAATTGCATCGGCGATAGGCCCCAGGCGCGCCGGGCCGGAAAACAGGCCACTCTCCAAGATCCTCTGGATGTCAGAGGCTTCCAGCGTCGCTATGAACTTGAAAATTCTTGGCAGGGCGCTGACGCGGGACTTGGAAGCGGGCTCAACAATCTCGTAAATCCGGCAGAATTCCCTGATGTCGCCGAAACTCGGCAAAAAGTTTTTTTCTTCAAATCTTTTCGCAAGCTCAGCCAGCCCCCGTTTCTTCTCTGAAGGGAGATCCATTTTCGCCACATATTCGAGCGCGGTTGTTTTCTTTTTCACTGGTTTTGCCTTTGCGCTGTTTTTAGACGACGCTTTTTCCTTGTTGGAATTTTTGCGTCGGTGGGCTGAAACAATTTCGCGCAAAGCCCGATCAACTCGCTCAGGGCCATGTCGGTCAACCATTAGACACAGCATGTCTTTAAGGTATTTAGCTTCGGTCATTTCAGCCCCCCAGTCTATCGCTCAAAACCAAGCTTTTTGAAGAATTCTGCCGCAAAGTATTTATAATCCAAAGCTTTTCTAAGATAGCTGTAATCCCCTCGCATCATTTTCGGAAATCCGAGGGAATAAGGAATCTCATTTCTGAATATATCCCAGTTATTCTTTCGCGCCTCGTCCCTTATTTCGCGAATAGCCTTCTTTTTTTCCGGCCCACCCTGGTTTCCACTGTAATGATAGGATGAATTGTTAATGACAATGCCGAGCACTTCAATTTCTTGGCCCCTGTTCTTCCCTTTAAAATCAGCAAGGGAGTCTTTTAGCAATGGAAAGCCAATGGTTGCAAAATACTCGGGTCTAATCGGCACCAATATGTAACGAGAGGCATGATAAGCGGCTCGGGTAAATATGGATTCGGTAGGAGCGCAATCTATGATGATAAGGTCTTTTTCCTGAAAATTATCAGCAATAAGCCGTGCTAAAACCCGTTCGTCTGGTTTAAGCGAATCAACTAAATGATTTGAGAAATCAAATCTCGATGGGATAATTTGCAGGCTTAGTTTTTTGCTTCCTGAATGGTAGTCAGAAACCACATCGGCAACATCAAGTGAACTCGGCGAGGCGCTATTTTGGGTTGGTGGTTTATACCCATTAAATAGCTCAACGATAGACGGAGACTTATTGTCAGCAATTTTTTTGTATTGCTCCCTCATAAAAGCCTGGGACAGATTGGCTTGCGGATCCAGGTCGATTGCCAAAACCTTGAGTTTAAGCGGTGGTGATGAGGCGTATCGACTTAACAACATCGCTATTGTCGTCTTGCCGACTCCTCCTTTCATGTTGATGACTGAAACGCAAACAGGTTTTTTCTTGTTGGTCACATTTCTCTCCTAATCAGGGCTGACGATCACAATGTAAGACAAGTTGGCGGGCCAGGCCTCAAGGTTGCCGCCCCCCTCGGGGCGTTTGGTCACGGGAAAATCTACCGCATGGCGGCGCGGCTGTCAACCCATCAATTTCGGCGTTGGCGGCGGGCGGGGCAGGCGGAGCGCCGATCCCGGCGTCTCTGGCAACCGGCGGGTTTGGCGTCGAATATAGTGTAAGCTTTTGATAAATCAAGGATTTTTTGGCAACGCGCTGGCACGCCATCCAAATTTCAGAAAAATTTTCAGCGCGGCGCGCCATCTGCTATAATCCCGGCGGGTGCTTAGCTCAGTTGGGAGAGCGCCGCCCTTACAAGGCGGAGGTCGTGGGTTCAAGCCCCTCAGCACCCACCAGACCGTTAGGAGTGGTAGTTCAGTTGGTTAGAACGCCGGCCTGTCAAGCCGGAGGTCGCGGGTTCGAGTCCCGTCCATTCCGCCAAACTCGTCATGGGCGTCCCAGCGGGGCGCCCATTTTTTGGAAAAACCCGTTATGTTGCTGGCAATCAGAGACCAAGTTAAAGGCTGGTTAGCCGTCGTCATCTTCGCCCTGCTGATCATCCCCTTCGCGTTCTGGGGGGTGAATTATTACTTCGACCAGTCCGGCGGGGTGGCGGCCCTGGAGGTGAATGGCGAGGAGATCTCTCTGGCGGACTATCGGCGCGCCTACCAGGGCCTGCGTGAGCAATGGCAGGCCTTGTCGGGCCGCCCGGTGCCGGAGGAGGCCGAACCCTTGCTGAAAGAGCAGACCCTGGAAAACCTGGTGCAGACGGAGTTGTTTCGGCAAACAGGCCGCCAGCTCGGTCTGCGGGTGAGCGATCAGGAGGTCTGGGACGCCATTCAGCAGCTTCCCTCGATGAATGACGAAAATGGCTTTAGCCCGGAACTCTTTAGCCTGGCGGCCGGTCAGGTGGGACTGACGCCAGAAGGCTTCAAGGAGCAACTGAGGCAGGACCTGGCGTCTCAGCAGTTGCAAGAAGCCCTGCTTGGCACCGATTTTGTGACTGAGGCCGAGGTGTCCGCGTTTGCCCGCTTGCAAAACCAGAAGCGGGATTTCTCCTACGCCATTTTGTCCGCCGATGAATTGAAAGAAAGCCATGAACCAACAGAGGAGGAGATCGAAGCGCGCTACCAGGATACAGATGACCGCTACATGGAACCGGAAAAGGTCAAAATAGCTTATTTAGTTCTGTCCCTCGCCAAGATCGCCGAAGAGGTCTATTTGGAAGCGGGCGAGGCCGAGGACTGGTTCAACGACAACAAGCGCGATTACGAGGTCGAGGAAACGCGCAAGGTCAGGCAACTCATCGTCAAGACCCCTGAAGACGCCTCTGAGGAAACCCTTAGCCTTAGACAGGCCAAGTCCCAGGCGCTGTTCGAACGGGTCAAGGCCGGTCAGGCCTTCGAGGAAGTCGTGGTGACGGACTTGGCGGATGCCAGCGTGGAGTTCAGCGAGTTCGGCTTTCTGACCCGGGGCGCGTTGGAACCGGAGGTTGAAGAAGTCGTGTTCGCCATGGCGGCGGGAGAGATCGCCGAACCAGTGCGCTCCAAAGAGGGTTTCCACATCATGGCGGTGGACGAAATTCGGGACGGAACCACCGTCGCTTTCAGCGAGTTGCGCGCGGAAGTGGAAAAAGATCTGCGCCAGGACAAGGCGAGACAACAGCTGTACGAGTTGACCGACAGATTGGCGACGCTGACTTATGAAAATCCCGACACGCTGGAGGTGGCAAGCGAAGATCTGGAGCTGACGATCCAGCGCAGTGACTTCATCAGCCGGGAAGAGCCAGGGGTCGGCATTGTCGCCGCGCCGCGGGTCGTCTTGGCGGCCTTCAGCGACGAAGTGTTGTTGCAAGGGAACAACAGCGATGTCATTGAACTGGATGACGACCGCTACATCGCGTTGCGGACGCTGGAACACATCGAGGCGCAAAAGAAACCCCTGGAGCAGGTGCGCGACCAGATTGTCACGCGGCTCAAGTTTGAAGCGGCGCGGGATGAAACCCGGGAGCGGGGCGAGTTGATCCAGGAAAAACTGCAGGAGGGCCGTTCCCAAGGGGAGTTGGCGGCGGAGTTTGACTTAGACTGGAAAGACGCGATAGACGTCGCTCGGGACAACGAGAGCATCAACCGCGCCGTGTTGCGCGCCGCGTTCAAGGCGGGGCGGCCCGCCGCGGGTCAGCCGCGCTTCAACGGCGCGTCTCTTGGCACCGGGGATTACGCGTTGGTCATCGTGCGCTCGGTGGCGGAGAGTGGTGAGGACGCCATGGGACAGGATGAGCGAGACCAGTTGCGCCTTCAGTTGCAAGAGGTCTCCGCCCTCTCTGTCTGGGAGGGGTTCACCAAGAGTCTGCAAGCGGGCGCCGCTGTGGAGATCTACGAAGAGACGCTCTGAGGGTTGTTCAGCCCGGTTTGGTTGGCGCTGTTTTTGCCGAAGCAGAGCCTTTCCATCACCGTTGACCCCACGCTGTCGCCCCAAACATTCACCATCGTTCTCAGCCGGTCTAAAAACCAGTCCACAGCCAGCAACAAGCCGATGCCCTCCATGGGCAGGCCGACGGCGGTAAGGACGATGACCATAGTGACCAGCCCGGCCTCTGGGATCCCCGCGGCGCCGATGGCCGCCAGGGTGGCGGTGATGAAGATCACTGTCTGGTCGGTGGCGGACATGTCGAATCCATAAGCCTGGGCGATGAACATGACGGCCACGGCCTCATACAGCGCGGTGCCGTCCATGTTCACCGTGGCCCCCAAGGGCAGAACGAACTTCACGGAGCGTTTGTCCACCCCGGATTCCAAGGCGCATTCCATAGTCAGGGGCAGGGTGGCGGAAGAGCTGGCGGTGCCGAAGGCGGTCACCAGGGCCTTGGACATGTTGGCAAGGAAGAGCCGGCCGCGGCGGCTGATGACCACCAGGATGGTCAGCAACACGAAGAAGTGCAGGGTCAGCCCGACGATGACCGTCAGCATGTATTTCCCCACGCCGGCGATCTCGCGCAGGAAGTTCTCCCCGCCGCCCGTGTCCCCCAGCTTGGCGGCGATTAGGGAAAAGATGCCGATGGGCGCGAAGTACATGATCCAGATGACGATTTTTATCATCACCTCGTTCATGGCGTCGAAGAAGTCCAACAGGGGTTTGCCGCGCTCGCCCACGGCCGACAAGGCCACGGCGAACAAGATGGAGAACACGATGACCTCCAGCAACTTGGTCTCCGCCGCGGATTTCACGATGTTCGAGCCGATCAGCGAACGGATGATGTCCACGAACCCGGTGTCCTCTTTGCCGGAGACCCGCTCCGGCACCACCTGGCTCAGGTTGGCGGCGTCTCCCATTGCGGCGCCGGGCTGCATGATGTTGACGATGATCAGTCCCAACAGGACCGCGATGCCGGTGGTGCAGAAGTAATACAGCACGGTCAGGCCGCCAAGCCGTTGCAACTTGTCTCCGGTTCGGCCCAGGGCCGCTATGCCGCTGATGACGGCGGCGACGATCAGCGGGATGATGGTCATTTTCAGCGCGTCCAGGAACAGTTCCCCCACCCATTCCACGGCGGTCATGGAGTGGCCGAAGAACCAGCCGCAAAAGATCCCGGCGACGGCACCGAGGAAGATCGCCCAGAGCAGCCAATTATTTTGTTTCATGGTTAATCAATCCCGTGTGTGTTAAACAGCGTTAGCGACAAGGGCGCGTTCACCCTCAGAGTCAAAATCAATTCGGCGCGGGTCAAGCCGCCCCCGCCCCCGCCACATTGTGTCCGCAATCGACATAGGTGATCTCTCCGGTCACGGCTCTGGCGTAATCCGAGCACAAGAAGGCCGCCACATCGCCGACCTCCTCGATGGTGACATTGCGGCGCAACGGCGCGGTCTGCGCGGCGTGTTTAAGAAACTCCCTCAGGCCCTTGATGCCCGAGGCGGCGAGGGTTCGAATAGGCCCAGCGGAAATGGCGTTGACCCGGATCCCCTCCGGCCCCAGGTTGGCCGCCATGTAACGCACGCTGGCCTCCAGGCTGGCTTTCGCCACCCCCATCACATTGTAATTGGGCATGGCCCGGGCCGAGCCGATGTAGGTCAAGGTCAGCATGGCGGCGTTCCGCCCCTGCATCATGGGGCGGGCGGCCTCGCCCAAGGCGGAAAAGCTGTACGCGCTGACATCATGGGCGGCGAGAAAGCCCGCACGGGTGAGGCTGTCCAGGTAGCCCCCATCCAACAGCTCCCGTGGCGCGTAGGCCACGGAATGCACGAGGATGTCCAAGTGTTCCCAGCTTTTGCGCAACTGGGTGAACACAGCGCGGATCGCCTCATCGTCAGACACATCGCAGGGCAGGGCGAGGTCTGAATCGAGTTGCGCCGCGAACTGCTCGACTCGCTCCCTCAGCCGCTCGTTTTGATAGGTGAACGCCAGCTCCGCCCCTTCCCGGCGCATGGCTTGGGCGATCCCCCAGGCGATGGAGCGATTGCTGGCGACCCCGACCACCAACGCGCGTTTTCCGTTCAACAAACCCATGGTTGTCCCCCGTTCATGCCCTCATTATGCCCTCTCCCTTGCCTGCTGACAAGTTTGCGCCGATTTTCCTTAGCCGTCCCGCACATCGAAGGCGTCCCGCAGACCATCGCCGAGAAAATTGAGGGAAAACAAGGTCAGCGACAACACCAAGGCCGGAAAGATCAGCAACCAGGGGTATTCCTCCATGGTCTCCACGCCATAAGCGATGAGCAGTCCCCAGGAACTCTGCGGCGGTTGCACGCCCAGGCCTAAAAAGCTCAGGAAGGACTCCAGCAAGATCACATTCGGCACGGTGAGGGTGGCATAGACGATGATGGGGGCGGCGATGTTCGGCACGATGTGCCGGGTGATGATGTAAAACCGGGAGAAGCCAAAACTCACAGCCGCCTCGACAAACTCCTGTTGTTTCACATGCAGCACCTGCCCCCGCACGATGCGCGCCATGGTCAGCCATTCCACCGCGCCTATGGCTATGAACAGCAGAAAGATGTTTCTGCCGAACACCACCGTCAACAAGATGATGAAAATGGCGAAAGGCAGGGCGTAGAGAATGTCAACCAGGCGCATCATAAGGCTGTCCACGCGCCCCCCCAAATAACCGGCCACAGCGCCCCAGGCGACGCCGATGACCAACGCAACGGCCGTGGCGATGAAGCCGACTGCCAAAGAGACGCGGCTGCCGTAGAGGATCCGGGTCAGCAGGTCGCGCCCGAACAGGTCGCTGCCCAACCAGTGTTTCGCCGACGGGGGGCTGACGCCCAACTCCAGGTTTTGCTCAGCGTTCGAATAGGGGGTGATCCAGGGCGCGGCCAGCGCCAGCGCAATGAGCGCGGTCAGCACCGCCAAGCCGAACAGGGCCGGCTTGTTCTTTTTCAGGCGTCTCCAGGCGTCCTGCCACGGCGATCTGCTGACGGCGCCGTTCATCTCAGGGCTTGCCGGCCGGGGCCAGGGTCTCCAGTCGCGCCTTGGGATCAAGCCACGCCAACAGCAAGTCCGCCATAAGGTTGAACAGGATGATCAGCGTGGCGAACAACAAGGTGGTGCCAAGGATCAGGGTGTAATCCCGGTTGAAGGCTCCTTGAACAAAATACCGGCCCAGGCCGGGAATTTGGAAGATGGTCTCAACGGCGAAAGAACCGGTCAGCAACCCCGCCAGGGCCGGTCCCAGAAAGGACGCCACCGGCAACAATCCCACTCGCATGGCGTGGCGCAAGATAATGATCCGTTCGGGCAACCCCTTGGCCCGGGCGGTGCGGATGAAGTCCCGGGACAGGGTTTCGATCATGCCGCCGCGGCTCAGCCGAGCCAGGTAGGCGGCATAGACCGACCCCAGGGTGATGGACGGCAAGATCTTGTCCCCCGGCGTCAACCCCCAGCCCGCCACCGGCAACCACTCCAGCCAGATGCCGAAGAGCAACGCCAACAAGGGGCCAAGCACATAAGCGGGCAGGCAGATCCCCAAGGCGGCAAGGGACATGGGGCCGTAATCCTGCCAGGTGTTTGGCCTCAGGGCGGCGATGACGCCGCCGCCGACGCCGATGAGCAGGGCGAAGAGCAAGGCATAGCAACCCAGCTCAAGGGTGACTGGAAACCCGGCGGCGATGATCTCGTTCACCGACCGGCCCGGATATTTGAAGGACGGCCCCAGGTCTCCCCGCAACGCGTTTTTCAAGTAGTCGTAAAACTGAAGATGAATGGGCTGGTCCAGCTTGTAGCGTTCGTTAAGCTGTTTCAACACCTCCGGCGGCGCGGCTTTCTCCTCGTCGAAAGGCCCGCCGGGGGCCGCGTGGATCAACAGGAAGGTGATCAGAGCCACAACCAACAACACTGGCGCGGCCTGCAACAAGCGCCTGAGGATGAATGCAATCCACATGGCTCACATCATACTGCATGGGGCAAGACCGGGGGCGGCGGGGAGCAAACCGGGGGCCGCGCCCAACACGGAACAAGACGCTACAAGCTCATCGCTCCTCAGCCGCCGCCAAAAAAACGCCTTTGTACGGATGCAGGTCCAAGATGTTCGGATGCCAGCCGCGCACCTCCGGCGCCACCAATGACTTGCTGACATAAGTGTAGAGAGGCATGACGGGCAACTCGTCCATCAATATGGCCTCCGCTTCCTGCAACAGGGCGTAGCGCTCTTCCTGGCCAGCCGTGGCGGCGGCCCGCGCCAGCAGCGCGTCGTAGCGCGAGTCGCCCCAGCCGGTGTCGTTGTTGCCGCCGGAGGAGACAAACAGCTCCAGGAAGGTGTTGGGATCCAGATAATCACCAATCCAGCCGGCGCGCGCCAGCTGATAGTCCTTGCTGTCGCGTTTGCTCAGATACACCTTCCAGTCCTGGTTCAACAGGGTCACATTGATGTTCAGGTTGCGCTTCCACATCTGTTGCGCGGCGATGGCGATGCGGCGATGGCCCTCGGAGGTGTTGTACATCAGCTCCAGGTTCGGGAAGCCCTGGCCCTCGGGATAGCCGGCTTCGGCCAACAAGGCCCTGGCCCTTGGCGCATCGTAGGCGATCTTCGCTTGGGCCCTGTAGCCGTTGACATCGGGCGGCGTGAAGCTGAAGGCGGGCAACTCGCCGCCCTTGGTCACTTTGTCCACCAGTTGCTCGCGGTCTATGGACAAGGCCAGGGCCTGTCGCACCTTGCGCTGGTCCAAGGGCGGCGCCAAGGTGTTGAAGATGTAGTAGTAGGTGGAAAAGTAGGGAAATATCCTGAGGACTTCGGGCCGCTCTTTGCGATAGCGGGCGATCTTGTCCACTGGCACAGTGCTGGTGACATGCAACTGCCCGGCGCGGAACATGCGCTCTTCGGTGGCGGCGTTTTGCACCGGATAGAAGACGATGCCGTTCAGCTTGACGGCGGCGGCGTCCCAGTAGCGGGGGTTTTTTTCCATCACGATGCGCCGATTCAGGGTCCATTCCTCCAGTTTGAAGGGGCCGTTGCCCACATGATTGCCGGGCCGCGTCCACCGGGTGCCGCGCTCGTCCGGCGCCCCGAATTTTTCAATGGTGGGCGAGTGGACGGGAAAATACATCGGCAGAGCCAGGAGTTGCAGGAAAAACGGGGTGGGATTTTCCAGTTCAACCCGCAAGGTTCGGTCATCCAGGGCCGCCGCGCCCACTTGGGCGAAATCCGTGATCGCGCCGCGGTGAAACGCCTCAGCGTTCTTGATGTAGTGCAACATGTAGGCGTAGTTGTTGCCCAGGGCTGGCAGCAAGGCCCGCCGCCAGGAGAAGACGAAGTCCTGGGCCGTCACCGGGTCGCCATTAGACCATTGCGCCCCCTCCCGCAACCGGAACAGGTAGGTCTTGCCGTCGTCGCTCTCTTGCCAGGACTCGGCGACGGCCGGCGCCAGTTGCAGGGTTTCCGGATGCCGGTCTAACAGGCCCTCGTACAGGGCCAGGCACAATTTGAATTCTATGTTGCCTGTGATGATGTGCGGGTCCAGTTCCTGCGGCTCATCCCCGTTGCCAAGGTGCAGGATCTGCTGGCGGTTGCCGCGGGCGACATTGGATTCATAATCGGTGGAGCAGGAAGCGACCGCCAACAAGGCGGCAAGCGCCGCGCCGCTGGTCTTCAACCAGCGCACAGGGGACGCTACGCCAACTTGATCCAAAATCATTGCGTCGCGCCGCGCATCCGTTGGCGGCGCGCCAGATCTCCCGGAATCGGCACGGCGTCTATGAGGGCGCGGGTGTAGTCATGTTGCGGCTTGAACAGCACCGAGTCTGTTTCGCCTTCCTCGACGAGGACGCCATGGCGCATGACCGCGATGCGCTCTGAGAGTTGCCGCACCACGCTCAGATCGTGGGAGATGAACAGGTACGCCATGCGGTATTTTTCCTGCAGCCGCCGCAACAGCTGGATGATCTGCGCCTGTATGGTCACATCCAGGGCGCTGACGGCCTCGTCGCAGACAATGAACTTCGGCTCCAATGACAAGGCGCGGGCGATGTTGATGCGCTGGCGCTCGCCCCCGGAGAACTCAAAGGGGTAGCGGCTCGCCATGTCCGCCCGCAACTCCACTTCCTCCAGCAGTTGCGCGGCCTTGTCCCGCTTCGGCGCGTCCAACAAGCCATGCTCTTCCAGCCCCTCCGTGAGGATGTCCATGACGGTCATGCGCGGATTCAACGAGGAGTAGGGATCCTGGAAGATCATTTGCAGGTCGCGCCGATGAGGTTTCAGCTGGCGGCGTTTCAACCCGCTGATGGTTGCGCCCGCCAACAGGACGCTGCCATCGTTGACGGGTTGCAACCCGATGAGGGCCCGCCCCAGGGTGGTCTTCCCGGAACCGGATTCACCCACCAGGCCCAGGGTTCGCCCTGGCTCTATGGCTAAACTCACGCCGTCCACCGCCTTGACATGGCCTGTGGTTCTCGCCAGCAGGCCTTTTTTGACCGGGAACCAGACCCGCAGGTCCCGGGCCTCCATGAGGGGGGAGGCGGCGTCCGCCGCGGTTGCCACCTTCGCCGCTGGCGGGGGCCGCCCCGCGCCGTCGCCATGCAACCGCGGCACGGCCTCCAGCAGGGCGCGGGTGTAGGCCCGGGCGGGGGAGCGGAACAGGGCCTCCAAGGGGCCGCTTTCCACCAGCCGGCTGTCCTTCATCACATACAAGCGGTCGCACAGCTCCCAGACCACGCCCAAGTCATGGGTGATCAACAGCAGGGAGGTCTCCTCCTCCTTCATGCTCATCAACAGCTTGAAGATCTGCGCCTGCACCGTCACATCCAGGGCCGTGGAAGGCTCGTCCGCTATGATCAGTTTCGGCTTCATCATGAGGGCCATGGCGATCATCACCCGCTGACGCTGACCGCCGGACAACTGGTGCGGATAAAAACGCATCCGTTCCGCCGGGTCCGGCAACCCCACCCGCGCCAACCATTCCTCGCTACGCTTCCATGCCGCCGCCCGGCTCATGCCGCCGTTGCTCCCGGCGCGGCGCTCCAACATCTCGCTTAACTGACTGCCAACTCGGTGCAGGGGGGAGAGCGCGGTCATGGGTTCTTGGAAGATCATGCTGATCTGCGCGCCGCGTATGGCTCTCAGCCGCTCTATGGGCAGGGTCAGCAAGTCCTCGCCGGCAAAGAAGACGCCGCCCGCCACAAACCGGGCCGGCGGCCGGGGGACCAAGCGCAGGATGGTCTGCGCGGTCACGGTCTTGCCGGAACCGGACTCGCCCACCAACCCGACGATTTCCCCCCGCCCCACCTTCAGGCTCAGGTCGTTGACCGCCTCCACCAACCCCTCATCGGTGTCGAAATGCACCGTCAGGTCGTGGATGGACAACAAGGTTTGGGAAGCGTTCACAGGCATCACTCCAGGCGGGAGGGCGGTCTGGGGTCAAAGGCGTTGCGCACCCCTTCGCCGATGAACACGCACAGCAGGATGACGATGAACAGCGCCAGGGACGGGTAGAGGATCAGCCACCAGTAAGGCTGCCCCTGGGCCTGGGCCAAGAGTTGCCCCCAGCTGGCGGTGGGCGGCGGCAGGCCAAAGCCCAGGTAATCCAACGCCGCCAAGGTGCCGATGGCGCCCACCAGGTAGAAGGGAAAGAATGTTGTTAGCGGCACTAGGGCGTTCGGCAGGATGTGCCGGAACAGGATCTTTCTATCTGGCAGACCCAGGCACAGAGCCGCTTCCACAAACTGCTGGCGGCGCAACCTCAGGAACTCCGCGCGCATGTAGTAGGACACCCCTATCCAGTTGAACACGCCATAGACCGCCAACAACAGGATGAAACTGCGGCCATAGACCGAGCCTAAGAGGATCAGCACATACAGGAACGGCAAGGATTCCCAGATCTCGGTCAAACGCTGTCCCGTGAGATCGGTCTTGCCGCCGTAGTAGCCCTGCACGGCGCCGATGAGCGTGCCGACCACCATGGAAGCGATCACCAACAACAAGCCAAAGTTCAGCGAGGTTCTAAGCCCGTAGAAGATGCGCGCCAACACATCGCGGCCCGTGTCGTCCAAACCGAACCAGTGCCGGCCTATGGGCCGGAACGGGAAGCGGACATCCTCCTTGATGAAGGTCACCCGGTAGCGCGCGCCGTCGTGTTCCAGGGTCAGCGCGCCGACAGGCGTTGCCGCGCGGGCCTGGGCCTGGGCCCGGATGGCGTCTCGCTGCGCCGGCGTCAACGCCTGCCACAACTCGTCTTGCCCCTGCACTCGCCCGGTCTCCGGCGCGTACCGCCAGGCGGCGCGCCGCTCCTCCTCCGCCATGACTTCCCGCAACAACACCCGGGCGGTGTCCGGGGTCCGGCGCCGCGGCTTGTAGGGAGAGAGACTAAGCTCAATCCGCCTCTCCCCCAAGCTGATGGTCTGGGACCAGGCCTCCGCCGGGCGGTTCGCCAACCGTTCCGCCAGGGCCTGGGACAGCCCCGCCGGGAGCGGATAGGTGCCGCGAAAATCCAGGCCCTCAACCGCGCCGTCGGGGACCTGAAAAAACCAGCCGGCGCCCCGTTGCCGCCGAATGATGAAGTCCTTGTCGATATTCACCGACGCCACTCGCGGCGCCTGTTGCGCGTGGATTTCAATCTCCTCGCTCACCGGGATGGAGGAGGGCTTGATGATCTCCTGGGGGCCGAAAGGCAGCGGCGGGAAGATCATGAAATTCGCCTCGTCGGCGGCGAAAGCGGGGGAGGCGTTAATGGCCTTGTAATCCGGGCGGGTCAGCCTGCCGTTGCCAGTGAAGGCGTCCTCAGGGTAGAAAAAGAACACAGGAAAGTAGGATTTGTTCTCATAGCGCGCATACAGGGGGCGGTCGTTGCAGAGCAACTCCGCCCCCAGGCTGGTCAGATACAGGAAGAGCAGGATCAGCAGGGACCAGTAGGCCCGTCTCGAGGCGCGAAAGCGCGCTAAACGCTTGCGGGTGATGGGGTCGAACCAGCTGGCGGATGCGAGCGGCTTCATGCGCTGAAGTGGATCCGGGGATCGATGATCATGTAGCACAGGTCGGAGAAGATCCGCCCCACCAGGCCGAGAAAAGAAGTCAGGGCCAAGATCCCCATGAACACCATGTAGTCCCGGCTGACGATGGCGTCCAAACTCAGCAGGCCCATGCCGGGGATTTCAAAGACCTTTTCTATCAACACCGAGCCGGCGAAGATCAGCGTGAAGATGCTGCCGAAGCCCGTCGCAATGGGGATCAGGGAGTTTCTGAAGGCGTGCCCCCAGATGGCCCGGTTGAAAGACGCGCCCTTTGCCAGCACGGTCCTCACATAGTCCTGCCCGATCTGCTCCAGCAGGCTGTTTTTCATCAGCAGGGTAAGCACGGCGAAGTTGCCTATCATGTAGCAGAAGACGGGCAGGCACATGTGCATGAACAGGTCTTTGGCCTTGCCCGCCGTTGACAGCTCGGCGAAGTTCTCGGAAGTGAAACCGCTGACAGGGAAGATGTCCCACAGGCCCTCCGTCGTGCCGGCCAACATCATCTTCAGCAACATGCCGAAGGCGAAGGCGGGGATGGCGTAGCCTATGAACACCAGGACGCTGCTGGCCAGATCGAACAGGGAACCGTTTTTGACGGCTTTGGCGATCCCCAAGGGGATGCACACTAAGTAGGTGAGAAAAAAGCCGGTCAGCCCGAAGATCAGCGACACCGGAAAACGCTCCACGATGAGTTGGGCGACGGTCTTGTTGGGATACTTGTAGGAGCTGACCGCCATGCCGATCTTGTCGGTCGCCAACCATTTCCAGTAACGCTGCGCCAGGGGCTTGTCGAAACCGAAATGCCGCTCCAGGGCCTTGCGTTGCTCCGGGGAGATCCCGCCCGGCCCCGCCGCCGCGGCCGCGTCCGCCGAACCCTGCCCCACGCCGCGCATGGCCATGAGGGCCTGCTCCACCGGCCCCCCTGGAACAAACTGACACAGGGCGAAGCAGACAAAAGTGATCCCGATGAAGGTGGGAATGACCAACAGCAGACGGCGGAGCAGGTAATGGGTTCTTTCCATCAGGGCCGCAAGACCTCCCGTTGAAACGCCTCATCGAAGCGCAACACCGGCGCGCGCCCAGGCAGCGGCGCCCCCGTCTCTTTGGCGTGTTCCAGGTCTGCCGCGGAGTCCTCGTCCAACCACCAGTAGGAGTAGGCGGCGGCCTCCCCGGAAAACTTGGGCAGCACGGTGCTAGGCATGCCGAACTTGTTCCAGCTCAACAGCCGGCGGTAGTTGAGGTTCCACAACAGGATGTAGGGGATGTCCCGGGCCAACATCCCGTCTATCTCCCTGACGACAGCGTGCCGCTTGTTGATGTCGAACTCCGTTCTCAGGGAATCGATCAGGGCGTCCACTTGCGGGTTCTTGTAGCCGGTGATGTTTTGCCCGCCGGCCCGGTCGGCCTCCCGAGAGTGCCACAGGGATTCAGGATCCTTGTACAGCGATGCGCCCCACGCCGCCCAGGTCATGTCGAAATTGAACTCGTCCATGTCCTTCACCCACGCCGCCCAGTCCTTTCTGACCAGCTCCAGGGCGATCCCCACATCGTTCAGATCTTCCCGGTAAATGGACAGGAACTTGTCCGAGCTCTGATTGCGGGTCAGGAATTGAATCGTGAAGGGCCGCCCGTCTTTCTCCAGCCGGCCGGTGTCTTTGTTCGCCCGCCAGCCGGCCTCCCGAAGCAGTCCCCGGGCCGCCTCTTTGTTGAAGCGGATCTCCGGCCCGGCGCACGGAGTCTGCTCGTCGTAAAGATCTTCAAAATAGCATTGATGCAGAAAATACGCATCGTGCATGATGGTCTTGTTCATCTTCGTTCGGTCAAGCAGGTGGGCCAGGGCCAGGCGCGTGCGGCGGTCAGCGAATTTTTCGCGCCGCAGGTTCATGGCGAAGCCCTGGAAGCCTATGGGGTTGTAGTTGTAGATCTCCTGCTTCACTATCCAGTTCTTGTCGTAGGCCTCCCCCGTGGTCTCCGTGGCCCAGCGGGCGGCGGTATAGACCGCGAAGAAATCGATGTCGCCGGTCTTGAAGGCGGCGAAGGCGTTTTCGCGCTCAGTGAAAAACCGAAACTTAAGCCGGTCGAAGTTCGCCGTTCCCCGCGCGCTTTCCCGCGCTCGTTGCCACCAGTCTTCCCGGCGCTTGAGGGTTAAGGAGAGGCCTTCCTTCAGCGCGGCGATGGCGTAGGGGCCGGACACCACTGGAAACTCGAAGTTGATCTTGTTGAAGTCCCGGCCCTTGAAGACATGGGCCGGCAAGACCTGAAAAGACCCCAGGGACAACAGATTCTTCCAGTGGACTTCCTTGGCCTTGAAACGGATGGTTCTTTCATCCACGACTTGCGGCGGATGAAAACGCTCGAAGTCGATCTTGTGCGGCCCGGTCAGGTTGTTCGGATCCATGATGGCCTCATAAGTCCAGGCCACATCGGCGGCGGTGACCGGCGCGCCGTCGCTCCACCGCGCCCGCTCGTCAATGGTGAATTCAAAGAGCGTCTTGTCCGCGGCGATGCGCCAGCTCGCCGCCAGGTTGGGTTCAGACTCCAGGGTCAGCTCATCCATGCCTAACAGAGTTTCAAACATCAAATTGAACAGCCGGGCGGAGGTCACGGTGGTGTCCAGGTAGTAGTTGAAACTTTTAGGGAACGGGCCGGCGTCCAACGCCATCTCGCCGCCCGGATAGGCGTCAGGGCTGGCGAACGGCGACATCGCCTCCCGCCAATTCGATGCCGGAAACCCCTGGGCCAGCGCCACTGGAGCCAGCGCCGCGCCCACCGCGGCAACCGCCATAAGCAAGCAGGCGCGTCTTAGCAGGCGAGTGAAAGGAGCGGTTCGCCCTGTTGGCGGTTGATTCTTCATGGCCCCATTCTAAATAATAGCACCGCTCCGGGCAAAGCCGCCCTCAGGGGCGGCAGGCCCTGAGCGGGCCTGAACCTTGCGGCCCGAAGCGGGTCTAACTCGCCAAACGCGCCCTCGAAAAACCCAGGATTGATCCCGATTTTTGCTATTCTGCCAATATGAAAAAAACAAGCGCAATGTTCGTCTTGGCGTGGTCTCTCGCAGGGCTTTTCACCGGCGCTTTCGCGGCAGAGGCCCAGCCCCGGCTGGTGGAATACGCCTTCGATATTGACGCCATCACCGTGGATTACTCCGGGTGCCCGGTCCAGGCCCTGGCTGTGGGCGGCCAGATCCCCGCGCCCACCATAGAAGCCACCGTCGGCGACACCTTGCGGGTGACTTTCCACAACAAGCTGGACGAGGACAGCTCGGTGCATTGGCACGGCGTGTTGTTGCCCCACGATCAAGACGGCGTGCCTTGGTTGAACACTCAACCCATAGGCCCCGGCGCATCGTTCACCTACGAATACACAGTGCGGCACGCCGGCACTTACTGGTACCACTCCCACAGCGGTTTGCAGGAACAGCGCGGCATCTACGGCGCCTTGGTGTTTCATCCGCGCCATTCAACCATCGCGGCGGAGCGGGATTATGTGGTGGTGTTTTCGGACTGGACTGACGAGAACCCGGAGCAGGTGTTGCGCAATTTGAAAAAGGACGGCGATTACTACGCGCGCCAGAAAAACAGCGTGCAATCCTGGGACGAGGCCTTGGCCCAGGGCCGGGAAGCGGTTGACAACCGCCTGCGAGGGGCGTGGATGCGCATGGGTGGCATGGACCTGTCCGATGTCGGCTACAACTTGTTTCTGAGCAACGGCTCCCGCGAACCCACCTTGGCGGCGGAGGCGGGGGAGCGGGCGCGGCTGCGTCTGATCAACGCCTCGGCGTCCAGCTATCTCAATGTGGAATTCGCCGGCGGCCCCATGACCCTCATCGCCGCCGACGGGATCGATGTTGAGCCTCAAAAGGTGAAGCGGTTGCGCATGGCGGTGGCGGAAACCTACGATGTCTTGGTTCACATTCCCGAACGGCGCGCCTACGCGCTGCGGGCGACCTCGGAAGACGGCACGGGCCATAGCGACGCCTTCATAGGCGCGGGGGAGCGGGTGCCTGCGCCTGATCTGCCCAGGCCCAATCTGTACCTGATGGGCCATGCGGGCCATGCCTCCCATGGCGCGGGCGGCTATGGGGATGAGACCAGCGAACATCTCCATCACCAGATGGGTCATGCGGGCCATGCGGGCCACGCCTCCCCTGGCGTTGGCGGCCCTGGGGATGAGATCATCGAACATCTGACCGACTACGCGCCATTGCGCGCCAAGACCTCAACGGCCCTGCCTGAAGGCGCGCCGGTCCGGGAAGTGCATCTGAAACTCACCGGCAACATGGAGCGTTACATCTGGTCCTTCAACAACCAGCCCCTGTCTCAGGCGAACAGCCTGCTTATCCGCAAGGGGGAGAATGTCCGTTTCATTTTGGACAACGAGACCATGATGAACCATCCTCTGCACCTGCACGGGCATTTTTTTCGGGTGTTGAACGGGCAAGGGGACTACAGCCCCCTGAAGCACACCGTCAATGTGGCGGCTCTCTCCCGGACCGTCATCGAGTTCCAGGCCAACGAGGAAAAAGACTGGTTCTTTCATTGCCATAATCTCTATCACATGAGGACGGGCATGGCGCGGGTCGTCAGTTACGAGGATTCATCGCTCATTGACCGCGCCACCATAAAAAAAATGGCCCATGACGACGACTGGTATTTTCGGAGCGAGACCCAGGCCCTTAGCCAGATGACCGCCGGCGACTGGGCGGCGGCCAATGTTCACAATGTCTTTGAGCTGGAATACGACTTCGACTACGGCAAGGATTACAAGGCGGAGGTTTTCTACAAACGCTACGCCGGCCGTTTTCTGAACTTTCAAGCCGGCGCCCACCTGAAGCGGGAGGAGGGGGAAGCGGACAATGTCGCCGCCATCGGCTTGGGCTACACCTTGCCGTTGCTCATTGATGCCGACCTGCGCCTGGACTCGAACCGGGATCTCCGCCTGCGTCTGCACTCTGAGATGCAACTGACGCAACGGGTGAAACTCAACTGGAAGTGGGAGCTTGCCACCGGGGACAAAGACGAATACCGGGTGGGCCTAGCTTGGGAAGTGAATAAAACCTTGTCGCTAATCACCGTCCACGACTCCGACTTCCACACAGGGGTGGGCGCGCAATTCATGTTTTAATCCAGCAAAACGGGGTCTGAAAAATGTGGAAAACAGGTTGCAACCCTTATCCTTCCATGTTGATAATGCGGGCCTGAGCGGTTGGCAACCTAAACACTCATCAATCTTGGAGAACAATTGTCATGCCATGCAGAGTAGGCATCACCACCGACCCAGAACAGCGGAAGATGTATTGGAAAAGTCGCGTGGATGGATTTAAGAACTGGCGAACCCACGGTTATTACCAGGAAAAGAATGACGCGCAGGCAAAAGAGGACAGTCTTGTCCAACATTGCACTGCTCATGGAAACAGAGGCGCCTGCTACGGACGCGCCGGCGGCGGTTCCCCAGATGAGAAAGGTTGGACCGTGTATTCCTTCAACTACAAGCGAGTCCGTAGAGCGTAGCCTATCGCTCCGCTCCTAACGATTGCTAAAACCCCCTCCTGAGACAAAGACGAATGCCGGTTGGGCCTGGCTTGGGAAGTGAATAAAACCTTGTCGCTAATCGCCCTCCACGACTCCGACTTCCACACGGGGGTGGGCGCGCAACTCATGTTTTAATCCCGCAAAACAGGGTTTTACCTCTAAAAAATCGCGCCAACCCATTGAATTTAATAAAGAAAGAAAATTGTAAAAAGATGTTGACAGGAACAGATGGCGGGGGTAATTTGCACAAACATGCGCACTGTTTTCCAGGTGCGGGAGGGCCTCCATGAGTACATACTGGGCAATCGCAGCCGGGTCCGGGTCGAAGGGGCGAGATTATTCAAATCTTTTTCTGAGATTTGGCATGGCTTTTTTCGGGTCTGGAGCAAATAGATATGATGAAATAAAAGTCGGCGATACTGTCATTCTTAGACGAGGCACGAAAGAGATAGTGGCTGCAGGTAGAGTAGTTTCCAGAGAAGGGAAGCATAATGGATTAAGAGACAAAAAATGGTTAAGCGATGTTGATGGATGGAATTTGCCAGCCTGGTGTTATGTTGATTGGAAAAAGCCTAAAGATGGTCCTATTTTCGTCACTGGCTTTGGTTCTCAGCCTCCCACGCTATTCGAAACGAAGACATCAGAACCTCGGCAGGAAGCTGAGAGGATACTAGCTACTGGCTGTTCACCAGAGGAAACAGAGTACAAGGAACCAGAGGAAACGGAACTTGTTGCGGATCCAAAATTATTAGAAACCCTAGTTAGAGAGGGTTTGAGTACATCCTCTGCTAATGAGTTGACAGATGCGGTCGCTAAAATACGGCTATTGGCAGACTATTATTACAATCACTGCAACTGGGGTGACATTCAAGAGCATGAAACGAGAACTTTTTTGGTTATTCCCTTGCTCTTGGCTCTTGGATGGTCAGAGCAACAAATCAAAATAGAATTAGCAAAAGTAGATATTGCTTGTTTCAGCAAACCTTATAAAAACGAGAAAGAATCCAAGGAAAATTGCGTTGCCATCATAGAAACAAAAGGTTTTGCGAGTGGCTTGGACCACGCTCGGGGCCAAGCAGATTCGTATTCTGACGACTTTCCAAACTGCAAAGCGTTGATAACCACCAATGGGTATTGTTACAAAATATATCTCAAAGATGAAAAAGGATCATTTCCTAAAGACTCGTATGATCCTTCTGCATATATAAACTTGCTGAGTCCGAGAGATAAATATCCGCTCAACCCAAAGAAAGGCAATGGCGCGTTAGATGCAATAAAGTGGCTTCTGCCAAACAATCTAATTCAAATCGCCTAATAACGATAGAAAACCAGAGTTTATCAAAGGGGGTCGGCTATGAGCAAGAAACAAACGACAGGTAAGAAAAAATCAGTAATTCAGAACTATGGATTGTTTTGGCGCGAAGATCGCGTTAACTGGAAGGGAAACCCTGTGTCCCTATATGGTGTAGCAAAAAACAACGCAAGTAATAGAGTGGACTTCAGAGAGCAAAGAGGCATCTACGCGCTCTATGCCAATTATAAATTGGTCTATGTTGGACAAGCGACAGCCGCTCAAGACCCTCTATTGACCCGTCTCCGTCAGCACAGACAATATAAATTTCAAGGACGATGGGATATGTTTTCATGGTTCGGAACCCGATATGTCACTGGAGCGAACCAGTTATCTTCCCATAGTGATAGTACCGTTCCTCAACAACCAAAAACTGATGTTCTTGATATGCTTGAAGGTTTGGTGATTGCTATCTCAGAGCCGCGACTAAATAGCCAAGGTCCAGAGTGGAACAAGTTTGGCATTACGCAATACTATCAATGGTGGGAGAAGGATGAAGGGGATGATGACTGGTACTGGTATGAGGATGAAACTGAATAAGAAATAACACAAACGATCTTCAAAAGGGTCGAGGGTTATGGCGGAGAGGGTGGGATTCGAACCCACTTGTCGGAGTTGGCATTGGGGCGATTAAAACACTGCCGCGAAAAGGGGGCAGTTCCATTTGCTATTAACAGACAGATTTGACATTATCGGTAGGGGTTGCTAAAATCCCCCCGTGACAGCCTGGAGGAAAAATGCCCATGAGCTCATCCAAGAAATTCTCGCCGGTGGATCCGCGCCGCAACAATAAAGGCGCTGAAAAAGCAGAACCCGCTTTGGCGATGCCCGCTTCGGGCATCGATCCCGATTGGCGTGAGCGAATAGAAATTGCCAAGCGGGTTTACGAAGAAAGCAAGAAGTTGCGCAAAGGCAAACCGATTACATTCCGAATGTCCCGTCCCCTGAATCTGGGCGACGGCTATAATGTGTGATGCCGGAGCTGGGCGAGATGGATGCGCGAAGTCCGCTGTATGAGGCCCGCCATGGGCAACGCTACGAGCGTCAGGAGTTAATCCGACAATACCAAGACACGCACCAGTGCCGCTTGGTTGTAGTAGCGGACATCCTTATGCGAGATAGCGTCACGCTGTTTGAAGAAGTCCTTTATGACGCGGACCCCTCCCAGGATCTCCATGTGATGTTAGCTACTCCAGGTGGCCATGGTGAAACGGCCATTCGGCTTGTGCGACAGGCTCAGTATCGCTGTAAGGAGCTTACGGTCATCGTGCCCGACCAAGCGAAGAGCGCAGGCACGCTCTTTGTTCTTGGCGCAGACCACATCTACATGGGGCCAACCAGTGACTTGGGTCCAGTAGACCCCCAGTTCTTACTGTCCGATGGGTCATTGGGTGCCGCAAGGGCGATCATTGACGCCGTTGAAGATGCCGAGGAGCGCATTCAGGAGAATCCGCAAATCTATCCTCTCCATGTTGCCCTGCTTGCCGACATCACGATATTGATGGTGCAACAGGCGCGCGATGAGCTTGCTCGTACAACGAATCAGGTAGAGGAGGCACTCTCGTGCGTACAGGGGCGCACACCGAAAGAGATCGAGGATCTAGCGGAAAATCTCCACGGGCCACTTATCGATGAAACGAAAAGTCACGGTACCACGGTTTCTGCCAAGGATGCCAAGGGGTTTGGCCTTCCGGTTAGGGAAGCGGCTTACAACGAACAACAGTGGCAGGACATCTGGCGGCTGTGGATGAAGTACCGAGTGCTGGGTGAGGTGGCAACTCAAGGGCAAGTGTACGAAGGGCAGAGCATTTCTTTTGTTCAACTGCGTACATAGGGTAGGCGTCTGTAAAGTTTGCGTCGCCATTCCCGTGTAAGCACCGGATGGGGGCAAGGGAAGTTCAAGGCTGGGCTTGGGGCGGTTCTCCGCCTCAAGGCGGGCGGCTGTGCGTTTGGCGAGAACACCTCCAGTTGTGCCGCCGCTCCAACCACCCGTTAGCGGTCACTGCGTAGCACTTACCGGAGTATATGTGGCCGCGGCCGGATAGCGGTCACCTTGGGTCCCGGAGACGGCTCCAGGCACAGCCTGTCCAGGTAGCTACGGGCGTCATCGGTGAAGCGAAACAGTAGCTTGGCACCGACGCGCTGAGTAGCACCGACAGCGCCGACCCGTCCGCCGCAGTGTGGCCAACACCCCTCGGGCCAAGGGGGATGTTGCCCCACTTGGCCCATGAAACTGAGGCACTGCCCAAGGTTACAATCGCTGGACAATTGCTTCTGACTGTGCTACCATGAACACTGTTTATCGGGCATCGTCCAGCAATCTTGTTGGCATGCAAAATTCCAATTCAACTTGAAGAGGTACACAATATGGAGGTACACAATATGGCATGTAGAGTAGGCATGAGTGCGGACCCTCAAGAACGCATCAACTACTGGAAGCGACAGGAAGGCCACACCGGTGGCGAAATCCTCGCCCATGGTTTGACTTACGAAGAAGCACAAAAACGCGAGGAAGTAGAGGCGAGGAATCGCGGTTGCTTTCGCCAAGGGGGTGGCCAATACCTGCCCGGTCGTGTGTGGAGCGTCTATCATGTGTGGGGTGGAATTGTCAGTTAGACGGACTCTTTAAGCCACCGGTCAAACAAGGGCGGCGCAAGCCGCCCTTGTCAGTAGAGAGACTATCTCGCTAGGCTTCTGTGTTTTTGTCGCCGTACAGCCGAAGATGGTTCTGCCAGCATATCGTTTCGCTACGGAATGCGGGCAGGGTGCTCGGCCAAGCTGAAACTGGGCAAAAATGCTGAAAAACTGCGAACGGTTATGGCGGAGAGGGTGGGATTCGAACCCACGTGTCGGGAAGCCCGACCATCTGATTTCGAGTCAGCGCCGTTATGACCACTTCGGTACCTCTCCTGGCGCGGCGTTGCGGGGACATAGTATAGAGAAATCCAGCTTGTTGCGCGGATTTTTCAATGGAGCGGCGGCGTGGAGTTCACAGGGACGGGGCGGGGCGCATTGGTCGCTGTCCCGTCAGTCGTGGTTGTCCACATCTCGGTCGAAGCCCCCCAAGTTGTAATCCCACTGGCCGTCGTTGTCCAGGTCCCGATCGGTGCCGCCCTTGTCGTAGTCCCATTCGCCATCGTTGTCCACATCCCGGTCGAAGCCCCCCAGGTTGTAATCCCACTGGCCGTCATTGTCCAGGTCCCGGTCGGTGCTGCCTTTGTCATAGTCCCACTCGCCATCGTTGTCCACATCCCGGTCGGTGCCGCCCTTGTCGTAGTCCCACTCGCCATCGTCGGCCACCGCGGCGCTGGTCGGCGCGACAAGCAGAAATAAGAGAAGAAAGCCTGAAAACAAGAGGTTTGGCATTGTTTTACCAGCGAAGCTGGCAGATAGTCTAATAGACTTTGCCGCGCCATTCAAAGTTCAGCAGGGCGACAGGACAGCAGAGTTCGTTCCCGCTTTGCGGCGCGGTCCGTTCCCGTTTTACGGCGCGGTTCGTTCCCGTTTTACGGCGCGTTTCGTTCCCGCTTTGCGGCAGAGTTCGCTCCCGCTTTGCGGCAGAGTTCGCTCCCGCTTTGCGGCAGGGTTCATTCCCGCTTTGCGGCATAACGACAGATCGGCAGGTCGGCAAGGGTTTCTCCTACCGCGGCATTTTGGAGTTGGAAACTCCAATTTTTATGAAAAAATGGAGTTTATCATGCTATTATGTCCAAATGTATCCCAGACATTTCACTCCTCCGGAGGGGCGGCAGTCCTATTTTCTTTTCGGGCCAAGAGGCACGGGAAAGAGCCGGTTTGTGGAGGATTTCTACCGCAATGGGCTGTTTTTTGATCTGCTTGACGCCCGCGTCTTTAATGAACTCATGGCGGATCCAAGCCGTTTGTCCCGGCAAATCCCTGCCGGGTTCGCCGACTGGATCATCATTGACGAGGTGCAGAAGGCGCCTGCGCTGTTGGATGAAGTTCATCGCCTGATTGAAAAACGGGGTTTCCGCTTTGTTTTGACGGGTTCAAGCGCCCGGCGTTTAAGGAGGGAAAACGCCAATTTGCTGGCGGGGCGCGCCCTCACGCGCCATCTCTATCCACTTACGGCCGCGGAGTTGGGCGATGATTTCGATTTGGCGCGGGCCTTGAGATATGGCTGTCTGCCTGCCGCTTGCGCCGCTGAGGACCCGCGGCTGTTTCTGAACAGCTATGTGAGAACCTATCTGCAAGAGGAAGTGCGACAGGAAGGATTGACGCGCAACCTGCCGGCGTTCAGCCGTTTCCTGGAAGCCGCTTCTTTTTCCCAGGGTGCGCCCCTCAATCTCTCCGCTGTCGCCCGGGATTGCGTGGTTCACCGCAAGGTCGTGGAAAACTATTTTTCCATTCTCAGGGACACGCTGTTGTCTTATGAGCTCCCGGTGTTCGCAAGACGGGCCAAACGCGAGCTGGCAAGCAGGGTGAAATTCTACTTTTTCGATGCGGGAGTGTTTCGCTCCCTGCGGCCCGCCGGCCCCTACGACGCGGATGCGGAATTGGGGGGCTTGGCCCTGGAAACCCTGGTTTTGCAGGAAATCGCCGCCCGCAACAGTTATGAAAACGATGCGTATCGGCTCTATTACTGGCGCACCCGGCAAGATCTGGAGGTTGACTTCGTGCTTTACGGGGAGCGAGGTTTCAAGGCGATTGAGGTTAAACATTCAGACCGCACCCGGGCCGGGGACTTCAAAGGCCTCAAGCGCTTCAAGGAAGAACACCCTGAGGCGGAGTTGCTGTTTGTCTATTTGGGCAGTCGCAGACGCCACGAGGATGGCGTGGAGATCATTCCGGCGCAGGATTTTTTTCAGAACCTCGGGGAGTTTCTGAACTTCCCGGACGGGGGCCTGGCCTGATGAGCGCGTTGTTGGAAGTGAGAGACCTGAAGGTGCGGTTCGCCACGGAAGGCGGCTGGCTCCATGCCGTTGACGGCGTGGATTTTCAGGTTGAACGGGGGGAGAATTTCACCCTGTTGGGGGAGTCGGGCAGCGGCAAATCCGTTACCGCGTTGGCGGTCAGCCGCCTGTTGCCCCGCGCGGCGGACATCGCGGCGGGCGCCATCCTGTTGAACGGCGTTGACCTGTTGGCGTTGCCAGAGCGGGCGATGCGCAAGGTTCGCGGCCGGCGCGTCGCCATGATCTTCCAGGAGCCGCAAACCTCTCTTAACCCCGTCCTGACGGTGGAGACGCAAATCGGCGAGACGCTGCGCCAGCACCAGGGGCTAACCAGCAGGGCGCGGCGGGACAAGACCGTGGAATTGTTGGAGGCGGTGGGCATCGACGAGCCGGCGCGGCGCATGGGGGACTATCCTCACCAATTCTCCGGGGGCATGAAGCAACGGGTGATGTTGGCGCAAGCCTTGGCGGGGGAGCCGGAACTGCTCATCGCCGACGAGCCTACCACCGCGTTGGATGTGACCACCCAGGCCCAGGTGTTGGCGCTGTTGAAGCAACTGCAACGAGACCGGGGTCTGACCGTGTTGTTCATCACCCATGATTTGGCCGTCGCCTCCCAGGTGGCGGACCAGGTCGCCGTGATGCGCGGGGGGCGGCTCCTGGAGAAGGCGGCGAAGGGGCGGTTTTTCAGCGGCCCGCGCCACGAGTGGTCAAAAAAGTTGTTGGCCTCCCTGCCTGACCCTGCGCAACGGCGCGCGCTGAAACAAGGTCCTGCCCTGGAGCAACCCCTGCTCAGGGTCGCGGACTTGCAGGTGCGCTTCCCCCGGCGCCGGGGCTTGTTTGGCGGCCCAGCAGGGTATTTGCAGGCTGTCGATGGGGTCTCTCTGGAACTCCGGCAGGGCCAGACCGTGGCCGTCGTGGGCGAGTCCGGCTCTGGCAAGACCACCTTGGGCAAGGGCGTGTTGCAACTGGTCAAGCCCGCCGGGGGCGCGGCGTGGCTGGAGGGCGACAACCTGTTGGCGTTGACCCCGGCGCAGTTGCGCCGGCGCCGCGCCGACATGCAGATCGTGTTTCAGGATCCCTTCTCGTCCATGAACCCGCGCATGATGATCAGGGACATCATCGCGGAGGGCATGTTGGTTCGCCAGCAGGCAGGCCGGAGCGGGTGGAGCGGCCCGCGAGCCGGAGGGCGTCCGGGGGCCGCGCCAAGGGCCGGCCCAAGCGCCGGCGCGAACGCCGGCTTAGCAGAGCAGGGGGATGACATAGACGAGTTGTTGCGCCGGGTGGGCCTGGAACCTGGTTTCAAATACCGCTATCCCCATGAATTGTCCGGCGGTCAGCGGCAGCGCGTCTGCATTGCCCGCGCCCTGGCGGTCAAGCCAAAGCTGTTGGTGTGCGATGAACCCACCAGCGCCTTGGACCTGACGGTGCAGGCGCAGATCCTGGACTTGTTAGCCCGCTTGCAGGACGAGCTTGGACTGGCGTATCTGTTCATCACCCACAACATCGGCGTGGTGGCGAGTTTCGCTCATTATGTGGCGGTCATGCGCCACGGGCGGTTGGTGGAGCAGGGAGAGGTGGAAGCGGTGTTGACGCGCCCCGAACACGAGTACACCAAGGCCTTGTTGGCGGCGGCCCCGACCCTTGACCGAAGCCCGGCGTAGCCGCCCTCGCCGGCAACACCCCCCGCAGTTCACCGCCGGCAACACTCCCCGCAGTCAGCCCAGCCCCCGCAGTTCGCCGCCGGCAACATCCCCCGCAGGTTAGCCCAGCCTCCGCAGTTCACCGCCGGCGGCAACCCCCGCCGGCCCCGGAACCAATCAACTCCGGGGCTTTTTTTCCATCAAGTGAATGCCTTCGGTCAACAATGAGACGGTGAGCTCCACCCCCTCGTCCAGTTGGTTGCGCCGGGCGACATGAGTGGGCGTCGACAGGTGAAGCAACTTGTTCTCGTCAACCGCCAACGCCATCCAGGTCGTCTCCCCCAGGGGGGTGAACTCAACGATGCGCCCTTGCACGGGGTTTTCCCTCTCGCCTTGAGACGGCCGGTCGCGCCGATGCAGGATGACATTTTCCGGCGGGATGACCCAATCCGCCTCGGTCTGAGGCTTGAATTCGGGGCGGTAGCGGGCTTCCAACGCATGGCCGTCCCATTGAATCCAGGTTTTTTTCTCCTCGTGGTTGTGCCACAGCACTTGGCAGGCATAGACATTGTAGTGGCCCGCCAGGTGAGCCGTCTGCGCGTCGACGGGGCGGTTCATCACTTCGTCGGGCGCGCCGGTTTGCAGGGTCTTGCCGCGGTGAACGATGCAGAGTTTGTCGCCGATGCGGCGCGCCTCATTCAGGTCGTGGGTGACATGAATGATGGGGCGACGCAGGCGGCGTTTCAGGGCCACCAGCTCCCGCAACAACTTGCGGCGCGTCTGCTGATCGATGGCGGAGAAAGGCTCGTCCAACAACAGGGCTTCCGGGTCCCGCGCCAAGGCCCGGGCCAATGCCACCCGCTGTTGCTGCCCCCCGGACAGCTGATGAGGATAGCGCTCGTCCAACCCTCCTATGTGCGCGGCTTGCAACAGCGCCTCGGCCCGGGTGCGCTTGTCCTTGGCGCTCCCCCCCGCTAGGGCGATCATGACATTCTGCCGGGCTGTCAGATGGGGGAACAGGGCGTAATGCTGGAACACCATGCCCAAGGGCCGGCGTTGCGGGGGCAGGCAGATCTGCGCCTGGGTGTCCAACCAGGTGGTCCCATTGCAGACCACCTGGCCCCTCTTGGGGGTGTACAGCCCGCTTATGGCGCGCAACAGGGTCGTTTTGCCGCTGCCGGAAGGCCCCACAATCACCAAGATTTCATCCGCGCCGCACTCCAGGGTGGCGTCCAGAGGGATGGGGCCGGCCTGCTCCAGCCGAACGCGCAACGAGTCAGCGGGCACTTCGGCGCTCCAGCCTGCCGGTCAGCGTGTAGATCAGAATCGTGGCGGCGAATGACGACATGACCAACAGGGCGGACATGGCGGCGGCCCCCTTGATGTCCAGGGCCTGCGTCTGATCGTAGATGGCGATGGAAAGGGTGCGCGTCTCCCCCGCCAAATTGCCGCCCACCATCAGGACGACGCCGAACTCGCCCATGGTGTGCGCCATGGTCAGGACGATGGCGGCGGCCACCCCGGGCCACGCCAAGGGCAGTTCCACCTTCCAGAAGGTCTGCCAGGCGGACAGGCCGCTGCACCACGCCGCCTCGCGGAGACTGCGGGGAATGGTCTCAAACCCCCGTTGCATGGGTTGCACGATGAAGGGAATGTTGAATATCAGCGACGCCGCCAGGATGCCTTCGAAGGAAAAGACCAGCGGTTCCCCCGCCAGCTTTGCGAACAGCGGCCCCGAGGGGAGGTAGTCGCTGAAAGCCAGCAACAGGAACAGCCCCAACACCGTCGGCGGCAGGACCAGGGGCAGGGCGATGAGGGCCTGGGTCACGCTGCGTCCGCGCACCTGTTTCCACGCCAGGTGGCGCGCCGCGATGACGCCCACAGGAGTGAGGATGAGCGCGGACAACGCGGCGAGGGAGAGGGATATGTTCAGGGCCTGCCAGTCCATGTCTGCTTTCCTCGCGCGGCTGCTCGTCAGGGGGCCGCCTTCAATGGGGCAGGCCGTAGCCGTGCTTCTTCAGGATGTCAGCGGCGGCGGGGGACGCCAGATAGTCGAAAAACAACCTGCTGGCATCGTTCTCCCCGTCCAACAGGGCTCGGTACTGGACGATGGGTTCGTGCCACGCCGGCGGAATGGGAAAGCTGGCCCCGTGGGCGGCGAAGCGCTGCAATGTCAGGAACGAACTGGGGACCAGGCAGGCATCCACGCTTCCGGACAGGCAAAACTGCATGGCTTGAGCGGCGTTCTCTCCCAACAACAGCTTGTCGCGCTTGACAGCCCAGAGACCGGCGTTTCTCAGGGCTTGTTCGGCGGCTTTGCCATAAGGCGCGTGGCTGGGGTTGGCAATCGCCATTTTTCGGAACGCGCCGTATTTCAGCGCGTTCAGCGCCTCGTTGAGGGTCGCCGGACTGCCTATTTTGGAGGCCTCCGGGAGATAAAGACTGAGGCGGCCGTGGGCGAACTCCCGGACCTGGCTGTGGGCTTGCCAGCGGCGGGTGTGTTGGAGCCTGTCGATGTAGGACTCGCCGGCGGAAATGAAAATCTTGTAGGGCGCGCCGAAGACGAGTTGCCACAGAAAGTTGCCGGAAGAGCCGAAACTCAGGGCGGCTTTGCGGCCGTGGTCCCGTTCAAAAGCTAGGTTGATCTCGGTCATGGCGTGGGTCAGGTTGGATGCCGCCGCCACCAGCGTCGCTTCCGCGTGGACTTCCAGGCAACAGAGCAGCAAACACAGGCGCAAGGCTCTCCGCATGAAGCAATTGTATCAACATAGGGCGGGGTTGGCGACAGGGCGCGGGTGTCAATGAGCCGATTTTGTAGTATGCTTGCCAACTCCGCGGAGAATCCGCGCGGGCGGGCGACATGTCTGGCAACACATTCGGAAAATTGTTCACGCTGACCAGTTGCGGCGAGAGCCACGGCCCGGGCTACGCGGGCGTTGTGGACGGCTGTCCGCCGGGGGTGGCGTTGTGCGCGGAGGACTTGCAGCATGACCTGGACCGGCGCAAACCCGGCCAGAGCCGCCATGTGACCCAGCGCCGGGAAAGCGACGCGGTGAAAATCCTGTCCGGAGTCTTTGAGGGCCAGACCACCGGCGCGCCCATAGGGTTGCTGATCGACAACGAGGATGCCCGCAGCAAGGATTATTCCGCCATCAAGGACAAGTTCCGGCCCGGGCACGCGGATTACGCCTACCATCAGAAATACGGCCGGCGGGATTACCGGGGGGGTGGCCGCGCCTCGGCCCGGGAGACCTGTCTGCGGGTGGCGGCCGGCGCCATCGCGAAAAAGTGCCTGCGGGAGCGGCATGACTGCCAGGTGCGCGGCTATCTCGCTCAGTTAGGCCCGGTGCGCGCGCCGTTGAAGGACTGGGACGAGGTGGACAACAACCCGTTTTTCTGCGGGGACGCCGCCAAGGTCCCGGAACTGGAGGCCTGCCTGGACGCCCTGCGCAAGTCCGGCGATTCCATAGGCGCTCGGGTGAATGTGGTGGCGGTCAATGTGCCAGCGGGCCTGGGGGAGCCGATTTTCGACCGCTTGGACGCCGACATCGCCAAGGCCATGATGGGCATCAACGCGGTCAAGGCCGTGGAGATCGGCGACGGCTTCGAGGTTGTGGAGCAGAAAGGCACCCAGCACCGGGACGAGATCTCGGCCCGGGGGTTTTTGTCCAATCACGCGGGCGGCACCTTGGGGGGCATCTCCAGCGGCCAGGACCTCCGGGTAAGCATCGCCCTCAAGCCCACCTCCAGCATTCGCATCCCCGGCAAGACCATCGATGTGGCTGGCAACGAAACCGAGATCGCCACCACCGGTCGGCACGATCCCTGCGTCGGCATCCGCGCCACGCCCATCGCCGAGGCCATGTTGGCCTTAGTGTTGATGGATCATCTGTTGCGGCACCGGGCCCAGAACTTCGACCGAATCAGGGCGCAGGACAGCCCTTAAGCAACCGCCGGCCAATCCCGCCGCCGGCCCCGCGCCGCGCCGCGCCGCTTCAGGCCGCCGCCAGGGCCTGGATGCGCCGTTGCAACTCGTCCGCGCCGGTGTCCATAGGCACAGGCTCCCCAAAGGCCACCGCCACCTTGGCCTTGCCGGCGCCGCCTTGGTCCGGTGCCAGATCCTGCAGATGGAAGGGCAGGATCACCCCCGCGCCGGCGTCGGCGACGGCCTGGGCTTCGTCCGCGCCAGCCCGTTGCAGGGCCTCCAGCTGGCCGGAGCGCCCCGGGAAGTCCTCGGGAAACAGGCAGACCGCCTCCCCCTTCTTGATGAGCGCGGCGATGGCGGCCACGGCCGCCTTGTCGTCCTCGCCGGAAACGGGGATGGCGCCGATGAAGTCGAGAAACTTCCGCAGTCGCCATTGCCGCGAGCGCGTCTGGTCCAACACGAAGCGGAGGGGGCGCGGGGAGGCGATCTGCGCGAAGGCCCAGTCCAACCCGGTGCCGGGGTTGCCCACCATCAGCACCCCCCCGGTTTCGGGGATGTTCCTGAATCCCGACACCTCCAACTGACAGCGCCGCCGCGCGCCGATGGCGACGATGAACCGCACTACGGATTGGGGCAACTTGAAGACCGTGTAGGAGGCGCCTGCCAACGCCACGACCGTCAACAGGGGAAACAGCAGATGGCTTATTTCCAGCAGGGAGAAGGCCACCGTCAGGGCCAGGAAGCTCAGCATCACCGTGTTCTGAAACAGGTTGTTGCCCGCCAACACCCGCCCTATGATGTGTTCGCCGGCGTGGTATTGGATCAGGGCGTTGAGGGGAATGATGAACATGCCTCCCAACAGGCCCAGCAGGAGAATGTTGACCCCATGGGCTAACGGGCTGTTCAGTCCCGGCAGAATGAACAGGCAAATGGCGACCCCTATGGAGCCTATGGGGATCAGGCCCGTTTCTATGTAGTTTTTTGAGACCCGCCCCGCGATGATGGAACCTAACATGATGCCTATGCCGGCGCATGCCAACATCCCCTGCACCACTCTGGCGTCAAGGACCCCCAGGTTCTCCTTGGCGAAGGAGGGAAACGCCGCTAACAACACTTGGCCTATGGACCAGAACAGGGCCAAGCCGATGATGGACAGGAAGATGGTCTCGCTGGATTTCACCGTCCTCAGGTTGGTCCTCAGGTAGTGGCCAGTGCGGTATTTGCGCCAGTCGAACCGCATCGCCTCAGCGGTCTGCGAGGTGGCGGGCAGGCGGTACGCCAGACACAGCTCCAGGACCGCCCCCGCCATCAGAAACCAGCCTATGGGGGCGATGGTCTGCAAGATGTCCCGCTCGTCGGCGTAGGCAACGCCCGCCAAATGCAACTCGAACAGGACCGAGAACAGGAAGGTGCCGGCCAAAATGGCGATGGTGGTGGTGGCCTGCGCCATGCCGTTGGCCCGGGCCAGACGCTCTTTGCCCGCGATCTCCCTGATGTAGCCGTATTTCGCCGGCGAATAGAACGCGCTTTGCACCGCCAACAGCAGAGTCATGGCGAAGGCCGCCCAGAACCAGCCCAGGTGGTAGAACAAGGTGATCATGCCAGTCAGGCCCACCGCGCCCCAGGCGGTCACGCGCATCACCCGGTGTTTGGGGTATTTGTCCGACAGGTAGCCTGAGGGGGTGAACAACAGCGCGAAGGGCAAGAGGATCAGGGCGTTCACTATGGCCGTCAGCAGGATCAGCGCGTCGCCGTCGTAGGTTTTGAACACGGTGTTCTGCACGGTGATCTTGTGTCCCAGATCCACAAAGGCGTTCAGGAAGATCATGACGATGTAGGGGAGGAACCCCTTGATTTTCAGCAGGTTGTCCATTCAGTTCACGCGGCGGGTCTCAACTTGGAAAAAAAACGCCGGACGCGGCCTGGGCCGCTGGCGGCGCGTAGGGGCAGGATAGCGGGAATCCCCCGGCGGATTCAAGGGGCGCCGCGCCGGCTCCCGGGGGCGAGCCCGCGGCGCGGGATGGCGGGATGACGCAAACGGCGGCGGTTTTTTGTACAATGGCGCGCAGGAGGCGATGAGATGACGAGAATGATTTGCCGCCGCTGGCGGGGTTGCGCCGCAGGCCTGCTCTGCTTCGGGCTGACGCCGCTGTGCGCCCAGGAGACGCTGCCGGAGCAAGGGGCGTGGAACAGCGGCGCGTTGTCGGGGTACGCCTGGGGCGACAGGGACCTGGACAGCGTCCCGGTCAATTTTCACATCGGCTACACGCTCTTCAAGGGCAAACCGCGCTTGCCGCTCCCCGCTGGTGCCCTGGAGGTGGCGGTGGAGCCTTTTTTCGCCGCGGTGACGCGCCACTCGGACCGGGAGGGGGCGGACGCCTCTTTGGAGGCCGGCCTCATGTTGGGGGTGTTCAGCTATCACATCGACCTGGGGCGCGGCTGGTCTCCCTACCTCGAGGGCGGCGTGGGCATCCTGCGCCACGATTTCGAGGGGTACAAATTGGGCGGGGGCTTCAACTTCACCCAGATGTTGGGCGCGGGCCTGGCCGCCCGCATCGGCGCCGACTGGTCCCTGCGCTTGGGCTATCGCTACCGACACTCGTCCAACGCCGGACTCTACAAAGAGAATCGGGGCCTCGACACCCAGTCCTTCATGGCGGGTTTGCTCTACGCGCCCCGCGCTCCCTGACGCAAGGCCCGCCTGGTCGGGATCTTTCCCGCCAGCCTCGGCGACTTCCATAAAATTTTTGTTGAAATTCCTGCGGGGGGCAGGTAGCATAACGGTTCACATTGCGGGGTGGAGCAGTCTGGCAGCTCGTCGGGCTCATAACCCGAAGGTCGCAGGTTCAAATCCTGCCCCCGCTACCAGTCGCAGGCAAGCCGGGAAGCGGCCCCTCGAGGGGACCCTGCTTCAGGCAAAAAAAGCAGGGTTACAAGGCGCCATGGAGGCGTTTTTTCACAAGTGGGCGTTGCGCCCATTTGTTGTTTTAGAGCTATGCGCAAGCGGAATTCCGATTTGGAGGCCATGTTGAGACCCGTGGTGGCGGACCTGGGTTACGAGTTCTGGGGCCTGGAGCGTCTGACGGAAAAAGGGGGGAGCCTGCTCCGCCTCTACATAGACAGCGCGGCGGGGATCACGCTGGCGGATTGCGAGCGGGTGAGCTACAGGGTGGCGGGGGTCCTGGATGTTGAAGACCCCATCGCCGGCGCTTACCGGCTGGAAGTCTCATCGCCCGGCTTGGACAGGTTGTTGTTCACTATGGCGCAGTATGAGCGGTTTGTCGGCGAGCAGGTCAAGGTCAGGTTGTCCAAGCCCTGCGAGAGCCGCAAACGCATTGCCGGGCGCCTGGAGCGGGTGTCCGAGCGAAAAGTGGTGTTGAACGAAGCGGGGCGGGAGTTTCACATTCCCCTGGAGGACATAGACCGGGCGAGAGTGGCGCCCCGAGCGCGCGAGATGCGATGACTAATGAAGCAGGGCTTGAGGCCCCGGCGAGGTTTGGCGCTGAAAGCATGAACAAAGATATTCTAATGGTGGTGGACGCCGTCTCCAACGAGAAAGGCGTGTCCAAGGCGATCATCTTCGAGGCCATAGAAGCGGCCCTGGCCAGCGCCGCCAAGCGTTGGCAACGGGAGGACACGGAGGTGCGCGTGGCCATAGACCAGGAGACCGGCGATTACGAGACCTTCAGGCGCTGGGAGGTGGTGGAGGAGAACGCCGACGCCTTGGAATTTCCCACCCGGCAGATCAGCCTGTCCACCGCCCGGACCCGGCGCGAAGACATCCAGGCCGGGGATTTCATAGAGGAGCCCATGAAGTCCGTCGAGTTTGGCAGGATCGCCGTGCAGACCGCGCGCCAGGTCATCATGCAGAAGGTGCGCGAGGCGGAGCGCAAGCAGGTCTATGACGCCTACATCGGCCGCATCGGCGAGATGGTCATGGGTTTCGTGAAGAAGGTGGAGCGCAGCGGCGTCATTCTGGACTTGGGCGGCAACGCGGAGGCCATAATCCCCAGGGAGGAGATGATACCCAGGGATTCCATCAGGTTGCGGGATCAGATCCGCGCCTACTTGTACGCGGTGAAGCCCGAGAACCGGGGGCCGCAGTTGTTCCTGAGTCGGACGGCGCCGGAGTTGCTCATCGAACTGTTCAAAATTGAAGTGCCTGAGATCAACGAGGGCCTGATAGAGATCATCAACGGCGCGCGGGATCCCGGCTCCCGGGCCAAGATCGCGGTCAAGGCCAACGACCCTCGCATAGACCCCATAGGCGCCTGCGTGGGCATGAGGGGGTCGCGGGTGCAGACGGTGTCCAACGCCTTGGGCGGCGAGCGGGTTGACATCATACTCTGGGATGAGAACCCCGCGCAGTTTGTCATTAACGCCATGGCCCCGGCGGAAGTGGAGTCCATATTGGTGGACGAGGAAGCCAAGAGCATGGATGTGGCGGTGTCCGAGGAAAACCTGTCCCAAGCCATAGGGCGGAGCGGGCAAAATGTCAAATTGGCCAGCGAACTGACGCAGTGGGAGCTCAATGTCATGTCGGTGGACGCCGCCGATGAGAAGGCCGAAGTCGAGACCGAGACCCTGAAAAGTCTGTTCATGGAGCAACTGGATGTGGACGAGGAAGTGGCTGTCATCCTGGTGCAGGAGGGATTTTCCACCATCGAGGAGATAGCCTATGTGCCTGAGGGAGAGATGGCGCGGATAGAAGAATTCGACGAGGAGATCATCAAGGAGTTGCGGCATCGGGCCCGGGACCTCATGTTGACCCGCGACATCGCCAGCGAGGAAAAACTCGCCGATGCGAAGCCGGCCGCGGACCTGCTGGGCATGAAAGGCATGGACAAGGCCTTGGCTTATGAACTGGCGGGGCGGGGCGTGGTGACCATGGAAGATCTGGCGGAGCAGTCGGTGGATGACCTGTTGGAGATCGAGGGGCTGGACAAGGCCCGGGCCGGGGAACTGATCATGACCGCCCGCCTGCCTTGGTTTGAGGCGGCGGAAAGCAACGGCGCGGAGGCGGCTGATGCTTGAAGGCACGGTGAAACAGTTTGCCGCCGCCCTCGAGATGCCGGTGGAGAAGCTGATCCAGCAACTCGAAGAGACCGGCCTGTCGAGTCGCTCCGCCGAGGACCCGATCTCCAGCGACGAGAAGAAGGAGTTGCTGGGCCACCTCAGGCGCAAACGGGGTCGCAACGATGAGTCCGGGCCGAAAAAAATCACCCTGAAACGGAAGACCGTCAGCGAAATCAAGCTGCCGGTGGCGGGGCCCGGGGGCCGCGCCAAGACGCGCTCCAAAACCGTGACCGTGGAAGTCAGAAAACGGCGCACCTATGCGCAGATTGGCGCGTTGAAAGAGGAGGCCGCGCAACAGGCTCGGCAAGCTGAGGAACAGGAGGCGCAACCGGTTGAGGCGCCCGAGGGCGAGGCTTCCGCCGCCGCCGTCGAGACCGCCCCCGCCGCCCCCTCTGCCGAGACCCTCGCGCCTAAGGAGGCCACTGAAGCCGCCGCCCTGGAGATCGCCGCCCCGGAAGTCGCCGCGCAACCAGAAGCCGCCGCGCCGGAAGCCGTCGTTGTCGCGGAAGAGAGCAAGGACCCGAACCTTAAGGTTGTTCCCCCGCCGCCATCCGCCAAGCCGGGGCGCCAGGAGAAATCAGGCCGGACGAAACAGAAGAAGCTCCATGTCGCTCCCGGCGCGTCGCCCCGGCGGAAAAAGAAGCAAAGAACAAGGCGCGCCATCAACCGGCCGACGCCGCAGCATGTTTTTGAAAAACCCACCGAGCGGGCGGTCCTGGAGGTGGAGATCCCGGAGAGCATCACCATTGCCACCCTGGCCGACCGCATGTCGGTGAAAGGCGGCGAGGTGGTGAAAAACCTGATGGAATTGGGAACCATGGCGACCATCAATCAGATGATTGATCAGGACACCGCCGCCAGCGTCGTCGAGCTCATGGGCCACAAGCCGAAAACCCTCAAGGAAAACGCGCTGGAGGAAGAACTCATCGGGGCCGGCCATGGCAAGGGCGAGGCGGTCTCCCGGCCTGCCGTCGTCACGGTCATGGGCCATGTGGATCATGGCAAAACCACCTTGCTCGACTTCGTGCGCAAGAGCAAGGTCGCGGCCGGCGAAGCGGGGGGGGTGACCCAGCACATCGGCGCCTACAGCGTCAAGACCCCTAAGGGCAACATCACCTTTTTGGACACGCCAGGGCATGAGGCCTTCACGGCCATGCGGGCCCGGGGCGCCAAGGTGACGGATATCGTGGTGCTTGTGGTGGCCGCGGACGACGGAGTGATGCCGCAGACCCAGGAGGCCATACAGCACGCCAAGGCCGGCGAAGTCCCCATCATTGTCGCCGTCAACAAGATCGACAAGCCTGACGCCGACCCGGAGCGGGCGCGGCAGGACTTGGCGAAATTCGAAGTGGTGCCTGAGGAATGGGGAGGGGACACCCAGTTCGTGGATCTGTCCGCCGCCACGGGGGAGGGGGTTGACAAGTTGCTCGAGAGCCTGCTGTTGCAGGCGGAGGTGTTGGAGCTCAAGGCGGTGAAAGACGGCCCCGCTTCCGGCACGGTCATAGAATCCCGGTTGGACAAGGGGCGGGGGCCTGTCGCCACGATCCTCGTGCAGGGGGGCAAGCTGGCGAAGGGCGATGTGATTTTGGCGGGCCACGAGTTTGGCAGGGTGCGGGGCCTGTGCGATGAAAAAGGCGGCGCGGTGGCGGCGGTCGGCCCCGCCAGCCCCGTGGAGGTCCTGGGCCTGTCTGGCACGCCCAATGCCGGCGACGATGTGTTCACGGTGTCTGACGAGGGCAAGGCCCGGGAAATCGCCCTGTTCCGCCAAGGCAAAAACCGGGCCGTCCGGTTGTCGGAACAGCGAGGCCCCAATCTGAGCGAGATCATCTCGAACCTGGGGGACGAGAACGGCGTCGCCGCGGTCAATGTGCTTATCAAGGCGGATGTGCAAGGCTCGGCGGAGGCGCTGTCCGACGCCCTGCGCCGGCTCTCTGGGGATGAGGTCGCGGTCAATGTCATCAGCGCCGGCATCGGCGGCATCAAGAAATCAGACATCGACTTGGCCATAGCCTCCAAGTGCATGGTGGTGGGATTCAACACTCGCGTTGACAGCTCGGCCCGGAAGCTGGTTGACAAAAATCAGGTTGACCTGCGTTACTACAGCGTCATTTACGATGTCATAGAAGATGTGAAGGCGGCCATCAACGGCATGCTGTCGCCAGAGATCAGGGAGCAGATCATTGGCGTGGCGGAGGTCAGAGAGGTGTTTCGCTCCCCCAAATTCGGGGAGATCGCCGGTTGTCTCGTGTCCAGCGGCTTGGTGCGCAAGGCCAACCCCATCCGGGTGTTGCGGGACAATGTGGTCGTCTATGAAGGCGAACTCGAATCCCTGCGCCGCTTCAAGGACGATGTCAATGAAGTCAAGTCCGGCGTTGAGTGCGGCATAGGCGTGAAAAACTACACGAATGTGAAGCCGGGGGATCAAATCGAGGTGTTCGAGCGCATTGAAGTCGCCCGCAACATCTGACCGGGCTTGCTCCCGACATGGCGGGCGAATACAGCCGGAACCAGCGCGTCGCGGAACTGGTGCGGCGCGAGCTCGCCTTGCTCATCCAGCGGGAGGCGCCCGCCGCGGATCTGGGGCTGGTCACCGTGTCGCATGTGGATCTCAGCCCCGACCTTAAAAACGCCCGCGTTTATTTCACCTGCCTGGAATCCGCCCTGACCGAAGAAGCGGTGGCGGACCTGTTGAACGAGCGGGCGGGGCGTTTTCGCCGGCTGTTGGCCAAGGCCCTGCCATTGCGCGTCGCGCCAGCCTTGCGTTTTCTCTTCGACCGCTCCATCGCCCAGGCGGACCGCTTGTCTGTTTTGATCGATTCCGCCAATCGAAAAGAGTAAGCCTCTCAGCATGGGCAGAAGGGGCAAACCCAGGGGCCGCGAGGTTAACGGGGTGCTGTTGTTGGACAAGCCGGTCGGGTTCACCTCCAATGAGGCCCTGCAACGGGTCAAGTCCCTCTACAAGGCGCAAAAAGCGGGACACACCGGGAGCCTGGACAAGGGCGCCTCGGGCCTGTTGCCGATTTGTTTCGGCGAAGCCACGAAGTTTTCCGGGTATCTGCTGGAGGCCGACAAGCATTACCAGGCCCTGTGCCAGGCGGGGGTTCGCACCGACACCGGCGACGCCGATGGGGAGGTCATCGCCCGGCGCGACCCCCCGGTCTTGACGCGGAAAGAGACGGAGGCGGCGTTGGCGGGGTTCCGCGGCGAGATCATGCAGGTGCCGCCCATGTTTTCGGCCCTCAAGCACAAAGGACAAAGATTGTACAAATTGGCCCGCCAGGGCCTGGAGGTGGAGCGGGAACCGCGCCCGGTGACCATCCACGAGCTAAAATTGCTGGCTTGCCGGGGGGATGAATTCGAGATTGACGCCCGGTGTTCAAAAGGCACTTACATTCGCGCCCTTGCCGACGACATCGGCGAGGCCCTGGGTTGCGGCGCCCATGTGAAGAGCCTGCGGCGCATCGGCGTGGGCCCCTACGCCAACGCCGGCGCCCTCACGGCGGGCCAGCTGGAGCGACTGGCGGAGGTCGGGCTGGACAGCTTGGACGCCGAGCTCCTGGGCCTGGACACCATCGTGCAGGACTTGCCGGCGGTGACTCTGACGCCTGCTGTCTCTTATTACCTGCGCCAGGGCCAGCCGGTGTTGGTGCCGCGGGCGCCGACCCAGGGCCTGTTGAGGATCTACGCCCGGGAGGGCCGTTTTTTGGGAGTGGGGGAGGTGTTGGATGATGGCCGGGTGGCCCCGCGGCGGTTGATTGCCGGATGACTGAGCCGCTCCTTGACCAGGGCCAGGCTTGACATTTGCGCCCGGTGCCTTAGGATGCCCTCTGGCGGGCAATCCAGTCTGAAGCATGAGCAGCGATCATAATAAGGCCCCGAGGGCCAACCCCTTTCTGAAAAACGCCTGGTACGCGGCGGCGTGGAGCTGCGAGGTTGAAAAGGCGCTGTTCGAGCGCACGATTATCGGCGAGTCCATCCTGTTCTACCGCAAGCGCGACAACTCGGCGGTCGCCATCAGCAACACCTGCCCGCACCGCTACTCGCCCCTGCATTTAGGGACCTTGGTGGATGATGTGGTGGAATGCGCGTACCACGGACTGCGCTACGACGGGACCGGCCAATGCGTGCGCAACCCCCACGGCGACGGCCGCATTCCGGAGAAGATGCGGGCCCGGGCCTACCCCTTGGTGGAGGTTCACAACATGCTGTGGATATGGATGGGGGACCCGGCCCTGGCGGATCCCGGCGCCATTCCCGATTTCAGTTGCCATGCGGACCCCAACTATCCCTCAGTGCAGGGGGTCATAGAAATGCAGGGCTACTACGAGCTGATTACCGACAACCTGATGGATCTGTCCCATGTGGAGTTTTTGCACCGGGGCATCCTGGGCAGCGACGCCATCAAGCGCGGACAGCACGAACTCTTGCAGAGCGGCACCACCGTGTGGTCAAACCGCTGGTGCCCGGACGGGCTGGCGCCGCCGGCCTGGGATCACATGTTCAAGGACTACGGCAAACCCGTGGACCACTGGCTTTACATGCGCTGGGACGCCCCCTGCCACATGCTGTTGGATGTGGGCATCACCCCTACGGGCCGGCCCCGCGGCGAAGGGATATGGATGTACGGCACCGACATCCTCACCCCCAAGGATGAGAACGCCACTTACTACTACTGGGGAGTTTCCCGGGACCACGACAAGGACAGCGCGGAGATGGATGAAATCTGGACCCAGGCCATAAAAACCGCTTTCGGGACCCAGGACAAGCCCATGATCGAAGCCCAGCACGCCATGTTGCGCTCCATAGGCGCGCATGACATAGACGACGTCGACCCCGTGTTGCTGCCTATGGACAGCGCCACGGTGCGTTGCCGCCGCATCCTGGACGAATTGCGCCTCGCGGACGGTGAGAAATTGCCGGATCCCCGCAACCAGCCCCTGACGGAATTGGTGAGAAAAGAGCGGGAATCCGAGTACGAGGGCAAGATCGTTCCAGTGGTCTGAGACCCCGGCCCCGCCGGCGGCGCGGAGGGCCCTTCAGCCCCGGGGATGGTGTTGCGCGTGCAGGCTCTTCAACCGCTCCTTAGCGACATGCGTGTAGATCTGCGTCGTCGAGATGTCGCTGTGGCCCAACAACAATTGCACCACTCGCAGATCCGCGCCATGGTTCAGCAGATGGGTGGCGAAGGCGTGGCGCAGAACATGGGGCGACAGCGGCTTGGCGATGCCAGCCTGAGCGGCGTAGCGTTTCACGATATGCCAGAAGGTCTGCCGGGTCATCGTTCGCCCAAGCCGGCTGGGGAACACCGTGGCCGTGGGGGGGCCGGGAAACAGCCTGACTCGCCCCTGGCGGATGAACTTCTCCAACCAGTCCGCCGCCTCCTCCCCCAATGGCGCCAACCGCTCCTTGTCGCCCTTGCCCACAACGCGCACCACGCCCTGGCGCAGATTGAGCTGGTCCAGTTGCAGGCCCACCAGCTCAGACACCCTCAGCCCAGTGGCGTACAGGACCTCCAACATGGCCCGATCTCGCTGGCCCGTGGCCGTCTCCGCATCTGGCGCGGCCAACAGGGCCTCCACCTCGGACTCGGTCAGGGACTTGGGCAGGGGCCGGCCAATGCGCGGCATGTCGATGTGGGCGGTGGGGTCCGCGACTATGCGCCCTTCCCGGGCCTGGCGCTGAAAAAACTGGCGCAGGGCTGACAGGCGCCGGGACGAGGTGCGCGCGGACCCGGCCGCCATGGTGGCAAGATAGGCGAGAATGTCCGCCGGTTGCGATTCCAACAAGTCCCGAGACGATGCCGATGCCGCCAACCAGGCCGCGTAATCGCGCAGGTCGGTCCGGTAGGCGGCCAAGGTGTTGTCGCTTAAACCGCGCTCCATCCACGCCGCATCGAGGAAGTGGTCTATGACAGCTGCCGTCTGCGGGGACAACGCGGCGGTCTTGCCGCCCTGGGGGGCCTGCGCCGTCCCGGTCACGCCGCCCCCGGTCACGAGGAGGGTTTGATCTTCTCCTTTATCCGCGCCGATTTGCCGGCCCTGTCCCGCAGGTAATACAGCTTCGCCCGCCTGACATCTCCCCGGCGCTTGACGGCGATCTTGGCGATGCCGGGGCTGTGGGTCTGGAACACCCGCTCCACCCCTTCGCCGTAGGAGATCTTGCGCACCGTGAAGGAGGAATTCAGCCCCCGGTTCTTCTTGGCGATGACCGTGCCTTCGAAGGCCTGGAGCCGCTCCCGTTGCCCCTCTGTGACCTTGACTTGCACGACAACGGTGTCGCCGGGGTGAAATTCCGGTATCTCCGGATTGATTTGCTCCGCTTCCAGTTGCTCTATGATGTTTGCCATGGCTGTTCGCTCCACACGCTTTTAATCGTTTGTTTGTTCGTCTTGGCGCGCCTCGGCGCGCATGTACTCATCTAACAAGGCCCTTTGCGAGGCGTCCAACGCCAGCCCCTCCAGCAAGTCCGGCCGGCGCTTCCAGGTGCGCCCCAGGGCCTGTTTCAGCCGCCATTTTGCAATGGCCTCGTGGTCGCCGCTCAACAGCGCCGCCGGCACTCTCCGGCCCGCCACGCTCTCCGGGCGGGTGTAATGGGGATAATCCAGCAATCCCCGGCAAAAGGAATCGGCTTGCGCGGATTCCTCGTTGCCCAAAACGCCAGGCAAGCGCCGCGCCATCGCGTCTATCAACACCATGGCGGGAAGTTCGCCGCCGCTTAGCACATAATCGCCTATGGACCACTCCTCATCGACCTCCAGCTCCATGAGCCGCTCGTCTATGCCCTCGTAACGCCCCGCCACGAAGATCAGCGACTCCCGACCGGCAAGGGAGTCTATGTCCCGTTGCTCCACCCGCCGGCCCTGGGGCGACAGGCAGGCCACCCGGGTGCCGGGCGCGCCGGCCCTGGCGGCGTTTATGGCGGCCTGCAAGGGCGCCACGCTCATCACCATGCCCGGGCCGCCGCCGTAGGGTCTGTCGTCCACGCTCCGGCGATTGTCCGTGGCGTAGTCCCTGGGGTTGACCAGGCTGAGGCTCAGCAACCCGGACTCCACCGCCTTCCCCGTCACGCCGCACTGGGTCAGCGCGGCAAACATCTCCGGAAACAGGGTGACCACGCTGACTTGCAACACGCCGCTAAACCCCGCGCCATTCCACTTCGATCACGCCGCCCTCCAGGTCCACCCGCTTGACCACCTCGCCCTTGACAAAAGGGATGAGACAGCGGGTCTCGCCCTGAACCACCAACACATCGTTCGCCCCGGTTGCCTGAATATCGACCACCTTGCCCAGGCGGTCGCCGGCAGGGGTCGCCACCTCCTTGCCTAACAGATCGGCCCAGTAATGGGAGCCGGCGGGCAAGTCCGGCAAGCTGGCCCGGTCAACGGCGATCCGGCAGTGAGCAAATCGCGCCGCCGCGTCCCGGTTCGCCAGGCCCTTTAACTTCACCCTCCAGGTCTTGCCGCTTCTGCCCTGGTCCGCCACCTCCGCCGCCGCCCAGGCGCCCGCTGTTTCAATCAGCCACGGGCTGTAGGCGAAAAGGTTGGCCTCAGGCTCCGTGTAGGACGCCACTTTCAACCAGCCCGTTACCCCGTGCAACCCCCCCAGCTTGCCAATGACGATCCGTTGGTTCGGCTCTGAGGCCCCTGGCGCCGGCTCGGCGTCAGGCGGTGACGAGGAAGAGCGCAAACAATCAGCCGGGACTGGCTTGGCCCCCGGCTTGCTCCTTGAGCAACTTGGCGACGCGGTCGGAAGTCTGGGCCCCCTGGGCCAGCCAGTAATCGACCCGCTCCCGCTCCAGGCTTAGCCGCCGCTCGTTGCCGGTCGCTATGGGGTTGTAATAGCCCAGGCGCTCGATATGCCTGCCATCCCGCGGGTGGCGCGAATCGGTCGCCACGATATGATAAAAAGGCCTTTTCTTTGCGCCGGCTCGGGCCAGGCGAATTGTCACCATAAACACACCTTTCCCAGCCGCAAGGAGCTGGGCCTTCAGTCAATGGAAAGAGGGTATTCTACCCATTTCTCGCAAAAAGAAAAGCGCCAGTTGCGGAATTGCCCGCCCTGGACGAGGTTTTAAGGAAAACCCGCGGAAATTTGACAAGCCCGTCCGCAGTGTTGCAAGCTTGAGACAGGGAAAATCTGATTAAGCAAGCGCGTCTCCCCATGCCCTCCGAACCCATCGCCGCCTATCTCCGCAAGGTCGCCGAGACCCATTCCACCGGCAAAGCCACTGAGCATAGCTACCGGGGGCACTTGCAGACCTTGCTTGAAGAGCTGTTGCCCGGCGTCGCGGCAACCAACGAACCGAAGCAGGTCGTGGATTGCGGCGCGCCCGATTATGTCCTGACGCGCCGCAGTGGGTTGCCCCTGGGCTATGTGGAGGCCAAGGACCTGGGCGCGGGGCTGGATGACGACCGGCACAAGGAGCAGTTTGAGCGCTATCGCGGGGCCTTGGGCAACATGCTGTTCACGAATTATTTGGCGTTTCAGCTGTGGCGGGGGGAGCAGGAGCTGGGACGAGTGGAGATTGCCGCGCTCCGCGGCGATAAAATTCGCCCCTTGCGCGACAATTTCGCCCCGTTCGCCGACTTGCTCAAGGCCTTCGGGGCCTATGAAGCGCCGCCCATTTCCGCTTCCCAGGAGTTGGCCCGGCGCATGGCGGACAAGGCGCGGTTGTTGGCGCTGGTGGTGGAGCGGGCCTTGGCGGGCGCGGGACCTCAGCGCGCTTCGACGCAGGATTTGGGGGGGCAGTTGGCGGTGTTTCGCGAATATCTGATCAGCGACCTGTCTCCGAAGGAGTTTGCCGATGTCTATGCGCAGACTATCGCCTACGGCATGTTCGCCGCGCGCCTGCATGATCAAACCGCGGGAGGCGGAGGAGATTTTTCCCGCCGCAAGGCCGCCGAGCTGGTCCCCCAGTCCAACCCCCTGCTCAGGAAGTTTTTTCACCACATCGCGGGTTACGATCTGGACAGCCGCATTCAATGGATCGTGGATGACCTGGCGGACATTTTTCGGGCCGCCAATGTGGCGGAGTTGATGACGGATTTTGTGAAGACGAACGGACGGGCCGATCCATTTATCCACTTTTACGAGACCTTTTTAGGGGAATACGACCCGCGGTTGCGCAAGGGGCGCGGGGTGTATTACACGCCGGAGCCGGTGGTGGATTTCATCGTCCGCGCCGTGGACGACATTTTGAAAGCGGAATTTCAGTTGGCGGAGGGCTTGGCGGACGCGGCTAAAACCACGGTGGAAGTCAACACTGAGGAGCCAGACAAACATTCAAAAACCGGTTTCAAACAAATAAGCAAGAAAGCGCATAAGGTGCAGGTTTTGGACCCTGCGACCGGCACCGGCACTTTTTTGGCCTCGGTGGTGGCGCGGATTTATGAGAAGTTCGCCAGGCAAAAAGGGATGTGGCGTGACTATGTGAAACAGGACTTGCTCCCGCGCCTGAACGGGTTTGAGATGTTGATGGCGCCGTACGCCATGGCGCACCTGAAACTGGAGATGATATTGCAGCAGACCGGTTGCGAGCTGAACAGCGAACGCCTGCGGATTTTTCTGACCAATTCCTTAGAGGAGTGTCATATCGATAACGGGGCTTTGCTGGCTTCCTGGCTTTCCGCCGAGTCAACGGAAGCGAATCTGATTAAAAGAGACGCGCCCGTCATGGTGGTGTTGGGGAATCCCCCCTACAAGGGCGAATCCAAAAACAAGGGGGCCTGGATGGCGAGCTTGATGGAGGACTACAAACAGGAGCCCGGAGGCGGCAAGTTGCGGGAGAAAAATCCCAAATGGCTGAACGACGACTATGTGAAGTTCATCCGCTATGGCCAATATCTTATCGACCGCAACGGCGAGGGCGTGCTTGCTTACATTAACAACAATGGTTTTTTGGACAACCTGACTTTTAGAGGCATGCGCTGGCGTTTGATGCGCAGTTTCGACAAGATTTACATCCTGGATTTGCACGGCAACAGCCAAAGAAAAGAAAGGGCCCCCGATGGGTCGCCGGACAAAAATGTGTTCGACATCCAGCTAGGCGTCTCCATTAACCTGTTTGTGAAAACCGGAAAGAAACCGCCCGAGGCCTTAGGCAAGGTGTTTCACTTTGATCTGTTCGGCTCGCGTGAAAGCAAATACGAGTTTCTGTGGAACCACAGCTTGGACAAGGTGAAATTCAACAGCTTGAAGCCAGCCGCCCCGCACTATTTCTTTACGCCAAGGGATTACGCTCTGGAGAGCGAATACCAAAAAGGCTTTAGCGTTGCGGACTTGATGCCTGTCTCCACCAGCGGCGTGACCACGGCAAGGGATCGCTTCACCATTCACCATTCTGCCGCTGAGGTCCGGGACGCCATTGAGACTTTCCTTAGGCTGAGCGATCAGGACGCCCGCGAGCGGTTTGATTTAGGGGCCGATGCCTTGGATTGGAAGGTCAGCCTGGCGAGAAAAGACCTGGAGGCCGACGGCCCGGATTATCAACGCATCGTCCCCATCATGTATCGGCCTTTCGACCGGCGACACACTTACTACACGGGGCGGTCCAAAGGCTTTCATTGCCGCCCGCGGGAAAAAGTCATGCGGCATTTTCTTGCCGGTGAGAATGTTGGCTTGATTGTCACAAGGCACGCGATTACGGATAACTGGAGTCATGTTCAAGTGGCGAACACCTTAATAGAGGCTCGCATTCATTACAGCAACAAAGGGGTTGCAAATTTGTTTCCGCTTTACCTTTATCCCGGCAGCAAGCCGCGAAGCAAAGAGCAAGGCATCGGGGAGCCTCCCAGTCGCAAACCCAACCTGAACCCAGACCTCGTGAAGGAAATCGCCGCCAACCTCAAAATGGAGTTTGCTTATGAGGATGAACAGAGGCGCAACGCCTTCTCCCCTGAAGACCTGTTAGATTACATTTACGCCGTGCTTCACAGTCCCGGCTACCGCGAGACTTACCGGGAATTGCTTAAAACCGACTTCCCCCGCGCGCCTTTTCCCGCGGACAAAAAGCAGTTCCGGGCCCTCGTCAAGCTTGGGGCTGAGTTGCGGGCCCTGCATTTGATGGAAAGTGAAAAACTGGACAAGCTGACCACCGCCTACCCTGAAGCAGGGGACAACATTGTCAGACAGGTCGCGAGAGAAAAAGACAAGGTGCGCATCAATAAAACCCAGTATTTCGCTGAAATCCCGGAGGTCGCTTGGCGCTTTCACATCGGAGGCTTTCAGCCAGCGCAAAAATACCTCAAGGAACGCAAGGACAGGAAACTCGCGCCGGATGAAATCCGCCACTACCAAAAGATCATCGTCGCCTTGGTGGAAACGGCGAAAATCATGCAAAAAATAGATGCCCGCCTGCCCCTGAAGGCTCGCTGACATGACCAGGCCTGTCGCCGAACAGAAGGCCGCGTTGCGGGACCAACTGAAAGAAAAACGCCGCGCCCTGGCGCCGGAACAACGGCGAGAATTCAGCCGCGCCATTCAGGCCCGGCTCCTGGAGCAGGACGAACTCAGGCAGGCCCGGTCTGTCTTCTGCTACCTCTCAACGGGCGCCGAAGTCAGCACCTGCGACCTCATAGACCGCCTGTTGCAACTCAAGAAGACCGTGGCCGTCCCCCAGCTCAGCGGCGGCGAGATGCGCGCCGCGCCTTTTGACGGCTGGCGCAATTTGCGGCCCGGCCAATTAGGGATTTTGACCCCCGCGGGTAGCGCCGAATGGCGGGAGCCTATAGATTTGTGCGTCGCGCCAGGGTTGGGCTTCGCGCCCGACGGCCACCGGCTCGGCTTCGGCAAGGGCTATTACGACCAGTGGTTCGCCGCCCATCCGGAGGCCTTCAAGACGGCCCTGTGTTACGAATGTCAGCTGGTGGAGCGGCTTCCCGCCGCCCCCTGGGATGCGCCTATGGATAAAATCATCACTGAGAAACGGGCCATTGTGGTCTCCTGAGCGCAAACCAGCCCGGCCATGAAAATGCGAGCGATTGTCTTCTATCTGACCCTCACGGCTTGCGGCCTGTTGGCGCCGCCCGCCGCCGCCGAGATCATTCTGACCGATGGCGCTTCGTCCGACTGGCTCTACTACGGACGCGCCTTGGACAATCAACGCTTCAGCCCCTTGGCGCAGGTTCACGCTGGCAACGCCGGTCAGCTGGGGCTGGCTTGGCGCTTCAACACCGGCAAAATCGGCTCGTTTCAGACCTCCCCCATCGTCCGCGACGGGGTGATGTACCTGACGACCCCTTACAACGATGTCATCGCGTTGCGGGCGGACACAGGCGAAACGCTGTGGCGCTACCGGCACGCCCTCAGAAAAAAGACCTTTTGTTGCGGGCCCGCCAACCGCGGACCGGCGGTGACGGAAGACAAGGTCTATGCGGCGACCATAGACGCCCGCCTGGTCGCCTTGGACCGGGACACGGGGAAAGTGGTCTGGGACATCGACATCGCCGACGCCGACGCCGGACAGGCGGAAGTCCTGACGCCGCTCCTGGGCGAAGCCGAATTGCGGGGCGCCAAACAATCCGGGCAAACCGGTTACACCGCCAACCTGGCCCCGCAGGTCTATGGGGGCAAGATCCTGGCGGGGATCTCCGGCGCCGGTTACGGCCTGCACCTGGACCTGGAACGGGACGGGGACTATGTGTTGTCCGTAGGGGGGCTGTCCGGGGGCGGCCACGGGTTGCGCGGGTTCATCGTGGCGTACGATGCGGAAACGGGGCGGGAAATCTGGCGCTGGCACAGCGCGGCGGCGGAAAACTGGGAGGGAGAATGGCGCGAGGAGACCGCCTACGGCGCGCGCCTGAACCGGGATCTGGCGGCCGAGCGGCTTGCCTTTCAGACCTATTCAGACACTTGGCGCTACGGCGGCGGTTCCATCTACACGACGCCCGCCATCGATCCGGAACTGGGGTTGGTCTATATCGGCACGGGCAATCCGTCGCCGCAGATGGACGACTCCACGCGCCCCGGGGACAATCTCCACACCGTCAGCCTGGTGGCTTTAGACCTGGACACCGGCGCGTTGCGCTGGCACTACCAGCAGGTGCCGCACGACCGCTGGGGCTACGATGTGGCGAGCCCGCCGGTGTTGTTCGATCTGAACCATGACGGGAACACCATCAAGGCGGTGGGGCAGGCGAGCAAATTAGGCTGGTTTTTCATCCATGACCGGCAGACCGGCGAACTCATCAGGCGCAGCGAGGCCTTTGTCAAGCAGGAAAACCTGTTTGCCCGGCCCTCGCCCGAAGGCGCGCGCATCATCCCCGGCACCCTGGGGGCCGTCTCTTGGTCGCCGGTGGCCTATCATCCCGGCCTGGGCCGGGTCTATATCCCCGGCATCCACCAGCCCTCCCTGTTTTTCACGCGCCAGTTGGAACCGAAACCGGGGCGGCCCTGGCAGAGCTACACCTTCTTCAAGAAGGCAGACGAGCCGGACTGGGGTTCCCTCAGCGCCGTGGATGTCAGCACGGGCAAGATCGTCTGGCAACGAAAAACAGAGCAACCCATGGTGGGCGGCGCCTTGGTCACCGCTGGCGGCCTGGTCTTCACCGGCGAAGGCAACGGCCGTTTCACCGCCTACGACGCCCGCAACGGCGCCTCCCTGTGGAGCCACCAGAGCGACTACGGCGTCAACGCGCCGCCGATCTCCTACATGGTGGATGGCAAGCAGTACATCGCCGTCGCCGCTGGCGGCAACTCCCTGTTCGGCTATAAAACCGGAGACGAGGTGTTGGCTTTCTCCCTGCAGGACTGAAACAGGCTGGCCCCGCGGCGCAACTAGGTGATTAAGGGCGGACCACCCGGCTCAGGGCCCTTGAGATCCACTGGTTAATGCTTTGTCCGCCAAGCTGGGCGGCCTGAGCCACAGAGGCGCGCAACTCCGGGGAAAGGCGTAGCGTCAGCTTCCCCGAATAGGGCTTCTGGGGCGCTTTGCCACAGCGGCGCAAGTATCAAGGTAATCTTCCACGGCTTCCTTAAACGCCTTCCTGAGTCCCGCCACCGACTCGCTATGAAAACCAACACAGTCTCTAATGTCCGCGATGTGGCCAACGAAGCACTGATCCTCGTCGCTATATTCCACCCGGGCCACGCAACCTTTATGGGTCATTGCGTTCATGGTTCTACCGCGATATTTCATCCGGGCCCCGTGGCCTTTAGAGGTCATTGCATTCATGGTTCCACTCCAGCTGTTTAGGCGGCGGCTTCCTGTAGATCGCTGCCAGCGTTTTCCGGTGTTTTGCGTTAATAGATGGCGACACAAGCCATAATGCCACAAAATGGCGTCAATTTGGTTTTTTTCAACAATATGGCGGCTTCAGGGCGGGGCCAGGGGCCGCCGGCTGGTTTTTTTGTCTCCCGAGGTGTAGTATGGCGGTTCACGGGTTTTTGACGGGGGAATGGCAGTGGGCGTGAAAGAAAACGCGACCAGCGCGGCCGTGTGGATGCGCGGCCTGTACATCATCATCTTTGGCGTCATCTTGTATTTTGTCTTCGGCCTGGTGTGGCTATTGGTGATTTTTCAGTTTCTCACCAAGTTGTTCACGGGGGGGTTGAACCAGCAACTGCGGCGCTTCGCCGCGCCCCTGTCCCGGTATGTGTCTCAAATACTGAACTACATCACTTTCCAGTCCGACGAGCGGCCCTTTCCTTTCAGCCCCTGGCCGGCGGACGAGCCGCCCGCCAAGCCCCCCGCCCAGGGGGGGACGCGGCGAGTGGCCAAGAAGAAAACGCCAGCAGGCAAGCGGGCCGGCCCCCGGCCACCGCGCCAGGGACAAGCCGGCGGACCAGCTCAGCCAGAGGAATGAGTGAGCTGATAGACCTTTCCCAACCAGTTGTTAAGCACCGATTCGGCGCTGTCGTGCCAGGTGTTGTCTAAGGAATGACCGATTAGCTCTTCGGGAAAGTCCGGCGCCGCGTTGCGGTTTTCCCTCGCAGCGACAGCGCGAGCCCGGTACTCGTCCAGGATGGCCCGGGCCTGCAAGGAGAAATAATTGTCGGGAAACGGAGGGTAGGCCGCGGTTTCCCCGAACAGATAACGCCCGACTTCCCGCTTGTACTCTTTAAGCAGGCTGTTGACATCGTACTCGGGGTGTCCCTGGAAAAAGACCAGGCGCAGACCATCCTCGCTGACGGCAAGATGGGCGCCGGCTTCCTCGCTTTCCACCAGGATTTTCAATCCGGCCTGCAAAAACTGCTCGCGCTTGACCTCATTGAAACGGGAGTGCGGCACATCAAAACGGGTGTTGGCCCCCGCCACAAGGAAATGAGACCGGTCCTTGACCTGGTGCGGATACACCCCCCAGCGCTTGGTCGGCAGGTGAACCCGCTTCTGGCCGTAGCGAAACTGCAAAACCGCATGGGTGGCAAGGCAGGAGCACAACACCGAGTTGACATTGTCGCAGGCCCAATCGACCACCTCTTTCAGCGGCGCCCAGAACACTTGCCGGTCCAAATCAGAGCCGGTGACATTAGCGCCAGTGATGATTAAGGCGTCCAACCCCCCGGACTTGATTTCCTCGAAATTCTTGTAGTGCCGGGCCACATGGTCCCGCCCCGCCGGCCCCCGCTCCAGCTCCCTCAGGCTGAAGGGATGCAGGTAGAACTGGGCGATTTGGTTGCTCTTTCCCACCAGGCGAAAAAACTGCCTTTCCGTGGCCTCCAGGGCCTTGTCCGGCATCATGTTCAACAGGCCGATGTGCAACTCGCGCAACTCCCGGCCGCTGGCGGCTCGCGCCGGCGCCACCAGGCCGTCTTCGCTCTGAAGCCGTTTGAAAGTGGGCAAATCGGTGTCGGCTATCAGCGGCACGCCGACTCTCCCGACCGCTCCAACACGGCGACGATGAGCTCGACGAAATCCGCCTCGGACTCCACAGCGTAAATTTCATCCGCGGCGACGGCGTAGCCATAGCGCGATGCCAAGTATTCATAACGGGGCAACCGGGCGTTGAAGAGCCGGGGAAACACCCACCTGACAAAATCATCCGGCGTGATCAGGGCGATGTAATCCAGCCCCCGCTCGTTCATGTAAATCGCCAGCTGCTCATCCAGGAAGGCCTCCGAATAATACAGGGGCTTGGGGTCCTGTTCCGCCCGCAAGACCAAGGCCTTCTCGTCCGCGGGGGCCGCCTTGATGTACAGAATCAGGCTCTTCGCCGCCAGCAGTTCGATGACCTCGTCCCCCAGCTCGCACAAGCTGCCGCCGGCGTCGTTGACAAAATGCGCGTAGCCATAGACCTCATGGGCCTTGCGGATGAACTCCGGCACATCGTTCATCGCGTTGATCTCGGCGGTTTGGTGCAGTTTCTGGCGGCGTTTGAATTCCTTGAGGTCCAAGCCGCCCAGCTCCGGGTTGCCCAGCTTGCCTAAAAAGCTGGACAGGGGCGTCAGGTTGTCTATGTCCAGGTTGTTGGCGATATGGATGGAATCCGAGCGCAACAATTCCTGCAAGAACGGCACCTGCATGGCGTGCTGTTTGATATTGTCCAGTATGGGTTCATCCAGGTAGCGGGTGCCTATGCGGTAGTCGCCGGAAAAATGAAACCAGTCGTCGCGGCGCAACTTGCGGGCCAAGGTGGTTTTGCCCACCCCGGACATGCCCAACAGCGTGACGGACTTTCGCTCCCAGTCTCGGAACGCTTGACCGGTCAATTTCATGTTTTTTGCGCCTCCGCGGAATGCGGACAAGTATAGCGCGTTCCCGCCGGCGCGGGGCTCAGGCGGCTTGGCGGGACAGCTGGGCGGCTATGGGGAGGCGCCGCAGGCGCGGGCCGCCGGCCGCGAAGATAGCGTTGCACAGGGCCGGGGCGATGGGGGGCGTGCCGACCTCGCCCATGCCGCCTATGGTTGCGCCGCTCTCTATGAAATGGGTTTCCATGCGGGGCGCCGTTGCCAGGCGCACCATCGGATAGTCGTGGAAATTGCTTTGCGCGACCCGGCCTTGCTCTATGTCGATCTCGCCATGCAGGGCCGCCGTCATGCCGTAGATGATGCCGCTCTCGATTTGGGCCCGGGCAATGGCGGGATTGATCAGGGCGCCAGGGTCAACGGCGGACACCACCTTCTCCACCCGCAAGCCGCCCTGGGCCAAGGACACCCGGGCCGCCTGGGCCACAATGCTGCCAAAACTCTTCACGATGGCCAGGCCCAGGCCGACGCCGTCGGGGAGGGGGCCGCCCCAGCCGATCTTTTCCGCCGCCAGTCGCAACAGGGCCTGGTGGCGCGGCTTGTCCGCCAACAGCTTGAGGCGGTACGCCAACGGATCCGCGCCAGCGCGATGGGCCAGCTCATCGATGAAGGACTCGATGAAAAACCCCTGGTAAGAATGCTCCACGCTGCGCCAGAAACTCACCGGCACCGGCGTCTCAAAAGGGGTTCGGGCAATCTGCTGATGCTCCACTTGGTAGGGAATGAAGGCCGCGGCGACATCTTCGTTCACGCCTATATCCGCGTAGCGGTTCACCCAGGCCTTGGGGCGCCCCTGATCATCCACCACCGCCCGGAAACGACTGAGCATGGCGGGGCGGTAGTAGTCATGCTGCATATCTTCCTCGCGGGACCAGATCAGCTTGACCGGGTAGGGCACCTGCATGGCCACGCGCACGGCATCCTCGATGAAATTGCCGCAGAACATGGCGGCCCGCCGTCCGAAGCCGCCGCCCATCTGCAAGGGGTGGAAAACGACATCATCCAGGTCCAGGCCCGCCATCTGCGCCGCCAGGGCCCGGGTCCCCAAGGGGTCCTGAACGCCGGCCCACACCTCCAGCTTGCCGTTGTGGCGGTGGGCGGCGCAACTCATGGGCTCCATGGTGGCGTGGGCCAAAAACGGCGCGCGATACTCCGCTTCCAGGATCTTGTCAGGGGCGGCCAGGGACAGGGCCTTGGCGCCTTCTCCCTGCTCCAAATCCACCTCGGTTTTGCCGTTGTCGAGAACGGCGGCGAGGTCCTTAAACATCTGCTCCGAGCTGAAATCGCCGTTGCCGCCATCGGTGAACTCGACGGCAAGACGCGAGACCGCCTGTTGCGCGCGCCAGTAGTTGTCCGCCGTGACCGCCACCGCGTTCGGCAAGCGCAACACATCGCTAACGCCGGGGAGCTCCCGAACGGCATCAGGCTTCAGGGAGAGCGTCTTCCCGCCGAAACAGGGGGCGTGGCGGATGGCGGCCGTTTTCATGTTGTCCAATTGCAGGTCCGCCCCGTAGCGCAAGGTCCCCGCCACCTTGTCGGGCAGGTCCAGCCGCTTCAGGGACTTGCCGCGCAACACATAGTCTTTCGGGTTTTTCAAGGCCGGCGTGAGGGAAGGCTTGAGCCGGGCCGCCACTGGCGCCAGCTCGGCGAAGCTGGCTTGTCGCCCGCTGGCATCGTGCAAGACCTGGCTGCGCCTGGCGCGGCATGCCGCCGGCGCCACTTCCCAGCGCGTTGCCGCCGCCTGGACCAGCATCTCTTTGGCGGCGGCGCCGGCGACGCGCATCCCCCACTGGCCAGTGAAGCGCACGCTGCTGCTGCCGCCGGTGAGTTGCAGGTTCTTCATGTTCGCCGCCTTGTAGAAGGCGTAATCCAAAAATCGCTGCAAGGACTTGGGCGCTTGCACTTCCCCTACGGTGAAGCCCTGGGCGATGTCATCGGTGACATACATGCCCTCCGCCGGGGCTGGCTTCACCTCCACCAGGTCCCAGTCCGCTTCCATCTCCTCCGCCAACATCATGGGCAACGCGGTGAAGATCCCTTGCCCCATTTCGGCTTGCGGCACCAGGATCGTGCTGCTGTTGTCGGCGTTGACGCTGACCCAGGAAGTGAGCCAAACGCGCTCCGCCGTGGCGGGGGCCCGCAGAGCCAGCCGGTTCGGGGTGAAGGCGTAGCCCAAGAGCAGGCCGCCGCCCGCCAGGCCCCCTGAGATCATGAAGGCGCGCCGGGTGAGTTTGGCCATGGGAAGAACCAGGAAGAACCGGCGGCTCAGGCCGCAGGCGGCGCGCCGGTCGCTCCGGCCCGCAAGGACTCTAACGCGGCCCTGACAGCCTGGTAGGTTCCGCACCGGCAGATGTTGGTGATCCGGACGTTCACCTCGTCCTCAGTGGGGTTGGGATTGTCGTTCAACAGGGCGGCCACCGCCATGATCATGCCCGGTTGGCAATAGCCGCACTGCGGCGCCTGGTGTTCCACCCAGGCCTGTTGCACCGGGTGCGCCCCCTGCGCCGCCAGGCCTTCCAAGGTGGTCACCTCGGCCCCTTCTTCCACCGCCGCCAGGGGCAGGACGCAGGAACGGACAGCCTTGCCGTTGACATGCACCGTGCAGGCGCCGCACACGGCGATGCCGCAACCGTATTTAGCGGCGGTCAGCCCCAGCTCGTCTCGCAGGAACCACAGCAGGGGCATCTCCGGTTCCACATCAACCGTTTGCGCCGCGCCGTTGATGGTCAGTTTGAGCGCCATGTCAAGTTCGCCGCCTTTTGCCTCGGAAGCCGTGGAAAACCGCGCCCGCTCCCCTTGCGTCGGAGAAACCCCGCCATAGGGAGGGCGCCTATTCGTTAACCGCCTTCATGCTAAGGCGAACCCGGCCCTGCCTGTCGATCTCCAGGACCTTCACCTTCACAAAATCGCCCTCCGTCAGGCGGTCGCTGACGCTCTCCACGCGCTCTTCCGAGATCTGTGAAATATGCACCAGGCCGTCCTTGCCCGGCAGGATGTTGACGAACGCGCCAAAGTCCATGAGCTTCGCCACCTTGCCCTTGTAGATCTTGCCCACTTCGATGTCCGCCGTCAGGTCCTCGATGCGCTTGCGCGCCGTGTCGTTGGCGGTTTTGTCGTTGGAGTAGATCTTGACGATGCCGTTGTCGTCTATGTCTATAGTCGCGCCCGTCTCCTCGGTGAGGGCGCGGATGGTGGCGCCGCCCTTGCCGATCACATCGCGGATCTTGTCCGGGTGGATCTTGATGGTGGTGATGCGGGGCGCATGCTCAGACATCTGCGGGCGCGGCTCGGCGAGGACGCCGTTCATCTTCTCCAGGATGTGCAGGCGTCCCTCCCGGGCCTGCTCCAGTGCCGCCTGCATGATCTCCTCGGTGATGCCATCCACTTTGATGTCCATTTGCAGGGCGCTGATCCCCCCCTTGGAGCCTGCCACCTTGAAGTCCATGTCCCCCAGGTGGTCTTCATCGCCCATGATGTCGGACAGCACGACGAATTTGTCCTCTTCCTTGATAAGGCCCATGGCGATGCCCGCCACCGGCGCCGTGATGCCTATGCCAGCGTCCATCAGGGCCAGGCTGGTGCCGCACACCGAGGCCATGGAGCTGGAACCGTTGGATTCGGTGATCTCGGAGACAATGCGGATCACATAGGGGAACTCCTCCAAATCCGGCATCACCGCCATCATCCCGCGCTTCGCCAACCGGCCGTGGCCGATCTCGCGGCGCTTGGGAGAGCCGGCGCGCCCGGTCTCGCCGACGCAATAAGGGGGAAAATTGTAGTGCAACATGAAGGGATCCTTGCGCTCCCCCTCTATGGCGTCGATGATCTGCGCGTCCCGCCCCGTGCCTAAGGTGGCGGCCACCATGGCCTGGGTCTCGCCGCGGGTGAAGAGGGCGGAACCGTGGGCCCGGGGCAGCAACCCAACCTCCGCGCTGATTTCCCGCACCGCCCGGGCCTCCCGGCCGTCTATTCGAGGCTCCCCCGCCACGATGGCGTTGCGCACGACGCGGCTCTCCAATTTTTCAATCATCTCGGCGACCTCGCCCTCGCTCCAGCGCTCCTCGCGCTCTTCCACGATGGCGGCGACGCTCTCGGTCCTGATCTGCTCCAGGCGTTCGCGCCGGCTCAGCTTGTCCTGTATGGCGTAGGCTTCCCTGACCAAATCGGCGCAACGGCTCTCCACCTCGTCCGCCAGCTCCTGGTCGGTCTCCGGCGCCGTCCAGTTCCAGGGCTTGGCGCCAGCCTCCACCGCCAATTGCTTGATGTTGTCGATGACCACCTGCATCTGTTGGTGGCCGTGCATGACCGCGCCTAACATGATTTCCTCCGCCAACAACTGGGCCTCGGATTCCACCATCAGCACGGATGATTCGGTCCCCGCCACCACCAAATTCAGCTGGGAGCGGGTCAGTTCGTCATTGCTGGGGTTGAGCAGGTATTGACCATCCCGGTAGCCCACCCGCGCCGCGCCTATGGGTCCTTTGAAGGGGACGCCGGACACCTGCAGGGCCGCCGACGAGGCGATCATGGCGGCGATGTCGGAGTCCACCTCCGGGTCCAGGGACATCACCGTGGCGATGATCTGCACCTCATTCTTGAAACCCTTGGGAAACAGGGGGCGCACCGGCCGATCGATCAACCGGCAAGTCAGCACTTCTTTCTCCGAGGGCCGGCCCTCCCGCTTGAAAAAACCGCCGGGGATCTTGCCGGCGGCGTAGGTTTTTTCCTGGTAGTCCACGGTTAGCGGGAAAAAGTCCCGGTCCGGCTTGGCCTCCTTGGCCGCCACGCAAGCCGCCAACACCACCGTGTCTTTCATGCTTATCATCACCGCGCCGGTCGCCTGTCGAGCGATCCGGCCTGTTTCCAAAACCACCGGGATGTCTCCGTAGTGGAATTCTTTTCTTGCCGCTTTCATTGTCTCACCTGATTGTGTTGGCCGGGCTGCGCCGGTTGGATTGTCGAATGGATTTGCGTTGTCAGCGCTTGTCACTCATCGCGGTTTCAGCGCCGGTCTGCCGCCGGCCGGCGCGCCATGGGGGTCATTTCCTCAGAGACAAGCTGCCTATCAACGCCTGGTAGCGGTTCATGTCTTTGCCCTTGAGATAATCCAGCAGTTTCCGGCGTTGATGCACCATGCGCAACAGCCCCCGCCGGGAATGATGATCTTTGGCGTGGGATTTGAAGTGTCCCGACAGGTCGGCGATGCGCGCCGTCAACAGGGCGACCTGGACTTCGGGCGAACCGGTGTCGCCAGAGGCCCGTTGGTGTTTGTTCACAATATCAGCCTTCTGTTGCTGACTTAACGACATAAGATCATGCTCCCGCGAGAATGCCCCGCCATTGTAACCGCATCGCGGCAAAGTGGCAAGAAAAATATCCTGAGTTTCAGTCTATCGACGCGCTGTCAGGGGCCCTGAGCGCCTTGCCGATCATGCTCCAAGGGGGGCGGCGAGTCAATGCCGTCGGGCTTTGCGGCGGCGGGGCCCCGGGCCTGGGGGCGCGGCGGCAGGGCCGTTTTTCGGAACAGCCTCCGGTTTTGTGGTATCCTGACCGCCACTCCTCACCTAAGGCACTCGCTGCGACCCGTGAAAACAAACTCGGCTACCCCGCCGCCCACCATCGATAAAAGGGTTTTTCTCCCCACTTTCTTTCTGGTTGTTCTCATAGGCGCGGCTTTGGTCGTGGATCCGCGGCAAGCGGAATCGCTGTTAAAGACCTTGTTGAAGGCCACCACCGGTTACTTCGGCTGGCTGTACCTGCTGTTCGGCGGCGCCGGCCTCATTGCCTTGGCATGGTTGGCGTTGGGGCGTTACGGGCGCGTGAAATTGGGAGACGCGGACGACGAGCCCGAGTTTTCCACCCCCAGCTGGGTCGCCATGATGTTCACCGCGGGGATAGGCATAGGGCTTTGCTACTGGGCCTTTATCGAGCCTATTTTCTATTATCGCTCCCCCCCCTTCGGGGCCGCCCCGGGCTCCTCTGAGGCGGCGGAATGGGCGCACATGTACGGCCAGTTTCATTGGGGCATGGTGCCCTGGATCATCTATGCGTTGCCGGCTTTGCCCATTGCCTATTCCTTGTATGTTCGCAAGCAGCCGTTCTGCCGGGTCAGCGCCGCCAGCAGGGGCGTGTTGGGCCGTTTGAGCGACGGCTGGGTTGGCGCTGGGGTCGACATCGTCGTCGTGATAGGCATCATCGGCGCCGCCGGCACGACCCTGGGGTTTGGCCTGCCCTTGGTCTCGGCCCTGATCAGCGAATGTTTTTCCCTTCCCGACACGCTTATGCTGCGTCTTGGCATCCTGATCATGTGGACGGCGGTTTTCAGCGTCAGCGTCTATTTAGGGCTGGAAAAGGGGATCCGCCGCCTTGCCAACCTGAACGCGGTGTTGGGCGTGGGATTCCTGCTGTTTGTGCTTATGGCGGGACCTACTGTGTTCACTTTGTCGCTCTCGACCAACAGCCTGGGCCTCCTGTTGGACAACCTTTTTCGCATGAGTTTCTGGATGGACCCCATCGATAAAGGCGGGTTTCCGGAGGACTGGACGGTGTTCTATTGGGGCTGGTGGATAGGCTACGCCCCTATGGTCGGCTTGTTTGTGGCGCGCATCTCCAAAGGGCGCACCATCAGGCAGGTGGTCCTGGGAGAGGTGATCTGGGGCAGTCTGGGATGTTGCGCGTTTTTCGCCGTTTTCGGAGGGTATTCCCTGCATGCGGAGTTGAACGGAATTATCGGGCTGGTGGAAATCATAGGCGCGGAGGGAAACAATGTCCCCGCCGCCATTGTGGCCCTGGTCAACAATTTGCCCGGCGGCGTGCTGACCCTGTTGGTCTTCACCGCGCTGAGCGTCATTTTTCTGGCCACGACGCTGGACTCCGCCGCTTATGTGCTTGCCAGCGTGAGCACTCGAAACCTGCCTGGCGACGGGGAGCCAGCTCGGTGGAATCGTTTCGCCTGGGCCTTTGCCTTAGCGACGGTTTCCATGGGGCTGCTCTCTGTGGGGGGCTTGAAGGCGGTGCAAACATCAACAGTGATTACCGCGTTGCCCTTGATTCCGGTTTTGGTTATCATGCAGTTGTCTCTGTTTATATGGTTGCGCCAGGACTTCGGCAAGGCCATGCGCCCGGCGTGTTATGTGCTTGAGCAACGGCCGGACGGAACGACGGGCATTCGCGAAGTGTGAACTGAATCATCCCTTTGGGAAGGTTCTGAACTTCCTGGGTCAATCCACTTGGGGGGATGACCATGCAGGCAAAAAGACCAATCCGTTACGGATTCCTCCTGGTGCCGAATTTCACCTTGCTGGCTTTTTCCTCTGCGGTGGAGGCTTTGCGCATGGCCAACCTGTCGTCCGGAGAGACCTTGTATGAATGGCCGATTTTGACCCCTGGGGACGAGCCGGTTGTCTCCAGCGCCGCCTTGGCGTTTGACAGCAGTCTGCCCCTGGAACAGGCGCACACCCTGGACAAGTTGTTTGTCTGCGCCGGGGTGCAGGTGGAGGATAGCTGGAATCCCGCCCTGGGGGACTCTTTGCGGCGGCTTAGCGGCATGGTGCCTCAGTTTGGCGCCCTGTGCACCGCCAGCTACCTGTTGGCGAAGGCCGGCGTGCTGAAAGAGCACCGTTGCACCGTGCATTGGGAGTACATCAGCAGTCTGCGGGAGGAGTTTCCATTGCTCAAGGTGACGGACGAGCTGTTCGAGATCGACCGCAGTCGCTACACCTGCGCCGGCGGCACCGCGCCCCTGGACTTGATGATGCACCTGGTCGGGCAGGATTACAACCGCGACATTTCCATGTCCATTTCCGAACAGTTCACGGTGGAGCGAATTCGGGGATTAGGGGAGCCACAATCCGCCCCGGTGCGCAACTACGCCCCTGGGGCGCCAAATTATTTCGCCGAGGCCGTGGCGCTGATGAAAGCCAACATCTCCGAACCCTTGTTCGTCAGAGAGATAGCGCAGTGCCTGGGGATCTCCACGCGCCAACTGGAGCGCGTCTTTTTTCACTATTTCCGTTGCCCCCCCAGCCAGTATTATCTCAAGTTGCGCCTCAACGCCGCGCGCAACTTGTTGCGGCATTCCAGCAGCACGGCCCGGGAGATCGCCATAGAAACCGGTTTCAAGTCTTTGCAACACTTCAGCAAATGCTATTACGAGTATTTCAGGCTCCGCCCCTCCCAGGAGCGGGCCCCGTCCAAGCCTCCCGACCGGTTGCCTCTCGCCAGCTGAGGGCCGCTGGGGGCGGCGGTGGCGATGAGGCGGCGCAAGGCTGTGGTTGGGCCCCGCCGGCGCGGGGCACCGCGAGAGGCAGGGCCTGGGCTTAACCTGGTTAGGCGCGAATGTTGACGCGGAGGACAAACTGATGAATTTCGAAGTTGCGATTACCTGCGCGGTTACCGGCGCGGGCGACACCGTCGGCAAACATCCCGACATTCCGGTCACGCCGGCGCAGATCGCTCGCGCTGCCCTAGAGGCCGCCGCGGCCGGCGCCGCCATCGTTCACTGCCATGTGCGGGACCCCGAGACCGGCAAAGGCTCCAGGGATGTGGCCCTCTACCGGGAGGTCGTGGCGCGCATTCGGGACGCCGGCACCGACGTGGTGATCAACCTCACGGCCGGCATGGGCGGAGACCTGTTCATAGGGCCTGACGACGCCCCGACGGACTTCAGCGATGACACTGACCTGGTGGGGGCCCTGGCGCGCTTGCCTCATGTGGAGGAACTCTTGCCGGAGATCTGCTCCTTGGACTGCGGCTCTCTCAATTTCGGCGATGGCGACCTGGTTTATGTCTCCACGCCCGCCATGTTGCGCCGGGGCGCGCAACGGATACGGGAGTTGGGGGTGAAGCCGGAGCTGGAGGTCTTCGATACGGGCCATCTCAGTTTCGCGTTGCAAATGCTTCGGGAGGGGTTGTTGGAAGAGCCGCCGCTGTTTCAGCTCTGCCTCGGCATTCCCTGGGGGGCGCCGGCGGATGTGGGGGTGCTGAAATCCCTGGTTGACCAGTTGCCGGCGAGCGCCAACTGGAGCGCCTTTGCCTTGGGCCGTTACCAGATGGTCTTTGCGGCCCAGGCCGCCATATTGGGGGGCAACCTGCGGGTGGGCCTGGAAGACAATTTGTACCTGGAAAAAGGCGTGTTCGCCACCAACGCCCAGCTGGTGGAGCGGGCCCGCAAGATCGTTGAGTTGATGGGGGCCCGCGCCTTAGGGCCTGAGGAGACCCGCGAGAAATTCGGTCTTGTCAAGCGCGCCTGAAGACATCCGCGCCCTGGCGCTGATCGGCACCGGGGTGATCGGCGCTGGCTGGGCCTCCCGCGCCTTGGCCTGCGGCCTGGATGTGACGGCCTGGGACCCGGGCCGGGACTGGCAGGCCCGGCTCAAGGCCGCCGTGGAAAACGCCTGGCCGGCCTTGGAGAAATTGGGGCTTGCCCCTGGCGCGAGCCTGGCGCGGTTGCGCTGTGCCGATTCCCTGGAAGACGCCTGCGCCGCCGCCGACTTCGTGCAAGAAAGCGCCCCGGAGCAACTGGAACTCAAGCGTCGCCTGCACGCGCAGATAGACGCCGCCGCGCCGGATCATGCCATCATCGCCTCCAGCACCTCGGGCCTGTTGCCTTCCGATTTTCAGGCCGATTGCCGGCGTCCGCAACGGGTGGTGGTGGGACATCCCTTCAATCCGGTGTACCTGTTGCCCCTGGTGGAAGTCCTGGGGGGGCGGCAGACCGCGGAGGAGAGCGTCCAAGGGGCCATGGATTTCTACGCCGGCCTGGGGATGCGCCCCTTGAGAGTGCGCGTCGAAATAGAAGGATTCCTCTCGGACCGCCTGCAAGAAGCCCTGTGGCGGGAGCTGTTGCACCTGGTGAACGAGGATGTGGCCACCACTGAGGAGCTGGACGCCGCCATCACCTACGGCCCCGGCCTGCGCTGGGCCTTCATGGGGACCTGCATGGCTTTCCACCTAGCTGGCGGCGAGACGGGCATGCGCGATTTTATGAAGCAGTTTGGCCCCACCCTGAAACTGCCCTGGACCAAGCTGGAGGCCCCGGCGCTGAGCGACGAGTTGGTGGACAAGCTGGTGGCCGGCACTCAGCGCCAAGCCGCCGGGCGGGGCGTGAAGGAGCTGGAGCGGTTGCGGGATGATTGCCTGATCGCCATCATGCAGGCCCTGCGGCAATATGAGGTGGGGGCTGGCAAGGTCCTGGCGGACAACGAGGCCCGCCGCCCAAAATAGGGGACAGCGCCTTGCGCACTTTTAGTAACTTATGTCCGTAACTCGCTGATTGTTCGTCCATTTCAAAGTTGGTGATCAAGGCCTCGGCGATTTTTCCGCGCCGGTCTCCCTTGCTGTTCACGGAGCGCTTTGCGGAAACGCGAGACAGGCAAAAATCGCCGTATAAGGACTGGATGAGCTCCGTCATGGAATTGGACAGAATGAGTTTAACGCCGCGCTGGTCCAGTTTTCTGAAGAGGGCCGCCAATGCGCGCTGCCCCTCTTCATCAAAGCCCTGTCGGGAATAGGAAGTGAAACTCGCCGTGCTGGACACCGGATGGTAAGGCGGGTCGAAGTAAATCAAATCGCCCGCCCTTGCTTGTCTGCCGATGGTCGTGAAGGAGCGGGCCTGGAGGTTCGCCTGGGACAAGGCCCGGGAGACCGCCAACAGATTTTCCTCATCGCAAATCCGCGGGTTCTCGTAACTTCCCATGGGGGTGTTGAACATGCCTTTGCTGTTCTCCCGGTGCAGTCCGTTGTAGCAGGTCTTGTTGAGATAGATGAGGCGGGCGGCGCGGGCGGCGGAAGCGCGCGGCCTGCGGACGCGCATCGCGTAATAGTAATCCTCGCTGTGCTTTGCCTGATGCGCCTTGAGCAAGCTGGTCACCTTGCTCACATCGTCTCTGACCCCGATGTAGGCGTGGATGACGCTTTCGTTTATGTCGGAGAGGCGGGAGACCCCGTTGAGCCGTTGCAACCGGGCCAATTCGAAGAAGAGGGCGCCGCCGCCTAAAAAGGGTTCATGGTAACGGCGAAAAGGCCCTGCGCATTCAACCGCCCGGAGCAACGCCGGCAGTAATTGCCGCTTGCCGCCGACCCATTTGAGAAAGGGCCGGGGCGTTGCAAGCATGGATGAATTTCCACTCATGATTCAAGCTGGGCGCGGGAAGCGCAACCGCGCTGCGCCGCCGCCCTGTGAACAATGCTATCACACAATGGCAACCCTGCCTTAGGCCGCTAACGCCCTTTCCAGACCGGCTTGCGCTTCTCGGCGAAGGCCCGGGGGCCTTCCTGCAGGTCCTCGCTGGCGTATAAGGTGTTGACGGCGGGGATCCCCTTGGCGCTCAACAAGTCAAAGGCCTCCTGGGTCTTGAGATTCTCCGTCATGCGAATGGTCTCCTTGATGGCGGCGAACACCAAGGGCGGCCCCTCGGCAAGCAACAGGGCCGCTTCCCGGGCCCGCTTCATTAAATCCGCCGCCGGCAACACCTCATTGACCAAGCCCCAGCGCGCCGCTTCCGCCGCCTCCATCCAGCGGCCAGTCAACAGCAGGTCCATGGCGATGTGGAAGGGGATGCGGCGGGGCAGTTTCAGGGTGGCGGCATCGGCAAGGACCCCCACATTGATCTCCGGCAGGGCGAAGCGCGCGTGGTCGGCGGCGAAGATGAGATCGCAGGACATGGCCAATTCAAGGCCGCCCCCCACAGCCATGCCGTTGACGGCGGCAAGCACCGGCTTGTTGAGGTCCGGCAGTTCTTGCAAGCCGCCGAAGCCGCCCACGCCGTAGTCTGTGTCTGGGGGTTCCCCCTGGGCGGCCCCCTTGAGGTCCCAGCCTGCCGAAAAGAACCGCTCGCCGGCGGCGGTCACCAACGCCACCCGCAAGGCGGGGTCATCGCGAAACTCGGCAAAGACTTGGCCCATGATTCGGCTCGTGGCTCCGTCTATGGCGTTGGCCTTGGGGCGGTCCAGGGTGACTTCGAGAATGGCGCCGTCGCGTTTGAGGCGCACCGGGTTGTCAGTCATGGCGTGTCTCCTGCAACAAAGAAGGGTTAATCGGGGGGGACTGGGGCCGCGGGGCCTGTTTCCGCTTGTTTCAGGCGCATGAGGGCATCCACCGCCACGGCCCCGCGTCCGGCGGGCCGGGCGATCACCGGATTGACCTCCAGTTCCAGCAAGGCGTCGGCGCGGCCTATGGCGAAGCGTTGCAGGGCCAGGGCCGTTTCAATCAGGGCCTCCCGGTCCCCCGCTGGCCGGCCGCGAAACCCCTCCAACAGCCGCGAGACCTTGAGCCGGGCCAGGGCCGCCCCTATCTGCTCCCGGGAGGCCGGCATGAGCAACACGACCCGGTCCCGCGCCAGCTCCACCAGCTCGCCCCCAGAGCCTAACAGGAGGGTGAGGCCCACCTGCGGGTCCCGGTTGACGCCCATGATGACCTCGGCGACTCCGTCTTCCACCATGCGCTCCACCAGGACCTGCCCGCTGAGGGGCAACAGCTCTGCGGCGGCGGCGGCAACGGCGGCGGGGCCTCTGAGATTCAGGCGCACCGCCCCTTGCTCGGATTTATGGGTCAAGGCGTTGCTGACAGCCTTGACCACCACAGGCAGGCGCAGCCGCTGGGCGGCGGCGCCGGCGCTTTGCGCGTCCCGCGCCAGTTCGCCGGAGGGGAGGGTCAGGCCCGCCGCCGCCAAGGCCTGTTTGGTCTCCCATTCGTTCAGGACGATTTCCTCACCGGGGAGGGAGCAGGGGGAGGGATGATGCTCCACAGCCCCGGCGGGGGGCGGGTCCGCCGCCCAGTGTTCCCCTATGTCCGCCGCCGCCTCGATGGCCGCCAAGCCCTCATCCACCCCCGCCAGGGGGACGATCCCGCGGGCGGCAAGGTCTTGCGCCAAAGGCTCCGTCAGCGATTCGGGCAAGGTGGCCAACACGGCCCCCTGGGCGCCGGTTTGCGCCAAGGCGGCGGCGAAGGCGTCCAGGGCGCGGCGCCAGTCCTCATCGTTGCAACGGTCGCCCCGGGGCGGGTCTATCACCAACAGGCTCAGGTCGAAACCGCAACCTGCCATGGCGGCAAAGGTCTGGGTCAGGCGCGCCTCATCGCTCCAGATGAAGGTGTGGTAGTCCAGGGGATTGGAGATGGCCACCAGCTCGCTCAGGGTGGCGCCCACGCGCTGGCTTTCCTCGGGGGTCAAGGGCCGGGCCTGCAAGCGATATCGGGACAGGGCGTCGGCGACCAATGCCGCCTCGCCGCCGGAGCAGCTCAGGGAGGCGATGTTGCGTCCGGGCAACGGCCCCGTGGTGTGCAACAGCTTCAGGGTCTCCAGCAGGGCCGGCAGAGAAGTCGCCAGCGGGATGCCGACATGCCGCAGAAAGGCCTCCACATTGTCGTTTTCCCCCGCCAAAGCGGCCGTGTGGGACAGGGCGATGCGGGCCCCGTCCGCGCTTTGCCCCAGCTTGCATGCCGCTAAAGGCACGCGCCGGGCCCGGGCCTTGGCGGCGGCGGCGGCCAGGGCCGGAGCGTCTTCCAAGGTCTCCAACACCATGCCGACGGCGCTGACGCGCGCCTCGTCCAACAGGGCGTCCAACAGGGCGGCGACCCCTAGGCAGGCGCGGTTACCCAAAGTGACCACCATGGCCAGGGGCAGGGCGCGCCGATTCATGGTCAGGGTGAGGGCGATGTTGCCGCTTTGCGACAGGATGGCGACGCCGCGGTCGACGCGGTCGCCCCCGTGCTGATCCGGCCACAGCGGCGCGCCCTCCAGGTAGTTGACAAACCCGTAGCAATTAGGCCCCAGCAACGGCATGGCGCCAGCCGCCTCCACCAGGGCTTGTTGCAGAGCCTCTCCCTCCGCGCCTGCCTCGCTGAAGCCGGAGGCGTAACACACCACCCCGCCGGCGCCCCGGGCCGCCAATGCGCGGGTCATCTCCACGGCGAGCTCCCGGCGCACGCCTATGAAGGCGGCGTCCGGCGGCGCGGGCAGTTCATCCACAGAGCGATAGCAGGGCAAGCCCGCCATTTCCTGGCGCGAGGGATGGACCGGGTAGATGGGGCCGGCGAACTCCATCTGCTGGCATTGTCTGACCACATAGTCGGCCTCGCGCCCGCCTATGGCGCAGATGGAGCGGGGCTTGAGCAGGCGCGACAGCGACATGGCGGGCGCGGCGCCGTCGCCCTTGGAATCAGGCGCCCAGGGGCCGCAACAAGTCGCGGCCTATGATGTGGCGCTGGATCTCGCTGGTGCCGTCCCAGATGCGCTCGACCCTCGCGTCGCGCCAGAAACGCTCCAGGGGCAGGTCGTCCATCAGGCCCATGCCGCCGAAGATCTGTATGGCCTGGTCCGTCGCCTGCGCCAACATCTCCGAGGCGTGGAGCTTGGCTTGGGCGATCTGGCGATTGGCATCCAGTCCCTGGTCAAGCCGCCAGGCGGCGGCCAAGGTCAGCCAGTCCGCCGCGTCGATGTCAGTGATCATGTCGGCAAGTTTGAAAGAGACGCCCTGGAACCGGCCTATGGGCTTGCCGAATTGCCGGCGGTTGGCGGCCCAGTCGACGCAGAGATCGAAGCAGCGCCGCGCCCGTCCCACGCAGGCGGCGGCCACCGAGAGGCGCGTGGCGGCTAGCCAGGTGTTGGCCAGGTCAAAGCCCGCGCCTTCCTCGCCTAACAGCTGGCTGGCGGGCACCCGGCAGTTGTCAAACGCCAGGATGCTGTTGTGGTAGCCACGGTGGGAAACGGAACGATAGCCGGGACGGATCTCGAAACCGGGCGCGTCCCGGTCTATGAGGAAACAGCTAAGCTGTTTCTTGACGCCGGCCGTGGTCTCTTCCTCGCCCGTCGCCACGAAGGTGATGACGAAGTCCGCCACATCCGCGTGGCTGATGAAATGCTTGACGCCGTTGATAAGGTAATCGCCCCCCTCGCGCTTGGCAAAGGTTTTCATGGCGCGAATGTCGGAACCCGCATCGGGTTCGCTCATCGCCAGGGCGTCGATCTTCTCCCCGCGGGCGCAGGGCAACAGATAGCGTTCCCGCTGTTCCTCATCGCCGGCGCAGAGGATGTTCGAGGGGCGCCCCCAGAACACCGTCAGGGCCATGGAGGCGCGGCCCAATTCACGCTCCAGCAGGGTGAAAGTCAGGTTGTCCAGCCCCCCGCCGCCGTACTCCTCCGGGATATTCGGGGCGTAGAAGCCCAGCTCCAGGACCTTGTCCTGGATCTCCCGGCCCAGCTCTCGCGTCACTTGGCCGGCGCGCTCAACCTCGTTTTCGAGGGGGTAGAGCTCGTTCTCGACAAAGCGGCGCGCGGTGTCAACCACCAGCTGTTGTTCGTGACTCAGTCCGAACTCCATGATCGCCTCGAGTGTGGGATGGACAAGATCATTCCACGCAGGGCCGCCGTCTGCAAGGGCCGCCGCCCGCGCCAGGCCCGTTATTCGGGGCCATTATCTTTTAGGGGAGCGTGGTTGAGTGTCAGGCAGGCGACCCGCTTTTATGCGGAAACGACCTTAGCCTGTCCCATCGGCCGTGGCTCCTGGCTGTTCTCTCAGGCCGGTTTTTCTTGCGGGAGGTTTCACTTTTGCATATAGTTTGCGCGGTGTTACAGGGTCTCAACATAGGGGCCCGGAGGCGAGCGTCATGGGGGCTGGGCAAGACCGGCAAGACTGGTTTAAGTGCGAGCTGGACCAGGCGACCTTGGGAGCCTTGTCCCAGCGCTCAAACCGGCTTGGCGTCGCGCGTTTCGGGGCGTTTTTCGCCATTTTGGGCGCCTTGGGCGCGGCCCTGGTCTGGACCTGGGGAAGCGCCTGGGCCGTCCCGGCCTTGTTGGCCTACAGCGCGGTCTGGTCTTTCGCCAACGCGGCGGGCCATGAGGCCTGCCATGGCACGCCCTTCAGGAGCCTGGCTCTGAACCGGTCCTTGCTCTACGCCGCCAGCTGGATGATGAGCTGGGAGCCGGTGTCGGTGAAATGGATCCATGCCCGGCACCACTCCCACACCTCCGAGCCTGGGGAGGATGCGGAGTACCTGCTCCCCAATCCCATCAAGTGGCGGGATCTCCTGAGCTTGGCCAGCGGCTGGAACCAAGCCTGGGGCTACAACAAGGAGCTGGTCTTGTTGGCCCTGGGCAAAATGGGCCCCTTGATGCGCAAGGCTGTCCCGCCTCCCGATGCCCCTAAGGTCTTTCGCAACGCCCGAGTGTTTTTGGCCAGCTACGCCGCCATTGTGGGGGCGTCTATCTGGACCATGAGCTGGTTGCCGGTGTGCCTGTTGTTGCTGCCGCGGGTGATCGGCGAACCGGCGCATGGGGTATTGCGCATCACCCAACACGGCGCCTTGGCCACCGGCGTCAAGGACCACCGCTTCACGACCCGCACCATGCGCGTGAATCCGGTCTTGGGGTTCTTCTATTGCAATATGAACTATCATATTGAACACCACATGTTCCCCTCAGTGCCATTCCATGCCTTAGGCCGGTTGCATGAGCGGGTCAAGGCGCAGATGCCGGTCCCCAGCCGGGGGGTCTTTGGCGCCTTGGGGGAGGTGTTGGCGACCAAGCGCCGGCAACAAGCCGACCCGACTCATGTTTTTCAGCCGCTCTTTCCCGGCGCGGCATTGCGCGTTGCGCCCTCTTGATCGTCTCCCATCAGCACCGCTACATCTTCTTCGCCGTGCCGCGAACGGCGACCCATGCCGCGCGCCAGGTCTTGAGAGGGGGCCTGGGGCAGGGGGACTGGGAGCAACAGGCCCTCTTCGGCCCGCAGACCTCGCCGGTGCCGGCCCTCGCCGCCCTGAAGCACGGCCATGTGAGCTTCCGGCAGGCCCGGGCCCATTTGCCTGAAAAGGTCTGGTCGGCGTATTTCAAGTTTGGCTTCGTCAGGCACCCCCTGGATCGTTTCATTTCCGCCTGTTGTTTTCTGAACCGCCGCAACCCGGGTTTCAGCGGCAACGAGGCCGCCTTCATGCGCGCCGCTTGCGACAATGAGCGGTTCATGGGGCGCGTGTTGCTGAGGCCCCAATGGGAATTGCTGACGGACGCGGAGGGCCGCATCGCCATGGATTATGTGGGCCGCTATGAAGCCCTGCAAGAGTCCTTCGACGAGATCTGCCGCCGGGTCGGCATGTCCCCGGTGGTCTTGCCTAAAAAGAATCACTCCGTCCGCGCCAGCTTGGCCCCTTGCGATGAGGAACTCAGGGACGCCGTGGCGCGGCGTTACCGCAAAGACTTCGAGCTCTTCGGCTATGACCCTCAAGATGACCCCCGGGCCGACAACCCCGTCCCGAAAGCCGCGCCGGAACCCGCCGCCCGCGCTGAGACCCGCCCGTGAAGCTGGCCAAACCCTTTGTTCGTTTGCCCTTTGCTTATGACGCCGAGCGCCTGGCGTGGGAAGTCGGGCAACTAGACGGGGCCTGGAGGCCCCATCCCCTGGGACTGGAAGGCTGTTCCGCGGTGGCGCTGATCACCCGGGGCGGCGGGGAAAACGATGACTTCGGCGGGCGCATGGCGCCCACCCCCCATTTGGCGCGTTGCCCCTACCACCAGCAGGTCATGGCGGGGTTCGGAGAGGTGTTGGCGCGTTCGCGCATGATGAAGCTGGCGGCGGGCTGCGAGGTGCAAAGCCATGTGGATTTCAATTACCACTGGCACACCCGGACGCGGGTGCATATCCCCGTGGTCACCAATCCCGAGGTGCTGTTTTTCTGCGACGACCGCCAGGTTCACATGAGGGCGGGGGAGTGCTGGATCTTCGACAACTGGCGCCGGCACAATGTCGTCAACGGCGGCGCGGAGGACCGCGTGCACCTGGTGATAGACTTGGCGGGCTCCTCGCGCTTCTGGAGGGTGGTCAGGGAGGCCTTGCAAGCCGATCCCGAGGGCCTAGGCGCGGGCCTGGCTCATATCGAGCCGTTGCCTTACGCGCCAGACCAACAGGCGGTCTTCCGTACCGAGCGTTACAATATCGCGCCGGTCATGGTCCCCGGGGAGCTAGACGCTTTGGTGGATGACTTGATTCGCGACTTCGCTCACCATCCCGGCAACGATCCGGAACTGGCGCGGCGGTATGAAATCCTGCTGAGGGATCTGGCCCATGACTGGCGGGAGACCTGGCATCAATACGGCATGAACCGGGAAGGGTTGCCTCACTACCGGCGCTTGTTGGAGCGGGTCAAAAACGGCTTGCATCCGGACCGGCGCGCCTTGCTCATGGTCGGCAACGAGGTGGGGGTCAACCCCGTCATCACGCAACGCATCCTGCGGGCCGCGTTGGCGGTCGACGCCTACGAGGGGTTCTCCCTGAGCAAATTGTTCGGCTTCTTAGGGAGCGCGAGCAGGTGAACCGGGCCTGCGGATTTCCAACTGGGCAGGTCTTGATTGAGGAGGCGAAACCATGAACAAAGTGAATTTCACCGCCATGGAACATGGCGCACGGGCCGACTACGATCTGGTGTTCGCCCAGGATGAGCGCAACGCTTTGGGCCAGGCCGGGCGGGTGATTGAGTGGCTGCGGGCCATGGACGGGGATTCCCCTTACCATGTCAGCCGGCTCGAACACTGCCTGCAGACAGCCACGCGGGCGGAGAACGACGGCGCCGATGAGGAAACCGTGGTGTGCGCCCTGTTGCATGACATAGGCGATGTGTTAGGCCCCCACAACCATTCGGAAATCGCCGCCGCCGTGTTGCGCCCCTACATCAGCGAAAAAAACCACTGGGTGGTCAAGCACCACGGGCTGTTTCAGGGCTATTACTGGATGGAGCATTACGGCCAGGACAAAAACGCGCGGGACCGCCACAAAGACCATCCCTATTACCAGGCCTGCGTGGATTTCTGCGCCCGCTGGGATCAATGCTCTTTTGACCCGGCCTATCCGTCGCGCCCCCTGGAGCACTTCGCCCCCATGGTGGAGCGGCTGTTCGCCCGCTCCCCCCGGACTTTTGTCTGATAGCGGAGCTAATCGTAGCCGAAATAACGGCGCCAGGGCTCCAGGGTCGGCAACACCGGCGCCAGCTCCTTGCGATAGCGGCGCCAGCGCCCTTTCGCCTGTGAATACAGGGGCAGGATGACCTGGTTGTGACTGGGAGTGCTGATGAAGGCCCGTTGCCGGGCCGCGCGCTGGTGATCCAACAGCTCCGGGCGCCAAGTCGCGCCGATAAAGTCCAACACCGGGCGGCAGGTTTTTTCGGGATCGTCGATAAGGGACTCGTATTTCACTTGGATTAGCTTGGGCTTCAGTGCCTCCATCTGTTGCCGCCACAGGCTGAAGACCGCATCGTACAGATGGGCCGCATCTTCCAGGGTGTGGAAGCTGGCGTTGGCGGAGGTTTCATAGAAGGTCTGCATGAAGCAACTCAGGACGCAATCGGCCGGGTGGCGCAAGGCCAAGATGAACCGGGCTTGGGGAAACACCCGGCACAGCTCGCCTAAGTAAATGATGTTGAGGGCGAAGCGATCCACTGTCGTCGCTCCGGGCCGGGCTTGTTCCGTAGCGTTTTGCGCCGCTCTGCGCCGCGCCAAACCCTCGAAATACAAGGCCCTCAGCGCCGCCGCCTCCTGCTCCGAAAGCCGGGCCAAGCGGCTCAGGTCTTCGTCGGCAGGGCCCGCCAGCCGGTTGACCAGGCTGGACACGGCGTCCGTTTCCTCGAAGACCTCCAGATCCGGGTGGCCCCGCAACAGGGAATCCAACAGGGTCGTGCCAGAGCGGGGAAAGCCGATGATGAACACGGGTTGCTCCGCGCTGTCCGGCCCCTGGCCCTCGGGGCTGGGGGCGGCATCGCGGGTCTCCCCCCACTGCCTGACATTCTCGGGAGTGAAATAACGCCGCCTGTTTTCCACAAACCCCAAAAAAGTCTCCTTGCGGACGCCCCGGCGTTGCGCCATTTTTTGCGCCAGGCGGTTGGCGGCCCGGGCGTGTTCCATGGCGGCATCGGGGGCGTCCAGCTGGTCGCACAAGCGCACTAAGCGGGCCAGCCGCAACCGCTCATCGTGCAGGCTCCCCAGGTCTTCTTCCGCGCTGGCCCCGTCCCCTGCGTCGTCGATGACTATGCCCTCCAGGCAGGCCCGGGCCTGCTCCAGTTTCCCCTCCGCGTCCGCCATGAACCCCTCGTGCAAGCGCGCCAGGGGGTGTTCCTCCCCCAGGGCCTGGCGGGCCCGGGCCAGGGCCTCCGCCAGGGCCTCCGGCTGGTTGGATTGCCCTAAAAATTGCAACAGCCCCCGGTGCGCCGGCAAGTGGTCTTCTTTCAGGGCCAAGGCCCGTTCGTAGAGCGGGACCACCTGCTGGAACTGACCCAGCTCCCAGGCCATCCGGGCCCGGGCCTCCCAGGCCTTGCAATAGGTCGGAGCCGCCAATGCCGCTTTTTCATGGCAACTCGCCGCGTCTTCCCAGCGTTGCAGGCGCTCGTGGACGATGCCTAAGTTGAACCAGGCCTCGGCGAGTTCCGGCGCCGTGTTGACGGCGCGGTGAAAGTTGTCGGCGGCCTCCTGGAGCCGCCCCAGGCGCAAGCACGCCACCCCCGCGCTGTTGCGCAACTTGGCGAAGTCTGGCTTGATGGCCAAACCCGCTTGGCAATGCTTGAGGGCCTCGTCCCACTGGCCCAGCTCCAAACAGGCGGAGCCCAAGAGACTAAGCAGTACCAGCTCCTCAGGATGGCGGGCCAAGAGGGCCCGGGCCTGCTCCTCCAGGGTCTTGAAGTCGCCGCGCCGGTTCAGTTCAAACAGCGACTTCACCGCGGCCGGATCCAGGCGGCTCATGGGAGCGGACGCTTCCCCAGCAGGCGTAGCGGGGGGCGAAGGGAGGCTCAAAGGGCCAGGGCCTCTCGCAAGGGGCCTAGCCAGGGCGCGTAATGCCGCCATTGCTCCAGGCCGCTGCGGTAAATGGGTTGCCTCACCTGCTCGGAGCTGGGGGTTCTCACGCTGCGCTCGGTCTGGTGAAAACGCAGGCAGGCCTCCTCGAAGGGCAGTTCGCAGAAATCCAGGATGCGGCGCGTCTGGGTCTCCAGGTCTTCCACCACATCCTCGTGCTTGACCCGCAGGACGAAGCCGGGCAAAACCTGGTCCCAGTGCGCCATCAGCTCCTCGTAGGCGCGGTAGTAGCGTCCCGCTTCCTCCAGGCCGTAGGAGAACTCCTGTCCCTCCCCGAACAGCTGTTTGAAGCAACTGAAGCAACAGGCCATGGGGTTGCGCCGGGCGTCTATCACCTTGGCGTTGGGCAGGATCAGGCGGATGAGGCCGATGTGCATGAAGTTATTGGGCATCTTGTCGATGAAGCGGGGCGCGCCGGCTCTATAGACCTGGGTGTCCTGCAGGTATTGCTCCCCGAAACGCCTGAAATAATCCTCTTCCAGCTCATGCAGGATGGCGGGGTAGCGAGGGGCGCTCTCGGCGACCCGGCCTCGCAGTTTTTGCGCCAGGGCGAGGATGTTGTGCAACTCCAGGGTGCCATCCACCATGCTGTGGGAGGCCAGGATTTGCTCCAACAGGGTGGAGCCTGAGCGCGGCAAGCCGACGATGAAGATGGGATCCGGGCTGGCCAGGCCCGCGCCTTGCCGGTCTTCAAACAGCGCCGGCGAGCAAGTCTCCCTCTGCGCTCGGGCCCGGCGTTCCGTTCTCTTGGCGCTGTAGCCGGTCTGGGGCAACTTGAGGGCGTTGCCCCGGCGGTAGTAGTCGAAGGAGCGCTCGTACTCCTCTCGGTCTTCCAGGGCTTTGCCCGCCGCGAAACACAGGTGGATCTGGTCCTCCAGCGCCGTGTCGGGGGCCGCCTCCCGTTCTCCAATTTGCTGGATCTCCTCGTCCGTAAAGCGGTAAGTCTTGGTGTTCGCCAGGCTCCAGTAGGCATCGCCGTAGTCCGGCTTGCGTTGATACGCCGCCTGGTAGGCGCGCACGGCATGGTCAAGATTTCCCACCGTCTTCTGGGCGTGCCCGGTCTGCAAGTGCAATTCATGCCGGTCGGGGTGGGCTTCAAGCACTTTTTCATACAGCGCGATGGACTCCTCATACCGGCCCAGCCCCAACAGCGTGGTGGCGAGGACGCTCTGGAACATGGGGTTGTCCGGTTGTTCTTCCAATAGATGTTGCGCCTGTTTGTGAGCCTTCTCAAACCGGGTCTTCTTGATCAGGATGTTGAGATAATCAATCCGGGCCTGGACATGATGAGGGGCAAACTCCACGCAACTTTCCAACAGGAATTCGGCGTCGTCGTAGATTTTCAGCCTGACCCCTATCTCCGCCAACAGGCGCATGGCCTCAATGTGGTGTTTGTTTTTTTGCAGGAAATCCCGGCACAGTCCCTCGGCCTGGTCTAATTTGTTCTCGTGCATGAGGTCCAGGACATGAACCAAGGTCTGGGGCAACTGGGTCAGGAAATCCAGCCGTTCCCGGTGCAGCCGGGCCGGTTGCTCCCGGCCGGCTCGCTCATGCAGGTTCACCAGGGCCCGCAGGCTCGCCTTCAGGGCGGGGTTGAGCTCCACCGCTTTGGCGTAAGCACGGGCGGCCTCTTCGCCCCTGTTGAGGCTCAGAAAGACATGGCCCTGCTCCTGCCAGGCGCGAGCGTGTCCGGGATTGTCCCTAAGCAGGGCTTGCAAGGTCTCCAAGGCGCTGTCCATCTGGCCGGCGTAGCGTTTTGAGACCGCCAACAGGTACCGGGCCTGCTCCCGCTCCTCAGGGCCCGGCTGGGCGGCAAGCAGGTTTTGCAACAGGGTCCCGGCCGCGTCGAACTGGGCGGTTTGCACCAATTCCTTGGCTCGGGCCAACTGGGAGTCAACTTCTTTGGGGTGAGGGGAGTCTTGGGTTGCGGTCATGGGGTTGGGTCAACCGCAAAAAGCAGGGTCAGCCCCCGGGGCGGGAGCTGACCCCTGTTTCGCTCCGGGACTGGCCCGGGTTGTCTCTTAGTAGTCGTAAGAGAAGCGGAGGCCGAAGGTGCGGGGCCGGTTGGTCACCACCTTGGGGACATATTGCAAGGTGTCCACATGGAGCTGGGCCCGCTTGTCGGTGACATTGTCAATGAAGAACTCGGCGCTCCACTGCTCGCTCTCCATGCCCACCGCCAGGTCCAACAGCACATAGTCGTCTTGCACATAGCGGCCGTTGAGGCAGTTGCGAGGCTGGTCATGAGTGCCGCAGTTGCCTCCCACGAACTCGCCGCCTTCCGCCGCGATCTTCAGCCCCGAACCGCGGCCGCCATGGGAGAGTTGCAAGGTGTCCTCCACATAGAAGGCGCTGCCGGACAGGCCGGATTTGCTCTCGCCGGTGTAGCTGAGGCCGCCGGAGAGGTAGGCGTTGGCCCCATCCATGAGTTGCCCGAAGTCGTAACGGGCCCGGATGTTGCCGGAGAAGTCCGGGGTGAAGGGCAATTCGCTGCCCACCGGCACGGCGATGCCTTCCAGTTGCGGGTTCAGGCGCGTCAGCTCGCTGTCCACAAAGCCCACCGCGCCAGCCAAGGTCAGGTTGGCGGTGGGGGTCCAGATGAAATCGCCATCAAAGCCGAAGATCTCCGCGTCTCCCACATTCTCAATGAACACCAGGAAGGCCACATTGGCGGGGTCGAAGCGGGACACCTGCAAATCCGTGATGTCAGAGAAATAACCCGTTGCGTTGATCCGCAGGGTGTTGTCCAGGAAGTCCGCCTTGATGCCCAGCTCGTAGTTGTCCATCTCGTCTGTGAGGGCGACGGCTGGCACCCGGTAGCCATCATAGACAGCCAGTCCGCGAGGGTTGTTGGCGGGCTGGGCGGCGTTGCGGTTGGTCACCGGCGGGCGGAAGCCCTGGCCGAAAGTGGCGAACAGCAGGATGTCCTCGGTCATGCGCCAGTCTAAAGAGGCCCGGAAGATCACATCGGACTGGTTCAGCACGCCGTCGTTGTTGAGGCCGTTCACATTCAGCGCGCCGCTCTGGATGTCCGCGAAGATGGCGTCCGCGCCGCTGAAGTCGCCGCCGCGGCTGAAGATCATGCCGCCGCGACAGGCCGCCGTGTCCCGCACTTCAGCCCGGCATTGGTCGAGGCCCGTGGCCCGGAGGGCCTCCATAGTGCCGGTCCCCAGGGCCTGGAGCCGGGCGGTGACATTGTTGCCGGAGGTGCGGCTGGTGGCGTCGTGGCCGCCTCTGCCAACGCTGGAGTCGCAACCGTCGGTGCCGAATTTGCAACCGAAGGAGAAGCTGCTGGCGCCCTTGAAGTCGAAGTCCAGGTCATACCAGCGGGCGCCGAAGCTGGCGGTCAGGTCTGGCGTGAGGTCGAACTCTAGCTGGCCGAACAGGGCCATCTGATCGGTCTTGCGGGTGTAGTCGTTGGTGAAACTGACCCGGGGATTGAAGGGCTCGGTGAGGCTGGCGTTGGTGCCAGGCCCGGCGTCGCCGATCAGCCCCAGGGCCGGCCAAGCGCCGTCGCCGTCGTCTCGCGTGGCGGCATCCTCGAAGGCGCCTGTGCCATGGGTGATTTGTTTGTCATGGAAGAAGCCCGCGGTCAGGCGCCAGCGGTTTTCTTCCGGCGTGTTGATGCGAAACTCGTGGGTGAGGCGGGTGCTTCTGGTGATCTCCTGGTACTGGGCTTCCGGGTCGTGGCATTCACTCCGGCCCACCGTGCCGCCGTATCCCTCGAAACCGCTCGATCCCCCCCAGTCCCGAGTGCCGGCGCACAGGTAATAGACCTGATAGCCGCCGCCATTGGTGTAGTCCGTGTAATCCACGAAAGAATCCACATCCCGGTTCAGATAGCCGACAGCGTAGATGAAGTCCAAGGCCCCCATGCGGCCGTTGAGGTTCAAGGTGGTCAGCCCGAAATCGTCCTCATTGCTGTCTTTGGTGAAGCGGTTAGTGCTGCTGGTGCCATCCAGGTTGGGGTCGTAGGCGAACACCCCGTCTGTGTCCAGGGATTGCTGGGTGTGCTGAAGCAACAGCCCCCAGTCGGCGCTGGCCTCGTAGGCCAGGCTGACGCGCCCGCCGGCGTAGGTGGCGTCGTTGAAGTCATCCTCCACTAAGGCGCTGTTGTCCGCCGCCTCGAAGGGGGTGTCGGGATGGACGGGCGCCGCGGAAATATCGTTCCGGTTCAACACGGCGACGCTGGGGGCGAAGCCGCCATTGGCGACATCGTTGGGGATGTTGTCTATCCAGCCCCCCTGCCGGTCGTGATACGCCACCAGGCGCACCGCCAGGTTGTCAGTGACCGGCGCGTTCACATAGACCTGCTGGGAATGGCTGACATCGCCGCCCCGGGTCGTCCCCACATCGGCCTTGACCCCGGCCTGAAACTCGCCGATGACCGGCTTGTTGGTGATCAGACGCACGGTGCCGGACTGGGAGCTGGCCCCGAACAGGGTGCCTTGGGGCCCCGGCAACACTTCGATGCGTTGCAGGTCGGCGGCGTAGTAGTCCACATTGCGCCCGCCGAAGGAGACCGGTTGCTCATCCACATACAGAGCCACCGCCGGGGAAGACCCCTGGATGGTGGAGATGGTGTTTTTGGACTGCTCGGTGGCGGCGCCGCGGATGTAGAGTTCGCTCTGGCCGGGGCCGGTTCCCATGGTGACCACATTGGGCAGGTAGCGCACATAATCATCAAAGGTGCTGACGCGCAACTGGTTAAGGTCGTCCCCTTGCAGGGCGGCCACGGACACGGGGATGTCCTGGGTGGATTCAGCCCGTTTGGTGGCGGTGACGACCACTTCCTCAATTTGGCTCTGGGCCGGGCCGCTGGCGGTGGCGGCCAAGGCGGACAGGATCGCCAAATTCAGTTTGTTTGGCTTGAATTGCTTGACCTTGTTCTGTGCGGGCATCTTGGTCTCTCCCATTATTCAGGTTGAATTATTTGTGGATAATAGCGCAGTCGAAGGCCTTATGCAAGTGAAATTAGACTTTTTTTGCGCTAAGGGCGACATTGTTGTAAAAAAGAGACGCCGGCAAGGCTCCGGGTCGGCTTTTTTAGCGGTAATCGTAGGAAAAACGGACGCCGAAGGAGCGGGGACGGTTGGTCACCACCTTGGGAACATATTGCAAGGTGTCCACATGGAGCTGGGCCCGCTTGTCGGTGACATTGTCAATGAAGAACTCGGCGCTCCACTGCTCGCTCTCCATGCCCACCGCCAGGTCCAACAGCACATAGTCGTCTTGCGCATAGCGGCCGTTGGGGCAGTTGCGAGGCTGGTCATAGGTGCCGCAGTTGCCCCCCACGAAATCGCCGCCCTCCGCGGCGATCTTCAGCCCCGAACCGCGGCCGCCATGGGTGAGTCGCAAGGTGTCCTCGGCATAGAAGGCGTTGCCGGACAAGCCGGATTTGCTCTCGCCGGTGTAGCTGAGGCCTCCGGAAATGTAAGCCTTGGCGCCGTCCATGAGCTCTCCGAAGTCGTAACGAGCCCGGATGTTGCCGGAGAAGTCCGGGGTGAAGGGCAGTTCACTGCCCACCGGCACGGCGATGCCCTCCAGTTGCGGGTTCAGGCGCGTCAGCTCGCTATCCACAAAGCCCACCGCCCCGGCCAAGGTCAGCTTGGGAGTGGGGGTCCAGATGAAATCGCCGTCGAAGCCGAGGATCTCCGCGTCTCCCACATTCTCGATGAACACCAGGAAGGCCACATTTACGGGGTCGAAGCGGGACACCTGCAAATCCGTGATGTCAGAGAAATACCCCGTTGCGTTGACCCGCAAGGTGTTGTCCAGGAAGTCCGCCTTGATGCCCAGCTCGTAGTTGTCCATCTCGTCGGTGAGGGCCACGGCGGGCACCCGGTAGCCGTCATAGACAGCCAGTCCGCGGGGGTTGCTGGGCGCCTTGCCGGCGTTGCGATTGGTCACCGGCGGGCGAAAGCCTTGGCCGAAAGTGGCGAACAGCAGGATGTCATCGGTCATGCGCCAGTCCAAAGAGGCCCGGAAGATCACATCGGACTGGTTCAACACGCCGTCGTTGTTGAGGCCGTTCACATTCAGCGCGCCGCTCTGTATGGCCGCGAAAACGAGGTCCGCGTTATCTTTGGGGTTGCTGTTGTTGATGAATACGGCGCGACAGCCATCTGTTGGAGGCCGGCATTGGTCCAGGCCAGCGGTTTGGATGGCCTCTAAGGTGCCGGTTCCCAGGGCCCGGAGCCGGGCGGTGACATTGTTGCCGGAGGTGCGGCTGGCGGCGTCGTGGCCGCCTCTGCGGTAGCTAGAATCGCAACCGTCGGGTTCGTCTTCGCCTTTGCAACCGAAAGAGAAGCTGCTGGCGCCCTTGAAGTCGAAGTCCAGGTCATACCAGCGGGCGCCGAAGCTGGCGGTCAGGTCCGGCGTGAGGTTGAACTCCAGCTGGCCGAACAGGGCCATCTGGTCGGTGCGCCGGGTGTAGTCGTTGACGAAACTGACCCAGGGCTCAAAGGGCTCAGTGAGGCTGGCGTTGGTGCCAGGCCCGGCGTCGCCGATCATCGCCATGGCCGGCCAGGGGCCGTCGCCGTCGTCTCGCGTGCCGGCCACCTCGAAGGCGCCTGTGCCATGGGTGATTTGTTTGTCATGGAAGAAGCCCGCGGTCAGGCGCCAGCGGTTTTCTTCCGGCGTGTTGACGCGAAACTCGTGGGTGAGGCGAGTGCTTCTGACAATCTCATAGTATTGGGCCTCCGGGTCCCAACATTCACTCCGGCCCACCGTGCCGCCGTACCCCTCAAACCCGTCCCCCCCCCAGTCCCGGGTGCCGGCGCACAGGTAATAGACCTGATAGCCGCCGCCGCTGGTGTAGTCTGTGTAATCCACGAAAGCATCCACATCCCGGTTCAGATAGCCTGCGGCGTAGATGAAGTCCAAGGCCCCCATGCGGCCCTTGAGGTTCAAGGTGGTCAGCCCGAAATCGTCCTCAGTGGCGTCTTTGGAGAACCGGTTGACGCTGCTCTTGCCATCCAGATTGGGGTCGTAGGCGAACACCCCGTCCGCGTCCAGGGACTGCTGGGTGTGCTGAAGCAACAGCCCCCAGTCGGCGTTGGCCTCGTAGGCTAAGCTGACGCGCCCGCCAGCGTAGGCGGCGTCGTTGAAGTCGTCCTCCACCAGGTCGCTGTTGTCCGCCGCCTCGAAGGGGCTGTTGGGATGGACGGGCGCCGCGGAAAGGTCGTTCCGGTTCAACACGGTGAGGCTGGGGGAGAAGCCGCCGTTGGCGACATCGTTGGGGATGTTGTCCATCCAGCCCCCCTGCCGGTCGTGGTACGCCACCAGGCGCAACGCCAAGTCGTCGGTGACCGGCGCGTTCACATAGACCTGCTGGGAATGGCTGACATCGCCGCCCCGGGTCGTGCCCACATCGGCCTTGACCCCGGCCTGAAACTCGCCGAGCACCGGCTTGTTGGTGATCAGGCGCACGGTGCCGGACTGGGAGCTGGCCCCAAACAGGGTGCCTTGGGGCCCCGGCAACACCTCGATGCGCTGCAGGTCGGCGGCGTAGTAGTCCACATTGCGCCCACCGAAAGAGACCGGTTGCTCATCCACATACAGGGCCACCGCCGGGGAAGAACCCTGAACGGTGGAGACGGAGATTTTTGACTGCTCGGTGGCGGCGCCGCGGATGTAGAGTTCGCTCTGGCCGGGGCCGGTGCCCATGGTGACCACATTGGGCAGGTAGCGCACATAGTCGTCGAAGGTGCTGACGCGCAACTGCTTGAGGTCGTCCCCCTGCAGGGCGGCCACGGACACGGGGATGTCCTGGGTGGATTCAGCCCGCTTGGTGGCGGTGACGACGAGTTCCGCGATCTGAGCCTGGGCCGGGCCGCTGGCGGCGGCCAACGCGGACAGGAGCGCCATGTGCAACTTGTTGGGTCCGCAGGGGCTGTTGGCGCTGTTCTTTATGGACATTGAGCGCTTTGCTGTCATTTGCCTTCTCCGGTTGTTCATTTCAGTTCATTTTCCAGTTTGGCGAACACCTGCTCGCTGATCTCCAAGGTGCGTTGAATATGGTATTCCGTGGCCTTGCGGGTCGCTTTGGCGTCCCTTGCCAAGGCGGCGTCCAAGATGTCCTGGTGTTCCGAGGCGACATCGCGGCTTGCATCGCGGGTCAGGATGGAAATGAAACGGTAGCGCTTGTGTTGCTCATACAATATGCGCCTGAGGCGCAACAGCCAGGAAGAGGCGCAGGCCGCCACCAGGGCCTCATGGAATTCTTCGTTGAGCCGCTCCCATTGGTCCAGATTCTTCTCATACGCCCCCTTGGCCTTCTGCAAGCGGTAATGGGCCGCGACCACATTGGCTTCCCAGTCGTCGTTGCCGTTCTTGACGCTTTCGCTCATGGCCTCGCATTCCAACATAATGCGCAGGCGAGTCAGATCCCGAAGATCGTCTATGGAAACGGGCGCCACCTTGAAGCCCCGTTGCTCCTCCACCGTAACGAAGCCTTCCCCGGCCAGCCGGTTCAGGGCCTCCCGCAACGGGCCGGTGCCGGTCTGATAGTCGTCCCGCAGTTCCTCGGTGCGGAGCTTGGCCCCAGGAGTCAATTTTCCGCTTATGATGTCCGAACGAAGCCGGTTGTAAGAAGAGACGACCAGGGTTTTGGCGGGGGAGGAAGCCATTGGAGCATTATAACAACTTTTTAGCTTGTTAGTTTTCCGCCATGCGTCCTGGCGTTTCCTCGCTCGGCCAGTCATGTATTTGACATACACTCCCGCCCTCGCTCATCACGCCAGTTGCCTGACGAAAAATTTCCGTCGCTAAACGCTTGTCGCGCCAGTTGCCTAACGAAAAACTTCCGTCGCTAAAACAAGTGGTCAATTCGCCAGGTTACATGGCGGATGTAACGAGCTAAAGCTAAAGAGGCACCTCAACTTCCCATAGCACCCCCCCATCAGGAGCAGACTGCCATAGGCGCGCGCGGGCCAGGGCGAAGTCCGGCAACCGCGCCGACCCCAGACACTTGCCGTCAAACCTTACCCCGTAGGCTTCAAACTCAACATGGCGCCGCTCCTGAACCGGGTAAAGATTGATCCGGAACTCACGCATCAGCGCCCCGGGCTCGCAGGCCTCCTTCACCCACGCCAGCCGCGAGCCGCGCAGGTGGACTTCATAGCCCCCAGCCCGGGCCGCCGGTTCCCCCGTTGTCGCCGCCCGATGCAAAGCCCGATATTCATCCGCCACCTCCAGGTCAACCCGGGACAAATCCGGCGTGGATACGGTTGCAATGGTGTCGTTATAGACCTTGAACCGGTGGAGAATGGGAGGGAAAGGATCTTCGGGCAGACCCCTCTGTATCGCGTTTTCCTTATATCTTAAGTAGAAATCCGGGTCGCGACTGGGGTCGTAGGTGAACCGGCGCCGGTCTGCCGCGGGAAGAAGCATTCTACCCAAACTATTAACCGTGTTGAAGTATTTTTTTTCCATGTTAATGGCGGCGGCCGGGGTCTGTCTTAGCAGGGATTCGTAACTCTGCCGCCACTCCGTGAATTGCTGATCTGTAATGTAGCGGCTCAGTAGCCGTTCCGGGGTCTTCCGGTCCGCCAAAAAGTTGAAATAGAGATGCTGGTTAGGATGGATCTGCGCCATCTCCAACGCCGCCGCGCCCAGCCCCGCCGCTGTCAGCGCGCAAGCCGCGCCGCCGAGCCATTCTTTTCGCAACCCTTGAACCGGTAGCTGGCGCAACCCCATCAGGGCGAAGGTCGCCAGCAGGCAAAAAGGCCCGTGCAGGAAATAAAAATGCCGCCAGTCATGGTTGGCATTGGGCCGCAACAGGACAAAGGCAACCAAAGGCAACACGAAGCAGGTTGCGAGCAGGAGGCCGAAGCGCAACTCGGCACCCTCTCCTAAGCCGCGCCCCGGCCCGGCGCCCGCGCCGCGCCGGAATACGCCCTTAGCGGCAAGGCCCAAGGCCCCCAGGCCCAACAGCCCCAACAACAAGGTCACAGGTGGCTGGCTGATGGCGAACCAGCGCAACACATAATCCCAAGGCAACGCCGAGCCGGAAAACATCTGACCCCGGAACCATTGGTGGCGGCCGCGGTAGCTAGCATGGTCGGCCGACACTATCCAATATTCCCCCAGATGCCCTATGGGGTCTTCCCAGAGATAGGGCAGGCTGATGAACAAGACAAGGCCCCCCCACAGGGCAAAAACCCCAGCGGTCGCCGCCGCCCGCCGCCGCGCCGCGTCCCCCTCGGCCCGAAACCAGGCCCAGGCCCGAAAGACCAACACGGCGGCAAACAACACCACGCCCATGATGCGCAGGTTGATGAGAAGTCCCGCCGCCGCCCCGCACCAGCGATAGGCCCCCACCGAATCCTTGTCAAAAGCGCGGCTCACAACGAGCAAGGCCATGACGAAGGCGCTGGCGAGCACTGGATCCTTGCTGTTGAAGAAGGAATGGGCGTAAAGACGTGGGGACAGCAGGAACAGCGCCATGACCAACAGCGCCGCCAGCCGGTCGCCGGACAATCGAAACGCCAACAGATAGCAACAGAACCCGCCAATTAGAAAAAACAGGTGCGTCAGGACATGGCGGGTCAAATAGACATGGCGCGGGTCTTCCAGCCCCAGGGCCCGTTCCGTCAACAGAAGCAGGGGCAACTCCAGGGCCGCGCCGTAGAAACGGTCATGGGTTCGCAACAGGGTTTCGTCCTCATGCAGGACATAGTTGAGGGTGTTGATGGCGACAAGACGCTGGCCTCCCGTATCCCACGAGACGCCGTAGTCATCGACGAGGACGAGGCCTGTAATCAAAAACAGGCACCATAAGATCAACGCCAAGCTGTGGAATCGGAGCCATTCTCCAATGGGATTTGTCATTGCCGCCATGTTGCCATTATAGCGGTCAATGCGCCAGGCAAAATAAGGGAGCCTGCGAGTGTTTTTTAGCGACGGAATTTTTTCGTTTTAGCTTGTTAGTTTTCCGTTATGTTGCCTGGCGCTTCCGCGTTCAGTCAGTCATGTGCTGTTTGCACACTCCTTCCTTCACTTGTCGCGCCAGTTGCCTAACGAAAAACTTCCGTCGCTAAAAAAGTTGCGGGATAACGGCATGGGCGTAGCTTGGGGCAGGGCCTTTAAGACCCTGTGCGGCCCGGATGGCCGCACCGAGAGCGTCCAGGGATGGATTTACAGCGTGTCGTAAAAAGCCCGCCCCCAAGCTAGGCCCATTCCACCTCATCTTCCTGTCCATCCACGAAGCATGACGGAACATTCGTCAGGCAAGCGGCCATTGACCACTTTTTAGCGACGGAAGTTTTTTGTCAGGCAACTGGCGTGAGGAGCGAGGAAGGGAGTGTGCAAGCAGCACATGACCGACCGAGCGAGGAAACGCCAGGACGCATGGCGGAAAACTAACAAGCTAAAAGGAAGGAGTGTGCATGAAATACATGACTGACCGAGCGAAGAAACGCCGCGATGCATGGCGGATGTAACAAGCTAAAACGGAAAACTAACAAGCTAAAAGCTAGAAGTGGATGTCGGTTTCCCACCTCCCCGGTTGCCCCAGGCGAATCCGGGTTAGGGCGAAGTCCGGCAACCGCGCCGCTCCCAGGCACTTGCCGTCAAACCGCACCCCGTAGGCTTCAAACTCAATATAGTCCTGATCCTGGAGAGGATGGCGCAGAAGATGCGCATCCACCGGGTAAAGCTCGAGCCGAAACGGAGGCAACACCCCCCCAGGTTGGCAATCTTCCTTCACCCACACCAATTGCGAGCCGTGCCGGTGCACTTCATAGCGCTTCCCGCGGGCCACTGGCTCCCCCCGTGTAGCCGCTCGATGCAAAGACCGATACTCATCCGCCACCGCCGGGTCAACCCGGGACAGATCCGGAGTAGATACGGTCAACATCGTGTTGTTATAGACCTTGAACCGGTGGAGAACGGGAGGGAAAAACACTTTAGGCGCCTCCGGCGGCAGATTTATGGCGGTGGTTTCCAAGTAGAAATCCGGGTCGCGTTTCGGATCATGGGTGAACCGGTTGCGGGCCGCCGCCGGGAGAATCTGCACATTGCGGTTGATCCGTTGCGTCGATGACCCCCACCCTCGCGGCCTCATGTTAATGGTGGAAGCGGGCCCGTGCCGCAGGATGTGTTCATACCCTTGCCGCAACATCATGTTCCAGTAATCCATCTTGTAGCGTTCGCTTAGTCGTTCCGGGGTCTTCCGGTCCACAAAAAAGTTGAAATAGAGATATTGGTTAGGATGGATCTGCGCCATCTGGATAACCACGACGCACAGTCCCGCCGCTGTCAGTGCGCAAGCCGCGCCGCCGACCCACCCTTTTCGCGCCCCCCGAACCGACAGCTGGCGCAACCCCATCAGGGCGAAGGTCGCCAGCAGGCAAAAAGGCCCGTGCAGGAAATAAAAATGCCGCCAGCCATAGAGGGTGTTAGGCCGCAACAGCGCAAAGGCAACCAGGGGCAACGCGAAGCAGGTTGCGAGCAAGACGCCAAAGCGCAACTCGGCAACCCCCCATGCCGCGCCCGGCCCAGCGCCCGCGCCGCGTCTGACAACGCCCCTAACGGCAAAGCCCAAGGCCCCCAAGCCCAACAGACCCAACAACAAGGTCACCGGCGGCTGGCTGATGGCGAACCAGCGCAACACATAGTCCCAAGGCAACGCCGCGCTGGAAAACGCCTGACCCCGGAACAATTCACGGGAAGGAGTGGCAAGATGATCGGCCGAAAATATCCGATATTCTGAAAGACGCCCTACGGGGTCTTCCCAGAGGTAGGGCAGGCTGACGAACAAGACAACGCCCCCCCACAGGGCAAAGACCCCAGCGGTCGCCGCCACCTGCCGCCGCGCCGCGTCCCCCTCGGCCCGGAACCAGGCCCAGGCCCGAAAGACCAACACGATGGCAAACAGAACCACGCCCATGATGCGCAGGTTAATGAGAAGTCCCGCTGCCGCCCCGCACCAGCGATAGGCCCCCAACGAGTCCTTGTCAAAGGCGCGGCTCACAAACAGCAAGGCCATGACGAAGGCGCTGGCGAACACCGCATCCTTGCTGTTGAAGAAGGAATGGGTGTAAAGACGCGGGGATAGGAGAAACAGCAACATGACCAACAGCGCGACTAGCCGGTCGCCGGACAAGCGCCGCGCCAACAGGTAGCAACAGAACCCGCCGATTAGAAACAACAGGTGCGTCAGGACATGGCGGGTCAGATAGACATGGCGCGGGTCTTCCAGCCCCAGTACCCGTTCCGTCAACAGGAACAGGGGCGCCTCGAAGGCGATGCCGTAGAAGCGGTCTATAAAGTCTGATTGCAACAGGCTCTGGTCGTCATGCAGGACATAGTTGACGGTGTTGATGGCGATGTCCCGTTGAGGGCCTGTGTCCATCGAAACGCCATAGTCATCGACGATGGCGAGGCCCGTGAGGAGGAACAGGGCGCATGCAATCAACGCTAAGCGATGGAATCGAGCCCATTCTCCAATGCGATTGGTTATTGCAGACATGCCGCCATATTACCCTTTTAACTTGTTAGCTTTCCGTTACCCGCAACCATTTTAGCGACGGAAATTTTTCGTCAGGCAACTTGGCGCATTGACCACTGTTTTAGCGACGGAAATTTTTCGTTAGACAACTGGCGCGACAAGTGAAGGAAGGAGTGTGCGTAATGGCACATGACTGACTGAACGCGGAAGCGCCAGGCAGGATAACGGCGCCTGCAAGTGTGTTTTAGCGACGGAAGTTTTTCGTCAGGCAACTGGCGTGAGGAGCGAGGGCGGGAGTGTATGTCACATACATGACTGGCTGAGCGAGGAAACGCCAGGACGCATGGCGGAAAACTAACAAGCTAAAACGGGATGTCGGTTTCCCACAGCACCCCCCCGTCAGGCCCCTGTTGCCCCAGGCGAATCCGGGCCAGGGCGAAGTCCGGCAGTCGTCTCGCCCCCAGACACTTGCCGTCAAACCGCACCCCGCGGGCACTGAGTTCGAAATAGCCCCAGCGCCGGCGAAATTCTGGCAAACGCCGCGGGTCCGCCGGGTAAAGCCTGAGCAAGAACTCGCGCATCAACGCCCCAGGCTCGCAAGCCTCCTTCACCCACGCCAGCCGGTCGCCATGCAGGTGCGCATCGAAGCCACCCCCGCGAGCCGCCGGTTCCCCCGCCGTCGCCGCCCGATGCAAAGCCCGATACTCATCCGCCACCGCCAGGTCAACCCAGGACAGGTCCGGTGTGGATACGGTCATAATGGTGTTGTTATAGACCTTGATCTGGTGGAGCGCGGGGGGGAAAGGATCTTTGGGCAGGCCGCTCCGGGCCGTGTGTCCTCTTCCATTTAAGTGGAAATCCAGGTCGCGACTGCGGTCATAGGTGAACCGTTTGCGGGCCGCCGCCGGGAGAATCTGCACATTGCGGTTAATGTCCGCCCGCGAATGAACCTCTCGCGGCCTCATGTTAATGGTGGAAGCAGGCGGCGCTTGCCGCAGGATGTGTTCATACCCTTGCCGCAACATCATGTTCCAGTAATCCGTCTCGTAGCGCTCGCGCAACCCTTCCGGGGTCTTCCGGTCCGCCAAGAAATTAAAATAGAGATATTGGTGGGGGTGGATTTGCGCCATTTCAAGGGCCGCGACGCCTAGCCCCGCCGCCGTCAGCACGCAAGCCGCGCCGCCAACCCATCCTTTTCGCACCCCCCGCGCCGCCAGCTGGCGCAACCACGCCAGGGCGAAAGTCGCCAGCAGGCAAAAAGGCCCGTGCAGGAAATAAAAATGTCGCCAGCCATTGATGGTGTTGGGCCGCAACAGAACAAAGGCGACCATGGGCAACACAAAGCAGATTGCAAGCAGGATGCCGAGGCGCAACTCGGCGGCGCCCAAACCGCGCCCCGGCCCGGCGCCCGCGCTGCGTCTGACGACACCCCCAGCGGCAAGGCCCAGGGCCACTAGGCCCAACAGCCCCAACAACAAGGTCACCGGCGGCTGGCTGATGGCGAACCAGTGCAACATATAATCCCAAGGCAACGCCGCGCTGGAAAAGGTCCGGCCCCGGAACAATTCGCGGGAGTGGACAGCAGGATGGTCCGCCAACGCCGCCCAATATTCTGAAAGACGCCCTATGGGGTCGCCCCAGAGGTAGGGCAGGCTGATGAACAAGACAACGCCCCCCCACAGGGCAAAGACCCCAGTGGTCACTACAACCCGCCGTTGCGCCGCGCCCTCGGCCCGAAACCAGGCCCAGGCCCGAAAGACCAACACGAGAGCAAACAGCGCCACGCCCATGATGCGCAGGTGGATGAGAAGCCCCGCCGCCGCGCCGCACCACCGATAGGACCCCACCGAGTCCCTGTCAAAGGCGCAGCTCGCAAAGAGCAAGGCCATCACGAAGGCGCTGGCGAACACCGCATCCTTGCTGTTGAAAAAGGAATGGGCGTAAAGACGCGGGGACAGGAGAAACAGCAACATGACCAACAGCGCGACCAGTCGGTCGCCGGACAAGCGCCACGCCAACAGATAGCAACAGAACCCGCTGATTAGAAACAACAGGTGCGTCAGGACATGGCGGGTCAGATAGACATGGCGCGGGTCTTCCAGCCCCAGGACCCGTTCCGTCAATAGGAACAGGGGCAACTCGAAGGCGGCGCCGTAGAAGCGGTCAGAGACCACTCGCAACTGGCCTGGGTCGTAATGCAGGATGTAGTTGAGGGTGTTGACGGCGACAAGATGCTGGTTTCCCGCATCCGGCGAGACTCCGTAGTCATCGACGATGGCGAGGCCCGCTATCAGAAACAGGCACCATGCAATCAACGCTAAGCGATGGAACCGGATCCGTTCTCCAATGCGATTTGTAATTGCCGCCATGCCGCCATATTACCTTTTTGGCCTGTTAGTTTTCCGCCCTGCGTCCTAGTGCGCCAACCAGGGCCTAGCTTGGGGGCGGGCTTTTTACGACACGCTGTGAATCCATCCCTGGACGCTCTCGGTGCGGCCATCCGGGCCGCACAGGGTCTTAAAAGCCCACCCCCAAGCTACGCCTATGCACCCCGTCATCCCTTTTAGCTTGTTAGTTTTCCGTTATCCCGCAACCATTTTAGCGACGGAAGTTTTTCGTCAGGCAACTGGCGTGATGAGCGAGGAAGGGAGTGTGCAAATAGCACATGACCGCCCGAGCAAAGAAACGCCAGGACGCATGGCGGAAAACTAACAAGCTAAAAAGGAAGGAGTGTGCATGAAATACATGACTGACCGAGTGAAGAAATGCCGCGATGCATGGCGGATGTAACAAGCTAAAAGGGGATGTCAACTTCCCATCTCCCCGGTTGCCCCAAACGCGCGCGGGCCAGGGCGAAGTCCGGCAGTCGTCGCGCCCCCAGGCACTTGCCGTCAAACCGCACCCCGCGGGCGTCGAGTTCGAAGTATCCCCAGTTGCGGCGTGGTTTCGGCAACCGGCTCGCGTCCACTGGGTAAAACGCGAGTCGGAACGGAAACAACAATTCCCCAGGCTCGCAAGCCTCCTTCACCCACGCCAGCCGGTCGCCATGCAGGTGCACATTGAAGCCCCCCCCGCGAGCCACCGGTTCCCCCGCCGTCGCCGCCCGATGCAAAGCCCGATACGCCTCCGCCACCGCCGGGTCAACTCGGGACAAATCCGGCGTGGATACGGTCAACATCGTGTTGTTATAGACCTTGATCCGATGGATTACGGGGAGGAAAGGATCTCTGGGCAGGAAGCTTTTCTCCGGGCTTCCTCCCAGGTAGAAATCCAGGTCGCGACTGCGGTCATAAGTGAACCGTTTGCGGGCCGCCGCCGGGAGAATCTGCACATTGCGGTTGATGGACGCCCAGTCAAGCTCTCGCGGCCTCATGTTAATGATGGAAGCAGGCTCTCGTCGCAGGATGTGTTCATAACCTTGCCGCAACATCATGTCCCAGTAATCCGTCTCGTAGCGCTCGCGCAACCGTTCCGGGGTCTTCCGATCCACAAAAAAGTTGAAATAGAGATGCTGGTTAGGATGGATCTGCGCCATCTGGACCGCCACGACGCCCAGCCCAGCCGCCGTCAGTGCGCGCGCCGCGCCGCCGAGCCATCTTCTTTGCGCCTCCCGCATCGGCAGCTGGCGCAACCCCATCAGGGCGAAGGTCGCCAGCAGGCAAAAAGGCCCGTGCAAGAAATAAAAATGCCGCCAGTCATTGAGGGAGGTGGGTCGCAACAGCGCAAAGGCAACCAGGGGCAACGCAAAGCAGGTTGCGAGCAATATGCCGAGGCGCAACTCGGCGGCGCCCCACGCCGCGCCCGGCCCGGGCCCGGCGCCTGCGCCGCGTCTGACGACGCCCCTGGCGGCAAGGCCCAGGGCCACTAGGCCCAACAGCCCCAACAACAAGGTCACCGGCGGCTGGCTGATGGCGAACCAGCGCAACATATAGTCCCAAGGCAACGCCGCGCCGGAAAACACCTGCCCCCGGAACAATACCAGATAAACGGTAGGATGATCGCGCATAATCTCGACCATTTCCGCCAGCCGCCCTGCGGGGTCGCCCCAGAGATAGGGCAGGCTGATGAACAAGACAACGATTCCCCACAGGGCGAAAGCGCCAGTGGTCACTACAACCCGCCGCCGCGCCGCGCCCCCCCCGGCCCGGAACCAGGCCCAGGCCTGAAAGACCAACACGACGGCAAACAGGGCGATGCCCAAGATGCGCAGGTTGACGACAAGTCCCGCCATTGCCCCGCACCACCGATAGGCCCCCACCGAGTCCTTGTCAAAGGCGCGACACACAACGAGCAAGGCCATGACGAAGGCGCTGGCAGCCACCGGATCCTTGCTGTTGAAGAAGGAATGAGCGTAGATGCGCGGGGACAAGAGAAACAACGCCATGACCAACAGCGCCGCCAGCCGGTCGCCGGACAATCGAAACGCCAACAGATAGCAACAGAACCCGCCGATTAGAAAAAACAGGTGCGTCAGGACATGGCGGGCCAAATAGACATGGCGCGGGTCTTCCAGCCCCAGGACCCGTTCCGTCAACAGGAACAGGGGCAACTCGAAGGCGGCGCCGTAGAAGCGGTCAACGACCACTCGCAACCGGCCTGGGTCGTCATGCAGGACATAGTTGAGGGTGCTGAGGGCGATAGCCCGTTGAGAGGTTGTGTCTATCGTAACGCCATAGTCATCGACGATGGCGAGACCCGCAAGGAGGAACAGGGCGCAGGCAATTAATGCTAAGCGATGGAACCGGGCCCATCCTCCAATGCGATTTGTCATTGCCGCCATGCCGCCATATTACCTTTTTGGCCTGTTAGTTTTCCGCCCTGCGTCCTAGTGCGCCAACCAGGGCCTAGCTTGGGGGCGGGCTTTTTACGACACGCTGTGAATCCATCCCTGGACGCTCTCGGTGCGGCCATCCAGGCCGCACAGGGTCTTAAAAGCCCGCCCCCAAGCTAGGCCCATTCCACCTCATCTTCCTGTCCATCCACGAAGCATGACGGAACATTCGTCAGGCAAGCGGCATGACGAGCATTTAGCGACGGAAGTTTTTCGTTAGGCAACTGGCGCGACAAGTGAAGGAAGGAGTGTGCGCAATGGCACATGACTGACTGAACGCGGAAGCGCCAGGAAGGATAACGGAAAACTAACAAGCTAAAAGCTAAAAGGGGATGTCGGCTTCCCATAGCACCTCCCCACTAGGAGCATGTTGCCCCAGGCGCACCCGGGCTAGGGCGAAGTCCGGCAGTCGTCGCGCTCCCAGGCACTTGCCGTCAAACCGCACCCCGCGGGCGCCGAGTTCGAAGTAGCCCCATCGCCGGCGAGATTCTGGCAAACGGCCCGCGTCCACTGGGTAAAACGCGAGCCAGAACGGAAACAACAATTCTCCTGGCTCGCAAGCCTCCTTCACCCACGCCAGCCGGTCGCCATGCAGGTGCACATCAAAGCCCCCCGCCCGGGCCGCCGGCTCCCCCGCCGTCGCCGCCCGATGCAAAGCCCGATATTCATCCGCCACCGCCGGGTCAACCCGGGATAAATCCTGCGTGAATACGGTCAACATCGTGTTGTTATAGACCTTGATCCGATGGATAACGGGGGGGAAAGGATCTCTGGGCAAGAAGCTTCTCTCCGGGCTTCCGCCCAAGTGGAAATCCAGGTCGCGACTGGGGTCATAGGTGAACCGGCTCCGGGCCGCCGCCGGGAGGATCTGCACATTGCGGTTGATGTCATCCCACAAGATAACCTGGCGCCGCCTCATGTTAATGATGGAAGCAGGCCCTCGTCGCAGGATGTGTTCATACCCTTGCCGCAACATCATGTCCCAGTAATCCGTCTCGTAGCGTTCGTTTAGCCATTCCGGAGTTTTTCGGTCCACAAAAAAGTTGAAATAGAGATATTGGTTAGGATGGAGTCGCGCCATCTGGACAACCACGACGCCCAGCCCCGCCGCTGTCAGCGCGCAAGCCGCGCCGCCAACCCATCTTCTTTGCAACCCCCGCGCCGACAGCTGGCGCAACCCCATCAGGGCGAAGGTCGCCAACAGGCAAAAAGGCCCGTGCAGGAAATAAAAATGCCGCCAGCCCTGGTAGGCATTGGGCCGCAACAGAACAAAGGCAACTAGGGGCAATGCAAAGCAGGTTGCCAGCAGGATGCCGAAGCGCAACTCGGCGGCCCCCCACGCCGCGCCCGGCCCGGCGCCCGCGCCGCGTCTGACGACGCCTCCAGCGGCAAGGCCCAGGGCCACTAGGCCCAACAGTCCCAACAACAAGGTCACCGGCGGCTGGCTGATGGCGAACCAGCGCAACACATAATCCCAAGGCAACGCCGCGCTGGAAAACACTTGCCCCCGGAATAATTCATGAAGAACGATAGGATGATCGGCCAACGCCATGACCATTTCCGCCAGCCGCCCTACTGGGTCATCCCAGAGGTAGGGCAGGCTGATGAACAAGACAAGGCCCCCCCACAGGGCGAAGACGCTAGTGGTCGCCACAATCCGTCGTTGCGGCGCGCACCCCTCGGCCCGAAACCAGGCCCAAGCCCGAAAGAGCAACACGGCGGCAAACAGAACCACGCCCATGATGCGCAGGTTGATGAGAAGCCCCGCCGCCGCGCCGCCCCACCGATAGGCCCCCAACGAGTCCCTGTCAAAGGCGCGACACACAAAGAGCAAGGCCATGACGAAGGCGCTGGCGAACACCGCATCCTTGCTGTTGAAGAAGGAATGGGCGTAAAGACGCGGAGACAGCAGGAACAGCAACATGACCAACAGCGCGATCAGCCGGTCGCCGGACAAGCGCCGCGCCAACAGATAGCAACAGAACCCGCCAAGCAGAAAAAACAAGTGCGTCAGGACATGGCGGGCTAAATGGACATGGCGCGAGTCTTCCAGCCCCAGGACCCGTTCCGTCAACAGAAGCAGGGGCAACTCGAAGGCGGCGCCGTAGAAGCGGTCAGCGGCCACTCGGAACCGGCCTAGGTCGTCATGCAGGACATAGTTGAGAGTGCTGAGGGCGTTAAGATGCTGGTTTTCCGTATCTATCGAGACGCCGTAGTCATCGACGATGGCGAGGCCCGCTATCAGGAACAGGGACCACACGAGCAGTGCCAAACTATGGAATCGGGCCCGTTTTAGCTTGTTAGTTTTCCGCCCTGCAAGCGGTGAATTGACCATTTTTTAGCGACGGAAGTTTTTCGTCAGGCAAGCGGCATGATGAGCGCGGGAGGGAGTGTATATCAAATACATGACTGACCGCGCAAAGAAATGCCGCGCCGCATGGCGGATGTAACAAGCTATGCCCTGGTTGGCGCGCCAAGCAGGATAACGGAAAACTAACAAGCTAAAAGCTAAAAGCTAAAAGTGGATGTCGGTTTCCCACACTGCCCCTCCGCCAGAAGCAGACTGCCCCAGGCGAATCCGGGCCAGGGCGAAGTCCGGCAGTCGTCGCGCCCCCAGGCACTTGCCGTCAAACCGCACCCCGCGGGCGCCGAGTTCGAAGTAGCCCCAGCGCCGGCGAGATTCTGGCAAACGGCCCGGGTCCGCCGGATAAAGCTTGAGCAGGAACTCACGCTTCAGTGCCCCTGGCTCGCAAGCCTCCTTCACCCACGCCAGCCGGTCGCCATGCAGGTGCACATCGAACCCCCCCCCTCGGGCCGTCGGCACCCCCGCCGTCGCCGCCCGATGCAAAGCCCGATATTTATCCGCCACCGCCGGGTCAACCCGGGACAAATCCTGCGTGAATACGGTCAACATCGTGTTGTTATAGACCTTGATCCGATGGATAACGGGGGGGAAAGGATCTCTGGGCAGGAAGCTTCTCTCCGGGCTTCCGCCCAAGTAGAAATCCAGGTCGCGGCTGGGGTCGTAGGTGAACCGGTTGCGGGCCGTCGCCGGGAGAATCCGCACATTGCGGTTGATGTCCGCCCACAAGTGAACCTGGCGCCGCCTCATGTTAATGATGGAAGCAGGCTCTCGTCGCAGGATGTGTTCATACCCTTGCCGCAACATCATGTCCCAGTAATCCGTCTCGTAGCGTTCGTTTAGCCGTTCCGGGGTTTTCCGGTCCACAAAAAAGTTGAAATAAAGGTGCTGGTTAGGATGGATCTGCGCCATTTCAAGGGCCGCAACGCCCAGCCCCGCCGCTGTCAGCGCGCAAGCCGCGCCGCCCACCCATTCTTTTCGCAACCCCCGCGCCGCCAGCTGGCGCATTCCCATCAGGGCGAAGGTCGCCAGCAGGCAAAAAGGCCCGTGCAGAAAATAGAAATGCCGCCAGCCATCACCGGTGCCGGGTCGCAACAAAACAAAAGCGGCCATAGGCAGAACAAAGCAGGCCGCAAGCAGGCCGCCGGAGCGCAACTCGGCGCCCCCCCATGCCGCGCCCGGCCGGGCGCCCGCGCCGCGTCCGACGACGCCCTGAGCGGCAAGGCCCAAGGCCACTAGGCCCAACAGGCCCAACAACAAGGTCACCGGCGGCTGGCTGATGGCGAACCAGCGCAACACATAGTCCCAAGGCAACGCCACGCTCGGAAACACTTGTCCCTTGAACAACTCATAAGAGGCAATGGGATGATCGCTCAGTACCGCTGGCATTTCCGCCAGCCGCCCTGCGGGGTCGCCCCAGAGATAGGGCAGGCTGATGAACAAGACAAGGCCCCCCCACAGGGCAAAGCCCCCAGTGGTCGCCGCCGCCCGCCGCCGCGCCGCGCCCCCCTCGGCCCGGAACCAGGCCCAGGCCCGAAAGACCAACACGACGGCAAACAGAACCACGCCCATGATGCGCAGGTGGGCGAGAAGTCCCGCTATTGCCCCGCACCACCGATAGGCCCCCACCGAGTCCTTGTCAAAGGCGCGGCTCGCAAAGAGCAAGGCCATGACGAAGACGCTGGCGAACGGCGCATCCTTGCTGTTGAAAAAGGAATGGGCGTACAGGCGCGGGGACAGCAGGAACAGCAACATGACCAACAGCGCGATCAGCCTGTCGCCGGACAATCGAAACGCCAGCAGATAGCAACAGAACCCGCCGATTAGAAACAACAGGTGCGTCAGGACATGGCGGGCCAAATAGACATGGCGCGGGTCTTCCAGCCCCAGGACCCGTTTCGTCAACAGAAGCAGGGGCAACTCGAAGGCGACGCCGTAGAAGCGGTCAGCCTGCACTTGCAACAGGCTTGGGTCGTCATGCAGGACATAGTTGACGGTGTTGATGGTGATGCGACGCTGCCCCACCGTATCTACAGAGACGCCGTAGTCATCGACGATGGCGAGGCCCGTAATCAGGAATAGGGCGCATGCGATCAACGCTAAGCGATGGAACCGGATCCGTTCTCCAATGGGGTTTGTCATTGCAAACATGCCGCCATTATAGCGGTCAATGCGCCAGGCAAAATAACCGAGCCTGCAAGTGTGTTTTAGCGACGGAAATTTTTCGTCAGGCAAGCGGCGTGATGAGCGCGGGAGGGAGTGTATGTCAAATACATGACCGACCGCGTGAAGAAACGCCGCGATGCATGGCGGATGTAACAAGCTAAAAGGGGTGTAGCTTGGGGCAGGGCCTTTTGCGACACGCTGTAAATCCATCCCTGGACGCTCTCGGCGCGGCCATCCGGGCCGCGCAGGGTCTTAAAAGCCCTGCCCCAAGCTACGCCCTAGTTTGGCCGCCAAGACGCATGGCGGATGTAACAAGCTAAACTGACTGAACGCGGAAGCGCCAGGAAGGATAACGGAAAACTAACGAGCTAAAACTGACCGAGCGAGGAAACGCCGCGCCACATGGCGGAAAACTACAACCATTTTAGCGACGGAAGTTTTTCGTCAGGCAACTGGCGTGATGAGCGAGGAAGGGAGTGTGCAAATAGCACATGACCGCCCGAGCAAAGAAACGCCGCGCCACATGGCGGAAAACTACAACCATTTTAGCGACGGAAGTTTTTCGTCAGGCAACTGGCGTGATGAGCGAGGAAGGGAGTGTGCAAATAGCACATGACCGCCCGAGCAAAGAAACGCCAGGACGCATGGCGGAAAACTAACAAGCTAAAAGCTAAAAGGGGACCTCAACTTCCCATCTCCCTTGTTGCCCCAGGCGAATCCGGGTCAGGGCGAAATCCGGCAACCGCGCCGCCCCCAGGCACTTGTCGTCAAACCGCACCCCAAAGGCGCTGATTGCAAAGTAACCCTGTTTCCGGAGATGGTTCGGCAAACGGCCCGCGTCCGCCGGGTAAAGCCTGAGCCGGAATGGCGACATCAATTCCCCAGGCTCGCAAGCCTCCTTCACCCACGCCAGCCGGTCGCCATGCAGGTGTACATCGAAGCCCCCCGCCCGGGCCGCCGGCGTCCCCGCTGTCGCCGCCCGATGCAAAGCCCGATACTCATCCGCCACCGCCGGGTCAACCCGGGACAGATCCGGCGTGGATACGATCAACATGGTGTTGTTATAGACCTTGAACCGGTGAAGAACGGGAGGGAAAGGATCTTTGGGCAGAAAGCTTAACTTTATGCTTGTGTTTCCGCTTCCGCTTAAATAGAAGTCCGGGTCGCGACTGCGGTCGTAGGTGAACCAGCGATGGTCTGCCGCGGGAAGAATGAATATGCCATAAACGAGTCTCGAGAGGAAGTATTTCTTTTCCAGGTTAATGGCGGCGGTCGGACCTTGTCTTAGTAGGTATTCATAACCCTGCCGCATCGCCATGTAGTAATCCATGGTGTAGCGGGCCCGTAGCCGTTCCGGGGTTTTCCGGTCCACTAATGGGTTGAAATAGAGATGCTGGTTAGGATGGATCTGCGCCATTTCAAAGGTCGTGATGCCTAGTCCCACCGCCGTCAGCGCGCAGGCCGCGCCGCCGAGCCATCTTCTTTGCAACCCCCGCGCCGGCAGCTGGCGCAACCTCATCAGGGCGAAGGTCGCCAGCAGGCAAAAAGGCCCGTGCAGGAAATAAAAATGCCGCCAGTCATCGGAGGTGTTGGGCCGCAACAGAACAAAGGCAACCAGGGGCAACGCAAAACAGGTTGCCAGCAGAATGCCGAAGCGCAACTCCCCCCCCCCCCCCCCCCCCCCATGCCGCGCCCGGTCCAGGCCCGGCGTCCGCGCCGCGTCTGACGACGCCCCCAGCGGCAAGGCCCAAGGCCCCCAGGCCCAGCAGACCCAACAACAGGGTCACGAGGGGCTGGCTGATGGCGAACCAGCGCAACACATAGTCCCAAGGCAACGCCGCGCTGGAAACCGCCTGACCCCGAAACAATAGGCGGAAGCGGTGGGTAGGATGGTCGGCCAACGCCATCCAATATTCCCCCAGACGCCCTGCGGGATCGCCCCAGAGATAGGGCAGGCTGATGAACAAGACAAGGCCCCCCCACAGGGCAAAGACCCCAGCGGTCGCCGCCACCCGCCGCCGCGCCGCGCCCCCCTCGGCCCGAAACCAGGCCCAGGCCCGAAAGACCAACACGATGGCAAACAGAACCACTCCCATGATGCGCAGGTTGACGAGAAGTCCTGCCATTGCCCCGCACCACCGATAGGCCCCCAACGAGTCCCTGTCAAAGGCGCGGCTCGCAAAGAGCAAGGCCATGACGAAGGCGCTGGCGAACACCGCATCCTTGCTGTTGAAGAAGGAATGGGCGTACAGGCGCGGGGACAGCAGGAACAGCAACATGACCAACAGCGCGGCCAGCCGGTCGCCGGACAATCGAAACGCCAGCAGATAGCAACAGAACCCGCCGATTAGAAACAACAGGTGCGTCAGGACATGGCGGGCCAAATAGACATGGCGTGGGTCTTCCAGCCCCAGGACCCGTTCCGTCAACAGGAACAGGGGCGCCTCGAAGGCGGCGCCGTAGAAGCGGTCAGCGAGCATTCGCAACCGGCCTGGGTCGTCTTGCAGGACATAGTTGAGGGTGCTGAGGGCGATAAGGCGCTGGATTTTCGTATCCGGCGAGATGCCGTAGTCATCGACGATGGCGAGGCCCGTCATCAAAAACAAGGCGCACACGATCAGTGCCAGACTATGGAATCTGGCCCGTTCTCCAATGCGATTTATCGTTGCCGCCATGCCGCCATATTATAGCGGTCAATACGCCAGGCAAAATAACCGAGCCTGCAAGTGTGTTTTAGCGACGGAAATTTTTCGTCAGGCAACTGGCGCGACAAGTGAGGGAAGGAGTGTATATCAAATACATGACTGACTGAACGCGGAAGCGCCAGGCAGGATAACGGAAAACTAACAAGCTAAAAGGGGATGTCGGCTTCCCACTTCCCTGATTGCCCCAGGCGAATCCGGGTTAAGGCGAAGTCCGGCAACCACGCCGCCCCCAGGCACTTGCCATCAAACCGCACCCCGCGGACGCTGAGTCCGAAGTAGCCCCCGCTAGGCAAACGGCCCGCGTCCGCCGGGTAAACCCTGAGCCGGAACGGATGCATCAATTCCCCAGGCTCGCAAGCCTCCTTCACCCACGCCAGCCGCGAGCCGTGCCGGTGGACTTCATAGCCGCTCTCCCGCGTCACCGGTTCCCCCGCCGTCGCCGCCCGATGCAAAGCCCGATACTCATTCGCCACCGCCGGGTCAACCCGGGACAAATCCGGCGTGGAAACGGTCATCATGGTGTTGTTATAGACCTTGAACTGGTGAAGAACGGGAGGGAAAGGATCTTTGGTCAGGAAGCTTATCTTTACGCTTGTGTTTCCGCTTCCGCTGAAATAGAAATCCGGGTCGCGACTGCGGTCGTAGGTGAACCGGCGATGGTCTGCCGCGGGAAGAATGAATATGCCCCCAACGAGTCTCGTGAGGAAGTGTTTCTTTTCCAGGTTAATGGCGGCGGCCGGGGTTTGTCTTAGCAGGTATTCGTAACCCTGTCGCATCGCCAGGGAGTAATCCACGGTGTGGCGGGCCTGTAGCCGTTCCGGGGTCTTCCGGTCCGCCAAAAAGTTGAAATAGAGGTGCTGGTTAGGATGGATCTGCGCCATTTCAAAGGCCGTGACGCCTAGCCCCGCCGCTGTCAGCGCGCACGCCGCGCCGCCGAGCCATCTTCTTTGCAACCCCCGCGCCGACAGCTGACGCACCCCCATCAGGGCGAAGGTCGCCAGCAGGCAAAAAGGCCCGTGCAGGAAATAAAAATGCCGCCAGCTATCGACGAGGGTGGTGGGCCGCAACAGAACAAAGGCGAGCAGGGGCAACGCAAAACAGGTTGCGAGCAAGACGCCGAAGCGCAACTCGCCCCCCCCCCCCCATGCCGCGCCCGGCCCGGCGCCCGCGCCGCGTCTGACGACGCCCCCAGCGGCAAGGCCCAGGGCCACTAGGCCCAACAATCCCAACAACAAGGTCACCGGCGGCTGGCTGATGGCGAACCAGCGCAACACATGGTCCCAAGGCAACGCCCCGCCGGAAAACGCCTGACCCCAGAACAATAGGTGGCCGTGGTAGTCAGGATGGTCGGTCAACGCCACCCAATATTCTGAAAGCCGCCCTATGGGGTCGCCCCAGAGGTAGGGCAGACTGATGAACAAGACAACGATTCCCCACAGGGCGAAGACCCCAGTGGTCGCCGCCACCCGCCGCCGCGCCGCGCCCCCCTCGGCCCGAAACCAGGCCCAGGCCTGAAAGACCAACACGGCGGCAAACAGAACCACGCCCATGATGCGCAGGCTGACAAGAAGCCCCGCTGCCGCCCCGCACCAGCGATAGGCCCCCACCGAGTCCTTGTCAAAGGCGCGGCTCACAACGAGCAGGGCCATGACGAAGGCGCTGGCGAACACTGGGTCCTTGCTGTTGAAGAAGGAATGGGCGTACAGGCGTGGGGACAGCAGGAACAGCGCCATGACCAACAGCGCGACCAGCCGGTCGCCAGACAATCGAAACGCCAGCAGATAGCAACAGAACCCGCCAATTAGAAACCACAGGTGCGTCAGGACATGGCGGGTCAGATAGACATGGCGCGGGTCTTCCAGCCCCAGGACCCGTTCCGTCAACAGCAACAGGGGTGCCTCGAAGGCGACGCCGTAGAAGCGGTCAATGACCGATCGCAACCGGCCTAGGTCATCATGCAGGACATAGTTGAGGGTGCTGAGGGCGATGCCACGCTGGGCTCCCGCATCCCACGAGACGCCGTAGTCATCGACGATGGCGAGGCCCGCTATCAAAAACAAGGCCCACACGCTCAGTGCCAAACTATGAAATCGGGCCCGTTCTCTAATGCGATTTATCATTGCCGCCATGCCGCCATTATATTTTAGCTTGTTAATTTTCCGCCATATGGCGCGGCGTTTCCTCGCTCGGTCAGTTTTAGCTTGTTAGTTTTCCACTATTTTGCCTAGCGCGACACCCGAGGGCCTAGCTTGGGGTGGGGCTTTTTACGACACGCTGTGAATCCATCCCTGGACGCTCTCGGCGCGGCCATCCAGGCCGCGCAGGGTCTTAAAAGCCCCACCCCAAGCTACGCCTATGCCCTTAAACATTTTTAGCGACGGAAATTTTCCGTCAGGCAACTGGCGCATTGACCACTTTTTAGCGACGGAAGTTTTTCGTTAGGCAACTGGCGCGACAAGTGAAGGAAGGAGTGTGCAAACAGCACATGACTGACTGAACGCGGAAGCGCCAGGAAGGATAACGGAAAACTAACAAGCTAAAAGGGGATGTCAACTTCCCACTTCCCTGGCTGCCCCAGGCGAATCCGGGTTAGGGCGAAGTCCGGCAACCGCGCCGCCCCCAGGCACTTGCCATCAAACCGCACCCCAGAGGCGCTGATTGTAAAATAGCCCCGTTTCCGGTGCTGGGCCGGCAAACGGCCCGCGTCCGCCGGGTAAAGAGCCAGCTGGAACTTGCGCCTCAGCGCCCCGGGCTCGCAAGCCTCCTTCACCCACGCCAGCCGGTCGCCATGCAGGTGCGCATCGAAGCCCCCCGCCCGCGCCGCCGGTTCCCCCGCCGTCGCCGCCCGATGCAAAGCCCGATACTCATCCGCCACCGCCGGGTCAACCCGGGACAAATCCGGCGTGGACACGGTCAACATCGTGTTGTTATAGACCTTGAACCGGTGAAGAACGGGAGGGAAAGGATCTTTGAGCAGGGGGTTTTGCCTTGTGTTTGTGTTTCCGCTTCCGCCTAAATAGAAATCTGGGTCGCGTTTCGGGTCGTAGGTGAACCGGTTGCGGGCCGCTGGGGCGAGGATCTGCACATTGCGGTTGATGTTCGCCAACGCATCAACTCTCCGCGGCCTCATGTTGATGGCGGCCTCCGGGGTCTCTTTCAGGAGCCACTCATAGCCCTGTCGCCACATCATGTTCCAGTAATCCATCTCGTAGCGCTCGCGCAACCGTTCCGGGGTCTTCCGGTCCGCCAAGAAGTTGAAATAGAGATATTGATGGGGATGGAGTCGCGCCATCTGGACCGCCACGACGATCAGCCCCGCCTGGACCGCCACGACGATCAGCCCCGCCGCCGTCAGCGCGCAAGCCGCGCTGCCAACCCATTCTTTTCGCAACCCCCGAACCGACAGCTGGCGCAACCCCATCAGGGCGAAGGTCGCCAGCAGGCAAAAAGGTCCGTGCAGGAAATAAAAATGCCGCCAGCCATTGATGGTGTTAGGCCGCAACAGGACAAAGGCAACCAGGGGCAACGCAAAGCAGGTTGCCAGCAGGACGCCGAAGCGCAACTCGGCGGCGCCCCATGCCGCGCCCGGCCCGGCGCCTGCGCCGCGTCTGACGACGCCCCCAGCGGCAAGGCCCAGGGCCACTAGGCCCAACAGACCCAACAACAAGGTCACCGGCGGCTGGCTGATGACGAACCAGTGCAACACATAATCCCAAGGCAACGCCGCGCTGGAAAACACTTGACCCCGGAACAATTGGTGGCCGTGGTAGCTAGGATGGTCGGCCGACACTATCCAATATTCTGAAAGACGCCCTGCGGGGTCGCCCCAGAGATAGGGCAGGCTGATGAACAAAGACAAGGCCCCCCACAGGGCAAAGACCCCAGTGGTCGCCACAATCCGTTGGCGCGCCGCGCTCCCCTCGGCCCGGAACCAGGCCCAGGTCCGAAAGACCAACACGACGGCAAACAGAACCACGCCCATGATGCGCAGGTTGATGAGAAGCCCCGCCGCCGCCCCGCACCCCCGATAGGCCCCCACCGAATCCCTGTCAAAGGCGCAACTCACAACGAGCAAGGCCATGACGAAGGCGCTGGCGAACACCGCATCCTTGGTGTCGAAAAAGGAATGGGCGTAAAGACGCGGGGACAGCAGGAACAGTAGCATGACTAACAGCGCGATCAGCCGGTCGCCGGACAAGCGCCGCGTCAACAGATAGCAACAGAACCCGCCGATTAGAAACAACAGGTGCGTCAGGACATAGCGGGCCAAATAGACATGGCGCAGGTCTTCTAGCCCCAGGATCCGTTCCGTCAACAGGGACAGGGGCAACTCGAAGGCGGCGCCGTAGAAGTGATCAACGTCATTGTGTAACAGGGCAGGGTCGCTATGCAGGACATAGTTGACGGTGTTGATGGCGACAAAACGCTGGATTTCCGTATCCCACGAGACGCCGTAGTCATCGACGATGACGAGGCCCGTAATCAAAAACAGGCACCACACGACCAGTGCCAGACTATGGAATCGGGCCCGTTCTCCAATGCGATTTGTCATTGCCGCCATGCCGCCATATTATAGCGGCACCTCCACTTCCCACTTCCCTCGTTGCCCCAGGCGAATCCGGGTTAAGGCGAAGTCCGGCAACCGCGCCGCCCCCAGGCACTTGCCGTCAAATCGCACCCCAGAGGCGCTGATTGTAAAGTAGCCCCGTTTCTGGTGATGGGCCAGCAAGAGGCTCGCGTCCGCCGGGTAAAGAGCCAGCCGGAACTCGCGCCTCAGCGCCCCGGGCTCGCAAGCCTCCTTCACCCACGCCAGCCGGTCGCCATGCAGGTGCACATCGAAGCCCCCCGCCCGGGCCGCCGGTTCCCTTGCTGTCGCCGCCCGATGCAAAGCCCGATACGTATCCGCCATCGCCGGGTCAACCCGGGACAAATCCGGCGTGGACACGGTCAACATCGTGTTGTTATAGACCTTGAACCGGTGAAGAACGGGAGGGAAAGGATCTTTGAGCAGGGGGCCTTGCCTTGTGTTTGTGTTTCCGCTTCCGCTTCCGCCTAAATAGAAATCCGGGTCGCGTTTCGGATCGTAAGTGAAGCGGTTGCGGGCCGCCGGGGGGAGAATCTGCACATTATGGTTGATGTCCGCCAACGCATCAACTCCCCGCGGCCTCATGTTGATGGCGGCCTCCGGGGTTTCTTTCAGGATCCATTCATAGCCCTGTCGCAACACCATGTTCCAGTAATCTGTCTCGTAGCGCTCGCGCAACCGTTCCGGGGTCTTCCGGTCCGCTAAAAAGTTGAAATAAAGATATTGGTGGGGATGGATCTGCGCCATCTCCAACGCCGCCGCGCCCAGCCCCGCCGCCGTCAGTGCGCAAGCCGCGCCGCCGAGCCATCCTTTTCGCACCCCCCGAACCGGCAGCTGGCGCAACCTCATCAGGGCGAAGGTCGCCAACAGGCAAAAAGGCCCGTGCAGGAAATAAAAATGCCGCCAGCCAGTGAGGGAGGTGGGTCGCAACAGCGCAAAGGCAACCATGGGCAACGCAAAGCAGGTTGCGAGCAGGACGCCGAAGCGCAACTCGGCGGCGCCCCATGCCGCGCCCGGCCCGGCGTCCGCGCCGCGTCTGACGACGCCCCCAGCGGCGAGACCCAAGGCTCCCAGGCCCAACAACCCCAACAACAAGGTCACCGGCGGCTGGCTGATGGCGAACCAGCGCAACATATAGTCCCAAGGCAACGCCGCGCTGGAAAACACTTGACCCCGGAACAATTCTCGATGAACGGTAGGATGATCGCGCATAATCGCGACCATTTCCGCCAGCCGCCCTGCGGGGTCGCCCCAGAGATAGGGCAGGCTGATGAACAAGACAAGGACACCCCACAGGGCAAAAACCCCAGTGGCCGTTGCCACCTGTCGGCGCGCCGCGCCCCCCCCGGCCTGGAACCAGGCCCAGGCCTGAAAGACCAACACGATGGCAAACAGGGCGATGCCCAAGATGCGCAGGTTGACGACAAGTCCCGCCATTGCCCCGCACCACCGGTAGGCCCCCAAGGAGTCCTTGTCAAAGGCGCGGCTCGCAAAGAGCAAGGCCATGACGAAGGCGCTGGCAGCCACCGGATCCTTGCTGTTGAAGAAGGAATGGGCGTAGAGGCGCGGGGACAACAGGAACAGCAACATGACCAACAGCGCGACCAGCCGGTCGCCGGACAAGCGAAACGCCAACAGATAGCAACAGAACCCGCCAAGCAGAAAAAACAGGTGCATCAGGACATGGCGGGTTAAATAGATATGGCGCGGGTCTTCCAGCCCCAGGACCCATTCCATCAACAGCAACAGGGGCGCCTCGAAGGCGACGCCAGTGAAGCGGTGAGCAAGCACTCCTAACTCGCCTGGGTTCCCATGCAGGACATAGTTGAGGGTGTCGATGGTGATAAGAAACTGGTCTCCCGCATCCGGCGAGACGCCGTAGTCATCGACGATGGCGAGGCCCACGATTAAGAATAGTGCGCCCGCAATCAACGCTAAGCGATGGAACCGGATCCGTTCTCCAATGCGATTTATCGTTGCCGCCATGCCGCCATTATAGCGGTCAATGCGCTAGGCAAAATAACGGAGCCTGCGAGTGTGTTTTAGCGACGGAAATTTTTGCCAGGCAGGATAACGGAGCCCGCGACTATTTTAGCGACGGAAATTTTTCGTCAGGCAAGCGGCATGATGAGCGAGGGAAGGAGTGTATATCAAATACATGACTGACCGAGCGAAGAAATGCCGCGCCGCATGGCGGAAAATTAACAAGCTAAAAGGGGCGTAGCTTGGGGGCAGGGCTTTTAAGACCCTGCGCGGCCTGGATGGCCGCGCCGAGAGCGTCCAGGGATGGATTCACAGCGTGTCGTAAAAAGCCCTGCCCCAAGCTATGCCATCGAGGATCGCGCAGGAAGGATAACGGAAAACTAACAAGCTAAAAGCTAAAAGGGGATGTCAACTTCCCACCTCCCTGCTTGCCCCAGGCGAATCCGGGCCAGGGCGAAATCCGGCAACCGCGCCGCCCCCAGGCACTTGCCGTCAAACCGCACCCCAGAGGCGCTGATTGTAAAGTAGCCCCGTTTCTGGTGATGGGTCGGCAAACGGCCCGCGTCCGCCGGGTAAAGCCTGAGCCGGAACGGCGACATCAACGCCCCAGGCTCGCAAGCCTCCTTTACCCACGCCAGCCGGTTGCCATGCAGGTGCGCATCGAAGCCCCCCGCCCGGGCCGCTGGTTCCCCCGCCGTCGCCGCCCGATGCAAAGCCCGATACTCATCCGCCACCGCCGGGTCAACCCGGGACAAATCCGGCGTGGAAACTGTCATCATTGTGTTGTTATAGACCTTGAACCGGTGGAGGACGGGAGGAAAAGAGTCCTTAAGCGCGCCTAGCGGCGGAATTCCGGCGTTTCTTGCCAGGTAGAAATCCGGGTCCCGAGCGGGGTCGTAGGTGAACCGGCTTCGGGCCGCCGCCGGGAGAATCTCCACATTGCGGTTGATGTCAGCCCGCGAGTGAAGCACTCGCGGCCTCATGTTAATGGTGGAAGCGGGTCCTTGCCGCAGGATGTGTTCATACCCTTGCCGCAACATCATGTTCCAGTATGTCTCGTAGCGCTCGCGCAACCCTTCCGGGGTCTTCCTGTCCGCTAAAAAGTTGAAATAAAGATATTGGTGGGGATGGATTTGCGCCATCTCCAATGCCGCCGCGCCCAGTCCCGCCACTGTCAATGCGCAAGCCGCGCCCCCAACCCATCCTTTTCGCGCCCCCCTCGCCGGCAACTGGCGCAACCCCATCAGGGCGAAGGTCGCCAGCAGGCAAAAAGGCCCGTGCAGGAAATAAAAATGCCGCCAGCCATTGATGGTGTTAGGCCGCAACAGGATAAAGGCGAGCAGGGGCAACACGAAGCAGGTTGCGAGCAAGACGCCGAAGCGCAACTCGGCGCCCCCCAAGCCACGCCCCGGCCCGGCGCCCGCGCCGCGTCTGACGACGCCCCCAGCGGCAAGGCCCAAAGCTCCCAGGCCCAACAGCCCCAACAACAAGGTCACCGGCGGCTGGCTGATGGCGAACCAGCGCAACACATAATCCCAAGGCAACGCCGCGCTGGAAAACACTTGACCGCGGAACAATTGATGAAGAACCGTAGGATGGTCGGCCAACACCACGACCATTTCCGCCAGCCGCCCTGCGGGGTCGCCCCAGAGATAGGGCAGGCTGATGAACAAGACAAGGACACCCCACAGGGCGAAAGCGCCAGCGGTCGCCGCCACCCGCCGCCGCGCCGCGTCCCCCCCGGCCCGAAACCAGGCCCAGGCCCGAAAGACCAACATGACGGCAAACAGAACCACGCCCATGACGCGCAGGTGGATGAGAAGCCCCGCCGCCGCCCCGCACCACCGATAGGCCCCCAACGAGTCCCTGTCAAAGGCGCGGCTCGCAAAGAGCAAGGCCATGACGAAGGCGCTGGCGAACACCGCATCCTTGCTGTTGAAGAAGGAATGGGCGTACAGGCGCGGGGACAGCAGGAACAGTGCCATGACCAACAACGCCACCAGCCGGTCGCCGGACAAGCGCCGCGCCAGCAGATAGCAACAGAACCCGCCGATTAGAAACAACAAGTGCGTCAGGACATGGCGGGTCAAATAGACATGGCGCGGGTCTTCCAGCCCCAGGACCCCTTCCATCAACAGCAGCAGCGACAACTCGAAAGCGGCGCCGTAGAAGCGGTTATGGGTTTGCAACAGGGTTTGGTCCCCATGCAGGACATAGTTGAGGGTGTTGATGGAGGTAAGAAACTGCTCTTTCGCATCATACGAGACGCCGTAGTCATCGACGATGGCGAGGCCCACGATTAAGAACAGGGACCATGCAATCAACGCTAAGCGATGGAACCGGGCTTGTTCTCCAATGTGATTTATCATAGCCACCATAATGTCGCCATATTACCCTTTTAGCTTGTTAGCTTTCGCCATGTGGCGCGGCGTTTCCTCGCTCGGTCAGTTTTAGCTTGTTAATTTTCCACTATTTTGCCTAGCGCGACACCCGAGGGCCTAGCTTGGGGTGGGGCTTTTTACGACACGCTGTGAATCCATCCCTGGACGCTCTCGGCGCGGCCATCCAGGCCGCGCAGGGTCTTAAAAGCCCCACCCCAAGCTACGCCTATGCCCTTAAACATTTTTAGCGACGGAAGTTTTTCGTTAGGCAATTGGCGCGACAAGTGAAGGAAGGAGTGTGCAAACAGCACATGACTGACTGAACGCGGAAGCGCCAGGCAAAATAACGGAGCCTGCAAGTGTGTTTTAGCGACGGAAATTTTTCGTCAGGCAAGCGGCGTGATGAGCGCGGGAAGGAGTGTATATCAGATACATGACTGACCGAGCGAGGAAACGCCGCGATGCATGGCGGAAAATTAACAAGCTAAAAAGGGATGTCAACTTCCCACCTCCCTTGTTGCCCTAGGCGAACCCGGTCCAGGGCGAAATCCGGCAACCGCGCCGCCCCCAGGCACTTGCCGTCAAACCGCACCCCGCTGGCGCTGATTGTAAAGTAGCCCCGTTTCCGGTGGTGGGCCAGCAAACGGCCCGCGTTCGCCGGATAAAGCCTGAGCCGGAACGGATGCATCAACGCCCCAGGCTCGCAAGCCTCCTTCACCCACGCCAGCCGGTTGCCATGCAGGCGCACATCGAAGCCTCCCCCGCGAGCCACCGGTTCCCCCGCTGTCGCCGCCCGATGCAAGACCCGATACTCATCCGCCACCGCCGGGTCAACCCGGGACAAATCCGGCGTGGATACGGTCAACACCGTGTTGTTATAGACCTTGAACCGGTGGAGGACGGGGGGAAAAGAGTCCTTAAGCGCGCCTGGCGGCGGAATTCCGGCGTTTCTTACTAGATAGAAATCCGGATCCCGAACAGGGTCGTAGATGAACCGGCTCCGGATCGCCGCCGGCAGGATCTGCACATAGCGGTTGTTCGCTGACGCTCGCGGCCTCATGTTAATGGTGGAAGAGGGCGCTTGCCGCAGGATGTGTTCATACCCTTGCCGCAACATCATGTTCCAGTAATCCGTCTCGTAGCGTTCGTTTAGCCGTTCCGGGGTCTTTCGGTCCACAAAAAAGTTGAAATAGAGATGCTGGTTAGGATGGATCTGCGCCATCTCCAGCGCCGTCGCGCCCAGTCCCGCCGCTGTCAGCGCGCCAGCCGCGCCGCCAACCCATTTTTTTCGCAACCCCTGAACCGACAGCTGGCGCAACCCCATCAGGGCGAAGGTCGCCAGCAGGCAAAAAGGCCCGTGCAGGAAATAAAAATGTCGCCAGCCATTGATGGTGTTGGGCCGCAACAGGACAAAGGCGAGCAGGGGCAACACGAAGCAGGTTGCGAGCAAGACGCCAAATCGCAATTCGGCACCCCCCCATGCCGCGCCCGCGCCGCGTCTGACGACGCCCCCAGTGGCAAGGCCCAAGGCCACCAAGCCCAACAGACCCAACAACAAGGTCACCGGCGGCTGGCTGATGGCGAACCAGTGCAACATATAATTCCAAGGCAACGCCGCGCCGGAAAACGCCTGACCCCGGAACAGTTCGCGTTGAACGACAGGATGATCGGCCAACACCATCCAATATTCTGAAAGCCGCCCTGCGGGGTCGCCCCAGAGATAGGGCAGGCCGACGAACAAGACAAGGCCCCCCCACAGGGCGAAAGCGCCAGTGGTTGCCACAATCCGCCGCCGCGCCGCGCCCCCTTCGGTCCGAAACCAGGCCCAGGCCCGAAAGACCAACACGATGGCAAACAGAACCACGCCCATGATGCGCAGGTGGACGAGAAGTCCCACTGCCATCCCGCCCCACCGATAGGCCCCCACCGAGTCCCTGTCAAAGGCGCGGCTCACAAAGAGCAGGGCCATGACGAAGGCGCTGGCGAACATTGGATCCCTGACATTGAAGAAGGAATGGGCGTAGAGACGCGGGGACAGCAGGAACAACAACATGACCAACAACGCGACCAGCCGGTCGCCGGACAAGCGCCGCGCCAACAGATAGCAACAGAACCCGCCGATTAGAAAAAACAGGTGGGTCAGGACATGGCGGGTCAGATAGACATGGCGCGGGTCTTCCAGCCCCAGGACCCGTTCCGTCAATAGGAACAGGGGCGCCTCGAAGGCGGCGCCGTAGAAGCGGTCATGGGTTCGCAAAAGGGTTTGGTCGTCATGCAGGACATAGTTGAGGGTGTTGTTGCCGATACCATGCTGGTCTGCCGCATCCGGCGCGACGCTGTAGTCATCGACGATGGCGAGGCCCGTAATCAGGAACAAGGCCCACACGCTCAACGCCAAGCCATGGAATCGGGCCCGTTTTAGCTTGTTAGTTTTCCGCCATGCATCGCGGCATTTCTTCACGCGGTCGGTCATGTATTTAATATACACTCCCTCCCGCGCTCATCATGCCGCTTGCCTGACGAAAAACTTCCGTCGCTAAAAAATAGGTAATGGCCAGTAGTAAGCCCTGCCCCAAGCTATGCCTTGGTTGGCGCGCCAGGCAGGATGGCGGATGTAACAAGCTAAAAGCTAAAAAGGCACCTCCACTTCCCACTTCCCCTTTTGCCCCAGGCGAATCCGGGTTAGGGCGAAATCCGGCAGTCGTCGCGCCCCCAGGCACTTGCCGTCAAACCGCACCCCAGAGGCTCTGATTGTAAAGTAGCCCCATTTCTGGCGATGGGTCGGCAAACGGCCCGCGTCCGCCGGGTAAAGAGCCAGCTGGAACTTGCGCCTCAGCGCCCCAGGCTCGCAAGCCTCCTTCACCCACGCCAGCCGCGAGCCGTGCCGGTGGACTTCATAGCCGCCCGCCCGCGCCGTTGGCGCCCCCGCCGTCGCTGTCCAATGCAAAGCCCGATACGCATCCGCCACCGCCGGGTCAACCCGGGACAAATCCGGCGTGGAAATGGTCAACATCGTGTTGTTATAGACCTTGAACCGATGGAGAACGGGAGGGAAAGGTTCTTCGAGGCTTTGCCTTATGCTTCCGCTTCCGCCTACATAGAAATCCGGGTCGCGTTTCGGATCGTAGGTCAACCGGTTGCGGGCCGCCGGGGGGAGAATCTGCACATTGCGATTGAGGTTCGCCAACGCCTCAACTCTCCGCGGCACCATGTTGATGGCGGCCTCCGGGGTCTCTTTCAGGAGCCACTCATAGCCCTGTCGCAACATCATGTTCCAATAATCCGTCTCGTAGCGCTCGCGCAACCCTTCCGGGGTCTTCCGGTCCACCAGAAAGTTGAAATAGAGATACTGATGGGGATGGATCTGCGTCATCTCCACCGCCGCTGCGCCCAGCCCCGCCGCTGTCAGCGCGCACGCCGCGCCGCCGAGCCATCCTTTTCGCAACCCCCGAACCGACAGCTGGCGCAACCCCATCAGGGCGAAGGTCGCCAGCAGGCAAAAAGGCCCATGCAGAAAATAAAAATGCCGCCAGCCATGGAGGGTGTTGGGCCGCAACAGGACAAAGGCAACTAGGGGCAACGCGAAGCAGGTTGCCAGCAGGACGCCGAAGCGCAACTCGGCGGCGCCCAAACCGCGCCCCGGCCCGGCGCCCGCGCCGCGCCTGACGACGCCCCCAGCGGCAAGGCCCAAGGCCACTAGGCCCAACAGGCCCAACAATAAGGTCACCGGCGGCTGGCTGATGGCGAACCAGCGCGGAAGGTAGTCCCAAGGCAATGCCGCGCTGGAAAACGCCTGACCGCGGAACAATTGATGAAGAACGATAGGATGATCGGCCAGCACCGCTGGCATTTCCGCCAGCCGCCCTATGGGGTCGCCCCAGAGGTAGGGCAGGCTGATGAACAAGACAAGGCCCCCCCACAGGGCAAAGACCCCAGTGGCCGCCACAACCCGCCGCCGCGCCGCGCCCCCCCCGGCCCGGAACCAGGCCCAGGCCCGAAAGACCAACACGACGGCAAACAGAACCACGCCCATGACGCGCAGGTTGACGAGAAGCCCCGCCGCCGCCCCGCACCACCGATAGGCCCCCACCGAGTCCTTGTCAAAGGCGCGGCTCGCAAAGAGCAAGGCCATGACGAAGGCGCTGGCGAACACCGCATCCTTGCTGTTGAAGAAGGAATGGGCGTAGAGGCGCGGGGACAGGAGAAACAGCAACATGACCAACAGCGCGATCAGCCGGTCGCCGGACAATCGAAACGCCAACAGATAGCAACAGAACCCGCCAAGCAGAAAAAACAGATGCATCAGGACATGGCGGGCCAAATAGATATGGCGCGGGTCTTCCAGCCCCAGGCCCCATTCCATCAACAGCAACAGGGGCAACTCGAAAGCGGAGCCGTAAAAGCGGTCAACGGTTTGCAACAGGGTTTGGTCCCCATGCAGAACATAGTTGACGGTGTTGATGGAGGTAAGAAACTGGTTTGCCGCATCCGGCGCGACGCCGTAGTCATCGACGATGGCGAGGCCCGTAACCAAAAACAGGCACCATGCAATCAACGCTAAGCGATGGAACCGCACCCGTTCTCCAATGCGGCTTGTTATTGTGGACATGCCACCATTATATAGCGGTCAATCCACCAGGCGGGATAACGGAGCCTGCGAGTGTGTTTTAGCGACGGAAGTTTTTCATTTTAGCTTGTTAGTTTTCCGTTATTCTGCCTGGCGCTTCCGCGTTCAGTCAGTCATGTGCTTTATGCACACTCCTTCCTTCACTTGTCGCGCCAGTTGCCTAACGAAAAACTTCCGTCGCTAAAATAGTTGTGGGATAAGGGCATGGGCGTAGCTTGGGGCAGGGCTTTTAAGACCCTGCGCGGCCTGGATGGCCGCGCCGAGAGCGTCCAGGGATGGATTCACAGCGTGTCGTAAAAAGCCCTGCCCCAAGCTATGCCCTCGGGTGTCGCGCTAGGTTGCATGGCGGATGTAACAAGCTAAAAAAGGTGGAATTCGGTTTCCCATAGCTTCCCCCCCTCATCCGACCGCTGGCGCAACCGCACCCGGGACACCGCGTACTCCGGCAACCGCGCCGCCCCCAGGCACTTGCCGTCCAGCCGCGCCCCATAGACCAGCCTGACATTGTTGCCCTGCCGTTGGCGGTGCGGGGACACATAGCTCGCATCCACTGGATAGAACGCCAGCCGGAACAGGCGCAACAACTCGCCCGGCCCGCATCCCTCTTTCACCCATGCTAACTGCGAGCCGCGCCGGTACACTTCATAGCCGCTCTCCCGCGCCACCGGTTCCCCCGCCGTCGCTGTCTGAAGCAAGGCGCGGTACTCGTCCGCCACCGCCGGGTCAACTCGGGACAAATCCGGCGTGGCCACGGTCATAATGGTGTTGTTATAGACCTTGATTTGGTGGAGAACGGGGGGGAAATAATCGTCCAACGAGAAACCGCCCAGATAGAAGTCCGGGTTTCGGGCCGGGTCGTAAGTGAGCCGGGCTCGGGCCGTGGCGGGCAGGATCCCCACATTGCGGACGAGGCCCTGCAAGGGGTTTCCTATGGGCGTGGCTAAGGATTTCAGGTTGATGGCGGGAGAGGAAGGCGCATGGCGCAGGGCGAGTTCATAGCCCTGTCGCATCGCCATGTTCCAGTAATCCATAGAGTAGCGGGCTCGCAACTGTTCCGGCGTTTTGCGGTCCACAAAAAAGTTGAAATAGAGATATTGGTGGGGATGGATCTGCGCCATCTGGACCGCCACGACGCCCAGCCCCGCCGCTGTCAGCGCGCAGGCCGCGCCGCCGAGCCATTTTCTTTGCAACCCCCGCGCCGGCAATTGGCGCAACCCCATCAGGGCGAAGGTCGCCAGCAGGCAAAAAGGCCCGTGCAGGAAATAAAAATGCCGCCAGTCATTGAGGGAGGTGGGTCGCAACAGCGCAAAGGCAACCAGGGGCAACGCAAAGCAGGTTGCGAGCAATATGCCGAGGCGCAACTCGGCGGCGCCCCACGCCGCGCCCGGCCCGGGCCCGGCGCCTGCGCCGCGTCTGACGACGCCCCTGGCGGCAAGGCCCAGGGCCACTAGGCCCAACAGCCCCAACAACAAGGTCACCGGCGGCTGGCTGATGGCGAACCAGCGCAACATATAGTCCCAAGGCAACGCCGCGCCGGAAAACACCTGCCCCCGGAACAATACCAGATAAACGGTAGGATGATCGCGCATAATCTCGACCATTTCCGCCAGCCGCCCTGCGGGGTCGCCCCAGAGATAGGGCAGGCTGATGAACAAGACAACGATTCCCCACAGGGCGAAAGCGCCAGTGGTCACTACAACCCGCCGCCGCGCCGCGCCCCCCCCGGCCCGGAACCAGGCCCAGGCCTGAAAGACCAACACGATGGCAAACAGGGCGATGCCCAAGATGCGCAGGTTGACGACAAGTCCCGCCATTGCCCCGCACCACCGATAGGCCCCCACCGAGTCCTTGTCAAAGGCGCGACACACAACGAGCAAGGCCATGACGAAGGCGCTGGCAGCCACCGGATCCTTGCTGTTGAAGAAGGAATGAGCGTAGATGCGCGGGGACAGGAGGAACAGCGCCATGACCAACAGCGCGATCAGCCGGTCGCCGGACAATCGAAACGCCAACAGATAGCAACAGAACCCGCCGATTAGAAAAAACAGGTGCGTCAGGACATGGCGGGCCAAATAGACATGGCGCGGGTCTTCCAGCCCCAGGACCCGTTCCGTCAACAGCAGCAGGGGCGCCTCGAAGGCGGCGCCGGTGAAGCGGTCAACGGCCACTCGCAACCGGCCTGGGTCGTCATGCAGGACATAGTTGAGGGTGCTGAGGGCGATATGCCGTTGGTTGCCTGTGTCTATCGAAACGCCGTAGTTATCGACGATGGCGAGGCCCGCAAGGAGGAACAAAGCGCATACGATCAGCGCTAGACTATGGAATCGGGCCCGTTCTCCAATGTAATTGGTCATTGCCGCCATGTCGCTATTATAGCGGTCAATGCGCCAGGCAAAATAACGGAGCCTGCAAGTGTGTTTTAGCGACCGAAGTTTTTCGTCAGGCAACTGGCGCGACACCCGAGGGCCTAGCTTGGGGGCGGGCTTTTTACGACACGCTGTAAATCCATCCCTGGACGCTCTCGGTGCGGCCATCCGGGCCGCACAGGGTCTTAAAAGCCCGCCCCCAAGCTACGCCTATGCACCCCGTCATCCCTTTTAGCTTGTTAGTTTTCCGTTATCCCGCAACCATTTTAGCGACGGAAGTTTTTCGTTAGGCAACTGGCGCGACAAGTGAAGGAAGGAGTGTGCGTAATGGCACATGACTGACTGAACGCGGAAGCGCCAGGCAGAATAACGGAAAACTACAACCATTTTAGCGACGGAAGTTTTTCGTCAGGCAACTGGCGTGATGAGCGAGGAAGGGAGTGTGCAAATAGCACATGACCGCCCGAGCAAAGAAACGCCAGGACGCATGGCGGAAAACTAACAAGCTAAAAAAGGTGGAATTCGGTTTCCCACAACTTCCCCCCCTCATCCGACCGCTGGCGCAACCGCACCCGGGACACCGCGTACTCCGGCAACCACGCTGCCCCCAGGCATTTGCCGTCCAGCCGCGCCCCATAGACCAGCTTGACATTGTTGCCCTGCCGTTGGCGGTGCGGGGACACATAGCTCGCATCCACTGGATAGAATGCCAGCCGGAACAGGCGCAACAACTCGCCCGGCCCGCAACCCTCCTTCACCCACGCCAGCCGCCGGCCGTGCCGGTACACTTCATAGCCGCTCTCCCGCGCCACCGGTTCCCCCGCCGTCGCCGCCTGCAGCAAGGCGCGGTACTCGTCCGCCACCGCCGGGTCAACTCGGGCCAGGTCCGGCGTGGCCACGGTCATAATGGTGTTGTTATAGACCTTGATTTGGTGGAGAACGGGGGGGAAATAATCGTCCAGCGCGAAACCGCCCAGATAAAAGTCCGGGTTTCGGGCCGGGTCGTAAGTGAGCCGGGCCCGGGCCGTGGCGGGCAGGATCCCCACATTGCGGACGAGGCCTTGCAAGGGGTTTGCTATGGGCGTGGCTAAGGACTTCAGGTTGATGGCGGGAGAGGAAGGCGCGTGGCGCAGGGCGAGTTCATAGCCCTGTCGCATCGCCATGTTCCAGTAATCCATGGGGTAGCGGGTTCGCAGCTGTTCCGGGGTTTTGCGGTCCACAAAAAAGTTGAAATAGAGATATTGGTGGGGATGGATCTGCGCCATCTGGACCGCCACGACGCCCAGCCCCGCCGCTGTCAGCGCGCACGCCGCGCCGCCGAGCCATTTTCTTTGCAACCCCCGCGCCGACAGCTGGCGCAATCCCATCAGGGCGAAGGTCGCCAGCAGGCAAAAAGGCCCGTGCAGGAAATGGAAATACCGCCAGCCGGTTCTGATATTGGGCCGTAGCAGAACGACGGCAACCAGGGGCAACGCAAAGCAGGCCGCAAGCAAGACGCCGAAGCGCAACTCGGCGGCGCCCCACGCCGCGCCCGGCCCGGCGCCTGCGCCGCGTCGGAAGACGCCTCCAGCGGCAAGGCCCAGGGCCCCCATGCCCAACAGCCCCAGCAACAAGGTCACCGGCGGCTGGCTGATGGCGAACCAGCGCGGAAAGTAATCCCAAGGCAGGGCCGTGCTGGAGAATACTTCGCCCCCAAACAATACCAGGTTCACTTTTGGATGATCGCTCAGCACCGCTGGCATTTCCGCCAGCCGCCCTACGGGGTCGCCCCAGAGATAAGGCAGGCTGATGAACAAGACAACGACCCCCCACAGGGCGAAGACCCCAGTGGTGGTCGCCGCCCGCCGCCGCGCCGCGCATCCCTCGGCCCGGAACCAGGCCCAGGCTCGAAAGACCAACACGACGGCAAACAGAACCACGCCCATGATGCGCAGGTTGACGAGAAGCCCCGCCGCCGCCCCGCACCACCGATAGGCTCCCACCGAGTCCCTGTCAAAGGCGTGGCTCGCAAAGAGCAAGGCCATGACGAAGGCGCTGGCGAACGGCGCATCCTTGCTGTTGAAGAAGGAATGGGCGTACAGGCGCGGGGACAGCAGGAACAGCAACATGACCAACAGCGCCGCCAGCCGGTCGCCGGACAATCGAAACGCCAGCAGATAGCAACAGAACCCGCCAAGCAGAAAAAACAGATGGGTCAGGGCATGGCGGGCCAAATAGACATGGCGCGGGTCTTCCAGCCCCAGGACCTGTTCCGTCAACAGGAACAGGGGCGCCTCGAAGGCGGCGCCGTAGAAGCGCTCAGGGTCCACTCGCAACCGGCCTGGGTTGTCATGCAGGACATAGTTGAAGGTGCTGAGGGCGATAGCCCGTTGGTTGCCTGTGTCTATCGAAACGCCGTAGTCATCGACGATGGCGAGGCCCGCTATCAAAAACAAGAACAACAAGGCTAACGCCAAGCCATGGAACCTGATCCGTTCTCCAATGCGATTTGTCATTGCAAACATGCCGCCATTATATTTTAGCTTGTTAATTTTCCGCCATGCATCGCGGCATTTCCTCGCTTGGTCAGTCATGTATTTAATATACACTCCTGACCTCGCTCATCATGCCGCTTGCCTGACGAAAAATTTCCGTCGCTAAAAGTGTTGTGGGATAAGGGCATGGGCGTAGCTTGGGGTCGGGCTTTTAAGACCCTGCGCGGCCTGGATGGCCGCGCCGAGAGCGTCCAAGGATGGATTTACAGCGTGTCGTAAAAAGCCCGACCCCAAGCTACGCCCTGGTTAGCGCATCAGGCAGGATGGCGGATGTAACAAGCTAAAAAAGAGGCACCTCAACTTCCCACTTCTTCCATTGCCACAGGCGAATCCGGGCCAGGGCGAAGTCCGGCAGCCGCGCCGCCCCCAGACACTTGTCGTCAAGCCTCACTCCGTGGACTTCAAACTCAATATAGCCCTGTTCTTGGTGAGGATGGCGCAAAAAACGCGCCTCCACCGGATACAGCTTGACCCGAAACGGACGCCTCAGTGCCCCAGGCTCGCAAGCCTCCTTCACCCACGCCAGCCGGTCGCCATGCAGGTGCACATCAAAGCCTCCCCCGCGAGCTACCGGTTCCCCCGCCGTCGCCGCCCGATGCAAAGCCCGATACTCATCCGCCACCGCCGGGTCAACCCGGGATAAATCCGGCGTGGCCACGGTCATAATGGTGTTGTTATAGACCTTGAACCGGTGAAGAACGGGAGGGAAAGGATCTTCGAGCAGGAGGATTTGCCTTCTGCTTGTGATTCCGCTTCCATCTAAATAGAAATCCGGGTCGCGTTTCGGATCGTAGGTGAACCGGTTGCGGACCGTTGCCGGGAGAATCTGCACATTGCGGTTGATGTCCGCCAACGCATCAACTTTCCGCGGCCTCATGTTGATGGCGGTCTCCGGGGCCTCTTTCAGGAGATACTCATAGGCCTGTCGCAACATCATGTTCGAGTAATCCGTCTCGTAGCGCTCGCGCAACCGTTCCGGGGTGTTCCGGTCCGCCAAGAAGTTGAAATAGAGATATTGGTTAGGATGGATCTGCGCCATCTCCAACGCCGCCGCGCCCAGCCCCGCCGCCATCAGCGCGCAGGCCGCGCCGCCGAGCCATCTTCTTTGCAACCCCCGCGTCGGCAACCGGCGCAACCCCATCAGGGCGAAGGTCGCCAGCAGGCAAAAAGGCCCGTGCAGGAAATAAAAATACCGCCAGTCATCGCTGGCAGTGGGCCGCAACAGCGCAAAGGCGACCAGGGGCAATGCAAAACAGGTTGCGAGCAGGACGCCGAAGCGCAACTCGGCGCCCCCTAAGCCACGCCACGGCCCGGCGCCCGCGCCGCGTCTGACGACGTCCCTCGCGGCAAGACCCAAAGCCCCTAGGCCCAACAGCCCCAACAACAAGGTCACCGGCGGCTGGCTGATGGCGAACCAATGCAACATAAAGTCCCAAGGCAACGCCGTGTTAGGAAACACTTGACCCCGGAACAATTCGCTGGAGAGGATGGGACGGTCGGCCAACACTGTCCAATATTCTGAAAGACGCCCTATGGGGTCTTCCCAGAGATAGGGCAGGCTGATGAACAAGACAAGGCCCCCCCACAGGGCAAAGGCCCCAGTGGTCGCCGCCACCCGCCGCCGCGCCGCGCGCCCCCCGGCCCGGAACCAGGCCCAGGCCCGAAAGACCAACACGACGGCAAACAGAACCACGGCCATGATGCGCAGGTGGACGAGAAGCCCCACTGCCGCCCCACACCACCGATAGGCTCCCAACGAGTCCCTGTCAAAGGCGCGGCACACAAAGAGCAAGGCCATGACGAAAGCGCTGGCGAACACCGCATCCTTGCTGTTGAAGAAGGAATGGGCGTACAGGCGCGGGGACAGGAGAAACAGCAACATGACCAACAGCGCGACCAGCCGGTCGCCGGACAAGCGCCGTGCCAACAGATAGCAACAGAGCCCGCCGATTAGAAAAAACAAGTGCGTCAGGACATGGCGGGTCAGATAGACATGGCGCGGGTCTTCCAGCCCCGGGACCCGTTCCGTCAACAGTAGCAGGGGCGCCTCGAAGGCCGCGCCGTAGAAGCGGTCATGGGTTTGCAACAGGGTTGGGTCCCCGTGCAGGACATAGTTGAAGGTGTTAATGCCGACAAGAAACTGGCTTCCCGTATCCATCGAGACGCCGTAGTCATCGACGATGGCGAGGCCCGCTATCAGGAACAGGGACAACACGCTCAACGCTAAGCGATGGAACCGAATCCGTTCTCCAATGCGATTTGTCATTGCTCTCATGGCGGAAAACTAGAAGTGGATCTCGGTTTCCCACGCCCCTGCTTGCCCCAAACGCGCACGGACCAGGGAGAAGTCCGGCAACCGCGTCGCCCCCAGGCACTTGCTGTCAAACCGCACTCCGTGGATGCTGAATTCGAAGTAGCCCCGTTTCCGGAGATAGTCTGGCAAATGGTACGCATTCGCCGGGTAAAGCCTGAGCCGGAACGGCACCATCAATTCCCCAGGCTCGCAAGCCTCCTTCACCCACGCCAATCGCGAGCCGCGCCGGTGGACTTCATAGCCCCCCGCCCGCGCCGCCGGTTCCCCTGCTGTCGCCGCCCGATGCAAAGCCCGATACTCATCCGCCACCGCCGGGTCAACCCGGGACAAATCCGGCGTGGACACGGTCATAATGGCGTTGTTATGGACCTTGAACCGGTGAAGAACGGGAGGGAAAGGATCTTTGAGCAGGAAGTGTTCCCTTGCGTTTCCGCTTAAATAGAAATCCGGGTCGCGACTGGGGTCGTGGGTGAGCCGGCGCCGGTCTGCCGCGGGAAGAATCATTCTACCCAAACTATTAGCCGTGATGAAGTGTTTTTTTTCCATGTTAATGGCGGCCGGGGTCTGTTTTAGCAGGTAGTAGTAACTCTGCTGCAACTCCGTGAGGTAGGGAGCTGTAATGTAGCGGGTCCGTAGCCGTTCCGGGGTTTCCCGGTCCACAAAAAAGTTGTGGTAAAGGTGCTGGTTAGGATGGATCTGCGCCATCTGAACAATCACGACGCCTAACCCCGCCGCCATCAGTGCGCAAGCCGCGTCGCCGAGCCATTCTTTTCGCACCCCCCGCGCCGGCAACTGGCGCAACTCCATCAGGGCGAAGGTCGCCAGCAGGCAAAAAGGCCCGTGCAGGAAATAAAAATGCCGCCAGTCATTGGAGGTGTTGGGCCGCAACAGAACAAAGGCGACCAGGGGCAACGCAAAGCAGGCCGCGAGCAGGACGCCAAAGCGCAACGCGGCGCCCCCTAAGCCCACGCCCCGGCCCCCGGCAACCGCGCCGCGCCTGAATGCGCCCCAAACGGCAAGACCCAAAGCCACTATGCCCAACAGACCTAACAACAAGGTCACAGGCGGCTGGCTGATGGCGAACCAGCGCAACACATAGTCCCAAGGCAACGCCGCGCTGGAAAACACCTGGCCCCGGAACAATTCAAGAAGAACGATAGGATGGTCGGCCAACACCACGACTATTTCCGCCAGCCGCCCCACGGGGTCTTCCCAGAGGTAGGGCAGGCTGATGAGCAAGACAAGGCCCCCCCACAGGGCAAAACCCCCAGTGGTCGCCGCCACCCGCCGCCGCGCTGCCCGCCCCCCGGCCCGGAACCAGGCCCAGGCCCGAAAAACCAACACGAGAGCAAACAGAACCACGCCCATGATGCGCAGGTGGACGAGAAGTCCCATTGCCATCCCGCCCCACCGATAAGCCCCCAACGAGTCCTTGTCAAAGGCGCGGCTCGCAACGAGCAAGGCCATGACGAAGGCGCTGGCGAACACCGGATCCTTGCTGTTGAAGAAGGAATGGGCGTAGATGCGCGGGGATAGGAGAAACAGCAACATGACCAACAGCGCCGCCAGCCGGTCGCCGGACAATCGAAACGCCAGCAGATAGCAACAGAACCCGCCAAGCAGAAAAAACAAGTGCGTCAGGACATGGCGGGCCAAATAGACATGGCGCGGGTCTTCCAGCCCCAGGACCCGTTCCGTCAACAGCAACAGGGGCAACTCGAAGGCGGCGCCGTAGAAGCGGTCATGGGTTTGCAACAGGGTTTGGTCGCTATGCAGGACATAGTTGAGGGTGCTGAGGGCGGTAGCCCGTTGAGAGTCTGTGTCCACCGAGGCGCCGTAGTCATCGACGATGGCGAGGCCCGTAATCAGGAACAAGGCCCACACGCTCAACGCTAAGCGATGGAACCGGGTCCATTCTCCAATGCGGCTTATCATTGCAAACATGCCGCTATTATATAGCGGTCAATGCGCCAGGCAGGATAACGGAGTCTGCGAGTGTTTTTTAGCGACGGAAGTTTTTCGTTAGGCAACTGGCGTGAGGAGCGCGGGCGGGAGTGTATGTCAAATACATGACTGGCCGAGCGAGGAAACGCCAGGACGCATGGCGGAAAACTAACAAGCTAAAAGGGGCGTAGCTTGGGGGCAGGGCTTTTAAGACCCTGTGCGGCCCGGATGGCCGCACCGAGAGCGTCCATGGATGGATTTACAGCGTGTCGCAAAAAGCCCTGCCCCCAAGCTACGCCCTCGGGTGTTGCGCTAAGCGCGGAGCTGTAAAATATCGATAAAACGAAAGAATATCGATAAATTTGACATTGCCGAAAAATCCGCTTATCCTGCGCCCCATGTTGGCGTTGTACACCCATCCCATGTCCCCTTGCGCGCAGAAGGTCCGCATCGTCCTGGCTGAAAAGGGTCTGGAATGGGAGAAGCGCCATGTGAGTTTGCCCGACAAGGAAAACCTGAAACCGGACTATCTCAAGCTGAACCCCTTGGGCGTGGTGCCGACCTTGGTGGACGACGAGCGGCCAATCATCGAATCCTCCATCATTTGCGAATATCTGGAGGACAAGTTCCCCGACCCCCCGTTGCGGCCTAGGGACCCCTATCAAGCGGCGCGGATGCGCATCTGGATGAAGCGCATAGACAACAAGTTGCATCCCAGTTGCGGCGCCCTGCAATGGCCCTTGGTGATGGCGGACAAGCTCAGGCAGATGTCGGAAGAGGAAAAAGAGGCCATGATCGACAAGGTCGTGGAGAAGCCGCGGCGGGAAAGACAACGGCGTTTGCTCAGGCACGGCTACGAGGCCCCGGATGTCGCCGATGCCATAGGCGTCTATGAGCAGACCATGGTGGACATGGAGGCGGCCTTGGAGGGGCAGGACTGGCTGGCGGGAGACCGATTCTCCTTGGCGGACGCGGCCATGGCGCCGTATTTCCAGACCCTGCGCCAGTTTGGCTGGAGCGACTGGTATCAATCCCACCCTCGGGTAGCGGCGTGGTGTGAGCGTTGCTTTGCGCGGGCCTCTTACCAGGCGGGAGTGACGGTGGATTTTCCCCCTGACAAGTTGACGGCGTTGCGGGAGCGGGGCGCGGCGCCGTGGAAAACGATCCAGGCGCGCCTGAAGGCGGCGTAGGGGCCATGCTTCAGACGAAATTGAAACAGGTTGAGGCGAGTTCGCCCTTATGCCATTTCATCGCTGGCGAGTTTGTCGGTTCCAGCGCCGGCAAGGTGTTTGATGTCTTCAATCCGGTCACCGGCGCGCGGCGCTCCCAGGCGCACGAAGCGGGCCGGCAAGAGATCGATGCGGCAGTCGCCGCCGCCCGGTCCGCCTTGGCGGGGCCCTGGGGGAGGCTGACCGCGCAACAACGAGCGAGCCTGCTCTGCGTCCTGGCCGATGGGATCAACGCCCGCTTCGACGAGTTCCTGGAAGCGGAATGTTTGGACACCGGCAAGCCTTATTCCCTGGCCCGGCATGTTGACATTCCCCGGGGGGCGGCGAATTTCAAGATCTTCGCCGACCTCATCAAGAACATCCCGGCGGAATCCTACATGATGGACACGCCGGACGGAGCCGGCGCGTTGAACTACGCCGTGCGCAAGCCCAAAGGCGTGATTGCCGTCATCTGCCCCTGGAACCTGCCCCTGTTGCTGATGACCTGGAAGGTGGGGCCGGCGTTAGCCTGCGGCAACGCCGTGGTGGTCAAGCCCTCCGAGGAAACCCCCACCACCACCACCTTGTTGGGCGAGGTGATGAACGAGGCGGGCATTCCCCCCGGTGTCTTCAATGTGGTTCACGGCCTCGGGCCGAATTCCGCCGGCGAATTGCTGACCCGGCACCCCGGCGTGGACGCCATCACCTTCACCGGCGAGAATGCCACCGGCGCTGAGATCATGAAGGCCGCCGCGGTGGGCGCGCGGGATGTCTCCTTGGAGCTGGGGGGCAAAAACGCCGCCTTGGTGTTCGCGGACTGCGACATGGACCAGGCCGTGGAAGGGGCCATGCGCTCGGCTTTCGCCAACTGCGGCCAGGTTTGCCTGGGAACGGAGAGGATTTATGTCGAACGGTCCGTCTTCGACGAATTTGTGGAGCGCTTAGGGAACAACGCCGCCAACCTGCGGCTGGGGCGGCCCGAGGAAGGCGCGACCGGGCTGGGCCCCATGATCAGCCAGCAACAAAGAAACAAGGCGCTGTCCTACTACGAAAAGGCTCGCGAGGAGGGGGCGGAAGTGATCACCGGCGGCGGCGTTCCCGACATGCCGGACGAGTTGGCGGGCGGCTTCTGGATCCAGCCGACCATCTGGACCGGCCTGCCTGAGGCCTCGCCCGTGAACCGCGAGGAGATCTTCGGCCCCTGTTGCCACATCCGGCCTTTTGACGAGGAGGAAGAGGCCGTTGGTTTGGCGAACGACACGCCTTATGGGCTGGCCACCGCCATTTGGACCCAAGACGCGGCCCGGGCCCACCGGGTGGCGGCGGCGGTTGATGTGGGCATCGCCTGGGTCAACTGCTGGTTCCTGCGGGACCTCAGAACGCCCTTCGGCGGCGCCAAGCAGTCCGGCATAGGCCGCGAAGGCGGCGCGCATTCTCTGGAGTTTTACACGGAGACGCGCAATGTGTGCCTGAAACTTTAGCTCCCGAAACGCGAACAATGGACCAAGACAACATCGTCCGCTACGGCAACGCGCTGTACGATTGCTTGCGGCAACGCAAGACCATGGAGCCCCTTACCGATCAGACGCCTGACATCTCCATAGCCGACGCCTACCAGGTTGCCTTGCAACTCTTGCAACGGCGGCTGGACGATGGCGAGCGGATCATAGGCAAGAAAATCGGCGCCACCAGCAAGGCCGTGCAGGAGCTGCTGAAAATTGACCAGCCGGATTTCGGCTATCTGACGGATCGCATGGTGTACGACAACGATGCCGAAGTGCCTGTCAGCTCGGCGTTGATCCAGCCCAAGGCGGAGGGCGAGATCGCCTTCATCCTGAAGCGCGACCTGCAGGGGCCGGGGGTGACCAATGCCGAAGTGTTGCGGGCGACAGAGTGCGTGATGCCTTGTTTCGAGATCGTCGATTCGCGCATCCGGGACTGGAAGATCAAGATCCAGGACACCATCGCGGACAACGCCTCCTGCGGTTGCGTGGTGTTGGGGGACCGGGCCGTGGACCCGCGCAAGGTTGATCTGACGACCTGTGGCATGACGCACCGGAAGAACGGAGAGATCATCGCCACAGGCGCCGGGGCGGCGGCCCTAGGGTCGCCGGTCAACTGCGTTGCCTGGTTGGCGAACACCTTGGGGGAGTTCGGCATCAAATTGGAGGCCGGCGAGGTGATCCTGTCCGGTTCCCTGGTGCCGCTGCATGATGTGGTCCCGGGGGACTCCATGAGCCTGAGCGTGGGCGGCATAGGCTCGGCCGTCGCGCGGTTTGTCTGATCCGCGTTGCCACAGGGCCGGGGGACGATGATGAAAGTGAATGTCGCGGTGGTGGGTTCCGGCAACATTGGCACCGACCTGATGATGAAGGCCTTGCGCAGCGAGCAGCTCAATCCGGTGTGGATGGCGGGCATTGATCCGGATTCCGAGGGGCTGGCGAAGGCCAGGGCCTGCGGCCTGAAGACCACGACCGAAGGCGTGGAGGGCCTGCTTGAGGGCCTTGAGGAAGACGCCGTGAAGATCGCCTTTGACGCCACTTCCGCTCGCGCCCATCCCGAAAACGCCCGCCAGCTGGAGGCCCAAGGCGTGTTGGTGTTGGACCTGACCCCGGCCGCCCTAGGCCCCTATTGCGTGCCGCCGGTCAACCTGCGCGAATGTTTGGGGCGGGGAGCGACCAATGTCAACATGGTCAGTTGCGGGGGGCAGGCCACCATTCCCATCGTGGCGGCGGTCAGCCGTGCGCAACCGGTGGAGTACGCGGAGATCGTGGCGACGGTGGCGTCCCGGTCCGCCGGCCCTGGCACGCGCAAGAACATAGACGAATTCACCCGCGCCACCGCCGACGGCCTGGAGCGGGTGGGCGGCGCCAAACGAGGCAAGGCCATCATCATTCTCAACCCGGCGGAACCGCCTCTGATCATGCGCAACACCATCCACTGCCTGACGGAAGCCCCGCCGGACCAGGAGGCGACGACGGAGTCCGTGTTGGCCATGATCGACCAGGTGCGGAAGTATGTGCCGGGCTACCGCCTGAAGAACGGCCCGGTGTTCGACGGCCGCCGCGTCTCTGTGTTCATGGAGGTGGCGGGCCTGGGGGACTACCTGCCCGAATACGCGGGAAACCTGGACATCATGACCGCCGCGGCCCTGCGGGCCGGCGAGATGTTCGCCGCGGAGCTGGCTGGCGGGGCGGCGGGCCGGGAAGCGGCGGGCGCCTGAGGGGCGGAGCGATGGATTTAAGGGGGAAGACCGTCAAGTTGCACGACATGTGCCTGCGCGACGGCATGCACGCCAAAGCCCACCAGATCAGCGTGGAGCAGATGATTCGTCTTGCTTGCGCCCTGGACGAGGCCGGCGTTCCCCTCATCGAAGTCACCCACGGCGATGGGTTGGGGGGCGCCTCCGTCAACTACGGCTTTCCCGCCGCCACCGACGAGGAATACCTGAAGGCGGTGGTCCCGCGCATGAAAAACGCCGCGATTTCCGCCCTGTTGCTGCCCGGCATAGGCACCGTGGAGCATCTGAACATGGCCCGGGACTGCGGCGTCCGCGTCATCCGCGTCGCCACCCACTGCACTGAGGCGGATGTGTCCGAGCAACACATCAGCCTGGCGCGCAAGCTGGGACTGGACACGGTGGGCTTTTTGATGATGGCCCACATGAAGTCGCCGGAAGAACTCCTGGCTCAGGCCCGGTTGATGGAGTCCTACGGGGCCAACTGCGTCTATTGCACGGATTCCGCCGGCTACATGTTGCCGGATGATGTCGCCGCCCGCATCGGCGCCCTGCGGGACGGCCTCGACAGCGGCACCGAGATCGGCTTTCACGGCCACCACAACCTGGCCCTGGGCATAGCCAACTCCCTGGCGGCCATAGAGGCCGGCGCCAGCCGCATCGATGGTTCCGCCGCTGGTTTGGGGGCCGGCGCCGGCAACACCCCCCTGGAGGTCTTCAACGCGGTGTTGGACCGGATGGGGGTGGACACCGGGGTGGATGTGTTCAAGCTCATGGATGTGGCGGAAGACCTGGTGACGCCCATGATGGACCAGCCCCTGCGGGTTGACCGGGACTCCCTGATCATGGGCTACGCGGGGGTGTATTCCTCGTTTCTCCTGCACGCCAAGCGCGTGGGAGAGAAATACCAGATCCCTTCTGGCGACATCCTGGTGGAGCTGGGCAAGATGAAGACCATAGGCGGCCAGGAAGACATGATCGAGGATGTGGCTCTGAACCTGGCCAAGGCCCGGGAGGGGGAGCTCTCGTGACCCTGGACCAGGCGGTCATCGAGGCCTTGGCGGCGCGCCTAGCGCAGGCCCAGGCGGAGAGAAAGCCCATAGCGAAGATCACCGATGAGCATCCCGACCTGGACTGGGAGGACGCCTACGCCATTCAGGACGCTCTGCGCGCGCGCCAGACCGCCGGCGGCGGCCGGGTCGCCGGGCTGAAGATGGGGCTGACTTCCCGTGCCAAAATGAAGCAGATGGGCGTGGAGGAGCCAGTGTACGGCTTTCTGTTGGACAGCGGCAGCCATGCCGACGGCGCGGAGATCGATGCGGCGGCCTTCATCCATCCCCGGGTGGAAGCGGAGTTCGCGGTGATGACCAAGGCGGAACTGGCAGGCCCCTGCCATTTGGGGCAGGTTTTGCCGGCCCTGGAGTTCATCGTGCCGGCGGTGGAGATCATCGATTCCCGTTATGAAAATTTCCGCTTCGATCTGAAGAGCGTCATTGCCGACAACACCTCGGCGGCCGGTTTCGTCATCGGCAGCGTCATGGGCGACCCCGCCGAGCTAGATCTGCCGTCTTTGGGGGTGGTCCTGGAAAAGAACGGCGCCGTGGCGGAAACCGGCGCCGGCGCGGCCGTCCTGGGCCACCCGGCCGCCAGCGTGGCGGTGTTGGCCAATATGTTGGCCGCCAGGGGCAAGACCATCCCCGCTGGCGCGTTCATTATGACTGGCGCGGTCACAGCGGCTGTGGCGGTGGCCCCGGGGGATGTCGTCAACGCCCGTTTCCAGGGCCTGGGCAAGGTCTCCATGAGCTTCCGGTGAGCGGGTTTCCCTTGGGCGCGGCGCGGATGGCGGTCCTGTGGGGCGCCATCGCGGGACTGGCGGGTTGCGAGGCGCCGTTGGTCTTGGACGCGGTGGAGCAAGCGGCGCAAGCGCCGGTGCGCAGGACCGACAACTTGCAGGCGGTGGCCGCCTTCCAGCAGACCATCGTGGCGGCGGGGACGGGGGGCGTTATCGTCGTTTCCCCTGACAGCGGCGCCAGCTGGCGCCGCCATGAATTTGACTCCTGGCCCTCTTTTTTGGATGTCGCCAGTTGCGCCGACGGCTTGTTCGCCGCCTTGGCCTTCGAGGGCGAGGTCTGGCTGTCCTCAGATGGCGGCGCCAGTTGGCGGCCCAGCCGCCTCAGCACGGATGAAGCGCCCCAGGCCATCAGTTGCGACCCCGCTGGCAACCTGTGGGTGGTCGGCAGCTTCTCCACCATCTCCGTCAGCCGGGACCGGGGCGCCAGCTGGACCGCCTCCTCCCGGGACGAGGATGTCATCTACACGGACATTCAGTTCTTCGACGGGCAGACCGCCTACATCGTCGGGGAATTCGGCGAGTTTCTTAAAACCGCCGACGGCGGCGCCAGCTGGACCGCCATGCCTCCCATGCCTGGGGAGTTCTATCCACAGGGCATGCACTTTGAAAATCCGCAACGGGGTTGGATCGCCGGCTTGGGCGGGGTCGTCCTGGCGACCCGGGATGGCGGCCTCAGTTGGCAGACCCAAAGCGCTGGCACCTTGGCGACGCTCTACACAGTGACGCAGGCCGGCGGCCATGTGTTCGTCAGCGGCGGCGAGGGCAGCCTGTTCCGCCTCGAGGGCGGCGGCTGGACGCCGGTGGACCACGGCCAGCCTTTCCGCCAGCACCTGCGGGGCATGCATCCCATCGCTGACGACAAGCTGGTGGTCAGCGGCCCCTCCGGCGCGTTGCATGTCTTCGCTGTCCGGGCCCTGTTGGACGAAGCGGCGTGAAGGCGCGCCGGAGGCGATGACAATGGACGCCAGTCAGATTTTTCCGCGCTTTGGCAACTTCCTGTTCAACAACAGGAAGGTCGTCTTAGGGGGCATTTTTCTGGTCACCGCGTATTTCGCCTGGCACATCCCCGCGGTGCGCATGTTGTCGGATTTCGCTGACCTGCTGCCCCAGGAACACCCCTACATTCAGTTGCACAACAGCATCCGGGACACTTTCGGCGGAGCCAACATCATCGTCATGGCCATGGAAGTGGAGGAAGGCACCATCTTCACCAATGATTCTCTGGATCGCATTCATCGCATCACCCAAAAGCTGGATAGCGTGTCCAATATCAACCACAACCTGGTGAGCAGTCTGACCCACCGCAACATTCGCAAGATCTTCCTGACGCCGGACGGCACCATACGCTCGCAAAACTACTACGACCCGCACCATGACGAGTACACGGAGGAACAGCTGGCCCGGATCCAGCGGGATGTGCTGGCCAGCGCCAATGTCTATGGTTTGCTGGTGTCGCCGGACCTGAAGGCGGCCCTGATCAAGGGGACCCTCAACGAGGGCCAGCTGGATTACGGCAAGGTGTTCGAGGAATTGCAGGCCATCCGGGCCGAGGAGGCCGCCCCCGGGGTGAAAATTCACGCCACTGGCCACCCGGTGTTGGTGGGCTGGGTGGATTCCTACAGCGGCGACATCCTGCTCATCTTTTTTTACACCATCCTGATCGTGTTGGCCATTCTGATCGTCTACACCCGCCGCCTCTACGGCATCCTGTTGCCGCTGTTGGGCATGATCCTCACCAGCATCTGGGGGGTGGGCTTCATGGGCGTGTTCGGTTACAACCTGGATCCCCTGATGTTGGTGGTGCCCTTCCTCATCTCGGCCCGGGCCATGTCCCACGGCATCCAGAAGCTGGAGCGGTATTTCCTGGAGCTCTCCCGCACCGGCGAGAAGGTGTCCGCCGCCCGCAACACCTTCAACGCCCTGTTTCGCCCCGGCGCTTTGGCCATCGTAGCGGACGCCTCGGCCCTGTATCTCATCGGCCTGGGGTCGGTGCCCATCAACGACAAAATGGCGATCTACGCCTCCTTCTGGGCGGTGTGCATGGTGGTTACGGTGCTGATCGTGATCCCCATGCTGTTGGCGGAACTGCCCCGCCCCCGAGAGGTGGCGGTCAAACACACCCTCGCCCGCGCCATTTTCCCGCGCTTCGCGCAGGTGGTTGGCACGCCCCGGCGCTCCCGCGCCGTGTTGATCACCTGCCTGATCATCGCCTGTTGCGCCACCTATTTCACTTCCTGGGTGCAGATCGGCGAGCCGGAGCCGGGTTCGCCGTTGCTCTACCGCTCGCATGATTTCAATGTCTCTTCAACGGCGATCAACGACCGCTTTCCCGGCGCGGAGGAGCTGTTCATCATCGCCCGCGCCGATGAAGCCGGCGGCCTGAAGAAGCCAGAGATCATCAAGGCCCTGGCGGACTTTCAGAACCACATGATGTTAGACCCCAAGCTGGGCGGGGTGAAGGGGGTGAACAACCTGTTGACGCAGGTGAACCAAATGACTCGCAACAACGACCCGCGCTGGGCCGTCGTTCCCACCATAGAGCGGAACATCGGCGGCTTGTTGTTCATGTTCATGATGTCGGCGCCGACCCAGGGGGCCCTGCTGGAATACATAGACACCGACGACCGCCTGGCCAACATGGTCTTCTACTACAAGGACCACACGGGCGAGACCATACGCCGGGCCATACACATGGCCAAGGAGTGGATAGCGACCACCGGCCAGCAGGTGCAGGGCCTGCACATAGACTTGGCCGGCGGCCCTGTGGGCGTGACCGCCGCCATCAACGAGGAGGCCTTCGAGACCAATGTCATCGTGGTGCCAGCGGTGTTGGCGCTCATTCTGGGTTTCACCCTGTGGTTTTACGGCTCGTTTCATTCGGGTTTTATGATGTTGGTTTCCATGAGTTTCGCCACCACCTTGACCTACGCCTGCATGGGGTTGCTGAAAATGGGGTTGAATGTCAACACCGTGCCGATGATCGCGGTGGGCATAGGGTTGGGCGTGGATTACGCCATCTACATGATGGACCGGATCAAGGAGGAGATGCATGTGGCTAAGGATGTGCAGGACGCCATCCGGCGGGCGGTCAGCACCACCGGCGTCGCCATCGCCCTCACCGCCACCACCCTGGTGGGGGGCATCATCATGTGGGTGTTCATCTCCGAATTGCGCTTTCAGGCGGACGCCGCGCGCCTGTTGATCATCATGTTGGTGATGAACATGGCGTCCGCCATGTTTCTGGTGCCGGCCTGGGTCAACATTTTCAAGCCGAAATTCATCATGGACGCGGCGCGAGAGCGCTGGGAGGAAGGCGTTGGCTCCACCATCGAGGAACTGGATGACAAAAAGTAGTTGCGGCGCGGTCAAAAAATCTATATAAAGCAGAAATATCGATATTTTCAGCGACAACACATCATCACAGGGGAGACAACTCGTATGAACATTCGCGGCTTCAATGTCATTTTGTTTGCAGGCGTTTTCGCGACCGCCTTGTCGCCCATGCAGACTTCGGCGTGGAACTCCCGGGATGGCACCTGGGAAGTCCACGGGTTTCTCGATAACACTTACCACCACCGGGACGGGTACGGCGTCACCAAAGAGCGGGTGCGCGGCCAAATTGAGTGGTCCAAGGTGTTCAAGCCCACAGGCATGTTCTCGGAACTCTCTTTTCACGGCACCCTCAGGGCCTCTTACGACGGGGTCTATGATCTGAACGACGATGAGTTCGGCGACCGCTCCGGAGGGCCGGTTTCCGCCACCAGTTCCGGCTCTGGGGTGTATCTGCCCATAGGCGTGGGCGACGGCGCTCCCCAGATCATCAACGCGGTGCCAGCCGGCGAACGGCCCTGGGGCAATTCGCCGGTGAGCGTCGGGGTGCCGGCCCTGCCTGGCGGGGGCGGCTTCGGCTTCGATTTGACCGCCAATCCCAACGAGGGCCTGAAAAAAGTGGGGGGCGAGTTGGCGTCCACCAATAACGATGGCGGGTTCGGCGGCGGCCTGGAGTTGTTCACGCCCACGCGCCCCTGCGATGTTGACCCCCGCGGTTGCATACCCGGTTACATGGACGCGGACGCCGACGACCTGCGCTTCCCTGAGTTCACCGACCGGCACGGCTGGTTGCGGGAGCTCTATGTGGACGCCACCGTGCCGGTGGGCAAGGGCGACGAGATCAACTTCCGGGTTGGGCGCCAACAGGTGGTCTGGGGCCGGACCGACCTGTTTCGAGTGCTGGATCAGGTCAACCCCATCGATTTTTCCATACAAAGCATCTACGAGGAGTTTGAAGACAGCCGCATTCCGGTGGGCCTGTTCTCCGCCGAGTACCGGGCCGGCGCCGTTGGCGCTTTCGACGATCTGAATTTCCAGGTTGTGTGGAACTTCGAAAAATTCCGCCCCCATGTTTTAGGGCAGGGGGGCCAGCCGTACAACATCCTGTTGGCGGGCGATTTGTTCCGGGCCTTGAAAAACTGCTGGGACCTGGGTTGCACGGTCAACAATTTCGCCAGCGGACTGGCGCCGGACGGCAATTTGGCGACGGACTTCCCGCCCCATGTCATCGGCATCCGGGACATCCACCTGCCGGACTGGGACCTGGACCAGGGCGGCGCTCGGCTGGAAGGGGTGTTTAGAGGGGTTGGCTTCTCGCTGAATGTCCTGTCCTTCTACTCGCAGTTGCCCGCCTTGAGGGGCGGCTTTGAGGGCGCCAACCCCTTCCTGGGCCAGACCATTCCGCCCGAGGGCTGTCCGCCCGCCGCGCCGCCGGGGACGCCAGTGTGGAGCCCGGCCTTTGCGCCGTGCCCCGCCTACGGCTTCAACCCCTTTGACCCGACGGACCGGTTCGGGACGGAGCGCGTCAGGCCCTATGTGCCTGCTTTTGACATCCATTTTCCGCGGGTGTTTCTGGTGGGGGGATCGGCGGACTTCTACATTGACCCCCTCAAGTCCGCCTTTCGGGTGGAGGTCGCCCACACCAGCGGCGAGGAGTTTGCCGACACTTCAAAATCCCGCATGTTTTCCGGATCCGATGTGGTTCGCTGGGTGGTGGGCTGGGACCGGCAGACCTATATTCGCTGGTTGAATCCGAACCGGACCTTTTTGTTGTCCGGGCAGATCTTCGGTCAGCATCTCCTGGACCATGAGCGGTTTCTCTCCCCAGCGCCGCTGCCCCCGGACGAGGAGGCCCGCAAGGGCCTGATCGGCTTTCAGGATCGGCAAAACAGCTTCATCGGCACCTTCCTGTTTCAAGGCTTCTACGCCAACGACCGCATCCTGCCGCGGGTGATCACGGCGTATGACTTCCGGGCCAAGGCGGCCGTGTTGGCGCCGGGGCTGGACTATCTCATCAGCGACAACCTGCGCCTGATCTTCGGCGCCAACATCAAGCTGGGCCGGGGCCCGCAAATGGCCGACGACGGGCGCACCGCCAATGTGTTCCCGCCGTTCACCTTGCCCCCCGGCACCTGCCCGGCGCCGGGGGCCTCGCCGCCTGTCTGCACGCCCGGCGGCGGCGAGTTCGCCAGCCTGGGAATACGCCGGGGGTTTGAGCCTTTGGGGCGCTTCCGTTCCGGCCCCATAGGCATGGCGCAACACGAGGACGAGTTCCAGATCCTGATCCGCTATCGCTTCTGAAAAAACATGAGACGGAGGCTTGAAAAATGAAAACTTGTTTGAAATGTCTCGGCATTGCATCCCTGCTGGCCCTGAGCCTGGAGGCCGCCGCCGAGTTCACCGAAGAAGATGTGAGAAACTCCTTTTACCCCTACGAGAGCTGGACGCCGTCGTTTCCTGGCTACACGCCTGGCATGGTGATCGAGCAGAACAATGTGGAGCAGTTCAAGGACATCCTGGATCCGGCCCTGTATGACCATGTCCAAAGCGGGGAAACCCGCTTGCAAACCAAGGTCACGGAATCCCTGGAGTTGCACCCCAACTACATCAAGGCCACCATGGAAGCGGTGCAAACCCCCCCGCGCCTGAACGCGGAGGGCCTGGTGGACAATTTCGTCGCCGGACGGGCTTTTCCTGCGGAGCCGGATGTCAACGACCCCCAGGCGGGCCTGAAATTGGCGTGGAACTACCAGTATGGCTACAACTGGGGCGACAACGCGGCCATTTCCCCCTTCTACTGGAAGTTCAGGAACGCCAAGTCCGGCAAGCTGGAGCGCACCATCAAATGGAGCTTCCACTTCCTGAACTGGAAGCACCGGGTCAACCAGGCCCCGCTCCCGGAGTTTGAGGACAACCCCGCCCAGCTGTTCCGCTCCATCTATGTCAGGGCGATGGAACCCTTCGATATCGCCAATACGCAAGTGCTGATCCACAGGTACAAGAACGACCTGAAGCGCGACGACGCCTGGCTGTATTTAGGTTTTCAGCGGCGCGTCCGCCGGCTGGCCACCGGGCAGACCACCGACGCCTTTCTGGGGACTGACATCATGATCGAGGACTTCGAGGGCTACAACAACCGGGTGTCGGACTACGACTGGCAATTCGTCGGGACCAAGAACGCCCTGTTGCCGTTCCATAATCACAACGAGCTGGAATTGGCCACGGACATGCCGCCGGAACCGGATGGCTATCAGTTTGTCGATGTGGAAGGCTGTTACCCCAAGACCACTTGGGAATTGCGCAAGATCCACGAATTGCGCGGCACGCCCAAGGATCCCAACCATCCGCTGAGCCGGCGCGTCATGTATTTGGACGCCCAGACCGCGACGATCCCGCGTCAGGCCATGTTCGACCGCAAGGGCGATCTGTGGAAGTCCTTTACGATCTGCCAGGCCTACCCGGACAAGCACATGCCCAAGAACAAAGGCACCGGCGTTTCCATAGACGATTGCTTCATGGTGTACGATGTGCAGGCGAAGCATTGCACCACCGGCCAGTTCAAGGGCCAGCTGGATCCCGAGCTGAACCCGCCGCAGATGTTCACCGTGCAGAACCTGCGCAAGAGCGGGCGGTAAGGAGCGGCGCATCGGGGGCGCTCAGGCGAGGGCGGGGCTATGGCGCAAAGCGTTGCGCTGAAGTTGTTTTTCAATTTTCGCAGCCCCTATTGCTATTTGGCCAGCAAGACCCTGTTCAGCCTGGTGGATGATTATCGGGTTGAGCTCCTCTGGCGCCCCTTGGGCGGCTGGGATGGCCGCTCCCCCCCGGAGCGGGCCAAGGTCAAGGTGCCTCTCACCCGGCAGGATGTGGCCCGCTGGGCCCGGCGCATGAACATCCCCTGCATCCCGCCTCCTATCACCACAGACCCGACGCCGGCGGGCGTCGTTTCCCTGTTGGCGGAAGAGAAAGGTTGCTTGCGGGATTATGTGTTAGAGACGACCCACGCCGAATGGGGCCAGGGGCAGGACATCGGCCAGCCGGACATCCTGTGCGCGGCGGCGGCTCGGGCGGGTTTGGCCGCCGCGGAAGTCATGGCGGCCCTGGAAGACCCGGCCCGGCGCCAGGCCCTGGAAGACAACTGGCGCGAGGCCCAGGCCCTGGGGGTCATCGGCGTGCCGACTTTTGTCATCGGCGAGCAGATCTTCTGGGGCAACGACCGCATCGATTTCGCGCGCGAACACCTGCAGGAAGCGGGACTGGCAAGGGCCTGATGATTGTTTGATGTTTTGGCGGCCCTTCTCCCATAAACGCCGACCGCCGAGCCTGGGGCCCTTCCCTTTGGAGCGGTTGGCGCGGCGGGAGGGAGAAGTTCGGCACCCTGGCGGCGGCAAAGGCCGGGTTCAGGCTCTGGCGGCGGCGCGGCAGGCGGCGCCCTTGGCCGGCGCCTTCAGCGAGTATTTAGATCTGTTCGACCGGATGCGTTTGGGCGCGCCGGCCCCGGAACAGGCGCCCATCCCCTCAGATCTGGTGGAACGGGCCAATCACCTGAAAGCCGCCTGCTACAACCTGGATGTCAGCATGGCGGGCGTTTGCGTCATTCCCCCCCAGGCCCTGTTGGAGGAGCCGGTGGTCAACGAGGCCCTGGCCCAGGGCGAGGAGAAGGCGTACCTAGCCGGTTCCGCCGCCAATGCGATGGCGGCCAGCAGCGTCAAGGAGGGACGGGAGGCCTGGGGGCGGGCCCGGCAGGCCCCTGGCGCGGGTTTCAATCACACCCATGCCCTGGTGTTGTTGGCGGAGTGGCCCAGGGAGCCGGATCCGGCCCAGGCTGGCGAAGACTGGCTGGCGGGGGCCCAGCCCCTGCGGGCCGCCGCGAGGGTGGCGGAGGCCGCCGTCGTCATGACGAATTACCTGCGCATGTTGGGGTTTGAAGCGACCCTGCACACCGCCACGGCCGCCGAGTTGGACCTGGACTGCCTGTTGCTTTGCAGCGGCTTGGGGGAGCTCAATGGAGAATGCGGCGCGCCGGTGATCAATCCCTACCTGGGGGATCGATTCGGCGTGGCGGCGGTCTCCACGACCATGGCCATGGCGGCGGACCGGCCCCTGGCCCGGAGAGGGGCCTGGGAGACCCTGAAATCCCATGGGCCAGGCTGGTGGCTGGGCCTGGGGGGCGCCCGCCCCGGTTGCAAGGGTCAGCTGTTCAAAAACCGGCCCTATCGCCTGGGGCCTTATCCCATGGAGAAACTCAAGACCCGGCCGACCCCCACGACCATCATCGACAAGCCCAAAGTGCCGCGGATCCCCAAACGCCACGACATGTTCATCCGGGCCGCCCTGGGGGATCTTGGCGAGAAGGCTCAGCGGGAATTGACCGACTTTCGCATGATCGCCAAGTCTCCCTACGGCCACGCCATGGTGCCGCCCTTGGGCGCCATGGTGCCGTTGCAATACGGCAAGGAGGCCGGGCAAAAGGCCCCTAACGCCGGCGATGCCAAGCGCAACACCGCCGCGGTCAAGGCCGCTCTTTACTACCTGGGCGCCGACCTGGTGGGCATCTGCGAATTGCCGGAGTACGCCTGGTATTCCCATGACCTCGATGGCTCGGAGCTCAAGCCCTACCACAAATACGGCATCGCCATCCTGATCGACCAGGGCTACGAGACCATGGAAGGGGCCAGCGGCGATGACTGGATCAGCGGCGCGCAAAGCATGAGGGCCTACCTGCGGGCCCAGCTCATCAGCGGCATAGTCGGCAGCCACATCCGTTCCCTGGGCTATCCGGCCCGGGGCCACAGCGTCATGGATCAGGATGTCCTGCACATACCCATCATCATGGAGGCCGGCCTAGGGGAGTTGAGCCGCATCGGCGAACTGGTTCTGAACCCCTTTGTGGGGCCCCGCTTCAAGTCCGGCGTCATCACCACGGATTTGCCGTTGTTGCCGGACCAGCCCATCGATTTCGGCTTGCAGGACTTTTGCGAAAAGTGCAACAAGTGCGCCCGTGAATGTCCGTGCCAAGCCATACCCTACGGCGGCAAGATCATGTTTAACGGCTATGAGATGTGGAAGCCGGATGTGGAGAAATGCGCCCGTTACCGCATTGTCAACGCCGCCGGCTCCATGTGCGGGCGCTGCATGAAGACCTGCCCCTGGAATATCGAGGGGGTGCTGGCGGAGCGGCCCTTTCTCTGGGCCGCCATGAACCTGCCCTTCACCCGCAGGTGGCTCGCCAAGCTGGACGACAAGGTGGGCAACGGCTTGATCAACCCCGTGAAAAAATGGTGGTGGGACCTGGATTCAGACGCGGCGGGCCGGGTCATTCGCGCGCGCAAGACCAACAAGCGCCAGTTCTCCCGCCGTTCCAGCCTGGATCCCGCCAAGCAGAGCCTGGGTTGCTACCCCGCCGAGGACGCCGCGCCGCCGGCTTCCCCACGCCCTGTCTTTCTGAAGCGCCCCATCGCCGTCGAAAAATACCGGCGGGCGGAAACCCCGGCCGCGTACCGCCGCGGCCTCGAACGCCGCCAGGACGGGGCTTCCTAAAATAGGCTAACATGCCCTCAGGGGCCGGTCATGGGGCCGGCCGGCCCAGAGCGGTGGCTTCCTTATGCGATTGACGACCTTCTTCGACGGCGCGGAAAAATTGGGCGTCATGGTCGGCGTGAACGAACTCGCGGATTTAAGCGCCGACAAAGACCTTGCGGGGCTGGACATGATCGCGGCCCTGGAAGCCGGGGAGGCCTTTTTCGCCCGCGCCAGGGCCGCCTTGGCGACGGCGCCAAGGATCCCCCTTGCTCGCGTCCGCTTATTGGCGCCGGTGCCGCGTCCGCGCAAGATCCTCGCCATCGGCCTTAACTACCTGGAGCATATCGAAGAGGCCAAGGCCCTAGGCATCGCCGTCACCGAGGTTCCCATGGTGTTCACCAAGGCCGCCACCAGCGTCGTCGGCCCTTATGATGATGTGCATTTGCCCAAGGTGTCCGGGCAACTGGACTACGAGGCGGAATTCGCCATCGTCATCGGCAAGCGTTGCCGCCATGTCAAGGCGGAAGAGGCCGGGGAGGTCATCGCCGGCTTCGTGTGCGTCAACGACCTGAGCGTGCGCGACTGGCAATGGGCCACCGGTCAATTCAGCTTGGCGAAATCCTTTGACACCCACTGCCCCATGGGGCCGGCGTTGTTGACCATAGACGAGGTTGGCGCGGCGCCGGATTTGGGCATTAGGCTGTGGGTCAACGACGAGTTGCGCCAGGACGACCGCACCTCCCGGATCAAGTTCAGTTGCGGAGCTCTGGTGGAACACCTCGCCAAGGCTCTGACCCTGGAACCGGGCGATGTCATCCCCACCGGCACCCCGGGCGGCATCGCCGCCGTGATGAAACCGCCGCAGTGGTTGCAAGCGGGCGATGTGGTGAGGCTGGAGGTGGAGAAGATCGGCGCCTTGGTCAACCGGGTGGTCGAGGAGCCTGAGGGTTATTTGGCCGCCTCGCGCCCCGACCCCCAGGCGTAGGCTCTGACCCTGAGGCGGCCTGCTTCCCGCCTTTTCATGCTACCATCCGCAACATGATTGAGAAAAAAGCGCCAACGCAAGTCCCTGTGAACGACCTGATCGCGCGGCGCTGGAGTGGCCGCGCCTACGATGCCGGCCGGCCGGTGGAGCCGGAAAAGCTGTTGGCTTGCATCGAAGCGGCGCGCTGGGCCCTGTCGTGCTACGGCGAGCAACCCTGGCGCTACTTGATCGCCGAGCGGGACCGGGAGCAAGAGGCGTGGCAGGCTGTCCTGGACTGCCTGGGCGAGTTCAACCAGGGCTGGGCCCAACATGCCCCGGCGCTTATTGTGGCGGTGGCGGCGGAGCGTTATCAGCGCAATGGCGAGCCAAACCGGTGGGCCCAACACGACACGGGCGCCGCCAGCATCAATCTGTGCTTGCAGGCCGCAGACCTGGGCCTGATGGCTCACCAGATGGGCGGGTTCGACCCGGAGCGAGCCAAAAAAGCCTTTTCCATTCCCGCAGACCACACCCCCATGGCCATCATCGCCGTAGGCTACCAGCTGGCTGAAGAGGCCCTCCCGGAGGCCATGCGCGAACGGGAATTGGCCCCGCGGGAGCGCCATCCCTTAGGCGAGCGTTTTTTCGCCGGCGCCTGGGGCCGGCCCTGGCGGGCCTGAGCCCCCGCCGCGCAGTCCGCAGAAGATCGTGTCAGAAAGAGCGTTCAAGCCGTTGAACATCGCTGTCCTGGTGGTGTCGGATTCGCGCACCTCCAAGACCGACAAGTCCGGCAAGTTATTGGCGCAACGACTGGCGGAAGCGGGCCACAGCTTGCGCCAGCAGGCGATTGTGCCGGATGACATCGCGCAGATCCGCAACAGGGTGGCGGGCTGGTGCGCCGATGAGCAGGTGGACGCCGTGCTGACCACCGGTGGCACCGGGGTCACCGGGCGCGACGGCACGCCTGAGGCGGTGGCGCCGCTGTTCGACAAGGAAATAACGGGGTTTGGCGAACTGTTCCGGTTTTTGTCCTACCAGGAGATCGGCGCCTCGTCCTTGCAATCCCGCGCGGTGGCGGGGGTGGCGAACGGCACTTACATCTTCTGCCTGCCGGGTTCCTCGGGCGCCTGCGCCACAGCCTGGGATCGCATCGTCTCCTCCCAGTTGGATTACCGCACCCGTCCCTGCAACCTGGTGGAATTGATGCCCAGGCTGAAAGAGAGTTGAGCCCGGGCTGATAGCGTCTTGAATTTATTTTTTAGTTTCTGTATGTTATGAGCGGTTTCTACAGCAATCTATGACATTGAGAGCCATGTTCAGAGCATTCAGAAGCGCGCCTCTGCCGCGCCCCGGCTCCGCCATGACCGGAGGCGCGCCCCCGTTGCGGGTCGGTGCGGCGGCGTTGCTGTGGGCGGCGTTGTGCTTTTCCCAGGACGCGGCGGCGGCGGCCTACGCGCTGCAGAACGCCGACGACTCCCTAGTGGGCGCCGTGAGCCGGGTGCGGGCCAAATACGAAGACACCCTGGCGGATCTGGCCCGGCTCAACGGGCTGGGCCACAGCGAGATCCGGCTGGCCAACCCCGGCGTCGATATCTGGTTGCCGGGGCAAGGCACGGAGGTGGTGTTGCCAAACCAGTTCGTGTTGCCTGCCGCTCCTCGGCGGGGCATCGTGTTGAACATCCCGGAAATGCGGCTGTACTATTTTCCTCCGGCCAACGAAGCGGGGCTGGAGGTGGTCACTTACCCCCTGGGGGTGGGCCGCGAAGGTTGGTCAACGCCTTACCTTAGCACGCGCATTATCCAGAAAAAGGTCAGGCCCGCCTGGCACCCCCCGGAATCCGTCCGCAAAGAACACGCTGAGCAAGGCGACCCCCTGCCGGAACGAGTGGAACCGGGGCCGGACAACCCCTTGGGGAATTACGCCATGCGCCTGGGCCTGCCGCAGTACCTGATCCACGGCACCAACAAGCCTTACGGGATCGGCATGCGGGTCAGCCATGGTTGCATCAGGCTTTACCCGGAAGACATAGAGAGCTTGTTCGCCCAGGTCGCAGTGGGGACGCCGGTGCGCATCGTCAACCAGCCCTTCAAGGTGGGGCGCCACGAGGGCAAGCTCTACCTGGAGGCCCATCCATACCTGGCGGAAGATGCCGAGCGGTTTGAAGGCAACCTGACCAGCGTGGTGGGCATGTTGGTGCGGATCACCGGCGACGACGGCTATGTGGTCGATTGGGATCTGGCCAAGGCGGTGATAGCGGAGAAGAACGGCATGCCGGCGCAGATTGGCGAGATCATCGCCACCGCCAAGGCTGAGGATCTCCCCTACGAAGAATAGGGAGGATGAAGGGTCTCTGTCTCAGAAACAGGGGCAAGCCAGCAGGCCCCCCGGCAAGGGGAAATCTCGGAAATACGCCTCGTTGCGGGGCCTCCTTATTTTTTCCCTAAAAAAACGCGGGGCCGGATCTGCGTTCAGGAGCCGGCCCCGTGGCTTTTTTTCCTACGCTATTTCTGCATGGCCTTCTCAAACATGCGATCCAGCTTGTTTGAGTTTTCATTGCAACAGGCGTTGGCGGCGTCGGCGGCGGACTGGGCCCCCGCGGCGGCGTCCATGGCCCTGTTGGCGGCCGCCATGGCGCCGTCGGCGCTGTTGGCGGCGCGATCTGCCGCAGCTTGAGCGCCTTCCGCTATCGCCCTGACTTCGGCGAGTTGCTCGGTGGTTACGCAACCACCCATCGCGCAACCGCTGATTATCGTGAACAGGGTCGCAAAACCCGTTGTTTTGATGATGTTTCTTTTCATGCTCAGTTCTCCGGTTTGTCTGGATTCATGTATAGGTGTTTCCACCGCCAAGCGCGGATGATGGCGCATTTTGCGAGGCGTGTCAAATCCCGCGCGCTATCTGCCAACCCCCCCCGGCGGCCTGCGCAACCGGCTGTCGTGGCGCGCGACGATGAAATTCGCCAGGGCCTGCTCCAAGCCGTGCGTCTGTTGCAAGTCGCAATAATCGTCTAACCAGGCCATGATGTCGCCCAAATTCATGGCGCCGGAAATGCTGTAGGTTTCCGGGCTCAGGGTGTTGTAGGCGGTCAAATAGCCCATGACATAGCTCTTGTAGTCCCCGTCCTCCTGTTGCCCCCGGTCCTGCAGGTACTTGAAGCAGGACTTGTTGCCCTTGCCCCAGATGGCGTAGTTGCCGGCCCCGTCCGCCGCGCTGGCCGGGCTTGACGCCAACAGGCAGGCAAGCAGGGGGGCGGTCGCGTTTCGCATCATCTCCTCTGCGGGTCGTGAAACAGCAACGGCCGCCCGGAGAACTGCGATTTCAGGAACGCCATCTGGTCCACCAGGATCTTCCGGTTCGACAGGGCCAGGTATTCCGCCCAGTTCGGCACATAAGGCACCGCCAACAGCGGCATCCCGGCCTCCTCGGGATTCCTGTTGCCCTTGCGGGCGTTGCAGGAGCGGCAGGCGGTGACGACATTGGACCAGCGGTCGCCGCCGCCCCGCGACATGGGCGACACATGATCGCGGGTCAGCGCGCTTTCCTTGTGGCGCGAACCGCAATACATGCAGATATGGGCGTCCCGCAGGAACAATTCCCGGTTGGTCAGCGGCGGCGTGGCGCGGCTGGCGCGCTTGTGGCCGCTGGAGCGTTTGACGGCGATGATGGAGTTGATCGAGACCGAAGAACGCAGGCCGCTGCGCTTGTTGACCCCCCCGTAAAAGGTGAAGGTCTCCGCGCCGGCGGTCCAGCCCACCAGGTCCCGGCAGTAGAGGCTTATCGCCTCCTGCCAAGGCATCCAGGTGACTGGCAGGCCCGATATGTCAAGCCGCAATATGAGCGGAGTCATGGCTTCAGTCTCGTCTCGATGTCAGACCCGGCTCAAGCTAGGCGCGCCGCGCTTGGCTTAAGTCCCGGTCGGGATTCTCGAAATTATCAGAAAATCAGATTATTACAAGCGTTTTTTTTAGCCGCTTGGTTTTTCTCTCGGCGCGGCGGCGCGTCCCGGGAGGGGTTGCCGGCCCGTTTCAGGCTTGCCCGTCGCGCTTGTCCCGGCTCACCATGGCGTAGGCGGAATGGTTGTGTATGGATTCGAAGTTTTCCGATTCCACTTTGTAGGACTCTATCCGTTCGTCCGCGTTGAATTTCACCGCCACCTCGCGTACGATGTCCTCGACGAACTTGGGATTGTCGTAGGCCCGTTCGGTCACATATTTTTCATCGGGCCGCTTCAACAGCCCGTACAACTCGCAGGAGGCCGCCTTTTCCACGATGTCGATCAACTCCTCGACCCACAAAAACCCCTGCAAGCGGGCCAGCGCCGTCACATGGGAGCGCTGGTTGTGGGCGCCGTAGTCAGAGATGCCCTTGGAGCAGGGGCACAGCGAGGTGACCGGCACCACCACCTTCACGCACACCTCTGTTTGCCCGTCGCCGCTTAGTTCGCCGATGAACGACACCTCGTAATCCATCAGGCTCTCCACCCCGGAGACGGGCGCTTTCTTGTTGATGAAGTAGGGGAAGCTCATCTCGATGTGCCCGGATTCGGCCTGCAACAGCTTGGTCATGTTCTCCACCATGCCTTTGAAGGATTCAATGGAGATCTCAAATTCGTCCTGGTTCAGGATCTCCACAAACCGGGACATGTGGGTGCCTTTGAAGTTGTGAGGCAGGTTGACATACATATTGAACAGGGCCACCGTGCGCTGTTCCCGCCCGGAGCGGTCCCGCACCACCACCGGATGGCGGATGTCCTTGATGCCCACTTTGTCGATGGGGATGAACCGGGTGTCAGGCGAACCCTGGATATCGGGTATTTCGTTGACAATCGCGCGCGCCGGTTGCGTCATAACAGGTTCCCGCTGTGGATGAGAGTGGAGAGTATATAGGCAAGCGGCGGACAATTCATCTTTTTTGCCCCTCGCGCCTCCGCCCCTATTTGTCTCGCTCCACGATGTACGCCGCCAGCCAGCGCAGGGCCTCGGCGTTGGCGCCGAATCCCGCCAGATGCCCCAAGGCCTCCTGCAACAAGGCCCGGGCCGCCTGCTTGGTCTTTTCCAGCCCCAGGAGCTTGGGATAGGTGGGCTTGTTCATGGCCTGGTCGGACCCCTGGGGTTTGCCCAGGGTCTCCGTGTCGCTCTCGATGTTCAGCACATCGTCGTGGATTTGAAAGGCGAGGCCAATGCACTCCGCGTAGCGCGCGGCTTGCTCAAACCGCTTTTTATCCACCGTCGCGGCGCACAGGGCTCCCAGCTCGACGCTGGCCCGGATCAAGGCCCCGGTCTTGTAAGCGTGCATGGTTCGCAACTCCTCCAGGCTGAGGCGTTTGCCCACGGCGGCCAAATCGATGGCCTGCCCCCCCGCCATGCCCCGGGAGCCGCTGGCGGCCGCCAGGGTGTTGATCATCTTCAAGCGCCGCCCGGGCGGCGCGAGGATCTGCTGGTCCTCCGTCAGCACCTGAAAGGCCAGGGCCTGCAGGGCGTCTCCCGCCAGAATCGCGGTGGCCTCGCCGTAAGCCCGGTGGCAGGTGGGGCGGCCCCGCCGCAGATCGTCGTCGTCCATGGCTGGCAGGTCATCGTGTATGAGCGAATAGGCGTGGATCATCTCCACCGCGCAAGCGCATCCGTCCAGGGCCGCCGGGGCCGCGCCGAAGGCCTCGCCGCTGGCATAGACCAACAAGGGGCGGATCCGTTTGCCCGCGGCCAACACGGAATAGCGAATGGCCTCATGCAAGTGGCGCGGGCGGGCCGTGGCGGGGGGCAGCCAGCGTTCCAAAGCGGCCTCCACCCGGGCCTGGCAGTCCGCCACCCGCGCGGCGAAAGGAGGCGCGTCTATCCGGCGCGGGCCCGCTGGCCCGACCGCCGCCTCGCGCCGGGAAGACGCTTCAGGCATCAGGCTCAAAAGGGCATCTCATCAGTCGCGGAATCATCCTTGTGGCCGGGTTCGGGTTTCGCCTCGAAGTCCGTCAGTTCGCCGCCGGCGCTGTTCTGAGTCAGGATCTGCACCTTCTGTTCGGCTTTCGCCAGGGCCTGTTGACAGGCGCGGGTCAGGGCGATGCCCCGTTCAAACCGCTTAAGGGATTCTTCCAGGGTCAGGTCGCCCCGCTCCATCGCCTCGACGAGCTGTTCCAGCTCCTGCAACGATTTTTCAAAGTCAAACTCGGCGCTTTTGTCTGCCACAAACACTCTCCGCGGGAGTCGTCAAGGGCGCACTATACCACACCGACGCCAGCCGGCTTTGCGCTACTGGCGGCGAGAGAAGGTTTTTCCACGGCGCAAGGCCCTGGGTTCGCAGGCCGCCAACAGATAGAAAAAAGCTATGTTTTCCATTGAAAAATACAATGGGTTTTCAGGCCCCGGCAAGTTGACAGCAGGGGGAGCTTGGGCTAAATTTCGGGGCGTTAATCAACCCAGTCAATCAACCTGCATCCCAACATTCGGAGGATACAAAGATGGCTTTGAAAGGCACCAAAACCGAAGCGAATTTGAAGGACGCCTTTGCTGGCGAATCCCAGGCCAATCGGCGTTACTTGTACTTTGCCCAGAAGGCCGACGTGGAAGGCTTCAATGATGTCTCCACGGTCTTTCGCTCCACGGCGGAAGGCGAAACAGGTCATGCCCACGGCCACCTCGAGTACCTGGAAGAGGTGGGGGATCCGGCCACGGGCGAGCCTATAGGCACCACCTCGCAAAACCTGAAGGCGGCCATTGCCGGGGAGACCTATGAATACACGGATATGTATCCGGGCATGGCGAAGACCGCCCGCGACGAGGGTCTGGACGAGATCGCGGACTGGTTTGAGACCCTGGCCAAGGCCGAGCGCTCTCACGCCAATCGCTTCCAGAAGGCCCTGGACGGTCTCGAGGCCTGAGGCCCAGCTTGCGAGCAAAGGCAAACACAGAGCCGGGTCCGGCCCGGCTCTTTTTTGCTCCCCGCATGCCGCAATGACCAAGACCGCCATCCGCGAAGGCAGCCTGGAGGCGCCCACCCGGCATCCCATAGACTGGAAGTCCCCTGAGTACTGCGACGAGAAAAGCCTGTTCGCGGAACTGGAGCGCGTCTATGACATCTGCCACGGTTGCCGCCGTTGCGTCAGCTTGTGCAACGCCTTTCCCACCCTGTTCGACCTGGTGGATGAATCCCCCACCCTGGAGGTCGATGGCGTGGCGAAGGAGGACTACGGCAAGGTGGCGGAGCATTGCTATCTTTGCGATCTCTGCTACATGACGAAATGCCCCTATGTGCCGCCCCACGAATGGAATGTGGATTTTCCTCATCTCATGTTGCGGGCCAAGGTCGCGGAGTTCAAAAAAGGCGGCGCGAAGTTGCGGGACCGGATGCTCTCTTCCACCCAGCTGGTGGGCAATTTGGCGGGCATTCCCGTGGTGGCCCAGGCGGTCAACGCGGCAAACAAGTCCCGGCCCCTGCGCAAATTGATGGAAAAGACCGCCGGCATCCACGCGGACGCCATCCTGCCGGAGTTCCATTCCCGCCCCGCGCGCCAACGGCTGAAGGCCGGGCGGGGGGGGCCGGCCGGCGCCGCGGAAGGGGCCGCCATGGCGGCGCAGCCAGCGGGGGGCACCACCGGCAAAGCGGCTCTGTTTGTCACCTGCTACTGCAACCGGAACGCGCCCCAGGTAGCGGAGGATCTGGTTCAGGTCCTGGCGCACAACGACATCCCGGTCACCTTGGCGGAGAAAGAGGTCTGTTGCGGCATGCCCAAGCTGGAATTGGGCGATCTCGAGGCGGTGGAGCGGGGGAAAAACATCAACATCCCCCAGCTGGGCGCTTTGGTTGAGCAGGGCTGGGACCTGGTGGCGCCGGTGCCGTCCTGCGCTCTCATGTTCAAGCAGGAATTGCCCTTGCTGTTTCCCGATGACGAGCAGACGCAAAAGGTCAGCCGGGCCTTCTACGACCCCTTCGAGTACCTGATGCTCAGGCACCGGGAAGGCCGGCTGAAGATGGACTTCAAAAACGCCTTGGGCAAGGTGGCTTGGCATGTTCCCTGCCACCAGCGGGTGCAGAACATCGGTTTGAAGACCCGAGAGGCGCTGGAGCTGGCGCCGGACACCACCGTGGAGGCGATAGAGCGCTGTTCGGGACACGACGGCACCTACGCCGTCAAGCGTGAATTCCATGAGACAGCCATGAAAATTTGCCGGCCTGTGGTCAAGCGCGTCCAACAGGCCGAGGCCGACCACTATGTCAGCGATTGCCCCATGGCGGGCGCTCAGATCCGGCACGGCCTGGGGACTGAGGCCGGCGCGGGCCAGCCCGCCGCCTCCCCCATTTCATTGTTGAAACTTGCTTATGGCTTGTAGAATGAAACGCTATAATGTTCCGACGCGGCGTTGCCATTTCCTTAGGGTTCGCGCTCCCGTGAAACCACCATGGACAAGCTGACAAGAGCCGACCTTTATTCCCTGGAGGAGTACGCCGGGGCGCGGGCGGATTTTCGCGCCCGGGTGATGATTCACAAGCAGTCCCGGCGTCTTGCCATAGGGCCCAACGCCGTCCTGCACTTCGAAGACCGTCTCACCATCCAGTACCAGGTGCAGGAGATGTTGCGCATCGAGAAGATCTTCGAGGCGGCGGCCATAGAGGAGGAGCTGGCGGCTTACAACCCGTTGCTCCCGGACGGGCGCAACTGGAAGGCCACCTTCATGTTGGAATACGACGACCCGCAAGAGCGCAAGGCGCGGCTGGCGCGGCTGGTGGGCGTGGAAGCCGCCGTGTGGCTGCGGGTGGGCGGCGGCAAGCCCATGGAGCCAATCTGCAACGAGGATCTGCCGCGAGCCACCGCGACCAAGACCGCGGCGGTTCACTTCATGCGCTTTGAATTGTCGGAGGAGGACGCCGCCGCCTTGCGCCAAGGCGCGGCCCTATCCGCCGGCGTCAGCCACCCGGAATACCACCATTCGGTGGCGCCTGTGCCGGCCCTCATCCGGCAATCCCTGGCTCGGGACATCCTTTAGCCATAGGAGCCGCCGCGCTTGAGCAAATCCTACGCCGCCGCCGACATCGAGGTGTTGACCGGCCTGGCGCCAGTGCGCAAACGGCCGGGCATGTACACGGACACTTCCCGCCCCAACCATTTGGTCCAGGAGGTCATCGATAACAGCGTGGACGAGGTGCTGGCGGGCCACGGGGACAAAATCGAGACGACTTTGCACAAGGATGGCTCCATCACGGTGACGGACAACGGCCGCGGCATGCCCGTCGACAAGCACCCAGGAGAGAAAATCAGCGGCGTGGAAGTCATCCTGACTCGCCTGCACGCCGGCGGCAAGTTCTCCGGCAAGCATTACCGGTTCGCCGGGGGGTTGCACGGGGTGGGGGTGTCCGTGGTGAACGCCCTGTCCAAACACCTGGAAGTCTGGGTGCGGCGCGAGGGCCGGGAATACAATATCGCCTTCGCCAACGGGGAAAAACGCTCGCCCCTGGAAGTGGTGGGGGAGGTGGGCAAGCGCAACACCGGCACCACCTTGCGCTTTTGGCCGGACCCGGCCTATTTCGATTCGCCCCGCGTCGCCGTCTCCAAGCTGAAGCGCTTGTTGCGCGCCAAGGCGGTGCTGTGCCGGGGGCTGACGGTCAGCCTCAGCGACGAGACCAGCGGGGAGCAGAAAAAATGGCGCTACGAGGATGGCATAGGCGCCTACCTGTCCGGCTGTTTGGCGGGGGCCGCGCTGTTGCCGGAGCAACCCTTCACGGGGGCCATGCAGGGCCAGCGCGAACAGGTGGATTGGGCTGTGCATTGGCTTCCGGAAGAGGGGGAGCTGGTTGCGGAGAGCTATGTCAACCTGGTGCCGACGCCCCAGGGCGGCTCCCATGTCGACGGCTTGCGCAAGGGCCTGCTGGAGGCTGTCCGGGCGTTTTGCGAGGCCCGCAACCTGTTGCCCCGGGGCGTGCGCCTAGTGGCGGACGATGTGTGGGAGCGGTGCGCCTACCTGCTGTCGGTGAAGATGGACGAGCCGCAGTTTGCCGGCCAGACCAAAGAGCGGTTGCACTCCCGCGAGTGTTTGGCCTTCGTGTCCGGGGTGACGCGGGACTCCCTGAGCCAGTGGCTGCACCAGCATGTGGAAACCGGCGAGAAGATCGCCGAGCTGGCGGCGCAGCGGGCCCAGCGCCGCCTCAAGGCCAACAAACAGGTGGCGCGCAAGAAGACCGCCGGCGGTCCGGCCCTGCCCGGCAAGCTGGCGGACTGCGCCGCTCAGGACGCCGCCGCCAGCGAGTTGTTCCTGGTGGAAGGGGACTCCGCCGGCGGTTCCGCCAAGCAGGCCCGGGACCGGGCCTTTCAAGCGGTCATGCCCTTGCGCGGCAAGATCCTCAACACCTGGGAGGTGGATCCGCGGGAAGTCCTGGCTTCCCGGGAAGTCCACGACATCGCGGTGGCCATAGGCGTGGATCCCGGCTCGGAGGACCTGTCCGGCCTGCGCTACGGCAAAATCTGCATCCTGGCGGACGCGGATTCCGACGGCCTGCATATCGCGACTCTGCTGTGCGCCCTGTTCCTCAGGCACTTCCGCAAGCTGGTGGACGAGGGCTATGTCTATGTGGCGATGCCGCCGCTGTACCGCATCGATGCGGGCAAGGCGGTCTTCTACGCCCTGGATCAGCAGGAGAAAGACGGGGCCTTAGACCGCATCGCCGCGGAACGGCTCAAGGGTCCGGTGCATGTGCAGCGTTTCAAGGGGTTGGGGGAGATGAACCCCATGCAGTTGCGAGAGACCACCATGGCCCCGGAGACGCGCCGGCTGGTGCGCTTGACTCTGCCGCCGAGCCAAGCCGGCAATGGAGCCGGCGGCAAGGCGGACCAGCTCATGGACATGTTGTTAGCGAAAAAACGGGCCCCGGACCGGAAGCTCTGGCTGGAGCGCAAAGGGGACCTGGCAACCATTTCAAACACGGCGCCCAATCCATGAAAAACCTCATCAAGTCAAAACATTTGCTCTTGGCAGGGGCCTGCCTGGCGGCCGTCTCGGTCCCTGCGGCGGCGGCCCGGTATCAATCCGAACGACACGACTTCGAGGCGCGATTAGTCACGGACCAGCTGACCCGGCCCTGGGGCATGGCGTTCCTGCCCGGCGGCGGGATGCTGATCACGGAAAAGGCCGGACGCCTGCGTTTGTTGGACGCGGAGGGCCTGCGTCCGGCGCCCGTGGCGGGGTTGCCTGAGGTCAGCAAGCTGGGGCAGGGCGGCTTGTTGGGCCTCGCTCTGGATCCCGGCTTCGCGGACAACCGCCGGGTCTATTTGGCCTACTCAGCGGGCGATGTCTTAGAAGGGCATGGCACGGAGGTCATCCGCGGCGAATTGCAGGGGCCGGCCCTGGTCAATGTGGAAACCATCTTCGTCGCCCGGCCCAAGAGGTTGGGCAACTTCCGGCATTTTGGCGCGCGCCTCGCGTTCGACAGCGATGGCGCGTTGTTCATCGCCCTGGGGGACCGGGGGAAACGGACTCCAGCCCAGGATTTGACCAGCCACGTCGGTTCGTTGATCCGCGTCAACCCCGACGGCTCGCCGCCGCCGGACAATCCCTTCGTGGCCACCCCCGGGGCCCGGCCGGAAATCTATACCTACGGCAACCGCAACATGCAGGGCCTGGCGTTGCAACCCGGCACCGGGCTTCTCTGGAGCCATGAGCACGGGCCCCAGGGCGGGGACGAGCTGAATGTGATGCGCCCTGGGGTGAATTATGGCTGGCCCGTGATCACTTATGGCGTCAATTACGGCACCGGCACGAAAATAGGGGAGGGAACGGAAAAGTCCGGCATGGCGCAACCGGTTCATGTCTGGATTCCGTCCATCGCGCCCTCTGGCATGGCGTTTTACACGGGCGAGCATTTTCCCCACTGGCGGGGCAACCTGTTCGTGGGCTCCCTGGCCTTCGGCCAACTGGCGCGGCTGGAGCTCCAAGGGGAGGCCGTCGCCCATGAAGAGCGTCTGTTCAATTACGAATTTGGCCGCATCCGCGATGTGAAACAGGGGCCTGACGGCTTCCTTTATTTTCTTACCGACGAGGAAGACGGCAAGCTCTACCGCCTCATTCCTTGAGGGTCGCGGCGGCGTCTGCGCCATGATTGACCTGAGGCGCCCCGCGGGGTATCCTGCGCTTTTCAACACGGGAACCCCATGAGATGAACGCCGCCTCGCCGCAAGCCCCCCCCCCCCCCGCCAGCGGGAGCGCCTTTCTTGGCGCTTCCGGCTTGGCGATCAAGTTCGATTTCATCAAGACCCTGGTGGTCCCCGGCGCCAGGCGATGAAAAACCTCATCAAGCCAAAACATTTGCTCTTGGCAGGCGCCTGCCTGGCGGCCATCGCGGTCCCTGCGGCGGCGGCCCGGTATCAATCCGAACGACACGACTTCGAGGCGCAATTAGTCACGGACCAGCTGACCCGGCCCTGGGGCATGGCGTTCCTGCCCGGCGGCGGGATGCTGATCACGGAAAAAGCTGGACGCCTGCGTTTGTTGGACGCGGAGGGCCTGCGGCCGGCGCCTGTGGCGGAGTTTCCTGAGGCTCGAGACGGGGGGCAGGGCGGCTTGTTGGGCCTCGCCCTGGATCCCGATTTCACGGACAACCGCCGGGTCTATTTAGCCTATGTGACGGGTAGCATCCGCAAAGAGGGGCGAGCACAGGAGGTCATCCGCGGCGAATTGCAGGGGTTCGCCCTGGTCAATGTGGAATCCATCTTTATCGCCCAGCCCAAGTCGCGCGCCTACCCCGCTGGCGCTTATGGCGCGCGCCTCGCGTTCGGCAACGATGGCGCGTTGTTCATCTCCCTGGGGGACCGGGGACAAGGGTATCCAGCCCAGGATTTAACCAGCCACCTCGGTTCGTTGATCCGCGTCAACCCCGACGGTTCGCCGCCGCCGGACAATCCCTTCGTGGCCACCCCCTGGGCCCGGCCGGAAATCTACACCTACGGCCACCGCAACATGCAGGGCCTGGCGTTGCAGCCCGGCACCGGGCTTCTCTGGAGCCATGAGCACGGCCCCCAGGGTGGGGACGAGCTGAATGTGATGCGCCCTGGGGTGAATTATGGCTGGCCCGTGGTCACCTATGGCGTCAATTACGACACCGGCACGAACATAGGGGTAGGGGTGGGAACGGAAAAGTCCGGCATGGCGCAACCGGTTCATGTCTGGATTCCGTCCATCGGGCCTTCTGGCATGGCGTTTTACACGGGCGAGCGTTTTCCCCACTGGCGTGGCAACCTGTTCGTGGGCTCCCTAGCCTTCGGCCAACTGGCGCGGCTGGAGCTCCAGGGGGAGGCCGTCGCCCATGAAGAGCGTCTGTTCAACTACGAATTTGGCCGCATCCGCGATGTGAAACAGGGGCCTGACGGCTTCCTTTATTTTCTTACCGACGGGGAAGACGGCAAGCTCTACCGCCTCATTCCTTGAAGGTCACGGCGGCGTCCGCGCCATGATTGACCTGAGGCGCCTCGCGGGGTATCCTGCGTTTTTCAACACAGGAACCCTATGAGATGAACGCCGCTTCGCCGCAAGCCGCCAAAAAAAGCGCCCTCTGTCCCTACACCGGCGCTGAGTTTTTAGACGAATTGCGGGATGGCCGGGAGATCTGGATCTACGGCAAGCGCGTCGAGGATGTGACCCAGCACCCCGCCTTCCGCAATCCCGCCCGGATGTTGGCGCGGCTCTACAACGCGTTGCACAACGAGGCGGACTTCCCCCATTTGCGCGCGTCGACGGACACTGGCAACGGCGGCTTCACTCATCCTTATTTCAGGGTGGCGCGGGCCCGCGAGGAGGTCCTGGCCCAGCGCGAGGCCATCGCGCAATGGGCGCGGCTGACCTACGGCTGGATGGGGCGCACCCCCGACTACAAGGCCAGTCTGATGCTGACCCTGGGCTTCAACCCCGGCTATTTCGGCGACTATGCCGACAACGCCCGCAACTGGTACCGCTACGCTCAGGAACGGGTGCCGTTCCTGAACCACGCCTTGGTCAACCCGCCGGTGGACCGCCACAAGTCCCATGAGGACATCGAAGATGTCTATATGCACTGCGTCCGGGAAACCGACCAGGGCCTGATCATTTCCGGCGCCAAGGTGGTGGCCACCGGCTCAGCCCTGACCCACTACAACTTCCTGGGCCAGTACGGCCCCATCCCCGTGAGAGACAAGCGCTTCGCCATTTCCGGCATGTTGAAGATGGACACGCCGGGGGTGAAGCTCATCTGTCGCCCTTCCTACGCTTACGCCGCGGAGGTCATGGGCAGTCCCTTCGATAACCCGCTGTCCAGCCGCCTGGACGAGAACGACGCCATCCTGGTGTTGGACGAGGCCCTGATGCGCTGGGAGGATGTCTTCATCTACCAGGACCTGGAGGCGGCGAGCGCCTTTCTCGGCGCTTCCGGCTGGGCCTACACCTTCGCTTTTCACGGTTGCACCCGCTTGGCGGTCAAGTTCGATTTCATCACTGGCCTCTTCATCAAGGCCCTGGAGGTCACCGGCGCCAAGGCGTTTCGCGGCGTGCAGGCGGCCCTGGGGGAAATGTTGGTCTGGCGGCACCTGTTCTGGGCCTTGTCCGACGCCATGTGCGGCATGCCGGACGACTTCAAGGGGGCCAAGGTGCCGAACGGCAACGCCGGCCATGTCTATAGGGTGCTGATGACCATAGCCTATCCCCGGGCCAAGGAATTGATCGAGAACATGGTGGCCAGCGGCCTCATCTATCTCAATTCCCATGTCGCGGACTTCAAGGTGCCGGAATTGAAAGGCTACCTGGACAAGTACCTGCGCGGCTCCGGCGGCCACGACGCGGAAGAGCGGGTCAAGACCATGCGCCTGCTCTGGGACGCCATAGGCACGGAGTTCGGGGGCCGCCACGAGCTTTACGAGCGCAACTATTCCGGCAACAACGAAAACATCCGCCTCGAGGCCCTCTGGGCGGCCCAAGGCTCGGGCCTGGAACAGCGACTCAAGGACTTCGCTCAGCAGTGCATGGACGAATACGACGCCAACGGCTGGACTGTGGCGGACTTGATCAACCCCCACGATGTCAATCTGTTTCTGTAGGGGCGGCCCAGGCCCTGCGACCCCCCGCGCCTTCCTGCTCTTCCTGTCGCTTTGCGCCGGCCCCGCGCTGGCGGATGTGGTCCAGCAATCCTTTGTCCTGGACCGGGCCAAGATCGACGCCCTCAACCCCGCTCCCGGCACGGTGGTGGCGGCGGATAATGTCGCGTCCTTCCGCCACCTGCTCCCGCCGAAATTGGCAGACCTGATCGGCGCAGGGTTTTTAACCATCACCGTCGGCGAGCCCCTCTCTTTCGACACGCACCCGGCTTACCTGGAGGCCACCCGGCGGCACCTGGGGCAGACCCTTTTAGGGGACCAGCCGGGGTTGATCTCAGGCTACCAGGCGGGCCGCCCTTTCCCCGAAGAGCCGCGACTGGAGGACCCCCGCGCCGGCGACAAGCTGGCGTGGAACCTGCGCTACACTTACGCCTATGACAGCGGCGAGGTGACCCATTTTTACTGGCAGTATCGGGACATCAAGAGGAACAAGATCGAAAGGACGCTGTCCTTCTACGCCAGCTCCCTGAAGTTCATGCACCGGCATGTGCAGGAGCCGCTCCCGTCCCTGCCCGGCAACCCCTCGCAGATCTACCACGCCCTCTACCTGAAGGCCTTGGCGCCGCCGGACCTGCGCGGCATCCAGCTGTTGGTGCAACGGTTGGAAGATGACACTCAGCCGGAGCAGACCTGGCTGTATCTTTCCTCTCACCGCCGCGTGCGCCGCCTGGCCTCGGGCCAGACTACGGACGCCTTCCTGGGCAGCGACATTATGATAGAGGACTTTTTAGGCTACAACGGCCGCATCATGGACCAGAAGTGGACCTACCGTGGCGTGACCTGGGTGTTGTTGCCCTTCTTCCGCCATGACCAGCAAGCTTTGGAAGAAGCGGGCAACCAGCGTGATGGCTACCGCTTCGTCGGTTTTCACGGCAAGGGGGGGTGTTTCCCCAGGGTGAGCTGGCACACTCGCAAGGCCTATATCCTGGAGGCCGAACCCTACTGGGAGCGGCATCCCCTGTCCAAACGCCGCTACTACATAGACGCCCAGACCATGTTGCCGACCTACGGCCATATTTTCGACCGCCCCGGCAAGCTGTGGAAGGTGGCGATGGCGGCCTACTCGCACCCGGACGCGCACCACCCCGCCAACCATGGCAGCGGGGCCCCCATCATAGACGCGGCCTCCATGATCGATATTCAGGCTCAGCACTGCACCACCTTGCAATTCAAAGCCACTCTGCCGAAAAAGGCCCTTCGGGAGACTGATTTTACGGTCCAAGCCTTGCGAGCCAAAGGCCGTTAGCTCGTTTTAGCTTGTTAGTTTTCCGCCATGCGTCCTGGCGTTTCCTCGCTCGCTCGGTCATGTGCTATTTGCACACTCCCTCGCTCACTTGTCACGCCAGTTGCCTGACGAAAAACTTCCGTCGCTAAAAAATGGTCAATGCGCCAGTTGTCTAACGAAAAATTTCCGTCGCTAAAATAGTTGCAGTCATCCTGGCGTTTCTTTGCTCGGGCGGTCATGTGCTAATTGCACACTCCCTTCCTCGCTCATCACGCCAGTTGCCTGACGAAAAACTTCCGTCGCTAAAAAACACTCGCAGGCTCCGTTATTCTGCCTGGCGCTTCCGCGTTCAGTCAGTCATGTGCTATTTGCACACTCCTTCCCTCGCTCATTATGCCGCTTGCCTGACGAAAAATTTCCGTCGCTAAAAGTGTGTAGTTTTCCGTTATCCTGCTTGGCGCTTCACCCAAGGGCCTAGCTTGGGGTCGGGCTTTTTACGACACGCTGTCCATCCATCCGCGAGACGCTCTCGGTGCGGCCATCCGGGCCGCACAGGGTCTTAAAAGCCCGACCCCAAGCTGCGCCTATGCCCCCTGTATTCCCTTTTAACTTGTCAAGCTAGTTGCCTAACGAAACTTCAACTTCCCACTTCCCCCGTTGCCCCAGGCACGCGCGGGTCAGGGCGAAGTCCGGCAGTCGCGTTGCCCCCATGCACTTGCCGTCAAACCGCACCCCGCGGACGCTGAATTTGAAATAGCCCTGTTTCCGGAGATGGTCCGGCAAGCGGTCCGCGTTCGCTGGATAAAGCCTGAGCCGGAACTCGCGTCTCAGCGCCCCAGGTTCGCAAGCCTCTTTCACCCAAGTCAGCCGCTGGCCATGCAGATGCACATCGAAGCCACCCGCCCGGGCCGCCGGCTCCCCCGCCATCGTTGCCCGGCGCAAGGCTCGGTACGCATCCGCCACCGCCGGGTCAACGCGAGACAGATCCGGCGTGGATACGGTCATCACGGTGTTGTTATAGACCTTGAACCGCCGGTGAAGAACGGGAGGGAAATGATCGTTGAGCAGGAAGCTATGCGTTGCGTTTCCGCTAAAATAGAAATCCGGATCCCGAACGGGGTCGTGGGTGAACCGGCTCCGGGCCGCCGCCGGGAGGATCTGCATATTGCGGTTGACTCGCGGCCTCATGTTAATGGCGGAAGCGGCGGGCGCTTGCCGCAGGATGTGTTCATACCCTTGCCGCAACATCATGTTCCAGTAATCCGTCTCGTAGCGCTCGCGCAACCCTTCCGGGGTCTTCCGGTCCGCCAAGAAGTTGAAATAGAGATATTGGTGGGGGTGGATTTGCGCCATTTCAAGCGCCACGACGCCCAGCCCTGCCGCTGTCAGCGCGCAGGCCGCGCCGCCAACCCATTCTTTTCGCAAGCCCCGAACGGACAACCCGCGCAACCCCATCAGGGCGAAGGTCGCCAGCAGGCAAAAAGGCCCGTGCAGGAAATAAAAATGCCGCCAGCCATTGACGGTGTTGGGCCGCAACAGCGCAAAGGCAATCATGGGCAACGCGAAGCAGCTTGCGAGCAGGATGCCAAAGCGCAACTCGGCGGCGCCCAAACCGCGCCCCGGCCCGGCGCCCGCGCCTTGTCGGAAGACGCCCCTAATGGCAAGGCCCAAAGCCACTAGGCCCAACAGCCCCAACAACAAGGTCACCGGCGGCTGGCTGATGGCGAACCAATGCAACACATAGTCCCAAGGCAACGCCGCGCTGAAAAACACTTGACCCCGGAACAATTGGCGTTGAACGAGAGGATGGTCGGCCAACACTATCCAATATTCTGAAAGCCGCCCTACGGGGTCTTCCCAGAGATAGGGCAGGCTGATGAACAAGACAAGGCCCCCCCACAGGATGAAGACCCCAGCGGTCGCCACAACCCGCCGCCGCGCCGCGTTCCCCCCGGCCCGGAACCAGGCCCAGGCCCGAAAGGCCAACACGGCGGCAAACAGAACCACGCCCATGATGCGCAGGTTAACGAGAAGCCCCGCCGCCGCCCCGCACCACCGATAGGCCCCTACCGAGTCCCTGTCAAAGGCGCGGCTCACAATGAGCAAGGCCATGACGAAGGCGCTGGCGAACATTGGATCTTTGCTGTTGAAGAAGGAATGGGCGTAGAGACGCGGGGACAGGAGAAACAGCAACATGACCAACAGCGCGACCAGCCGGTCGCCGGACAAGCGCCGCGCCAGCAGATAGCAACAGAACCCGCCGATTAGAAAGAACAGGTGCGTCAAAACATAGCGGGCCAAATGGACATGGCGCGGGTCTTCCAGCCCCAGGGCCCGTTCCGTCAACAGGAACAGGGGCAACTCGAAGGCGACGCCGTAGAAGCGGTTAGTGAGCGTTCGCAACCAACCCAGGTCGTCATGCAGGACATAGTTTAGGGTGCTGAGGGCAATAGCCCGTTGAGGGTCTGTGTCTATCGAAACGCCGTAATCATCGACGATGGCGAGGCCCGTGACCAAAAACAAAGCCCACACGCTCAACGCCAAACCTTTTAGCTTGTTAGTTTTCCGCCATGCATCGCGGCGTTTCCTCACGCGGTCAGTCATGTATTTAATATACACTCCTTCCCGCGCTCGTCACGCCGCTTGCCTGACGAAAAACTTCCGTCGCTAAAAGTGTTGCGGAACAACGACATAGGCGTAGCTTGGGGTTGGGCTTTTTACGACACGCTGTCCATCCATCCATGGACGCTCTCGGTGCGGCCATCCGGGCCGCACAGGGTCTTAAAAGCCCGACCCCAAGCTATGCCCTCGGGGAGCGCGCAGGCAGGATGGCGGAAAACTAACAAGCTAAAAGTGTTATTCTGTAGTGCCACCTTGTTCTCTTGGAGAGGCGCCATGCGAGACTTCACCCTTGACAACCTGACGGACATCGTTCTGCAAGAATACGAGACCAAGACGCCGTCTCCCCGTTTCAGGAAGATCGTCGCCTCGTTGATCAGTCATCTGCACGCCTTTGTCAAGGAGGTGGAATTGACCGAGGAAGAATGGTTCAAGGCCATCATGTTTCTGACCGCCACGGGCCAGCTGTGCGATGACAAACGCCAGGAATTCATCTTGTTGTCAGATGTCTTGGGGGTCTCCATGTTGGTGGACGCCATTAACCATCCCAAGTCGGGCAAAGGCACGGAATCCACCGTCCTGGGGCCTTTTTATGTGGAAGGCGCGCCGGAGTGTGAAAACGGCGCGAGCATCATCAAGCGCGACCAAGGCGGAGAGAAGGCCCTGGTTCGAGGCAAGGTGACGGACCCTGAGGGCCGGCCCATCGCCGGCGCCAAGCTGGATGTGTGGCAGACCGCGGCCAACGGCGCCTACGATGTTCAGGACCCGGAAGCCCCCGCCTACAACATGCGCGGCGTTTTCACCACGGACGAGGAAGGCCATTACGCCTTTGTCACAGAGCGGCCCCGCTCCTACGCTGTGCCTACCGACGGCCCCGTGGGCGAGTTGCTCCGCGCCAGTGGCCGCCACGCCATGCGCCCGGCGCACATCCACCTCATGGTGTCCGCCGCCGGCTACGAGTCATTGACCACCCATGTCTTTTCCGCCGGGGATGAGTATCTGGATTCAGACGCGGTGTTCGCCACCAAGAGCTCGTTGATCGGCGCTTACGAGGAATCCCACGACGCTGGCTTGGCGGAGCGCTACCAGCTTCCCGTTCCCTTCAGCAGCCTGAAATTCGATCTGGGCCTGATGCCGGCTTGAACCAGGGGAAAGTCCAGACCGGCCTCATCGCCGTGGGCGCGTCGCGGCGTCGGCCTTCCTGAAATAGACATGATCGTCGAGCCGCTCCGTCTCCCGTTCCATGAGGGCGCGACATTCCCGGTAGGCGGCGTCCAATGTTTTCAGGTTGTCCGGGCGGAACGACAGCGGCTCCGCGTCCTCCCTCAGGGGGACGAAAAACAGCCGTTGCGCCTGCTTGCTGTCTTTGAGCCGTTGCAACAGGGCCCGGCGCCCCGCCCGTCTCAGCGCGAGGGCGCTCAATTTGCCGATTGCGGACAGCAACGGGTGCCGGGCCTGGGTGGAGGGATTGACGACCCGGCTTTGCGTTTGCTCGAAGGGGGCCGCGCCGCACAGGGCCGCCAAACGGGCCAGGAAGACCGCGGTGTTCTGGGTCAGCGCGGGGAAGCAGACCGTCAAAGTGTCCACGCCCAATCCGTACAGGTCGGACAACTGGGCCGGCGTCAACTGGTCCCGCATGACAGCTTGCTCCAGCTTCTTCGCGCCTAACAGGGCGGACAGCTCCCCGCGGCTTTTCCTGAAACGCGCCATGGAGGCGGCCCGGGCCCGGTGTTCCCGCAACAGCGCGAGGAGCAGGATGCGCCAGCCCTGGACTTGCAGGGTCTTGATGCCCTTGCCCAAGGTCCGGTCGCCGTAGGCCAGGTTGGCGATGTCAGTCAAAATTCTGCCGTCGGCCTGGCGGCGCGCCTTGTCGAAACGGCTGGGCGAGCGATAGTAATAGCCTTCCTTGATCTCCGGGAAGCAGAAATCCGGGTGCCGCTTCAAATTCTCATGCAACAAGGCGCTGCCGGAGCGCCCCGGGCCCACCACCAACAGATAATCGTAGGTTGTTGAACCCCTGCGTTGCGCGGCCATTTAAGAATATAGTACCATCAAAAGCCGGGTTAGACCCGAATGCTCGGCAAGCTGAGGAGACAACAATGAGAAGCGGCGCCCTGATCAGCTGGGCCGCCTTGCTGTCGTTGGCCGGCGCCGTCGCCGCGGATGACAACAGCGAGGCCTTGCGCGAGATTATCAGCGCGGCCTTCCCGTCCCTGGAAATCACCCGGATCAGGGAAGCGCAGATCCCCGGCCTGTATGAGGTCCTGTCAGGCGCGGAGGTCGTCTATGTCAGCGCCGACGGGCGCTACCTGTTGCAAGGAGAGCTGATTGATCTGCAGACCCTGACAAATCTCAGCGAGGCGCAGCGCGCCGCTGTTCGAGCGCGACTGCTGGCAACCGTTCCCGAGGCTGACACCGTCAATTTCGCGCCTCCTGCTGGCGCCAAACACACCGTGTATGTGTTCACCGACTTCACCTGCGGCTACTGCCGTCTCTTCCACCGGGATATGGCGGAATTGAACGACCGGGGCGTGGCTGTCAGGTACCTGGCTTACCCCCGCGCCGGCGCGGATTCGGCGCCCTTTCGGGACATGGAGTCCATCTGGTGCGCCGCCGACAGGAACGCCGCCATGACCGCCGCCAAGCAGGGGGAAAAGGTTGCGGCCAGGTCCTGCGACAACCCGGTGGCAAGGCAATACGAATTGGGCCGCGAGCTGGGGGTGGAGGGGACGCCCGCCATCTATTTGGACAACGGCAAGGCGATCCGCGGCTATCTGCCCCCGGACGAATTGTTGCAACTCCTGGACAGCTAAGCGATCAAGAGCGCGGCGCCGGCCTCCCGGCGCCCGCCGGTTAGGGTTCTATCCCTTGCAGGGATTGCAACACCGCCCGCGTCGTCGTGCCATCCTTCTCCACATGCTCAACCTGCACCGGCATGAACTCCAGGTCAAAGGCGCACCAAAAAGTGGATTTGCGGTTGCTGCCGGGGCGTTGCCTGAGCATTTTTATGGTCTTGAAACTGCCTATGGGAATGGCGAGGGTTTCTTCCCCCAATTTCTCGAAATGGTAGGTCTTGATGCGGCCGCCATCGGCGATCAGGTAAGAGGCTGGCAGGCGGCCGTTGTTCAGGTCGTGCATCAACGCCAGCTGGTACAGCAATTTGTCCATGACGGCAGGCTGGGTCGGCATCTGCCAGGCATCGCCGTTGATGATGTTTTTTATCTGGCCGGAGACCCAATCGAACTCGATGGAGACATCCCGTTTTTTCTTGTCGCCGGAACGGGCGTAGCGGTAGAACTCAGGCCGCAATGAGGCCTCCCGCGCTTCCAACACGGTGGTCTCGATAATGCGCAACTTGCTCAACAGGGCGCCGACGCCGGCGGCGCGGGTCTCGGAACGGTATTCGTAGCCGCCATTGTCCAACCTTGTCAGTTGCCGGCGCACCTTCGCCACCTTCATCCCCTTGGCGTAGAGGGCGTATTCCGCCTCGAAAGGAGTGGGCGGAGACGCGCCTTCAGCGGCGGCAACGCCCGTTGCGATGCCCCCTGTCATGACGAGCAAACAGGAAAAGAGCGGCAAGGGGCGCGTCATAACGGGGGTATTATAAAGGCAAATGCGCCAGCTGTACACACTTGTCCTGCATTTGCTGTTGCCCGTCGCGCTGTTGCGGTTGCTCCTGCGGGGGACGAAAGAACCCGGCGGCCTCAGGCGCGTCCCGGAACGGTTGGGCTTCACGCCCAAGGCCGCCAGGGGCCGCGGGCCCATCTGGATCCACGGGGCGTCTGTGGGCGAGACCCAGGGCGCCAGGGCCCTGGTTGCCGCCTTGGCGCGGCGTTTTCCCGGTTGCCCCCTGCTTGTCACCACCGTCACCGCCACCGGCGCCCGCCATGCGCAACAGGTGTTCGCTGGCCAGGCCAACCATCTTTACCTGCCTTACGACCTGCCTTGGGCGGCGGAGACCTTTTTGAGCGCGGTTCAGCCCCGCCTTCTTATCGTCATGGAAACCGAGATCTGGCCGAATCTGTTGCGCGTTTGTCAGAGCAGGGGGGTCCCGGCGGCGTTGGTGAACGGGAGGGTGTCGGATCGCTCCTACTGGGGCTACGCCTTTTTTCGGGGGTTCATGGCGGAGACCCTGGGCCGTTTCAACTTCATTGCCGCGCAGAGCGCCGAGGATGCGCGGCGGTTCAGGGCCTTGGGCGCACCCCCTGAGAAGGTTTCGGTCATGGGCAACCTGAAGTTCGACCTGCCCCCTCCCGCCGGGCCGGCCGCGGCGGCGGACATCCGGGAACGAGTGTTGGCCGCGCCAGAGCGGCCGGTGTGGATCGCCGCCAGCACCCATGCCGGGGAGGAGGCGCTGATCTTGGAAGCCCTGGGGCGTCTCCAGGACCAGGGGACGGATTGCCTGTTGGTCTTGGCCCCGCGGCGCCCCGAGCGTTTCGACAAGGTTTTTGCGCTGTGCCAGAGCAGGGGGTTCGCTGTCGCCAGGCGCGCCAAGGCCCCCCGCGGCGCCTCTGGCGCTGAGGTCTATCTCCTGGACACCATAGGCGACTTGGAGTCCTTCTACGGCGCGGCGGATCTGGCCTTTGTCGGCGGCAGCCTGAGGCCCCATGGCGGGCACAATGCGCTGGAGGCCGCCCGCTGGGGCCTGCCGATCATCACCGGCCCGCACACCTCAAATTTCAGGGAGGTCGTCCAGCTCCTGGAGGAGGCAGGGGCCCTCGCCGTCGTCTCCGATGGGAAAGAACTGGCCGCCGCCGTCGCCGCCTTGTTGGCGGACCCCGCCCTCAGGCGCGCCCGTGGCGCAGGGGCCAAGCAGGTCGCGGAGCGCCATCGCGGCGCTTTGGGGAAGGTGATGGGTTTGCTGGAGCCGCTGGCGGCGTCAGTCGTCTAAGTCCGGCGCTGAAAGGGGGCGCCATTCCGCGCCCGCTGGCGGCATGGCGAATGCGGCGGGATAAAGGCTGTATAATGCGAGCGCGAGAAATGAAACCGGAGACAAGCAATGGCAAGAACCGCAATGGCAAGAACCGCAACCCTGTTGATCCTGATGTCGCCTCTGTTGGCGCCGGCCGGTGAATACCCCACCACCGACAAGGTGAGGATGGTGGTGGCCTGCATGGCCGAGTTCGGCTCCCAGAACGAGGAGAACCTGCTGACTTGCGCCTGCCGCCAGGATGTGTTTGAAGCGGCAATGAGTTTCGATGACTACGAGCAGGCCAGCCTGTTCGAGCGCTATGTGAGAATGCCGGGCAAGCGCGGCAACCTGTTCCGCGACAGCGACGAAGGACGGGAGCGCGTCAAGCGCTTGCGGGCGGCGCGGGAGAAAGCCATCGCCAGCTGTCCGGTGGTCAGGAAGATCAGCAACCCTGTCACTGCCAAGGCCGCGGACTCCTCGAACTGAAGCCTTTGCGAGGCAGGGCGGGGCGGCTTGGCCCAGCGGCCCGCCGCGCCTTAGGCCCCCTTGGCGGCCGCGGCGCCGGGGGTTAGCCGCGCTCCTGGCGCACTGGGTGCTGGAAGGACCAGGAGGCGTTTTTGGTGTCCGTGGCGTCGACGGTCAGCGCGCCCGGCCCGGAAGGCACGAAGAAAAAGCGCAGGCTGGGGTCCATGCTGATGGAAAATGTGAGCCGCGCCGCCATGACCGGCGTCCCTTCATAGCTAACCTTCAACTGGCTGACGAAGTGCGCTGGAGGGCGCACGCGGGAGCCGATCTTCATGGGTTGCAGGCCAGTAATGTTCGGGTGCTTAATCTTGAGCTGAGCCAGATTCGGCTGGGCGTACTCGACGCCGCCTATCAGCTTCATTCTCATCTTGCCCATGTTGGCGATGGAATCGTCAATGCTCTTGGGCGGGGGAGCGGAGCAGGCGCCGGTGGCGCGGACGAAACTCTTGGCCATGTAGAGTTCCCCCGTGTTCAATTCGGCGATGGCGCGGACGAAGGAAAAATCGTCCACCCGGATGCGCATGGCCAGGTCCGCCTTGCCGCTGGCGGGCGTGAAGTCGAAGATCCCCACCAAAGGCACGGGGTTTTTGTCAACGAAGATGTGCATCTTCTTGATGTAGAGCTCCTTCGTCTGGGGGATTTTCGCCTGTATCGAGATAGGCACCAGGGTGGCGTCCTCGGCGCGGTAGGGGGCCTTCAGTTCCAGCACATTCTGCGCCGCGCCCTCGATGATCTCCCGTTCCGAGAAAGTGGGGCTTCGCAGTTTTTCCAGCCACACTTGATCTGACAGCTTCTGCCGGAAGTCACTAGGGGCGACATCCGCAAGGGCGAATTGCGTGATGGCGAACAGGGCCGCCACGCCAACAGGCATTTTCAGGATCAGCTTCATGGCCGGGTTTCCTCGGGCAGTTGACAAGCTCGCAGAATAACCCCAATTTTCCCCCTTGACAAGCCAAAATTAAGGGTCGATCCTTGCGAAGCGGGCGTCGCCAAAGAAATCAGCGTTGTTTTTTTATTCTATTTTGTTAAGTAAAATCGGTATCTGATTGTTTATTAAGCTATTAAGCTTGCACAGCTCATTTTTTACAAAATTTTTGCAAAAAATAGTGAAAAATGCTTGACTCGCCCCGATAAAATCCCCTAACATTCGCTTGCACACTGGATCACAATAAAAACAAGTTGTCAAAAACGAATAAAAACTTTGCTTTTCATTCCGTGATTTTTCTGTCACAATCCTCAAAAACTGAGGGCGCGGCGGTTTTGCGCGCACCCCGGGCGTTATTAACTCCTGACCCGTCTTCTGATCTCGAGGCAGTCGGGAGCTCAATCATCCGAGATCAACTTGTCACTATGAGGAGGAGGTCATGAGTAAATTGTCCTTCAGCAAGCTAGTGATTGCCTCTGTTGCCTTGGCGACGTCCCTGTCGGCCCCTGCCAATGATGAAGTCATGGCGCTGACGGAGAACCCCAATTACTGGGCGTTCCCAAGCGGCAATTACTGGAACTGGCGTTATTCTGCGTTAGACCAGATTAACAGCAACAACGCCGGTAAAATGGTGGCTGCGTGGACGTTCTCGACAGGACGCCTGCAAGGCCATGAAGGTGGTCCCCTGGTCCTGCCGCCCAGCGCGACGGGTCTTGGCAGCGATCATTTGTACATCCATTCTTCGTTCCCTAACGATGTTTTCGCCATCGATCTCGATACGCTGAACATCACCTGGGCTTACGAGCCGCAACAGAATGAAGCGGAGACCGTTCCGGTCATGTGTTGCGACATCGTGAACCGGGGCCTGGGATACAGCATGGGCCAAATTTACCTGCAACAGGCCGACAACATGTTGGTTGCTTTGTCTGCAAAGACCGGCAAGAAGGTCTGGGACGCCTCCAATGGCGGCGACATTCCAGCTTCCCTGGGCGGCCCCTATGGTCCCAAGCAAGGCATGACCAACACCAACGCCCCGCATCCGATCAAGGACAAAGTCCTGACCGGTTGCTCCGGCGCTGAGTTTGGCGTTCGTTGCTGGATCGCCGCTTACAATGCAAAAGACGGCAGCCTGGCGTGGCGCGCGTTCAGCATGGGTCCCGATGAGGACATCCTGTTTGACGCGAACACCACTTCCATGGGCGAGAAGGTGGGCAAGGATTCTTCTTTGAAGACCTGGTGCGCCTTCGATGCCGAGCAGAGCACTGGCAAGAGCAGCTGGGGGATGGAGGCGTTGCGCGCCAACTCCGAGAGCGCTCGCGAGTGCAAAGCGCTTTCTGACCAGTGGAAACTGGGCGGCGGTTCCGTATGGGGCTGGTGGCCGGCTGATTTCGAAGAGAACCTGGTCTATTACGGCTCTGGCAACCCCGGCACCTGGAACCCGGTAGTTCGTCCTGGCGACAACAGGTGGTCAATGACCATTTTCGCCCGCGACATCGACTCCGGCGTTGCCCGGTGGGTCTATCAGATGACGCCCCACGATGAGTGGGATTACGATGGCGTCAATGAGATGATCCTTGCCGACATGAAGGTGGGTGGCAAAGACACGCCGGCCCTGGTTCACTTCGACCGCAACGGTTTCGCTTACACCATGAACCGCAAGACGGGCGCTCTGCTTGTCGCGGAGAAGTATGACCCGGCCGTCAACTGGGCCACGCATGTTGACATGAAGACCGGCTATCCGCAGGTCGTCAACTCCTTCAGCACCCACTACAACGGTCAAGATGTCGTTTCCAAAGATGTCTGCCCCGCTGCATTGGGCACCAAAGACCAGCAACCTGCTGCCTACTCGCCGCGCACCGGCCTGTTCTATGTGCCGACTAACCATGTCTGCATGACCTATGAACCGGTTAGCTACGATGCGGGCGGCAACCAGTACACCTCTGGTCAAGCCTATGTCAACGCCAACCTGACCATGTACCCGGCCGGCGCCGTGTTGCAAAACGGCACCGACAACATGGGCAACTTCATCGCTTGGGATGCCGACAAAGGCAAGATCGTCTGGTCTATCCCCGAGCAATGGTCTGTTTGGAGTGGCGCTTTGGCAACCGCTGGCGACGTGGTTTTCTACGGCACGCTTGATTCCTACGCGAAAGCGATTGACGCGAACAGCGGCAAATTGCTGTGGAAATTCAAGACCCCGTCCGGCATCATCGGCAACTTCCACACCTGGACCCACAAAGGCAAACAGTATGTCGGCATACTCTCCGGTATCGGCGGGTGGGCTGGCGCTGTTGTGGCCATTCCGGGCCTGGCCGCCGCGCCTGACACAGCGGCCTTAGGCGCTGTGGGCGGCTATCGCGCTCTGCTGAATTCAGCGCGCAATAGCGGCGTGTTGATGGTCTTCAGCTTGCCGTAAGCAGTAGCAACGCCTGACAAACTTCCTGGTTTGTCAAAACAGGTCCCCGACATCCTTGCGGTGTCGGGGATTTTTTTTGCCGGAGAGGCAACCCCTGGGGCTTGGCTCCGGCCCCGGCCGGGAGAGGAACCACTGGGGCTTTTCAGGCGTCCAAGACAGGAGTATAATCCCTCTCTATTCGCGTTTTGGAGCTGAAGAATCGCAGATGCGACCACACATTAGAGACCTAATCATTGCAGGAGAGAAGTTGCAACATGAATAACAAAAGAGGTTTGGCGCTCGCCGTCGCAGCGCTTTCTTTGGCCGCCTTGGTCTTGCCACTAGGGGCGTCTGCCGAACAGGAGCATATCGTCAACGCGGAAGCCAGGATATTCAACCCGGACATTGTGTACATTCAGCCGGGGGACACCGTCAGGTTTGTCAACATGGCGTCCCATGACTCGGTGTCGGTGGAAGGTCTGATCCCCGATGGCGCGGAACACTGGCAAAGCGGCATAGGCAACAACATCACCCTAAAACTGGAAGTTGAGGGGGTGTACGCCCATGTTTGCGTCCCACACATAGGCTTCGGCATGGTGGGCGTCATCGTGGTGGGCGAGCCGGTCGGCATAGACGAGGCCATGACCTACGCTCGGGCCAACCTGAAGGGGCCTTATCGCCGTCTGATAGGCAAACTGCTCAAGGTGCAACGCGCCGCGAAAAAGGGCTGAGACGCGCAACGGGAGAAGATGACATGAAAAAGCGTTTTTTGCCGTGCTTGTTATTGCTTCTGCCACTGGCGGGGGGCGCGGCGCCGGCCGCCACAGAGGCGAGGTCGGCGCTGAAAGTCTGCGCCGACCCCTTCATGCTGCCCTTCTCCAACCGCAAGGAGCAGGGTTTTGAAAACAGAATAGCGGAGTTGTTGGCCGCCGAGCTGGGCCTGCCAGTGCGGTATGAGTTTTTCCCTCAGCGCATGGGATTCATCCGCAACACGCTGAAAGCCGAGTCTGAGTCAGGCCCCGGCTACAAGTGCGACCTGGTGATCAATGTGCCGGAGAATTACGAACTGGCGGCGACCACGGAACCCTATTACACCACGGCCTACGCCCTGGTGTTCGCCAAGGGGCGCGGCATGGATTCGGTGAGTTCGCCGGAGCAGCTGGGGGAGCTGGCGGCGCAGGGTCTGAAAATTAAATTCGGCTTGGCGGACCGAGGGCCGGCCCAGTTCTGGGCGGCCCAACACGGTCTGATGGGCAGCATAGTCCCTTACCAAGGGCAACCCGGCGACATCCGGCAGAATCCGGGGGCAACCCTGATCAAGGATCTGTTGGCCGGGAAGATCGACGCCACCATTGCTTGGGGGCCTACCGCCGGCTACTTCTCTCAGCAGAAAGAGGCCCAAGGGAAGCTGGTGGTCTTGCCCTTGCGAGACGATCCTCAGTCGCCCTACTTGAAGTTTGAATACAGCATGGCCATGGCGGTCAGGTACGGCGAGAAGGAATGGAAGGATCAGATCAACCGTCTGATAGCTGAAAACCAGGAGCGGATCAACGCCATCCTCAGTGACTATGGCGTGCCGCTTCTGCCCCTGAAAAAATCCCCGAAAGAGGATGATGACTGAGCGAAAAAAGGCGCTGTTGGCGGCGAGCGGTTTGGCCGCGGCCCTGGTCCTGGCCGCTGAAGTTCCGGCTGAGGACGCCAATGAGGAGTCCGGTTCTGTAGAGGTTGAAGGTGCCACCTTGGGCCGGATGGGGGAGCCAGTCGCTGTTGATCCGACAGAGTATCAATTCGCCAACGCGGAGACTAAACTCTGGCTGTCTGACCACCTGCGCAACATCTCGCTCCCCGGCCGCCTCTATTACGATTTTGTCAAACGGGGCAGTTACGAAGAGGGTTTCACGGATGCCGTCTATTTGGACATTACCCAAATCAACGAGGACGGGAGCAAGAACGCCAGCCTGGAGTTTTTCACCGCCGAAAGAACGCAGAAGACCGCCGGCGCGGACAACCTGACCCGCATCACTGGCAACCCGGTCCTGGTGGTCTATATGCAGGGCGATGTGTACGAGATGAACCGCCTGACCAGTGGCAACTGGCGGCATTTCCAGCGGCGCATCAAGCTCGCGTTTTCGGAGAGCGCGGAGATAGAGCCAGTGACCTTTGAGTATGGCGGCAAGAAGGTCGCCGGGGAGAAAATTTCCATCAAGCCCTACCTGACGGATCCGCGCCGCCGGCAGTTTGAGCAGTTTGCCCGCAAGGTCTATGAGTTCATCTTGTCAGACCAGGTGCCAGGCACTCTGTATCAAATCAAGACCGTCATCCCGGACAATCTTCCAGATCGGGAGCCCTTGATTGAGGAAATATTGACTCTCCAACACGCAGAGTTTTAGCTTTTTAGCTTGTTAGTTTTCCGCCATGTGCGCGGCGTTTCCTCGCTCGGTCGGTTTTAGCTTGTTAGTTTTCCGTTATTCTGCCTGGCGCTTCCGCGTTCAGTCAGTCATGTGCTGTTTGCACACTCCTTCCTTCACTTGTCGCGCCAGTTGCCTAACGAAAAACTTCCGTCGCTAAATGCTTGTTGCACACTCCCTCGCTCATCATGCCGCTTGCCTGACGAATGTTCCGTCATGCTTCGTGGATGGACGGGAAGACGGGGTGGAATGGGCATAGCTTGGGGGCAGGGCTTTTAAGACCCTGTGCGGCCCGGATGGCCGCACCGAGAGCGTCCCATGGATGGATTCACAGCGTGTCGCAATTAGCTTGTTACATCCGCCATGTGCGCGGCGTTTCCTCGCTCGGCCAGTCATGTATTTGACATACACTCCCGCCCTCGCTCATCACGCCAGTTGCCTGGCGAAAAATTTCCGTCGCTAAATGCTTGTCGCGCCAGTTGCCTGACGAAAAATTTCCGTCGCTAAAACAGTGGTCAATGCGCCAGTTGCCTGACGAATGTTCCGTCATGCTTCGTGGATGGACGGGAAGACGGGGTGGAATGGGCATAGCTTGGGGGCAGGGCTTTTAAGACCCTGTGCGGCCCGGATGGCCGCACCGAGAGCGTCCAGGGATGGATTTACAGCGTGTCGTAAAAAGTCCTGCCCCAAGCTATGCCCTCGTTTGTTGCGCCGGGACGCATGGCGGAAAATTAACAAGCTAAAATGGTAGGATAAGACGGGTGTTCAAACACCTTCCCTATATTCTGTTTATCGCGGCCCTGGCCCTGAGCGTTTTCTTTGCCGGCATGTGGGTTTGGGAAAGCCGCGTGTTTCCCTACCACTTGGCGCGCTCGGCCCATAAGACCTTGATGGTCGCCCTGGAGATGCGCGGCCTCATCGCGCCTGAGGCTGAGCGCGAGCCAGTTGCAACCCCCGAGCTTGTCCCTGGGTCTGACCCGGGGAGCCTGCTTGAGTGCGACCGCTCCGAGGCGGCCAGGGAGCTGAGAAACACACTGCGGGACCGGGAATTCTTTACGCAACTGAAATGCCCGGCGGCGCGCGTTGCCAGCCGCGAGGCAAGCGCAAAGCGCATCGAATTCATCGCCGCCGACCGGCTCCATGACCCGGTGCTGTTAGGCGGGGGGTTAGGCATGTTTCTTGAGCATTGCCCGCCGTTGCCGCGTTCGGCGTTGCCTGGGGGTTGCCTGGCGGTGGAGTACTCGCGCGCTGGCGAAGTGAGCCACGCCACGCCGTTCCGCCCCCAAGCCATCGAAGCGGCCAACATCGTTTCTGAACAGGATTACCCTTATGAACATCTCCCTGGCTGGGTGTTCTGGAAAAATGTGTGGGTGACCTCAATCGAGCCTTATCCCGACGGGGACTTGTTGGCCCTTTTTCGAGCGCACCATGCTTTCCCCTACGGCGGCGGCGCGGTCCGCGTGGCGCCGGACGGGCATCCGCGCTGGTTTCGCAAGGACTACAGCCACCATTTGCCTCATATCATCGATGACAATCTCGCTTTGGTCCCAGGTTTGCGCGTGGAGCGGGAGAATAGGACCATGCAGGTGGGGCAACTGAAAAAGGCTTTGGCGTGCGGTCACGAGAGCTGGCTCGTCGACACCGTCCGCCTGATAGACGGCGCGGGGCGCCTGTTGGAAGAAATTGACATTTTAGGCGCGTTGCTCGAATCTTCCTACAGCGGCATCCTCTTCCTTCAGCCTGAAGAGTGCGACCCCACCCATCTTAACTTTGCGCACCAGCTGGGGGCCGACGCGGGCGGCGTGGATGGCATCGCCCCCGGCGACATCGTGGTCTCGTTGCGCAACCTCGACGCCTTCGGCATCATAGACCGGGACACTCGACGGTTGAAGCGGTTGGCGCGGGGCGGTTTCGTCCGGCAACACGCTGTCCGCCACTTTGAGGGGGCGCGGTTTCTCATGTTTGACAACTTGGGCAGCGATGGCGTTCACGGCCCGTCCCGTTTGTTGATGGTTGACTTGGCCACCGGCAAGGAAACCACGCTGTTTCCCCGGGACCACACCCCGGCCCGTCTGCGCTGGGTTACGCCCATCTCGGGCTCTTTGGCGGTGTCGCCGGATCGGCGACGCGTTCTCTTCGATGAAACAATGGCGGGGCGAACCTTGGAGGTGCGTCTTTCCGATGGCCGGGTTTTGAACATTTTTCGCCAGTTGCATGATTTGTCGAGCGTCGATGCCATTCCTGAGCCCTTTCGGCAACGGGCGTGGTTCTTTCGGTATTCGCTTTCTAGTTACGCTTTAGCTCGTTAATTTTCCGTTTTAGCTTGTTAGTTTTCCGTTATGTTGCCTGGCGCTTCCGCGTTCAGTCAGTTTAGCTTGTTAATTTTCCGCCATGCGTCCTGGCGTTTCCTCGCTCGGCCAGTCATGTATTTGACATACACTCCCGCCCTCGCTCATCACGCCAGTTGCCTGGCGAAAAATTTCCGTCGCTAAATGCTTGTCGCGCCAGTTGCCTAACGAAAAACTTCCGTCGCTAAAAGTGTTGCGGGATGGCGAAAAATTAACAATCTAAGGGACGGAGCGGCGTAGCTTGGGGGCAGGGCTTTTAAGACCCTGTGCGGCCCGGATGGCCGCACCGAGAGCGTCCAAGGATGGATTTACAGCGTGTCGTAAAAAGTCCTGCCCCAAGCTACGCCCTCGTTTGTTGCGCTAGGACGCATGGCGGAAAATTAACAAGCTAAAATGGTAGGATCCGGCAGGTGTTCAAGCGGCTTCCCTTAATTCTATTTGTCGCGGCCCTGGCCCTGAGCGTTTTCTTTGCCGGCATGTGGGTTTGGGAAAGCCGCGTGTTTCCCTATCACTTGGCGCGCTCGGCCCATAAGACCCTGAGGGTGGCCCTGGAGATGCGCGGTCTCATCGCGCCTGAGGCCGAGCGCGCGCCAATTGCAACCATCAAGGTCGCCCCCCCCCCCCCCCCCCCGCATCTGACACGGCGGACCGGTTTGAGTGCGACCGCTCCGAGGCGACAAGGGAGCTGAGAAACACACTGCGGGGACGGGAATTCTTCACGCAACTCAAATGCCCGGCGGCGCGCATTGCCAGCCGCGAGGCAAGCGCAAAACGCATCGAGTTCATCGCCGCCGACGGACTCCATGACCCGGTGCTGTTAGGAGGGGGGTTGGGCATGTTTCTTGAGCATTGCCCGCCATTACCGCATTCGGCGTTGCCTGGGGGTTGCCTGGCGGTGGAGTACTCGCGCGCTGGCGAAGTGAGTCGCGCCACGCCGTTCCGCCCCCAAGCCATCGAAGCGGCCAACATCGTTTCTGAACAGGATTACCCTTATGAACATCCCCCTGGCTGGGTGTTCTGGAAAAATGCGCTGGTATCCTCAGTCTCTCCTTATCCCGGCGGGGATTTGTTGGCCGTTTTTCGAGTGAGCCATGTTTTTCCCGGCGGCGGCGGCGCGGCCCGCGTGGCGCCGGACGGACATCCGCGCTGGTTTCGCAAGGACTACAGCCACCATTTTCCCCATATCATCGATGACAATCTCGCCTTGGTCCCAGGGTTTCGCGTGGAACGGAAGAACAGGGCCCTGCAGGTGGGGCAACTGAAAAGCACCCTGGAGTGCGGGGGCGAGAGCTGGCTCGTTGACACCGTTCTCCTGATAGATGGCGCAGGGCGCCTGTTGGAAGAGATTGACATCCTGGGCGCGTTGCTCGAATCCCCCTACAACGGCATCTTCCTCCCTGAGCACCAACGCATAAAGTGCGACTCCACCCATCTTAACTTTGCGCACCAGCTAGGGCCCGACGCGAGTGGCGCGGATGGCATCGCCCCGGGCGACCTCGTGGTCTCGTTGCGCGACCTTGACGCCTTCGGCATCATAGACCGGGACACTCGGCGGTTGAAGCGGTTGGCGCGGGGCAGTTTCATCCACCAACACACCGTTCGCCACTTTGAGAAGGCGCGATTTCTCCTGTTCGACAACTTGGGCAGTGATGGCGTTCACGGCCCGTCCCGCTTGTTGATGGTTGACTTGGCCACCGGCAAGGAAACCACGCTGTTTCCCCGGGACCACACCCCCGCCCGTATGCGCTGGGTTACGCGCATGTGGGGTTCTTTGGCATTGTCGCCGGACCGGCGACGCGTTCTCTTCGATGAAACAATGGCGGGGCGGACCTTGGAGGTGCGTCTTTCCGATGGCCGGATTTTGAACATTTTTCGCCAGTTGCATGATCTGTCGAACGTCGATGCCATTCCTGAGCCCTTTCGGCAACAGGCGTGGTTTTTTTGGTCTTCGCCTTCTAGTTACGCCAATCCCTTTTAGCTTGTTTTAGCTTGTTAATTTTCCGTTATCCTGCCTGGCGCTTCCGCGTTCAGTCAGTCATGTGCTTTATGCACACTCCTTCCTTCACTTGTCGCGCCAGTTGTCTAACGAAAAATTTCCGTCGCTAAAAAGTGGTCAATGCGCCGCTTGCCTGACGAATGTTCCGTCATGCTTCGTGGATGGACGGGAAGACGGGGCGGAGCGGGCGTAGCTTGGGGGCAGGGCTTTTAAGACCCTGTGCGGCCCGGATGGCCGCACCGAGAGCGTCCAGGGATGGATTTACAGCGTGTCGTAAAAAGTCCTGCCCCAAGCTATGCCCTCGTTTGTTGCGCCAGGACGCATGGCGGAAAATTAACAAGCTAAAATGGTAGGATCAGAAGGATGTTCAAACACCTTCCCTATATCCTGTTTGTCGCGGCTCTGGCCCTGAGCGTTTTCTTTGCCGGCATGTGGGTTTGGGAAAGTCGCGTGTTTCCCTACCACTTGGCACGCTCGGTCCATAAGACCCTGATGGTCGCCCTGGAGATGCGTGGCCTCATCGCGCCTGAGGCCGAGCGCGCGCCAGCTGCAACCATCGAGGTCGTCCCTGGGTTTGACACGGCGGACCGGTTTGAGTGCGACCAGTCCGAGGCGGCAAGGGAGCTGACCAACAAACTGCGGGAACGGGAATTCTTTACGCAACTGAAATGCCCGGCGGCGCGCGTTGCCAGCCGCGAGGCGAGCGCAAAGCGCATCGAGTTCATCGCCGCCGACCGGCTCCATGATCCGGTGCTGTTAGGAGGGGGGTTAGGCATGTTTCTTGAGCATTGCCCGCCATCGCCGCGCTCAGCGTTGCCTGGGGGTTGCCTGGCGGTGGAGTACTCGCCCACTGGGGAAGTGAGCCGCGCCACCCCGTTCCGTCCCCAAGCCATCGAAGCGGCCAACATCGTTCCTGAAAAGGATTACCCTTATGAACATCCCCCTGGCTGGGTGTTTGCGAAAAATGCGCTGGTGACCTCAGTCTCTCCTTATCCCGGCGGGGACTTGTTGGCCGTTTTTCGAGTGAGCCATGCTTTCCCCTACGGCGGCGGCGCGGCCCGCGTGGCGCCGGATGGGCATCCGCGCTGGTTTCGCAAGGACTACAGCCACCATTTGCCCCATGTCATCGATGACAATCTCGCCTTGGTCCCAGGGTTTCGCGTGGAACGGAAGAATAGGGCCCTGCAGGTGGGGCAACTGAAAAGCGCCTTGGAGTGCAAGGACGAGAGCTGGCTCGTCGACACCGTTCGCCTGATAGACAGCGCAGGGCGCCTGTTGGAAGAGATTGACATTTTGGGCGCGTTGCTCGAATCCCCCTACAACGGCCTCTTCATCCCTGAGCACCAACGCAAGAGGTGCGACCCCACCCATCTTAACTTTGCGCACCAGCTGGGGCCCGACGCGAGCGGCGCGGATGGCATAGCCCCCGGCGACCTCGTGGTTTCGTTGCGCAACCTCGACGCCTTCGGCATCATAGACCGGGACACTCGGCGGTTGAAGCGGTTGGCGCGGGGCGGTTTCGTCCACCAACACGCTGTTCGCCACTTTGAAAAGGCGCGGTTTCTCATGTTCGACAACTTGGGCACCGATGGCGTCCACGGCCCGTCCCGCTTGTTGATGGTTGACTTGGCCACCGGCAAGGAAACCACGCTGTTTCCCCGGGACCACACCCCGGCCCGTATGCGCTGGGTTACGCATTTCCGCGGCCAACTGGCGGTGTCGCCGGACCGGCGACGGGTCCTTTTTAACGAAACCCTCGAGAGCCGGGTCTTGGAGTTGGATCTTTCCAATGGCCGGATTTTGAACATTTTTCGCCAGTTGCATGATCTGTCGAGCGTCGATGCCATTCCTGATCCTTTTCGGCAACGTGCGTGGTTCTTTCAGTACTCGACTTCTAGCTACGCTTTAGCTCGTTAATTTTCCGTTTTAGCTTGTTAGTTTTCCGCCATGTGGCGCGGCGTTTCCTCGCTCGGTCGGTTTTAGCTTGTTAGTTTTCCGTTATTCTGCCTGGCGCTTCCGCGTTCAGTCAGTCATGTGCTATTCGCACACTCCTTCCTTCACTTGTGCGCCAGTTGCCTAACGAAAAACTTCCGTCGCTAAATGCTTGTTGCACACTCCCTCCCGCGCTCATCACGCCGCTTGCCTGACGAAAAACTTCCGTCGCTAAAAAGTGGTCAATGCGCCAGTTGCCTGACGAATGTTCCGTCATGCTTCGTGGATGGACGGGAAGACGGGGTGGAATGGGCGTAGCTTGGGGCAGGGCTTTTAAGACCCTGTGCGGCCCGGATGGCCGCACCGAGAGCGTCCAGGGATGGATTTACAGCGTGTCGTAAAAAGTCCTGCCCCAAGCTATGCCCTCGTTTGTTGCGCCAGGCAGGATAACGGAAAATTAACAAGCCAAAATATATAATGCGGCAATGACGAAGAGTAGATGGCGCTCCGCCGCTGTGACCCAGTGGGGCATCACTCATGGCGGCGCACTGATTGCGTGTTTCTTGTTCCTGCTTGCGGGCCTTGCCGTTCTGGATCACTACGGCGCCGCAGGCGATGAAGCCTATCAACGCAACTTGGTCATCAACACCGCCGGCTATGTCCTGCATGGCGACAAAACCTTGTTGCAAACCCATGATCGATTTTACGGCGCGGCCTTCGAATTGCCGCTGTTTCTGTTGACAGAGCGGATTCTGGGCCTGGAAGACCCGCGGGACATCCATCTTGGGCGTCATCTCCTGTCGCATTTGTTCTTCATAGTCGGCGGTTTCTTCTGCTACCTGTTGGCGGCGCGGCTTTTTGACAACCGGTTGCTCGCGCTATTCGTCATGCTGTTGTTCCTGTTGTCCCCGCGCCTCTACGCCCATTCCTTCGTCAACACCAAGGACCTGCCGTTTCTCAGCATGTTCGCCATAGTCTTGTTTTTTGTCCACCGCGCCTTCCGCAAGGAGAGCGTCCGGGCCTTCCTGCTGTGCGGCGTCTTGGCGGGCTTGCTGATCAATCTGCGCGTCATGGGCGCAACCTTGGTGGTCGCGGTCCTGGCCTTTAGGGGCTGGGATTTTTTTCTCGCCAGCAGAGGAGAGGAAGGCCGGGAGGAACGCAAGCGGATCTTGGCGACCGGCGGCGTGTTCGCCTTGGCGAGTCTCGTCGCCTTGTGCGTCAGCCTGCCGTATCTTTGGGGCAATCCCGTCTTGCGTCTTGTGGAGATGTTCGTGGTGTTGGCCAATCATCCCAATATCGTTTATGAGTTGTTCGGCGGGCAGGTGTTTGCCAGCACAGAATTGCCCTGGGACTATGCGTTGCGCTGGTTTGCCATGACCACCCCGCCGCCGACCCTGTTGCTAGGCTTGTTGGGGATGGGAGTGGTCTGCCATGGCCTGATTGCTCGCAGGGCCCTGGCCCGTCCCGTTGCGTTTTGGCGCGACGACCCCTTGCGCTTCGGTTGCCTGCTCGCCGCCTGTTTCCTTCTGCCCTTGGCCGCCATTATGCTGTTGCGACCCGCGCTCTACGATGGCTGGCGGCAAGTCTATTTCCTCCATGTTCCCTTCTGTCTGTTGGCGGGCTTTGCCTTGGCCTGGCTAAGCAAGTTGCAGATCCGGGGCGTGCGCAAGGAGGTGGTCAACGGCCTTGCTTACGCGCTGACGGCGGCGGGGCTGTGCGTGGTGGTTTTTCAAATGGCGCGCATCCATCCCCACCAGCAGGTCTATTTCAACTTCCTGGCGGACCGGGAAACCCCGGAGGGCCTTAGGGGCCAATACGAAACGGATTACTGGAACCTGAGCCTGCGTCAAGGCTACGAACACATACTGCGACACTACCCAGCCGCCGCGATTAACATGAGACCCCGCGGTTTCCCCCTGTTCGACAAGGGCGGCAACGAGATAAACCAAAATGTCGAGATGCTTCCCGCAACGGCCCGAAGCCGCTTCACTTATGACCCGAATCGGGACCCGGACTTCTATTTAGGAGGCAACGCCTTGCAACCACCGCCGGGCGTTCCCCGGAACGACTTTCTTCCGGTCATCCACCGAATCAAGGTCTATGACAACACCATTATGACCCTGTCCACGCCGGATCTGTCCCGGGTTGACCCAGCCATGGCGGATGGGTATCGGGCTTTGCAACAGGCGGCGACGGGGGAACCGGCGGCTAGGGCCGGCGGCTACGAGGTCTATAGGCGCGGCAACCAGCTGGCGTGGGTGAAGGCGCAATGCCAGCCGGGGGACTTGATGCCTCCCTTCTGGTTGGCGTTTTACCCGGCGGACGTTAGTCATCTGCCGCGCCATCGCCGGGAGGAGGGCTATGTCAACGCCGGCGCCCGGGGCGTGAGAGTGGACGGCAAGTGCTTGGCGGCGCGCCGGTTGCCGGATTACCCCCTGGCCCGGGTCCGCCTGGGTCAAAGGGACCGGGATGGCGAGGCTCTTTGGGAAGCCCGTGTTGACTTCAATGAGCAGGGCGGCCCCTTGGGCGCTGACCCGCTCGGGTTCACTTTGGGGCGGGGCGCAAATAGCTTGGGGGAGGATGAATTAGGACCATGAGTTCTCCCTTGCCGCCGTTGGCCATGTCCCCCGCGTACAGGTGGACTTCCGGCCCGAAATCCCTGAAAAACCGGTAGCGATTTCCCATGCGGGAAAGTTGCTTGAAAAACAGGCGCAGGTACTCCATTTTCAGGATGCCGCAGTCGGACAGGGTGGCGCCTAATTGCCCGGGGCGCTTGCCCAAAATGATGGTGCCGCGCTTCATGCCGTAACCGGGCAGTTTGCCGGATTTGCCTAAGGCCACGATGGTGCCGGCGATCATGCCCGCGCCGGTGAAGTCCGCCACCTCCCCGGCCACCAGGATCATGCCGCGCCGCATCTTGTCGCCCACCCGGTTGCCGGCGCTGCCCCAGACCGTGATCAGGCCGTCTGTCATGCCGCGGGTGGCGGTTGGCGCGCCGCCGCCCACATAATCACCGGCGTTGCCTTCGACTTCAATCCGGCCCCAGATCATGCTGCAACCCAGCCGCTCGCCGCAGTCGCCCGCCACCCGGATGGCACCGCCCTTCATGCGGTAGCCCAGCTCGTCCCCGCCATGGGCCTTGACGGTGATGCGCCCGCGGGTCATGGCCGCGCCTATGCGAACCACCCGCTCTGTGGTGCGCCGCAATTCGATGTCCTCCGGGTTGTCTCCGCTTAAGGAAAACACATCGCCCAGGCGGACCTTTGCCGGACCCAAAGGCAGTTGGATGTTTTTTATTCGCCTTTTGCCGCCGGCCGCGGCTAAGGAGTCCGGCGTCAGCGCCGACAAATCCAGGGTTTGCCGCGGTTTTTCCCGCAAGGTGAAAATCATGGGCTTCATCGCAGGATCTTCCGCAGGTGAAAGTGGTAAGGCCCTAGCTTTCCAGCGAAATTGGCGGCGCTGATCCGGTAGATGCCTTTTTCCGGCCCCTGGGCGCAAACCGCCTCTATCCCGGCCCGCATCGCTTCACTGATGGCGCTCTCGCTCAGGCCGTCTATGACGATTTCCAGGACGGAACCGACCTCCGGGGTCAGCTTGCTGTCCACCCGCCCCTTCAAGGTGGGGCAGAAGGCCGCGTTGGTGGAGGCCTGCAAAAACCCGTATTTGGCGCCCACCTTGGACCCCGAGCCGACAATCCCGCCGGGAAAGGTGGTGACCGCGCCGCGCACCCGGCGTATGGCCTTCACCGCCTTCTCGCAGGCGCTGAGGCCGTGGCGCGAGGTTTTGGCCAGCACCAGAAAATTGCCGCCGCCTATGGCTGGCGCCACGCCGGTGGTCTCCTCGCAGAGAAACTCGCCGTGCATCACCGGTATGCGCCAGTAACGGACGCCATCCAGGATCTTGGCGATCTGGTGGCCGTCGCCGAAGTATCTCAGGTTTTTTCCCAGGGGCAACATGACCTCGCCGCGCAGTCCCGCGAAGCAGGCGCTGGTGGCCGTTGTCATAACGGATTGCCCCACCCGCCGGGTGATCTGATCCGCCAGCTGGGCCTTGGACATGGCGAACATGATGACGGCGATGCCGGGGCGTCCGTCCGGGGTCTCTTCCGGCTTCAGCTCCCGCTCGATGTCCGCCTCGCAACCGCAGGCGATGACGGAAGAGGCGAAGCCAGTCAGGGAGTTGGCGGCGCGGTAGGCCCACTTGAGGGTCATGGCGGTGATGATCAGCCGCGTCGCCTTCATAGGGAAGGCCTCGGCGAAGGTGTCGTCTATCTCAACCCTGTTAAGCTTCATGGCGGCGGCTTGCGTTTAAGGGCTGGCGGCGGCGTTGCTCACGGGCGTTTGCAGGGGTGCGCGAGCAAGGCGTTGCGGTTGTAGCCTTCCAGCTCGTCGCGGCTGATCCTGAAATTGCCCATGCTCATGGTCATGTACCGGTCGAAGTGCCGTTGCAACAATCTCTCTATGCCCCGGTCGTAGTCCGGCTCCACCAGATGGGTGGTGGTCTCCGGCGTGGCGCAGACCTTGCCGTTGCGGACCGCCAGTTGCCCCCGTTTGAACACGAAGGCCGGCTTGCTGAACATCTTTTCCTTGTCCCTCTGAGGTTTATAGACCGCGATGTCCGCCGTCGCCCCGGCCCCCAGCTGGCCGAAGTCTTTCAGCCCCAGGCTCCGGGCCGGCGCGGCGCGGGTCAGGATGGCGATCTCGCTCAGGGAATATTCCCGATCTATGGCGGCCAGGTTGGTGGCGGCGGCGGCGGCCGGGTGGATGGTCTTGAGCATGTCATTGCGGAAACTGCGATCCATGAGCAATTTGATCAGGCGCGGGTAGGAGGTGAACGGCGCGCCATTGGGGTGATCGGTGGTCAGGAAAACCCGCCACGGGTCATCGACGAGCAAAAACATCTCCAGGCCAATGCACCATTGCAGGGCGTTGACGAAGTTCTGGTCCCGATACCTGAAAGGCACGACCCCGCAGCCTTCATTGCACTCTATGTCCATGCACACCCACTTGTCTGGGTGGGCGTGGACGCGGCCCTGGAACTGCCCCAGGGAGTCGCCTGAGGTGGTGACGGTCTGGCCGAACATGAGCTGGCCGACGTCTATGGAGACATTCTTGTTGGCGTTGACCGCTTCCGCGATCTGGGCCGCGGCGGAGGAGAACTTGCGGTCGCCCTCGTCGCCGTAGCTGTGAAACTGCACATGGGTGAGGTGCAGGGGGCGGCCCGCGGCGGCGGCGATGGTGTCCATGGTGGTCTGCCAGTTGCCTGGCACGCCCAGGTTGCAGCCGTGAACATGAAGGGGATGGGGAACGCCCAGGGCCTCCAGCGCGTCCATCAGAACCGAGAGGATGCGGCGCGGCGTGACGCCGTAGTGCCGGTTTTCCTCGTCCAGGTCCAGTTTTCTCTGGTTGAATTTGAAGGCGTTGATCCCGCCGGGGTTGACCACTTTCACCCCCAGGGCCTTGCTCGCCCGCATGATCCAGGCGGTGTAATCGTTGATCAACTGCTGGTCTTTTTTGCCTTGCAACAGGCGCAACAGGAAATCATCGTTGCCCAACATGACATAGGCGCCGGTGTCCACCATGGGGACATCCGCCATTTCGAGGTGCGCTTGGCGGGCGTTCACAGGCAACATGGCGGGTTCAAAACAGACCGTGTAGCCCATTTCCGCGTACCGGTAACCGGTGATGAAACTGGAAGGCGTCGCCGCGCCGGTGCCTGAACGGGTGTGTTTGCCTTTTTTAACCGGGTGGTTGTGGTGATCTTCCGCCAACAGCAACCTGCCGATGTTGTTCTTGCCCCCGCCGATGTGAGTGTGCGCGTCTATGCCGCCCGCCATGACCACCTTGCCGCTGAGGTCTATCACCTCCCGAATTTTGCGGTTTTTGCGCGGCTTGACGAGCTTGCCATTCGCCATGAACAGGTCCATGACCTTGCCGTTGATCCCGTTGGCGGGATCGTAAATCCGCCCCCCCTTGAGCCTGATCATGGGGCTTGCCTCTTGTTTGCAGAGCCCGGCGGCCGGCCGGGCCGGGCCAGGCGGGCCAGGATGCGGTCTATGACGCCAGCGACGCTGTCGCCGCTACAGGGCCGGGCCGGTTTCAGGGGCAGGCTGACAACGCTGTCGGTGCGCGTGAGGACGCCGCCGTGGTCCAGGCCGGGGGTGCCCACCGGCAGATAGACCTCGGCGTTCGCGCCTGCCGCCGGGTGAGGAGACAACGCGATGACGGGGGAGTCCGATGCCGGCGGCTTGTCGGCGGCGAAGGTGGATATCCACACCAGGCTGTCGGCGTCGACTGAGGCGCGGTCAGCGTCTGCCGCGCCGGTCGCTGGGTAGCCGCCGGCGAAGTCGATGTTGAGGGGGGGAAGGCCCGTTTGCCAGGCGGCGACGCTCTGAAACGCGGCGCCCCCTTCGTTGCCGCTCAGGGCCAGGCCCGCCGCGCGCCGGGTCTGGTTCAGCTCCCTGAGCAGATCGCTCAGGGACTCGATGATCAAATCGGCGTGTTGATCAGGCAGGGCCGATGGCGACCACACCAACACGGCGTAATTCGCCTCCTTAAGCATGGACGCCACCTGGTCTAATTTTTGGTCTATGGCCGCGGACAGCCGCTCTTGGCCCAGCTGGCGGTCGCCCCTGAGCCTGGCGCGCAACAAGGCCAAATTGTCGGCGATGCTGGCGGGATTGCGGCGGCTGTCGCGCCGGAAGATGACCACGGGGGCGGGGGAGAGTTGCCACATTTCTTCTCTGGCGGGCCGGCCCAGATACGCCAATTTTCTTGTTCCGTTCCCCTTCAGGAACATCGTCTGGGGAGCGTTGAGACAGCGTTCTATGAAACGGGGATGTTTCCTGGTGACGCCGTCGCCCACGAAAACCACCGCATCAGCCCGGTTTTTGACCTCCGTCAGGGTGGTCATGATCCAGCCGCGGGCCTGCATGACCTTCAGGTTGTGGGAGGCGGGGCGTTGCTGTTTGTGCTGGAGCATGCCGCCGGTGGCCTCAGCCAAGCGCAGGGCGGCGCGAATGCCATGGATGTCGGTCCCTAAACCCGCGAGCAGGGGTTTTTTGGAGCGCCTGAGGATCTGAGCCGCCGCGTTGACAGCTTGCTCCACCGGGGCTGGCGCGCCCTTGATGCGGGCCTCCCGGGGAGGCGGAGGGGCGGCGAAACCCTGCGCGGCAAGGCGGCAGTTGTTGCTCTGCGGGCGCAAGGCCCCCCGGACGGCCCTGATGGACAGGTCGTCGCACAACAAGCTGCAAAACGGGCAGGTGATATTGCGTATTGTCGCCATAGCGGAGCGCCGGTCTCCCCGGCAAGCGTTCTCCCGGCCCCCCTTAGCGCAACAGGGCCAACATTTCGGCGACGCGCGTGTGTTTCTCCCGGGGTTTGCCCACGGCTTGGCCCCGCTCCACCTCGTTGGCGTCTATTTTTTCCCAGTCGGAAAAGCTGATGGGGCGCGCTTGGCGTTCGGCGAGGAGCCGGTAGCAACTGGCGGCGCCGGTCTTGCCGCCGCTGTCCAGCTGGTCCAGATCCTCCAGCAGGGCCCCCACTGTTTCAACGCTGTCGGCCCGGTTGGTGCCGATGATGCCGGTGGGGCCGCGCTTGATCCATCCCGCCGTGTACAAGCCGGGGACCGGGGCGCCGTCTTCGACGATGCGGCCTTTGTCATTGGCGAACACGCCGCGGGCTTCGTCGAAAGGCACGCCGGGCATGGCCACGCCCAAATAGCCTATGCTGCGGAACAGGATCCCCGCGTCCAGCCCCAGGGTTTCTCCACTGCCCCGGGCCGATTGCCGGAAAGGCTCGCCGGACAAGGCGTTGCTCTCCAGGAGCAGTTTTTCCACTTTGCCGTTGCCGGTGATTTCCTTGGGACTTTTCAGGAAGGTGAAAACGCATTTTTTGTTTTTAGCGGTTTCCCGCTCGGCGAAACCCGCAAACAGCTCATAGATCTTCCTGCCGCTGGCATTGGTCTTGTCCGCCAGCTCGGTCTCGCTAGCCGGATTCAGCGCCAATTCGCCCGCATCAACCACCGGATCGCAGTCCGCCAACGCGCCAAATTCCTTCAGCTCCTTGGAGGTGAACTTCGCCTGGGCCGGGCCGCGCCGCCCGATGACATAGATGGTCTTGATCCGGCTGGCGGCCAGGGCCTCAAGAGCGTGTTGGGCGATGTCCGTGTGCTTCAGTTCGTCAACGGTTTTGGCCAATATGCGGCTTACATCGGCGGCGACATTGCCTTGACCGATGATCACGGCGGTTTCATGGGACAGGTCGAACTCCCGGTCGCGGTAATCAGGGTGGCCGTTGTACCAGCCGACAAACTCCGTGGCCGTGTAACTGCCTGGCAGATCTTCCCCCGGAATCCCCAGGCGGCGGTCTGTTTCCGCCCCGCAGGTCAGGATGACCGCGTGATGGGCGGCCCTGAGCTCGGCGACGCTGAGTTCCGTTCCCACAGTGACATTGCCGATGTAATTGAACTGCTCCGCCGTGGCGATCTTCGCATAGACCTTGATGGCCTGTTTCAGTTTGGGGTGGTCCGGGGCCACGCCGCTCCTCACCAGGCCATAAGGCGCGGGCAACCTTTCAAACATGTTGATTCTGACCTCAAGGCCAGATTTGAGCAGGGCCTCGGTGGCGTAAAAACCGCTGGGGCCGCTGCCCACCACCGCCGCTAACAGCGGTTTGTCGGGAGAACCTAATCGACTCACAAGGGGTTGTTAACCTAAAAACCGAGGGCCGCCTTCTTCTCGTCCGCGCCGGGCAAGGGATCCATGGTGTCAGAGATGACCGGCAACTCCTTGGAGCGTTCCGCGTTGATGGCTATCCATTCATGCTTGTCCTCAGGCAGGTCGTCTTCCTCGTAGATGGCTTGCACCGGACATTCCGGCAGGCAGGCGCTGCAATCGATGCAAACCTCCGGATCGATGTACAACATCTGGTCATCGTAGTGAAAGCACTCCACCGGGCAAACTGCGACGCAGTCGGTGTAGCGGCAGTCTTTGCAGTTGTCGGTCACGATAGTGGTCATGGTTCTCTCCTCAGGTTGCTGGGGCTGGCCCTGAATATAATAATATCTCGCCCCGATTCAGTTCAACACTGTCTCCGCAATAACGCCGGTACACGCCGTGAATGTGCGCCGCGGTGACGCTCGCCAGCCCCAATGCGGCCAAGTGGCGCAGGTACAGGGCCAAATAGCCGGGCCGGTAGGCGCAGGAATAGCCGAAAGTGGGCAGGAGTTCCGCTTCTTTCAGGCTGACGATGGAACCGCGCTTCATGCCCGCGCCGGCCCGGATGCCCATCTCTCCCAAGACGAAAACGCTGCCGGCGTTCATGTTGACGCCGGTGAAGTCCCCGCTGTCGCCGCCTATGGCGATCAGGCCGCCGCTCATGCCGTTGCCGGCCTCGTTGCGGGCGTTGCCGTGGATGATGATCTCCCCGCCAGTCATGCCCACGCTCGCGCCTCTGAAGGCGCTGCCCACCGCATGGCCGGCGTTGCCGCGAATTTCAATGCGTCCGCCAGACATCTCCGGCCCCACCCAGTCGCCGGCGTCGCCGCTGACCGCGATGTCGCCGCCGCTCATCCCCGCTCCCAGGTGTTCGCCGGCGTCGCCCTCCACGCGCAGGGTTCCCCGGGCCATGCCGGCCCCTATGAATTTCACCCGCGCCAGGCGATCTCCCTGCGCCTCCAGGGTCCCGTCCCAGCGGCCGCTGGCCTTGAAGAAGTCGCCAATGAAGCGCGTTTCGTTGCCGTGCAAGACCGTCAATTTTTCCACGCTGGCCGGCGTCAGGTCCGCCATCTTGCTCGGGGTGATGTTGTCCGCCTCCAGGGGGACTTCGGGGGTGGCGATTTGCCGCAATGACAGGGGCATCAGGGTTGCGCCAAGAGTTCACGCAGCTTGATGTTGTATTGCCCCAGGTTGCCGCCGTAGTTGCCGGCGGTGATCTGCTTGATGCCGGGGCGCGCCGCCGCCTTCATGCCGGCGGCCATGGCCGCCCGCACCGCGTCTTCCGTCAGGCCGTCTATCACGATCTCCAGGGCGCAGTTGACCTCGGGGGGCAGGAGGCTGTCCGTCGCCGCCTTCAGGGTGGGGCAGTAGGCGTCGTTGGTGGAAGCGGGCAAGGTCTTGTAGCGCGAGCCCACTTTGCTGCCGCTGCGCACCACGCCGTTGGGGAAGGGCAGGATGACATCGTCGACCGCGGCCATGGCCCGGGTCGCCGCGCCGGCCGCCGCCAGGGTTTTTCGCTCATCCACCCCCAGGATGATGATGTTGCCGCCCCCCACGGCTTTTTGCACGGCGAAGCGCTCCGCCACGGTGAACTCCCCGTCCATGACTGGGATGCGCCAGTAGCGCCGTCCCGCCAATTTTTTGCTGGCTTGGAAGCCGTCGCCGAAGTAGCGCAACTGGGAGCCCACCGCCATGGCGGGGGGGGCCTCCTCCGCCGGGGAGTCTTGCTCCTCGCCTGGCTCCGCCAAGCCGTCGAAACAGGAGGTGGTGGGGCAGGTCATCACGCATTGGCCGACGCGCTCCAACAGGCGCTTGCCGGCGGATTCCCGGTCCATGGTGAACAGCAGGGCGCTGACGCCGGGCCGGCCATCCGGGGTCTGCTCCGGCGACAATAATTTTTCAATGCCGGCCTCGCATTTGCAACCGATGATGGAGGTGGCGAACCCGGTCATCGATTGCGCCGCGGCCATCGCCCACTGCTTGTTCGCCGCCGTGATGACGACGCGGGCGCCCCACATCTTGAAGGCCTCGGCGAAGGTGTCCACCACCTCTGTGGATTTTATTCTCATGTCGCCCGGGCCACCACTTCATGCTCATGCAGGTAGCTGTCGCTCACCGCGTAGTTGTCGAACTCGATGGAGTAATAGTTCTCGAAAAAGGGCCTGACCTGTTGGATGATGGCTTCATCATAAGCAGGCTCCGCGTGCAGGAAGCGGCCCGTGTAGTCGCGGCGAAACTCGTGATCTTCGATGATCAGCGCGCCGGACTTGAGAACATAGCGGGGCGCGTTGAACATGGCCTCCTTGTCCTCCATTTCATCGTAGATGGTCACATCGGCGTCCGCGCCCGGTCCCAGATGGCCCTTGTTCTTCAGGCTGAGGGCCCGGGCCGGCCCGGCGCGGGTGATGATCGCGATCTCGTTCAGCGTGTATTCACGGTCCAGCTCCCTCAGCAGGGTTTGGTTCATGGCCTTCTGGTTGACCCGTTGGATCTCTTCCCGGCGAAACTCCCGATCCATCAGCAGGCGGATCAGCTTGGGGTAGCTCATAAACGAACCGCCGTTGGGGTGATCCGTGGAGAGGATGATGCGCCAGGGATCTTTGGACAGCAGGAACAGCTCCAGGCCGATGGCCCACTGCAAGGCGTGGACATAGACATGCTCCTGGTAGCTGAAGGGCATGATGCCGCAACCGCTCTCGCACTCCACATCCGCGTTCACCCACTTGTCTTTCTTGAACCCCCTGAGCATGTACGCCAGCGGCGCGTCGGCGGTCATAATGGTGGATTTGCCGAACATCACCTGTCCCACATCGCAGGTGACATTGGGGTGGCTGTTGATGTATTCGGCGATTTCCCGCGCGGCGGACTTGGGGTTTTTGCCCAGTTCTCCGCCGTAGCTGTGGAACTGGATGTGGGCCAAATGCACGCGCCGGTCCTCCGCGGTTTTCATGGTCTCCAGGGTGGTGGCGACATTGCCGCTGTGGCCCAGGTTGTTGCAGTGAATATGGGGCGGGTGGGGCAGGCCCAGGGCGTTCACCCCGTCTATGAAGGCGTCTATGATCTGCCGGGGGGAGACCTCCACGACCGCGCTTTTCTCGTCTATGTCCTTGACATTGGAGTTCTTTTTGCCCTTCCAGGGCTCGTCCCCGCCGGGGTTGACCAGCTTGGCCGTGTACCCCTTGGTGGCGTTGATCCACCAGGCCACGGCGTGGCGAAACTCCTCCCGGCGGCCCTCCTTGAGCAACTGTTGCAGAAAGATGTTGTTGCCCAACAGCACATAGAAGCCCTTGTCTATGACTGGCGTGTCGTGGAACTCCTCGATGGTGTGCCGGGCACCTATGGGGGTGACGGCGGCCTCCATGGCGGTGGTGTAGCCCAAAGTGGCGTAGCGGTAGCCGGTGGCGAAAGTGGAGGGGACGACGCCGCCGACCCCGGAGCGGGTCTGCGCCGTGCCGGGGTGGGGATCCAGGCGGTGGTCTTCCGGCATCAGCCGCCGGGCCAGGTTCACCTTGGGGCCGGCGATGTGGCAATGTATGTCCACGCCGCCGGGCATGACGGCCATGCCCTGGGCGTCGATGACCCGGGACGCCGGGGACGAAGGGGCCGCCGTCACGCGCCCGTCTTCTATGCAAATGTCTTTGATTTCGCCATCAACGCCGTTGGCGGGGTCATAGACTCTGCCGCCGGCGATCAGCGCGCAGTCCGTCATGCTGGGGCCGCCGCCTTTGCCTCCGCGTTCGCCCCCAGTGCCTGCCCCCGGGCCAGGGTCAGTTCGCGCGCCCGCTTTTTGATCGCCCTGAGGATCTCCTCGTCGGTGGGGAAGGGCGATTCAAAGGCCTTGCGCAGGGTGATAGGCACATCGTCCATGCGATAGACGGTGCCAGCGGTGTTGATGCCGTAGGTGGCGGTGCGAAAAGCCACATGGGCCAGCCGGCTGGTGTGGGTGGACTTGGTGTCCAGGGCGATGACGGGAATGCTGCGCAGATGCTCCACCGCGGCCTGAGGAAAATTGGAAGCCGGGTCGCTGGCGATGATCAGGGCGGCGTCGGCGTCCCGGCGCGCCAAGGTGTCCACCGTGGTGAACTCGCCGGGGTTGAAGCGGGGGAAACCGCGGCTGTAATTGACGCCGAAGGGGTAGCCGGTCTGCCAGGACATGACATTGTCCGCGCCGGTGACATTGCCGTGGCCGCGCACGGGTTTCGCCACAAAATGGGTGTATTCGTTCAGGTCCGTGGCCAGGGCCAGGGCCGCGCCGGAATTGAAATGCCGGCCGCGGGTCATGGTCAGGCCCATGCCCAGGAACAGCGCGCCGTAGCGGCAGGTTTTCATCTTCTCCACCAGGGCCTCCATGGTCTCCACGCTCACCCCGGTGATGGCCTCCACATCCGGGTTGACCTTGCGGTTTTTCACCAAGGCCCGCAAGGCCCACAGCAATTCGAAGTCCCGTCCCGGCTTCACCTGGATGAACTGGTTGGCGGCGGGGGCGCTGGGGGTTCGGCGCACATCCACCACCACCACGGTGCGGTCTTTCTTGCCTTGGGGGGTGAACATGCCCTTGGCCGTGACCGCGTAGCGGCCAAAGTGCCGGGGATGGGACTCGGCCGGGTTGCCGCCCCAGTAAATGACCAGATCGGCGCGGTTTTTCACCTCGCCCAAGGTCATGGTGCTTTCGCCCACGCCCTGAAACGCCAGGCCGGTGGGCCCATGGCAAACGGAAGTGGTGGTGTCTATGCAGCCGCGGAGCAGGTCCGCGATGGCGACGGCCTGCCGCTGGGCCTCGCAGGTGGTGTCGCTGAGGCCGTAGGTGATGGGGAACCGGGCCTTGACCAGGGTTTGGGCGGCCTCTTCCACCGCGTCCTCCACAGTGGCGGGCTTGCCGTCTATCAGGGCCGGCGGCGCGTCTTCTTCTATGTAATGCTCCGCAAACCAGGCTCGGCCCAACACGCAGGCGTTCTTCGCCTTGGTGATGCGCTTTTCCTTCGTGTCAACCGTCAACATCATGTCGTCGCAGACGCAACCGCAGAAGGTGCAGGTGGCGTTTTCCACTAATTTGGTGTCTTCGTTCGCCGCTTGTTCGCTCATCGAGTGGGTTCCTTATGCAATTCAGAGGGTTATTTTAGCCGATTTTCTCCACCGAGACCGGAAGGTGTTTGGACAGGGGCATGCCGCTGCCGGCGGTGTCGCTGTCCATGAGCTGGCTGGAGGCAGGCCCGTAGGGGATGAACAGCAGGCCCTGGGGCAGGCTGGCGGCCTTCTTGGACACGCAAGTCACGACGGCCTCGCCTATGGAGTTGCTCAGCCGCAACTGGTCGCCGTCGCTGTAGCCCAGGCGCGCCATGTCCTCCTCGTTCATTTCCACGGTGGTGGTGACCTGCTGGTATTCATCCTGGAACTTCCCCTTGTTGAGAGAAGTCCCCTGTTTGCTGGACCGCCCTGGTATCAATAGCATGGTTTCCGGCATACGCGCTCCGCGCAAGATGGAAGGAAAGAAACAACTGAAGGGACATGCGCCAGCGCCAAAATATCCACAACGGCGACCATTAGACCATGTTTTGCGGCAGGGGTCAATTTTTCCTTGCAATGGCGGGGGGCGGCCCCAGGGGGCGCGGTTTGTAGTAACATGGCGCAATGCGGGACGGCTTGATGAGCGGCGAGGGCGAGACATGGGGGCGGACGGCGTAGAGGCGGCGAGGGTGTCCGCCCCAGCCCGTTTGCACCTGGGTTTTTTGGACTTGAACGGCGGCTTGGCGCGGCGCTTTGGCGGCCTGGGAGTGGGTCTGAAGGGCCTGTCGACGGTGGCGACGGCCCGGCGCAGCGACCGGCTCCGGGTCAAAGGAGGGGACGAGGGCGTGTTGCGGGCCGCGCGAGCGGCGCTGGCTTATTTCCGCTTGGACGAGGGCGTTGAGATTGAGATCCAGGCCGCGCCGCCCCGGCACCAGGGATTGGGGTCCGGCACCCAGCTGGCGTTGGCGGTGGGCGCCGCCATTGCCGCCCTGCGCGGGGTCGATGCCACCGTTGAAGACCTGGCGTTGGCGACCGGGCGCGGCCAGCGCTCCGGCGTCGGCTTAGGCGTGTTTCAGCGCGGCGGGTTTATCGTGGATGGCGGCCGGGGCCCAGGGCGGCCCTTGCCCACTGTGGTGTCTCGCCACGACTTTCCTGAGGCCTGGAGGTTTGTCCTCGTGTTCGCCGAGCAGGGCCAGGGGCTAAGCGGCGCGGCGGAGCGCGAGGCCTTCAAGTCCCTGCCCGCCATGCCCCCGGCGACGGCGGCGGCCCTCTGCCGCTGGGCCCTGATGCAGACCTTGCCGGCCCTGGTGGAAGAAGATTGCCGCCAGTTCGGCGCGTCCCTGAGCCGCATACAGGCCTGTTGCGGGGAGTATTTCGCGCCCGCCCAAGGGGGAGGCGCCTACGCCAACGCGGAGGTGCGCCGGGCGGTGGAGTTTCTGTTGGCGCGGCAGGCGACGGGCGGGGGGCAGAGCTCCTGGGGGCCCACGGGGTTTGCGGTGTTTCCCGATGAGAACATCGCGCGGGAGGCGATGCGGGCCTTTAATCAGCAAGCGCAGGCGGGTGAAAATCGGGTAACATTGCGTCTGGTCGGCGCGGAGAATAACGCGGCTCGCATCGAAAGGATGCCTGAGGCCCCTAACCAAACCAAAAAAAACGAATCGGCCTCCCCCGCGCTGGGGGAGCGTTGTCCGGAGGAGGAATGAAAGCCAGAGAATTGAGTGTCAACAGCCTTGTCATGTCGCGGTTGGACAGGTTGATCAATTCCGCCCCGCAACTGGGCATTAGCCCCAGCCGCGCCTCGAACGGCAGTTTGTTCATAGACGCCGGCCTGCAGGCCCTGGGCAGCATCGAGGCCGGCCGTCAAATCGCCGAGATCTGCTTGGGCGGATTGGGCCTGACGCGCTTGCGCTCCTCCACCAACTACGAAAACTGGTCCTGGCAGGTGGATGTGCATAGCGCGAGCCCCGTGTTGGCATGCCTGGGCAGCCAGTACGCCGGCTGGAGCCTGTCTCATGGCGCGGGCGAAAAAGCCTTCCAGGCCTTAGGTTCCGGCCCGGCCCGGGCCATAGGCAGCAAGGAGCCCCTGTTTGACGAGATCGGCTACCGCGATCAAGCGGAGCGGACTTGCATGATCATGGAAGTCTCGGTGCCCCCGCCGGTGGAGGTGGCGGACGAGGTGGCGGAAAGGTGCAAGGTGCGGCCTGAGGAACTGACCCTGATCCTGCTCCCGGCCCACAGCCTGGCGGGTTCCGTGCAGGTGGTGGCCCGGGTGTTGGAAACCGCTTTGCACAAGGCCCACGCCTTGCGTTTTCCCTTGGAAAAGATCGTCGACGGCCTAGGCAGCGCGCCCCTGAGCCCGCCGGCCCCGAATTTTCTGACGGCCATGAGCCGCACCAATGACGCCATCCTGTTCGCCGGACAGGTCCATCTCTTCGTGGACGCCGAGGACGAGCAGGCCGAGAAATTGGCCTACGATCTGCCCAGCAGCGCGTCCAAGGATTACGGCCCCCCCTTTGCCGAGACGCTGAAACGCGCCGACTACGATTTCTACGAAATCGATCCCATGCTGTTCAGTCCGGCCCGGGTCACCGTCAGCTCCATCAAGACGGGCCATTCATTCCAGGCCGGCAGGGTGGACCTGGAACGGCTGGATGAATCCTTTACCGGCACCTTTTCCTGAGTCCCTGGAGGCGCCGCGGCGGCCCGGCCCGGGCGGCGGGGCGGCGTCCCCGACGCGGGCCGGGTTGGCCCGAGTGCTGCTCGATTGCTTCCTCTGCGAGGTCAGGGCCCTCAAGCCGGGGAATGTCAGCCGCCACGCCGGCGGGCATGACATGGAATGCGAGGATTTCATCAAGAGCGCGGAGCGGGTCGCCCCCATTCTGTGCGACCCCGCCATAGGGGTGGGTCGGCGCATCCTGGAGAGCGTCAGGGCCACCTTGGCGGCGGTTCACTGCAACACCAACCTGGGCATGATCCTGTTGGCGGCCCCCTTGATTCGAGCCTGGGAGCGGTCCGCGCCGGCCAGCCCTGTCAGGGGCGTTGCGCCCGCCAAGGGGCTCAGCGCCGCCCTGCGGGGCGTCTTGGCTTCCCTTGCCCCCGCTGATGGCCGCGACCTCTTCGCCGCCATTCGCCTGGCCAATCCCGGCGGCCTGGGCAGGGTGGAAAAACACGATGTGCAGGACCTGGCCAGCGGCGCGGACCTGGGCGCGGCCATGGAGGCGGCCCGGGGGCGGGACCTGGTGGCGCGGCAATACGCCAATGGCTATCGGGAAGTCCTGCGGGTTGGCGCGCCGCGCCTGCGGGACTATGAGCGGCGCTGGAACAGCGCGGAATGGGCCTGCGTGGCCTGTTATCTCGGCTATTTGGCGCAGTTCCGGGACACCCATGTTTTGCGCAAGCATGGCGCGGCGGCGGCGGAGCGAACCCGCGCCAAGGCCCTGGCGGCGTGGGAGCGGTTCGCCGACTGCGGCGACCCGGAGCGGATGCGGGATTTCCTGTTGACCTTCGACCGGGAGCTGAAGCGGGACGGGATCAACCCCGGCGCTTGCGCGGACCTGACCTTCGCCAGCCTGTTGGCGCGGCGCCTGGAGGACATCTGGGGTTGCGCGGGAGACCTTGGCGGGCGCCCGCAAAAAAATTGAAAAAATAGCGTGATAAATAGTTGCAAAAACCTTGCAATGTGCTATCGTAGGGTTGCTGGCGGGGGTGGTTCCAGCCGGACATTGTGCGATTGATACTTCAGTCGAGAGATTAAAAAACATGTGCAACTTACTGAAAAAAATCAAAAATTTCCTAACGGGAGGAGGCGAAGAGATGGCAGTCATCGATAGAGTGTTGGTTGGCGAATCATTGGTGGGAGATGGCAACGAGGTGGCGCATATCGACCTGATCATGGGCCCCCGCGGCAGCGCGGCGGAAACAGCCGCCTGCAACGCTCTGACCAATAACAAAGACGGGTTCACATCCCTGTTGGCGGTGGTGGCGCCGAATTTGGCGTGCAAACCCACCACGGTCATGTTCAACAAAGTAACCATCAAAGGCGCCAATCAGGCCGTGCAGATGTTCGGCCCGGCCCAGCGCGCCGTGTCCATGGCGGTGATGGACTGCGTTGAAGATGGCACCATTCCGGCGGATGAGGCGGACGATGTGTATATCTGCGTCGGCGTGTTCATTCACTGGCTGGCGGAGGACAACGACAAAATCCAGGATTACAACTACGCCGCCACGAAGGAGTCGATCCAGCGCGCCGTGGCCCGCGAGCCCAAGGCTTCTGAAGTCCTGAGCAAGCGCGGCAGTTCGGATCATCCCTTCCAGGCGCATTCGTAACCGCGTTTCTTGTCCCAACAAGACCCCGGCGCAAGCCGGGGTTTTTTTTGGCCCGCGTCCCCTCAGCGGCGGGCGAAATAGCGGCGGCTCTCTATGTGGTGCAGGGCCAACAGGCCGGCGGGGTCGAAGGCCAGGTCCCGCAAGCGCAGGGCCAGGGAGAGGGCCAAAGCCAACTCGGGAGAGAGGCCCAGCAACGCGCCCACGACGATGAAGGCCCCTTCCTGCGCGCCGTAGGCATTGGGGATGAAGAAGGCGATGTCGCTTAAGGCGGCCGTCAGACTGCGCAAGAGCAGGGCGTCCAACAACCATAAGGGGTGTCCCAGGAGCCAGCAGGCGAGCCACAGCTCCGCGGTGTGCAACACCAGTCCCAACAGCCTCCAGCCAGTGGCCAACAGGATTTTTTTCGGCTCCGCGTACAGGGCCCGCACGATCTCATCCACCTCTGAGGCGGAAACCCTCATGCCCTCCCAGGCATCGCTGTTCATCATTTTGCCCGTCAATTTCTGTCCGGCTCGCGCCATGCCGCCAACAAGTCCGGCCCGTTGCGCGACGATGAAGCCGAAAACCCCCGCCACCAGGACGGCGAACCCGGCGGCGGCGTAGAAGGCGAACTCCTCGTTGCCGGGCCGGCGCAACAGCAACAGGACTCCCAGGAGCCCCCAGCATGCCAACGCCAGGGCCTGGGCGGCCTTGTCAACCATCACGGAAGCCGCGGCCCGTTTGCCGCTGGCGCCCCACAGGAACAGCAGCCTCGCCTTCACGACTTCGCCCCCCAAGGAAGCCACCGGCAACAAGTTGTTGACGGCGCGCCCCATCCACAGGGCCGCCAGGGCCCGGGGGAACGAGGGAACATGGCCCGGCTGAAACAGCTGGCGCCAGCCCTGGGTGGCGGGCAACAGCGTGGGGCACCAGACCAAAGGCAGCAACAGCAGGGGCCAGCCCGATGACAACAGCAACGCCAGGACCTCTTGGGCTCCCTGCCACAACAGCAGGCCCAGCAACAACAGCAACCCTATGATCAGACCTGCTTGCGTCAACAGGCCCATGGCGGAAAACCAGGCGGCGCAGGGGCGGGGGGAGTCATGCAGGCGCATTATAAAGAGAAACGCCGGGGGTTGTTCCTCAACGTAGAATGTTGCGAATCTTTTTTGCGATTCACGCGAAATATTCATGTACATTTGCGGGCGGCAAAGCGGAAAATCAAAAGATTTTTGACTATGCGCGGGAAGGATCTGGGAGGTTTCTTGCGTTGTTTTGGGGCGGTGGGTTTTGCTTGACGGCGGGCGCCAGGGCCCGCGGCGCCGGGGATGGCGGTTTCGCTACTGACCTGTGGCTGGGCGGGGCTGGCGGGGGCTAATCGTCGCGGTGGTTTTGCCAGACGATGGGGATGGCTTTGGCGCCGAAGTTGTTGCCGTTGAGGCGGTGGCGGGCGATCTGGGTGAGCGCTTTGGTCGGGCGCGGAGGTGGTTGAGGATGGCGGCGCGGATTTGCTTGCGCTCCTGGTTGTGGACGCCGAGGAAGGGCCGGGCCGGGAGGTCGCCCCATAGTATGGGTCGGCCCTTCTTGTTGGCGAACTGGCCTTTTTTGGCGCCGAACTGGTGGGTGGCGGCATAGATCAGGTTAATGCCGGTGATGGCGGCGTTGCGGCCGTGTTCGGCGCGGAGTGAGCGTTGCGGAGCGCCGGATTGCTCCAGCATGGCGGCGTTCAGGTCGTGGCCGGCGGCCTGTTCCAACAGGTCCAGCGGGGCGCGGCGGACCTCCTTGCGCAGGCGCTCTTTGCGAGGTGTGGGAGGGTTCATTTGGACTTCCCCATCAGGTGTTCCTGAATCAAATGCAGGGTGTTGTTGATCTGCTTCATCTCGCCGGTCAGCGTGGCGGTGGTTTCCGCCACCTCGTCCAGCCGGCGGTGGCAGGCGATCACTTCTTCTTTGAGCGCCGCCATTCCCGCCATGTTGGCTTCCAGGGTGGTCACTTTTGTTGAAGCCGCCTTGACTTCCGCGCCGAGGGCGGCGGCGCTGGCGATCTTGGCTTTTTGCTCCGCCAGCTCGCGCTCGATCTTGCGCTGCCATATAAGCAGGCGCACCAAGCCGCCCATGCCAAGTGTCAACAGGCCGCGCCAAAACCACAATATGAGTTCTTGCTCCATTTTTCAGTCCAAAAGTTTTTCCACCAGTTTGTTGACCGGGGCCGCGCCGCTGCCGGTGATGGCGGAGGTTGCGGGGTTGCGGATGCCGCGTTTTTCGGCGCTTCGGCCCAGGGCGTACACGCTCACCGCGCCGCCCCAGGCGAGCCAGAACTCCCCTGGCAGTTCGAAGGGCGCGATGTCCGCGCCAGTGAAGGTTTGCGCCAAAGGCACAAGGCAGTAGTTGAAAAAGATCAGGGCCATGCCGAAGTAAATCAAAGTGGGGCGGGCCCGTTTGGTGTAGTTGTCGCCCTGGCTAAGCTCCGCCACCACGATGTCTGACTTGGCTTTGAGTTCCGAGCGGATGGTGCGCTCTATCTCGCGGTCGCGCTGTTGCAACAGCGCTTCCATTTGCAACATGAACTGGTTTTTCTCCTCGCCGGAGAGGTGAAACTCGTCGACTATCTTGCGGGCGCCGTCCAGGACGCCCGCCAAGCCGCCAGCAAAGAGTTGCGCGAGCATGAGGGTTTGTCAGATGCGATTGGTGTGAACCAGCCACACCAGCGCGCCTGCCAGGATGACAATCAGCGCGGCAAACAGGGCCGCGCCGACGCCCGCCAAGGCCCACATCCAGGAGACGAAGGCGATGGCGCCAGTGGCGGTCAAGACCATGCGCCAGGCGGAGAGCAACCAGACCAGCGCCGCCATGAACAGGAAGCCGGCGTTGCAGACAAACGCGCCCACCCGGGCCGCGCATTGATTGATTTTTTCTCGCAGGAAAACGAACATGGCGATCACCCTCGCTCGGTTTGTCTTACGCCGGGGATGCCGGCAAGGTAGCCGCGTTGCCGCGGCGTCACGGCGAAGCCGGCGGTGAGCAGTTGCCGGCGCGGTTGCTTTGCCCACGATATGTGCAGCCAGCGGCCCTCGTAGATCAGCTGATCGAAATGAACCAGCTTGCGCGCGGCCGCCACTTTCGCCACCTCCAGCAAATCCATCCCCGGCGCTTGGAAATCCGCCGCTTGGCCCAACAGGTGCTGGCTGGTGTCCGCACTCTTCAACAGCTTGTTCAGTTGCGGGCAACGATAGCCGCTGGTGATTCGCAGGGGCCGGTCGCCCAGGGCCTTGCGCAGCGGCTCAAGCGCATTCAGGCACAACATGCGCATGTCCTGGAGGGCCGCTTCCGGCGGATGGTCGTTGTCTATGCCCTCGCGCAGGGCCAGGTCGCTGTGCAAAAACTCCGCCAGGCTGAAGTGGGCGCTGAGCTGACCCTGGGGCGGCTGATTGAGCTCGTGGTTCATGGGCGGCGATTATGGGTTTTAGGTTGTGACATTTGCAGGGGGGGCCTGTCACTATTTTTTCGGGCGCCCGCCACTATGCGCCGCACTTGCCGCGTGGACAGGCTCCACTGCCGCGCCAAGTCGCCGTAGTTGTGGCCGGTGAAGTCCTGAACGATGCAGGCGTTGCGGCGTTGGATGTGGATCACTGAACGCAACTCGGCGAAGGGGGGAAAGCCCTCCAGTTCGTCGTGGCTGGCGTCGCAGATCGCGGCGGCGATCCTCCGCGCTTGCCGTTGCGCCAGGGAAGCGGAACCCGCGGGCGCGGGCCGGGTCGCCAGGGCGCGATAGCCTGGGGATTCCAGGCAGCGTTGGACGGCGTCCACCAAGGCGGCAAACAAGGGCGCGGCGGTGAGCTCCAGGTCGTTCATGTCACTGCGAGCGGGCTTGGCCTCCTCCTTGCTGATGAGCTTTCAGGGCCTTCAGGCCGCGAATGACCTTGGCGGCCTCGGTCGTGGTGCGGACTTTGTCCAGGGACTGGTTGCATTGCAGCCAGGCGGCGTAGGCCGCGGCCGGCGGTTGCATGCGCCATTTGACTTCATGGATCAGCGCGCGGATCAGCTGATGTTGGGCGGGGGTGGCCAACGCCACCACATTGGGGTCGCGGCGGCGCGGCGGGACCGGCTGGGCCGGCTTGGACTTGGCGGCCTGGGCGGGCTTGGGCTTTTGGCCCGCGCCCAGGCGCGTCAGCAGTTCGTTGGCCTGCTTGCGGGTCAGGTTTTTGCAAGTGTCCACCCCGTAGAGCGACTCCAGCAGCGCGCGGTAGTCGTCATCGTCTATCTTTTGCCGGGTCAACATCACATGAATCAGCTTGATCTGGCCCGGGGTGATCGGCGGCGGGAGGCTTGCGGCGGACATGGACGCCCTCAGGCCGCCTCCCGTTGCGCCAGGTACTCATCCAGGGCGGCCCCGGCCGCGGGGTCGCCCGCGTCTGTGGCCGGGACGGAGGTTGCGGCCGGGGCGGCGCGCAAAGCGGCGCGGACATGGATGGCATCCACCTGCCGCGCCCCGGCGGCCAGGGCCTGGAACAGGCAGTCGTCCACCAGCTGGCGCAGGTCCAGCCAGTTGCCAGCGGCGGGCGCGGCGGCGAGCGCCAGTTCCGCCTCGTGGGTCAGGACGCCATCCAACAGGCCGGCGGCGCGCAAAGCCGCCGAGACTTCCGCCTTCGCCAAGCCGCCCAGGGTCAGCGCGTCAGAGCGCAGGCCCACCTCCGGGATGCTTGCGGTCTTGTCCCGCTGGGCCGCCAGGATGACGCTAAGCAAGGGCGCCCGCCCGGCAAAGCTGAGCTCCCGCAGGCGTTTCAAGGCCCGCAGGGTTTGGCTGTGCAAAACATGGGCGTCGTCGATGAATAAAACGACTTTCTTGCCGCGGCTGGCGGCGCCAAGAATGCGGCGCGTCTGGCGCGAGCGAGCCTCGCCAGAGCGCCGGGGGGACTCATCCGAGAGGCTGAAACAGATGGCGGTCTCGATGTCCCCCATGTGCAACTTGTCCCTGGTCAACCGCAAGGGCTCCACCACCCGCGCCCCGTCGCCGCAGTTGGCCAGGGCGGCGCGGGCGGCCCGGGTTTTGCCGCTGCCGCGAGGGCCGATTATTGAAACGAACAGATCGCCCGCCACCGCCGCTTTGATCAGGTCGCCCACCCGGCTCTGATCGGCGGTGTCGCAAGTCCAGCCGGCCCAGGGATCGGCGGGCAGTTTGAAGTGTCTTCGGGTCAAAATTTTCATGGTTTCACTCCTCTTGGTTGGCGGCGGCCGCCACCAGGTGAGACATGTCCAGGGCCAGGTCCCGCACCGCCTGTTTGCTGAAGTCGTGGCGGGCCAGGATGGCCCGCGCCTGCGCCACCCGCGCCGCGCTCAGGGGGCGGCCGTATAAAGACAGAAAGGCTTGCATGGCCTCCTCAGGGGAGGCGTGGCGGCTGGCGTCCAGGGGATTGACCAGGGGCGCCGCCGGGCCGCTCCGCGGCGGCAAGGGGGTCGCGTCCGCATGGGGCCGGGCCGCGCCGGGCCCGTAGCAGTCCACGGCGGCCGTGGGCGGGGACTCCGCCAGGGCCCGCTCCAGCGGCGGCGTGGCCGCCGGCGGGGTCTGGCCATAAGGCCGGGCCCGCAATGGCGGCGCCAGGACCCGCGCCCCGCCGGCCGTCTCCACCACCACGGCGGCGCCGGCCCCGCTGTCCCCGGCCTCGCTGTCTCTGGCCACGGCGGGGCGGCGGGCGGTGACCCACTGGTTGCACAGGTCGCCGGGGAGCTCGTATTCCACCCCGCCCCAGCGGATCACGCCGTTGCCGTCGGCCCAGCGCCGGGCCTCCCGGGCCATGGTGGCGATAGGATCCGCCGGCAACTTGCGCAGGCGGTTGTCCGTCGGGCGGGCGTTGGTCAGGGCCACCCAGGCGGCGGCGCGGCTGGCGTTGCGGTCGCCCACCCGAGCGCGGGAAAAGCGCAGGTCGTTCTCCCTGATGTGATACTCCAGCAGGCGGGCGTTCAGGGCCGCCAGGGTCCAGGTCTCCCGGCCCGCCGTGAACAAGGATGATTCGAAGCGGGACCACCGGGCGCGGTGGGAGCGCTCCACGCCGCCCATGCGGTTTTTGTTGTAGGGAGCGCCGGCTTCCAGGTTGATCCCTAAGCGCTCCAGCAACTCGCGGCTGGCGGCGGATTTGAACAGCGGGCCCTGGTCAGTCCAGAGATTGTCGGGAACGCCGTGAAACGGCACGCGAGGGTCGCCATGTTCCGCGCCCAAGGCCCAACACAGAAAAGCCATGGCGTCCAGAGATGATTCGCCAGAGGCGACGGCGTAGCGGCTCAGTGTGTAGCCGGTGGCCATGTCCCACAGGCCGTAGCACCAGACCCGCAGACGCTCAGGGCCCAGGGGCTTGTTTTTGTAGCCCCCGCTGGGCAAAGGGGTGGTGTTGAGCTTCAACTGGAAGTCGCCGTCCGCCAGGACGCGCTCCACCATCAGGCATTCGGAGCCGGAGCCGTCAACCTGGACAGCCTGCATGGGATAGTCGGCGAACAGGCGGCGGGCGCGGCGGGCCCGGGGGGTGAAGCCCAGCTCGCGGATGATGCGGTACGCCGTGCCGATGGGCATGGCCGCCGCTTCTGGCGGCAAGGCGCCGCTCTTTATCGCGGCGTCCAACGCCAGGTCCAACGGCAAGGGGCGCTCGGGGGAGGCGCGGGCGATCAGGGCCGCCGTCCGCGCCCACTCGCGGTATTCCGGGCGCCGGGGGGCGCGCTTGCGTTTCTTGCCGCCGCGCTGAGCGACCCGATAGATGGTGGATGTGGAGACGCCGAAGGCCGCCGCCAGCTTGCGAACCAGGGCCGCCGTGGCGCCGGGAGCCGCCGCCTCGAAGGCCCGTTGAATTTCCTGGCGGGCGGCGGCGGTGAGGGCGGCCATGGGCGGGTCAGTCCTCCAGCAACTGATAGGTGAAGTGGTGGCTGCCGTTTCTGCTGGGGCGTTGCCGGCAAACGATGTTCAGGCCATTGGCCCGCAACTCGGACACGGCGGAATTGACCGCGCACACATTGCATTTGTGAACGATCTCGCGGGTGGAATGCTCCTCCCCGTCTCCCAACAGGTTCGCGACGCGCTGCAGGCGGGCGGAGACCTCGAGTTTCGCGGCGCGCATCTCAGTCGCTCCCGCCATCCGCGTCTTGTTTGTCCCACAAGTCGAAGTGGAGCCACTGCTCCAGCAAATGCTCGGCGTCCGCCTGGGTGGCGCTGACCGTGCCGCGAATGTCGTCGATGCGGCTCTTTATGATTTTGGGGCAGTGTTTTTTCAGGCCGGGACCGTACGCTGCGAGAAACTCGCTGGTCTCGAGGGTGGCTTTTATCCTGAAGTCCGCCGCCAGCGCGTTGAGCTTGTCCAGGTATTTGGTCAGGGCGTTGAAGCAGGCGTCTCGGTCTTGCCCGGCCCGGCGGGCCGCCGCCAACTCATCCCGCTCCGCCCGCAGGGATTTGATGAGCTCCTCATCTTCAGGCCGGCGTTTGCCGTCGCTGTCCGCGGCGTCGATCAGTTCCCGCAACTTCTTGTTGCGCTTGCGGGGGGGCATGGCCAGGATCTCCGCCACATCCTTGTCGCCGGGGAAGGCGTCCGCCCCGCCAGCGGCCAACACGGGGAAAAAGCGCATGGCCTCGCCGGGCTTGGCGCGGGCGAATTCCAGCAAACTGCGATCCTTGCGGGCGGCGTCCCAAGTGTCCACCATGCGTTGCGCGTCCGCCGGCGGCAGCCAGGGAATGCGGGCCTCAACGAAGGCCTGAAAGCGTTGGTCCGGCGAGCGTGAATCGGTGGGCGCGGCGTCCTCCCCCGTGAAGTGTTTGTGCCGCAACTCCCACAGCATCTCCATGATCTGGGCCTCGGATTGCCGCGCGATTTGCCAAGTGGCGGCGCGCAAACCATTGATGCGCTCCGCCAGGTCGGAAGCGTTTAGCGCGGGGACGGCCCAGTGCGCCGGGGTCATGGCGCGGCGGGGAGGGCGTCATTCATGGCGCAGTCAGCTCCGGCGGGGCCAAGTACGCGCGATGGGCCTGGGCGATGTCGATGCGCAAACGCTCCGACAGGCGCGTCAGGCGGGGACTTAACGCCCAGCCGCCGCCGCGCTTCTCGGCCCAGCCCTGGGACTCCAGGTTCTGCAAGGCGCGCCAGACCTGGTCTTTTGACACGGGGCCATTTATCTGGCGATGAATTTCCTCCGTGGTTTGCGGCGCCAGCGGGGTCGCCGCCAGGGCCTCCACCACCACCATCAGGTGGCGCTGGCTTTTGTTTTCGTAGCTTTCCTTGCTCATTGGCTCTGTTCCGCGTACTCGTCCATGAGTCCGGCGATCAACTTGTCAATGGGGACTTCGATGTCTTTGATGAAGGGCGCGTCCGCGTCGGCTTCGATCTGGATGCCCAACCGCTTCAGGTCGCCGGCGCTCAGGTCATAGACGCCAGGCTTGTGGACTCGCTCAGTGCGGCGGATGAGCAACTCGGCCTGGTCTTCCGGCAGGCGCTCGCGGATGCGCTGGACGACGGCGGCCTCGTCGGTGATGACCACCTTGCCGCGCTCTTTCTTCCAGCCCACCCGCACGCCATCCACGGTCAGCGAGCGGCGCGGCGATGCGAACAGGTCGGCGGCGTCCGCCAGCAACGACATCAATGTTTCTCTTTCAACGGCGGCGGCCTGGGCCGCCGTCTTGATCTTGCCGACCTGTTTAGCGCAGACGGCGGCGATGGCGGCCTTCAGGTCGTCCGCCAGGCGCAGGGTGGCGGCGTTCGCCGCCGCGTATTCGCGGGCCTGGTCTTCTATTTTGTCCAGGCGCAAGGAGTCGTTCTCTTCGTTCATGGTTTTCTCCGAGATGGATGATGCGGGGGGTGGGAAAAAGGCGCCGGCGACCATGAGGAGTGGGGTGGCCGCCGGCCATCGTGGAAGCGGGCAACCGCCACGATGATCGCGCCGGGACTATGGCGCCCGGCGAGATTTGCGACTCAGCGCAGGCCCGCCGAGTTTGCGATGCGGTCATAGCGGTGATAGGTGGCAAAGCGGCGGTCTCCGGTTTTGATTAGTTGCTCCAGGACGAATTGCGCGGCGGAGCCGCGGCGGGGATAGCGGCCCTCCCGGGGGCCGCCGGCGCCGTAGCGGCGGATGACAGAGCGGGCGTCGTTGGGCTCGTAGGCGTTGCGGCGGCACCAGGCGGCAAGGTTGGCGATCTCGCCATCCGCGTTCAGGTCGTTGGCGGGGTCGGCGGCGCGGGCCTGGGCCGCCGGGCTGTCCGGGGACGGGGCCGGGCGGGGGAGGTCCGCCGGCCAGAAGAGGTCGGCGGGCCAGTTGTCGGAGAACCATTGGACGATGCGGTTGAAGGTGGACAATCGCACATCGCCGCCTGCTTTCAGTCGTTTGTAAAATTTGCTGTCGCCGCTGCATTTGACGCTGATGTACGACGGGGACAGGGAGGCGAACTGAGCCAGGCGATCTATAAGGTTTGTGATATTTACGCAATCCATAGGGGCATTCTATGGGAAAAAACCCATAAGTCAAGGTTTTTTCACATACAAAGGAGCGGTTATTTGTCAATAATTTCCGATTTATGGTAAAAGTCCCATACATGGACGCAACAGATTTGAAACGATTGATCGCGGAATCCGGCCAGTCAGATAGACAAATTTCATTGAAGTGCGGCGAGCGGGAAGATTTTGTCAGAGACATAAAACAAGGCGTAAAACCTGCTTTTGATAGCGTTTTCCGATTGCTGGAAGTGTTAGGCTACGAAATTCATATAACACCTATTGAGGGTGGGGAGGCGGGCCCGGGCGAGTCGGCAAAAAGTGTAAAAACACTCCTTGGTTTTTACACTTTTGAGGAGGGGGAGGAGGGGGCCGCGCTGGATCTGGAATTGGGGCGCGACCGGCGGATTGCGGAGGCGCTGGCGACGCTTGCTGAGCATTATGAGCAGAACAATGAATATGGGCGGCGACACTTCATCGAGGAGATTAAGGGGCGCTGGCCCAAGCTGTTCCAGACGGAAGACGCCCCTGAGCCGGGTCGTCTCAGGGTTGGGCTGGGAGGTTCTGCCGGCTCGAGAGAACGCTAAGCGGGATTGATTTTTTTATGGGCGCAATTGCATATTGAGAAGTGGCAAGAATTTTTAGATCAAGCTGAGAAACGGTTTAAGAAAAAGGGTTTGAAAGCGGCCGCGGCATCGCGGCTTGCCATGCGGTTTTCCAGGCGGCGCCAGGGCCGCCGGGATTTTTCAATCATCGTTTGTTCCCCTCTTGTTGGCGCGCGCCAGCGGCCATGCCGGAAAAGGCGGCGAAAAAATAGTGACATGACCCCCCTTCCGATGTCACAAATCTTTGTTTATACCTTTAGCGCATGAAGCGCATAGCGATTTTCAAGACTGGCAAACGCGCGCTGGTGGCGCGGGGGATAGCGGCGTGATCGCGCATTGGGTGGAGCGCCTGAAAACGGAGTTGGCGGCTGATGGCGGCGGCGCGGTGGAGGTGAAGGGCGCGGCGGCGTTGGCGCAGGCGTTGGCGGATCTTGAGACGATTAAAAAGGACAGCGTGTATGTGCTGTACGCGGCGGAAGACGCGGATGGCAACATCCAGGCGGGCGCGGTGCGGCAGCGTTGCGTGGTCGGCGTGACGGTGGCGTTGGCGGTCGCCAATCGCCAGGACCGGCGCGGCGAGGCCGGCGTGGAAGAGGTTGAAACTTTGCATGGACGGGTGCGGGAGGCGTTGTTGGGTTGGGTGCCGCCAGGGGCGACGGAGCGCGTGGAATACCGGCGCGGCCGGTTGTTGAACTTCACGGAAGAGGCCCAGGTGTGGGCGGACGATTATGAGATGGCTGGTTGGATCACTCAACCGGCTGCAACAGTTTGATTTTTTGAAAGAGGTGAGACCATGAGCCAAGCGCGAAACAGACACACGAACAACACTGTGATCGGGGCCGGGGAATGTTTTATCGATGTTCTGGCGGCGAATGAGAAGACCGAGGGCGAGCGTTACCTGGGGGACACCACCAGCGGCGTGTTGCGGATTGAGACCGAGGAGACCACGGTGGTCGCCGGCGATGGCGCGACGCCGCGGACGCTGGCCCGCGTGGTGTCGAGCATTGCGCGCTCCTTCGAAGTGAACTTGCAGGATCTGTCGCCGGAGAACCTGGCGCTGTTTGTTCTGGGGGATGAAGGCGAGCAAACGGACGCGGCGGACGCGGTGCTCCGGAACCATGCTGATGCCATAATGGAAGTGAAGCCAGGCCACTGGTATCAGCTGGGGGTCAGCGGCAGCAAGCCCGCCGGCGTGGGATCGGTGAAGAAGGGCGCCGACTTCGGCGTCCACAGCGCCGCCAGCGGCGGCACAACTTACACCCCCACGAGTTTTCACACCGACGGCCGGGTGAACGCGGTGGGAGATTACACCTTGGACGACAAGGCCGGGCGATTTTACATCGAGCCTGGGAAGCGCATCGCGGCCGGCAGGGTCCATGTGAATTACACGCCGGTGGCGCAGACGCTGAAGACCGTTGCCGCCAGCGCGCGCAAGCAGGTGAAGGCGGCCTTCCGGTATATGGAGGTTTCGGCGCAAGGGCGCGGCAACAACTACTACGCGCCGGTGGCGATCATTCGGCCGGGGGGCGACATGGCACTGAAGGATCGGACCGCGGCGCAGGCGATGACGCTGAATGTGGAGATCCTGCAACCGGCGGATGGCGCCTTGTCGCCGCTTTACATCAACCAGCAACCTGCCTCTTAGAATGAGCGGACCGAAGTTTGTGTTCTTGGGCAAGGACGCCCGGCGGGAGTTTGAAACCACCGTCTCGGTGCAAGTGCCGGGGGTGGGACGGCAACAGTTCACGGCGAAGTTTTTGGACTTGCCGCAGTCAAAACTCTTGGCGCTGACGGAGGGAGACGGGGACAATGGCGCCTTGCTCCAGGAAGTGTTGACGGGCTGGTCCGGCATCGAGGACAAGGGCGGGAAGCCGCTTCCGTTCGAGCCGCAGTTTGTGAAAGCCGTGCTGGACTTCGCGTATGTGAAGGCCGGCCTCTATGAGGCCTACTTTGATGCGGTTGCGGGGCGCAACTCGGGAAACTCCTGAGTGTCGTCCGCGCCTGGGTCAGTGGGCGCGGCGGCGAGATCCATGTTTTTCCGGAGAACGCGGATGCGGCGCGGCTGTTTTTGGCGTGCGGCACCCAGTGGCGGTTCGCGGCCATGAGCGGGCATTTGTTGGGGCTGGATTACGCGGGCGCGTGGGCGGCGGCGCGGTTCATGGCGTTGGAGCGTTCCCCCGAGCTGTTCGACAAGTTGCGCTTCATGGAAGCGGAAGCGCGGCGGCTGGTTAATTCGTCTGATGCCTGACAATCTGAAAATCAACCTCGAGCTCACCGTCGACGGCAAGTCGCGCAAGGTCGACATCGACAAGGTTGCCGCCAACGCGGAGAATGCGGCGGAGGCGCGGCAACAGAGCGTGGTGACCTCGGAGAATTCACGGGAGGGGGTTCACGGCTTGTTGCGCGGACTGGAAAAGTATGCCAGCGAGGCGACCAATGCGGCTCAACATGTGGAAGAGGCGTTCAAACGGGCATTCAAGAACATTGAAAATCAGCTGGTGCGGTTGATCACCAAGGGCAAGTTTTCTCTCAAGCAATTTTTGAGTGACCTGGCGGCGGACACGGCGCGGGCGGTGATTCAGATCGGGGTGACCGGCCCTATAGCGCACAAACTGGGGATGGCGTTGCGGGGGCGCTTGGGGCTGCCGGCGCCGGGCGGGCCTGCTGATGTGGTGACGGAGTTGAAGGAGTTGGACAAGACCTGCGGGGAGAATGTCCAGGCGCAGATAGATACGGAAACCCGGGTGAAGGAAGTTGTTGGTGAATGCGCGAAGCTATTGACTGAATTGCAGACGCAGTCGGAGCTGTTGGATCGCATCAGGGATTGTTCATGCGGGGCGGATGCGCAGTTGCAACAGTTGCAACAGTTTCAGGTCGGCAACGAAGGCGGCGGACCCGGCGACGCGTTGCGGGCTGTGTTGGGCGCAGTGTTCAGCGGCGGGGCGCAACAGTTTCGGGTTGGCAACGAAGGCGGCGGATTCGGCGACGCGTTGCAGGCTATGTTGCGCGCGGCGGTCAGCGGCGCGGCGCAACGGCGGCTGGGGCAGGAGATGTTGACCCCGCTGGCGAGCGGCGAGACGGTGTTGGCCCTGGCGCAGGGTGCCGGGGGGCCGCCGCAACAGGTGCAAGTGACGGTGGAGAACCGGGGGGCGACTCAGCAGGAGGTGGTGGAGCAACGGGCCGAGGCGGACGGGGGGCGGCTGGTGGTGAATGTGGCGTTGGATGACATCGCGCGGCGGGGGCCGCTGAGCCAGGCGTTGGAACAGGCTTACAGCCTGGGGAGGCGGACGGGATGAGCGGCGTCAGGGCCGGTAGTACTCATAATAAAGACGGAGCTTGCGCTGATAGTATTCGAGATTCGATTGATCGTCGTGGCGCCGGGCACTGCTCAACCTATCATAGATGTTCTCCAGCTCCGGCGGACACGATGCGTAGGCGCTGTCGCAGGGGTTCACGGTGCCGTTCAGCAATTCCCGGGAGAGCGGGAGCGGCACATAGTAGCGCGGTTTGGGCGTCCTCTTGTACCTGTACCACTCTTTTACCCTCCGCACGGCGGTTCCGGGATCAGTCTTGCGGAGTGCTTCCTCCAGCCCGCGGAGTGCTTCGGCTACGTCCGGGTGAAGGTCTCGGTCCTTGGCCGACTTCATCAGCTCCAGGACCTGCTCCAGGTCCTGCTCCGACTCCACCATCTCCATCCGCTTCAGGACCATCTGGCAGAAAGGGACTTGCTCGGCAATGGCGTGGGGCGCGGCCAGGGCGAGCAGCGACAGGGCGAGGAGGCGCAACATGGGTTGAGTACATCGCACAGGGCGGGGGTTGTCAAGGGGCGCTGATGGGCGGGTTTTTGGCGTTGGCGGCCCCGGCGTGGCTGTTGTGGTTGTTCTGACCATGTTGGCGGCGGCGATGATGACGGAGCTGGATGGGGTGGAAGCCGCCTCGGTTTCCATGCGGGCGGCGCCGGGAGATATGACCAGGGCGCGGTTCGAGGATGGCGCGGCGCGGCAGGCCCCGGCGAGTTCCGGGGTGGTGGAGACCTGGCGGTTGCGGGGTCTCATTAAAGACGGGCGGCTGGAGGCGTTTCGGACCTGGGCGGCCGCGCAAGGCGCGGGCTGGTTTGACTTTTTGGCGCAGAGCTTGCCGGGCGTTGGCAACCCGCAAGACTATCAGGGCCGGTTTGTCGGCGGCGCGGGACGCGTTGGCTATCAGCAGGTGGGGACGAGGGCCGGCGCGGCGCGATGGATGGCGGAGATGGAGATTGAGATGCGGCCGCGGGCAACGCGCAAGAGCGATCTGATTTTTTGGCCGCATTACGCCCAGATTAAGAGCGACCTGGCCCTGGGGGGGACTTTGCAGGCTGAGCGCACGGGTTTGCAGGGGGCGGGCGTGGCGCGGCAGGCGGCGCGGGAAGATGCGCCGTGGCGCACCCAGCGGCTGACGGCGGTGGTGGACGATGATCGCTTGTTTGAATTTTTGCATTGGCTGAAAAACAACCGGATGGGATGGATTTGGTTGCCGTCGGCGGATGGCGGCGCGTGGCGGGCGCGGATCGCGGGGGGCTATGGCGGCGTGGCGTTGCGCCAGGCGGGGACGCGAGCGGGCCTGGCGCGGTGGGAGGCGACCTTGACGCTCGAGACGCCGGCGCCGGTGGAGGTGAAGGCGAATGTGGGGCGGTCGATTTTCGACCCGGAGGTGGCGTTGGGAGACGCCAGCAGGGTTTATTGGCGCTACAGATTGCCCTTCTTCTTGCAAGCGGTGGGCCAGGGCGGGGCAAACCGCATTATGACCGGTTGGCCGCCGGGGGTGCAACAGGAGGGCGGGAGCCTGCCGGGCAAATTCATCGTGGGCGGCGGCGCGGCGCATCTCAGCACCCTGGAGTTCCGGACATCAAATTTCTTCCGAATTCGTTTGATTGCCCCAGGGGAAGCCAGCGGCGATGTGGCGGGGCCGCATTTGACGGCGGCGGCGCGGCGGGGGCTGGCGTTCATCGCGGCTTGGGGCGGAGCGGCCGCAAAAATAGTGGTTGGAGACGCTGATACATCGGAACCATACAGCGGGAATCTTAGTCATAATCAGTCTCCGCGCTGGTTTTCAAATAATTTGATAGGCGCGGCATTCCAGCGCGCGCCGATAGATGTGGCGGTGGTCTGGAACGCGGCCGGCGCCGGCAACACGGGGTTTCTTTCTGATTTTTTCACCACCCGCGGCGGCGCGGCGGCGCCCTGAGAGCCATGCCGGACCTGTCTTCGACATCTGATCGGTTTGACCAGGCGAGCCGCGCCGGGACGCCGGAGGCGCCTGTGTTGACGGCGCTGGAGATCACGCACCCGGATGTGACTGCGCCGGCGCGGGCGGTCAACGACACGAAAAATCACACTATTGATGGCAACAATTTTGTCGCGGCCCGGTTCAGGGCGCGACTGGCGGACGATGCCGACGGCCAGGTCCCGCGGGCTGAGTTGGTGATTGACAATGTGGGCAATGTGCTGACGCAGTGGGTTGAATTAAGCGATGGCGGCAACGGCGCGGTGATGAAGTTGATGCAGGTGGTGGACGATGTGATTGAGTGGTCCGTGGAACTCGATGTGGTCGGCATGCAGGTGTCGACGCAGAGCGTGTCGGCGCGGCTGGGATTTGACCCGATGTTGCACCGTCCGGCGGTGCAGATCCGGCACGATCCGGATCATTCGCCGGGGTTGTTCTGATGGCCGGCGGTTGGGTGGCGGCGCAGGCGGTCAAGCCGGGGGATGGCGCAGGGGCGCACTGGTCGGACAAGTATTTAGGGCGGCCCTACTTGCGGGGGGAGTTTGATTGCGCCGATCTGGTGGTGGAAGTGGCGCAGGCGGAGTTTGGGCGAGCGGTGGCGTTGCCGAGCCATGAGGAAGGCGTGCGGGCGCGGGACCGGCAAATTGAACAGTTGACGGGCGAACTGGGTCGCCGGCTATCCAACGCAACGGGGGAGGCCCCTCGGGATGGCGACATCGCGCTGATGAAGGCGGCGGGACGGCGGCTGTCCTTGGGTCATCACATTGGCGTGGTGGCGGTGTTGCCGTTGGCGACTTGCGTGTTGCATTGCCTGGCGGGGATGGGCGTCGCGCGGCATCCGATAGATTGTTTGGCGGAGCGGCAGTTGACTTTGACGGGGTTTTACCGGTGGCTGTGAAGAAGAAAGACAAGGCGGTGGGCGCGGCGGCGCCTAAGCCTGAGGACAAGGCGTTGGTTGCGACGGCCCCTGAGACGGGAGCCCTGGTTGACTTTTGGCCGCACCCGATCACTTCCGATGGGCGGCGGCAGTCAGTGGCGGTGGTGCCGGACGAAGGCGCGAGCCTGGCGGAGGTGTTGCGCCAGGGCGGGATGGCGTTAAGCGGCGGGCCGGTGGCGGCGCGGGTGGATGGCGAAAGAGTGGCGCGGGACGAATGGGCCCGGCGGCTGGTGTTGCCGGGACAGATCGTGGAGGCGCGGGCGGTGGTCCAGGGCGGCGGGGACAGCGATCCGTTTGAGATCATCACCGCCATCACTGTGCTTACATTGTCTTTGCACCTGGGGCCGGTGGGGTTGAGCCTGGGCAAGGCGGCGCTGGTGGCGGGGGCCAAAGTCATCGGCGGGCTTGTCGTTAACGCGCTGTTTCCCGTGGAGTTGCCGGACGCCGGGGAGCCGGGGCGGTCGGTGTTTTCCTTGCATGGCGGCTCCAACCAGGCGCGGCCTTACGAGCCGGCGATGTTGGCGCTGGGGACGCACCGGGTGTTCCCGGATCTGACGGCGCAAGAATACACCCAGTTCATCGGCGACGATCAGTACCTCTTTCAGCTGTTTGATTTTGGGGTCGGCGATTTAGACATCAGCGAGATTAAGATCGGCGACACCTTGTTAAGCGCCTACGCTGATGTGGATGATGAGATTCGGCGGCCAGGCCAGGCGGTGACGCTGCTGGCGGGGGATGTGCAAACGAGCGCCGGGGGGCTGTTGCCGCACCCGGGCGCGACCGCCGCGACAAACGCCTATGGGGATTGGGTCTCGCGGACTAGCGAGGAGAAGGCGAAACGGCTGGAGTTGGATTTTGTCGGCGTTTTTTTCGGCAGGAAGAAAAACGGGGAGGGGGAAGAGCGGCGAGTTGCGATCCAAATTGAGTGGAAGGAACATGGCACTGATCCGAACTGGCTAACGCCGACGCGAACCACCGAGACACTGAGCAACAGCGCGACGGATGCGGTGCGCAAGACGGTGGGTGTGGATTTGACCGACCACACGAAGAAGTGGGACGTGCGCATGAAGCGCAAGGCGGCGCTAAACAGCCGGGAGAGCAAGGCGGATCGCACTACGGACCAGGGCGTGACCTGGACCGCGTTGCGAACTTTCCAGGCGAACACGGCGGACGCGACGGGGCGGACGCGGCTGGAATTGAAGATCAAAGCCAGCGGGCAATTGCAGGGGCGCATTGAGCGGCTGTCCGCGTTGGTGAAGCAAAAGGTTCCAACCTGGAGCGGTTCGGCGTGGTCGTCCGCCAATCAAATTACCAGCAACCCGGCGGACATCTTCCGGTGGTTTGTGAAGGGCGTGCGGGCCGACGGGCGACTGGTGGCGGGCCTGGGGTTGCCGGACACTCGGATTGATGAAACCTCCATCCGCGCCTGGCGCGTGTGGTGCGCGGCGGAGGGCTTGAAGTGCGACACAGTGTTGACCGGGTCGCAAAGCATCGCCGATGTGTTGAACATGATTTGCCGGTGCGGGCGGGCGTCGGCGAGCTGGGCCAGCGGCAAACTCGGCGTGGTGTTTGACCAGGCGGGCTTGGCGCCGACCGCGATGATCACGCCAGGAAACATCATCGCCGGGACAATGGAAGTGAATTACGCGGACGGCAGGTTGGCGGATGAGATTGTCGTTCGATACATAGACCCGGATTTTGACTGGCAACCGGCGGAGTTGCGGCGGCTGAAGGCGGGCGTGACCGCGCCGTCGCGGACGGCGACGGTGACGCTGCAAGGCATTGTGAGCCGGGCGCAGGCGAAGGAGGAGACGAATTTAATCGCGGCGCGGCAGAAGTATCACCGCCGGCGGATCACCTGGGAGATGGGGCCTGAGGGGCTGACCATAGGGCGCGGCGATGTGGTGCAAGTGACCTCGGATTTGCTGAGCGGCGGCACGACGGGACGCCTGCGACCGGGCGGGACGGCGGCGTCGCCGGCGCTGAACCAGGATGTCAACATTGACGCGGAGGTCAACTACATGACCTTCCGCCTGCTGGATGGAACTTTGCACACCAGCGTGGTTACGCACCCGGACGGCGGCGCTGGCGCAACCAGCCGGCCGGTGTTGCAGACCCCGTTGCCGGGCGTGCCAGACAACGGCGGCTTGGCCGCGGCGCCGGTGGAGAAGGGCGTGGTGGCGGGCGATGTGCTGTGGCGGCACTACGGCGCGGAGAACCCGCCGCGCAAACTGAAGATTATCGAGATTGAGCCTCGGTCCATGGACCGCTATCGCTTCACGGCGATTGACGAGGTGGCGGAATACTACGAGGCCGCGGACCTGGACCTGACAGACCCCCTGCCAGATTTGAAGTATCGGGGGCCGCGGGTGGTCGCGTGCGTCTTGTCTGAAAAGCAGATCAAGGTGGCGGATGGCTTCGCAAATGAGATCACCGCCACCTTGACCGTGGCGGGGGACTGGCGCGGCGGGGTGATCCGCGCCCGGCGGACGCCGAAGCGCAAGGCGGGGGAGCCGGCGCCGGTGGCGGAGCGCTGGCGGGTGGTGGCGGTGCTGGATGAATCGCAAACCAGCGCGAGTTGGATTGATCAACCCTACGGGAGCCTGGAGATCGTGGTAGTGCCGGGCTCGCTGGTGGCGCCGGCAGGGCCGGAACACACCTGCGGATACACCCTGGCTGGAGACAAAATCGCGCCGGACGCGCCGGCGGGTTTGAGGGTGTTGCCAGTGCGCGGCGGCTGGACGGCGCTTTGGGACAAACCCGAAGAGCCAGACTACTCCATAACCGAACTGCGCGACGGCGCCCAAACACTAGGAGACGAAGATGGTGCCCAGGCGATTTTGCGAGGGACGGTGAAAGGCACCGTATTTTCGCGCCTGGACTTGGCGGCGGCAGAAAACCTGAAAGTGTTTGCGCGCCACCTGGACGCCAGCGGCAACGCCAGCAGCTGGGCGTCGGCGACCGTGACTACTTTGCCCCGAGACCAGCCCATCCCGGACCCCCCGGAGATCCCGGCCCCGGTGCCCGGCCCCGGCGTGCAATTCATCTACCGGCGCACGGCATCCGCCGTCTCGCCCACCTTGCCGGTGGGCAATAATCCGACGGGCTGGACGAGCCGGCCGGCGGGGGTGACCTCTGCGCTGAAATACGAATGGGTGTCGAACCGGAGTGGCAAGACGGGTTCGTGGACCGCCTGGAGCGCGCCCGTGTTGTACAACCAGCACGCGGATGTGCGGCGCGGCGCGGCGACTTACTACAATTTGAACTGGACCGGCACCGCCTGGTCGGACGCGGAAGCGAACCGGCTGACGACGGGCGACAATGTGCTGACGGACGTCGTGACTCTCGCAAACTCGAAATCGAATCCTAAATTTTGGGAGATGCGAACCTGGAACGGAACGCGCTGGATAAAGATTGACCTGGTGATTCCCGGCAGCGTCCTGTTTCCGAATTCAGTCACGGCGCGGCAAATCTTTGTCCAAAGCCTCTCCGCATTGAATTTGCGAGTTCGAGACGCTGACATCGAAGGAACGATTCAGGCTAATCATATCTCGGCTGATCTTTTCAATGTGACAGAGCTTTGGGCGGGAAGCGCGGAGTGGGCCGACCCGAACGGCACACGGATCCAGGCCTTAAGCATTGCAAGGACAAAATCACTGGCCGACTGGCCGTGGGTGTTGTTTTTCGGACAGTCTGCCACCTGGTATTCAATCGGGTTGGCGCCTGGCGCGAGAATGGCGGTTGGCACCTCAGCCGGGCCGACCGGAAATCCGAACAAAAGCCATATTGGAACCGGGCGAAATGACAGCACCACTCTTACTTTTCATGTTTGGAGAGCTTCCAACTCGAGAACGATCTACATTCGTGGCGAGAACCGCGACGAGACTGGCTCTATCTACAGAGTTTATGGCATAAAAGGGCCGAGTTGATTGGACATGACAAAAATAGAATTCAATTTAGCTTTGCAATACTTGCTATCTCAAACCCCGCCACTTGTCTTGCCGTACGGGTTGACGCCAGGTGAGGTGGCGGGCGGCGGTGTTCCAAATTTCACAGCCGACACCTGGAACGCTTATCGTTGGAACCCGCCGGGCGTGCCAAACTACGATGGGCAAGCTGTTGACCCCGCCGCCAGCGCCAAGCCCACCTGGGCCGAGCTTCAAGCGGCCCTGCCCCTTGCGCAACTTGCGGAGGCCAAGAACCTGGCTATCGCCCAGATCCATGCTTTTTGTCAAAACAAAATCACGGCGAACTACGGCGTGAGTGGTTTGGATGCCGAAATTTTACTGCGCTTGCGCGATGGCGAGACAGCGGCTCAGAACAACGAGCGCGACCGGTTGCGGGGGTTGTATCAAACTCAAAAAACCGCCATCAACGCCGCCACGACCACCGCGGCCGTGAAAAGATTGCTGACCGCTACCCTTGCCGATTCCTTCTGGGCGCCCCCCAGCGACTGACCCACCTCCCCCGCCGACTAATTGTCAGTTCGCCATCCCCCGGCACCACTGCCAGCGACTCTGCCGGCGGCCCTGCCGCCCCCGGCGACTGACCCCGCCAGCAACTCTGCTGGCGGTCCTGCCCCCTCAGTTCCCCCCGCAAAAATCAAAGATAATTGCACCATGTCAAGTGGCATGTACATGAATCTTTCGCATGAATCGCAAAAAAGATTCGCAAGACTCTACGCAAGGTCGGCCCAGGGGGGAATGCAACTTGTCCGCTATTGACTATTTAACGATTATGGCGTATTTATGAACGAATTTATGGATATTGACGCGAAAAATCGCGCCTGTCGCGCTGTTCTGACCTTGGCGCTTTTCCTGCTCCCGGCCGCGGGGGCGGCGGGGGAGCAAGGTCCTCAGCGGAGAGACGCCCGGTTTGAATTTGAACTGCGGGATCACACACACGAACATTGGCTTGAGGAGTTTTTCTATACGGATGAGGGCCGTCCACCAGGATGGACGCCGCCGACCGCGGAACCGGAGCCGGCCCCCGCGCCGGAGCCAGAGCCGGCCCCCGCGCCTGAGCCGGAGCCGGCCCCTGCGCCTGAGCCGCAACCGGAGCCGGCCCCTGCGCCTGAGCCGCAACCGGAGCCGGAGCTTGAGGATTACACACACGAACATTGGCTTGAGGAGTTTTTCTACACGGATGAGGGCCGTCCACCAGGATGGACGCCGCCGACCGCGCAACCGGAGCCGGAGCCAGAGCCGGCCCCCGCGCCTGAGCCGACGCCTGACCCAAGCCCTCCCATCTATTCGCTCTACCGGGAGGTGCCCGCCGGATCCGTCCCCTCGCCCCTGACAACCGCCCCTGGCCCAACGCCGGGGAACACGCTGTTGCCTCGAAACGCGACCTACCACCCTGCGCCGATCGATCTGATTCTGCCGGATGAGCGCTTGAGCGACGCGGCCTTCCGTGCGCAACTGAGCCGCTACCTGCCCTCCTTCGGGGGAAACCGGCCGGAACAAATCCTTGACGACTTCAAATTTCAGCAGGTGGGAGACTACTGGGATGGCATCAATGCCGAACACGCCTACGCCCGCGGCCTCAGCGGCCGGGGGGTCAGAATCGGCATAAATGACGGTGGCGTTGACATCCTGCACCCGGAGTTCGCCGGGCGCGTGCAACGCCGCGGAACCTTCATAGTTAGAAAAGTCCCCTACAACGACGTAGATGCCGGCGTTGGCGCTTCTGTGGATCTGCCGGAGGTCTTCTCAGGTTGCCGGGAGGGAGGCGCTAATTGTCGCGTCTTCGAGATCGATGCCGATGGCGACCGGGCCCTGATTGAACACTACGCCCATCGCATCATCGAATCAGAGCGACGCTTCCCGGACGAATACCATGCCTGGTTCATCCGGGACCTCAGCCGCGACGACGCTGCCAGCTGGTATGATATCCCCGGGCTATACGCACATGAGGATACCTCTTACTCGAATGATAACCTCCACCACGGCACCTTTGTGGCCTCCGTGGCCGCCGGCTGGCGCTACGGAATCGCCCCCGGCGCGACCATCGCTCCGTTGCAAGACGACCGCTATATTCACCCATTCTACAATGTAAGCGACGCCAGCAAGGCCAGGGCGTACCGGGACTTCCTGTCCCACTTCGACATCATCAACCGCTCCATAGGCAGCCACCCCGATAATTACGACGGTCATGTCGGCTACGAGGCCTGGCTCAAGAGAGAGTTCCCGACATACTGGGCCGCCTTCACCCAGCGGGACGCGCAGGAAAAGACCATTGAGGTCTGGTCCGCCGGAAACAACTCCTCATACCGCCCCAGCCCTCTGGCCTCCCTGCCCGCGCGCGAGCCTGCCGTCCGCGGCCACTACCTGGCGGTGGCGGCCACTGGGCAGGGCCAAATTGCCACCTACTCCAACCGTTGCGGCACCCTGCCCGACGACTGGAACCCGCAGGCCCATGGCCGGCACTATTGCCTGACCGCGCCGGGACGGCTCAGGGTGGCGGAGCCAAACTTCGACCCGGCAACAGACGCGGATGCCAACGCTCATCAAGTGCGCCAAGGCACTTCCTTGTCCGCGCCCATAGTGGCTGGCGGCATCGCCCTGGTGATGGAGCGGTTTCGCGGCCAGCTGAGCAACCGGGAAGTCGCTTTGCGGGTGGTCAACACCGCCAACAACAGGGGTCGCTACAGCGATTCCCGCATCTATGGGGCCGGCTTGTTGGACCTGGACGCCGCCACGGCGCCGGTGGGCGAGGTCAGCACCGGCACCGCCTCGTTGCGGGCCGCCATCGCCGCCACGCGCCTGCAAACGCCGCCAGCATGGGGCGACCTGGGACCACGCTTGCAAGGCCTCGAGATCGCCGGTTTTGACTCGTGGAACGCGCCCTTCTGGCAACCGGCCGCAAGCTTGTTCGCGACCGCCCCCGCGCCTCAGGCGATCTTGCCCATGCCGGGTTGGGACGAGGGATTTGAGCAACGCGCCTTGCTGTCCCACCTGCGCTGGTTCGGCGCGGGCGGGGAGGGGCGGGAAGAGGGTCAGGGTCTGCGCATGACCCTGTGGGGCGATGGTGTTCATGCCGCCGGTTTCCGCGCTGATTTCTCCGGGCGCGGCTTTGCCGCCGAGACGGATTATCACGCCTTCGGTTTCTCCGGGGAGGTGATGGAGCGGTTGCGCCTGGGGGTCATCGTGGAGACGCAGACCAACCAGGGCGCCCGCCCGGCCGGGGCCTTTGGCGCGGCGGCGAATTCCAAGCTGGCGTGGTTGGCGCGGGAACACGCTTGGCCGCTGTTGCCCGCGGGCGGGGTGGCGTTGCGGTTGGATTATTTGTTGGCGGCGGGGCAGCCGGATTACGCTCGCGGCGCCATGTTCAACGCCACCGGCTCGCTGTACTCGGCGGCGTCCCTGGCCCTGGAGCATCGCGGGTCGGAGACGCGCACGCGGCTGTCCATCGGCCAGCCCTTGCGGGCCGAGAGCGGGCGCGGGACGTTGCGCTACGCCGTGGGGCGCGACCGGGCGGGGAACTGGCGCTATGAGCAGTTGCGGTTCGCCTTGCGGCCTGAGACCCGCGAGGTTCGGTTTCAGTTGCGCCACGACCGGCCCCTGTTCAAGGGCCAACTGGCCCTTGATCTCAGCTACGCCCACAACGCCGACCACATCCCCGGCCAACATCGGGCCCAGGCAGGCTTGGGCTATCGCCTGAGCTGGTAATCCCGCCCTGGCCCGGCCCTGCGCGCGCCGCGGGCGGCAATGGTCGCAAGGTCGGCCCAGGGGGGAATGCAACTTGTCCGCCATTGACCATTTAACGATTGTGGCGCATTATGAAAGCCGCCTTGCCAAGGCAAGCTTTTGTCAACAAACGCGGCGTTGCCGCAAAGCCGGGAACCGACTTGTGGATAGTGATGCGAAAAATTTTGCCTGTCGCGCTGTTCTGACCTTGGCGGTTTTCCTGCTTACGGCCGCGGGGCCTGCCCCTCTCGCCGCTTCGCCCTACCCGGAGTTGCCCCCCGAATCCGTCCCCTCGCCCCTGACAACCGCCCCTGGCCCAACGCCGGGGGACACGCTGTTGCCTGAGAACGCGACCTACTACCGGGCGCCGGCCGATCTGATCCTGCCGGATGAGCGCTTGACCGACGAGGCCTTCCGGGATCTGCTGAGCTTCTACCTGCCTTCCTTCGGGGGACCCCCGGAACAAATCCTTGACGACTTCAAATTTCAGCAGGTGACAGGCTGGGACGGCATCAACGCCGAACACGCCTACGCCCGCGGCCTCAGCGGCCGGGGGGTCAGGATCGGCATAGTTGACACCGGCGTTGACATCCTGCACCCGGAGTTCGCCGGGCGCGTGCAACGCCGAGGGACCTTCATAGTCCGCAAAATCCCCAGCGCCGCCTTTAGTGGGGCTCCGGAGGAGTTCCCTCAGAATCTGCCGGAGGCCTTCTCAGGTTGCCGGGAGGAAGGCGCAGAGTGTCGCGTCTTCGAGATCGATGCCGATGGCGACCGGGCCCTAATTGAACACTACGCCCATCGCATCATTGAATCGGAGCGACGCTTTCCAGATGCATACAACACCTGGTTCATCCGGGACCTCAGCCGAGACGCCGATGGCTGGCATGCGTTCCCCGGGCAATACGACTATGAAGAAATAACAGGCATCTTCATAGGCTATCGTTCCCAGCCCGACCACGGCACTGTTGTGGCCTCCGTGGCCGCTGGCTGGCGCTACGGGATCGCCCCCGGAGCCACCATCCGTCCGCTACTAGATGCAGAATTCAGGAGCATCCACTTCGCTGGAAACGCCTTCCTCACAGGAGATGACGCCAGCAAGGCCTCGGCGTACCGGGACTTCCTGTCCCACTCCGACATCATCAACTTCTCCGTAGGCAGCCCCGGTCAGGACTGGCAGTTCACCAACGAGGCCCTTTACAAGAGAGATTTCCCGGCATTCTGGGCCGCTTTCACCCAGCGGGACGCGCAGGAAAAAACCATTGAGGTGTGGGCCATCGGCAACTCCACCCGGGATCGGCCCGACCCTAGGGCCGCCCTGCCCGTGCGCGAGCCTGTCGTGCGAGGCCACTACCTGGCGGTGGCGGCCGCTGAAGGTGGTCAAATCGCCTACTACTCCAACCGCTGCGGCCCCCTTCCTGGCGACTGGAAGCCGCAGGCCCACGGCCGGCACTATTGTCTGACCGCGCCGGCAGGGCTCAGGGTGGCGTCGCCAAACTTCAACCCTGAAACAGACCCGGATGACGCGGATGTCAACTTTCATCGGCAGGGCGGCGGCACTTCCGTGGCCGCGCCCTTAGTGGCTGGCAGCCTTGCCCTGGTGATGGAGCGATTTCGCGGCCAGCTGAGCAACCGGGAAGTCGCCTTGCGGGTGGTCAACACCGCCAACAACAGGGGGCGCTACAGCGATTCCCTCATCTATGGGGCCGGCTTGTTGGACCTGAACGCCGCCACCGCGCCGGTGGGCGAGGTCAGCACCGGCACCGCCGCCATGCAGGCCAGCCTCCACCGCACCCGTCTGGCGACGCCGCCAGCCTGGGGGCGCGTCGGGCGTCATTTGGCGGGGCAGGAAGTGGCGGGCTTCGATGCCTGGAACGCGCCCTTCTGGCAACCGGCCGCGAGCTTGTTCGCGACCGTCCCCGCGCCTCAGGCGATCTTGCCCGTGCCAGGTTGGGACGAGGGGTTTGAACAGCGGGCCCTGCTGTCCCACCTGCGCTGGTTCGGCGCGGCCGGGGAGGGGCGGGAAGAGGGTCAGGGTCTGCGCATGACCCTGTGGGGCGATGGTTTTCATGCCGCCGGTTTCCGCGCGGACTTCCCCGAGAGCGGCTTTGCCGCAGAGAGGGATTATCACGCCTTTGGTTTCTCCGGGGAGGTGATGGAGCAGTTGCGCTTGGGGGTCATCGTGGAGACGCAGACCAACCAAGGATCCCGGCCGGCCGGGGCCTTTGGCGCGGCGGCGAACTCCAAGCTGGCGTGGGTGGCGCGGGAACACGCCTGGCCGCTGTCGCAAGCGGGCGGGGTGGCGTTGCATCTGGATTATTTGTTGGCGGCGGGGCAGCCGGATTACGCTCGCGGCGCCATGTTCAACGCCACCGGCTCGCTGTACTCGGCGGCGACCCTGGCCCTGGAACATCGCGGCTCGGAGACGCGCACGCGGCTGTCCATCGGCCAGCCCTTGCGGGCCGAGAGCGGACGCGGGACCCTGCGCTACGCCGTGGGACGGGACCGGGCGGGGAACTGGCGCTATGAGCAGGCGCGCTTCGCCTTGCGGCCTGAGACCCGCGAGGTTAGGTTTCAGTTGCGCCACGATCGGCTCCTGTTCAAGGGTCAACTGGCCATTGAGCTCAGCTACGCCCACAACGCCGACCACATCCCCGGCCAACATCGGAGCCAGGCGGGCCTGGGCTATCGCCTGAGCTGGTAATCCATCCCGCCCTGGCCCGGCCCTGCGGGCCCCGCGGGCGGCAATGGTCGCAGGGTCGGCCCAGGGGCGAATGCAACTTGTCCGCCATTGACTATTTAACGATGGGGATTATATGCATAACTTGACAGGGATTTGAGGGGAAATTGGGAAAAAGCGCTTGACAAGAATGACTGGCATGATAAAATAAAGTGAGAGAAGAAACAAGCCCAGGGGCGACCCTGGGAAGGCATTTCGCGCTGGCATGTCGCTCATCAAGCTGTTTGACATGCTCCCTAACGAGGATTCAGCGCGGGCTTGAGATGAGGAACAAGGGCAAGCGCAACAATGCGAGGTAACATAACGCCATGAATTTTGATTTTATCCCTGAATGGTTGGGCGGCCCGAGCGCGGTTGTGCTGGGGATTGCCATCGTTTGGTACGCGTCCCAGGTCTGGGCGCGATTGAAGCGGGTTGAAGACCGGGTAGATGATCACGAGAAGCATTGCGCCGAGAGGCACAAGAAAATAGACGAGCGATTTAACCGCATCGACGAAACAATGGGCAAGATAAAAGAAGACATTGCCACTATAAAAGTCAATCTCGATTGGCTTGTCTCCCAGGCCCGCCAGGGGAAAGGCGCCGGCCCACCGGCGGATGAGTAAGGGCAGGCCCGCGATCTCGAGTCTCAAGGGCTGACGCTCTCCGGTTTGATAGATTCGAACTGGGATGGGGCTGGCGTAACGAACAACAGGAAAATCACCCTGCCTGACGGCGGCACCATCACCCTGCTTAATCTCGGCAACGCGGCGCTTGCCATAGACGACTTCACCTTTGTAGGGGAGGGCGGCGCGAGCGGACGCCTGGACGCCGGGGATCTGAGCATCGGGGGCGGCGTGGATCTGCCAGCGTCCGATGACAGCCTGCACCGTTCCAGTTACCACCTGTACTATCAAGCGGATGGCGGCTCCTACTTTCTGCGGTTTGACGATGCCATCACCGCTGACCTGCCCATCAGCGCCACGGCGGCCTAGGTGGACGCGGCGTTAGAGGGCCTGGATGGCGTGACCAGCGCGGAAGTCACCGGGGAACCAGGCGACTTCACTATCGCGCTGACAGCGGACGAGCCCCATGTCCTGCAGTGGGGCGATTTGCACCTGGATGGCGACGGCTCGCTTGATTACCTGATTGCCTGACCTGCTGGCGGCATTGACGCCAACCGCAACGGCGGCGGGACGCCCCGATTATCCCCGCGGTGCCATGTTCAACACGACCGCCCCTGTTCAAGGGCCAACTGGCCCTTGAGCTCAGCTACGCCCACAACGCCGACCACATTCCCGGCCAACATCGGGCCCAGGCGGGCCTGGACTATCGCCTGAGTTGGTAATCCCGTCCTGGCCCGGCCCGGCGCGCGCCGCGGGCGGCAATGCATGCCGGGGGCCGTGCTGACAAGCAGGGATGATTTTGAGAGAATGCCGCCATGGCCCTGGTGGATACAATCAAAGAGGCTTTGGAGGAGGCGGCACGGGCCTGTTTCGCCAGCGCTCACGCCGGCGCGGACTGCCAGGTGACGCCGTGCCGGGAGCGGAAGTTCGGCGATTATCAGTCCAATGTTGCCTTCCACATCGCCAAGGGGGAGAAGTTGGCGCCCCGGGACGCGGCGGCGGCCATCGTCAAGGCCCTGCCAGAGAATGAAGCCATAGAAACCGCCGCGGTTGCTGGCGCGGGGTTCATCAACATCCGGGTTAAAGACGCGGCGCTGGCCCGCGAAGCGGCGCAAGGGCTGGCGGATCCCCGTTGCGGCGTTCCCCTCACGGCAAACCCTCTGCGAGTGGTGGTGGATTATTCCAGCCCCAATTTGGCGAAAGACCTGCATGTAGGCACTCTGCGCTCGACGGTGATCGGCGATTCCATCGCCCGGATCCTGGAGTTTTTGGGCCATGAGGTGTTGCGGCAAAACCACTACGGGGACTGGGGGGCGAATTTCGGCGTCTTGGTGGCCATGATCAAGCAGCGTTGCGGAGACGATCTGCAACAGATGCGGGCAGCGTCTCTGGAAGAGGTGGAGCGGCTCTACGCCGCGGCCACCGCACTGAAGGAGACGGACGCGGATTTCGCGCGACGGGCCGCCGCGGAGGTCAATCTGTTGCAGGCTGGGGACCCGGACGCCCTGGCGATTTGGGGCCTGCTGATGGAGAAGACCCTGCAAAATTGCCACGAACTTTACCGCCGGCTCAATGTGAGCCTGGATGAATCTCACGACAGCCCGGAAAGCGCCTACCGGGAGGACCTGCCGCGGGTGGTGGCGGAACTGGAAGCGAAGCGACTCCTGACGGAGAGCGACAACGCCAAATGCGCCTACCTGGAGGGCTTTCGGAATGTCGCCGGCGATCCCTTGCCGGTGCTGGTGCAGAAGAGCGACGAGGGCTACAATTACGCCACCACCGAGCTGGCGGCGTTGCGGCACCGGGTGAACCGCCTGGGCGCGCAGCGGATCATCATCGTGACCGACCGCGGGCAGCAGTTGCATTTTCAGATGATCGAGGCCCTGGCCCGCAAGGCGGGCTGGCTGAGCGACGCCGTTGAACTCAGGCACTTGGGCTACGGGGTGGTCCTGCAAGAGGTGAAGGAGGGCGGCGCGGTGAAGAAAACGCGGTTCAAGACGCGCCAGGGCGGCACGGTGAAAATCAGGGACTTGCTTGCCGAGGGGGTGAAGCGCAACCGGCGCGCGTCCCTGGAGCGCGCCCCGGAGCTGGACGAGGCCGAACGGGAGGAGGTGGCGGAGAGGCTGACCCTCGCCGCGCTCAAGTACGCAGACCTCAAGCAACGCCCGGAAATGGACTACACCTTCAACTGGGAGCAAATGCTGGCCAGCCAGGGCAACACCGGCATCTACATCATGTATTGCCATGTGCGCATCGCCAGCCTGATGAGCAAGGCCGGCGCCGCCCCCCGCGAGCTGGAGTCCAACCCGGTCTTGCGCGTCTCCCACGAACTGGAGCGGGAATTGCTGTTGCGTCTGCTGGCCTTTTCCGAACTCTTCGCCGATTACGAGAATAAACTGTCCGCCCATGTCCTTTGCGGCTATTTGCACGAGCTGGCGAGCCTCTACAGCCAGTTTTGGAAACATTGCCCCATACTGACCGCGGACGCGGCGGTGAAACAATCCCGACTGGTTTTGAGCTTGGCGGTGGCGCGGCGGATCAAGTTGGGCTTGTCCTTGTTGGGAGTCCCAGTGGTTGACCGAATGTGAGAGCGGAGGGCGGTGGCGATGAATGAGCGAGTCGAATTGCATGGTTTGTCCATAGACCAGGGTTTGCATGACCTGGTGCGCGATGAGATCGCGCCGGACACGGGGGTGAACCCCGATGACTTCTGGGCCGGCCTGGCCCGCATTGTCGCCGACCTGGGGCCCAAGAACCGCGCCCTGTTGGCCCGGCGAGACGCGCTTCAGGCCCGGATCGACAGCTGGCACCGGGACAATCCGGAACATGATCCGGAGGCCCAGCGCCGGTTCCTGCAGGACATCGGCTATCTTGTTCCCGAGGGCGGCGATTTCAAGGTCGCCGTCGCGGGCGCCGATGATGAGATCACCCGCATCGCCGGCCCCCAGCTGGTGGCGCCAGTGGACAACCCCCGTTACGCGCTGAACGCCGCCAACGCCCGCTGGGGGAGCCTTTACGACGCGCTGTACAGCACCGATGTCATCCCCGAAAGCCAAGGGCGGGGGCGGGCCCGAAAATACAACCCGGTGCGGGGCCGGGATGTGACCCGCTACGCGCGCCAGTTCCTGGACCGCGCCACCCCCATGGCCGTGGGCAGCCATGATCATGTGGCGCAATACAAGGTGCGCTCGGGTCAGCTGGTGGGCGTGATGGGGGATGGCAGCGAGCATGGCTTGGGCAAACGGGAGCGTTTCGCCGGCTACACGGGGGACCCGGAATCGCCGGACAGCATCCTGTTGCGGCACAACGCTCTGCATATTGAGTTTCGCTTGGGGGAAGGCTACTACATAGGGCGCAACGACCTGGCTGGCGTCTATGATGTGCAACTGGAGGCGGCGGTCAGCGTGATCATGGATTGCGAGGATTCGGTGGCGGCCGTTGACGCGGAGGACAAGACGCGGGTGTACCGGAACTGGCTAGGACTGATGAAGGGCGACCTGAGCCGAAAGGTGTTCAAGGACGACGGAGTCCTCCAGCGCCGCCTGGAGGAGGACCGGCGCTACACGGCGCCGGATGGCAAACCCTTCGCCTTGCCGGGGAGGGCCTTGATGCTGTTGCGCAATGTGGGCCTGCATCTCTACACGGACGCCGTGACCGCTGGCGGCGCGCCGGTGCCAGAGGGGTTTCTTGACGCCATGGTGACGGCGTTGGCGGCGAAACACGATCTGTTGGGCAACGGCAGGTTCAGGAACAGCCCCGCGGGGTCCATCTACATCGTCAAGCCCAAGTTGCACGGCCCGGAGGAGGTGGCGGCCACCGTGGAGTTGTTTGAGCGGGTGGAAGACGCCCTGGGGCTGGAGCGGCTGACCATCAAAATCGGCATTATGGATGAGGAGCGGCGCGCCACGCTCAACCTCAAGGAGTGCATCCGCAAGGCGGGAAACCGGGTGATCTTCATCAACACCGGCTTTTTGGACCGCACCGCTGACGAGATCCACACGAATATGGAGGCCGGCCCCATGTTGCCCAAGGCGCAACTGAAGACCGCGCCGTGGTTGTTGGCGTATGAGGACTGGAATGTGGACATAGGCATGGAGACGGGCCTGCCCCGGCATGCGCAGATCGGCAAGGGCATGTGGTCTGAGCCAGACAACATGGCCGCCATGATGGAGCAGAAGGTGAACCACCCCCGGGCCGGCGCCACCTGCGCTTGGGTGCCCTCGCCCATGGCCGCCACCTTGCACGCCATGCACTACCACCAGATCAATGTCGGCACCCGCCAGCGGGAGCTGTATCGGCTGAGCCGCGCCCGCCTGGAGGATCTCCTGACCCTGCCGCTGTTAGGGCCCCGGGCCCTGAGCGAGCAGGCGGTGAAGACGGAGCTGGAAAACAATGTCCAGGGCCTGCTGGGCTATGTGGCGCGCTGGATCCAGCAGGGGGTGGGGTGTTCCAAGGTGCCAGACCTCAACAATGTCATGTTGATGGAAGACCGGGCCACCCTGCGCATTTCCAGCCAGCACATCGCCAACTGGTTGCGCCATGGCCTGGCGACGCGGGAGGAGGTGGCGGCGGCATGCGAGAAAATGGCGTCCCTGGTGGATTACCAGAACGCCGACGACCCCCGCTATGTCAACATGGCCCCGAACTTTGACGACAGCATCGCGTTTCAGGCGGCCCTGGATCTGATCTTCACCGGCTTGGAAGAGCCGAACGGCTACACAGAGCGGGTCCTGTACGCCCGGCGCCGGGAATTCAAACGGCGCCGAGGCGGTTGAGGAGCAGGGGGGCCGGCTCAGCGGCGCCGCGTTTCACTTCAAGGAGCCGGTGATGTTGATGCTGCCCACCATTCCGCCCTCTTCGTGTCCGTCTATAGGGCAGTACAGTTTCAGGTTTGCGCCCTTGGTCATGGGAAAAAACCACCATTCGGCGACGCCCCCGGGGACCAGTTCCACGCCGTTCACGGCGCCGTGGACTTCCGCCACGACTTCGCCCTTCCCGTCTCGCACCCTGATCTTGCGGGTGAAGATATGGGTGGCGAACCCGCCAGAGTGGAAGTAATGCTCTTCCGGACTGGCGTTGGTGATGATCAGCTTGTAATAGTTGCCCCGCTCGAAGGTCAGTTCCTTAGGCTCGAATGACTTGGCGCCGTCGCTGTCGCCGAGTTGGATCCGCGCCTCAATCGCCTTGGGCCCGTAATGGTTGTCCGCCAGGGCGAGGTGAAACGGCGCGGACAGCGCGAGGCATAACAGGATGGTCTTCACGGCATGGGTTTTTGACATGAGTTGGGCTCCCCTTGTTGTTCGATTACGCACTTTACATCGTTTCCCCCGTTCGAGGCAATGAGAATGGCGGCGCGGAGGCGGGTTGGCCCCCGCCGGCTTTCGTTGGGGCGCGTTTTCTTTCACGCCGCCCCGCAGGGGCGGGCTGAGCCCCGCCGGCCCTCGTTGCGACGCGTTTTCTTTCACGCCGCCCCGCAGGGGCGGGCTGAGCCCCGCCGGCCCTCGTTGCAGCGCATTAAAATGATGGCAACTATTTGATTTTCTTAATAATCACTAAGTTTTGCATTGCAACAAAACGCCGTGTAGAATAGCCGCCTGAAACGCGCTTAAGAGAGGAGGCGAACTATGCGGATACAGGACCGAATCGCGGTCGTGACAGGCGGGGCCAGCGGCATCGGCAGGGCCCTGTGCCTCGAATTGGCCCGGCGCCAAGCTGGCAGAGTGGCGGTGGTGGATCAATCGGAACAGGTTGGCGCTGTCGCCGAAGAGATCAACAACGCGGTGGGGAGGCCCGTCGCCACAGCGCACCAGGGCGATGTGAGCGATGACTCCTTCCGCGTCCGGGTCTATGACGAAGTGCGCCAGGAGGGCGAGGTGGCGACCATCTGCGTCCCGGCCGCCGGCCTCACCCGGGACGCCTTGGCCGTGAAGGTGGACAAGGCCTCGGGGAAGGCGGTCATTTACCCCCGGGAAGACTTTGAGCAGGTGGTGAAGATCAACCTGATCGCCGCCGCGTACTGGGGCATGGAAATGATCGCGCGGGTGGCGGAGGAGCGGGCCCGGCGCGGGCTGAAAAAATGGCGACCCAATGAAAAGACCCAGGGCGCGGTCATTTTCATCGGTTCGGTGTCCTCCCAAGGGGTGAAAGGGCAGGTCTCCTACGCCGCCACCAAGGCCGGCCTGGCTGGCGCGGCCTCGACCCTGACCAAGGAGGCCATGCACCACGGGGTGCGTTGCGGGGTGATTCACCCTGGTTTCACCGACACGCCTCTGGTGCGGGCCCTGGGCGATGATTATGTGGAGAGCCACATCTTGCCCGCCACCCAGATCGGCAGGCTGATCCGGCCGGCGGAGATCGCCGACGCGATCTGCTTCATGATCTCCAACGCCATCGTGTCCGGGCAACTCTGGGCGGACGCGGGCTGGCATCCTTCGGCTTAGGAGGCGCGCCGCGCCGGGAGCGCCCGTCAGTCGGCGCTTAGGCCACTGCCTGCCGCTCTCCTTTGCGGAAGTGGGTTATACTAAAACCCACCCCACAACAGGAGAGAGCCATGAGCAACAGACCTCTCAGGCGCGCCGCCCTCGCGTTGGCGGCGGGCCTGCTCGCATCCGCCCCGGTTCAGGCCCAGGAAGACAGGTTCGCCGCCATCGAGATAAAGACCCAGAAGGTGGCGGAGGGCATCTACATGCTGACTGGCGAAGGCGGCAACATCGGCGTGTCCGTCGGCGCGGACGGCGTGTTTATGATAGACGATCAGTTCGCGCCGTTGAGCGAGAAGATCAAGGCCGCCGTCGCGGCCCTGTCAGACCAGCCCATCAGGTTTCTGATCAACACCCACTGGCATTACGACCATACCGGGGGCAACGAGCTGTTGGCGGGCGAGGGGGTGGTCATCGTCGCGCACCACAATGTTCGCAAGCGCATGTCGGTGGACACGGAAATCGCCGCTTTTGGAAGCGTGGTCCCGGCCTCCCCCAAGGCCGCGTTGCCGGTGCTGACCTTCAACGACAACCTGACCCTGCACCTGAACGGCGATGAGGCGCGGGTGATTCACTACAAGAACTCGCACACCGATGGCGACAGCCTCATTCACTTCGTCAACGCCAATGTGATCCACACCGGCGATTTGTGGTTTAACGGCGTGTATCCCTTCATGGACATCTCCAGCGGCGGCTCTGTCAGCGGCGCCATCAAGACCATCAAGGCCATTCTCGCGCTCGCCGATGACGACACCCGCATCATCCCCGGACACGGCCCCCTGGGGGACAAGCAGGCCATGCGGGACTATCTTGTCATGTTGGAGACGGTGAGCGGCAGGATGGCGAAACTCATCGCGGCAGGGAAGTCCATAGATGAGATCATCGCGCTGAAGCCCAATGCGGATTACGATGAGACCTGGGGCAGGGATTTTCTCAAGCCCGACATGTTTCTGCGCATCCTCTACGACCTGCAACGGGCGGAAAGCCCCTGAGTGGCGCGGGCCTGCCGGGGGCTGGACTCGTGACGCGCCAGGCTAACCGGCCCCAGGCCCACCCGGCGCGGCGGCCGTGAGCGGACGCCTGGCCCGGGGGCGGGACCCTCACGCCCCGGCTCGCCTCCAGGAGGGACAGCCCGTGAGCCGGGCCTTGGCCCGGTGTCACTCCATCGCCGACTTGCGCCAAGTGGCGCGCCAGCGCCTGCCCCGGGCCGTGTTCGATTACATGGACGGCGCGGCGGAGGATGAGGTCGCGCTGAGACGGAACTCGGACGACTTCAGCCAGTATGCGTTAGTCCCCCGTTGTTTGACCGGCGTCAAGGAGGCGGACCTGTCCGTTTCCGTGTTAGGGGTCCGCGTCGCCACGCCTTTTGTGTTGGCGCCGACGGGCATGTCGCGCCTGTTTCACCACGCCGGCGAGGCGGCGGCGGCTCGGGCCGCGCATAAAGCCGGCACGCTGTATTCTTTGTCCTCCATGTCCACCCTGTCCATCGAGGAGGTGGCGGCGGCCGCCCCGGGCCCCAAGCTGTTCCAGCTCTATGTGTGGCGCGACCGTGAATTGCTGCGGCAGTTCATCAACCGGGCCCGGGCGGCCGGCTACTGCGCCTTGTGCCTGACCGTGGACCTGCCGGTGGCGGGGCAACGGGAGCGGGACCTCAGAAACGGGTTCACGGTGCCGCCCCAGTTGCGCTTGGCCAACGCCATGGACATCCTGCGGCGCCCCAGCTGGCTGTGGCGTTTTCTGAGCAGTCCGCGCCTGGAGTTGGCGAATGTGCGGGACCATGCCGGGGCCGCTCAGGATCTGTTTTCCGTCATCGATTACACCTCCAGTCAGTTTGACCCCGCCGTGACCTGGGAAGACCTGGCGTGGATCATCTCGGAATGGGACGGCCCCTTCGCCATCAAGGGGATATTGAACGCCGCCGACGCCCGGCGCGCGGTGGACGCAGGGGCCACGGCGGTGATTGTGTCCAACCACGGCGGGCGGCAATTGGACCAGGCGCCTTCCCCGCTGTCCGTGTTGCCGGAGATTGCCGCGGCGGTGGGGGACAAGGCGGAAGTCATTTTGGATGGCGGCGTTCGCCGGGGCGCCGATGTGATCAAGGCTTTGGCCCTGGGAGCCAAGGCGGTGATGATAGGCCGGGCCTATTTGTTCGGCTTGGGGGCCGGGGGCGAGGCGGGGGTTGACCGGGCCCTGCAACTCTTAACCGAGGAGATCAGGCGGAATTTGATGTTGTTGGGCTGCCGGTCGGCGCAAGAAGTGGAAGCCGCCTGCTTGCGCCGGGTTGACCCTGCGGGCCGGGCCTGAGAACGGGGGTTGGCCCCCGGTTCGGGGCCGGGCTTCGCGGGCCTGTTCCCTCGCCAGGCCCTGCCATCTGTGTTAACATGCCCCTCCATAGATGGCGCTCCCACGGCACTGGCTTGAACCCCGCCGCGATTCCTTCGAATCGGGGGCCTCGCTTCCCCTGAAATTCCCCGCCGCCGCGCCATGACGCGCTATGTCTTCATCACCGGCGGCGTGGTTTCCTCCTTGGGGAAGGGGATTGCCGCCGCCTCCCTGGGGGCGATCCTCGAATCCCGGGGGGTGAATGTCACCCTGCTGAAACTGGATCCCTACATCAATGTGGACCCTGGCACCATGAGCCCGTTTCAACATGGCGAGGTCTATGTCACGGAGGATGGCGCGGAGACCGACCTGGACCTGGGGCATTACGAACGCTTTGTGCGGACCCCCATGACCCGGCGCAACAACTTCACCACTGGAAGGATTTATCAGAATGTCATCCAACAGGAGCGGCGCGGAGATTACCTTGGGGCCACTGTGCAGGTCATCCCGCACATCACCGACGAGATCAAACGCTGCATCAAGGAAGGGGCCGGCGACGCGAACCTGGCGCTGGTGGAGATCGGCGGCACGGTGGGCGACATAGAATCCCAGCCCTTCCTGGAGGCGATCCGGCAGATGCGCATGGAGCTGGGGAGCGAGCATTCCTTGTTCATTCACCTGACCCTGGTGCCTTATTTGGAGACCGTGGGCGAGATAAAAACCAAGCCCACCCAGCATTCGGTCAAGGAGCTGCGTTCCATAGGCATTCAGCCCGATGTGCTGATCTGCCGCACCGACCGCCGCCTGCCCGACAACGAGCGCGGCAAGCTGGCGTTGTTCACCAATGTGGCGGAGAGCGCGATCATCTCCGCCGTCGATGTGGACAACCTGTTCAGGCTGCCGCGCCTGTTCCATGAACAGAAACTGGATGACATCGTGCTGGGCAAGTTCGGCGTGGAGGCGCGAGACGCCGATCTGTCCGAGTGGGACGCCGTGGTCGACGCCCTGGAGCGCCCCGCCCCCAACGCCGAGGTCAACATCGCCATGACGGGCAAATACACGGGCCTGACGGATTCCTACAAGTCCTTGTCAGAGGCGCTGATCCACGCCGGCATACGCACCCGCACCCGGGTCAACATCCACTATGTCAATTCCGGGGAGATCGAGCGGAACGGCGCCAACCCGTTGCGGGACATGGACGCGATCCTGGTGCCAGGGGGCTTTGGCGACCGGGGCATAGAAGGCAAGATCGCCACGGTGAGCTACGCCCGGAAGAACCAGGTGCCTTATTTAGGCATCTGCCTGGGCATGCAGGTGGCGGTCATCGAGTTCGCCCGCCATGTGGCGGGTTTGGAGGGCGCCAACAGCACCGAGTTTGACCCGGAGACGCCCCATCCCGTCATCGGCCTGATCGCCGAGTGGCTGAGCCGCGAGGGCAGGGTGGAGAAGCGCGACGACGCCTCAGACCTGGGAGGCACCATGCGTTTAGGGGGGCAGCATTGCCGCCTGGAGGCCGGCACTTTGGTGGAGGACATGTACGGCGCCCCGGAAATCGTGGAGCGGCACCGGCACCGCTACGAGTTCAACAACAACTACAAGGAGACCCTGGAGCGGCACGGGCTGGTGGTCGCCGGGATGTCAGCCGACGGGAAATTGGTGGAGATCGTCGAATTGGCGCGTCATCCCTGGTTTGTGGGTTGCCAGTTCCATCCTGAGTTCAATTCCACCCCCCGGGACGGGCATCCCTTGTTCACGGGGTTCGTCAAGGCGGCCTTGTCGCGCCGGCAGGCCCGCCAAGCCGGCGCTGACGCGGGCGCGAGCGCGGACGCCGCCCCGCGCCCCGCGGCGGCGTGACCCTGAGGGCGGGGGGATGGCGATGCGACTGTGCGGCTTCGAGGTGGGCCTAGAGCGGCCCCTGTTTCTGATCGCCGGCCCTTGCGTCATAGAAAGCGAACAGCTGGCCCTGGACACCGCCGGCGCGCTGAAGGACATCGCCGACAAGCTGTCAGTCCCCTTCATCTACAAATCCTCCTTCGACAAGGCCAACCGCAGCGCGGGGGAGAGTTATCGCGGCCCGGGGCTGGAGCGTGGCCTGGCGATCCTGCAAAAGGTGAAAGACGCCATTGGCGCGCCGGTGCTGACGGATGTGCATGAAGACACCCCCCTGGGGGAAGTCGCTGAGGTGGTGGATGTGTTGCAGACCCCCGCGTTTCTGTGCCGGCAGACCAATTTCATCCGCAAGGTCGCCGCCTGCGGCCTGCCGGTCAACATCAAAAAAGGCCAGTTCCTGGCGCCTTGGGACATGAAGCAGGTGGTGGAGAAGGCCCGTTCGACGGGCAATCAGCGCTTGTTGGTGTGCGAGCGCGGCGTCAGTTTTGGCTACAATTATCTGGTGTCGGACATGCGGGCCCTGGAGATCCTGCGGGACACCGGTTGCCCCGTGGTCTTCGACGCCACCCATTCCGCCCAACTGCCGGGGGGACGGGGGCGGCAATCCGGCGGGCAGAGGGAATTCATCCCGGCCCTGGCCCGGGCCGCGGTGGCGGTGGGCGTGGCGGGCCTGTTCATGGAAACCCATCCGGACCCGGACGCGGCCCTGAGCGACGGCCCCAACTCCCTGCCTTTGGAGCAAGTGGGAGCGCTCTTGGAGACCCTGACGGCGTTGGATCAGACCGTTAAAGCGCGGGTCTTTCCCCCAGCAGAGGGGGAGTGAGGGGGGGCTGATGTCGGAGCTCGTCGCCATCCGCGCCCTGGAGGTGCTGGACTCCCGGGGCAATCCCACCGTGCGAGCCGAAGTCCAAACCGCCAAAGGCAACATAGGCGCCGCCATTGCGCCCTCCGGCGCTTCCACCGGCGCGCGCGAGGCCGTGGAATTGCGGGACAACGACGCCAGCCGCTACCGAGGAAAAGGCGTGTTGCAGGCCGTCGCCAACATAGAGCGGATCCTGGGGCCCGCCGTGAAAGGGATGGAGGCGCAAGAGCAGGCCGCCATAGACCAAGCCATGCTGGAGCTGGATGGCACGCCCAACAAGCGCGAGCTGGGGGCCAACGCCATCCTTGCCGTTTCCATGGCCGTGGCCCACGCCGCCGCCGCGGACGAGGGCGCGCCTCTGTACCGCTACCTGGGGGGCGACGGCCCCTTCCACCTGCCCGTGCCGATGATGAACATCCTCAACGGCGGTGCCCATGCGGACAACAACATCGATCTGCAAGAGTTCATGGCGTTGCCTGTGGGCGCGGCGAGCCTGAGTGAGGCGGTGCGCTATGGGGCTGAGGTGTTTCATTCCCTCAAGGCGGTGCTGGCGCGGCGGGGAGCAGGCACGGCGGTGGGCGATGAGGGCGGCTTCGCGCCCAACCTGGGTTCAAACGAGGAGGCCCTGGAGGTGATCGTCCAGGCTGTGGAGCAGGCCGGCTACGCCCTGGGCAAGGACATCGCCTTGGCCCTGGATGTGGCCAGTTCCGAGTTTTACCGGGACGGCCGCTATGTTTTGGCATCCGAAAACCGCTCCCTGAGCGCCGCCGAATTTTTAGATTGCCTGGCTCGCTGGGTGGATGACTATCCCATTGTCTCCATAGAAGACGGCATGGCGGAGGATGACTGGGAAGGCTGGCGGGCCATGACCGAGCGCTTGGGCGGGGCGGCGCAACTGGTGGGGGACGATCTGTTCGTCACCAATGCCGCCATCCTGCAAAAAGGGATAGACGAGGGGGTGGCCAATTCGATACTCATCAAACTGAACCAGATAGGCACCCTGACGGAAACCCTGGAGGCGATTGACTTGGCCAAGCGCGAGGGTTACGCCACCATCGTGTCGCACCGTTCCGGCGAAACGGAAGACACCACCATCGCCGACCTGGCCGTTGGCGCTTCCGCCAAGCAGATCAAGACCGGCTCCCTGTGCCGCTCAGACCGGGTGGCCAAGTACAACCGCCTGCTCAGGATAGAAAAGGAATTGGGCGCGGACGCCAACTATCCAGGCGCCGCTCTGTTTCCCCAGCTAAGGTGATGGCGTGCGGCTTTTGGTGTTGATACTGCTGGTTTTGTTGGGGCTGTTGCAGTACCGGCTCTGGTTCAGCCCTGGCGGAATGAGGGATGTGCGCCAATTGGAGACGGCGAAAGAGCAACTGATAGAGGGAAACAAGCAGGCCCGGGAGCGGAACGATTCCCTGGCCGCCGAGGTGATGGATCTCAAACACGGCCTGGACGCGGTGGAAGAGAAGGCCCGCACCGAAATGGGCATGGTCAAGGATGACGAGGTGTTCTATCAGATCGTCGAGGGTGGGGAGCTTGGTTCTGAGGCGGTTTCTGATGGCGTTGCTGACGGCGCGCCGGCGCCATGAGGCCCTTGTGGCGCAACCCTCGTCTGCGCCTGCTTCATGGCCGGCGCCATGAGGCCCTTGTGGCGCAACCCTCGTCTGCGCCTGCTTCATGGCCGGCGCCATGAGGCACTTGGCCTAAGGGCCTTGCCATGAGCGGTGGGGCGAATTGCTGGGCTGTCGTGCCAGCGGCGGGCATTGGACGGCGCATGGGCGCTGAAAAACCCAAGCAATATCTCAAGCTCCTGGATAAAACCGTGATTGAACACAGTCTTGCGCCTTTCTGCGATCATCCGCTGATCGCCGGCATCGTCGTCGCCATCGCGGAGGATGATCCGCATTGGGATGCCTTAGGGGTGTCCCGCCATCCCAAGATCAGCCGCGCCAGTGGCGGAGCGGAGCGTTGCCACTCGGTGTTGAACGGGCTGAACCACCTGGCGGACCAGGCCGCTGAGGATGATTGGGTGTTGGTCCATGACGCGGCAAGACCTTGCGTGAAGTCAGCAGACCTGGATCTGCTCATTGCCGCGGTCAAGGATCATGCCGTCGGCGGTTTGTTGGCCGCGCCCCTCAGCGACACGGTGAAGCGAGCGGAGCAAGGCGGCGTCCGCGGGGAGGGTCCGGCCCGCGGGGAGGGTCCGGCCCGCGGGGAGAGCTCGCCCCCCGCGGCGACCTACGAGGTTCAGACAACGATCAACCGCGACGGCTTGTGGCGGGCCCTGACGCCGCAAATGTTTCGCCTGTCCACGCTAAGGGAAAGTCTTGCCGCCGTGGTGGCGAAAGGCGGGGTGGCGACTGACGAAGCCCAGGCCATGGAGAGCCAGGGCCGCAAGCCCCGGATCGTGCCGGCCGGCGCCCACAACATCAAAATCGCCCGGCCGGAGGACCTTGCCTTGGCGGAATTCCACCTGCGCCGCGCCAGCAGGGAGCAGTGAGGATAGGCTCCCCAGGGCGATGACCCGCGTTGCCATGCGCCTGGGTAGATGCCGCCACCGGTGAGGACATGCCCCCCAGGACGATGACCTGCGGATGACTCGCGCCCTTGCCGGGGGCGCCCCTCCTATCAGGGCGGGAGTCGGGGGCCGGAAGGCCGCCGCGCCGCCGCGCCGCCGCAAGAACGGGACGGACGGGTTCGCGGCCCTGGGTTGATTTTCCCTCATATTGCGTTTTTTCAGGAAATCATCTACTATATTTGGTAGAATGGCGCGCGAAGCCGGAGCGAGGGGAGAGTCATGGCTAAGGCCTTGCGCCTCAGGCAGACAGCGGGTCGCGGCCCGCGAATGAACGAACCCCAGGGGGAAGCGGTTGCATGAGCGGTTGTTCGGCCTGTAACGGGAAGGTTGAAGGCCAAGAAGACATCGATGATTAAAGAGTGATGGGCGGCATGAAAGATTGGGCGACAGACAAGCCAGTGAGAGACACTCCTGAGGAACAGGTGAGACAGGATTATGAGAAAGTCCTGTGCCATGATTATGGCTACCTCAAGGAGCAGATGGATATTGAAGTCCTGGTGCAGCGAGGAAGTCGGCGCAGAGAGAAAGCAGACCTCGTTGTTTATAAAACGACAGACGCAAAAAAGAGAGCGCAAGGCGCCGATGTATGGGGAATTGTCGAGGCTAAAAGAAAAGATAGAAAAGACGGGATCAATCAGTTAATTAGCTACATGACTGCGACTTCCTGCGCCTGGGGCGTGTGGACAAACGGCGAGGAAATCGAATACCTGTGGCGGGATCATGCCTCAGGAGAAGTCAAGCGCAATGCAATCTATCAAATACCAAGAAGCGGTGAAACGATAGAAGATATAGGCAGTTTGCAGAATAAGGCCTCGCTAAAGCCTGCGAGCAATTTGAAGCTCATCTTTCGGCGCATTCTTAACACCCTTTACACCAACACAAACATCAGCCGCAGAGAAAAGCTGGGCAATGAAATGATCCGCCTGTTGTTTTGCAAGATGCAAGACGAGCGTTACGATGTGGAAGGCGTCCCGAAATTCAGGATTGGCGCTAACGAGGATAAGACCGCCGTTGCTCAAAAAGTAAAGCGCTTGTTTGATGATGTCAAAAAGGATCTAGAAGTTGAAGGCATTTTTGAAGGGGGAGAGCAGATCACCTTGGATGACAATGGGATTGCCTATGTGGTTGGCGAACTGCAAATGTATTCCCTGATCGGCGCGGATCAAGATGTGGTTGGCGATGCGTTTGAAGTGTTTGCTGAATCCAAGCTGGTGGGTGAAAAGGGGGAGTTTTTCACCCCCAGAGAGATTGTGAAAATCGCGGTGCGGCTTGTCAATCCGAAGCCCGATGAGATGATATGCGATCCTGCCTGCGGCAGTGGCGGATTTTTGATTTTCGCTCTCAGTCATATCTGGGAACAGATGCGGGAAGACAGAAAATGGAAAAACATGCCCGCTGGCGAGTTTGAATTGGAAAAGAGAAGGATGGCGAAAAAAACCATCTGCGGGATAGACAAAGAAATTGATCTGGTGAAGATCACCAAGGCGTACATGTCAATTATCGGAGATGGCGGCAGCAACATCGTTCAGCAAAATTCCCTTCACGCCCCGGAAGATTTTGACGGCAATGCGAAAAACCTGTTTGTGGAAAACACTGAGCAATTCAAAAAATTCGATGTTATCCTCACTAATCCCCCCTTTGGAAGCAAAGAAACAAAAGTGTTGGAGGCGGAGTGCGCTCAATTTGATTTAGGACACAAGTGGAAACGAGGCGAAGAGGGAGAATTCATCAAGACCGATAAGGTGGTGAAAACGCCCCCTCAGGAGCTTTTTATCGAACGCTGTCTGGATATGCTGAAAGAAGGCGGACGATTGGCCATTGTGCTTCCGGAAACCTATTTTCACGCGCCGACCAAAAAACACATTATTCAATACATGCAACAAGGCAACAATATCAAGGCTGTGATTGATCTGCCGCATAACACTTTCCGCCCACATTGCAATGCAAAAACCCTATTGCTTGTTTTGGAGAAAGGCGCGCCGCAGAAAGATGTCATTTTTGGCGTCGCGGAACAAATGGGAAAAAATCATTTAGGGAAGGTCATGATGAAACCCGTGGAAGGCAAAATATCGGATGAAGTCTGGGATGACACTCGCTGCATACAGGAGGAAATAAGTCGTCCTGACGCTAACGAAAACAAACATGTCTTTTGCAAAAAGCGCGCGGAAATAAAAAACGACATCTATGTTCCAAGATATTATTGGAAGAGAGAGAATCATCTTTCAGAAGATGAAAACATTGACTGGTTGCCATTGGGCAACTTGGTTGAGGAAGGCATCATGGAAGTTCACAAAGGACACGGCTCTCCTCCTGGAGAATACAAAGGATTAGGCGATGTGCCTTATGTTAGAGCGGGCGACATAGGCAATTTGTCAATATACAAGAATCCTGTGTCTGGAGTTCCCGAGCATATTTACCAGCAGGTGAAAGGAACGGGGGTGGAGTTAAGAGCGAGAGATTTAATCTTTGTCAAAGAAGGAAGTTATCGCGTAGGCGATGTAGCCGTGCTTCTTCCTACGGACACCGAGATATTGTTGAATAGCCACTGTCTTGTGTTCAGAATTATCGATGCTGACAACAAGTATGAGATAGATGCCTTTTATTTGGCCTATCTGATCACCCATGAGCTCACTAAACAACAACTTTACAACAAGGTGTTTATTGACACCACTTTGCCTAACATAGGAGGGCGTTGGCGTGAACTTCATCTTCCGTTGCATAGAGACAGTGAGAAAAGAAGCCGCATCAAGGAAAGGATGAAACAGATAGTGGCGGGGAGGGAAAAAATCGAAAGAGAAATCATCGCTTTGAGAGAAGAAGCCCTTGATGAAGCAAAAAGCGCGCGGCGTAGAGAAAAACACACTCAGCAATAGCGGGGGCGGGGCATTCATGCAAGAAGGTTGGATTCAAGATTGCGTCAGCGGCAAAACCGTGAGAGCCACGCCTGAGGAAGTCGAGGCGGTCCAGGTCTTTGCCAAAACGCTGATGGAGGATTACGGGTACGCCAAGGAGCAACTGCAAACGCGGCCGCAATGGCGCGTGAAAGCCAGGCCGTCAGATGTGAAAAAGGAATATCCCATCGATATTGCCGTGTTCAACAGTGATGACAAAACGGACGACGCCTTGTTTATCGTTGTCGAGTGCAAGCGAAAAACAAGAAAGGACGGATTAGCGCAACTCAAGGATTATCTGCGCTTTTCAAAGGCGAAATTGGGCGTTTGGTTCAACGGCGAGCAGCGGCTGTTCATACGGAAATATGAAAAAGACGGCCAGGTTCTGTTCTCAGAAATACCCAACATCCCAAGAAAGGGCGAGCGTTTGGAAGACATTGGCAGATTCAAAAGAAAGGATTTGACCATTCCCCACAACCTGAAGACCGTGTTCAAGACCATCAGAAATCATTTAGCTGGCAACACCACCGGGGCGACCCGTGATGAAATGTTGGCGCAACAGCTGATCAATGTCATTTTTTGCAAAATTTACGATGAAAAATTCACCAAGCAAGAGGAAATGGTTTCTTTCCGCGCCGGCCTCAATGAGAGCGAGCGAGAGGTGGCGGCTCGCATCGAGGCGCTGTTTGAAAAAGTCAAGGAAAAATACGAGGAAGTCATTGATTTTAGCGATAAAATAAGCCTCGATGACAAATCGCTAAGTTACCTGGTGGGCGAGTTGCAGAACTACTGTCTTACCGAGTCGGAACGGGATGTGATCGCGGAAGCCTTTGAAACTTTCATAGGGTATGCGCTGAAAGGAGGCCAGGGGCAATTTTTCACGCCGCGGAATGTGGTCAGGCTCATGGTTGAAATCATCAACCCCCGGCCGGGGCAATTGGTTATCGATCCGGCTTGCGGCTCAGGCGGGTTTCTCATTGAAACCCTGAAAAACATGTGGGGCCAGTTGGAAGCGCAAGCGGCGGAATACGGTTGGGACGCGGCAACCCTGCAAAAAGAAAAAGTGGAAACAGCCGTCAAGAGCATCCGGGGGGTTGAAAAAGATGAATTTCTGAGCAAGGTGGCGAAGGCCTACATGACCATTATCGGGGATGGCAAGAGCGGCATTTTTTGCGAAGACAGCCTTGAAACCCAGGAAAACTGGAAAGAAAAAACTCGCCACGGCGTTAAGTTGGGCCAATTCGATGTCTTGTTGACAAACCCGCCCTTCGGCAAAGACATAAAAGTGGTGGGACGGGAAAAACTTGCCCAATATGACCTGGCAAGCAAATGGAGAAAAGAAGGGACCGCGTGCGAGCAAACGGACAGGAAAAACACGGAAATGCGCCCCGAGGTCCTGTTCATTGAAAGAAGCCTGCAATTGCTCAGGCAAGGAGGCGTCATGGGCATTGTTTTGCCGGAGACATTTTTTCACGCGCCAAAGGCGCGGTTTGTCATGCAGTTCATGGAGCGATGCAACATTCAATGGATCATCGATCTCCCGCACAACACTTTCCGCCCCCACAACAACGCAAAGTGCATCGTTGTGGTGTTGCAGAAGTCTGTGAAGCAGGGAAAAAACATCCACTTCGCCGTCGCGGAGGAAATGGGGCATGACCACCAAGGCAAGGCAATTCACCGCTGGAATCCCGTTACGCAACAGGTTGACCCCGAGCGGTTGTGGGATGACATTGAGCTAATCCTGGAAGAGCGCAGGACCCGGCGGCGCAAGCATGTTTTCACGGTCTCCGCAAAGAATGTGAAAAACAGGAAGATCTTTGTGCCGAGATACTATTGGGAAACGAGGGACAAGGAAGTGCGGGAAATCGCAAGAAAAAAACGCTTGCGACTGGCGTCTATCGGAGAACTTGTCGCTAACGGCGCGCTTGAATTCTTCGACGGGCACGGTTCGCCGCCGGCGGTGTACAAGGGGAGGGGCGAGTATCCATACATCCGCGTTAAAGACATAGTGAACTGGGAAATCTACAAAGACCCCACTTCAAGCTTGCCTGAACACATTTACAGGAAGATGAAAGGCGATGGAAAAAACCTGCAAGCTGGAGATATTCTGTATGTCCGGCGCGGAAGTTACCGAATTGGCAGCGTGGCGATGGTTTCGCCTTATGATCTTGAGGTGTTGTTGACAAGGGAGATCTTGGTTTTGAGAGTTAAGAAAGGCAACGAGTGCGGGTTGACCCCTCATTATCTCCTGTATCTGTTGTCTCACCGCCTGGTGGCCATGCAGTCTTTTAGCAAGGTGTTGATTGAAACGACCTTGCCGAATATCGGCGACAGATGGAAGGAACTGAAACTGCCGCTGTTCACCCAGGTTGAAACAAGAAAAGCCGCAATAAAGCAGGTCGAAGAGGTCGTAAAAGCCAAATGGAGCGCGCACGAAAAGTTGCGCATGATAAAAGATGAACACGGCGAACTTGCCGCCTGAAGGGCCCCTTCCGGGCGGGGAGGCGCTCCATGCTTGATCCGCAGTTGTTGCGCCGGGACCTCGGCAGCGTCCGGGCGGCCCTGGCCAAGCGCGGGGTGGAGGTGGATCTGGCCCAGTTGGAGCGGCTCGAGCGCCGGCGCAAGGAGGCGCAGGTGGCTACGGAAGCCTTGCGCACCGAACGCAACCGCCGTTCCAAAGAGATAGGCCAGGCCAAGGCCGCCGGGGAAGACGCGGCCCCCCTGCTGGAGCAGGTCGCTTCCCTGGGCGAGCGATTGCAGGCCCAGGAAGCGGAACTGGAAGCCGTGCAGGGGGAACTGGACGGCATTTTACGGGGCATCCCCAATATCCCCCACGCCACCGTGCCGGAGGGGCAGTCGGAAGAAGACAATGAGGAAACGCGGCGCTGGGGGACGCCGAAGCAGATGGATTTCAACCCGCAAGACCATGTGGCCTTGGGCGAGGGGCTGGGCATGTTGGATTTCGAGGCGGCCGCGCGGATCGCGGGGGCCCGGTTCGTGGTGATGCAAGGCCCCTTGGCCAGGTTGCACCGGGCGCTGATCCAGTTCATGTTGGATATGCACACTCAAGAACACGGCTACACGGAGGTCAACGCGCCGTACCTGGTCAATCCCGAAAGTCTGTTTGGCACCGGGCAGTTGCCCAAGTTCGCCGCCGATCAATTCCACATCCCCAAACAGGATTTATACCTGATCCCCACCGCCGAGGTCTCGGTCACCAACATCGTCCAGGGACAGATCGTCCCCGCCGCGGCCCTGCCGTTAAAGTATGTTTGCCATTCCCCGTGTTTCCGCAGCGAGGCGGGCGCCTACGGTCAGGACACCCGGGGGATGATTCGCCAGCATCAGTTTGAAAAGGTGGAGCTGGTGCAATTGGTTCGCCCGGAGGATTCCTACGCGGTCTTAGAGATGCTGACGGGCCATGCCGAGAGCATATTGCGGCGTTTGGAGCTGCCTTACCGCGTCGTCGCCCTGTGCGCCGGCGACCTAGGGTTTTCCGCGGCGAAAACCTACGATCTGGAGGTTTGGCTCCCGGGGCAACAGCGTTATCGGGAGATCTCCTCCTGCAGCAACTTCGAAGCCTTTCAGGCGCGGCGCATGAAGGCGCGCTGGCGCAATCCGAGCGGGGGCAAACCGGAATTGCTGCACACCCTGAACGGCTCAGGCCTCGCGGCGGGGCGCACGCTGATCGCCGTCATGGAAAACGGCCAAGACGAGGCCGGGCGCATCCATGTGCCGGAGGCCTTGCGGCCCTATCTCGGCGGGATGGCCGTCATAGAGAAGGAGCAGGGCTTACAGCAGGGCTAGGCGCTGAACTCCCGCACCAGCTGGCCTATGGACTCCTTGGCGTCGCCGAACAACATGCGGGTGTTTTCCTTGAAAAACAGCGGGTTATCGACCCCGGCGAAACCAGCGGCCATGGAGCGTTTCAGCACAAACACCGTTTTGGCGTAATCCACATTGATGATCGGCATCCCGTAGATGGGGCTGCTTTCCATCTCACGGGCCGCCGGGTTGACCACATCGTTGGCGCCGATGACGATGGCGACATCCATCAACTCCATGCGCGGGTTGATGTCCTCCATTTCGATCAGCAAGTCATAAGGCACATCCGCCTCCGCCAACAACACATTCATGTGGCCGGGCATGCGGCCCGCCACCGGGTGAATGGCGTAGCTCACTTCCGCGTTGTTCTTCTCCAATAGCTCTTGCAACTCCTTGACGACATGCTGGGCCTGGGCGACGGCCATGCCGTAGCCCGGCACCACGACCACATTGCTGGCGGCCTCCAGGATGTAGTAAGCGTCTTCCGCGGTGATGGGCTTGACCTCGCCCTCCACCTTCTCCAGGGCGGTTTTCACCGCGCCAAAGCCGCTGAACAGCACATTCGCCAGCGAGCGGTTCATGGCCTTGCACATGATGTTGGTGAGGATGATGCCGGTGGCGCCCACCAGCGAGCCAGCCACGATCAGGATGTTGTTGTTGATGGCGAAGCCGGCGGCGCAGGCGGCGAGCCCCGAATAGCTGTTCAACAGCGAGATCACCACTGGCATGTCCGCCCCGCCTATGGGGATGACCGCCATGACGCCAAACAGGAAGGCCAGAGCGATGAGCGCGTACAGGTAGTTGGCGTTGGACGGCTCAAGGCAGAACAGCGCGCCGACGATGACGATGGCGAGCAACAGGAGCGAGTTGACGACGCGCTGTCCGGCGAAAATGTAGGGCCGCCCGGAGATGATCTCGCTCAGTTTGCCGAAGGCCACAAGGCTGCCGGTGAAGGTCAGGCCGCCGATGAGAATGGACAGAAAGATGGTCACATAGGTGAAGGCGGCGTTGCCGGGGGAGTGCAGGGCGGCCCAGCCCACGAACAGGCTGGCGATGCCGCCGAAGCCGTTGAAGATCGCCACCATTTCCGGCATGGCGGTCATGGCGACCATGCGGGCGGCGAAGGCGCCGATGAGGGCGCCCGCCAGCATGCCCACGGCGATCCAGACATAGCTCACGATGGCTTGGTCCAACAGGGTCACGACAATGGCGAGCAGCATGCCTAGGGCGGACACGAGGTTGCCGTTGCGCGCCGTCGCCGGCGAGCTCAGCATCTTCAGGCCGAAGATGAACAGGACAGCTGAAACGACATAGGCCAGGTTGATGAGCAGGGGGTTCATTGTCCGCTCCCTTCTTTCTTCTTGAACATGGACAGCATGCGGTGCGTCACCATGTAGCCGCCCACGACGTTGATGGTGGCGAAGACGACCCCCAAGGTGCCCAACACGGCCGCCGCTTCAGCGTGGCCCGCGCCGGACGAGGACAGCGCGCCCACCAGGGTGATGCCCGATATGGCGTTGGCCCCGGACATCAGGGGGGTGTGCAGGGTGGCGGGGACTTTGCTAATCAGCTCAAAGCCCAGGAAGATGGCCAAGACGAGGATGAAAGTTAAATACACCGCGTCCAGGGTGACAAAAGTGGTTTCCATGGGAGGCTCCTTTAGCTGTTCAGGTTTTTGATGGTTTCATTGACGATGGCGCCGCCGTGGGTGATCAGGCAACCGCGGATGATGTCATCCTCGAGGTCCAGCGCCAGCGCGTTGCGGTCCTTGTCCCAGTATTGACTGATCATGTTGCACAGGTTGGACGAGTACATTTGGCTGGCGTCGCGGCAGACATAATTGGGCCAGTTGCCCTGGCCGATGATGGTCACGCCGTTGACCACGGTTTCCTGGCCGGCCGCCGACCCCTCCACATTGCCGCCGGTTTCCGCCGCCATGTCAACGATGACGCTGCCAGGCTGCATGGCCGCCACCATGTCGCGGGTGACTAACACCGGCGCCTTGCGCCCGAACACCTGGGCGGTGGTGATGACCACATCGGACTCGGCGATGGCCTCCTTCTGGCCCTGGCGCTGCTTTTCCACCTGCTCAGGGGTCAGCTCCTTGGCGTAGCCGTCCTGGGTTTGCCCCGTCTCGCCCAGGTCGATCTCCAGGAACTTCGCCCCGACCGAGCGCACCTGCTCCGCCACCACGGGACGGGTGTCAAAGGCCGTGACCTTGGCCCCCAGGCGCTTGGCGGTGGCAATGGCCTGCAGGCCCGCCACGCCCGCGCCCAACACAAACACCTTGGCGGGCTTGAGGGTGCCGGCGGGGGTCATCATCATGGGGAAAATCCGGTTCAGGCTGTTGGCCGCCATCATCACCGCGACATAACCGGCCAAGTTGGCCTGGGAGCTGAGGGCGTCCATTTTCTGCGACAGCGTCGTGCGGGGGATCATCTCCATGCTGATGGCGCTGACCCCCTGTTTCGCCAGGGCCGCCACCAAGTCGCCCTCGTTGAAGGGATCCAGATAGCTGATGTGTATGCAGCCTTGTTGCAACTGGCCGATTTCAGCGGCTTCCGGCTTGCGGATGCGCAGGATGACCTCGGATTTCGTCAACAGGTCCTTGCGTTTGGCACTGACTTCGGCGCCAGCCTCGGCGTAGTCTCCGTCCATGAAGCCGCAACCTTCTCCCGCTGTGGCTTCCACCGTGAGGGCCGCGCCCAGCTTGACCAGCTTTTTGGCCGCGTCCGGCGCGACGGCAACCCGGTTTTCCCCCGGAAAGGTCTCCTTCAGGACACCAATTTGCATAAAAGCTCCCCTGAAATGAATGAGTTGTCGGTATTCACGCGTTGCCCATTGTCATCGGCGCGTTGCGTTTATTCTTGGAGTGCGGCAACGGACTGCGCCCTGTCGCCGTGCAAAGCGCAACACTCTATCACAACGAAAAAAGAAAAGCAACCGCTTTGTCCGCTTTGGATTTTAAACAGCCTCCAGGGCCTGGAAGCCTGAGGTCGGCGGGCCGAGGCCGGCCCCTTGTTGACAGGTTTGACAAAAGGTGGCACCATGCCGCCCGCTATGAGAACGCCGCGAACAAGGCTTCCGCGCCCCCCTGGATCATCCCCCGCCTTGCGCTGGGGCGTCCTGGGTCTGGGTTGCGCGGCGCCAGGGCTGGCCTGGGCCTACATGGGGCCAGGGGCCGGTCTGGCTGCTATCGGTTCGCTATTGGTGGTGGCGGCGGCCTTTCTGCTGATGGTGGTCGGTTTCGTCTGGTATCCATTGCAACGGCTTCTCAGGGCCCTGAGAAAGCGTCGGCAGGCCCGGGCCGAGGCCGATGGGGTGAAGCCGGGCGGGGCGCAAGAGGCCGGAACAGAAGATTGAAGCACCGGGGGCAACCCCTTGTTTGGGCAGGCTCCGCGTTTGTCCCGCCGCTCCCTTTGAAGCGTCCCTGAAACGCCTGTTTTTAGGCAGGCTCCGTCCCTCCGCCTTCCTCATCAGGCTCTTGAAGCGTCCCTGAATCGCCCGTTTTTAGGCAGGTTCCGCCCCTTCGCCTTCCTCATCAGGCCCTTGAAGCGCAACTGAATCGCCCGTTTTTCAGTGCCTTAGCCCCCGCATGGGCAAGGGGACAACCCGGGGGGGTCAGCAAGGGGAACGCGCCGCCACAGGGCGTCAGCGCGTCATTCGGCATCAACCAGGGGGGCAACAGGGGAATGCGCCGTTACAGTGCATCAGGACATCCGCGCCATTCGGCATCAATCAGGGGGAGGGGGCAAGTCGCGGCAAGCCGCCGCTTCCAAGCTCCTCCCCCTGTTAAGAGAGTTGCCGCCGTTGTGAGACGCCTTCAGTCGTTATTGCCCGCAAACGCCGCGAGAATGTGCAACAAGCTGGTGAACAGGTTGTAAATGGCGACATACAGGGTCACCGTGGCCATGATGTAGTTGGTTTCGCCGCCGTGGATCATCTCGCTGGTCTGGTAGAGAATCAGGCCGGACATCAGCAGGATGAACATGGCGGACACCGCCAACGCCAGGGCCGGCACGCTGAAAATCATGGCGCACAGCCCGGCCAGGAAGGCCACCAATATGCCCACCATGAGGAAGCCGCCCATGAAGCTGAAATCCTTGCGGGTGCTTAAGGCGTAACCGGACAGGCCCAGGAAGATGACGCCGGTGCCGCCCAGGGCCAACATGACCAGCTGGCCGCCATTGGAGAACGCTTGCACATAGGCGTTGATAAACGGCCCCAGGGTCAAGCCCATGAAGCCCGTCAGGGCGAAAACCGCCGCCAGGCCCCAGACGCTGTTTCTCAGGGCCTGGGTCAAAAACAGCAAGCCGAAATAACCGCCCAAGGTGAGCAACAGGCCCAAACTCGGCATGTTGATGGCGATGGCGACGCCGGCCATGGCCGCGCTGAACAGCAGGGTGAGGGAAAGCAGTATGTAGGTGTTGCGAATCAGCTTGTTGCTGGCCAATACCGCTTCAGCTGGGCGCGCTACTGCGTAATTCTGGTTCATCTTCAACCTCCGAAATCGATGCTCGTGTTTGAAAATCTGTAGTTGTGTGACGCGGAATGTCAGATTTCGTTCCAATGGCAATAATAACACATCCTGTTTTGGAAAACTCAATTAGCTGATGGCAAACAAGAGCTTGCCCCGGCTTTCGGATGGGGGCCAATTCCGCCGACCGGCGGCCATGTCTGGCCCGGCCTTGGGCGGGGATTTGCCCATGCGCGGCCCCGCCTGGCCCGGCCCTGGGCGGGGATTTGACTCCATGCGCGGCCCCGCCTGGCCCGGCCTTGGGCAAGGATTTGCCCATGCGCGTCCCCGCCTGGTCCGGCCTTGGGCAAGGCTATGCGCTTGTTTATAAAACTATAAGTAAAATGAACTTATTATTGTAAGTTATTATATTCGTTTATAAATTCCATGATGCGCTTGGCGTTCATCCCCAGATCGCCAAGCCCGACCCGGGACGCCGATCTCAAGTCAATCCGACTGCCATTCTCCATTGCCGCGATGCGTATGGCCACATCGTCAACAAAACCGAAAACCACAGAAACCTCGTAGGCTTCTATGCGCCCGGCGCCGCGGTTTTCCTCGCTGATAGTCCAACCCAATTTTTCCGCCACGGCCAAGCTGCGGTCAAAGGCGGCGTCGGCGTCTAAGTCGCTGAACAGCGGCCCCAGGTCAGTATAGGCGGCTTTCTGCATAACGGCGATGCCTTCACCGGCGTACTCCAGGCTGTTTTCATCGGCGCTCCTGAGGGTATGCGCCGTCGCGAATTCGGGCGGATTGTCGGTGTCGGTGGCAATGTCATGGATCAGAGGGGACTTGAACGCTCCGGGGCCCACCGCGATCACCGCCACAAGGGTGGGCAGCAAGCCGTGCAGGAACACCAACAGGCAGGGGCGGGTTAGGGAGCGGTTTTTCAGCAGGGCGTAGCCCAAGGCCACGATGCCGACGCCGCTTAGCGCCAGGCCCAGTTGCGCGCCAAAAACATACAGCATGAATGACTTGTAGCCAGGCCACTGCAACAGCATGCGTCCGGCGATGACCACCGCGATAAACGCCAGGTTGAGCAGGCAAAGCCGGAACAACCAGCGCAGACAGGCTTGCAAACGGGGATTTTGGCTCATTTTTTCACCTGATGGACAAGTTGCTATGGGCGTTCGCGTTTAATGGCCAAATTATAGACGATTCCGTTGTAAAATGCGCCTTGCAGGGCAAGAATGCGCCGGGAGTTGCGTTCTTGACCGCGCCTCGCGCCCCGGAGAGGTGGCAGAGTGGTCTATCGCACCGGTCTTGAAAACCGGCAAGGGTTAAAATCCTTCGTGGGTTCGAATCCCACCCTCTCCGCCATAGCCGCCGTTTGGGGGCAATGGCAGACTTAGGCAGTGACCAAGCAGTGTCTAAGTCACTGACCAAGCAGGGACCAAAGTGACTGACTAAGCAGTGACTAAGTCACTGACCAAGTGCGAAGTTGAGGGACTAACGGCATATATTGTGGTAGGATGTCTCACTCAAGCCGCCATTTAGGGGTCTGCCGCTTATTCGGGGGATCAGGCCCGGGCTTCCGTGGCGATTATTGTCACTTGACAAGCAGGCGGCTATGAGGGAAACTGCAAACTGAGAGCCGGAGCGGGGAAACCCTTAAAGACACAACCGCCCTGCATGAAGAATAGACGCCCTCGCGCTGACATTCTTTTGGCGAGAAATCCTGGCGGTTCGAGTAGGAAGGCAACGCACATTGCAATTCAATCAGGCCATTGAGGCTGTCGTCGATAAAATGCGGCAGGCGGCGGACCGCTACCATCGCTTGGTATTGGTGGTGGGGCCGGCCGGGGCCGGTAAAACTCGCGTGTTGGAGTCCGTTAGCGAACGCATCGCCGCTCCCCTTGTGAATGTGAGCCTGGAGTTGTCGCGCCAAATGTTGGAACTGCCTGCCGCCCAGCGAGATTCGAGGGCGAGGCGCCTGCTCGAAAGCTGTGTGGAGAATAGGGGAGACGGTGCCGGCGCCGTGTTGCTCGATAACACCGAATTGCTGTTCGAGGCCAGTTTGCGACAGGATCCACTGCGCTTGTTGCAGGGTCTGTCGCGCAACAAGACCGTGGTGTCCGCGTGGACCGGCGCCTTCGAGGGAGACGCCTTGCTCTATGCCACTCTGGGGCATCCGGAGTGCCGCCGCTATGCAAACGAGGGCTTTTTGGCAGTGAATCTTCAGGCGGGAGGGCAAGCGTGGTGAAATACGGCGAACTGATCCAATTTGAAGCTATCGAGTCTGTGGTGCAACTGCGCCACGCGGACCGGGATGCCGACGCCCGCCGGCTGGTGGAAACCTATGTCATATCTGATGATATGGCGGCCCGGTTCAAAGACCTTGCCTTCAAACACCTCCAATTCGACCAGCCCGCCGACAACAAGGGTCTGTTGATTGTGGGCAACTATGGCACGGGCAAGTCTCATCTCATGGCCATGATTTCAGCGTTGGCTGAGAGGGAGGGCCTGACGGACTGCCTCAATCACCCCCAGGCAGCGCAAGCGGCGCAGAGCATCGCCGGCAAATTCCGGGTGGTGCGCACGGAGATCGGCGCAACCACCATGTCCTTGCGGGACATTCTCACGGCTGAACTGACAGATAGCCTGACAAGCATGGGAGTGTCCTATCAATTTCCTCCCACTGACCAAGTGGTCACCAATAAGCGCTGTTTCGAGGAGATGATGACCGCCTTCCACGCCGCGTTCCCTGATCAGGGTTTGTTGCTGGTGGTGGACGAACTGCTGGACTATTTGCGCTCCCGCCAGGACCAGCAACTCATACTGGATTTGAACTTCCTGCGCGAGCTCGGGGAAGCCTGTAAGGATCTGCGTTTGCGCTTCATAGCTGGCGTTCAAGAAGCCATCTTCGATAGTCAGCGTTTCGCCTTCGCCGCGGACGCCGTGCGCCGCGTGCAAGACCGCTTCGCGCAAATCATTATCGCCAAGAGCGATGTGAAATTTGTGGTGGCTGAACGCCTGTTGCGTAAAACCGCCAAGCAACAAGCCAAGATACGCGATTACCTCACGCCCTTTGGCAAGTTCTACGAGCGCATGAACGAGGGCATGGACGAGTATGTTCGGCTATTTCCGGCGCATCCTCAGTACATAGACACCTTGGAACGGGTGTCGGTGGTGGAAAAACGCGAGGCCCTGCGCACGCTCTCCGATGTCATGAAGCGCTTGTTGGACGATGACTTGCCCACTGACTACCCGGGTCTCATCTCCTACGACAGCTACTGGGCGAATTTAACCCGTAATTCGGCCTTCCGCGCAGTGCCGGACATCAAGGCGGTCATCGATTGCAGCGAGGTGTTAGAGGAGCGCGTAAAACAGGCGTTCACACGCCCTGCTTACAAGCCGATGGCGTTGCGGATCATCCATGCCTTGTCAGTGCACCGTCTTACCCACGGCGACATTCACTCGCCTTTGGGCGCCACGCCGCGGGAATTGCGGGACGGCCTGTGCCTCTACCAGCCCGAGATCGAGGACTTGGGTGGCGACCCAGCAGACGATCTACTTTCTCAAGTGGCGACAGTGTTGCATGAAATCCATCGCACCGTGAGCGGCCAATTCATCTCCGCGAATGAGCGCAACGACCAGTACTACCTGGATTTGGCGAAAACTGATGACTACGACGCGCTGATCGAGCAACGCGCCGAAACCCTGGACGAATTCCAGCTGAATCGCTACTACTACATAGCCCTCAGACAACTGATGGAATGTGAAGACAACACCTATGTGTCCGGCTATAACATCTGGGAACATGAACTGACCTGGCTGGAGCGCAAGGCGCCGCGCAGGGGCTATCTGTTCTTCGGCACGCCCAACGAGCGTTCCACCGCCGCGCCGCCACGGGATTTTTACCTGTATTTCGTGCAACCCTTCGAGCCGCCCAGTTTCAAGGACGAGAAAAAGGCTGACGAGTTGTTCTTTCGTTTTAGCGGCATGGATGAAGCGTTCCGCGAGACGCTAAAACGCTACGCCGCCGCGTTGGACCTGGCCTCCACCTCCTCTGGGCACGCCAAGCAAACTTACAAAGGCAAAGCGGATGATTCATTAAACGGGCTGGTGCAATGGCTCCATGAGCGCCGGGGGGAGGTCTTCCAAGTGAGCTATCAAGGCTCGGCTAAGAAAATGCTTAACTGGGCAAAGGGGCATTCTTCGATCCGTGAGGTCACCGGCACGCCAGGGAATGAGCGGGTCAACTTGCGCGATCTGGTGAACGCGATTGCCGGCATCTGTCTGGAGCCGCGCTTCGCCGACCAGGCGCCGGATTATCCCAAGTTTTCGTTGCTCATCACTGGAAGCAATCGCGCCCAAGCCGCGCAAGACGCCCTGCGCGCCATTGCCGGTGGCTTGTTGCAGTCTCCAAGCCGGCAAGCCCGTGCCGTGCTTGAGGCTCTGGAATTGCTCGATGACGGCAGGCTGGCGCCGAAAAACTCCAAGTACGCCCGCCATATCCTGGAGCTTCTGGAAAACAAGGGCGGCCAAGTATTGAATCGGTCCGAGCTCATTCAGAATGGCCGCGAAGTGGAATACATGGACAAAGCCCGCATGCGCCTGGAACCGGAGTGGGTGGTGGTGGTGTTGGCGGCGCTGGTTCATTCCGGCCATGTGGTGTTGGCCATTTCTGGCCAAAAGTTTGACGCCCTCGGCGTGCCGCAACTGGCGGCCGCTTCCATGGACGAATTGACCGGATTCAGACACCTGGAACGCCCCAAGAAGTGGAACTTGCCGGCCTTGACCGCCTTGTTCGAGTTGCTCGGCTTGGCGCCAGGCCTGGCCCAGCTCATCACTCAAGGCAAGAACGAGCCGGTGCAACAGTTGCAAAAAGCGGTTGGCCACAAGGTGGAGGAGCTGTCTCGCGCTGGCCAACGCCTGCGCGAAGGTCTGTTCTTCTGGGGCGAGAACCTGCTTGCGGATGACAAAACGCGACAACTGGGGAAACAGCTGGAAGCTGTCCAAAGCTTTCTTGACTCGATCAAGGTCTTCAATTCACCCGGCAAGCTGAAAAATTTTCGGCATGGCGACAAGGAGGTAACAGCGCATGAGGTGGGTTTGCGCGCCTTGACGGAAACGCGAGAGCTGGAGGTGTTGCGCGCGGATCTTGACGCCTTGGCGTCCTACATATCCAGCGCCAAAGCGGGGTTGCCGGAAGAACAGGATTGGATAAAGAAGGTGGATGTCGCCAGAGATGAAATCCTCAAAGGGTTGAGAGACTCCAAAACCCGTGGCGAAGCCGGCTTTCGGCACCGGACGATGCAACGGCTTAAGAAACTGAAGACTGAATATGCGGGCAGTTACTTGGCCCTGCACGCCAAGGCGCGTTTGAGCGTAGAAGGAAGCGAGAGACAGGCAAAACTCCTGCGGGACCCGCGGTTGCGGATGTTGGAGAAGTTGACCGCCATCGAACTGTTGCCCCGGCAGCGTCTTGAAGAGTGCTGGCGCCGCCTTGCCGATCTTAAGGCTTGCGCCGCGCTCATCGAACAGGAGTTGCAAGCTGCGCCGGTGTGCCGCCACTGCGGCCTTAAGCCAAGCGTGAAAGTTGATCGCTCAGCAGACTTGGTTCTGAATGATTTGGATGAAGAATTAGACGCCATGGTGGATGACTGGACCGAAACGCTACTGAGAAATCTGGAGGCTCCAGCCGCCCAGGAAAGCCGGGAGTTGCTCGACCCGGAAGCGGCGCAAGCGATTGACAAGTTCATCCGCAACCGTCGTTTGCCCAAGACCCTGAATGAGAGTCTCGTCTCAGTGCTAAAAGAGGCGCTGTCAGGTCTGCAAAAAGTGTCTATGACAACTGAATCCATCCGCAGAGCATTGCTTGATGGCGGCTCATCCGCCACGCCGGAAGAGATGAAGCAGCGTTTTAATGGGCATGTGGACGAATTAGTGAAAGGCAAAGACGCTGACAAGGCGCGTCTTGTGCTGGAATGGGAGCCAAGATGACGCGAGAAGAGCTTATCGGGCGCTTGCAAAAATACGAGTGGTCAGACATCGAGTTCAAGCAGGCGCGCCGCGCTGTGCCGAAGGACGCCTACAAGACGGTTTCGGCTTTTGCCAACACCGCCGGCGGCTGGCTGGTGTTTGGCGCGCGCGAGGCCAACGGCGCAGTGGAAGCGGTGGGCGTTATCGAAGTGGACAAGGTGCAGAATGATTTTCTGAGCGTCCTGCGTTCGGGTCAAAAATTAAATCAGGTGATCGATGTCACGGAGGATGCCATTGACCTAGAAGGCAAGACCTTGCTGGCGTTCCACATCCCTGAATCTCCTCGGCCTGACAAGCCAATCTATCTTGGCGGCGACCTGCGCCAGTCCTTCATCCGGCGCGGCGGTGGAGACGAGCGTTGCACGATGACGGAGATTGGACGGTTCTTGCGTGATGCCTCCGCTGACAAGCACGACCGGCAGTCAATCGATTTGGATGCCGAGAACTTTTTCGACCCGGACACCTTGGGCTGGTATCGCCGGGTTTTCGAGGATCGGAATCCCGGGCGGCGCCAAACCCTCTCAGACATGGAGTTCCTGCGCGAGTGGGGGTTTGTCACGGAGCGTGACGGCCGCCTTGCGCCCACCCGGGCCGCCGTGCTGGTTTTGGGCCGGGGCCGCTATGTCCGCCAGACGCTTTCGCGGCCAGTGGTGGACTGCCAGTTCATCGATGCCGACTTCGATTCCTGGTCGCCGGATCGTCGCTGGAGCGACCGCGTCGTTGTGGAAGAGAACTTGCTCCTTGCCTGGCTCACCCTCTCCGAACGCTATATGCGGCGCGCCGAACGGCCGTTCCGGATAGATATGACGACCCTTAGGCGCGATGACGACCCGCCGGACTATATTTCCTTTCGCGAGGCCGCCATTAACCTGTTGCTCCATCAGGATTACGGCGACCATGGACGCAAGGCCAGCATCCGCTTCTTTCGCGATAGAACATTGTTTTGGAACCCGGGTGACGCCTTTGTCAGCGCGAGTGAACTCTTGGAGCCCGGCGAGAAAGAGACGCGCAACCCGGACATCGTCGCCGCGTTCCGCCGGCTGGGCCTGAGCGAACAGGCCGGCACCGGCATAAGGGCCATCTTTCGCAACTGGCAGGAATTGGGCCATGTTCCACCGGTAATTGACAATGACAAAACCAGGAAGGCCTTTGAGGTGCGCTTCTTTCGCGAGGAGTTGCTCAGCGAGGAGCAACGCCGGTTTCAAACCCGTTTGGGCCTGAGGTTGGATGACGCGGAGGCGCGGGTGTTCGCGTTCGTCTGCAGGAAAGGGCGCGTTTCGCTGGTGGACGCCAAGGCGATAACAGGGTTGATAGGCGCAGAGGCCAAGTCTTTGTTGGAAGTCCTGGAAGGGCAGGGCGTGACGCAGCGTCTCCAGGAAGGGCTGTACGGTCTTGCCCCCCATCTTGAAGGACAAGCCATTCTTCCGTCTCTTGGCCCGCCCGGAAGGGACCAAGTGCGCAACGGCGATGTTTTCAGCGAATATGCGCCGCGTCCGGGTGACAGTAACGGCAAGGCAACGCGAGATCTGGCCGCTGAGCAACCAATGCGGCTGAGTGAACAACAAAGCCGCATCGTGGCGGCCTGCGCCTCTCCGCGCAGCTTGGCGGAGCTGATGACCCAGGCGGGCGTGACGCACCGCTCATTTTTCCGCAACCGCCACCTGAGGCCCCTGCTGGAGGCCGGCATTGTCAGCATGACCAACCCGGACAGCCCCAACGCCGCCAACCAGCGTTACATTCTGACCAGGGCCGGACAAAACCTGATGGCGAGACAGGCAGGCGTGGAGCGTGAGGAAAAAGCCTATGCCCAAGACTGACCTTCAAAGCCTGAATCTAGTGGCCGAGCCGTCAGCGGACGAACAATCAGGGCTTGTAGAGTGTCTGGGCCTGACCTTTGAGTCCGAGGACGCCCGCCGGGCCCATTTCCTTGCACGGCTAAAAGAAGAGTTGCCGAAGTTGCGGCAACGGGTCGACTTCCCCGGCGGCGCGGACGAGGACATCCTGCGGCTTTCTGACCCGCCTTACTATACCGCTTGTCCCAACCCGTTTCTGGCGGAGTTCGTAGAGCGCTATGGAAGACCCTACGACCCTGACGAGTTGCGCCACAAAAAGCCTTTCGCCGTGGATGTTAGCGAGGGCAAGACCGATCTGCTCTACAAGGCCCACAGCTACCACACCAAGGTGCCACACCGCGCCATCGCGCCTTCCATCCTGCACTACACGGAACCGGGCGACATCGTGTTAGACGGCTTCTGCGGCTCTGGCATGACTGGCGTGGCGGCGCAATGGTGTGGCGCAGCGCCCTCTGAATACAAACGGGAACTCGAATCTCAGTGGAAGAAAGAAGGACGCGAACCGCCAAAGTGGGGAGCGCGCCGGGCAATCCTCGGCGATCTTTCCCCCGCCGCCACATTTATTGCCGCTAACTACAACATCCCTTTTGATGTGGATGCCTTTGCTGAAGCCGCGCAGACGCTGTTAGACGATGTGGAGGAGGAGATCGGGTGGATGTACGAAACGCTGCACACAGACGGAAAGACGAAAGGGCGGATCAACTACACGGTGTGGAGCGAGGTGTTCACTTGCCCGGAGTGCGTCACTGAGATAGTGTTTGTTGAAGAGACTTTAGACAAAGAAACAGGGAGAACCCGAACGCAATTTCCTTGTCCCGCCTGCAATGCGCATTTGACAAAGAACCTGCTTAATCGCTTGCGTATTTCCGAATGGGACCCCGCGATCAATCAAAATGTGGAGACCACCAAGCGCGTCCCGGTCTTGATCAACTACACAGCAGACGGGACCAAGCATGAAAAGGCGCCAACGGCCCATGATTTTAAATTGTTAAACCGCATTCGCGCCTTAGATCAGCCCGCCGAATTGCCGGTGGATAGAATGATGCATGCGCCTGAAGGGGCAGTGGCTTGGGGAGATTTGTATAGGTCTGGAGTTGCTAGGTTTTCTCATATTCACCAGATCTTTCTGCCGAGAGCCGGGCATGTCTTATCCGCGCTATGGCGAAAGACAATCAAATCCCCCGATTGCCGCACTCGGGACATGCTGTTGTTTTTCACAGAACAAGCTGTTATTGGAATGTCTTTGCTCAACCGCTTCCGTCCTACTGGGTACTCGCAAGTAGGCCAGCATATGGCAGGCCGTGTTGGATTGCTCTCGCAACATTCTGAGTGCAATCCTTGGTATATACTGGATGGCAAACTCGAGCGACTGAAAAAAGCGTTCACCCCTATGCCTTCTCAGGTTGGCGATTCACAGTTGACAACGGGAAACTGCGCCGACATGACACTGCCGGACAACTCTGTGGATTACATCTTCACGGATCCGCCATTCGGTGACAACCTGGCGTACAGCGAGCTGAATTTTGTCAACGAGGCTTTTCTGCGCGTGTTCACGAGAAATGAACCCGAAGCCATAGTCAGCCGCACTCAGAAAAAGGACACGCCTGCCTATCAGCGGCTTATGACGCGCTGTTTCGAAGAGTATTGTCGGGTCTTGAAGCCGGGTAGTTGGATGACTGTCGTATTCCACAACTCCAAGAACGCGATATGGAACGCCATTCAGGAAGGCCTGCGCGCGGCGGGATTTATTGTCGCCGATGTTCGCGTATTAGACAAGCAACAGGGGACTCATATACAGGTCAATGCGGCCCAAGCCGTAAAGCAAGATTTAGTCATCTCCGCCTACAAGCCCAACGGCGGCCTGGAGGAACGCTTCCAACTTGCCGCTGGCACAGAAGAGGGCGCTTGGGAATTTGTCCGCACCCATCTGCGCCGAGTTCCTGTCTTCGTAAGCAAACAAAACACAGAGGGACAAAACGCAGTGGAAATCATCGCGGAACGGCAGGACTATCTCCTGTTCGACCGCATGGTGGCATTCCATGTCCTTCGGGGCGTTATGGTTCCCTTATCGGCGGCAGAGTTTTACACGGGCCTCTCGCAACGCTTTCCTGAACGGGACCGTATGTACTTCCTTAGAGAACAGGTGGCGGAATACGACCGCAAGCGAGCGAAAATCGCGCCACTCATCCAGCTAGAGCTCTCTGTCAAGGACGAGGAAAGCGCCATTCAATGGTTGCGACAACAGCTGAGCAACAAGCCCCAAACCTACTCGGACATCTATCCTATCTATACCAAGGAGCTCAGTGGCTGGGCAAAGCACGAGAAGCAACTGGAGCTGTCCGCTCTGCTGGAAGAGAACTTTTTGTTCTATGACGGCAACGGCGCAGTCCCGGCGCAAATTCGCGCCTACCTCTCAGCAAACCACAAGACATTGCGCAATCTTCCGGAGGACGCCCCCGAGCTTCGCGCCAAGACCAAAAACCGCTGGTATGTTCCAGACCCCCACAAGGCTGGAGACTTGGCAAGAGTCCGCGAACGGGCCCTGATGAGGGAATTCAAGGAATACCTGGCATCCGAGCAACGCCGGCTTGCACCCTTCCGTCTCGAGGCGGTTCGCGCAGGCTTCCGCCACTCCTGGCAAATCAAGGACTATGACGCAATCCTCAAGGTCGCAGACAAAATCTCACTTGACATCCTTCAGGAAGATCCTAAACTGCTCATGTGGTTCGACCAAGCCAGAATCCGCGTCGAGCAGATGACATCATGAACAAATCTCTCCATATTGTTCGGGTAGGCACCTATGAAGATTCTTTTTCTGAAAAAGAGATAACCCTCGATGACCGTCAAAAACATCGAGAACATATTGAACCTTGGCTTTCAGCATTATGCCAAGCGGAACATTTGAATCTGCTGGTAGGTTCTGGCCTCACCACTGCCATTGGAAAGCTTGCCGGGGTTAAATCACAGAGTATGGCGGCGAGAGCCCTCGGCAAAATTAAATATGCAGACGAAGTAAAGCGCGCAGTTAGCCGGAGTGCCAAACGTGTAGTACACCGGAGCGCCAAACGCGTAGCACACCAAGGCGTCAAACGCGTAGCACACCAAGGCGTCAAACGCGTAGCAAAACAAGGCACCAAACGCGCTAGACAGCGGAGTCGGCCGAATCTGGAAGACCAACTCAGGGTAATTGGACAGCTAATTGATGGTTTGGCTATTCTGGGAGATGACCAACAAGAGAAGTGGGAATCTAAGCGGGAAGAGTTGCTTAAGTCGCTACTTCAAGATGTGCTATCCACAGAGAGCAAGATTGATGCAGTTTTTACCGATAAGAACCGCCCGCAAAAAGCGAACCGTATTAGGAGATGTCTGAGCGGATTTCTACTGCCCTTTGTCAGTCGCTCCACCCCACGGGAGCGATTGCATATCTTTACCACAAACTACGACCGACTCATTGAATATGGTTGCGATCTATTAGGGGTGCGGATCATCGATAGATTCGTCGGCGGTCTTACCCCGGTTTTTCGCTCAACTCGCTTGGGCATAGACATGCACTACAATCCACCTGGCATTCATGGCGAACCTCGTTACCTCGAAGGCGTCATAAAATTCACGAAGCTCCATGGTTCCTTAGATTGGCGGGCAACTAAGGGTCCTGCAGGTTACACGGAGGTGCAACGCCGCGGCCTTCCATTTGGCGCGTCAGTGAGGCATTTAGCTACGAATGAACCTTCAAATAGCCAGCTAATCGTCTATCCAAACGCGGCGAAAGACATAGAGACATTGGAGTACCCCTATGCTGATCTATTCAGGGATTTTGCAGCGGCAGCATGCCAGCCTAACTCAGTGCTATTCACCTATGGATACGGCTTCGGAGACGATCATGTGAACCGTATATTGATTGACATGTTGAGTATCCCTTCTACCCATCTTGCCATTATTTCCTACGATGATGCTACCGGACGCCTTCGTTCGTTCCTTGATAAAGTCTCCCAAAAGAGCCAGATCACACTGCTTGTCGGATCTCATTTTGGCGACCTGCCAACATTGGTTGACCATTACTTGCCTAAGGCAACCATAGATAAAACTACTTAGTGTATGATGGATTTTTTAAATAGACGAGGCATAGAAAAACGCGCCGAGAAAGGGAAAAATCCAAGTGCTTCCAACGCCTCTAAAGGAGCCAGTGAATGACCTCGCTGATTCAAACGCTTGGCAATAGAACCATAGGCTCGGTTGAGCAGGTTTCCGCTGATAAAATCACGACGATTTTAGAGCCTGATGCCCCCCAAGTGACTGCGCTCAATGCTGGAGCTCCTTTTGGCTTTCCCCGCATTAACGGCTATGTATTGATCCCAAATGAAAGTGGCGCCATAGCTTGCGTCATCTCATCCGTTCGCATTGAGCGGCAACATTTACAGGGGAAAAGAAGTTCGCAACAGGCTTCCGATTTTGTCGATCTGCCGTTTCCTTCCCGGCTAATGGAGTTGATCCCCATTGGCGCCTTGAAATCTACTTCAATAGAGGGCAACGCTAAATATAAAGTGCAACGGGGCGTGGATATTTTTCCATCAGTGGGTGCCCCGGTTTTGTTGCCAACTGCGGAGCAGTTGCGAGCGATTGTGGCTGGAGAGGATGAAAGTGAGGCTGGCCGTGTTCTTCTCGGACACTGCCCAACCGCTGAGATGGTACCCGTGCGTGTTGATCCCGACAAGCTGTTTGGCAGGCACCTCGCAATTCTTGGCAATACTGGCTCTGGCAAGTCCTGCTCGGTAGCTGGTCTCATTCGCTGGTCCCTGGAAGCTGCGCGGAAAGCTTGTGACCGTCCTAATGCGAGATTCATAGTATTAGATCCTAATGGTGAATATAGTGGCGCCTTTAAGGATCAAGATGTGAGGGTTTTCCAAGTGGGAGGGGAAGATCAAAAAGAGATACTCCGGGTGCCGGCTTGGCTTTGGAATGGCGAGGAGTGGGCAGCGTTCACGGAAGCGGCTCCAAGTGCGCAACGCCCAATTCTGTTCGAAGCCCTCAGAAGACTGCGAGCTGGGCCTGGGCTTGGACCACCAGATGAATTCAAAACCAAGGTCAAAGGTCGCATTATACGACATAAGAGTAGCCTGGAAGTTGCCATTAAAGCGGGCGAGCATCAAAAACCTGGGATTCGAGAAGGAGTCGCGGATAAACTTCTTAACATCCACAAGGACTTTATGGCTCTTGTTGCGGATCCTAAATGTGAAAACGAATCACTTCGAGAGAGGCTTAGCGACATCGCAAATAGCGCAAAGCAAATTGAAGAAGAAAAACAAGGAAACTCAAAAGATAGAGGAGGTTATTGGCATAACGACTTTTCTGAAACAGATATCGATGAAATCATTAATAACCTCCAAGAAATTGCGGAGATGCTAGGTTTACCGGAGGAACCGTCGGCAACTGACGAAAATGCCCCTATAGAATTTCCCATAGAACAGCTTCCTGAATACATCGAAGCACTTGCGGCTGACCATGCAACGCGCGATATGGCGCAGTTCGTAGAGACCTTGAATCTTCGCATTCGAGGCCTGTTGCATAACGAGATGCTTTCATCAGTTCTTCAGGCGCAATCATCTCAATCCATGACTTTAGAAGAATGGTTAACGGACTATATTGGAGACGATAAGGCAAAGAACGGCACAGTCGCCGTAGTCGATCTTTCACTTGTTCCCCCCGAGGTCATTCACATTACTATCAGCGTCTTGGCAAGAATGATCTTCGAGGCTAGCCAGAGGTATCGCCGTGAAAATGATCGCAGCCTGCCGACGACATTGGTGTTAGAGGAAGCGCACACCTTTATTCATCGAGATTTAACAAGTGAATCGGCAAGCCCCGCCAGTCAGGCCTGTGCGAGAGTGTTTGAAAACATCGCGCGCGAGGGTCGCAAGTTCGGACTGGGCTTGGTCCTGGCGTCGCAAAGTCCATCGGAGATAACGCCAACGGTATTGTCCCAATGCAATACCTTCCTATTGCATCGCTTGGCTAAAGACCGTGATCAAGATTTAGTTAAACGGCTCGTGCCAGATAGTTTGGGAGCGCTGTTGCGGGAGCTTCCGAATCTTCCGACGCGCCGCGCAATACTCCTTGGTTGGGCCGCGCCTGCTCCAACTCTTGTCGAAATTCAAAAGATTCCTGAAGACCATAGACCCCACTCTCCGGATCCTGCCTTCTGGGATGTTTGGATAGGAAAAGAATATCGCCCCATAAAATGGGAGCCAATTGCTCGCAAGTGGCAACGGAAACCAGACTCTGACAGCGGACAGGAAGAACAAAAACCGCAGAATAATTGAGCAGGCACTCATAAATCATGTCCGCCACTGACTGGCAAAAGCGCGTCCTGAGCCAGTTCGTTCCGGGCGTCTCGCCGATTATTCTCGCGGCGGACCCGGATGGCTTGTTGCAAAACGAACACATCCTGGCGGGTTTGCAGGAACGGGGTTTCTCTTTGCTTTGGTTTGAGGATCCCATCGCCTTTCGCTACGCCTACGAGTCGCGTTTTCGCGGCCGCGAACAGGGAGAAGAGCGCAAGGGCTTAGTGGTCTTGGCCCAGGTCTCCGCCGCCGAGTTGGACAAGTTGCCTTATGACATTCTCGCCAAGGCAAGCCGTTTGACATTCGGGCTTGCCGAGCTGTTCCCCAAGCTAAACGGGGCCGTCGTCTCCACATTGGAACCGGCTGACCTGGATGCCCTCTACGATGCCCATGCCCGCCACGCCACAGAAGCGTTGGGAGAGGCCGCCACCAAGGAATTCGCCCTGCGCCATGTCTTTGGAATCGACGCTGAGCTGGTGCAAACGCCAGTGGATTTATTGCGCGTCCTGCTCCAGCGCCACTATCCCGGCCGTCGCGTTCCGCCTGAGTTGGACCAGTGGTTCATTGCCTTCATCCAGGGCCGCTTCGAGAAGTGGCCCCTTCGAGACATCGTGCCGGACCGGGAAGCGTTTTTTGACTTCTTGCAGGAGCGTTGGCCAAAGTTCCTCGATGGAGTCGCTGATAACGCGCCTGGCATTGCGGATGGAGAGAGTTGCTCTGGATACTCGGCGCCTCTTAATCATCTACCCTTCGCGCACGAGGACATCCGCGTTTATATGGACAATCTGTTTGCGGAAGGGTTGTTGCAACCTGTCGCTCACCAGCGCGCCGGTGCGCTGAGGGAGCCGTGGTTGCAAGTTGGCATTTACTCGAGGGAGCGGCAACAGGTTCCAGAACGCCTGGGTCAGCTGTTAGCCAGTGCCACAGAGCAATTGCCGGAGCAGGGCGCCCGGCACGATGATTGGTTTCGCTTCGCCCAAATTTGGGCCGAACTTATCGCGCTGTCTTTAGCCTTGCCCAGCGGATCAGACGAGGGGCGACAACGGGAAATTGCCGCCTTGCGAACCCGTATGGACGCGGAATTCGCCGGATGGGTGGCTTCGGGCTACGCCAGCCTTGCCAATCTGCCGCCGGAGCCTCCGGTGATGTTGCACCACATCCCCCGTTTTTTGGCCCGACAGCTTAGGAGCCCTGCTGACAAGACGGCGTTAGTGGTGATGGACGGGTTGGCCCTGGATCAGTGGGTTGTCCTGCGACAGGAGCTGACTCGACAACGCCCCCATTGGCAGTTTCGGGAAGGCGCGGTCTGCGCTTGGGCCCCCACCATAACCTCTGTTTCCCGCCAAGCCATTTTCGCCGGCGAGCCGCCGCAATTTTTTCCGGACAGCATTCACAACACCGACAAGGAGCGGACGCTTTGGAAGCGTTTCTGGGCGGAGCAGAACATGACGAGCGTCGCCTACGCCAGGGGTCTTTCGGCTGATGAGCCGGTCGACGAGGCAATGAGCTTGATAGAAGGGCCTGACATCCGCGTCGTTGGCTTGGTGGTGAACAAAGTGGACGACATCATGCACGGCATGACCCTCGGCACTGCTGGCATGCACAATCAGGTACGCCAATGGGCGGCGCAATCGCATTTCGCGGCGTTGCTTGACCTGTTGTTTGAGCGCGATTTTCGCGTTTATCTCACTGCCGATCATGGCAATATCGAAGCCGCCGGTTGCGGTCGTCCGGCTGAAGGCGCCGTGGCGGAGATTCGCGGTGAACGGGTGCGCGTGTATTCGGATGAGAGCTTGCGCCGGGGCGTTGCTGAACGCTTCCCTGAGGCGTGGGAATGGCCCGCTTATGGTTTGCCTGAGAACTACTTGCCCCTGCTTGCGCCCGGTCGCTTGGCCTTCGTCGGCGAGGGCGAGCGCGTTGTGGCCCATGGCGGCGTCTGCCTTGAAGAGCTGATCGTGCCATTCGTGCAGGTGGAGCAGGGCGGATGAACCAAAGAACCGACCAGGTGGGCATCAGTCAACGCCTTCGCCTGGAATGGTTGCAGGCGACTGTGAACCTGATTTTGGCCGGCAATGACAGCGCGGCCATTCAAAACTTCCTGAGCAAGATGTTGGCGGACAAGCTGAACAGCAGCCAAACCGTTCGCGGCGCTGGGCAAAAGACGATTTCCATTCTCAGGACGATTTGGCTCAATGTTTCTCCCGCCCTTGAAGATTTGCGGGACGAGGGGCTGGAGATGTTGCCTGAGCTGAATAGGAGCCATAATCACGCCGTCCACTGGGGCATGACCTTGGTCGCCTATCCCTTCTGGGGCGCGGTCGCCGCGCACACCGGCCGCTTGTTGCGCCTGCAAAACCGGGCCGCCTCCGCCCAGGTTCAGCGCCGGGTGCGCGAACAATATGGCGAGCGGCCCACGGTGTCTCGAGCCGCGTCGGGAGTTTTGCGTTCGTTCATGGACTGGGGCGTATTGGCAGGCGCGGACGCCAGGGGGATGTATGTTCGGGGAGAGCAACACGAGATCAGCGATGTCAGGGTCGCCGCTTGGCTGGCGGAGGCGATGTTGCGCGCGCAAGCAAGCAACGCCGCTGAGCCGACTCGGCTCCTGCGCCATCCCTGCATGTTCCCGTATCGTCTGCCGTATTTGGCGGCTTCGGAGTTAGTCGCCAGCTCCCGCCGCTTGGAAGCCTTGCGGCAAGGCCTCGACGAGGAAGTGCTGATATTGCGCTCCCCTTAGGGGCGGCAAACTCGACATTTTCCGTGAACTTCCACTGGCATTTCTTCCTGCGCCTCTTGGGCTTCTTGCAGATCAGCGTACGGACCATGCCACGCGCCGTTGTTTGGGTCGTAATTCCCTTCGTTGCGACCTTGCCCATTATTGCAATGGCCGCATGAGCCGCGGTGGATTATCGCTTTATGCCGCCAAGCTCGCCAGTTTTCATAGATGTAATAGGCCATGCCAAGCATCCCCCCCTTTGCGGGTATGGAAAGAATTACCATCATACGCTGTTTGGGGGGCAATGGCGGACTTAGGCAGTGACCAAGTAGCGCCTACGCGGTGACTAAGTCACTGACCAAGTAGCGGCCGCAGTTAAGAGAGCCAGCCGAGCCCCCCTTCAGAGGGGAGTAGCGGATTGCAAGGAGGGAATGGGCGACAGGCCCTGGGGTTGAACATGGGGGGAGATAGCATGAAAATTGCGCTGAAAACGCCGCCCCGGGATGGCAGAGGCTCAATTTGGCGACAGGAACTTGAATTTCCTTGCTGTCGCCCCCATAATTCCACCCAAGACCAAATTTGTTTGTAACGAGCGCACACATGCCCCTAAGCAACGCCCAATTACGCCACTACGACAGCGAAGTGTTGCGTCTCCCTCGCGATAAGCGGAAGGAGTATGACGATCAGGTCGAGCGTCTTATCAAAAGTCTTAGGCGTGATATTGCCCGCGAAACTGACATCAAAGTCACCAATGTTGTGAAGGCCGGCTCCTTCGCCAAATCCACCATTCTTCGCAAAACATCAGAAGACCCAGTGGATGTGGATGTCGTTTTTTACCTGTCCGGCATAAACGGAGACGCCGCCACGCTGGAAGAGATCAACGAGATAATTTGCCAGATGCTTATGGATGCCTATCCGAACAAAGCCGTTAGCGATTTCGAGATTCGGCGCAAGGCGGCAACTGTTTCTTTCGTTCAAACTGGATTGAATGTGGATGTTGTCCCGGCTATTGAAGACTCGAGGCGTCCCGCCTCCGGCTATGGATGGCAGTTCGATTTGAAAACCCGCACCCGCGTTCAAACTTGCGCTCCATGTCAAATACAATTTGTGCAAAAGCGAAAACAAAAGGACCGGCATTACCGCACGCTTGTTCGTTTAGCCAAAAAATGGCGCAACCACGCCGAGCTTGAACCGCTCAAATCGTTTATGATCGAGCTAATCATGGCTTATCTCCTGGATCAGGAAGGCGCAGAGGGCGCAATTGAAACGCGGTTCCAGCGATTCGTGCTTTACATCGCCCAGTCTAGTCTAAAAGAAAAGATACGCTTTCCAGAGAACGCCTATGTGAAACAATTTTCTGACCCTGTGGTTATCGTCGATCCTGTGTGTGATGAAAACAATATCGCTTCCCGCATAACAGAGTCTGAGCGTGAAGAAATCGTGGAAGTTGCTCAAAACGCTTGGGAAACATTGCATTTCGCTTCTGTGGAAGATGATTACTCGATTTGGAAGGAAATTTTTGGCCCGCGCTTTCAGGTGGAGAACTAACAATGGCCTACGCCGGCACCATCACCGAAACATACACGGAAACGGATATTGAAATTGTCATCCGGCGCTTCTGGGCGGATCTCACCATGATCGCGCAAAGCAGCCGTACGATAACCGAGGACGAGGCCCGTGATTACGCCCACGACGTCGAAATATTCGCGAAACATGAGTGTTTAGACGGGGTGGATATCACTTTGTTTTCTGGCTCTCGAGAGATAGAAGCAGCGCGATACACAGTGAACACGAACACCGGAAACTTGGCTATGGAACGCCCAGGCGGTGTTATGTGGTGTCATGTGCCAAACGCCATCCTTCGGATCGTGCTAATCGTCACTGAGAATTATGATAAAGCGCGATTGCAGAATCGTTTGAAGATAAAAAACTGGTCTCCTACGGATGCTGACCTTGGTCATTCGTCTCTGAAACCAATTAGTGAACGATACTATGTCAGCAACGGTTGGACCCTGCATCGAGAAGACTTCAAGAGATGAACACCAGCGTATTTGAAAATGAAATCAATCTTCCGGATGCCACTCTGAGTGTCAGAGAAAAGAGACTACTGGGCTTTGAAGAGCGGTATGCCCAGGTTCGGAATATGCTGGCTCTGATGTTGAACTTGGAAAAATTGAGGGCGTGGAATAAGGAACACTTCAAAGGCCAGCTTGCCTTGTGTGAGCTATTGACGGATCAGTGCCCGCTCATAATCTATCACGGAGATGTTGGGACAGGGAAAACGGTCACGGCGGAATGTATTGCGAATCGGCTGATTGCGGATAGCAAGATCGAGGATTGCGTCCTGTTCAAGTTGGGCAATCGTGTCAGAGGGGCAGGCAAAGTAGGCGAAATGGGTTCACTGCTTGTCGCCGCGTTTGAAGAAGTGGAAAAGTCTGCGGGAAAGAGGCGGCGGGCTGTCCTTATTATCGATGAGGGCGATTCGTTGGCGGCCAACAGGTCGCAACCCTATAGCCATCACGAGGATAGAGTGGCTGTCAACACGCTTATTCAAAGGATAGACAGGCTGAGGTCTTTCCATGGCCGCGTCGCCGTTTTTCTTTGCACTAATCGTTTAGCCGCCCTCGATCCGGCCATTCGCCGCCGGGCCGCGGTCACAGACGAGTTCAGTCGCCCTTCTGACGCTGAAAGAAGGCAACTCTTTAGCAAAGATTTGGAATCGCTCGGGCTTTCTGATGATGAATTGGACAAGTTGGTTTTGGCGACGGGGAGTCAAGGCCAACAACCGCAATGGACCTATTCCGATATTCGCATTCGTCTCTATCCTGTTGCTCTTGCAAAGTCATTTCCTCAGCGGGCCCTTTGCTTTACGGATTTGCATGACGCGGCGAAAGGTCTAAAGCCTTCGCCGATAATGGAAGACATGCAATAAGCAACTGGAGGAATAGATGGAACTAAAGATGTTCAGGCGCCGCGTTCACATAGCCGGCAGCATTTCGCACTGTCAAAAAGTGGCTTCTGCTGAGGCGGTAAATAAAGCCAGGTCATTTGTAGAAAGACTCGTTAAAGAGCTCATTCGCCAAGGAGCGAGTTTCGTATTGCCAGTTGATGATGAGAAGACTCGTTCTGACGATGGGTTGCCTCTTTGTTTCGATTGGCTTGTTTGGGAAACGCTTTATAAAAATAGAGATCAGAGACCTCCTGAGGCTGAAGAAAAGTATGTCATTGCTGTTCAGCATCATAAATCGGAGGATCAAATACCGGCGGAGTACAAGCATATTTGGGAAGGCATGGAGGGTTCAGGCGCGGTTGGCGTTCACCACGTGGGTGACTGGAATATGGCAGCGAAACGACTTGAGGCCCAAGCAAGTGAGGGGGATGTTCTCCTATTGTTGGGCGGAGAAGAGGGTGTGCTTCACTTAGCAAATCTCTATCACGATGCTGGAAAACCAGTCATACCTTTGCCCTTTGAGATCGTAGATGAAGGTACTGGTGCGCGTATGTTATTTAAGAATATTGGTCTATCGGAATCAAATTCCGCTCGGCTATTCTCTACAGATATAGAAAAGAGGACGCCGCATGAGTGGATGGGGAGCCTTAACAAAGGGAATGAATTGCAGGTGGAGGACTTACTCGAACTCCTTGACAATCTGTTACCGCCGGTTGCCTTTGTAATACGGTTGCTTGACCCAGAAGACAAAAATTACGAGGAAGTTGAGAGGTATCATGACGAAGTGCTTAAACCTTTGGTGGAAGAAGAGTACGGATTTAGGTGGGTTCCGATTGACGAACAACATTCGTATGAAACACCCCGGATAGATCAAGAGATATTTGAAACACTGCATAGAAGCCAGGTCGTATTAGCAGATCTAACTGGTTTTCGCGACAACTGCTTGGTGGAAGTCGGGTATGCGCTTGGGCGGGGATTGCCAACATTGCTCTTGGCAAAAAAGGATGTTCAGCTTCCTTTTGGGCGGAGATTGCTAACACTGTTCTCAGCAAAAAAGGGAGTTCAGCTTCCTTTCGACTTACAGATGAGACCTACTTTGTTTCGACAGGAGAGCCAATCCGTGGCGGAGAAGCAAGATAAATTTCGAAATCACTGGCGTAGGAACTTGAAGCTTCCGCCTTTGGTGCCACGAGATGATCTTGTCCCGTAATGGAGCAAGTGAGCGCGTTGCCGTTTAAACGCAAGGGCCGGTTTAGGCGGCGTCGATGGAGAGCAGGCAGTAGTGGCAATGCGCCAACTTGCCTGAAAGAGTCTCGGACTGCGCTGAACTAGGACCTTGTGAGGGCGATTCGGCTGAAGTAGGCTGACTGAGGAGTGTGGTGGCGAGTTGCGCTTGCCCGAACCCTGAACCCCTGGAGGAAAAAACTATGATCCAAGCAGATATCATCAGAGAACACGCGCTGGAGTGCCATGTCGAAGTGGCTCGCCGCGCCCATCAAAAGACGCTAACCATTGTCTCAGGAAAAGTGGAACAGGAATTGAGGTCGAGAAATAAGATACCGGAAAACCGGTTGCCGAACATCTGCCAAGCCTTAAAAGGGCGCAAGTTCCTTGAGATGGCGGGGGTTCGCTTGCTGAAAAGAGAGGGGCCTAAGGCTAGCACCACCACCTGTTTCCACTATGCGATTGAGGACAGCTCACCTTCGTCTGCCAGGGAGCCTCAACGGGAGCCAATCCGCGCCAGCCATAGCCGTCCCTTGCCTGGGCCCGCGCCAACCCGGAGCCGTCTCACGACGGCAGATAGGCCGGAAAAGGAGTATTCAGCAAAAACATTAGAAATTTCCCCCCAATTTAATGTATGTGTTTTAGGCGAAGTTGCTGGCAAAGATTTGGCCAGAAAAAAACTACAGGGATTTTTCTCAAAACATGGGTTAAAGGCGACAGAGTGGGAAATTGAATTTATCAGTAGCAGGAAACTAAAAAATTGGGATGTGCTCAAGAAATTGAAAAAAGGACAAAGCAAATTTAACCTCCTTGTAACTGGCCAAATACACCATCACTCAGGCAAAGGAAACGAGAGCGCAAACTTGCTTACAGAATTAAAGAAGGCAAAATATGTAGAACATATTGTCGGAAGTTCACCAAAAGATGTTTTGACTGTTGATAGCTTGGTAGAGAAACTTGAAAAGTATCTCACATCCTGATGACACTGTCGTCATTGCGTGCGCGGCGGGTAAGAACCACCCGGCGAGTAAAGACCCGAACGCCGGATACCTCATAACGAGAGATGACAAACCCATCCTCTTTGTCGCGGATCCCAAAATCGCGCCGCAACAATCCGAGGTCGAGTATCGGCGGCCCGACGATATCGCGCCATCGGGGTTGTCATGGCGGGACGAGCTGGTTAAGTACAATAAGATCTACCGCGACAACGGCGCCAATCCGCGTTGCCTCTTGCCTGCTTGGCGTCTGTACAAAAACTCCGCCTACGGGCACCTGGTCAACCAATTAGGCGAAGACAAGGTCTTTATCCTTTCGGCCGGCTGGGGCCTGATTCCAGCGTCGTTCCTAACACCCTACTACAACATCACTTTTGTTGGCAAAGGTTATAAGCGCCGCTACAAGCGGGCTCGATATGCCGATTTCTCGATGTTGCCCGATGATGCTTCATATCCCATCCACTTTGTGGGCGGCAAGAGCTATGTCTCCTTATTCCTCAAGCTGACGGCGGAGACTGACGCGGAACGAGTCATCCACTATGTGGGGTTGCCGCCGCGCAAGACGAATTGCCGGGTTTGCCGCTTCGAGAGCAATCAGCGCAACCAGCGCAAATGGCACTACGAATGCGCGATGACGCTCTGGTAGCGTGCGCTCCTTGAAGCTCCGATGAGGAGGATGTCGACTCCCTGCCGCAGTTTAAGCGCCAAGGGCCGGTTCAGGCGGCGTTGATGGAGAGCAGGTAGAAGCCTGCCGGGTCGCGCCGTAGCAGGTCGCCTTCCGGGACGAAAATGGTGGTGGTTTCTTCCTCGATGATGGCAGGCCCCCTTAGGGTCGCGCCCGTTGCCAGCTTGTCGCCATGATAGACGGGGGTGGCTTTCAGCTCGCCTGTGGCGGGCATGATCACTGACCTTGTCCCCACCGGCGGCGCGGCAACGGCGCCAGCCCTGTCCCCCGGCGGCGCGGCAATGGCGCCAGCGCCAGGCCCGTCCCCCGGTGGCGCGGCAACGGCACCAGCCCCGCCCGCCCCGCCTGCGCTCGCAACGGCATCTATGACGACGCTGGCTCGCAGGGAGACGATCTCCGGCTCATTGTCCGGTTCCGCGTAGGTGTAGAGCTCTTTATGACGCTGATGAAAATTGTCCCGAAGTTCCTCCAGTTTGGCGGCGTCCAGCTCGCCTAAGGGCGCTTGCACATCGCAATAGTGGATTTGATCGGCGTATTTCATCTCCGCGGCCCGCTCGATGCGAACGGAGGCGCCGCCATCGCCGCCCAAGCCCAGGGCCCGTTTGCCTTCCTCTTCCATGGCGCGGAACAATCCGTTGGCCCTGGCGACATCCAGGTCCTTCAAGAGGGCGGGGCAGGCGCGAATGGCGTCGTAGCGCAACTTGGCGATAGCCTCTCCCAACGCGCACAGGGCGCCGGCGTCTGAGGGGATCAGCGCCTGTTCCATGCCCAGCTCCCGGGCTAGCCGGGCCGCGAACACCGGCCCCGCGCCGCCGCCCGCCACCAACAGGTAATCCCGCGGGTCGTAGCCTCGCTCTATGGAGGAGATCCGTATGCCGTCCACCATGTTTTTAGCGGTGATCTCTATGATGCCGTAGGCGGCCCGGCCCACATCCAGGCCGGCGGGGTCGGCGATGCGCTCCTTGATCGCCTGCCGGGCCAAGACCGGGTCGATTTTCATTCTGCCGCCCAACAAGGCCTGCTCCGGCAGATAACCCGCCGTCACCAAGGCGTCCGTCACCGTCGGTTCCTCGCCGCCGCGCATGTAGCAGGCCGGCCCGGGTCGGGCCTCGGCGCTTCTCGGCCCCACCTGCAGGACTCCCCGCTCGTCCAGGCGGGCGATGCTGCCGCCGCCAGCGCCGATGCTGGTGACATTGACCATGGGCAAGCCGATGCGGATGCGGGCGATGTCGACGCTGTCGACGATGTCTGGCAAGCCGTTGCGCGCCAGGCTCACATCGAAACTGGTGCCGCCCATGTCCATGGCGATGACATTTTTGCGTTGCAACCCTTGGGCATGCCAAAGCGCGGCCACGGGCCCGCCGGCGGGGCCTGAGTTAAGGGCCGCCACGGGGCGCCGCCGAACCACCGCCGGCGCCGCCACGCCGCCGTTGGACTGCATGATGTACAGCTGGCCAGAAAAGCCGTTTTCCGCCAGCGCCGTTTCCACGCTGGACAGGTAGCGGTCCATGGCCGGCCCGATGTAGGCGTTGGCGGCCGTGGTGCTGACGCGGGTGTAGTCGCCCACCCGGGGCAGGATGTCCACCGAGGTGGTCGCGTAGCAATCCGGCAGGCGTTGTTTCACCTTTTCCAGGATTCTCCGCTCGTGGGCGGGGTTGGCGAAAGACCACAGGCAGGAAATCGCCACCGCTTCCACCTCCGCTTGCGCCAATTTTTCCAGTTGCTCGTCCAGTTGCGCCTCGTCCAGGGGGAGGTGGACTTTCCCCCCGGCGATGAGGCGCTCCTGCACCCCCAAACGGCGGCGCGCCGGCACGATCATGGCCGCCGGCGGGTAGTGAAAATCCCATCTGTGGCCATCCTCCTTGTGTCCCAGGCGCAGTTCCAGGGAGTCTTCATGGCCCGCCGTCGTCAGGAGGCCGGTTCTGGCGCCGTTGCGTTGCAACAAGGTGTTCAGCGCCACGGTGCTGCCATGCACCAAGGTGGAACACTGGCCCAAAAAGGCGGGCAGGGCCAACCCGGCCTTGTCCGCCAGTCCCGCCAAGCCGTCTATCAGGGCGGCGGCGGGGTTGACCGGATCGGAGGGCGTTTTATGCACCAGGAGCGAATGATCCGCCGCCAGGGCCGCCAGGTCCGTGAAGGTGCCGCCGGCGTCTATGCCTACGCGGTAGCTCACGGCGCGGTGGTTTCCGCGCCGGCGCCGCCGCGGCCGTCCCGCAAGGCGCGGGTCCCGGCGCGGTCGATCTCCAGGGTGTCGGGATCCAGTTTCACCCCGTATTCCAGCTCCGCCCCGCGCAAGGACACCTTGTGGTCCAAGACATCGGCCCGCACCGCCTCCGGGGGGCGGGCGAAGGGGTCGCCGGCCCCTCCGCCGCCGGAGGTTTGGCTGCGATAGCGTTCGCCGGGGCGGATCGTCAACACCTGGTTGCGATCCACCTCCTGCAGGATGTCCTCGCCCCGCAGGCGCCAACCGCGAGCCACCTTGGGCGCGTGCAACTCGGGATGGGCGCGGGGCGGGCCGACGCCGGGCGGGGGCTGGCTCGCGCCTTCCCCCCAGGCGATGACCGTCATCTCGTGGTCGATGGGCGCCACCTCGGTGATCAGGCCGCAACCGCCGCGCCATTGGCCCGGCATCCCGGAGTCCGGCGACAGGGCCAGGCGGGTCACGATGATCGGCGCCAGGAGCTCCACCAGCTCGGTGTCCCCGATCTGCGCGCCCCCCAAACCGGCCTGGGCGCCGATGGCGTGCCAGCCGTCGGCCACATTGTTCACCGCGCCAGCCCCGCCGATCAGCGATGAAATCAGCAGGTCCAGGTAGGGTTCGCCGGTGTCCGGGCGCGCGCCGGCGATGTTGAAGGCCCAGGTATGGTTCCAACCGGCGCAGGCCTGGGCGTCGTCAATCTGATTGAGGCCGATGCGCACCAGGTCGCAGATGGTTTCCTGAGGGCCGCCCGTGCAGTTGACATGGGGCGCTGGCTCGGCGGCGTTGAGCAGGGTGCCGCTGGGGCCGAAATCCACCTCCACGGGGCGGTACAAGCCTTCGTTGAAAGGGGGTTGGGCCTGGGCCCACATCAACAATCCGGCATAGACCCCGGACAAGGTGTTGGAGCGGTAGGAATTGGTGAAAAAATCCAGTTGCGGGGGCGAATCCAGGCTGATTTTGAGAGAGTCGCCCGCCACTTCCAGCCGCGCCTTCAGGGTTTGGGGGCCGCGGCCGTGGCCCGTGTCCTCCGCGCTGACGCGAGAGTGGTAAACGCCGTCCGGCAGGGCGCTGATGCGGGCGCGCATGTGCGCTTCGGCGGCGTCCAGGAGCCGCTCCACGCAGGTCTGCACCACTTCTTTGCCGTACCGCTTCAGCAGGTCCAAAAGCCGCTGCTCCCCCAGGGTGACGGCCCCCAACTGGGCGTTCATATCGCCCCGTTGATATTTGCGCGAGCGGAAGTTGGTCAGGATCATGTTCAGGATGTCGCGGCGCATTTCACCCTGGTCAACCAGGCGGATTGGCGGAATGCGCAGGCCCTCGGCGAATATCTCCTTGGCGTCGGGGTTGTAGCTGCCCGGCACCGGGCCGCCCACATCCACCATGTGGCCCTTGCTCACCACCCAGAACGCCAGTTCGCCCTCGAAAAACACCGGTTTGTACATGCAGATGTCCGGCAGGTGGCTGCCGTCGTAAGTGGGGTCGTTGTGCAGGTAAATGTCCCCCGGCCGGGTCTCGCCGGCAAAGAATTTCGCCACGGCCTTGGTCGCCAACACCATGGAACCCAGGTGGGTGGGGATGTCCTCGCCCTGCACGATCATCCGCGCCTCCCGGTCGAACAGGGCGTTGGAGTAATCCCGGGCGATGGCGTACACGCTGGAGCGTCCAGTCTTCTCCATGGTCGTGGTCATGGCCCGTTGGGTGGCTTGCAAGGCCCCCTGCACGACGGAGAGGGTGATGGGGTCCAGGTCGGCGGGCATGGCTCAGGCCGCGAACCGTTGCTCCCGGGCCATGGCGGCGAAGCACCGCCGGTAGGCATCCACCGCCCGCTCCACATCGGCCTGGTCGTGAGCGGTGGACAACCAGCCCTTGGAAGAGGACACCAGTACCCGCTCCCGCGCCAGGCGCAACAGCAGTTCCCGGCTCAGGTCCAGGCGGCTGCCCATGATCTGCCGGTGGTTGACGATGGGCTGCTCCGTGAAGAAAACCTGGTACACGGGGCCTGTCCCCACCACCTGGGCGGCGATGCCCAGCGCGTCCACGGCGGCCCGGAGGCCGTCCCGCAGGGCCTTGCCGGTGGCCTCCAGCTGTTCATAGACGCCGGGTTTTCTCAGTTCGCGCAGGGTGGCGGTGCCGGCCGCCGCGGCCATGGGATTGGCGTAGAAGGTGCCGCTAAACAGGACATAGTTCGGTTCGGCGCGCTTGTCGAAGGCGGACAGGTTCAACACTTCCGCCCGCCCGGCCACGGCCGCCAGTGGATAGCCGCCGCCGATGATCTTGCCGAAGCATGCCAGGTCCGGCGTCACGCCAAAGGCTTCTTGGGCGCCGCCGTAAGCCAATCTGAAGCCGGTGACCATTTCATCGAAGATCAGCAAACTGCCGTGCCGGTGCGCCAGTTCGCGCATGCCTTGGAGGAATCCCTCCTGGGGCGGCGCCACCCCTAAAATCGGCTCCAGGATGATGGCGGCGATCTCGCCGCCATGGCGCGCCATCAGCGTCTCCGCCTGCTCCAAGTCGTTGAAATCGCTGACCAGGACGGTGTCTGACGCGCCAGCTGGCACCCCGGCGCTGTTCACCGGCGCGGCCTGAGGGTCGTAGTCCCCCGCTATGAAGCCCACCAAGCCATAGTCATGGCAACCGTGGTAGGCCCCGGCGCACTTGAGGATTTTTTCCCTGCCGGTGAAGGCGCGGGCCAAGCGCAGTGCGTAGTAGGTGGCCTCCGCGCCGGTGGTCACAAAGCGCAGTTTCTCCGCGCAGGGGATGGCTTGCGCCAACAGGGCCGCCAACTCCGCGATGGAGGCGGTGGGCTGGTAGCAGGTGGAGGCCCGTTCCAGCTGGGCCTTCGCCGCCGCGGTCACCGCCGGGTGGCAGTGTCCTAAAATCAGCGGCCCGGAGCCCATGAGCAGGTCGAGATACTCGTTGCCCGCCGCGTCGTACAGCTTGCTGCCCCGGCCCCGGTCGGCGATGAAGCGAAGTTCCGCGGGATAGGCGAGTAGGGTGCCGAGGTCGCCGCCGGGCAGGCTCTCCTCAAGGGAGGCCAGCCATTCCGTCATGCCCGCTTCCTCGTGTAATATAATCCCATGGCGACAGCCTACCACACCTTGCCGCGCTGACCCCGTGAACGCCGCCGACTGCAAGCACGCCAAACTGACCCCTGGGGACGCCGGCCTGTTGGAGATCGTCCTGCACACGGACGGGGGGCCGCTGGTATGGAACGGCGCCGTCCATGATGAGCTGGCGGAGTTGTTTGGCGCCATCGCCCGGGACCCGGAGGTGCGCGTCGTCATCCTCAGCGGAACGGGGGAGCGGTTTTCCGGCCCCACGGCGGAGGAGTTCACCTTCCCCATCCTGGAACCCGCCCAGTGGGAAGGGCTGCGCTGGCATGGCGAGCAACTGGTGATGAACCTGCTGAATATTCAGGCGCCGATCATCGCCTGCCTCAACGGCCCGGCCCTGCGCCACCCGGAAATTCCGTTGTTGGCGGACATCGTGTTGGCGGCAGACGATGCCGCCGTGCAAGACGCCGGTCATGTCCTGGTCAACGCCGTGCCAGGAGACGGGATGCACATCATCTTTCCGGCCCTGTTGGGGTTGAACCGCGCCCGGTATTTCCTGATGACCGGGCAAACCCTGACGGCCCAGGAGTGCAAGGAGCTGGGCTTGGTCAACGAGCTCATGCCCCGCAGCCAGCTTCTGCCCCGGGGCCGGGAATTGGCCGCCGAGTTGCTGGCCAAAAACCCCTTGATGTTGCGCTACACCCGCCTGTTGCTCACCCACCAGATCAAAAGCGCAGTCCACGACTTGCTGGGATACGGCTTGGCTCTGGAGGGCTTGGCGGTGGTTGACGAGGGCCTGCGCCTGCGCCGGCAACCCTGATGTCCGCGCCGCCTGCCGCCGCCGGGAAGGGGGAGCCGGCAGAGGCCCCGGCAAGGCTGAAGTCGTCCCTGGAGAAGATGACCCATCGTCCGGGCGTGTACCGGATGTTCGACGAGGACGGCGCCCTGATCTATGTGGGCAAGGCCAAGGACCTGAAAAAGCGGGTGGGCAGCTATTTCAGCAAGCAGCCGGAGACGCCCAAGACCCGGGCCCTGGTGCGGCGCGTCAACGAGGTCAGCGTGACCGTGACCCGCACCGAGGCGGAGGCCTTGCTCCTGGAGAGCAATCTCATCAAGCGGCACAAGCCCCGCTACAATGTGGTGTTGCGGGACGACAAGAGCTACCCGTATCTGTATTTGTCCGCTAAGGACGCCTTTCCCCGCCTGAGCTTCCATCGCGGCGCAAGGTCCGGCAACGGCCGGTATTTCGGCCCCTATCCCAGCGCGAAATCCGCCCGGCGCGCCCTGAACCTGGCCCAGAAGCTGTTCCAGATCAGGCAATGCGACGACGCTTTTTTCCGCAATCGCTCCCGCCCCTGTTTGCAACACCAGATCAAGCGCTGCGCCGCGCCCTGCGTGGGGCTCACGGACGCGGCGAGCTACGGGGAAGAAGTCAAGCACGCCGTCATGTTCCTGGAGGGGCGCAACGAGGAGGTGATCGAGGCCCTGACCGCGCCCATGCAGAAGGCCGCGGACGCGCTGGCTTACGAACGGGCCGCCCACTACCGCGACCAGATAGAAAGCCTGAGAAAAGTGCAGGAAAACCAGTATGTCACCGCGCCCAAGGGGGAGCTGGACATCGTCGCCTGCCGGGTTGAAGGGGGGCTGGCTTGCGTGCAGGTTTTCTTTGTCCGCGGCGGGCTGAACCTGGGCAACAAGGCGTTTTTTCCCAAACACGCCAAGGGAATGGGGGAAACGCAGGTGCTGAACGCCTTTGCGGCCCAGTATTACCTGGACGAATCCCGCCGCCAGCAGGCGCCCCGGGAGATCCTGCTTAGCCACCGGGTCCAGGACGCGGAGCTGTTGGCGGCCCTGCTCAAGGAGCGGGGCGGGGCGTCGGGGAGCGGACGGGTCCGGGTCAGCCACGCCCATCGGGGCGTCAGGAGAAAATGGATGGACATGGCGCTGAGCAACGCCGAGATCGCCCTGAAGAGCCGCTTGTCGTCCCAAGCGACTTATTCATCCCGTCTTGAGAGCTTGCAGGAGTTCCTGGGGCTGAACGATCCCATAGAGCGCCTGGAGTGTTTTGATGTCAGCCACGCCCAGGGCGAGGCCACAGTGGCGTCCTGCGTCGTGTTCAACTCAGAAGGGGCGGTCCGGGAGGATTACCGGCGTTTCAACATCAAGGACGCCCCGGCGGGGGATGATTACGCCGCCATGGCCCAGGCCTTCGAGCGGCGCTACAGCCGGGTGAAGCGGGAAGAGGGCAAGTTGCCCGATGTGATCCTGATTGACGGAGGCAAAGGGCAGGTCAACCGCATCAAGGCCGTGGCGGGGGAATTGCAACTGGATGAAATCACCTTGTTGGGGGTGGCCAAGGGCCGGGCGCGGAAACCCGGCCAGGAAACGCTGTTTTTCTCGCGGGAAAAAACCGGACTGACCCTGCCGGAGGACTCCGCGGCCCTGCACTTGATCCAGGAGATCCGGGACGAAGCGCACCGGTTCGCCATCACTGGCCACAGGAAACAGCGGGACCGCCGGCGGAAGAAATCCACTTTGGAAGACATCGAGGGCATAGGCGCGAAACGCCGGCAGGCTCTGGTGCGCTTCTTCGGCGGCTTGCGGGGGGTGGCCCGGGCGGCCGTGGAAGACCTTGCCAAAGCCCCTGGAATAAACCACAATTTGGCCCGGAAAATCTACGACTCATTTCATTCAGGATGACAGCGGGCGGAACGGGGAAATCAGACCCCCTGACACTCTCTTCAAACGCGAGGCGGGGAGCGAGGCGGCCCGCCCAGGGCCCGGGTTGACTTGTGGTTCATAAGCTTTGTTTTTCAATAAGTTAAGAGATGAACATTCCAAACAGCTTGACCTTTTTGCGCATTGGGCTGATCCCCGTTTTCGTGTTGGTTTTCTACGCGCCGCTGGACTGGGGCCGGCAACTCGCCTGCCTCATCTTCGTGGCGGCCGCCCTGACGGACCTGTTGGATGGCTACCTTGCCAGAAAATTGGGGCAAACCTCCCAATTGGGGGCCTTCCTGGACCCGGTGGCGGACAAGCTGATGATCGCCGTGGTCCTGGTGTTGTTGGTGGAGCGAGACCCCAGCCCCCTGTTGTCCCTGCCATCCGCCGTGATCATCGGCAGGGAGATCAGCGTGTCGGCCCTGCGCGAATGGATGGCGGAGCTAGGGGCCCGCAGCCGGGTGGCGGTGTCCATTTACGGCAAGATAAAAACCACCGCCCAGATGATGGCCTTGCCCCTGCTGATTTACGCGGAACCCGCCTTTGGCCTGCCGGTCTATGAGTGCGGCCTGGCGCTGTTGTACCTCGCTGTCGCCCTGACCCTGGTTTCCATGTGTCAGTACATAGCCAGCGCCTGGCCCCGGTTGCGAGACACCGGGGCCAAGAAGGGATAGGCCCCGAGGGTTAGCCCCCTCAGATTGCCAAGTCGCCAGTCTGCCAAGCCGCCGCGCCTCTCAGCGCCGCCGTTGCGCGCGCCGGCGGACAACAGCGCCGGGGGTGCAAAAGGCGAACCTCCGCCCATTGCGCTTGACAAGCTCTGACAAGGGGGTATAATCGCCCCATTAAGCGGGAATAGCTCAGTTGGTAGAGCGTCACGTTGCCAACGTGGATGTCGCGAGTTCGAGTCTCGTTTCCCGCTCCAGACCGCGCCCCGAGGCAAGCCCTTGAGCCTGACCTCGGGGTTTTGCTTTGCGGGCGGGAATCGCAAACCGCAGGCTGGGTGGCAGAGTGGTTATGCAGCGGCCTGCAAAGCCGTGTACGCCGGTTCGATTCCGACCCCAGCCTCCAGTTCAGTCCGGCAGGGAAGTCTCCGGGCCCGGGTGGTGGAATAGGCAGACACAAGGGACTTAAAATCCCTCGGAGGCGACTCCGTGCCGGTTCGAGTCCGGCCCCGGGCACCATGGCTTCTGAACCTGCTTGAAACCTGAAAAAACCATGTCCGACAACAAGAGTTACTGGCGCAAAAACCTGCGCCTGATGCTGTGTCTGCTGTCCCTGTGGTTTTTGGTCTCATTCGGGTGCGGCATCCTCTTCAACGACTGGCTGAACCAGTTTCGCCTGTTCGGTTTCAAGCTGGGCTTCTGGTTTTCCCAGCAGGGCGCCATTTTCACCTTTGTGGCGTTGATCTTCGTCTATGTGTGGCGCATGAACCGGCTGGACAAGGAATTCGGCGTGGATGAGGACGAGCGAGAGGGGTCGTGAGCTCCCAACTGCTCACCTATCTGTTCGTGGGCCTGTCGTTTTCCCTGTACATAGGCATCGCCCTGTGGAGCCGCTCCTCGTCAACCAACGAATTTTATGTCGCCGGCGCCCATGTCAGCCCCTTGGCCAATGGCGCCGCCACCGCCGCGGACTGGATGTCGGCGGCTTCCTTCCTGTCCATGGCCGGCATCATCGCCTTCGAGGGGGCCGACGGGGCCCGCTACCTGATGGGCTGGACCGGCGGCTATGTGCTGTTGGCCCTGTTGTTGGCGCCGTATCTGCGCAAGTTCTCCAAGTTCACGGTGCCGGATTTCGTCGGCGACCGCTACTACTCGCAAACCGCCCGCCTGGTGGCGGTGGTGTGCGTGATCTTCATTTCCTTCACCTATGTGGCGGGTCAAATGCGCGGGGTGGGGGTGGTCTTCTCCCGTTTCCTGGAGGTGGAAATCACCTCTGGGGTCATTATCGGCATGGCCATCGTGTTTTTCTACGCGGTGTTGGGGGGGATGAAGGGCATCACCTACACGCAGGTGGCGCAATACTGCGTCTTGATCTTCGCCTACCTGACGCCCGCCATCTACATCTCCCTCATGCTGACCGGCAACCCCCTGCCCATGTTCGGGTTTGGCAGCACCCTGGCCGGCGAGGACGCCTACCTCTTGGACAAGCTGGACGGCTTGGCGGCAGAGCTGGGCATGACGGCCTTCACCCAGGGCAATAAATCCACGGTGGACATGTTTTTCATCACCGCCGCCCTCATGGCCGGGACCGCGGGCCTGCCTCATGTCATCGTCCGCTTCTTCACCGTGCCTAAGGTAAGACATGCAAGAATTTCAGCTGGTTACGCCCTTGTATTCATAGCAATTCTCTACACGACCGCCCCTGCGGTGGCGTCCTTCGCCCGCCTCAATCTCATCAACCATGTGGACGGCATGGCGTACGCCCAGGCCCCGGACTGGTTCGTCAAGTGGGAAGACACGGGGCTGATCGCCTGGTTGGACAAAAACGGGGACGGCAAGGTGCAGTACCGGGGCGGGGCCGCCTTGTCCCCCGGCGCGCCGCAGTACCAGGACGGGCGGGGCGCGGCGGGACAGAGGCGGCTGGCCAACAGCCCCACTGACAACGCCAATGAGCTGTACATAGACCGGGACATCATTGTGCTGGCCCATCCGGAGATCGCCCGGTTGCCCAACTGGGTGATCGCTCTGGTGGCGGCCGGCGGGCTGGCGGCGGCCCTGTCAACGGCCGCCGGGCTGTTGTTGGTGATCTCCACCGCCGTGTCCCACGACTTGATGAAAAGGACTTTTCGCCCCGATTTCAGCGAAAAACAGGAGTTGCTGTGGGCGCGGATCGCCGCCGCCGTGGCGGTGTGCATCGCCGGGCTGTTCGGCATCTACCCGCCGGGGTTCGTCGCTCAGGTGGTGGCCTTCGCCTTCGGCTTGGCCGCCGCCAGCTTCTTTCCGACGCTGTTTTTGGGCATCTTCTCGCGGCGCATGAACAAGGAAGCCGCCATCGCCGGGATGAGCACGGGCCTGGCCTTCACCTTCGGCTACATCGTCTATTTCAAATTCATCAGCCCGGAGACCAACAACGCCGCCCACTGGTGGTTTGGCGTCTCCCCGGAAGGCATCGGCGCCTTGGGGATGTTGCTGAACTTCGCCGTCTCCCTGGTGGTCATGCGGCTGACGCCCCCGCCGCCGGCGGAAATTCAACAGCTGGTGGAAAACATCCGCGTCCCCCGCTGACCAGGACGGGGCGGTGGGAGACGAAACCCTGAAGGGGGCAGAAGCCGGCTGGCGGGGGGAGCTGTCCTTGGGCTTTGTTTGCGAGGGGGGGCGCACGGTGTTGAAACAGCGGCGTTTCTTCGGCCCCCTGAGGGTGCAGCGGCCCTTTTATCCCGAACCTGAGGTTTGCCATGTCTATCTGTTGCATCCCCCCGGCGGCGTGGCGGGGGGAGACCGCAACGCCATCGCGGTGACCGCCGCGCCGGGGGCCAGGGCCCTGCTCACCACCCCGGGCGCGACCCGGTTTTATCGGAGCGCCGGCCCCCGGGCCAGTTGGCGGCAGTCCTTAGCCGTGGCGGCGGGCAGCTCCTTGGAGTGGTTTCCCCAGGAAACCCTCCTCTTCAACGGGGCCAGGGCTGACCTGGAGACGCGGGTGGAATTGCGCGCGGGGGCGAGCTACATAGGCTGGGAAATCTTGTGCCTGGGACGCCCGGCCCGGGGCGAGCGCTACCGGCAAGGGCGTTGCGCCTTCAGTTACGAGGTGTGGCGGGAGGGCCGGCCGCTCCTGGTCGAGCGGCTTGCCTTCAGCGGCGATGACCCCGTTCTGCGGGCCCCCTGGGGCCTGCGGGGGTTGCCGGTGTGGGCCGCCTTAGTGGCGACGGCCCCCGGCGGGGACTGCCTGGCGCGTCTGCGCCAGGCCTTGGAAGGGGAAGCCGGCGGGCTGTGGGGGCTGACCCTGGTGGACGGGCTGTTGGTTTGCCGTTGCTTGGGCGACAGCGTGGAGCAAGTCAAACGGCGTTTCACGGCCCTGTGGGGGATCTGGCGCCAGCAGGCGGCGGGCTTGGCAAGTTGTCCGCCGCGAATCTGGCAAACCTGATATACTCCCCCCCGAAGCGAACCTGCGACAGGCGACCATGGAACTGACTCCGCGCGAAAAAGACAAATTGTTATTGTTCACGGCGGCCTTGGTGGCGGAACGGCGCAAGGAGCGGGGGCTGAAGCTCAATTATCCGGAAGCGGTGGCCTACATCAGCGCCGGCATCCTGGAAGGCGCGCGAGAAGGCCGGAGCGTGGCGGAACTCATGGAGCATGGCCGCACCCTGCTGACCCGGCAGGAGGTCATGGAAGGCGTGGCAGAGATGATCCACGATGTGCAGGTGGAAGCCACCTTCCCGGACGGCTCCAAACTGGTCACCGTTCACAACCCCATCCTCTGAGGCGGCTCTGTTGATCCCCGGCGAAATGGCGCTCCAAGCTGGCGAGCTGGAGCTGAATTCGGGGCGGGAAACGCTTGCGCTGACCGTCGCCAACACCGGCGACCGCCCCGTGCAGGTGGGCTCCCACTACCATTTCCATGAGGCCAACCCGGCCCTGGAGTTTGACCGGGAGGCGGCCCGGGGGTTTCGTCTGAACATCCCGGCGGGGACCGCCATCCGGTTTGAACCGGGCCAGGAGCGCCGGGTGGAACTGGTCAGCTACGCTGGCAACCGCGAAATTTACGGCTTCAACGGCCAGATCATGGGCAAATTGGACGGGCCATGAGCGCCATAGACCGGCGCGCCTACGCGGAGATGTACGGCCCCACGACGGGGGATCGGGTGCGCCTGGCGGACACGGCGCTGTGGGCGCAGGTTGAGGAAGACCGGGCCGTGTACGGCGATGAGGTCAAGTTTGGCGGCGGCAAGGTGGTGCGCGACGGCATGGGACAGAGCCAGCGTCCCGCGGCGGAGACCGTCGACGCGGTGATCACCAACGCCCTCATCGTGGATTACTGGGGCATCGTCAAGGCGGACATAGGCATCAAGGACGGGCGCATCGCCGCCATCGGCAAGGCTGGCAACCCCGACACCCAGCCCGGGGTGGACATCGTCCTGGGGCCCGGCACGGAGGCCATCGCTGGCGAGGGGAGCATAGCCACCGCCGGCGGCATAGACGCCCATGTTCATTTCATCTGTCCGCAACAGATCGAGGAGGCCCTGATGTCCGGCGTCACCACCCTCTTGGGCGGCGGCACGGGGCCCGCCACTGGCACCAACGCCACCACTTGCACGCCGGGCCCCTGGAACATCCGGCGCATGTTGGAGGCGGCGGAGGCCTTCCCCGTGAATCTGGGTTTTCTCGGCAAGGGCAACGCCAGCCAGCCAGCGCCCCTGGAGGAGCAGATCGAGGCGGGCGCCATGGGGCTGAAGCTCCACGAGGACTGGGGTTCCACGCCCGCCGCCATAGACAACTGCCTGAGTGTGGCGGAGCGGCACGATGTGCAGGTGGCGATCCACACCGACACCCTGAACGAATCCGGCTTTGTGGAACATACCATCGCCGCTTTCAAGGAGCGCGCCATCCACACCTACCACACCGAGGGCGCCGGCGGCGGCCACGCGCCGGACATCATCAAGGTTTGCGGCGAGGCTAATGTGCTGCCTTCCAGCACCACCCCCACCCGTCCCTACACGGTCAACACTGTGGATGAACACCTGGACATGCTGATGGTGTGTCATCACCTGGACCCGAACATAGCCGAAGATGTCGCTTTCGCCGAGTCGCGCATCCGCCGCGAGACCATTGCCGCGGAGGACATCCTGCACGACTTGGGGGCCTTTTCCATGATCGCCTCGGATTCCCAGGCCATGGGACGGGTCGGCGAGGTGATCGTCAGAACCTGGCAGACCGCTCACAAGATGAAGGCGCAACGGGGCAGCCTGGCGGGGGACCCGCCAGACCATGACAACCTGCGGATCAAGCGCTACATCGCCAAATACACCATCAACCCGGC